>JAVSMS010000001.1:0-2437500 GCA_032027085.1 Pseudorhodoplanes sp. | reverse complement strand
GAACTGAGACGGCTTTTTGAGATTTGCGCAGGGTCACCCCATTGCATCCCATTGTCACCGCCATTGTAGCACGTGTGTAGCCCAACCCGTAAGGGCCATGAGGACTTGACGTCATCCCCACCTTCCTCGCGGCTTATCACCGGCAGTCCCCCTAGAGTGCCCAACTGAATGATGGCAACTAAGGGCGAGGGTTGCGCTCGTTGCGGGACTTAACCCAACATCTCACGACACGAGCTGACGACAGCCATGCAGCACCTGTGTTCCAGCCAGCCGAACTGAAGAGCTCCATCTCTGGTGCTCATACTGGACATGTCAAGGGTTGGTAAGGTTCTGCGCGTTGCTTCGAATTGAACCACATGCTCCACCGCTTGTGCGGGCCCCCGTCAATTCCTTTGAGTTTTAATCTTGCGACCGTACTCCCCAGGCGGGATGCTTAATGCGTTAGCTGCGCCACTGACGAGCAAGCTCGCCAACGGCTAGCATCCATCGTTTACGGCGTGGACTACCAGGGTATCTAATCCTGTTTGCTCCCCACGCTTTCGCACCTCAGCGTCAGTATCGGGCCAGTGAGCCGCCTTCGCCACTGGTGTTCTTGCGAATATCTACGAATTTCACCTCTACACTCGCAGTTCCACTCACCTCTCCCGAACTCAAGCTCTCCAGTATCAAAGGCAGTTCTGGAGTTGAGCTCCAGGATTTCACCCCTGACTTAGAAAGCCGCCTACGTGCGCTTTACGCCCAGTGATTCCGAGCAACGCTAGCCCCCTTCGTATTACCGCGGCTGCTGGCACGAAGTTAGCCGGGGCTTCTTCTACGGGTACCGTCATTATCTTCCCCGTCGAAAGGACTTTACAACCCTAGGGCCGTCATCATCCACGCGGCATGGCTGGATCAGGCTTTCGCCCATTGTCCAATATTCCCCACTGCTGCCTCCCGTAGGAGTCTGGGCCGTGTCTCAGTCCCAGTGAGGCTGATCATCCTCTCAGACCAGCTACTGATCGTCGCCTTGGTGGGCCATTACCCCACCAACTAGCTAATCAGACGCGGGCCGATCCTTCAGCGATAAATCTTTCTCCTTACGGACGTATCCGGTATTAGCCAAAGTTTCCCTTGGTTGTTCCGAACTGAAGGGTACGTTCCCACGTGTTACTCTCCCGTCTGCCGCTCCCATTGCTGGGCGCTCGACTTGCATGTGTTAGGCCTGCCGCCAGCGTTCGCTCTGAGCCAGGATCAAACTCTCAAGTTGGATGAGATTTGATCTCGGCTGATCACACGTTTCGCACAGCCTTGCTTGCGCAAGACCGTTCGCAGCAGCGCTTGCGCGCCGCCACTATTGACGAGGTCCATCACCTGATTGCTCGCGCAATCAGCGATGTACCTTAGAAACGTGTACCGCCGTGTCTCTTCCGGCCGCGCCTTTGGCAGATTTCTCCGCCTCGGGAAGCGGCCCGCAAGGACCCGCCGTCCACGTTTCTCTTTCTTCCGATTCACCTGTCAAACAGCCCGGAAATCTGGCGATTTCCACTCCCCGAGTTGCCGGAGAGCCGTCGAAGCCCTTGCCCTCCAGCCTTGCGGCCGGCGGCCTTTTTCACCTTTATCAGTGAAGTGCTTCAGGGGCGCGCCATCGCGCCCTCAAAGGCGGGCGGCGCGTCCAACAGGGCCGTATATAGGTCTGCCCCTAGATTGATGTCAACAAGATTACGCAGCGATTTGGCACGAATTTTTGCCGATAATGCACAAATCACCAGCCCCTGAGATGGGAGCCTGCTCCGGCCGGACAAGCCCTGTTCACCGCCCGCCCGACGCCGCACTCAAGCCACATTCCTCGGCCGTTCTTCTCGTTTGGCGGGCTCGGTTCGCGCCGGATTCGCTGACCAGGACATGCCGGCACGGGGCCGGTTTGGGGAAATCATCAACGCTTTAATTCTCGGCGGACTTAACGCCGCGGCCAGAACGGGAATGACCACAGGTCATTGACGGACAGAGGGATGGCACGGCATCGTGCCGCCCGCCCGGGTCTAGGGACGGCCGGCGAATTCGTGACGATACTCAAAGCGACACGCGCGCTCGCGAGTGCAGGGGGACGACGGTTTGGATCACGGGAAGCGCGCTGCATACCGGCTGAGAGGCGAGCCCGATCCGGTGGATCTGGGCAATGAGCCGCCGCTCTCGGTGGATGGCGGCACCGGCGTCACGGTCGATCGCCGGCGCGTTTCAGCACAATGGTTTTCCGGGATCATTCTCACAGGTCTGTGCGGCGCCGCGCTGATGGGCGGCGCCGTTTTCACATCTCTCGACGGCGAAGCGCATTTCGCGGCCTTGCCCGAGCGCATGGAAAATGCGCTGCGCGGCGCCATCGGCTCCGGCGATCGCGCGACCGGCCCGCGCAAGAGCGACCGTCTGCCGCCGGCCGGCGAAGCCAATGCCCGCCGCATCGTCATTCGCGACTCGATCACCAGCCGGGTCGGCAATCGTGAAGTGGTGCGGGTACGCCCCTTCGTCAGCGTCTCCGCCAATCTCTCCCTCTCCACCAGCGAACTCTCCGCCAATATTCCTCCTTTCAATCCGCAAAAGCTTCTCGCTGACGGCACTTCGGACGCGCCGGAAGCCAGCCTCGCCGCGAATGCCGAGCCGGATGCGGAAGTCTCTTTCGTGCAGCGCGAATTGTCGGCGATCATGCCGCGCATGAAGGTCGCGAGCTCGCTGCCGATGGACGAGGTGATCACGCGGGTGCGGGAAGCGGCCAACTGGTCAGGGCGCAGCGGCCCGTCCTTCGCAGTGGCCAGCATCGCGACCAACGGCCGCCTCGCTTACGCCGCCGACGGCACGCCCGATCCCTATGCCGGCTTTGAGGCCCGCATCGTTCCGGAAAACATTACCCTGCTGCCCAAAACCAACAGCCAGACGACCGGCGGCAATGGCTGGAACGAGCGCACGGTGACGGTGAAAAAGGGGGAAAACATTTCCGCCATTCTGCGCGATCTCAGCGCCGCGCCCGAGGACATCAAATCCGTCGCCGCCGCGCTCGGCCCGCGCGGACGCGACAATGGCCTGAAGGAAGGCCAGAGACTGCGCATCCTGCTCTCGGCAATGGCGGGCGGCGCGCGGCAGCAGCCGGTGCGCGTGATCGTTGCCAATGAAAGCGTGATCGAGGCCGTTGTCGCGCTTTCCGACCACGGCAAATACGTCTCCGTCGACGTCAACAGCATCAACCAGGCGGTGGCCGATGCCGGCGAAGACGAGGAAGACGACGGCTCCGGCGTTCGACTCTATCAGAGCATCTATGAGACGGCTTTGCGCAACCAGATTCCGCGCCCCGTCGTCGATGAAATGATCCGCGTCTATTCCTACGATGTCGATTTCCAGCGCAAGGCGCAGCCGGGCGACTCGTTCGATGTGCTCTACGCCGGCGAAGAGGAAACGCCGGGGGTCGAAGGCCGCAACGAGGTGTTGTTTGCGTCCCTCACCGTGGGCGGCGAAGTGAAGAAATTCTACCGATTCCAGACGCCGGACGACAACGTCGTCGATTACTACGATGACACCGGCAAGAGCGCGAAGAAGTTCCTGGTCCGCAAGCCGCTCGCTGACGGCATCATGCGCTCCAATTTCGGCGTCCGCCGCCATCCCATTCTCGGCTACATGAAGATGCATACCGGCGTCGACTGGGCGGCGGCGAATGGCACGCCGATCTTCGCCTCAGGAAACGGCGTGATCGAGCGGGCCGGCTGGGAATCCGGCTACGGCAAGTATATCCGCGTTCGCCACGCCAACGGCTACGAGACGGCTTACGCCCACATGACCGCCTTCGCCCGCGGCATGGAGGAAGGCACACGCGTGCGGCAGGGCCAGGTCATCGGCTTCGTCGGCTCGACCGGCCTGTCCACCGGCGCGCATCTGCATTACGAAATTCTGGTCAATGGCCGCTTCGTCGACCCGATGCGCATCCGTCTGCCGCGCGGCCGCTCGCTGGAAGGCAACATGCTCGCCAGCTTCGAGAAGGAACGCGATCGCCTCGATGCGATGATGGCGCGCTCCTCGCAGCGCGTGGCGCAGAGCGCGCAGGTCACCGGGCGATAGTTCCAAGCATCGGACTCAATCCGTCACCCTGAGCTGCGAGCGACCCATGGATCGCGATCCTCGAAGGCGACGGTTGCCATCCGCCAATCTCGGGTTTGCCCGAGATTGGTATTAACTGTGTGGCCCGGCCTTCGGCCGGGCACCTCAGGATGACGATTGGTTTACGCCGCTTCCTTGATCGCCTCGCCGTTGAACGTGAGGCCCGCCTTGCTGGCGGAGACCTTCACATTGTCCCCGTCCTTCACCTTGCCGGAGAGGATCAGTTCGGCGAGCGGGTCCTGCAGATATTTCTGGATCACGCGCTTGAGCGGACGTGCCCCGTAAGCAGGGTCGTAACCCTTCTCCGCCAGCCATTCGCGCGCCGCCTTATCGAGCGCAATGGCGATCTTGCGATCCTCGAGAAGCTTCTGCAGCCGCAGCATCTGGATATCGACGATGCGTCCCATATCGCTGCGCTGCAAGCGATGGAACAGGATGATCTCGTCGACGCGGTTGAGGAATTCCGGACGGAACGCCGCCCGCACCACCGCCATCACTTCATCGCGCACGGCGTCGGTGTCCTGGCCTTCCGGCTGGTTGACCAGAAATTCGGCGCCGAGATTCGAGGTCATCACAATAAGCGTGTTGCGGAAGTCGACCGTACGGCCCTGCCCGTCGGTCAGTCGTCCGTCATCGAGTACCTGCAGCAAGACGTTGAATACGTCCGGATGCGCCTTCTCGATCTCGTCAAACAGGATCACTTGATACGGCCGGCGCCGCACCGCTTCGGTGAGCGCGCCGCCTTCGTCATAGCCGACATAGCCGGGAGGCGCACCGATCAGGCGCGCGACCGAATGCTTCTCCATATATTCTGACATGTCCATGCGGACCATGGCCGTCTCGTCGTCGAACAGGAATTCGGCAAGCGCCTTTGTCAGCTCGGTCTTGCCGACGCCGGTGGGACCTAAGAACATGAACGAGCCGATCGGCCGGTTCGGATCCTGCAGGCCGGCACGTGCGCGCCGCACCGCGGTCGAGACGGCCTTCACCGCCTCGGCCTGACCGACAACCCGTTTGCCGATCTGCTCCTCCATGTGCAGCAGCTTCTCGCGCTCGCCTTCCAGCATCTTGTCGACCGGAATGCCGGTCCAGCGCGACACCACTTGCGCGATGTGCTGCGAGGTCACCGCTTCTTCAACGACCGCGCTCTTGCCTTCCGAGGCCTCGACCTCCTTCAGCTTTTTCTCAAGCTCGGGGATGCGGCCATAGGCAAGTTCGCCGGCGCGCTGATACTCGCCCTTGCGCTGCGCATTGGCGAGCTCGGTGCGCAATTGCTCGAGTTCGGTCTTGAGCTTCTGCGCATCCGACAGCTTGTCCTTCTCGGATTTCCAGCGCGCGGTGAGATCGGCCGATTGCTTCTCCAGCGTCTTCAGTTCCGCTTCGAGATTCTTCAGTCGCTCCTTCGAGCCGGCATCGCTCTCTTTTTTCAGCGCCTCCTGCTCGATCTTCAGCCGCACGATTTCCCGATCCATGGAGTCGAGTTCTTCCGGCTTGGAATCGACCTGCATCTTCAGCCGCGCTGACGCCTCATCGACAAGGTCGATGGCCTTGTCAGGCAGGAAACGGTCGGTGATGTAGCGGTTGGACAGCGTGGTCGCGGCCACCAGCGCGCTGTCGGTGATGCGCACGCCGTGATGCTGCTCGTACTTGTCCTTCAACCCGCGCAGGATCGAAATCGTATCCTCGACCGACGGCTCGCTGACGAAAACGGGCTGGAAGCGCCGCGCCAGCGCGGCGTCCTTCTCGACATGCTTGCGATATTCGTCGAGCGTGGTCGCACCGATGCAATGCAGTTCGCCGCGCGCCAAAGCGGGCTTGAGCAGGTTCGACGCGTCCATCGCGCCGTCGGCCTTGCCGGCACCGACCAGCGTGTGCATCTCGTCGATGAACAGGATGATTTCCCCGTCAGAGGAGGTCACCTCGTTCAATACCGCTTTCAGCCGTTCCTCGAACTCGCCGCGATATTTCGCGCCGGCGATCAGCGCGCCCATGTCGAGCGAGAGCAACTTCTTGTCCTGCAGGCTCTCCGGCACGTCGCCGTTGAGAATGCGCAGCGCCAACCCTTCCACGATCGCGGTCTTGCCGACGCCGGGCTCGCCGATCAGCACGGGATTGTTCTTGGTCCGGCGCGAGAGCACCTGGATGGTGCGGCGGATTTCCTCGTCGCGGCCGATAACCGGATCGAGCTTGCCGTCACGCGCGGCCTGCGTCAGGTCGCGGGCATATTTCTTCAGCGCGTCATAGGCATTTTCGGCGGTCGCAGAATCCGCCGTGCGGCCCTTGCGCAGCGCATTGATCGCCGCATTCAGGCCCTGCGCATTGACGCCGGCCTTGGCGAGGATCTTTCC
Organism: Pseudorhodoplanes sp.; assembly: GCA_032027085.1. Lineage (NCBI taxonomy): Bacteria > Pseudomonadati > Pseudomonadota > Alphaproteobacteria > Hyphomicrobiales > Pseudorhodoplanes > Pseudorhodoplanes sp. Next base: position 2,431,036 of record JAVSMS010000001.1, on the reverse strand, counting down.
GGCGTCGCTATCCTTCTCCAGCGCCAGAGCAAGCAGCAGACGCTCGACCGTGACGAACGAGTCGCCGGCCTTTTCGGCAACCTTCTGCGCCTGGTCGAAGACCCGCGCCAGCGCCGGTGCGAGATAGATCTGCCCGGCGCCACCGCCGGAGACCTTCGGTATCTTGTTGAGCGCGGCCTCGATCTCCGACAGCGCCAGCCGCGAATTGCCGCCGGCGCGGTCAATCAGGCCCGCAGCGAGCCCTTCCGGGTCGTCGAGCAGCACTTTCAGGAGATGTTCGGGCGTGAATTGCTGATGGCCTTCGCGCAAGGCCAGAGATTGTGCGGACTGGACGAAGCCGCGCGCGCGTTCGGTGAATTTCTCAAAATCCATGTGTCAGGCCCCCATGCGGCGAGCATAATTTGACGGACCCAAAGGCATCCGCCGTGACTGGATTTAGGCAGCCTGTTAAAGCGGCGGAAGGGGGCGCCCCTCAATTTTCGTGGCAAGAATGGCGGCCGGAGGTTAACAAGGGCCGGTCATGACCGCGACGATTCAGGCTATTTATCGGTATCCCGTCAAAGGCTTATCCCCGGAATTGCTGCCGGGGGCGGAGCTGGCGCCCGGACAGACCATCCGGTCCGACCGGCTCTACGCCATCGAGAACGGCCCCTCCGGCTTCGACCCGGCGGCGCCGGCCTATTTCCCCAAGCAGAAATTCCTGATGCTGATGCGCAACGAGCGGCTGGCGGCGCTCAATACGCATTTCGATGACGCCACGCATGTGCTGACCATCCGCCACAATGGCGGCGTCGCCGCGCAGGGCGATCTGCGAACCCCCGAGGGCCGGACCGCCATTGAGAGTTTCTTCGCCTCCTACAGCGCCGGCGAATTGCTCGGCCCGCCGCGCGTGCTGCGAGGCGACGGCCACAGTTTTTCCGATGTCGCGGCCAAGGTCGTATCAATCATCAATCTTGCCTCGGTGGCGCAGCTCGAGAACGCCGTCGGCGCGCCGGTCGATCCACTGCGCTTTCGCGGCAACCTCTACATCCAGGGCTGGCCGGCCTGGCGGGAATTCGAGTTGCTGGATCGGATCGTGACGATCGGCACCGTGCGCCTGAAGGTCATCAAACGCATCGTCCGTTGCGCCGCCACAAATGTCGAGCCGGGAACGGGCATCCGCGACATGCAAATCCCGAAGACGCTGATGCAGGCTTTCGGTCACACCGATTGCGGGGTCTATGCGCAGGTCATCGCCGGCGGGGCAATAGCCGCAGGCGACGGGGTCATGGAAGCATCTCCACCGCTTTTCTGAAGAAGGGTCCTCAGGCCTCGATTTCTTCGACCGGCGCCACCGCGAATTGCACGAATGGTGGCACCTTCTGCACGCCGGATGGCGTGACGACGCCGAGCACGACGATCTGCACGACGCGGTAGGCCGCGGAGCCGTTCCGCACGGTCGTCTCAGCGGTCGACAACGGAATGAACGCGACATTCGCGACCGCGCAGGCATTGTCGTCATTCGCCTCCGCGTTGACCTTGCCGACGGCCTGATTTGAATCACCATCGAAGACCGTGACGTAACGTTCTGCCTGCTGCTCCGTGTTGCAGATAAGTCCGCGTCCAATCTGCAGCGTGCTGTGGTCGCCGTTAGTGGTGCCGGACTGCGCTATTGCCGCACCGAACGGCAATATGCATGTCAGGGAGAGCAACAAATTCCGCATCAAGGCCAAGGACATCCCTGCCTCCTGTCGGTTTCGTGCCTCCCTTGATCGCCGCGCCATTGATTTAATGCGCGGCATTTCAAAAAAGTTCATGCCCTGCGACGCCGGAACGAGGCTGAAAACAGTGCATGGACAGGCCCTTGCCCAGCCGGCCGTTGCGCGCAAGCCTTGGCCATCGCGATTCGGGCAGGGACGGCGATGACATATCTCTTGAGCTTCGCGCCTGTGCTGCTGGCATTTGCCGGCGTGATGACGCTGACCGGCACCGCTCGCGCAGACCTGCGCCTCTGCAACCGCATGAGCTACGTGGCGGAAGCCGCGCTCGGCATCGAGGACCGCAATGTCGCTGCAACCCGCGGCTGGTTCCGGCTCGATCCCGGCCAGTGCCGCGCCATTCTGCAAGGAACGCCGCCGGCCGGCCAGCTCTATATTCATGCACGCGTGCCGGCGCTGTATGGCCCCTCGCCCCTGCCGCTCACCGGACAGGCTGAATTCTGCGTCGGCCAGGACAATTTCACCATTGCCGGCGCGCGCAACTGCCGCGCTGGCCAGACGCCGGCGCCGTTCAGCGCCGTGCAGCCGCTCGAGACCGAACAGGGCCTCACTGTCACGCTCGCGGAAGAGGCTGGTTATGACGACATGCAGGCGCGCGATGCCGGCATCCAGCGGCTGCTGGTGGTCGCGGGCTATGACGCTGCGCCGATCGACGGCATTCGCGGCGCCAAGACCGACGCGGCGCTGGTGCAGTTCCTGCAAGACAACAAGCTGACCAGCACCGCAGCGGCGCGTTCGGATTTCTTCGACATCCTCCTGGCCGCGGCGCAGAAGCCGGGCAGCGGCTTCACCTGGTGCAACGACACATCCTACGCAGTGATGGCCTCGCTCGGCATCGAGGACAAGAACGCCGTGGTCACGCGCGGCTGGTATCGCGTGGAGCCGGGGAAATGCCTGCGCCCGGAAGTGTCCGGCAATCCGCGCCGGCTATTCTCATTCGGCGAGGCCGTGGACGCGAACGGCAAAACCATTCGCGCGGGCGACAAGCCGCTCGTCTGGGGCGGCAGCACCATGCTGTGCACGCGGCCGATCAAGTTCGAGCTTTACGACCATCAAGATTGTCTTGGCCGCGGTCTTGCTGCGACCGGCTTCACCGCCATCGATTTCACGGGGCGCACGCCGACCACGGTCAGGTTTAAGTGATGAGTTCTTTATCAATTCGTCCATGCCCGGCCTTGTGCCGGGCATCCACGTCTTTAAAACGTCGCAAGAAGCAAGACGTGGATGGCCGGGGCAAGCCCAGCAATGACGTTGGAAACCATGAGCCGATTGCAAACAGCCCGCACCTTTTCCCATGTCGAGACCTGGGTCTTCGACCTCGACAACACCCTCTACCCGCATCACGTCAATCTCTGGCAGCAGGTGGACGGACGTATCCGCGACTTTATCGCGGACTTCCTGAAGATTACGCATGACGAAGCCTTCCGCCTGCAGAAGGACTATTACAAGCGCTACGGCACCTCGATGCGCGGCATGATGACCGAACACGGCATGCGGCCGGACGACTATCTCAATTTCGTACACCAGATCGACCATTCGCCGCTGGAGCCCAATCCCGATCTGGGCACCGCTTTGGAAGGCCTGCCCGGCCGCAAGCTCATTCTCACCAACGGCACGCGCAAGCATGCCGACGCGGTGATGCGCCGGCTCGGCATCGGCTCACATTTCGAGGATGTGTTCGACATCCACGCCGCCGAGCTCGAGCCCAAGCCCAGCGCCCAGACTTACAACCGTTTTCTCACCCGCCATGGCGTCGATCCGAAGACCGCGGCGATGTTCGAGGACCTGTCGCGCAATCTCGCGGTCCCGCATGATCTCGGCATGACCACGGTGCTGGTGGTGCCGGAAGGATCGCGAGAAGTCTTCCGCGAGGACTGGGAGCTGGAAGGCCGCAACGATCCGCATGTCGATCACGTGACTGACAATCTGGTCGGCTTCCTGAACGGCATCTTGCCGCGCGCTTGACTTCCCGCGCCCCTGCCCTGACAAAACCGCGCGCCCACTGCCTTGAGGACCTCCATGTCAGCGACCCTTGCCAAGACCATCGACGACGCCTTTGAGAAGCGCGACGGCATCACTCCGAAGACGCGCGGCCCGGTGCGCAAGGCGGTGGAGCAGGCGCTCGACCTGCTCGACAGCGGCAAGATGCGCGTCGCCGAGAAGCAGGCGGACGGCAAATGGCTGGTCAATCAGTGGCTGAAAAAGGCGGTCCTGCTCTCCTTCCGCCTCAACGACATGAGCGTGATCAAGGGCGGCCCCGGCAAGGCGGCATGGTGGGACAAGGTGCCCTCGAAATTTGACGGCTGGACCGCGGCGAAATTCAAAAAGGCCGGCTTCCGCGCGGTGCCTAATTGCACAGTGCGCCGCTCCGCCTATGTCGCGCCGGGCGTGGTGCTGATGCCGTCATTCGTCAATCTCGGCGCCTATGTCGATGCCGGCACCATGGTCGATACCTGGGCGACGGTGGGCTCCTGCGCGCAGATCGGCAAGAACGTGCATCTCTCCGGCGGTGTCGGCATCGGCGGCGTGCTGGAGCCGCTGCAGGCGGGCCCGGTGATCATTGAAGACAATTGCTTCATCGGTGCGCGGTCGGAGGTGGTTGAAGGCATGATCGTGCGCGAGGGCACGGTGCTCGGCATGGGCGTCTATCTCGGCCAGTCCACCAAGATCGTCGATCGCGAGACCGGCCAGATCTATCAGGGCGAAGTGCCGCCCTATTCCGTCGTCGTCTCGGGCACCATGCCGGGCAAGAAACTACCGAACGGCGAGCCGGGACCGAACTTATATTGTGCGGTTATTGTGAAGCGCGTGGATGAGAAGACCCGCTCGAAGACGAGCATCAATGAGTTGCTAAGGGATTGAGTGCAACGGCGTAAGAATCTCTCCGTCATCCTGAGGTGCGAGCGCTCGCAGAGCGCGAGCCTCGAAGGATGACGGGCAATGTCTGGGCCGCGAGGCTTGGCCTTCGGCCAGCACCTCAGGGTGACGGAGAAAGTGCAGAGCCAAACGACCATGCCCGCCGATCCCGTCACCCTTGCCCAAGGTCTGCTGCGCTGCCGCTCGGTGACGCCTGACGATGGTGGCGCACTGGCGTTTCTGGAAACGACGCTGAAGGCTGCGGGCTTCACCGTGCATCGCATGACCTTCTCGGATGTGAACACGCCCGACATCCAGAACCTCTACGCCCGCATCGGCACCGGCTCGCCGCATCTGATGTTTGCCGGCCATACCGATGTGGTACCGCCAGGCAATGAAAGCGCCTGGTCGCACCCGCCCTTCGCCGCCGAGATCAAGGACGGCATCCTTTATGGCCGCGGCGCCGTAGACATGAAGGGCGGCATCGCCGCCTGCGTCGCTGCGGTGCTTGATCACCTCAAGGCCAATGGCGGCAGACCGAAAGGCTCGATCTCGTTCCTGATCACCGGCGACGAGGAAAGCGTCGCCGTCAACGGCACCATCAAGCTGCTCGACTGGGCGCACAAGCACGGCGAGACATTCGATCATTGCATCCTCGCCGAGCCGAGCAACCGCGAGACGCTGGGCGACACCATCAAGATCGGACGTCGCGGCTCGCAGAACGGCACGCTGATCGTGCACGGCAAGCAGGGCCACGTCGCCTATCCCGAGCGCGCCGACAATCCCGTCACCAGCCTGGCGAAGCTCATTCTGGCCCTGAAGACAGACCCCCTCGACACCGGCAGCAAACTGTTCGACGCGTCGAATCTCGAATTCACCTCGATCGATGTCGGCAACACGACCGTCAATCTGATCCCCAATGAAGCGCGCGCCCGCTTCAATGTCCGCTTCAACGACCTGCATAATCAGGAATCCCTGAAAATTCTGCTGGAACAACGCGCGCTGAAGGCTGCCGACGGCAAGATCCGCTTCGCCTTCGAATGGGAGCCTTCCAACGCGGATGTGTTCGTAGTCGAACCCGGCCCGTTCACCGACCTTGTCGCCAGCGCAATCGCCGAGGTGACGGGCCACAAGCCCGCGCTCTCCACCACCGGCGGCACGTCCGACGCGCGCTTCATCAAGAATTACTGTCCCGTCGTCGAGTTCGGCCTGGTCGGACAGACCATGCATCAGATCGACGAGCGCGTTCCGCTCGCTGATTTGCGCGCGCTCACAGCGGTCTACCGCAGGATCATCGACCGCTATTTTGGCTAAGGCTGTCGATGTCCGCGCGAGCGGGCAATCAGTAAACACGCGGCCATATTTTCCCGCACCTGATCGGTGCTCGGGCTATTGGTCCACCGCGGATCGCTCAAACGAGATTCAGGACATCATCAATCCGGGATACCCGGCGCTGGCGACGTCGTCGCAATGCTCCCGGTATTTGCGTGCACCGGCCGCATAGATGGTCACCCGCCGCGGCTTGCCGGGCGTATTGGCGCCGAAGAACCAGGAGTTTGTCATTTTTCCAAGCACCGAGCCGTTGGCAACGTCGTAAACGTGCTCGGTCCATTCCTGCTCGGCGACGGGGGTGGGTACAACATGGTTGAGGTTCTGCGCGCGCATGAGACCAATACATCGCGCGATCCAGTCGACGTTCTGCTCAATGCAGCGACCTGCATTGCAGAGCGCTGCCGCATTATGGGGCCCGTTGACCATGAAAAAGTTTGGAAAACCGCTCACGAGCAGTCCGAGGAAAGTTGCCGGTCCGTCGCGCCACTTTTCGGCGAGCGAGAGACCGCCTTTGCCGCGGATGTCGATCCGGGTCAGGGACCCGGTACCCGCGTCAAAGCCGGTCGCATAAATGATGACGTCCAGCCCGTGCTCTTCGTCCGAAGTCCGGATGCCCGCCGGCGTGATCCGCTCGATCGGAGTCTCCCGCAAATCTATCAGCCGGACATTGGCCCGGTTGTAGACCTCGTAGTAGCCCTTCTCGAGCGGCACGCGCTTCGTGCCGATCGGATGGTCGGGGACCAGTTTCCTCGCCACATCAGGGTCGTGCACCCGGGCCATGATCTTGCGTCGGATGAAGTCGCTGGCATAGGCGTTCACCTCGAGGTTCATCATCAGGTCGGCGAAGTTTCCAAACCAGAAGGCGAAGCCCGGCCGTTGCCACAGCTCCTCGAACAGGGCCTCGCGTTCCTCGGCGGAGACCGCGAGACCTGACCTTGGGTCGAAGTTGTGGATGAATCCACCGTAGGATTCGCGGCACGCCGCCAGGATGCGACCCCAGCACCGACGGATTTCCTGCCGATCGTCCTGCGTCAGCGGACGGTTGCGCTGGGGAATGCAGTAGGTCGGCGTACGCTGGAAGATCGAAAGTTGGCCCACGCGGTCGGCGATCGTCTGGATGACCTGAACACCCGACGCACCCGTGCCGATTACGGCAACCCGCTTGCCTTCAAGTTCAATTCCCGCGGCGGGCCATCGCGCGGTGTGGCAGCTCTCTCCTGCGAACGTGTCCTCCCCCGGGTAGTGCGGCAACTGCGGCGCGGACAATGTACCGGCCGCTGCGATCAGATACCGTGCCGCGACACGCTCGCCGTCCTCCGTTTCGATCCACCAATGCCGCCCCGCTTCGTCGTAAGATGCGGCGGCGACCGGCGCGTCGAAGCGCATGTGCCGGCGCAGATCAAACCGTTCCACCACGTGCCGCAGGTAGCGCGAGATTTCGGGCTGAACCGCGAACAGCTCCTGCCAGTCCCAATCGCGGAGCAGCTCCTCCGAAAAAGAAAAAAGGTAGGTGTAGGTTTCCGAGTCGACGCGGGCGCCCGGGTAACGGTTCCAGTGCCAAACTCCACCAACATCGCTGCCACTTTCAAACAAGCGCGTGCGCAGCCCCATCCGGAGGAACCGTTGCAGCGCGCAAATCCCCGAGATGCCCGCACCGATGATGACGGCGTCGAGCATACTGATCTTGTCGGTCAAGTCGGTGGCGGCCGCGCGCGCCGCCTTGGTCTCGAAACGGAACCGCGTTTCTGTCGCACCAGATTCAAAGAGCTTGCGGGGGCGCGGATCGAATTCGGCGCAGCGCCAAATGCCGACGGGCACGATCTGCGCTGCCCGCAGGCATGCGTCGAGGCTCGCTTCATCATGCCCGTCAACGAGACATATCAGCCGGCCGCTGCTCTTCGATGCGAACACGCCTTCGACAAGCCGCCCGGCCGTCTCCAGGGCATCAACCGCCCTGCTCTGCGCCAGCAACGCTGATTGTTGATCCGCCGCATCCAGAGCCAGTTCCACGATCGTCCATTCGCTGGTCTTGCGTGCCGACTCGTTCCTGCTGCCGCCGCTGACTTCGACTTCCCACACCGCAGCGTCGGGAAATCCCTGATGCCGAAGCACATGCCGCACCGACTCCGCGTCGGCCGCCTGATAGCAGCAGAGCATTCGCTTGCCGCTTGTCGCGAGATAGGCGCGCAACCAATCGACCTGATGGATGTCCAGACAGCCGTGGCGGGCCAACCGGCGCACACCGTCACTGTCGAGCGGTGCCTGCAGTCCCACGATCGAGATGAGATCATTCCGGATTACTTTCATGGCAAAAGTCTATCCAGACAGATCGGGCTGTCCCCAGTGCAAGGGGCCAACAAGTTAGCAAACCGGCCGAAGAGTTGCCATATCGTCGATAATTGCCGCCAATCGGGCAATTCCGCTGTGCCTCTGTGCGGATAACCTTTCAGGCTATGGGACGCTTGGCCAAAGTTTGGTTGCCGAGACCCCTATGGCCCGGGTGGACACGCCAATTGCAGTGGCGGCTTCGAGCAGCCGGCATCTAATAGTCAACCTTCATCAGATAGAGGCCCTCCGGTGGAGCCACCTGTCCGCAGGCCGCACGATCGCGCGCCTTCAGCGCTGCGTAAAGATCATCGGCACTCCACTTGCCCTCGCCAACATTCACCAGAGAGCCGACCATCGAGCGCACCTGATTGTGCAGGAAGGAACGCGCCGAGGTGATGATGCGGATTTCATCGCCGCTGCGGACCACGTCGAGCTGGTCGAGCGTCTTCTCCGCCGATTTCGCCTGGCATTCGGTCGAGCGGAACGTTGTGAAATCGTGTTTGCCGAGCAGGCGTTGCGCGGCTGCGTGCATCTTCGCTGCGTCGAGCGGGCGCGCCCAGCGCCAGGCGCGCCCCCGCTCCAGCGCCAGATCGGGGCGGCGGTTGACGATGCGGTAAAGATAATGCCGCCGCATGGCCGAGAAGCGCGCGTTGAAATCATCCGGCACGATCTCGGCGGCGAGCACCGCCACCGGCCAGGGCCGCAGATGCGCATTCAGCGCGTCGCGCACCGTGCCGGGATCAAAAGCTTTTGAAAGATCGACATGCGCCACCTGGCCGAACGCATGCACGCCGGCGTCGGTGCGGCCGGCGCCCTGCACCACCGAGTCTTCGCCGCTGAAATCCTTGATCGCGGTTTCCAGCACGCCCTGCACCGAGGGTCCGTCGGCCTGAAACTGCCATCCCTGGAACGGCGCGCCGTCATATTCTATGGTAAGTTTATAGCGCGTCACGCTTGATCCACCTCAAAAGGCCAACCCGGAAACCATTCTAGATATTCAATACACGCCGCAGGGAACTTCGCGATGAAAAACGCCTTCAAGCGCCAGATCATCGAGCTGCTGGACCAGCACAGGATCATGAGCGTCGCGACCAACCGGGCGGACGGGTGGCCGCAGGCCACCATCGTCGGCTACGCCAATGACGGCCTGATCATCTATTGCTTCATCGCCCGCGACGGACAGAAATTTGCCAATCTTGCGCGCGATCCGCGCCTGTCCATCGCCATCGGCAACGACGTGCGCCAGCCGCTGCAGATCCGGGGCCTGTCGATGGCCGCGCGTGCCGTCGTGGTCGAGGACCGGGGCGAGATCGATCATGCCTATGCGCTCCTCATCAAGCGCTACCCCGAATACAAGGTGATGCCGCAGCCCGATCCCGCCGCCGTTCCGGTGATCCGGATCACGCCGGAAGTCGTGTCGATCCTCGACTATTCCAAAGGCTTTGGTCACACCGATCTCGTCAGCGTCACTGATCGCGACCTGGCTGAATTCGTCGAAAGCCGCCGTCATCACTGGGCCGGACATCCCGCCGAAAGTTTCCAGAACCGCATGCCCGGGCGGACATAACCCATCGTCTGAATGCCGTGTCGCCATGCGCGGCGGTCCGCATCGAGCGGGCAGGGCTCAGCCGAGCGCGGCGAAAGCGGCCGCATATTGCACGCGGCCGGACAAAGGCCCGCCATCCGACAGACGCAGCAACTGAAAATGCGGCCCCGCATAGGCGCAGGCAAAGGGTTCAGCTTGGGCGAGGTCGAATCCGAAGCGGCCGTAATAGTCGCGGCTGCCGAGAACGAAGACCAGCGACTCGCCCCGCTCCTTCAGCGTCTGCAGGCCGCGTTCGATCAGCGCCTTGCCGATGCCCTTGCGTTGATGCGTCGGAAGCACGGCGACCGGCGCCAGCGCCACGGCCTCGTGCCACATCCCCGCGTCGTCGATGCCCATGCGCGAAAACCCGACATGTCCGGTGATCACCCCGTCCTGCTCGGCCACGAGCGACAGAATGAGATCGCCGTCGGCGCGCAGCCGGTCAACGAGCATGGCCTCCTGGGGCGTCGGAAAGGCGGCGACATTTACCGCATGGATCGCTGTCACGTCATCCGGTCGTTCCGCGCGAACAAGCGCGGTCATGACACGCGCGTGCCCGGCGCCAGCGGCGTCCCGCGCAGGAATTCGTCCGCCTTCATCGGCTGCTTGCCGGCCCGCTGCAATTCCAGAATGCGCACGGCACCCTCGCCGCAGGCGATCGTCAGCTTGTCGTCGAGCGCGGTGCCGGGCGCGCCGCCGCCCTCGCCCTTGGTCGTGCGCAGGACTTTCACCCGCACCCCGCCATTGTCGCCCGCCATCTGGAACCAGGCCCCCGGAAACGGCGACAATCCGCGGATGTGATTGTGCACCTCCTGCCACGGCTTGCTCCAGTCGATGCGCGTCTCGCTTTTCTCGATCTTGCTGGCATAGGTCACGCCGGATTCCGGCTGTTTCGCGAATTGCAATGCCCCGCGTTCCAGCGCGCCGATGGCGCGATGCATCAGGTCGCCGCCGATCGCCGCCAGGCGATCATGCAATTCGCCCGCGGTCATGTCGGCGCCGATGGCGAGGCGTTCCATCATCGCCATGTCGCCGGTATCGAGCCCCTCGTCCATCTTCATGACCGTGACGCCGCTCTCGGCATCGCCCGCCATCACCGCGCGATTGATCGGCGCGGCGCCGCGCCAGCGCGGCAGCAGCGAGGCATGCAGATTGAAGCACCCGAGCGGCACGGCCTGCAGGATCGCTTTCGGCAGGATCAGCCCGTAGGCGACGACCACCGCCGCATCCGCACCATGCGCTGCAAACTCCGCCTGCGCCGCTTCGGTCTTCAATGTCTTCGGCGTTGCGACCTTCAGGCCGAGACGCTTCGCCTCGCGCGCCACCGGCGTCTCCTGCAAGTCCATGCCGCGGCCCGCCGGCTTCGGCGCGCGGGTGTAGACCGCCGCGATCTCGTGCCCGGCGCCGGCGAGTTCGATCAGCGTCGGCACCGCGAAATCCGGCGTGCCCATGAAGATGAGGCGAAGAGGCATGAATGATTACGACGCCAGCAGCTTGCCAAATTCTCGATGTAAGCAACCAACCATAACTACTCCGCCGCGTGCCGGGCGATCTTGGTGAATTTCTTGATCACGCGGTCGCGCTTCAGCTTCGACAGGTGATCGATGAACAAAACGCCGTTCAGGTGATCGATCTCGTGCTGGATGCAGGTCGCGAACAGACCGTCGGCCTCTTCCTCGTGCTGCTTGCCCTCGAGGTCAAGATATCTGACCTTCACCTGCGCCGGCCGCTCGACCTCCTCGTAATATTCCGGGATCGAGAGACAGCCCTCCTCGTGCACGTTCTTTTCCTCGGCCGACCATGTGATCTCCGGATTGATAAAGACGCGCGGCGCCTTTTCCTCATCCTTCTTGGCGAGGTCCATGGTCACAACCCGCACCGGCTCGCCGATCTGGATCGCGGCAAGGCCGATGCCGGGCGCGTCGTACATGGTCTCGAACATGTCCTCGACCAGCTTGCGGACGCCCTCGTCAATCGCCTCCACCTTCCTGGAGACGAGACGCAGTTGCTTGTCGGGGATGACGAGAATGTCGCGGATGGCCATGCGCGCGATGTAAGGGCTTGGCCGCGAACGGTCAATCCGTTCACTTTATGTTCTCAGCTATCCCGAATCGTGCTAGGAGGGTTTGATGGACATGTCCCCCCTCCTCGCCCGGCTCAATGAGTTGGACCCGCTGCTTGTCGCCGGCCTTGTTGCGTCGGCGGCCGCCATCCTGCTTGGCGGCGTCATCGCTCTGATCGTCATTCTGGTGATGCGCGCCCGCCGGCGGCGAGAGGACGCGGCCGCCGCGGCGCAAGCCGCCGAAGAAGCCGCCGCACAGCGGATGGCCGAATTGCAGCGCCTGCAGGCGGAGACGGCGGGCCAGGTCCGCGCCATGGGACAGATGCTGCACGCCCAGCACGCCGAGTTGCAGCGCGCCGTGCATGCGCGGCTCGATTCGGTGACGCAGCGGCTCGACCAGTCGATGCATCACACGACCAAGCAGACCACCGACAACCTGCAAAAGCTGAACGAGCGCCTCGCGGTGATCGATGCCGCGCAGCAGAACATCACCCAGCTCGCCACCCAGGTGACCTCGCTGCAGGCCGTGCTCACCAACAAGCAGCAGCGCGGCGCCTTCGGCCAGGGCCGGATGGAGATGATCATCCAGGACGGCCTCGCCAAGGGCACCTACGAATTCCAGTTCACGCTCTCCAATCGCACGCGGCCGGATTGCGCGATCTTCTTCCCCGACCAGCGCCCCCTGATCATCGACGCCAAATTCCCGCTGGAAGCGGTGACCGCGCTGCGCGACGCCAAGACCGATGAGGAGCGCAGCGCCGCCGGAAAATTGCTGCGCCAGAGCGTGAGCAAGCACATCGCCGACATCGCCGGCAAATACCTGATCCCGGGCGAGACGCAGGACCTTGCCTTGATGTTCGTGCCGTCGGAATCGATCTACGCCGAATTGCACGATCAGTTTGACGACATGATCCAGAAGGCGTTCCGCTCGCAAGTGGTCATCGTCTCGCCCTCGCTGCTCATGCTCGCCATTCAGGTGATCCAGCAGATTCATCGTGACGCCCGCATGCGCGAGGCCGCCGACAAGATTCACGCCGAGGTCGGCAACCTGATGGACGATCTGCGCCGCCTGCGCGAGCGCGTGATGAAGCTCGATAACCATTTCGGACAGGCGAGCGAGGATATCCGCCAGATTCTCATTTCCGCCGAGAAGGTGGAGAAGCGCGGCGCCCGCATCCGCGAGGTGGAGTTCGACGGTGAGCTCGATGACGGCACCGTCGTCATCCCGGCGCCGCTTCCGGCTCGCCGGCTGGAGGCGGGGGAGTGACTATTCTGTCTTTGTTGTCTAGCGTGATGGCTTGGCTTGTCCCGCAGGTCGGATTTACCCGACCTGCGCAACGTAATAATTTGCCATCCACGTTTTGGCCTGAATAAAGACGTGGATGCCCGGCACAAGGTTTACACTCGGGCCGGCCGAAGGCCGGACCCGGGTGCCAAGCATGACGCATAGTCGCTGACCGCCCGAGGCGCATGACCCCGCTCGAATCCCAGGCCCAGCCGAAATCAACCCTGCTCGATTCCCTCGCCGTCTATCTCAAGCCGCGGGTGCTGATTGTTATCCTGCTCGGCTTCTCCTCGGGGCTACCACTGGCGTTGTCCGGCGCCACCTTGATGGTATGGATGACCGAGAGCGGCGTCGATATCCGCACCATCGGCCTCTATGCGCTGGTCGGCCTGCCCTACACCATCAAGTTCCTCTGGGCGCCGCTGGTCGACGCGCTCGACGTGCCCATTCTCTCGCGCATGCTGGGCCGTCGCCGCGGCTGGCTTGTCTTTACCCAATTGCTGCTGATCGCCGCGATCCTCTTTCTCGCCTTGCAGAACCCCACTGTCGCGCTCTGGCCGATGGCGCTCGGCGCGGTGATGGTCGCCGCCGCCTCGGCGACGCAGGACATCGTCATCGACGCCTTCCGCGTGGAGAGCCTCGACACCAGCGAACAGGCGGCCGGCATGGCCGGCTACGTCGCCGCCTATCGCGTCGGCATGCTCGCCTCCGGCGCAGGCGTGATCGCGCTCGCCGCCTGGTTCGGTCATCTCGGCCTCCCGCTGCAGGTGACGTGGAGCTGGGGCTTCATCGCCGCTGCGCTGCTGATGGGCATCGGCCTGATCGCCTCGCTGCTCGCCACCGAGCCCCCCGCGCCTGAAAATCTCGAAAAAGACAACAATGCCATCACGCGCGTGTTTCTCACCGCATTCGGCGCCTTCCAGGAATTTCTGACCCGCGACTCGGCGATACTCATTCTGCTTTTCGTCGTGCTGTATAAATTCTGTGATGCCTTTGCCGGAGTGCTCACGGCGCCCTTCGTGATCAATATCGGTTTCGACAAGGCGGTATATGCAGCGATCGTGAAGGGCGTGGGCTTTGCCGCCGCCCTGATCGGCGGTTTTGCCGGCGGCGTGGTCGCGCGCGCATTGCCGCTGTCAACCAGTCTGTGGATTGGCGGCATCCTGCAGATGATCTCCAACCTCTCCTTCTCCTGGCTGGCGCTGATCGGCACCAGCGTGCCGGCGCTGACCGCCACCATTGTGTTTGAGAATTTCACCGGCTCGATCGGCACGGTGATTTTTGTTGCCTATCTTTCCGCTCTCTGCGGCGTGCGTTTGCACACTGCCACCCAATTTGCGCTGCTGACCGCGCTTGCCGCGGTCGGGCGCACAACGCTCGCTTCAGGCGGCGGCTTTGTTGCCGAGGAGACGGGCTGGGCCATCTTCTTTGCCATCACCTCGCTTGCCGCGATTCCGGGATTGCTGCTGCTCGCCTGGCTGCAGGCGCGCGGGCATTTCAGGTTGCTGGACAAACCCAAAAGCGTTGCGGTCGACTAACTCTGGCTCTTGCCCTCTGAGGCGATCACTTCTCCATTCTCCTTCACGAATCGCCCGATATCCGGATTCGGAAGAATCTCCAGCACGCGCTCGGACGGCCGGCACAGGCGCACGCCTTTCGGCGTTTCGACGATGGGGCGATTGATCAGGATGGGATGCGCCAGCATGGCGTCGATCAGTTGATCCTCGCTCAGGGAGGGATAGTCCAGGCCGAGCTCTGCATAGGGCGTGCCCTTCTCACGCAGCAGCGCCCGCGCCGACATCCCCATGGCCGCGAGTAAAGCCACGAGCTTGTCGCGGCTCGGCGGCTCTTTCAGATACTCGATAACGATCGGCTCCTCGCCGCTTTGCCGGATCATCGCCAGTGTATTGCGCGAGGTGCCGCATTGCGGGTTGTGATAGATAGTGATGGTCATGATCTAGATCGCCGTGCGCTGCTTGATCGCCGCCGACAGCGTGCCTTCGTCGAGATAGTCGAGCTCGCCGCCGACCGGCACGCCGTGCGCGAGCCGCGTCACCCTCACATTCGCATTGTGCAAAAGGTCGGTGATGTAATGCGCCGTGGTCTGGCCGTCGACGGTGGCGTTCAGCGCCAGGATCACTTCGGTCACCACCGGTTCGTGTGCGCGCGATACCAGCGCATCGATGGTGAGGTCCTGCGGCCCGACGCCGTCGAGCGGCGACAGCGTGCCGCCGAGCACATGGTAGCGCGCATTGACCGCGCTGGCGCGTTCCAGCGCCCAGAGATCGGCGACATCGGCGACCACGACGATCACGGACGGGTCCCGCCTGACGTCGGTGCAGACCGTGCAGGGGTCCTGCGTGTCGATATTGCCGCAGGTCTTGCACACCACAATGCGCTCACGCGCGGTCTCCAGCGCATCGGTGAGCGGCGCCATCAGCTGCTCGCGCTTCTTGATCAGGTGCAGGGCCGCGCGCCGCGCCGAGCGCGGGCCAAGCCCGGGCAGCCGCGCCAGCAACTGGATCAGGCGCTCGATTTCAGGTCCGGCAACGGCTTTCGGCATGATTTTGTATGTGTGACTCGCGGGATACGCATATTGCGAGGTCATTCCCCGAAATCAATGGGCGCCACCCGGAACCCGGCTGGGAACAAGGGCTATGGCGGCGGTGTTCTTGAGAATGCCATTGCACTTCGACGCCACATTCCTTGAGCCCGCAGGAGGATCACGCGATGAGGACCCTAGCTCTGGTTACTCTGGCACTGGCACTCGGCACAGCCACAGCCTTCGCACGGCAATGTCCGCAAGACATGGCAAAGATCGACGCGGCCCTGAAGACCGCCAATCTTTCAGCCTCGGACAAGGCCCAGGTCCAGAAATACCGCAAGGAAGGCGAGGCGCTTCACAACGCCGGCAAGCATCCGGAATCGGAAGCGACGCTCGCCAAAGCCAAGGCGATTCTGAAGGTCAAGTAAGGACCGGCGCAGGCCAACAGAGCGGATAGTGAACCGAGCTTGCGCACCGCGCAGTCATATCGCGAAAAATTGGCTGACGGCGGGAAATGGTCTGCAATGCGCAGCGGTTGCATTGGAGTTGATTGCGCAAGATCAGGAGCGGACCGGCCCTTTGGCACTCCGCGCGGGTCCGGCTATATTTGCACGCATGAGCCACCCGCTCGCCCGTCTCGCCACCCGCCTGACTTACGGCGCGCAGCAATTGCCGCGCATCGCCTGGTATGTCGGCCACGGCTATGCGCTGCAGCAATTGTCGAAACAGGCGCGCCGGCAGGGCGAAAGCACGCGCCCTCCCGTGCAGAGCAAGGGGCCGGTGCCCGGCCAGCGCCGGCTTTACGCCGACATGGCGAAACTCTTCACCCGCGACCTCGCCAATGTCGAGGACGGGCTTTATCCTCTCCCCGCTGATCACGACGGCGCGCTGCCGACATTGCTTTATCGCTCGCGGTTGTTCTTCGACGATCTGCCCGAGATCCATCGCCGCCGCGAAAGCAACGCGCATGACGAAGTGCGCAACGACGATATGCGTGGCAAGCGCCCCGACTATTATCTGCAGAATTTCCATTTCCAGTCCGGCGGCTGGTTGACCGACGAATCGGCCGCGCGCTACGACACCCAGGTCGAAGTGCTGTTCAAGGGCACCGCCAACGCGATGCGCCGGCAGGTGCTGCCGGAGCTGCACGAGGCTTTCGCCGGCAAGGACCAGCGCAAGCTGCAACTGCTCGACATCGGCTGCGGCACCGGCCGCTTTCTCGATTTCGTCAAGCAGGCCTGGCCCCGCCTGCCGGTCGTCGGCCTCGACCTGTCCGAAGCCTATCTCCGCCATGCGCGACGGCATCTGAAACGGTGGTCATGGGTGCGTTTCGCCGTCGGCAACGCGGAAACAATCCCATTGCTCGACAACAGCCAGGACGCGGTGACCAGTATCTTCACGATGCATGAATTGCCGGCGCAGGTGCGCCGCAAGGTCATCGCAGAATGCGCGCGCGTGCTCAAGCCGGCCGGGCGGCTGATCCTGATGGATTCCCTGCAGCGTGGCGACGTGCCGGATTATGACGGCCTGCTCGAACGCTTCCCGCAGAATTATCACGAGCCCTATTACGCCAGCTATCTCGACGAGGATTTCGAGAAAATTGCGCGCGACTGCGGCCTGACCCATATGCGCAATGTGAATGCTTTCGTGTCGAAGGTGATGGTATTTGACAAGGCGGCCTGATCAGCCGGGCAGAAACGCCGCGGCGCCGGTGGCGCTGTCGCTCAGCCGCTGCACCGGCGCGCGATAGAGCGCTTCCAGCCGCTCGCTGGTCAGCATCTCCGCCACCGGACCATCGGCAAGGCACTCTCCCGCGCGCAGCAGATAGGCGCGATGCGCCGCGCGCAGCGCATGGTTAGGATCGTGGGTGGTGAAGAGAACGCCAAGGCCGCCGTCCGCGAGCGCGCGGATTTCGCGCATCACCTTTCCCTGATTGCCGAAATCGAGGCTCGCCGTCGGCTCGTCCAGCACGATGAAGCGCGGCTCCTGCGCCAGCGCGCGCGCCAGCAGCACGAGCTGCCGCTCGCCGCCGGAAATCTCGGTGTAGGGCCTTTCCGCCAGGGCCGCGATTCCGAAACGCTCCAGCGCCCGCATGGTCACGTCGCGATCATGCGCGCTCGGCCGCGCGAACAGCGAACCATGCGCGGTGCGGCCCATCAGCACCACCGTCTCGACGGTGAAGGCGAAGGTGCCGCTATGCACCTGCGGCACATAGCCGATCAGCCGCGCGCGCTCGCGATCCGAGACCGCGCCGAGATTTTTTCCGGACAGCGACACCTCGCCGGCGCGCGGCGGCAGTAATCCCAACAGGGTTTTCAGCAAAGTGGTCTTGCCGCCGCCATTTGGCCCGAGCAAGGCCAGCACTTCTCCTTCGTTCACGCGGATCGACAATCCCTCGCCGACCAGCCGGCCGGGATAGCCGATGGAGAGATTCCGGGCGGAGATGGTCATGGCGCTTTGTACTCGGTCATTGAAAAGGTCACGACCATGTCCGGCTCACGCTCGCCAGCAGCCAGATGAAGAACGGCGTGCCGACCACGGCGGTGAGGATGCCAAGCGGGATTTCAATAGCCGCCGCCGTACGCGGAATGGTGTCGATGAACAGAAGAAATCCGCCGCCGAGAATGGCGGCCACGGGGAGCAGTCGTGAGAAATCCGGTCCCACCAATGATCGCGCCAGATGCGGCACCACAAGCCCGACCCAGCCGATGATGCCGGCGGTGGCAACGCTCGCCGACGTCACCAGGGTCGCCGCTGCGACAATCGCGATGCGCAGCGGCCTGACCGGCACGCCCAGCGCGCGCGCTTCTTCCTCCGGCAGCGACATCACGTTCATGCGAAAACGAAGCAGCAGCAGCATCAGCGTGCCGAGCGCGACCGGGCCGAACAGCGGCACGAGGTCGGAGACACCTGTGGCCGCAAGCGAGCCGAGCAGCCAGAAGGTCATGGCCGGAAGCTGGTTGTAGGGATCGGCCAGATACTTTACGAGCCCGACGCCGGCGCCGAGCAGCGATCCGATGACGACACCCGCCAGCACCAGCACCAGTACCGGATCGCGCGTCCGGATGGCGGTGCCGATCATATACACCGCCGTCACTGCGATCAGGCCGCCGGCAAAAGCCAGCACCTGAATGCCGAACACGCTAAGCGAAAAGAAGATGCCAAGCACGGCCCCGAGCGCGGCGCCCGACGACGCGCCAAGAATGTCCGGCGAAACCAGTGGGTTGCGGAACAGGCCCTGAAATGCGGTGCCCGCCACCGCTAGTGCCGCGCCGACGAAAAACGCCGCCAGCACGCGCGGCCCGCGCACCTGCAGGATCACCGCCTCGGTGGAGGCCGATACGCCCGAGGGCACACCGGTCATCTTTGCCCACAACACCGCGACAATGTCGGCCAGCGAGACAGGAAACCGCCCGACCAGAAGCGCTACGCCGAATCCGGCGGCGAGCACCGCCAGCGCGACGAGCATTCCGGGAAAGGCGGAGCGGGTCATGCTCGTTCTTCACCTCTCCCCGCTTGCGGGGATCGGACTCCCTCCCCCTGAAAGGGGGAGGGTCGGGGTGGGGGTCGAGTTCGCTCGAGTGATGCAATTGACCCCCACCCGCCCGCCTTCGCGAGCTTCGGCGGGCGACCTCCCCCTTTCAGGGGGAGGTATCCGTGCTGCGCCACTGTGCGTCATTTCACCCCCGCCCCCCCAGCACCCGCGCGATCTGCGCGTCAGTCAGTGTCACGTGATAGAAGCGCTTGTAGAAATCGCGCGTGATCGCCTGCAGATCCTCCGGAAAGCGCTGCGGATAGAGGATCTTCCCCAGCCACCACAAGCCGATCAACCGGTTCACCGACGGTGGAAAGTCCACCCAGCCAAACGGCAGTTTCGGCGACAGATGCACGTGTCCATCCTGCGCGGCGGCGAGGCCGGCCCAGGCCGGATCCTTCCGCACATTCATCGCAAAGTCGCGATCGATGGTGATGATCACGTCGGGATTCCAGACCAGCACCTGCTCGATCGACACATTGGCGAGGCCGCCCTTCCGCTCGCCGGCGACATTGCGGGCGAGCAGCTCGATGGTCTCCACATTGATCGAGCCGCCGAGTCCGGTTTCCAGTCCGCGCGGGCCGCGCGCGTAATAGACGCGCGGCCGCTTCTCGTAGGGTATGTCGGTGATGCGCCCGGTGATCGTCGTCAGCGTGCGTTGGGTGAAATCGGCGAAATCCTCGCCGGCGTCGTGTCGCCCGATCAAGTCGCCGAGCTTGCGGTAAGCGGTCGGCGTCGCAACAAAGCGGCCGTCGAGCAGCGCATAGGGAATGCCGGTCTGTTCCTGTACGCGTTCGGCGAGCGACACGAATGTGTCGCTGGTGGAACCGACATCCAGAATAAGATCGGGCTTTAGCGCCAGGACGACCTCGAGATTGGCGGTGTTGCCGCGCCCGGTAATGCGCCCCACTTCCGGGCGGCTGCCGATATCGAGCAAGAGAAATTCGCGTTCCTCCGGCCGGTTGGCGCGCGGCCAGCCGATCAGCAATTCCGGCGCCAGAGTGTAAAGCATGATCGCGGCTGGCGGCCCGGCGGGAAACACCCGCGTCACCTTTTTGGGGATTTGCAGAGTGCGGCCGGTCGCGTCGGTGATGCTGGCGGCGCGCGCGCCACGCGGCAGCGCGAACGAAGCCGAGAGCCCGGCAAGCAATGAACGGCGGGTGGGCATTCGTTTACTCCGTCATTCCGGAGCGCGGGCCATAAGCGCGTCCACGCGCGTCTTCGACGCACCATGGCCGCGCGCCCGGAATCCAGAGACACACTCGGGGTTTGCATCTCGATCCCGGTTCCGCGCCTTCGGCGCGTCCCGGAATGACAAAAATCTAGTCCACCCCCACCATCACGGCGCTGGCCTTGATCACCGCATAAGCCGTCTGTCCGGGCTCGAGCGCCAGATCGTCAACCGACTCGTTGGTAATTGCGGCGGTCACGACCTGGCCGCCAATGTCGATCTTCACATGCGAGGTGGTCACACCCTTGCGGATATCCACAATCTTGCCTTTGAGATGATTGCGCGCGCTCAGTCTCATGCCGCCTCTCCCTTGCTGGTCATTGCAGGTCCGTCGCGCGGCCCGCAAATGATCATATCATTTGGCCGGTGAGAATCCGTGCTTCACCAGGATCGCCTGTCCGTCGGCCGACAGGATGTACTTGGCAAACCGCTCCGCATTCGCAGAAGCGCCCGTGATGACCGTCATGCCGTAATCCGCCCCAACCGCGAGACTCTCCGGCAAGGCGACGACCTGCTGGCCCGCATTCTCCGACCTGGCGACAATGGCATTCGTGCAATAGGTCAGAAAGATGTCGGCCTGCCCGCTCGCCACGACATGCCCGTAGGCGTTGCGCCCGGGTGGCGGGGGCGCCGAATTGGGGCCGCCGGTCAACGGCAGCGCCTTCTTTGACAGCACGTCATTCGCGCCGGCTTTCAGCGCATCCGCCTTCTTGAACACCTCGAAAGCGTAATCGCCGGACGGGTCGGCCTTCGGCGTCGAAGTCCCGAGCTTGATCTGCGGGTCAAGCATGCGCTCCAGCAGATTCTCCGAGGTCACTGCAAGTCCCGGCTTGACCAAGGCGCAAAGGCGGTTACGCGCGAACATGACAACCGGCCCGGCTTTCCCGGCCTTCGCCAGCGCCTGCGGATGCGTCATGTTTGCGGAGGCGAAGACTTCCGCCTTCGCGCCGCCCGCAATTTCGTCGCGCAGCAGACCGGAGGGGCCATACTTCGCTTCGACCTTGATGCCGGACGATTTTCCAAATGAATTGGAAATTTCCGTCAGCGCACCACGCAAGCTGCCGGCGGCATGCAGCAGGACAGTCTCGGAAGCTGAAGCGGCGGCGCTCACGCTAAGCGCCGCCATGATCGCGAGAAACAGCCGCATCACACACCTTGAGCAGTTGCATTCGGGAAGAACAGCTGCTGGCCGTTGATCTTGTATTCGGCGATCGCCTTCTGGCCTTCCGGCGAAATCAGCCAGTCAATGAAGGCCTGGCCTTCTGCCTTCTTGACGTTCTTGTGCTTCTCCGGATTGACCAGGATGACGCCGTATTGATTGAACAGCTTCTTGTCACCTTCGACCACGATGTCGAGATCGCCGCGATTTTTGAAATTCAGCCAGGTGCCCCGGTCGGCGAGCACATATGCATTGGAGCCCGACGCCGTGTTGAGCGCGGCACCCATGCCCTGCCCGATTTCCTTGTACCAGTCCCCCCTCTCCTTCGCGATGTCGATATCCGCGGCCTTCCAGAGGCGCAGCTCGGCCGAATGCGTCCCCGACTTGTCGCCGCGCGAGATGAAGGGCGCGCCCTTGTCTTTGATCTTCTTGAGTGCCGCCGTGATGTCCTTGCTGCCCTTGACGCCGGCCGGGTCGCTTTTCGGACCAATCAGAATGAAGTCGTTATACATCACCGGAAAGCGCTTCACGCCATAGCCATCTGCGACGAATTTCTCTTCCTGCGCACGAGCGTGCACGAAGACCACGTCCGAATCGCCGCGCCGGCCGGTGTCCAGCGCCTGACCGGTGCCCTGCGACACTACTTTCACATCAATGCCGGACTTCTTTTTGAACAGCGGCAGCAGGTGGTTGAACAATCCGGAATCGGTCGTGGAGGTGGTGGACGACACCACGATGGATTTGTCCTGCGCGAGAGCGGGTGCAGTGGCAGCGATCAGGCCGGCGGCGGCCAGTGCTATGAAGATACGGCGTGTCGTCATTCTCTCTCTCCCTTTGATGTTCCAGTCACTCCGGGGCGTCCGCCGCAGCGCGAAGCGCGAGGCGGGCGAATCCGGAATCCAGCAACAAATGATGTCGGTGCATCTGGATTCCGGATCGCGCGCTTTCGCGCGCGTCCGGAATGACCAGGATGATTTTGCGGCATCTCATCAGACCAACAGCTCCCCCGCGATGAAGCGTCGGGCGTCTTCGGTTTTCGGTTGGGCAAAGAATTGCCCTGCATCGGCGATCTCGACGATGCGACCGCGATGCAGCAGGACAATTTCGCCAGCGAGGCGGCGCGCCTCGCCGAGATTGTGCGTCGACATCACCACCTTGATGCCGCGTCCGACGATGTCACGAATGAGGTCTTCCAGCGATTTGATCGCGGCCGGGTCGAGACTCGCCGTCGGTTCGTCAAGAAACAGAATGTCAGGATCCTTGGCGAGCGCGCGGGCCAGCGCCAGCCGCTGCTGCTCGCCACCCGACATTTTGCGCGCGGGACGGTCGCCGCGACCCTCGAGGCCCACAAGCGCCAGCAATTCCGCGGCGCGCGCCTTGCGTTCGCGCCGCTTCACGCCGGCGGCCGCCAGAGCATAAGTGACATTGCCGGTCGCGCTGCGGCGGAGCATGACCGGCCGCTGAAACACGATCGCCCGCCGCTCCGGCGGCACGTCGCTGCGGCCGCCCCAGGTGACGCGGCCGGAGGTCGGCGTGATCAGGCCCATTGCCGCGCGCAGCAATGTGGTTTTTCCCGAGCCGTTCGGGCCGACGAGAATTGTCGGTGCTCCCGGCCCGAAGGTCAGCTTGATCTTGTCGAGGATCGTCACCTCGCGCGCGAGGATCGACACTTCTTCGAGCATTAACGGCAGGTCGGAGGACGGCGCGCGCATGCTCACCCTGCGTAGCGTTCGCCGGCACGGCGCGCGCCCCAGGCCAGGGCGTTCACGACAATCACCAGCGAAATCAGAATGATGCCAAGGCCGATGGCGAGCGGCAGGTCGCCCTTGGAGGTTTCCAGAGCGATGGCGGTGGTCATGGTGCGGGTGAAGCCGTCGATGTTGCCGCCGACGATGATGACGGCGCCGACTTCCGCCGCCGCCCGGCCGAATCCTGCAAGGAATGCAGTGAGTAAGCTGAACCGCGCATCCACGATCAGCGTAACGATGCGCTTGATCGGGCCGACATTGAGCGCGGCGAGTTCTTCCCGATATTCCGCCGACAGATCCTCAATTGTCTGCCGCGCCAGCGCCGCGATGATCGGCAGGACCAGGATTGTTTGTGCAACGATCATCGCCTGCGGCGTGAACAGAATGCCCCAGAAGCCGAGCGGCCCCGACCGCGACAGCAGCAGGTAGACCAGAAGCCCCACCACCACCGGCGGCAAGCCCATCAGGGCGTTGAGCAGGACGATCAGGCCATTGCGGCCGGGAAAGCGCGTCAGCGCGATCCAGGCGCCAAACGGTATGCCGATCACCGCCGCCACCGCCACGGCCGACAGGCTGACCAGCAGCGACAGCCGCACGATCGCCATGAGCGTGGGGTCAGCCCGCAGAAGAAGGTCGAGCGCTGACGCGTCGGACGGCATATCGGCGTTACCTCTTCAGATTTTTGTTGCATCTACCGCAAAGTGGGTCAATTTTTGTAGTTCGTTCATAAATTTGCATACACGTTCATGCCTGAATTGCTGACCACTGACGAAGCCGCGCTGTATTTGCGTCTCAGCGAGCGCAAGCTCTACGAGTTGGTGGCGAATGGAGCCGTCCCCTGCAGCAAGGTCACCGGGCGCTGGCTTTTCCCGAAAGCCGCCCTCGACCGCTGGATCGCCTCCGGACTTGCCCAGCCACAAATCGCGCGCGAGACCCCGCCGCCGATCGTCGGCGGCAGCCACGATCCGCTACTGGAATCGGCGCTGCGCGACTCGGGCTCCGGGCTCGCAAGCCTCGCCGAAGGCAGCGAGGCCGGCCTGCGACGGCTGGCGCGCGGCGAAATCGCCATCGCGGCCATTCATCTGCATCAGCTCGATGACAATGTCGCCGACGCGAATATCGAAGTCGTCAGAGCCACGTCGGGCCTGCACGACACGGTGCTGATCGCCTTTGCGCGGCGCCAGCAGGGATTGCTGGTCGCGGCTGGCAACCCGCTCGGGCTTTCGGATTTGCCATCTGCCGCCGCGAAGAAAGCGCGCGTGGCGCAGCGCCCGGGAGGCGCCGGTGCGCAATTGCTCCTGCTGTCACTCCTGGCCGCGGCCGGCCTCACACCGGACGACCTGGAGCTTGTGCGGGATATCTGCCAAACCGGCAACGATGTCGCCCAGGCGGTGCGATCAGGCCGGGTCGATTGCGGGGTGGCGACGCGCAGCGCAGCCGCCGGAGCGGGCGTCGATTTCGTGCCCCTGGTATGGGAGAATTTCGACCTCGTGCTGCGGCAGCGCGATTATTTCCAGTCCCAGCCGCAGCAGCTTTTCGCCTTTATGCGCTCGGATGCTTTCGCGGCCAAGGCTGCCGATCTCGGCGGATACGACGTGGCGGAAGCGGGCCGGGTGCGACTGGTCAATTGACCGGAAATCAGGGGTTTTTCGGGCTTCCTCCGGCAGTTCCAACGTCTCTTAAAGCCGGAAGCTTTGCTTGTCAGACGACGTTCCGCCGTTATATTGCGCGCCTTCCGCGGATGAAGGTCCGCGGCGCTGGAGAGGTGGCCGAGTGGCTGAAGGCGCACGCTTGGAAAGCGTGTATACGGGCAACCGTATCGAGGGTTCGAATCCCTCTCTCTCCGCCACGCTCTAAGAGCAACCGCTCTCTCCGACGCCGCTAGGCCGTCAAAAGTCCACATTAAATGCAACGGATTTTCGAGCGGCCTCATTACTCAGCAGCGGTCAATCCCTCCGAACCGTTCTCCAAGGCACGCTACACTTTTCGCCCTCAGCACTCGCTGGGAAAAGTATTGAGGTTCGATCATCACCAATCAATAACTTGCACGCGAACGGAATGCCTTCATGCATTTCGTGAAAATGCCGACATGTCGGGCTTGCTCGTCTCACCTGCACGGCCGGCCGGCCGCGGCGCTTCCAGCGCCTGGACATAATCACTCGAAGCAGCGCGTACGAGTCGCACATGATTGCGCATCATGGCGGCGGCCGCTTCGCCATTTCCGCTTACGATCGCCCGGACGATGGCCTCATGCTCCTCGTGCGAACCGCGCAACCGATCGGGGATCTCGAATTGCGCCCGCCGGAAGGGCGCGATCCGCTGGCGCACGGAGAGCGCCGTCGCCGAGAGGAAATCGTTATGCGACGCACGGTAGATGACGTCATGAAAATCAAAATTGAGCGCCCGGTAGCGTTCACGGTCGTCAGCGCGAACCGCCTGTTCCGACTCCCGGTGCACCGCTTCGAGACGCGCGCGTTCGGAGGGAGAGATGCGCTGCGCGGCGAGCCTGGCGCAGATCGCCTCGAGTTCTCCCATTACCTCGAACATCTCGGCGAGCAGGGCGTCGTTCGGAAGCGAAACGACCGCCCCGCGATGAGGACGCCAGTCGACCAGTCCGGCGGAAATCAGCTGTCGGAGCGCCTCTCGCACCGGGGTTCGTGACAATTTGAAACGCGCGGCGAGCGTGGCTTCGTCAAGTTTCGACCCGGGCGGATAAACGCCTTTCAGAATATCGTCCGCCAATCGCTGGCGTATTTCCTCAGATCGGGTGGTCGTGGCCTTCGACATTGATCATCCGTCCGGCGGTTTGGCACGGCTTCGCATAGCGTTGCATACATGATGTGCAAGCAAGCGCAACGGCGCGTACAGCCCTAATCAGCCAATTATTTGAGCCCTGGGTGTCACTAAAGGGCCTCGCCCTCAATGTATTGCATACAATTAAAGCATAGCATGTATAGATTTTTCCTTTTGTTGAGAATTCCTCATGCTTTACCGTTAGTTATAGCTGCATTAGTTGTATGCAGATATCCGGGATTTGGGGATGAGCAGCGAAAAACCGTGGAAGCCGAATTTTCTAGCCTTTGATTCTATTGGCCTTCTCCGCCTCGCGATTCCCGCCCCGCGTCCGAACGCCACCCAAAAAGTTGGAACGGGCGTTGCATAGCCTTCGGAGGCCCGGGATTGCGTCCGGGTCGGGCCTCGGAGAGCTGGCTTGGAAACCGTCGTATCCATCGTCGCTGCCTGTCGGGACGGCGCGGTTCGCGCCGAGGACATCGTAGCGCGCAGCTATGCACGCATCCGCGCGCACGGCGACCCAGCCGTATTCATTTCCTTGCGCGACGAGCGGGAAGCAATCGCCGAAGCCCGCGCACTGGCGGCGCAAGATGCGAGGTCGCTTCCCCTCTATGGCGTGCCAGTCGCGATCAAGGACAATATCGACGTTGAAGGTCTCGAGACCACTGCCGCCTGCCCTTCCTTTGCCTATCGCGCCTCGCGCGACGCCGCCTGCGTCGCGCGCCTGCGGCGCGCGGGCGCAATCGTCATCGGCAAGACCAATCTCGATCAATTTGCCACCGGTCTCGTCGGCGTCCGCTCGCCCTATGGCGTCCCCCGTAATCCACTGAACGCCTCGCTCGTTCCTGGCGGATCCAGCTCGGGGTCCGCAGTAGCTGTGGCGGCGGGGCTCGTTCCGCTCGCGCTCGGCACGGATACGGCAGGCTCCGGGCGCATTCCGGCGGGATTGAACAATATTGTCGGGATCAAGCCCTCGCTCGGACTCGTCCCGACCACGGGCGTGGTGCCGGCCTGCCGATCGCTCGATTGCGTCTCCGTCTTTGCGCTCACGGCGGACGACGCCTTCACAGCATTGCAAACGATGGCCGGCCCCGACCCAAATGATCCGTTCGCGCGCAGCCTCGGGCTTCAGGCGTTGGATCTGCCCGTCAATGGAATGCGGATCGGAGTGCCGCGTCCTGAGCAACGGCAATACTTTGGTGATGCCCGTGCTGAAGCGTCCTTCACGTCCGCGCTCGGCAGTCTGTCGAAGATCGGCATGGATATCGTCGATGTCGACTTTTCCGCGATGCTCGAAACGGCGCAGCTTCTCTACGAAGGCCCCTGGGTCGCGGAACGCGCCTGCGCCGTCGGCGAGTTCATAGAGAAGCACCCCGACGCCATTCTCCCGATCACCCGAGATATCATCCTCGCCGGCCGCAAATTGTCCGCCGTTGACGCCTTCCGCGGCAACTATCGGCTCGCGGCGTTACGCGCGGCAGCGTCGCGGGTTCTTGCCACCGTCGACGCGCTTATGGTCCCGACGACGCCCGCCGCGTACACGCTCGAGCAAGTCGACGCCGATCCCCTTCGGCTCAACAGCCGTCTCGGAACCTACACGAATTTCGTAAACCTGCTTGACCTCTGCGGCACAGCGGTGCCCGCCGCGATCGCGGACGATGGCACACCTTTTGGCGTAACATTCCTTGCGCCCGCCGGTCGCGATGCGCTTACCGCCTCGATCGGGCGCTCGTTTCATCATCAGACCAGGCTGCCGCTCGGCGCGCTCACTGCAGCGCATCCGCCTCTTCCGGTTCGTCAGGAGGAACCCGGCGGCGACATCGCGATCGCCGTTGTCGGAGCTCATTTGTCGGGCATGCCGCTTAATGGCGAGCTTCAGATTCTCGGCGCCAGGCTCGTGGAGCGCACCATCACGAGCGCGGACTACAAATTGTTTGCCTTGCCTGGTGCCGCGCGCCGACCGGGACTGCTCCGCATCGCGGACGGGACGGGCAGCGCCATCGAAACGGAAATCTGGACACTGTCCTTTGAGGCATTTGGGCGCTTCATCGCCACCATCCCCGCTCCGTTATCGATCGGAACCGTCAGACTGGCGGACGGCCGCTCGGTCAAAGGATTTCTGGTCGAGGCCGTCGCGACGGCGGATGCCTGCGATATCTCGAGGTTCGGCGGTTGGCGTGCATTTGTGTCGAGCGCGGAGGTCGATCATGCCGCCTCATGACGCCGCCTTGGCACGCGTTTTGCGAATCGAACTGTAACCAGCAGGGAGCTCAAACATGATCTGCCGTCGCAAATTCCTCATTGGCACCGGAGCCGCCATTGCGGCGCCCTCCATCCTCCGCGCCCAGGATGTCACCGTCATCAAGATGGGCGCACTGAAGCTCATCCATTCCATTGCGCCCTACTTCTACGAGAAGTTCACGCCCGCGGGATACAAGGTCGAGGTAATCCCGTTCGAGAGTCCCACCGAAGGCAAGAATGCCGTCGTCACCAAAAGCGTCGATTTCGGCATGTTCGGCATTGCCGCGGCGACGCTCGGCGCGTCCGCCGGCGAGCCGATCGTCGTGATCGCGAGCGCATGCAATCGCGGCATGGGCGTCGTTGCCGGAAAGGATTCGCCGATCTCCTCGATAAAGGATCTCAAGGGCAAACGGGTTGCGATCTGGCCGGGATCCACGCAGGAGGTGTTTATCCTCGAACGCCTGCGCATGGAGGGGATGTCGGTGAAGGACGTCACGCCGGTGCGCGTGTCATTCAGCGAGATGCATATCGCGCTCGCGCGTGGCGACGTTGACGCCTATGTCGGCGCCGAACCCGCTCCGGGCGTCAGCCTTGCCTCGGGGGTCGGCAAGATCGTCGAGTATCCTTACGGCACCGCGATGGGATCGCTGAACATGGTCTTCGGCGCGCACCGCGATACGTTGGCGAGCAATCCGAAGCTCACCGAAGTCATTCTCAACATCCATCGCCAGGCATCGGAATTCGGCATGAAGAATCCCGAGGAGATGGCCAAGATGGCTGTCGCCAAGCTTGGGCAGAAAAAGGAGGCGATCGACAAATCCGTGCCGAATGTCGAGCTGACCTGGAAGTTTGGCGCCAAGGAAATCGAGCAGTCGAAGACCT
This sequence comes from Pseudorhodoplanes sp., assembly GCA_032027085.1. Taxonomy (NCBI): domain Bacteria; kingdom Pseudomonadati; phylum Pseudomonadota; class Alphaproteobacteria; order Hyphomicrobiales; genus Pseudorhodoplanes; species Pseudorhodoplanes sp. The sequence goes on along the minus strand of JAVSMS010000001.1, from coordinate 2,401,697 downwards.
ACGCCAAGCACATGCTCGAGCTGAAGCAGATTCGGCAGCTTCCGGATTTCGCCTCATTCTTCGATACCCGCTTCGTTGAGAAGATGGAGAAGCCGGCTTGACCGCGATCGCGGAAACGGCCTCGGCCGCAAGCACGTCCGCGAAGCCGGCCGCGAGGCCGGCTTCGCACGGCGCCCAGTTCTGGACCCGCCTGCGGGGAGCCGCGCTCGCTGTTCTGCTTCCAGTCGCAGCACTTGTCGTGTGGCACTTTGCGACCTACGGGCGAAAGTTCAATCTTATTCCGCCTCCGAGCGACGTCGCGCTGGCGCTCTATGATCTTGCCTTCGGCGGCATCTACGATGATGCCTACAGCCAGACGCTTCTCATTCACATTCTTGCTTCGGTCACTCGCGTCTATGGGGGATTCGCGATCGCGGTCGCGACCGCGCTGCCGCTTGGCCTGCTGATCGGGCGTATCCCGCTGATCCGCGGTCTCATCGATCCCACCTTGCAGGTACTGCGGCCCATTCCGGTCACCGCCTGGTTGCCGTTGGCGATGATCATGTTCGGACTTGGCCCGCGCTCCGCCTTCTTTCTCGTCTGCCTCGGCGCCTTTTATCCCATCCTCGTCAACACGATTTTTGGCGTGCGTTCGGTCGATCCGCGGTTGTTCGAAGCGGCCAGCATGCTCGGATGCCAGGGAACCATGCAGTTTTTCCGCGTTTGCCTGCCGGCGAGCCTTCCGGCGATTTTCACCGGCCTGCGGCTCGGCCTCGGCTTCGCATGGGTCGTGATCGTCGTTGGCGAAATGACCGGCGTGCAGACCGGCCTGGGCGCCATCATCATGGAGGCGCGGCAGTTGTCTCGCACTGAGATCGTCATAGCCGGAATGATCGTGATCGGATTGCTCGGTTTCATTTCCGACCGGGCCGTGGTCTGGCTCGGTCAACGGCTGCTTCGATGGAGTCCGAACTTTGTCTAACGCAACCATCCCCATTCTCGATATCCGCGGCGTCAGCAAGCAGTTCGAACTGCAAGGACAACGCATCGAGGCATTGCGCGACGCCAACCTCCGCGTCAACAAGGGCGAGTTCGTGTGCCTGATCGGCGCGTCAGGATGCGGAAAATCCACGCTGCTTCGCATCGTCGCGGGATTTGAAGTCCCGAGCCAGGGCCAAGCCCTGATGTGGGACGTGCCGATCGCGGGGCCTGGGCCGGAACGCGGCATGGTGTTCCAGGACTACGGCCTGTTTCCGTGGCTGACGGTGAGGGGCAATATCGGCTTCGGCCCGTCGGCGCGCGGCCGCTCGACGGCAGAAGTCCGCGACATTGTCGAGCGCTTCGTGGCACTCGTCGGCCTGGAGAAATTCGCCGACGCCTATCCGCATCAATTGTCCGGCGGCATGAAGCAGCGTGTCGCGATTGCGCGGGTCCTCGCAAATGACGCGGAAATCGTTCTCATGGACGAGCCGTTCGGCGCGCTCGATGCCATGACCCGCGAACGCCTGCAGGATGAATTGCTCGAAATCTGGCAACGCACCGGCCTCACCGTCCTGTTCGTGACCCATTCGATCGAAGAAGCCATTTTTCTTGGCGACAGGATCGTGGTGATGTCCCCCAGTCCCGGCCGCATCGATTCCGACGTGCGTGTCGCGCTGGATCGGCCACGCGAGGTCGTGGCTTCTGACTTCAATGAAATCCGGCGCGAATTGTCGGCTAAGCTGCACAGCCATCACGGCCGCAAGGCCGCTTGAGGTTCAGCCCGTCGGCAGAGCGGCTTCCTGCGCGGGTACCAGGCTGAGATTGGCGCGCGGCTGAAGCGGGGTGCGCGGCGCCGTCGTATACGGCTCGAACAGCATCCGCCGCTCAAAATAGCTCGACCGGAAGAACGGATAGCGCCGATGCACCTGATCGGCGACCTTGGCCTGACTCACCGTCATCAACGAGATCGGCTTGATCAGAGTCGGATAAGGCCGCGCGTCGCAAATCAGCTCATGCATGAAGGTACGCCGGTAGAAGGCCTGATGCTCGGTGCGGATCGCCACCAGAAAATGCTCGGCGCAAAAATGCTCGGCTGCCAACCAACACAGCCGCAGCGTCAGGTAAGGCAGACCGGGATGCAGCTTCGACAGATGCTTTTCGGTGACAAAGCGGGTGGGATCGATCAGGACTTTGCCCGCGTCGAGTTCCGGCTCGAGAATATCGGCAAAAACCTTCCGGCCCGGAAACTCGGGCTTTTCTTTCGAGGCCACATGTATGCGGATGGAACTCGCCAGTTCGCCATCGAGATAAAGACCGAACAGCCAGACATTGTCGGTTTCATCATACTGATCGGAGAACGTCCTGCTCGGATTCGGGGTGATCGCGCCCTCGCGCAGATAGGCCTCGTAACGCAGGCGGTAGATTTCCTCGCGATCCTCGTCGGATTCGATCAGGCGGCAATCAATTTTGTCCAGCAATTGAGAAACGCGATCGGAAAAACTGGGCTGTGTGGTCGCAAACGCTACGGCACCCATACTCGACCTCCTCACTGGCTGACGCGCACCAGCGAGAAAGAAGTAACATTCTGCTATCCGGTTAACAATTCATTAGGGTTAATGATCCGTTACGCAAACGCGCCTCACTTTAGTAAAAGCCGAACGAATACGAACGTTTAAGACGCGTTAACTAATGCGACAGATTTCAGAGACGCGTTGCCGCGGCCGCCGCGAGTGGTGCGATGTTCCGGATTATTCACGGAACAGCGCCGCGAAATTATGGTGCGATTATCCGGTGTGCAGCGAAAAGCCAGGACGGCGGATGATTGGAGTGAGCGATCAGGCGACCTGCTCGACCCGCGCATGGGGCGCTGCGTAAAGCAGCTTGCGGATTTCCGTGGCAGAGAGGGGGCGCCCGAACAGATAGCCCTGAACCTCGTCAATGGTTCCTTCCGCTTCCAGCAGCGCAAATTGTTCCTGTGTCTCCACACCCTCCACGGCGACACGCAAACCGAGTTCCGCGCTCAGCCGCGCCATGCCGCGCAGCAGTGTAAGCATGCGGCTGTTGGCAGCCACGTCGCTGAGGAAGGACTGGTCGATCTTGACCTTGTGCAGCGGGAAGCTGTGCAGATAACTCAGGCTGGAATAGCCGGTGCCGAAATCGTCGAGCGAGACCCGCACGCCCAGCGCCTGCAGCTGCTCCAGCGCCAACCGGGTGCGGCGGGTGTCTTGCAACAGCAACGTTTCGGTGATCTCGATTTCAAGCCGGTTCGGGGTGAGGCCCGTGCTGCCCAGCGTCTCGCAGACCAGCGACGGAATATTGGCCCGACTGAACTGGATCGGCGACAGGTTGACCGCAACTCCGATATTGCCCGGCCATTTGCGGCATTCCTGACAGGCCATCTGCAGCACGCGCCGGCCAAGCTCGACAATCAGGCCCATCTCCTCCGCCACCGGAACGAACTCGGCGGGAGAGATCATGCCGCGCTCCGGATGCGGCCAGCGCAACAGCGCTTCGCAGGCGACGATCCGCTTCGACTTCACATTCACGAGCGGCTGGTAATAGACCTCGAATGAGTCATTCTCCAGCGCGTTGCGCAGATCGAGTTCGAGGCTTCGACGTGCTTGCGCGTCTGCATCCATTTCGGGTTCGAAGAACCGCCAGGCGCCACGGCTTTCGGCCTTGGCCCGGTAAAGCGCCATGTCGGCGTTGCGCAGCACCTGATCAACTTCCGTGCCGTCCATCGGCGACAAGGCGATGCCGATGCTGGCGCTGATCACGACTTCATGGCCGTCGATCTGATAGGTTCCGCCGAGCGCCGAAAGAATACGCTTGGCGAGTTCGGCGGCCTCTCCCGAGGACTCGATCGGCGATTGCAGCACTACAAATTCGTCTCCGCCAAAGCGCGACACGATATCTGTTTTCCTGACCATCGAACGCAGCCGGTCGGCAACCGCCTGCAGCAGCAGGTCGCCGCGTGAATGACCGAGCGTGTCATTGACCTGCTTGAACTGGTCGAGATCAATGAAGTGAAGGGCGGAAAATTGGCGCGGGCCGTGCTCCGCCAGCGCTTCATTCATGCGGTCATGCAGCACCATGCGGTTCGGCAGCCCAGTCAGCGCGTCGAAACGCGCCATATGGCTGATCTTCGCCTCGGCGATCTTGCGTTCCGTGATGTCCTCAACCAGCAGGACGAAGCCGCCGCTGTCCATCAACTGGAACGTGAATTCCAGGGTGCGGCCGCTCTGTAAATCCACGTCGAAGCTCTTGGCGCCGGCACCGATGCGGCGCTTTTCCAGATTACGGAGCAGGCGCCTGGCGTTGCGCTCGGACAGCCGATCATTCTGCACCAGGCTTTCGACCAGTTGCCTTTGCGTCATGCCGCGCAGCTCGCGGTCGACGGGAAGCCCCAGCAGCAGATTCAGCTTGCCGTTCGAGACCGCGATGCGGCCATCCTTGTCGAACATGCACAGGCCGTTCGGCATGTTGGTGAGCGCGGTATCAAAGCGTGTGGCCAGCAGGGTCACATCACGCGTCGCGATCACCGCATCAAGCAAGGTCCGGCGCAACCGCTCGGCGATGAATTTCACCGCCATGAAGAACGGAATGAGCAGCGCGGCAAAAATCCAGTGATATATGTCGCCATGCAGGACCAGCGCCGCCGTCATCGGCACCCAGGCGCAGAGGATCTGCACAATGACAAAGCGCGCGCTTCCGAAATTGCGCCCAAAAATGCCGACCACATAAGCGACGGTCATTGTGAAGCTGACGAGCTGGGCAAAGGCGTCATTGGTCAGCGCGAAAGCAGTGTAACACCACAGGCCCAGCAGCAGCACCGACATCGCGGCGCCGACCACGTAACGATATTCCCAACGCTTCGCCGCCTCTTCGGTCCTGATTGTCGTGCGTAGTCGGCCATAGGCGCGCATGGACAGTCCGCGCGCGAAAGCAACCAGCGCAAACACCAGCGCGCAAAGCAAAAGCAGCGGCTCGCCGGTCTTCCAATAAGTGACCAGAACCGAGCCGACGATGAACACCGTGCCGGAAAAAAGGGTGCGGCCGTCCTTGTAAAGCGAATCGACCAGCGGAATGTAGATTTCCGTCGGGACTTTGCGGGTTTGTCCTGTCGCGGCCGATGGTAATGCGGGTCTCATCAAGTCCTGCGTTCAGTGACGGCCAAGCTGACGAAACTCGCCTGTCGTGATCAAAACTTTGTTCACTAATTCCGCGTAATTTGCAGAATAATGTTCGTTTCGACGTGACTCTTCTGAGCGGCCAGAACCCTGTTTCCGCATATCCACTCGCAAAAACGAGTGAAGATGATGGTCGGCCCGTCGGTCCGTTCCCGCGCATCATGGCAGAACGCCTTTAAGAAATTGTTGTTCTGTACAAGTTTACGAGGAATCAACCGTTCGCCTCCTCTGCTGGCGGCGCCGGAACGCAATCCGAGATGAATCGAAGCCGACCTGTGACTGTCCTTGTGCGCTTGCGTCTGGCGCTTGCCCTCTCGCTGCTCAGTCTTTGCTCGCTGCCGCTCGGTCCGGCGCTCGCCGGCGGTAAAACAATACGCGCGGTCATGCATTCGCCGCTGCGGGTGACCGATCCGATCCTGACCACCGCCTACATCACCCGCAATCATGGTTACATGATCTATGACACGCTGCTCGGAACGGACGAGACCTTTCAGGTCCGTCCGCAAATGGCGGACTGGACGCTGTCGGCGGACAAGCTGACCTACACCTTCACCCTGCGCCATAACCTGAAATGGCATGACGGACAGCCTGTCACCGCGGCCGACTGCGTCGCGTCGATCCGGCGCTGGGCGGCGAAGGACGGCACCGGCCAACTCATCCTCGACAACACCGCGAAGCTGGAAGCCGCCGACGCTAGGACCATCACGCTGACGCTGAAAAAACCGCTCGGCTTCGTTCTCGAAGCGCTCGGCAAGATTTCATCCTATCCGCCCTTCATGATGCCGAAGCGGGTTGCGGAAACTTCGCCCAACCAGGCAATCACCAATTTCATTGGCTCGGGTCCGTTCAAGTTCGTGGTCAAGGAATTCCAGCCCGGCGTGAAGGCGGTCTACGAGAAGAACAAGGATTACGTGCCGCGCGCGGAGAAGGTGAGCTGGACTGCGGGCGGCAAACGCGTCGATGTCGACCGCGTCGAATGGATCGTGATGCCGGATCCGCAGACCCAGATCGCGGCCCTGCTCTCCGGCGAGATCGACATGATCGAGGACACGCCATTCGACCTGATCCCGCTCCTGGCGCGGAACCGCAACATCCAGATCAGGGGCACCGACCCGCTTGGATCGCAGATCGTCGGGCGCATGAATTTCCTGCATCCGCCTTTCGACAAGGTCGAAATCCGGCGCGCCGCCATGCTGGCGCTGAACCAGAAGGATTTTCTCGACGCCCTGGTCGGCAATCCGAAATATTATCAGCTTTGCGGTGCCATGTTCGCCTGCAACTCCGCACTGGCGACCGATATCGGCGCAAAATCGCTGTTCAGCAAGAACATGGACGCTGCGCGCAAGGCGCTGAAGGCATCCGGCTATGACGGAACGCCCGTTGTCATTCTGCATCCGACCGACGTAGGCGTCTTGAAAACGCATCCCGTCGTCGCCGCCCAGTTGCTGCGGCAAGCCGGCTTCAAGGTCGATCTGCAGGCGATGGACTGGCAGACGGTTGTCAGCCGCCGCGCCAGCCAGAAGCCGCCGGCAGAAGGCGGATGGAATATGTTTTTCACGCTGTGGGCGGGCTCGGATCTGGTGAATCCGCTGGTGAACCAGAATCTGATCGGCCGCGGCAAGGACGGCGCCTGGTTTGGCTGGCCGGACGATCGCAAGCTTGAGGATTTCCGGCAGGCTTATGCGCTGGCGATGACGCCTGAAGAGCGCAAGAAGATCGCCAACGACATGCAGGCTTATGCCTATGATCAGGTGATCTACATTCCGCTCGGGCAGTTCTCCCGCCAGTCGGCCTGGCGCAAGAATTTGTCCGCCGTCGTCGACAGCCCGATCCCGATCTTCTGGAACATGAGCAAGAAATAGTCGCGAGCCGCACGACGTCGGCGCCCCCCGCCGCGCCACATTCGGAGAGCCTTGGATTGGCGATGTCCTATCTCATCCGGCGGCTGTTGGCGGTCTTCCCCGTCATGCTTTTTGTCGTGCTCTTTGCATTTTTCCTGCTGCGTCTGGCGCCCGGAGACACCGCCGCCATCATCGCCGGCGACAGCGCGACGCCTGAACAACTCGCTAAAATCCGGCAAGCACTCGGCCTTGACCGCTCGATTGTGAGCCAGTTCTTCGTCTGGGTGAGCCAGATCGCCGCCGGCGATCTCGGCGTCTCGCTGGTCTCCGGCCTGCCGGTGACGCGTATTATCGCCGAGCGCATGGGGCCGACCTTGTGGCTCACCCTGCTCACCATGCTCGTGTCTACCTGCGCCGCAATTCCGATCGGCGTGATTGCGGCCCGGAAATGCGGGCGACTCAGCGACCGCGCGATCATGCTGGCATCGGTCGTGGCCTTCTCGGTGCCGGTCTTTGTGGTGGGCTATGTGCTCATGCTGGTCTTCGCGATCGAACTGCCATGGCTGCCGGTGCAGGGCTATCGCAGTCCTGTGGACGGTCTCGGCCCGTTCCTGCGGCACATGTTTCTTCCGGTTGTGACCTTGTCGATTCCGCTGGTCGCGCTGATAGCGCGCATCACGCGGGCCAGCATGCTGGACGTGCTGGGCCAGGACTACATCCGCACCGCGCGCGCCAAAGGGTTGTCGGAACAGGCCGTCCTTTATCATCACGCGCTGCCATTGGCGGCGGCGCCCATCCTCACCATCATCGGCAACGGCTTCGCGCTCTTGATCGGTGGCGCCATCGTCACCGAGAGCGTGTTCAATTTGCCCGGACTCGGGCGCTTGACCGTGGATGCGGTGCTGGCGCGCGACTACCCCGTGATCCAGGGCGTGATCCTTCTGACCAGCGCGCTCTATGTCATGCTCAATCTGGCGGTCGACCTCGCCTATGCCGCGCTTGATCCGAGAGTGCGCTATACATGAAAGCCGACGTCACGAGTGTTTCTCATCGCAGCTCAGCGCGGGCGAAATGGCGGTCCGTCATCCGCGCCAATCCGCTTTGCATTCCGGCGCTGCTCATTCTGCTGGCAATGATCGGCGTGTCGCTGCTGGCGCCGCTGATTTCGTCCCACGATCCGGTGGCACTCGCACCATCGTTGCGCCTGCAGCCGCCGGGCGATGCTTTCCTGCTCGGCACTGATCTCTACGGCCGCGATCTCCTCGCGCGCATTCTGTATGGCGGCCGCGTCTCCTTGCTCATCGGCTTCGGCGCCGCCGTCGTCGGGCTGGCCTGCGGCCTCGTGCTTGGCCTCATCGCCGGATATTTCCGCGGCCTGGACAGCGTCATCATGCGGGCGATGGACGGCGTGATGGCGATTCCGAATGTGCTTCTGGCGATTGCGATTGTGACATTATGGGGCGCGCATCTTGCCGCGGTCCTTCTCGCCATCACCATTCCCGAAATTCCGCGCGTCACACGGCTGGTCCGCTCAGTCATGCTGTCGGCGCGCGAAGAACTTTACGTGAAGGCCGCAATCGCACTCGGAGCGCCGAGCTTCACCATCCTGCGGCGCCACCTCTTGCCGAACGCCCTCGGACCTCTGCTCGTCCAGGGCACGTATATATGCGCCTCCGCCATCCTTCTCGAATCGATCCTGTCCTTCCTCGGGGCGGGCATCAATCCGGAGGTGCCGACCTGGGGCAACATCATGGCCGACGCGCGGCTCTATTTTCAGATCCGGCCGTCGATGATCCTGTGGCCGGCGCTGCTGCTGTCGCTTGTGATCCTTGCCATCAACATCCTGGCCGATACCGCCCGCGACTGGCTCGACCCGCGCGCCCGTAAGGCGCTCTAGGATTTCTTTCGGGAAGTCGGGTCATTCGAAATGGCTCACGCCTAGAAATATTCCTTTTCATATATTTTGACTTTGCTAGCATGGCCCGGCCGGACAGGGACCGCCGGGAGAATTACGTGACTGACAACGTCAAGCCGTCTGCCGCCGCGCCGGCTGTCATCTTTCTGCATGGCATTGGCGGAGCCGCGCGCGGTTGGGCGCCGCAAGCGCAGTCTTTCACCAAAGCGGGCTTCCATCCAGTGCCACTTGACCTGTCGGGCTATGGCGCGCGCCCGCCTGTTGACGGCATGACGTTCGAGGGCCTGGCCGCCGACGTCGAGGCGGTCATCGACCGCGACAAGCTGCAGCGTACGGTTCTTGTCGGCCATTCCATGGGCGGCATGATCGTGCAAACCATGCTGCGCCGCAGGCCTGACGGCTACCGCGCTGCGGTGCTGGTCGGCACCAGCCCGGCCTTCGGCAATCCGGAAGGCGATTTTCAGAAAAAATTCGTCGCCGAGCGCCTCGCGCCGCTCGAGTCCGGGAAGACCATGATGGACCTCGCGCCGGAGATCGTGGACGGCATGATTGGGCCTTCTCCCGATCAAAAAGGCCGTATGATCGCCATCGAGCTCATGGGCGCGACGCCTGCGTCCACCTATCGCGCCGCAGTCCATTGCCTTGTGCGCTTCGACGAGCGCGCCAATCTCGGCCACATCCGCTGCCCGGTTCTTTGCCTCGCCGGAGAGCATGATCGCAATGCGCCGGCGCCGATGATGCAGCGTATGGCGGCGAAAATTCCGGGCGCGCAATATGCGTGCCTGCCGGATGTCGGCCATCTGCCCAATCTCGAAGCGCCGCAGGCTTTCGACAGAGCCGTTCTTGATTTTCTCCTGTCGCCCAGCGTCGCCAAAGCCTGAAGGGAGCCGTGACAATGACAGCCGCCGCCAAAGCCGTCGCTCTCGACGAACCGCAAGTCGATGCGCCGATGTTTCCCGCCGACGCTTTCCGGCTGACCGATGAACAGGCCGCGCTGACCGAGAAGGTGCGACGCTTCGGCAAGACCGTCGTCGCGCCGCGCGCGGCCAAGCACGACCGCGACGCGACCTTCCCGATCGAGAATTTCCGCGACATGCACGGCGAAGGTCTGCTCTCGCTGTGCATTCCGAAAGCCGATGGCGGCCTGGGTGCGGATTTCCAGACCTATTGTCTCGCCGCCGCCGAGCTCGGCCGCTATTGCGGCGCAACGACTTTGTCGTGGAACATGCATGTCTGCTCGACGCTCTGGTCTGGCCCGCTCGCCGACGAGCTAGAGATGACGCCGCAGGATCGCGCGGCGCACGTGAAACGCCGGTCTGTTCATTATCAGCGCATCGTGAAGGATGGCGCGATTTACGCACAGCCCTTCTCCGAAGGCGGCGCGGCGGCGGCGGGCGTCGTCGCCTTCGGTACCGAAGCGAAACCAGTGGAGGGCGGCTTCATCATAAATGGCAAGAAGATTTTCGCTTCGCTCTCCGGCTCCGCCGATTATTACGGCGTCCTCTGCACCGAGCGCGCCGAAGGCGAAGCCGCAAGCCGCCGCAATACACTTTACGTGGCAGTGCCCGCCAATGCGCCGGGCGTGTCAGTCGTCGGTGACTGGGATCCGCTGGGCATGCGCGGCACCGTTTCGCGCACGCTGCTGTTCAAGGATGTGTTTGTGCCGGAAGAGGCCATGCTCATGCCGCACGGCGTCTATTTCCAGGCGGCGTCGCGCTGGCCGCACATGTTCCTCACATTGTCTCCGACATACATGGGTCTTGCGCAGGCGGCCTACGATTTCACCGTGCAATATCTGCGTGGCGAAGCGCCCGGTACACCGCCGGTGAAGCGCCGCATGTTCCCGACCAAGCAGATCGCCGTCGCCGAGATGCGCATCATGCTGGAACAGACAAAAGCGATCTGGTTCCAGTCAATCACCGAGGCTCGCGCCAATCCCACCAAGGATCAGGTGCTGCGCGCCTATGCCGCGCAACACAGCGTCATGGAAAACGCCAATGCCATCGCGGTGAAGGCGATTCGCACCTGCGGCGGCCAGGCGATGCTGAAGAGTTTGCCGCTCGAGCGCATCTATCGCGACAGCCGTTGCGGCGCGCTGATGTTGCCCTGGACCGCGGAGATTTGCGTCGACCGCATCGGGCGGGAAGCGCTGTATGAACCGGGCGAGCAGGATGAGTGATACATTGCCGCACGCGCCCGCCTGCTCCCTCCCGCTGAAAGCGGTAGGGTTGGGATGGGGTCGGGCGGCTGAAGACATGACCCCGACCCGCCACGCCTTCGCTCGCCTGGCGAGCCACGGCGGACGACCTCCTTCTTTCATGGGGGGGGTGAGCAACGCGTGACCGCCTTCATGGACCTCTCCGATCTCATCGACCGCAACGCTGCCTTCACGCCGGACAAGATCGCGATCCGCTTCGAAGGCGCGGCGCTGACCTATCGGCAGTTCGCCGACCGCATTGCCGCTTGCGCCCGCGCGCTGAAATCGCGGCTCGGCGTTGGTCGCGGCGACCGCGTCGCCATCCTCGCCGCCAACCATCCGGACTATCTGGTCCTGCTCTATGCCTGCGCACGGCTCGGCGCCATGCTGGTGCCGATCAACTGGCGACTGGCAGTGCCCGAGCAGCTCTTCATTCTCTCCGATGCCTCCGTGAAGGCGCTATTCGTCGAGGAAACCTTCGCGCCAGTCATCGTGCCGCTGGCGGAAACCTTGCCCGATGCACGCGTCATCGGCATCGAATTCGTTCCGCCGGATGGTCCGTCCTTCGACCAGCTGCTGATTTCAGGCGCAGGCGACGACCGCAATCCGCATGTCGACGTGCTGTTACCGCTTCTCATCATCTACACCTCCGGCACCACCGGCCGCCCGAAGGGTGCGGTACTGCGACAGGAGGCGCTGATCTGGAACGCGGCAATGAGCCAGCATATGCACGGCATGACCAGCGACGATCATATCCTCACCGTGCTGCCCTTCTTCCATGTCGGCGGCCTCAACATCCAGACGACCCCTGCGCTGCAACTCGGCGCCACCGTCACTGTGCATCGCCGCTTCGCGCCGGACGCCACGCTGGCTGCCATTCACAGCGACAAGCCGACGCACACGGTGCTGGTGCCGACCACGATCCAGGCGGTGCTTCAGCATCCCGACTGGGACATCACCGACTTTTCCAGCCTGCGTGCGATCTCGACCGGCTCGGTCACAGTGCCACAGCACCTGATCGATGCGATCACCAAGCGCGGCGTGCCGGTGCTGCAGGTCTATGGCTCGACCGAGACGTGTCCGATCGCCGTCTACACTCGGCTCGGCGGCGATCTCAGCCGCGGCAATTCCACCGGCCTGCCCGGCCTCTATTGTGAGGCCCGCATCGTCGACGAGCAGGGCCGCGAAGTGCCGCACGGCACGGCAGGCGAAGTGGCCGTGCGCGGGCCGAATGTGTTCTTCGAATATTGGGGCAATGCGCAGGCCACGACCGAAGCCCTGCGCGACGGCTGGTATCACACCGGCGATATCGGTACCCGTGATGTCGACGGCTATTTCCACATTCACGACCGCAAGAAGAATGTGATTATTTCCGGCGGCGAGAACATCTATCCAGCAGAGCTCGAGCGCGTGCTCGGCGAACATCCCGACGTCGCCGAATGCGCGGTGATCGGCCGCACCGACAAGAAATGGCAGGAGGTGCCGGTCGCTTTCGTGGTGAAACGCAAGGACTGCAGCCTCGAGGCCGAAACGCTGATCGCCCATGCGCGTAAAAATCTTGCGCGCTTCAAGGTACCGCATGAGATCATCTTCACTGAGACTTTGCCACGCAATGCCATGGGCAAGGTGCAGCATTTCTTGTTGAAGGAACGGGTCACAAAGCCTGCTTCGTCATCCTGAGGCGGCCGCGCGAAGCGCGGCCCTCGAATGATGAGCGGCCATCACCCTTGGAGGCTCGCGCTCCGCGCTCGCACCTCAGGGTGATGGGTCAAGCAAGGGAGTTCACATGCGCATTGCTGTTCTGGGCGGAGGCAACGGATCATTCGCCGCAGCCGCCGATTTCTCGCTTGCTGGTCACGAGGTGCGGCTGTGGCGCCGCGACGTCGAAGCCGTGAAGGCGCACAACGCGAACGGCAACAATATCCTGGTGAAGGATTTCGCCGGCAAGCATGATGCAAAGGTTGCAGTCGTCACCAACGACATCGCCGACGCCTTGCGTAGCGCTGAGTTGATCGTCTGTCCGGCGCCTGCGACCGCGCAGGCGGATATCGCGAAAATTGCAGGTCCGCACTTTGTCGATGGACAGGTGGTCTTTCTGCCACCTGGCACCTTCGGCTCCATGATCTTTGCGAAAGCCGCTTGGGATGCCGGCAATCGCGCGATGGTCGCTTTCGCAGAGACCGGCACCCTGCCCTGGCTCACCCGCAAGCACGCGCCGTTCGAGGTCGCGATCACCGTGCGCGCCAAGCACCTGCCGACCGGCGTGTTTCCGCTCACGCTGAAGGATCACGCGCTGAAGGTGATCGGCCAGGCGTTTCCCAATGTCATCGAAGATTGCGGTGACGCGCTCTCCGGCGCGCTGATGAATGCCGGCCCGATCATCCACCCGCCGCTGATCACCATGAATGCCGGACCGCTTGAGCATTTTGACCGCTGGGATATCCACAAGGAAGGTACTCAGCCCGCGATCCGGCGCGTCACCGATGCGCTCGATGCCGAGCGCATCGCAGTTCGTGAGAAGCTCGGCTATGGCGCGCCGCATTTTCCGCTCGCCGACCATTACGCCACGACGGGCGCCGAATGGATGTATGGCCGCGGCTCACACGACAAGCTGACCGATTCGGGCGACTGGCGCGAGCATATCGTGCTCACCGAGCATCGCTACATGCGCGAGGACACGCGCATCGGCCTGTCCTTCTTCGTCTCGGTGGCGGAACTCGCCGGCGTGGCGACCCCGCTGATGCGCGCCTTTACCGCAATCGGCGGCGCCATTTGCGGCGAGGATTTCCTGCAGAGCGGGCGAACTTTGGCAGCTCTTGGCTTCGGCGGCTATGATCGCGCTAGGCTGCAGACCTTGTTGAAGGACGGATTTTCATGACGCGCGAGAAGATCGCCTGCCTCGGCGCGGGACGCATGGGCCGCGGCATTGCCGCGGTCTTCGCTTATGCCGGTCATCCGGTCGATATCGTCGATTTCAAACCTCGCCCGGCCGAAGACTTTGCCAAGATAAAGTCAGAAGCCATCGAAGAAGTGCGCGGAACGCTGCGCATGCTGGCGCAGCTTGGCCTGTTCGACGAGAGCGCCGTCGATGTCATCATGTCACGCGTGAACGTGGTTTCCGAAGCGGATGCAAGCGCCTCCTTCGCCTCGTCGCCGGTTATCTTTGAGGGCGTTCCCGAGGTGCTTGACCTGAAACGTGACGCGCTCGCGCGCGCATCCAGGCTCGCCGCTCCGCATTCGATCGTTGCCTCGACAACATCGACCATCCTCGTTGATGATCTGTCGAGCGCGGTCGAACAGCCGGAGCGTTTTCTCAACGCGCACTGGCTTAATCCCGCGTATCTTGTGCCCCTGGTCGAGGTTTCGCCTGGCAAGCACACTGCGCCCGAGATCACGAAAAAGCTGAACGCACTTTTGGAATCGGTCGGCAAGGTCCCGGTCGTCTGCGCGGCGAGCCCCGGTTACATCGTGCCGCGGATTCAGGCACTGGCGATGAATGAAGCCGCGCGCATGGTCGAGGAAGGCGTCGCTACGCCGGAAGACCTCGACAAAGCGATCAGGTACGGTTTCGGCTTCCGTTTTGCGGTGCTGGGCCTGCTCGAATTCATCGACTGGGGCGGCGGCGACATTCTCTATTATGCCAGCCGCTACCTGACGCAGGCGCTCGGCAATGAGCGCTATGCCGCGCCGGACATTATCGAGCGGAACATGAAGGAAGGCCGCATCGGCCTGAAGACCGGTCAGGGCTTTCTTAATTACGAGGGGCTCGATCTCGGTGCCTATCGGCGCGAGCGGCTGAAGGCATTTGCGCAGATGCTGCGCCAGCTCGATCTGGTGAAGCCGCCGGTGCTGTAAGCTCGCGTCCCGGACGAGTGTCTTTTCACCTCTCCCGCTTGCGGGGAGAGGGAAGATTATCCGAACACATCCTGCAGCACGCCGTTGCGGATCACCACGGTGTTGTCGAGGCTGATCGTCGTCTTCATCACCGGGATGTCGAAATGACCGACCGTGTAACGTCCGGCAAATTCATTCGCACCCGTTGAAAACAGAAAATTGCCGGGCACGGCGCGCAGCTCGGTGCCGTTGGTGTCGCGCTGGTCGTACATGGCCAGGGCTTCGTAACGCGCGCCGGGATTCATGCCCCAGCCGACATGCGACACCGCATAGGCTTCGCGGTCGCCCCAGGCGGCAAGATAAGAGCGCATCATCTCGGCATCGGCACTCTCTCCGATGATGTCGCTGATGTAATCATCCTTCAGCGTCAGCCGGATCGGCGATTCCAGATAACGTTTGAAGGTCAGGTTGATGTCGCCGCGATCGAGCACCAGCGTGCCGTTAACCGTGCCGCCTTTCGGGAAGCTCACGACAATTCCGCCCGGCCAGTGTGCCAGCGTGCCCGGCTTATCGGTCCAGCCCCAGACGCCGACGGTCGAGGCGCCTTCCATGTCGACGTCGAGATTCGTTCCTGCCTCCGAGGTGACCTTCATGTGCTTGGCACCGCGCAGCATCTTCGCGGCGGCGCGCACCTGTTTTTCCAGCCGGTCATCCGGGCGCATGCGCTCCAGGGCTTCCGGATGTTCGTTGGAAATATAAAGAATGCGCGCGCCGGCCTTCAGGATCGCCGGGGTTTCCGGCGCATGCATCAGCCCTTCGATCGTGCAATCGACGACGAAGCCGGCCTGGCCGAGCGCGGAAATGACGGGACCGAGGGCGCCAAGCGCGACGCTGGCGCCGGTCGAGCGGATCGGCACGGGGTGCGGATTGCGCGGCGTCGGCACCACGATGTGGAAAGGCCGTGCGCCAAGACGCAGCAATGCCAGTTCGGTCAAGTGCACATTCAATTGGCGCGATTGCGTTTCCGACAGGATCGCAGCGGTGTCGCCCTTCCTTACCCCGCAACGCTCGATCACTTCGGTGAAGGCATCGATCCATTTTCCCTCGATCCGGTCGGCCAGCATGCACACCTCGGCTGATAACCGCGCATCGCCGGGCTGGCGCGCGCACAGATTTCCTGTCACGATATATGAAAAAGCATAGGTCGTACAGAAACGGACCGCATTTCGTGAACAAGCAGCACGCCCGGACCCGGCGCTCCAGCAGCGCGGGAAACAAGAGCGGCAACGGCCTGTCGGTCAATGGCAGTTTCGCCGCAAGCTACCTCTCCTATCTGTTGTCGCGCGCAAGCCATATCGTCGCCTCAGGCTTTCACAAGAAGCTGAAGACCTGGAAGCTGACCGTGCCGGAATATCGCGTGCTCGCCTGCCTCAACGGCGCGGAAGGTCTTGGCGTCGGCGACCTCGCCGCCATGGCGATCATGGAGCAGTCGCGCATGACCAAAATCCTTGATCGGATGCAGAAACAGGGGCTGGTCGAGCGTCGGTCGGATGCCAAGGACCGGCGGCGGGTGCTGATTCATCTCACCGAACAGGGACGCAAGCGCGCGGAGCCGGTCCTGCGCGCGGCAAAGCAGCACGAAGCCGACATGCTTGCACCGCTGACGCCGGAGGAACGCGGCATGATCCTGCGCGCGCTCGATCTCCTGATCCGCGAACGTGCAGAACGGACGAAGGGATAGTCTTCGCGGTCATCACTCCGTCACCCTGAGGCACCTCAGGGTGACGGATGAAAGCTATTTCTCCTCCGCAAAGCCGCGCAGCAGATAACGCCGCAGCCTGTTGAACCCCGCATTCAGCAGCAGCCCCAGGATCGAGATGGTAATCAGCGGCACGAACATGTCGACGGTCTGGAAATTGCGCGCCGCCCGCATCAGCAGGTGACCAAGACCGTCGGTCGAGGTGATCATCTCGGCAAGGAACACCACAATGCAGGAGATGATCAGACCGATGCGGCAGCCGGTCAGCACCGAGGGCATCGCCGCCGGCAGCACCACGGTGAACAATGTCTTCAGCCGCGACATGCCCATGGCGCGCGCCGACCAGGCGAGCTTCGGCTCGACCGCGGAGGCGCCTTGATAGGTCGCGAGCAGGATCGGAAACATCGCGTCCGCGATCACCAATGCAATTTTCGACGCGTCGTCATAGCCCAGCGTCAGCGTGAAGGCCGGATAGAGCGCGATCTTCGGCACCGGCGCCAGGACGCGGACGATCGGCCGCACGATCGCCGCCACCGCCTGGCTGCCGGTCATCAGAATGCCGAAGGTCACGCCGGCCAGGACTGCGATGCCGAAGCCGACGAACAGGCGGTAGAGCGTGATGTAGGTGTGTTCCAGATAATCCGGCGAGACGATCTGCTGCAGGAAGCGGGAGAAGACCGCCGCCGGTGCCGGCAGCAAGGCAGGCGGCGCCACGCCCGCTATCACCACCGCCTGCCACACCGCGATGATGCCGACGATCGGAACAAAGCCAATCAGTGTATCGAACGCCGCCGCGCTGCGCCGTGTCATGTCGTACCCACCACGAGGGTCTGCGAGGGCTCCGCCCAGGCCACCAGCCGACTGCGCGTGAATTCGAAGATCGCGTCGAGGATGAAACCGAGCGCGCCGATGATCACGATCATCGCATAGACCCGGTCATAGATGCCGAGATCCAGCGACACGAAGATGATGTTGCCGATGCCGGTCTGACGCGCGATCATCTCACTGGTCACCATGGTGATCAGCGCCAGCACCAGGCCGGTGCGGAAGCCGACCAGAATTTCCGGCAGGGCCGCCGGAAAGACAATTCGCACAAGACGCGCCGGCCCGCTCATGCCCATGGCGGCGGCCGACCACAGCAGCTTTTCCTCCACCGCCCGGCTACCCTGATAGCTGTGATAGATCAGGGGCAGCGTGACGCCGAGGAAGATCACCAGCGTCTTGGAGGCATCGCCCACCCCCAGCCACAGCATGATGATCGGCATCAGTGCTGCCTTCGGCACCGGATAGATCACCATCATCAGCGGATTGAAGAAGGCCGCGACATGTTTGCTGCGGCCCATCGCCAGCCCCACCGGCACGGCAACGGCCAGCGCCAGCACGAAGCCGATCAGCATGCGGCGCAGCGAATCCGCAATGTCGATCAGCGAAGCCTTGTCGCTGAGAATATCCGGGATCTGCGGCAAGGCGGCGGATGCGGGCGGCAGGCCATTCAGACCGTACCAGCGCGCCACCAGCTCCCAGAGCAGCAACAATCCGACGCAGGCGAGAATGGGCGGCAGGCCGGGGATCGCGCCGGCCGGCGACCACCACGGCGCCTCCGCGCGTTCGACCGTGCGCAGGGTGGATTCCGCCGTCATGACGCGCGCGTCTCCGGCTGCTCGTCCATCATCTTCTCGATCTCGACGACATAATCCTGATAACGCCGGTTGAGCAGCAACTCGGCGCGCTCGCGCGGACGCGGCAGATCGATCTTGATGACCTCCTTGATGCGTCCGGGAGAGCTCGTCAGCATCACCACGCGATCGGAGAGGAACACCGCCTCCTCCACGCTGTGGGTGACGAACAGCACCGTCTTGCGATCCTTTTCCCAGATACCGAGCAGGTCATTCTGGAGCTTGGTGCGGGTATGCGCGTCAAGCGCACCGAAGGGCTCGTCCATCAGGAGGATGTTCGGGCAATAGGCCAGCGTGCGCGCGATCGCCACGCGCTGCTTCATGCCGCCGGACAACTCCTTCGGATAGAAATTCTCGTAGCCGGACAGTTTCACCATCGCGAGCAGATCGCGCGACTGCGCCAGCGCCTCGACTTTCGCCACGCCGCGCTGTTGCAGCCCGTACATCACGTTGCCGAGCACGGTCTTCCACGGAAACAGCGCGAATTCCTGAAACACGGGCCCACGATCCGGGCCCGGGCCGGTTATCGGCGCATTGTCGACAATCACCGAGCCCGATGACTGTTCGACAAAGCCGCCGACAATATAAAGCAGCGTCGATTTTCCGCAGCCGGACGGCCCGAGGATGGAAACGAATTCCCCACGGGCCACCGACAGCGAAATATCGCTCAGAGCCAGATGGCGCCGGTCGCGGCTGGTCTCGAATTCCTTCGAAACCTTCTCGATCGAGATCATCGCGGTGCCGTTCACCTCGACCGCACTCCCCTGCACACGGCTGTAATCCGGCCGGTCCAGCATCTTTACTTCATCGGCGCTGCGATTTTCGGGTGCCTGAAGTCCTTCACATTGAGCTTCTTCGGCAACATGCCGGTATCGGCATAGATGTCGAACAGCTTCTGGATGCCGTCGTAATTCGCCGCGGCACCCGGATCGCGGGCAAAATCATATTGCTTGAAATAGAACGGCTCGAACACCGCAACCGGCGCCTTGAAGATCTCCGTCACGATCTTCAGCGTCTCGTCGCGGTTGGCGAGCGCCTTGCCCATGCCGGCCGTCAGGTCCTGCACATAGAGCGTGGCGAGTTCCGGATTTTTGTCGACGAAGGCCTTGGCGCAGGCTTCGACGATGTGCACCACATTCGGCACTTCGTCGGCGATCGAGAACAGTTTGCGCAATCCGCCCTTGGCTTCGGCGCGCGAGGCGAAAGGCTGGTTTAGCACGCCGACATCTATACGGCCGGAGCGGATCGCATCTTCCTGTGTCGGGAACGGCGCTTCGACGAGCTTGATGTCTTTCTCCGGGTCGATCCCGTTCTTGCGCAGCAGCATCGCCATCGGACCGTAAATACCGGAGCCGAGCACGTTGATGCCGACGGTCTTGCCCTTGAGGTCCTTCACGCTCTTGATGGGGGAATCATCCTTCACCGCCCAATAGACCGAGAAACCGCCCGGCTTCTCGCCGACATGCTGCGCCACCACATAGGTCTGCAGACCGGCGGAGGCGGCGCCCTGCCCGAGTGAGAGCACCCCTTGCGTCGAGCAGTCGAGAGCGCCGGCATTCATCGCCTGCACCATCTGCGCGGTGCCCTGGAACTGCGTCCACTGGATATTGTATTTCTTGCCAAGATTGGGGAACTGCTCCGGCCGCTTCATCATCCAGTATTTTGCGTCTTCGGCAGGGACGGTCCAGCCGACGCGGATGGTGGGAATGGCCTGACCCGCAGCGCCGGACATGGCGGCAATGGTCGCCGCAAGGGCTGTGGCCAACGCTAAGGCGCCTTTGCTCATCTGGATCATGTTTGCTCGCTCCCTGTGTCGCGAAGAGGTGAAGGTTCAATGTGCCTCATCTTCGGAAGACGCGCAGCCAAGCTCATCTCCCGCTCCCCGGAGGTTCGATTATGCATGAAACTTCATTTATTTTAAGCTTAAAATAAAGCCGAGCCCTGCTTTCTGACGCGGCATTCCGCTGCAGCGGATAGGAGGAAAATCCGACCTGGAAGGCGGAGCGGTGTCGTATCGTGTAATGTCCACGGCGGCGACATCGCTCTTCACGAATGAAGCTTCGGCATGAATAAGATCAAGGCTGCGCTGCTGCGGCTCTGGCGCGGCGACGTCGCGTTGCGGCGCGCCTTCTGGGACTATGCCATCCTCTATGGCTCGCTCCTCAATCTGGCGACGACATTCGCGGCCCTTGGCGCGTTCGCAGCGGGCTGGCCGCTGGCGCTCGCAGCCGTCATTTTTCTGTCGCCGCTTCCCTACAATTTGCTCGTCGTCTTCGGCGTCTGGCGCAGTGCGGAGCATTACTCTGGCCCCGCAATCTGGGCTCACCTGGCGCGTATCGCGGTCGTCGTCTGGGCCATTGCCGCGACAACGCTCTAGGGCAATTCGCGGACCTTGGCCTCACCGCGTTCCGTACATGCGATCGCCGACATCGCCGAGGCCAGGCAGGATATAACCCTGCTCGTTGATGCCTTCGTCGATCGCCGCGGTCCAGATATGAACGTCGGGATGATGCGCGCGCACTTTCTCCACCGCCTGTGCCGTGACCAGCAGGCAGACGATGCGCACCGATTTCGCTCCCGCTTCCTTCAGGCGGTCGACCGCCGCCACCGCGGAATTTCCGGTCGCCAGCATGGGATGCAGAATCAGCGCCATACGCTCGGCCATGTCGTCCGGCGCCTTGAAGAAATATTCGACGGCGACCAGCGTGCGCGGATCGCGGTAAAGTCCGATATGGGCGACGCGTGCCGACGGCACGAGATTCAGCATACCGTCGAGAAAACCCATGCCGGCGCGCACGATCGGTGCGAAGACCAGTTTCTTGCCGGCCAGCACCGGCGACCGCATTTTCGCCAGTGGCGTTTCGAGCTCGATCATTTCCAGCGGCAGATCGCGCGTGACCTCGTAGCAGAGCAGTGTGCCGATCTCGTTGAACAGCTCGCGGAACACCTTGGTCGAGCGTGTCTTGTCGCGCAGCAGCGTCAATTTGTGCTGCACCAGCGGGTGATCGACAATGGTGACGCCGTCCATGAGAAAACCTTCCCTCTCAACCGTCATGGCCGGGTTTATCCCGGCCACCCACGTCTTTCCGTTTAATCTCAGTGAGCAAGTGATACCCGCGACAAGTTTACACTCCGGCCAGCCTTCGAGCGCGGGCATGACGCTGGATGTATCATATCCATTCAGAAAACCGTGCCATCGCTGACAATATTGAGCGGCGGGCCGCCATCCGCCCGTTTCTCTCTAGCAATCCTGCGGCCCGCGGCCCAGGTACCGCCTTCCAATAGCGCGCCGAGCGGAAATTTTTGCGGGGTTACACCCAGCCTGTCGCGCACCAGAGGCGCCAGGCGATCGAGCAACGCCACCGTCAGTGCGCGCCACTCCACCACCAGTTCAGATTCGACCGGCTGCGGCAGTGCCGCCTGCGCCGCATCACGCAGGACGATTACGCCGCTGTCGACGAGCAGGCCGCCATTGCGATATTCGGCGAGCCCAGTGAGACCATCGATATCGCTGACGGCAATGCCGGCGTCGCGCAGCGGCTCGATCAGCGAATAGGACAGCCATTGCGACAGCTTGTGCAACGGCACGAGCCCGTTGGTCACATCGTCACGCTTGATTGCAGAATGCCGCCAGGTATCGCCGAGCGACACGCCGCCGAGCGTCAGTCGCGCCGGCCAGATTGGACCGAGATGCAGCAGCAAGGCGTGAAGGATGGCCGGCGCCGGCAGGATCCGGTCTTCGGCAAGGCCGGCGAGATGGTCGAACAGCCCACCCGGTCGCGCCGTGTCGCGTTTCGCAAACACTTTCAGATTGTCGCGCATGGCGCGGCCAAGACGCGCCAGCAAAGCCGCACGGCCATCAAGGCCCGCCAGCGGGTTCGTCGCGCTGACCTGAAAGCCTTTCGCAAGATCGTCGCTGGTGAGGTCGGCGAGCCGGTCGTCGTCGACGCGCAACGGCCGGCGCGGATCGGACGAGAACAGACCGGCCTGAAACATCCGCAAACTCGCGAGCGCCAGACCTTCCGACCGCCCAACCACCGCGCCCGTCACCGCATCGGTGTAGCGCCAGTCTGGGCCTGCGCCCGCGTCCAGCAGGACCGAGATGATGGCCAGATCGAAAGCGGCTCGCGCCCGTGCGTTGGCGTCCGGCCATTGCCCCGCTTGGTCGATCTCCGCCCACAGATCGCGCTTGCCGAAAACGAAATGCCGCCAGCGCGCATGCAGCGGCACATTCAGATCCGGATAATTGTCGCGGATCACGCCGGCAACGAAATCAGCGGTGGGCCCGAGCCTCGCCGCATCGATACGGAAATGCGGCAGCGTCCCGCCGAGCCCGATCTCCAGCATCTCCGCCGCCCGTTCGCGCACCGCGGCGGAGGAGAGCAGTCGCTCCGCCGCCAGCCGCTCCGCTTCGGAGTTATGCGACAGGCTGGAAATGGTCAGAACTCATCGAGCTTGCGGCCGACGACGGTCTTGAGATCTTCCTCGGTCGGCGCACCAGCCGGCGTGTAATAGCCCGCGGCCTTCTTGGCTTCGAGCTCGACCTGCGCATCCGGCGGAATAAGCTCCGGCGGGATCGGCACGCGTTCCACGATATGGATGCCGGACTCGACGATGGCATCATATTTCATGTTCGACATCGACATGAAACGATCGATGCGCGTGATGCCGAGCCAGTGCAGCACGTCCGGCATCAATTGCTGGAAGCGCGCGTCCTGCACGCCGGCGACGCATTCGGTGCGCTCGAAATAGGTCGCCGCCTGGTCGCCGCCTTCCTGGCGTTTGCGCGCGTTGTAGACGAGGAATTTCGTCACCTCACCGAGCGCGCGGCCTTCCTTGCGGTTATAGACGATGAGGCCGGCGCCGCCCTTCTGCGCTTCCTTCACGCATTCGGCAAGGCCATGAATAAGATACGGCCGGCAGGTGCAGATGTCGGAGCCGAACACGTCGGAGCCGTTGCATTCGTCGTGGACGCGGCAGGCGAGCGTACGCTTCGGATCGGCGATCGCCGCCGGATCGCCGAAGATGTAAAGCGTGATGCCGCCGATCGGCGGCAGGAACACCGAGAGATCAGGCCGCGTGACGAGTTCGGGATACATGCCGCCGGTCTGCTCGAACAGCGTGCGGCGGAGCTTGTCCTCGCTCACGCCGAAACGCTCGGCGATGCCGGGCAGAAACCAGACCGGGTCGATGGCGGCTTTGGTCACGGCGATGTCGCCGTTCGCGCGCACGATCTCGCCGTCGGCATCGACCAGACCTGCGCTGTCGAATTCGGGGATGGAAAGCCGCGCCCTGGTAATGGCGATGGTCGGACGGATGTCGAGCCCCTCCGCGATTTCCTGCCGGAAATCCTCGGGCACGCGATGCCCCCAGGGGTCAAGCGAGACGATGCGGTCCGGCTCCGCCCATTGCGGGAACGGTCCAATATCGACCACGGGTGACGTGTTGGTGAGGTCCGGCCGCGCAATCGGATTCATCGCGCCCGACGACACCGCCAGCGCCCGATACAGCGAATAGGATCCGCCATGCGCGCCGATCGCGTTGCGATCGCCGGCCGAAGTCACGGTGCCGATGACCGGTCCGCGTTCGCGCGCGGTCTGAGCGCCCCATGTGATCGGGTAGCGCCCCGGCGTCCGGTGGCCGGGATGGGATGTCAGCCGGATATGGCTGTCTCTGTTCGTGGACATCCAGATTGCCCCACAAAAGCAAAAAGCCCTCTCCGGCGGACCGAACGAGTGGCTTCAAAAATAAATAGTGGCAATGCAGACCGGCTTTTGCAAGGCCCGAACCCGGGGTCCGTCACAAACTGGGGCTTCATATTTGGGTTTTTGCGCCGGTCGCGCGGCCGGAATTGTTGCACTGGGCAACCAGTAAGACGCGGGCCAACGGCCAGATCGACAGGATGCGCAGAACGTTAACAAATCAACGTACAGCTGCCGCCACCGCCACCGGTGCTGCCATTATTGACTACGGGTGGCGTCCCCCGATTCACGATCGCATTGAGCTGATCGATATTATCGATGCGCCCAAGCGCTTGGGGGTTCTGCGGATCGCCCTGGAAGAACCAGCCGTAAAGCGGGAACGCGATATTGCCGAAGGCGTGCACAATGGTGCCGTCATTTGGCAGCGGGCCTTCGATCTTGCCGCCCGCATGCACCACATAGACCGTCCCTGGTTTGGTCAGGTGGACCACCTTGCCGCCCGGAATCGTGAGCTGCGCCGCGCCCTGCACCAGAATGAAAACGGCCTTGCCGTTCTGTACCAGATAATCCACCACCGTGCCGCGCACGCCGAGCGTCGCGACCGGAGTTTTAATCGTGTAATGCCGCGGGTCTTGCGAACCGGAGACGAAGCGGAACGCACCCTTCACTGAACTAAGCACGACCTCGCCCGAGCCGCGGTTCGGATTGTAGACGAACTTGTCGAGCACAAGCTCGGCCTGCGGACCGATGCTCAGGCTGGTCTTGTCGAGGAACAGAAGCTGCGCGGTGGACTCGGCGCCGGTGCGCACACGCTCATTCGTGAAGACATCGCTGCCGACCGAGAGCGCGCGGTTGTTGGAGCCCTGCACCTGATTTTTGACGGCGGACGCGACGCCGATCTTGGATGCCAGGGCCGGTGCCGAAAAAAATGGAGCTAACGGGCCGGCAATCGACACTGCGACAAGCAGACCAGACATCCGCGGAAGGTAGGAAAATACAGCCATATGTCCGTCCCTGAAAACCGCCCCGTTATAATGGCTCGCCCGACATTAGTCAGTGCGCAAAAGCCACAGGTTCAATGACTCGGCAAATTTTTGTGGCCCTCCGCGCCGCTGTCCGCTAAATCTCCCCGCGGTGGAAGACGTTGAAATGGTTGTAGGGCACAGGTGTGAAGATATTTGCAATGATGCGGCCCGTCCGCACCATGCTGGTTTACCTGTGCGCGACAACGGCGATCTGTCTTTCCGCCGCGACCGCGCACGCTGATCGGCCGGGCTCGACGCCCGCGCTCGACGGCCTCTATCAGCAAGTCCTGAAGCGTCCCGCCGATCCGGATTTGAACATCCGCTTCGCCCAGCTCGCGGAAGAAAGCGGGCAGTTGCGCTGGGCACTGGCCGCTTATGAGCGCGTGCTGCTGAACGATCCCAACAATGTGGAAGCGCAGCGCGGGTTGCAGCGCATTCGCCGCGTCCTGCAGCCAAGTGTCACGCTGGTGACCGCGTCTCTGGGCACCGCCTACGAATCCAATCCCACATATTATCTGCCGGGCAAAAGCGAGATGCAGCTTCTTGGCTCGCTCGACCTGCGCGACGAGCGCAACATCAACGGCACGCGCTGGCGCACCTCGGCGCTCGCCGCCGGGCAGATTCATGCGCGCGAGAGCGAACTGAATTATGGCGTGGCCGGTCTCGACACCGGACCGATCATCGATCTGACGCCGGCACTTTCGCTGCATCCGACGCTCGGGGGCGCCGTCGCAACCTTCGACAAGCATTATTATTACAGCGAAGCGGCCGTCGGCGCTCTCTTCGAGGGAAATCTGGAAGGCGCCTATCGCGCGCTGCAATTGCGCCTCGCCTATCGCTCGCACGGCGACTTCTTTCCGTCTGGCGAAGGCTTCTATGCCGAAGCGCGCGGTCGCTTCGCCTTTCCGAAGGTGTTTGGTGACGGAAGTGTTGCCTTGTTCTCGCCCTGGCTGCGCTGGAGTGACATCAACGGCACCGCGCTCACCAACATCCTGACCGAGATCCAACCCGGCGCTTACTGGGAATATGGCGGCAAGATTGAAGGCTACAAGACGCTGGCGCCCTGGCTCATTGTCGGCGGCAATCTTGCCGTCAGCCATCGCGACTATCGCAGGGATTTCGTCGGTACCAGCACGACCAAACGCGACGATACGACCTGGGCGCCCGGCGCAACCATGCTGTTTCCGAACCTGTTCGCGGCGCTGACCGATCTGCGCTTTGATTACCGCTATATCTCGAACCACTCCAACGATCCGACCAAGGAATTTGACGATCACATCGTCTCGGCGACGGTGGTGAAACGGTTCGATCCGACGCTGTGGGGACTGCCAAAATAACTCAGGCGCGTGCGGCCCGCAGGCTGGCCCTGACGCGCCCCCGTCCGCGGCCGGATGGCAGGCGCGCAAAATCGCCACGTAGGGCTTTCAGCGCCTGGCGCTCCTGCTCAATTTCGTAGGAGGTGCGAAAGCCCAGTTGCCTGAAAACAGGCAGGGGCGGACACCAGCCTTGAATGGCATGCTGCAGCAGAAAGCCCGAAATGACTGCCGGCAACGCCAGCCAGCGTCGATTCTGGGATTGGCCGGCGATCGCCAGCGCAATCAGGCCGGCGATCGCGGCATTGGATTCGAGTGCGCGCTCGACATCCCATTCCCGCTCGAGCTCACGTAGGCGTCGATCGATCTGATCCTGATTTTGATCGAAATGGCGGATGCGCTGTTCGGTGGTGCGCTGGATGCGCGCGTTAACGGATTTCGCGGTTTGCTTCGGAACCCGGCGTTTTGTGCTTGGCATGCGATCCTCCTGCACGAAAAGGAACGCAGACGGCAGCAGAAAGTTCGGGCTCTGAGGCGCCTGCGGCTGTCGCAGTCAGGGCAAGGCCAAGGTGCCATTTTGATCGGCCGCGGCATCCCGATAGCGGGCGAGGACGCGACCGATCAACACCAGTAGCGGGCCCGGCGGTTTTTCCCCGGCAAGCCGCGCCGACATATCGCCTAGCGTGCCCACAATCACCTGCTCATCCGGCCGTGTCGCGCGCGAAATGGCGACCACCGGCGCCGTGACATCGAGCCCCTGCGCCATCGCCTTCTCGACCAACTGTGGGAAAGTGCGTGTCGGCATGTAGATCGCGGTCGTGGTCGACGGGTCCGCAATGCTCGCCCAGTCGAGATCATCCGGCAACGCGCCGTCATGCGCATGGCCGGTTACGTATTGAATGCGCCGCCCCTGCCCGCGATGAGTCAGCGACACGCCGAGCGAAGCCGCCGCGCCCTGCGCCGCGGTGATCCCAGGCACGACATCGACAGCGATGCCGGCCTTGCGGCAAGCTGCGATTTCCTCACCGGCGCGGCCGAAAATCATCGGATCGCCGCCCTTCAGGCGAACCACGCGTTTCCCACCGCGCGCAAGTCCGATCATCGTCGCGTTGATATCGTCCTGCTTGCAGGAGGGGCCATAGCCGCTTTTGCCCACCAGCATCTTCTTGGCTTCCCGGCGGGCAAAATCCAGAATGTCGGCCGACACCAGATCGTCGAACAGAATCACATCGGCCGATTGCAGCGCACGCACCGCGCGCAATGTAAGCAATTCCGGATCGCCGGGTCCCGCGCCGACCAGCGTGACCGAACCCTGCTCAACCTTGTCACCAAGACCTCTCACATCCGACAGCAGACGGGCGAAGTCTGCTTCGCGCGGCTCGTAGCCTGGATTGGAAACGGCGAAGCCGGTGAACATCTGCCAGAAACGACGGCGGCCACTCGACGACAGATTGGAAGCCTGCACATATGTCCTCCAGGTCTGTGCCGCCTTTGCCCACGAGGCGAAGCCGGAAGGCAGCATCGCTTCGATCTTGGCACGCACCGCCTGCCCGAAAACCGGTGCTGCACCGTCGGTCGAGATCCCGACGACCAGCGGCGAGCGGTTGACGATGGCGCCGAAGGCGAAGTCGCAGAAATCCGGCTTGTCGATCACGTTGACCGGCACGCCCGCGCGGCGCGCCATTCTGGTGAAACGATCTGCCGTTTCATCGCAGTCGCAGGCACCGATGGCCATCGCCGCGCCGGCAAGGTCGTCGGGCAGGCAATCGCGGCGATGGATGACGATTGGCCCGCACGGCGGATCGAGAACAAGTTCCGTCATCTCGGATGACGGGTCCCGCGTAAAAACATCGACATGCGCGCCGGTCGCTGACAGCAGTTCAGCCTTCCATGCCGCCGAGGCGCTGCCGCCTGCCACAACGACGCGCCTTCCGTCGAGCGCATAGAAGACGGGAAGTCGCGCAAGACGGCCCATGCGCGAAGACGCCTGATCAGACGGTTGCCGGCGCTCGGTCATCTTGCTGCTCGTTCAACGTTAGCTGCGTCAATTCCTGCGCGACGATCTTCCTCAGTTCAGGCAGGCAGGACCCGCAATTGGTGCCGGCGCGCAAGGCCTTGCCGATATCGACCACGTCGCAAGCTTCGCCCGACATCACGGCGGTGCGGATAGCATTCAGCGGCACGCCGAAACAGGCGCAGATGAGCGGGCCCGCCGCGGCAAGCCCCTCGGCGGATTTGCCGGACAGGAGAAGACGGCGTTGCTGCTCGTCCAGGTCTTCGCTTTCAAACAACGCCTTCACCGCGTCCCATGGCAGTACGGCCTCAGCCGGCGCGATAAACAGGCAGGTCTGCAACCGTCCATCCCTGAATGCCGCCGCGCGGTAGGTGTGGCGCCGCGTGTCACTGTATTCGGCAATGTCGCCATGCATCGAAAATTGCTGCGCCGCCCATTCGCGCCATGCTTCGCCGGTCTCATTGCTGGCGACGAGATAGCCGCACCCGCCGTGGAGCGCGACACGCGACCACCATGTGCCTGCGGGCAGCGCCAGCGCGCCTTTCGCCAGTACAAAGCCGCGCAGTCTGTAGGGATGAGGCGCGATGGCGACGGGTGTCGCCTTCGCCTCCGGCTGACCCGAATACGGGTCGGTCGCCGGCATGACGAGCTCCCCGACGCGCGCACATGACGCGGTTTCATCGTTCCAGTGAATCGGCACGAAGACGGAGCCAGGCTGCTGCCCGTCATTCAGCATGACCTTGAGAATGCTGGTACCGAAGCGCGACGTGATGCGCGCAAAACCGTCGTGTCTCAGATCATATTTTTTGGCGTCTTCGGGATGCACTTCGACATAGGGTTCCGGCAGATGGCTGCCGAGCCGCGGGCTCAGGCCCGTGCGAGTCATGGTATGCCATTGGTCGCGAACACGACCGGTATTAAGGCGCAGCGGGAATCGCTTGCTCGTGTCTTCTTTAAGTGCGGGATTTTCCGGGGCAATGAACCGCGCCTTGCGGTCGGCCGTGTAGAAGCCGCCCTGCGCAAAGAAGCGCGTCTCCCCGGTGCTGCGGATGCGCTGCGGCCATTGCACCGGATCGAGCCGGTCGTATTCGTTGTTGTCGATATCGGCGAGTGCGCCGAGATCGAAATCGCGCGTGCCGCCATTCTCCAACGCCGACAATGCGGCGTGTTCGCGGAAAATATCGGCGGCGCTCGTGTAAGCGAACGCATCGCCGAAACCCATGCGGCGCGCGACTTCGCTGATGATCCACCAGTCAGGCTTCGCCTCGCCCGGCAAAGGAAGAAAGCCGCGCTGGCGTGAGATGCGGCGCTCGGAATTTGTGACGGTGCCATCCTTCTCGGCCCAGGCGGCAGCGGGAAGAAGAAGATGAGCACCCGAGGATATCGTGTCATTCGCGAGAACATTCTCGCTCACGATCAGAGCATCGAGGTTTCTAAGAGCATTACAAACCTTGCCGGCATCCGGGAGCGACACCGCCGGATTTGTCGCCATCACCCACAAGGCCTTGATCTTGCCAGTGGAAATCGCCTCGAACATCTGCACGGCCTTCAGCCCCTCGCGCTGAGCCATGTTCGCAGCGTTCCAGAACCGTCCCACCCGCTCGATCTCCGGCGGCGTGAAATTCATGTGTGCGGCCAACTGGTTGGCAAGGCCACCGACCTCGCGCCCGCCCATCGCATTGGGCTGCCCGGTCAGCGAAAACGGCCCCATTCCCGGCCTGCCGATGCGGCCTGTCGCCAGGTGACAATTGAGAATTGCATTAACTTTATCAGTGCCTTGCGCGGACTGGTTCACACCCTGCGAGTAGCAGGTGACGACTTTCTCCGTGTCGGCAAACAGTGCAAAAAACTGCGCGAGATCGTGCTCGGAAATTCCGGTCAGGTTGCTAACAACTTGAAGGCTCGGCGCAATTTCGCTTGCCCGGGCGAGCGCCGCGTCGAAGCCTTCGGTATGCGCAGCGATGTAGGCGCTATCGAGCTTGTTGTTCTCGGCAAGAAAAACCAGCAGCGCGCTGAACAGAACCGTGTCCATCCCCGGCTTTATCGGCAGGAATAGGTCGGATTCCTCGGCTGTTCCCGTCTTCCTGGGATCGATGACGACGATCTTCGCGCCTCTTCCGCGCTTATTACCAACCATTCTCTGAAACAGAATTGGATGACACCAGGCGGCATTCGACCCGACCAGAACAATGAGGTCGGCCTGATCGAGATCGGAATAGGTGCCAGGGACGGTGTCGGCACCGAAGGCGCGCCGATGTCCCGCTACCGATGACGCCATGCACAGCCGCGAATTCGTATCGACATTCGATGAGCCGAGGAATCCCTTCATCAGTTTATTGGCGACGTAGTAATCCTCAGTAAGCAGTTGCCCTGAGAGATAGAACGCCACCGCCTCGGGTCCGTGATTGTGGATGATGCCGAGGAATTTGCCGGCGACCTGATCGAGCGCGCTGTCCCACGAAATGCGGGCGAATGACCCGTCCTCGCTGCGCTGCATCGGATGCAACAACCGCGTTTCAAGTCCGAGTGTTTCGCCGAGCGCCGAACCTTTCGAGCACAGCCTACCGAAGTTCGCCGGATGTGCGGGGTCGCCGGAGATCGTAGCGCCGCCACGACCGTCCGGCGACGCCAGCACGCCGCAGCCGACGCCGCAATAGGGGCAGGTCGTACGAATGCTTGGATGTGGCGGGGGCATGTCCATGGCGTCAATAGACGTCCATCTGCAACCGGCCTTTTTTCTTGAGGTCGGCGACAAAGGCGATCGCTTCGTCGGTCGTGCGCGCGCCGAATTGTGCGACGATGTCGACGAGCGCGAGCTCGACATCCTTCGCCATGCGCTTGGCGTCGCCGCAGACATAGAAATGTGCGCCGTCGGCAAGCCACGACCACAAATCGCGGCCAACCTCACGCATGCGGTCCTGCACATAGAATTTCTGGTCCCCGTCGCGCGACCACGCCAACGACAGCCGGGTCAGCACGCCTGCCGTCTTCATCGCGTTGAGTTCATCCTCGTAGAAGAAGTCATAGTCGCGCTTCTGATGGCCGAAGAAGAGCCAGTTCGGGCCTTTCGCCTTCGTCGCCATGCGTTCGTGGAGGAAGGCGCGGAAGGGGGCGACTCCGGTGCCAGGCCCGACCATGATGACAGGAGTGCCAGGATCAGCCGGCAATCCGAAGGCATGCGCCTTCTGCACATAGACGCGCAGTTTCTGTCCCGGCTGGATGCGATCCGCGAGGAACGTGGAAGCAACGCCCAACCGCAGACGGTCCGCGATCTTGTAGCGCACGGAGTCGACAGTGAGAGAAACCCGGCCGGGATTGCTCTTCAGCGAGGAGGAGATCGAGTAAAGCCGCGGCTGCAGCGGCTCCAGCGATTCCACGAACGCCTCCGGATCGGGCTGGACACCCTTGAACTTCTGCAAGGCCGCGAGAACGTCGAGCGTCGCCGCGTCGCCGTCGGGATCTTCGCCGGCCGCCAGCGCCTTGGCCTTCTGCCGCCGCTCACCGCCGGTGATATAGGAAATGAGCTGGAACAATCCGTCCGGCGCCGGCGACAGTGAAACATCGTTGGTCAGGACGTGCTGCAGGGTCTTTCCGACAACCGGCGTATTGGCGGATGCACCGATCGCCGCAATCACCGCATTGACAAGTCCAGCATCATTGAGCGGGAAAACGCCAAACGAGTCCCCGACCGCATAATCCAGCCCGCATTCGGTGAGGTCGAATTCGAGATGCCAGGTTTCCTTCTCAGAACCCGGCTTGTTCAGGCGGGTGCGTGAGACGAATGTCGCCAAAGCCGGATTGTCGCGCGAGCGGCCAAGATCACCGTTGGACACAGGCGCGTATTCCGCTGCGGACTTGGCAATGGCAGGCGCCGCCGAGGTCTTGCCCAGTTCCTCATAGAGCGACTTCAGCATACGGGCGGTATCCTTGCCGCCCGGGACACAGAGATTCAGCCGCTCCTCTTCTTTCTGAAAGAGCTTGTTGGCGTAGTCCTCGCAATTGTAGCCGCACTGGCCGCAATCCTGCTGCGCCATCGCCGCCATCATGCGACGGCGTAGCGGACGGCCTTCCGCCATCTTCATGCGCTCGGCCATCGGCAATGTCTGGTCGTGCCACGGCGCCTCGCCGTCGTCGCCGTCCTCGAGCGGGCCCTTGGCCTCGGACAGGACGGCGGCGTTCTGTTCTGGGGACAGAGCGGTTACGCCTGCGCCATCGAGCGAGACAAGACCGGCGAAAAAGCCGTTCAGCCAGGAGCGTTGTTCCGGCGTGAACGGAGCGGTTTCGGGAACGAGATTGATGATCGGCGGAGCTACGGCTTCGGTCATTCCACCGCCTCCGCATTGAACATCGTCTTCAGCGCATCAATCTCATGCCGGCGCGAGAAGGCCAGGAATGTGTCGTCCGGCGAGGCACGGTGCGCGAGATAGCCCTTGAGCATTTTCTCAACGACCTTGGGCGCAGTCTCCGCCGTCACGTCGCGATAAATCTCGCGCGCCATCCCGGCATCCGGACCAAAGCCGCCGCCAATGTGAATGTGATAGCCATCGACCGTATCGCCCTCCTCCGATACGGGCACGCGTGCGCCAATCAGCCCGATATCGCCGATGTAATGCTGCGCGCAGGAATGATGGCAGCCGGTAAGATGGATGTTGACTGGACTGTCGATCTGCACACGCTTTTCGCACCAGCGCGCGATCTCGTCTGCGTTCTCTTTGGTGTGGGCGGCGGCGAAGCGGCAACCGGTGGCGCCGGTGCAGGCGACAAGACCGGCGCGGATGGATGTTGCCTTGGTCGACAGGCCAAGCGCCTCAATGTCCGCTTCGACCTGCGCAATCTTCGCGGTTGACACACCGGAGATAAGCAAATTCTGCCAGACCGTGAGCCGGATATCGCCGTCGCCGCACTCGCGCGCAATCTTTGCTATGCCGCGCATCTGCTCGACCGTCATCCTGCCGAGCGGAAGCACCACGCCGGCCCAGTGCAAACCAATCTGCTTCTGCGGATGTACGCCGATATGCGCCAGGCGATCGAAAGCGGGGCGTTCGGCCAAAGCCTCCGGCGCGATGCGTAACAGTTTGCGACCCAGTTTCTCCTCAACCGCAGCAAGGAATTTGTCGAAACCCCAGGCGTCAAGCACGTATTTCAGCCGCGCCTTGTTGCGATTGGTGCGGTCGCCATGCTCGATGAAGACACGGACGATGGCGTCGGAAATCGCGGTCGCCTCGTTCGGCTTGAGAATGACGCCGGTGTCGCGGGCAAAATCCTTGTGGCCGGTAATGCCGCCCAGCATCAGCCGAAAATAGATACCGGGTTCGACATCAAATCCCGACCTCACCTCGACGGCCTGAAAACCGATGTCGTTGGTATCCTCCAGAACCGCGATCTTGCCGGCGCCATCAAAGGCGACATTGAACTTGCGCGGCAGACCATAGAGCGCCCGTTCGTTCAGGATGTGGAAATGCCAATCCCGCGCATAGGGCCGCGTATCGAGCAGTTCCTGCGGATCGATCCCGGCCGTTGGCGTACCGGTGACATTGCGGATATTGTCAGCGCCGGAGCCGCGCGAGCACAGGCCGAGATCCTGGATCGCCTCGACCACATTGACCGCATTCTTTGGCTCGATTTCGCGCAGTTGCAGGTTGGCGCGCGTGGTCACGTGCGAATAAGGACCGGCATATTTCTCCGCGACCCCGGCCAGCCCTGCGAATTGCCAATGCGAGAGAATGCCGTTGGCGATGCGCAGCCGGCACATATACGAAGACTGCGCCGGCGCGACATAGAACAGCCCGTAGTACCGCCATCGGAAATTGTCGGCGGGTTTCGGCGCCTCGTTCTTCTCAGCCTGTTCCTTCAGCTTGCTATAGGCGTCGAAGGGATGCAGCTCGCGTTTGACTTTTTCCTGATCGTTGAGCTTGCCGCCGGCCGTCGTGGTGCGGTCCTGCGCCTTGATGTGGATGGCGTCGGGGCCAATCGGTTCGCCGTCGCCGGTCGGCTTGACGCCACGCGCGCCGCGCGCGGCGCTGAGACCGGATACGTAACCTTCCAGGTAACGCTTCTGATCGGGTGTAAAATCGCCGGACATGTCAGGCTGCCATCCGTTCGACCAGTGCACGTCCGAAAATCAGATCGTCGCGAAATTCATCAATCGGCGCGCCGTTCCTGATCAGGTCCAGATACCACGGGCCGTCCACGGTATCGCCGAACAGTACCGCCCCCGCCAGCTTCCCATCGGCGAGCACCAGCTTCTTGTAGGTGCGCAAGCCCGGATCGGTGAAGGTGAGGCATTCGCTGCCGGCGGCGCCGATGAAATCACCGGCCGAGAAGACATGCACGCCGGTGACCTTGAGATTGATCGCAGTCTGAAGCGGTCGGAAGACTGCATCTTCGCCGGCAAGCGTTTTCGCAGCGACCGCCGCCATGTCGTAAAGCGGCGCGACGAAGCCGTAACAGATGCTGTTGTGCTCAACGCATTCCCCGATGGCAAGGATGTCCGGATCGGACGTCAGCATGCGGTCATCGACGACAATGCCGCGTTCCACATGCAGCCTTGCATCCGTCGCGATCCGCGTTTCGGGACGGACGCCCGCGGCCATGACCACCAGATCGGCCGGGTAGATCGTCCCATCGTCGAGCAGCACCGCTTCGGCGCGCTTGTGACCCAGAATGGCCGTCGTTTGCGCGCGGCAATGAATCCTGATGCCGCGCCCCTCCAGTTCCTTCTGCAGCAGGGAGCCGGACGCGGGATCGAGCTGTAATTCCATCAAGTGGCCCATGAGATGCAGCACCACCACATCCATGCCGCGCATCCGAAGCGCCGCGGCCGCCTCCAGTCCCAGCAGGCCGCCGCCAATGATCACGGCCTTACCGCCAGGCTTTTCGGCAACCGCGATCATGGCGTTGACGTCATCGAGATCGCGGAAGGCGACCACTCCCTGCAATTCCTTGCCAGCGACCGGGATGATGAAAGGCGCCGAGCCGGTTGCGATCACCAGCTTGTCGTAAGGGGTCTCGCCGTTCCTGGAGCGCACCACCTTGGCGGTACGGTCGATCCGCGTCACCGTTTCGCCGAACCGGCACTTTACATTGTGCGCGACATACCAATCGGCGTCGTGGGTGACGATATGCTCATAGGTCGTCTCGCCCGCCAGAACGGGCGAGAGCATGATGCGGTTGTAGTTGCCACGTTGCTCCGCGCCAAAAAGTATCACGTCGTAAGCACCGGGCGCGGCGGCGAACAGATGTTCGAGCATCCGTCCCGATGCCATTCCACTTCCGATAACAACCAGCCGTTCACTCATTGCAGGGTCCCTGGACCTCGGGTGTTGATGCTGTCCCCGCAGCGTTGCGGTCCATGGTTCGCCGCGCCGTTGCGGCGATAATCTGTCCTCTCGCGCCGGAGCGGGAGACGCCGATCGCTACGCCGCCTCCACGTAGCGATGCCGCTCGTAGAGGAATTCCAGCACGCGCTGGCGGCATTTCAGATAGATCGGGTTTGCTGCCATCTCGAGCCGCTTGCGCGGGCGCGGCAGCGAAACCTCAAGCACTTCGCCGATCTGCGCGGACGGACCGTTGGTCATCATCACGATGCGATCCGAGAGCAGCACCGCCTCGTCGACGTCGTGGGTGATCATCAGTACGGTGTTGCCGAGCTTCTGCTGCAACGCCATCACCGAATCCTGCAGATGCGCGCGGGTGAGCGCGTCGAGCGCGCCGAACGGCTCGTCCAGCAGCAGCACCTTCGGCTCCATCGCCAGCGCGCGGGCGATGCCGACACGCTGCTTCATGCCGCCGGAAATTTCCGCAGGACGCCTGTCTTTGGCGTGTCCCATCTGCACCAGATCGAGATTGTGCATGGTCCAGCCATGACGCTCGTCGCGAGACTTCACGCCGGAAAATACCTTGTCCACCGCGAGCCGCACATTGTCGTAGACGGTGAGCCAGGGGAGCAGCGAGTGATTCTGGAACACCACGGCGCGGTCGGGGCCGGGCGAGTTCACTTCACGCTCTTCCAGCAGCACGCCGCCCCGTGTCGCCGCGGTAAGGCCGGCGACGATGTTCAGCAGCGTGGACTTACCGCAGCCGGAATGTCCGATAATCGAGACATACTCGCCCTTCTCGACGGTGAGGGTGATGTCCTTGAGCACTTCGGTCGTGGCGGCGCCGCGCCTGAAGACCTTATCGACGTGATCTATCTTGAGATAAGCGGTCATCAGTACCTCAATTGGCTGCGGTGCCGCGCGTGACGATTGTAGCGACGAAGGCGACAATGCGATCGAGGGTGAAGCCGACCAGCCCGATATAGACGAGCGCGATCACGATGTCGGAGAGGCGCGAGGAGTTCCAGGCATCCCAGATGAAGAAGCCGATGCCGACGCCGCCGGTGAGCATCTCGGCGGCGACGATCGCGAGCCAGGACAGGCCGATGCCGATGCGCAGGCCCGTGAAGATGTAGGGCGCCGCCGACGGAACCATGATCCTGGTGAAGAATTCGAGATGGTTCAGCCGCAGCACCGCAGCGACGTTACGGTAGTCTTGCGGGATGTTGCGGATGCCGACCGCGGTATTGATGATGATCGGCCAGACCGAGGTGATGAAGATCACGAAAATCGCGGAGGGTTGGCTGTCGCGGAAGGCCGCCAGCGAGATCGGCAGCCAGGCGAGCGGCGAGATCGTGCGCAGCACCTGAAAGATCGGATCAAGGCCGCGCATCGCCCAGACCGACTGTCCAATAATGGTGCCCAGAGCGATCCCGATCAGGGCGGCGAAGCCATAGCCGATCGCCACGCGCTGCAGAGAGGTGAGAACGCGCCAGCCGAGACCAATGTCCTGCGGCCCGGCGACGAAGAAGGGATCGACGATCAGATCGTATGCTTCAGCCCAGATCTTGGTGGGCGACGGCAGGGTCGCGCCCGGCTTCATACAGAGAATCTGCCAGAGCGTGAGGATGAGCAGCAGCATCACCAGCGGCGGCAGCACGTTCGCCGCGAGCGAACCGAGCGCTGGAAGTACTCTGGTCTTGAGATAACTTGGCTTCGCGGGATCGAGCCGAAAAATCTCCGCCAAGGCGGGCGCCGCGACGGCGGCTTCCGGTTCGGACTTGAGCAACGGCATGTTCATCGCATTTCTCTCCGTCGGAATCGGACGAGGCGGCGCATGCCGCCACGTAGCGGGTTCACACTTCCACGCGCTTGATGGAGAGGCTCTTCAGATAGCCTTGCGGATCAGCGGGATCGAAAATCTTGCCGTCGAAGAAGGTTTCCTTGCCGCGCGACGTCGATGACGGAATGTCTGCCGCGGCGACGCCGAGAGATTTCGCGGCATCGCGCCAGAGGTCCTCGCGATTGACCTTGTTCACGAGCGCATTGATGTCGGTGTCGGCCTCGAACTTGCCCCAGCGGATATCCTCGGTGACGAACCAGGCGTCGTGGCTCTTGAACGGGTAGGACGCGTGGTCCTGCCAGAACTTCATGAATTGCTTGGTGCCCTTCTCGACGCGGCCGTTGCCGTAATTGATGTCGCCCTTGGCGCGGCCGACGATGTCGGGCACGGGGACGTTGAACCATTGCCGCTTGCCGACGATGGCCGACATCTCTTCCTTGTTCTCCATCTTGTCGCACCATTGCTGCGCTTCCTGCACGGCCATCAGCAGCGCCGTGGCCGCGTTCGGATATTTGTCGACCCACTCGGCGCGCATGCCGAGCGCCTTTTCCGGATGCTTGAACCAGAGCTCGCCGGTGGTGCAGGCAGTGAAGCCGATATTCTGGTTGACGAGCTGTTCGTTCCACGGCTCGCCGACGCAGAAGGCGTCCATGTTGCCGACTTTCATGTTCGCCACCATCTGCGGCGGGGGCACAACGATGGTGGACACGTCCTTGTCGGGATCGACGCCGCCGGCCGCGATCCAGTAGCGGAGCCACAGATCGTGGGTGCCGCCGGGGAAGGTCATCGCGATCTTCACTTCCTTGCCCGCGGCCTTCTTCTTGGCAAAGGCGGCCTTGAGCGCGGAGGCGTCGGCGGTGACTTTCAAATCCTTGTATTCATTCGCGACCGAGATCGCCTGCGCATCGAGATTGAGCCGCGCCAAGATGTACATCGGCGTCGGCACGTTGTTCTGCGTCACCTTGCCGGCCGAGATCAGGTAGGGCATCGGCGTGAGAATATGCGCGCCGTCGATGCCGTTTTTCTCCCCGCCGAGAACGATGTTGTCGCGCGTCGCGCCCCAAGACGCCTGCTTGGCGACTTCCACGTCCGGCATGCCGTATTTCGCGAAGATGCCCTTCTCCTTCGCGATGACGAGGGGCGATGCATCCATCAGCGCGATGTAACCGAGGATCGCCTTTTTCACCTCCGGGCCGGCCGCTTCGGCGATGTGCACACCGAAGGGGAACTGGCTGCCGACCGCGCTCAGCAGCGCGGCGGTCCCTGCACTCGATTTCAGAAATGTGCGACGGGTGAGGCCGCGGCGCTGCGGCATTCCCTTGATGGGGTCGGTCATCTGAACTGGTCGTCCTTTCAGCGTTGATGGACTTTTGAAGCCCGCCTGTTGCATCCCTACCCGGCACGAAAAAACCGCAGCCCGAGCGCACGCTCGCAAAGAGCGTTCCCCCAGACAGCGGCGTTGCTGTTGGCCCTTCGTTGGACCTGCGACGGCCCTCCACGGACCGCCGGTTTCACCTTCCCTCTTTCAAGCTTTGTGCCAGTCCAGATGGAGAGGAAATTCTCTGAATTTTCAATTGGTTACAACTAATGCCCAGAAAAAAGGCAGCAAACTAATGCTGCGCAATTTTGCAGCACCTTGGGCAGCTGCCAAAGGATTGTGCAACGCAATATGAAAATGGGATCCCGGAAAATCCCGGTCAGCGCGCCGGGATCGACCAGCTGGCGAGATGCCCCGCGATGTCCCTGGGATCGAAAGCCGGACCGGAAAAGGCTCCAATCCCGTCGGCCGGCTCGCCTGCCGGCATCGGCGGCGCACCAAGCGCCTTGTCGTGAATGTCCGGCCGGAACACGGCCTGCGCCTGCGCAAGCAGCTTTCCGTCAAGCGGCGCCTGCTTCCAGCGCACCATCTGC
This sequence comes from Pseudorhodoplanes sp., assembly GCA_032027085.1. Classification (NCBI taxonomy): domain Bacteria; kingdom Pseudomonadati; phylum Pseudomonadota; class Alphaproteobacteria; order Hyphomicrobiales; genus Pseudorhodoplanes; species Pseudorhodoplanes sp. The sequence continues at coordinate 2,362,201 of JAVSMS010000001.1, read as the reverse complement.
GCGTAAAGCCATGCGGCCTGCGCAGGATCGGGCCGAGCGGCATTGGCACGGCCGACCAGGAGGTAGCGATCGCTCGCGCGCACGTCGCCGTCCGGCGACACCTTCAGCTTGCCAGCGAGAGTTCGCATGATGACTTCGGCTTTCACGCCGAGCCGGTCTGGCGCGGCGAGGATGGCGGCCGTCTCCGCATGATTATCCGGATTCCCGACAAAGACCGCTGCCTTGCCCTGTGCCCGCACCAGCCTGATCAGGAGATCAGGATTGTCTTGCGCCCAGCGTTCGCGCACAGCCAGCACCTTTTCCGCGGCGCGCGCGAAAATTTCCGACGCGAAATGCAGGATATGTCCGACGCCAAGATCGACCGCCACCGAATTCCAGGGAGCGCCGACGCAGAAGGCATCGACATGCTTCTTTGCGAGACTCTCCACCATGTAGGGCGGCGGCAGCACGACCAGGCACACGTCCTCGTCCGGATTGACGCCGCCGGCGGCCATCCAGAACCGCAATTGATAATTGTGCGTGGAGAACGGGAACGTCATCCCAAAAGTCAAAGGATCGCGGCGTTGCGCGCGGCGCTCTCTTACGACGCGTGCGAGTGCCCTGGCGGATATCATCGGATCGCTCAGATCGCCGTCAGCCGATGTTTTCAAGTCGGCGAACAATTCCGGCGAAACCGTAATGGCATTGCCGTTTAGGCCAAGATTGAAGGGTGCAAGAATTGGCACGCGCACATGACCAAGACCCAGGCTCGATGCGATGGCCACAGGCGCCAGCAAATGCGCCGCGTCAAACAGGCCGATGTTGAGCTTGTCGCGCACGTTTGACCACGATACCTCGCGCTTCAGCTCGATCTCCAGCCCTTCTCCCGCGGCAAGTCCCTTGTCAACGGCGACAATCAGCGCGGCAGCATCGACCAGCGGAATGAACCCGATACACAGCCTCGGATCTTCGCTCATTTGAACATCTCCGATGCCGTGATGACCGATTGCGCGATTTCGGCGATCTTCTTTTTCTCGTTCATCGCTGTCTTGCGGAGGAGCGCGTAAGCTTCATCCTCCGTCAGATTTTTAGCCTTCATGAGGATGCCCTTGGCGCGGTCAATCACCTTGCGCTCCTCCAGCGCAATCTTGGCTTGGTCGAGTTCCGATTGGAGTCGCGAAAAAGCGTTGAACCGCGAAATGCACAGATCCAGAATATTCTTCACCCGTTCCTTCATGAGCCCGCCGACGATATAGGCCGAAACTCCGGCGTCGACGGATGCCTGGATTGATGCAGTGTCACTCTGATCGACAAACATGGCGATCGGCCGTTTCACGACACGGCTGACCTGAAACATCTGCTCGAGTACGTCGCGGCTCGGATTCTCGAGATCGATGATGATCACATCGGGATCGATCGCATAGATGCGAGCGAGCAGATTGGTCACCTCCTCGATGCGCGTGACCTGAGTATACCCGGCCTCGCGCAGCCCTTCCTCGATGATGGCGGAACGGACCGGGCTCTCATCGACAATGACAATTTTCAGAAGGAGATCCATGCCCGGTGAACCGATCCGTGTCGCTCGTGCGCCCGAAATTAAACTCGACCCCAGGCCGGACTGCACCACAACGTCCGCCTGATTACCTCGCGGAAGCGGTCTGGACCGCCGGCAACCCTTGCGGTGTTTATTGCCTATCGCGCAGATAACCGCAATGCGGTACGCCTGCGCTCTTGCGTCTCAGTAGACAGGGTGAAAATGTACGGCCGCAAAAGCCCCCGGGACAATCACCGACACAAGGCCGATAATGAACGAGCGCGTCGTCAATCCGATCTCTACCGCCGAACTAAAACGCCGATGGGAGGCGGTGCGTCGCGGGATGAAGGATCGCAAGATCGACGCGCTGGTCATGCAGAACAACAATGATTGGCTGGGCGGCTACGTGAAGTGGTTCACCGATTTTCCCGCCTATAATGGATATCCGCGCACGGTCATCTTCCACGCCGCCGACCACATGACCGTGGTCGACATGGGACCGCAGGGCGCACGCCGCAAGCTGGACGGACAGCATGACATTCATCGCGGCGTTGGCGATATATTGTGCACACCATCCTTCACCTCGATTGCCTACACATTCGGCTATCAGGCCGAACTGGCGCTCGAGGAATTGAAGCTCCGCAATTACAAGACTATCGGCTGGCTCGGGGCCGGCGCGATCCCGCATCAATTCGTCAAGCAGATCGAAGCCGGCCTTTCAGGCACGACATTCGTCGATGCAACGGAATGGGTGGACGCCATCAAAGCAGTGAAGAGCGCCGAGGAAATCGCTCTGATCCGCAAATGCGCGGAGATGCAGGACGAGATTTTCGCCCGCGTACTGAAAAAGGTAAAGCCCGGCATGCGGGACAACGACATCACCGCCCTTGCCCAATATGAAGGCCGAGTGCTTGGCAGCGAGCAAGGCCTGTTTCTCGGCTCCACGGCTCCGCTTGGCCAGAGATCGGATTTCGTCGACCGCTACATGCAGGGCCGCACCCTCAAGCAGGGCGATTATTTTTCGCTGCTGATTGAGAATAGCGGACCCGGCGGCATGTACACGGAGATTGCCCGCACCGTCGTGCTCGGCAAGGCATCCAATGAAATCATCGACGGCTTCGAGACCGTGAAGGAAGCGCAGGCGCATACGCTCAAGATGATCAAGCCCGGCGCATCCTGCCGCGACATTGCCGTCGCGCATGACGAGTTCATGCAGGCGCGCGGATTGCCGAAAGAGCTGCGGCTTTATTGTCATGGACAGGGATATGACCTGGTCGAGCGTCCACTGGTGCGCGCCGACGAAACCATGTCGCTTGCCGAAAACATGAATCTCGCCGTGCATCCCGGTTACGAGACCGACACACTCTTTGCCGTGATCTGCGACAATTATCTGGTGCAGGCCAACGGCGCGAGTGAATGCCTGCACAAGACACCGAAGCAGATTTTTGAAATCTGACGCTTCAGCCGCCACGGCAACAACGACTTAAGTCATGAAACCCGAAGTGCTTTATATCGGCTCGTTCCCCGAAGCGACGGTGCAATCGCTGCGCGAGAACTACACAATTCATCACTTCCGCACCCTGCCGGTACCGGCCGACGCATTTACGCCAGAAGCCGCCAGGCGTATCCGCGCCATCGCCACCGAGGCCAATCGCGGCGCCTCGCGCGAGATGATGGACCGGTTTCCGAATATCGAGATCATATCGGTGTTCGGCGTCGGCACCGACGCCGTCGATCTCAAGGCGGCGCGCGAAAAGAATATTCCCGTCACCAACACGCCCGACGTGATCGGTCCGGAAGTCGCCGATCTTGCCATCGGACTGATGCTCGCCTCCGCGCGACAGATCGTGATGGCCGACAAATATGTGCGTGACGGTGAATGGGTCGCGAAAGGCCCGATCAAGCTCGGCCGCAGCGTCGGTCGAAAAACCTGCGGCGTCATCGGACTCGGCGGCATCGGCCGTGCGATCGCCGATCGCGCGGCGGCGTTCCGCATGCGCGTGATCTATCAGGGGCCGCGCAAGAAGGCGGAGGCGCCTTATGAGTATATTGCCGATCCGGTCGAGCTGGCGCGGCAGAGCGACTATCTGATGGTGGCCTGCAAGGGCGGAGAGGAAACCCGCCACCTCGTGTCGAAGGCGGTGATCGAGGCGCTCGGACCGCAAGGCACCCTGATCAATGTCGCGCGCGGCAGCGTGGTCGACGAGCCGGCGATGATCGAGGCACTGAAGACCGGCAAGCTCGGCTATGCGGCGCTCGACGTTTTCGACAACGAACCGAACATCTCAGAGGACTTGCTGGCGCTGCCGAACGTCATCGTGCAGCCGCATCATGGCACCGGCACGATGGAGACGCGAACGGAAATCGGCCAGGTGATGCTGGACAACCTGGCGGCGCATTTTGCCGGAAAGACGTTGATCAATCGGATCAGCTAGATTTGTCCTTCGGGGCGCTGCGAAGAACCGCGGAAATCCAGCCGCGCCGCCTTGCGTCTGTTCTGGGTTTTCCGGATCGCGTCTTTGGCACGTACCGGAATGACCGCAAATGGCTTTCTACTCCGCCGCCTTCTGCGATCCGCCGATCGCCGCATTCACCTTCGGCATCACCTTTTCCGCCAGAAGCTGCATCGACCGCTTGCCGAGCGTGGGGTCAAGCCAGTCCTTGCCGGCGTAGAGCAATGTACCGAAATCGCCGACCGTCTCGCGGAAGGCGAGAAGATCATCGGCCACCTTATCGGGCGAGCCGTAAATGATCAGCGCGTCGCAGACGCTGTCCAGCGTCACCTCGTCGTCGGGCTGGTCGCGCCGCGTCTTGAACAATTCAATGCGACCATTCGCCTTCAGCTTGGTGAAAAGCTGCTTGTAATAATAGCGGTAGGGCGAATTCGGCGCCGTCGCGTAATCGCGCGCGGTGTTGTCATCATCGGCGACGAAGATGCTCTTGGCGACGCGCCAATTGGCGGGATCGGCTGGCCGGCCCGCGCGCTCGCAGCCCTCGGCATATTTCGGCCAATGGCTCTTCACCCAGGACGGCATCAGGAAGTTGGCCGAGATCGGATCCCAGCCGCGGGCGGCGGCTTCGGTGACGCCCTTGGAGAATGGCGCAACCGCCGTGACCACGATGGGCGGATGCGGGCGCTGCAAAGGCTTGGGTAAATATCCCTGGCCGAGTTCGGGCATGAACTGCTTCTCGACGCTGATATTCCAGTATTTGCCCTTGAGGTTGTAAGGCGGCTCGCTCTCCCAGATCTGCAGCACCTGGTTGATCGCCTCCAGAAACATCTCGTTGCGGTTGGCGTCGAGATTGCCGAACACCTCCGCATCCGAGAGCAAGCCGCCCGGGCTGATGCCGAAGATGAAACGGCCATCCAGCAGATGGTCGAGCATCGCGATCTGCGCCGCGACGGCGGCAGGATGGCTGTTCGGCATGTTGATCGTGCCGGTGCCCAACTTCATGGTCTTCACGGCATCGACCAATGTGGCGATGAACATCGCACACGAGGTGATGTTCTCGGCCCTGTCGGTCGCATGCTCGCCGGCATAACCCTCCACGAAGCCGAGCTGATCAGCCAGCACGAAAGCCTCCCGGTCCTCGCGCAAGGATTGCCGCCAGTCCTTGTCGAGCGGGTGGATCGGCATGGTGAAAAAACCAAGTTTCATTAACGGGCTCCAGCGACTTTGAAACGAACTTAGCTGCTGACACTTCGCATTCGAAATAATATGCTTTGACCTTCTCTATAAGGTTTGCTGATGCAGCACCGGCCGACTCTTCGCCAGATTCAAGCCGTGATCGCCGTCTGCGAGGAAGGGTCCTTCACCCGCGCCGCGGAGCGGGAGCATGCAACCCAATCCGGGATTTCGCAGCATGTCTCCGCGGTGGAACGCGCGCTCGGCGTCGCGTTGTTCGACCGCTCTGCCACCGGCGTGCGGCCGACCCCGGCCGGACTGCGCTATTACCGGCGCTGCGTGGATGCCGTCGGGATGCTGGAGAATGCCGAGGAGGATATCCGCTCCCTCGCCGGCCTCGTGACCGGCGAACTGCGCATCGGCCTGATGCCGACTTTCACCCGCGCGGCCCTGGCGCCGACGCTCGAGTATTTTGTTCCCGCTTTTCCGGATGTGAATCTGCACATCTTCGAGGGTTACAGCGGCGTATTGACCGACAAGGTGCTCGCCGATGAGCTCGACTTTGCCATCGTCCCGGCCTTCGAGGGACGCATCGGCCTGAAATCGCGGCTTCTGCTGCGCGACCGCGAGGTCTTGATTTCCGGGCCGAACAGCAAATTCACGCCGCTCGCGCCGATACGCCTCTCCGAATGCGCGCCGCTCAAATTTGTCGTGCCCGGTCCGGAAAATGTGCGCCGGCGTAATCTGGAAATCTATTTCCAGACGCACGGCGTCGCGATCGAGCGCATGATCGAAATGGACGCCATGATCGGCACGCTGGAATTCGTGGCCCGCACCGACTGGGTCACCATGTTGCCGGGGCTGATCTGCGCGAACGACCTGCACAAGCGCGAGCTGATCATCAGCCCGGTCATCGATCCCCCGCTCTACGCAGAATTCATCCTGATCACGCCGGCCCGCCGCACGCTGAGCACGGCGGCGCGGCATTTTCTTGAACGCTTCGAAGCCGATCTCGGCGCCATCGAGGGCGCGCTGACCGCTGAACTCAGCGTGGCTGGAATTGGCGCTGCACGCAAACACAGCAGCGGCGGAAAGCGATAGCGGGCGACATCAGGCGCTTTGCGGGGCGCCCGGCTGTTTCAGCGGATGCGCGCGGGCGAAGGCGTCGTTCTGCATGCAGGTGTCGACGATGCGGCGCACGGTCGGATAAGGCGCGAGGTCGAGCTTGAAGAAGTTTGCGCCGGTGGCGTGACTGACCAAACAGATATCCGCGACGGTAATGGCGTCGCCCTGACAATAGCGCCCCGTCTCCGGGTTGTCGGCGAGATTCATTTCCAGCGCCTTCAGCGCCTCGCCCAGCCAGTGATGAATCCACCTGTTGCGCGCCGTCTCGTCAACTTTTAGTTCATGTTCCAGATATTCGCGCACCCGCGGCACGATCAGCGGATGCGCATCGCAAGCGACAATCATCGCCAACGCCCGAGCGCGCGCACGTGCCCGCGGCTCCGCTGGCAGAAGTCGCGGATGCGGATGCGTCTCGTCCAGATATTCGATGATGGCAAGTGACTGGAACAGGGGCGGCCCTTCGCCATCGATCAACGCCGGCAGCAGCATCTGCGGGTTCACTTTCCGGAATACCTCTTCCCGCTGCCGGCCCTGCATCAGATTGACGTCGACGACGTCGGCGCTCAGCCCCTTGAGATTGAGCGCAATGCGGACGCGGAAACTCGCAAGGGATCGCCAGAACGAGAAGAACTGCATGCTCGCCCCTTTTGCCGGCCGGACTGGCTTTAACTCTTAGAACCCCCGGGATCAGCTTTCAGTCCCGCCGCCGCGATGCCCGCGACCGCGCATTTCTCGTCATTGTCTGACGTATCGCCGGAAATACCAACGGCGCCGATAATGTCACCGGCACCGTTGCGAATGAGTACGCCGCCCGGATTGGTGACGACGCGCCCGCCGCTCGCCGCCGCTAGCGTGGTGAAGAACATCGGCGTCTTCTCGGCGCGCTCGAACAAGGTGCGCGAGCCGAAGCCCATGCCGAGCGCACCCCACGCCTTACCGAATGCAATGTCGAAGCGCATGATGCCCGATTTGTCCTCACGCTTGAATGCAACGAGGTGTCCGCCAGCATCAAGCACGGCGACCGACAGCGGCGCGAAATTTGCTTCGCGCGCCTGTTTCAGGGCGACATCAACTATCTTGCTTGCTTGCGCGAGCGTCAAACCAGACATGATTTCCCCCGCTTCAAATGAACAGACTATTTTCTGCGCTGCGACCAGTAGACCGCCTGGCTCGAACCGTCGCGTTGGCCCCAGCCGGCCTTGCTCGCCTCGTCGAAACAGGCGAGCGTACGCTCGATCAGCGGCAGTTCGATCCCGCGGGATTTCCCTTCCGCCAGCATCGTTCGCAGGTCCTTGCGTGCGTCATCAAGATTGAAGGTCGCTGCGCCCGACAGATCGCCGCCCAGCATCTTGGCCAATGCCGGTCCGCGATTCTTGATGGCATTGGTGCCACCCGACGTATCTGCCAGCAGATCCATCATGCGCGCGTGATCAAAACCGAGATGCCGGCTCACTGCCAGCGCTTCGCCCAGCGCCTGCCAGTAGATCACCAGGGGCAGATTGATGGTGAGTTTCATTGAGGAGCCGGCGCCAATCTCGCCGCAATGCTCTATGCGACGGCACAATTGCTCAAGGATCGGTTTGGCGCGCGCGAAGTCCTCGTTGCTGCCGCCCGCAAGACCAATCAGCTTGCCCTGTCGCGCCGGTCCCGTGGTGCCGCCAACCGGGCACTCGACAAAGGCCGCGCCCTTCGCGCGGACTTTCTCCGCCAAGGCCACTTCTGTATGAGGCTGCACCGTGCTCATTTCGATGAACAGCTTGCCGCGCACATCTCCGCTGAGAAGGCCGGATGGGCCGTGAAACACGGAGTCAATCGCCGCACTGTCCGTCAGAATGGTAATGATGACGTCCGACCGGCTTGCCAGTTCGGCCGGAGTTGAAGTCGCAACGGCTCCCTCCTTCACCAGAGGCTCAGTCTTGTTGGCGGTTCTGTTCCAGACCGTCACCTGATGCCCGACCTCGATCAGCCGGGACGCCATAGCCGCACCCATTTTGCCGAGGCCCGCTACTCCCACATTCATGAACTCTCCTCCTCGCAATGTCCCGGCAGTGCTTGCCGCTTCGCTAGGACATAAGCGTGCTAGGCAAAAGCCGCATTAGTAAAGCTAATGTCATCGCTCAAAGCATTTTATTTGCTGCATCCCCCGGTGAGGGCGCTAGGCTAGCAGCGACGAACGCCCAACGGTGCGAAAATAATGCGCCGGCGGCGGGAGGGAACGCGTGAGTTCGGTTCAGGACACCGACAGACCGGCCATCAGCCGGATCGGAGGCACGCATCAGCCGCGCAGCGAACCGCGCGACGGCATGCATATCGACTGGGATGTGCAGATCGAGATGGATGACGGACTTATTTTGCGCGCTGATGTTTTCCGCCCGCGCAAGCTCGGCCGTTATCCGGTCCTTCTGAGCTACGGTCCTTATGCAAAGGGGCTTGCATTTCAGGAAGGATATCCGAGCGCATGGCAGCGCATGATTGAACAACATCCCGACGTCGCCAGAGGCTCAAGCAACAAATACCAGAACTGGGAAGTGGTCGACCCGGAGAAATGGGTGCCGCACGATTATGCCTGCGTGCGCGTGGATTCACGCGGCTGCGGCTGTTCACCGGGTTACATTGACAACTTTTCACCTCGCGAAACAAATGACTTCTACAATTGTATCGAATGGGCCGGCGTCCAGCCCTGGTCGAACGGCAGGGTCGGGCTGAACGGCATTTCCTACTACGGGATCAACCAGTGGCACGTCGCCTCGCTGCAGCCGCCGCATCTTGCCGCCATGTGCATCTGGGAGGGCGCCGCCGACTGGTACCGAGATATGACGCATCATGGCGGCATTCTCTCGACATTCTGGGCCAACTGGTACGACATGCAGGTCAAGACCGTGCAATACGGCGTCGGCGAGCGCGGCAAACGCTCTCCCGTGCATGGCGAACTGGTCTGCGGCCCAAGACTCTTCTCGGAAAACCAGCTCGCGCAGAATCGCTGCAACTTCGGGGAGGAGATCCAAGCGCATCCGCTGGATGACGACTATCACAAGGCCCGCTCGCCGGTCTGGTCGAAGGTGAAGGTGCCCTTTCTGTCCGCTGCCAACTGGGGTGGCCAGGGCCTGCACCCGCGCGGCAATTTCGAGGGCTTCGTGCGCGCCGCTTCAAAGGAGAAGTGGCTGGAAGCGCACGGCATCGAGCACTGGACGCATTTTTATACCGACTATGGCCGCAATCTGCAGAAACGCTTCTTTGATCATTTCCTGCACGACAAGAAAAACGGCTGGGACCGGCAGCCGAAGGTGCTGCTGCAGGTCCGCCATATCGACCGTTTCGAGGAACGCGCCGAGCAGGAATGGCCGCTGAAGCGAACGAAATGGACGAAATTTTATCTGACCCCCGACGGTGGACTGAGCGAGAGGCGCGCAACTCAGGCAATAACGAGGAGCTTCGCCGCCATGGGGGAGGGCCTAACGTTTCTGAGCGCGCCATTGGAGACAGAAACGGAGATCACAGGTCCCTCCGCGCTCAAGCTCGTCGTGTCGTCTTCGACCAGAGACGCCGACATCTTTGCCGTCCTGCGGGTATTTTCGCCCGACATGAGGGAAGTCGTCTTCCAAGGCGCCATCGATCCGCACACGCCAGTGGCGCAGGGTTGGCTGCGCGCTTCGCACCGCAAGCTCGACCTGGCGCTGTCAAAACCCTACCGGCCCTTTCACACGCACGATGAGCCGCAGCCGCTGAGACCGGGCCTCCTGGTCGAGCTCGATATCGAGATCTGGCCGAGCTCGATCGTCATCCCCACAGGCTACCGTCTCGGCGTCACGATCCGTGGCAAGGACTACGAATATGGCGCCGCCAGCGGCGGCAAGCTTTCGAATTTCAAGAACGAGTTGAAAGGCTGCGGCCCATTTCTGCATGACGATCCCATGGACCGCCCCGCAAAGCTGTTCAGCGGAACGACCACCCTGCATTTCGAGAGCGGACGCGAACCTTTCATTCTGCTGCCGGTTATTCCGCCGCCGCAACGCAAGGCGGTGCCGGCACGTCAGAGCAGGATCAAGACAACCCGGAAGAAGAACGTGAAGGAGATGCGACGGACCTGAACGGCCGAGGCGACAATATCTGCTGAAAATATTCGGGCCGCTCAATCTGCGAAGGAAAGAGGAAGTCACAACAAATAGGCCCGCCACAAGCGGAGCAAATGATGGGAGGACGCAATGGTTGTCAAACGCAGGACTATTCTCAAGGGAATGCTCGGCACCACCGCCCTGATTGCAGCACCGGCCGTGCTCCGCGCACAAGCCGCGCCGTTCAAGATCGGTCTGCTCACGGTGAAGACCGGTCCGCTGGCGCAAGGCGGCATACAGATGGAACAGGGGATCGCCACTTTCCTCAAGGAGAAGAACAACACGCTGTCCGGCCGCAAGGTCGAATTGCTGGTCGCCGACACCGGCGGCAATCCGGCCGGCGCCAAGACCAAGGCGCAGGAAGTGGTCGAGCGCGATAACGTCAACGTCATTCTCGGGCCGCTCGCGGCTTTTGAACTGCTCGCCATCACCGACTATGTCCGCGACAAGCAGACGCCGCTGATCAGTCTCGCTGCTGCGGAGGACGTGACGCAGCGGAAGGCCAATCCCTTCGTCATCCGCCCGTCGGCGACGTCCGCACAGACGTGCCACGCCATGGGCGACTACGCGGCAAAGGATTTGAAGTTCAAACGTGCCGCCACGATCTCGGAGGACTTCGCCTTCGGCTACGAGCAGATGGCGGGCTTCCAGCGCGTGTTCGAGGACAATGGCGGCAAGGTGGTAAAAAAGCTCTGGCCGCCCTTGGTGACGCCGGATTACACGCCCTACATTGCCCAGCTCGGCAATGTCGATTGTGTGTTCAATGGTTTCGCCGGCTCAAACCCGGTGAAGTTCATGCGCGCCTATGCCGATCTCGGCGTGAAGACGAAAATACCGCTCCTGGCCGGTTGGACCGCAATGGACGACGCGTTGTTGCGCAGCCTTGGCGATGAAGCCGTTGGCGTCCTGTCCGCTGCCTGGTATTCGGCCGATTTCGAATCGGAAAGCAACAAGCGGTTCGTAGCCGGCATGCAGAAGGACTACAACGTACTTCCGGGCGGCTATTCGGCCGGCATGTATATCGCAGGTCAATGCGTCGAAGCCGCGATCGCAAAACTCGGCGACAAGGTCAATGACCGCAAGGCGCTGGCGGACGAGCTGCACAGTGTTTCGTTGACCGACACACCGCGCGGCCCCGTCAAGTTCGACAAATACGGAAATGTCGTCGGAGATGTCTTCATCCGCAAATGCGAAAGGAAGGGCGGCAAACTCGTCAACACTGTCATCAAGCGCTATCCGAATGTCGGGCAGTTCTGGACCTATGACGAGAAGGCATTTCTCGCCGCGCCGGTTTATGCGCGCGACCAACCGCCGGCGAAGAATTTGGAGTGAGCTGACGCACAAGGCGCGTGCGGAAAGTGACAACGGAGAAGGGACGAATGGCCGTCATCCTGAGGTGCGAGGCAGAAAGGCTGCCGAGCTCGAAAGATGGCGGCCCGCCGTCTGCATCGAGGCTCGCCGGACTACGTCCGGCTCGCGCCTCAGGATGACGGCGGGAGGAACACAGTAGATGAACCTCTGGCTGACCCTCGCCGTGAACAGCATCGCCCTTGGCGGCCTATTGTTTCTGCTATCTGCCGGGTTCTCCCTCATTTTCGGATTGATGCGGATTCCGAATCTGATGCACGGCTCCTTCTTCATGCTTGGAGCCTATTTCGGGGTTACGTTCCTGAGCCGGGGCATGAATTTCTGGCTGGCGGCGCTGCTCAGCGGCGCAGCCATGGCCGTGATTGGCGGTGTGATCGAACGCTTCCTGCTGCGGCGGCTGGAGGGCCAGGTGTTGCCGCAGGTGCTGCTGACGCTCGGCTTTGCCTTCATCATCGGCGACATCTCCCTGATGGTATGGACCGGAGATCCCTGGCAGCCGGCGACGCCTGCGCACTTGCAGGGGGCGTTGCAGGTCGCCGGCCTGTTCTTCCCCATCTTCCGTCTGGTGATGGTCGGCGTCGCGGTCGTCATCGCCATTGCACTCTGGCTGATGGTCGACTGGACACGGCTCGGCGCCATGATCCGCGCCGGCGTGGATGACGCACCGATTGCGCGGGTCGTCGGCATCAAGGTCTCGCAACTCTTCACGCTTGTCTTCGCGCTGGGCGCCGCGCTCGCCGCTTTTGCGGGCGTGATTGGCGCGCCCTATCTCTCGGTCTATCCGGGCCTCGATTTCGAGATGCTGCCGCTGGCATTGATCGTCGTCATTCTCGGCGGCAGCGGCAGCCTGCTCGGCGCATTGGTCGGCTCTTTCCTGATCGGCTTTCTCTATAACTTCGGCCAGGCGATGTTCCCCGACCTCGCCTATGTCATTCTGTTCCTGCCGATGCTGCTGGTACTGGTATTGCGGCCGCAGGGCCTGTTCGGCCGGGTGGTTTCATGACCGCCCGGAACTATCGCTTTGCGATGATCACCCTCACCCTCGCGCTGCTGGTCACATTGCCGGCCTGGGTCGGAAATCCCTATTACGTGAATATCGCGAGCCAGATTCTGTTCTGGGCGATCTGCGCGCTCTCGCTCAACGTGCTGGTCGGTTATGCCGGTTTGGTGTCGCTCGGCCATGCCGGTCTGTTTGCGATGGCGGGCTACGCGGCGGGCCTTATGCTCGCGGCCGGACATGGACATGCGCTCGCGATTCTGATGGCTCTGATCGTGACACTCGCCTCCACGGCCGTGTTTGCCGTACTGGCTTTGCGCGCGACCGGCATCGGCTTCCTGATGATCACGCTAGCGATCGGGCAGATCATCTGGGGCATCGCCTATCGCTGGGCCAGCCTGACCAACGGCGACAATGGCATCAATGTCTCGACCCGGCCTGCCCCCTTCGGTCTCAGCCTCGCCAGCGCCGACGGCTTCTACTACGCGACGCTCGTCGTATTCCTCGCGACGGTCGCGACGATGATTGTCTTTGTGCGCTCGCCCTTCGGTGCAAGCCTGCGCGGCACCCGGGACCAGGAACGGCGCATGAATATGCTTGGCTACAATGTTTGGCTGATCCGCTTTCTCGCGATCCTCTTTTCCGGATTATGGACCGGCATCGCCGGGTTGCTCTTCGTCTATTACAATCAGTTCATCAGTCCGCAGGTGGCGGCGTTGCAGACCTCCGCCGAAATCCTGCTGATGGTGATTTCCGGCGGCACCGGCACTTTGCTCGGACCAGTAGTCGGCGCCGGCATCGTGGTCATCATGAAGAATGTGGTCAGCGCCTATATCGAGCGCTGGAACCTCGTGCTCGGTGTGATCTTCGTCGTCATCATCACCTTCATGCCGGAAGGGCTCGTGCCGGGCACGGCGCGGCTGTGGCGGTATGGCTGGCACCGGCTGAAATCCCGCAGGCTTGCCGTGAGGGAAAAAGCGGAAAGCGCTGCGTCATGACCGCGCTGCACGTCGACAGGCTGTGCAAATCCTTCGGCGGTCTGCGCGTGACCTCCAATGTGAACCTGTCAGTCGAGCCCGGCGAGCGACGGCTGATCATCGGCCCAAATGGCGCCGGCAAGACGACCTTGTTCAATCTCATCACCGGCGAAATCACCCCCGACAGCGGCTCCATCCGCCTGTTCGATCAGGACATCACCCGCCTCCCCAGCCGCCGGCGGCCGCACATGGGCATGGCGCGCACCTACCAGATCATCACCCTGTTCGCGCGCGATACCATCCTTCGCAATGTGACGCTGGCGCTGCTGGGTCTCTCGCCGCTGCGCTGGAGTCCCTTCATCGATCTCGAGCGCCGCAGCGATCTCGTCGCGCAAGCCCGCGAGGCGCTCACTCATGTCGGGCTGGAGAATATCGCCAGCCGCCCGCTGGCAGAAACGTCCTACGGCGAACGGCGGCGGGTGGAAATCGCGATGGCCCTGGCACAGAAGCCGAAAGTGTTGCTGCTCGACGAGCCCTATGCCGGCCTCTCGATCGACGAGCGGCGCGACGTGCAGAAGCTGCTGGCCCGCATCCCGCGCGACGTGTCCGTCGTCATGATAGAGCACAACATGGACGTGGCGCTCGATTTTGCCGACAAAATCACCGTGCTGCATTTCGGCGAGGTCATCGTCGAGGGCACGCGGGCCGAAGTGGTCAATGATCCGCGCACCAAGGAGATCTACCTTGGCCACTGACGCGCTCCGGCTGAGCAACGTTCACGCCTTCTATGGCGACAGCCATGTGCTGCAGAACGTGTCGTTTGCTCTGCCGGAGGGCCATCTGCTGGGCCTGCTCGGCCGCAACGGTGCCGGCAAATCGACTTGCATGAATGTGACCGTCGGGCTCCTGACAGCGCGGCGCGGCTCAGTTTCGATCTTCGGCCAGAATGTCACGGCCCTGCCGCCCGAGCAGATCGCCGCCTGCGGCGTCGCTTTGGTGCCACAGGGACGGCGTATCTTCAGAAGCCTGACCGTGCGCGAAAACCTGGCAGTGGCCGCACGCAAGGCTGGCAACGGCCGTCAGAACGCGTGGACTGTGGACACCGTCTTCGAGATGTTTCCACGCCTGCGCGAGCGCAAGAACCAGGTTGCCGCCCATCTTTCGGGCGGAGAACAGCAGATGCTGGCGATCGGACGCGCCCTGATGAACAACCCGCGCGTCCTGTTGATGGACGAGCCGTCTGAGGGGCTGGCGCCGCAGATCGTCCTCGAAGTCATGTCGACCATCCGTAAATTAAAGGCCAGCGGACTATCGATTGTGCTGGTGGAGCAGAGTCCTCAGCTTGTTTTCGACATTGCGGATGACATCCTCGTTCTCAACAGCGGCGAAGTTGCGTTCGGCGGCGCGGCGCGCGATATCAGATCCGACGACCCGCGCGTCACGCAATATCTGGGTGTTTTCTGACGGTGAAAGACCGGAAAGTTCTATGACAGGCGTATGGAATAAGTACGAGCCAACCGCCGCCCGCAAGCATGGCAAGCCGGGCCGCGCCGTGCGACCGGCAAGCACGACCATCGATATGCATTCGCATATCGCGATTCCGCAGGCCGGCGCCTTCGTCCAGCAATACGCCAGATTTCTAAGTCCCGGGTTGCATGAGTTTCAATCGCCCGAGACGGCGGCGGTCAACGCCAAGCAGGATGGCGATCTGAAGACCCGCCTTGTCAATTTCGACGAGCGCCTGAAGGACCTCGACGCCATGGGCATCGACATGCAGGTGATCAAGCCGCCGCCCGGGCAATGCTACTACACCCTGCCGACGGACGCTGCGGTGAAGGCCGCGCAGATCGTCAATGATGGCGTGGCGGAATTTGTCGGCCGCAAGCCGGACAGGCTGATCGGCCTCGGCACGGTGCCGCTGAATGACGGCGCGGAGGCGGCGAAGGAACTGGAGCGCGTGATCAAGACGCTCGGCTTCAGGGGCGTGCAGATTTTGACCAACGTCGCGGGGAAGGAAATTTCCGACCCGGCTTACGCGCCGTTCTGGACGAAAGCCGAAGAACTGAACGCGCTTGTTGTCATCCATCCCAATGGCTTCACGCAGGGCGAGCGCTTCAAGCGCTTCTACTTCAACAATGTGATCGGCAATCCGCTCGAAACCACCCTCGCCTTGCACAACCTCATTTTCGATGGCGTGCTGGAGCGCCATCCGAATTTGAAGATTCTTGCCGTGCATGGCGGCGGCTATCTCGGTGCCTATTGGGGTCGAATCGATCATGTCTGGGGCGCGCGTTCAGACGCGCACAGTGTGCCGAAGCAACCGACCGACTATCTGAGGAAAATATATTTCGACACAGTCGTCTTCTCGCACAAGCAGTTGACCACCCTTGTCGAAACCTGGGGCATCGATCATGTGGTCATGGGCACGGATTATCCCTTCGACATGGCCGATTACGATCCGGTCGGACATGTCGCTTCGATCGACACGTTCGACGCCTCGACCATCGCGGCAATCGCAGGCGGCAACGCCAAGGAACTTCTGGGACTGGCCTGATGAACCACCCCGCACAAACGCCAGCAATCGAACTGGCGGACTCGCAGATTTTCCGCGAGGCAATGAGCCGTCTCGGCGCCGCCGTTCACATTGTTACGACCGACGGAAAGTCCGGCAAGGCGGGGTTTACGGCAACGGCCGTTGCCTCGGTGTCGGATGCACCGTCGACCCTGCTGGTCTGCCTCAATCGCAAAAGCCAGATCACACCTTTGATGCTGGAAAACGGCAGCTTCTGCGTCAATACACTGGCGGCGAGCGAAGAAACGATTGCAGATGTTTTCGCGGGCCGCACCGGCATCTTTATGGCCGAGCGCTTCAAGACCGGCAACTGGGACACGATCAAGACCGGTTCGCCGGCGCTGAAATCGGCCATCGCAACCTTCGACTGCCGCGTGCTGGAAGCGAAGGAGGTCGGCTCACATTTCGTCTATTTCGGCTCGGTCGTGGCAGTGCGCCTCGGACCGGCGGCGAAGGCGCTGGTCTATCACGATCGAGCGTATAAGCATGTGTAGCATGTGTCCCTCACACTGAGGTGCACGGCGAGGCGTGCCTCGAACTGTGGCGGCGGCCAAGGTATCGTTCAGAAGTCATCCTTCGAGGCTCGCTTCGTTCGCGCTTCAGGATGACGGATAAAGGCTTGGCTGCTCAAATATCCTGCTCGATCCACTCGCGCTGGACGTCGTCGCACCAGTTGCCGACATTCCATTGCCCCCAGGCGCCGAGACCGCCAAGTTCATTATCGCCGCAATAAACGGGCACGTGGATGACGGACAGGCCATCGTGCCTGTATGCTTCGCGTAAGGCGGAGCGCAGTTCGTCCGCACTGAAGCCACCATGCAGCGCCTTCACGCCGCTGATGGCGCCGGCAAGCTTCACATAGTCGACCGAAACGTGGTCATTGGTGCGGAAATCCTGTCCATACTGAGCCATCTGCAGCCCGGTGATCGCGGCCATGCGGCGATTGTCGAAAATCACGATCATGCCGCGCACGCCATGCTCGACGCCGTCGATCAGGATCTGCGGGTTCATCATGAAGGAACCATCGCCGGTGAAGACGATACCATAACGCGGCTTGTCGGCGATGGCGGAGGCCAGCAGCGCACTCGATGCAAAACCCATGTAAGACGCGCCGGTCTCGGTGAAAGTGTCGCCGGTGCGGTCATCCTCCACCGCCTGGAAACCGTTTGCCTGGACGTCACCGGCATCAAAGAATTTCGCCGCATCGATTTCCTTTGCGAAATCCAACACGACCTTGATCGCCGCCGGCTGGCCGAGTGCCGGCCTTTTACAGACCGGATCTTCGAACGGCTTCGCATCGTAGCGGGCCTGCTTGAACGCGGCCCACTCCGCCTTCTTGGTACCACAAGCTTTCAGCCACTCAGCCTTATTCGACGCAGCGGACAGCACTTCCAGCTTCGCCGCAAGACGCTCGGCCACGGCACCGATATCGCCCGGCAACACCGTCGTGTTGTTGTAGTGGGTGATGTCTGCAAAATCGCCGTTGATATTGATGACATACTTAGCCGATTTGTAGCCGATGCCTGAGCAATCGGCCTGACACACCGCACGCGAGCCGATGACAACGACCAGATCGGCATTGTTCATCGCAAAATTGCCGCTGATCGAGCCTTTCGAGCCGCCGACATGCATGTTCTGTGGATGCGCGTCCGGCAGCACGCCCGTGCAACCCGGCGACAACGCCACCGCCGCGCCGGCCGCTTCCGCGAGCCTGCGGATCGCCGCATCATGGCCGCGCGTGCCGCCGCCCGCCTTGATCGTGACCCGGGTCGCGGATGCGATCAGCCTCGCTGCTTCGTCTAACTCCGCATCGCCGACAGGCGCGAGTTTCGGCAAATCCGGCTTTTCGGGAAGCGCCGCCAGGTTGACCTGCACCCGCGCCGGCTGTGTGTTCAGCGGCAGCAGCAGATAGAATGGTCCAGCCCGATAGGGATGATTGACCTGGAGCGAGCCGCGCCGCAGTGCATCGCGCAACGCTTCCGGCGTATGCAACACATAGGAGCCGCCCATCAGCGCGGTGATGCGGCCGAAGAGGCCCTGCTCCTGCTTCGGCACCTGCTGCATGTTGTAGCCTTCACCGAAGGTCGTCTCGTCGCCATAAATGTGATAGACGCCGACGCCATTCGAGGCCGCGGCCAGCGAGCCGGCAAAAGCCTGCAACGCGCCCGGCCCGATCGAGGTGACGACAGCGGGGATTTCTCCGTATTGCCACCGCAAAGCGGTCGCGGCATGCGCCATCTCGACCTCGTTACGGCAGTTGAAGGTGCGGGTGACGCCTTCCTCTTCGTAGATGCGCAATATGTCGCCAAGATCGGTCGAGCCGTGGCCGAAAATCGCGAAATACTTGCGCACGCCCTGCTTGAGCAGGCCGAGCACCAGCGCTTCCGACAGGGTGGTCTCGACAAGTTTGGGCAGCTTACCGTTCGAGACCGCGGCCACAAGCCCCCCGGACTTCTGAATTGCAGACGCGCGCGCACGGATCAGTTGCCGCTTCTCGTCCTCGGGGGTCTTGGTCAACATGGCTTGGATCTCTTTCAGTCTGTTTCGTGACGGGAGCCGGCATCGCCGCCGGCTCCCGTTTGCACTCGCGTGCCGATGGCTATTTCGCCGTTTTTGCAGACGCTTCCTTCAGAATCGGATTCCAACGCTCGCGTTCGGCATTGACCATTTTCTGGAAAGCCGCCGGCGTGCGTTCCGCCTTTTTCGGAACGGTGCCGCCGAGGCTCTGCAAGCGCTTCTGCACATCCGGATCGTCCAGCGCCTTGTCCAGCGCAGCCGCCAGCTTGTCGATGATCGGCTGCGGCGTCCCCGCTGGCGCGAAGATGCCGGACCAGATGCTGATATCGTATTTGATGCCGGCTTCCTTGGCGGTCGGCACATTCTTGATCGCTTCAAGACGGTCGCTCGCAGAGACGACGAACGCCTTCACGCTGCCGCCATTGACCTGCGACGCCACGCTGACCACCTGTTCGCAGATGAAATCGACATGGCCGCCCATCAGGTCGTTCATCGCAGGCCCGGTGCCGCGGTAGGCGACCAGCGCAGGCTTGGTGCCGGCCGCCTGATTGAACATCAGGCACGCCATATGCGAGGACGAGCCGATGCCGCCATGCGCCTGCCTCACCTTGTCGCCATTGGCCTTCACGTAGGCGATAAATTCCTTGAGATTGTTCGCCGGGAATTCTTTCTTGGCGACGATTGCGGCGGGCGCATGCGCGGTGATGCCGACGGCCACGAAATCCTTGGCAGGATTGTATTTCAGATTGGGCATCAGCACCGGCGCTGCAACGTGCGAGCCCATGCTGCCGGCGAGCAGCGTGTAACCATCCGGCGCCGCAGAGGCAACGCGGCCGCTGCCCAGCGTTCCGCCGGCGCCTCCGACATTCTCGATCACCATCGTCTGCCCAAGAGTCCGGCCCATGTGTTCGGCAATAATACGGGCGACAACATCGCTTGGACCACCGGCCGCAAACGGCACGACCACCGTAATATTCTTGTTCGGATAATCCTGCGCCGAGGCGCTGAGCGGCGCCAGGGCCAATGCGGCGGCGCACAGCAGGCCCACCATTCTGATTGCAACTTTCATTCTCGTACCTCCCTTTTTCTCATGGACTCTTGATCGCCGTCTCTGCCGGACGCTTTTTGCATCGCCCTTCTTCATTCATTGAAGCTCGCTGCCAAGGACGCCTTCGTGCGTCAAGCGGCTGAACAATTCGTCGTCGTGCGTCACCAGTATTGTGACGTTCTTCTCAGTTGCACCGATCCTGTTCAGCCAGCGCAACTGGCCCTGGATTGCCGGGACGTCTTCCTTCACCCAGGGTGCGGCCTTGCCTTTCATCTGCAGGATATTGTCGACGTTCCAGGCCGCATCAACCGAATGCAGAAATTCTTGCCCCGATTGCAGGCGAACATAGACCATCTGCATGTCGGGGCTGTGGCCGGCGGCCTTGATCAGGACCAGTCCCGGCGCGACGGGATAATAACAATCATAATCCAGCGCGATGAATTGCCGCGCTTTCTCGGCGGACAGCTTGAGATGCGGACGATGCGGCGTGTCCATCATCAGCCGTATCGTGTCCGTCGTCGCGATGGTTTTAAAGGCAAGCTCCGCAAAATTTGGCGCCTGCAGAACGCCGGCGACGTGGTCTGCGTGATAATGCGTTAACAAAATCAGCCGCGCTGCATTGAGCGCCCGCTGCAGTTTTGCAAACTCGCCCGTATAGAACGGTTCGCCTTCGCCAAAGGAATCGTGGGTGCTCTTGTCCATGCCGGCATCCAGCATCACCGTGCCGTCCGGATAAACAAGTTGGAAGGCCGTGCGCGGCATGGTCACCGGCGTTTCATCGCCGCCGGCGATGACGAACTTGCGCGGCCGGATGCTGGCGGCAAATCGCACGCCGTTGATCGCAACCGGCAACGCGCCGGGAATAACGGCGGACAGCCGGCGAATGACCGCAAGATCGGCCCTGAACGGCGTTTCCGCCGTCGCCGCGCTCAAATCATCCGATGGCCTGGTCTCAAGCATCGCCATGACTCACTCGGCCGCCTGCGCCGCAGCGCGGCGCTCACTCTCGACGCGCTCCCGGGCTTTGAGCGCCATCAGTACTTTTTCTGGTGTCGCCGGCAGCTCGGTGATGCGGACGCCGACCGCGTCATATATTGCATTCATGATCGCCGGGATGGTCGGTACCATGGCTGGCTCGCCGATCCCTTTCACGCCAAGCGGCCCGATGGGGTCAGGATCCTCGACGATCACCGAGGTGATATGCGGCACGTCGAGCGAGGTCGGCAGGATGTATTTGGCAAGACCAGGCGTCGACGTGACACCCTTGTCGAGCTTGTAATCCTCCATCAGGCCCTGCCCGAGCGCCTGCACAATGCCGCCCTCAATCTGGCCCTCGACACCTTTGGGATTGACGGCGCGGCCCACGTCATGGGCGGCCCAGATGCCGAGCACCTGCACTTCACCGGTGATGGTATCCACCTCCACTTCCGCGACCTGGCAGCCAAAAACATAGGCTTGCCAGGGACGACCTGCGCCGTCGACCGGATGCAGACCCGTGGTATCGGTGCCGAAGGAGGCGGAGCCGAGCGGCACGACGCCGCGGCTCTTGGCGAAATGCACCGCCCGGTCCATCGTCATCTTGTGGTTGGTGCCTTCCGCCCAGATTTCGCCGGAGGCGGCTTCGATCGTGTCCGGCGCGACGCCCCATTCGTCGGCCAGCACCTGCGCCAGTTTGCCAAAAGCTTCGCGCGAGGCGAGCGCTACCACGTTGCCGATCATGTAAGTCTGCCGCGTCGCGCCGGCGTGCGCGGCCTCTGGCGAACGTGCGGTGTCGTTGTCGCCGATGGTGACGTCTTCCGGCCGCACGCCGAGCTCTTCCGCCGCAATTTGCGCCAGCACGGTGAGAATGCCTTCACCGATTTCGGTGACGCCGGTGACAACCTTTGCCGTCCCGCCGTCGTCGATCTCGACCCAGGCGCCGGCGCGATCGACCGTCGCCGTGCGGGCGATGCCGTACCAGCAGCCTGCCACGCCGCGTCCGCGTTTCCTGGCCATTAGATGACCCCTTTCCTTCTCCCCGGGTGTGGGGAGAAGGCGGCGAACGGCGACGCTGCGAGCCGGATGAGGGGGCGCTTCGATTGCTTGAGACAGCCCCTCAACCGCCCGCCCTCGCTAACGCTCCGCCGGGCGATCTCTCCCCGCAAGCGGAAAGAGGTGAAAAAGGAATACATGCCGCAAGCGTTCATCATCATTCCGCCGCCTCAAGCTTGTCGTTCGTCTCAAACCGCGCGCCCAGGCTGCAGGGTGACCGCACGCCTTCGCCGACGCGGGCGAAATCCGTCCGGCTGTCACCGCGCGAGACCGGCGCACCCTTTTCCCAGTTGCTCGCTTTCTCCGCGGCGTCGAGCACACGCAGATAGCTCACCGACTTGAGCTGTTGCCGGGTGTGCGTCTGCGCGCCGTCGCGCATCGCATTGATGCGGCGAATCTCGAACGGATCGAGACCGAGACGCTCGGCGCAGATATCGAGATGCGATTCGGTCGCGAACTGGGTCTGCAGCGCGCCGAAGGAGCGGAACGCACCGGATGGCGTGTTGTTGGTGTAGATGCCCCAGGTATCGACCTGCAGGTTCGGAATATTGTAAGGACCGGCGCCGAGGATCGCGGCCTTGCGCATCACGCCTTCGGTCGAGAGACCATAAGCGCCGCCGTCGCAGATCATCTTCAGCGACACGGCCTTGATGCGTCCGTCGCGGGTCAGGCCCATGCGCAGCGTAGTGCGGGAGGGATGTCGCTTGGCAGTTGAGATCATCGATTCCTCGCGCGTGAAAACAAGCCGCACCGGCCGCCGCGTTTTCACCGCCATCAGGGCCAGCATGCCCTGGTAGATCATGTCTTCCTTGCCGCCGAAGCCGCCGCCCACAGGCGACATGATGAAGCGGACCTTGTTGATCGGCCTGGCGATGATCTTCGCCAGCATGTGGCGGTGATGCGTGATGTTCTGACTCGGCGAAATCACTGTCATCACGCCGTCAGGATCGACATAGGCGAGGCCCGCTTCCGGCTCGAGATAGGCGTGTTCGATGGCTTGCGTGGCATAGGTCTGTTCCACGACGAGATCGGACTCGGCGAAGCCCTGTTCGATATCACCCTTGCGAATCGGAATGTGCTTGGTGACGTTGTCGGATGCATAATCGTGAATGACCGGCGCACCCGGCTGCATCGCACTCTCGGCATCGAACACGGCCGGCAGCGGCTTGTAGACCACCTTGATCTTCGACAGCGCCCGCTTCGCAGTAACAACGTCTTCCGCCGCGACCGCCGCAACCGCTTCGCCGACATACCGTACCTTGCCGCGCGCCATCACCGGCTGGTCATGGACAAACACACCGAAGCCGTCTTCGCCAGGCACATCGGCACAGGTGATGACACCCTCGACGCCTTCCATCGCTTCCGCTTCAGACGTGTCGATCGATTCGATCAGCGCATGCGGATGCGGCGAGCGCAACACCTGCAGATGCAGCATGCCCGGCATCACCATGTCGCCGGCATATTTCAGCGCGCCCGACACCTTGCTCGGCGCATCCAGGCGACGCACATTGGCGCCGATATATTTGCCTTCATCCACCTGATCCTCGGCCAAAGCAGACATCGGCAGCGTGCCGTTCTGCACATCGCGCGCGAGCTCCACCGCATCGAAAATCTTCTGGTAACCGGTGCAGCGGCAGATGTTGCCGCCGAGCCGTTCCTTTATCTCCTCGCGGTCGGCGAAAGGATTGGCGCGCATCGCGGCGGTGGCCGCCATCACCATGCCGGGAATGCAATAGCCGCATTGGCTGGCCCCGCTCTTGTGAAACGCCTTCTGCAGGATCGACAATTCACCGGTCTTGGCCAGCGCTTCGACCGTCTCCACCGTCCTGCCCTGCGCCTTGGCGACCGGAACAATGCAGGACTTGTAGAGAACGCCGTCGATGAAGACCGAGCAAGTGCCGCACTCGCCGGCCCCGCAACCCTCCTTGGCTCCGGTGAGATTGAGATCGTCACGCAGGAAATCCAGCAACCGCTGATGCGGCTTCGCCGGCTTGCTGACTTTGCGGCCGTTGACGGTGGCGTCGATTCGGATCTCAGGCATAGCTCGCCTCCAGTTCAGACGTCAGCGAGGTCACATCACCGCCGGCGCGCCGCACCGCATTGATCAATCCACGCATCACAAAGCCGCGCACAACTTCACGCCGGTATTCCTGCCGTGTGCGCGATTGTACGAGCATCACCGGCATCTCGGCGGCCTGCTCGAGGCGGACTTCCTCGATCGAGCCCGACAGAAGGAATTTCTCGACGTCCGACAATCGCTGCGGCACGGGGCCGATGCCGCCGATGGCGAGCCGCACATCCTCGAAACGGCGGCCGGCGGCATCGAGCTTTACCAAGGCGGCAAGGCAGACCGTGGAGATCACCAACGAGCGGCGATGGCCGACCTTTTCAAAACTGCCGCCATAGTCCGGCAACGACTCGCATTCGATCGCGACAAGAATCTCATCCTCAGCCAGCGCCGTTCGGCTGGGCCCGGTGATGAATTGATCGAGCGGGACGCGATGCGTCGTGATCTTGCCGTTGCGGCGCGCAGCCAATTCAACCTCCGCCCTGTGCGCAATGAGCGGCGGGATGCCGTCGCCGGCGGGCGACGCATTGACGATATTGCCGCCGATGGTCGCCGATTCCCGCAATTGGTCATCGGCAAACCACACGGCGCAACGCGGCATGCAGGGGAGCGCGCAGGCAAGCTGCGGATCATCGAGGAAACGCTGGATTTTGGTCGCTGCGCCAAAGCGCGCCTGCTTGTCGCCGATCTTCTTTTCCTTCAGTTCCGGAATATTCGAGATGTCGATCAGAACAGAAATCTCGACATCGCCCGCCCGGCCTTCCCGCGCCCACGGATAAATGTCGGTTGCTCCGGCGACGAGCTTGAAACGTCCGCGATAGGCCTCCATCACGGAGAAGGCTTCGTCGAGCGTGTTCGGCGTCATGTAGTCGTCGCAGAGCAACATCAGCAACTTGCTCCAACAATGCCCGTCACCCTGAGATGGGAAGCGGACCCGAACGGTGGCGGCCTGAAAGTCTTAGTCCGTTATCCTTCGAGGGCCGCCTTCGGCGGACGCCTCGGGATGACGGTCTCAGCTCACTCCGCTGCGACCTTGTGCGCGGACGAAAGCCTGTTTTTCACCACCACCTTGATCGCATCCTCCACGCGGTCCTTGGCGTAGCGGATCGCGGTCGGCAGATCCTCCAGCGGGAAGGTGTGGGTATGAATCTTGGTGGCGTCGAAACGCTTCTGACTCATGAAGGCTTCGGCGCGATGCGTGGCGCTCTTGCCTTCACCGCGAATGCCGTAGACATAGATGTTGTTGCGCACGATATGCGCGATATCGACCGGCGCTTCGCCATGCGGAAACGCCGCGAGGCACACCTTGCCGCCGCGATTGACCATCTTCAGCGCTTCATTGACGGCATTCGGCGCCGCCGAGCATTCGACCACGTAGTCGACGCCCTTGCCGCCATTGAGCTTCTTCACCGCTTCGACAACGTCCGGCTCCTTGCGGATATTGACGACGTAGTCGGCGCCAAGCTCCTTACCGATCTGCAAGCGATTGTCGCGCGTGCCGGTGAGGATCACCGGCTGCGCACCAAGCGCCTTCGCGACGGCAACGCCGAGCAGGCCGATCGGACCGGGGCCGGTCACCACGACGCTCTCACCTGCTACCAGACCGCCGAGTTCGGTCAGGCCGTACATCGCGGTACCGGCGGTGACGACGAGCGTCGCCTCCTCGTCCGACATGTTGTCGGGGATCGCGACCAGCGTGTTGATGTTGTTGACCTGATATTCGCAAAAGCCACCGTCGGTCGTGAAGCCGTTGGCGCGGTGGCCCTTGTTCAGCTCGCCGTAATTCATGCCGTAGTTGTGGCAGGAGGTGTACATGCCCTCGCGGCAGCGTTTGCACTGGCCGCAGCCGGCATGGATTTCCACTGTCACGCGCTGACCGATCCTGTATTCGTCAACGCCCGGTCCAAGCGCCACCACCGTGCCCATATATTCGTGGCCCGGTGTGAAGTTCTTGTTGTGTGGCATGCCGCCTTCGATCATGGCGGGCGGGCCGTGATAGATGATCTCGAGGTCAGTCGCGCAGATGGCCACCGCGTCGATGCGCACCAGCACTTCGGCGCGCGACGGAACCGGGACCTTCTTGTCCTTCAGCGTCAACTCGCCGGGATTTCCGAGAACCCAGGCTTTCATCATGTCGGGGATCGGAAAATCCTTGCTGGTTTTCACTCCGGGCGGCGCATACATGCCCATTCCTCCTGTTATTCTATTTGTATGTTTGTGATTAGCTGGCGACGGCTTTTGGCTTCAGCGAAGAGGCGTGCGTCTGCGAACCGGGCTCGCCCAGTTCCGCATTCAGGGCGCTGACGGCGGCGATAATCTCGTTGCGCACCAGCGCGACATGCTCTTCGGTGGCGCGCATGGCCGGCATCGAGGCGCTGATCGCGCCGACCACGGCGCCGGCGTGATCGCGGATCGCCGACCCGATGCAGATGACGCCCGGCTGGAATTCCTCACGATCCATCGCGTAGCCGTTGCGGCGGACATGTCGCAATTCTTCAATGAATGCAGCGAAATCCGTGATCGTGTTTTCCGTGAACCGCTTCATCTTCTGATCGGCGAGGATGCGGCGGATATGATCCTCGGTCAGCCAGGCAAGCATTGCCTTGCCCGTCGCGGTCGCATGCGGTGCATCCGACCGGCCGAGCGCGCCGGTCTCCACCCGCACGGCGTGGCGCGAATCGCGCTTCACCAAGGTGACGATGTTGTCGCTCTGCAGCACGGCAAGATGCACCGTTTCGCCAGTCACCGCATTGATGCGATCGATATGGTGCTGCGCACGGCGGGGAAGATCGACCTGACGCAGACAGGCCTGGCCGAGATAAAGCACGCGCGCGCCGAGCGCATAGGAACGCCGGCCCGGCACCTTTGCGACATAACCCCAGTTCACCAGCGTGGAGAGCAGGTGGTGGCAGGTCGAGACGTTGAGCGAGGTGCGGCGCGAGAGCTCGGTGAGCGCAGCTTCACCCCCGGCCTCGGCCAGGGCTTCGAGCAGAGCCAGCGCCCGGTCGACGGACTGGATGCTGTTGCGCGCAGCCGGCTTCAGGCGTTCCGGCTGGGCAAGCACAATCGGTTCATTGCTGGCGGGAATTGCATCAGCCACGGCGTTTTTCCTTCGATTTTTATGTCGCACAGGAAAAAACGAGCCGACCTGCGAGTCAAGATTTTTTCGACATTGTAAAGTTTATTTTCATTACATGAAATTTCCAAAAGCAGCGAGTGTGAGCCAAGTTGAATTCGCAGCAAGATCAACTCGATACGAACCGCAGGGCGTCCTGCGCATAGACATTGCGCGCTTCCGCCAGGAGCGGCTGGACCGCCGTGACGAATTGCGCATGCTCGGCCGCGCTCAGCTCCACGACTTCGCAACCCTGCGCCCTGATCGCGGCCAGCGCCTCTTCCTCCTCGCCGATCGCAAGCTTCCGCTGAAACAAAACGGCATCCTTCACCGCGTGCTGCATCGCTCTCCGCAACGCGTCAGGCCATCCGTCATAGGACGTGCGGTGCAGGAAAATGGGCCGCGACACGTAGAAATGCCCAGTCAGCGTATGGAAGCGGTGATATTTGTGCGCGCCATAGGTGACCGTGTTGGCGAGCGGATTTTCCTGCGCGTCGATGGTGCCGGCGAAGATCGCCTGCAGCGCTTCGGTCAGATCCCAGCGTAACGGCTTCGCACCCATGAGTTCGAAAGTCCGCGCCTGCACCTTGCTCGGCAGCACGCGTATGGTCATGCCAGTCATATCGGCCGGCGTGTGGATCGGCTTCACCTTGTTCGACACATGCCGGAAACCGTTCTCGAACCAGCCGAGAATGCGATAGCCGACGCGCTCCTCGATCTTCCGCGCCAGGAACGCGCCCATCTCGCCGTCGATGGCGGCGCGCGCCTTTGTCTTGTCGGAGAACAGGAACGGCAGATCGGCAATGCCGAGCTCCGGCACGCGGTCGGTCAGATAGCTGGACGATTGATAGCCAAGACTGAGAATGCCGCTTTCAACCAGCCAGAGAATATCCTCCGACCGGTAACCGAAATCCATGATGTTCCAGACATATTTGATGTCGACGCTGTCGCCGAATTCGGATTCCAGCCGGCCGCCGATGAATTTCAGCGCCTTGCTGAAGCAGGTGGTGGCCGGGCCGTAACCACCCATGCGGATTTGTATCTTCGCCGCCATTCACGTCTTCCTTTCGCACCGGATTTCACCTAATCGAAAGCCATACACGCTAGAAGTCACACTGCATGAACGAGACGCACCCTTTCAAGCTGGCGGGAGTCATGGGCTGGCCGGTGGCGCATTCGCGTTCGCCGAAGCTGCATGGCTTCTGGCTCGCGCATTACGGCATCGCCGGGACCTATGTGCCGCTGCCGGTCGCCCCCGGTCGCGTTGCCGACGCGCTGAAAGGATTGTCTGCGCTCGGATTTTCCGGCTGCAACGTCACCATTCCGCACAAGCTTGAGGTGATGAAGCTGGTGGACAATGTCGACCCGCTGGCGCAACGCATTGGAGCTGTGAACACAGTCGTTGTGGAAAAGGACGGCAAGCTCTCGGGCTTCAATACCGATGGCTATGGCTTTGTCGAAAGCGTGCGCGACGTCCGCAAGGACTGGAAGGCGAATGCAGGACCGGTTGTCGTCCTTGGCGCCGGCGGGGGTGCTCGCGCGATCGTGGTGACGCTGATTGCCGAAGGGGCGAAGGAGATCAGGCTGCTGAACCGCACCCGCGAGCGCGCCGAAGAACTCGCGTCAGCGGCAGGCTCAAATGTGCGCGTGCTCGCGTGGGACAAGCGCGCCGAGGCCCTCGATGGCGCGGCGCTGCTGGTCAACACGACCAGTCAGGGCATGGTCGGCCAGCCGCCGCTCGACATTGCGCTCGACGCGCTGCCGACAACGGCCCTGGTCAGCGATATCGTCTACAATCCGCTGGTCACGCCGCTGCTCGCGTCAGCAAAAGCGCGCGGTAACACCGTTGTCGACGGCCTCGGCATGCTGCTGCATCAGGCGCGCCCGGCCTTTCGCGCCTTCTATGGCGTCATGCCGGAAGTGACGGCGGAGCTGCGGAAAGAGATCGAGGATACTTTATAGCCATATCCAATCTCCGTTCGTCCCCGCGCAAGCGGGGGGCGAACGAAAGTTCTGGCTCAGCTCGCAACCTTTATCCGGCGGCGCCCCAATCTTGCCCGCACTTTCCCCATCCACGCCCCGCGCTTCTCCGCCAGGATGGCGATGCCCATCAGCGCCGCCGGTGTGACGATCAGCGTCAGGATGGTGGCGAAGCCGAGGCCGAACACGATCGCGGTCGAGAGGCTGATCCACCATTGCGTCGACGGCGCTCCCACGGCGACTTCACGCAGCAGGAAATCGAGATTCATGCCGAAGGCGATCGGCAGCACGCCGAGGATCGCCGTCACCGCCGTCAGCACCACGGGACGCGCGCGCTCACGGCAGGTTTCGATGACCGCATCATAAGCGGCAACGCCTTCGCGCCGCAGCCGGTCGTAGGTGTCGATCAGCACGATGTTGTTGTTCACGATCACGCCGGCATTGGCGATGATGCCGATGCCGGTCATCACCACGCCGAAGGGCTGCCCCATGACCAGCAGACCGAGCAGCACGCCGATGGTCGAGAGAACGACCGCCGTGAGCACCAGACCGACCGAGGTCAGCCGATTGAACTGCGCCAAGAGGATCGCAAAAATCAGGAAGATCGCGGTGCCGAAGGCGCCCATCAGAAATGCTCCCGCCTTCTCGCGCTCCTCGTCCTCGCCCTTGAGCTTCCAGGTCACGCCGACGCCAAGATCGGTCTTGTTCAACTCGGCGGCGATCTGCTGCTGCACCTTCGCGGTCTGCACGCCTTCCGCGACATTCGCCGATACCGTCATCACGCGGTTACTGCCGACGCGGTTGATATAGCCGACGCGCTGTGCCGGGATGCGCTGCACGAAATTGCCGATCGGCACCTGCCCGGACGGCGTCTGCACCCGCAATTCGTCGATCTGGTCGAGGCTGCGGCGGTCGCTCGGAAACCGCACCAGGATATCGACGGCCTTGTCGCTCTCGGCGGGGCGATATTCGGTCACCTTCACGCCGTTGGTAACAAGCTGCACCGCCGTGCCGACCGTATTCGGCCCCGCGCCGTATTTCGCGGCCTCCGCCTTGTCGACCTCGATCTTCCAGTCGATACCGGGCAGCGGCAATCCATCGTCGAGATCGCGGATATTCGGATTCTGCGCCAGAACGCCGGCAACCTTCTTGGCAATGCCCGGCAACACATCCGGATCGAGCGCGCCGATCTGCACCTGGATCGGCTTGCCGGTGGGAGGGCCGGCGCGCGGCGCCGTCACCTCGACGAGAATGCCGGGAATTTCCGCGGTCCTTTCTCGGATGCTGTCCATGATCTTGTGAGCGACGTTGCGTGTCTTCCAGTCGCCGAATTCGAACTGGATCACACCAATGGTGTCTTCCGTGATCTCGTTCGAGCCGCGCGGCTGCTCACCGACACGGGTATAGACCGTCTGCAGACCGGGCGTCGCCAGTACATGCTTCTCGACATCGCGAAGCAGGCGGTCCTTCTCCTCAAGCGAGATATTGCCCCGCGCATGCACGATCACCTGGCCGTAATCGGGCTCCACGTTGGGGAAGAATTCGACCCCGCGGCCGAACTTGCCGTAAGCGAGCGACACCGCCACCAAGAGGAAGACCGCCAGCGAGAGCGTCGTGCCGGGATGGCGCAGAGCCAGCCGCACCGTGCGCATATAGAGGCCCCGCTCATTCATGCGCTCGTCATGCGGAACCGGCGCCGCCTTGCCAAGCAGCGCGCCAAGCGTCGGCGTGAAGAACAGCGCCACGACCAGCGAGGCCGACAGTGTCGCGATCAGGGTAATCGGCATGTATTTCATGAATTCGCCGACCACGCCCGGCCAGAACAGCAGCGGCGAGAAGGCGGCGACGCGCGTCGCAGTCGCGGCGATCACCGGCCCGGCCATGCGTTTCGCGGCGAGCGAATAGGCCTCCTTCGGCGGCATGCCTTCGGCCATACGGCGCTCGGCGAATTCGGAGACGATGATGGCGTCGTCCACCAGCATGCCGACCGCGAGAATGAGCGAGAACAGCACGACGATATTCACGGTCAGCCCGGCGAGATACAGCCCGAGCACACCCGCAAGGAATGACGCCGGAATCGCGATGCCGATGAACAGCGAGGCGCGGAAGCCCAGAGCGAACAGCATGATCACGGTCACCAGCAGAACGGCTGTCACCACCGAGTTCTGCAGATCCGCGAGCATGATGCGGATGGTCTTCGATTTGTCCTGCGTGAAGGTGACGTGCACGCCTTCCGGCCAGGTCGTCTTCATCTTCTCGACCAGCGCCTTCACGCCGTCCACTGTCTCCAGCAGATTGGCGCCGGTGCGCTTGGACACTTCGATGGTCATGGCGGTGCGGCCGTTGACCCGCGTAACAGAGGTGGCGTCCTTGAAGGTCGGCCGCACCTGCGCCACGTCGCCGACGGTGATGGTTGCGCCGGAGGTGGCGGCTACCGGCACCTTCAGCACATCCTGCGGCCGCTCGATCAGGCCAGGCACCTTGACGGCAAAGCGTCCGGTATCGCCCTCCAGGGCGCCGGCGGCGATCAGGCTGTTCGATGCGTTCACGGTGCTGATGAGCTGGTCGAGCGAGACGCCGTAGCTTTTCAGCAGCATCGGCTCGACGATGATCTCGACCGCCTCTTCGCGCGAGCCGCGCAATTCCGCCGACAGCACACCCGGCACCTGCTCGATCGCATTCTTGGCCGCGCGCGCGATGCGCAGCATCGAACGCTCCGGTATGTCGCCGGACAGGCCGACCACGAGCACCGGATAAAGCGACAGATTGACTTCCTGCACGATCGGCTCATCGGCATCACGCGGCAGATCGCGCTTGGCCTGGTCGACCTTGGCGCGCACGTCGGCGAGCGCCGCCTTGGAATCGAAGCCTGCTTCAAATTCGAGCAGCACATAGCCGCCACCCTCGAAGGCGGTGGAGCGCATTTCCTTCACGTTGCTGACCGACTTGAGCTGCGTCTCGACCGGCCGAAGCAGCAGCCGCTCGGAATCTTCCGGTGAAATGCCGCGCTGCGTGAGCTGCGTGTAAATGATCGGAATCTTGACGTCGGGCTCGGATTCCTTCGGGATCGCCCGGTAGGAGATGAAGCCGGCGACAAGCAGGAAGATCAGCGTCGCAATGGTCAGGCGCGCATGGCTGATCGCGTAGTCGATGAGCTTGAACATGACGCGTCTCTTTCCGCGATCAAGAGGGTCAGCGGCTCGCCGCCGTGGTTTCCGGCGCCGGTACGGCCTGCACGATCTGGCCTTCACGCACGAAGTCCTGACCTTGCACAATCACGCGCGACTGATCGGGAATGCCGGCGACCCACATGAAAGCCTGATCGTCCTCAACCACGCTGATCGGCACGAAATCGACCCTGCCCTGGTCGCGGACGACGCGGACGCCAAGATCGCCCGCGGACGAGAAGGTTAGCGCCGAGCGCGGCACGCGCGAGGCCTCCACCGGGGCCATCGGAATGGCGACTTCCGCGGTGATGCCGTCGGGGATCGAGCCGTCCGGATTTTTCACCTCGACCTCGACGCGATAGGTGCGCGTGGTCGGGCTCGCCGACTTGGACACAAAGCGCACGCGACCGGTCGCCTTCTGGCCCGTCACAAGGCGCAGTTCAGCAACGTCGCCGAGCTTGATGCCCGCAAGCTTGCGTTCCGACACTTCCACCACGGCCAGCATCGGATCGAGCGCCACCATCTGCGCCACCTCCTTGCCGGCCATCGAGAAGGCGGCGCCGCCGACTTCCGCCGGCGTATCTGTGATCACGCCGTCCCAGGGCGCGCGCACGATGCCGCGATCACGTTCGGCTTCCGCCGCAGCGAGCGCGGCTTCGGCGGCCTTGAATTGCGATTCGAGATTGACGAGTTCGAGCTTCGGCAGCGTACCCTGCTCGATCAGCTTGCGGCGTGCTTCAAGCTCCGTCTTGCGTTGCGTGTAGAGAGCGCGCGCCTGCGCCACCTGCGCCTCGCGGGCGTCATCGGACAGCACCGCGATGACATCGCCCTTCTTGACCTGCTGTCCGCGCTTCACGCGCAACTCGGTGAGCGCACCGCCGGTGCGCGCCACAACCGCCACCTTGCGGTCGGCTTCGGTGCGGCCGGAGAGAATGAGCTTGCGACTGTGCGGCTGCGCCGTCGTTTCAACAACAGCCACGCGAAAGGCCTTCTTCTCGGCTTCGGTGGTCAAAGCCGCCTTGCTCTCCGTGCTCTCGTGCGGAATGAGATGGCCGGATGCAATCCAGGCGACCGCCACGACAACAAGGCCGATGGCGACAATACGGCTACCCTTCATCGGAGACTCCCACCTGTCTCTCTCCGCGTTGTGCGCGGTCGAGCAGCATGAACCGCATGATGCTCATGAAAATCGGAATTGACGTTTTCGGATCGAAGTCGTCATGCACCGCGCGGCGCCACCACACCCCGTCGGCAAGCAGCATCATCGTTTCAACGGCGGCTTCGAAATCGGCGTCCGCAGCAATGTCGCCGCGATCCTTCGCAGCCGCCAGCAGCGCGAACAGGTGCGCACGCACGTCGGCGTCAAAATCGCGCATGATGCGCGCGATGGTGGGATTGCGCCGGCTCTCCGCGATCATCTCAATACACAGCCCGACATCCTCCGTCGGTCGCTCGACCAGATGGTGGCGTGCCAGCGCTTCCAAGGTTGCAAAAAAGTCGGGCGCCGCCTGGGCACCGGCGAGTTGCGCCCCCACTTCGGCGCGGTCGCGCTCGGTGATGCCGGCAATGATCGCTTCCTTGGACGGGAAGTAGCGGTAGAGATTGCCCGGGCTCATCCCGGCCTCCGCGCAGATCTGCTGCATCGAGGTCTGGTGAAAGCCGGTGCGAGCAAAGCAGCGCCGGGCCGCGTCGAGAATCTCCTCGCGGCGGTCTTGCTGGAGCTGGGCGCTCGGACGTCGCATGGTAACCGGCTACTTGCTGCAGTGCGGTAAAAGCGAATGAACGTTCGCTCTATTAATCCCCAACCCGATCGCAGTCAATGGAATCCTGGCGTCAGTCGCCAAGAAATTTCTTGATGTGAAAGATCAGTGGGTTGAATGGGTCGCCGTCAGGCTTGATCGCGAGCGCGGATATCGTCCACCGCGGCCAGCACCCGCTCCGGCGTAGCCGGTGCATCAAGCCGGGCGGCCAGCCGATATCCCGACAGGCTCGAAATGGCGTCCCGAATGGCAAGCCAGACCGACAAGGCCAGCATCAAAGGCGGCTCGCCGACCGCCTTGGAGCGGAAGACGGTTTCTTCCCGGTTCGGTGCATCGGGCAAGATGCGGGCATTGAAGACAGGCGGCACGTCGCGGCTGCCCGGAATTTTGTAAGTTGACGGCCCGTGCGTACGCAGCCGGCCCTTGTCGTCCCAGACCAGTTCCTCGGTTGTCAGCCAGCCCATGCCTTGCACGAAGGCGCCTTCGATCTGGCCGAGATCGATCGCCGGATTGAGCGATTGGCCGCAATCCTGGACGAGCTCGGCGCGCAGCACCCGCGATTCGCCGGTCAGCGTGTCGATGGCGACTTCTGCCGCGGCCGCGCCATAGGTGAAGTAATAGAACGGGCGGCCGGTATTGGTGGCGAAATCCCAATGGATTTTCGGCGTGCGGTAATAGCCGGTGGCGGACAGCGAGACGCGCTTTTCCCATGAGAGGGCGGCGAGTTCGGCAAACGACATGGATCGGTTGCCGGCATAAACACGATTCTGCTGAAAAACGACCTCGCCGACCGGCACGTTGAACTGTTCCGCAGCGACGTCGGCCATCCGTGCCTTGATCTGTTCGGCGGCATTGAGTGCCGCCATGCCATTCAGATCGGAGCCGGAAGACGCGGCGGTCGGCGACGTATTCGGCACTTTCCCGGTGCTCGTCGGCGTTATTCTGATGTTTCCAATGTCGATCTGGAACGCTTCCGCGACAACCTGCGCCACCTTGATGAACAGCCCCTGCCCCATCTCGGTGCCGCCGTGATTCAGGGTGACGCTGCCATCGGTATAGACGTGCACTAGCGCGCCGGCCTGGTTCAGCGCCGGCCTGTTGAAGGAAATGCCGAATTTCACCGGCATGGTCGCGAGCCCTTTCTTGATGACGGGGCTCGCCTCATTGAACGCGACAATATCCTTCCGCCACGCGGCCAGATCGACATTGCGATCGAGTTCGTCGAGCACGCGCTCGATGATATTGTCCTCGACCTTCATGCCGTAAGGCGTGACATCATTCCGACCGATGCCGTAGAAATTGCGCTGTCGGATCTCTTGCGGCGTCTTGCCGAGATGGCGCGCCACGATCTCGATGATCGTCTCGATAACGAACATCCCCTGCGGACCGCCATAGCCGCGGAAGGCCGTATTGGAGACGATATTGGTCTTGCAGGTGTAGCCGGTGAAGCGGAGGTTCGGCAGCCAGTAGCAATTGTCGGCATGGCACAGTGCACGCGTCAGCACCGCCGGCGTGTGGTCGGCGACATTGCCGCCATTCGCCGCCAGCATCAGATCGAGGCCAGCGATCGCGCCGCTGCCGTCGAAGCCGACATCGTAGCGGAACAGGAAGGGATGCCGCTTTCCGGTCGCGCGCATGTCGTCGTCGCGCGGTAGCCGCAGCTTGACCGGCCGGCGCGTCTTCCACGCCAGCACCGCGGCAATGCCGGCGATGATCGTGGCCTGGCTCTCCTTGCCGCCGAAGCCGCCGCCCATGCGCCGCACCTCGCAGGTGACTGCGTTGAACGGAATCCCCAGGAGATGCGCCACGCCGTGCTGCACCTCGGTCGGATGCTGAGTGGAGGAGAAGATGTGCATGTCGCGGCCTTCGCCGGGCGTGGCGATGGCGACCTGCCCCTCAAGGTAGAAGTGATCCTGCCCGCCGCAGCGCAGCTCGCCGGACAAACGATGTGCCGTGCTTTTCAGCGCCGCATCCACGTCGCCGCGTGTCATGATTTGCGGCGGCGTGAGGAATAGCCGGCGCTTGATTGCTTCCTCGACCGTCAGCACCGGCTCCAGCACTTCGTAATCGATCTTCACCAGCTTTGCCGCGACGCGCGCATGATCGAGCGTCGTCGCCGCAATCGCGACCACCGGCTGGCCTTCATATTCCACAATATCGGACGGCAGCAGCGGCTCGTCGGGCCGGATCGGGCCGATGTCGTTCTTGCCCGGGATATCTTTTGCGGAAATAGCAGCTACGACGCCCGGCGATGCCAGCGCCGCCGACACATCGATCGACCTGATGCGCGCATGCGCATGTGGGCTGAGCACAAGCGCGCTTTCCAGCGCACCGGGCACATTCGGGATATCGTCGATATAGAGCGCACTGCCGCTGACATGGCCGGCGGCGCTGTCATGCCGGATCGATGCATGAATGCCGCCCTGGATGCGTCCGAGCGGAGCCGTCATAGCAACCAGACCTGTACGGGTTGCGAAGAAGATGTTTCAGCCTGCAGCCGGCGGACGAGATTGGCGGCCGCGCGCAGGCGATAATCCGCGCCGCCCCGATGATCGTTCATCGGCCTGAAATCCTGCGCGATGATGGCATCGATGTCAGCAACCGCATTTGCTGTCCATGCCTTACCCACCAGAGAGGCTTCGACATGTCTGGCGCGCGCTGTCTGCGCCGCCATGCCGCCGAACGCCGCCCGGATATCGCGCACAATGCCATTCTCGATCGCAAGGCTGAAAGCCGCCACCAGGGTGGAAATGTCCTGATCGAACCGCTTGGACAATTTGTAGGCTTTGAAAATGCGATCTCCGCGCGCGACCGGAATACGGATTGATTCAATGAACTCGTCTGGCTGCATTGCGGTCTTGCGATAACCAGCAATGAATTGCTCCACCGGCAAGCTGCGCATGCCCGCTTGCGAGCGCAACGTCACTTCCGCATTCAGCGCGAACAAGCAGGGAATGGTGTCGCCGATCGGCGATGCCGTGGCGAGATTGCCTGCGAACGTGCCGAGATTGCGGATTTGCCGCGAGCCGACGCGACGGACAAGCGCAGCGAAGGATGGAAAATGCTTGTCGAGCAGCGGCAACGCCTCCGAATAGGTGACGGCGCCGCCGATCTCCAGCACGCCGTCCCCATCCTGCAAACGCTTGAGCTCGGCCACCGCCCCGGCCCAGATCACCGCCGGAAATGCTTCGCGCTCCTTGCTCACCCGCAGGCCAAGATCGGTGCCGCCGCCAAGCAGGATGGCGTCAGGGTTCTGCGCGCGCAAAGCGGTCAGTGCGTCGAGCGACGCCGGCGCGTAGAAAATCTGCTCTCCGCAACGATGGACGGCATCTTCATCATTCAGCGGCAGCGTATCGTTCTCTTGCATGTGCTCAACGCACCCGGCCGGTGCCGGCTGCAGCTTGCGGCAGGCTTCGACGATCGGCCGGTAGCCGGTGCAGCGGCACAGGTTGCCGGCCAGCGCTTCGTGGATCGTCTCGTCGTCGCGCGCGCTGCCGTCCTGCGAGAAGGCGAACATCGCCATCGCGAAGCCCGGCGTGCAGAATCCGCATTGAGTGGCGTCGGCATTCACCAGCGCCGACTGGATCGGGTGCAATTCTCCGTCGCGCGCCGCAAGCCCCTCGATGGTCAGAACGTCACAGCCCGCGAGCTGCGGTACCAGCATGAGGCAGGAGTTCACCGCTTCGTAACGCGGTCCATCTGGCCCCGGCTTGGCCACCACAATTGTGCAGGCCCCACAATCGCCCTCGGCGCAGCCTTCCTTGGTGCCGGTCAGGCGCTCCGTCCCTCGAAGGTAGTCCAGAACGGTCACGGTGAGCGAAAGCCCGTCCAGGACCCGTGGAACTCCATTCAGTCGAAAGCGGATCGGCACACTGCATGTCCTCGGCAAGCCGGCCTATTCCGGGCCTCTGATACTCTCTACATATAGCCTTCTGAGAGATGCAACTTACGGATCGCCCGGCTTGGTCCGCCGGCAGCGGCCTTGCGGCTTTTGGACGCAAACCGCTTCCGGGCCTGGACCGGACCAGCCGTCAAATTGACCCGCCTGACCGCCGCCGATACCGTTTAAAGAAAAAAAGCACGTTCACAAACCATCACCTGGAGGGACCCCGATGAGAAAAATCATCGTCGGACTGGGTGGCCTGACTGCAATCGCGTTCGCTGCATCACCGGCGCTCGCGCAAGGCACGATCAAGATCGGCGTCATTCTGCCCTATTCGGGACAATTCGCCGATACGGCCACGCAACTCGATAACGGCATCAAGCTCTATATGAAGCAGAGGGGCGACACCGTCGCCGGCAAGAAGATCGAAATCATCCGCAAAGATACCGGCGGCGTTGCGCCGGATGTCGCCAAGCGGCTCGCACAGGAGCTCGTTGTCCGCGACAATGTCGACATACTCGCCGGCTTCGTACTCACGCCGAATGCGATCGCAGCGTCCGACGTGTCGGACCAGGCCAAGAAATTCATGGTCATCATGAATGCGGCGACGGCGATCATCACCACCAAGTCAAACTACTCCGTACGCACATCGTTGACCCTGCCGCAGGTCTGCGCGACTTTCGGCACCTGGGCCTTCAAGAACGGCACGAAGAAGACCTATACGCTGGCCTCCGACTATGGCCCCGGACATGACTGCGAAGGCGCCTATTCAAATGCCTTCAAGGCGGCCGGCGGGGAAATTATCGGCGCCGTGCGCATGCCGGTGGCCAATCCGGATTTCTCGGCTTTCGTGCAGCGCGCGAAAGACCTCAATCCGGAATCGATCTTTGTCTTTGTGCCGGCCGGCGCGCAGCCGGCGGCGCTCGGCAAGGCGTTTGCGGAACGCGGCGTCAATCCACAAGCGATCAAGATCATGGGCACCGGCGAGGTGACCGACGATTCCGCCATCAAGAGCATGGGCAATGCTGCGCTCGGCATCATCACCGCTTGGCACTACGACCACAATCACGATTCCAAGCTGAACAAAGAGTTCGTTGCTGCATTCACCAAAGAATTCAGCGGCGTGAATCCGAACTTTCTTGCCGTCGGTGGCTATGACGGCATGCACCTGATCTACGAA
This sequence comes from Pseudorhodoplanes sp., assembly GCA_032027085.1. Lineage (NCBI taxonomy): Bacteria > Pseudomonadati > Pseudomonadota > Alphaproteobacteria > Hyphomicrobiales > Pseudorhodoplanes > Pseudorhodoplanes sp. The sequence goes on along the minus strand of JAVSMS010000001.1, from coordinate 2,323,162 downwards.
GCGTTAAAGAAGACCGGCGGCAAGACCGATAGCGAGGCGCTGGTCAATGCCGCCAAAGGCATGAAATGGGAAAGCCCGCGCGGGCCGATCGCGATCGATCCCGAGACCCGGGACATCGTCCAGACCGTGTATATCCGTCGGGTGGAGAAAGTCGGCAACGAACTGCGCAATGTCGAATTCGCCAAAGTGGAGAATGTGAAAGACCCCGTGAAGGAGGCGATGAAGAAGAAATAGCGCCGGTTCCGCTGCAATCAGCGCGCCGGATTTTCCATCGGCGCGCTGACTTCCCGCGGTTCGCGATTGGGCCGCATGGCCGCCATGCCCACCTTCCGCGGTGCTGATTAGTGGTTGACGAAAAAGCGGCTTCCCGGTTCGCTTGGTGAAATATCGAACCGAGGAAAACAACGAATGCCAGCAAGCAAACCGCCCTATCGCGCCGACCAGGTCGGCAGCCTGCTCCGCCCCGAACGCCTGAAGGAGGCGCGGGCGAAAGCAGAAAAGGGCGAAATTTCCAAGGAGGAACTTCGCAGCCTCGAAGATGCCTGCATCCGCGATGTCATCGCCCTGCAGGAATCGACCGGGCTTCAGGGCATCACTGACGGCGAGCTCCGCCGCGCCTTCTGGCATGTCGATTTCCTCACAGGCTTCGACGGCATCGTCTGGACGCACGGCGACTATGCCGTCAGCTTCAAGGGCGCCGGCGGGGAAACCGCGCATATGTCGTCGATGCTGGTGGTGAACGACAAGGTCCGCCGCAGCAAGCCGATCATGGTGGACGATTTCAAGTTCGTGAAATCGGCAACGACGAAGACCGCAAAATTCTGCATTCCCTCGCCGACCTATCTGCACATGCGCGGCGGCCGCAAGGTGATCGATCAGAAGGTTTATCCCGACGTGAAGGACTTCTGGTCCGACATCGTCACCGCCTATCGCGCGGAGATCGCCGACATGGCCGAGGCCGGCTGCACCTATCTGCAGCTCGACGACGTCTCCTTTGCGACAATCTGCGACAGCGGCATCCAGGCACAGGTTCAAAAGGACGGCGAAAACCCGGTTGCGCTGGCGCAACTATATGCGGATATTGTCAGCGCCATCACCAAAGACCGCGGCGACATGGCGATCACCATGCATACCTGCCGCGGCAATGCCATGAGCATGTGGATGGCCGAGGGCGGCTACGAGCCCGTCGCCGAGGTCCTGTTCGGCGGGGCTGATGTCGATGGCTTCTTCCTGGAATATGACAGCGAGCGGGCGGGCGGCTTCGAACCGTTGCGTTTCGTGCCGAAGACGAAAAAAGTCGTGCTCGGCCTGGTCAGTTCCAAGGTGCCGGAACTGAAATCCAAGGATTCTCTCAAGCGGCGCATCGATGAGGCCGCGAAATATGTGCCGCTGGAGAATCTCTGCATCAGCCCGCAATGCGGCTTCGCCTCCACCCATCACGGCAACAAGGTCACCGAGGACATCGAGCGCCGCAAGCTCGCCCTGTGCGTCGAGGTCGCCGACGAGGTCTGGGGGACCGTCTGATCCCTGCGGGTGGGCAGCGTTGGGCAGGTGGGAATCGATTCGACCGGAAAAATGTTCCTGACTAGTATTCGGCCAGCTTCCGGGGGAAGCAGGGAGGATCACGTGCGTCACCATCTGAAGACTTTTTCCATCTGCGGCGCTGCCGCCATGTTCTTTGCCACAGCGCCTGCACAGGCGCAGGGCACCATCAAGATCGGCGTGATTTTGCCGTTCTCCGGTCCGGTGGCCGACACTGCAACGCAGATGGACGGGGGGATCAGGCTCTACATGAAGCGTCACGGCGACACCGTCGCCGGCAAGAAGATCGAGATCATCCGCAAGGATACCGGCGGCATTGCCCCCGATGTCGCCCGGCGCCTGGCACAGGAACTGGTCGTGCGCGATGGCGTCGACATTCTTACCGGCTTTGTGCTGACGCCGAATGCATTGGCTGCGGCTCCGGTTTCCGAACAGGCCAAGAAGCCGATGGTGATCATGAACGCGGCGACGTCGATCATCACCACCAAGTCGCCCTACTCCGTACGCGTGTCGATGACGCTGCCGCAGATCACCGAACCGCTGGGGGCCTGGGCGTTCAAGAATGGCATCAAGAATGCCATGACCATGGTGTCCGATTATGCGCCCGGCCACGACGCCGAACAGGGCTTCCAGCGCGCCTTCAAGGCGGCCGGCGGCGAAATCCTCGGTGCCATCCGCACACCGGTGAACAATGTAGACTTCTCCGCCTATGCGCAGCGGGTGAAGGACGCCAATCCGCAATCGGTCTTCATCTTCGTGCCGGCCGGCAAGGAGCCCGCCGCGGTGATGAAGAGCCTCGCCGAACGCGGCGTGACCCCGGACAAGATCAAGATCCTCGGCTCCGGCGAAATCGTCGACGACACCGGCCTGCAAAGCATGGGCGACGAAGCGCTCGGGGTCATTACCTCGTATCACTACGATCGCAGCCACAATTCCGCGCTGAACAAGGAATTCGTCAAGGACTTCCGCGCCGCCAATAACAACGTGAATCCCAATCTGCTGGCGGTGGGCGGCTATGACGGCATGCATCTCATTTACGAGACGCTGAAGAAGACCGGCGGCAAGGCCGACGGCGAGACCTTCATCAACGCAGCCAAGGGCATGTCGTGGGAAAGCCCGCGCGGCAAAATCCAGATTGATCCGGAAACCCGCGATGTCGTGCAAACGATCTATATCCGCAAGGTCGAAAAGGTGGGCGGTGAATTGACCAATATCGAGTTCGACAAGGTCGAGAATGTGAAGGATCCGGTGAAGGCGCGGATGCCCAAATAGGACGCACTTGCTCGTTCATCGAATTCTTTTTGCCGCGCCTGGCAGTGCAATTGACCGGGTAAATGTCTGCTATTACGGTCCGACTCAACCGGCCACATGACAAATTGGCCAGCAAGATCAAGTGGGAGGATGAAATGAAGAAAGCGCTGATCGGCCTTGCCGCCGCATTGGGACTGGCCGCGGCCATGCCGGCGGCCAATGCGCAAGGCACCATCAAGATCGGTCTGATCATGTCCTATTCGGGGCAGTTCGCCGACGCCGCCGCGCAAATGGACAACGCCATTAAGCTCTATGTGAAGCAGAAGGGCGATACCGTTGCCGGCAAGAAGATCGAATTCATCCGCAAGGACACCGGCGGCATCGCGCCCGATGTCGCCAAGCGACTTGCACAGGAGCTGATCGTTCGCGACAACGTCGACATACTGGCCGGCTTCGCGCTGACCCCGAACGCGATGGCCGCCGGCGACGTATCGGAACAGGCCAAGAAGTTCATGGTGGTCATGAATGCGGCAACTGCGATCATCACCACCAAGTCTCAGTACATGGCGCGGGCTTCGGTCACGATCCCGCAGATCAATGAGACGCTCGGCAAATGGGCCGCGACCAAGGGCGGGGTAAAGAAGATCTATACCATGGTCTCCGATTACGGCCCCGGCATTGACGCCGAGGGCGCCTTCAGCCGAGGTATTAAGGAGGCCGGCGGCGAAGTGGTCGGCACGGTCCGGATGCCGGTCGCAAATCCGGATTTCAGCGCGTATGTGCAGCGCGCCAAGGACATCAATCCGGAGGGCATCTTTGTCTTCGTGCCTGGCGGCGCGCAGCCGGCCGCTTTCGGCAAGGCGCTGGCGGAGCGCGGCATCGATCCGAAGAAGATCAAGGTGATGGGCCAGGGCGAAATTACCGACGATACCGCGCTGAAGAGCATGGGCGATGTGGCGCTCGGCATCATCACCGGCTTCCACTACGACCACAATCATCAATCGGCGATGAACCGGGAATTCGTGAAAGCCTATAATGAAGCCTATGGCCGCAACCCGGACCTGTTCAGCATCGGCGGCTGGGACGGCATGCACCTGATCTACGAGGCGCTGAAGAAGACCGGCGGCAAGACCGACGGAGAGGCCCTGATCAATGCCGCCAAGGGAATGAAGTGGGAGAGCCCGCGCGGCCCGATCTCGATCGATCCCGAGACCCGCGACATCATCCAGACCATCTATGTTCGCCGGGTTGAAAAGGTCGACGGCAAGCTCGTCAATGTCGAGTTCGACAAGGTCGAGAACGTGAAGGACCCGGTCAAGGCACGGATGAAGAAGTAACCGCCAGGTTTTCCACGGACAGCGCCGGAAGGATCGAAGTTTGCAATGATCGGCCCTGTGATCGGCGTCCTGTTCGACGGCTTTGCGTACGGGATGCTTCTCTTCCTGCTGTCCGTGGGACTTTCGGTGACGCTGGGGATGATGAATTTCGTCAACCTGGCGCATTGCGCCTTCGCCATGCTGGGCGCTTATGTCACCGTCTTTCTCATGAATACGGCAAAGTGGCCATTTCTGGCCACTTTGCCGTTTGCCTTTCTGGCGGCGGCTTTTGTCAGCGTGCTGTTGGAACGCACCCTCTACCGCCCGCTCTACCGCGCTAGCGATCTCGACCAGGTGCTGCTCACCATCGGGCTCGCCTTCATCTCGGTTGCGGTTGCAGCCTATATCTTCGGCACCATCCTGCAGCCGGTGCAGATGCCGTCCTATCTGCGCGGCTCGTTCCACGTGATGGGCGTGAATTTTGCGGTCTATCGCCTGTTCCTGATCGGCGTCGCCCTCGTCATCACCCTCGTCCTGGTGCTGGCGTTGGAATACACGCGCTTCGGCGCGCAGGTGCGCGCAGCCGTGGACAACCAGCGCATGGCGCGCGGCCTCGGCATCAATGTCGACGGCGCCTTCGCTGTCACCTTCGCGCTTGGCTCCGGGCTCGCCGGCCTTGGCGGGGCGCTCGCAATTGAAATCGTCGGCCTCGATCCCTCTTTCGCCTTCATCTATCTGGTCTATGTGCTGATCGTGGTTTCGGTCGGCGGACTGGGATCGATCGGCGGTTCTTTCGCCGCCGCGACGCTGATCGGCGTCAGCGACGTCGCCGGCAAATATTATGTGCCGGAGATTGGCGCCTTCCTGATCTATCTGGTGATGATCCTGCTGTTGATGTGGCGGCCGGCCGGCCTGTTCGGGAGGCGCTGAGCCATGCCGCTGACGACAGAGACCGCCTCAAGCCCCTATGAATATTTGAAAGCGCAAAGCCGCTGGCACGTCATTGAGGTCGCCTTCTGGCTCTGCACTCTGCTGCCCTACTTTCTGTTCCCGAGCTATCTCGTGCTGGCGAGCCAGATCGCCATCACCGCCCTGTTCGCGCTCTCGCTCGACCTCATACTCGGCTATGCAGGCATCGTCTCGCTCGGACATGCCGCCTTTTTCGGGCTTGGCGCCTACACGGCCGGCATTGTGTCCAAACACGGCTGGGGGGAGCCCATTACCGGCCTGATCATCGGCGCCGCGATGGCCGCCCTCGTCGGCTATGCCTCGAGTTTCATCATCGCGCGGTTTCGCCATCTGACGCTGATCATGATCACGCTCGGGCTTGGCCTCTTGCTGCACGAAGCGGCCAACAGCGCGCATTTTCTCACCGGCGGCGCCGACGGCCTGCAGGGCGTGAGGATCTGGAAGATTTTCGGCGTCTTCGATTTCGACCTCTGGGGCTACACTGCCTATACTTATTCGCTGGTCGTGCTCTTTCTCGGTTTCCTGTTGGCGCGGCGCATCACCAATTCGCCGTTTGGGCTGGCGATGCGCGGCATCCGCGAAAACGCGACACGCATGCCGGCGATCGGCGCGCCGAGCCGCGCGCATATCCGTAAAATCTATACCATCTCTGCCGCCATGGCAGGTGTCGCCGGCGCGCTGCTGGCGCAGACTACTGAAACCGTCGCGCTTGAGGTGCTGAGCTTCCAGCGCTCCGCCGACACGCTGGTGATGCTCGTGCTCGGCGGCGCCGGCATGCTCTATGGCGGGCTGGTCGGCTCGGCGATCTTCATGATCGCGCGCGACCAGTTTTCCGGCATCAACCCGCAATATTGGTATTTCTGGATCGGCCTCCTGCTGGTCTTTGTGGTGATGGTGCTGCCGAACGGCATTCTGGGCGGCCTGAGGAAATTGTGGTCGTCCTGGCGGGGGCGGACATGAGCGCGCCGGCCCTCTCGACGCACGGCGTCGACAAGAGCTTCGGCTCGCTCGTTGTGGCCAAGGGGATCAGTCTGACATTGCCGCAGGGCGAGCGCTACGCGCTGATCGGCCCCAACGGCGCCGGCAAGACGACGCTGATCAATCTCATGACCGGACTTCTGACGCCCGACGGCGGGCGCATTGTCCTCGGCGATGAAGACATCACTGAGCTCAAGCCCGACGCGCGGGTGAAGCGAGGCCTTGTGCGCACCTTCCAGATCAACACGCTGTTTCCGAACCTGACGCCTTTGGAATCGGTCATGCTTGTGATCGCGGAGCGTCGTGGCGATGCCGGCGTCTGGTGGAAAGGCCTTCCCTCCTACAAAAATGATGCGGACGAGGCCTACAGCATTCTCAATTCGCTGAAGCTCGGCGGCGTCGCCTATCGGGACACGCGCGAGCTTGCCTATGGCCAGCAGCGCCTCCTGGAAATCGCGCTGGCGCTCGCCACCAAGCCGAAAGTTCTGCTGCTCGATGAACCGGCCGCCGGCGTGCCGGAAGAGGAAAGCGCCGAATTGTTTTCGGTGATCGCCGAACTCTCCAAGGACATCGCCATCCTGTTCATCGAGCACGACATGAACGTCGTGTTCCGTTTCGCCAGCCGCATCATCGTGATGGTCGGCGGCGCCATTCTGGTGGAAGGCACTCCCGCCGAGATCGCCGCCGACCCCCGCGTGCGCGAGGTTTATCTCGGCAAGGGAGGCCGCCATGGCTGACCCCCTGCTCGCGCTGAAGACTATCCGCGCCGGCTACGGCGATGCCGTGGTACTGGACAATGTGTCCTTCGATCTCGCCGACAAGGGCAGCCTCGCGATCCTCGGCCGCAACGGCGTCGGCAAATCGACCCTGCTGCTGACCATCATGGGCTACACCAAGGTGGCGCGCGGCAGCGTGATCTGGCTCGGACAGGACATCACCGCATTGCCGCCATACAAGCGCGCGCGCGGCGGCATCGGCTGGGTGGCGCAGGAGCGCGAGATTTTCCCGTCACTGTCGGTGGAGGAGAATCTCACCGTCGCGTCCCGACCTGGCCACTGGACGCTCGATCGCATCTACGAATTGTTGCCGCGCCTGAAGGAACGCCGCGGCAACAAGGGCAATCATCTTTCCGGCGGCGAACAGCAGATGCTTGCGGTCGCCCGCGCCATGATGACCAATCCCGACCTGCTTCTCCTTGACGAGCCGTTCGAGGGCCTTGCCCCCATCATCGTGGAGGAACTCGCCTCGGCGCTGCGCCGCATGCTGGCGGAACAGGGCACGGCCTTCATTCTGGTGGAGCAGCATACCGACATTGCGCTGTCACTCACGCAGAATGCGATTGTGCTGGAACGCGGCAACATCGCCCACAGCGCAACGTCTGCCGAACTGGAGCAGGACACGGCCACCATCGACCGCCTGATCGGACTACGCGTGGCGGAGCCGGAGATGCTGAGACAGAAATAGAAACGCCGCGTGTTCTTACACGCGGCGTTCTTCTCCTTCCGTCAAACGCTACATCACGCTGACGGTCGCTTCCTCATAGCGCTTCTTGCCCAGATCGCCGCCCTCGAAAATTTCGTGTTCGCCGATCCACTCGCGCGACGTATTGAAGGTTTCCTCCGTGTACGGCTCGAACACAATGCGTTCGCCCGGACCCCAGCGGCGCGTGTCCATGCGGTCGTGATAACGCACCGGGAATTCCTTCTTGTAGTAATGCGTGTACAGCTCCGGCCGCAGATCGAGATCGCGCTGCGCCCGCTTCAGCGCGCGGAAGAATCTGCGCAGGTCGTCCATGTCCGGCTCGCCGTGAATCATGTTGGCGATCATGAAGGTGTTGTCCATGATCTTGCGGAAGCCCAGTTGCTCGGCGAAATAGTAAGGTCCGCTGAACAGGGCCGCTGCCGGAATCTTGCCGTCGAGCAGCAATTCCATGCGCTTGAACAGCATGCCGTCATTGAAGGAGAGGCTGATTTTTTCCTTCGGCATATACTGCTCCAGCGCCTGGATCGTTGAATAATGGCTGCCGGACTGAAAGCCGACCGAGATCGGCACCCCGGCGAGGTCGGCCGGGGTCTTGATCGGGGAATCTGGCGCAACGAAAATGCCCGACGGCGCCACCGAATAGACATCGCGGTTGAGCCGGCCATGGCCCTTGGCGGCGGCGACATTCACCGTCCAGTGGCAGGCGCAGCTCACATCCGCCTTGCGGCCTTCCTCGAAGGACTGGAAGGCGCCGACCTTGTTGCCCTTGTCGTGAATCTTCGCATCGGTCGACTGCACCAGCTCGCGGAATTCGTAATCGAGGCCCTCCTGCGCGTAGTAACCCTTTTCTTCCGCGATCCATTCCTGCAGGCGGAAATGCGGCTCGATGATGAATTTATGCTTGCCCATCTTTTTTTCTCCTTGGTCTTTGGTTGGTTAGTTGGTCGCTCGTTCAGCAGCATCCTTCTTCTGGATGTTTCCCGTCGCGCTCGGCCACACGCCGCGCGCGGATCATCTTGACGTGGTCGTCCATCAGCCTGCGGGCGCCGGCGGCGTCGCGCATCTCGATCAGCGATGCGAGTTCCTGATGCACGGCGAGCACCCGCCGCGCCACCTCCGGCGTCAGCGTGCGATTGTGCGCCGGCCATGACACGTGATTGAGGGAGATGAACTGCACCACAAGCACGCGGTTATGTGAGGCCTCGGCGATGGCGAGATGGAATTCGCGGCAGGATCGCGTATAGGCGTCGCCGTCCTCGATCAGACTATCCGCTTCCGCCAGCAGCCGCTTGAGCCGCGCATGATCGGCCGGTGTCGCATGTTCGGCGGCAAGTTCGGCGGCGAGGCATTCGATCGCGCGCTGCGCGTCCATGACTTCGGCTGCGGTCACGCCGGTGAGATCGAGCTGCACCGCCAGCGCCTCCGCGAACAACCGCGGATTGCCGCGCGCCACCCGCGCCCCTCCTCCTTTGCCCATGCGGATTTCGGCGATGCCGAGCGCCTCCAGCGTACGCAATGCGTCGCGCGCCACGATGCGACTGACGCCGTAGCGTGCCGCAAGTTCTTTTTCGGTGCCGATGACGGCGCCGGGCTTGAGCCGCTTTTCGAACAGCGCGTCGCGCACATCGGCGACGATCTGCGCCGACAGCGAACCGCTGCGCCCCGCCAGAAACGGCTGGCCCGAACGGGTGATGAGCGGCGTCTCGGTCTTCATCACGACCCTCGATCTCGGCCGCAATGTTAGGCAGGGTTCGAAAGATCGTAAAGATATTATCTTTTAGTTGCGGGCGTAACCTTTTGGAACTTTTGACCAAACGGACGCTGCTCCCCGCCTCAGCCGGGCCGCGGCGGCGGTGGCGGCTTGGCTGATCCCAATCCAGTCATCCCCGTCGCCAGAAAGCGCAGATCCAGCACTTTCCAGTCATTGTATTTCGCAGCCGGCAGGCTGCGGTAAGGCGCGCATTCGCGCAGCGCCTTCATCGCAATCCCGACCAGAACCGGCCCGCCCGCCGACGCATTGGCCTTGAGCAATTCCGGCCCGGCGGCGAGCGCGCCGTTGCGTGCGAGCGAAACGCGCAAGATCGCTTCCAGCTTCGTCGCATTTGGAACCCCGACCGGCAGGGTCCAGCATTTCTGCACCTGCGCGCGAAACGCCGCGATCTCCTCAGGGGTGAGTTTCGACTTGCCCTCGCTGGGTCCGCCGGAGGGCCCTTCCGGTTTTGGCGGAGGCACCGGAGGCGGTGGAGCCTGCGGCGCAGCCTTCGCCGTCTGTGCAGGCGGCTCGGGCGGAGGCATCTGCTGTGCTTGCGCGGCCGACAGCGGGAGTTGTTCGGCGGGTTTCTGTTCGACCGGCTTTTGTTCGACCGGCTTCGGCAAGTCCGGTTTCGGAAGCTCTGGCTTCGGCACTTTCGCTTTCGGCGGCTTGGGCGGGCGGATCAGCTCGACCTCGATCGCCTCTGTCTCCGACGCGGTCGCGCCACGCCGCTCTGCCCACAGAATCACGGCGAGCAGGCCCAGATGCAGCAGCACCGAGGCCAGCAGGACCGAGGCAGCGATGGCGACGCGGGGAACAAGCGGGGGCAAATAACGGCTCCGGTTGACGGCCGGAGCTACCTCATCCCGCCGCGCCATGCGAGTCCAGCGGCACGCTCAGTCCGGGATGACCGCCGTCGTCTCGATTTCCAGCAGCGCCTCGCGCTCGACCAGGCTCGTCACTTGCACCAGGGCCATGGCCGAAAAATTTCGTCCCATCACTGCGCGATAGACCTTGCCGAGTTCGGGCAACGAATTGCGGTAGGCGTCCATGTCGGTGACATACCAGGTCATGCGCACCACGTGCTCAGGGCCGGCGCCGCCTTCCTTCAGCACCAGGACTATGTTCTTCAGAAGCTGCTCGGTCTGCGCGACAAATCCTTTCGGAAATTTCTGCTGCTCGTCCCAGCCGACCATGCCGCCGACAAACACCATCTCGCCCCGCGCCTTCACGCCGTTGGCATAGCCTCTTGGTTGCGGCCATCCCTGCGGATTAAGAAACGTGAGGCCGCTGGTCGCGGCCAATTTGCGGACGGTGCTGTCAGACACTGATGACTTCTCCAGACAAATCTTACTGAGTACTCCCCCTGAAAGGGGGAGTGTTCAACGCGGCGAGGACATCGACCGCCCCGAAGCTCAATCGACTTACGACGCCATCCTCTGCGCGCTCTCGATCGCGATCTTGCGCAGTTCGAATCGCTGCAGCTTTCCGGTCTGGGTGCGCGGCAGGCTGGTCACATATTCGATCGCGCGCGGATATTTGTAGGGCGCGACCGTCGTCTTCACATGCTCCTGCAAGGCCTTGGTCAGCGCCGCGTCGCCGGTGTGCCCGGCGCGCAGCACCACATAGGCCTTCACAATCTGGCCGCGCTCCTCGTCCGGGCAGCCGACCACGCCGCATTCCGCGACGGCCGGATGCGTGAGCAGCACTTCTTCCACTTCCGGTCCGGCGATGTTGTAGCCGGACGAGATGATCATGTCGTCAGAGCGCGCCTGATAGTGGAAATAGCCGTCCTCGTCCTGCAGGTAGGTATCGCCGGGGAAATTCCAGCCGTTCTGCACATACTTGGTCTGGCGGTTGTCGGCGAGGTAGCGGCAGCCGGTCGGCCCGCGCACGGCAAGGCGGCCGATATTGCCGCGCGGCACCTCGTTGCCTTCATCGTCAACGATCTTTGCGACATAACCAGGCACCACCTTACCGGTCGCGCCGCCGCGCACTTCTGCTTCCGGCGAGCCGATGAAGATATGCATCATCTCGGTGCCGCCGATGCCATCGAGGATTTTCAGGCCGGTCGCCTTCTGCCAAGCCTCGAAGGTTGCCTTTGGCAGCGTTTCGCCGGCGGAGACGCATTTGCGCAGCGAGGAGATGTCATGACTCGCAAGGTGCGGCAGCATGGCGCGATAGGCGGTGGGTGCCGTGAAGACAACGGTCGCCTTGTATTGGCCGATCGCCGGCAGCAATTCCTCCGGCGGCGCCTTCTCGAGCTGGATCGAAGTCGCGCCGATGCGGAACGGGAACAGCACATGCCCGCCGAGCCCGAAGGTGAAGGCGAGCGGCGCCGAGCCGATGAAGCGATCCTCCGGACTAGCCTGCAGCACGTATTTTCCGTAGGAGTCACAGGGCGCCAGCATGTCGCGATGAAAATGCATGGTGCCTTTCGGCTCGCCGGTCGTGCCCGAGGTGAAGGCGATCAGACAGACATCGTCGATGGCGGTGTCGCACGCGGTGAAATTTTCGTAGCCCGGCTTGGCCATGAGCTTTTCCAGTTCACCGTCCGCGCCGCCCCAATAGACGACGCGCTCCAGCTCCGGCACGATCTCCTTCGTCTTCTCCATCTCCTCGGAGAGCCGCGCATCGCACAACGCGAATTTGATCTTCGCCTTCTTCACCGTGTAGGAGAGTTCCTTGGCGCGCAGGAGCGGCATGGTTGCGACGGCCACGCCGCCCGCCTTCATCACCGCGAGATAGGCCGCGATCATCATCGGTGTGTTGGGCGCGCGCAGCAGCACACGGTTGCCCGGCACCAGGCCGAGATCGCGCGTCAGCACATTGGCGATGCGATTGATGCGCTCGGCGAGTTGCGCGTAGGTCAGTGTCTCGCTTGGCGCCACAATGCAGGTGCGGACACCCTGCCCGCTCGCCACCCATTTGTCGACAAACTCGGTCACGCAATTCAGCCGGTCCGGATATTGCAGCTCCGGCATCGTGAACAGGAATTCCGGCCACTCGCTTTGCGGCGGCAGGTTGTCACGTGCGAACGTGTCGATATGTCCCGAGGGGATCATGGCCATGCTCCTGTCGACCCTTTTCTTCTTTCCTCGCCCTCTGCATCATTCCGCTCGCGCGCAATCAGGCTAAGGCTGCGCTGCTGCCGGCTTTGCCGAGCGGTTCTTCAAAGCTTCTCGTGCGATCACGATCTTCTGTACTTCCGTCGCGCCTTCATAAATGCGTAGCGCGCGGATTTCGCGATAGAGCTCCTCGACCTTCACGCCCTTGGTCACGCCAAGCCCGCCGAAGAGCTGCACGGCGCGGTCGATCACGCGTTGCGCGGCCTCGGTGGCATGCATCTTCGCCATTGCGGCTTCGGAGGTGACGCGCGGCGCGCCGTTGTCCTTGGTCCAGGCGGCGCGATAAACGAGCAATGCGGATGTATCGACATCGGTGGCACTGTCGGCGATCGAAGCTTGCGTGAACTGCAGGTCGCCGAGCGGCGCACCAAACAGGTGGCGGTTGGAGGCGCGCTCCAGCATCTCGTGCAGGGCGCGGCGCGCGAAGCCGAGCGCGGCAGCGCCGACGGTCGAGCGGAAAATGTCGAGCGTCGCCATCGCAACCTTGAAACCTTCGCCCGGAACGCCAAGCCGACGGCTCACCGGCACCTTCACATCATCGAATTGCAGCGTCGCGAGCGGATGCGGCGCAATCACCTCGATGCGATCCTTCACCGACAAGCCCGGCGTGTCGGCGTCGACCATGAAAGCCGAAAGTCCGCGCGCCCCCGGCGCCTCACCGGTACGGGCGAACACGACGTAATGGTCGGCAATGCCGCCATTGGAGATCCAGGTCTTGTTGCCGTTCAGCCTGACATGTGTGTTGCCGTCCGGCGTCGCGGTCATCTTCAGCGCGGCGACATCCGAGCCCGCTTCGAGTTCGGAGATCGCGAAGGCGGCGATCGTCTTGCCCGCAGCGACATTGGGCAGATAACGGCGCTTCAGCTCAGGTGAACCAAACAGCGTGATCGAGCCGGTGCCGAGCCCCTGCATGGCAAAGGCGAAATCCGCAAGGCCGTCATGAAAACCAAGAATCTCGCGCGCGAGGCACAGTGTGCGGACATCGAGCTGCGGATGCAGCCCGCCGAATTCCGCCGGCACCGCCGCTTTCAGAAAACCGGCCTCACCCAGCGCCCTTACCCGCGCGCGGCAGGCTTCATCGATATCGTCATGCGGCAACTTGTGCAGATTGGCTTCTGCAAAGGCCGACAACTCCTTCGCGAAGGCGCGATGACCATCGTTGAAAAAAGGCCAGGAGAGGGTGTCGGCGGGGGGCATGTCAATTCCCCGCGCTTTTCTTCCCTTTCCCCGCGCAACGGGGAGAGGTGACGGAGAATGCGGCGCCCGCGAACATCATCGCTAATTTCCCTCGAACACCGGCTTCTGCTTCGCCGCGAAGGCGCGGTAGGCACGCGCGAAATCCTCCGTCTCCATGCAGAGTGCCTGCGCCACCGCTTCCGCCTCGATCGCCTGCTCGACCGACATTGCCCATTCCATCTCCAGCATGCGCTTGGTCATGGCGTTGGCGAAGGTCGGCCCGTCGGCGAGCTCCTTGGCGACCGCGGTTGCGTCGGCGAGTACGGTTTCCGGCGACGACAGCTTGTTGAAGAAGCCCCATCGCTCGCCTTCCTCGCCCCCCATCACGCGCCCCATATAAAGAAGCTCGGAAGCACGGCCGTGGCCGATGATGCGCGGCAGGATCGCGCAGGCCCCCATGTCGCAGCCGGCAAGTCCCACGCGGTTGAACAGGAAGGCGACCTTCGCACGCGGCGTACCGATCCGCACGTCGGAGGCCATGGCGAGAATCGCGCCCGCCCCGGCGCAGACGCCGTCGACGGCCGCCACCACCGGCTGCGGCGCGGCCCGCATTGCCTTCACCGCCTCGCCGGTCATGCGGGTGAATTTGAGCAGGCCAACGGTGTCCATCTCGATCAGTGGGCCGATGATCTCGAAAACGTCGCCGCCGGAACAGAAATTGCCGCCCTCGCCGGTGAGAACGAAAACCTTGACCTGCTCGTCCTTCGCCGCGGCGCGGAAGATGTCGGCGATCTCCGCATAGCTGTCGAAGGTGAGCGGATTCTTCTTGTCCGGCCGGTTCAGCGTCAGCGTCGCCATCTTGCCGGAGACTTCGAGGCGCACATGCTGCGCCTTGTAGGACGACAGCGGCAGTGTGACGGGATTGGCAGCCGGCATCACTCTTCTCCCGCGCGGCGCGCCTTGCGTGCCGATGTTTTTGTCTTGGCCAGCAGCTTCATCAGTGTCTCCATTTCGTCGGCGGACAGATCGGAAAATATCTCCGCAATCCAGTTCTCGTGCGTGCGCGCCATGGCGCGAAATGAGCGGCGGCCTTCTGCGGTCAGGCTGACGATCTGCGCGCGCCGGTCATGCGGGGAGGCGCGGCGCTCCAGCATGCCAAGCGATTCCAGACGCTCGGCAAGACCGGTGACGTTTCCGGCCGAGACCATCATGCGCTGCGACAACTCGCCGAGCGTCATGCCGCCGGGCGTCTTGTCGAGCTGCGCCATCAGGTCGAAGCGCGGCAACGTCACATCGAAAGTGTCGCGCAGACGGCTGCGGATTTCACCCTCGATGAGGGTGGTGCAGGTGAGAAGCCGCAACCAGAGTCGCAACTCGGCTTCGTGATCGGCCGGCCGTTCCGCGACCTTCGTTTCCGCGTCGAGTGGGATGCTGGCGGTGTCGTCCATGAAACCCTTGGCCCGCGATGATCTGCATCAAGCCTGCCGAATTAGTTTAAGCTTAAAATTTCTGTATCTCAAGCATCCGAAGCGGTTGCGGAAAATTATTTTAAGCTTAAACTATCCCGATGTTGCGCGCTCCTGTGCGCGCCTGTGGAGGCCCTTCCATGAAGGTGCACGTCATCGGCGGCGGACCCGCCGGGCTTTATTTCTCGATCCTGATGAAAAAGGCCTGGCCGGGCACGGACATCACCGTGTTCGAACGCAACCGGCCTGACGATACCTTCGGCTTCGGCGTGGTTTTTTCCGATCAGACGCTCGAAACCTTCGAGAAATATGACCCGGAGAGCTACCGCGCGATCACCGAGCATTTCGCCTATTGGGACGATATCGAGGTCCGTTTCCGCAACCATGTTTACCGCATTGGCGGCAACGGTTTCTGCGGCTGCGCCCGCACCACCCTGCTGCGGCTCCTGCACGAGCGCGCCAGCGCGCTCGGCGTCAAGCTGAAATTCCAGACCGAGATCGCCGACATCCCTGGCGCCCTCAAGGAGGCCGATCTCATCATCGCTTCCGACGGCATCAATTCGCGGGTGCGTGAGACCTTCATTGACCATTTCAAGCCGCGCATCGACCTGCGGCCGAACAAGTTCACCTGGATGGGCTCCACCCGGCCCTTCGACGCCTTCACCTTCTTCTTCCGCGAGACGAAATACGGAATCATCATCGCGCACTGCTACCAGTACGAGCCGGGCCGCTCGACCTGGATTTTCGAAACTGATCCGGACACCTTTGCAAAGCTTGGCCTCGATCCGCTGGACGAACCGGGAACTGCCAGGCTGATGGAGGAATTGTTCGCCGAAGAATTGCAGGGCCACAAGCTGATCATCAACCGCTCGATGTGGCGCAATTTCCCGGCCATCCATTGCGAGCGCTGGGTCTATGAGAACGCCGTTATCATCGGCGACGCCAAGGCGACCGCGCATTTCTCCATCGGCTCCGGCACCAAGCTGGCGATGGAAGACGCCATCGGGCTCTATGAATCTTTCCGCAGGACCGGCGGGCGGGACGTGAAGGCCGCGCTCGCCGATTATGAAGTGAGTCGCCGCGACGAGGTCGAAAAGACGCAGCACGCCGCGGAGGTGTCCCTCGTCTGGTTCGAGCACGTGAAGCGCTTCTGGGGCATGGACCCGACCCGCTTCACGTTCGGCCTGATGACGCGCTCGAAGGCGATCACCTATGACAATCTCGCCTTGCGCGCGCCGGAATTCGTCGCCGAGGTCGATCAGGCTGTGGCGCAGGACGTGCGTAACCTCGGGTTCGATGCCGATGTAAAAAATCCGGCCGTGCCGATGTTCCAGCCGTTCCGGCTGCGCGGCATGACGGTTGCCAATCGCGTCGTGGTATCGCCGATGTGCCAGTATTCGGCCAAGGACGGCGTGCCGAACGACTGGCACATGGTGCATCTCGGCAGCCGTGCCATTGGCGGCGCCGGCCTCGTCTTTACCGAAATGACCAATGTGTCGGCGGAGGCGCGCATCTCGCCGGGCTGCACCGGCATGTATGACGACGAGCAGGAAGCCGCCTGGAAACAGATCGTTGATTTCGTGCATGCGAACTCGGCGGCGAAAATTTGCATGCAGCTCGGCCATGCCGGGCGCAAGGGATCGACGAAATTGTCGTGGGAGGGCGATTGCGAGCCGCTGCCGGACGACAACTGGCCGATCATCGCCGCTTCGCCTATTCCCTATTATCCAAACAGCCAGGTGCCGCGCGAGATGACGCGCGCCGACATGGACAAGACCATCGCCGACTATGTCGCGGCGACGAAACGGGCCGAACGCGCCGGCTTCGACATGATCGAGCTGCACGCCGCGCACGGCTATCTGCTGGCAAGCTTCATCTCGCCGATCACCAACAAGCGCCAGGACGAATATGGCGGCTCGCTTGAGAACCGCATGCGTTTCCCGCTCGAAGTCTTTCGCGCCATCCGCAAGGCCTGGCCCGACGAGAAGCCAATGTCGGTGCGCATCTCCGCCACCGACTGGATCGACGGCGGCGTCACCGGCGAGGACGCAGTGCAGATCGCGCGCATTTTTGCCGAGCACGGCTGCGACCTGATCGACGTCTCCACCGGCCAGACCGACCCGGCCTCCGCGCCCATCTACGGCCGCATGTACCAGACGCCGTTCTCCGACCAGATTCGCAACGAGGCCGGCATCGCCACCATGGCGGTCGGCGCCATCACCACCGCCGATCAGGTCAACACCATCGTCGCCGCCGGCCGCGCCGATCTCGTCGCACTCGCGCGCCCGCACCTGATGGACCCGTTCTTCACGATGAAAGCTGCGGCCTGGTACGGCGCAGCCGACATTGCCTGCCCGCCGCAATATCTCTCCGGCAAGGATCAGCTCTTCCGCAATGCCGCGCGCGACCGCGCCGATCTCACGGAACTGAAGATCAAGTCAAAGCCGAAGACGCACGCGGATACGTGGAAACAGGCGGCGGAGTAACTTCCCTCTCCCCGCTTTGGCGGGGAGAGGGAAGCAACATCACACCTGCAAATATCTCTGCTTCAACGCACCGTCCGCCGCGAGCTCGGCCGAGGTTCCGGTCCACACCACGCGGCCTTTCTCGACGATGACGTGGCGCTCGGCGAGTTTCAGCATTGCGTCCAGATGCTTGTCGACCAAGAGGATCGACTGCCCGTCCCGTTTCAGCCGGGCCAGGCAGCCCCAGATTTCCTGCCGCACCAGCGGCGCGAGTCCTTCCGTCGCCTCATCCAGAATGAGCAGCCGCGGATTGGTCATCAGCGCGCGCCCGATCGCCAGCATCTGCTGCTCGCCGCCCGAGAGCTGATTGCCCATGTTGTTGCGCCGTTCCTTCAGCCGCGGAAAGAACGCGTAGACGCGATCGAGCGTCCACACCGGTGTACCGAAGCGCGAGGCCGACGTCGCGACCAGATTCTCTTCAACAGACAGCGTCGGAAACACCTGCCGGCCTTCCGGCACCAGGCCGAGCCCGTGCTGCGCAATGCGATAAGGCGGCTGGCCGGTGAGCATATCGCCCTCGAAGGTCACCGTGCCGCCGCGCGCAGGCAACAGGCCCATGATGGTGTTGATGGTCGTGGTCTTGCCCATGCCGTTGCGGCCGAGCAGCGTCACCACCTCGCCCTTGCCGATCGAGAAGGTCATGTCGAACAGGACCTGGGCCGGTCCGTAGGATGCCTGCAGTTTTTCGACGGAGAGCATCCCCTACTCCATCTCGTCGCCGAGATAGGCGGCAACCACTTGCGGATCATTGCGCACGGCGTCAGGCGCGCCGCTCGCCAGGATGCGGCCATAGATCAAGACCGAAATGTTGTCGGCGAGCGCGAACACCGCATGCATGTCGTGCTCGACCAGCAGCATCGGGAAGCGGCCCTTCAGCCGCTTCAGCACCGCGACCAGCTTGTCGGTCTCTTCCGGTCCGGTGCCTGCCATCGGCTCGTCGAGCAGCAGCAGCTTCGGCTGCATCGCCAGCGCCATCGCCAATTCAAGCGCGCGCTTCTCGCCATGCGAGAGATGCGCGGCGGCGACATGCGCGCGTTCGGCGAGGCCGACTTCCGCCAAAGCCGCCATCGCCGGCTGGATGAGCGCAGGCTCCGACGCCGCATTGCCGAAAAACCGATAGCTCGATCCGGAGCGGGCCTGCACCGCAAGCGAGACATTCTCCAGCGCGGTGAAACTGGGCAGCACCGAGGTGATCTGGAACGAGCGAGCGAGTCCGAGATTGGCGCGCGCAGACGGCGGCGCCTCGGTGATATTGTGGCCGGCGAAATGGATGCGGCCGCCGTCCGGCGTCAACAATCCGGAAATCTGATTGATCAGCGTGGTCTTGCCGGCGCCGTTCGGACCGATCAGCGCGTGCATCTCGCCCGGCAGGATGTTGAGCGTCACATGGTCGGTGACGCGCAGTCCGCCGAAATTCTTGCACACATTGTCGAGCTGCAGGACCGGCTCAGCCACGGCGCCATCTCCGCAGCAACGCTGATCCAATCCCGCCAATGCCGCCCGGCACGAACAGCACGGCCAGCACCAGAAGCGGACCGAAAATCATCTTCCAGTGCTCGGTGAAGCCCGACAGCCACTCTTCCAGCAGGAGAAACGCCGCGGTGCCAACGATCGCACCATGCAAGGTGCCGGCGCCGCCCAGGATGATCATGATCAAGAGCTCGCCGGAGCGCTGCCAGGACATATAGGCCGGGCTGACGAAATTCGTCGCATTGGCGAGCAGGAAACCGGACAGCCCGCCCATCATGCCGGCGATGACATAGCCGGTGAGCTGGAAGCGATAGACCTGATAGCCGAGCGTCGCCATGCGAGTCGCATTTTCTTTTGAGCCGCGGAACACGCGGCCGAAACGCGAGGCCACCAGTGCGCGGCACAACAGATAGGTCGCGATCAGGCAGAGCAGCGAGAAATAATAGAAGAAGCGCTCGTTATCGAGCAGTTCGAACCCCGCAATGGTGTTGCGGGCATGAATGGTCAGCCCGTCATCGCCGCCATAGGGCGCCAGCGACGACGCAGTGAAGAACGCCATCTGCCCGAAGGCGAGCGTGATCATGATGAAATAGACGCCCCTGGTGCGCAGACACACGATGCCTGTGAGCCACGCGAAAAGCGCCGAAGCGAGAAGCGCGGCCGGCAGCGAGATCAGCACATCGCCAAAGCCATGCGAGGCCAGAATGCCGACGGCATAGGCACCGATGCCGACAAACGCCGCGTGACCGAAGGACACCAGCGCGCCGTAGCCTACCAAGAGATCCAGCGCCAGCGCGGCAATGGCGAAAATCATCACGCGAGTGACAAGGCCGAGCAGATAGGATTCGGCGCCGAAGGCGCTCAGCAGCGGGACAGCCGCGAAGCAGCCGAAGATGACGAGCGGCAGAATGAAGCCGGCGACCGGTTTGCGCGCCGGCATCGCAGACGCTGCAGCGCCGGTCTGGGTGATGTCCGCCTGCGCCATTTCAGCGTCCCTTCGCCGGGAATAACCCGGACGGACGGAAATACAGAACCAGCGCCATCAGGATGTAGATCAGCATCGAGGCGATGGCCGGGCCGACCGTGCGCGCGGGCGACGGCGCCATGAACAGGCGCAGGATATCGACGGCGAAAGAGCGCCCGAGCGTGTCGACCAAGCCGATCAGCAACGCGGCGAGGAAGGCGCCGCGGATCGAGCCGATGCCGCCGATCACGATGACCACAAAGGCGAGAATGAGGATGGTGTCGCCCATGCCGGGCTCGACCGAGAGGATGGGCGCGATCATCACGCCGGCAAAGCCGGCCAGCATCGCGCCGAAGCCGAACACGATCATGAACAGGCGGCGAATATCGACGCCGAGCGCGGAAACCATGTTGGCGTTGGTCGCGCCAGCCCGCACCAGCATGCCGATGCGGGTCTGCGTCACCAGAACGTAAAGCAGGATCGCAACCGCGAGGCCGGAGCCGATGATCACAAGCCGCCACACCGGATAGAGCAGGCCCGGCATCAGCGCCACCGAGCCGGAAAACATCTCCGGCATAGGCAGGGTCAGCGGCGCCGCTCCCCAGACGAATTTCACGCCCTGGTTCAGGAACAGGATGATGCCGAAGGTTGCGATCACATGATCAAGATGATCGCGTCCATAGAGATGGCGGAAGATGACGAATTCCAGCAGCAAGCCAAAGAGCAGCGCCGCGCCGAGCGCGAGAATGAGCGCGAACAGAAAATTGCCGGTGAGCGCGTAGAACATCACCGCGAGATAGGCGCCCAGCATGTACTGCACGCCGTGCGCCAGATTGATGAAGTCCATCACTCCGAAGACCAGCGTCAGCCCGGCCGCGATCAGGAACAGCAGCACGCCGAGCTGAAGCCCGTTGAGTGTCTGGACGATGAAAAGCGCGGTGGACATACGACGTGATGCTCGGGGATTCCGGTTGTTACCCTCCCCTTGTGGGGAGGGTCGCTCGCCGACCAAAGCGAGGCGAGCGGGGGTCCTTCATCTCTCAATCGGCAGACAACATCGACCTCCGCTCGGCTCGCCGCTCAAGCGGCGCGCCACCCTCCCTACAATCAGACTCGGGTATACCCGAGTCTGATCACCTATTATTGGCCGAAGTCGGAAACATCCGACTTCGGCGGGAAGGGTGGAAGAGAGTCTCGGCTCACTTCATTTTGCAGTCTTTGGCATAGGAATCCGGCACGTCGTCGAACACCTTCTGTACGATCTCAGTCTGGTACTTGCCGTCCGGCCGTTTGGCGACCTTGGTCAGGTAGAAGTCCTGGATCGGGTAGTTGTTGGTGTTGAACTTGAAGTCGCCGCGCAGGGACTTGAAGTCGGACTTCTTGATCGCCGCGCGCAGCGCGTTCTTGTCGGACGTGCTGCCCTTGGTGGCTTTCAATGCAGAATCAATCAGCAACGCCGCATCGTAAGCCTGGAAGGCATAGGTGGCCGGCACCGCGTTGAATTCCTTCTCATAGGCCGCGACGAACTTCTTGTTCTGCGGATTGTCGAGATTGGGCGCCCAGTTGGCGCCGCCGAACAGGCCGATCGCCGCATCCTGCTGCGCCGGCAAAGTCGATTCGTCGACCGTGAAGGCGGAGAGGAACTTGATCTTGTCGGCAAGGCCGGCCTGGCGGAACTGCTTGACGAAATTCACGCCCATGCCGCCCGGCAAAAACACGAAGACCGCGTCGGGACTCGCGGCCGCGATGCGCGACAGCTCAGCCGAATAGTCGAGCTGGTTGAGCGGCACATACACCTCATCAACGATCTCGCCCTTGAAGTGACGCTTCACGCCGGCGAGCGCATCCTTGCCGGCCTGATAATTCGGCGCCATCAGATAGAGCTTCTTGATGCCGGAATCCTGCGCGTATTTTCCGGACACCGCGTGGTTCTGGTCATTCTGATAGGAGGTGACGAAGAAATTCGGGTTGCACTCCTTGCCGGCGAAGTTCGAGGTGCCGGCATTCGGGCTGATCAGGATGACGCCTGCGTCAGTGACCGGCTTCATGATCGCCTGCAGGATGTTCGAGAAGATCGGCCCGACCACGAAATCGACCTTGTCGCGATCGACCAGCGCCTTGACCTTGTTGACCGCGACGTCGGGCTTCAGCTCGTCGTCCTGCACGATCACTTCGACGTCGCGGCCGCCGAGCTTGCCGCCCAGTTCCTTCACCGCAAGCTGAAAGCCGTTGCGCAATTGCTGGCCGAGCACGGCGGGCGGCCCCGACAACGTCGTAATCACGCCCACCTTCAGCTTCTCCTGTGCTTCGGCCGCGCCGAGAGTCAGGGTTAACGCCGCGCCGATCGCGAGCGCCGAAATTGTCCTGTTCATTACGCATCTCCCATCACGGAAAGTGGATCCCACGCGACCACCGGCCTACCCCGCCGGGACAGTCGGCGGAATGGGTCAAAGCGACGCCAATCAGATATTTTAAGCTTAAAATATCCGGGGTGGAAAGCCCGTTTTACGGGCGCGCCTCGCCTTTCGGATGTGCGTTTACGCTGGCAGCAAAAGAAACTAGGGGTGCGGCGTGGAAGCGTTTCTGGCGCGCGCCATTCGTGATTGAATGAAGCGCAAGACCAGTCATGAATAATCAACGACACGTGATGGGAGTATGCGTTTCATGCCAACGCTGACAGCAGGCGTCACCAAAGCCGGCACCGGCATCGACGGGATCGTCTGGAATATCCTCGGCCAGACCTATGTGCCAAAGCAAGTGTGCGACGAATCCTTTTCCTGGCACGCCACCTTCCCGCCCGGCACCTTCGTGCCGCCGCATATTCATCCGACCCAGGACGAATTCATTTACATGCTTGAGGGCCGCCTCGATGCGGAAATCGACGGGCGCGCCTATGTCGCAACCGCCGGCGATCTGATCAAGCTGCCGCGGCAGATCCCGCACGGGCTGTTCAACAAGTCCGACCAGGCGGTGAAATGCTTCTTCTGGGTGACGCCGACGCGCCGCCTCTACGACCTGTTCTGGGGCATCCACTCGATGAAGGAGCAGAATCCGGCCGATGTCGTCGCGCTCGCGGCGAAACACGAGATCGTGTTCCTGCCGCCGCCGTCGGAGTGATCACCTCCGATTGTTGAAAAGGGCGGCCTCCAGGTCGCCCTTTTCATTCCGGAAAAAGCAGCTCCAGATACTGGCGGAATTGCCGCGACTGCCGCGCCACGATGGTCGCATCGTTGTAGCTGCGCGAGAGGATGAATCCGCCTTCGATCAATGCGACGACCATGTCGGCGAGGTCACGTGCCGTGACCGGCCGCGCCGGCTTGTAGCGCGCGAGCACCGCCTCGAATTTCTTCTCATAGAGCGCCGTCCAGCGCCGCAGGCTGTGCGCGATGAAGGCGTGGATCGCCGGATCGAATTGCAGGCTTTCATAGGTATAGGCGGCGAAGATGCAGCCGCCGACCGGCTCTGCGAGTCCTTCAATGAAATCCTCAAATGACTTCAGGAACAGCATGGTCTGCTGCAGCGGGTCGGCGCTCGCCGACTCCGCCTCCGCCGCGAACCGCTCGAACAGGCTGTAGTCGTTGCGCGCGTAGCGCTCCACCAGCGCGCGGGCGAGATCGCCCTTGCCGTTGAAGTGATGGAAAAAGGCGCCCTTGGTCAGCTTGGTCGCCTTGAGAATGTCGTCGAGAGATGTGCCTGCAAAGCCCTGCCGCAGGATCATTGGTTCTGCGGTCGCCAGAATGCGCTCCCGCGTCTGCTCGCCTTTCTCTGCCATGGCACCCCGTCTAACCAAACCGTTTGGTCTGTAACTTGGCAGCAACGGACCGCAGTTTCAAGTCCGTACAGCATAACACACTGATATTTAGACAAATTCCTTTATGGGAAAAATCGCTTGAAAACAGACCAGACGGTCTGTATTAACAGACCATCCGGTCTGTTTTGGAATCTGCATCCCGCAGACGAGTCCGGATCAGGAGACGACCATGTCCAAGACCACAATGCTGAATGGCGTGAACCGCCAGAACCTTTTCGGCACTATCGAGGCGATCAAGGCCGACACGTCGCTTGCACAATTCCAGTTCCGGCTTCGCAATGAATGGATCGACGGCGGCGAGAACCGTTCACGCATCTCCGACTATTACGGCGCCGGCCAGGAGATGAAGCATGCGCGCATGTTCGAGCTCGTCAACGACGAGCCGCCGGTTCTCCTCAGCAACGACAAGGCGCCAAATCCTGTCGAGTATGTGTTGCACGCGCTCGCGGGTTGCCTGACCACATCGCTGGTCTATCACGCGGCGGCGCGCAGCATTCCGGTGAAGAGCGTATCGACGCGCTTCGAAGGCGATCTCGACCTGCAGGGCTTTCTCGGATTGTCCAAGGATGTCCGCCGCGGCTTCCAGAACATCCGAGTTGTGTTCGACATCGACGCCGATGTTGACGAAGCCACCAAGCGCGAACTCGTGGCGATGGGACAGGCCTATTCGCCGGTCTTTGACATCGTCAGCAATGGCGTGCCGGTCACTTGCACGCTTGGTGAGAGCAGCGTCGCGGCCGCGGCGTGACACCTAAAGGGCCGCCCCTTCTTCGGTGCGGCCCTTTTTCACAGATCGGTATCGGAGGTAGCCATGTCGATCATCGGCCTATGTTGTGCGATCCTGTCGAAGGGCATGAGGCGAATGCATTTTGCCTTGAAGCGGTATCGCGCCCGGCGCGCCTTGACGCCGATGCTCTATTTCGACGAGCGCATGTTCCGTGACATCGGTTTCTCACGCGCCGACATCGTCGAATGCCTGTCGGCGCCCGAGAGCGAGCGGAGCGATCACAACTGCCGCTGATCCGGAGCCCATGGCACGTGGACCCCGATGAGTACGCAACGAAATGGAATGCCGGCTCTGCAGCGCACCACGCGCTGCAGACCGCACGAGGCTACGCTGCCTTCGGCTTGTTCACCTGCTCACGGGCGAAGCCGGCGGTCGACGCATAACCGCGCACGATCGCCTTGCGCTCCTCATATGACAGCACATCGTCGATATTGGTGAAGCCGTTCGGCGCGCGCTGCTCGACCGCGTCGATGACGCCTTCCGGCCCGCCCTTGCGGTTCATCATCACGATCTGCGTCGTCATCGGCAGGCGCTCCTGCTCGTATTGCCACAACGCCTGATAGGGATGTTCGGCATCGCGCAGACGATCGGAAAGACAACGCGCATCGAGGATCGCCTGCGAGGCGCCGTTGGAGCCGACCGGATACATGGGATGCGCGGCATCCCCGAGCAGCGTCACACGGCCATGCGACCAGCGCGGCAACGGATCGCGGTCGCAGAGCGGATATTCCCAGAATTCCGGCGTCGCCTCGATCAGCGCCTTGGCGTCAATCGCCGGAATATTGAAACGCTGCACATGCGGCATCAGATCCTCGAAACGGCCCGGCCGCGACCAGTCCTCCTTCTTGGGTGAGCCGCCGCCTTCGCCGACCTTCACCATCACCGCCCAGTTGGTGAGGCGGCGATCCTCGCGCGAGCCTTCTGCGATCGGATAAAGCACAAGCTTTGCCGCCATGCCGCCGGCGATGATCATCGAGCGGCCGGTCATGAATTGCGGCCAGTCAAGCGCGCCGCGCCACAGGATGGTGCCGGTCCAGCGCGCCGGCTCTTCCTGCGGATACAGGGCTGCGCGCACGCTGGAATGAATCCCGTCGGCGCCGATCAGGATGTCGCCCCGCGCGGTTTTGCAGTGGCGGCCATGGCGATCGAAGAACCAGGCGGTGACGCCGCTCTCATCCTGGGTGAAGCCGCCGAGCCGATGCCCGGTAAAGATGCGCGATTCGCCAAGCCGCGCCCGCGCCGCGGCGTAGATCACGCCCTGCAGGCGGCCGCGATGGATGGAGAATTGCGGATATTCAAAGCCGGCATCGGTGCCGCGCGGTTCGCTCCAGACCTCCTGGCCGAAAATGTTGGTGTAAATCAGTTCATGCGTGCGGATGGCGACCTGGTCCAGCCGCTCGAGCAGCCCGAGTTGCGCCAGCTCCTTGATCGCGTGCGGCAGGGTGTTGATGCCGACCCCGAGTTCGCGGATCGCGTCCGCCTGCTCGAAAACCTCGCAATCCATGCCCCGTGCATGCAGCATCAGGGCCATGGTCAGCCCGCCGACGCCGCCGCCTACGATAATCGCCTTCATTTCGCTTAGGTCCCAATACGCACAATACGTTTGCATCATGTCTTGGCGCGGGCGGCCAGCGCAATGCAATCCCCGGACCGTGGTTGACGAGGCGCCTTGTGGGCTCGGGCGCGGCCCGCAAGTTTGCGGATGACTGGAAGAAAAGGGCCAACTGGAAACGGCACTTGGCCGCTAACCACGTGCAAATTTAGGATTTGCTGCAGATTAACGATCCATTGACCATTCTATTACCATTGAATATTGTGGCTTTACCGCCGGAGACGGGACTGGCGGCCTTAGTTTTTTGAAAGAATTGATAGTGTTACCAAGCCCTTAGGGGGGCCATAATGCTGCATGGGACCCGGATCGCGTCCGACGAGTCGGCGTTTGATTTTGCGCGCCCCTCGCAAATCGGCGTGGCCGGCGAAGCCAGCCCCGACGGTTTTGTCACCGTCCCCGATGCGCATCTTCTCTTCAACGGCGATTTCCAGCGGTCCGGCCCCGACCTGAAGATCGTTGGCGAGGACGGCAAATCCTTTCTGATCCCGGATTATTTCAAGGCCGAGAAACGCCCCACCCTGCTTTCGCCGGAAGGCGCAACGCTCACGCCCGACGTCGTCGAAGCCTTGGCCGGCCCGCTGGCGCCGGGACAATTCGCCCAGGCCGGGGCGCAAACCTCCGACCAGCCACCCATCGGCCGCGTCGAGCAGGTGGAAGGCTCGGCCACCATCGTGCGTAACGGTGTCGCCATGGCCGCCAACCAGGGCGACGTGGTGCGCAAGGGCGATGTGGTGCAAACCGGCGACGGCAAGATCGCCGTGCTGTTCTCCGATGGCTCGACCTTCAGCCTCTCTGCCAACGCGCGCATGGTGCTGAACGATTTCGTCTATCAGGACGGCGGAACCAACAATTCGGCGCTGATCAGCCTGGTGCAAGGCACGATCGGCTTTGTCGCCGGACAGGTAGCGAAGACCGGCGACATGCGTGTCGACACGCCGGTCGCCACCATGGGCATCCGCGGCACCGCCGTGCTTGTCGAAATCTCAGCCAATGACGGGCAGACCAAATTCTCGGTGCTGGTCGAGCCGGATGGCACCACCGGCTCGTTCAACATCTACAACAAGACCACCGGCACGCTGCTCGGCACCGTCAACAACTCCACCGTCGGCTGGGTGGTGACGCCGGCCGGCCCGCTGCAGGTAATCGCGCAGCAGGTGCAGAAGACTCCGGGGGAAGTGCAGCAGGAACTCAATTATTTTCAGCAGATTTTCAACATCTTCAATCAGGGCCAGCAGAACCCCTTCGACCCGGACCAGCACACGACCAATCCGCAGAGCACGAAGACCGCCGGCTCGTCGCAATTTCTCGTTGTCGACACGAACAATTCGTCAGGCAATGGCGGCAACGGGTCGATCGTCACCGTCACGGTGACAGGCAATGGCGGAAACGGCAACACCCCGATTATTGATCTGCTCAACGATCCCGAATTCATCAACTTTGCGCCGATCGCGCTGCCGGATGGCGGCCAGGTGCCGCCGAACGTTTTGCCCCCGGCGTCGCATCACCTGATCGAAGCGGGTGTCGACGGCCCCGGAAAGGAGGCTGCCGCGGGCAACGTGCTCGGCAACGATCACGATCCCAACCCGGGAGACTTCATCACGCTGACGCAGATCGTGGCGATCAGCCCGCAACTGCACGGCACGCTGCATATCAATTCCAGCGGCGCCTATGTCTACACGCTCAATAATGACGCGGCCGATTATCTGGCGCAGGGCGAAGTCGAATACGACGTGTTCCGCTACACCATCACCGATGCCTTTGGCGCGACCGCGACCGCGACACTGACGTTTGTCGTCACCGGCGCGAACGATGCGCCCGTGATTTTTGGTGAGCCGCCATCCGTCGCACTGACCGAAATCGCAGGCCAAACCGAGAGTGAATCGCTACTCGCGGACGAGGGCTCGATTTCCTTCGAGGATGTCGATATTTCCGACAATTTCCACACCGTGTCTTTCTCTGTCGCCGCGACCGGGGTGACTACTGGCCTCGCCCTCAACAATGAGGCGCTTCTCGAACGGTTCAGCGCATCTGTAGTCCAGACCGGCATCGACGGCACGGACGGCACGTTCGAATGGGACTTCTCCGCGCCGGACAACGCCTTCGATTATCTCGCCGCAGGCGAAGAGGTCACACTCACCTATAAGCTGACGCTGGCCGACGACTGGGACGCGACTGACACCCAGACGGTGACGATTGTCGTTAGCGGTACAAATGATGAGCCGGTGATTCTCAGCGGGCCAGCCACAGTCCAGTTCACGGAAGCCGAGGGGCAGGCACTCGCCCTTGTCGATTACAATGACTCGGTCGATTCCGTTGAAG
This sequence comes from Pseudorhodoplanes sp., assembly GCA_032027085.1. Taxonomy (NCBI): domain Bacteria; kingdom Pseudomonadati; phylum Pseudomonadota; class Alphaproteobacteria; order Hyphomicrobiales; genus Pseudorhodoplanes; species Pseudorhodoplanes sp. Next base: position 2,294,613 of record JAVSMS010000001.1, on the reverse strand, counting down.
ATTTCCAGCCTGCCTATCAATCGAGTGGGTCGCTCACGTTCGAGGATGTGGACGTCTCCCAGAACAATCACTCGGTCTCGATTGCGCTTACGACACCAGATGGACCGACCGGCGGACTTTCACAACAGCAATTGCTCAATCTGCTAAGTGCGACCGTCAGCCAAACGGGCGTCACCGGTACGCAGGGTTATATCAACTGGACCTTCGCGGCGGCGGACAATGCCTTTGAATATCTCGCAGCAGGCGAAAAGCTTACGCTCACCTATACGCTGACCTTAACTGACGGCAGTGCCACCGACACGCAGACGGTGACGGTCACGGTCACCGGCACCAATGATGCGCCGGTGATCGCGACTGCGACCTCGGACAGCCAATCCGAAAGTGAGGCAGGAGTGTCGGCCGCCGGCACCATCTGCTTCACCGATGTCGATTTGAGCGACCGCCCGGAGGTAAAGGCTGCCTTTACGTCGGCCAGCTACAAGGCGGCGGACGGAGAGACCGGTCTTTCCCTGACACCAGGCCAGCTTGCCGCGCTGACGCCGCTGCTCGTGCTCAGCGCCAACGGCACCAACGCAAACAACGGGACCGTCAACTGGACCTATGATGTAGCGGATGCCGCGGTGGACTTCCTCGCGGAGGACGAGACGCTGACGCTGATCTATACCGTCAGCGTCGATGACGCTAACGGCGGCCTCACGACGCAAGACATCACCATCACGATAACCGGCACCAACGACGCGCCGACCATGATTGGCGATCTGTCGGCAAGTGTGAGGAACGGCGGCACGTATGTGCTGCAGTCGTCCGACCTGGACTTCAATGATCCTGACGATATTGCCGAGGATGTCGTCTTCACAGTCACCAATTCGCTACACGGCCAGATTTTCATTGGGCAAAGTCTCGAACGGGTAACGAGTTTCACCGGCCAACAGTTAAAAGACGGCCTGGTATCGTTCGTGCATGATGGGAGTCAGACGGACAGCGCGAGCTTCGACGTCTACGTTGAAGACGACGACGAAGATAGCTCGCAGGCAGCCAGCTCGGCCTTCAACTTTGACGTCGCGCCTCCCGAGGAGCAGTCGGGGGCCGTCATGGTGACAGTAGAGACTGATGAGGGCTACGACATCGGGGAATTGTACGATCAGCTTCTGAACAGCGACGTTATTAATGAGCCCACACAGGGCCCGGGAGAGAACTTCATCTGGTTGAGCTACGAAGGACAAGAACAGAGCCCGTCAATCGTCGTCACTGTGAATGATCTGTCCTACTGCAATGAGGAAGACTTCCGACTGGAAGGCGGCACGATAACGAAAATTGAAATCTTTAGCGATCCTCAGCACGAGATTCCGGTCGCCTCGTTCGACGGCTTTAGTATCCGCGCCTCCGATTTGCAGCAGGCGATCGATGACTATGACCTGTCCCAACGAGAGGACACCGAGGCGCTCGACGCAATCTTTGGCGCTTATAGCTACGAGATGACCGGCGGCGCAGGCGAAGACGCGCTAACGGGCGGCGATAAAGACGATACGATTAGCGGCGGCGACGGCAACGATACGTTGACGGGTGGACTGGGTGCGGACACCTTTGTCTTTAGCCCGGGCGACGGGCGCGACACCATTACCGATTTCAGCCACGGCCAGGGCGACCGGATCGACCTGAGCGCGTTTTCGAACTTTGACGATTTCGAGGATCTGCAGAGGTATCTGGAGATCGGTCAGACTGACACAGTGATCGACTTCGGTAACGGCCACAAAGTGACGGTGCAAGGTTATACGTCGCTGGCGGCGAATGACTTCATCTTCCACGTCTGAGCCCCCAATTAACCCTCCCCTCACCCAAACCCGCGACAAATCGCGCTTTTTGTGACATGATAGCGCCCGCCGTTAACCTGTGAGCGGGGCCGCCTTGAGCGGCGGAGGGACGGGCGCAGCGGACATGCGCCGGCCATATTGATGGGCGAGCCAGACTGAGCATGTCGCTGCTTCCGAAAAAGCCGGCGGGGACCGCACCCTCCGAACTGACGCAGGCCTTGCACGCCTGCCGCAACGCCTTCATCGGCGTCGCCACCTTTTCCGGCGTCAGCAACGTGCTGATGCTCACCGGCGCCATCTTCATGATGGAAATCTACGACCGCGTGCTGCCGAGCCGCTCGGTGCCGACTTTGGTCGCGCTCTGCATCATTGCCGCCGCCCTGTTCATCGCGCTCGGCGTGCTCGACACCATTCGCGCGCGCATCATGGTGCGCATCGGCGCGAGTCTCGACGACGCGCTGTCGGCGCGCGTCTATGAGACGCTGATCCGCCTGCCCTTGCGCGCCGGCGGGCGCAGCGACGCGCTGCAGCCTTTGCGCGATCTCGACAATCTGCGCTCCTTTCTTTCCGGCATGGGGCCTATCGCGCTGTTCGACCTGCCCTGGATCCCGGTCTATCTCGCCATCTGCTTTCTCTTCCATTTCTGGATCGGCTTCACCGCGCTCGTTGGCGCGCTCATCCTCATCGGTTTGACGTTGCTGACCGAAATCTGGAGCCGGCGGCCCACCCAGGAAGCCGGCCATTACGGGCAATCGCGCAACGGCCTTGCCGAAATCTCCATTCGCAATGCCGAGGCGCTCACCGCCATGGGCATGGTCGGGCGCATCGCCGCGCGCTGGAGCGACGCCAATCGCCGCTACATGCGAAGCCAGCGCAACGCCAGCGACGTGTCGGGCGGGCTCGGCGCAGTGGCGAAGGTGCTGCGCATGATGCTGCAATCGGCGGTGCTGGCGGTCGGCGCGTGGCTCGTCATCAACAACCAGGCGACCGCCGGCGTCATCATCGCCGGCTCCATCCTCTCGGCCCGCGCGCTGGCGCCGGTCGATCTCGCCATCGCCAACTGGAAGGGCTTCATCGCTGCACGCTTGAGCTGGCGGCGGCTGACCAAATTGCTCGCCGCCTTCCCGGCGCAGGGCGAGGTGATGCCGCTGCAGCCGCCGACAAGGAGCCTTGCGGTGGAAACCGTGAGCGCCGTGCCGCCCGGCCAGCAGAAGGCGGTGCTGCAGGATGTCAGCTTCACGCTGCAGGCCGGCTCCGCGCTCGGTATCATCGGTCCCAGCGCCTCGGGCAAATCCTCGCTCGCGCGCGTGCTGGTCGGCATCTGGCCGGCCTTGCGCGGCAATGTGCGGCTCGACGGCGCCGCGCTCACGCAATGGAACGGTGAAGCGCTCGGCCGCCACATCGGCTATCTGCCGCAGGATGTCGAACTTCTCACCGGCAGCGTGGCGCAGAACATTGCACGCTTCGAGCGCGATGCCGATCCCGATGCGGTGATCGCCGCCGCCAAGGCCGCCGGCGTGCACGACCTGATAGTCAATCTGCCCGACGGCTACGACACCGAAGTGGGCGAGCAGGGCACCGCCCTCTCCGCCGGACAGGCGCAGCGCGTCGCGCTCGCCCGCGCGCTCTATCGCGATCCGTTCCTGGTCGTGCTTGATGAACCGAATTCCAATCTCGATGCGGAAGGCGACGAGGCTCTGGCGCGCGCCATCCTCGGCGTGCGCGCGCGCCGCGGCATTGTCGTCGTCATCGCGCATCGGCCGAGTGCGATTGCCGGCGTCGACCAGGTGCTGATGCTGCGCGAGGGCCGCATGCAGGCGCTCGGGCCGAAGGACGAGATTCTCGCCAAGGTGCTGCAGCGCCCGGCGACGGCGCGGCCGCTGAAGGTCGTTCCCGAAACCGGAGGTCTGGCATGACGCGGAAACGGGCCGCCAGCGCGCAGGAGCAGATCCGCCAGCACGTCATCGCCGGCAGCGTGGTCGTGGCGGTGCTCACCATCGGCGTCGGCGGCTGGGCGGCGACCGCCGGCGTCTCGAGCGCGCTGATCGCGCCGGGGCAGATCGTCGTCGATTCCAACGTCAAGAAAGTGCAGCATCCGACCGGCGGCATTGTCGGCGAGGTGCGCGTGCGCGACGGCGACCGCGTCAAAGCGGGCGACATCGTGGTGCGGCTCGACGAAACGGTGACGCGCGCCAATCTCGCCGTCGTCACCAAGGGCCTGAACGAGCTCACCGCACGCAAGGCACGGCTGGAAGCCGAGCGCGACGGCGCCGACGCCATCCGATTTCCCGCCGAGTTGACGAACCGCGCGCAGGCCCCGGTCGTCGCCGCGGTGATGACCAGCGAGCGCAAGCTGTTCGAATTGCGCCAGACCGCGCGCACCGGCCAGAAGGCGCAATTACGCCAGCGCATTCTGCAGTTGGACGAAGAGATTTCCGGCCTATCCGCGCAGCGCGACGCCAAGGCCAAGGAGATCGCGCTGATCGACCGCGAGCTGAAAGGCGTACGCGAATTGTTTCAGAAGAATCTGGTGCAGATGAACCGCCTCACCCAGCTCGAACGCGAGGCGACGCGGCTCGAGGGCGAGCGCGGCCAGTTCGTCGCCGCCACCGCGCAGGCCAAGGGCAAGATTTCCGAACTCGAATTGCAGATCATCCAGATCGACCAGGAACTCTCCAGCGAAGTGGCGCGCGAATTGCGCGAGGTCGACGGCAAGATCGGCGAATTCGTGGAGCGCAAGGTCACCGCTGAAGATCAGCTCAAGCGCATCGACATCCGCGCGCCGCAGGACGGCACCGTATTCCAGTCGACGGTGCATACCGTCGGCGGCGTCATCCCGGCCGGCGACGCCATCATGCTGATCGTGCCGGCGGCGGACAATCTGACGGTGGAGGCCAAGGTCAATCCGCAGGACATCGACCAGCTCAAGGTCGGGCAGAACGCACTGCTGCGCTTCACCAGCTTCAATCAGCGCACCACGCCGGAAATCAACGGCACCGTCACCCGCATCTCCGCCGACATTTCAACCGATCAGCGCACCGGCCTGAGCTATTACACCGTGCGCATCGGCCTGCCGCCGCAGGAAGTGGCGCGGCTCGGCGACGTCAAGCTCGTGCCCGGCATGCCGGTCGAGGCCTTCGTGCAGACCGGCGAGCGCACCGTGCTCTCCTACCTGATGAAGCCCTTCTACGATCAATTGACCCGCGCCTTCCGCGAGAAATAAGATCGCGAAGGCAGGGGCTCGTTCGCGCGTGGCAAAGAAACTCCGACAGCGCCTGGAGCGGCTCAAGCTCAAACGCGCCTTCAGCCTCATCAAATGGTTCGGGGTGCGGCGCACGCTGGGCTTTGCGCTGCTCGCAGCCTTCATCGCGCTGCGCATCTGGGATCCCGGCCCGCTCGAAAACCTGAAGCTGCGCAGCTTCGACTTCTACCAGACCCTGAAACCACGGCAGGTCACGCTCAAGCCCGTGGTCATCATCGATATCGACGAGACTAGCCTCAACAGCATCGGCCAATGGCCGTGGCCGCGCACCGTGCTGGCCGAGCTGATCACCCGCCTGCAGCAGATGGGTGTGGCCGCGGTCGGTTTCGACGTATTGTTCCCTGAGCCCGACCGCATGTCGCCCGGCACGGTCGCCAAGACGCTCAGCCAGATCGACGACGACACCCGCAAGCGGCTGGAAACGCTGCCGACGAACGACGCGGTCATGGCGAATGCGATGCAAGGGGGCAGGGTTGTTCTCGGCCAGTCCGGCGTGCCTTTCGCCTTGCCGGACAGTGGACCGAAGGACCTGCCGCGCACCGGATTCGCCAGCATGGGCGCCAGTCCCGATCCCTATCTGATCGCCTTCGACGGCCTGCTGAAAAATCTGCCGGTGCTCGAATACGCAGCCGCCGGACGCGGGGTCCTCACCATCCGGCCGGAGCGTGACGGCATCGTCCGCCGCGTGCCGCTGGTGATGAAGGCGCACGGCCAGATGGTCCCCGCTCTCACGCTGGAGATCCTGCGCGTCATCACCGGCGCGGGGGCCATTCTGGTGCGCACCGACAATGCCGGCATCCGCAGCGTGGCGGTGCCCGGCCTCGAAGTCCCGACCGATCAGAACGGCCAGCTCTGGATCAATTTCTCGCCGCACGATCGCAGCCGCTTCGTGTCCGCCAAGGATATTTTGGAGGGCAAGGTCGCGGCCGATCGCGTCGCGCAACGCATCGCCGTGGTCGGCACCTCCGCTGTCGGGCTGCTCGACATCAAGGCGACGCCGGTCGACGAATCGATGCCAGGCGTCGAGGTGCAGGCGCAAATTCTCGAAAACATACTGACCCAGTCGGTGCTGGCCTACCCGAACTATGCGCCCGGCGTCGAGCTGATCACAGCCTTCGCATTCGGGACGCTGATCGTGGTGCTGGCGCCGCTACTCAGCGCCGCAACGCTGTTGATCCTCGGCCTTGGCGTCGCACTCACGCTGGTGGCGGGCGCGGCCTATTTCTATACGCAGCAAGGCCTGCTGTTCGATCTTACCTTCCCGCTGCTCTCGACCTTCGTCATCTACATCACGCTGGTCTTCATCAACTATTTCCGCGAGCAGAAGGACCGCCGCCGCATCCGCTCCGCCTTCGGCCAGTATCTATCGCCCGCATTGGTGGAGCAGCTCGCGCAATCGCCGAAGAAACTTGTGCTCGGCGGCGAGGTGCGCGACATGACCATCATGTTCAGCGACGTGCGTGGCTTCACCACCATCTCGGAAAGCTTCAAGGATGATCCGCAGGGCCTGACCCATTTGATGAACCGCTTCCTGACGCCGATGACCAACGCCATCATCGAGCGCAAGGGCACGATCGACAAATATATCGGCGATGCCATCATGGCGTTCTGGAATGCGCCGCTCGACGATAAGGATCACGAGCGGCATGCCTGCGAAGCCGCGCTCGACATGCTCCGCCGCGTCGGTGAGCTGAACCGCACGCGCGAGCAGGAAGCCAAGGCGCAGGACCTCCCCTTCCTGCCGCTCAATATCGGCATCGGCATCAATACCGGCCAATGCGTGGTCGGCAATATGGGTTCGGACCTGCGCTTTGATTATTCGGTGCTGGGTGATCCGGTGAACCTTGCCTCGCGCCTGGAAGGCCGCTCCAAGTCCTACGGCACGCCGATCATCATCGGCTCGAAGACCGCCGCGAAACTGACCGAGGATTTCGCGGCGATCGAGATCGACCTGATCACGGTCAAGGGCAAGACCGAGCCGGAATACATCTATGCCCTCTTGGGCGGTCCGGACGAAGCGCGCGATGACGAATTCCTCCGTATGCGTGATCAGGTGACGCTCATGCTCGGCAAATACCGCAAGCGCGACTGGCACGGCGCGCTCGAGACCCTGCATCTTGTGCGGCACGCGCCGAATGGTTTTGGCCTCGACGAGGTCTATGACCTATACTTGGCGCGCATTCAGTCCTTCCAGGAGACGGCGCCGCCGGACGACTGGAACGGCGTCTATGCATTTGAGACCAAGTAGCCCTCCTGTTTTCACGCGATTGCCTGCCGGGACACGCCACGCATGACCGAAACCTTCACCGTGACGTTCCGCGGCGTGCGCGGCTCCATCGCCTCCCCCGGCCCCAGGACGGCGCGCTATGGCGGCAACACGCCCTGCGTCGAAGTACGTTGCGGCGACCGCCTGATCATCTTCGACGGCGGCACCGGCATCCGCGAATTGGGCGACGAATTGCAGGCCGCCGGCAAGCCGATCGACGCCGATATTTTTCTCAGCCACACGCATATCGACCATATCAGCGGGTTGGCGTTCTTTGCGCCTTTCTACGAGGCCGCTCATCGCTTCCGCATCTGGAGCGGACATCTCGCGTCCGGCACCAACACCCGCAGCGCCATCGAACGCATGATGAGCGAGCCGATTTTTCCGATCACGCCGGACGCATTCAAGGCCCATGTCGAATACCGGGACTTCCGCGCGGGCGACACCCTGACCCCGGCGCCTCACTTGGCGCTGCGCACCACCCCGCTTGATCATCCGGGCGGCGCCACCGGCTATCGCCTGGATTTCGCGGGCCGCACGCTCGCCTATCTGACCGACAATGAAAGCGGCAAGGATACGGATGCGCGCTTGGCCGAGTTCGCACGAGGGGCCGATCTCCTGATCTATGACTGCACCTATACCGACGACGAGATCACCTCGAAGACGGGCTGGGGCCATTCGGCCTGGCGCGACGGCTTGCGGCTCGCCGATGCAGCGAAGGTGAAAACATTCTGCCTGTTTCATCACGCGCCGGAGCATGACGACGCCTGCATGGACCGGATCGTTGCGGAGGCGAGCAGGATCAGGCCCGGGACGATTGCCGCCATCGAAGGCCGGACGATCGCGCTTTAAGGCCTTCGTGGCCAAATGACGGCCCTTCTGCCGCCGCTGAGGGTGCAGCGCGGCTTGCCGCCGTCACCCAGACGTGAAAGTAAAAACGTACCGAGCCTTTCGGCTTTATGATTCGTCGCTCCCAGGGGCCCGAGATGACGCTGTTCGGATACGACCTCGCCACGCTGTTCAATGAGCTGATCGCATTCGCATGGTCGCGGGCGGACCTTGCCAATGCACTCGGCCTGATCGGTGGTCTCTGCTACGTCGCCTCGCTCTATCTGAAGACGATGGTGCCGCTGCGTATCGTCGCCATCGTCAGCAACTGCTTTTTCATGGCCTATGGCGTGCTCGCCAGGCAATTGCCCACCATCGTGCTCTACGCCGTGCTGCTGCCCATCAATTTCGTGCGTCTGGTCCAGATGCAGCAGCTCATCAAGCGCGCGCGCATCGCCTCGCAGGGCGACCTGTCGATGGAATGGATCAAGCCGTTCATGAAGAAACGCAATTGCAAGAAGGGCACTGTGCTGTTCCGGAAAGGCGACACGGCACACGAGATGTTCTACATCGTCAGCGGCCGCTATCTGGTGACCGAGCTGGGCGTGGAATTGCCGCCGGGCAAATTGATGGGCGAGCTGGGTTTCCTCGCCCCCGATAACAGGCGCACCGGCACCGTGGAATGCCTGGAAGATGGCGAGGTGCTGCGGCTCGACTATGACACGCTGCGCGAGCTTTATTTCCAGAATCCGGAATTCGGCTTCTATTTCCTGCGCCTGACCAGCGAGCGCATGCTGCAGAACATCGCACGGCTGGAGCGTGAACTGGAAGAACACAAGGTCAGGATCAGCGCGGAAGCCGCAAGCGGCACGACCTGAGTTTTAGAGCAGGACCGGCGCAGTCTGGCCGCCGGACGAGCCGCTTTCGTCGCGCGCGGACTGGCCGATCGCGCCGTCGTCATCAAGCGCAGCCCACGAGCCTGGTTCAGAAACCGCCCGCACCACGTTGCGGCCTATCACAAAGAGCGGCCGGTAGGCCAGATGCGCCGCCTCGATCAGGGTGAAGCGCCGGTTGTCCAGCGCCAGCCAGCGGCCATCCAGCCGCACCATGGCGAGCGCATGATCCTCCTGCGCGCGCGCGTCGCGCACAATCACAAGCCGCGTGTCGCTTTCGGCGACCCCCGCCGCCCAGAGCGCAGCGAGTTTGGCGATGGCGTAGTCTTCGCAATCGCCCTGTCCCGACGCCAGTGTCGTCAGCGGCGATGTCCAGACATCGGCGCCATGCCGCTTCTGGTCGGAGACCGGCCGCACCGCAAGATTGATGGCGCGGTTGATTTCTCCGGACACCGCTTTGCCTTCGCGCAGGCGCGCGGCATCGACAATGGACATGAAGAGCGTCGCCGCATCCGAGGGACAGCCGGCCGGATCGCGGCGGCACAATGACACAAGGCGCTCGTCGCGACGCATGCGCTCGCGCACCGCGTGCCACTTGCCGGTCAATGACGTTTCTGGCCTGCTGTCAGCGGAGGGAAATGCAGGTTCCGGGACCTCGACCAGCGACGCCAGCCGGATCTTTGAATAAGCCGGCGCCTCGCCGGCGCCGATATGACCCGGCAGCAGGATCAGGCATGCCGCGATGATCGCGGCCTGATGCACGACAAAACGAACCCGCATGATACGCCCCTGTCCGGAGCATCAGCCGGCTTGCGCCGGTCCCTCTCCGGAACACGGGCAAGCCTAATTCCGCATTTTTTCGTCCGCGTTAAAGCCGGAGCACGTGTGTCGAGTCTGGTAAATCGCCTATCAACCGGCGTGGTGAATGCAAAGCAAACACACAAGAAAGGGCCCGCAAACGGGCCCTTTCGTTGATGAGGCCTACCCAATTGTGTCTAGCCAGGTATCTACGTCTTTGCGCACCTGATCCTTGGCAAGGCCGTAACGCTCCTGGATCTTGCCTTCCAGCTGTTCGCGGTTGCCTTCGATCACGTCGATGTCGTCATCGGTCAGGCGGCCCCATTGCTCCTTGATCTTTCCCTTGGTCTGCTTCCAGCTTCCTTCAACCCTGTTCCAGTCCATCGTAACGCCTCCTCTTATTGCGCGATGGCAGGACAACGTCGGCGCCATGGCGAGGTTCCGCGCCGCGGCGGAACGACAGTTGAAACATTGGCGTTTGCTTTACATCTCGCAGTGGAGGGCTTCGTCATGGCAACACCCAAACGCCGTCCCAAGCCGGACGCGGTTTCGATTACCGGCCGCCGCACAACACGCAAGAGCGACGTCATCCAGAAACCGGACAGCGACGATGCGGCGCTGGAAAGCTACGAACAGAACGTGGAGCGGCCCAGTCCGGACGTGCGTGAGACCGACGGACCGGATGCCTTTCCGCCGGCTCCCGCGCGCATGCCGCCCGACTAAGGGTCAGGTATTGAGAATGCTGCCGCCATTCGGATGCAGCACCTGCCCTGTTATGTAGGAGGCTTCATCGCTCGCCAGAAAAACGAAGCAGGGCGCGACCTCGTTCGGCTGTCCCGGCCGCTTCATCGGCGCGCTGCCGCCATGCTCGGCGGTCTTTTCCGCATCGAACGAGGCCGGAATGAGCGGGGTCCAGATCGGCCCCGGCGCCACGGCGTTGACGCGAATGCCCTTCTCCACCAGGGCTTGCGAGAGCGAGCGCGTGAACGCAACGATGGCGCCCTTTGTCGACGCATAATCGATCAGCGTCTGGTGGCCGCGATAGGCGGTAATCGAGGTGGTGTTCACAATGGATGCGCCTTCGTCCAAGTGCCGCAGCGCCGCCTTTGTCATGTAAAAGAAGCCGAAGACATTGGTGCGGAAGGTCCGCTCCAGTTGTGCTGCCGGAATTTCCAGCGGCTCGTCGGTTTCGTGCTGTTCCGCGGCGTTGTTGACGAGAATATCGAGCCGGCCAAAGGTCTCGACCACATCGTCCACCGCGCTTTCGCAAAAGGCTTCGTCGCCGATGTCGCCGGCGATCTTCATCGCCTCGACGCCCTCTTTCCTCACCAGCCGCAGGGTCTCGTCGGCGTCCTTGTGTTCTTCGAGATAAACGATCGCAATGTCGGCGCCTTCGCGCGCCATGGCGATGGCGGTGGCCCGCCCGATCCCGCTGTCGCCGCCGGTGATCAGCGCAACCTTTGAGTTTGTCGGCGCCGCGAAACCGCGGCAGATATTCCGGCTGCGGTCGCATCTGCGATTCACGGCCGGGCTGACGACTCTGTTTCTGGGGAGGATTGGGGCGGACTTCCATGACGGCCTCCTGCTGTGATCTGATCGAACGCGGCAGCAGCCTGCGGAGTTCCCGCCCTAGCCGCCGAGTACCGCCTGTCTGGCGACGCGCAGATCAGAGACAAAGCGGCGGTATTCCATCTCCTTCTGCTTCTGGTCATCCATCCGCAGCAGCCAGGACGGATGAATGGTGACGAGCCCGCGCCCGCCTTCGGCCAGGTCGAAAACATCGCCGCGCATCTTCGAAATCGTGACCACCTTTCCGGTCAGGCTGCGCGCCGCTGTCGCGCCGAGTGCGATGATCAAAGCCGGCTTCACCAGCGCCCGTTCCTGCTCGAACCAGATGCGGCAGCGGTCGATCTCATAGGCGTTCGGCCGCTTGTGCAGGCGCCGCTTGCCGCGCGGCTCGAATTTGAAATGCTTAACGGCATTGGTGACGAAGATGGTGGTGCGGTCGAGGCCCGACTCGTGAATGGCCTCGTCCAGCATCCGCCCGGCCGGACCAACGAAGGGTTTGCCCTGCCGATCTTCCTGATCACCCGGCTGTTCGCCGACCATCATGATCTGTGCGCGCGCCGGGCCTTCGCCCGGCACCGCCTGCGTGGCGTTCTTGTAAAGCGGACAGCGGGTGCAGGCCGCTTCCGCGGCTCGCAGGGCTTTGTGCGAGGTGATGCGAAGAACAGGCGGTTCGGCGATGGTCATTGCCGGACCAACGGCGGTATGAAGCGGCGGTTCCGCTCAGACCGCGGTCTTGAAACGCTCAACCACCGTATTCACCGTCTCGCCGAGCGGGCGGCTCCACCAGTCATTCGACAGGATTTCCACTTCGACATAACTGTTGAAGCCTTCCGCCTCAACCGCGCGACGCAGATACGGAATGTCGATAACGCCGTCGCCCATCATGCCGCGGTCGAGCAGCAGGTCTTTGGTTGGCACCAGCCAGTCGCAGACATGGAAAGCAAGCAGGCGCTTTTTGCCGGCGCGCTTGATCTGCGAAAGCACCTCGAAGTCCCACCAGACATGATAGGTGTCGACCGCGAGCCCCATCATCCCGCTGTTGCCCGGATCGAGTCGCTCGCAGATGTCGAGCGCCTGCCGCATCGTGTTCACACAAGCGCGGTCTGCAGCATACATCGGATGCAGCGGCTCCAGCGCCAGCGGCATATTTGCAGTGCGCGCATAATCGAGCAGTTCGGCGATGCCGTCCTCCACCTGGCGCTGCGCCGCGCCGATATTCTTGCTAGCGGCGCTGCCCGGCCGCGAATATTGTGGCAGCCCGCCGACGACCAGCACGAGACATGGCGCGCCGAGCGCCTTGGCTTCATCCACCGCGCGGCGATTGTCGTCGCGCGCTTCCTGCCGGTGCGCGTCATCTGCGGTGAACATGCCGCCGCGGCAATAGCCTGAGAGCGCGAGGCCGGCATCTTTCACCGCCCTCACCGCGCGATTGAGACCCACATGCGCCACCTGATCACGCCAGGGCGACACGGCGCGGATGCCGCTTTTTACGCAGGCTTCGACAATGCCGATGAAGTCGGCCTGTTTGCGGACGGTTGCCGTGTTAAGCGAAAGCCAGCGATGATCGTTGGAGAAGTCACGCATTTGATATTCCTGGTCGTCGCGAATGCGATGCAACATGAGGACATCGCGCGAATGGTGCATCGGTGTCCGGGACGGTTATAGGCACGCAGTGGACGGTCCGGGTCTGCAGCGCGTCGTTTCATTCCCCGCTGCGCCCGGACGACGCAACGTTATGCCTCCACCCCCCTCGCCTGCAGCACAATGCGCATCCGCGCCACCGCCATTTCCGGATTGCGCAGAAGGCCCGCCGCGTCGGCGAGGCGGAAGATGTCGGCAAGATGCAAGGTTGAGCGCGCGCTTTCCTGCCCGCCAACCATGGTGAAGTGATCCTGATGGCCGTTGAGATAGGCCATGAACACGACGCCGGTCTTGTAAAAGCGGGTTGGCGCCCGGAAGATATGCCGCGACAGCGGCACCGTCGGCTCGAGAATGGCGTCGAATTGCCCCCTGTCGTTCTTCGCCAATGCCACCAAGGCCGCAGACGCAGCAGGCGCAATCGCATCGAAAATGCCGAGCAGCGCGTCGGAATAGCCCTGCGCATCGCCGGCGATCAGCTCGGCATAATTGAAATCATCGCCGGTATACATGCGCACGCCCTTGGCGAGGCGGCGGCGCATCGCTATTTCCTTGTCCTTGTCGAGCAGCGAGATCTTCACGCCGTCGACCTTGGACGCATGCGCATTGATGATCTCCACGGCAATGTCCATCGCCTTGTCCAGATCGCGCGTTCCCCAATAGCCGGCGAGCGCCGGATCGAACATGTCGCCGAGCCAGTGGATGATCACCGGCTCTTTCACCTGCGAGAGGATGCGGCCATAGACCTTGGCGTAATCGTCGCCGGATTTTCCGACTTTCGCCAGCGCACGCGAGGCCATCAGGATGATGCGGCCGCCGAAAGATTCGATCGCGGAAATCTGCTCCTCATAGGCGCGGATCACGTCATCGAGCGTTTTCGCGTTTTCCACCACAAGCTGATCGGTGCCCGCGCCGGAGAACACCAGACCCTGGCGCGGCTTCGCCGCCGCGACCGAGCGCCGGATCAGCTCCAGCGAGTCCGGCCAGCTCATGCCCATGCCGCGCTGCGCGGTATCCATCGCCTCCGCAACGCCGAAGCCGAGATCCCACAGATGCTCGCGGAACGCGATGGTGCGGTCCCAGTCGACCGCCGTGTCGAGCCAGGGATTGTTGTCGGCCAGCGGATCGGCGACGACATGCGCCGCCGCGAATGAAATGCGGTTCAGCGGCCCCTGCACTTTCGACGGGAAATTCCCCGGCTCCGAGAGCCGGAACGCATCCAGCGTGCGGTCCGCGCGCGGCAGCGCGATGGCCAGTCCGGTTTGCGGGCGTTCATAGCGGTTCATGACAGCCTCACAATTTCAGCGCCGGAACGTCGACGAAGCGGCGCTCCTTCCAGCTCTGCAATGCATTCTCGACCAGTTGCACGCCCTTGGCGCCTTCGACCAGAGTGTACTTGTAGGGCGCATTCTCGACGACATGGCGGATGAACATCTCCCACTGCGTCTTGAACCCATTGTCATAAAAGGTGTTGTCCGGCACCGGCTGCCACGTCGAGTAGAAGTCGATCGATTGCTTCTCGTCGGGATTCCAGACCGGGCGCGGCGTACCCTGTCGCGGCTGAATCACGCAGTCGGTGAGGCCCGCGACCGCAGAGCCCTGCGTGCCGTCGACCTGGAACGTGACCAGATCGTCGCGATAGACGCGCGTCACCCAGGACATGTTGATGTGGGCGATCACGCCGTCGGCAAGCTCGAATGTCGCATAAGCCGCGTCATCGGCCGTCGCCTTGTATTTCTTGCCGGCCTCGTCCCAGCGCTCGGGGATATGCCGCGCGCCGAGACACGACACGCTCTTCACTTCACCGAACAGATTGTCGAGCACGTAACGCCAGTGGCAGACCATGTCGAGGATTATGCCGCCGCCATCCTCGGCACGGTAATTCCAGGACGGACGCTGCGCCGGCTGCCAGTCGCCCTCGAACACCCAGTAACCAAACTCGCCGCGCACCGCGATCATGCGGCCGAAGAATCCGGAATCGCGCAGCATCTTCAGCTTGAGCAGTCCGGGCAGGAACAGCTTGTCCTGCACCACGCCGTTCTTCACGCCGGCCTCTTTCGCCAGCTTGCAGACCTTGATCGCGGCGGCCAGATCGGTCGCGATCGGCTTCTCGCAATAGATGTGCTTGCCGGCCTTGATCGCCTTCTCAAGGAGGCCGGGTCGCATCTGCGTTGTGCCGGCGTCGAAGAAGATTTCATCCTCCGGATTGAGCAGCGCCTTGTCGAGATCGGTGGCCCAGCGCGACACACCATATTGCTGCGCCAGCGCGCTGATCTTGTCGGGGTTGCGGCCGACGAGAATGGGGTCCGGCATCACCTTGCTGCCGTCCGACAAGGTCACACCGCCGGCCTTGCGGATCGCCAGGATCGACCGGATCAGATGCTGATTCATGCCCATGCGGCCGGTGACGCCGTGCATGATGATGCCAAGACGCTTGCTGCTCACGTTCGCGCTTCCTCTTTCATTTGAGTGTCGTTGTGTCGTATCACGCCGACCTTTGCAGGGTCGACGCCGGATGCAAAGCCGGCCTGCCTGAGCGAGCCGGTTGAGATTTTCCCGTCACGGATGATGAGCCGGACAATGCCGTCGCGCTCTTCATACAAGTCAGGATGCGCGGCGAGAAAGGCGCGCGCTTCCGCCTGCGGCGTGTCGGCGAAGCCATCGACATAATGATGGCCGTCGCTCGGCAATGTGCCGCGCGACAGATAAAGGTCGCGCGCGACATTCAGCGCCGTGCGCAATTGTTCGACCGTCTGCTCGGGCGTCATGCCTGCATCCTTATTGAACCATTTCGGCACCATCAGTTCGGCGGCGCGCCCTGCGCACGCGTGGCGTCGAAGCGCACGGGCCGCTCGGTAAATTCAATACGACGGACGGTGAGGCTGCGGACCATAGGCTTGAGGGTACGACAATGTAGACGGGTCATCTTTTAACCAATTGGTTAAAAGATGCAAAGCCGGAAAATGCATGACTGGTCAGCAATTGGGCGGTTCGCGCCGCCGCCTGGCCGCGCAAGAAGACCTTGCGGTTCAGGCGCTTGTTGCGGTGCAATGGAACTCATCGCGCTGCTCTGGGTTATCTTTGCAGCTAAAGCCATGTCCGCGCACACAGCCGTTCAGACCAGCCCGCAAATCGTCCCGCAATGCGGGCCCGGCAGCCATCCCGGTCACGCTTTTGCCCGGCTGAGTTCCTATCGTTACCTTTTGCACGACAAAACCCCCACCTGCCGCCAGACGGATGTCACAGATCATTTCACCAAACCCCGCAAACCTGAATACGCCCGCTGAAGCCGGCGGAGTCGAGGAACCGCAACTGCCGGAGGAAATAGACGGCCGGAGCACGGCAGTTGATTTCCCCATCGCCTTCGATGAGACGGCTATCCTGCTCGACATCGACGGGACCCTGCTTGATATCGCCCCCAAGCCGCATGACGTGCATGTCTCGCCCGAGCTTCGTCGCATGCTGGCGCGGCTCGCGCAGCGGCTGGGCGGCGCGCTCGGGCTGATCAGCGGCCGGTCGCTCGCCGATATCGACTATATTTTCGATCCGCTGCGATTGGCGGCCGTCGGCGGCCACGGCGCCGAAATCCGCATCAGCCCGGACGCGACACCCCATCGCATGCAGTCTTCGCCGCTCGATCCTGCACTCAGGCGGCGCTTCATCGAGATCGGAGAACTCGATTCCGGCATCATCATCGAGGACAAGGACTATTCGCTCGCCATCCATTACCGGCTGGCGCCGCAACTCGGCGGCGCCGTGATCAAGTCGGTCGCCGCCATCTGCGAGAAATATGGATGCGACGGCCTTAGCATCCTACCCGGAAAATCCGTCATCGAGATCAAGCCGCGCGGCTTCGACAAGGGCTCCGGTCTGCAGGACTTGATGTCGTTCGCGCCCTTTGCCGGACGCCGGCCGGTCTTTGTCGGCGACGACGTGACCGATGAAGCCGCCTTCGCCGTTCTTCCGCGTTTCTCCGGAATCGGTGTATCAGTCGGAGGCATCGTGCCTGGCGCGTCCTTCAATTTCGACGGTCCCAAAGACGTCCGGCTCTGGCTGCAGCGCCTGAGCGACCGCCAGGAGGCGAGATGACCGATTATGGGCTCGATCTCGCCATCACCGGAAACGGACGCACCGCGGCTCTGATCGAGCCGGGATCGCGCATCACCTGGTGGTGCTTTCCGCGCTTTGACAGCAATCCCGTCTTCTGTCGTCTGCTCGCCGGCGACGAGGAAAAGGGTTTCACCGACATTGTCCTCAACGATCTCGCCGAAGTCGCATCGGACTATCTACGCAATACGCCCGTCGTCGTCACTACGCTGACCGACAGCAAGGGCAATGCAGTCCGCATTACGGATTTTGCGCCCCGCTTCCAGAATTTCGACCGCATCTATCGCGCGCCGCAGCTGATCCGCATCGTCGAGCCTGCGGCCGGGCTGCCGCGGATTTCCATCCGTTTCCGCCCGGCCTTCGGTTACGGCCATCCCATCACCAACTATTCGCTCGGCAGCAACCACATCCGCTATTGGGGCGCCGGCACGCAGTTGCGCCTCACCACCGATGCGCCGCTCTCCTATATCGAAGGCGAAACTCCCTTTGTGCTGAGCCGGCCTTTGCATATGGTGTTCGGCGCTGACGAGCCGTTCCCCGGCGCGCTGGCGCCGACCTGCCGGGATTTTCTCGATCGCACGACAGCCTATTGGCACGAATGGGTGCGGCGGCTGAACCTGTCCTATGATTGGCAGGAAGCGATGATCCGCGCCGCCATTACGCTCAAGCTCAGCAATTTCGAGGAGACCGGCGGCATCATCGCCGCGCATACGACATCGATTCCGGAATCGCCGGGCACCGGCCGCAATTGGGATTACCGCTATGTATGGCTGCGCGACGCGCATTTCGTGGTCAAGGCGCTGAACCGCATCGGCGCGACCCAGACGATGGAAGATTTCATCTTCTACATCCTCAATCTGGTGTCCGAGGAAATGGACAGTCTGCGTCCGGTTTACAGCGTGGTGCCGTCCGACCCGATGGACGAATGGATTCCCGACAAGCTTCCGGGTTATCGCGCCGACGGACCCGTCCGGTTGGGCAATGCCGCCGCCGTGCAGGCGCAGCACGATACTTACGGCAGCATCATCCTTGCCGCGATGCCGATGTTCTTTGATCGACGGCTGCCGCGCATGGGCGACGAAACGCTGTTTCGTCTGCTGGAAACGCTGGGTGAGAAAGCCGAGCGCTACGCGCTCACGCCGGATGCCGGCATCTGGGAATATCGCGGCCGCCAGCGCGTGCATACGCATTCGGTCGCGATGTGCTGGGCCGGCTGTAACCGCCTCGCCGCCATCGCCGAAAGACTGGGCCTGCGCGAGCGCGCGGTCTACTGGAACGACGTCGCCGACCGCATACATAAGGCCATCATCGAGCAGGCCTGGTGCGAGAAACGTCAGGCCTTCACCGCCGCTTTCGGGGCCGACGATCTCGATGCGGCGGTGCTGCTGCTGCCTGAGCTGGGCGTGGTGGACGCAAGTGACCCCCGCTTCATGAAGACGGTGGCGGCCATGGAGCGCGAGTTGCTGCGCGGCAAGCACATGATGCGCTATGCCAGCCCGGATGATTTCGGCATGCCGGAAGCCGCTTTCCTCATCTGCCGCTATTGGCTGATAGACGCCTATTGGGCGCTCGGCCGCCGCGACCAGGCGCGCGAGCTTTTCGTGGATTCGCTCCGCTATCGGAACCGCTATGGCCTGATGTCCGAGGACATCCATTTGCAGACCGGCGAATTATGGGGCAATTTTCCGCAGACCTATTCCATGGCCGGTTTGGTACTCACTGCGATGCGTCTGTCGCGGAGCTGGGAGGACAGATATTGGCGCGGCTAGTGATTGTATCCAATCGGGTCGCCATTCCGCGCGCGGGCAGCCGCGCCGGGGGGCTCGAGGTCGCCGTGCTTGCGGCGCTGAAGAAACATCCGGGCATCTGGTTCGGCTGGAGCGGACGCGTTGCCAACAAGAGCCTGGAGACCAAGACCATCGAGGCCGACAAGATTTCCTATGTCGTCACCGATCTGCCGAAGGAAGATTACAACGAATATTACAACGGCTTCGCCAACCGCGTGTTGTGGCCGATCCTGCATTACCGGCTCGATCTTGCGGAATTCACGCGCCGCGATCTCGGCGGCTATCTGCGCGTCAACGAGCATTTCGCCTATGAATTGCACAAGATTCTGAGGCCTGACGACATCGTCTGGGTGCACGACTATCATTTCCTCACTCTGGCCAAGGCGCTGCGCGAACGCGGGCACAGGAACAAGATCGGCTTCTTCCTGCATACGCCGTTTCCGCCGCCGGAGATCATCACCGCCCTGCCGCAGCATGAGCGCATCGTCTGGGCGCTCAGCCATTACGACCTGGCCGGCTTCCAGACCGAGATCGACGCGGCGAATTTTGCGCGTTACGTCGAGACCGAATGCCGCTATCCGGAAAAAACCCGCTGGGTTTTCGACACCGGCGAGCGCCTGATGAAGATCGGCGTATTCCCGGTCGGCATCGAAGTGGAATCCTTCAGCCGCATGGCGCGCCGCGCCGCGCGCTCGTCCTTCGTCAACGGCGTTCTGACCAGCCTGTCCGGCCGCGCCATGATCATCGGCGTCGACCGGCTCGATTATTCAAAGGGGATCGACGCCCGTATCGACGCCTTCGAGCAGTTTCTTGCGGCCAATCCGGAATGGCACAACAACGTCACTTATCTGCAGATCACGCCGAAAAGCCGGTCCAGCATCCAGGAATATGCGGCGATGGAGCGACTGGTCAGCGAAAAGGTGGGCAAGGTCAACGGCAATTATGGCGAAGCCTCATGGACCCCGATCCGCTACATCAACCGCACGCATAGCCGCACCGCGCTTGCCGGCCTCTATCATGCGGCGCGCGCCGCCTTGGTCACGCCGTTGCGCGACGGCATGAACCTCGTCGCCAAGGAATATGTCGCCGCGCAGAATCCGGAAGATCCGGGCGTGCTCATTCTCTCGCGCTTCGCCGGCGCCGCGCTGGAATGTAAGCCGGCGCTTCTGGTCAATCCCTACGACACGGCATCGGTCGGCGCGACCATCGCTCGCGCGCTGTCAATGCCGATTGAGGAACGCCGCGCCCGCCACGACGCGCTGTTCCGGATCATTTCCCAGAACGACATCAACGACTGGCCGGATCGCTTCCTGTCCGTTCTGACCGGCGAGACGGAGGATAAGGTGCCTCCGCAAGATACCGCGATTCAACCGCAACGCTCATTCGGCTTCCCGCGCGCGGTTCCGGGAGCATAATCGAGAGAGGCAGGCATGGATGCAATCGGCAGGAAGCGCTGGGCCATTCCGGAAGGCTATATTCCCTCGCAGAGCGTGTCGCAGGATCGCACTTTGCTCTCGCACGAGACCGCCTGCATCCTCAATGCGAATGACAAGGATGCCAATGTCGCGGTGACGGTGTTCTTCGCCAACCGCGATCCCGTGACCTACAGGGTGACAGTGCCGGCGCGGCGCACGCTCCACCTGCGTTTCAACGATCTGAAGGATCCGGAGCCGGTGCCGCTCGACACCGATTATTCTTCGGTTTTCGAGTCGGATCAGCCGATCGTCGTGCAGCACACGCGGCTTGATTCCCGCCGCGCGGAAATCTCGCTGCTGTCAACCATCGCCTACGCGCAGGACTAATCCCCCTCGCCGGCCGCGATGCTGCGCGCCAGCAATTGCGCGACATGAATGGCCTTGCGGCCGGCGCCGTCGTGAATCTGGTGCCGGCATGACGTGCCGTCGGCGACAATGAGCGCGTCGTCCGGCGCCTTGCGCACGGCCGGCAGCAGGGAGAGCTCGCCCATCGCAAGAGATATGTCGATGGTGTCCTTGGCATAGCCGAAGCTGCCGGCCATGCCGCAGCAGCTCGATTCGATCGTCTGTACCGACACCTCGGGGACGAGCTTGAGCACATTCTGCACCGCGCCGAAGGCGTCGAAGGATTTCTGATGGCAGTGACCGTGCACCAGCACGCTTTGCTTCACGGCGCCGAGCGGAAGCTTGAGCGTGCCCGCCGTCTGCTCGCGCGCCAGAAATTCCTCGAAGGTGAGCGCGAGTTCGGCAAGCCTGTGCGCAACGCTGGTGCCGATCAGCGCCGGGATTTCGTCGCGGAAGCCGAGGATGCAGCTTGGCTCCAGGCCGACCACCGGCACGCCGCGCACAATATAGGATTCCAGCGCGGCCAAAGTGCGCTCCGCTTCGTGCCGCGCCTCGCCCACGCAGCCGACCGAAAGGAAGGTACGGCCGCAGCAGAGCGGCCGCGATGTGCCGTCGCGCGGCTTCACCAGATGCACGCGATAGCCGCCGGCCGCCAGCACACGGATCGCGTCCTCGATGATCTCGCGCTCGAAATAGCGGTTGAAGGTGTCGACGAAGAGGACGACTTCGCGGTCATCCCCGCAGGCTCCGTCTGCACCTGCCCGTTTCAGGGGGAGGGAGTTCCGCATGGCATCCTCATCCCGAAATATGTCCCTCCGCCATTTCGGCAGGCTGCGCCGGGCGGTGAACCCCGCAATCGCCTCCGACAATTTCGCCGCGCCCGGCAATCTGTCCCGCAAATTCAACAGCCACGGCACTTTCGCGCCGTAGGGCGCATAGCGCGGCAGGTAGCCGACCAGCCGCTGATGCAGCGTGAGCCCAAATTTCTTCGCCCGCGCCGCCAGCACCTCGATCTTCATGCGCGCCATGTCGACGCCGGTCGGGCATTCGCGCCGGCAGGCCTTGCAGGACACGCACAGCTTCAGCGTCTCGGCCATGTCTTCGGAGGTGAGCGCATCGGGGCCGAGTTGTCCGGTCACGGCAAGACGCAAGGTGTTCGCGCGGCCGCGCGTGACATCCTTCTCGTCGCGGGTGACCCGATAGCTCGGGCACATGACGCCGCCCTGCATCTTGCGGCAGGCGCCGTTGTTGTTGCACATCTCGACCGCGCCCTGGAAACCGCCGCCGGCGCCGGGCCAGGCCGACCAGTCGAGCTCCGTCTTCAATTCGATGCCGCGATAGCCCGGCGCGAAGCGGAAATTCGAGCGGTCATCGAATTTCGGCGCATGCACGATCTTGCCGGGATTGAACAGGCCTTCTGGATCGAAACGCTCCTTCACTTCTTCGAAGGCGCGTACCAGCTTGTCGCCGAACATGAAGGCATGAAATTCCGAGCGCACGATACCGTCGCCGTGCTCGCCGGAATGCGAGCCCTTGTAGGCGCGCACCATCGCAAAGGCTTCCTCGGCGATGGCGCGCATCGCCTTCACATCTTTGTCCAGCCGCAGATTCAGCACCGGGCGCACATGCAGGCAGCCCACCGACGCATGCGCATACCAAGTGCCGCGTGTGCCGTGCTTCTCGAACACGTCCGTCAGCTTGCTGGTGTATTCGGCAAGATGCTCCAGCGGCACCGCGCAATCCTCGACGAAGGAGACCGGCTTTCCCTCCTCCTTCATCGACATCATGATGTTGAGGCCGGACGTCCGCACGTCGGTGATCGCCGCCTGCAAGCCCGGATCGAGCACATCGACCACGCCGCCCCACTTGCCGCCTTGCCTGTCCCAGCCGAAGCCGAGATCGCCCATGGTCTCGTGCAATTGCTTCAGCCGGCGGACATTCTCCTCCTGATCGTCCTCGCCGAATTCCACCAGCAGCACCGCGTCCGGCGCGCCGCGCACGAATTGCTCCAGCGTCGGGCGGAACATCGCGATCTCGCGCGCCAGCCCGATCATGGTGCGGTCGACCAGCTCGATCGCGATCGGCTTCAGCTTCACCAGATGCTGCGCGGCGTCCATCGCCTCATAGAACTTGCCGAAATGGCAGACGCCGACCGCGCGGCGGCCGAGCACGGGCGACAGCTTCAGCTCGACGCGCGTGGTGAAGCCGAGCGTTCCTTCCGAGCCGATCAGGATATGCGCCAGGTTGAGATCGTTGCGGCCGGGTACCAGCGCGTCGAGATTGTAGCCGCCGACCCTTCGCTGCACTTTTGGAAAGCGCGCGGCGATTTCGTCGGCTTCGCGCGCGCCAAGCTTCAGCAGATCGCCGGCAATCGCGCGCAGTGACGATGACGCAGGAATGTCGGACAGATCGGCCTGCACCGGCCCGAAATGCGCGGTCTCGCCGTTTGCCAGCAATGCATCGATCGACAGCACATTCTCGCGCGTGTTGCCAAAGCGCAGCGAACGCGCGCCGCAGGAATTGTTGCCGGTCATGCCGCCGATTGTGGCGCGCGAGGCGGTGGAGATGTCGACGGGAAACCACAACCCGTGCGGCTTCAGCGCGCGATTCAAGTCATCCAGCACGATGCCCGGCTCGACCACACAGCGGCGGCCTTCGACATCGATTTCAAGAATCCGATTGAGATATTTCGAACAATCGATGGCAAGCGCATGGTTGACCGTCTGTCCGCATTGCGAGGTGCCGCCGCCGCGCGGCAGCACGCTGACGCCCTCTTCCCGCGCAATCGCTATCGCCCGATTGGCCTCGTCTATGGTGCGCGGCGCGACCACGCCCAAGGGCATGATCTGGTAGTGTGAGGCATCAGTCGCATAGCGCCCACGGCTGAAGGCGTCGAAGCGAATTTCGCCCGCGCCTTCCGATTTCAGCCGCCGTTCCAGCCCCGGCATTAAGCGTTCACTCACCTTTTCAGTCTCCGTGGGGCGCGAGGTCACCTCTCCCAGCTTGCCGGGAGAGGTCGACTTCCGAACGAAGCGAGGAAGTCGGGTGAGGGGGCGTCGAAGCACGGCAGGGCGGCAACGCCCCCTCACCCGGCTCGCGCGACCTGCGCGTGTGTTGCAGTGCCGATCTCGGGTAATCCCGAGATCGGGCGCGCTTGCCACCCTTTCCCCGCAAGCGGGGAGAGGGTGCTATGCCGTTTTGGTCTTGACCAATATGTCGCATCCGGTGTTCATCCCGGCAAGTTTCCATCCTCTCAAAGCTGGCCGACAGCAGGTCCGCGTCCCCAAGGAGCTTTTTCCCATGGCCCAGAATTCCTCGCGCGTTGCCGGGCGGCATTTCCTGCAGATCCCCGGCCCGACGCCGGTGCCCGACCGCATCCTGCGCGCGATCGACCGCCCGGTGATCGACCATCGCGGCCCGGAATTCGCCAAGCTCGCCAAGCGGGCGTTGGACGGCATCAAGACCATCTTCAAGACCACGAGCCCGGTCATCATCTTCACCGCCACCGGCACCGGCGCCTGGGAAGCGGCGCTGACCAATACGCTGTCGGCCGGCGACAAGGTGCTGATGGTGGAGACCGGCCAGTTCGCCACGCTCTGGAAGAAGATGGCCGAGCGCCTCGGCCTCAAGCCGGAATTTATCGAGACCGACTGGCGCGTCGGCGCCGATCCGGCGCTGATCGAAGCGCGTCTGCGCGAGGACAAGAACAAGGAGATCAAGGCGGTGTGCGTCCTGCACAACGAGACCTCGACCGGCTGCAGCTCGCCGATCGCCGCGATCCGCAAGGCGATCGACGCCGCGGGGCACCCGGCCTTGTTCCTGGTCGACACCATTTCGTCTCTGGCTTCGACCGATTATCGCCATGATGAATGGGGCGTCGACGTCGCTGTCGGCGGCGCGCAGAAGGGCCTGATGCTGCCGCCCGGCATGTCGTTCAACGCGCTCAGCGACAAGGCGATCGCGGCGAGCCAGAAATCCAACCTGCCGAAGTCGTTCTTCGCCTGGGACGACATGCTGGCGATGAACAAGGTCGGCTTCTTCCCCTATACCCCGGCGACGCTGATGCTGAGCGGCCTTGTCGAAGGCATCGACATGCTGCACGAGGAAGGTCTCGACAATGTGTTCGCCCGCCACGATCGCCTGGCGGAAGCGGTGCGCCGCGCGGTCAAGCATTGGGGCCTTGAGACCATCTGCAGGGACCCGAAATATTACTCCTCGACCATCACCGCGATTTTGATGCCGGAAGGCCATGACGGCGATGCCTTCCGCGCGCTGGCGCTGGAGCATTTCAACATTTCCTATGGCGCGAGCTTCGGCCGCTTCTCCGGCAAGATGTTCCGCATCGGCCATCTCGGCGACACGAACGACGCCACCATCATCGGTGCTCTGGCCGCGACCGAAATGGCGCTGTCGCTCGCGGGCGTCCCGCACAAGAAGGGCGGCGTGCAGGCGGCGATGGACTACATCATCTCTGCGCATGCGAGCCCGAAGCGCCAGGCGGCGGAGTAAACCGAAGGCACAAACTCAATCCGTCATCCTGAGGTGCCCGCCGAAGGCGGGCCTCGAAGGGCGACGGCCCACGCGTCAGCATCAAGCGTCAACCGCTTGGGTTGGCCTGCAGGGCGTTTCGTTGACTGATGAAGCAGTCGGAAGTCAGAACCACCTAGGGCTTTCTTCTTTGTCCGACTCCAGCCCTTCAGCTTTCGTTCCGCTGCAATCGCGTCCGTAATACGAACAAAATGCTCGGACCAGACGAGCTCGACTGGTCGTCGCGACCATGTATGGCCGGGATAGCAGAGCGCATTAAATAGTTAATACGTCTCGACATGGTATCGGCCCTGCGCGCGCAGGTCGGCGCGCAATGCCGCCCAATCAAGACCGGCACCGCGGCAGATGTCGGCAAAGGCTTCGTCGACGCCGCTCTCCATGCCCTTCAACCCGCACAGATAGATGTGGGTCTTCTCATGCTTGAGGAACACCGCCACTTCCTCGGCGGTCTGGCGCATGCGGTCCTGCACATAGGTCTTGGGCTGGCCCGGCACGCGCGAATAGGCGAAGTACTTGCGCAACAGCCCGTCCGGCACTTTCTGCAGCGGCCCGAAATAAGGCAGCTCTTCCGGCCGGCGCGCGCCGAAATACAGCATCATGCGGCCGGGCGCCTCCTTCATGTTGCGCCGCCGCCGCTCGGTGAAGCCGCGGAACGGCGCCGAGCCGGTGCCGGTGCAGATCATGATGATGTTGGCTGACGGATCGTCCGGCATCAGGAAGGTGGCGCCGAAGGGGCCGGTCACCTGCACCTGGTCGCCCTTCTTCAGGTCGCAGACATAATTCGAGCATACACCGCCCGGCTCGCGCTTGACGGTGAGCGACAGATTGTTGGCACCGGTCTTCTCGCCTTCGCGCGGAGACGCGATGGAATAAAGCCGGATATTGTGCGGCTTGCCGTCCTTGTCGGTGCCTGGCGGGATGATGCCGATGCTCTGGCCTTCAAGCACCGGGAATACATGCGCGCCGAAATCCAGGATGATGTGGCGCACGTCATTGTCGGCATCGGGTTCGGTCAGCCGGTAATTGCCCGACACCGTCGCAATCGCCGGATTGCTGCGGTTGTAGAGATTGATCTTCGGCTTGCCGGCCGAGGCCGGCGCCACGCTCTTGCCGCCCACGCCGAGATGCGCTTCCGCGATCAGGCGCGCCGCTTCGTCGTCCTCCGCTTCGCCGTCGCCCTGCTCCGCCGATGCCGCGAGCTCAATCTGCTCCTGCACCGGCAATTCGCTCCAGGAGAATTGCTCCTCAAGCGAGTAGGCGCGGGTCACGATCCGCCAATTGTCAATCGATCCGGTCGGGCACGGCGAGATGCAGTCGAGGCAGAAATTACACTTTTCGTGGTCGACGACATAATTGTTGTCGTCATGCGTCACCGCATCGACCGGACAGGTCTCCTCGCAGGTATTGCAGCGGATGCAGATCTCCGGATCGATGAGATGCTGCTTCTTGGGGGCGGTGGCGGTTGTTGCGTCCATCTTGCGCAAACCTCTCGGTTCGTCATGGCCGGGCATAGCCGTCGAAGACGGCGTCGTTGACGCCTGATGTCCCGGCCATCCCGCTCAGGAACGACGGCCTTGCCTGCCCAAGCAGGATCACCGGGTCTCGCCGCTTCGCGGCGGCCCGGTGATGACGCAGAAAAATAGTCCTACGCCGCAATCTTCACATATTCAAAGTCACCCGGCTTGTTGTCGATGCCCACCTTCGGCGCCGAGATCCAGCCGGCGAATTTGCCGGGCTCGGATACCGGCTGCATCAGGCTGGCGATGAAATCTCCGTCCGACATCGAGGGCAGCCATTCGTCCTTGCGCTTCGCCCAGGTGGCATCGTCAAGCAGGATGCCGGACGGCGTCGCATGCACGTCCTTGAACTCGCCGATATGGCGGTGGAAGGCGACATGCGGCAATTCCAGACGGAACTGCACGCCGGTCTTCTCGATGATCTTGTTCCAGCGTTCCACGCCCTTGCCGCAGTCGTGCGTGTAGTCGTCGCGCAGCCGCATGTTGAGCGCGGTCAGCGCCGGCTCGTCGACGAGCTTGATCTCGCCGTTGACCAGCTTCATCACCGGATAGGTCGAGCTGGTCAGCTTGTGGTCGTCCTCGATCTTGGTCTCCTGGAAACGGCCCTTGATACCGGCATTGAAGGCATTCGCGGCATTGGTCGACACTTCCGAACCGAACAGGTCGAGCGACAGCGAATAGTGCAGGTTCAGCTTCTTCTGCACCGTCGGCAGATCGATCACGCCGAGGGCGCGGATTTTCGCGATGTCGTTCGGATCCTCGATGCCCGCCGCCTTCATCGCGTCGCAGGTGCGCTGCACGGTTCGCCCGACGCCGGTTTCGCCCACGAACATGTGGTGCGCTTCCTCGGTCAGCATGAAGCGGCAGGTGCGCGACAGCGGATCGAAGCCGGATTGCGCCAGCGACTCGAGCTGCATCTTGCCATCGCGGTCGGTGAAGAAGGTGAACATGAAGAACGACAGCCAGTCCGGCGTCGCCTCGTTGAAGGCGCCAAGCATGCGCGGTGAATCCGCCGAGCCGGAACGGCGACGCAGCAACTCGTCGGCTTCCTCGCGGCCGTCACGCCCGAAATATTTCTGAAGGAGATAGACCATCGCCCAGAGATGACGGCCTTCCTCGACGTTCACCTGGAACAGGTTGCGCATGTCATAGAGTGACGGCGCGGTCTTGCCGAGATGGCGCTGCTGCTCAACCGATGCCGGCTCGGTATCGCCTTGGATCACGATTAGGCGGCGCAGCATGGCACGATGCTCGCCCGGCACTTCCTGCCAGGCCGGTTCGCCGTAATGCTGACCGAACGGCACCTTGCGATTCTCTTCCGCTGGCGCGAGCAGAATGCCCCAGCGGTATTGCGGCATCCTCACATAATCGAACTTGGCCCAGCCCTTGGGATCGACCGAGACGGCGGTCCGCAGATAGACCAGCGATTCCTGGAAGCCGTCCGGTCCCATGTCCTGCCACCAGTCGAGATAACCGGGGTGCCAGGTCTCCAGCGCCTTGAGCACACGCGGGTCTTCGGTGAGGCCGACATTGTTCGGGATCTGGGTCGAGTAATCGACGTTCATGAGATTCATTGGGACGCTCCTCTAATTCCCTACTTCGTTGTTCCTTGATCCGTCATCCTGAGGTGGCCGCCGCAGGCGGCCCTCGAAGGGTGACGGCGATAAATCAAACTCTCCGCATATCGAACACCGGCTTCTGCCCGGTGCCGTAGCGGCGCAACGCGCCGTCCTCGCCGACCGCGTTTGGCCGCTGGAAGATCCAGTTCTGCCAGGCGGTCAGCCGCGCGAAGATTTTCGATTCCATCGTCTCCGGCCCGCCGAAGCGCAGATTGGCTTCCATGCCGGTGAGACCATCGGGCGAGAACTTGCTGCGCTCTTCCAGGAAGATGCGGATCTCGTCATCCCAGTCGATGTCATCGAAGGCAAAGGTGATCAGTCCGGCCGCTTCGGCGGCTTCCGCATCGAGCTTCTCGCCGATTTTTCCGCGCGCCGCCGTGAGTGCGGCCTCGTCATCGAGAAAACGGCTTTCCAGGCGTGACAGGCCGTTCGACATCGGATAGGGACCGAAATTCGCGCTCGACA
This sequence comes from Pseudorhodoplanes sp., assembly GCA_032027085.1. Classification (NCBI taxonomy): domain Bacteria; kingdom Pseudomonadati; phylum Pseudomonadota; class Alphaproteobacteria; order Hyphomicrobiales; genus Pseudorhodoplanes; species Pseudorhodoplanes sp. The sequence goes on along the minus strand of JAVSMS010000001.1, from coordinate 2,265,685 downwards.
GCGCTATCGTCGCCGGCGGCAAATTGCTGCCGCCAAGCTGGCCGATCAGCATGTAGGAGCGGTCGGCGGCGAAAATGAGCTCGGCCAGCGTGCCGGCAAAGCACGAGCCCGGCTCCACGATCGTCACCAGCGAGCGCGAGGTGAGATCGACGCGCTTGAGCACGCGCTTCCAGTAGAGGCGGATTTCCCGCGCCAGCCAGTGCGACTTGTTGGCGTCGAGAAAGGTGTCATAGGCCAGCACCTGCTCCGCATCGCCCGAGGACTTGAACACGATCACCGCGAGCTCGGGCTCGTTGGTGCGGATATCGAGAATGGCGTCGTCGAGTTCGCGCGCCAGCCGCAGCGGCCAGAAGTCCGCGCCCTGCGCGACCATCGCGTTGACGTCAGCCGGCGGCGGCGCGTCGGGGCCGCGCAAGGTGATGGTGGCGATGCGGCCGGTGCGATTGTAGTCGACCGACAGCGAGGAATAGTCGACGCCCTTGTCCGTGAATGTACGCTTCAGCGGCGTCAGCTTGATGCCCTGCGCGTCCGCGGGCCGGTCCGACTTTTTCGCAAATTCCGCCGCGCGCTGCTTCACCACGTCGTCGAGCTTGGTGTTGGGCACGATCTCGTCGACCAGCCGCCACTCCACTGCGCGCTTGCCCTTGATGCCTTCCTCGGTGGTGCAGAACACATCTGCGTGATCGCGACGCACCTTGCGCTTGTCGGTAACGCGCGTCAGTCCGCCGGTGCCGGGCAAGACCGCCAGCAGCGGCAGCTCCGGCAGCGAGACGGTCGAAGAGCCGTCATCCACCAGCATGATGTGATCGGCCGCGAGGGCGAGTTCATAGCCGCCGCCGGCGCAGGAGCCGGTCACCACGGCGATGGTCTTTTGGCCGGAGAATTCGCTGGAATCCTCGAGGCCGTTGCGGGTCTCGTTAGTGAATTTGCAGAAATTGACTTTGTCGGAATGCGCCGCGCCCGCCAGCATGCGGATATTGGCGCCGGCGCAGAACACGCGCGGCTTGCCCGAGCGCAGCAAAATTGTCTTCACCCCCGGATATTCGAAGCGCAGCCGCTGCAAGGCATCGGCAAGCTCGATATCGACGCCGAGATCGTAGGAATTAAGCTTCAGCTCATAGCCTTCGTAGAGCCCGCCCTTCTCGTCCACGTCCATGATGAGGGTCGCCACCTCGCCATCGACGGCCAGTTTCCAGTGCCGGTAGCGCGACGGATCGGTTGCGTAGTCGATCCGCGTGGCGCCATTGGCGAGCTTGCGAGTTGCTTCAGCCATCCTTGATGCCCATCCCTGGAGCGCGGTCTCGTTGGCCGCGCGAGAAATCCATTTTCACTGACCGGCCTCTTGTTTGGGGGGCCAAGACAACATGCACTATAGTGCAGGTTTAGAACATGTCCAGCCTGTTCTGCATGTCAACCTCCGTTCTGGAAGAATTCCCGGAATGTCGATTCGCCGCCGGGCAAGGGACGGAAGAGGCGACGGAGAACCGGGAAAAAGATATTTCAGGGCCTGTTCACGTAAGCGTGGCGCCCGACGATCATGCGGCGAAAGCGGCTTCCTCATGCCCATGCAGGATGCGGTTGGCAAAATCCGCCACCGCCTTCAGCGTCGCCTCCGGCGCCTCACGATGCGGGCAATGCCGCGCATTGGGCAGCAGCGCGACATCGACCGGGCAATAGCATTCCTCCTGCGCCATCTCGACCTGCGCCACCGTGCCATGCTGGTCATCCTCGCCCTGCACGATCAGAATCGGCACGCGGATATAAGCGAGCTCTTCAATCGTGTTCCAAGCGCGGAAATCAGGATCGAGCCAGGCGTCATTCCAGCCGCGGAAGGCGTTGTCGGCATCGGCGTGATGGCGCCCCAGTTTCTCGCGCAGATCGGTCTGCGCATAGTCGCCCTTCATTTCCTCGGCCGCTTTGATACTGACATCCTCGACAAAGAAATGCGGCGCGATCAGCACGAGGCCGCGGATGCGATGATCCTGCACGCTGCCGGCGTAGATCGTTGCGATCGATGCACCGTCGCTGTGGCCGAGCAGCAGCCCGCGCCGGAAGCCGATCTCCGACAGCACGCGCGGCAAAGTCTCATGCGCCTCGTTATGCATGTAGCTCAAGGGGCGTGGCAGCATCACCGGACTCGATTTGCCGTATCCCGCCCGCGAATAGACGAAGACACCGGCGCCGGTCGCCTTCGCCAGGCCGTCCGGAAAGCTGTTCCACATGCCGACGCAGCCGAGACCTTCATGCAACATCACGATGGTCGGTGCCTGGTCGGGGCGCGGGCCGATCATGCGGTATTCCAGGCGCTGCCCGGAAATATCGAGAAAACCTTCGTTCTGCAGCGTCATTTTGCCCACTCCTGCACGCGCTTGAACAATTTCGACAAGCTCTGATCGACCTTCTCGCCAGACGTGTCGAGCTGCGCTTCCGCCTGCGCGTAGTCGCTTTTGCGCGCATCGAGAATGGCGAGCAGATCGTTCATCGCCGCGCGGTTCTCCGCCATCGGGCGGAAATCGCCCTGCGCCATCACGCGGCTCATATGTTCCTGCGGTTGCGCCTGCACCCAGATCGTATGCGTGCGCCGCAACAGCAGCGCATAGGTTTCCGGATTGGCAACGATGCCGCCGGCGGTCGCGATCACGACTTTGTCATGCTCGGCAATCACCTTTTCCAGCGACGCCTGCTCGTAACGACGGAACGTTGTGACACCCGACATCTCGATCAGCATGGAAACGCTGGCACCGTATTCCTGTTCGACCACACGGTTGAGTTCGACGAAGGGCCAGCCGAGTTTCTTGGCCAGCATCTCGCCGAGCGTGGTCTTGCCGGCGCCGCGCAAGCCGACCAGCGCGATCCGCCGCCCGCGTTCGGACGCCGCGCTCTGCTCGATGCGCTGCTCAAGCAGCTGCGCCACCGACGGTAATTCCGTGGTGCGCAGCCGCCCCAGCAATTCGCCGATGCGGTTCAACGCCGCGTGCCGCTTGCCGTTCACCGGCAGCAATTCGGTGATCGGCATGTCCATCGCCAGCGCGATCGCCTTCAGCACGATGATCGACGGGTTGCCCTGCCCGGTTTCGATCTGCGCCAGATAACGTTCGGAGATGCCGGAATCGGCGGCGAGTTGCCGGCGCGTGATGCCGCGCCGCGCGCGGCCGCGCCGCACCAGAGCGCCGACATCAGCGGCAAATTCATCGCTCGCCGTCAGCGCTGGCGCCACGCCCTTCTCGTTCTTCTTCGAGCGAATTTCAGGCATCGGCAGGTCCCCTAAGCGACATGCACAATAGTGCATGTCGGCATGAAGGCAAGTCCGCTCAAATCCCGAGATAGCGGTGTTGAATGTCCGGCGCCGCCACCAGATCCACCGATGTGCCGCTCCAAACCACCCGCCCGCGCTCGATCATGTAATGCCGGTCGGCGATCTCGGTCAGCGCGTCCACGTTCTTGTCGATCACCAGCACCGCCTGGCCCGCCGCCTTCAGTTGCGACAGGCAGTGCCAGATTTCATCGCGGATCAGGGGCGCCAGGCCCTCGGTGGCCTCGTCCAGAATGAGCAGGCGCGGATTGGTCATCAGCGCCCGGCCGATCGCCAGCATCTGCTGCTCGCCGCCCGAAAGCAGGTTACCCATGCTGGAGAGGCGCTCGCCCAGCCGCGGGAACAGCGCCACCACCTTGTCGAGGGTCCAGGGGGCATCCACCTGCCGGCGATTGGCGGCGGCCGCCATCAGATTTTCGCGGGTCGTGAGATTGGGGAAAATCTGCCGGCCCTCCGGCACCAGGCCAATGCCGAGCTGCGCCACCTTGTAGGACGGCCATTGCCGGATTTCCTGGCCGAGGAACCGGATCGAGCCCTTGCGCGCCGGCGTCAGCCCCATGATCGAGCGGATGGTGGTGGTCTTGCCCATGCCGTTACGGCCCATGAGCGTCACCATCTCGCCCGGCGCAATCGCGATCGACAGGCTGAACAGGACCTGGCTCAGTCCATAACAGGTCTCGATCCCCGTCACGTCGAGCAGGTTGCCGTTCTCGTCGGCGGTGCGGTCTTTGGCAATCTCAGCCATGCTCGCCCGCCTTCTTGCCGTCGCCAAGATAAGCCTTTTTCACTTCGGCATTGTTGCGGATCTCGCCCGGCTTGCCCGACGCGATTACGCGCCCATAGACCAGAACCGAGATGCGATCCGCGAGGGCGAAGACCGCTTCCATGTCGTGCTCGATCAACAGGATCGTCAGCTCCCGTTTCAGCTCGCGCAGCAATCTGACCAGCCGCGCCGATTCCTCCGGCCCCATGCCGGCCATCGGCTCGTCGAGCAGCAGCATGCGCGGCTTCATGGCGAGCGCCATGGCGATCTCGATCTGCCGGTGTTCGCCATGGCTCATGTTCGACACCACGACATTCTCGCGGCCGGCCAGCCCCACCCGCGCCAAAGCCGCACGCGCCGGCTCGCGCAAGTCTGGCAGGCTGCGGGCGTTGTGCCAGAAATGGAACGAATGCCCTGCCTGCGCCTGCACGGCCAGCGCCACATTGTCGAGCGCGGTGAAATTCAGAAACAGCGAGGTGATCTGGAACGAGCGGGCAAGCCCCAGCCGGCCCCGCTGCCAGGTCGGCAAAGCCGTGATTTCCTCGCCCTGAAACGCGATCTTGCCGGAATCGGGCGGCAACTCTCCCATCAACTGGCTGATCAGCGTTGTCTTGCCGGCGCCGTTCGGGCCGATGATGGCGTGCAATTCGCCGGCGGGCACGGAGAGCGTCACGTCATCTGAAGCAATGACGCCGCCAAAGCGCTTGGAAAGTCCGGAAATGCTGAGCAGCGCGTCAGTCATGGCGTCCGCCCCGCAACAATCCCTCAATGCCGCCGCGTGCATAAAGCACGATCGCGAGCAGCATCGGGCCGAGAATGATCTGCCAATATTCGGTAATCCCCGACAACGCCTCTTCCAGCACCAGCAAGGCCACCGCCCCCAGCACCGGCCCGGCCACCGAGCCCATGCCACCCAGCACCGCCATCACGATCAGATCGCCGGAGCGCGTCCAGTGCATGATCGCGGGCGAGACAAAATCCGCCTGATTGGCGAGCAGCACGCCGGCGAGCCCGCAGATGGCGCCGGCGATGACGAAACAGGTGAGGCGATAACGATAGGTGGGCACGCCGATGGCGCGCATGCGCCGCTCGTTGGAGCGCGCGCCCTGGATGACCATTCCAAAGCGCGAATTGACCAGACGCCAGACGCCATAGATCGTGGCGAACAGCAATGTCACGCAGACGTAGTAAAAAACCGTCTTGTTGGAGAGATTGATCAGGCCGGCGAAATCGCTGCGCCGGTAGATGGTCAGACCGTCGTCGGCGCCGTAGCGATCGAGACTGACACCGACATAATAGATCATCTGCGCGAAAGCGAGCGTGATCATGATGAAATAGACGCCGCGCGTGCGCAGGGACAGCGCGCCGATGATGAGCGCGAACAGGGCCGAGATGATCACCGCCAGCGGCCACTGAACAAAGCCGGAGCCGACGCCTTCATACGCCAGAATGCCGACGACGTAACCGCCAATGCCGAGATAGGCGGCGTGGCCAAAGCTCACCATGCCGCCGAATCCCATGATGAGATTGAGGCTGACCGCGGCCATGGCCAGGATGACGATGCGGGTGAACAGCGTCATCAGAAAGACATCGCCGGTCGCCTGCGAATAGACCGGCACCAGCGCCAGCATGACGAGCAGTGCCGCGACGACGATATTGCGAAGCGTGAATGCCTTTCTCATTTGCTGGCCGCCGGAAACAGACCCTCCGGCCGCATCACCAGAATGACTGCCATCACAAGGTAGATCAGCATGGATGAGAGCGCCGGGCCCGCGGTCGAGGCCGCGGCATTCGACAGGAACAGCTTGAGCACGTCCGACAGGAAGGCGCGGCCGACAGTATCGATCAGGCCGACCAGGATCGAGGCGATGAAGGCGCCGCGGATCGAGCCGATACCACCGATGATGATAACCACGAAGGCGAGAATGAGAATGTTCTCGCCCATGCCGATCTGCGCCGTCAGGATCGCCGCCTGCATCAGTCCGGCAAGACCGGCGAGCGCCGCGCCGGCGCCAAAGACGAAGGTGAACAGCAACTTGATGTTGATGCCGAGCGCTCCGATCATTTCGCGGTTGGACGCGCCGGCGCGGATCAGCATGCCGATGCGGGTGCGCATCACCACGAGATAAAGGACAAGCGCCACCACCAGCGCCACGACGATGATCGACAGGCGGTACATCGAGTAATAGACGCCGGGCATAAGCTCGATCGAGGTGTTGAGCCAGGACGGCAGCGTCAGATTCATGCCCGCCGGCCCCCAGATCAGCCGCACCAGTTCATTGAAGAAGAGCAGCAGGCCGAAGGTGCCGAGCACATGGTCGAGGTGATCGCGGCCATAAAGCCGGCGGATGGCGATGACTTCCACCGCCATGCCAACCATCAGCGTCGCGATCAACGCCAGGACTACGCCACCGATGAAATGGCCGGTCAGTGCGGTGAAGGTCGCCGCGAAATAGGCGCCCAGCATATAGAACGAGCCATGCGCCAGATTGACGAGATCCATGATCCCGAACACCAGCGTCAGCCCCGCCGCCAGCAAAAACAGCAGCAAGCCGAATTGCAGGCCATTCAGCGTCTGTTCGACAAAAAGAAGCATTCGCACTCTGGAAAGACGGCGAGCTTTGTTTATCCCGCTCGTATTTTGCTTGGCCCAACAAACGAGCCGGACGGCGATGGCCTCGCCGTCCGGCCCGGTTTCAGATCACCATTTCATCGGACATTTTGAATGGAAGCGATCCTGGCTGTCCTTGACGATGGTGGCCACCGTCTTCAGCACCAGTTCGCCTTTGTCGTTCTTCACCGCTTCCTGCAGATAGAAATTCTGGATCGGAACGTGGTTGTTGCCGTACTTGTAGGGGCCACGCACCGACTTGTAGTTCGCCTTGCGCATTTCGTCGCGCATAGCGTCCTTCTTGCTGAGGTCTCCCTTCACCGCCATCACCGCGCTGTTGATCAGATTGGCGGCGTCATATGACTGCGCGCCGTAGAAGGAGGGGCGGGTCTTGTATTTGGTGATGTAATCAGCAACAAACTTCTTGTTGGCGTCGTTGGGCAGATCGTTCACCCATTCCTGCGCGCCCGGCACGCCGAGCGCCAGGTCCTTCTGCCGCGGTAGCGACAATTCGTCGATGGTGAAGGCGGTGTAGAGCGGGATCTGCCCCTTCAGTCCGGCCTGCACATACTGGTTCAGGAACTGCACGCCCGCCGCGCCCGGATAGAACACGAAGATCGCATCCGGCTTCGCCGCACGCGCCTTCGACAGCTCGGTCGAGAAGTCGAGTTGGTCAGGCCAGCGGGTCAGATCCTGACCGACCACCTTGCCCTTGAAGGTCGAGGCCACACCTTGCAGCATGTCCTTGCCGGCAGCGTAGTTCGGCCCGATCAGATAGACGGTCTTCACGCCTTTCTGGTTCATATATTCGCCGACCGCCTGCGGGGTCTGGTCGTTCTGCCATGAGGTCGAAAATACGTAAGGCGAGCAGAGTTCGCCGGCGACCTGGTGCGGGCCTGCATTGGCGATCACCATCATGGTCTTGGAATCGATCACCGGCTTCAGCGAGGCGAGCAGCACGTTCGACCAGATATAGCCGACGATGAAATCCACCTTGTCGGATTCGATCAGCTTTTCGGTCTTCTGCTTGCCGACATCCGGCTTCTGCCCGTCATCTTCGTAGATCACCTCAACCGGCAATCCGCCCATCTTGCGGCCCAGATGATCGAGCGCGAGTTCGAAGGAATTGCGCATGTCGTTGCCGATGACGGCGGTGGGGCCGCTGAAGGTCGAAACGAAGCCGATTTTCACGGTCTTGTTCTGTGCCGCTGCGGGACTCATCGCCAGCGCCAGTATGGCGCCGGCAGTCAGCAGGGTCTTTTTCATCTGTCAGTCCTCCCGGTGTTGAGCCGCTCCTGCAACAACTCTAATGGATCGCATTGCGCGCCAAAAGGCTGCTTTTTGACCGGCCTGATGCTTCTGTGACAGCAAACTTCCTGATGAAATGATCTTGTGCGGGTTACGCCTGCGTCGTCGACTCCATGCGCAACTTGAAACGCTGGATCTTGCCGGTTGCGGTCTTCGGCAATTCGGTGCGGAATTCGATCCAGCGCGGATATTTGAATGGCGCAAGGCGGGTCTTCACATGCTCCTGCAACCGCCGCGCCAGTTCGTCGCAGGCCTTGTCATGCGCCTTCAGGACCACGAAGGCCTTTGGCTTGATCAGGTCGTCGCCGTCGAGCCAGGCCACCACCGCACATTCCAGCACGTCCTCATGCGTCTGCAGCGCGCCTTCCACCTCGAAGGGCGAGACATAAAGGCCGGAGACCTTCAGCATGTCGTCATTGCGCCCGCAATAGACGTAATAGCCGTCCTCGTCCTGCCGATACTTGTCGCCGGAGCGCGTCCACTCGCCCATGAAGGTGCGGCGCGATTGCTCGCGGTTGTTCCAGTACATGATCGCGCTCGACGGCCCGCGGATCAGCAATTCGCCCATCTCGCCCGGCGCAACGGGCTGTCCTTCATCATCGATCAGCTTGAGATCATAGCCCGGCACCGGCTGGCCGGTGGTGCCGTATTTCACCGCACCCGGGCGATTGGACAGGAAGATGTGCAACATCTCGGTCGAGCCGATGCCGTCGAGAATGTCGCAGCCGTATTTCTCGCTCCAGCGCTTGCCGACATCCTCCGGCAAGGCTTCGCCGGCGGAGACGCAGCGGCGGAATTTCACGTCGGCGCGCAGCGGCGCCGCTGGGCTCGCCAGAAACGCCGCGTAGAAAGTCGGCACGCCGTAGAATACTGTGACCGGGTGCTGCTTCAAAAGCGCAGTGACGCTCTCCGGCGTCGGCCTCTCATCCAGCAAAACCGTCGTTGCGCCGGCCGACATCGGAAATGTCAGCGCATTGCCGAGACCGTAAGCGAAGAACAGCTTCGCCACCGAATAGCAGACGTCGCTTTCCTTCAGGCCAAGCGTCGGCTGCGCATAAAGCTCGTCGGTCAGCCGCAGGCTCGCATGCGCGTGCACGGTCCCCTTCGGCTTGCCGGTCGAGCCAGATGAATAGAGCCAGAAGCACATGTCGTCGCGCGTCGTCGGCGCGGTGTAGTTTTCCGGCTGTGCCGCCGCGATCAGGTCCTCGAACTTTTCGTAATCACTGGTCGCGCCATCGGACACGATGACGTGTTTGAGATCGGGACAGCGCGCAATGATCGGTTCGAATTTCGGCAGCAGCGCCTGCGACACGACGAGCACGCGCGCGCGGCTGTCGGTCAGCATGAAAAGATAATCCTGCTCGGTCAAAAGCGTGTTGACCGCGACCGGAATGACGCCGGCCTTGATCGCGCCGAGGAATGCCGTCGGCCAGTCGATGGTGTCGAGCAGGCAGAGCATGATCCGCTCTTCCCGCCGCATGCCCTTGGCGCGCAGCACGGCGCCGAAGCGGTTGACGCGATCAGCGAGCTGGCCATAGGTCCAGGCGCCGCGGCGATCGATGAAAACGGGCTTGTTGGCACGCCCTGCGGAAAGATTGCGGTCGAGAATATCGGCGGCGAAATTATAGTCGCGCGAAATCTCCGGAGCTTCCATGCTCCCAACTTCGCGGCCCGACTGGGCCGCCTGTGACGCAGCTTGAGCCATGTTCCGTCCCGCAAGCGCTTGTTTTTATTGTTGCGAATATTTGCAATAGTTGCAAACGCAACGACGTTCGGCGCGCGCCACGACCGATCCGCATGCACTATAATACAGACGGACTTTCGCCGGTCAAGCACAAGCTGGAGGGCATTCTAGACCGCGCACTGGCGATTGACGCGTGCGTCATGCTGCGGCCTGATGAAGCATCCCTTTCGCTTATAAGTACCGCATCGGGAGACACGCATGCTCACAAGCCGGGACCGTATCCTGACCACCCATGTCGGCAGCCTGCCGCGCAGCGAGAAATTGTCCGACATGCTGGTGCGCCGAGAGGCCGGCGAAGCCTTCGACAAGGCCGAAATGAATGCAGAGATGGACAAGGCCGTGCGCCATGTTGTCGAAAAGCAATCAGAGGTCGGCATCGATATCGGCAATGACGGCGAACAGCAGCGGGTCGGCTTCCAGACCTATGTGCCGCAGCGCATGTCCGGCTTTGCCGGCGTATCGAAGCGGCGGCGCGGCATGGAATTCGAGGAATTTCCCGAGCTGGTCAAATATCTGACGCACCGATTTCCGCATGTCTCCAAGCAGCAGAATGCGCCGGAAGCGCAAGGCGACATCAGATATCTCGACACCGCGCCGATCGAAAATGAACTGAAGCGCGTGAAGGACATCGCCGGAAGCACGTTTCAGGAAATGTTCATGACCGCTGCTTCGCCGGGCATCATCTCCTCCACCATGCTCAACGCCTATTACCCCTCGCACGACGACTATCTCGACGCGCTGGCGCGGGAGATGAGCAAGGAATACCAGGCGATCCACAAAGCCGGGTTCATCCTGCAGATCGACGCGCCCGATCTCGCCATGGACCGCACCATGTTCCATCGCGATCTCACCGACGCGCAGTTTGCAAAACAGGTGGAAAAGCAAGTCGCCGCCATCAACAAGGGCATCGAGGGCATTCCGCGTGATCGCGTACGCCTGCATGTCTGCTACGGCAACTGGGAGGGCCCCCACGTTCACGACGTGCCGCTGTCGGTGATCCTGCCCGCGCTGTATCAGGCCAATGTCAGCGCGCTGTCGATCGAGTTCGCCAATCCGCGCCACGCGCATGAATACGCCGCCTTCAGGCAGCACCCGCTGCCGAAGGACATGATCCTCATTCCCGGCGTGATCGAGACGACGTCCAATATTGTCGAACATCCGGAAGTGGTCGCGCGCCGCATCGAGGATGCGGTCGCGGCCATTGGCGAGCGCGAGCGCGTGATCGCCTCCACCGATTGCGGCTTCGGCACCTTCACCAACCGCGAATGGGTGGTGGAGCCGGTGGTGTGGCTGAAGCTGAAGGCCTTGCGCGAAGGCGCCGACATCGCGTCGGCGAAATTGTGGGGCAGAAAGAGCGCGGCTTGAGTCTCCGTTGAAACCGAGAGGTTGCCAATGTCTCCGTCGTCGTCCCCGCGAACGCGGGGACCCATACACACCTCGACAGCAATGGGGCTATGGGTCCCCGCTTGCGCGGGGACGACATCAGAAACCTTTGTGAAGCCATTGTGACCTCGAACGCCAGACACGCCCCCTCTTCCATCGCCCGTTTCATCGATCAGGGCTCCGGCCGCACAGCCGCCGACCTCGTCATCAAAAATGTCCGCCTGTTCGACGTCATCACCGGCAGCATCACGCAGACGGACATCGCCATCTGCGGCGCGCGCATAGTCGGCACCTACGATCAATACAAAGGCACGCGCGAGATCGATGGCCGCGGCCTGTTCGCAGTGCCGGGCTTCATCGACACGCATTTCCATGTCGAATCCTCGCTGCTGACGCCGCTGGAATATGACCGCTGCGTACTGCCGCATGGCGTGACCACCGCGATCTGCGATCCACACGAGATCGCCAATGTCATGGGCCTGTCCGGCATTCAATATTTCCTCGACAGCTCGCGGCACACCATCATGGACCTGCGCGTGCAGCTCTCCTCCTGCGTACCGGCCACCGCCTTTGAAACCTCCGGCGCGCGGCTCGACGCCGCAGATCTCGTGCCTTTGCGCACGCACCCGAAGGTTGTTGGCCTCGCCGAGTTCATGAATTTCCCTGGCGTGCTGGCGAAAGAGCCGGCCGCGCTCGACAAGCTGTCGGCTTTTTCCGACGGCCATATCGACGGCCACGCGCCGTTGCTCTCTGGCCGCGAGCTCAACGGCTATCTCTCAGCCGGCATCCGCACCGACCATGAAGCGACAGGCCTCGCCGAAGCGCGCGAGAAGCTTCTCAAAGGCATGACGGTGCTGATCCGTGAAGGCTCGGTCTGCAAGGACCTGCACGCACTGATCCCGCTGATCGACCAGAACACGTCGAGCTTTCTCGCCTTCTGCACCGACGACCGCAATCCGCTCGAGATCGCACGCGAGGGGCATCTCGATTTCATGATCCGCACCGCCATCGCGCAAGGCGCGCCGCGGCATCATGTCTATCGGCTCGCAAGCTGGTCCGCCGCCAATGCCTTCGGCCTGCGCGACCGCGGACTGATCGCGCCCGGCTGGCGCGCCGACATTGTGCTGCTGGACGATCTCGATGCCTGCGCGGTGAGGCAGGTGATCTCCGCCGGTCGTATTGTCGATGACGCGCTGTTTGCCACGCGGCAGACCATCGCGCCGGTCGGGCTCGATTCCATGAAAGCGGAAAAAGTTACGCCGTCGGATTTTCGCATTCCCGCTTCCGGCGCCTCGACGCAGATCATCGGCGTCATCCCGGGCAAGATCATCACCGAGCGCATCGTGCGCGATCTGCCCGTGCGCAATGGTGAGAAGCAGATCGATCTCGCGGGTGACATCATCAAGGTCGCCGTGGTCGCGCGCCACGGCAGGAATCGAAATATCGGCCGCGGCTTTGTCAGAGGCTTTGGCCTGAAACGCGGCGCCATCGCCTCATCCGTTGGACATGACAGCCACAATATCTGCGTGGTCGGCGCGAGCGATGCCGACATGGCGCTGGCGGTCAACCGGCTGATCGACCTGAAGGGCGGCTTCGTCGTTGCGGAGGGTGGCGAGGTCCGCGCCGAACTGGCGCTGCCGCTCGCCGGCCTGATGTCGCTCGAGCGCTTCGACGCCGTTCACAGGGCACTGATTCCGCTGCACGAGGCCGCGAAAGCGCTCGGCTGCACCCTGCTGGAACCGCTCCTGCAAGTGGCCTTCCTGCCGCTGCCGGTGATCCCGCATCTGAAGATCACCGATTTTGGATTGTTCGATGTGGACAGGTTTGAGCTCGTGGGATGAGGTCGCTCCGGGACGCGGGCCAGGTCCGCGAACCCGGAATCCAGCCGCAATTCCCAATTCATATCTGGATTCCGGGTTCGCCGCTTCGCGGCGCTCCGGAATGACGGTATGGAATGTGATCGCCGCCTGATGTGACAATAACAATTCCCATGACCTATCTCCCGCCCCGTATTCCAAACCCGAAGAAAGACGCCGAGCGCCGCGCCCGGATCCGTGCTCAGGCGCTGCGCTGGGGGCTGTGGATCGCGGCCATTCCGCCGCTTCTGTTCGTGCTGATGGCCTATGGCTATAGCGACCAGGCGCCGGCGGCCCTGCGGGACGCCACCATCGCATTTGACCGCTTGCTTGGGCGGCCGGTTTGGTTGATCATTAGGCCCGATGGGAAGTGAGCCGGCGGCACGGCTACAAAAAAAGGGCGGACGCGCCGAGGTGGGACCCTGCCGAGCGCGTCCGCAGACTACGGCGACGCAAGATGGGCGCTGCGCCGTCGCAACGATCATATTAGATACGAGAATCAGTCGGCGCGACTTGATTTGGGTCAATTAGCGAACAATTAGTGCGGGCTTATTCGCCTTTGGCTAAATTTTCCCGTAATTCGGCCAGCCGTCGCTGATAATTTTCGGCGTCACCGTAATCATCGAACATGACGTAACGCGGATGCGCCCCAACCATCCGCCGTGCATGCTTGATCGGGCACCAATATTGCTCGGTCCGCCCGGCGATCTCGCGCACATAAGCGATCAGGCAATTTGCGTAAGAGCAATAAGCGCAGTTCAGCTTCTCCAGCGCATTCAGATAAGCAAGGTGGTGCCGGTCAAAGACGAAATAGTCGCTCCGCTTCACCTTCGCGATGCCGTAAACCGGGAAGCAGATCGTCTGGTAGATGCTCACGAACAGATCGAGCGCCAGAAGCGGCACGATGAGCGCGTAGATGAACGGTGCGGTGAGAATGACCAGCGGGCGCGCGTTCCAGAGATAGCTCGAAAGATTGGTCTTCAGTTCCCGGTGCCGCCGCAGCAATTCCTTCTCGAAGGCGATGCGCCCGTGTTCGAGTCCGACCCGCAATTCGGCGCGCCGCTTGGCCATCTCGGCGTCGAGTTCGGCCTCGAGGTCGCGGATTTTTGCGGTGAGATCGGCGATGAGATTATTCATTGTAGGCTCCTGTCGTCACACCGTAACCCGGATGTTGCGAACGGCAATCCGGCACGTCCCTGAGGCCTGATACGCATCGGACTGACATCGCAGCCATGCCCAAACGCAGCGCCGGGATTCTGCTTTATCGCCTGTCGGGCGCGAAGCCCGAAGTGCTGCTTGTGCATCCTGGCGGGCCGTTCTGGACGAAAAAGGACGACGCTGCCTGGAGCATTCCCAAGGGTCTCTACGAAGAAGACGAAGACCCGCTCGCCGCCGCCCAGCGTGAATTCACCGAAGAAACCGGCTTCACCGCGCAAGGCGACTTTATCGATCTCGGCGCCTTCAGGCAGCCCGGCGGAAAGATCGTGCAGGCCTATGCCCTGCAGGGCGACGCCGATCCGGCGAAGCTGCGTAGCAATCTCTTTGCGATGGAATGGCCGCCCAGATCCGGCCGCATGCAGGATTTTCCGGAGGTCGACAAGGCCGGCTGGTTCGCCCCGGACGCGGCGCGGCGCAAGATTGTGAAGGGACAGGTCGCGATTTTGGATGCACTGCTGGCGCAGCTTGCGTCCAGCGGCAGCCGGCGCAAATAGCCAAAACGGACCCAGCAAATTCCCCGCAAAGTTTCTCTTGACAATATTCCTATGTAGGACTATAAGCATATCACCTCGTCCGCTGAGGGGCGCTCTCATGAGGCGTCATGGAGGCGGGACGAAGGGAGGGCTGCGGTGGAGATGCGCCGCAGGACCCTTCCTGGACGGCGCCCGGTAATTCCGGGCCTCGGCCGGTGCGGCGCCCGCGGGCGAGCCTCGCAAGCTCGCACTCGGGCTATGCCGGGGCTCCGCCCGAGGCCACTGATGGGCCTCCGCCAGGAGCTGGCTGCCGTGGGCCCACACTGGATCACCCACCAAGCGCGGCCCGGCATCGTAGTGAAAACGCCGCGATGGCGCGTCGGACGACGCGGCGGTTCCGGAAACGGGATCGCACACTGAAAAAGGAAGGTTGCGCCGCCCGGCGCGCCATCCCCCTCACTTATTGAAAGTGAGGGAAAGAGCAGGAAGGCGATCCCGGCGCCTCAAACAATACGGGCGATGACGCGCGTCTGCTCTGCTGTTTGAAAAATGAATCTGACAACAAGCGTGATTGTGTCGCGCTGGTATGGATTTCCGGATGTCCGTGCGGGGACGGCTTGCTAGACTTTCACGATGCGCAGGAGGGAGGCATCGCAGCGTGACATTATCGGGAAGGATTGCAGCCTGGCTGCTGCCGGCCGCGCTCTTGGCGGGCTGCGCGGCGCAGGAAGAAAAGAAGGTCGAGGAAAATCTCTATCCGCAGGGCTATCGCACCGAGATCCTTGACTACCTGCACAAGGAATTGCCGGACCCAAGCGGCATCCGCGACGCCTTCGTCTCCGAGCCGACGCTGACCAATGTCGGCACAACTCAGCGCTATGTCGCCTGCCTGCGTTTCGATCCGAAGGAACGGCCCAACAAGAAAGGCGAGCCCGCCAGATATGCGGGCCTGCGCGAAATGGCCGTCTATTATTACGCGGGACGCATGACGCAGATGGTGAAGGCCACTCCGGAAATATGCGGCAAGGCCGCCTATCAGCCGTTCCCCGAACTCACCAAGCTCTGCCGCGAAGCCGTCTGCAAACAGACCTGAACGCGTCAGCCCTTGGCGGGCGCATTCCGCTGGATCAGCACCGCATGATCGGCGACCTGGGCAATGCAGAATGGCCGGGCCATCGTGATGAAGATTTTCTTAAGCACAACGAAGAGTGTGAGGAGGAAGGGCAATGATTTGATGTGTTTCCGCTTCATCAAACAGGCAGTTGTGACAATTTGAGCTATTCATGAAAACGGATGGAAAGCCAAACGTGTTAACTTCACCACATGCGCGAAATTGGAATGACCGGCGCGCCTGGCCTTGCGAAAGGGAGACGCAAGGATGCAAAGGGCGCCCGGCGGACAGCACCCCGCATTCAGACCCGCGGCCTCCGGTTGCTGCGCGTGGCTGCAATCTATATGGCTTTCGGTGCCGTCATCATCAGTTGCGCTTACTTCACGGCACGCACCGTGCTCGACGAGCGCGAACGCCATCAGATCGAAGTGGATTTGCGCAAGGCGGAGGAGAAGCGTCAGGGCCGCGTCGTCTATGCGCAGAAAGACGGCCATTGCCGGATGGCGCGCTTCGACAACGTTTCCGGCCGCATGGAGGGCAACGTTACCCTGCCTTGCGACTCGCCGATCAAGGACCCGATCGCGGCAGCCCGCGACTTCAACTGGGGCAACAGGTAACTCGCCCGGCGGAGCGGCTGGAAATCAGAGCGTCGATTTCAGCCGCAGGTGATCGAGCCGGTTCATCGACTTGATGTCGAGATGCCGCTTGCCGCCGTCCCGCTCGAAATCGACCGGCACGTCGACGCCGGCTTCGCCGCGCGACCAGATTTTCCGGTACATGTCCGCAAGACCGGCCGGCGCTTCGCCGCCGATGCTGACAATGACATCGCCGCGTTTCATTCCCGACTTCTCGGCGGGCGAGCCCGGCGTGATCCGGCTGACGATCAGCTTGCCGTTCACCTCCTCCGTATTCACACCAAGCCACGGCTTCGGCGCATTGCCGGCACGGCCGTCATTGATGAGATCGGCAAGGATCGGCGGCAACAGATCGATCGGGACATACATGTTGCCGGCGACGCCGGTATGCTTGCCGCCGACATCGCCGACGATCAGCGAGCCGACGCCGACCAGCTTGCCTTCGCGATTGATCAGCGCGGCGCCACTCCAGTGCGAATGCGCAGGCGCGGTGAAGATGGCGCCGTCGATCAGATATTCCCAGGAACCGGCGAATTCCCGGAGTGCGGCGATGAAGGCGGGAACGGTGCCGTCGCGGCCGCCGAAGCTCGAGGCGAGCACCGGTTCGCCGACTTTGAGATCGGCTGCCTTGCCGAATTGCATTGCGCGCAATTTCAGCGGCGCGGTCGCACGCAAGAGGCCGAAGCCGGTGTCGTGATCGTAGCCGACGATATTCGCCGCGATCTTGCGGCCGTCATTGGTGATGATCTCGGCCGTGTGCGCTTCCACCATCAGATAGCCGATGGTCAGCACCAGACCGTTGGAGTCGATCACAATGCCGGAGCCGTCGCGCTCATAACCGAGGCTTTGCGAGGTGCGCGCATTTGGATCGACATACACTTTGATGCGCACGACCGGCTCGATCATCTGATCGATGGTCAGTTTTTCCGAAGCCGCATTCTCCTCCGGTGCCGGCGTGTCCTGCGCAGACGCAAGCTGCGACGACAGCAGCAAGGCCGTCGCTACTAAAAGGCCGGGCAGAGCGTTCCAGACGATGCGGCGAAAGTCCGGCATCAGAAGTCTCCAGCTTGGAGGGATCCGCGACTCACGGGCGGATCATACTATGCAAATAAGGTGGCGGCAGAACCTCGCAACCGCTTCACGAAATCGTTTGGCCGGTCAGCGCCGCCCAGAAAAGCTCAGCCTTGTCGTTCTGGCGGGCGCGCGGGCGGAACAGGCGAATTTCAACCGGAATGTCCCATGCCGGATCGCCTGCGCGGATCAAGCGTCCTCCTGCGGCCAGATCATCCATCACCAAACTCTGCGGCGACCAGACGATGCCGCGGCCATCCGCCGCGAGGGTGTTCAGCACGATGCCGGGATGCGAGGTGAGGACCGGCGTCAGCCAGCAAGGCTGGCCCTCTTGCGCCCGCGCTCGAAGCGAGCCGGGTCAGCGCAACGTAAGGGCTGAGCTACCCACAGGCGAATGCCGTCTGTGCATCATTCCATGCGGGCGGGTTATAATGTGTCTGATGGAACTGTCTTGAAGATTTCATGCGGACTGGTCTGACGGACGATGGCGAGATAAGAACAATGCGCATCCACAAGATTGCTGCGATTCCCGGCGACGGCATCGGGCCGGAAGTCATCGCCGCGGGCCTTGAAGTCCTCGAAACCTGCGCCCAGCGCGATGGCGGCTTTTCGCTGAAGGTCGAGCATTTCGGCTGGGGCTCTGACTATTACAAGAAGCACGGGGTGATGATGCCGGAAGGCGGCGCCGACAGGCTGCGCCCCTTCGACGCTATTTATTTCGGCGCGGTGGGTGCACCCGATATTCCCGATCACATCACGCTGTGGGGGCTGCGGCTCGCGATCTGCCAGCCGCTTGATCAATACGCCAATGTGCGGCCGACCCGCATCCTGCCCGGCATCACAAGCCCGCTGCGGCACGTCAGCGGTCCCGAGCTCGACTGGGTGATTGTGCGTGAGAATTCGGAAGGCGAATATGCCGGCGTCGGCGGCCGCGTGCACAAGGGCCTTCCGGAGGAGGTCGCCACCGACGTCGCGATGTTTACGCGGTCCGGCGTCACCCGCATCATCCGCTTCGCCTTCGAGCTGGCCCGTTCGCGCCCGCGCAAGAAACTCACCGTCGTCACCAAGTCAAATGCGCAACGCCACGGCATGGTGATGTGGGACGACATGGCGGCGGAAGTCGCAAAAGATTTTCCCGACGTCGAATGGGACAAGATGCTGGTCGATGCCATGACCATGCGCATGACATTGCGGCCGGAGACGCTCGACACCATCGTCGCAACCAATCTGCACGCCGATATTCTCTCCGATCTCGCGGCGGCACTCGCCGGTTCGCTCGGCATCGCGCCGACGGCCAATCTCAATCCCGAGCGCAAGACACCCTCAATGTTCGAGCCGATCCATGGCTCGGCCTTCGACATCACCGGCAAGGGCATCGCCAATCCGGTGGGCACATTCTGGACCGGCGTGATGATGCTGGATCATCTCGGCGAGAAAGCCGCCGCTGCGCGCCTCATGAAGGCCGTCGAGCGCGTCACCGCCGACACGGCGCTGCATACGCCCGATCTCGGCGGCAACGCGACCACACGTCAGGTGACCGACGCGGTGAAGCGCGCGCTGGAAGGCGATAACAACTAACCCGCGTCGGCGCGGCCGCGCGTATTGCGCAGCACCATGCAGGCGCCGCCGGCGCGTCTGATCTGACTGCACAGATCGTTGGCGGCAGAGCGCGTCTCGGCGCCAAGACGCACCTGATAGAAAGCGCGGGTGCCGCGGCTGCGGAGCAATGTCGTGAGAATGCTCGGATCGCGTTCCGCAAGAACGGTGCTGAAACGGTTTATCAGCCGTGCATAGACTGCCAAGACGCGATCGCGCGAAAATCCGGCGGCGAGCTGCACGCCCCAGGGACTTCCCGCAACAAGCTTCACGCGTCGCTCAAGCTGTTCAAGGAAGGGACTGGGCGTCTGTTTGAGCAACGCCATCAGTTCACCGCAGCCCGGCTTGTTGCGCGGCGAGGCTGGCGGCGTCGGCTTGCCGCGCTGCTCCTTCCATTCGTCGACAGTCATTCCGGTAATGGCCGACACATAATTGCGCGTCTCGCCTGGCATGTGGCCCGTACCATCGAGCCATTCGCGCACGCGGCGCGGACCCGCGTTGTAGGCTGCGGCGGCCAGCCCAAGGTTGCCGAATTCCAGCCACAGCTCGCGCAGGAATTCCGCCGATTTCGGCAGCGCCTGGACGGGATCGAAAGGATCGAGCAGACCACGCTCGGCAGCCGTATAAGGCATGAACTGCGCCATGCCCTGGGCGCGATGGCCGCTGCGCGTCACAGGCCCGACGGCACCGGCGCGGAAACGGCTTTCCTGCCAGATCACCCGGGCGAAGAACTCCACCGGCAGGTCATGCGACTGCGCCGCCGATTCGATCATGAGACAAAGCGAGTCGTCATGTTGCTGCGCTTCGGCCTCCCGGCTGAGGGAAGAGCCGACCAGCAGCAGCAACGCAGCAAGAAAAGCTTCGCACCATCCGCGCCGCATGGCCAAAAGGTCAGGCTGCATTTCGCCGGAAGTTTGTCGGCCGAATTGGCGCCGCCCCACTCATGACGGCGGCCAACCATCTGTTAACCATGACAAGCTATTGATTCGGCTGCGGAAGGAGACCGGTCATGCCCCGAATTCCCAGCGGCGCTGCAGCCGCTCTGCTTGCCTCCGCCGTTCTTTGCGCGACGCCCGCCAAGGCCGACCCCATCACCACGTATCTTATTATCGGCGCCGCCGCCAACACGCTGCTCAAGGCGCCGTTCTATTCGACCCGTTACGATATGTACGGCCCGCGCTACGGCTATCCAATCTATGGCTATCCCGGCTGGCTGCGGCCGGGTTACCGCTATGCCGCTTATGACGGGCCCGGCGTCTGGCCGCAGATCGACCCGGATGCACCGCCTGCGCCGCCGACAACCTGTTACTGGACCAACAAGCCGGAACCACAGGGCATGCGCCGCATCCGCATTTGCTATTAGGCAAGCGCGGCAAAACGGGGCCTCGCATTAAAAGTCTGTGTATCGCTGAAAGCGACGCGCGGAAGTACGCCGCGAGAGCCGGCTGCAAATTGGGCGCTCTTTCAAGATTGGTAATATGCACTCCCCTTGCAAGCTAATTTGCAGGCCCCTGCATCTCATGGTCTGCTCACAGCAATGACCGTAAAGCCGGCCGTCTGATGGGGAGGTTTCATATCGTGCAAATGGAAGTGGCGGTGATTGGCACTGGCTGGTGCGGGGGAATCCGGTCGGAAACATTGTCCCGCTCCGCACTGGTCAAGAAACTGCACGTCTGCGAGATTCGGCCGGACCGGCTGAAGGAAATCGCGGCGCTGACCAGCGCGGCGACGGCCACGCTGGATTACCAGGACATCGTGAAGAATCCGGACATCAAGGTGGTCTATATCTCGACCACGCCGGAAAGCACCCACTATCCCATCGCGCGCGACTGCCTGAGAGCCGGCAAGCATGTGCTGCTGGAAAAGCCGATCGCGATGGAATTGTTCGAGGCAGACGAACTGATCGCGCTGGCGAAGCGCAATAACGTCAAATTCACCATCGGCTATTCGCAGCGTTTCAACACCAAATTCGCCTACGCCAAGAAGAAGCTGACCGACGGCACGCTCGGCCAGCCGGTCTCCGTCATGGTGAGCCGGCACCTCTCACGATCGCTCGGCAAGAAGATCGCAAGCCGCGTGCGGCTCTCGCCCGCCGCGATGGAATCAACGCATGATCTCGACATGGTGTTCTGGCTGCTCGAGCCGGCCAAGCCTGTGAGTGTCTATTCGCAGGGCGCCTATGGCTACATGAAGCCGGTGAACGGCTCCTACGACGTCATGTGGACCACGGTGAAGATGGACAACGGCGTTCTGGTCGCCATCGGCGGCGGCTGGAATCTGCCGCCAAGCTATCCAAATTTCTGCGCCACCTGGATTGAGATCACCGGCACCGAGGGTTCGCTGTTTCTCGACGACACACACCGCGACAACTGGCTGAACACCGTCGAAGGCGGCACGCGCTATCCGATGTCGACCATGCCGGGCGAGCAAGTCGACCACGTCTTCGCCGGGCAGATGGGTCCGGAGACGCTGCACTTTCTCGAATCCTGCATCCTCGACCGCCCGGTGATGGTCACCCCGGAAAGCGCGCGCATGGTCATGCAATGCTATCTCGCCGCTGACCTGTCGGCGGAGCGCAATGCGCCGGTCGATATCCCGCTCAACAACGAGGCCATGTCCGGGATCGCCGACATGATCGCGGCCAACCGCAAGCTGGCGGCCGGAGGCGCGTGACGAGGAGCAAGTCAGGACTTGGACCTGCCCTCAGTGATGCCATCGGCTGGCTCTCCACGACGCATGGCTCCCATAACCAGAAGCCATTGTAAGCAGAGGCTGTCCACCGCCTTGCTTTGCGCTATAAGCCGCTTTCCAAAAGCCAAGGGCCCCTGCCATGACCTCTGCGACCGACGCCGTCCATGCGCATCGAACCATCCGCGTTGAGGATGACCCGCTGGTGCGCGGGCACGGCCGCTTCGTCGACGATGTCGAGAAACAGGGTGCCGCCCATGTTGTTTTCGTGCGGTCTCCGCATGCGCATGCTCGCGTTGTCTCGATCGACACAACGGAAGCGTTGGCCGCACCCGGCGTGCTGGCGGTGCTGACTGCCGCCAATATGGAAAAGGCCGGCGTCGGCAACGTGGCGCGACCGGTGCCATTCAAGGATCGTAGCGGCAAGCCCGCCATTATCTCACAGCGCGATCCGCTGGCGCGCGAGAAGGTGCGCCATGTCGGCGAAGCCGTCGCCGCTATTGTCGCAGATACGCAGTTGCATGCGCTCGACGCGCTTGAACTGGTCTTCGTCGAATATGACGAATTGCCGGCGGTGACCGACGCAAGCGAAGCCGACAAGCCAGATGCACCACAGCTCTTCGACAACGTGTCCGGCAATCTCGCCATCGACTGGCCTGGCCTGCTTGTGGACGACGGCGCCAATGAGCGCGAGGTCGAACGCATTATTGCGTCTGCGCCCCATGTCATCCGGCAGACCCTCACGCAACAACGGTTGATGGTAGCGTCGATGGAGCCGCGCGGCGCCACCGCGAGCTATGATGCCGCCAGTGACCGTTACACATTGCATGTCTGCACGCAGGGCGCCGGGCCCATGCAGGAGACGGTCGCCGCCATCATGAACTGGCCGAAGGAGAAGCTGCGCGTCACGACCGATGACGTCGGCGGCGCCTTCGGCATGAAAAGCGGCCCCTATCCTGAATATCCGGTGCTGTTGGTGGCGGCGAAGACCGTCGGCCGCAAGGTGCATTGGATGTCGAGCCGCTCAGAGGCCTTCAACACCGACAACCAGGCCCGCGACGGCGTGACGATCGGCGAGCTCGCCATGGACGAGCGCGGCAAGTTCCTGGCGCTGCGCGTCCGCCACATTCAGAATCTCGGCGCCTATGCGACCACGGCCGGCATCACGCTTGCGACCGTGAACTTTGCCCGATGTTTTCCGACCGTCTATCGCATTCCAAGGATCGATTACGGGGCGCGCTGCCTCTATACCAATACAGTGCCGACCGGCGCCTATCGCGGCGCCGGACGCCCGGAAGCGAATTACCTGACCGAACGGCTGATCGACGAAGCCGCGCGCGTCACCGGCATCGATCGCGCCACGCTGCGCAAGCGCAACCTCATTCCGGCGTCGGCGATGCCCTACAAGAATGCGCTCGGCGTCGTGTTCGACAGCGGCGAATTTCCCGCTGTATTCGACAAGGCGCTCGCGCTCGCTGACTACGACAATTTCAAGAAGCGCAAGCGGGAGTCCAACGCGCGCGGCAAGCTGCGCGGAATTGGCATTTCCTGCTTCCTGGAGCATTCCGGCGGTTACCCGACCGAAGGCGCATTGCTCACGTTCTCCGGCAATACACTGACCATCGGTCTCAATGTCGGCAATACCGGCCAGGGACACGCCACCGTCTATCCGAAGATTGTCGCCGACAAGCTCGACATTCCGGTCCAGCTGATCAAGCACCGGCAAGGCGACACCGACATGGGTCTGAAGGGCTTTCCGTCGGTTGCATCCCGCTCGTCGATGACGGCCGGCAGCGCCACTGTGCGCGTGGTCGAAGCAATGGTCGAAAAGGGCAAGAAGATCGCCGCCCATGTGCTGGAAGCGGCGGAAGGCGATATCGGCTATCGCGCCGGCACATTCGAGGTAGTCGGCACCGATCGCAGGATCGGCCTGTTCGAGCTGGCTGCGCAGGCGGATGAATTGAAGAAGAAGGGCGAGATTGCCGAAAATCTCGACACCAAGATCGCGACCGACACGCCGCTCGCTTTCCCGAATGGCTGCCACATCGCTGAGGTCGAGATAGACCCCGAAACTGGCTGGCTCGATGTGCTGTCGTATTCCGCAGTGGATGATTGCGGCCACGTACTCGATCACACGCTGGTCGAAGGCCAGGTGCATGGCGGGGTGGCGCAGGGACTCGGCCAGGCGCTGTTCGAGAATGTGGTCTATGATCGCGACAGCGGGCAGCTCGTCACCGGCTCATTCATGGATTACGCGATGCCCCGCGCAGACAACATGCCGCCAATCATCCGCGATGCTTCGCACCCGGTTCCTGCCACCACAAATCCGCTCGGCGTAAAAGGCGCAGGCGAGGCCGGCACCACCGGCGCGCTGGCCGCCATCATGAACGCGATTGCCGACGCTGTTCCCGGCAAGGCAACGGCGACCATGGATATGCCGGCGACGATCGAGAAGATTTGGTTGGCGTGCCGGGAGCCAAAGGCTCAAGTCTAAAACTGTCATGCTCCGCGAAAGCGGGGCATCCAGTAATCTCTGAAATGTTGGTAGTTACCGGATCATCCGCTTTCGCGGATGATGACAGCAATTGGCGCTACCCTTGCGAGATGAACTTGCGGTTGGTGTAAGCCTCCAGCCCCTCGATGCCGCCTTCCTGGCCATAGCCGGATTCCTTGATGCCACCGAACGGCGTTTCCGGCGTCGAGATCGCGACCGAATTCACACCCACCATGCCGGACTGCAACGCATCGCCGATCATGGTTGCGGTCTGCGCCGATGCCGTGAACGCATACGAGGCAAGACCGAACGGCAACGAATTCGCGCGCTCGACCACTTCATCGAAGGTCTTGAAGCGCACGATCGGCGCCACCGGCCCAAACGGCTCTTCGGTCATGATCTTGCTGTCATCCGGCACGTCGGTGATCACCGTCGGCTCGAAGAAATAGCCCTGGTTGCCGTGCCGCTTGCCGCCGGTGACAATCTTGCCGCCGCGGTCTTTTGCGTCGTTGACGAAATATTCCATCGCATCGAGACGGCGCGAATTGGCGAGCGGTCCCATCGTGGTGCCCTTCTCGAGGCCGTCGCCAAGCTTGATGCCCTGCGCATATTCAGTGAAGCGCTTGAGGAAGCGGTCATAGACGCCCTCCTGCACATAGAAGCGCGTCGGCGAAATGCAGACCTGTCCGGCGTTGCGGTATTTGAACGCGGCAATGGTGTCGGCAGTCTTTTCCGGATCGGCGTCGCCGAACACTACCACCGGCGAGTGACCGCCGAGTTCCATGGTGGCGCGCTTCATGCCCTGCGCGGCAAGACCGGCCAGCAGCTTGCCGACCGGCACCGAGCCGGTGAAGGAAATCTTCTTCACCGTATTTGAGCCAATCAGGTGCTGCGACACTTCGGCCGGCACGCCGAACACAAGATTGAGCACACCCTTCGGCAGACCTGCATCATGGAAGCAGCGCACGAGTTCGACGGCGGAGCCCGGTGTTTCCTCGGCCGCTTTGAGGACGATCGAGCAGCCGGCCGCGAGCGCGCCCGCGATCTTGCGCACCGGGGTCAGCGTCGGAAAATTCCACGGCGAGAAGCCGGCGACAACGCCGACCGGCTCTTGCACCACGAGCTGCCGCACGTTCTTGCCGCGACCGGGAACGATGCGGCCATAGGCACGGCGGCCTTCCTCAGCCATCCAGTCGATGATGTCGGCGGTGCCGATCACTTCGGCGCGCGCTTCCGGAAACGGTTTGCCCTGCTCCTGCGTCATGACCTTGGCGATCTGCTCTGTGCGCTCACGCACCAGATCGGCCGCCTTGTGCATCACTTTGGAACGGTCATAGGCGGTCGTCACCCGCCACACGGCCAGTCCCTTCTCCGCGGCGTTGAGCGCGCGATCAAGATCGGCCTTGCTGGCATGCGGGAGATTGGCGAGCACCTTGCCGGTCGCCGGGTTAAGCACGTCTTCGCCCTTGCGGCCCGCACCGTTCAACCATTCGCCGTCGATGTAGAGTTGAAGATCGGGATACACGCTCGACATGAGTTACCTCTGTTCGCTGCTGCCTCGGGCAAATGGGGTGGCGATGACCTAGCACCTTCTGGCTGCTATCGCCAACCCGCGCGGGCCAATGCCGCCGGAGTACGGCGGCATGGGTTTCACTGCCTGAAAAACGCCAAGAGCGAGACTATCGGCCGGTGAAAACCGGCTTTCGCTTTTCCATGAAGGCCGTGCGGCCTTCAATGTAGTCCTGGCTGGCGAAGCAGCGCCGGACGCTTTCCGCGATGGCCGCCATGTCGCGCCGGGACTCGTCCTCGAGCGCCTGCCCGACGATAAACTTGACCGATTCTACCGTCAGCGGCGCATTCGCGGCAATCGTATCGGCATAGCCTTTCACGAAGTCTTCGAGCTGCGCGTCCGGCAACACACGATTGACGAGGCCCATGGTTCTCGCCTCTTCGGCGTCGAATTGGCGCGCCGTGAAGAATATTTCCTTCGTGAAAGACGGACCAACGACGTCCATCAGCCGCTTCAGACCCGGATAGTCGTAACCAAGCCCGAGCTTCGCTGCCGGCACCGCGAAACGTGCATTGTCGGCTGCAATCCGCATGTCGCAACTGACAGCCAGTCCGAGGCCGCCGCCGATGCAATAGCCGCGTATCAACGCAATCGTTGGTTTGGGGAAGTCGTGCACTCCGGCATAGGCCCTTTCCGTCGCCGCGTTGTAGCGCTCAACCGCCACCTGAGAGGCACGCTCGGAACCGAATTTGGAAATATCCGCGCCGGAAATGAATGCCTTGGTGCCAGCGCCGGCCAGGACAACGACACGTACATTGTCGTCTTTCTTGTAATCGGCGAGAATATCGCTGGTCGCCTCCCACATTTCGAGCGACATCGCGTTATGCCGCTCAGGATTGTTGAAGATGATGTAGCCGACGCGATCTTCCTTGCGCGCAAGCATCTTGTCCGTTTGCGACATTTCAAAACTCCTCAGATCGCGTTCGCCTTGCGAAGCGTTTCAATATCCGCTTCGCTGAATCCGAATTCCCGCAGAATTTCACTAGTATGCTCGCCGCGTTCCGGCGTCGGCATCGCCACCACGCTCGGCGTACGCGACAGTGAGACGGGCTGGCGCATGACGTCAAGCGTGCCGCGATCCTTCGTCTGCATCTGCGTGACGATACCGAGATGCCTGACTTGCGGATCGTCAAACATCTCGTCGATGGCATAAATCGGGCCGCAAGCGACGCCCTGCACGTTCAATCGCTCGATCCAATCCGCACTGGTCCGCGCCGCCATGATGGCGTTGATCTCGGCGTTGAGCTTGTCGCGATTTTTCGATCGAAGATCATTACTGGCATAATCCGGATTCTGCAGGAAATGCTCTGCGTCCATCGCCTTGCAGAAGCGAATCCAGGTCGGCGCGCCGGTTGTAGCGATATTAATGTAACCGTCTTTGGTCCTGTAGACGCCGGTCGGGATGCTTGTCGGATGGTTGTTGCCGGCCTGTTTCGGCACCACCTTATCCACCAGCCAGCGCGCAGCCTGAAAATCGAGCATGAAAATCTGCGATTCCAGCAGCGAGGTTTCGACCTTCTGGCCCTCGCCGGACGTCTCACGTTCCAGCAGGGCGACCATGATGCCAAGCGCTGCAAACAGGCCTGCCGCGACATCGGCGACCGCCGCGCCCGCCCGCACCGGCCCCTGCCCCGGCAACCCTGTGATCGACATCAGCCCGCCCATGCCTTGCGCGATCTGGTCGAAGCCCGGCCGCTCCCGGTAAGGGCCCGTCTGCCCATAGGCCGAAATGCTGGCATAGATGATGCGCGGATTGATCACGCGCAGGTTTTCGTAATCGATGCCGAGACGCGTCTTCACGTCCGGCCGGAAATTCTCGATCACCACATCCGCCGTTTTTGCAAGCCGCAACAACGCATCGCGGCCTGCCGGATTTTTCAGATCGAGCGTGATGCTACGTTTGTTCCGGTGCAGATTCTGGAAATCGCCATTGTGGCGCGGCCCGCCGATCGGGTCGCCCGGCTCGAGCCGCGCCGGCGCCTCGACCTTGATGACGTTGGCGCCCCAATCCGCAAGCTGGCGCGCGCAGGTCGGCCCCGCGCGAACGCGACTCAGATCGAGGACCGTGAAACGGGAGAGCGCCGTCGAGGCGCGGCGTGAGGGCATTGGCAAGGACGTTCTTTGGTTGTTTGACCGGACGCTGACATTCCCCGATGCCGGGCGCAAATTCAACTCGCCAGCGACCCCGACTTGATTAAAGTGCGGCGCCAACTGCCTCAATTATGGAATGCCCATGACCACTCCAATCATCGATGTCCACGCCCATCTCGTCCCCCCGGAAATGGTGAAAATCCTGCGTCGGGACGGTGCCCGCTACGGTGTGGAATTCACTGGCACCGATGATGCGTTAAAACTGCAGCTGGCCGGCGGTCGCGTAAAGCCCTTCCCGAAACCATTGATGCGGGTTGAAGAGCGCATTGCCACGCTCGACCGCCAAGGTATTGACATGCAGGTGGTCGCGAGCTGGATCGACCTGTGCGGCTACACAATGCCGCTCGATCTGGCGGTGAAATTTTCCGAACTGCAGAACGAGCATCTGGCGGCTACGGTCGCGGCACATCCGAACCGTCTGGCCGGCGCCGCCAACGTACCGCTGCAGGACACCGCTGCGGCCATCAAGGTGCTGGAACGTGCCGTTCGCGATCTGGGTTTCCGCGCGATCCAGCTCTCCACCTATGTCGGTCCCGGAAAGTTTCTGGACGACACCGCGCTGGATCCGTTCTGGCAGGCCGTGCAGGATTTGAAAGTCCTCGTTCTGTTGCATCCCTATGACGAGCAGCCGCCGCAGGGTCTGAACGAGTATTTCCTGCACAATTGCATCGGCTATCCGTTGCAGACCTCACTCGCTGTCATCCGCATGATTTTCGGCGGTGTGCTGCAACGCTTTCCTGATCTGAAAATGAACCTGCCCCATTCCGGCGGATTCCTGCCATATCAGATAGACCGCTTCCGGCATGCCGCCGACCATCGGCCGGAACCGCGCGCGAAAGGCTTCAAGGGCGATGTGCTCGACACCTTCAGGAAGTTTTATTTCGATACGGTCGCCTTCAATCCACGGCCGTTGCGCTATCTCGCCGAAGTGGTCGGCGCCGACCGCGTTGTACTGGGCAGCGATTATCCGTTTGAAATGAGTGATCCAGATCCGGTGGCCACCGCCAAGGCGGCCTTGCCCGAACATATGCATGCAGCGGTTCTGGGCGGCACCGTGCAGAAGCTGATGGGACTCAATCCGACACACGGCGTCAGCGGACGGGCGCTGACGCCCCTCGCGAAGGCCGGCTGACCGTTAGGTCTTGCGAATGCGAAAAACCAGCAGGTCGCCGTCGCGCAAGCTGCTTTCAAGCGCATCTCCGGTTTCGCGCAGGAGATTGGGAATGTCGATCGCCGACAGGGGATCTGTGCATTCAACCACAATGATGTCGCCCGTCGCGAGGCCGGAGAGGACCTTGCGGGTCTTCAGCGCCGGCAGCGGGCATTTCAGGCCCCGCAGATTAATCGACTTTTCCATCATCCCATAGCCCAAGCCTATGACCTGGCCTCATCGCTAACCGCTGCAGCGCAGTTTGCTTGACCCTTTATAAAGGCTTCGCCAGAAACACAGAATGGCATCCGAGATCAAGACAGACCAGCGCATTGCGCGGCTCACGCCGCTCGCCGAAGTTCTGGCCCATATCGATTCTCATGTGAAGCCGGTCGCACTGAGCCGGCAGGATATTTCCTCAGCGGTTGGCCTCACGCTTTCGGAAGACATTCATGTCGCGCAGTCATTGCCCGCACAGGCCATTGCGCTGCGCGACGGATATGCCGTCGAGGCGGAAGCAACACGCGATGCCAGTTCGTATGCACCTGTTGTGATTGCTTCGCCCTCATTTGTGAATGCGGGTGATGCGTTGCCACCGGGCACTGATTCCATTCTCCCGCAGGACGTTGTCGCAATTCAGGGCGCAACGGGCGCAGTTCTGTCGCCGGCCACGATTGGAGACGGCGTATTGCCGTTCGGCGCCGATGCCGGGCCGATGGCTCCCTTGTTTTGTTCCGGACACGTGATGCGTCATCGCGACATCGCTATTCTTCGTGCCGCTTCCGTTCCGGATGTCGATGTTCGTGCGCCGCGCATTTGCGTCCTGCAGAGCAGACAAGGAGACGACACGATTCTCGACGCAGCGACGACGTGGATGAAGCATGCCGTCGCAACAGCCGGCGGCCACCCCGTCTCTTGCGCAGAAGGCGATCTGGCAGAAGCGTTACGCGCTGCTGATGCCGACGCTGTGATCGGCATTGGCGGCACCGGTACCGGCCGGCACGACAATGCCGTCGCGAGTCTGGCCGATAGTGGTGAGCTTAAGTTCCATGGCATCGCCATTTCGCCCGGAGAGACCGCCGCCTTCGGCTTTGTCGGCGGCAGACCTGTGCTGCTGAGTCCGGGCCGTCTGGATGCAACGATCGCCTGCTGGCTTTTTGTCGGCGAACCTATCCTTGCTCGCCTCTGCGGACGGCCACCGGATGATGCAGGACGTATTGCCCGTCTGACGCGGAAAGTGTCGTCGTCGCTGGGAATTACCGAGTTGATCGCTGTCGCCTGCAAGGACGGGCAGGCCGAGCCCCTCGGCTCAACCTACCTGTCGCTACAAGTGCTGGCACGCGCCGATGGGTGGATATCCGTTCCCGCCCAAAGCGAAGGATATCCCGCAGGCGCGTCTGTGGCTGTGAGGCCGCTGCCATGAGTGCCAAATCCGAAGCATCGGCAGACCTGCTTGCAGCAATCCGTCAGGCCGCGCGTCAGGAGCAGTTTCTCGAGGTCGTATCTCCAGAACAGGCGCGCGAGCGATTCACCCGGCCTATCGACCTGTCGCCGCTGCCCGCCGAATCTCTTCCGCTTGCCGATGCCCTGGGCCGGGTTCTTGCACATGACATCGCTGCGCCGGTCGACGTGCCGTCATTCGACCGTTCCGGCGTCGACGGATTCGCGGTGCGTTGCGCCGACACAGCCGGTGCGATGGAGCAGGCGCCCCGCCATCTGCAATTAAATGAGGAGGTCATTGCGTGCGGCCATGCCCCGCTGCTTGAGGTGCAGTCCGGCACGGCGACCGTGATCGCGACCGGCGGCATGATCCCACGCGGCGCCGATGCGGTTGTCATGATCGAG
The DNA here is from genome assembly GCA_032027085.1 of Pseudorhodoplanes sp. NCBI lineage: Bacteria > Pseudomonadati > Pseudomonadota > Alphaproteobacteria > Hyphomicrobiales > Pseudorhodoplanes > Pseudorhodoplanes sp. Next base: position 2,234,705 of record JAVSMS010000001.1, on the reverse strand, counting down.
CACACCGAACTACTTGACGAGGGCGGCGCGCCGCGCATCGAAGTCCGCCGCGCTGCCGCACCGGGCCAGTTCATCGCTTATGCCGGTACCGACATTGCCCGCGGCGAAACCCTGCTGCGCCGCCTCACGCGCATCAGTTCCCGTGAGATCGGCATGCTGGCTGCATGCGGCATCGACAAGGTGGATGCGATCCGAAAGCCGCGCGTGGCCGTGCTGTCGACCGGCGACGAACTCGTGCCGCTTGGCCAACCGCTGCGGCCCGCCGGCATTTATGACAGCAACGGTGCGATCATCGCCGCCGCCGTCACCGAAGCCGGCGGCGAGCCGATCGCATTCGGCGCTTTCCCGGATGACGAAAAGGCGCTCGAAACCGCGATGCGCCGGGCGCTGGCGGATTGTGACGTGGTCATTCTGTCGGGCGGCACGTCCAAAGGTGCCGGCGATCTGTCGCACCGCATCGTCACGAAACTCGGCAAGCCCGGCATTCTGGTGCATGGCGTCGCGCTGAAACCGGGCAAGCCGCTATGTCTGGCGGCGGTGAACGGCAAGCCGTTGATCGTGCTCCCTGGCTTTCCGACGTCCGCGATCTTCACCTTCCACGCTTTTGTCGCGCCGGTCATCCGCGCGCGCGCCGGTCTACCCCCGGAAACGGCAAAGACGGAGATGGCAACAGTCCCGGCCCGCATTGCTTCCGAATTGGGCCGCAAGGAATTTGTGCTGGTGTCTCTGATCGACAGTCCTGAGGGCAAGGTGGCGTTTCCCTCCGCGAAAGGCTCCGGCTCGGTCACGACCTTCTCGCAATCGGACGGCTTTCTGGAGATTGACGCGCTTGCCAATGCGATGGACGCCGGTACACGCGCCGAGGTCACCTTGATTGGCAGCGCCGCGCGCGCCCCCGACATCGTGATCATGGGCAGCCATGACGTCGCGCTTGATGTCGTCATCGGCGCCTTGGCAGAGCGCGGCTTCGCCGCGCGGGTGATCGCCATCGGCAGCCATGGAGGCGTCGCCGCAGCTCAACGCGGAGAATGCGATCTGGCGCCCGTGCACCTCATCGACCCGCAGACCGGCACCTACAACAAACATTTGCTGTCGCCAGGCATGTCGCTCGTGCCTGGCTGGACGCGCATGCAGGGATTTCTCTTTCGTGCGGGCGACACGCGCTTCGAAAACAAGACGGCCGACGAGGCGATCACCGCCGCTGTGGCGGATTCATCCTGTCTGATGATCAACCGCAATGCCGGCGCCGGCACGCGCGTGCTGATCGACAAGTTGCTGGGCGGCAAGCGTCCGCCAGGCTACGCCAATCAGCCGCGCTCGCATAACGCTGTCGCCGCCGCCATCGCGCAGGGCCGGGCTGACTGGGGCGTTGCGATTGAACCGGTCGCACGACTCTATGAGCTGAAATTCCTGCCTCTCGCGCCGGAGCAATACGACTTCATCCTTGTCGACGAGCGCCGGCATCGCCCCGCGGTGCAGACTTTCCTCGCCATCCTGGACGATGAGAAGACAAAGGAACAAATCCGCGCGCTCGGAATGACACCGAGCGCCAATTAGCGCGGATCCGATCCTGCTAACGCTGTGCCGCATGCTCGTCCGGCAGCAGGAATCCCGCTGCGAGGATCATCACCGCAAGCGCCACATGCAGCCAGTGATCGGCGTGGTTCATCAGAATGGTTCCCAGCATCATGTTGCCGCTGGTCGCCAGTCCAAGCAGTGCCATAATTGCGTCGATGACGCCGAAGATTTTCAACTCAGCGCGGCCCCGATGTTGCTGTACGCGCCAGCCAGAATGGCGATCTCGGAAACAAGATGAACGAGATTATGCGCCGTATTGACCGCGAAAATCCCGGTCGGCGACACTAGGGGGTTGGGAACGAAACCAAGGATGCCGCCGACAATAAACACGATCCCGAAAATCAGCGCGACTGTCTTGGTGGTGATGTCCATATGAGCATCCAATGCCCTATTGAACACACTCACTCAGTATAACATGTTGGGCTTTCGACGAGTTCCATGGTCCGCGTCCCGGCTGATGAGGTACCTGCGTGAGAAAGAGACTCGTTTATTGCTGTGCAGCTGCCGCCCTTGCCGTGACGTCTTTTTGCACGACTGCCAAAGCGCAGCTGCGGGGACATGGCGGTCCAGTGCGGTCGGTGGCGGTGGCGCCGGATGGGAAGACCGCGATTACCGGCAGCTTCGATACATCCGCGATCCGCTGGTCGCTCGAACGCAATTCCGCCACCCAAGTCCTCAGGTTTCATGAGAGTGCGGTCAATGCGGTGACCTTCCTGAAGGACGGCCGTCTCGCCACCGGCGGCGAGGACGGCCGCGTGGCAATCTGGCAGCCGGATCAGCCCACCCCGGCGCTTACTTTCACCGGACACACCGCACCGATTGTCTCGATCGCAGCATCTGCGGATGGCGCATCTCTCGCCTCTGCATCATGGGATCGCACAATTCGGATCTGGCCGCTGTCCGGTGGCGCGCCCCGCGTATTGGAAGGCCACACGCAGAATGTCAACGGCGTTGCATTCACTCCCGACGGCCAATCGCTCGTCAGCGCAGGATACGATGCGACCATTCGCATCTGGCCGCTCAACGGCAATGGCGAGCCATTCGTTACCACCGTTCCCGCGCCACTCAACGCGATTGCCGTCGCCAACGACGGCGAGATCATTGCCGCCGGCGCTACCGGAAGACTGTTCTTCGTTTCTCCCAAGGGCGAAGCGCGCGGCGATCTGGAAGCCGCTGAAACGCCGATCATTTCGCTTGCCGTTTCGCCGGATGGCCGGCTCATTGCCGCCGCCGGCATTCGCGGCTCTGTCGCCATTGTCGATCGTAAAGAGCGCAAAGTCCTTCGCACGCTGGTCGGCCCCGGCCTGCCGGTCTGGTCGGTTGCCTTTTTTCCTGACAGCAAGATGCTGCTGACCGGCGGAACGGATCGGCTGGTGCGGCGCTGGAACGCGGAGAGCGGAGAGCATATCGGCGCGGTCCCGATCAACGGCAACGGTGACCCACTCGCCGCCTATGCCGGCGACCGCGGCGCGGAAGTCTATCGCGCCTGCATTGCGTGCCACACCTTATCGCCGGACGAAGGCAATCGCGCCGGTCCCACGCTCGCCGGGATTTTCGGCCGCAAGATCGCGACCCTGCCCGGTTACAATTTCTCCGAGCCGCTGAAAAAACTCGACATCATCTGGACGCCCGAAACGGTGTCGAAGCTGTTTGAGATCGGGCCCGCTGCCTATACGCCCGGAACGAAAATGCCGGAGCAGACCATCGGCTCGGCCGCGGATCGCAAGGCGCTGGTGGACTTCCTGGCGCGGGCGACCAACGGGAAATAGCCTTAGCCCTGCGGCTTCTCTTCGCGCTCGCGCAGATAGTCCTCGGTGGTGCGCGGTTTCGGCCGCTCCGGCGCGCCGTAAGGATCGAAGCTCTCTTCGGTCATGGCGATGACGCGACAATCCTCGCACATCTTGAGAATATCGAGGCGCTTCGCCTGTCCCTTGAACATCCAGTGCTTGCCCTCAAGCTTGGCGGTCACGCGTTCGATCGTGCTCTTCACGCCAAAAGGCTTTCCGCAACTGATGCAATGGAACGGCTCTTCTTCCTTCACGACGCGCGCCGACGCCGTCGCCGCGCGGAAATCGAGTTGCGGCCTCAGCGTGATGACTTTTTCCGGACAGGTCGCCGCGCACAGTCCACACTGGACGCAGGCGTCTTCGGTGAATTTGAGCATCGGCCGTTCCGGATCGGCCGACATCGCGCCGGTCGGGCATGCCGAAACGCAGGCAAGGCACAACGTGCAGCCTTCGACCTTGACGTCCACCATACCGAACGGCGCCCCGGCGGGCAGCGCGATGACGTCAACCGGTGCCGGCGACGCCCGATGCAGCTCCCGCAAGGCCAGGCGCAGCACATCGCGCTTGCCGCCGACGGCACGGAAAGAGGCGGGACGATCGATTTCTTTTGCGGCACTTGTGGCACGCAGGCTTTCGGCCAGCACATCCGGATCATCGGTCTCGATGGTGGCGACGGCGTCGCCCGCAAAACCCAGTCCGGACAGGATCGGCATGGCGAGATCGATCGTGCGGCGAAGCCCGGTGACGTCGTGGCGCGGACGGTCGCGCAAAAGCAGGCGGACACTCGCGGCGCCATAGGCAAGCGAAGCCGCAATCGCTTCAAGCCCGACCTGGGTCACCTCATTCACCGCGACCGGCAAGACATTCGCCGGCAAGCCATCGCCATAACGCGCCAAAGCATCAATCAGCTCAGTGCCGTGCGCTTCGTCATGAATCAGCAAGACCGGCTGCTTGCCTCCCGCCTCCCGGTATGTGGACAGCAGAGTTCGCAGCCGCTGCATCAGCGCATCGGCAGGCGGCAAGGCGTAGCTTGCGGCGCCGGTCGGACAGACGGCCGCGCATTGGCCGCAGCCGGCGCAGATATGCGGATCGATCGCAACATGATCGCCGGCCGGCGCAATCGCGCCTGCCGGACACAGATCGAGACACCGCCGGCAGCCGACAATGCGCGAGCGGGAATGAGCGCAGAGCTCTTCCTTGAAATTGATATAGCGCGGCTTGTCGAAGGTGCCGACCAGATCGCGCGCTTTCATCGCCGCGCGCAAGATCGCGGCCGGATCGCCGGGATCGGCGCGCAGGTAGCCTTCGCGCAAATCGGCGGCGGCGAACAGCGGCACACCACCTGACACATCAAGGATAATGTCGCATTGCGAAGTGGCGCCGTCGCGCGGGGCGCCGAACACCAGCTTGTCGCGGGACGACGGCGCGGCCTGCGCATAGGCATCCACCGCAACCTCGAATCTTCCGAGATAGCCTTTGGCGGACCGGACTGTTCCCTGCACCACCGGATAATCGGTTTTGCGCCGCGGCGGCAAATCCACCGGCCGGGAAACCATGACGGTGATATCGAGATGATCCTTCAGCAGCTCTGCGGCTTCGAGCGCCTTCTCGTCGCGGCCATAAATCAGAACAACACCTTCGCTGCTGAATCCGACAAAGGGAACATCGGCGACGGGCTCCGCCGCCATGGCCAGCAGCGCGGCGATCTTGGGACCGGCCTTGGCTGAGTCTTTCGACCAGCCCGCATTTTCCCGAATGTTCACGAACGTCGGTTCGGGACCGCCGGCTTCAGCTGCAACCTCGGTGAAGACCGGCGATTCCTGCGTGCAGGCCACCGTGATCGTGTCGGCGCCTGCCGCAATTTTGCCAAAACGCTCCAGCTCTGCTCGGCAGAATTGCCGGCCGGACGTCACCTCGGCATTGCGACATGTCCGACGCAGGGTGTCGATATCGAGCGGCATTGTGTCCTCGCAGGAACACATGACGATCTGCCGCTTTTTTTCCGCCATTCCGACTCCACAAACGCGCGCCCCAGCGTATCCAATGACCCGTCGTGGACTGGTCATACGCTTCCATAGCTTATAATTGTACCAAACTAAAGGTCAGAGCCGGAGCGTAAACCGCCGCCCATGTCCATCCGCACCTCAAGTCCCACCACGCTTGCGATTGAGCTGCCGCCGCCATTCCGGCTTGTCACGTTACGTGAAGTGGGCGACGCGTTCGCTCATGCCGTGGCAAATGCAGGAGAAGAAGGTGCCGGAACGCTTGTCTATGTAGGCCGTTTCGACCTTGCCGAGTTTGCCGTTGTTCTGGAGCCGGAAGAACCGCTGCGTACTGCGCGGCGCACAATATACGCGGGCATGTCGGCGCTCGCCGATGCCCTGATCGTTCAGGCGCCGCCAAATATGCCGATTGAAATTGCGTGGCCTGACACGATTAACGTGAATGGCGGCTTGGTCGGCGGCGGACGATTGGCTTGGCCGGAGGGCGCCGATGAAAATGAGCCGCCGCAATGGCTGGTCTTCGGCGCCATGATCCGCCTCGTCTCTCTCGCCGAAGGGGAAGCCGGCCTTCATCCCTTGACATCCGCCCTTGAAGACGAAGGCTTTGACGATCTGGCGTCGGACCGCATGCTCGAAATCTTTTCGCGCCATCTGATGGTCACGCTTGATGCTTGGCAGCAATACGGGTTTTCCGCAGTGACCAAATCCTACCTGCCGCGCCTTGCGCCCCATCCTGAAAAAGGCGTGCGGCGGGACATCGACGAGAACGGCGATCTTCTGCTCCGCCGCATGGGCAAGGTTGAGGTGGAGCGTCACAAGCTGGTTCCCGCCCTGCTGCAACCGGGCTGGTATGACCCGAAAACGCGAGGGCCGCGCGCATGAAATTGCTGCGCACGATCCGCCTCGATCCCTCCGACACATTCGTGTTTGAACATGCAGCCGAGCCGGGCGAATGGGCCGTCACCGGCGCTTTCGTGTTTTCCGATGCCGATCCGACGCTGTTGCAAGGCAAGGCGCGCACGGCTTTTCGCGCCGGATTTCTCGGCGTGCAATCTTTGGGCTGGTCCACGCTGGTGCAGATCGTGGATGCCTCTGACAACGACCGTGCTGAACTGATTGATGCGCTGGCGGATCGTCTGATTGAGAAATTCGGCGCTCCTGACCGGGCCAGCGCGCGTGCGGCTGCGGATGAGGAAGTGACCTTTGCTGAATCGCTGTGTACCCAGCCGGTCGATACCCTGATTGCTGTTCATCGTACATTCGACAACGGCGAAATGCGCGAAGCCTTCCGCACGTTGCGCCCGCGCGCGGGTGCAAAACCCTTGCGGGCATTCTCGTTTCTTGATGTTGAAGGCGAGGACGACGAACCGGCCGAACGCATCGATTTGGTTAATCTCGTGCAGGGAGACCGCAAGTGAAGGACTTCTGGCTCGCGTGCGGACACCATTTGCTCGATCGCAACGAAGGCGGCGGCCTCGTTGTCACCGATGAATTCCTGAAAGTCTATCTGGCGCGGCCGGAACTGGCGCCGCCGCCTGACGCCTGCGCGGCCGAGAAATCCCTGCACGCTGCGCTGCTCGCCGATCCGCGCCGTAAAGTCAGCGCGTCCGAGATCGCGGCCATTGCCGACGCCGATGCGCGCGACAATTGGACGTTGATGATCGCTTTTCGGGACCGTCTGATTCAGCATGCGACATTGGAATCCGCCTATGCCGATCTGGTTCGCAACGGCGCCGGTTCAACGCCGCCATTGTTCGTCAACCAGCTTGTCCACGTCATCCTCCGCAACGCCCTGGATGGCTGCGAGGATCCCTTCGTCCTGCGGGCCGCGGAAATGTTCTTCCGACCGCAGCGGCTGACATTGCATGAAGGCTCGCTCATTGCCGCCGACGAGGAAACCATCAGCGGCGCCGGCGAGACGCCCGCGTCTCCGCTTGTGTCGATGCTAGGCATTCCGGCGCAGGCCGACATCGATGTGCTGAGCGATGACAATGCTCATTTCTATTGGGAGCACAGTGACCTGTTCCACGCCGCACTCGATCTGACCGCTGGCCGCCGCGGCCTCGCCGCCCTCGGCGAGGCGATCAGGCACTGGATTTCACACATGATGGCGATCGACGTGGATGTTGAGCCGCTGGTCGAGATGCGCGACGTCAACTTTACCTGGTATGTCGGGCTTGACGCGGAGGGCACACGCATCGGCGATGCTTTGTGGAATGGCGACGACATCGACGACGCCACGCAGGCGCAGGTGGTCGGCCTCTTCCGCCTCAGGTTCCGCGACCCACATATCGTGCTGGAGAATGTCGGCCAGGAGCCGGTTTATCTTATTCTGGCCATGTCGCCGGAGAAGGTAATCCGCATGAAGCCGCAAAATCTGCTGACCGGTTTGCCGATCCGCCAATTGGAGGCGGTGTCATGAGCACGGCGCTGGCGCAAATCCCCGTTGGCGTTGTTGTCGCCCGCCGCAAGGCGGCAACGCAATGGCTCGATTATACATGGCAGCCGATTTCAATCCTCGTCGGCGAGCCGGAGACACCTGCGTGGACTATATTGTCAAGCCAGGAGGATGCGATCACATATTACGCCGGTAGCGTCGAAATAGAACTGTACCGGACAGAAACGGCGCATTATCGCGATAATCTGGCCGGCGATTGTTCGCTATGGGTTGTGCTGCAGCCGACGGCAAGTGATCCGCCATACAAACTCGTGAAAGTGACGGCCGATCCGAGCGAGGGTGAAAGCTATACGGAAGCCGGCTCGAACATCGTTGAGCGCCTGCCGATGCCGGACAACGTGTGCGACATCATCGCCGCATTCGTCGCCGAGCATCACGTGGAGCACCAATTCGTCAAGCGCAAGCGTACTCGTGAGAAGCCGGAGGCGCTGGCGCGGCGAGTGCCGATGCAGGACGAATCCGACGGACGAAAACGATGACCAATTCCGACGATTTCCTCACGCGCTGGTCACGCCGCAAACGCGAAGCGAAGGCGGAGGAAGCCTCATCCCGCGCGCAGGATACGACCGGCAAATCCGTACAGCCCGCTCCCGACCATCCTGCCAATTCGGATAATTCGCCCGCGAAAGAATCCGAGCCGGTATTCGATCTGTCCAAATTGCCGTCGCTGGATTCGATCGGACCGGACACGGATATGCGGGTGTTCATGCAGCCCGGCGTTCCGGCCGCCCTGTCCCGCGCGGCGTTTCGCCGCGCCTGGTCGGCCGATCCCGCGATTCGCGATTTTATCGGGCTCTCTGAAAATTCTTGGGATTTCACAAAGCCCGAAAGCATTGAGGGATTTGGCCCTCTCGTCCCCACGGACAACGTCAGGCGGATGCTGGCGCAACTCTTCAATGAAGAGCCGGTGCAGCCGGCCGCTCCGGCTGCCGATCGCGATGCTGGACAATCTGAATCCCTGCCAGCTGACGCGGAAAACACACCGGTGCTGACTGAAGGACCGGCCGAGAGACGTCCGGCTCAGACTGTGCTGAATGAGCGAGAGGCAAATTCGCGGCCGATGAGCAGCTCAACCGAAGACAGTTTGCTGCGCTGCGAGAAAGATGACGACGCAACGCAACAAGATCGCGACGCCGCTGCGTCTTTCGGCCCACCTTTGCGGCGCAGACATGGCGGAGCCTTGCCCACCTAAATCGTTGGTACCTGCGGCTAAATCGCGCTGCCATAGCCTCTGACTATTGACCCATTCCAAAGTGCAAGCGTATTGTTTGGAACGCTTCTCAGATGGGCAAAGAGAGATGCGAGACTTCGGACTCGAAGAAGCGATCCGCGCTGCTGGCGGCGTCAGCGAGCTCGCACGTCGAATCGGTATTTCCCAACCGTCAGTGTCGAATTGGGAGCGCGTTCCCGCGGAGCGAGTCATTGCCGTCGAAGCAGTGACCCGAGTTGGGCGCGAGGTCTTGCGCCCCGATCTGTATGGGCGCGGGGCGGATATGACCAGCAACGTTGATGACGTCGATTCTGCGCGAGCGCAGGAATATGCCCTGCTTGCCGCCCTGCTTGTGCGCGCTCCTGATGCAGATTTGCTGGCCTCACTGGCGCAATTGCGCGGCGATGCAAGTCCGCTCGGCCTCGCTCATCTCCAGCTTGCGGAAGCCGCTGCGCAAGCGGACGCGTCGAAGGTTGAGCGCGAGTTTTTCAACCTCTTCATCGGCATTGGCCGCGGCGAGTTGCTGCCATACGGATCCTATTATCTGACCGGGTTCCTGAACGAGCGTCCGCTTGCGAGTTTGCGCGACGATCTCATCAAGGTTGGCATCGAGCGCGCCGAAGGCAACGTCGAACCCGAAGACCACGCCGGCATGCTGTGTGAAATCATGTCGGGCCTTGCGAGCGGGCGTTTTCCGGCTCCCCCCGGAACCGATCAGGAAATTTTCGAGAAGCACCTGGCACCGTGGATCGGACGTTTCTTCGCCGATCTGGAGCGCGCCCAGGAAGCTGATTTCTACCGGCAGGTGGGAACGCTTGGCCGGGTGTTCATTGACATAGAGATGGAGTCCTTCGCGCTTCCGGTTTGAACGCGACGGCGAGGATAACGGAGGAGACGGCGATGAAACGGGACAGCAAGACGGCGGTCGGACGCCGCGATTTTCTGCGCGCGATGGGCGCCGGTGCCGGCGTAGCCGTGACGGCCGCGGGACCCCTCGCAACATCCGCGCATGCGGACAGCGAGACCAACGATGAAAAGCGGAAGGCTCGCTACAACGACAAATCCGCAAACGTCCAGACATTCTACCGGGTCAACCGCTATCCGGGCGCCAAGTAAAGGGAGGCATAGCCGTGCTGATCAAAAGGACAGAACGCGAGAAGCGCCGCGGCAGTCTCGCCGCTTCGCTCGGCAATCAATCCGCTGGCGGCCTCGACCGCCGAACCTTCCTGCGCCGTTCCGGGCTTGCTGCCGGAGGACTGGCGACGCTCAGCGCGCTGCCGCTTGGCGGCATGCGCAAAGCGGAAGCCGGTTTTGCGAAACCGGGCGCACCTATCACCATCCGCAAGAGCATCTGCACCCATTGCGCGGTGGGCTGCACCGTCACGGCCGAGGTCGTGAATGATGTTTGGGTCGGCCAGGAGCCGAGTTGGGACAGCCCGATCAACCGCGGCTCGCACTGCGCCAAAGGCGCTTCGGTGCGCGAGCTCGTGCATAGCGACCGCCGCCTGCGCTATCCAATGAAGCTCCTCAACGGTCAGTGGACGCGCGTCTCCTGGGATGTCGCGATCAACGAGATCGGCGACAAGCTGCTGCAGATTCGTGAAAAGTCGGGTGCCGATTCGGTTTATTGGCTTGGTTCCGCCAAGATGACCAACGAAGGCTCCTACTGGTTCCGCAAGCTCGGCGCCTACTGGGGCACCAACAACACGGACCACCAGGCGCGCATCTGCCATTCGACGACGGTGACCGGCGTAGCCAATACCTGGGGCTACGGCGCGATGACCAATAACCTCAACGACATGCGCGTGGCCAAGACGATGCTGTTTATCGGCAGTAACGCCGCCGAGGCGCATCCTGTCGGCATGCAGCACATGCTCGAGTCGAAGGAGCTCAACAAGGGCAACTTCATTGTGTTCGACCCGCGCATGACTCGCACTGCGGCTCATGCGACGGAATATGTCCGTTTCCGTCCCGGCACCGACATTCCGGTGCTGTACGGGATGCTGTGGCACGTCCTGAAGAACGGGTGGGAAGACAAGGAATTCATCCGCCAACGCGTGTACGGCTTCGACGAAGTCCGCAAGGAAATCGAGAAGTGGAACCCGGAAGAGTGCGAGCGCGTCACCGGCGTGCCTGGCGCTCAGATGGAGCGCGTCGCCAAGATGTTCGCGACTGAGAAGCCGGCGACCATCATCTGGTGCATGGGCCAGACCCAGCACAGCGTCGGCACCGCGAACGTGCGGGCAAGCTGCATTGCACTGCTGATGACCGGCAACATCGGAAAACAGGGCACCGGGGCCAACATCCTGCGCGGCCACGATAACGTGCAAGGTGCCACCGACGTCGGTCTCGATATCGTGACGCTGCCGTTCTATTACGGCATCGCCGAAGGCGCGTGGAAACACTGGTCGCGTGTCTGGGAGACCGACTTCGAGTGGTTCAAGTCGCGTTTCGACGACCCCAAGATGATGAACACGCCCGGCATCCCGCTGACGCGGTGGTTCGATGCGGTGCTGTTGCCGAAGAACGACGTCGCGCAGAAAGACAACGTCAAGGCGATGTTCGTGCAAGGTCACGCGAGCAACAGTATCACCCGTATTCCGGAGTCGATGAAGGCGCTGAAGGCGCTTGAGCTTCTCGTCATCGCCGACCCGCATCCGACGACCTGGGCCTCGCTGTCCGTGCAGGCCGGCCGCAAGGACGGCACATATCTGCTTCCGGTCGCGACCCAGTTCGAATGCTCGGGCTCCCGCGTCGCCACGGGGCGCCAGTTGCAATGGGGCGAGCAGATCGTCAAGCCGATCTTCGAATCGAAGGACGACCTTGAGATCATGTACCTGCTCGCAAAGAAGCTCGGCTTTGCGGACAAGATGTTCAAGAACATCAAGGTCGAGAACAACCTGCCGGTGGCCGAGGACATCCTGCGCGAAATCAATCGCGGCAGTTGGTCGACCGGCTATTGCGGCCAGTCGCCGGAGCGGCTCAAGGCGCACATGGCGAACCAGCACAAATTCGATCTGGTGACCACGCGCGCTCCGAAGGACGATCCCGAGGTCGGCGGCGACTATTACGGTCTGCCGTGGCCGTGCTGGGGTTCGCCCGAGGTCCGGCATCCGGGCACGCCGTTGCTTTACGCGCCGTTCCGCGCGGCGATGGACGGCGGCGGCACCTTCCGGCCCCGCTTCGGTCTCGAGCGCGAGGAGAAACTGCCCGACGGCACCACCCGCAAGGTCAGCTTGCTTGCCGACGGCGTCTATTCGGAGGGGTCCGAAATTAAGGACGGCTATCCCGAGTTCACCTACGGGGTACTGAAGAAGCTCGGCTGGGACGCTGACCTGACACCAGCGGAACTTGCGACGATCCAGAAGATCGGCGGCGACAAGCCGGACGGCGTTTCGTGGTCGACCGACCTGTCGGGCGGCGTCCAGCGCGTTGCCCTGAAGCACGGCTGCATCCCTTACGGCAACGGCAAGGCGCGCATGGTCGCCTGGAACCTGCCCGATGCAGTTCCCGTGCATCGCGAGCCGATCTACACGCCACGTGTCGAGCTGGTGTCGAAATATCCGACGCTGCCCGACGCCAAGCAGTTCCGGCTGCCGAATATCGGCTTCTCGGTGCAGAAGGCGGCGATCGACAAGGGCATCGCCAAGCAGTTCCCGCTCATCCTCTCGTCCGGCCGTCTGGTCGAATACGAAGGCGGCGGTGAGGAAACCCGAACCAACCCGTGGCTCGCCGAGTTGCAGCAGGACATGTTCATCGAGATCAGTCCTGCCGATGCCGCCGAGCGCGGCATCACGGATGGCGGCTGGGTCTGGGTGACCGGCGCCGAGAACAGCGCGCAGGCCAAGATGAAAGCACTCGTAACCGAGCGCGTCGGCAAGGGTGTCGCCTGGATGCCCTTCCACTTCGGCGGCTGGTTCGGCGGCGCGGACCTGCGGGACAATTACCCGAAGGGCACCGATCCGATTGTGCTCGGCGAAAGCGCGAACACGATCACCACCTACGGCTATGATCCTGCGACCGGCATGCAGGAACCCAAAGTCACGCTCTGCCAGATCAGGGCAGCATAAGGAGACGCAACCATGGCTCGTATGAAATTTCTTTGCGACGCCGATCGTTGCATCGAATGCAACGCTTGCGTCACCGCCTGCAAGAACGAACACGAAGTGCCGTGGGGCATTAACCGGCGGCGTGTCGTCACCATCAATGACGGCAAGCCGGGCGAGCGATCGGTGTCGATGGCCTGCATGCACTGTACCGACGCGCCTTGCGCGGCGGTGTGCCCGGTGAATTGCTTCTACACCACCGCCGACGCCGTGGTCCTGCACTCCAAGGACCTCTGCATCGGCTGCGGCTATTGCTTCTACGCGTGCCCCTTCGGCGCGCCGCAATATCCGCGGGTGGGCAATTTCGGATCGCGCGGCAAGATGGACAAATGCACCTACTGCGCCGGCGGCCCCGAAACCGACAATGCGCAGGCGGAATACGAGAAATACGGCTCAAACCGTCTCGCCGAAGGCAAGCTGCCGCTCTGCGCCGAAATGTGCTCGACCAAGTCGCTGCTGGCCGGCGACGGCGAGATCATCGCGCAGATCTACAAGGAGCGTGTGGTCAAGCGCGGTTACGGCTCCGGCGCCTGGGGGTGGAAGACCGCCTACAGAGAGACGATAGCGTCTTAACTTTGCGAGCAGGCCGGCGGCCTATTGTTCGCCGCCGGCCGTTTTGCCAACGGACAGAATAAGGAGGGTATGGGGATGGCGACGTTTTTCACCACCATTCGCATGGCGGTCGGCGCGATTGCACTCATCTGCATCCTGGCCATCGCCGCACCGGTGAGCGCGCAGCAGCGCAACCCTGACGGGTCGGTCAACCCGACCGCAAGCGCGGTCAAGGAGGAGCAGTTGCTGCAGCAACTGCGCCAGGTGCAGGGCCGCGTCAGCATTCCGGACAAGAAGGAAGGCACGCTGATCCAGCCGGCCGGCCGCGACTGGCGGGAATTCCACCAGGTGACGCTGTACTGGGTCGGCGCCATTGCCATCATCGGCATGCTGGCACTGCTGGTCGGCTATTATCTGGCCCGCGGCATGATCAAGATCCAGAATGGGCGGTCGGGCCGTACGATCGTCCGCTTCAACGCCTTCGAGCGTTTTGTGCACTGGATGACGGCGGCTTGCTTCATCGTTCTCGCTATTTCCGGATTGAACATCACATTCGGAAAAACGCTGTTGTTGCCTCTGATGGGCGCAGACGCTTTCGCCGGATGGTCACAATGGGGCAAATATGCCCATAATTATCTCAGCTTCCCGTTCACCATCGGCGTCGCCCTGATTTTCCTGATATGGATTGCCGGCAATATCCCGAGCCGGGTGGATGTCGAATGGGTCAAGCGCGGCGGCGGCCTGTTTGGACACGACCATCCTCCAGCTTACCGCTTCAATGCCGGCCAAAAGATGATCTACTGGATCGTCGTCATCGGCGGCGCGCTCGCCGCGATCAGCGGCTATATTCTGATGTTCCCATTCTATGGCGGCATGACCGTGTCCAGCATGCAAGGCGCGCAGATCGTGCACGCTGTCGTCGGCGTCTTGTTCGTGGCGGCCATGCTGGCCCACATTTATATCGGCACCATTGGAATGGAAGGCGCCTTCGAGGCCATGGGCACCGGCGAGGTCGACGTCAACTGGGCCAAGCAGCACCACAGCCTTTGGCTTGAAGAGGAGAGCGGCCGCAGGCCGGTGGCCGGCGCCACCCCGCGGGCGAGCCCCGCCGAATAGATTTACCAGCCAATCCAAAATGACCCGGCGCCCGGCGGTATCCCGCCGGGCGCTTTGCTATATAAGACCGCATGCGCATCATCGGTCTCGCAGGCTGGAGCGGCTCCGGCAAAACCACCCTTCTCACGAAAGTGCTGCCGCGGCTCATCGCCCGCGGCAAGCGCGTTTCCACTCTTAAACATGCCCATCACGCCTTCGACGTCGACCGGCCGGGCAAGGATTCCTTCGAGCACCGGTCGGCTGGCGCCACCGAAGTCCTCGTGGTCTCCGGCAACCGCTGGGCGCTGATGCATGAACTGCGCGGGCGGCCGGAGCCGGATCTGCACCAGCTTCTCGGCAAACTGTCCGAAGTCGATCTGGTCCTGATCGAAGGCTTTAAGCGGCAGAAATTTCCCAAGTTGGAAATCCACCGCGTCGAAAATGGCAAACCGCTGCTGCATCCCGAGGACGACTGGATTGTTGCCGTCGCCAGCGACAGCCCCCTGCCGCAAGCAACCGTGCCGGTCGTCGATCTCAACGATATCGAAAAGATCGCAGACCTTCTGATCGTGGAATCCATGCCGTTGAGCGAACTCGATACACGGGTGGAAACCGCCTGATGGCGCAGCTCAGCGACGATTGTTTCGCATTCGGCGGAGATTTGCTTCCGGTTGACGAGCTGGAGCGCATCATCCATGAGCGCGTGACGCCGGTGGCGCAAACAGAACCAGTGCCGCTTGGCGCGGCACGCCGGCGCGTGCTGGTGCAGGATATCGTGGCATCGGTCTCGCTGCCTCCATTCGACAATTCCGCGGTCGACGGGTTCGCCGTCCGGCATTCCGATTTGAACCCCGATGGTGACACCCGGCTCAAGATCGTCGAGCACCTGACGGCAGGCTCAGCGGCGCCTCCGCTCAACCCGGGCGACGCCGCACGGATTTTCACTGGCGCACCGATGCCGGGGAATGCCGATACCGTCTTCATGCAGGAGGATTGCCGCATTGACGGCGATTACGTTGTGCTGCCGGCGGGCCTGAAGCGCGGCGCCAATAGGCGCCTGACCGGCGAAGACGTGAAGGCCGGAACGGTCATTTTGGCGGCAGGCACCCTGCTCTCGGCTCCGCATGTCGCCCTTGCCGCTGCGGTCGGGCTTACACACGTGACGGTGCGGCGGCGGCTTCGTGTTGCCTTGTTTTCGACCGGCGACGAGATTGCTGAGCCGGGATCGCCGCTTGCAGAAGCCGCAACCTATGACGCCAACCGCTTTCTCCTGGCGGCGCTTCTCGACCAGTTGGGCGCGCATGTCACCGATGGCGGCATTCTGCGCGACGACCGCGTCCAGGTCGCGCAAGCCCTGCAAAATGCGGCTCGCGACCACGATCTGGTCCTGACCTCGGGCGGGGTCTCAACCGGCGAAGCCGACTATGTGCGCGAAACGATGGAGCGCATCGGCACGCTCGTGTTTTGGCGCGTTGCCATCAAGCCCGGGCGGCCGGTGGCGATGGGCGTGTTTGACGGGGCGGCGCTCGTCGGCTTGCCGGGCAATCCGGTCGCCGCCTTTGTGACATTCGTGCGGGTGGTGCGGCCGTTGTTGATGCAGCTTGCCGGAGCCAGATCCGAGCCGCTGGTCCCGCTGCCTGTGCGCGCAGCCTTTGCCTATCACAAGAAGAAAGGCCGCCGCGAATATGTGCGCGTGAAGCTCACACGCGCAGCCGATGGCGGTCTCGACGCGTCCAAGCACCCGCAGGACGGTGCGGGCGTCATCACGTCGCTGACGCAAACCGACGGTCTCGTCGAACTGCCGGAAGACACAACGACGGTCGAGCCAGGCTCGACCGTCGGATTTTTCCCTTACGCCGTGCTCTCAAATTGAAGGGAACTTCAATCAGATACGCGCGCCCGTCGTGGTGTAGGCAACCGACACGGGCTCCTGCAGACGATCAAGGACAACGGATGCGCCTGCGGCGATGATGATTGCAACCACGCAGGCGATCAGAAAACTTTTCATGAATCTCCTCCCAGCTCAGTTTTTCATTATTAAAATGAAGGAACTGGGCAGGATGATCAAGGGCTAAGCATTGCTGTTTTGCAATGCAATAGCGGTAGCGCGATCGCGATCGTCGGGCGTGTTAACGTTGAAGAACGGATCGACCGGCTGGTCCGGCCACTCGGCAATGGCGATGCCGTGACGTGCGGTCCAGACCTCGATCTTGCGCAAATCCTCTTCAACCAAGGCCCGGCGCAAATCCTCACGTAGCGCGACTTTCCAAAGTCCAACCACCGGGTGCCGCCAATCGCCCGAGCGCGCGCATGCCAGGGGGACGCCTTCCTTCGCCCGAGCGTCGTGCAGGCGCGCGACAAGGTCTGCCGGCAGAAACGGGCAATCGCCCGGAACGCTGACCATCCATTGGATGTCGAGCGCAGTTTCCGCAATCCAGTCCAGCCCGGCCAGGATGCCGGCCAATGGCCCGGCAAATCCCGGAACAGTGTCGGCGATGACGGGAAGTCCGAAACGCGCGAAACGATGCGGATCGCCATTGGCATTCAGCGCCAAGCCTGCACATTGCGGTCGCAACCGGGCCAGAACACGGTCCAGAATGGTGGCGCCACCAATCTGGAGCAGCGCCTTGTCGCCCCCGCCCATGCGGCGCGCCAGACCGCCTGCCAGCACAAGCCCGAATGTCGGCGGCACCTCAGTCGTCATGAACCGCCGCTTTGCGCCGGTGCTTGGCGCTTTCGTCCTCGACATGGGCGAGGTCCTGATCGAACACGATGCGGTCGAGACCGGCGAGCGCCACAAAGCGCTTGCCGCGCGCGCGTCCAATCAGCGTCAGATTCGCCTTGCGGGCCAGTTCAACACCCCAGGCGGTGAAGCCCGAGCGCGACACCAGCACAGGAATGCCCATGCGCACGGTCTTGATCACCATTTCCGACGTCAGACGACCGGTGGTGTAAAAAATCTTGTTCGCCGCGGGCACCTTGTTCCTGAACATCCATCCGGCGATCTTGTCGACTGCATTGTGGCGCCCGACATCTTCCATATAGACCAGCGGTCGATCCTTCTCGGCCAATACGCAGCCATGGATCGCGCCCGCTTCCAGATAAAGCGACGGCGTGGTGTTGATCTTGTGCGTCAAGGCATAGAGCCAGGACGTGCGGAATTCGGTCTGCGGCAGCGATATGTTTTCCAGCGCTTCCATCAGATCGCCGAACACCGTGCCTTGCGCACAGCCTGATGTCTGCACTTTCTTCTTCAGTTTCTGTTCGTAATTGGTGGCGCGCTCGGTCCGCACCACCACCACCGCAAGATCCTCGTCATAATCTACTTCGGTGACGACATCGTCCGGTCTCAGCATGTTCTGGTTGAGCAGATAGCCGATGGCCAGATAATCAGGATGGTCCCCGATCGTCATCGCGGTGACGATCTCTTGCGAATTCAGATAGATCGTCAGCGCGCGTTCGACCGTCACCACGGTTTCAATGGCGGTGCCAGTCTGATCAACGCCCCTCACATGTTCGGTGAGCCGCGGATCGTGCGGATCGGGCCGGATCAGATAATCGTCAAAATCCTTGTTCATCCGAAGGGATTCAGACCAGCCGGGAGCGAAAGACCGCCGGTCAAGGCCTTCATCTTGTCTTGCATCACGTTTTCCGCCTTCTTCTTCGCGTCGGCGTGCGCTGTAACGATGAGGTCTTCCAGGATCTCCTTTTCTTCGGCCTTCATCAGCAAATCGTCGATCCTGACGCCCTTGACGTCGCCCTTGGCGGTCATCCTGAGGGTAACCACGCCGCCGCCGGCGGAGCCTTCAACCTCAATGGTTTCAAGCTCTTGCTGGAGAGCCTGCATCTTCGCCTGAAGCTGGGCCGCCTGCTTCATCATGCCCATGAAATCCGCCATCACTCACCTTTAATCCTCGTAGAAACGCTCTTCCTCGGACGCGAGCTCGGCATTGCTCGGCGGAAGATCCTCTTCTCGGCTGCGAACAGAAACAATCTCGGCGCCTGGAAATTTTGCGAACACCGCCTGCACCAGCGGATCGCCGCGCACGCCGCGCTTCAGCTCGGCCTCGCGCGCCTCTGCCTGCTGCCGCAGAGTCGGCGCGCCCGGCTCGCGCGACAGCACGATCACCCATTGCCGCCCGGTCCAGGCGGAAATCTTGCGCGACAGATCGTTGACGAGCGTCTTGGCCGCGCTCGGCTCCAGCGCGATTTCGAGACGCCCGTCCTCGCAGCGCACCAGCCGCACATCGCGCTCCAAAGCCGTCTTGACCTGCAGATCGCGCCTTTCAGTCGCGAGCGTCACCAGGTCTTCGAAACGTCCGATCACCGTCGCGTTCGCCGGTGCCGCTTGCGGCGCGGTCTCGGCGAGGCGCGCCACCGGGCTCATTGCTGGCGCCGCGGACGCGCGCGGCGCGTTGCGTGGCGCCTCCAGGCGCGGTCCGCCGACGGCACCGCCGCCGCCCTGATGATATGTCGCGCCGCCGCCATTGCCTTGCACGCGCGGCGACGCCGCAGGCGCATCCTCGCCCAGCGAACGGATCACCTCGTCCGGCGTCGGCAGATCGGCGGCATAGGCGATGCGCACCAGGACCATTTCCGCGGCGGCGATCGGCCGGCCGGCCGCCTGCACTTCCGCAAGCCCCTTCAGCAGCATCTGCCAGGTGCGCGACAACACGCGCATCGACAGCGACGCCGCGAAAGCGCGGCCGCGCGTGCGCTCGGCTTCGCTGAGGGACAGATCGTCGGCGACCGACGGCACGAGCTTCACACGGGTGACGAAATGCGTGAAATCGGCGAGATCGGCCAATACGACGCTGGGATCAGCGCCGGAATCATATTGGTCACGCAACTCCTTCAGCGCCGACGTCATGTCGCCGCGCAGCAGCGTCTCGAACAGATCGACCACACGCGTGCGGTCGGCCAAGCCCAGCATCTGCCGCACATCTTCGGCGCGCACTTCGCCCGCCGCATGCGCGATCGCCTGATCAAACAGCGACAACGCGTCGCGCACCGAGCCTTCGGCCGCGCGCGCAATCAGCGCCAGCGCTTCCGGCTCGACGGTGACACTTTCCTTGACGGCGATATTGGTAAGATGTTGCACGAGCACCGATGACTCGATGCGCCGCAGATCGAAGCGCTGGCAGCGCGACAGCACCGTGATCGGCACCTTGCGAATTTCCGTGGTGGCGAAAATGAACTTCGCATGCGGCGGCGGCTCTTCCAGTGTCTTCAGCAAGGCGTTGAACGCCTTGTCGGAGAGCATGTGCACTTCGTCGAGGATGTAGACCTTGTAGCGCGCCTGCGCCGGCGCATAGCGCACGCCGTCGAGCAACTGGCGGATATTCTCGACGCTGGTATGCGAGGCGGCGTCCATCTCCAGCACGTCGATGTGCCGCGAATCCATGATTGCCTGGCAATGAACCCCGAGCTGCGGCATCGAAATGGTCGGCCCTTTGGCCGAGCCGTCAGGCAGTTCGTAATTCAGCGCGCGCGCGAGAATGCGCGCCGTCGTCGTCTTGCCGACGCCGCGCACGCCGGTGAGAATCCAGGCTTGCGGAATGCGCCCCGTGTCAAAGGCATTCGAGATGGTGCGCACCATCGCGTCCTGACCGATGAGATCATCGAAGGTGGCCGGGCGGTATTTGCGAGCAAGCACGCGATAGGACCCCGCCGGCCCGTCTCGCACTGGATCGGACGCAGAAGTCGGCTGACGGGTGTCGGCGTCGCTCATTCTGTCTCCGGCAGGGTTGTCCCGGCGTCTGCGCGCCTCGCAAGGCCCGCCATATCGAGAAAGTGGGAGGCTGACGAGCGACCCGAACCGGAGCTCGTTAGGGCTGCTTCCTTCCGGACCTGACCCGGTTGGCGAGTGGCTCGTCCACCGCCAACCTCCCGGCTCCTATATCGGGCCATTGAGGGGGGAAAGCAAGCGCACGACGCCTTCCGTGTGCTAGGGTGGCGTCCCGCAATGCCTTGGATAGCCACATGAATTCCACGCCTTCCTGGGCGCTCCACCTGCAGCTTGCGCGCGACACCGTTCCGCTGGGCGATCTGGTACTGTCCCGCGTCCTCATCATCAAGGACGCCAATTATCCGTGGCTGCTGCTGGTGCCGCGCCGGCCGGACGCTGTGGAGATCATCGACCTCGATCAGGTCGAACAGGCGCAATTGATGGTCGAGATCGATCGCGTGGCGCGCGCGCTGAAGGCCGTGACCGCATGCGACAAGCTGAATATCGCGGCGCTCGGCAATGCGGTGCCGCAGTTGCATGTCCACATCATCGCCCGCCACAAGACCGACAAGGCCTGGCCCAAGCCCGTCTGGGGCGCGGCGCCCCCGCTCGCTCATGATGCGGCAGCGCTGGACCGATTCATGAATGCGATGCGCGGCAAGCTGTGGATGTCGTAGTGTGGATTCCGTTTGAATGAGCGCGTGGCGGCGCAGCAAGCTCAGACCTCCCACCTTGTGGGGGAGGATTAGGGAGGGGTAGCATAGAGATGCAATGACATTCGCCTCAATGACGATCCCCACCCCCAACCCTCCCCGCAAAGGGGAGGGGAGCATTCCGAGTTCGCGGCATCGGGCTGCGTCCATTCAAACTGAATTCACACCAGCATGTCCTCCAGCCCTCAATTCAACCCAAAACCCCACCTCGGTTACGCCGGCAACCTGCTCGACCGCGCCGCGGACAGACGCGCCGATCCTGCGGCTCTGAGCGCGCTGGCGCAGCGTGACGATTGCGGGTTTTACGTCGTCAGCAACGAGACCATCGTGCTGAAAACCGCCGGCAAAGGGTTCGATCCGCTTTTCACAACCGCGGAAACAGGCCGTTTCCCGAATGTCACCGAGCGGGTGTTTCTGGGTCTTCTGAACGGGAGCGCACGCTTCGGGCTAGGCATTGCCTCCGAAGCAGCGGACGCGCTGAAAACACATGATGGCTTTCATGTCACCGACCTGCGCTCCATCGCCGTGCAGGGGCTCGTCGACGCCGATCATCTGGGGCCCATCGCCGAAGCCAAGGCGCTGCTGCACTGGCATGCGCGCCGCCGCTTCTGCTCAAATTGCGGTAAACCGAACATGGCTTGCGATGGCGGCTGGCGGCGAGAATGCACGCATTGCGGCATGCAGCATTTTCCACGCACCGACCCGGTCGTGATCATGCTGACGGTGGCCGGCGAACGATGCCTGCTCGGGCGGCAGGCGCGTTTCGCGCAAAGCATGTGGTCGTGTCTCGCGGGCTTTGTCGAGCCGGGCGAGACGATCGAGGAAGCGGCGCGGCGCGAAACGCTGGAAGAGGCGGGCATCGTCTGCGGCCGCGTGCGCTATTTCGCGTCGCAGCCCTGGCCGTTTCCCTCCTCGCTGATGATCGGCTGCCATGCGCAAGCGCTGTCGGAGGAGATCACCGTCGACCGCAATGAGCTGGAAGACGCGCGCTGGTTCAGCCGCGATGAGGCCGCGGCCATGCTGCTGCGGCAGCATCCGCAGGGTCTCACCACGCCGCCGCCGGTCGCGATTGCGCACCACATCATCCGGGATTGGGTGGAGACGGGGGAGCGCTTCTTCGAGCCGTCATCCTGAGGTGCGACCCCGGCGCAGGCCGGGTGAGCTTCGAAGGAGGACAGCCGAAACTGAAGGGGCCACCGCCCTTCGAGGGCCGTGCTGCGCACGGCACCTCAGGGTGACGGAGAGAGGCTTACGCGAGAATTTCCCCTTGCTATAGAATATTTTTCTTTATACAGACTTATTAAGCTTCGTATTCAACAAAAAATTCTATGCCCCGGAATCATTCCATGGACGCAATAGACCGGAAAATTCTCCTGACCTTGCAGGAAGACGCCTCGCTCTCGGTGGCCGAGATCGGCCAGCGGGTCGGCCTCTCCTCCACCCCTTGCTGGAAGCGCATCCAGCGCCTCGAATCAGACGGCGTGATCCAGCGCCGGGTGGCGATCGTCGACCAGGACAAGGTCGGGCTCGGCATCACCGTGTTCGTGTCGGTGGAGACCGACGATCATTCGCAGGAATGGCTCAGCCGGTTCGCCACCCTGGTGAGCGAGATGCCGGAGGTGATGGAATTCTACCGCATGGCCGGCGACGTCGATTACATGCTGCGCGTGGTCGCCGCCGACATGCAGGCCTATGACACTTTCTACAAGCGGCTGATCGCCGCCGTGCCGCTGAAGAACGTCACTTCGCGCTTTGCGATGGAGAAGATCAAGTCGACGACGATGCTGCCCATTCCGGCGATCACGTAGAGCCGCCCGCGTTCAGGATTTGCAGGACGGGCACTCGACCGTGGTCGACAGGCGGGGCCGCATGTAGATCTTGTCATTGAGATTCATCGTTCCGGTGAGAACCTTGCCGATTTGCGGTTCATAAGCGTATTCGGCCTCGCCCAGCACAAGCGAGGTATTTGGAACCACGAGGTCAGGCGGCACTGTGATCTCGGTCCGCGGCGAGCCGTTCTTGGCCTTGCTCCAGTCGATGGTGACCTTCGACTGCGCATCGATCTTGATCACCGAGACGCGCACCATCAGTTTCCCGGCATTGGCCTCGGAATCGGCATACGGCGACATCACCTGCGTCGCCGCATTGAGGATGGTGGTGACGCCGGCCAAATCGGTGCTGGCGACTTGTGACGTGAGATCGGCGACGGTGCGCGCAGCAAGAGTGGCCTTGCGGTCGATGTCGATGGCCTGCGAGAGCTGCACGCCGCCGAGATACAACGTGATCATGAACGGCATCAGCAACGCGGCTTCGATCGCAGACACGCCGCGATCATCGGCTCTGAACCGGCGCAACGCGGCCATCGCAGCGCTGGTAAAGGTGGATGTCCTATGGAACGGCATCGCAGCCGACCTCACTTATACGGCTCGTTGCGGAAAGCCACAGTCGCCATCAAAAGACGCTTGTAGCCGGGCCTGTCGTCCAACTTCAGCATGGGAATGGCAATCGGCCACTCGTACATAAGCCGCGCGATGACGACGTCGCCCGGCTGACCCGCGTTGAACTCGCTGACAATGTTGCCGTCAGCATCAATCGGCGTCTTCATGTCGGCTGCGCCGAATGACGGATAGGCCTTCACGTTGAACTGGATTTTGTTGCAATCAAACAGCCCATAAACATGGCTGCAAACTTCCTCCTTGAACTTGTCCGGACTCCATCCATCCGCCTGGCCGGTGAGGATTTTCCGCGCCGAGTCTGCAGCAGCCGTCTCCAGCGCCTGGCCGGCGAAGAAGACCAGGCCGGTCTCGGCAATTGCGAACATCATTCCCAGGAACGGAATCGCAACGATCGAGAATTCAACCGCCGTGGCGCCCTTGTTGTGGTGGACGAAGCGGCGAAAGATGTTCAGCTTGCGGCTTCGCGCTGCGCGCAGGAGAAAGGTTTGCAAGACTTCGAACATAGAACAGCCCGATCAACATCCAAAGGTCCGGTAGGACGTTGAAAAGTAGCAAAGGCGGATTGTCGAATTGTTGCGGCAATCCCGGAAATCGGGGAAGCGGATGTTCAGGGTTTGATAACCATGTCGCTTGCGTTTCTCCGTCATCCTGAGGTGCGAGCGAAGCGAGCCTCGAAGGATGGCGGCCGTCGCCCTTCGAGGCTTGCGCACGCAAGCGCCTCAAGGTGACGGTGATATTCGGAGCAAGCCACTTCCATAAAGCGAATGCAGCCCAGTCACTTGATCGCCGACGCCTGGTTGTTGCGGGTCACCGTCTGGGTAAGCGTCGTGTTGAAGAAGGCCGGAACGTCGCCGAGCGTATTGCGCGGCTCGCATTGCGGCGCGCAGCTATAGCTTTCCCGCAGGATGCCGCGATAGACGGTGACGAGCTCGCCGGAGCGCTTCACCAGAAGGTTCCTATCCAGGAGCTTGTTGCCCTCGCGATCAAGCGCGATCAGGTTGGTCTGCCCGTATCCCTTGCCGGTCAGCACCATCAGCCCGCCGGGCTGAATGGAGGCGTCGGCGATCAGCGGGTTGCCGATCACCAGCGTCGCCGTGCGGTCGGGCATCCGGATCAGTCTTGCTTCATCCACAATAAGGGTGAGACTGTCGGCGTTCGGCGCGTCGGCGCCGGCCAGTGATGGCATGACCATGAGCAGAGACAGGGCGGCGCAAGACAGAATGAGACTGCGGCCACGCCGCCTCGCGAACGCCTTCATCGGAACTCTCCGCACGCAGGACTAAACCGGATCCGGGACCGCAATCAGAACGCCATGCGGTTCCGCGCTGACTTCACTGCAAAGAGATGAAGGAACCGCAAACACTTTGCACTGGCGTGCTAACTGCATCTTCACACGTTCGGTCCGTTCGCGGCGACATGCACAAACGCCTGAAAAAGGCCCGCAAAACGGCGCGGATATCGCTGCAATGGTATTTTAACCACAGACAAGAAAGCCGAATTACACGCATGTTTATGCGATCGGATTAACGGAGCCGCAAGGCGGTACCGCTAGGTTCCTCGCGTGTTCCGGACAACTGACGAAAAAGCAGGTCCAGGGGGCACACGACGTGTGGATCACTCAGGAGCCTAATATGAAGAATCTTGTCGCGCGTTTTGTGTCGGACGAGTCCGGCGCGACCGCCATCGAATACGGCCTGATCGCCGCCGGTATCGCGGTTGTTATCATCGCGGCCGTGCAGCTTGCCGGTACGAACCTGAATACGACATGGGGAACCATTGCGGCTGCCTTGAAGTAAGGCTGCGCCCATCTTTGCAATTGCAGAAAAGCTCCGGCAGAGGCCGGAGCTTTTTTGTTTGCACACGCGGCCACGCAATTGCGCGAAAGTAACCAAAAATCGACCTTGATTTCTTACCGATTCTTAGCGCCGTCCCGTTTAGCTGTCGCAAGACATGTGGACTTAAGGGACAGGTGTGTGGACATGCGGCGCGTGTCGGAAACTTCAAAACATCATCCGGAACACGGCCGGCTCGAATTCTCGCTGATCGTTGCTGCCATCATTCTGGCCACGATCGCGACTTATCTCGCCATCAGCAAGAAACTGGCGCCGGCATTCATCGAGCTTGCAACCATGGCCGGCTGGATGAATTAAACGGACAGGCTGCAAGACTTCTCCAATGATCGACGCGATCAGATTGTCATTGTTTCCCGCGCTCATGCTGTTCGCGGCATGGAGCGATCTGTTCACGATGACCATTTCCAACCGCGTCTCGATCCTGCTCGTCGTCGGCTTCGCGGTGATGGCAGTCCTTGTCGGCCTCTCTCCCACCGACATGCTGTGGCATGCTGGCGCCGGCCTTCTGGTGCTGGCGATCGCGTTTGCGTGTTTCGCATTTGGCTGGATTGGCGGTGGCGACGCGAAGCTGGCAGCCGCCACTGCCTTGTGGTTCGGCTTCACGCATCTGATGGAATATCTTCTGATCGCCTCGATCTTCGGCGGCGCATTGACGCTGCTTCTCTTGCAGATCCGCGCCTGGCCGCTGCCGCTCATGCTCGCCAACCGCGAATGGGCGCAGCGTCTGCACGAGCCACGCGGCGGCATTCCCTACGGCATCGCGCTCGCCGCCGCCGCGATCGTGATCTACCCAAACACGATCTGGATGAAGCCGCTCGGATTCTGACGCTTGTTCGTTCTTGTCCAGATCGGTTGAAAGCATTTCTCCATCATCCTGAGGTGCGAGCGAAGCGAACCTCGAAGGATGGCTGGCCCGGGTCGTCGCCCTTCGAGGCTTGCGCACGCAAGTCGGCTATAGCCGACCTGCAAATTCAGGAATGCGGATTTCGGGTAAACCCGAGATCGGTGCGCAAGCTCCTCAGGGTGACGGTGATGGTCAGGACACTGCTTCAATTGACCCGATCACACTCTCGTACGGCGCGCGCCAGCAATCCAAAATTAACTTGGTTTGCAAACCGCTCATTAACCACGAATTGACCTTTGAGTGGTCAAATCCACCGACGCCGGATGTCCCCGGCTCGTTGCGTCAGTTGTGGAAAGTGACAGCGTATGAAAGCCGCGCGCCTTGTAGTGCTGGGTGTGGCCGTTGCCGCCGGAGGTCTGGCCGCGCTGCTGGCCGGCCGGGGCGGCGAGAAGCCGGCTCCGCAGCCGGAAAAGCCGGTCGCCCAGCTCGAGACCACCGATATCCTGGTGGCGAAATCCGATATCGGCGCCGGTATGCCCGTTTCGGCGCAAGATCTTGAATGGAAAATCTGGCCGACCGCTTCGGCCGGGCCGCACTTCATCCGCAAGTCCGACCGGCCCAACGCCATCGAGGACTTGTCAAAATCCTATGCCCGCGCGGCCTTCGTCGCCGGCGAGCCGATCCAGGAATCGCGCCTGATCAAGGCCGGCCAGTCCGGCTACATGGCCGCGATCCTGCCCTCGGGCATGCGCGCGGTGTCGACCGAAATCAAGCCGGAGACCGGCGCCGGCGGCTTCATCATTCCCGGCGATCATGTCGACGTGATCCTCTACCGGCGCGACAAGGAGGCCGAGAAGGCCTCCAGCACGGAAGCGCATATCAGCGAGACCATTCTCAGGAATGTCCGCGTGCTCGCCATCGACCAGACGGTCGAGGACAAGAACGGGCAGAAGGTCGTCGTCGGCAAGACTGCCACCCTCGAATTGTCGCCGGGCCAGGCCGAAACCCTGGTGCTGGCGCAGCAGATCGGCGTCGTGGCGCTGGCTTTGCGCAGCATCGTCGACACCGCCAGGACGGCCGCTACCGAGGATACCTCATCGTCGCGCAACGAGATCAAAGTGATCCGCTACGGCGTGTCCACCACCAAGATGACGAAGTGAAGGGTCCAGAAGGAACACTCCCATGCTGCATCGGTCGCTGATCCGAAGCGTGTCGCTGGCCGCGCTGGCTGCAATCGGCGGTATCGCATGCGCGGACCTGTCCGGCGCAGCCGAGCCGCGCATGCCGGTCATTCAAGTGGTCGGCAGCGAACTGAGCTCGCGGCAGGTGAGCCTCGGCGTCGGCAAGGCTGTCGTCGTCGATCTGCCGAATGACATCAAGGATGTCCTGGTCGCCGATCCCACTATCGCCAACGCCGTCGTTCGCTCCTCCCGCCGCGCCTACATGATCGGCGTGAAGTCGGGGCAAACCAGCATCTTCTTCTTCGACAGCGAGGGGCGGCAGATCGCCGGCTTCGACATCGCCGTCACCCGCGACCTCAACGGCCTGCGCGCCGCGCTGAAGCAGATGTTCCCGAATTCCGATATCCGCGCCGATGGGCTTGGCGACGGCGTTGTGCTGACAGGGCTTGCGGCCAACCAGGGTGAAGCGCAGCAAGCCTTCGATCTCGCGACACGACTCGCCGGCGAAAACAAGGTCATCAACAACATCAACGTGCGCGGACGCGACCAGGTCATGCTGAAAGTGACGGTTGCCGAGGTGCAACGCGATGTCATCAAGCAGCTCGGTATCAACCTGAACGGCAGCATCGGCGGCGGCTCCTCCGTTGTTGACTTTGTCACCAACAATCCCTTCACTGCCTTTGGCTCAGACCTCAGCAATTCCGCCATCAGGGGCAATTTCCGCGGCATCACGGCCACGCTGCGGGCGATGGATCGCGCCGGCGTGATCCGGACGCTCGCAGAACCTAACCTGACCGCGATCTCGGGAGAGACGGCGACCTTCATCGCCGGCGGCGAATTTCCCATTCCGAATGGCCTGAGCTGCGACACCACTAGATCGCCGCCCATCTGCCAGCAGCAGATCGATTTCAAGAAATTCGGCGTCAGCCTGGCCTTCACGCCGGTCGTGCTTTCCGAGGGCCGCATCAGCCTGAAGGTGATGACGGAGGTTTCCGATCTGTCGAGCGAGGGCGCGATTTCCATGACCATTCCGGGATCGACGACCTCCACAACGATCCCCTCGATCCGCACCCGGCGCGCAGAAACCGTGGTCGAAATCCCCTCCGGCGGCGCTTTGGCGATGGCTGGCATGATCCAGGAGTCGACCAAGCAGCAGCTCAACGGCCTTCCCGGCCTGATGCAACTGCCGATCCTCGGTTCGCTGTTCAAGAGCCGCGACTACGTCAACCGTCAGACCGAGTTGATGATCCTGGTGACGCCGTATGTGGTCCGCGCGGTGGCGCAGAAGGATCTCTCGCGCCCCGACGACGGCTTTGCCGACGCGCCGGATGCCTCGAGCATCCTGCTCGGACGGCTGAACAGGATCTACGGCATCCAGGACAAGGTCGATCCGCGGAAAATCTATCACGGCAATGTCGGCTTCATTCTCGACTGAGTGCAAGTCACGAGGAGACGATTGATGACTCTCTCACGTTCCCATCTGAAGAGCCGCAGCGGGCTCGCGCGCAAAGCCGCGCGGCTCCTGGCGGCCGCGGGAATGACGCTCGCCGTCTCCGGCTGCTATGTCGCGAAGGACACGACCGCAAGCATCCCGACCGACTACCGCAAGCGGCATCCCATCGCCATCAAGGAGAGCGACCGCACCGTCGAGGTCTTTATCGGCAAGAGCCGCGGCTCCCTGAACGCGGAACAGCGCGCCGACGTGCTGGCTTTCGCGCATGTGTGGAAACGTGAAGCGACCGGCGGCATGATCATCGAGGTGCCGGCGGCCTCCCCCAACGAGATCGCCGCCTCGCAGGCGGTGCGGGAAATCCGCTCGATCCTCGCCGCCGCGGGCGTGCCCGGCCATGCCGTGGTCGTACGCCCCTATACGCATCCCGATCCGACCAAACTGGCGACCGTGCGGCTGAATTTTCCGCGCGTGAGCGCCGAGGCAGGCCCGTGCGGGCTGTGGCCGCACGATCTCGGAGCAACCATGGACACCTCCTACAACCAGAACCGGCCGTACTGGAATCTCGGATGCGCCAACCAGCGCAATCTCGCGGCGATGGTCGACAACCCGGCCGATCTGGTCCAGCCGCGCGGAGAAACCGGCGTCTATGAGGCGCGGCGCTCCGTGGCGCTCGAGAAGTATCGCAAGGGCGAAGAATTCTCGGGCAAATATCCCAACGCCTATGAAAAAGCCAAACTGAGCGACGTCGGTAAATGATGAGACACGCGCTTCAGACCGCCGTTCCCGACGGGGCGCCGGACACCCTTCCCGCCCGCGACGAACACATCGCGCCGGCGCCGCGCATCTCGATCCAGGCCTTCTGCGAGTCGGTGGATACCGCAGCCGCCGTGCAGGCAGCCGGCGAAGACCGCCGCCTCGGCAAAGCGCATCTGAAGATCCAGATGGGCGGCATCACCGCGGCGCTCGAGGCTTACCGCGCCGCGCCAACGCCGAATGTGATCGTGCTGGAATTTGCAAGCCTCCCGGACAATATCCTCGACGGACTGGATTCACTGGCGGAACTTTGCGACGCCGGAACAAGGGTCATCGTCGTTGGACGGCACAACGATATTGTTCTTTATCGCGAGCTCGTGCGCCGCGGCGTGAGCGATTATCTCATCTCGCCGGTCGGCACTCTGGACATTGTGCGCGCGGTTTGCGGATTGTATTCGGCGCCGGATGCGAAGCCGGTCGGCCGCGTGATCGCTGTGGTTGGCGCCAAGGGCGGCGTCGGCGCGTCGACCGTGGCCCACAATATCGGTTGGGCGATTGCGCGCGACCTGTCCCTCGATTCGGTTGTCACCGACCTCGATCTCCCCTTCGGCACCGCCGGCCTCGACTATAACCAGGATCCGCCGCAAGGCATCGCCGACGCGGTCTTCTCCCCCGAGCGCATCGACACCGCCTTCGTCGACCGCCTGCTGTCGAAATGCTCCGACAATCTCAGCCTGCTGGCGGCGCCGGCGACGCTCGAGCGCGTCTATGATTTCGGCGCCGAGGCGTTCGATGCGATCTTCGATTCGTTGCGCGCCAGCGTGCCCTGCATCATTCTGGACGTGCCGCATCAATGGACCGGCTGGACGCAGCGCACGCTTCTCTCTGCCGACGATATCCTGATCGTAGCTGCGCCCGATCTTGCCAATCTGCGCAATGCCAAGAACCTGGTCGATTTCCTGAAGGCGGCGCGGGCGAACGATCACCGCCCCTTCTACATCCTCAACCAGGTCGGCATTCCGAAGCGGCCGGAAATCAAGCCGGCCGATTTCGCGAAGGCGCTCGACGATGAGCCGGTCGCGATCATTCCGTTCGAGCCGCAGATTTTCGGCACCGCGGCCAATAACGGCCAGATGATCGCGGAGGTCGCAGCCAACCACAAGGTGGCGGAAACATTCCGGCAGCTCGCGCAAATCCTGACCGGGCGCTCGGAAGCCAAGAAATCCAAAGCCAGCCTGTTCACGCCGCTATTGCAGAAACTGCGCAAGCGGCAGAGTTGACGTCGACGGAGTAGCTGAGTCGTGTTCGGAAAGCGTAGTGCCGCCGGCAATGATCCCCATTCCGGAGTTGCGGTTTCTCCGGCGCCCGTTCAGGCGCCGAAGTCTGCGCCTCCCATGCCCGCACCGGCGCCGGCCCAGGCCGATACCGGGCGCGCACCGCTGCCCGCCGCGGGCCTTGGCGCGCCGCTGATCTCGCCGCCGCTTGCGCCGCAACGCGCGGCGCCGCCCACGGCTCCGGCCGTGGCGACCGACACCCGCCGCTCCGAAGCCTATTATGAGGTGAAGGGAACGATTTTCGGCGCCCTGATCGAAGCGATCGATCTCGGCCAGTTGGCGCGGCTCGACGCCGATTCCGCGCGCGAGGAAATCCGCGACATCGTCAACGAGATTATCGCGATCAAGAATATCGTGATGTCGATCTCCGAGCAGGAGGAACTGCTCGACGATATCTGCAACGACGTGCTGGGCTACGGACCGCTGGAACCGCTGCTTGCGCGCGACGACATCGCCGACATCATGGTGAACGGGTCCAATACCGTTTACATCGAAGTCGCCGGCAAGATTCACCGGACCGGCGTCCGTTTCCGCGACAATCAGCAGCTTCTGAATATCTGCCAGCGCATCGTGAGCCAGATCGGCCGCCGCGTCGACGAGGCCTCGCCGATCTGCGACGCGCGCCTGCCCGACGGCTCACGCGTCAACGCCATCGTGCCGCCGCTGGCGATCGATGGTCCCGCGCTCACCATCCGCAAGTTCAAGAAGGACAAGCTCACCCTCGACCAGTTGGTGAAATTCGGCTCGATCTCGCCGCAGGGCGCCGAAATCCTGCAGATCATCGGTCGCTGCCGGGCCAACACCATCGTGTCCGGCGGCACCGGCTCCGGCAAGACCACGCTGCTCAACTGCCTCACGCAATTCATCGACGACGACGAGCGCATCATCACCTGCGAGGACGCGGCGGAACTGCAACTGCAGCAGCCGCATGTGGTGCGGCTGGAAACCCGCCCGCCCAATATCGAGGGCGAGGGTCAGATCACCATGCGCGACCTGGTCAAGAACTGCCTGCGCATGCGGCCCGAGCGTATCATCGTCGGCGAGGTGCGCGGTCCGGAAGCCTTCGACCTGCTGCAGGCGATGAATACCGGACACGACGGCTCGCTCGGCACGCTGCACGCCAACTCGCCGCGCGAGGCGCTGTCACGTATCGAATCGATGATCACCATGGGCGGCTACGCGCTGCCGTCCCGCACCATCCGCGAGATGATCTGCTCGTCGGTCGACGTCGTCATCCAGGCCGCGCGCCTGCGCGACGGCTCCCGTCGCATCACTCACATCACCGAGGTGATGGGCATGGAAGGCGACGTCATCATCACCCAGGACCTGTTCGTCTATGAGATTATGGGCGAGGACGCGCATGGCAATCTGATTGGCCGGCACCGCTCCACGGGCATCGGACGACCGCGTTTCTGGGAGCGCGCGCGCTATTACGGCGAGGAGCGCCGGCTGGCTGCGGCTCTCGATGCATCGATGATCGCCGACGAGCCGTTCAACACCTGATCGCGGTAAACGTCATGAACCTGCAGGTCCTTGCCTTATCGTTCCTTGCGACAGTCGCTGTCGGCGGGATTGCCTGGGTCTTCCTGCTTCCGATCCTGTCCGGCGAGCGCAAGGCGGAAAGGCGTAAAGAGAGCGTGGCGCGCGCGCAGCCGGTGGCGCGCGCCGCCAGAGGCGCGCAGAAATCCCGCCGCGAGCAGGTTGAGGAATCGCTGAAGGAGCTTGAGAAGCGCCAGCAGCAGCAGAAGCGGCCGCCGCTGACGGTGCGCATTTCGCAGGCCGGCCTGAGCTGGTCCAAACGCCAGTTCTTTCTGATCGCCGCGGGCATGGGTATCGTGGCCTTCATCCTCACGCTGGGTATGGGTTTTGGGCTCATGGCCGCGCTCGGCTTCGGCTTYKSKSYSKKMTWCRSAWYKMSRTKYKKRYWRKWGASMKATCTGAAGAAACGCCGGGAAAACAAATTCCTCAACGCATTTCCCGACGCCGTCGACGTCATCGTGCGCGGCATCAAGGCCGGCCTGCCACTGCTGGACAGCCTGAAGGTGATCGCGGCGGAAGCGCAGGAACCGGTCCGCAGCGAATTCCGCAGTATTCTCGAAACACAGACTGTCGGAATTCCTCTCGGCGAGGCCTGCCAGAAGCTTTACGAGCGCATGCCGCTGCCGGAAGCGAATTTCTTCGGCATCGTGATCGCCATTCAGCAGAAATCAGGCGGCAACCTGTCGGAGGCGCTCGGCAACCTGTCGAAGGTGCTGCGCGACCGCAAGAAGATGAAGGGGAAGATCCAGGCGATGTCCCAGGAAGCCAAGGCATCCGCCGCTATTATCGGATCTCTGCCTGTCGTGGTGCTGATCCTCGTCTGGATGACCAGCCCGGACTACATCTCGATTCTTTGGAAGCACCACATTGGCCAGATGATGCTTGCGGGCAGCGCCTTGTGGATGCTCGCCGGCTGCCTGGTCATGAAGAAGATGATCAATTTCGACTTCTGAGGACATCATGATCCAGTTCATCACCGAGATCATGCAGAACCAGAAGCTGCTGGCGATGATCTTCGCCGCGATCGCGGCCGGCGCGACCGTCATTACACTGGCCATGCCGCTTCTGGCGTCAGACCCCTTGCCGAAACGCATGAAGCAGGTCGCGATCGAGCGGGAGAAAATCCGTCAGCGCGAACGCGAACGCATGGCGCGCGGAGAAAAAATTTCGCTTCGCCAATCGCCCAAGCAATACATGCAGCATGCGGTCGAGCGCTTCAACCTGAGAAAATGGGTCGGGCAGGAGGAAGCGCGCCTGAAACTCATCCAGGCCGGCTATCGCGGCGAGGCGCCCTACATCACCTATCTGTTCTTCCGCATGGTGACGCCGTCGGTCATGCTGCTGGTGTCGATCATCTATGTCTTCCTCATTCTCAAGCTCGATTACCCCCCGGCGATCAAAATCGGCATCTGCATTCTGGCGACCTATATCGGCATCCATCTGCCCTGGCTTTACCTGAAGAACAAGATCCAGAAGCGCCAGCTCTCGATCCGGCGCGCCTTTCCCGATGCGCTCGACCTGCTCCTGATCTGCG
Organism: Pseudorhodoplanes sp.; assembly: GCA_032027085.1. Lineage (NCBI taxonomy): Bacteria > Pseudomonadati > Pseudomonadota > Alphaproteobacteria > Hyphomicrobiales > Pseudorhodoplanes > Pseudorhodoplanes sp. The sequence continues at coordinate 2,200,528 of JAVSMS010000001.1, read as the reverse complement.
TCGAATCCGGTATGTCGATCGAGGCCGCCTTCAACAAGGTAAGCAACGAAATCGGCTCGCAGTCGGTCGCGCTGGCCGAAGAGTTGACGCTGACCACCGCCGAATTGTCCTATCTCCAGGATCGCCGGCAGGCCTATGACAATCTGGCGAAGCGCACCGACCTTGAAGGGGTGAAATCGATCTGCGTCGCATTGCAGCAGGCCGAACGTTACGGCACGCCGCTCGGACAGACGCTGCGCGTGCTGTCGCAGGAAAATCGCGACATGCGCATGACCGAAGCGGAAAAAAAGGCCGCCGGCCTGCCGCCGAAGCTGACGGTGCCGATGATCGTGTTCTTCCTGCCGGTCCTGTTCATCGTCATTCTCGGGCCGGCGGCGATCCGCGTGATGGGACTCTGATTTACGAGCTTGCCGCCTGACGCAGCGCGCGGCCCGGTTGCTTGCGGCCGCCACGCTCCTTCTCCTCGGCGAGCATCTGACGCAGATAGGCGACATTGGCAGCCGCTTCGTCGGGAGAGAGCTCGCCGCGGGCAATGGATTCCGCTTCGGCGAAGCGCCCCTGCAGGCCCACCACCAGTGCGAGATTCTGCCGGACCCGCGGCTCCGCACCCTTCTGCGCATTGGCGCGGCGCAATGTTTCTTCCGCCTGGCGCAGGTTTTTCGACAGCGCATAGGACAGGCCGAGATTGGACAGGACCGACGGCTCGTCCGGCATGATCTTGAGCGCCGCCGAGTAGTGACGCTGCGCTTCCTGATGCCGGCCCATCTGATCGAGCACCGCGCCTTGCGCGGAAAGCACGCGCCAGTCCGGCTGGTCCGGCGTATGTGCGCGGCTGAGGACGTCCAACGCCTGCTGGAAGGCGCCGGTGTCGGCCAGCGCCCGGCCATAGGCGCCGAGCACGGTCGTGTTTTTTGGATTGTAGATTGCGGCCTGCTCCAGCACGGCTGCGGCCTGCGTCCGCTGGCCGGTGGCGCGCAGCGCCTGCGCGTAGCGGACCGCGGCTTCCGGATCGCGCTGATTTTGCCGGTAGCGCTCACCCCAGATGTCGGCGTCGCGCCGCCAGTCGGTTTCCGTGCGCGGCGCGGAGGCGACCGAACCCGTCGTCTCGGTGTTGGTGGTCTTGCAGGCCGACAGCGCCAGCGCGGCGAACACAGCGGACATGACCAGAAGGCGATGGCGGCTCGAGGGCAAGCGCATGACTCCGCTTCGCCGGACAATTCGGAGACGACCGGCACGCATTCATCAATAGAGTGTTAACCCTAACGGGAGGTTAATTGGGACGCCTGATCGCCCCTTTTCGCCAACCTTGGCGGCGTGATAGCAACGGAAAAGCTCAGGATTTCAGCGCATCATGCATCCCGTTTTCGTCGCGCCGGGGACTTCGCCGGCCATCCCAATCACTTTCGTGACCGCGTCCGACTGGACGGCAACAAGGGACAGCCTGGCGGCGCCAGCCCGCGCCTTTGCAGAGGTCGCGGGCTTCGAGCCCAAGGCCGGACGCCATCTGATTTTGCCGGCGGCGGATGGACAACTGGCGGGCGTCCTGTTCGGCCTGGAAAACGGCGATGCGCCGTTCAAGGATCCGTTCCTGCCCGGCAGCCTGCCGCAGCTTCTCCCGGCTGGCACCTATTGCTTCGCCAACGTCCCGCATGACCTGCGGCTCGCCGCGCTCGCCTTTGCCCTCGGCGCCTATAAATTCTCCCGCTACCGCAAGGCCGATGCCAAGGACGTCAGGCTCGTCGTTCCTGAAGGCGCCGATGCTGATGATCTCACACGCATCGTCGAAGCCGTCACCTTGGCGCGTGATCTCGTCAACACGCCGGCCAACGACATGGGCCCTGCCGAGTTGCATGAAGCGGCGCGGCTGCTCGCGGAAAAGCACGGGGCCTGGCTGGAAGCCGTGGTCGGCGAAAATCTGCTGATCCAGAATTTCCCGCTCATTCATGCAGTCGGCCGCGCCTCGACCCGGCCGCCGCGCCTGATCGATCTGCGCTGGGGCGACAAGACACATCCGAAGGTGACACTGGTCGGCAAGGGCGTGTGTTTCGATACCGGCGGTCTCGACCTGAAGCCGGAAAGCGCCATGCTGATCATGAAGAAGGACATGGGCGGCGCGGCGGCGACACTCGCGCTCGCACACATGATCATGAGCCGCGGCCTGAAAGTCTCGCTGCGCGTGCTCATTCCGGCGGTGGAGAATTCGGTGTCGGGCTCCGCCTTCCGACCGCTCGATATCTATCCCTCACGCAACGGACTGAATGTGGAGATTGGCAATACCGACGCGGAAGGACGGCTGGTGCTCGCCGATGCGCTGGCACTCGCCGATGAGGATGAACCCGATCTTCTGATCGACATGGGCACGCTCACCGGTGCGGCGCGCGTCGCGCTCGGTCCGGAATTGCCGCCTTTCTACACCAATGATGCGGCGCTCGCGTCCGATATCGAGCGTTGCGCAACAAGCGAGCGCGACCCGGTATGGCGCCTGCCGCTCTGGGCGCCTTACAATTCCATGCTCGATTCGAAAGTCGCGGATGTGAACAATGTGTCCGCGTCGAGCTTTGCCGGCTCGATCACCTGCGCGCTGTTCCTGCAGCGCTTCGTCTCAAAAGCGAAAGCCTGGGCGCATTTCGACGTCTATGCCTGGAACCCGTCGACCAAGCCGGCGCGGCCGGAAGGCGGCGAATGCCAGGCGGCGCGTGCGCTCTATGCGCTGCTGTCGCAGCGCTACGGCTGATGACGTCCTTCGACCCACGCCTGACCCCGGCCCGCCCCGATCTTGCGGACGCAAAGCTCCGCGGCCGGGTGCAAGCCGAGCGGTTTGTCGAAGGTCAAGCGATGGAGGTGCTCGACGCGCAGGCGCCTTTGCGGCGCGAGCCGCGCCCGGACGCGCCCCTCGATACCGAAGCGCTGAAGGGCGAGCGGGTTACTGTTTATGAAACGACCGACGAAGGCTGGAGCTGGGGCCAGCTGCAGAACGACGGCTATGTCGGCTGGCTCCCGGCCAACGCGCTTGGCAAGCCGCGCCGTCAGCCTCAACACAAGATTTCTGCATTGCGGACATTTGCCTTTCCGGGTCCGGACATCAAACTGCCGCCGCTCTATTCGCTGCCCTTCGGGGCGCAGCTCGATGTCTTGCGATTTGAAGCGACATTTGCGGTGACGCCTGACGGATTCATTCCGGCGCGTCATGTTGCGCCGCTGAATCAAGCAGACGTCGATTTCGTCAGCGTGGCAGAACGCTTTCTGGAAACGCCCTATCTGTGGGGCGGAAAGACATCCTACGGAATCGACTGTTCCGGGCTCGTGCAAATCTCGCTGACGGCCTGCGGCATTGTGTGTCCGCGTGACAGCGACATGCAGGAACATGCAGTGGGCGTTTCGCAATCAATCAATCTTGCTGATCTCAAGCGCGGCGATCTGGTTTTCTGGAAGCGGCATGTCGCCATCGCACGCGACGCCACGACCCTCATTCATGCCAATGCGCATCACATGGCGGTGGCGATCGAGCCTGTGGCGGAAGCTGTTGCGCGCATTCGTGCAAGCGGCTCCGAGATCACCAGCCTCAAGCGGCTTGGTTAAAACTGCGCCTCTCCCCTTGCGGGAGAGAGCTACTCCAAGCGTCCAACAAGCATTGACGGAGTGAGGGGTGGACCCGGACCCCTCATTCGGCTTTGTATGTCGAAACTCCCGGTTGCCCCTCCCACAAGGGGAGAGGACGCGAATAGCATTCGCAGAGCTCAGCACACCACCTGTCCGCATTTGCGGACAGCAGCAATAACAGCGCTCAGACCCTGTCCGCCTGGATGGCCGACGATTGCCACGTCCTTGATGACATAGGACGGCGTGGCTGCAAGATTGAGCGCGTTGCCGAGCCGTACATGCGCCTTCATGATCTCGGTAACGGAATCATCGTTCGCCACCGCGAGTAGTTTCTTCTGGTCGATCTTCAGTTCGTTTGCGACGGCGAGAGCGCGGTCGCCGTCGATAACTCCGCGGCCCTCATAAACCTTGCGGTGGAAAGCATAGAATGTCTTTGGATCAGACAGCTTGCGGACCGCAAGCTCCACACGCCCCGCCTGGATCGACGCGACGCCGAGCACCGGAAACGGCACAAGGATCACTCTCAGGTTTTTGTCGCCTTTGATCAGCGCGTCGACATCGTCCGATGCCCTGCGGCAATAGGGGCAGTTGAGGTCGTAGAATTCCGCGAGCGTCACGTCGCCCTTGGGGTTGCCGACCACGACAATGCCCGGCAGCTTCGTCACCGCGTCGGCCTGCCCGGCAGAAATGCGATGATTGGCGACCGGCGATCCGTCCGGACCGGCGATCTTGAAATCGAATTTGAGATTTTGCGCGCTGCCGGCCGTGGGAACGAGCAGCAGCAGAGCGGCGATGAAGGAAAGGCGTGCCGGGCGGGACATGGGCGGCGTTATCGCCGGCTCGAGTGACAAACCCGAATCAAAAAAGTGTGACGGCGGCTACTGCGAGACAACTCCCGTCGGCGCCGTTTCCAGATTGAAGGCGGCGGCGAACAGCGCCTGAGTGTAATCCGATTTCGGCGCCTTGAAGAGTTCCGCCGCAGGCCCTTCTTCCACCACCTTGCCGTTTCGCATCACGATCAACCGGCTTGCCAGCGCCGCCACCACGCGCAGATCGTGCGAGATGAACAGATAGGTGAGGTTTCTCCGCTTCTGCAGATCGCGGAGAAGATCGACGATCTGGCATTGGATCAGCATGTCCAGCGCGCTGGTCGGCTCGTCCAGCACGACAAATGTCGGCTCCAGCGCGATGGCGCGCGCCACAGCAATGCGCTGCCGCTGACCGCCGGAAAATTCATGCGGATAGCGAAAGCGCGTGTCCGGGTCTAACCCGACATCTGTTAGCGCCTGAACAACGCGCCGCTCACCTTCCGCGGCCGTCAAATTCGGATGATGCACCCATAGACCTTCCTCGATAATGTCCGAGACCGACATGCGCGGCGACAAGGAACCATAGGGGTCCTGGAATACGATCTGCATGTCGCGCCGGTGCGGCCGCATCTCCTTGAATTTCAGGCCCTGGATTTGCTCGCCCATGAAGACGATTGGTCCGTCAGACGAGATAAGCCGCAGCAGCGCCAGACCGAGCGTCGTCTTGCCCGAGCCGGATTCGCCGACGATGCCCAGCGTTTCTCCCTTGCGCACGGCGATGCTGACGCCATCGACCGCCTTGATGTGACCGACCGTCTTGCGCAGCACGCCGCGCCGGACCGGAAACCAGACCTTGAGGTCGTCGGTTTTGACGACGACCGGCGCCTCCGGCTGCAGCGGTGCCGGATCCGGCTTCGGCTCGGCGGCAAGCAAGGCGCGGGTATAGGGATGTTGCGGTGAAGAGAACACGCGATCGACTTCACCCTGTTCGACGATCTTGCCCTGGTTCATGACACAGACGCGATCGGCGAGCTTACGCACGATGCCAAGATCATGCGTGATGAACAGCATGGACATGCCGAGGCGTTGCTGTATCTCCTTGAGAAGCTTCAGGATTTGCGCCTGGACGGTGACGTCCAGCGCCGTCGTCGGCTCGTCCGCGATCAGGAGATCGGGCTCATTCGCCAATGCCATGGCGATCATCACGCGCTGCCGCTGACCGCCCGACAATTGGTGCGGATAGCTGGCAAGCCGCCCGGCCGGATCGGGAATACCGACCTGCGTTAGCAACTCGATGATGCGCGCACGCGCCTTCAGGCCGGTGGCGCCGTTATGCAGTTCGAGAATTTCGCCAATCTGCTTCTCGATCGTGTGCAACGGATTGAGCGAGGTCATCGGCTCCTGGAAGATGATAGTGATGTCATTGCCGCGCACGCGCCGGATCTCGCGTTCCGACATCGACAGCAATTCCTCGCCCTTGAAGCGGATACTGCCGGACGGATGGCTGGCAGTCGGGTAAGGCAGAAGCTTCATCACCGAGAGAGCGGTGACCGATTTTCCCGACCCCGATTCGCCGACCAGCGCGAGCGTTTCGCCTTTCTTGACGTCGAATGACACGCGATCGACGGCCAGCATCTCGTTGCCGGCCTGGCGGAAGAGAACGGAAAGATCTGTTACCTGAAGCAATGCTTCGGTCATGCAAATGTCTTCCTCGCATCGAACGCGTCACGCACCCCTTCGCCGATAAAGATCAGCAGCGACAGCATGATCGCAATCGAGAAAAATCCGGTTAATCCCAGCCACGGCGCCTGCACATTAGCCTTGCCCTGCGCCAGCAGCTCCCCAAGAGACGGCGAGCCGGGCGGCAGCCCGAAGCCAAGGAAATCCAGCGCGGTCAGCGTCATGACCGACGACGACAGTATGAACGGCAGGAAGGTAAGAGTCGCCACCATCGCGTTCGGCAACAGATGGCGGAACATGATCACCGCGTTCGATACACCGAGCGCACGCGCGGCCTGGATATATTCGAAATTCCGCCCGCGCAGAAATTCCGCACGAACCAAACCGACCAGCGACACCCAGGAAAACAGCAGCAAAATGCCAAGCAGCACGAAGAAGCTTGGCACCAGCACCGAGGAAATGATCAGGAGCAGATAGAGCGAGGGCACCGAGGTCCAGATCTCGATCACGCGCTGGAACAGAAGGTCGGTCCAGCCGCCGAAATAGCCCTGCACCGCCCCGGCCGCGACGCCGATGATCGAGGAAATGATCGTGAGGATGAGCCCGAACAACACGGAGATGCGGAAGCCGTAGATCAGCCGCGCCGCCACGTCGCGGCCCTGATCGTCGGTGCCGAGCCAGTTAAATTCGAGATCGCGGCAGCCGGAGAGACCCTTGCGTTCGACCACCGGCCGGCATTGCTCTTCGGTCAGCATCCAGGTTGGCTTTGACGGGGCGGGCGTCGGAAGATCGAGATTGTGCGTCGAATAGGAATAGCGGATCGGCGGCCACCAGATCGTGCCGCCCTTCTCGGCGATCAGTTTTTGCAGATAAGGATCGCGATAATCCGCCGCCGTCTCGAATTCACCGCCGAACGCCGTTTCGGAATAGGTGGTGATGGCGGGAAAGAAGAACTTGCCGTCAACCCGGATCATGAACGGCTTGTCGTTGGCGATGAATTCCGCAAACAGCGATACGACAAACAGAACCAGGAAAATCCAGAACGACCAATAGCCGCGCCGGTTGGCCTTGAAATTCTGCCAGCGGCGCTTGCCGATCGGCGACAGCGAGATCACCCGCCGCTCGGGCGGAACGGCCGTTCCAGTCGGAGAGGTCGATTCGGTTTCGGGAAGCGGTCCGATGACGCGTGCGTCCATCTTCAGACCTCCCGTGTCTCGAAATCGATGCGGGGATCGATCCAGGTGTAGGTGAGATCAGAGATGAGATTCACGATCAGCCCAATCAACGCAAAGATGTAAAGCGTGGCAAAGACCACGGCATAGTCGCGATTGAGCACGCTTTCGAAGCCGAGCAGCCCGAGCCCGTCGAGCGAGAAGATTGTCTCGATCAGCAGCGAGCCGGAAAAGAAGGCGTGCACGAAGGCGCCAGGGAAGCCGGCGACGACGATCAGCATCGCGTTGCGGAAGATGTGGCCGTAGAGCACCTGCCTGCTGGCGCAGCCCTTCGCTTTCGCCGTCAGCACATATTGCTTGCGGATCTCATCCAGGAACGAGTTCTTGGTGAGCAGTGTCATGGTGGCGAAGGCGCCGAGCATCATGGATATGATCGGCAGCGTCAGGTGCCAGAAATAGTCGAGGATTTTCGCGTACCAGGGAAGCGACGCGAAATTGTCGGAGGTTAGCCCGCGCAGCGGGAAAATGTCGAAGAAGGACCCGCCGGCGAACAGGATGATCAGCAGGATCGCGAAGAGGAACCCGGGGATGGCATAACCCACGATGATGAGGCCCGACGTCCAGGTGTCGAAGCGCGTGCCGTCAAGCACTGCCTTGCGGATGCCAAGCGGGATCGAGATCAGATACGTCAGGAGCGTCATCCAGATACCGAGCGACATCGAGACCGGCAGCTTCTCCTTGATCAGGTCGACCACGCTGACATCGCGGAAATAGCTCTTGCCGAAATCGAAGCGCGCATAGTTCCACAGCATCAGGAAGAAACGTTCATAGGCCGGCTTGTCGAAGCCGAACTGCTTCTCCAGGCTCTTGATGAATTCTGGATCGAGCCCCTGCGCGCCGCGATATTTCGAGGTCACCGCATCGACCGCGCTGCCGCCCTGCGGTTGCCCGCGCGCGCCGAAATCACCCCCGGGTGATCCGGAAATTCGCGAGGTGGCGCCGGTGTCGGAACCCGATAATTGCGCGATCACGCGCTCGACCGGCCCGCCCGGCGCGAACTGCACCACGACGAATGATACCAGCATGATCCCGAACAGGGTCGGGATCATGAACAAGATGCGGCGGAAAATGTAAGCGCTCATCTTGGCAAATATCTAACCTCGGCGGTCCAGCTTGGCCGCCTTGCTTCCATCGTACCACCAGGTTTCCGGAATACCGCGAGAATAACGTGGCTTCTCCGCCGGGCGGCTGAACATGTCCCAATAGGCGATCCAGTGCGACGCCTTGTACCAGTGCGGAATCCAGTAACGTCCGGCGCGGATGACCCGGTCGAGCGCGCGGCAGGCGGTGACGAGCTCTGCGCGGGTGCTGGCGCCCACAATGGTCGAGATCAGGCTATCGATCGCAGGCTCCGCGATGCCGGCGATGTTCAGCGAGCCGCGCGTATCGGCGGCTTGCGACGAAAAATAGCTGCGCAACGAATCGCCCGGCGTCGTCGAGAATCCAAATCGCTGCACGGTGATGTCGAAATCAAAATCATCCACGCGGGCACGGAACTGCACTGGATCGACGATCCGCAGCGTGGCCTCGATGCCGAGCATGCCGAGATTCTTGATGTAGGGCATGTGATGCGGCTGGAAGGTCGGTTCCTCAAGCAAGAACTCAATCCTGATCGGCTCGCCGTTGCGCCCAATGCGCTTGCCGTCCTTGATGACGAAACCGGCCTCAAGCAGCAGATGCGAGGCATGCCGCAAGAGCTTGCGGTCCTGGCCGGACCCGTCCGACACCGGCGGTACAAACGGCTCGCCAAACACCTCGTCCGGCACCTTGCCGCGGAACGGCTCGAGCAGCGCGAGCTCGGCGGCGTCCGGCTTTCCCTCCGCCATCATGTCGGAATTCTGGAACACCGAATGGGTGCGTTCATAGGAGCCATACATGATGGTCTTGTTGGTCCACTCAAAATCAAAGGCATAGATCAACGCTTCGCGCAGCTTGGGGTTTCTGAGCTGCGCACGGCGGGTATTGATGAACCAACCTTGCGCGCCGGACGGCGTATCATCCGGCAATACCTCGCGCTTCACGCGCCCGTCCTTGAACGCCGGAAAATCGTAACGCGTCGCCCAGGTGCGCGAGGTGAACTCCTCGCGGAAAAGATAGGTCTTGCCGGTGAACGCCTCGAAGCCGACGTCGCGATCGCGGAAATATTCGTAGCGCAGCGTATCGAAGTTATGCATGCCTTGCGCGACCGGCAGCTTGGCCGCCCACCAGTCCTTCACCCGCTCAAATTCGATATAACGACCGGCCTCGAAGCGGCCGACCTTGTAGGGTCCTGACCCCAGCGGAATTTCGAACGTGGATTCTTCAAACGGCCTTTTTGCATAATAGGCGCGCGAGAAAATTGGCAGACCGGCGATAAAGAGCGGCACGTCTCGCGCACGCTTTTCCTGGAACCGCGTCACCAGTGTCCGATCATCCGACGCATCCGCACTCACGAAATCGCGCAGCATCTGGCTGATGACAGGGTGGCCTTTCTGTTTCAGGACATTGAGCGAGAAAGCGGCGTCATGCGCGGTCATCTTGCTGCCGTCATGAAACCGGGCTTCCGGCCGCATCATGAATGTGTAGGTCAAGCCATCCGCCGAAATGCGCACCGACTGCGCCGCAAGGCCATACAACGCATCCGGCTCGTCGGTCGCGCGCGTCATCAGTGATGCGAATGTGAGGTTCATTCCCAAGGCGCCGTCGCCCTTCAGAATGTAGCTGTTCAGCGAATTGAAGGTCAGAAACGACCCGTTGTAGAGCCTGGAGCTGACGATTTCCGTAAAAACGCCGCCCTTCGGCGCTTTCGGATTGACGTAGTCGAAATGCGCGAAATCGGCCGGGTATTTCAGATCGCCGAAGGCGGAAATGCCGTGGGTCTCGCGCTCACCCGAGGCCAGCGCCGCAGGCGTTAATCCCAGACGCGCGGCTCCCCAGCCGGCAGCGACGCTCGCAGCAATTTTCAGGACGCTGCGGCGGTTGGGAGCCGTCACGAACGATTCCCCGCCTTCGCCGTCTTCTCCGCATCCCACCACCAGATGTTCGGGAAAGCCGCGGCGCCATATTTCGGCATTTCCTGCGGACGGCCGAAGCGGTCCCAACGCGCGGTGCGCTGCTTGCCATAGGTCCATTGCGGAACGACAAAATGATTCCACAGCAGCACGCGATCGAGCGCCTTGGTCGCGGCCACGAGTTCCTCGCGGTTCTTGGCGAAGATCACCTTTTCGATCAGCGCATCAATCGCCGGATTCCTGATGCCGACGAGATTGCGCGAGCCCGGTTGATCGGCGGCCTGGCTGCCCCAGAACCCGCGCTGTTCATTGCCCGGCGACAGCGACTGGCCCCAGACCGTGGTGGTGATATCGAAATCCCACTGTCGCAGGCGATTTTCGTATTGCGCATCATCGACGGTACGCACCGTCACCGCGATACCGAGCCGCTCCAAAGCCGGCTTGTAGAACAGCATGAAGCGTTCAGAATTCGGATCCGACACGAGCAGTTCGACCGCCAGTTGCTCGCCGGTCTTCGTATTCGTCAGCTTGCGATCCTTCAGTTCAAAGCCGGCTTCGCGCATCAGCCGGATCGCTTCGCGCAGATTCGTGCGCACGGCTTCCGGAGTTCCATTGACCGGATTGGTGTACGCCGTCGTGAAGACCTCCGGCGGCACCGGTTCCTTCACCGACTTCAGAATTTCAAGCTCGAGCCCTTCCGGCAAACCGCGCGCGGCGAGTTCCGTGCCCTCGAAAAAACTCGCGATGCGTTTGTACTGCCCGAAGAAAATCTGCTTGTTCATTTCCTCGAAGTCGAACACGTTGTTGAAGGCGCGCCGCAGCCGCGCGTCCTTGAACTTGTCGCGTCGCGTATTAAACGCGAAGGCCTGCATCACGCCGGAGCTGCGGATCTCGAATTCTTCGAGGATGACGCGCTTCTCGCGCACGGCAGGAAAATCGTAAGCGGTCGCCCAGGCCTTGGCGCTGTTCTCGGTGCGCCAATCGATATGATCGGCCTTGAACGCTTCCAGCGCCACCGTCGAATCGCGGAAATATTCGTAGCGCAGTTCGTTGAAGTTGTTCTGCCCGATATTCACCGGCAGTTTCTCGCCCCAATAATCCTTCACCCGCTCGTAAACGATGGTGCGGCCGGGTGTGAATTCCTTGATCCTGTAGGCGCCGCACCCCAGCGGCGGCTCCAGCGTCGTCGCGGAAATGTCGCGCTTGCGGCCCTGCGCGTCGTTTCCCTCCCACCAGTGTTTCGGCAGCACGATGAGCTGGCCGACGATCTGCGGCAACTCCCGATTGCCCGGCGCGTCGAAGGTGAACGAGATATCGCGTTCGCCCATCTTCTCCGCCTTCACTACATGCCGGTAATAGGCGTTGAGTTGCGGGTTGTTCTTCTTCCAGGCGTCGAGCGAGAAAATCACATCATCGGCCGTGACCGGCTTGCCGTCGTGCCATTTCGCGTCCGGCCGCAGGCGATAGGTGACCGAGGAGAAATCGTCCGGATGGCTCACCGACTCGGCCAGCAATCCGTATTCGGTCGACACCTCGTCGAGCGCCTGCGCCATCAAGGTGTCGTAGATGTTGGTGAGACCGGCCGCGAGCGATCCCTTCACGCCGGCGACGGCATAATTGAAATTGTCGAAGGTTCCGAACGCGATCTGCCGCGCGCTGCCGCCGCGCGGCGCATTCGGATTCACATAATCGAAATGCTTGAAGCCGGCCGGATATTTGAGGTCGCCGAACAGCGACAATCCATGTCGCCAGGTCTTCGGATCAGTCTGGGCGAGAGCCGGCTGCGGGAGCGCCGCGTCCAATGCAGCAAGGGCCGGTGCGGACAGCGCGGCGGCGCCGGTGCGGAGCAAATTTCGTCGGGACAGGCTCACAAATCTCTCCGGACAGGATTTCAAAAAAAGCGGCGATGGGGCCAGGGCATCATCTGCAGCGATGTGTGTCGCTTTTGGGGACCGATCAGCCGAAACTTACCTCCTAGCTGTGTATCCAGCCACCCCACGCAAGAAGTGCGCGATGCAAAAACGGCCGGGATTCCTCCCGGCCGTAAACACCTTACGATGATTTAATTATCCGTGTCGCGTCACTGCGCCTTGGGTGCCGGCGCCTCGGCTGCTTTCGGCAGCGGGGCCGGATTGTCCGCCAGTGAATGCAGGTAATTGATCAGGTCGGCGCGCTGACCTGGGCGCGACAGGCCCGCGAAGCTCATGCTGGTGCCCGGGACGAAGCCCTTGGGCGCGGCAATGAACTGGTCGAGGTCTTCATAGGTCCACTCGCCGCCCTTGCCCTTCATGGCCGCCGAGTAATTGAAGCCGGCATGCGAGGCTCTGGGGCGGCCCACGATCCCATAGAGATTTGGGCCGACCTTGTTCGCACCGCCCTTCTCGAAGGTGTGGCAGGACGCGCATTGCTTGGCAGTCGCCTCGCCGCGCTTGGGATCGGAACTTGCCAAGCGTACCGCGATCGGCTCGGCCGGCTCGGGCTTGGCGGCGGTTTCGGTGGCGGCCTGCTCGGGAACCGCGATGTCGAAGCCAGGCTTGGCTGGCTGATGCGGCGCAAAAATCGCGTTCGCGACGATATTGAGCGAGAGCAGAACCAGGCAGGTGCCGAGCACCGCGCCGAGGATTTTGTTGAGTTCAAAGGAGTCCATGAAGTGCCCACGCTTCGGACAGCGGAAAAGCTGGATAATCCGCGAGGAGACCGCGGCGGCAGAGAGATAGCCGGTTTGCCTCGCTTCTTGCAACCCGTATAAACAATCGCCCCTGCGACATTCCACGCAGGCGGCCACAACCGGCTTCCGCCCGGCGAGAGCCCCTAATGCCATGGCATTGCACGACATTCTGATCCTGATTCCGGCCCGCATGGCGGCCACGCGGCTGCCCGGCAAGCCGCTGGCCGATATCGGGGGCCAGCCAATGATCGCGCATGTCATCCGGCGCGCCCAGGAAGCCAAATTGGGGCCGGTGGTCGTCGCCACCGACGACGAGGTGATTTTCGCCGCGGTCGAAAAGACCGGCGTGCAGGCGCTGATGACCCGCGCCGACCATGACTCAGGGTCCGACCGCATTTTCGAAGCGCTCGAACTGGCCGATCCCGGCCAAAAGGTCCGCATCGTGGTCAACATGCAGGGCGATCTGCCGACCCTGTCGCCGGGTGATCTGGCCGCCGCGGTGCGGCTGCTGGAGGACCCGGCCGTCGATATCGGCACCGTCGCCGCCGAAATCCGCGATCCGGACGAGCGCAGCAATCCTAATGTCGTCAAGGTGGTCGGCTCGCCGCTGTCGCCCACCCGGCTGCAGGCGCTCTATTTCACCCGCGCCACCGCGCCCTACGGGGAGGGGCCGCTTTACCATCACATCGGTCTTTATGCTTACCGGCGGCAAGCGCTCGCCCGTTTTGTCGGGCTTCCGCCCTCGCCGCTGGAGAAACGCGAGAAGCTCGAACAATTGCGTGCATTGGAGGCCGGCATGCGTATCGACGTTGCTGTTGTCGCCAGCGTTCCGCTCGGCGTCGATACGCCGGAAGATCTGGAAGCCGCGCGCCGCATGCTCGGACATTGACGGAAGCAGGTCGCACCGCGTACGGAACTGCATGACCGCAAAGCAAAAAATCGTATTCCAGGGCGAACCGGGCGCGAACTCGCATCTCGCCTGCCGCGAAGCCTATCCGGACTATGAGCCGGTCGCCTGCCCGACCTTCGAGGATGCCTTCGCCGCCGTGTCGTCCGGTGACGCCGCCCTCGGCATGATTCCGATCGAGAACTCGATCGCCGGCCGCGTCGCGGACATCCATCATCTGATGCCGCATTCAAATCTGCATATTGTCGCCGAATGGTTCCTGCCGGTGCGCCATCAACTTCTCGGCCTCAAGGGAACCAGGCTCGCCGACATCAGAACCGTCGAGAGCCACGTCCACGCGCTCGGTCAGTGCCGCAACATCATCCGCAAGCTGAAGATCAAGGCGGTGGTCGCCGCAGACACCGCGGGTTCCGCGCGCGAAGTCTCCGAAGCCGGGGACAGATCGCGCGCGGCGATTGCGACAAAACTCGCTGCCGAAATCTATGGCCTCGATGTTCTTTCAGAGAATATCGAGGACGAAGAGCACAACACCACCCGCTTCATCGTTCTGGCGCGCGAAGCACAGCACGCGCCGAGCGGCAACGGACCGGTCGTGACTACCTTCGTCTTCCGGGTGCGCAACATTCCAGCCGCACTCTACAAGGCGCTGGGCGGCTTCGCCACCAACGGCGTCAACATGACCAAGCTTGAAAGCTACATGATCGAGGGCAATTTCTTCGCGACGATGTTCTATTCCGACATCGAAGGTCACCCCGATGATTACAACGTCACGCTGGCGCTGAAGGAACTCGAGTTCTTCTCAAAGGAGATGAAAATCCTCGGCGTCTATCCGGCCCATCCCTATCGCGCAACCTTCCGGGAAGCAGCCGAGTGAAATCGGCTGCCCTTCGATTGGGCAATTTGCTTGAAAATTAGCCGTCAAGCGTATAAGCGCCCGTCATGAAGACGAGGGCGTTGACTGTGCTTGACGAAAAGCTTGAACCGATTTTTGCCGATGTCCTTCGCCGCAACCCCGGCGAAGACGAGTTTCACCAGGCAGTGCGAGAAGTGCTGGACAGCCTTGGCGCGGTCGTCGCCAAACATCCGCATTATGCCGAGGGCGCCCTGATCGAGCGAATCTGCGAGCCGGAACGGCAAATCATATTCCGCATCCCCTGGGTCGATGACAAAGGCCAGGTCCAGATCAACCGCGGTTTTCGGGTCCAGTTCAATTCCGCACTCGGACCGTTCAAGGGCGGGCTGCGTTTCCATCCCAGTGTCTTCCTCGGCACAATCAAGTTTCTCGGCTTCGAGCAAACGTTCAAGAACGCGCTCACCGGCATGCCGATCGGCGGCGGCAAGGGCGGCTCCGATTTTGATCCGAAAGGACGTTCGGACGGGGAGATCATGCGCTTTTGCCAGGCCTTCATGACCGAGCTTGGCCGGCATCTCGGGGAATATACCGACGTTCCGGCGGGCGACATTGGTGTTGGCCAGCGCGAGATCGGTTACATGTTCGGCCAGTACAAGCGCATGACCAACCGCTACGAATCCGGCGTGCTCACCGGCAAGGGTCTGACCTGGGGCGGCTCGCGCGTGCGCACCGAGGCGACGGGGTACGGCGCCGTCTACTTTGTCGAACGCATGTTGCGCCAGCGCGGTGAAGGTTTTGACGGACGCAAGGTCATCGTGTCCGGCGCCGGCAACGTTGCGATCTACACGATCGAGAAGGCGCAGCAGCTTGGCGGCAAGGTCATCGCTTGTTCCGACTCGGACGGCTATGTTGTCGAGGAAAAGGGCATTGACCTCGCGCTGCTCAAGGAGATCAAGGAACGCCGCCGCGGACGCATCGCCGATTATGCCAAAGCGCGCGGCAACGGCGCGACCTATGTGCCAGGCGGGCGTATCTGGGAGGTGAAGTCTGACATCGCCATGCCGTCGGCGACGCAGAACGAACTGACCGGTCAGGATGCGCGCATCATGGTGAAGAATGGCGTGCGCGCCGTCGGTGAAGGCGCGAACATGCCGTGCACGCCGGAGGCTGTGCGCCTGTTCAGCGAGGCCGGGATATTGTTTGCGCCCGGCAAGGCGGCCAATGCCGGCGGCGTCGCCACCAGCGCTCTGGAAATGCAGCAGAACGCGTCGCGCGATTCCTGGACGTTTGAGGAAACCGAGCAGAAGCTCGCCACGATCATGCACGCGATTCACGACCGCTGTGCGCAGACCGCGGAAGAATACGGCGCACCGGGCAATTATGTTCTCGGCGCCAATGTTGCCGGCTTCATCCGCGTGGCGGAGGCGATGCGGGCGCTTGGCGTCGTCTGACGGGACCCTGCGGCGAAAATCAGATCTTCTGATTATATTCGCCGACTTCGGGATGCTGACGCAGCACGGCGTCGACCGCCTTGAACATCTCGTGCATGCGCGCTTCCGACGCCGGGCTTTCAACCACAACCACAAGCTCGGGTTTGTTGGATGAGGCGCGCACCAGCCCCCAGGTCCCGTCCTCGACGGTGACGCGCACGCCGTTCACGGTGACCAGATCGCGAATTGGCTGACCGGCCACCTTCTCGCCCGTCGCCTTCGCGTTCTCGAAATGCTTCACCGCCGCCTCGACCACGGCATATTTCTTCTCGTCGTCGCAATGCGGCGACATGGTCGGCGACGACCATGTCTTCGGCAGCGCGTTCTTCAGGTCGGCCATGTTCTTTTCGGGATTGCGGTCGAGCATGTCGCAGATTGCGATGGCCGAGACGAGGCCGTCGTCATAGCCGCGGCCGAACGGCTTGTTGAAGAAGAAGTGCCCTGATTTCTCGAACCCCACCAGCGCGCCGGATTCGTTGACGCGGCGCTTCATGTAGGAATGGCCGGTCTTCCAGTAATCAGCCTTGGCGCCGTTTTTCTGCAGCACCGGATCGGTGGCGAACAGGCCGGTGGATTTCACGTCGACCACGAAGGTCGAATTCGGGTGCAAGGCCGACATGTCGCGCGCCAGCATCACGCCGATCTTGTCGGCGAAGATTTCATCGCCGGTATTATCGACGACGCCGCAGCGGTCGCCGTCGCCGTCGAATCCGAAACCGACATCGGCGCCGGCGTTGATCACCGCATCGCGCATCGCGTGCAGCATCTTCATGTCTTCCGGATTGGGATTGTATTTCGGGAAAGTGTGATCGAGCTCGCAATCGAGCGGAATGACGTCGACGCCGATCGCTTCCAGAATGCGCGGCGCAAAGGCGCCGGCGGTGCCGTTGCCGCAGGCGACCACTGCGCGCAGCTTGCGCTTCAGTTTCGGGCGGCTGGTCAGATCGGCGATATAACGCTCGGGAAAATTCTCGACGAACACATACTGCCCGCCGCCCTTCAGATCGAATGTCGCGCCAAGGACAATGTCCTTCAGGCGGCTCATCTCGTCCGGCCCGAAGGTGAGCGGCCGGTTGGCGCCCATCTTCACGCCGGTCCAGCCATTGTCGTTATGCGACGCCGTCACCATGGCGACGCAGGGCACATCGAGATCGAATTGCGCGAAATACGCCATCGGCGACAAGGCAAGGCCGATGTCATGCACCTTGCAGCCGGCGGCGAGCAGGCCTGATACCAGCGCGAGTTTCACGGACGCCGAATAGCCGCGGAAATCGTGGCCGGTCACAATCTCCGGCCGTACGCCCATCTCGCGGATCAGGGTGCCGAGTCCCATGCCCAGCGCCTGCAGCCCCATCAGGTTGATTTCCTTGCCGAGCAACCACCGGGCGTCGTATTCGCGGAATCCGGTGGGCTTCACCATCGGCCCGGATTCATAGGCATAAGTGTTCGGCAGAAGCGAAGGTTGCGGCTTGGGAAACATTCAGGTCCTCGGAAGCGGGCGGGAATCGGCGCGAGCAATAGCCTAAAGCACATGCGGCGGAAATGGTTGCGTGTCCGCGGCGGGACCGACCATCTGCAGAGCAAAAATGTCGGGAGAAAGGCTTACTTGTCGCGCTTTCGGACGGAAAACCGGATTCCACCTTTTCCTGAAAGCGCTCTAGTTCTCCAGCACCAGCTTGCCGCCAACATATTCAAAGCGTTTCAGCTTGGTGAGATAGGCGAGACCGAGCAAGTTTTCGCTCAGCGCCTTGTCCGGCATCACCAGGGCCGGCACATCGCGCACGACCAGACCGCCGACATCGACCGAGCCAAGCATCACCGGTGCCGCCTTCACCATTCCGTTGGCGGTATTGACCCGTGCCTTGTAGTCATTGAACGAGGGAAAAATACCAAGCCGCTTTGCATCGTTTGCGGTGAGCGCGATCACCGAGGCGCCGGTATCGACCATGAAATCCAGCCGCCGTCCGTCGACCCGCGCCTCCACCGCGAAATGCCCGCGGCGATCACGCGCGATGGTGATCGAGCGTCGACCGCTGGAGACGCTCGGCGAGGTCGTCGCGGCGGCGACAACCGGCGTGGAAGATTTGGGCGAGACGGTGCCCTTGTCCATCCAGTGCGCCACCAGACCGGCAAACGCCAGCATCAGTCCCGCAAAAACGATGATCGAACGCATCTCGCGAATCCGCAGCCATCCAAGGCATGCAAGACATCACGACCACGTTTCAAAGCTGCTAATCTGCGCCGTGGCGTAACCGAATTCGGACACAGCGTTAACAACCCGCGGCTAAAATCAATCGGCTTTGAATGGTCGCGATCACGTCAGGCGGGTCACGCGGCTTTCCAGCACCCAGACCTCGAAGAATTTCGCCAGCAGCCGGCTGAGGGTATGCGCCGAGGCGGCGCCGGTGCGGGCGCGGGCCTCGAGCGTGAGGGCATCCTGCCGCGCTCCGGCGGCAAGGCTGGTGATCGTTGCGAGCGCCAGCACACGCAGCCCGAAACGCCGTGCCAGAATTGCCTCCGGCACGATCCCCATGCCGACAATGTCGGCGCCGAGCGCCTGCGCCGCGCGGATCTCCGCCGCCGTCTCAAAACTCGGGCCCGGGAAAAACATGAAGACGCCGTCATGCGCCTTGCGGCCAAGCTGGCCGGTGGCCAGCGCAAAGCGCTCGCGCAGGTGCCGGTCGTAGACACCGAGCAGATCGACAAACCGCTCTTGTCCGCTTTCGCCGATCAGCGGATTGAGTCCCGTGAGATTGATGTGGTCGGTGACGGTGACGATGCTGCCGACGGCAATATCCGGACGGACGGCGCCGGCCGTCCCGATCGTCACCATCGCCTTGGCGCCAAGCAGCGACAGCGTCTCGACCGGCACACGCATGGCATTGATGTCGCCGGTCTCGTTGTAGTTGGCGCGGCCGCGGAACACGGCGATGCGCGCGGATCCGATGAGACCGATCACCAATTCGGGCGTCATGTCGCCATGTGGCGAAGGAAAACCGGGCAGATCGCGGTAAGGAATATTGATTGCCTGCGCAGCCAGATCGGCCAGGCCGGTCAGCCCGCCGCCAAGAATGAGTCCCACATCGATCTGCGCGTCGCCGATCTGCGAGCGGATTGCGTCGACGCATTGCGCGGCGGAGTTGTTCATGAGCCGCTGCATAGCAAATGAGGAGTTATCAAAGTTTTTAAGAAAACGGCGAGCACCATGGTGAAAATTAAGTTGCACGTGATGCTTCAGGTCCCGCGCGGCTTGGCGCGGCGCGTTGCGGGCGCGGCGACCGGATCGTCGGGCCAGGGATGGCGCGGATAGCGGCCCTTCATTTCGGTCTTCACCGCCTGATAGCTGCCGCGCCAGAAGCCGGGCAGATCGCGCGTCACCTGCACCGGCCGGTGCGCCGGCGACAGGAGTTCCACCACCAGCGGAACCCGGCCATCGGCGATGGACGGGTGCCTGTCGAGGCCGAACAATTCCTGCACCCGGATGGCGATGCTCGGACCAGCTTCGGCTTCATAATCAATGGCGGCGCGGGTGCCGGTCGGCGCCTCGAAATGCGTCGGTGCTTCGGCGTCGAGACGGCGGCGCATATTCCACGGCAGCAAGTTGGTAATCGCCGTATGGAGTTCATCCGCCGACAGCGCGGAGACGGACGATTTGTCGAACAGCAGCGGCACGAGCCACCCGCCGACATTCGCCGCAAGCGCGCCATCGGAAAGATCCGGCCATTCGTCACCCTCCGCCTTGCGCAGGAACATGACACGGTCGCGCCATTGCAGCAGCGATTTGGTCCACGGCAGTTTTTGCAATCCCGCCGACGCGACCGCATCCGCAAGCTTGCGTGCGGTCTCTTCGTTCGGCGCGACCTGCACGATCTGTTCCGACAAGGCGATGGCGCCAAGGCGGCGGCTCTTGCGCGCACGCAGGCTCAGGGATGCGGGATCGACTGTGATCTCATCGCGCTGTTCGATATGAGCGGTGAAACGTGTTTCGATCTCTGACAGCGAAATCGGGGCCGCCAGCAGGATGCGGCTTTGCGCAGCCGTTCCCGTCAGTTCAGCGACGGCGACGAACTGCTCGCGCGCCAGACTCGCGGCGGGATCGACATTGGCGCCGCGTCCATTGGCGAGCAGAAAGCTTCCACCCGCGCCGCGGCTGCGCGCGATACGGTCGGGATAGGCGAGGGAGAGAATGGCGCCGACCGAGGTTTCACCTCCCCCTGCAGGGGAGGGCGCCGAAGCAATCTCCGCCCACCTCGCCGCCATCCGCCGTGCATCCTCGGCGCGGCGCGAGCGGTCGCGGCGCAGATTGTCGAGACGATGGGTGAGATCGACTGCATCCCCGCCCAGCCCGCGTTCGGTGACAAGCAATGCAATGTCGGCGGCAAGCCCGCCTGCGCCCTCGCGTGCCGCATCGAACACCATGCGCGCCAGCCGCGGCGGCAGCGGCAGCGCGCGGATGGCGCGGCCCTCGTCGGTGATGCGGCCGTCGGCACTGAGACAATCGAGTTCG
Organism: Pseudorhodoplanes sp.; assembly: GCA_032027085.1. Lineage (NCBI taxonomy): Bacteria > Pseudomonadati > Pseudomonadota > Alphaproteobacteria > Hyphomicrobiales > Pseudorhodoplanes > Pseudorhodoplanes sp. Next base: position 2,179,792 of record JAVSMS010000001.1, on the reverse strand, counting down.
ATCAGCAGTTTCTTCGCTTCGGAGAAGGCGGCGCGCGGCGGCTGATCAAGAAACGCCAATGTGGCTGGATCGCTCACGCCCCATTGCGCCAGATCGAGCGCGAATGACGACAGATCGGCAGCCAGAATCTCCGGCCGCGCAAAAGCTTCGAGCGAATTCGTCTCCGGCTCGTCCCACAGGCGATAGCAAACGCCAGTTTCGGTGCGGCCGGCGCGGCCGCGCCGCTGATCGGCCGCGGCGCGCGAGACGCGAACCGTCTCAAGACGTGTCACGCCAACATCGGGCTCAAAGCGCGGCACGCGTGCGAGTCCCGAATCAATCACGACACGCACGCCTTCAATAGTGAGCGACGTCTCAGCGATCGAGGTTGCGAGCACCACCTTGCGCCGTCCCGCAGGCGCCGGTGCAATCGCTTCATCCTGCTCGCGTGCATCCAGCGCGCCGTAGAGCGCAACGATGTCGACAGCGGGATCGGAAACTCGTTCCTTCAGCAGCGTCTCGGTCCGGCGGATTTCCCCCGCGCCCGGCAGAAATACCAGAAGCGATCCGGTTTCCGCCCGTAGCGCGCGCACCGCCGCATCCGCCACCTGCCGATCGATGGGCGCGCGCGCGTCGCGCCCGAGATAATGCGTGGTCACCGGAAAAGCGCGCCCCTCGCTCTCCACCACCGGCGCATCGCCCAGAAGCTTCGCCACCCGTGCGCCGTCGAGCGTCGCCGACATGACCAGCAGCTTCAGATCTTCGCGCAAGCCCTGCTGCACATCGCGCGCCAGCGCCAGCCCGAGATCGGCGTCCAGAGATCGTTCATGGAATTCATCGAACAGCACGGCGGCGATGCCGGACAGTTCGGGATCGCCAAGAACAAGGCGCGTGAAAATACCTTCGGTCACCACCTCGATGCGGGTCTTGCCAGACACTTTCGAGCCGAAGCGCACGCGCAGACCCACCGTCTCGCCGACCTTCTCGTCAAGCGTCTTCGCCATGCGCTCGGCGGCGGCGCGCGCCGCCAGGCGCCGCGGTTCCAGCACAATGATCTTCTTGCCCTTGGCCCATGTCTCCTGCGCCAGCACCAGCGGCACGCGCGTGGTCTTGCCGGCGCCGGGCGGCGCCACCAGCACAGCGGCGTTGCGGTCCCCCAGTACGGCCGTCAGATCGGACAAGACCGCATCAATGGGCAGAGGGGCATCGAACTTCATGGCGACGTCATGACAATCACTTTTGCCGCGCAATATCCACTGCCCTCTCGATCCGCTGCTCTCTCGCTCCTCCGGCAGGCCAAACGCAAGCGGCGCATCCAGAATCACTGAGAATCGTGTGTTTACTGGATCGTCCATCACAAATCGGCTGTAGCCGACTTGTGCAATTACGGACGCTGACGACGAGAACCGAGAGGCTCTTGTCCAGCAGGCAGGAAACTGTTGATTCGACTTCAGCCAAAGCCCACATTCCCGGCCATGCCGACAGCCAAATCCGCCGCAAAATCCAAATCCGCCAAGCCTGCCGCGAGCAAGCCCGCCGAAAGCAAACCGGCCGCAAAGGCCGCGCCGGCCGCGGGCCTGAAGAAGGGCAATCACGTCTTTCTGGTCGACGGCTCGTCCTACATCTTCCGCGCCTATCACGCGCTGCCGCCGCTGACCCGCAAGTCGGACGGGCTGCAGGTCAATGCCGTCCTCGGCTTCTGCAACATGTTGTGGAAGCTGCTTTGCGACATGAAGCCGGAGGAGAAGCCGACGCATCTCGCGGTCGTTTTCGACAAATCCGAAAAGACCTTCCGCACAGATTTCTATCCGCAATACAAGGCGCATCGCCCGGATGCGCCCGCCGATCTCATTCCGCAATTCGGCCTGATCCGGGAAGCGGTGAAGGCCTTCGACCTGCCCTCGCTGGAACAGTCCGGCTACGAAGCCGACGATCTGATCGCGACCTATGCCCGCATCGCCTGCGAAGCCGGCGCGACCATGACCATCGTGGCGTCCGACAAGGACCTGATGCAGCTCGTGAATGACTGCGTCCTCATGTACGACACCATGAAGGACAAGAAGATCGGCCGCGCCGAGGTGATCGAGAAATTCGGCGTGCCGCCGGAGAAGGTGATCGAGGTGCAGTCGCTGATCGGCGATTCCACCGACAATGTGCCGGGTGTGCCCGGCATCGGCGTGAAAACCGCCGCCCAGCTCATTGGCGAATACGGCGATCTGGAAACGCTGCTCAATCGCGCGGGCGAGATCAAGCAGGAGAAGCGCCGGCAGGCCCTGATCGACAATGCTGAACAGGCGCGCCTGTCGAAACGTCTGGTGACGCTCGACCAGCATGTGGCGCTGGAGGTGCCGGTCGAAGACCTCGCCGTGCATCAGCCGGACTACAAAAAGCTGATCGCATTCCTGAAAGCGATGGAATTCAACACGCTGACGCGCCGCGTGGCGGAGGCGTCCGGCATTGACGCCTCGCAGGTCGCGGCCGACGCAAGACTGAGCGCCGGCGGCCAGGCCGCGGCGGTCGAGACAGAAAGCATCGGCGCTGTCGCGGCCCCGCCCGGCCCGGCGGAAGCACCGGCCACCGGCCGCCTCCCGCTCTTTGGCGGCGGGATGCGCGTTGAGCGTCCGCGGGCCGAAGCGGCAACGACATTCACACCCGTTTCGCTTGCGGCGGCGCGCGCGGCGAAGATTCGCGCATTGACTTTCGAGCGCAAGCAATACGAGACGGTGCGCGACCTCGCCCGCCTCAAGGCCTGGATCGAGCGCGCGCTGGACGGCGGCGTAGTGGCGATCACCACCAAGACCGACACCGTCGATCCGATGCAGGCGACGCTGTGCGGCTTCTCGCTCGCCGTCGCGCCCAATGAAGCCTGCTATGTGCCGCTCACTCATCGCAAGCGCGGCGGCGAAGGCCTGTTCGACGACGGTCTTGCCGAGCACCAGATACCCGAAGCGGATGCGCTGACGGCGCTCAAGCCGCTGCTGGAGCACCCGGGCGTGCTCAAGATCGGCCACAACATGAAATTTGCGTGGCAGATCCTGTCGATGCGCGACGTCACGACGAGGCCGTGCGATGACGTCATGCTGATGTCGTATGTGCTCGACGCCGGCAAGCACGGACACGACATTGATGAATTGTCGGATATCTGGCTGGGGCACAAACCCGTCGCGCTCAGCGACATTGTCGGCTCCGGCAAGTCACAGATTTCCTTCCATCAGGCGGAGATTGACGGCGCCGCCGGCTATGCAGCGGAAGAAGCCGACGTCACGCTGCGGCTCTGGCAGGTGCTGAAGCCGCGGCTGGTGGCCGAAGGCATGACCAATGTCTATGAGACATTGGAGCGCCCGATGGTTCCGGTGCTGGCGCGGATGGAGCGGCGCGGCATCTCGGTCGACCGGCAGGAGCTGGTGCGGCTGTCCGGCGACTTCGCCAAGGAAAGCGCGCGGCTGGAGAAGCAGATTCACGATCTGGCCGGCGAGCCGATCAACCCGGGCAGCCCCAAGCAGCTCGGCGACGTGCTGTTCGGCAAGCTCGGCCTGCCGGGCGGCAGCAAGACCAAGACCGGCGCCTGGTCCACCTCGGCTTCGGTGCTGGAGGAATTGGCCGAAGCGGGTCATGAATTGCCGCAGAAGATTCTCGACTGGCGGCAGGTCTCGAAGCTGCGCTCGACCTATACCGACGCCTTGCCGAACTTCATCGATCCGCGAACGCAGCGCGTGCATACAAGCTACGCGCTGGCGGCGACCACGACCGGCCGCCTCTCCTCATCCGAGCCGAACCTGCAGAACATCCCGGTGCGCAACGAGCAGGGCCGGAAAATCCGCCGCGCCTTCGTCGCCGCGCCCGGCAACAAGCTGGTCTCGGCCGACTATTCGCAGATCGAATTGCGGTTGCTGGCGGAGGTGGCGAACGTGCCGGCGCTGCGGCAGGCGTTCCAGGACGGCATCGATATTCACGCCCTGACCGCGTCGGAGATGTTCGGCGTGCCGGTGAAGGACATGCCGGGCGAAATCCGCCGGAGGGCCAAGGCCATCAACTTCGGCATCATCTACGGCATCTCCGCCTTCGGGCTCGCCAACCAGCTCGGCATCGCGCGCGAGGAAGCCGGCGCCTACATCAAGAAATATTTCGAGCGTTTCCCCGGCATCCGCGACTACATGGACGCGACGCGGGAATTCTGCCGCGCCCATGGCTATGTCGAGACGGTGTTCGGCCGCAAATGTCATTACCCGGACATCAAGGCGAGCAATCCGTCGCTGCGCGCCTTCAACGAACGCGCCGCCATCAATGCGCGCCTGCAGGGCTCGGCCGCCGACATCATTCGCCGCGCCATGATCCGCATGGACGACGCGCTCGCGAAAGCCAAGCTCTCAGCGCAGATGCTGTTGCAGGTGCATGACGAGCTGATTTTCGAAGTGCCGGAAAACGAAGTCGCCAAAACGTTGCCGGTGGTGAAGAAGGTGATGGAAGACGCCCCGCATCCGGCGGTGCAATTGCACGTGCCGCTGCAAGTCGACGCCCGGGCGGCGGATAATTGGGACGAGGCGCATTAGCCCAAATACGCCAGTAGAAGTCCGTCATCGCGAGGGGTGAGCAAGCGAAGCTTGCGAGCCTCTAAGGGTGAACGGCCCCATCGGCCGTCGCCCTTCGAGGACCGCCTTCGGCGACCACTCAGCGTGACCGAGCAAGGAAAGGAGTTTCACATAATATGCGCGACCTCTCGGCCTTTCCCATTACCAAACGCTGGCCGCCGAAACACCCCGACCGTCTGCAGCTTTACTCGCTGCCGACGCCGAACGGCGTGAAGGTCTCGATCATGCTCGAGGAAACCGGGCTGCCCTATGAGGCGCACCGCGTCGACTTCGGCAAGAACGAGCAGCAGACACCTGAATTTCTCTCGCTCAATCCGAACGGAAAGATTCCGGCGATCCTCGATCCCGACGGTCCGGGCGGAAAGCCGCTCGGCCTGTTCGAATCCGGCGCGATCCTCGGCTATCTCGCCGGCAAGACTGACAAGTTCATCCCGCTCGATCCCGCTCGCATGATCGAGACCATCCAGTGGCTGCATTTCCAGATGGGCAACATCGGGCCGATGTTCGGTCAGGTCGGATTCTTCAACAAGTTTGCAGGCAAGGACTACGAGGACAAGCGCCCGCTGCAGCGTTACGTGAACGAATCAAAACGCCTGCTCAGCGTGCTCGAAGCGCGCCTGAAGAACCGGCAGTGGATCATGGGCGAGGATTACACCATCGCCGACATTTCCATGCTCGGCTGGGTGCGCAACCTGATCGGCTTCTACGAGGCGCGCGATCTGGTCGAATTCGACAGCCTGAAGCACGTGCCGGCCTGGCTGGAACGCGGCCTGGCGCGGCCGGCAGTGCAGCGCGGCTTGCAGATTCCAAAGCGGCCCTAAGAGGCTTTGCAGCGCGTGCAAAGCAGTATTCCCGCCGCGTGCCTGTTCAAAATGAACGGCGCGCCACATAATGCGTCTGCGAAAGCAGAATCCGGTGTTGGATTCTGGGTCCCACTTCCGCAGGGACGCGCAAAAAATAAACCTGATTAAACCCGCCCTAAGTCACGCCATGCCTACAACCACCGCCCTCATCGGCTTTGCGCTCGTCTCGCTCGGCATGGTGCTCACGCCGGGACCGAACATGATCTATCTGATCTCGCGCTCGATCTCACATGGCCGCATGGCCGGGCTAGTCTCGCTGGGCGGTGTCGCACTCGGTTTCGTCTTCTACATGCTGTGCGCGGCCTTCGGCATCACCGCGCTCGTGTTCGCCGTCCCCTATGCCTATGACGCGCTGCGGTTCGCTGGCGCCGTCTATCTTCTCTGGCTCGCCTGGCAGGCTGTGCGACCCGGCGGGCGCTCGCCGTTTCAGGTGCATCAATTGCCGGCCGACAGTCCGTGCAAACTGTTCGCGATGGGCTTTCTCACCAATCTTCTGAATCCGAAGATTGCGATGCTGTATCTCTCGTTGCTGCCCCAGTTCATCGATCCGGCAGAGGGCAGCGTGTTGCTGCAGTCGATCGCGCTCGGCGCGACGCAAATCGGCGTCAGTGTGACGGTCAATGCCGTCATCGCCATCGCCGCTGCTTCGATCGCAACCTTCCTCGCCGCACGGCCGCTCTGGATGCTGGCGCAGCGCTGGCTGATGGGCACGATGCTCGCCGGTTTCGCAGTGAAAATGGCGGTCGAGGCGCGCCGCTAGAGCAGGCTTCCCCGGGAACCGGCTCTCGGAACAGATCATGCCCGACTACAACACGATGCGCGCTCGGCTGCGGCCTGCCATGCGCCATCCGTGAGCATCTCACTGCCTGCAGCAGGACCACGCGTTGGTTCCGTTGATAGTTAGACTCCCATGCGTAAGCCTTGCTGCCTGCCCGCTCCGTCAAAGGGCAGCAAGTACGTCAGGTTCTGGGCGGGCTCACCCATTCACGTTTCTTTGCGCGCGTTCTTCCGCGTCCGGCGCTTGTCCGCCGCAACCGGCGCGGGTGAGGCGCGTTATCGTGCATCTTTGGAGGCGGGATGGAACGGGGATGACGTGCAAGGAGTCGTGTCTTGCGTCCAGGACTTCGCCTCTCCGGAGCTTTCTGCGCCGCGGCCATCCTCGCCTTCACAACGGCAATGCCGCCGGAGCCCGCCACCGCGCAGGGTCTTTTTGATTTTCTGTTCAATGCGTTCCGGAGGCCGCCGCCGTCCTATGCAGATCCGAATGCGCGTCCGAATGCGCGCGATGACCAACCGGAACAGCCAGCCCGCCGCTCGGGTGGGGGATTGTCCTATTGCGTGCGGCTTTGCGACGGCCGTCATTTTCCGATCAACTATCGGCGCGGCGCCGAAGCTGCTGAAATCTGCAGCGCGCTCTGCCCGGCGGCGAGCACCAAGGTCTTTTCGGGAAGCACCATCGACACCGCCGTCGCCTCCGACGGCAGATCCTACAAGGACCTTCCGGCGGCATTCACCTACCGAAGCGAGGTCGTGTCCGGCTGCACCTGCAACGGTAAGGATGTATTCGGCCTCGCGCAGATCGATGCCGAAAAGGATCCCACCTTGCAGCCGGGCGATATCGTCGCGACCTCGCAAGGCTTTGTTGTTGCCGGCCGTACGAGACAGTCGATCAATTTTTCGCCGCTCCGGGGCGAGATGCGTTCAAAGCTGTTCGCCGTCAAAATTGCCCCCGGCCGCGGCACGACCAAAGGTCGTCCCGGCAGCATTCGCATCAAGGCCGGTACCGGGCAACCGCCCGCGGATGAAAACCTGCCGGATAGGGCTGGCCGTATCGTGCGGTCGGTTGGTCCCGCGCCCTTCCCCGTCGGCGCGGCGGCGACGGACGGAAGAGGCCGGCGCGAGGGACCGGACGACGAGCCTTAGGAGAGCCGCAATTGTCTGAAGGATCAGATTGAACGCAATTGCCTGCCCTTAGCAACGCCAAGGGCATGAACCTCAGTCGCCGGTTTCCGACCAAGAGGACACCGCGCAACCTTTTCCGGTCGGGCGCGTTATTTGCGTCCAAGCTTCAGGGGATGTGGTGTCTGACAATCGCTGCCCTCGCTCCCGTACCTTGCGGTCCGGCTTGCTGCTCCTCGCCGTGCTGACGGCTGGCATTGTTGTCAGCCCGCCGCCCGCGTTGGCGCAGAATTTCTTCGATCTCTTGTTCGGCGGCTTCCGCCGCGCGGTGCAGCCTCCGCCGCCGCAGCAACCGGTCTATGGCGATCCCAACAATGCCTATCCGAATTACGACAGTCCGGACGGCTTGCGTGGCGATGGCGGCCCGTCGGTGGCGTTCTGTGTACGCACTTGCGATGGCCGCCACTTCCCGATCCGCGCGGCGAACCCGGTCGAAATCTGCAATTCCTTCTGTCCGGCGGCGCCGACCAAGGTCTACTTCGGCAGCAGGATCGACTACGCGCATTCCAGCGACGGCCGCACCTATCGCGAATTGCCGACAGCCTTCGCCTACCGCGAAAAGCTGGTCGAGGGCTGCAGCTGCAACGGCAAGAATCCGTTCGGCCTGGCGCGGCTCGATATCAGGGACGATCCGACATTGCGACCAGGCGACATCGTCGCAACCAACAAGGGCCTGATGCAGGCGACCGGACGTGGTTCCGAGTTCACGCCGATCAGCGGCGAGATGCGCCGACGTCTGTCGGAAGTGAAAGTGGCGCCGTCGCATGACAGCGAGGCTGGCGACGACATACCGGGCTATGAACCGATGAGGCCGCTCACCGCGCAAGGCCAGGCACCTGCGCCTGCTCAGGCGCCCACCCCGGTGCCGCCCCGCAATCTGCGTCCTCAGTTCTCGAGATAGGAAACGACTTCGTCAGCGAGCGACAGCGACGACGTCAGCCCCGGCGATTCGATCCCGAACAGATTTACCAGCCCCGGCATCTTGTGATCCGCCGGCGTGTCGATCATGAAATCGGCCGGCGGCTGCCCCGGGCCGGTCAGCTTCGGGCGAATCCCGCAATAATCCGGGATCAGCGTGTCATCGGCGAGCGAGGGCCAATAGGTGCGGATGCGCGCATAAAACGACGCCGCGCGCCCCGGATCGACATTGTAATCCTCTTCCTCGATCCATTCGACATCGGGACCAAAGCGCATGCGTCCGGCGAGATCGAGCGTCACATGCACGCCGAGCCCGCCGTCGACGGGCGTCGGATAGATCAGGCGCGAAAACACCGGCCGGCCCGTATAGCTGAAATAGTTTCCCTTCGCGAGCACGAGGCGGGGAATCCGCTGCGCAGGATAGCCTTCGATATTGTGCGCAACCGTCTGCGCGCGCAGTCCGGCCGAATTGATCACGGCATCGACCTCGTTCTTCAGGCCCTGCGCCCGGATCTGCTCAAGCCGCGTGCGCTCGGCTTCGTTGGTGGCAACGATCAGTTTCCCGCAACGTTTGTGAGGCACGCCGTGCGATGCGCAGTAATCATACAACATGCGGTTGCCGCGAGGACAATGCCGCGCGCGCCGCGATGCAGTCGGATAGTACATCCCGGCATGGATGACTTCGCTGTTACGTGAGGAGACGCCGGTGCCGACCGTAGAGGCAGCCTCCGCGACAATGACATCGTGGCCGCCGAGCGCGGCCGCGCGCCACCGCGAGCCCGACCACGCCCGCGCCGATCACCAGAACCTGCATGCTCACTCTCAGCCGTATGATTCGCTCATCCGACCGAACCATACATCTTCCGCGGCAGCCACAATACGAGCTCGGGCCACAGGAAGGTGACGGCGACTGCGAGCACTTGCAGGATCACGAAGGGAATGATGCCGATATAGATATGCCGCGTGGTGATGTCTTTCGGCACCACGCCCTTGAGATAGAACAGCGAGAACCCGACCGGCGGCGTCAGAAACGAGGTCTGCAGCGTGACTGCGAACACCACCACGAACCACGTCAGATTGAAGCCGAGATCCTTCACCACCGGGGCGACCAGCGGCAGAATGATGAGCACAATCTCGAGCCAGTCGAGAAAAAAGCCGGCGATGAAGGCGACGAACAGGATGAAGATCACGATGCCGTTTGGGCCGAACGGCAAGCCCTTGAGCAGGTGACCGATGAACTCGTCGCCGCCGAGCGAGCGCATGACGAGCGCAAAAGCGGTGGCGCCGAGGAAGATGCCGAAGATGAAAGCGGTGGTCAGCGCGGTTTCGATGCCGACCTGGCGGATGACCTTCAGATTGAGCCGGCCGTTGAACAGCGCCAATAGCGTGGCACCGAAGGCGCCGACGCCGGACGCCTCGGTCGGTGTCGCAATGCCGAAGAAGATCGAGCCCAGCACCGCCAGGATCAGGGCCGCCGTCGGAACGGTGGCGAGGAATGCCCCGACAATCTCGCGCCCGGTCAACTTGTGATGCTGGGGCGGCGGCGGCGCGAGTTCCGGGCGGACAAGCCCGAGGACGATCACATAGACCAGATAGAGGATTCCAAGCATGACGCCCGGAACGATCGCGCCCATGAACAGATCGCCGACCGAGATCGACAACTGGTCGGCCATGATCACCAGCATGATCGAGGGCGGAATGAGGATGCCGAGCGTGCCGGCGGCGGCGACCACTCCGGAGGCGAGCGTCTTCGAATAATTCTGCCGCATCATGATCGGGATCGAGAGCGTGGCGAGCAGAACCACGGACGCGCCCACGATGCCGGTCGAAGCCGCCAGCAGAATTCCGATCAGAACGACGGTGACCGCAAGCCCCCCGCGCATTTCACGAAACACACGGACGAAATTCGTCATCATCAGCTCGGCGACGCCGGAGCGGTCGAGCATCAGGCCCATATAGACGAACATGGGCAACGCCACGAGCACCCAGTTCGACATGGTCGCAAAAATGCGATCGACGAGAATCGCGAAGTTGCCCCAGCGGTTGAGCAGGTAGGTGTCAACGCCGAAATAGTCGTGCAGGACAATGCCGCCGGCGGTGAACAGAAGCGACAACCCGCCCAGGGTCCATGCAATCGGGTAGCCGAGAAACAGCGACCCGATGAACGACAAAAGAAACAGGACGACAATGATTTCGTAGACTTCCATGGCCCCCGCGCCCCCGCCCCGCGCCCGTTCAGTGCTGCATTCTCAGAGCCGCGATGACGCGCGACAGCCGCGAAATGGCGACCATGGCGAGCAGAACGAATGTCGCCACGATGAAGGCCTTCAGGACATAGCGATACGGCAATCCGTCCGGTGCCGAGGAAATCTCGTCCACGGCATAGGAATGCGTGACATAGGGCACCGACTGGATGATCGCGAAAATCGAAAACGGAAGCAGGAAGATCAGGAGACCGAACGCCTCGATCCACAGCCTCCGCCGCAGCGGCCAATGTTCAGCCAGCACGTCGATCCGCACGTGACGTTCGCGAATTTCCGCAAATGGAATCGCCAGCATGAATCCGATGCCGTAGAGATGCCACTGCATCTCTTCCATCTTGATCGAGCCAAGTCCGAAGACATAACGCTGCAAGACCTGATAGACGATTAGCAGCATCAACGCGGTCCAGATCCAGGACGACGTCTCGCCGATCCACACCACGACGGCGTCGAGAAATCGCGACAGCCGTGTTTCCGGCAGTGGAATTCCGGACGGCCCCGCCGAGGAGGAGCCGTCCGGCACGGGATGAGTGATGCTCATTCCCGGGTTCGCTTACTTGAAGTCGCGCGGAAGGTAGCCGTATTCCTTCCACTTCTGGTTCTGCGCCATGAAGGCCTGCTGGCTGTCATAAACCTTCTTGAACTCGGCATTGGCGGCGGACTTCTCAGCCATCACCTTCTTGGTTGCGGCCTGGAAAGCCTTGAGCAGATTGGCATTGACCTGCTTCACCTGCACGCCTTCCTTCTCGAATTTCGCCAGCGTCTTGCCTTGCAGGGCTTCCGACTTGGCGAGCGCGATGGTCACCGCCGCCGTGCAGGTGGTCTCGATCAGCGCCTGGGTCGCCGGCGAGATCTTGTTCCACGCCGCCAGATTCACATACAGGTACTGGTTGGTCGACGGCTGATGCCAGCCCGGCATGTAGTAGTATTTCGCGACTTTGAAGAAACCGAGTTGCTCGTCGACGGTCGGCAGCGAGAATTCCGTGCCGTCGAGAACGCCCTTTTCAAGCGCCTGGAACAGTTCGCCGCCCGGGAGCAGCGTCACCGAGGCACCGACTTCCTTGTAGATGTCGCCGCCATAACCGGCCGCGCGGAATTTCAGGCCCTTGATGTCGTCGGCGGAATTGATCTCCTTTCGGAACCAGCCCGCGCCTTCCGGTCCGATCGTTCCGCAGAAGATCGGATAGACGTTGTGCGGCTTGAACAGGTCGCGCAGCAGCTCATTGCCGCCGCCAAAATACATCCAGGCCATGAATTCGGGCGATTCCATTCCGAAGGGAACGGCGCCGAACAACGCCGCTGCCGGTACCTTGCCCACTTCGTAGCCCATCCAGGTATAGCCGGCCTCGGCCTTTCCTTCGGAAACCGAGTCGAACACGGCGAGCGCCGGTACCAGCTTGCCGGGCTCGAAGATCCGGAGCTTGACGCGGCCGCCCGACACCTTGTCGAGCTGCTGCGCCACCCACGGCATGGCGTCGCCAAGCGCGACCAGGTTCGAGCCGAACGCCATCGGCACCGGCCAGCGCACGGCATCGAATTGCTGGGCCTGTACGGCACCGACCGACATGAGAACCGCAGCACCGGCTGCGGCAGACCTGAACCAATTCATCGAGAATACCCTCCCTGACGAGTAAGAATCGTCGCGGCTTCTTGTTCTGGTGGTGCGGCCGCCTTTCCGGGCATTGGCCCGGATCGTGGGACAAAGCTTAGCCTGCCTGTTCGACCGGAGGAAGCGCATCGCTTGGACAATTCGCAGGCTAGCCGTCGCATGACAGCGAGGCTGGCGACGACATACCGGGCTATGAACCGATGAGGCCGCTCACCGCGCAAGGCCAGGCACCCGCGCCTGCTCAGGCGCCCACCCCGGTGCCGCCCCGCAATCTGCGTCCTCAGTTCTCGAGATAGGAAACGACTTCGTCCGCGAGCGACAGCGACGACGTCAGACCCGGCGATTCGATCCCGAACAGATTTACCAGCCCCGGCATCTTGTGATCCGCCGGCGTGTCGATCATGAAATCGGCCGGCGGCTGCCCCGGGCCGGTCAGCTTCGGACGAATCCCGCAATAATCCGGGATCAGCGTGTCATCGGCGAGCGAGGGCCAATAGGTGCGGATGCGCGCATAAAACGACGCCGCGCGCCCCGGATCGACATTGTAATCCTCTTCCTCGATCCATTCGACATCGGGACCAAAGCGCATGCGTCCGGCGAGATCGAGCGTCACATGCACGCCGAGCCCGCCGTCGACGGGCGTCGGATAGATCAGACGCGAGAAGACGGGACGGCCCGTGTAGCTGAAATAATTCCCCTTCGCGAGGACAAGGCGAGGAATGCGTTGCGTTGGATAGCCTTCGATCTTGTACGCCAGCGCCTGCGCACGCAGGCCCGCCGAATTCACCACCGCGTCGACATCGAGCGTGCCAGGCTCCTTGCCGCCGAAAACGACCTGCCAGGTCTTGCCGTCCGTCGACAGCCGCTTGACCGGCGTGTCGAAGGCGATGGCGCCGCCGCGGCTTTCGATGTCGCCCTGCAACGCCAGCATATAGGCATGGCCGTCGATGATGCCGGTCGACGGCGACCACAGGGCCGCGACACAGAACAATTCCGGCTCCATGTCGCGCGCAGCATTGCCGCCGATAATGTCGAGGCCGTCGACTTCGTTGGTCAGACCCTGCGCCCGGATCTGCTCGAGCCGCGTGCGCTCGGCTTCGTTGGTGGCAACGATCAGTTTCCCGCAACGTTTGTGAGGCACGCCGTGCGATGCGCAGAAATCATACAACATGCGGTTGCCGCGAGGACAATGCTGCGCGCGCCGCGATCCGGTCGGATAATACATGCCGGCATGGATGACCTCGCTGTTGCGCGACGAAATTCCGGTGCCGATTGACGACGCGGCTTCCGCAACAATGACGTCATGACCCTTGAGCGCCGCCGCGCGCGCCACTGCCAGACCGACCACGCCTGCGCCGATCACCAATACCTGCATGCCGTCTTTCTACTTTCGTGGAAGCGTAATGGGGGGAGCGCGCTTTCGCCGCATTTGAAATTCAGCCTGCATTCATTGGCGCTGGGAACAAATAAGGCAAGCCCCCGGTTTGCTTTGTGGGCGACCCCGGCAAGGGGACAAGATGATGTTGAGTTTCCGTGTGATCGCGGCATCGCTGTTGCTGGCTGCCCTGTGGGCAGAACCGGTGTCCGCCGAGCGGCGAGGACCTGGCGCTGCGGCCCCCGGGCCGGCACCGGCGGCACGTCCTGCCCCCGCCGCACCCCGGGCCGCCCCGCCGCCGCGTATGTCAGCGCCGGCACGCGCGGCACCGCCGCCCCGCATGTCTGCACCACCGCGCATGGCTGCGCCACCACGCGCCGCGCCGCCTCCTCGGATGGCTGCACCACCACGAGCTGCTCCGCCACGCATGGCCGCACCACAGCGCGCAGCTCCGCAGCGGCATGCCGCGCCTCCCCGCGCCGCGCCTGCGCCGCGGGCAGCAGGACGCCCCGCTCCGGAGTGGAGACCGCGCGCCGCCGAGCGACGGCAACAACGGATTGAGCAACGTCAGCAGCGGATCGAACAGCGCGCGCTGCGGCGGCAGGAGAGAATTGAGCGCCGCGAGGCCCAGCGTCCGGGCCGTGCCGAACCGCAGGATCGGGCGGCACGCGCCGTTCAAACCCAGCAATCGCGCGCCGCGCAACGTCAGCAGGAGCGGCAGTTGCAGCAGCAGGAACGCCGCGAGTTGCGTCAGTTGCAGGCGAAGCAGCGGCAGGAATTGCGCGGCAGAAATTTGAGTCGCGGCGAGCGCCGCGAATTACGCGCGCAGCAGCGTCAGCAAGTGCAAAATCTCCGAGCCGAACAACGGGAAAATCGCCGCCAGGCGTTGCAGCGCCAGCAGGCTGTTGACCAGAACGCGGTTGCACGCGACCAGCGTCGTCTTGATCGCCGCAAGGAACGTATCGAAGCTGCACGCGAAGGCCGCTTCGCCGCGCGTTTCCACAACCGCGCCGACCGGCGCGAGGCCCGGCTCGCGCGCGCCGCCGCCCGTCACGCCTGGCGCCGCGGCAAGCGCGCCGCTTTCGTCGCCTGGTTTGGCCCTGTCTTTTACCCTTACGCCTATTCCGACATCTTCGAATACACCTACTGGCCTTACGCCTATGACGAGGCCTACTGGGCCTATGTGTATGATGATTTCTTCGACGGCGTGTTCTGGGGCTACGGCAATCCCTATGTCGAATACGAAACCGCCTCAATCCCCGGCACGACTGGCAGCGCCCCGCCCTCGCCACGACGCGCCTTGCCGCGCGGCACGACGCGATCGGCGGCGCAGCTTTGCGCCGAACCCGGCAAAGGCATTACCGCCTGGCCGTTCACGCAGATCGAGCAGGCGGTCAAGCCCGACGGCGAACAGAAGCGCCTGCTGGAAGAGCTGAAGCACGCCGCGGCGGATGCCGCAGCCGCCTTCAAAGCGTCCTGCGATGAGGACATCGCGCTGACGCCGACCGGCCGTCTCGCCGCCATGACACGCCGGGTCGAGGCGACCTTGCATGCGGTGCGGATCGTGCGGCCGGCATTGGACGCCTTCTACAATTCATTGAGCGACGAGCAGAAAGCACGCTTCACGGCGATCGGGCCGGAAGAGCTGGCGGCCGATGAGCGCAAGCGGGTGCTGCGCGAACCGCAACCCGACGCGAAAGGCTGCGGCGACGCGAAGCCAGGGCTCGTCGACCTGCCGATCGCGGAAATCGAGGAAGCGATCAGGCCAAGCGACGCCCAGCGAGAAAAACTCGACAAGCTCAGCCTCGCCACCAGCAGCGCGGTCGAATTGCTGCAGGCCGCATGTCCCGATCCTATTCCGCTAACACCCTCCGGTCGGCTGGAAGTTATGGAGAAACGCCTGGACGCGTTATTGCAAGCGGCGCGAACAGTGCAACCGGCATTGTCGGAATTCTATGCGTCGCTGAGCAACGAGCAGAAGGCGCAGTTCAACACTCTGGGTCAGCAGGCGCAGCGGGCGAATTGATCCGGACGGCCTCTCCATGTTTGTTGCCTACCAGGTCGTAACTGTTCTTGGAGTGGTCATTGCCGTGGCGTTGGCGCTGGCACATGCGCTTGAGCTGCCCGGCAAGCTCCGACTGCCGAAAGACCAGTATCTGGCTGTTCAGCAGATTTATTATCCGGGCTTCACGATCGGCGGTGCCGCGGAACCGCTCGGCCTGCTGCTGCTGATCGGTCTGCTCGTTCTGACACCGTTCGGCAGCGATTCCTTCTGGTTGATCGGCGCCGCGCTTCTTGCGCTCGCGGCCATGCACGCGGCTTATTGGCTGCTGACGCACCCTGTGAACAATTTCTGGCTCAAGGACGTCAAGCTGAAAGCGGCGGGCGCGGCCTTTTTCGGATTGGGTTCACGCAGTGGCGATCACTCAACGCATGAGCCGAACTGGACGCAATTGCGCGACCGCTGGGAATATTCGCATGTTCTGCGCACCGCGTTGGGAATGGCGAGCCTGATCCTGCTCGTCACGGCGATCGCAATTGGGGAATAAAATAGGGGCGGCCAAAAGGCCGCCCTTATCTCTTTATCTTGCCGCACGAAAGCGGGGCTCCAGTCATCACCAGCGTCTGCACCGACTTGTCCACCTCAAGAGCCGATCCCGGATAAACCCGAGAACGGGCGCGGCCGATGACAACACTACTCCGCCGCCAGCCGTACTTCCGGCGCCGCGGCGCGGACATCGGCCTCGACCTTATCCTCGAACTTCGTGAAGTTGTCCTGGAACATCTTCACGAGGTCACGCGCGGTCTTGTCGAAGGCGGCTTTGTCCTTCCAGGTCTTCATCGGATAGAGCAGATGCGGCTCGATGCCGGGCACCGAAGTCGGGACCGCGAAACCGAAATAAGGATCGGTGCGGAATGATGCATTCTTCAGCGAGCCGTCGAGCGCCGCGGTGACCAGCCCGCGCGTCGCCTTGATCGGCATGCGGCGACCTTCGCCATATTTGCCGCCAGTCCAGCCGGAATTCACCAGCCAGCAATCGACATTGTGATCGGTGATGTATTTGCGGAACAGGTTGCCATACTCGGCCGGCGGACGCGGCAGGAACGGTGCGCCGAAGCAGGTCGAGAATTCCGGCTGCACACCGACAAGACCCTTCTCGGTGCCCGCGACCTTCGCGGTGTAGCCGGACAGGAAGTGATACATCGCCTGCGCCGGCGTCAGCCTCGCGATCGGCGGCATCACGCCAAAGGCGTCGGCGGTGAGGAAGATCACATTCTTCGGATGGCCGGCGCAGCCGGTGCGCGACGCATTCGGGATCGACTCCAGCGGATAAGCCGAGCGGGTATTCTCAGTCTTGGAAATGTCGGTGTAATCCGGCACGCGCGTGACAGGATCAAACACCACATTCTCCAGGATCGCGCCGAACCGGTTGGTGGCGTCCCAGATCTGCGGCTCGTTCTCGTAGGTGAGATTGACGCATTTCGCGTAGCAGCCGCCTTCGAAATTGAAGATACCGTTCGGGCCCCAGCCGGTTTCGTCGTCACCGATCAGGATGCGGTTGGGATCGGCCGACAGCGTCGTCTTGCCGGTGCCGGAGAGGCCGAAGAACAGCGCGCTGTCGCCGTTATGTCCGACATTGGCCGAGCAATGCATCGGCATCACGCCCTGCGCTGGCAGATAAAAGTTGAGCGTCGTGAACACCGACTTCTTCATCTCGCCGGCATATGACGAGCCGCAGATCAGCACGATCTTCCGCGAGAAGTCGATCGCGACCATGGTGTCGGAGCCTTCGCGACCGCCGTGACGCTTGGCGTCGGGCCGGAACGACGGCAGGTCGATGATGGTCATCTCCGGCGCAAAGCTTTCGACTTCGAACTGGTTCGGCCGGATCAGCAGCGTGCGAATGAACAGCGAGTGCCAGGCGAGCTCGGTAAACACGCGCACCTTGATGCGATAGGCCGGATCGGCGCCGCCATAAAGATCCTGCGCGAACAGCGTCTTGCCTTTGCAATGCGCGAGAAAGTCAAGGTACAGGTTCTCGAAATGCTCCTTCGACATCTTGCGGTTGCCGTCCCACCAGACGCTGTCGCGCGTGAGATCGTCGACCACCGTGTGCTTGTCTTTGGGGGAACGGCCGGTGTGGTGACCGGTTTCGGCGCAGAGCGCGCCGCCCGCGACGATGTTGCCTTCACGCGCCGTGATGGCGTGCTCATAGAGCGGCGCCTCGGTCAGATTCCAGTGAACAGCAGCGAGATCCTTGAGGCCGAATTTGTCGGCGCCAAAGGCCTTATTCCGAATGCCAGTCTCTTGCACGGATATCCTCCCGAAACGCGTCCGGCCATGACTGGCCGGTCCCATGAACGCCGAAGGTCGGTAGCGCGGCAAAAAATTATAGCGCCCCTGCCGGGGCGGCGCGACCTCTTAGAGCGTGAGGGACGAGATGCCAAGTCTTTTGGCCGAAAATGGTTTCATGCTGCGGCGTCCGCGATCTGTTGCACCGCATCAAACCGCAGGACGAGCCGCAAGGTGAGGAATGACACGGCGGCCGGTCAGCTTTTTTTTCGTGCGTCTTCTGCCAATTGCTTCAGCACCTGGCGCAACTGTCCGGCGCCGGCGATGCGCTGCGGAAACGATAACCGCAATGCCGTCCGTCCATTCTGCAATTCCATACCCTCGGGATCGAAGCCGACGCAGCTCCAATCTCCGTCCGGCGCGCCCAGCAGCTTGGTCGCATAGAGCCGCACAGCATCGGCGTGATCTGTATTCATGTGCGCGACGGCGCTGGCTTCCGCAGCGAGAAGATCATCCGCGCCCACAAGATCGACGAGGATGTCGGCTGGCTTTAGATCGATGATGCGGCCGAACCCGGCGACCAGATGCGCGCCGTCGATGGCGATGCGGTAGAACGCAAAATCGGCAAAGCCGGCAAACATTTCCGATTCCGGCTGACGCGCGAGATAGCGCCGGACGTCATTCTGATCCTGCGTCACGCCGGCGCGCCCCGTCAGCGTCACGCGCGCACCTTGCAGCGGATCGCCCTCCTTGCGCTCGTCGAGCATCAGCGAGACGCGATCGTCGGCAAGGATATTGCGGGTATGCAGCGCCAGATTCGAGATCAGCAGCAGCGGCGCGCCGTCGAAGGCGGTCGCCACGTTGACCAGCGAGCAATAGGGGGAGCCTGAATCCGGCAACAGCGTCGCAAGGGCCCCGGAGCGGCTTTCCCGCAAAAGCTTGCGAACCGCTTTTTTGGGGTCGAAATCCGCGTTTGGCTGCATATCTTGGGTCCTAACGGGTGCTGCCGTTAACTCTCACGAATAATGGCGGCATTGGGAACCATTTGGGGCTAGAATTGTCGTCCCTGTAGAATCATATAGTTGTTGCCGAATAGTCACATTTCGGCCCAGCTTTGCAGGCTTCACAGCCCGGGGATTCTTTTACCACCACTGGAAAAGGGCTCATGCCGACCATCGCTCTCGTCGACGACGACCGCAACATCCTGACTTCCGTCTCCATCGCCCTGGAAGCGGAGGGATATCGGATCATGACTTACACCGACGGCGCGTCTGCTCTCGACGGCTTCAAGTCGTCGCCGCCCGATCTTGCCATTCTCGACATCAAGATGCCGCGCATGGACGGCATGGAACTGCTGCGCCGCGTGCGCCAGAAAACCGACATGCCGGTGATCTTCCTCACCTCAAAGGACGAGGAGATCGACGAATTGTTCGGCCTGAAAATGGGCGCCGACGATTTCATCCGCAAACCTTTCTCGCAGCGGCTGCTGGTCGAACGCGTCAAGGCGGTCCTCCGCCGCGGCACCCCGAAGGACGGCAGCGCGCCGCGCGAGACTGACACCGCCAAGGTGCTCGAACGCGGGCTGCTGCGCATGGACCCGGAGCGCCACACCTGCACCTGGAAAGGCGAGCCGGTCACTCTCACCGTGACCGAATTCCTGATCCTGCAGGCGCTGGCCAGCCGCCCGGGCGTGGTGAAGAGCCGCAATGCGCTGATGGACGCGGCTTACGATGATCAGGTCTATGTCGATGACCGCACCATCGACAGCCACATCAAGCGGCTGCGCAAGAAATTCAAGGTGGTCGACGACGACTTCGACATGATCGAAACCCTTTACGGCGTGGGCTACCGCTTCAAGGAAGCCTGAAAAGCGTCTGGACGGGATCCAGGCAACGGACGGTGTGACGGCTCCACTGGCTTGCGTTAGACTGCGACTCTTGCGTGCAAACGGGGGCGGCACGGACCACAGCAGGGCAGACGCCAGCACGTGCTCGATCGAACCAAGATAATCCTGTCCCAGGCGGAGGCCGAGGCCAAAGCCGCGCCCGAGGCGCCGAAAAAAAGCGTCGGGCGTTTGCAGCGTTATTGGCAGACGATTATCGGGCAGTCGTCGTCAAGTCTGACCCGCCGCATTGTCATTCTCAACGTCGCCGGCCTGTTCGCGCTGGTGATGGGCATTTTCTATCTGTCGCAGTCGCGCGCCTTCTTCATCGAAGCGCGGGTGCAGAGCCTTCTGGTTCAGGCCGATATCATCGCCGGCGCGATTGCCGCATCGGCCACGGTCGAGACCGACGCGATCACGCTCGATCCCGACAAGCTGCTCGAATTGCAGGTCGGCGAATCCTACGGGCCGTCCGACGAGGCCGCGAACAATTTCGAGTTTCCGATTAATCCTGAACGCGTGGCGCCGGTGCTGCGGCGGCTGATTTCGCCGACCAACACGCGCGCCCGCATCTACGATCATGACGGCGTGCTGCTGCTCGACAGCCGCAATCTCTATGGCCGCGGCGATGTACTGCGCTTCGATCTGCCGGCGCCCGGCGCCGAAAAACCCGGCTTCTTCGAGAAGCAATGGAATTCAATCCGCAAATGGCTCGCGCGCGGCGATTTGCCCATCTACCAGGAATTGGGCGCCGCCAACGGCAAGGGTTATCCGGAAGTCGCCGCGGCGTTGACCGGACAGAAAGCCAGCGTGGTGCGCATCAATTCACGCGGCGAAGTCATCGTATCGGTCGCGGCGCCCGTGCAGCGATTCCGCGCCATCCGCGGCGCCATCCTGCTGTCAACGCAGGGTGCCGACATCGACCAGATGGTCGAGGCCGAGCGGCTTGCGATTTTCAAGGTCTTCCTGATCGGCGCGGCGGTGATGGTGATCCTGTCGATGCTGCTGGCGCGCACCATCGCGGGCCCCATGCGGCGGCTCGCGGAAGCTGCCGAACATGTGCGCCGGCGCATCCGCTCGCGCGTGGAGATTCCGGATTTCACCAAGCGAGGCGACGAAATCGGGCATCTCTCCGGCACCTTGCGCGACATGACCAATGCGCTCTATAGCCGCATCGAAGCGATCGAAAGCTTTGCCGCCGATGTGGCGCACGAACTGAAGAACCCGCTCACGTCGCTGCGCTCCGCCGTCGAGACCTTGCCGCTGGCCAAGACCAAGGAAAGCCAGGCTCGCCTCTTGGCGGTGATCGAGCATGATGTGCGGCGGCTCGACCGTCTGATCTCCGACATCTCCGATGCCAGCCGGCTCGATGCCGAATTGCAGCGGCAGGAATCCGAACCCGTCGACCTGCATCAGTTGCTCAACACGGTGGTCAGCGTCGCGAACGAGGTCCGTCACAATGACGGTATCTCCGTCTCGCTCGCCTTCGAAGGCGGCGGGCCATCCGCCTTCATGACGCCGGGACACGATTCGCGTCTCGGTCAGGTGATCGACAATCTGATCGAAAATGCGCGTTCCTTCTCCTCCGCGGGCGGCAATGTGCGGGTCACCGCGCGGCGCCTGAAACAGGATATCGAGATCGTGGTGGACGACGATGGGCCCGGCATCCGGCCCGACGCAATGGAAAAGATCTTCGAGCGCTTCTACACCGATCGCCCGCACCAGGGCTTCGGACAGAATTCAGGCCTTGGCCTGTCGATCTCCAAGCAGATCATCGAAGCGCATGGCGGCAAAATCCGCGCCGAAAACCGGCTCGGCGTTCCCACCCATGACGGCGCGGCTCCGTTGGTGCTCGGCGCCCGCTTCACGGTGCGCCTGCCGGCGCTCTGACCGTGACCGGTTCCACCATTCATGCATCGGCGGTCCTGATCGGCGCCCGGGCGATGCTCATTCGCGGCCCGGCCGGTTCCGGAAAATCGCGTCTGGTATTGGGGCTGCTTGATGCCGGCGTCGCCGGCCTGCTTCCGCTTGCCCGGCTGGTGACCGACGATCGGGCCTGTGTGGAGGCCGTGAATGGCCAGTTGCTGGTGCGGCCTCCGGAGCAGTTGAAGGGATTGATCGAGGTCCGAGGTGTGGGAATCCGGCGCCTGCCGTTCGAGCCACTCGCCGTGGTTGGCTGGGTTGTCGATCTGGCCGCGCTTGACGCCGACCGCTTGCCGCAGCCGGAAGCGGAAACTGCGACGATTGCAGGCGTCCCCCTTGCGCGACTTGCGGTCGCAGCCGGCATCGAGCCCCTGCCTCTTGTCCTCGCCGCCTTGCGGACGAATTGAGCCGGCCGGGCTGTGGAACACGGGCCTGGAAGGTCTGGCCTGCAGAATGGCCAGGCAGCGGGCTCGCAAAATTTGGACTTCATCCATATTTACCGCAATGCAGCATGCGGGTTCAATCCGCAGAAAGCCCCTTGCAATGGGCTTTTGGATGGTCATGATGGCGCCCTTTCGTGCGGCGCAAACCATCGCGCCCGCCGGAGTTTTTTATGATCGGCCTTGTTCTCGTTACCCACGGCCGTCTCGCCGTGGAGTTCCGTTCCGCCCTCGAGCATGTCGTCGGTCCGCAGCAGCAGATCGAAGCCGTCACTATCGGCCCCGACGATGACGTCGAGCAGCGGCGGAAAGACATCGTGGAAGCCATCAAGCGGGTCGACAGCGGCGACGGCGTCGCCGTGCTCACCGACATGTTCGGCGGCACGCCCTCCAACCTCTCGATTTCCTGCATGAGCCGGCCCAAGGTGGAGGTCATCGCCGGGATCAACCTGCCCATGCTTGTGAAACTCGCCAAGGTCCGCAACGAAGTGCCGCTGCCGGAGGCGGTCGCCGCCGCCCAGGAAGCCGGGCGCAAATACGTCACCATTGCCAGCCGGGTCCTCGCCGGAAAATGAGCGGCTCTGACGGCGCCATTATCCGCATTCTGGAAATTACCAACAAAAAGGGGCTGCACGCCCGCGCTTCGGCGAAATTCGTGCAGACGGTCGAACGCTACGACGCCGACGTGAAGGTCACCCGCGCGGGCGAAACGGTGGGCGGCAATTCCATCATGGGCCTGATGATGCTGGCCGCCGGCCCGGGCACCTCGATCACGGTCGAGGCCAAGGGCAGGGACGCCGCCGAAGTCATCGACGCGATCAGCACCTTGATCGGCGACCGCTTCGGCGAAGAGGATTGACGGCGCGATTTCAGATCGTTCGCCCACGTTCCCGCGCAATTGGGAAATCTCGCTTCCGAAAATAACCCGGGCTTAACGCGTACGGCTCACCCTGCGCGCCTTCGTTTGCGGCGATGGGCGCCGCAACTCAGGGAAACAGTCATGTGCAATGAATGTTACCGGCCTGCCTCGATGTCGCGCCGCGGCCTCTTGTCGGGAGGCGCCGCGCTGCTCGGTGCCGCCGCGTCTCCGTTTCCTTCCGCCTTCGCGCAAACCGCGATGCCGCAAAACGCCATCTCGCCGGACGACGCCCTGAAGCGCATCATGGACGGCAACGCTCGCTACGCCGCCAACACGGCGGCCAACAAGGATTTTTCCGCCGGCCGCGCCGCGCGGGTGACAGGTCAATATCCGGTCGCAGCGATCCTGAGTTGCGCGGATTCGCGTGTCGCACCCGAACTCGCCTTCGACCAGGGTCCGGGCGATCTGTTCGTTGTTCGTGTCGCCGGCAATTTCGTCAATGACGACGTCCTCGCCAGCATTGAATACGCAGTGAAATTTCTTGGCGCGCCCTTGATCATGGTGCTGGGCCACAGCAATTGCGGCGCGGTCGGCGCCGCCATCAAGGTGCTCAAGGAGGGCGCAAAATTGCCGGGCCATTTGCAGGAGATGGTGCGCGATATCAAACCGGCCGTCGAAATCGCTAAACGCGGCAAGCCCGACAATCTGCTGCAAGCTTCCATCGAGGAAAATGTACGCTATGGCGTACGCCGGCTGACGACGGCGAAACCGATCGTGTCGAAACTAGTGCAGGACAAGAAGGTGAAAGTGGTCGGAGCCAACTACGATCTCGCGAGCGGCAAGGTGGCGCTGCTGTGATCTGATGTCTGAAGTCTGCGGCGTTCCTGCCGGAACGCCGCATACCTTGTCGCCGTTGGCACGCCGCACAGTTCAGGATAGATAAGAGCAACAACGCTGGCGTCCTGAATTCGCACTCGCTTGAGGACTCGCCGCGACGCGAAGTTCTGAACCACAACACTGGGCCGGCTTTCTCCTGGGGGAGCGAATTGCCATGACCACGCCTAAAAACTCGACATCCGACTCCATCGCGCGGCAGCAGGCTGCCGCCAGCAAGCCAACCAGCGGCGCCAAGACCGCCAGCGTCCGCTATGTCGACCGGCCCGAATGCGGCGAGACCTTTGCCGATGCCGTCAACAGCATCTTCTTTGACGGGCAGACCCTGCGCATCGAATTCGGCATCACCCGCATGGACGAGATGAAGAAGGACGCGCCGCTGACCGGCCGTCGCTACCCGGCCTGCCGCCTGGTCCTGCCTCCCGCCGCCGCCATTGAACTGATCAACAAGATGCAGCAGACCGCGGCCGCCCTGGAGCAGGCCGGCGTGCTCAAGGCAAATCCGGCCAGACCGGCCAGTTCGGAAAGGTAGCCAGACCATTGCGGCCTGAAGCGAGCTTGCGCACCGCGCACGCCACCCAGCCATGCCATGGACATGCGGCGTAAAGCAGGCTCCGCATTCGAAACCAAATCTTCTATCGTGACCGCAGCCAGCAATTGGCGACGGCGTGAATCAACGTGATAGCCGCGGTTGCGCCATTGGCTTCGCCCTTCTCGAAGTCTCCGGCCCGCCCCATCCGGTTCGTCACATGCGCGAAGCAGAGAACCGGCTTGTTCCGCGCCTCGCCGAAAGCATAGAGCGCGGCTGCCTCCATCTCGACGGCGAGGATGCCCTCTGCACGCGCAGCTTCGATGGCTTCAGGCGTCTCCCTGTATGGCGCATCGGTCGTCCAGGAGGCTCCGCGTTCGACCGGCGTGTCCGATTGCTTGAGAGCTGGCGCCACAGCCGCGACTAATGCCGGATCGGCTTCCGCGTAATCCCTGTCGGCAGGCAGATAATGGTAGCTCGTCCCTTCATCACGCAACGCGCGTTCGATCAGGATGAAATAAGGCGGTTCCCGCAGCCGCTTGATCTGTCCGGATGACGTTATGCTGATGAGCAGGCGGCAGCCCGAAACGAACATCTGCTCGGCGAGCAGCACTGCATAGGACGCACCGACAGCACAGCCCACGATCCCATAGTCGCGCCCGCCCTCCGTGAAGCGAACCATGTCGCTATGATAGCAGGCCCAGCCTTCCACTCGCTGCGCCCGTCCGGTGGCGCTCAGGTGGCGCACGATATCTCCGTCCGGATCGAGGATGCAGACCTCGGGGACCGGGCTATCCGGCAGATTCTTCTGGCGGCGTGCTTCGCGCAGCAGATTCTCCGGATTGAACATCGATGCCGACTTGTGGTGCTTGGCGCGCAGGATCGGCGGCGCTGCACGCGGTAAGCCGCCGGTCATGAAGCGTCCAACCGGCGGCTGAAGACGCTGAATTGAAAGGGCTGCACGGACCCCGCAGGTGTGTGGTGAAGATGGCGCTCGGAGCTGACGAGCGTGAATTCCGTCCCCAGCGTGTCGGCGAGGCCTGCCGGATCGTAGCGCATCACGGGCAATCCGCTGCATCTTTCAGGCCCGTCCAAAGCAAATGTCGCGATGACGGCATGTCCGCCGCGCGCGAGGGCCGCTCTCAGACGCTCAAGATAGGCGGAGCGGTCAGCTTCGGTCACCATGAAATGAAAGGTCGCCCGGTCATGCCACACGTCGTAGAGGCGCGTCGGCGTCCAGATCGTGATGTCCGCGGCAATCCAATCGACGACCGAAGCCTGTGCACCAAGACGCGCTTGCGCCTTGGCGAGCGCGGCGGAAGACACGTCGAGTACGGAGACCTTGCGAAATCCGCGCTGCACAAGACGATCGACGAGATACGAGGTTCCGCCGCCGATATCGATGATGGAAGACGCCAACGATGTTGCCGCGGCGGTGACCAGCCTGAGCGAGGGTTCTGGTGAATCCTGATGCCAGCTCACCTCCTGCCCGGTCTTCACTTCGTAGGTTCGCTGCCAGTGGCCTTGGCGGTGCTCGGTGTCCATGAGATGTTGTGCTCATGCAGAGGCGACGACGAGTCCGCGGCCGTTATTGTTTTGCGTCCGCGAGCGCCCCTCTATATCATTCAATGGCTATGATGAATGATCGAATGAATGAGAGATGATGTCAAGCATTGGACCTAAACAGGCGGTATTTGCCGGTCTTGCCGGGATCGCGCAGGCGCTCGGCCACCAGCACCGTCTGGAGCTGCTGGAGCATCTCGGTCAGGGCGAGCGAAGCGTCGAGGAACTGGCGGCGCAGGCCGGGCTGACATTTGCGAATGCCTCCCGCCATTTGCAGATCCTGCGACGCGCCGCGCTGGTCGCGACGCGCCGTGATGGCAAGCGGGTGCTCTACTCGCTCGCCGGGGAGGACGATGTCATTGCCCTCCTGAAGGCGCTCGGACGCGTCGGCGAGCGCAACGCCGCCGAGATCGAGCGCGTGATGGCGGCCTACTTCCGCGCGCGCGACGCAATGGAACCTGTCACGCGCAAGGGCCTGATTAAACGCCTTCGGGACAGGCTCGTGACCGTGCTTGATGTCCGGCCGGAAACGGAGTTCGCATTGGGCCATCTGCCGTCCGCCCTGAACATTCCGTTGCCCGAACTCAAAAAGCGATTGGCTGAACTGCCAAAGGGGCGCGAAATCGTCGCCTACTGCCGAGGCCCTTACTGCGTATTGTCGTTCGAGGCGGTGTCCCTGCTGAGGGCGCGTGGCTACACCGTGCACCGGCTCGAAGACGGTTTCCCGGAATGGAAAGCGTCCGGCCTTCCTGTGGAAAGCAGCGCAACCGCCTGAAAGTCCACCACAATTGCCGTGGCGGCGGTTAGAAGGATCAAGCCTCCACTTTGAAAATCACATAAAGAAATCTTTATATCCGGATTGCAGGCGGCTCCGGCCCCTGCTATAGGCTCGGGCCGAAGGCGGCTCGAGGGCTGCGCGTCCGCACGCGCGTGAGCCTGCCGCGTCTCTCAAGACATAAGGATTCCGAAGAACATGACCGCAGTCGCGAAGAAAGCCGGCTTTTCCGATTACGTCGTCGCTGACATCGGCCTCGCCGAATTCGGCCGCAAGGAAATCAACATCGCCGAAACCGAAATGCCGGGCCTGATGGCGACCCGCGAGGAATATGGCGCCGCGCAGCCGCTCAAGGGCGCCCGCATTGCCGGCTCACTTCACATGACTATCCAGACGGCTGTGCTGATCGAGACGCTGGCTGCGCTCGGTGCCGACATCCGCTGGGCCTCCTGCAACATCTATTCAACCCAGGATCACGCCGCCGCGGCCATCGCCGCTGCCGGCATTCCGGTTTTCGCGGTGAAGGGCGAAAGCCTGAAGGACTACTGGGAATACACCCGCAAGATCCTGGAATGGAGCGACGGCGGCACGCCGAACATGATTCTCGATGACGGCGGCGACGCGACCCTGCTGGTGCATCTCGGCTACCGCGCCGAGAAGGGCGACACGGCGTTCCTCGACAAGGCTGGTTCGGAGGAAGAGGAGATCCTGTTTGCGCTGATCAAGCGCACGCTGAAGGAAAAGCCGGGCTGGTTCGCCGAGCTTGCGAAGAATATCCGCGGCGTCTCGGAAGAGACGACAACCGGCGTGCATCGCCTCTACATCATGGAGAAGGAAGGCAAGCTTCTCTTCCCCGCGATCAACGTCAACGACTCGGTGACGAAGTCCAAGTTCGACAACTTGTACGGCTGCCGTGAATCGCTGGTCGACGGCATCCGCCGCGGCACCGACGTGATGATGGCCGGCAAGGTCGCGATGGTCGCGGGCTTCGGCGATGTCGGCAAAGGCTCGGCGGCGTCGCTCCGTCAAGCCGGCTGCCGCGTGCTCGTCTCCGAGATCGATCCGATCTGCGCGCTGCAGGCGGCGATGGAAGGCTATGAAGTGACCACGATGGAGGACGCGGTGAAGCGCGCCGACATTTTCGTCACCGCCACCGGCAACAAGGACATCATCACCGCCGACCACATGCGGCAGATGAAGGATCGCGCCATCGTCTGCAACATCGGCCATTTCGACAACGAGATCGATGTCGCGGGTCTGCGCAACATGAAATGGGTGAACATCAAGCCGCAGGTGGACGAGATCGAGTTTCCCGACGGCCACCGCATTATCCTCCTGTCGGAAGGCCGCCTGGTGAATCTCGGCAACGCCATGGGTCATCCGAGCTTCGTCATGTCCTCGTCCTTCACCAACCAGACGCTGGCGCAGATCGAGCTCTTCGCGCACAACAAGGACGGCAAGTATCAGAAGAAGGTCTACACGCTGCCCAAGCATCTCGACGAGAAGGTCGCGCGGCTGCATCTCGACAAGATCGGCGTGAAGCTGACCAAGCTGCGCCCCGACCAGGCCGAGTATATCGGCGTGAAGGTCGAAGGCCCGTTCAAGCCGGATCATTACCGATATTAAGCTTCGATCCGTCATCCTGAGGTGGCGTGAAGCGCCCTCGAAGGATGACGGCACCAACTATGCACCGCCTTCTTCGACCATGACCCTTCGAGGCCAGCGACCTTCAGTCGCTCGCGCCTCGGGGTGACGGGGAGAGGCAGTTTTTGGCAGCCTTGCCGCCCCTGATGGCCGGTGCTATCTGCCCGCCATGAGTACCGCCCCCCTGAAAAACATCCGCAATTTCTCGATCGTGGCGCATATCGACCACGGCAAATCGACGCTGGCCGACCGGCTGATCCAGCTCACCGGCGGCCTCGACGCGCGCGAGATGGCGGGCAAGGAACAGGTGCTCGATTCGATGGACATCGAGCGCGAGCGCGGCATCACCATCAAGGCGCAGACGGTGCGGCTCAATTACCGCGCGCAGGACGGGCAGGATTACATTCTGAACCTGATCGACACGCCGGGCCATGTCGACTTCGCCTATGAGGTGAACCGCTCGCTCGCCGCCTGCGAGGGCTCGCTGCTCGTGGTCGATGCCTCGCAGGGCGTGGAGGCGCAGACGCTCGCCAATGTCTATCAGGCGATCGACAACAATCACGAGATCGTGCCGGTGCTGAACAAGGTCGATCTGCCCGCCGCCGAGCCGGAGAAGGTGAAGCAGCAGATCGAGGACGTGATCGGCATCGACGCCTCCGACGCCATTCCGATTTCGGCGAAGACCGGCATCGGCGTGCCCGACGTGCTGGAGGCGATCGTGCACAAGCTGCCCGCGCCGAAGGGCGACCGCGACGCGACGCTCAAGGCGCTGCTCGTCGACAGCTGGTACGATTCCTATCTCGGCGTCATCGTGCTGGTGCGCATCGTCGACGGCACGCTGAAGGAAGGCGACACCATCAAGATGATGGGCACCGGCGCAACCTATGAAGTCGATCGTGTCGGCGTGTTCACGCCGAAAAAGGTGGAAGTGAAGGAGCTGGGGCCGGGCGAGATCGGCTTCCTCACCGCCTCGATCAAGGAAGTGGCCGACACCCGCGTCGGCGACACCATCACTGATGCGAAGAAGCCGGTCGCGGAAGCCCTGCCCGGCTTCAAGCCGGCGATCCCGGTGGTGTTCTGCGGTCTGTTTCCGGTCGATGCTGCCGCCTTCGAGGAGTTGCGCGCGGCGATGGGCAAGCTGCGCCTGAACGACGCCAGCTTCTCCTTCGAGATGGAAACATCAGCCGCGCTCGGCTTCGGCTTCCGTTGCGGCTTTCTCGGCCTTCTGCATCTCGAGATCATCCAGGAGCGGCTGGAGCGCGAATTCAATCTTGACCTGATCGCGACCGCGCCATCGGTGATCTACAAGATGACGCTGACCGACGGAAAGCAGATTGAGATTCACAATCCGGTCGACATGCCGGATGTGGTGAAGATCGAAGAGATCCAGGAGCCGTGGATCGAAGCCACCATCATGACGCCGGACGACTATCTCGGCGCGGTGCTGAAACTCTGTCAGGACCGCCGCGGCGTGCAGAAAGAGCTGACCTATGTCGGCAACCGCGCCATGGTGAAATACGAATTGCCGCTCAACGAAGTGGTGTTCGATTTCTACGACCGGCTGAAATCGGTGTCGAAGGGCTATGCTTCCTTCGATTATCACCTGACCGACTATCGGCCTTCCGATCTTGTGAAGATGCAGATCCTCGTCAACGCCGAGCCGGTCGACGCCCTCGCGATGCTGGTGCACAGGACACGCGCGGAAAGCCGCGGCCGCGCCATGGTCGAGAAGCTGAAGGAACTGATCCCGCCGCACATGTTCCAGGTGCCGATCCAGGCCGCGATCGGCGGCAAGGTGATCGCGCGCGAAACCGTGCGCGCGCTGCGCAAGGACGTGACCGCGAAATGCTACGGCGGCGACGCCACCCGCAAGCGCAAGCTTCTGGAGAAGCAGAAGGAAGGCAAGAAGAAGATGCGCCAGTACGGGAAGGTGGACATCCCGCAGGAGGCGTTCATCGCCGCGCTGAAGGTGGATGTGTAATCCCTCGGCCCGGCACCGCTGCTGAAAATACCACCAAGGATTCTTAGCGGGCCGTGGATACCATCTAACCGAGCGGTCTCTTCCCGCTGGTCAATCGCGAGTCTGATGCGGTGGTATGCTGATCCTGAAACGCAAGTGCGGCAAACGGATTTAGAACAATTTAATTTAGCTTTGACAGCTTCCATTGACGCCTCGGCGCAGTGGGCACCGATTGTTGCAGTCACGCCCGGCCGCAGGACTCACGCTGACGCTGCACAGGGTGCTGCCCTTGTTTTCTCGCGAAACGGCATCAGACGGCGGCGCAATCTCTGTCCGCTCCACGGCGCCACGTCGGATCGCTTGGAAGATCCGCCACGCCGGAGGCGGGCTTCGCGTGCGAGGGCGCTTGAGCACCTGCGGACGCAAGCGACCGAAGCGCGCGGCAACATTGCGCGTTATACTTGCAGCGTGGGCGCTGATTGCGGCGGCCCCACCGGCCGCCGCGCAGGACGCGACCTGGCTGCTCAACCCGGGTTCCAACAACTTCAACACCGGCGCCAATTGGTCCACAGGCAGCGTGCCGACCGGGACCGCGTTTTTCGACGTGTCGACCGTCACGAACCTGACGAACTCGGCCAACACCACGATCGGAAGCTGGACGTTCAACGTCGGCGCGTCGAACTACACCTTCACCACGCCCAACAACCGCAGGGTCACCTTCAACGGCGCCGGCATCGTGGTGAACGGCGGCAGCATCACCATCGACAACAACAACAACTTCATTTTCAACAACGCCGCCTCCGCCGGCAACGCCGTCATCGCCAACACCGCCACCGTCGGCAACGACAGAAACCTAATCTTCAACGACACCAGCACGGCCGGCAACGCCGTCATCACCAACAACAGCAACCTCGACTTCAACGACAGCAGCACGGCCGGCAGCGCCACCATCACCAACAACGACGTCGCCGATTTCAACGACAGCAGTACCGGCGGCACCGCCAGCATCACCAACAACGACCAGCTGAATGTCCGCAACACCAGCACGGGCGGCTCCGCCACCATCATCAACAATCTGAGCCTGGAATTCTTCAACACCGCCACCGCCGGCAGCGCCGACATCACCAACAATGTCGGCGGCACCATCGACTTCAACAACACCAGCACGGGTGGCAGCGCCGCCATCACCAACAACGGCACGCTCAATTTCCGCGGCACCAGTACCGGCGGCAACGCCGCCATCGTCAACAACCTCGGCGGCCAGGTCAATTTCTCGACCAGCCGCGGCCCGGCCAATGACGGCCGGATTTCGGCCGGCTCCATCGCCGGCGCGGGCAATTTCCTGCTCGGCGACAACGAACTCACCGTCGGCGGCAACAACCAGAGCACCACGGTCAGCGGCGTCATCAGCGACACCGGCGTCGGCCCGCCCGGCGGGTCGCTGGTGAAAACCGGCACCGGCACGCTGACGCTGTCGGGCACCAACACCTATGCCGGCTCGACCACGATCAACACCGGCACGCTGGCCTTGTCCGGCACCGGCAGCATCGCGGCCTCGGCCGGCGTGGACGTGGCCAATGCAGCGGGCGTCTTCGACATCTCCGCCACGGCCGCCGGCGCCACGATCAAGACGCTCTCGGGCGTGGCCAACAGCTCGGTCGTGCTCGGTAACCAGACGCTGACGCTGTCGAGCGCGTCGGGCAGCTACAATGGCGTCATCAGCGGCGTCGGCGGCGGGCTGACGCTCAGCGCCGGCACCGAGACGCTGACCGGCGTGAATACCTATACGGGAGCGACGACGGTCAACGGCGGCACGCTGCTGGTCGACGGCTCGATCGCGCCGTCGAGCGGGCTCACGGTCAATTCGGGCGGCACCATCGGCGGCACCGGAACGTTGCCCACGACGTCGATCAATGGCGGCATTCTTGCTCCCGGCCCTCCCATCGGCACGCTCAGTGTGCAGGGCAATCTCAGCTTCACGCCCGCGTCCACTTACCAAGTCGACATTTCGCCGACCAGCAACGATCGCACGAATGTCACAGGGACGGCCACCCTCGCCGGCACCGTGCACGTCATCGCGGAGCCCGGCAACTATCCTAAGAACAAGACTTACACCATTCTCACCGCTTCCGGCGGGCTGATCGGAACATTCTCGGCATTGGACTTCGCGTCCGATTTCCTTTGCGCCTGCCTGAGCTATGACGCCAACAATGTGTACCTGCAGATCGTCAGCACCGGCCTCACTTTCGCCGGCGTAGGACAAACTCCAAATCAGATCGCAACCGGAGCCGCGGTGGAACAGCTCGGTACGGGCAACCCCATCTACGACGTGGTCGTGCTCGGCAACGCAGAACAGGCTCGCACGGCATTCGATCTGCTCTCGGGCGAGATTCATGCCAGCGCAGCGAGTGCAATGCTCGACGAGTCGCGCCTCCTGCGCGATGCGGTGTTCGAACGACTGCGGCAACCCTATGGCGGCCGGTCCAGCCCGCTTGAGGCACTCAGTCCTGCCGGTCCCGTGTCGGCTTACGGCGCCACAGCCGAGGCATTCACGGCTCCGTTTGCAGCACAGGCCGCAACAGTCCCTTCGCCAGCGGAGCGCGTCATCGCCACCTGGGCGCAGGCGATCGGCGCCTGGGGCCGCGCCGGCGCCGACGGCAATGCCGCCACGCTCACTCATTCGACCGGAGGCCTCATCAGCGGACTCGATGCGACCTTTGGCCAGTCATGGCGGCTCGGCATTGCGGGCGGCTACAGTCGTTCCCGGCTGCATGCTGATCAGCGCAGTTCGTCGGCCGCGCTCGACAACTATCATCTCGGTTTCTATGGCGGCGGACAATTCCACGCGGTCGGGCTGCGTGCGGGCCTTGCGAACACTTGGCATGACATCTCCACGAGTCGAAGCATCGGCTTTCTTGGCGGCGAAGGATGCTGCGTGTCCTTCTTC
This sequence comes from Pseudorhodoplanes sp., assembly GCA_032027085.1. Classification (NCBI taxonomy): domain Bacteria; kingdom Pseudomonadati; phylum Pseudomonadota; class Alphaproteobacteria; order Hyphomicrobiales; genus Pseudorhodoplanes; species Pseudorhodoplanes sp. Next base: position 2,146,529 of record JAVSMS010000001.1, on the reverse strand, counting down.
AGCAACATGGTGAATGCAAATTACCAAGCTCGCAGCATGCAGGCGTTTGGAGAAGCCGGCGTGGCGTTGTCGTCCGGCGGCGTGGCAATCGAGCCGTTCGCGAACGTCGCCTATGTCGAAGTGCATACGGACGGCTTTGCCGAGTCCGGTGGGGCTGCTGCACTCACCGGGGAGGGCCAATCGAACCACGCGACATTTGCGACTCTGGGAGCGCGGGCGGCGACCACCGGCATAGCACCCGGCGGTGCGACTGTTACTGCGCGCGGGACGCTGGGGTGGCGCCATGCCTTTGGCGATCTGGCTCCGTCGATGACAATGGCGTTTGCCAACGGTGGCACGCCATTCGATATCGCAGGCGTCACGATTGCTCGCGATTCTGCACTGGTCGAAGCCAGCGTTGATCTTGGTATCAGAGCGGACCTCGCCATCGGGCTGACGTATTCCGGCCAATTCTCCACGCGGGTAAGCGACCATTCGGTCAAGGGAAGCCTGGTCTGGAAATGGTAGCCACCGTCGGCGTCAGGCCTGATCACGCCTACGCTTCTTTTACCGCTGCCTCTATTGACTCTATTCCTATAGGATGATAATCATATTTCGTCTCCGCCCTTCCCCGCGCCGCCGTCATGACGCGGTGCGGACAGACGGGCGGGCCGGAGACCCGTCGCGCCGGAGATACGGTGCGGCGCTCCGGGGCCGATGCGGGCGAAGGACCCGCAGACGGCTGACCGTCCCGGGGGCTTGATGCCGCGCGGGACCGATGGAGCGCCGGGAGGCGCAGGGCTCTTCGCCAGGAGCCCGCGCGCCTCGCCAGGCGCGCGGCGGGGTGCGTCAATCCCCGCCAAAGGGGGCCTGTGAGCGCCGGCCCCTGGCGAAGAGCCCTGCGCCTCCCGGCGCTCCATTGCTCTTTCCGGAAACGGAAAGAGGAAAGGAAACAGGGACAGGCGAGCCCCGCGCCTTCAAACAACAGGGGCGGCGGAGCGTTGGCTAAGGTCTTTTGGCGGTCATCCACTCAGCGGAAATTAGCAGTCTCCACTGTCAGCAGCAGCGGCGCGCCGGGCGTCAGCGACGGCGCCGGCAGACGCGATACGTCGCTGCGGCTCTGTGCATTCCGCCTGTCGCTTCCGCGCCGTGTCGTGGAGTCATCGATCATGCGGCCGGGCGTGAACCAGCCGCTGCGCGAAGCGGCAACAACGTCGGCGCGGGTCAGGCCGATATCGCTGAGCATGCGGTCGTCGGCCTGCATCAGCAGGGCCAGCTCGCGTTCATATTGCCGGGCCAGCGCGATGCGCGCGCGGAACGCCACGATCCCGCGTGACAGGCGGCGGAAGCCGCGCCGCACATGTTTGCCGAGAGAGATGGCGCGCGCGGTGCGCGCCTGCGCGATGGTGCGCGGCGCGAGATGGATCATGGTGGTCACAAGCATGGTCGTCTCCGTTTTTCCGTGAGCGCCGCCATGACTGCGTTTCCGGCATGACTGAGAAACCGGGCGAAAAGCCCCGGCAATGGCGGCTCAGATATTGGTCGGGATTTGGTCGCGCTCAGGCGCGTCCAGGTTCAATCACCGGCGCCTTCAAAATTGCGGCGGATGTCAGCGCCGGTCTCCGCGGCCAAATGCTGCGCCGGTTTGGCAGCCATGTTGGTTGCGCCGACGCGCTCGATGATGATGCGGGTATTGTCGGCGCCATGCGTCCGCACCAGTGCGAACAAGACGGCGGCATTGTCGGGATGCAGCCGCACGCAGCCCTTGGATGCGCGCCGGCCCAGTTGCCTCACATGCGTGGTGCCGTGGATCGCATAATTACCGTCGAAGAAGATCGAATAAGGCATCGGCGCCATATTGTATTTGCGCGAATGCCATTTGCGCTCCAGCCGCTGCGGCCTGTAGGTACCATCATGCGGGCCGCCGCCGAGGCCGGTCGACACGATCCAGGAATGCCGCATCTCGCCGTCCACGCTCACGAACATGCGCTGGCTAGCCTTGTCGACCCGCACTTCCAGATCGGCCTGTGCCGGCAGCGGCCAGAAAATCAGCGCCATCAGGGCGGGGACAATACGATTCATCTCTGTCAACCCGACGTCGGAACGGCCCATCCGGCGGCGACAGAGTTGTGCTGACAAATCGGCCGCGTCCGGCTAGACGGCATGCATGCTAAAGCTGCAATTCCACCTTATCGCGATGGCTGTTGCTGCTTCCTTAAGCGCCCCTTGGTTTGGCGGCGCCGCGGGCGCGCAGGACATCGGCAGCGTCAGCCCGAAGCCGCTGCCGCCGCTCGCCAATCCCAAGGACCCGAAAACTCCGGCCAAGGAACTTTTCGTCCGCAAGCCGACGCCGGCGAACCTGCAGGCCCGCGCGATCGGCTTTTACACGCGGGGGTGTCTGGCCGGCGGTGTCGCGCTGCCGATCAACGGCAAGACCTGGCAAGTGATGCGGCTGTCCCGCAACCGCAACTGGGGTCATCCGAATCTCGTCCGCACGCTCGAGAAACTGGCTGACAAGGGTCCCAAGGTCGGCTGGCGCGGTCTTTTGGTCGGTGACATGGCGCAGGCGCGCGGCGGCCCGATGTTTACGGGGCATGCGAGCCATCAGGTCGGGCTCGACGCCGATATCTGGCTGACGCCCATGCCGGCGCGCGAACTGACCCGGCTCGAACGCGAGGAAATGTCGGCGACCAATGTGGTGCGCGAGGACAAGAAGGATATCGATCCGTCGGTCTGGACCTCGCAGCACGCGGCCATCATCCGCGCCGCCGCCGAAGACCGGCAAGTCGAGCGCATCATCGTCAATGCCGCGATCAAGAAAGCGCTCTGCCGCGAGGCCGGCAGCAACCGTTCATGGCTGCACAAGGTGCGCCCGTGGTGGGGGCACAATTATCATTTCCATATCCGCATTGTCTGTCCGAAGGACAGCCCGGACTGCAAGCCGCAGGATCCGCCTCCGGACAGCGACGGCTGCGGCAAGGAGCTGGATTACTGGTTCCAGGAACACATTCTTAATCCGCCGCCGCCGAAAGAACCGCCGAAGCCGAAACCGCCGCTGACCATGGCGGACCTTCCCGCCGCTTGCCGGCAGGTGCTGCTGGCGCCGTGATCAGAGATTGCGCGGCAGCGCGAACACGAAATCCTTGATCAGCGCCAGAACAACGATAAGGACGAAGGCGAAGACGATGATCGCCAGCGCGAAAAGCGGAGCGCGATTGCGCGGCACATCCATCAGCGGGGTTGCGCCGGTCCCGAGCAGATAAAAGCTGTAAAGCCCAAGTGCGGTCAGAAAGCGCAGACCGGGCATGATCAGGAAAACCCCGGCAAGCCAGACCGGCGTATGCGCATAGACCGACAGCTTCAGCGCATGCATGAAATTGCGCCGCCCACCGAAGAATTGCGCCACGAGGTCGATGGCCATGGCCACCAGATACACGATCACGAATGACAGCAAATAGCTGATCGCCGCATTCGCAAGGCCCGACACGATCGGCGCACGGAAAGTCCCGACAGAGACCTTCACCCCGACCAGGGACTGGCCGATGAATCCGGCCAGCGCCGGAATCAGCGCCAGAATTGCGACGTAGCGGACAAACAGAAATGCCGGCTCGGTGAATTCCCGCTCGATCACCGGCCATTCCTTGCGCGGCGTCAGCAGGATACTCTTGATCCGCTCGAACAGATTGAACTTCACCCGCGCCATCGGTCAGCGCCTGGCGTCTTCGCGGATCATCGCCGCGGCCTTGTCTGCAATCATCATAGTGGGCGAGTTGGTATTGCCGGAGGTAATGGTCGGCATGACAGAGGCGTCGGCGATGCGCAAGCCCTCAAGCCCGATGACGCGCAGGCGCTCATCCACCACGGCGAGCTTGTCGTCGGGACGGCCCATCTTGGCCGTGCCCACCGGATGAAAGATGGTGGTGCCGATATTGCCCGCCGCCGCAACAAGTCCGGCCTCGTCCTCGTCCCGGACATCGCCGCCCGGCAGATACTCGACCGGGAAAAATTTCTGCAAGGCCGGTTGCGCGATGATCCTGCGAGTCACGCGAATGGAATCCACCGCGACTTTCCGGTCCTCGTCAGTCGACAGATAATTCGGCTGGATCGCCGGCGCGTCGTCCGGCGCTGCCGAGCGCAAACGGACATGGCCGCGGCTCGTCGGCCGCAGATTGGCGACACTGACGGTAAAGGCTGCGAAGGAATGCAGCGGATCGCCGAACTTGTCGAGCGATAATGGCTGCACGTGATATTGGATATTGGGTCGTTCCTGATCGGAATCAGACCGTGTGAATGCGCCAAGCTGCGAGGGCGCCATGGTGAGGGGCCCGCGGCGACGCAACAGATAGTTCAGGCCCATGCCGGCGCGGCGAAAAGGCGAGCGATAGGTCTCGTTCAATGTGGTGACGCCAGAGACTTTATAGATCAGGCGCAACTGCAGATGATCCTGCAGGTTTTCGCCGACGCCCGGCTTGTCGAGGACGGGCATGATCCCAAATTGATTGACCTGCGCCGCAGGCCCGATCCCGGACATCAGCAGCAATTGCGGCGACCCGATCGCGCCTGCGGCCAGAATCACCTCGCCCTTGCAACGCGCGAGCCGCACTTCACCATTCTGTCGGAAACGCACACCGATAGCGCGCCTGCGATCGAAAATGATGCGCTCGGCAAGGCAGCCTGTCTCCAGCCGCAGGTTTTCGCGCTTCAGCACCGGCTTCAGAAAGCCGCGCGCCGACGACCAGCGCCGCCCGCGCTTCTGGTTCACGTGGAAATAGCCGACGCCCTCGTTGTCGCCGGTGTTGAAATCGGACACTTTCGGAATGCCGTATTCGGCGGCCGCCTGCTGGAATGCATCCGTGATGTCCCAGCGCAGGCGCGGATATTCCACACGCCATTCGCCGCCTTTGCCATGGTGCTCGCCCTCGCCCATGAAATGGTCGAGCTGCTTGCGGAAGATCGGCTTGACATCGTCCCAGCCCCAGCCGGTCAGGCCGAGCTGCCGCCAGTGATCGTAGTCGCCGGCCTGGCCGCGCATATAGATCATGGCGTTGATCGCCGAACAGCCGCCGATCACCTTGCCGCGCGGATAATTCAGGCTGCGGCCGTTCAGGCCCGGCACCGCGTCGGTCTTGAACATCCAGTCGGCGCGCGGATTGCCGATCGCGAACAGATAGCCGACCGGGATGTGAAACCAGATCCAGTTGTCGCGGCCGCCGGCCTCGAGCAGCAGCACCTTGCTCTTCGGATCGGCAGAAAGCCGGTTGGCCAGCACGCATCCGGCCGACCCTGCCCCGACAATAATGTAGTCATAGTCGCCGCCCAGCAGCTCCGGCTCGCGCATTTCTGTCCTCCCGGGGCGTGGAATGTGCAGTGCCAAATGGCACTTGGCAATCAGGTACAGATCGCTAAAGTGCACCCGCGATCCGCGACGCGCTGGGCGCGCGTCCCGAATATCTGGAACGGCGGTTCCTCAAGGACGATCGCATAATTTCAAAGACACCCTTGCAGGTGGCGGCTTGCCGTCACCCGGAGAACCGCCATGATCAGACGTCATTTTGCTGCACTCGCTGCCGCGATCTTGTTCGCGGCCCTGAGCGGCCCGATCACCTCGCCTGCCGCCGCGCAGGACAAATCCATCACCGTCTTCGCCGCCGCGTCCATGAAGAACGCGCTCGACGACGTGAACACCGCCTATACCAAAACCACCAGCGTGAAGGTCGTGGCGAGCTATGCCGCCAGCTCCGCGCTGGCAAAACAGATCGAGGGAGGCGCGCCGGCCGACATCTTTGTTTCTGCCGATCTGAAATGGATGGACTATCTCATCGACAAGAAAGCCATCAAGACCAATACGCGCGTCAACCTGCTCGGCAACAAGCTGGTCCTGATCGCGCCGAAGGATTCCAAGATTGGCAAGGTGACCATCGCCAAGGGCTTCGACCTTGCGAAGCTTGCCGGCGACGGAAAGATCACCACCGGCGACGTGAAGGCGGTGCCGGTCGGCCGTTATGCCAAGGCCGCACTGGAAAGTCTCGGCGCATGGGCGGCAGCGGAGCCGAAATTCGCGATGGCCGACAATGTCCGAGCCGCGCTGCTGCTGGTATCGCGCGGGGAGGCAGCGCTCGGCATCGTCTATGAAACCGATGCCAAGATCGATCCCGGCGTGAAGATCGTCGGCACGTTCCCGGAAAACTCGCACCAGCCGGTCACCTATCCGGTCGCGGCGACTGCGACGGCCAAACCGGAGACCGCGGGCTACCTGTCGTTCCTGCGCTCGCAGGTCGCGAAATCCACGTTCGAGAAACACGGTTTCACCTTCCTGATCAAGCCGACATCCTGAACGTGCTCGAACTGACTCCCGAAGAATGGACGGCGATCCGGCTCTCTCTCCGGATCGCCCTCTGGGCCACGTTCGCTGCCTTGCCCTTCGGCATTGCCGTGGCGTGGCTGCTCGCCCGCAAGGATTTCTGGGGCAAGGCGCTGCTCGACGGTCTCGTGCATCTGCCGCTGGTGCTGCCCCCGGTCGTGACCGGCTATCTGCTGCTGATTTCGTTCGGCCGTCGCGGCCCTATTGGCGCGTTTCTGTATGAGCATTTCGGTATCGTGTTCTCATTCCGCTGGACAGGCGCGGCGCTCGCCTGCGGGGTCATGGGATTTCCACTGCTGGTTCGGGCGATCCGCCTCTCGATCGAGGCGATCGATCGGCGGCTGGAAGCCGCCGCCTCAACGCTCGGCGCCAGCCCGCTCTGGATATTCGCGACCGTGACGCTGCCGCTGGCCTTGTCCGGCGTGATCGCCGGCATGGTGCTGTGTTTCGCCAAGGCACTTGGCGAATTCGGCGCCACCATCACCTTCGTATCGAATATTCCCGGCGAAACGCAGACCATCTCCGCCGCCATCTACACCTACACGAATATTCCCGGCGGCGACGCAGCGGCGGGGCGCTTAGTCATTGTTGCTATCGTGCTGTCGCTGATCGCTCTCATTATTTCGGAATGGTTCGCGCGCCGCGCCAGCATGCGCTATCACGGTGACTAGCATGCTCGCGGTCGATGTGCAGAAACGGCTCGGCGATTTCTTTCTCGCGGCGAAATTCGAGACCGAGCGCGGCGTAACCGCTTTGTTCGGTCCATCCGGCTCCGGCAAAACATCCGTTATCAGCATGATCGCCGGGCTGCTGAAGCCGGACAAAGGCCGCATAGCGATCGAGGGCGATGCCCTGTTCGATTCCAGTGTGGGCGTGAACAGACCGCCTCACCGGCGCGGAATCGGCTATGTCTTCCAGGAGGGCCGGCTGTTTCCGCACATGAATGTACGATCGAATCTCGATTACGGTCGCTGGATGTCGGGCATTAAGCGTGACAAGAACACATTTGACCGTGTGGTGGATTTACTCGGCATCGCGCATCTTCTCGATCGCCGGCCCGGCCCGCTGTCCGGGGGCGAGCGGCAGCGTGTCGCGATTGGCCGCGCCTTGCTGATGCAGCCGCGCCTGCTGCTGCTGGACGAGCCCTTGGCCTCGCTCGACGCCGCGCGCAAGGCCGAGATTTTCCCTTATCTGGAGCGGCTGCGCGACGAAGCCCAAGTGCCGATGATCTATGTCAGCCATTCCCCCGGCGAAATCCGCCGGATCGCCAATAGTGTCGTTCGCCTGGATGGCGGGCGGGTGAGCGCTATCGGTGGCCATGAAATCCTGAAGGCAGCGGACACGGAATTATTCGCGTAAGATGAGCGGGATGTTCCCGCCCGAGCGCATTGTCTGTCTGACCGAAGAAACTGTGGAGACACTGTATCTCCTCGCCGAGGACCGCCGCATCGTCGGCGTCTCCGGCTATGCGGTGCGGCCGCCGCAGGTGCGCAAGGAAAAGCCGCGTGTCTCGGCTTTCATCAGCGCCGATGTGCCGAAGATTCTCGCGCTCGAGCCTGGCCTTGTTCTCGCCTTTTCCGATCTGCAGGCCGATATTGTCGCCGTCCTGATCCGGGCGGGCGTCGCGGTGCATGCCTTCAATCAGCGCGACCTCGCCGGCATCTTTGCGATGATCCGCACGCTCGGCGCGCTGGTCGGCGTTTCCGAACAGGCCGACGGGCTCGCGCGGTCGCTTGAAGAGCGCTTGTCGCAAACGCGGCAACGCGACGCCCGCCCTGCAAACAGGCCGCGCATCTATTTCGAGGAATGGGACGAGCCGATGATTTCCGGCATCCGCTGGTGTCGGAGTTGATCGAGGCGGCCGGCGGCGTGGATGTCTTTACTGAACTGTCGTCGTACAAGAGTGCGAAAGATCGCATCGTATCGGCGGAGCAGGTCATTGCCGCGTCTCCTGACATCATCATCGGCTCCTGGTGCGGCAAGAAATTCGTTCCGGAGAAGGTGGCAGCGCGCCCTGGCTTTTCCGCCATCCCGGCGGTGCGCACGGGCTTCCTGCACGACATCAAATCGCCGCTGATCCTGCAGCCTGGCCCTGCGGCGCTCACCGACGGGCTCGAGGCGCTTGTGCGCATTGTCGATGAATGGTCTGCCGCTCAGCGCACGGACAATCGCGTCAGCGCGTCCGCCAGATAACCGAAGGCCGCAACCAGGGCCGGCCCGCCGCACATGGTGTAGCGTGTCGGCAGCGCCACGCGGCGATTCTCAGGATAAAGCTCGCGCAAGGCCGGATGCGTCAGATAGAGCGCGCCCTGATCCGAGGGCGCGGAAGGCGGATCCTTCAGGAAGACGATATCCGGCTTCAGTACCAGCAGCTTTTCCAGCGGAATGAACCCGCCATATCCGGCCGGCGCGCCAGCCGGCGGTTTCAGCCCGGCTTCGGACAACAAGGCTGCGGCGAGACTCGACGGCCCCTGCGTATAGCCGCCGCGCTCCACCACCACTGCCGTCGTATATTGCGACCTCGGAACTGCTGCGAGACGAGCCCGCGCCGCATCGAGTTCGGCAACGAGTTTTTCGCCACGCTCCTTGTGGCCGACAAGCTCCGCCACCTCGCGGATCTGCTGTCGCGCGTTCTCAAGATCCGTGACAAAGCCGACTTCCGCGACGCGCATGCCTTGGGCCGCCAGCATGCGCCGCGTCACCGAGCGGTCGTTTGGCCCGATCAGCACCAGATCGGGTTGCAATGCGATGGTCGCTTCCGCCTGCCAGTCGAGCCGCCGGAAGGGGCGCGCCTCGTCGGCCATGACCGACAGGCCCGGATCGGCGGCATAGGGAGACAGGCCTGCAATCTGGTCCGGATCGGCCAGAGCCAGGACGAGCTGGTCGGCGCACAGATTGAAGGACACCACACGGCGGGGCATTTCGGCGGGCTTTGCCGGAACTGACCATCCCAGAAGCATGGCGGCAACCAGCATTGGCATTAATCGTCGCATAAAGGCATAGTCGCGCGCCCAGCCCGGAGCCCGCAAGTTCAAGCAGCAATGTCCTTCACAACAACCAGAAGCGGCGGCCGTCTCATCGTCGCCCTCACCGTCCTCATCCTGATTCTAATTCTGGTGTCACTCATGATCGGATCGGCCGGATTGTCGCCGCGCGAGGCGCTGTCGGCGCTGATCTCGGGCGAGGGCCCGGCTGGTATCATCGTACGCGACATCCGTCTGCCGCGCACGTTGCTGGCCGTGCTGATCGGCGCAACGCTCGGGCTCTCCGGCGCCGCCCTGCAGGGATTGCTGCGCAACCCACTGGCTGAACCGGCTCTGTTCGGCGCGCCGCAGGCGGCGGCCGCCGCCGCATCATTCATGATTGCCTTCGGGTTCGTCTCGGCCACGTCCCTGGCCGTTCCGCTCGCCGGCATGACCGGCGCGCTGATTTCAATCGGCGGGCTGGTGGCGATTGCCGGCCGCCGCGCCAGCCTGACCGTGATCCTGCTCGCCGGTCTCGCATTGGCAAGCTTCGCGGGCGCGGCCACCGCGCTCGTCCTCAATCTCGCACCCAATCCCTTCATTGCGCTGGAAGTCGCGTTCTGGCTGCTCGGCTCGCTGGAGGATCGCAGCAGCGATCACCTGGTCATTGCGGTGCCGTTCCTCATCGCAAGCTGGATTGTGCTGTTCGCCAATGCGCGCAGCTTTCGCGCGCTCACCCTCGGCGAGGATGCCGCTGCCTCGCTCGGCGTCGATCTGGTGCGCACGCGCCTGATGGTGGTAACCGGCGTTGCGCTTGGCGTCGGTGCAGCGGTGGCAGTCGCCGGCTCGATCGGTTTCGTAGGGCTGGTGGCGCCGCATCTGGTGCGGCGCGCGGTGAATGCCGATCCGGCCCGCGTGATGCTGCCCGGCGCATTGGCGGGCGCGGCCTTGCTGCTCGCCGCCGATATCGCGGTACGCGCCATCCCGGCCGCCATCGAACTGAAAGTCGGCGTGGTCACCGCACTAATCGGCGTGCCATTTTTCCTGATGATGATTTTCGGCGAGCGACGCGAGCTGGAAGGAGCACCGACATGAGCGGCGCGCCCATGCTCACGGCCAGCAACCTGTCCGTCCGGCTCGACCGCACGCTGATTGTCAGCGACGCCTCGCTGACGCTCCGGCAGGGCCAGTTCACCGCACTGGTCGGACCGAACGGCGCCGGCAAAACGACGCTGGTCCGCGCGCTTGCCGGCGTCTTGCCTTGCGACGGTGCGATTCATGTGGAAGGCCGGCCGCTTGCTGAATATACGCCACGTGAGCGCGCTAAACGCATTGCCTATCTGCCCCAAGGCAATACCTTCCACTGGCCCATGCCGGTCGAGCAGATCGTGGCGCTCGGACGCTATCCGCATGGCGATCCGTTTTCGCCGCCGACCGAAGCAGATAAGCGGACCGTGGCGCATGCGCTGGAGGTGACCGGAACGCAGGAGCTGGCGCATCGTCCGGTGACGCATCTGTCCGGCGGTGAAAAGGCGCGAGTCGCCCTCGCGCGCGCATTGGCAACGGAAGCCAGGATTTTGCTCGCCGACGAGCCCACGATGTCGCTCGATCCGCGGCATCAATTGACGGTCATGGACCTGCTGCGCGATCAGGCCCGCAAGGGCGGTGCCGTGCTGGCCGTGGTGCATGATCTGGCGCTGGCCGCGCGCTATGCCGACCGGATCATCATGATCCAGAACGGTCGCATTTCCGCCGACGAAAAACCGCAGGACGCGCTCAACGCAGAGCGTATCGCCTCGGTCTTCGGCATCGAGGCGACGATCATCGAATTCGACAAGAGCCGCATCCCGGTTGCGCGGCGGGCGCTATAGCTCACGCCGTCAGATAGCGGCGCAGATTAGCAGGGAATCGCCGCCACCAGGGAAGAGCTTCCTCATCCGCCAGTTGCAACCCGACGGTGACGACATGCCCATCCTTGACCCGATGGGCGACCAGCGCAACATCGCCAATTCGAAGGACTGCGCCAGCCTGCGGAGCGCGGCCGAGGCGCCTGATGAACAAATCCGACAACATCATTGCCGGATCGCTGTTATCGAAAGTGATGCCGTAGATTTCGGCGATGGCGCCGAGCGTGACATCGCCCGAGACGAAGAAGTCGCCGAGCAGCCGCGGGTCAGGCGAAGACGGCGGCGGAAGATCGGCAAAAAAGCGGTCCAGCGCCGGCGCCTTGTCCTGAGGCGCCAGCAGATAGACGTGATCTCCTTCGTGTACGCCGTGCGCCTCCTCCGGGGTGAGCACGCGTTCACCGCGGACGACCAGCGCTATCTTGGCCCAGGGCGGCATGAATCCGCGCCGCAGGAAAGGACTGCCTGGCATGACCGGATAACCGACCAGTTCCTGCGCACGCTGACCGGGCAAATCCAGTTCCACGCGTGCCCGAAACGGGTCGGCACGCTTCTTGGCGATGCGCAGGCGGCGTGCGGCTGGAGCGATGGTCCAGCCCTGCACCAGAAGGGAGAGGAGGACCACGACGAATCCGACGTCAAAATAGACCTGCGCGTTCGGCAGTCCGACCAGCAGCGGAATCGAGGCGAGAAACACACTGACCGAGCCGCGCAGACCGACCCAGGAAATGAAGAGTTTCTCCCGCTTGGTGTAACCGAACGGTGCCAGACACAGGAAGATGGCGACCGGGCGCGCAACCAGCGTCAGCATCAAGGCGACCAGCGTCGCCGGAATGAGCCGCGTGACCAACGTGTCCGGCCATGCCAGCAGGCCAAGCAGCACAAACATGACAATCTGGCCGAGCCAAGTCGCGGCCTCGAGAAAGGCGATGATGGCTCCATGTCCGCGCGTAACCCGATTTCCCACCACCAAACCCATCAGATAGACAGCGAGAAATCCCGACGCTTCTATCGTCTGGCAGAGACCGAACGTTGCCAGTGCACCGGCAGCAACAAAGGGCGCGTGCAAACCTTGTGGCAGCGGCAGCCGGTTCAGGCAGAAGACGATCGCGGCACCGCCGAAAAGCCCGAGAAAGCCACCGATCACGGCTTGCCAAGCCAGCAGCCAAGCCACTTCCGGCCATGGCTTCTCGCCCACCAGCAGGATTTCGACGAGAACGATCGTCATCAGGATTGCGGCGGGATCGTTCGTGGCCGACTCGATTTCAATGGTGGCCGAAATGCGCGGGCGCAGGCGCAGGCCACGCCCGTTCAGAAGAAAGAACACGGCGGCAGCGTCGGTGGAGGCAACAATTGCTCCAACCAGCAACCCCTCAGTCCAGCTCAATCCCAGAGCGTAGATCGCGGCAGGCGCTGTCAGGGTAGCGGTCAGCGCGACGCCGATGGTGGCGAGGACGCTGGCCGGACCGAGCACGCTCCGGAATACGGCAAAACGAGTGCGCAGTCCGCCGTCAAAAATGATCAGCGCCAGCGCGACGGAGCCAACGGCGTAAACCAGCCCCACATCGTTGAAGTGAATCCCGCCCGGGCCGCTTTCTCCAGCCAGCATGCCGATGAGAAGGAAGATCAGCAGCAAAGGCGCGCCAAAACGCAAGGCCACCAGACTGGAAAGGATCCCCGCCAGCACCAGCACGGAGCCGAGCAAAATGAGAATGCTGATCGAATCGAGCGCTGCCATCGCCAACCGTTTCTGGCCCTATAAAAAGGACAGACCAGCAGGTCGGCAATCAGAAATTGTCGACGGACCTAAGATTCCAGCGGTTTCTGAGGCGCGTCCGCGGGAGCGGCGCGCGGGATGGCAGAAATCATGGCCTTGGCAATTTCATGCTCGCCCATGATCACCTGGCTCGCCCCGTGTTTCAGGAGATGCTGGTTTTCCTCTTCCGAATGCGAACGGGCGATGATGGTGAGGCCAGGATTGATCGTTCGTGCCTGCTGCACCACCTGGCCGCCCTCGAACGCGTCTGGGATCGCCACCAGCAGACAGCGCGCGGCCTGCAAATTTACGGCCTTGACGATCTCGGGATCGGCAGCATTGCCGACAATTGTTTCGATACTCCGTTCCTTGAGCTTTGCCGCGTCATCCGCGTTATCTTCAACCACCAGCAACGGAATCCCGGCGGCCGTCACAGCCGGACTGATGAAGCCGCCTACTCGGCCATGGCCGACCAGGACGACGTGATCCATAAGAGCGGTGACCGGCATCGGCGCGCGCCGGGGACGACGGGCTTTTTTCTCCCTTATGCCGCTCTCTGAGGCCGAGGCATCGCTCGTCTGAGCCGGCAGGCTGCGGGACGTCCACCAATCCAAAGCGGCAAAGAGCAGCGGGTTCAGCAAAATCGACAATATGGCGCCGGCGAGAATCAGATCGCGGCCGCGCTCCGGCAGCAGCGACAGGGCGACACCAAGCCCGGCCAAAATGAATGCAAATTCACCAATCTGGGCAAGGCTTGCGGAGATGGTGAGGGCCGTCGATTGAGGGTGCCGGAACAACCGCACGATGGCATAGGCGGCCACCGACTTGCCAAAGAGGATGATGAGCAGCGTGGCCAGAACCGGGCCGATGTCCCGCACCACGATCATTGGATCGACCAGCATGCCGACGGAGACAAAAAACAGAACGGCGAACGCGTCTCGCAACGGCAGCGTTTCGTTGGCGGCGCGCTGGCTCAGCTCCGACTCGCTTAGGATCATGCCGGCAAAAAAAGCGCCAAGCGCGAAGGACACATCGAACAGATTGGTTGCGCCATAGGCCACACCGAGCGCGATGGCGAGAACCGACAAGCGAAACAATTCGCGCGATCCGGTATGAGCCACGTAATGCAATATCCAGGGAATCACGATACGGCCGATCACCAGCATCACAAAGACAAAGGCGCCGACTTTGCCAACCGTCATGGCGAGAGGGATGGCCAAAACTGTCCAGTCGGCCGCCGCGGAGCCTTTCATGACATCGGCTGCAACCGGCAGCAGAACCAGCGTGAGCACCATCGCGATATCTTCGACGATGAGCCATCCCACGGCGATCTTGCCGCGGTCGGTCTCGAGCAGGCGCCGCTCTTGCATGGCGCGCAACAGCACGACGGTGCTGGCGGTGGACAACGACAGGCCGAACACCAGTCCGGCACCGATCGACCAGCCAAGCCACCAGGCCAGCCCCATGCCCAGAATGGTGGCGATGCCGATCTGGACGATTGCGCCGGGAATGGCGATTGCCCTGACCGAGAGAAGATCCTTCAGCGAGAAATGCAGGCCGACGCCGAACATCAGCAGAATGACACCGATTTCCGCGAGCTGATTGGCGAGCTCCTGGTCAGCAACATAGCCGGGAGTGAAGGGTCCCACTGCCACGCCAGCCAGCAGATAACCGACCAGAGGAGAAATGCGAAACCGATGCGCCAACGCGCCCAGGGCAAAGGCCAGCACCAAGCCGACCACAATAATGGAAATCAGAGGCGAATGATGGGTCATGCGCCTTTATTAATGGCCGCCATCCAATCTGGCGACTGTTCAATACAACGGGCACCGCGACGATACGGCGCAAGATGTCTAGAATGCAACTTTGTCGCCGCCCTTGAGCGAGAGGATTTCCCGCGCCTCATCCGGATTGGCGATTTCGAGGCCAAGCCCTTCAATGATCTGGCGCGCCTTGGTCACTTGCGCCGCATTCGACTCGGCCAACTTTCCGGCGCCAAGCCAGATCGAGTCTTCAAGCCCGACCCGGACATTGGCACCCATGGCCGCTGCCTGCGCCGCGATCGGCAACTGGAAGCGGCCTGCGCCGAGCACCGACCAGTGGTAATTCTCTGCGCCCAGCAGCCGATCGGCGGTGCGCTTCATGTGGATGACATCCTCGGCATGGGTGCCAATTCCGCCAAGAATGCCAAAGACAGACTGTACGAAGAGCGGCGGCTTCACCACGCCGCGGTCGAGGAAATGCTTCAGCGTGTAGAGATGGCCGATATCGTAACATTCGATCTCGAAGCGGGTATTGTTCTCGGCGCAGGTGGTGAGGATGTATTCGATGTCGGCGAAGGTATTTTTGAAGAAACCCTTGCGAGTGCCTTCGAGATAAGGCTGCTCCCAGTCGTATTTGAAGTCCTTGAAGCGACCGAGCATCGGATAGAGCCCGAAATTCATCGTGCCCATATTGAGCGAGGCAACCTCCGGCTTGTATGTGGCGGCCGGACGAACACGCTCCTCCACTGCCATGGTCGGCGCGCCGCCGGTGGTGATGTTCACCACCACATTGGAGCGCTGCTTGATGACCTTCAGGAACGGCGCAAAGGCCTCGGGTGACTGGTCCGGCCGGCCGTCCCGCGGATTGCGCGCATGCAGATGCACGATCGCCGCTCCTGCCTCGGCCGCGCCGATAGCGGCATCGGCGATCTGTTCGGGTGTGACCGGCAGATACGGCGACATCGACGGCGTATGGATCGAGCCGGTGACAGCGCAGGTAATGATGACTTTGTGCGATTTGGCCATGGAGGGTCCCTCACCCATTTCTGAACCGCCATCGGGTAGTCAAAACACCGCCGGATGCAAGTGTCTCGCGATGCGACTGCTGCGGAGCTGTCTCGTGTGGGGTGGCAGCGGAGCCACACGTAACCAATTATTTACGCTACCCCGCAAGATCGCCGCAATTTAAGCGGAAGCGAACCGGAACATGCTTTGTGGGCCGGACATGCGCGGGTCGGGGACCCTGGGCGGCAGGAACGAGTTTGGTGGGCGGGGTTCGGTTCAAGTCGGTTTTGTCTTTGTTTACCGGGCTCGCGCTTGCGATCCTGCTCACTGCCTGCGCCAGCATCGAGCGCATCCCCTACACGCAGGAAGATCAGGCGTTCGCAACCGTTCCCGGATTTCCGGACGTGCGCGCGTGGGCTGACGATCCGAACATCGTGTCCCGCTACGCGGGCATCAATACGCGCCAGCCCACGATGCTGGCGCTGTCAGGCGGCGGTGCCGACGGCGCCTTCGGCGCCGGCTTTCTCAACGGCTGGACCGCACGAGGCAACCGGCCGCAATTCACGGTCGTGACCGGCGCCAGCGCCGGGGCGCTCATCGCGCCTTTCGCATTTCTCGGCTCCGGCTATGACGAAGCGCTGCGCCATGTCTTCGCCAGCGGCGAGATGGAAAACTTTCTGCAATTCGCAGGCGTGAGCGGATTGTTCGGCACCGGCCTGTTCAAGGCCGAGCCGCTCAAGGCGCTGATCGCAAAATATGTCGATGCCAACATGCTGGAGGCGGTCGCCAACGAATATCGCGCCGGCCGACGGCTGTTCATCGTCACCACCGATCTCGATTCGCAGCGTACTTCGATCTGGGACATGGGCCGGATCGCAGCGAGCGGACAGCCCGGCGCGCTCGACCTCTTCCGCAAGGTGATGGAAGCCTCCGCCAGCATCCCCGGTATCTTCTCACCGGTTCTGATCGATGTCGAAGGCAACGGCAAGCGGTTCGCCGAAATGCACGTGGACGGCGGCGTCACTGCCAATATCCTTGTCGTGCCAGAGGCGGCCCTGCTGGCCCGAAAGCCGATCCTTCCCGCCAATGTGCGGCCGAAAATCTACGCAATTCTCAACGGCAAGCTTGGCCCCTATTTCGAGGTGGTGAAGCCGAGGACGTTGCAGATTGCGGTTCGGGCTTTTGCGACATCAGTGCGGTCCAATACCCGCAACACCTTGCTGGCTTCCTACGAGTTCGTCAGGCGCCGTGGCTGGGACATGAATCTCGCCGCGATCGACGACAGCTTCCCGAACCAAGAGCGACCGGGCTTCGACACCGCCTATATGCGCAGCGTGTTCGAATACGGCTACGAACGCGGGCGCAGCGGCCAAATGTGGCAACGCTCCCCCGCGGATGCGATCGAGCCGCCGGCAGCGCCCGTGCGCGAGCGGGCACCGCGCGTGGCGAGCCAATAGCAGGCTACTTCTTCACCGCAGAGAGAAAATCGAAGTCGCAGCCTTCGTCCGCCTGCTGCACATGCTCGCGGTAAAGCTTTGCGTAGCCGCGTTGCGCGACCTCGGGCATCGGCGGCTTCTTCCATTCCGCCGCGCGGTTCTTCAGTTCGGCATCGTCGACCATCAGATCGATTCGCCGGTTCGCCACATCAAGCTTAATGCGATCGCCGGTCTTAACCAGCGCCAGCGGGCCGCCGGCCGCCGATTCCGGCGAGACGTGCAGCACGATGGTGCCGAAAGCGGTGCCGCTCATCCGCGCGTCGGATATGCGCACCATGTCCTTGATGCCCTTCTGCGCGAGTTTTTTTGGAATCGGCAGATAGCCCGCCTCCGGCATGCCCGGGGCGCCGATGGGGCCGGCATTGCGCATCACCAGCACATCGTCTTCGCTCACGTCGAGATCGGGATCGTCGATGCGCTTGGTCATGTCTTCGACCGACTCGAACACCACCGCGCGCCCCTCATGCTGCATCAGCTTGGTCGAGGCCGCCGCCTGCTTGATGACGGCGCCGCGCGGCGCCAGATTGCCGCGCAGAATCGCGAGACCGCCTTCTTTCTTCAGCGGCGCATTGCGCGCCTTGATCACGGTCTGACCCGGCACGTCCTCGTAAACCTTGATCGCGTCGCCGAGTGTGCCGCCTATCACATGCAGCGCGTCAAGCTTGAGCACATCCTTCAATTCCTGCATCAGCCGCGGTGCACCGCCAGCCTGGTGGAAGTGTTCCATGTAATGATCGCCGGACGGCTTCAGATCGACCAGTACTGGGGTTGTCCTGCCGATCTCATCGAAATCTTCGAGCTTGATCGGATTCTTCGTGCGCCCGGCAATCGCCGACAGATGCACGACGCCATTGGTCGAGCCGCCGATCGATTGCAGCATCACGATCGCGTTGTGGAACGCATCCTTGGTTAAAATCTCTGACGGCTTCGGGCCGTTCTTTGTCATCTCGGCGGCGCGCTTGCCGGTCGCTTCCGCCATGCGGATGCGGTCGGCATGCGGCGCCGGAATCGACGCTGCGCCGGGCAATGCAAGACCAAGCCCTTCCATCATGATCGCGATCGTGCTCGCGGTGCCCATCACGCCACAGGTGCCGACCGACGGTGCCAGCCGCGCATTGGCAACCTCGATATCCTCGCCGCTGACGCGGTTGCCGCGGAATTCACCCCATAATCTGCGGCAATCGGTACAGGCGCCGAGCACTTCGCCCTTGAAATGACCGACCAGCATCGGCCCGACTGGAAGCACGATGGCGGGAATGTCGGCACTCACCGCGCCCATCACCTGCGCCGGTATGGTCTTGTCACAGCCGCCGATCAGCACGACGGAATCCACCGGCAAGGCGCGGATCATCTCCTCCGTGTCCATCGCCATCAGATTGCGCAGGAACATCGAGGTCGGATAGGCGAAACTCTCGTGGATCGAGATCGTCGGAAACACCATCGGCATCGCGCCCGCAAGCATCGCGCCACGCTTCACTGCCTCGATCAGTTGCGGCACATTGCCGTGACAGGGATTGAAATCCGAATAGGTGTTGGTGATGCCGACAATCGGCCGGTCGAGCGCATCGTCGGAATAGCCCATGGCCTTGATGAAGGCCTTGCGCAGGAACAGCGAGAATTCGCTGTCGCCATAGCTGGTCAGTCCTTTGCGCATGCCGCTGGGCACGTCGTCATCTCCTTCTGCAAGGGCCGGAGCGCCGCTCTCATGTCACGTCCTGGCCCTGCGTGTCGATCATAATGTGGCTTTGCAGCCGGCAAAAACCCCCGTTAATGGCCTGTTTTGCCATCGTGAAAGCCCGGACTTGCAGCAGGATCGCAGGCACCCGATCGTCCTGGCGGCGGGACCCGATGCGACACTGTTGATCCAGGTCAAATTCAAAGCTCGTCCAAGCGCTAAAAGATCGTCAGCAATGACACCGGCACTCCCCGTGAAGCCTCTCCCACTATGCGTCTCCGGCATCGGGAGTGATGTAGGCCGAGGTCCCGCGGTCTGTTCATGCGAGGGCCAATGCCGTATCGGCCTGCACTGCCATACCCGCAGGCTGAACCGTCATCAGCACGCTTTTCTTGAGAACGACGTCCAGACCCATGTGCATTGGGTCAGGAAAGGCGTCATGCGGCTCTACAAGAGCCTCGGGAATGGGCGGCGACAGATCGTTGGCTTTGCATTTCCCGGGGACTTCGTCGGGCTCGGGCCTGATGCGAAATATCTGTTCAGCGCCCAGGCGGTGGCGGCGACTGAATTGCGCGCCGTGCCAAAGTCGGAATTCGAAGCCATAGCCCGCGAGGAATCCGGTTTTTCGTCCAAGCTGTTCGAGGCGGTCTCGGCGGATCTGGTTCGCGCCTATGATCTTGCCTTGACGGTTGGGCAGCGCGGTTCGGAGGCAGGTCTTGCAGCATTCCTTCTTGAGATGCATGCGCGAACATCGGCAGCCGACAGCATGGACGTCTTGCTGCAAATATCCCGAACGGACATCGCCGACTATCTCGGTGTCACAACCGAAACGGTCTCGCGCACGTTCAGCAAGCTCACCAAGCGTGGACTGATCGAGATGAAAGGACGCCGCGGTATTAGGCTGGTCAATCGTGCGGCGCTTGAACAACTCACAGAAGGATTGGCCGGATGTTCCCACATCCGGTTTCAGAGCTAGCTTAATCGAAAACAAGCGATCGATTTGTTGCAACTGCGCAACACGCCTGTACGAATAAATAAACTTGAGGTGAATCAAGTTTTCGAAAACCCGATCGGCGTTCGGTCATCAGGGGCAGTTGATGGCTTGCTTATGCCATAACGTCAGAAACGGGGGCCTGCATGATCAAAAACCTTTTAAGCGCAATATGTCTTGCTTTGGTAGCTGCGGCGTTCAGTCCAACCTTGACCTCTGCAGCGGATATGCCCGTCAAGGCTGTGTCGCCGGTTTCCGTGTGGAATCCATGGATGATTCGTCTGAGGGCGATCGTCGTCGATCCGCGCGACGATACAACCTTCGACCAATTGCCGGGCGGCAATGCAAACTGGTCGACGTCGGTCGTGCCTGAACTCGACATCACCTATTTCTTTACACCGAATATCGCGGCCGAACTGATCCTCGGCGTCACGCCGCACAAAGCCACCGGCAAAGGGACTGTCATCGGCGGCGCCGCGCCGGGATTGAACATGGACGGCTTGCCGATCGGCAAGACCTGGCTGCTGCCGCCCACGCTGACACTACAATACCACTTCACCAATTTCGGCGCATTCAAGCCGTATGTTGGCGCCGGCGTGAATTATACGGTGTTCTTCAGCGAGAAGGCCGCCAACATACCAGGCGGAAATCCGGCGGTCCGCATTTCGAGCCTCAGCATCGACAATGCCTTCGCGCCCGCCTTGCAGGCCGGCTTCGACTACATGATCGACCGGCACTGGGGAATTAACGTCGACGTTAAAAAGCTGTTCCTGCGTCCGAAATTCGAAGCGGCGGTCAATGACGGGGCAATCCCGCTGACCGGCAAGGCCCGGCTGGACCCGTGGATCGTCGGCGGGGGCCTCACTTACAAGTTCTGAACGACGCGAGGCGGCGGATGCACAACCGCATCTGCCGCCTCAAGCTTTCCTGTCTCTATTTCGGGAGGGCTTCCTTGGCTTGCCGTCATGTTGGCCGGGCAATTGCCGCGCAGCGGCGTGAATGCAATCCAGCAGACGCATCGCAGGCGGCGACAGGCTGCGGCCGCGCAACCGCACCGCCGAGAGTGCGGCCGGTCCGCAGAGGCTCTCCACCGGAAGGACCGCCAGCAAGCCCAGCCTCTCGAAGTAGTCCGAAATATCCGCCGACAGCACCCACAGCATGTCGCGCGCATTGAGCAGACTGACATTCGTCTGGATCGACGACGATTCGAACATGCAGCGCGACGGCCGCCTCCGCACGCGCTGAAAAATGCGTTCGATGCCGGTACGCATGGGCGTGCCTTCCTGCGGCAAAATCCATTCCTGGTCCGCCAGCGTCGCCCAGCTCACTGGGCGGTTCTTCACGAGAGGATGTCTGGGGCCGGCGACGATGTGGATCGGCGGATCGTAAAGTTCGTCGAGCACGAAATCGCGGTCGACCAGCGCGGAATCCACGCGCCCCACGACCATGTCGAGCCGCCCGTCGCGCAGCATGGAAAGCATCTCCTCCATCGGGCCTTCGCGCAACGTCACGGCGATGCCCGGCGCCTTTTCGAGCAGCAGCGACAGCGCGCGCGGCACCAGAACGTAGCAGGCGCCAATCCCGGCGCCGAGGGCGGTGACGCCGATCAACCCGCCTTCAATAGCGTCGAGATCAGCCTGGGCGCGATCGAGATTGCTGATGAAACTCGCCGCATGCCGGATCAGTGCGCGCCCGGCGGCCGTCGGCCGCAAGGTGCGGCCGACGCGCTCGAACAATTCGATCGAGAGATCCTGCGCCAGCGTCCCCAGCAGTTTGGATGCGGCGGGCTGCGACAGCCATACCTCCCGCGCCGCCTGGCTCAATGTCGCCGCGTGATCCAGCGCGGCCAGCAATTCGAGCTGCCGCAAGCGGACGCGGCGCCGCAAGGTTTGTCCCGCGCGCGCGGCCGTGGGTTTAGACATATGCCGCTTTTAGCATGAATATAGGCCGATAATTCATTTGAAATATCTATATCGATTTTTGAGAATGATTCCAACGAGCGGCGATCCGAGAGCCGCGGTCCGACGGATGCGGGCCTTTGCCCGATCCGAACGAGGATGGGCGCATGCTTTACCGATCCAGCAAATCGGGAAATCCCCGATCGACCAAGGCTATTCCCTTTATCGAGCGTTTCGGCCTCTGGACCGCCGAACAGAAGCGCCGCGCCGCCGAGATCAAGCGCCGCGTCGAAAAAGACAAGCTGCGCCTGATCCGCGTGGTCTGGTCCGACACGCACGGTCATGCCCGCACGAAGGAGCTGACTGTCCCCGCTTTCCTGTCGGCGCTCTCGAACGGCTACAACATCAATGTCGCGACGACGACGCTGGATGCGTCCGGTGCGCGCACCTTCTCCTCGTTCACGCCGGGCGGCGGCATGGGCCTCGAGGAGATGACCGGCTCGCCCAATCTCACGATCGTTCCCGATCCAGCGACATTCCGGGTGCTGCCTTGGGCGCCCGGCGTCGGATGGATTCTCTGCGACGAATATTTCAACACCGGCATCCCCTTCCATTTCTCGCCGCGGCAATTGCTGCGCCGGCAGATTGGGAGGCTGACCGAGCAGAAGAAAGGCCTCGTCGTCGGCCTGGAAGTCGAATGGTATCTGCTGCGCGTTGCCGATGATTGTTTGGGCGCGGAGAATATCGGCATTCCCGGCACGCGCGGAAAACCGATCCGCACAATTCCGGCAGAACCCGGCTACTCGTATCACTCCGAATCCAATTTCGACCTGATGCAGCCGGTGCTGTCACAGCTCGCCGAGCATTTCGAGACCATCGATCTGCCATTGAGGTCGATTGAAAATGAATGGGGCCCGGGTCAGGTCGAATGCACCTTTGCGCCGCGTTCGGCACTTGAGGCCGCCGACAATCTCATCCTCTTCCGCAGCGCGACACGACAGATCTGCCGCCGCATGGCCTATTTCGCCACCTTCATGGCGCGGCCTGCAATCAAGGGTTATTACTCGAGCGGCTGGCATCTGCATCAGTCGCTGGTCGATGCAAGCGGCAAGAATCTGTTCATGCCACCAAAGAAGGGCGATCCGCTGTCGCAGCTCGGTCTGCAATATCTCGGCGGACTGCTCGCGCATGCGCAAGGCGCGACGCCGTTCACCACACCCACCATCAACGGCTATCGGCGCTTCCGGCCGAATTCGCTGGCGCCCGATCGCGCCACCTGGGCTTATGATCATCGCGGCGTGATGCTGCGCGTCCTGGGCGCGCCGGGCGATGGCGCGACGCGCATCGAGAACCGTGCCGGGGAACCTTCGGCCAATCCCTATCTCTACATGGCGGCGCAGATCGTCGCCGGCCTGGACGGTGTTGCCAACAAGCGCGATCCCGGTCCGCAGGAGCTCAACCCTTACGCGTCACAATATCCGCTGCTGCCGAACAATCTCGAAGACGCGCTGAAGGCGCTCGAGGTGTCGGACATTTTTCGCGCGCAGTTCGGCGAGGTGTTCATGGACTATTTCCTCAGGCTCAAGCGCAACGAACTCGGCCGTTATGCGCGCTGGCGCGAGGATCACGGCCGCCAGGCGCCGGCCGACGAGCCGAGCGACTGGGAGCAGAATGAGTATTTCGATTTCTTTTAAGGGTGGCCGCGCTTTGACTTTCCCCGTCACCCCGAGGCGCGCCGACGAAGCCGGGCTTCGAAGGCAAGAGCCCGCTGGCCGCAATCAGTGGCCGTCATCCTTCCAGGCTCGCTGCGCTCGCACCTGAGGATAACGGATCGACTTAGACTCACAGTAGAGGAACGAGCCATGCTGGACAAAACCGCGGGACACAACCGGCCCGGCTTCAACGGCCCTGGTTACGATTATGATTATCTGATCCAGGACGATCGCGTTCATCAGTCGATCTACACCGACCCGGCGATCTTCACCGCGGAGATGACGCATATCTTCGGTGCGGTCTGGGTGTATCTCGCGCATGAAAGCCAGATCCCGAAGAACGATGATTTCATCACGACAAAGCTCGGTCTGCGGCCGATCATCGTGCTGCGCGATTCCGACGGCGTCATCCGCGCGCTTTATAATCGCTGCACGCATCGCGGCACGACGCTATGCCGCCTCGAAAAGGGCTCCGCGCATATTTTCCGCTGTCCCTATCACGGCTGGACCTTCAACAATACCGGCAAGCTGCGCAACGTGCCGTGGCCGGACGGCTACGCCAGCGATTTCAAGGATTCAAAGTTCAATGTCGCGCAGGTGCCGCGCGTTGAGTCCTATCGCGGCTTCATCTTCGGCACCCTTAACATGGATGCGCCCTCGCTCGACGATTATCTCGGTCCGGTAAAAGGCCCGATTGACGAATGGCTGGACCGCCATCCTGGCGGCAAGATCGCCTATTGCGAGGCCAACCGCCTGATGTATCGCGGCAACTGGAAGCTCGCCTACGACAATTCCTGCGACGGCTATCACGTCGTGTTCTCGCACCGCTCGCTGCTCGACATGGAGAATCGCCTGGTGAACGAGGCGGACAAGGGCATGTCGTTCTACAAAGGCCGGCCCGACAGCGCGCCGATGTACATGAAATATTTCGGGCACGGCCATCACTTCAAGGACAAGCGCCCGAACATGGAGATCAAGCCGGGCGCGATGTGGGCCATCGAGGGGCCGCATCCCGGCATGGAGCATTATGAAGCTGAATTGCGCCGCCGGTTCAGCGCGCGCGCTGACGAAGCCCTCGACCTCGCGGCGTCGGAGCCGGTCAACATCAACGTGTTTCCGAATCTCTCCATCCTTGGCAACCACATCCAGGTGATCGAGCCGCTCAATCACTACGAGACCAACACGATCTGGTACGGCACCGCGGTCGTCGACGACGAAGGCGTCTGGGGCGACGCGCTGCCGCTGATCAATGCGCTGCGCATGCGCACGCAGGAAGGCTTTCCGAACTTTGGCGAGGTCGACGATCTCGCCAATTTTGAGGAGATCCAGCGCGGGCTCGCCGCGTTTGAGGACGAATGGGTCTACATGCATCGCGGCATGGACATTCCCGGCCGCATCAGCGGCGACGCCGACGGCGTGATCACGGCCCCAGCGACCGACGAGATGTTCATGCGCGAATATATCAAGGAATGGAAACGGCTGATGCAGACCGAGCCGAATATTCAGATCAAGCGGGAGCCATGATCATGTCCGCAACCGCGATGCACGATCCGTCGAAGACGTCTTACTATGTCAATGATGACCTTTATGACGAGATCATCGCCGCTTTCACCAACTGGCAGCGCGACGATTTGGCCGTCATCGATCCCGTCGAACGCGACATGTTCCGCCGCTTGCTGGAGCAGGAGGCTCGCCTCCTCGACAAGGATCAGCTGGAGGAATGGCTCAAGCTGTTTGCAGCCGAGTGCGTCTACTGGGCTCCTGCCACCGTCACCGGCGGCGATCCGCGCCGCGAGGTGGCGATCTCGTTCGACGATCGCCGCCGCATGGAAGACCGCGTCTACCGTTTGCGCACCGGCTTTGCCTGGTCACAGAAACCCAAATCACGAACGGTGCGCATGGTATCGAATGTCGAAGTGTTTCGCACTGACAAGCCCAATGTGCGCATGGTGCGCGCCAGTTTTCAGATCTGCGAGTTCCGCGGCTTCGAGACACGCTCCCTCCCGGGCTGGGCGGGCTATCGCTATGTCGAACAGAATGGCCGCTGGGAGATCCAGGCGCGGCAGGTGAACCTGCTGGAATGCGATCAGTGCATCCGCAATCCCAGCATCGTCATCTAGGAGCAACCTCACCTCACGCATGTAACAGGCGGAATAGCGCGGCGGTGAGCTTGCCGCCGGGTTTGTAAAGCTCTTCCAGAATGGAAAAGTGGTCGTGCGTCGCTAGCGCCAGGAGGCGCGTCGGAAGCCCGGCCTCGCCGCGCGCCTTGGCATAGTCCCGCGATTGGCGCTGCAGCTCGGGCAATTCCGATGCGCCGAATGCGATAATCATCGGCTTGGATTCTCTCGGCAGATGGTAAATGGGGCTGAGCGTCTCTACCTCCTTTTCGCTCAGTCGCAGCTTCTCGTTCAGGTAATTGAGGCGGCAGGGCTCGATGTCGAAGATGCCGCTGATCGGAAAGCCGGCATCGACCTCTTCCAATGACATCGCCATCGCGGCAAGGTGCCCGCCCGCCGACCAGCCTGACACCACCAGCGCTGCATTGCCGACGCCATGACGTGGACCTTGGCTCCGCAGCCAGCGAATGGCGGCGTGCGTCTCGGCGACGATCTCAGTGAGCGTGGCCTCGGGCGCCAATGTGTAGCCGATAATGGCGGCATCGAATCCGTGCGCCAGCGGACCTTCCGCCATGCATGAGAAAATTTCCTTGGAATTGCGCTGCCAGTATCCGCCATGGATAAAAACAAAGAGCGGCGCGCCCGACTTGCCGCAGCGGAACAGGTCGATCTTATTGCGCGGCCGCGGCCCGTAGGACAGGTTCAGCAATTCCGGATGCGCGGCGCGCAAATCGGCGCTGCGGCGCGTCCAGTCGGCAAGGGTGGCCGCGCTGTGCTTGACCGCGGCAGTGTTGTTGTAGGCGGCATCCAGTTCCTCGCGGGTCATCCCGCGCCAGATCTCTTCACTCATGGCAGCAAACAAATCCCGGGGGTGATTGTGGACCCGCTTGGCGGGGCTTGTCCGCATTCTACGCTGCTTTGCGGCCTTGGTGGCTAGGAAGTTTCTGGAGGACCTCTGGGTTGCAGAGGGACAATGCGGGGGTCGCGGCTTTCGGTTGTCGCGCAGGAGTGAGTGGCGGCGCCAGCGCGACGGAATCCGCATCGGTTGCCGTTCTGGCTTCGACGCAATCCTTGTCCGGCGAGAGATTTATCGTCTAGATCCCGAACGCATTGTTCTGATCGACAACAAAAAGGGATTTGGCCACAAGGAAACGCTCGAGCTAAAGGGGGTGCCGATCACGTGCGGCGATCTAACTTGACCCCACATGCGTGTCCTCCAATCTCGCGGTTACCCAAGCGCATCTTGGGGAGTGACTGAGCGTCCGCGCCACCACTCGACAAAACCCTCCAACCCATCCGTCAGTGAAACGCTGGATTCGAAGCCGATGGTACGGCGCGCAGCATCTACGTCGGCGACGCGCCGAGCCACTAAATTCGTACGTCCTTCCCAAAATACAGGCTCCAGGTCCGGTCGGCCCATGACCCGCGCCAGAATGCGGGCGAGATTCAGGAGCGATGTTTCCTTGCCGCTGCCGACATTAAGCGCGATATCCGACACGGGTGAAATTGCGGCGAGGATGTTTGCCCTGGCAACGTCATTCACATGTAGCATGTCCATCGTCTGGGAGCCGGCGCCTATGACGATCGGCGGCAAACCGGCGGCTACCCGCTCAGTCCAGCGGAACAAGACCTTCGCATGGAATTCTTTGTTACCCATCCGGGGCCCATAGACGTCAAAGTAGCGCAGGGCGACGTAATCCGTTCCATACATTTCGTTGAACGAACGCATGAGACCTTCGCCAAAGCATTTCGCTGCGCCGAACAGCGTTCGATTGGAATAGGGATTGTGGTGCTCCGTCGTGGGAAAAACATCGGCGATGCCATAAACCGATGCGGAGGAGGCCGTGACGATCTTACGAACGCTCGCCCTAACGCACTGCTCAAGGAGGTTAAACACAGCGTCAACCATGACCTCCAGAGCAAGCCGCGGCTCGACTATACAATGAAGAGTGTCAAGGGCGGCTTGATGAAAAACGGTATCGACGCCATCGATGAGTTCCTTGAGCAGCAATCTGTTTCGAATATCACCAACGACAAGCTTCACCTTGCCAGATTGAAGCGATCCGATCAGGTTTTCGGGCCGCCCGGTCGTCATATTGTCGATAATAATAATCTCGTCGCATCCGATCTGGACAAGCAGATCGACAATATGTGACCCCACAAAGCCGGCTCCGCCGGTGACCAAGACACGTTTCCGTTTCAATAAGTTTTCGCGCAATCCGGCAGAACACAGCATCGAATGGCTGCCGCCGGCCTGACGTCGGGGGCGTGTCTTAAGTTGGTCGCGCGTCTTATGCAGAAACGATCCGGCGCCGTTCGGCAACGAACCTGAACCTTCGCGCTCAATGCATGTCACCATGGAGAGTTGCACGCCGGGGATATCCGGCTACACCTTCCTGTTCATCAATCCATGTCGATGCGACACGTCGCAACGCTGGTTGTTCCGTCTTCTCCAAGGAATCCCATTCAATACGCATGTCTCCCTGCGTGAGCCCCTCTGTGCAATGTGGCATGTTACGGTAAGCCGCACTTCAGAAAAGCCTCCGAATTCGGAGAATTGCATGTGAATGCGCGCTCCTGCAAAGGACTGAGGCATACGCACAACGTGGTATGCCGTCGGAACATCGAATCGGAGCAGGAAGGTCCAGAAGCAGAGACAACTACTCAGACTCATGCTTGATGCTTCAGCCCGCAATCACGATCCATGGCACTCGCTTAGCCCTTGGGCCGGAGTCGTTCGTTGCTTACTACTTTTGAAGACGTTCACCGATCTGAACGAACCGCCTAACCTGCACGGAGATTGCCATCGAGAGATGCGACAGTGTCATGCTTGGAGTCGGCTCTGCATTCCGACACGCATACCGCGGACTTTCCGCAACAAGTCGCCGATGGAACAGCCGGGCGTCCAGGCCTATTTGGGGTGACGGTCTAGCGGAGCAATCACTATCCACGCTTTGGTACCGCTGCACCTGGGATAGCGTATCGGAAGATGAACTCGCATTTCTCATTCCCTCGCTCGCGTCCGAGGTTGGGACAGGAACGCGAGCCGGCGCGATCGGCCCAAGCCGGTACTTGCGCCGCGCCCTTGGCGCCCGTCTGCATTGGGCGGTACAGATGCTGTCATCGACCCTGCGCGGCAGCACAAATGTATCAAAACAGGTACGTGACATAATTGCCCAGAGCGGCACCATAACCGCCCTCCCCTTCCATCAGATCTGGGCTGAGGGACAGGCAGCATTTCCGGAACTGTATGGCGACTCGCCAGTCTTGCGCTCTCTCGTCGGACCTGTAAGAGAAAAGCGAGGTCCGGAAATAGATGCTAACCGCGATGTCTGGATCTTTGAGTTGACCGTTCTGGCATGTCTGGACCGGATCTTACGCGACTCGCTAACCAAGACTGGGACCCCAGATCAAACCAATGATCGCTTCAGTTTGCCGGAGGCGCTCATTGCAAGTCTCTATGCGAGCTTCAACGGCGCATATGTTTATCGGGATTTTGTAATCTTCCACGAATTGCTGCTGATCGCCGCCTGGTTGGGATATTTAGTGCGTGGTCGACCTGCGCTGATGCCAACTTTCATCGCCGAGTATCTCGTAGCGCAATTCGGACGCGCGCCGGTGAACGGCAATTCCGAGAGCGCTCGGTGTGATCTTATTCTCAACATCCACGCCGATCTCACAATTGGATCAGAGCGCCTTTTGAAGATTGCGCGCCGAGTCATGGCCAGCGGTAATCCGATAACAGTGAGGCCGGCACAACGGGCGCAAAATGCTGTCGATGCCCGCCATCTCTGCAATGAGACAATTTCAGCCCGCATCGTCAAGCACCTCAATTTTCAGCACTTCTGAGCGGGACTCATGCAAGAGCGCGTAACAACAGGGCGACCACACTTACACCGGATACCAATTACGAAAGCTGTTGAGACCGGAGAATTCATCAGCCTCTCCGACATCAATCGGTTCATTCGACAATATTTCTGGACAATAGCCGGTCCACTGCTTCTTTCGGTGGCTATTGCGTGCGTGTATTTATTCTTCGCGACATCGATTTTCATCGCCCGATCTCAGATACTCATTGATCCCAAGACACCGATACTTCGTGAGCAAACTGGAGAAGTGAATTTCTCTCTGGATTCAGCCCAGGTTGAAAGTCACATCGCTGTTTTGCGATCAGAGAAAATTGCTGCGGCCGTAATTGCAAAACTTGGCCTTGAGGACGACCCCGAATTTCAGGACGCTTCGAAATTGAACATTGGCAAGCTATTGGCGTGGCGTGCACCAGAAGAGAACAACGCGGAATCAACTTTTGTTAAGGCGCGCGGCGCCATCACAGCATTCAGCGCCGGCTTAGTCATTCGCCGAGTGGGCCTATCGTATGCCATCGAAATCGCATTTTCGTCTGCGAGCCCAGAAAAAGCTGCCCTCATCGCCAACGCGACAGCGGAAGCGTATCTACGTGATCAGATTGAATCGAAGTCGGAATCGGCACGACAAGCCAGTAGATGGCTAGAGGTGCGTCTTGCCGAACTGCGGGCACAGATGAATATCGCGACACTTAGAGTTCAGGCGTTTCGGGCAAAGCACGATTACAGTGTCGACGTGAGACCAGAAGATATTACTGAGCCTAATCGTCTGCAAGATTCGAATACGAACATCGATGTTGGCCCAAAGAAACCCACGCTTGAGGAGCTCGAGACGACGGCCGAGACGTATCGCAAGATATATGAGAGTTTCCTTCAGGCTTATACCGCTTCCGTTCAGCGGCAGTCCTATCCTGTCTCCGATGCACGAGTCATTACGCTTGCCGCACGACCGCTTGCCAAAAGTTATCCGCGAACCACGTTGGTGCTGGCCTTGGCACTGCTGATTGGACTCACGATTGGTTTCGCACTTGCTATCACGCGACACAGTCTTGGCGGTACGCGAACATAACAATCGATCGAGGTAGCCCAGGATTTTCTGGTCACTGATACGGCGACAAAAGCAAGCCCGGATACGTCTTCTCAGACAAAGTGCTGTGCCCGAACAACGGATCAGATGCATGGCTGCTTAAACGGATCAGCTTGGGGCAATCCACGTGAAAAGAAACAAATTGTAAGATCTGAGGTACCGAGGTGGATGCTTAGAACATTAAGCTACTCGTCAGCAGTTTCTCAATCACCGCTTTTTCGGGTTAGCTTCGAGCTTGGAGACGATGTCAGCCTCGCTCCGGAGTGCCGCGGCAATCTTTTTTGCCTCCGCCGCTTTCAGCAGAAATGGCGTACCGTCGTTAAGTTGAAGAGCAACGACCTGGGATCCTTCAATCCGCCCGACCGCCCAAGAAGTGACTTCTGCGCACTTTGTTTTCCGCCCTAACTGCTCGCGCAGGAGTTCAGCTGACTGTTCCTTTGATCTGGCCATGCTTGATCCGTAAACAAATAACTCATTCCCAAACAACTCATTGGTCCATAAACAAACAACTCAAGAGGGCCATAAGTCCGCAATAGGTAGTTTGTCGTCGCCATAAGTTAGCTCTCTACCGCATCAAAAGAGCTATTCGACTTCGGTTCTCCTGCTCTTTTGTCCAGGTCGGCACCCTGCCACGACCCGAAAGCGGTAACCTGGTGGCCAAAAGATATAGTAAACATGGCGTTAAGAAGGCAGTAACCTTTCAAACATGTAGGAGACAAATTGCGGCCGGGACAGCAAAATTTCAATTTGTGAGGGCGTCATGCGCAATCTCAGAAACGAAGACACCGGTGTTTTCAACATTTCCTGGATGCATTCCTCCATCAAACCGCTCGACCAAGATTCACTAGGTTTTAATTCTGGGCTAAGGGACTTAGGGTCACGGTCCGAAATAGATGTCGCGACAGATGAGCCCCTGGCCCCTGTCATTGTCGTTATTGAAAAGAGGGCCTTTGTCCGCGAATGTCTGACGCGCAGCTTAAAGCTGATATCGGGACATAACGTAAATTCCTTTCCAAGCGTCGACAGCTGGCTGGCCGTTTCCGATAGCATTTTGGCCTCGTTTGTCGTGTTGTGTGTCGCAGGAAAGCCAGACGAGGCGGAGATGCGTCGTGATCTTTCCTTGCTTGCGCAATCGCATAATCCACTGCCGACAATTATCCTTTCTGATGTCGAGGAGCCCGATGAAATTATCAGAGCGCTGAATAACGGAGCGCGCGGATACATTCCGACGAGCGTTCCTCTTGAGATTGCCGTCGAAGCGATGCGTCTCGTCAAAGCAGGGGGCGTTTTTGCGCCTGCAAGCAGCCTTGTAGCGATGCGACCGTCCACAAAACACATTACGTCATCAGCGCACGTGGACAATGGTCCTTTCACCGCGAGGCAGACCGCAGTGGTTGAGGCACTACGACGAGGAAAATCAAACAAGATTATTGCGTACGAACTCAACCTGAGGGAAAGCACCGTCAAGGTACACATCAGAAACATCATGAAGAAGCTCAAGGCCAAGAACAGAACCGAAGTTGCCTATATGACCAATGATATGCTGCGCCCCACCAGTAGATGACTCAGAATCGATGGTCCCATTCATCAGGTCGGATCGCTGCTTATAAAGCTCGACTGATAGCGCGGACGCTGACTATCTGCCAAGCGGCACCAGCGGCGCCTCGTTAAAGAAGCATTTCTGACTAACAAAGTTGCTCCGCGCAAAGCTCCTCCTGCAAGCAGGAAGTATGAGCTCCAACTCAAGCAATTTACGTGCGTAAGCATTAAGGGGCGTTGCCCGCTTGAATGGCACTACTCCCTTTGCACGCCTTGCTACTCCTGCCGCTAGAGAAAATACTGACGTAAATTTGGCTGCAGGTGTTAGCCATGAGGCTTCACGTTTCGAAACCAGCTACCGGATCAAGCCAAGTGAGCGAGGCTTCTCCACTCAGCCACGCAAGTGCGAACGACGTTTATCTAAGAGCAAAGCAAGAGGAGCCACTCCGTTTCGCAGTCTACGAAATGAAACCATTTGCAGCTGCATCAAATTATTCGGCCGATCAGCAAGGCACGGTATCCGCCAATTTTCGCCGCGCGCCGCCCTCAGTGCCTCTCGGAGGCGCGCCAAAGAGAGCCATGGATATCGCGATCGCTCTCTGCGCGATCACATTGCTTCTGCCCTTGTTGGTAATCATCACTGGACTGATCAAGTTGACGATGGGCGGACCGACGATATTTGCCCACCCCCGCGTTGGCTATAACGGGAAGCTGTTCAAGTGTTATAAATTCCGCACCATGGTCCGTAATGCAGAAGAAGCGTTGCGTCTGCATCTCGCAAACGACCCAAAGGCTGCGGAAGAATGGCATCGAACCAGGAAGCTAAGAAGTGATCCGCGCGTTACTGTCCTGGGCCATTTGCTGCGGAAATCGAGCCTTGACGAACTGCCTCAGCTAATCAACGTCTTGCGCGGCGAAATGAGCTGCGTTGGGCCACGACCGATTGTCTTGGAAGAATTGCAAGAATACGGCGCCAGTTCCGAAGATTATTTCAAGGCAAGGCCAGGCTTGACAGGCATCTGGCAGGTGAGCGGCAGAAGCAATGTCAACTATGCGCGGCGTGTTGCCCTCGACTGCGCTTACATAAGAAATTGGTCCATTTGGGGAGATATCATCATTCTCGCCAAGACAGTTTTTGTCCTGACAAACTTCGATGAAACCGCCTAGCGACCAACGGCGCGCCCGGATTTCTGCTTGCGCACAAGTTTGCAATACGTCGCGTCCGTTCAATCGAGTTACTTCAGAATTGGGATCTAGTCAGCCATCGCCGAACTTCTTCTTCAGCTTTGACCACGTGAAAGAGCCAAGAAGCCCGAGCAGGTATGCACAGCTCAGCCCTACCAGCAATATTAATACCGACATAGCTGCCCTTTGTAAGGGCCAATCTCCAGCAAGGGCGACGGCGATGTTCATCATTGCGACTATTGCCGCAGCGGATGCAAGAGCTGGCGCGCGGAACCAGAATCCAAGAAGTAATCCCGCTACACTGACTGCAAGCAGTGCCCAGAGCACAATGATATCTCCATTGA
Source organism: Pseudorhodoplanes sp. (assembly GCA_032027085.1). Taxonomy (NCBI): domain Bacteria; kingdom Pseudomonadati; phylum Pseudomonadota; class Alphaproteobacteria; order Hyphomicrobiales; genus Pseudorhodoplanes; species Pseudorhodoplanes sp. The sequence continues at coordinate 2,112,891 of JAVSMS010000001.1, read as the reverse complement.
AACGGCGCCATGAAAGCAGAGTCGGCTGACCCGATAAAGAGTGTGGACACGCTCGTCACATGAAAAGGATCGCATTGGAGCATGACTGCCGCCGCTGTGAGGTCAAGTTTTCGGCGAATGCCGGCCGGAAGAGCCGACGAGCCCTAAGCCATGCAGATTTTCGTCGTCGGAGCTCTTGTTTGCGCCGGGCTTTTAATCGTTGGCTATTACCAGCGAGCAACGGTCATTGTCGCACTGATCGCTTCCTTCGCATTTGGATCTACAGCGATTGCGACAATCGAATCGCTGGGAGGCGCGTCTCCACTGATCTTTACAGTCTTTGCAGCTCTTTTGCTGGTGTCAATTCCGCTTCGTCGACATGCCTTACACGATCTTGGTGTCGCCTTAACGAGATCAGGGGCTCCATGGATCATAGGCAGTCTTATCCTCTACACGACCCTCGGAGCAATTATTCTTCCTCGGCTTTTCGCCGGCCAAACCACCGCCTTTGTCCCCTCCCGGGTTAGCGGTGAAGTCTTCGAATTGCCTCTCGCGCCCGTATCGGGCAATATCACCCAGACTGGCTATTTCAGTCTTGGGGCGCTGGTTTTCCTCGCACTCAGTATTCTTCTCACGCGTCGGAACAAGTTGCAGATGATCCGGCGCGGTTTCTTCACGCTGTGTGTTCTGCATGTCGCGTTGGGCTTTGTTGACTTAACGGGAAAGCTCATTGGAGCGGGCGACGTTCTCATGCCTGTCCGCAGCGCAAGTTATGCGCTGGCTACCAATGTTGAAGAGGCCGGCTTCTTTCGTATCGCCGGCGGATATTCTGAAGCATCGGCGTTCGGCGGAGTCGCTCTCGCTTGTCTGGCATTCACGTCTACCTATTGGCGAAGGACGCGATCATTTTTGGCATTTGCGCTGTCGATTGCGTTGATTGTTCTTCTTGCCCTTTCCACGTCGACCACGGCGTATGTCGGACTCACTATCATTTCACTACCACTTGTCGCCTCCATCATTCGTTCGATCTTGGTGGGACGCCTTTCGGGAGAGGACCTGATATTGGTCGCACTGGTGTCTCTCTGCGTTACGATCGCACTGGCGATCTATCTGTACAATTCAGAAGTATTTGCGCCCGTCATAAAGCTGTTCGAGGCGACGATACTCAACAAATCGTCGTCACTTTCGGGACAAGAGCGCGCCTACTGGAATCTGAAAAGTCTGCAGTCGCTTTTCGATACGGCAGGACTGGGAATAGGCCTTGGTAGTTCGCGGTCTTCGAGCTGGATTATCTCCGTTCTTTCTCAGTTCGGTGCGATCGGCGCCTTCCTTATGGCTGCGCTTGTCGTGGATCTCATGAGAGGGCTCGGCCAGAAGTCGGCCCGGAGCGATCTCGAGATAGTCGCCATTCATGACGGTGTGCGTGCTTTTGCCTTGTTGTGGCTCATGGCCGCTGCGATCGCCGGCGGTGGCGCAGATCCGGGTCTTCTGTTTTTCGTCTCGTTGGCAACGGTTATAGCGTGTCGACAGCAAGTCTCGCGCGGTCACGTCACGTCAACAGGAACTAGTTGAGCGGAGCACGTACCAGAAGCAGCGACAGGTAGCGACATGGATTGAGGTGATTATAATGTCGGCTAACACGGACAGAGTCTGGCGGAATTTCGGATCTATTGATCCATTCTTTGGGGTGCTTTCCAATCCCCGCTACCGCTGCGGTGAAATGAACGCCGAGCGTTACGCGGAGTTCTATGCAACCGGCGAGCAAGACGTTGCACGAGTGGTTCAGCAACTCGATCTATTTGCTCCCAATCATGAAACCGGAACGGTGGTGGACTTCGGTTGTGGGGTCGGGCGTTGCCTAGTGGCATTTGCGAGTCATTACCGCAGCGCAATCGGCGTCGACATTTCCGATGGAATGATCGCAGAAGCGCGCAGAGCCGCGGAAGAAAGACGCCTCGACAATGTGCGTTTCGCAAGTGCGCTCGATACGCTCGCGCCCTCGGCGGACCTCGTGCATAGCATGCACGTACTGCAGCATATAGATCCGCGTCACGGTTTTGCGCTCGTTACCCGGATGTGGGAATTGCTGCTTCCAGGCGGAGTTCTATGCATTCAATTTCCGATTATTCCCATGAGGCCGTTCTTTTCAAAAGTGAAAGAAGGACTCAAGACATGGTTTCCAACACTGGTCCAGGCAACCAATCTGCTTCGGAACGGACACGCCGATCCACCGATGCACATGTATTGCTATGATCTGAACGCGGTGGTGGCTGGCCTTTATGCGTCCAGATCAGCCGAGATTCGCATCATTCGATGCGACCCAGACGCCGAATATTTCGGCGTTTTCTTATTTGCTCGCAAAGGCCGATCCAGGTGAATCCGCGATGAAATACGTGGAACACCAGAGCCCCACGACTGGATTACTGCCGACCTCCCGGTGGCTGCAGCAGGCGTCGGTGGAACCTGAATCCAGGCCACCCCATATCGCGCGGGAGCATATTTGGAACCTATCTATTTTCAACCGCGCCTTTGTCGTTGGACTGCTGTCTATCTCCGTAGCCGTAATGGGCACCACGACAATACGGGCGGACCTGCTTTGGGGCGTGAACGGGCATCCGTTCAACGGCTATCCCGGTGTCTCATTCGAGCGTCAGCTGGATTACGTGAAAGACCTTGGAACAGGCTCCTACCGGGTCAATATTTCCGACATGCGTTCTGCGCCCGAACTGGCCAGGCTCGTCAAGGCAGCCAAGTCTCGCGGCATCGAGATCTTGCCTGTGATCACTCCGGGGCTTGACCTCGCCAATGAGACCTCCGCGAACCTCTACGCAAAGTCTTACAATTTCGCTGTCACTCTCGTGTCGCGTTTCAAAAACGACATCCGCGTCTGGGAGCTTGGGAATGAGTTGGAAAATTACGCCATTATAAAGCCCTGCGAAATGCAGGATGACGGCGTCCAATATAATTGCTCCTGGGGTCCTGCTGGCGGCACCGGCGTTCTGCATTACTACAGCCCGCGCTGGTCGAAGGTCAGCGCCGTCCTGAAAGGTCTCTCCGACGGCACAAGCGCCGTGGATCCAACGATCAGAAAGGCCATCGGAACTGCCGGTTGGGGACATACTGGTGCTTTTCTACGCATGCTGCAGGACGGCATCAGGTGGGACATCACCGTCTGGCACCATTACGAAGGCGATCCTGAGGAAGCATTCAAATTCCTCGTCACGCTTAACCGGCCGATCTGGGTGACTGAATTTAACAATGCAGGAGGTAGCGAGCAGGGCGAACAGCAACAAGCCGCCGGATTGGTGCAGATGATGGAGCATTTGCGCCGACATCAATACGCTTACAACGTGGAGGCCGCCCACATCTACGAACTGATGGATGAGCCCTACTGGGCTCCGAGTTTCGAAGCCGTCATGGGCTTGGTTCGTCTGATCAAAGATGGCAAAGGCGCCTGGACACCGGGCCCGCCCAAATCAGCCTACCACGCCGTCAAGGATTTTATCGCAAGCGGCTTTGCACGAGATGAACCCTCGGCGACATCCGGAACAACTGCTTCCCCCAAAGCACAAACACTCACCCCGCATCCCTCGCCCGCAGCAAGAGCGCCTGCCGACTGCGATCTAGCCTCGTTCAACCGTTCTGCCTTCAGTCACGAAAATCAGGTGGCCTATGGCTACTGTCTCATCATGCGCCGCATGCCAAGCCCCGCCGAGCAATGGCGTTACGTGACGGCACTGAAGAAAACTCTGGCTGTTCCGCAAATGCTCGTGGAAATGCTGAGCTCCGACGAGGTCAGCGGAAATTATCTGCCGGCCGCGCTGACCAACTCCGAATACGTAACCCGGCTCTATCGACTGCTGCTCGGACGGGAACCGGATGGTAGCGGGTTTGCGAATTATGTCTCTCAACTCGATCGCAGCCTGTTGAGCCGCAACAATCTACAGCAAGAATTTCTGCACTCGAACGAGTTTCGGTTCAACCACGCAATCCTTTTTCCCGACCAGCGTCAAAGAGATACGCAATGACGTCGATCGGCCGGAAAATCATCAGCGGCGCAGCCTGGACGGCGGTCGAGACGTGGGGTCGGCAGGCGGCGATGTTTGCCGTCTTTGTCATACTTGCCCGCCATCTCGGCCCCGAAGCGTTTGGTCTCACTGCGCTTGCAATGGTGGCCCCAATCATCCTCGCGGTCCCGGTAACAAAAGGAATACCTGAAGCACTCATTCAACGGGCGGAGATCGAGCCCCTTCATCTCGATTCCGCCTTCTGGCTCCTGTCCGTGACCGGCGTGCTGCTCAGCGCGCTGATTTGGATATTTTCCGGTGTAATCGCCGCCGCGTTCGGCCAACCACTTCTCGAAGATCTCGTCCGCTGGACGAGCGTTATTGTGGCAATTCAGGCGCTTGCGGCAGTGCCGACGGCGGTACTCAAACGTCAGCTCCATTTCCGTCTGTTTGCCGCGCGCACGCTGCTCGGCACGGCTGTAGGCGGGACGCTTGGCATTGTCATGGCAATCGCCGGTTTCGGCATGTGGAGCCTCGTCTGGATGCAGCTCGCAAAGGCGACGGTGGAAACCACTGTCATTCTCTTCGGCAGTTCATGGCGACCGCGCCTGCGATATTCCTATGCGCGCTGTCGTGACCTGTTTGGCTTTGCAGGCCCGATCGTCGGCCAGTCGCTGTGGAATTTCGTGAATGACGAGATGCCGAAAGTTATACTGGGCACATTCCTCGGACCATATGCGGTTGGCATTTACACGCTCGCCCGCAAGCCGCTGGAGCTCCTCGTGGAGGTGTTCCTGGGTCCCCTCATGGCAGTGACGATGCCGGCGCTGGCGCGTCTTCAAGATGAGCCGGAAAAAATCGATCGTTACTTCAACACGACCGTGCGCATCGCCGGGATCGCCGGCTTTCCGGCATTCATAGGATTTGCCGCAATCGCGCCTGTCGCGGTGCCATTTATCTTCGGCCAACAATGGGCCAGCGGCACCGTCGCCGTCCAAATCCTCATGTTGCTCGGCCTGCAGCGCACGATCGACAGTCTCTGCGGGTTTACCATCCTTGCGCTCGGCCATTCTGGCCTGATCCTGAAGCTAAACATGGCTTACACAGCGCTCGGGGCGATCCTGCTCACTGCCGCCGCACAGATCAGCCTTGAGACAGCGATCGCGGCGCTCGTCGCCTGCAATCTTGTGCTGCTGCCGGTTTTTCTCTTTTTCGTCCAGCGCATCGCGCAAATCGACATATTGAAGCCGCTCGCGATATTCCCGCGACTTGCGATCGCGGCTGCAACCATGTTTGCGGCCGTGACCGCATGGCTTGTCGGTGCTCCAGCCTACGTTCCCCAGGAAATTCTAATTGCGGGCGGAATCGCCGTCGGCGCTGCCGTCTATATCGCTGCCGCCATCGTGCTGGTGCGCCCCGACCTTCTCAACGCCCGTGATGTGCTTCTGAGGCTGCGTGAATAGACGTGAATGACGGGCCAGGATTCAGGTTCATGAAAGTTGCGTTCGTCTGCCAGCATTTCGATCTGGTCCTTCCGCCAAATCAGAGCTCTATTGGCATCTGGACCTATGAAGTCTCGCGCCGCCTGGGCGCAGTCTGCGACGTGACTGTTATCGCCCGCCGCTCGCGCGGAGAGGCTGCACAGGTCGATATCGACGGCGCGCGTATGGAGCTTCTCACCTGTGCGCCGGTGCGCGTGTGGGGCAAGGCGTCCCGGCTATGGAGCCGAGTCTGCCCGCGTGCTCCGCTTTTTGCGCGCAGCTTCTACGCCCTCGACTTCCTCATCCAGGCAACGCGGAAACTCCGCCGTCTCGCGCCAGACGTCATTCATCTTCAGAATTTTCCGCACTATGCACCGGCTATTCGGCGCGCCGCGCCCAACGCCGCAATTGTCTTGCACATGCATTGCGACTGGCTCGCCCGGCTCGACCGTGATGTCATGGCGCGTGGTGTGGCCGCATCCGATCTTGTCGTCGGTTGTTCGGGGCACGTCGTAGCGACCGCTCTCGAACGGTTCGCAAACGCGGATGCACCTTTTGCTGTTCTGCCCAACGGTGCGCCGGTGGAACGGCTCGCCCGCATTGGAGCGCGGCCTACGGTAGGAAAGGTGTTGTTCGTCGGGCGTGTGTCGCCGGAGAAGGGCATTCACACGCTGCTCGAAGCCTGGCCTAAGGTCATTGCCGCCCACCCCGAGGCCCGTCTCGACATCGTCGGTCCGCCAGCCGAGACCCCACGAGAATTCCTGATTGATCTGAGCGAGGACCCGGACGTGTTGAACCTGTCTCGGTTCTATCGCGGAGGAATGGCCTTCAAAGGTTCGTACGGCTCCGCGTTGCGTACGATGGTTCCACCACAGCTCAGGCACACAGTTAATTTCACCGGTCCGGAAACGTATGAGCGCGTCATTGAGCGTTGCGCCGGCGCATCGCTGCTCGTGAATCCATCGCTCAGTGAATCCTTCGGCATGAGTCTCATAGAGGCCCTTGCAACCGGCACGCCGGTCGTGGCGACCCGCGCAGGTGGCATGCCGGAGATCATCGAAGCGACCGGCGGCGGCGTGCTCGTCGAAAAAAACAATCCAGCCGCCCTTTCTGACGCGATCATTCGACTGCTTGCCACTCCCGAAGCGAGCGCGGAAATGGGCCGGCGCGGCGCAAAGCGTGTCGCCGAGCTTTATCCATGGACACGGATCGCCGCTCTCACTCACGACCTGCATGGCGAGGCCCTATCGGTGCGGCGGTGGCGAAAGGCCGCCGCAGGCTAAGGCTTTGTGAAAAACGTATAGGTATGTCGATAACTTGTCTCGGTCCGGTGCTCGCTCACACCGAGTGGCGGAAACGCGCTGCGCGTCAAGGCAGTGAGCGACGAGCTTTCGCTCGGCGGATAAGGACGCAATTCGTCGGTGTCGTTCCAGCCCAGGATGAACCAGCCACCAGACCGCAGACAATGCCGGCATGCCTCGAAAGATGGTTCCGCCTCCTCGCGTGTTTCAATTGCTGTCTTCATGAACACGCCGTTGCAGACGATCGCATCGAAATATTCGGCGGGCGCGTGCCGCTCAAGATTTTTCAGAGCATCAACGACATGGCGGCGCGCGCCATAGCGGCGCTTACCCGGGTCGATTTCCAGCGTCCAATATTCCATGGATCGGAACAAGGATTCGTAAGGTTTCGTGTACCACTCACAACCGACAAACAGGATACGCTTTATCGTCGGGTCATCGCGCAGATAGGTCAGAATGACTAACTCGAGAAGCTTGCGGTCTTCGCTCAGATGAAAAGTGCCAATGTGACGCGCCAGAAACGGTGCGCGCGCCCGCAGGAAATCGCGTACTGCGTTCCTCGTCTCTGTGACTATGCTGCTCCTGCCTTGCATGAGACCCTCTGCCTGCGGCGATGCAAAGACGCTTCCTCACATGGGACGTGCGAAGACGTGTTCGACATACCAGTCTTCATCAGGGTAACAGGCCGGCAATGGCGCCAGCGTGTAACCCGCCTTTGTCATGAATGCCGCAATATTGCGGGCTTTGCGAGCGAGCCCTTCTCTCGTTGCATCGTCGACCTCGTAGATGACCTTCGGCCGATATCTGCGCATAATTTCCGTCATACCGTGAAGGACATCGATCTCGGCGCCTTCGACGTCGATCTTGACCAGCGATGGCGGTCGCAACCCCCGCCGGGCTACGGCATCGTCCAGTGTCACGACGTCGACTTGCATGCGGCCGCGTGTATCCGGCGGCGCACCTACGGAAGCGAGTGCAGCGCCGCCAATATGATGCGCAAGCAGAAGTTCGGCGCGCCCGGTTGTTGCTCCGACGGCTTCGGAGTAAACCTTGATCATAGCAAGACCGTTGAGCTGTGCACTTCGCCGGATCGCGACTACGTTGCGCGGAACGGGTTCGAAAGCGTAAACGTACCCCTCAGTGCCTACCCGGCGCGCGGCGATGAGTGAGAAAAATCCAATATTGGCGCCCACATCGAAAAAGACATCGCCCGCGGACAGGCCGGAAATAACTGCTTCCTGCATGGGCTGTTCATAAATTCCACGCGCAAAATTCGGATCAGCGCCCCTTGCGACCAGCTTCAGGCCGGCGCCTCTCCCTTCGGCGACAACATATGTTTCTGAAAATATGCCGCGGAGCTTCGCGATCAATTCCATGTGGACCACTCCCTGACGGCACCATTGCGCCAAACGTGGATCGCGTCAGGCGCATCCCACGCGATCGAGACCACATCGAGATATCCGTCACCATCGAGATCGAATACGCCAGCGCCGAGATGACTTTCTCTTCCCTCGTCGATCATCTGCTCGATGAAGCGTCCGCCACCAAGATTATTCCAGATCGACAGGCGCAGCGCACCGCGATGTTCTCCCATGACGAGATCTGGTCTGCCGTCACCGTTGAGATCGGCCACAGAAAGACTGTTGAGCGAGCCGCGTGAGGTGATCTCGTGCCGTTTCCAATCAAGCGATCCGTCACCGGGATTGCGCCACCAATAGGCCTTCGCGCCATCGACTTTGCCGTTCTCCTCGCTGACGACGATGTCGGGATGTCCATCGCCGTCGAGATCGGCAGCCGCAACACGATCCGGGAAAACCATCTCGCGAACTGTCCCGACATTCCGCCGTTCCCAATCGGCCGAGCCATCACCAGGATTGCGCCACCAAGCGACGCCTTTCGTCTCGCCCGTGGTGGCAACAAGATCGAGCAGACCGTCGCCGTCGATGTCGGCGAAGGCAAACCCTTCGTCGGAGGCCTCGGCGCAGATGCGTGTGCGCGACCACGGTCCCGATTCCGGATTTTCCGGAATTTGAAAATAGAATACGCCACCTCCGCTGGATACGACGATCTCCGCCCGCCCACCGGTCGCGATTTGTGCCAGTGCGTGGCCTTGAGAGCCAAGTTCGTGGCTGGCGGCAGGAACCTCGCCTATGCGGTGCTCCTGAAAGATGCGTGTATCGGAATCCACTGCCTTGAGCCACACAACCTGCAGCGCCTTACCACTGCCACGCTGTGCAATGATCTCCGCGCGGCCATCTTCGTCGAAGTCGAGCGCTGCTATCGCGTCCAGGCCATCTCCAAGGCGGACCTGCTCCCAAGCTTTGGTCCAGGGATCGACAGGCTGGCGATACCAGAATGGACCCGAAATGATGTCGGTCCTCCCATCGCCATTCACATCAGCAAAGGCGAGATTGAACGAGCGAACATGTTTGTCAGTGACCCGGTGATAGCTCCAGCGATCGAGACGGCGAATTGAAGCAGGCGGATCGAGGCGATTGATCCAGACTCTCAGCGGCGGATTGCCCGCCCAATTCGAACCGAAAATATCGAAGTCGCCATCGCCGTCGATATCGGCGACGACGCCATTGTGCAGCCCCGTATTGTCAATGACCTGCCGCGCCCAGCGCGTTCCACGACCGTCAATATTGTAATGGATGGCTAGCGCCCGCTCCTTGGTCGTGTGCATCTGTCCCACCACGACGTCTATGTCGCCATCTCCATCCATATCGGCCGCCTGCAGCGTATGAGCGCCGCTGACCGCAGGCTGAATGACATGACGGGTCCACCGCCGCGTCGGCCCCTCATCCGCGCGGAACCAGGCAACATCCGCCGTGTGTTCAGAACTCGAAGTGAGAATATCGGGCCGGCCGTCCTGGTCCAGGTCAACGACAAGCGCCTTAAAGGCGGGACTGAAAACACCGACAGGATAAGCCCGCCACCGAGCGGGATCACGCGCCGCCGCGCCTCCCGGGTTCTTCGCCCAAATGCCGCGCAGGACTAAATCAACGTGCCCGTCTCCATCAATGTCGCCGCTTGCCATGCCCTCCTCTCCCAAATCGAAACCGCGCAGAAGCGTTCGGTTCCAGACCCCGGGACGGTCGTGAAAGAAGATCATCAGTTCTCTGGCCGATCGGGCCGCCATATCGATGCGGCCGTCACCATCGAAATCGGCTGCTTCGATGTCCTTAACCCAGTCTCCGACGGCACCAATCTCATGACGCTTCCATTGAGTGCCGTCGGCCGGATCGCCATGTGGGCGTGGGTTCTCGAACCAAACGAGATTGATCCCCTTAGGACCATCAGCCGTGATGATGTCGAGGTCGTCGTCGCCATCGGCGTCGGCCAGCACCCCGTCAGTCGTGAACTCGACGCGGGCAGCTGCAATCATCGTGCGACGCAGATCTGGCCAGCGCCACCAGGATAAGGGATCTTGCGGGTAGCCTCCGAGGACAAGATCCAATTGTCCGTCCCCATCCAGGTCGCCGACAAGCTTTACATCTCCGGATTGGTTGGCAATCTCTTTGCGATCAAAAATGAGACCCGCTGCAAGACGTTGTTCGAACTGTCCATAGCTCCGATCGATACTGACGGCTGCAGCGATTGTGGCTGCGACCACAAACACGGCTGCGGCAATCCCGAAATCACTATGTATTGACTTCATAGCGTGTAAACACTTCGTAGTCTGACAGCAATCGCGCAACAAAATCACCGCCCGACAGATCCGGAAGCGTCAGCCAATTGTCTTGATCCTCCGGTCGTTTCATCTGGGACATATGTGCGGCCAAAGCAGCGCGCTTCACGTCGATTACGTCGCCCACATAGGCTAATGTGTCGAGTGTAGACAACGCACGCAACCCCGCCGCCGTCTTGAGCGTCTGTCGCAGGGTGGTCCGCCACATGCCGGGCAAATCACCGCCTATCCGTATCCAGGGCCAATGGTACCAATACCAGATAGGATACTCGAACACCGTAACAGGCAGGCCATGTGCGCGAAGCGCCGCAAGCACGCTTGAATTGACAGCTACATGGTCGGGCGGCGGCTCCTTCGCGTGGGTCACGAACACACTCTGTGGTCGCCACGCATTGAGCAGAGACACAATCGCACCCGTTATCTCATTAAGATGTTTTAGGGCGGACCCATCTGGAAAACGCAGGAAGGTAACACAATCAGATGAGGCGCCCAAACGGCGAACTGCTTCTATGGCTTCCGCCTCGCGGATCGCACGCAACGCTCCGGGATTTATACGACCAGGGTGAGACGCTGCGCCATCAGTAACAAAGACAAATCTGATCCGCGCACCCGAATTGATCTTCTTGTTTGCAACGCCCCCGCAACCAAGAGTCTCGTCGTCCGGATGTGGCGCGAAAATGATGGCCGACTCTGCCCAATCGTCTACCTCCAAAGACTTAAATCGGTGCCGCATACAGCTATCGAGCATCATGCAAATGGCTCGTCTGGCGTCATACATGGGTGCGTTTCCATCATCCGTTCTCTTGCGTCGTCCAAGCTAACCACACGTGCTAACTACAATCACGTGTGTTGGTGGAGAAGACCTCATGAAGGTCGGTATTCTCGCCGGCGGATTTGGGACCCGGCTGGCGGAGGAAACTGAGATACGTCCCAAACCAATGGTCGAGATCGGTTCCATGCCGATCCTTTGGCACATCATGATGCACTATTACCGTTACGGTCATCATGAATTCGCTATCGCGCTCGGGTACAAGGGTGAGTACATCAAGCGTTGGTTCAAAGATTATGGTGACTTGAACGGCAGCATGACAGTCCGACTCGCAACGGGCGATGTGAAGCACCACTCCAACTCCGTTCCCGATTGGTCCGTCGATCTCATCGAAACAGGACTGAGCACGCTCACAGGCGGCCGCATTAAGCGGCTGCTAGATTGGATGGGCAACGGCACCTTTATGCTTACGTGGGGAGATGGAGTGTCTGATGTAGATCTAGACAAGCTAGTCGCGTTCCATCGATCTCACGGCAAGCTAGCCACTATGACGGCAGTGCGCCCACCCGCACGCTATGGCCATATCGAATTCGACGGCGATCTGGTGGCCGACTTTACTGAAAAGCCGCAGGCCTCCGAGGGATGGATCAATGGCGCCTTTTTTGTCCTAGAGCCCGGCATCAGGGATTACATCGACGGTGATGATGTCATGTTCGAACACGCACCGATGAGGCGCCTCGCCGCCGACCGACAACTCGCGGCGTATCGTCACGACTCTTTCTGGCAATGCATGGACACAATACGGGAGAAACACCTCCTGCAAAAGCTTTGGGATAGCGAACGGCCGCCTTGGAAAACATGGAGTTGAGCAATGAAGGTCTTGCTAACCGGACATCGCGGCTATATCGGCTCCGTGCTCGCGCCTATGCTGCTGGAGCGCGGCCATGATGTCTGGGGATTTGACAGCGATATCTTCCGCGCTTGCACATTCATCGGGACTCTCGTCGAAATACCGACGATTGAGAAGGATATCCGCGACGCAGTTATCGATGAGGTGTCGGGATTTGACGCGATCATCCACCTCGCGGGACTTTCTAACGATCCCCTCGGCGACTACCGGCTCGAACTCACCGACGAAATTAACTTCAGGGCATCCGTAAACCTCGCACGGCTTGCAAAACAGGCTGGCGTTTTACGATTTCTCTATGCTTCATCGTGCAGCAACTACGGAGCGTCCGGCGAGGATTTCATCGCCGAAAATGCGACTTTCAACCCTGTTACACCCTACGGGCTTTCAAAGGTAAACGTTGAGCGTGCCATAGCGCCAATGGCGGATGAGAGGTTCAGTCCTACTTTCCTGCGCGCTTCTACTGCATACGGCTTATCGCCGCGCCTTCGATTCGACCTGGTCGTGAATAACTTGACCGCTTGGGCGTTTACAACCGGACAGGTGTACCTTAAGAGCGACGGCTTGCCATGGCGGCCGATCGTGCATGTCGAGGACATCGCACGAGCCTATATTGCCGCTCTCGAAGCCGATCGTGACCTCGTCCACAACGAAGCATTCAATGTCGGCCTGACAACTGAGAACTATCAGATCAGGGAACTGGCAGAAATCGTCAAGACGGTCGTGCCGAACAGCCGGATCGAATACGCTGCCACGGCGGGTCCAGACACACGATGCTATCGCGTTGACTGCAACTACATCGGCCGTCGTCTGCACGCTTTCAAGCCGCAGTGGACGGCTCGACGAGGCGTGGAGCAGCTTTACGAAAGCTTCTGCACCGTCGGGCTTACGCTTGATGATTTCGAAGGAGAGCGCTTCAAGCGCATCGCCCATGTGAAGAAGCTTATTCACGACCGCGAAGTGGACGCGGATTTGCGTCGTATCGCCTCGCCGGCCGAAGTGATTGCGGCTTGAAGGCAGTAGAAAGGAATATAACGCGCTATGGCACGTTGCGAACCGAATTCCGTGACAGAGCGCACCTGTCGGTCGTGCGGCGGGAACCGGATCGAAACGTTTCTCGAGCTTGGCGAGACACCACTGGCTGACCGTCTTCTGACCGATGCAGACCTTGAAAGACCCGAACTCGTCTTTCCGCTCCGCGTCGCATTCTGCCAAGACTGCAGCCTTGCGCAGATAACCGAGACGGTGAGCCCACAAATTCTATTTGCAGATGCATATCCGTACTATTCGTCCTTCTCACCGGCGCTTCTTAAACATTCGCGTGAAAACGCGCTCGATCTTATTGGGCGCCGAAACCTGGGTCCGAATAGTTTCGTTATCGAGCTGGCGAGCAACGACGGCTACCTGCTGAAAAACTACATCGAAGCGGAAATTCCCGTGCTTGGGATTGATCCCGCCGACGGTCCCGCTGCCGCGGCGGAGAGGATGGGAGTTCCCACGCGCTGCGCCTTTTTCACCCGCGAGCTTGCCGATACTCTTCATTCAGAGGGTATACGGGCCGATGTCATCCATGCCAACAATGTGCTTGCTCACGTCGCTGATACCAACGGCTTTGTAGGGGGGATCGCGCGACTTCTCACGGACAATGGTGTAGCGGTCATCGAGGTCCCCTATGTCGAACAGCTGATCGATCACTGCGAGTTCGACACGATCTACCACGAACATCTTTGTTACTTTTCAGTCTCCGCGCTCGATCGACTGTTTCGCCACCACGGGCTTTATCTCAACGAGGTCAAGCACCTTTCGATTCACGGCGGTTCATTGCGCCTCTACGTGGAGCCGCAAGAGCGAGTGGGGGCAAGCGTGAAACAGCAGCTTGCGCACGAATCTGCGCGTGGGATCAATTCAATTGCCTACTTCCGCGATTTCTCCGCCAAAGTCGAGAAGCTGAAGCGCGATCTGTCGGCGCTTCTGCATCGGCTAAAGCGCGAAGGCGCTTCGATCGCCGCCTATGGCGCAGCTGCCAAGGGCGCTACGCTGATCAATACGTCCCGCATCGGACGCGACCTCATCGACTTTGTCGTTGATCGCAATATCCATAAACACGGCAGATACATGCCGGGCCAGCACGTCCCCATCCGCTCGGCAGAGTCCCTTCTTGAAATTCAACCGGACTACGTGTTGATGCTCGCCTGGAATTTTGCCGAAGAAATACTCGAGCAACAACGCGAATATCGCGCGCGCGGCGGTAAGTTCATTATCCCGGTCCCCGCACCACTTGTCGTCTGATGGAAGCGCCTCCTCCAGAGCGCACGGACTGCCCCGTATGCCAAGGGCACAGTCTGCTGTCGTCAGTTGCCTTTGAGGCGTTGCCCGTTCTGTGCAATTCGCTTCACCTGGATGCGGGGTCGGCACGCTCGGCGCGGACCGCACGATTTGCAACCATGCATTGCCGCGAATGTACACATGTTTTCAATGCTGCATTTGATGAAGACCAAATTGACTACACGCAAGGTTATGAGACATCGCTGCACTTCTCCCAGCGCTTTACGGTTTTTGCTGACGCGCTGGCGGCACGGCTGAGCAAGACTTATTCACTTGCCGGCAAGACGGTGGTCGACATTGGTTGCGGCAAAGGTGATTTCCTCACGAAACTGTGCGTGATGAGCGGAGCCAAGGGGCTCGGTTTCGACAAGAGCTTTGAGAAGAGCCGGAATAAATCGGTGCCCGGCATCCGCTTCGTCAATGACTGGTTCTCCAACACCTATGCAGACGTGCGGCCAGATCTCGTACTATGCCGGCATGTCCTCGAACACATAGCTGAGCCGGTCGCGTTTCTGCGCACGCTTCGCACTCATCCCGGTGTCGGCCCTGCGACGGTATTCTACTTTGAAGTTCCCAATGCTCTTTACACGCTGCGCGATATGGGTATCTGGGATATCATCTACGAGCATATCTCGTATTTCACCCCAGCTTCATTATGCACAGCATTCAATGTGGCGGGATTCGAAGTGCTCGACGTCGGCGCGTTGTTCGGCGACCAATACCTCTACATAGAAGCGAAACCCGGTCCCGCGCGCCTTCCCGTTCCGCTCTCGAAGAGCAGCGAGATCGAATCGCTCGTTCAGAATTTTGATGAGGTCTATCGCGACAAGATCAAACACTGGCGTGACTATCTCGCAGCGCGCGACCCACACCAAACCGTCGTGTGGGGCGCCGGCTCAAAGGGCGTTACATTTGTTAATGCCGTTCCAGGCGCGAATCGAATCAGTGCGCTTATAGACGTAAACCCGCACAAACAGGGCCGCTTTGTGCCGGGAACTGGCGCGCCGGTTCTGCCTCCCGACGCATTGCGGGAACGGCGGCTCCAATCGATCATCGTTATGAACCCGCTCTATCGCGACGAAATTGCCAGTACGGCGGCGGCGCTCGGCCTTACGCCCGAAATCGTTATTGCCTAAAGGTGCAAGGATGACGGCGCCGTTGAAAATTGCTGCGGCTGGAGCGCCGCTCAAGCATCCGAAGCCGCTCATCGTGGACATGTTTTCAGACGACCGTCCGGCCGGTACAGTCATCGGCACGGCTGAAATCCCCGGCGCCGTCAGGCTAGGCTGCGATATCGAGCGCCAAATAGCCATCGATCACGGCGCGCTCCGGTTTCAACCTCTCATCACACCCGGTTGGGGTCGCCAAGGGATCGCTTACGGTCCATTCCCCAGAATGAACGGGCTCACGCTGGCGGTATCAATAACGAACGGTCACAACACATCACAGGGCGGCATCATCCCGGAGCATATCGTCAAGCGGTTCTGGCGGTGGGCGGTGGGCCCTGACGTTGATCCCTTGCCGACACGACTCGCTGCGTGGATACGTGGACCGCGCAAGAAAGGAACATTTCGACGATTTCTCTGGTGGATGCGCAGCACGTCCAGAACTTACAACCTGCCGAATTGCAACGAGAACTTGGCGGTTGGGTGGTTCACGAGCGAAGCCCCGAGTGATCCGCTCGTCGATGGATGCGGGCTCATCATGCACGCCGCCGAAGGTGAAAACGGGGAGCTGTGGGCCCGCGTCGGCAGTCGCTGCCTCAGTGCGTTCCGGCAGGTAAAAAATCTGCAAATTTGCTATGTCGTCGCATTGCGTGAGCGCGGCGCCGTATACTACGCGGCTGCGATCGAGGGCGCACACGCGCTCGCCGGTTTCCCGATGCTGCGTCCGATCGCTATCGATCCGTTCAATATCGATAAGACATTGTATGCGGGAATCCATCAATGTGTGCTCGGTCAGATCGGCTTCCGCGTCGATACGCGGATCCATGGCGTGCACATCGGCCAAATCCCAGAGTTCACACGGCCATTTGGTACGGCGCATGCGGGTGACCCCCTAACGGGACAGGGTGAGCTCAAGGGCGGAGCAATACTGGGCGGAACATGGCATATCCTAGGTGGCCGGATCGCTCGCACTAAAAGGGGAGCAGTGACCGACGGCAACGCACTCGCGATTCTTGACCCTGGAGCCCCATCCGGACTCGTTCACGCAATCCTCGAGACGAACGATGCTCCGACCGCAAACGGGCTTGTCTGGCGCGTTCGTGACAGCGAGAACTTTTGGCTTCTCAAGCTTTCAGACAATGGCTCCTTACTCGTTCGTGTTGAGGATGGCGCTGAGATTCCGGTAGCGCGAGACGAGACCCATGGTCTCGGTCGAAAGACTACGCATTCGGTCCAAATCCTGGATGCGCACAACCAGATCGGCTGTTATCTGGATGGTGAGCGCCTTTTCGACTGCTGGTTCGACGACAAAACGCTCGAAGAAGCGACCGGAGTCGGTCTCTGGTTTGGGGAGAGGAGTGGCGCGCAGATACGCGATTTCGAGGCGCATCCGCGCGAAGCTCCGATGCCGGCAGCCGTGCGCTTTGATCCGCCTTGGAGTCGACAGGGTACACGCACTGCGTACGCCGACGATTTCGCCGGCACGGCGGGCGATCTTGCCGGGCGCAGGCCGCTCCGCGGCGAAGGAATGTGGGAAAAGACGCTGGGCGCCGGCCACATCGATGTCGACGGCCTGGGCAGCGCCCGTGTGCGGGCCACTCTGGAGAAGCCAAATCCTGGCCGTACCTTTTACACTTTACCGTGGAGCCGATCCGACTTCGCCGATCTCGAAGTTACGATTACTCCTCCCGGCAAGTACCGGGGCCAGCAGCATTGCTGCCGGTGTGGTCTCGTCTTTTGGCAGGATAAGAACAATTATCTCTCCTTCACCGCCTATCTGGATGACAACTACAAAGGCTCTTCGATCGCCCTGTTCACGAAACGCCATGGGTTCGAAGAACTTTATGACGCAATCTGGACGATGATCTGGGACAAGATTGATTGGGGTAAGCCATTTTGCCTTAGGATCGCGTTTGACGGAGAGCACTTTATCGTCTTCGTCGACGGCGAGCCGATCATGCAGCGCAGCCTGACCGATCTCTATCCGGACGATCCGCCATTGCGGGTCATGCGCGTCGGACTTGCCATCAATTGGGAATGGGGAAACGACACCGGTTCGAAATTTGAAGCTTTCACAGCCCGTTGGTAAGAGCTGCCCGACTTCCACAAGTCGTGCAGAGAGGCATTCAGATTGGAATGTCGTGAGGTGAGCTACGCACGCACAATCTACATCAGCGGCTGTACTGCGACGATTTCAGGTTCCAGATCCAATGCTTTCAGACACATAGCAATTTCATTCACATAGATCGGATTCATCACCAGAACCACGTCCGGTGGCTCAACGACGAGCGCCTTCGGCGCAACGACGGCATGCCCGCTGCCAGGTACAAATTTTCCCTGCTTGTAAGGATTGATATCAACAACTGCTGCCACCTCCTCGGTGAGTCCGAGAGTGGTAAGAAAGGAAACGCCTTTCGAGCTGCCACCCCAAAGCACGACACGACGGCCACTCGACCAGGCCGAACGCACGTATTCGCGCCAGCTATTCAAAGACTCGCCGACCCGCGCGGGAAAGGCTGCCGCCAACGCATGCATCTCCTGAAGGTCTTGCTCCAGCAACAAATGCGGTTGCGTGGGTTTGGGGGCCGGTTTCGCGTATTGAACGATGTATTGCTGATCATAGACGAGTTCGAGATCCGTAACGTCGAATCCTTCCTTTCGAAAAAGACGTGCGTGAGCGCCTGGGCTGAAATAGGAGCAATGCTCGTAATAGATGTCCCAGAAGGCGCCCTCATCAAGCACCCGTTTGGCATCTGGCGTTTCAAATACGATCCAAGTATCGCTACGGATGCTCCTCATCTCGCGAATTAGCCGGATAAACTCGGCAGCAGGAGCAATGTGTTCCAGGGTATGACGGCAGAGGATAACGTCTGCGCTGAGATGCCTGTATTTCGGCCCAAAAAGGTCGACGATAAAGTCAACGCTATCGTCCTTATTACTGCGCCCCTCATCCGCTCGGTAAGCCGGATCGATGCCAAGCCCAGTGGCCCCACTTCCCTCGCACATTTCCCGCAGGAACTCTCCCTTTCCGCAACCTATCTCAAGCACATGTTTGTTCGCAATTTCGCATCTTCGCGCAATGTCACGAGAGAGACGTTTGGCAAAGGCACCGAATGTATCTGAAAAATGCTGAGACTCCTCGAAATTGGTCGAGTACTTCATTACGGCTTCGTCGAAGATACAATTGAATACGAAGCTGCAGGTCTCACAATAGGCGAGCTTCAGATCGCGCCGAGGAAACGCGTAGGCTTCTTCGCGCGAATTCAATAAGATACAACTGTGCACGGGAACAGACGGCGCATCGTAGAGCGTCCGCGTGGCACGCCCACCACAGCAAGGACAATGTACCGGGCGGGTCATCATCTCCTGTTTATGCGCAACTCTCAGATCAGCTGTGCTCATTGTCGCACCAGATCAAATGGAAGACAGCTCGATGGCTTTGTCACGCCCATGATGTCTCTCTCAGCGACCGTCGCCCTCTATATTTGGGGACGCGGCGAGTATGTAGTTGTGGTACAGGGTAGAGGGACCGTGGCGGCCGTAATAAAGAGCGATCAACAAACGCTCCAGAGCACGCCGAAATACATGAGCTGGACCCGCCAGCATCCGCTCCCTGAAAGTCGCCGGGGCCAACATCGGCTCCCCGAGATAATTTATCTTCCATCCGCCTCGAGCTAAAATCTGACTGACAATTCCGGCGCCAAGGGCAATCCTATGGGTATAATCGCCGTTTTGAAGAGGCAGGCTGAACGGGCTATCCCCATTCGGAAACCTCGCAACAAACAGCCCTGTATCGGGCTTGACCAACCGTTGCATCTTCCGAAGGGCTTCAACAGTTTCCTCAGGAGACAGGTGCTCCAGAACATCAAAAGCAACCGCGAGGTCAAACTTCTTCTCGACTGCGGATTCAAGAACCTGATCGAGACTACGGTAAACGACAAAGCCTCTGTCAGCTGCACGCTTCAATAAATTATCCTGGATCTCGACACCGACGACTTCAGCCCCGCTATCGCGCGCAAAACGCAAAAACATTCCATTTCCAAAGCCCAGTTCGAGAATCCTCCGGCCCTGACAGGACACTCCGTGGCGCGCAAGCTCCATCGCGTAATAGGCCCTTTCACCGAACGAGCATCTCCCGAATTCGGATCCGCTCCATCCCTTCAATTCGGCGTATTCTTGATAGTTCATCGCGCAGCTGCCCGTGATATGCAGCAATGACTCCTCGCTCGTGATCAACTTCCCGCGCATAAGCTATCCCGTTTTTCGCAAAGTCTGTAAGACGGACCAGCCCATCTGTCGCAACCAACCCTGTGCGGAAGGCACTACGAGTCCGATCACTTCCAAGGCGTATCTTGACAACTGAAGTGGTGTGGTCGCCCAGGCAAAAAGAGACGGCAACGTCTTGCTCAGCGGAACAACTTGCCTGTGGCGAACGGCGGTCTCGATCAGCTGCTTCAACAGCTTCCAATGCTCGAGCGCCCGCGTCGATTTTGCATCGGTGTTGTGCCAGAAGACACGAGCTTTTTTGTCGACTATATTGATAGACCGGTTTGCATGTTCTCTGTTGTAGAAAACGACATCCGGAACATGCAAGAATCTTCCAAGCAGCGCCATTTCCGCAATAAGTGCGCGATCGGATCCATAATAGAAGCGGTGCAACGCGCTTTTCTTGAGAGCCTCTCTGCGAAATACGCCAAAAACCTCATAGCATGTTCCGACTTCAGCAATGACTTTCCGAAATCTCCGAGGTGGAGTGTCATCTCCCATATCCGTCATCATCGACCCGACCAAGGGTATGAGACGTCCGTCCTCGTCGATGCTCCGTGTCATGCCGTAAGCGAGCACGGCATCTTGATCCATTTCGAGCGCCCGGACGCAAGCTCCAATGAAATCTGGACTTAGGCAGTCGTCACAAGCGCACCACTTGAAGAACTCTCCTGAACTGAGGTCAAAGCCGCGATTAAAATTCGGACCTGCGCCGAGATTGCGCTCATTGCGGACGTATCTTATGCGGCCATCGGACTGCGCGAATTCCGCGCAAATTCGTCCAGTTCCGTCAGTCGACGCATTATCAGTGATGATGAGTTCGAAATCCTTGTAATCCTGGTCCAGGATAGATCGGATCGCATCCCCAATGAATTTTTCTCCATTGTAAACAGGGAGGGCCAAGGATACACGGGGCAACATCGGATTAACCCTGCCTGCCGCTCAGCACTATTCTTGACTTCTTTGGTCGTATTTTCCGATTCGACCGCCTTGTTGCATCAAGGCGTATCCGGTCGCAATTTCGCATTTGAGAATGTGGAAGAGTTGCTTCGTCGACCTGCGCCATAAGCTGCAGATAGACCTCGGCAATATTGCGCCACGAATAAATGCGCGCACGCGCGTACCCTCTTAGGATCATGCGCCGCCGCAGCCGCTGATCGGTTTGCAGGTCGCGCACGGCCTCGATCCAGCCGGCAGGGTCGTCTGGATCGACCAACAATGCCGCGTTCCCACACACCTCGGGAAGGCACGGCGCGCTCGACGCGACAACCGGGCAGCCGAGCGCCATTGCTTCAATCACCGGCAAGCCAAAACCCTCTATTCGCGACGGAAAGAGAAAGCACAACGCTTTGGACATCATGCTGGCCAGATCATCGTCATCGATGCGCCCAAGCAAACGGAGATTGCGCGGATCCTCCCTTGTGTCGGCACGAAGGGTCTTTTCATTGATATTTCCTGCAATACAGATATCGAGGCCCATTTCATCGAGCGATTGTGCCAATCGCAAAGCCATTTTCGTGTTTTTATATTCTTGATTTTGACCGAGACACAGCACGAACGGGCGAGCGGGTTTTGGTTTAAGATTGGATTTTTCTGGCCGCCAACAGGCGGTGTGATCGCTGCCATTATAGGTCACGACGATCTTTTCCGCCGGCGCCACCCCGAACCGGATCAGATGTTCGCGCGACGAGGTCGAAACAGTCGTAATAAATTTTGCACGCCGGCCAAGGATTGGCAAAACGACGCGATGCACCCAACGGAACAATCTACCGTAACTATTCGGCATTAGCCTCGTGTGTAAATCGTGAATGCACACAATGTGCTTACGGTTGAGCATCGGTGCCAGATTACAGAAACTTAGAAGCCCCCCTGCCACGTGCTGAGGCAATTGCGCTTGAACCCAGACTTGAGGCAATCGCGGGTACTTGAATTCCGGAATGATTCGGATCGGAATCTTCTGCAGGCGCAAAGGCTCGCGCGGTTCATGGGGTGCGAGAAGTTCAATATCGAGTCCCGCCGCGAGCGGATGCTTTTCAGCCACAAGCGCGTCAATGGCCAGCGTGACCTCCCGCGCGTATCGAGCGACACCGTTCGGCTGTAGCGCGACAAAATCTCCGTTGATTGTCCATGCACGACGTTGCGCGTTGACCGCGGGCGTAAGTGATTGTTGGTCGGTCCGACTAAGCTCGGAAGCAAAATCAACAGCCAGAGATGCCCGCTGCAGGAGGGCTGCAACCCCGTAACGTGGCTGTCGTTCCATGCCATCCATCGTCGATCGACCTTGGAGCCCACTTAAACTTATTCGTAAAGGCCGTTTAGGACAGCCGTGCATTCGGCTGATTAAGATCATCTCAACGAGTCGATCCTCGCGCTCGCTGCCACTTGCGATGTAAGGCTCTACCCCGAAAGCCGTAGGCTCTGAAAAGGTCACGACCGCCCATTCACCTTACGTGTCGTTTCCGGTCTCGCGGCGTACGATATTTCGCGAAGAGACACTCCCAGAGCGAGGGCGCGATAGGGTACGAGGACTACGTGACCGCACAAAGATTACGCCCGCGCGAGATGCATATGCGCCGACACTGGAGCATAAACGGTCGCTTCCTTACGCAGTCCCTGACGGGCGTTCAGCGGTATGCGCACGAAATTTTGCATGCGCTGGACGCTCTGCTGAACCAAGGCCACCCGCTCACACGCGATCTGGAAATCGAATTGCTTGTCCCGCCGGGCACGGCCGTACCACCGTTGCACGCGATTCATCACCGTTCTGTCGGTCGCGTGAACGGGCATCTTTGGGAGCAGACCGTTCTTCCTTATCAAACCCGCGGCGCCCTTATCAGCTTGTGCAATACCGGGCCACTCTCGCAACGCAAACATATCGTCTGCATTCACGACCTTAATACCCGAACCTGCCCGCACAGCTATTCGCCACGGTTTCGCGCTGTTTACCGCATATTGCTTCCGCTGCTGGGGCGTTCCGCCACGACCATCGGAACCGTTTCATTTCATTCCGCCAGCGAGCTAATTCGCTATCAAATTTGCGACAGAGAAAAGATCAGGCTAATGCCTAACGGCTACGAACACACACTTCGGTGGACACCCCGACATTCAGAATCAACGCGTGCGGCGGCTGGACGCAATACGATTGTGATCCTGGGCAATCCTGCACCTCATAAGAATATTGCACTCATTATTGGAATTGCGAACAGGTTGGAATCCGCTGGCCTGCGCATTGCGGTGGTCGGTCTCGGTAATTCTCGTGTTTTTAATGCCGGGGCATTTGACCCGGATGCAGACAACATCATGTGGCTCGGCCGGTTATCTGACAATGAACTTGGTGCGCTTCTCCTCGATTCCCTGTGCCTTGCCTTTCCCTCATTTGTCGAAGGCTTTGGCTTGCCTCCCCTCGAGGCAATGGCTCTCGGTTGCCCCGTCGTTGTATCCAACCGCGCCAGCTTGCCGGAAATCTGCGGCAAAGCCGCCCTTTACGCCTCGCCCACAAACGCTGATGACTGGTTTCATCATTTCGTACGTCTACGAGCGGATGAACACCTTCGCGCGGCACTGATCAAAAATGGCCGAGAAAGAGCTCCGCTCTTCAGCTGGCAAAAATCGGCGGAGAAGTATTTAATTGCGATGGCTCGCTTGGACGGCATCGGCGCTCCCGCAGATGACGCGGCGCCAAACTGAGGAAACAACGATCGGGTGGCTCAAAGCGGAGACATCAACTTGGCGAATGCATCGTTTGAACGGCCTCGAATGCCTGTGCTATCTCCCGATTGAACCGTTCGACAGAGAAGCGGGCGGCATTCTGGCAGCAAGCTGACGGCCGAATCTCTCGCCGATGCGATTCAAAATGCTCCACCGCCTGCCGTACTGCATCGATGGTCTGCCGCTGGAAGAGAATGCCAGTTGGACGCTCAGAATTTCCAAGATTCTGAACGATATCACGCGCACCACCTCTGTCAAAAGCGATAAGGGGAGTGCCGCAGGCTTGGGCCTCGGCAAGAGCGATGCCAAAATCTTCGCACCCGGCGAAGATCAGCGCCCTGGCTCTCGCTATCGTCTTCACATATTCCTGCCGTGGTAGGAATCCAGTAAATGTGACGTTTGGGGCGGCCAATGCCAGCAACTCCGCCGATTGTTGTCCTTCCCCGACCACAATCAAACGCCGTGAAGGCATCTCGTTGAAGGCTCGAATGACAAGATCTGTTCTCTTGTATGGAGCCAAAAATGAAGCTGCGACATAGTAGTCATCTTTTTCCGGAACATATTCAAGCTCATCCAGCGCAACGGGCGGATAAACCACCCGCGCGTCACGACCATAAATGCGCCGGATCCGGGCGCGCACGTAGTGAGAATTCGCCAGCATCACGTCGGGTCCGTGGGCAGTCCGCGTGTCCCAAGCCCTGAGACGATGCAACATGTAACGAAACAGCAATCCCTTGGGCCCGAAGCCAAGATGCCCCTGCGAAAGATACGAGAATTGCTCGTCCCATGCATAGCGAATCGGGCTGTGCACATAGCATAAATGCGGTTGATCTGGCCGCGTCAACACGCCCCGTGAAAAAGCCGCAGATGAGGATATGACGACGTCATAGTCGGTCACATCAAATTGCTCGATTAGAAATGGACACAGAAAGAAGAGCGAACGGTAGAACTTAGCAACCATCGGCAAGCGATCCGCGACCGACGTGTGAAAAGCAACGTTTAAAAAATGCTGCTCCTTGATTTCCGAAGTCAGGAAATCAAACAGGGTGAAGACTTCCGGCTCTGGAAACAGTTTACATAGCTGGGCAAGGACACGCTCGCCCCCTCGGAAGGCCGGGCACCAGTCGTGGACAATAGCCACCTTCTTGCTCGTCGCGATGGGCAAGAATGGCGATTTCCGCGGGACCTTTCCAATTCTTGAAACTCGCGGAATCTCCGTCGGGACAACTTGCCGGGCAATCACTTCGCTTTGAGGTAAGCGATGCATTCGTCTCCCATCCGCGTGCCGTTGATAGAACCTTTGCAGTGACGATGCCTTGCTAAACCATTCGCCAGGAGTCGTTTGCAAACAAGGTAGCTAACGGTTCATGTGGGACTGGAAAGCGTGATGCGCGGCCAATTCCGAAGGCGTAGCTCTAAGGCTTTCGATCGATAGTCGTTTGACGTAGGGCCATCATTAATATCCGCCATGGCGTATTGCGCCGCGCAAGAGGTCTAGACTTATTTGGGAGGATGTTCCCGGTTCGCTGCGGACGTAACCTTCATTTCCGGCAGGCAACAGCGGCCGGCAGTGTGTCGACGGCTGGTATGCAGGCGACGCAACACGAACCAGCTCGCAGACCTTTCTCAGGTGAGCAATGAAAATTGTCGCGGTTATTCCAACCTTGGATCGAAAACGGCAGATCAACCGCCTGCTGTCTCATCTCGAGCGACAACAGCGCAAGCCGGATGAGGTCATCATTTCGGCACCCGACTCGACACATGTGGAGCCGTTCCGAAGCACGAGCTTCCCGATATCTTATGTTTTTGGGCAAAGAGGCTTAAGCGCACAGCGCAACTTAGCCCTCTCACACGCACTTCCGCGCTCCGATATCGTGACGTTCTTCGACGACGACTTTCTTCCTGAAGATAGCTATTTGAAGATTGTTGCAGGCTGCTTCGAAGCACATTCCGATTGGGCTGTCATCATGGGGCATGTCGTGAAGGATGGAGCGCGACACGAGGGATTTACTTTCGAGCAGGGACTTGCTCTCCTTCGCTCCGCTCAGGCAAGCGCGCCCACAAAGCTCGAAGTGACAGATCATATCGGAGCTTATGGGTGCAATATGTCGATGCGATCGCGTCTTATTGGCCAGTTGCGCTTCGACGAGCGCCTAGTGCTCTATGGTTGGCAGGAAGATATTGATTTCACAAGTCAACTGCGCCGTCACGGCCGTATCGTCCAATTGAACACCGCTATTGGTGTTCATCTAGGCCTCAAGGCCGGGCGTGTTAGCGGCGTCCGTTTTGGTTATTCGCAGATCGCAAATCCAGTCTATCTCATCAAGAAAGGCACCGTTCCAGCAATCTTTGCGCTCCGGCTGATTGGACGCAACGTGGCTGCTAATTTCCTCCGGAGCTTCTGGTCGGAACCCTATGTCGATAGACGAGGGCGCCTCAAGGGCAATCTTCTCGCGGCCTATCACCTGATGCAGGGACGAATTGAGCCCGAATACATCCTGAAAATCTAAACTCAGCGGGCATGTCATGAGACACCAGAAGCGCCTTTTCCATCTGAAGCGACAACAAGCACGAAGCATTTATCGATCGCTGGCCTTGTTGTTTTCCGTAGTTCTGCTCTTTGTTCTCGTCGCCGAAGGATCTCCAGCAATAGGCAGTGAATATCGGCTCGGACCCCGCGACAAAATTCGCCTGAAGGCTTACGAATGGCGCGCAACTCTTGGTCAAGTCGTCGAATGGGACGCATTGAACGATGAGTTTACTGTTGGGCCCGACGGTATGTTGTCCCTGCCCTTCGCCGGCGATGTTATGGCCTCCGGTCTTCAGGTCGGGGAGCTGGCGAAACTGATTGCTGAACGTTTCCGAAGAGAAATGGGCATGGGTCGAGCGCCAGACTTATCTGTCGAAATCGTACAATTCAGACCATTCTATATCGCAGGCGACGTGGACCGCCCTGGAGAATATCCATATCGGCCCGGCCTCACAGTCTTGAAGGCCCTGACGATCGCCGGCGGCGTATACCGATTGAACGATTCGGGCTCGATAAGGCTGCGACGGGAGGCGATTTCATCGAGAGGCGACTTGAACGTGTTGAAAGCGCAAATGGCCAGCCTGCTCGCCCGCAAAGCGCGTTTCGACGCGGAACTGAATCAATCAGAAGCGATTTCGTTTCCCAGCGAGCTGACAGGGAGACAGCGTGAACCGTTCGTTGCACTCATTATTGAGCAAGAGAAATCGATCTTCGTGGCACGCCGAGAGGCGCTTGCAACTCAGATACATGCGCTGAACCAGTTGAAAACCTACTTGGATAAGGAAATCGTCTCGCTCGAGGGCCAGTTAAAGACGGAAGATGACCAAATCAGGCTCGTCAAAAAGGAACTTCAGAACATTTCTGCACTCGTAGACAAGGGATTGTCCGTTACTCCGAGACAGCTTTCCCTGGAACGGACGCTGGCGCAAATCGAGGGCGATCGTCTGCGGGTCGGCACGGCTCTTCTAAAAGCCAGGCAAGAAATCAGCAAGACAGACATCGCCATATTGGAGCTTCACAACAAACGTACTAATGAGGCCACGACGGAACTGCGCGCGACTCAGCATAAGCTCGATGAAATTCGACAGAAACTCAACACGGCCGAACAACTGCTCTATGAAGCCGAGGTGGTCGCCCCCCAATCCTTGGCCCAACGCGCACGCGCCCGCAAGATGCAGCCGCTCTTTACGATACTGCGTGAAGATGCAGGACGGACCATAGAAGTGAATGCGTCTGAAACGACGCCTCTGGAGCCCGGCGATACGCTCAAGGTTGAAGCGCCAATTCTCCTGGACACAGGTCCATTTTCCGAGGCGCAGCAGGAAATCGTGACACCACGTAAGCCAACTCTCGCTCCGCGCTCATCGCTGGAACGTACGACGGGGGTCGAGGTTCAATAGAGCAATTTTGAAACGACGAATTATCTAACGTGCAACTTCTAGCACTTGAGACGAACGCGTATCCCGGCGCAAACGCTTACAGCGCGGGCGGCCCTCATCTCAGCATGCGCGATCAGGTCGTTGGCTACTGAGTGAAACCTATGGGAAGCTCATCCGATGCCCGCCGGTGAAGACCTCGAAGCCGTCTTCGCGCGCAATCCCGATCAGGGTGATGCCGACCGCTTCTGCCGCACGGATGGCCAGCGCGGTTGGCGCCGAGATGGCGACGATAATGGCAGCGCCGAGCGCAGCGGTCTTCTGCACCATCTCGATCGAAACGCGTCCGGTGAGCGCCACGAGGCCGGTCGCTCCAGGAATACGGCGATGCGCGAGATCACCAACCAGCTTGTCGAGCGCATTATGCCGCCCGACATCCTCGCGCACGGACACGAGGCCATGGCCAGGCACGAACAGCCCGGCGGCATGAACCGCCTGCGTCTCCTGAAACAGATATTGCGCCGATGAAAGGGACGACAAGGCAGCACGGACTGTATGCGGTGTAATGACGATTCCGTCGGCAACGCGCGGGACCGGCCGCAACACGCCAGCGAGGCTTTCAACACCGCATAGTCCGCATCCGGTTGGACCGGCGAGGCTGCGCCGGCGTTCGCCGAGTGCGGATGCACGTTCGGGCGTAAGCCACATCTGCAATTCGATGCCGGTCGCGTGCGTCATCACCGCGAGGCTTTCAATTTCGGCGGGACAGGTGATCACGCCCTCGGTCAGGCTGAATCCAACCGCGAAGTCGGTGAGATCGGCCGGTGTTGCCATCATCACCACATAGGTCGTGCCGTTGAAGGTGAGCGCGACCGGCGTCTCCTCCGGCACACCGCGCATGCGCTCCTGCGCGAGGCGCTTGCGGCACGCGAGCGACAGCACATTGTCGACGGGCGCCGGCAAGTTGTCGTGCACGACACCTATATCGTTGATGACAATGCTGTCTGCGGTCACCGCACAGCCCATTCAGGATGGTATAATGACATGGCTCGGATCGCGGCCGCGGGCCGGCGTGTTCTTGATGACGTGCCCGCGGGTGAAAGCGGCGCGGGTGATCAGCATGACTTTCAATCCCCAGCCGGTCGCAACTGCCATCAAGCCGCCAATTGCGGCCGTGTTCCAGCCGGCAAGCGCCAGCGCCAAGAGCGCAATGGTCGCATAGCGGGCCGCGGTCAGCACCCTTTCTTCGCGCAGCGCGAACCATGCCAGCGTCCCCGCCGGTGCTTTCGCCTTGATGAGGCCACGTCGATGGAATTCGCGGGCGACTTCACGCAGGATCACGGCGCAAAGCGCGGCGCCGATCATCGCGGGCGGTGCGCCAGCAACCGCGAGGAAGAGACCGGTCCCTTCCGCAATTCCCGTGGCGACGATCAGCGGGACCGTCTCTTTCTGACACCAGGCCGGAATGCCGCGCGCGGCGTGTAGCATGCGCGCCTGGCAATAGAGAAATCCGGCCGCGAACAGGGCCGCGAGAACAACAAATCTGATGTCGAGCACGATGGCCGCGACGCCGACGGCCATCAGCGGCGGCACCAGCATGGCTTCGCGCGTCATCCATGAGGTGCGCGGATGGAAGAACACGTTGAGCGCGCGCCACGGCCGCCCGATCTCAAGCCAGACGCAGAACAGGCCCAGTCCGATCAGCGCAAGCCCGACCGCAAGCGACAGCGCCGACGGCAACCCGATAGCCAAGCCGAGGGCCGCGGCCATAACCAGTCCGCTGCCGGTGCCGCCGAAGCTGAAATTGCCGGCGGCACGCATATCCCAGTAGCGCTGGAGGCGCGCCTGCAACACCTGCTTCATGACAGCTCCTTGTCCCAGAGGTAATAAAAGCTGGGAGATGTTCCCGCCTCTTCATGCATGCGAAACGATTTGTTCTC
Source organism: Pseudorhodoplanes sp. (assembly GCA_032027085.1). NCBI lineage: Bacteria > Pseudomonadati > Pseudomonadota > Alphaproteobacteria > Hyphomicrobiales > Pseudorhodoplanes > Pseudorhodoplanes sp. Next base: position 2,083,445 of record JAVSMS010000001.1, on the reverse strand, counting down.
TGCCAAGAGCCGCGAGACGTTGCTGTTTGGATCGTCGATATCGCCGAAGGCGAGCGCACCGGAGATGCAGGTGTTGACGCAGACCGGTGTGGCGTCGGGATCGACGCCGGGCACCAGACCCTTGGCGCAACCGCCGTCGATGCGGTCGACGCAGAAGGTACATTTGGTCGCTACGCCGATCGTCCTGTCGTCGAAGCGCGCCTGTTCCGAGATCGATGCTTCCTCGCCAAAGGCAAATTTCGGGTGATCCACCCGATAGCGCGCCTCGTAGGGGCAGGCGACGGCGCAATAGGCGCAGCCGATGCACAGGTCATAGTCGATGGTGACGATGCCGTCGGGACGCTGACGGGTCGCCGTGGTTGGGCAGACATCCATGCAGGGCGGTTCGGCGCAGTGCTGGCAACCGGTCGGTACATAGACGCGCTTCACGTCGGGAAACTCGCCGACCTCGATGTCGAGCACGCGCCGCCACTGCACGCCGATCGGAGTGCCGTTGGCTTCCTTGCAGGCGGCGGTGCAGGCCTGGCAGCCGACGCAGCGGCGCAGGTCCGCCACCATCACATAGCGGGTCATGACCGCGCTCCCTTTCCGGGTCCGTCGACCTTGCGCACGCAGACGCGCACGACGTCGGCGCCCGAGCCGGTGGCGTCGGTCAGTTCCATCGACATCTGCGTGACGGTGTTGAGCGAGGGGAAGTTGAGGTCCTTGGCGAACGGCGTCTTCCAGTGCTCGTGCTGACCGGGAATGACGATGGTCTCGGGATGGCAGCCCTGCACCGGCACCGCGCGCCCGCGCGTCGCGGCGACGATGGAGCGCACCTCGATCCAGTCGCCGGCCGCGATGCCGAGCTTCTCTGCGACGCCGGCATTGAGGATGATGCCGCCATGGCCGCGTACGTTCTGCCCGACCTCGTGCATCAGCGGCACGCCGGAATTGTTGCCGGCGGAATAGAACATGGTCTTGGTCGTGATGCCCCAGAAGGGATAGTCCTCCGGCTTCTTACCCGCCGCCACCACCGCCTTGACCCAGCGGCCGGGCACGTCATGCCATTCCGGCAGCGGCTGATATTCGCTGAGCTGCTCGTCCCACCAGTGAATACCCTGCGCGTGCAGGCGGCGGCGCAATTCCTCACCCACCCGCATCAGCCGCTCCTGATACGGCAATTCGAAGCGCAGATTCTGGTCGGCAAGGCTCGGATAGAGGTACCAGTCGGTGCGCTTGAACGGCACGACGAAATAGCCGTGCTCCTTCATCCAGGCGAGATCCTTGACCTCCTGGCCGTCGGTCAGCGCCGCAGTCGAGGCCTTGCACACCGCGTCCCAGATGGTGTCGGCGTCGTGCACCTGATCGGTCGACAGCGAGAAATCGTAGTTCTTGCCCTTGAGCGGGGCGCCGATGGCACCGCGGTTGATGGCGGCGTTGTATTTCTCGATGAGCCCGGTGCGCTTGGCGAGCTCGGTCGTGATCCAGGTGAAATCGCGCGCCTCGCCCTGCGGCTCGACCGCCTTCTGGCGCAACGCGACACCGGTATGCTCCCAGAACTGCTCGACGAATTTCGTGCCGCCGATGGGCACGAGCTGCGTGCTTTCGAGGTCGGAGGCATCTGGAAGCAGGATGTCCGCCATGTGGTTGGTTTCGTCGAAGGTGTAGGCGATGGCCACGACGAACGGCATCTGCGAAATGGCGCGCGTGAGCTTCGCAGTATCCCAGAAGGCGACCGCCGGATTGGTGCGGAAGGTGAGCCAGAATTCCGGCGCGCGCTGCTTGGGCCATTCCTCCGGCGATTTGTCCATGAACAGCCAGGGCAGATGCGCGGGGCCGAGCGCCTGGCTCCAGGCGGAATTGCCGACGATCGGCACGAGCGTGCGGTGGGCGTTACGTCCGGTGGGCTTGGCCTTCCAGTCGGCCTCGCTCGTCGGATTGAGCGAGGACACCATGAAGCCGTCCTCGCCCGGCAGGACGCTGACGAGACGGTTATCGTGGCCCTTGTTGAGGCGCACCGTGGTGCCGAGCGTGCCGCCCGGCACTTCCAGCGCGCCGACGAGCGTCGCCAGCACCGTGCGCGACCAGCAGCATTCGAATGCGCCCCAGCCGTTATTGACGGTCTTGCCGAGTGTCACCGCCACCGGCCGCAGCGGCAGCGTGTGGCCCTCGATCTCGATCGTCTGCCCGACGCAGGCGTTCGACACGTATTCGTTAGCGACATGGCGAATCTTGTCGGGCTTCACGCCGCAGATCGAGCTCGCCCAGTCCGGCGAATAGTGCCGCATATGCTCGACCATGGCGGTGAAGGCGGTGTGCGCCGGCGCATTGTCGTGGCGCGCCACTTCCTTGTCGGCGAGATGGCTGACCGCCTCGGCAACCGTGAAATGACCTTCCAGCGCCGGCACGATGCCGGGCGTGTCGTGGGGCATGGCGCGCCCGACCTTCTCGTCCCACACCAGCGGCTTGCCGCTTTGCGGATCGCGCAGATAGTAGCCGTTCGGCCCAACGAGATAGGGCGAGGAGGTGCGGTCGCGCAGATAGGGGATGTCGAGCGCGGTGCGCGGCGTCTCATGCAGCAGCACATGGATCATCGCCAGCATGAAGGCGGCGTCTGTCTTCGGCTTGATCGGCACCCATTCCGCCGAACAGGCGGCGGTCGCCGATAGATGCGGCTCGATCTGGATGCGTTTGACGCCGCGGATGCGGGCGTCGGCATGCCGGCGCACCGCGCAGACGCCGCCGGTCACTTCATAGTTGGAGCCGAAGGAGACGACGAGATTGGTCAGCACCGTATCGGAGGAGACGGTGAAGGCACGATGCCAGTATTCGCCGTAGAGATGTTCGGAATGGGTGCATTTGACGCCCTGTCCGGAGCCGAACGAAAAGTCGATCGGACCGAAAGCCGACATGAAGGCGGGGAAGGAGCCCATATAGCTGCGCGGCGTGCCGCCATGCCCGAACGACGCCGCGACGCGCGGCAGCCCGGCCTCATCGATGAGGCCGCGGCTCATGATGTCCTTGAGCCGCGCGGCGATGGTGTCGAGTGCCTCGTCCCAGGAGATCGGCACGAAGCCCGGATCCTCGTCGCGTCCCCTTTTTCGGATTGGTCCGCTTCATCGGCTGGCTAATGCGGTGCGGATTGTAGGTCTTCTGCACGAGACCGTAGGCGCGCACGCAGGGCCGCCCTGCTCCCGGATGGACACCGGCCGCGCTGTGGTTCGGCTCGATGCCGGTGGCAACGCCGTCCTCGACGATCACCTGCATGAAATCCGGGCCGGCGACGCAATTGTAGCAAAGGGTCGGGACCAGTTTTCGCGCGGCCGTGTCGCGCGCTGCAAGCGCTGTCATGTCTGCACCCTCACTTCAGCCCGCAAAGCCTGGCGGGCAGCGAAATGTCCGGTGTCGTCGGTCTCGATCCGCGCCTGAATGCGAAAGGTGCATCGCCTCGTTCTGCAATGGCGGCGTGGCCCTGTTTCGGCACCGTGATCATCGCCGGATGACGACAAGTCCGGGACGTATTCCTCCTGCACAAATCAACGTATTACATATTTTTTCTTTTAGAAACTTGATTTGTATCATTTCTGAGCAGCGGCGAGCGGCACCGATTTGCGGCCACAACACTATGAATAATCTAATGAAATCGTGCCCCTGATAGCGGACTTTGATTATGCGTCGGCGAACGAATTCAGGCCGCCGAAGCGTGTGAAATAGCTCGGATGGGCCGCGGGCGCCGGGCCGTCCACCGTCTGCAGCCTCGCCATCAGGTGCTGCTCGGCCGGCCCCTGAATCAGCTTGTAGAGGTCGCGGCACAGCAGCCGCGCAGCGGTGCCCGGCCAGTTTGCCTTCAGCAGCTCGTCTGGAAGCTTCGGATCACGCAACAGAACACGGCGGTAGGCGTGCATGAGCAGCGTGCGGACCATGAAGCAGGTTTGCGGATCAAGCTTGTCGGCGATACTGAGCTTTTGCCAGACCGGCTGAAACGTATCGAGGAAGGCTCTGTAGTCCGCGGCAAGCCGCTTCATGTCCCAGGAGCGGCCGATGAGGTCGCGCTGTGCATCGGCAGCGACCCAGGGCTCGGCCGTAGTGCGCATGACCAACGCCTGCTTGCCGGCGCCGGATTCAATCAGAACCTGACGCAATGTGGCCTCATCGGGATCCGGATGCAGCATGACATCGCTCGCCACTTGGCCAAATCCCTGCCAGCGGAGATCGCTACGGAGGCTAGCGCGGCGCTTCGCCGGCATGCCGGCGAAATTGACGATGACGAAGGTCCAGTGACGGTCCCAGGGCTGGCTTGCACGATGATAGATGCGGCCATGCACCGCATCGAAGCGCCGGCGCCCGTCCTCGGTGAGGCGGTAGTAGCTGCGGCGCCCGATCTGTTCGGCGATCAGCCAGTTCTCCTTGGCCAAGCGAAAGACAGACGTCCGGACCGCCCGGTCGTTCAGGCCGAGCGGCGCCACCAATTCGATGACACTTCCCAGCCAGGCGCTGCCCCCGTGATGCATAATGGAGTCGCCATAGACGGTTATGATCACCGAGGGGGCTTTGGGTCTGAGGCGTCTGAGCAGGCGCGCGATCATTCTCGTCTGTTTCATCAATTCCGGAATGAACGGCCGCAATCTACATTGCTGATATTTCGGCATCAATTCGGTACGATTTGAATCGGCAATCTTCTGACGATACGCAGTTGATCATTCGCTCCAGGCGTATCTCTCGGCCTCGCCGCAATTCGACGCGAGCGGCAAACAATATTACCTCATAAACACTTGATCCGGTTTCCGTCTCGCGCATTTATCAATTCACCTATCGCCGCTCTGACACGGACTTCACGGCGCGAGGCGGATCTGCCCGGCCATCGATATGTCATAGCCGCCGGCGGCCTGCGCGCGGGCGTTCATTGCCGGCGTGGTCAGAAAAGCGAAGAACGTCTGCAACGGCGGCCGGAAATACTCGCGCTGACGCACGACAAGGTCGAAACGCTCCCACGCCATAGAGATAAAATCGAGACCGGCGGCCTTGGCCACGCTGCGGCTGGCAATGCCGCAATCGGCCCGACCCGCCTGGATGGCCAGCGCGATGTCCGTGCCGGTTGGACAGACCGGCGTGACAATTGTCAGCTTCGAGACATCGAGGTTCTCACGCGCCAGCAGCGACTCAAGCAGCAATTGCGCGCCGGCACCGGCCGGACGCACCGCCACGCGTATGCCGGCACTTGCCACATCTCGGATTCCCGCAAGATCAAGAGGATTGCCTTTCGCCACAACAATGCCCTGCTCCCGGCGGGCAAAACCGACCAGCACGGCGTCGCGCAGGCGCTGTTCACTGCGCATGACTGCAACATTCTCATCGCTGTCATCACTGAAGGCATGCAGATGAATGGCGGCGGCGACAAGTCCGCCGTCGACAAAGCGCTGCAAACCGGCCGCGCTGCCTTCCGGCGTGTAAACAAGGCCTGCATTGCACTCTCGCAACGCCCATTCCAGCAGCGGATCGTGACTGCCCCCAACAACCGGAGGGGGATCAGACACGGCGAGCCCGCGCTCGCCCGCCGGCGCCGTGGTGCTCACCAAACGGAGCCGGTGCCTGGGTGGCTGCGAAAATCCGTGACCCTGTGCCATTGCTCGTAGTTGGCAAAGGCCACGGCAGATGGCAAGAGCGGCGGCGCGTGTCCGGCACTATGCGGCTCGATTATGCGCCTTGACGAGCCATATCCCTGAGGCGACCGATCGCGGCACGTACATCGGGGTCAAGTCCTTGTCCGCCCGCATCCAGATGCGAGAGTATAACGCTGCGCATGCGCGGGTCCCAGAATTTCCTGATGTGTTCGGCAATCCCGGCTGCCGCCCCATCGTGCCCCTGACTGCTGAAGAACTTTCCGATCTGGTTGGCCATATAGACCAGCTTATCGGTCGACTTGCTATGCGACATGGGCGGCCGCTTCCTGGTGAATACGCTCGGGATGTGTAAAAATTTCAAAACCATCGTCGCGTGCAGTTGCCACCAGCGTGATGCCGGCCGCCTCGGCGGTCCGAACCGCCAGCGCGGTTGGTGCCGACACGGCGATAATGACGGGCGCGCCGATGACGGCCGTCTTCTGCACCATCTCCACCGACACGCGGCTGGTGACAATCACTGCGCCGGATTTTCCCGACCGCCCCGCGCGGGCGAGCGCGCCGCCCAGCTTGTCGAGCGTATTGTGACGGCCGACATCTTCACGCAGAGCCAGGATGCCAAAGGCCGGCTCCCAGAATGCCGCGGCGTGTACGGCCCGCGTCTGCTGGTTCAGCTGTTGCAACGCGGGTACCGCCGACAATGCCTGCATGATCTGCCCGGGCGTGATCGTCCGACCGCTGCTCGGGATATGCGGCGTTGGCCGCAGGGCCTCCGACAGGCTTTCAAGGCCGCACAGACCGCAGCCGGTTGGACCGGCGATATGCCGGCGCCGCTCGCTGAGCTGCCGCGTATGCGCCTCGCTGAGCCACATTCGCAATTCGATGCCGTCGCCATGCTCGACGATGTCAAGACTGGCAATGTCATGCGGCGAGGACACGATGCCTTCATGCAAACTGAAACCAAAGGCGAAGTCTTCCAGATTCTGCGGTGACGCCATCATCACTGCATAGGAGCCCCCGTTGTAGGTGAAGGCGATGGCCGTTTCCTCCGGGATCGCACGCACGCCGCTGACCGAACCGGCGGCGGTTCGCCACGACATCCGCGGAAAGATTGAAATCGTCTGAATCGCCCTACTCCGCGGCTTCCAGCGGCGCAATGCGGCGGGTCTGGCGCGAGAACTCCTCGTATTCCTGCTGCCAGCGCGACGGCCCGTTGGATGGCGAGATCTGCACCGCCGTGACCTTATATTCCGGACAATTGGTCGCCCAGTCCGAGAAGTCGGTCGTGATGACATTGGCCTGCGTGTCGGGGTGATGGAAAGTGGTGTAGACGACACCCGGCGCGACGCGGTCGGTGATCTGCGCGCGCAGGGTCGTCTCGCCGGCACGGCTTGCCAGCTTCACCCAGTCGCCGTCGCGGATGCCGCGCTGCTCGGCGTCATGTGGATGGATTTCCAGCACGTCTTCCGCATGCCACATGGAGTTGGCAGTGCGCCGCGTCTGCGCACCGACATTATACTGCGACAGGATTCTGCCGGTTGTGAGCAGCAGCGGGAAGCGCGGTCCAGTCTTCTCATCGGTCGCGACATATTCTGTGACGATGAACTTGCCCTCGCCGCGCACGAAACCGTTGATGTGCATGATCGGCGAGCCTTCCGGCGCCTTGTCGTTGCACGGCCATTGCACCGAACCACGCCGGTCCAGCATCTCATAGGAGACATTGGCGAAACCCGGCGTCAGACGCGCGATTTCGTCCATGATCTCGGACGGGTGGCTGTAATGCATCTCGTAGCCGAGCGCTTTGGAAAGCAACAGCGTGATTTCCCAGTCGCCATAGCCATTTTTGGGCGACATCACCTTGCGCACGCGCTGGATGCGCCGCTCAGCATTGGTGAAAGTGCCGTCCTTTTCAAGGAAGGTGGACCCCGGCAGGAAGACATGCGCGAAACGCGCGGTCTCGTTCAGGAACAGGTCCTGTACTACAACGCATTCCATGGCTTCCAGGCCGGCCGACACATGCTTTGTGTCTGGGTCGGACTGAAGGATGTCTTCGCCCTGGATGTAAATGCCCTTGAAGCTACCATCGACGGCGGCGTCGAGCATGTTGTTGATGCGCAGGCCCGGCTCCTTGTCGAGCGTTACGCCCCAGTCCTTCTCGAACATCGCGCGCGGCTCATCGAGCGAGATATGCCGATAGCCCGACAGTTCGTGCGGGAACGACCCCATGTCGCAGGAGCCCTGCACGTTGTTCTGTCCACGCAGCGGGTTCACGCCGACGCCGGGCCGGCCGATATTACCGGTCGCCATGGCAAGATTGGCGATCGCCATCACGGCGGTCGAACCTTGGCTGTGTTCGGTCACGCCGAGACCGTAATAGATCGCGCCATTGCCGCCGGTCGCATAAAGCCGGGCGGCAGCACGAATGGTCTCGGCCGGAACGCTCGAGAGTTTCGCAACAGTTTCGGGCGAATTCTGCGGCAGCGAAACGAAATCGGCCCAGTGCAGGAACTCATCCCAGTCGCAGCGTTCGCGGATAAACGTCTCGCTGTAGAGCTTTTCGGTGACGATGACATGTGCGAGCGCCGTCAGCACAGCCACATTGGTCCCGGGCCACAGCGGCAAATGATAGTCTGCCTCGATATGCGGCGATTTCACCATCTCGGTGCGGCGCGGATCGATCACGATCAGCTTGGCGCCCTGACGCAGGCGCTTTTTCATGCGCGAGGCAAACACCGGATGCGCCGACGCCGGATTAGCGCCGATGATGACGATGACATCTGCATCTTCGACGGAATCGAAGTTTTGTGTTCCGGCTGACGTTCCGAAAGTCTGGCCCAGCCCGTAGCCTGTTGGTGAATGGCAGACGCGCGCGCAGGTATCGACATTGTTGTTGCCGAAGGCGGCCCGGATCAGCTTCTGGACGAGGAAGGTTTCCTCGTTGGTGCAGCGCGACGAGGTGATGCCGCCGACGGCATTCTTGCCGTATTTCGCCTGGATGCGCTTGAATTCGGATGCGGCATAGGAGATCGCCTCCTCCCAACTTACCTCCCTCCACGGATCCGTGACCTTCTTGCGGATCATCGGCTTGAGGATGCGCTCCCTGTGGGTCGCATAACCCCAGGCGAAGCGGCCCTTCACGCAGGAATGTCCGCGGTTCGCCTCGCCGTTCTTGTAGGGAACCATGCGGACGAGTTCCTCGCCCCGCATCTCCGCCTTGAAGGCGCAGCCGACGCCGCAATAGGCGCAGGTGGTGACCACCGAATGCTCGGGCTTGCCGATCTCGATCACCGTCTTCTCGTTCAGCGTGGCGGTCGGGCAGGCCTGTACGCAGGCGCCGCAGGACACGCATTCGGAGCCGAGGAAGCTTTCGTTCGTGCCGGGCGACACGCGGCTGTCGAAGCCGCGGCCCGAGATCGTCAGCGCGAAGGTGCCCTGCACTTCCTCGCAGGCGCGCACGCAGCGCGAGCAGACGATGCACTTCGACGGATCGTAGGTGAAATAGGGGTTTGACTCGTCCTTCGGCAGCCAGTTCTCGTTGGCGACTCCGGCCTTCCTCGCAAAGACGTGGTTCTCGCCCTCGTAGCCGTAACGCACGTCGCGCAGGCCCACCGCCCCGGCCATGTCCTGCAATTCGCAGTCTCCGTTGGCCGAGCATGTCAGGCAGTCGAGCGGGTGATCGGAGATATAGAGCTCCATCACGCCCCTGCGGAGCTGCGCCAGACGGTTGGTCTGCGTGTGCACGACCATGCCAGGCGCGACGGGTGTCGTGCAGGAGGCCGGCGTGCCGGCACGCCCCTCGATCTCCACAAGACAGAGCCGGCAGGAACCAAATGCGTCCACCATGTCGGTGGCGCAGAGTTTTGGAATTTGCGTTCCCATCTCCATCGCCGCGCGCATGACCGAAGTACCTTCGGGCACCGAAATTTTCCGGCCGTCGATGGTCAGTTCGACCATCTTTTCAGATTTCGAGGCTGGCGTTCCGAAATCGGCCTCATGAACGAGCGACATGTGTGTCTCCTTCATTCCGCAGCTTGCAGACGCGGTGGCGCTGCGCCGAAATCTTCAGGGAAATGGGTAAGCGCGCTCATGACCGGATACGGCGTGAAGCCGCCCAGCGCGCAGAGCGAACCGAATTTCATGGTGTTGCAAAGGTCTTCGAGTACGGCGAGGTTTTCAGGACGCTTCTCGTTCTTGATGATGCGGTCGATCGTTTCGACGCCGCGTGTCGACCCGATGCGGCAGGGCGTACACTTGCCGCAGGATTCGATGGCGCAAAATTCCATCGCGAAGCGCGCCTGCTTGGCCATGTTGACGCTGTCGTCGAACACGACGATGCCGCCATGCCCGATCAGGCCGTCGCGCGCCGCAAAAGCCTCATAATCGAACGGCGTGTCGAACAGCGCAGGCGGGAAATACGCCCCGAGCGGGCCTCCGACCTGCACGGCACGTACCGGGCGGCCGCTGGCCGTCCCCCCGCCGATCTGCTCCACCAACTCGCCGAGCGTAATGCCAAAGGCGACTTCGTAAAGACCACCATGCTTGACATTGCCGGCAAGCTGGACCGGCATCGTACCGCGCGACCGGCCCATGCCGACGTTTTTGTAGAACGCGCCGCCCTTGTGCATGATGATCGGCACGGTCGCGAACGAGAGCACATTGTTGATGACCGTTGGCTTGCCGAACAGACCCTTGTGGGCCGGCAGCGGCGGCTTGGCCCGCACCAGACCGCGCTTGCCTTCCAGACTTTCCAGCAGCGAGGTTTCCTCGCCGCAGACATAGGCGCCCGCGCCCGAGCGCACTTCAAGCTCAAATGTGAAAGGGGAACCGGCAACATTCTTGCCCAGCATCCCGCCACGCATCGCAGCCTTGATGGCGTCATTCAGCACGGCGATGGCGAGCGGATATTCCGAGCGGCAATAGATGTAGCCCTTGCTGGCGCCGACGGCGATCCCGGCAATCGTCATGCCCTCGATCAGAACGAATGGGTCTCCCTCCATGATCATGCGGTCGGCGAAGGTTCCGCTGTCGCCCTCGTCCGCATTACAGACGATGTATTTCTGATCAGGTTTGGCGTCGGCGACCGTTTTCCATTTGATGCCGGTCGGAAAGCCCGCACCGCCGCGGCCGCGCAGACCGGATTCGGTCACTTCTGCGACAATGCCCGTTGGATTGGCCAGCGCCTTCTCCAGCCCCTTGTAGCCGTCATGCGCCCTGTAATCGTCCAGCGAGCGAGGATCCACGATGCCGCAACGTGCGAAGGTCAGGCGTGTCTGCCGTTTCAGCCAGGGAATGTCGTCGGTGACGCCGAGCCGCAGCTTGTGTTCGCCGCCCTCCGCCAGCATCGCCTCGAAAACGGAGACGACGTCACCCTCCTCCACCGGCCCATAGGCGACCCGGCCTTTCGGCGTTTCGACTTCAAGCAGCGGCTCCAGCCAATGCAGGCCGCGCGAACCGTTGCGGATGATCGTGACGGCAATCTTGTTCCTTGCTGCCAGCGTTTCGATTGCCGCGGCAATTTCGTCGGCACCGCAGGCGACAGCGGCGGAATCGCCGGGAATGTAAATGCGGTGGCTCATCGGTCGGCCTCCGCCAGCAATGTGCCGAGCTTCTTCTCGGTCAGCCGGCCGACGGGCTTTCCGTCGATCATTGCCGACGGCGCGGTGGAGCACAGGCCCAGACAATAGACAGCTTCGATCGTCACGCGCCCGTCGGCGGTCGTGCCGCCAAGCTTCACGCCAAGCCGCGATTCCGCTTGCGAGATGAGGTCATCGCAGCCGCATGCCTGACACGCTTCCGCGCGGCACAGTTTCAGAACATGACGGCCTGCCGGCTGCCGTCTGAAAACATGGTAGAAGGTAATGACGCCATGCACTTCCGAGCGTGACAGATTGAGTGCGTCGGCGATCAGTGGTGCCGCCGCTTCCGGCACATGTCCGAATGTCTCCTGCAGCGCGTGCAGGATCGGCAATGTTGCGCCATCGCGGTCCTTGTTTTCCGCGATGATGCTCAGCGCCCGATCGGTAGTCCAAGGTTCAAATGTCGGCACAGCCTGTGACCATCTCCAGATGAGAATGGTCGGAAACTGAAAGGAAAGCCTCGTTGAATCAATACAGCTGCGCGGATGGAACGATCAGCCTTGCTGATCGTCGCGGCGATCCGGATTTCTGATCAATTGATAAGATTAACTAAAGACAACAAATATCGGCGAATGCCGCTTCACGCAGCAACAGGTTGCGCAAGCACCTTGGCAAGCTTCTTGGCTTCTGAAATCAGAGCCCGAACCAGCGGCGTGGTCTTGTCCCGATCAGAGACGACGAGCCCCACCGCATGCGTTGCAGAGGGCTCAATGATGGGGATCGAACGCACGCTCTCGGTCAGACCCAGCGTGTCGGCGAGCTTCGCCGGCATGATGCTCGCCCATTGCCCGGTTCGCACATGTGCGAACAGAACGATCATCGAATTCGATTCAAGCGTCGGGGAAGGTTCGGAGCCTGCCGCACGCAGCAATCCGTCAATAATGCGACGGTTCTGCATAGTCGGCGTCAGCAGGCAGAGCGGCACCTGTCCGACCTCCGCCCAGGTGACCTTGTCGCGATTGCCAAGCACCCCGTTCGGGGACGTCAACAGCCGATATTCTTCCTGATAGAGGGGGATGGCGTTCACGCGATTCAGGGGCTCATTGTCGAGATAGGTGATGCCCGCATCCACCTCGAGATTTTCGATCATGCTCAGCACTTCAACCGAGGTATGCGACAGGACGCTGAATTTCACCTCCGGATGTTTGGCACGGTAGGGCGTGGTCAGCATCGCGCTCATGGCCAGAGCGGTCGGGATCGCGGCGATACGCAGATGGCCTGCGAGGCCGCGTTTAAGCGCATCGACCTCCTGATGCATGGCTCTCGCGTCGGAAACGATTCGCCGGGCCCATTCGAGAACACGCTCGCCCTCGGGCGTAAAACCGCGGAAGCGGGAGCCGCGATGAACCAGAAGCACACCGAAGGAGTCTTCAAGGCTTTTGACGGCCGCCGACAAAGACGGCTGGCTGATGCCGCAGCTTTCGGCGGCCCGCCCAAAATGCTGCTCTCGTGCGAGGGCGATGAAAAATTCAAGCTTGTCGATCATCCGGCGATTATCCGTGAGCCATCAGCCAATAGGAAAAGTTCATAGGCCCACACGATCGCGGAACAAGTGGTCGTGTGCAATCAATCAATCGATTTCTTCAATTGTCAGCAATAGCCGTGGGCTATGGCCACCCTACGGCCAATGGAGCCAGGAACGCAATACGCGCGACGTGATGAACGCGGGTGACGTACTTGCACGCTCTTGCCGTATGTCAAAAAGACCTGAATTCGCGGGTGCGAGGCCCTCCTGCAATCGCACTCTCGCTAGCCGCCGCAACCTGGATAGCCTTCGTTCTCCATCCAGTCCTCATATGCTGGCCCTACCGCCGCACCAGTGACCAGGCCGGCTTGCCAGTCGCCTTTCGCTGGTCGCACAAGCATTAACCAACCCTCGCCGTAACAATCGTAGTTCGCCGTAGTGGGTCGTGCCACCAATCCCTCATTGACGGCAGCCACCTCGCCATCAAAGGCGGCGCGCACAACGCCAACCCATTTGGCACTCTCGATCGTGGCAATGGAACGTTGCGCTTCAAACACACGGCCGGCACGCTTGGGCGTGAACACCAGCACTTCGCGCGCGAGCGCGATGGCCACTTGGGTCATGCCTACGCGGACAAGACCGTCTTTATCCGGACTGTACCAAGTGTGATTTGGAACGTCGTAGAGCAGGTTATCTGGAAACATGCATCCGCGAACCGCAACCACCCCACTCTCCTAATAGGTCAGCACCCGACAGTCATCCTCCATGATTCCCTCGATCATGGAAGCCGCACCCATCATGCCGCTGCACTCAGAAATTAAATCCTCTTCAGTGATATCAAACAAATCAAGATTGGCAGGGCACGCCCAGAAGCGCGCGCCATGCTGATGCGCCTCCTTGATCCAGTCGTGTACAGTCATGGGATGTCCGGCCTTGGCGTGCAGATTCTCGGCGACACCCTTGATCATCAGCTTTCCGGCGGTCGCCGTGCAGACAACATCAACCTCGTAATCCATCGCAGCCGCTACGGCAGCATGGTAGAAGGGCGCGGCGAGCTCCTCCACATTTCGCGGGTCGGTGTTCAGAAGGACGATAAGAAGTCGTCGTTTCACAGGGATTTCGTTCGCCGGCCGCAACCACCGACCGCCGCCTTTGCAATTGCTGCCGCAAGGTCGCAGCAAGAGGCACCGCGCATTTCGATCTGTCTACTGGACAGGATTTCGACCGTCCGTTCGGATGCATGCTGCACTGGCATTCCGCGCAGCGCGGCTTCCAGATCGGGAATCGTCCGGGACGGAGAGACGCTGAAATTTCCCGTAAGCCATATCTGATCAATGAGGCGTTCCGAACCGGGAATGAGTTTGATATAGGCATGGACACAGCCGTCTCGTCCAATCATCGTCATTTCCTCGCTCGGCAGATCGCAGCCGCTCACAAAAGACTCCAGCCCAAATTCCGTGCGATGCCATTCTTCGGCCAGCTCCCTCTCTTCGACCGTCAGGTCTCGCCGTATGGACGACCTACCAAGCGCATGGGCAAGTTCCGCCTCTATTGCATTTTCGATCTCACCCGGATCCGGATTTCGCCCCAGAATTTCCGTCACAGTCGCCAGCCGCTCTCTGAGGTCGTGACGGAGTGACTGTGTGCGCTTCAAAGGCAGCTTCAGAAACCGAGACATGTTCGAAAGACTGGCGTCGGTGAGTATCGTTCCCTGATAAACCAGCGTGCCGCCGTCGAAATAGCCGCTCATACCGCATATCTTGCGGCCTGCGATCTCAATTTCGTTTTCAGCCCGGTAGCGCGCAGGCAGGCCGAGACGTGCCAAAGCTGCGGCTACAGCTTCGCCGACCGCAGCGGCCGCGTGATTGAGTCGAGAGCCGACAGTATCGCGCCCAATGACCAAATCCCAAGCAAGAGCACCTGGTGCCATATAGACGGCGCCACCGCCCGTCACGCGTCGCGCAAGTTCGATTCCGGCGGCTCGGCACCTGCCGACATGGACCGCCTGCCCGAGATTCTGATGCCGCCCGATAAGGACAGCAGCCGGATAGCGATGAAAACGCAGTGTGTCGGCGATCCGCCCGGCGCGGTGCAGCTCGGTCAGCGCCGCCGTCATCGCGACATTCCAGCGCGCCGGCATTTCTGCCGTATCAAGAATGCGCAGCGCTACGCTCATTGCGGCAACGCCTCCTCGATTTTCAACCGGCGCCCCCATTTATCGAAAAAATGACCCTCATTGATGACCAGGCGGTCTTCGACCACGCGCTTTTCTAACGCCCGCAACGCCGCGCGTGCTTCAGCGTCGGTTACCGGACCGCCATCCTTCGCGGATACAGTCTCCAACAGCACGCCGTCCCAGGCGACGCCAGCGCCGGCGAGCAATTTGCAAAACTCCATCCAGTCCAGTTCCTCGCCGATGACATGCATAAAGGTCGATCGCAGCGGGGACACGGTGGTGTCGCCGATTCCGACAAGCACCACAAGCGCCGTGAAACCATCCAACCGGCGGAATTCTTCCACCACCCAGTGGTCAAAAAGAAACGCACCACTTGGCAACGATTCACACTTCGACAAGCGGCAGCTCCAGGGGTTCTGCATCCATCAGACTCAGGAAAGAACCGTTCCGGTTCTGCGCGAACCAAGTCTCAAACGCGGCAAGATCGTCGTCGATGCCATGCACGTCGACTGCCGGCGGCTCGTCGCGGCACATCTCCCAAAGCGAAGCAATAATCGGGCTGAAGCGCTCCAGGACTTCGCGCTGTGACTCGGTTGCGCCGGTCCATCCGATTTCCCGCAGAAACGCCGCAGATCCCCGCGCGGCGGCCTCTGCCTCATCTTTGGCGCCGGCCACGGCCTCTGCGACAGACCTCACAAGAGCCAGCCGCCGGAACGAGAAGGCGCGCGCGCGCTCAAGCTCCTTGATCCGCTCGGCCGCCTCGCGGCGATATGCATCTTCTGATGCGCTCTTAGAGCGCGCCGTCGAGTCGAGCCTTTGAAGATAATTGTCGATCGGCTTCATGCTCATCGTGCGGTCCTTCGGGAAAGTGGCGGAAGAGAGTGGGAGTCGAACCCACTAAGAACCGTCTCGCGGCCCTTCCCGGATTTGAAGTCCGGACGCCCCACCGGGGACGTTTCTCCTCCTGAAAGCACAGACTTTGGCTCGCCGTTCTCGCCGGCTGGCAGGCGAAACAGGTCGAGACGATGCTTGTTGATGCGTCGCAGATCACCGCGGCGCAGCGTCACACCGTGACGATCGAAAAATTCGAGAATCTGAATGGCGACTTTGCGGCCATTATCGAGCTGGTCGCGAAACTGCGCGGCGGAAAATTCCCCTCTTTTCGCGGACTCCGCCAAGTGCCTAGCTATTTGGACCATTTCCGCGACGGTGCCACGCAGGAAGAAATGATCGTGAGCAACTTCATCCAATTGTCCGATCCGGCTGAGAAGCTTCAAAAGACGCCGCATCTCCGTTTCCGGCACGTCGAGGAGACCCGCGATGTCGCGCACACGCGGGGGGCGGAAGCGCTCCGCACCGCTGATGAGCGGGCGTATCCGCGCCCATAGCGATTCATCCCGCAGCGTAAGCTGCACTTCGTGGCCCGGCAGCTTGACCCATGCACCGTCGAGGGTGATCTCGCCGCGACGCTGCAAATTCTGGAGCATGGCGACGAAGGCAGGAGCCGGCAGGCGTGGTTCAAGTTGCAGACGCAACCGCTCTAGTCCGATCCCGGCGAGATCAGGATTTTCAGCATGGAATCTCTCAAGCGCCGCGATCAAACTACGCTTCAGCCGCAGCCAGCTCGCCGGTGAAAGACCCAGCGTCGTCTTCGACACGGCAATTCGGACAAGCGCATTGCGCTCGACAATAGCTTCGAGTTCCGCCTGCGCCATCGCATGATCGCGGGCGAATGCATCAAGATCAGTATAGCTCGGATCTCGATCGAGCAGACTGAGCAATGCCTTTTCAGGTTGAGCGATGGCAAGCGCTTGCAGTTGCGCGAGACGCTCTGTCGTCCGCCGCTTGCGTGCAGGTGCCCGCAGATCGAGAAAACGACCGCCGCCGATGGTGTGCTGCGCACTCGTGTCGCGCACCACAAAGCGGTCGCCAACGGCCGCGGCGATGGGAGACTCAAGCACGAGCTGGACAAAGGCCGTGCTTCCGGGCTCGATGGGCGTGTCTTGCAGCAGCACAATGCGTGCACCCGTCTCTGCCGCCGCATGATGGAGCCGCACCGGCATCCATTGACCTATAGCCTTGGTTTCAGATTGAAGAACCCGCAATTCGGCATCGATCCGGTCCGCAGGCGCGTGCAGCTGTGGATCGAGAACAACGTCGCCGCGCGAAATCACATCCTTGGTGATCTTCTCACCGACCAGATTGAGAGCGCAGCGATCACCGGGCTGCCCAAACTCCGCGGCGCGGTTCTGCGCATGCAGGGACCGAACCCGCGCCTCCACCCCCGAGGGGCTGACCGTCACACGGTCCCCGACCGCAACACGCCCGGACAATACGGTCCCGGTTACCACCGTACCCGCGCCGTGCAGCGTGAACGAACGATCGACGGCGAGCCTGAACCGACCCTTGTTGGCCCGGATCCCGAGCGTGCGCGCGGCATCGAAAAGCTTCTGCCGCAGTGCATCCACCCCCTGTCCGGTGGTCGATGAAACCGGCACAATCTCGATATCTTTCAAAGATGTCGGCAGCAGTGCATTTGCGATTTCGTTGGTCACCCGCGCGATCTGATCGGCATCGACAAGATCGCTCTTGCTCAGGGCCACGATCCCACGATCGATGCCGAGCAGATCAATGATCGCCAGATGCTCCCTGGTTTGTGGCATGATCCCATCATCCGCAGCCACAATCATCAGGACAAAATCGATTCCTGTCGCGCCCGCCAGCATATTATGGACAAAACGCTCATGTCCCGGTACGTCGACGAAACCAATGATGCGGCTGTCGTCGACCGGCAGATAGGCGAAGCCGATATCTATGGAAATACCACGCGATTTTTCTTCCTTGAGTCGGTCGGTGTCGACACCGGTGAGCGCGCGCACGAGCGACGTCTTGCCATGATCGATATGACCTGCCGTGCCAATGATCATGCCACGGGCTCCGGCAAGGGTTGCTCGGCCAGTGCGACCGCGCGATCCAGTTCAGCTGGCGCCAGACTCGCGCGCACAGCGTCAAGGAACGGAGTGGCAAGTTCGCTACCCCCCTCCTGGCCACGCAGCAGCCAGGTCATCGCAGCCACCGGGTCGCGCGCCACGCCAGCACCCAAGTGGAACGCTGCACCGAGCATGGCCTGCGCATCCGCATCTCCGCGCGCAGCAGCCTTGTCCCACCACCGCACCGCCGCGGCTGGATCTCGTTCTACACCAAGCGCGTTGTGGTAGATCATGCCGATCCTGGTCATCGACGCAGCAACACCTTGGGCTGCTGCAGCTTCCGCCCAGCGTCGCGACTCCACATGGTCAGGCGCGATCAGGTCTCCTTCAAGCAGCATCCAACTCAGCATGTCCTGGGCCGGCGCATCGCCGGATTCCGCCGCGCTGCGATAAAGCTCTGCCGCTCGTGCCGGATCAGATTCGACGCCCTCCCCTTTGAAGTAAAGCGCCGCGAGATTGCGCTGGCCAACGGGATCGCCAGCTTGCGCAGACAGCGTAAGCCATTTGAACGCGAGCGTATGATCGCGCTCTACACCCATGCCCTCGGCAAAACAGGCGCCGACGTTGTTCTGCGCACGCGCAACGCCCTGCTGGGCAAGTGTCCCCCAGATTGAAAGAGCAGTCTCATAATCGTTGCGCTGCGCGGCGTCGAATGCGGCCGCCATCGTATCGGCCACGGATTGCTCCTGGGCAGGCCTGGATTTGCGCGCCGAGATACGAGTGAGCCAGCGCATCACTGGCTACCTTTGTGTTTGAACGACACAAGATTGCGGATGAAGCTTCCATCCTCTTCCAGGCAACGCAGATCCAGAATGAAAGTCTGATTGTCGATACGGCCAAGCACCGGCACCGGTAACGAGCGGAACGCCGAGGAAAGTGTCGCAAGCGCGCGGCCGCTGCCTTTTCCCGCCTTCGGCCGAATGGCAATACCGGCGCTCGCGATGGCTTCCTCGGGCATTGCGCCGGAGCCGATCTGGCTTGCACAATCAATCACATTCACTGCAAAGGCCGGACCAACGGCACGGCCGATCACGGGAACCAAACGCTTTGCCGACGCCTCGATATCGGCTTTTGTCCTGGCCAGTAGCCGGACCGTCGGCAGCTTTTCGGCCAACCGATCAGGATCGCGATAGAGTCGCAATGTCGCTTCGATCGCGGCCAGTCGAATTTTGTCCATACGCAGCGCGCGTTTGATCGGATTCTTGTTGATTCGTTCGATCTGCTCCTTCCGGCCGACAATGAATCCGGCCTGCGGCCCGCCCAGCAGCTTGTCGCCGGAAAACGTCACCAGATCGGCGCCCTCGCTGACCGCCTCAGCGACCGTCGGCTCATGTGCAAGACCATAACGCGCGAGATCAATCAGCGTACCGGAGCCAAGATCGTTCACCAGCGGCACGTTGCCTTTGCGGGCAATCTCGGACAGTTTTTTTGCCGGCACTTCCTTTGTGAAGCCGGAAATCCGGTAATTCGAGGTATGCACCTTCAGGATAAGCCCGGTTTTCGGTCCGATCGCGCCGACATAGTCCTTTTCATGTGTGCGGTTGGTGGTGCCGACCTCGACCAATCTTGCTCCAGCGCGCGACATGATTTCCGGCATACGGAAGGCGCCGCCGATTTCGATCAGTTCACCGCGCGATACGATGGCCTCCTTGCCCTTTGCAAGCGTGTTGAGCGCCAAAAGGACGGCGGCGGCATTGTTGTTGACAACCGTCGCGTCTTCGGCGCCGGTCAATTCACACAAAAGCTCGCGAATCAGAGAGTCACGCTCACCGCGCTTTCCTTCCTTGAGGTCGAATTCAAGTGCAAGCGCCTCACGCATGGCGACAGTGGCGGCTTCGATTGCGGCTTCCGCCAAGATCGCACGGCCGAGATTGGTATGAAGCACCGTGCCCGTGAGATTGAACACCGGACGAACATTCGGGCGGGATTCGACTTCAAGTTCCGTTAGCGCGGATGTAGCGATGTCATGAGCGCCGATTGGAGCATTCTGGCCGGCGCCAAGTGCCTTGCGCGCCTCGTCGATTTCGCCGCGAATGGCAGCCACAACCAGTGGACGGCCAAAGCGGTCAATGGCTTCCACCGCCACTGCGGTTTTCAGTATTTCGTCAACCGACGGAATGCGTCTGAGGCGAGTGGCGTCCTTGTGCACATCTGGCCTCCGTCAATAACCGATCAGAAACGGATTGACGCCTCCGCGGCGGAAACCAAGCTCACGCACAAGCAGATCGAGGCCAAGCGTCGCTACGTCGTCGGCGACCGGATCGAGCGCATCGTTTTTGGTCTGATACAGGACCTTCATGTAACCGCGGCAATCGTCGCAGGTCTCGGCTTTGACGGTGCCGCCGCTTCCCTCGATTTCCTGGAAAAGGATTTGCTTGGTGGCCCCGCACAACGTGCATTTCGACCGCAAGTGATTCCAGAGTGTTCCGCACAGAGAGCATGAGCAATAACGCGCGCCCTCCGGGACCGACCATCGGACGATCACGGTTGATGACGGCGCACCGCCGCAGGACGGGCAAAGGCTATCGCCAACAGATACAAGAGTTTTGGGATCGAGGCGCGCGGCCAGACGGGCAAAATGCACCTGCAGGGCGGCGGCGACAAAGATATGCTCGGCCAGCGTCTCGACCGGAATGGATTCGGCAAGGACGTTGTGCACCATTTCCTCGCGCAGCGCCGCGTCCATCAACTTCACGCGATCGCGTGCCGCCGCGGCCTGCGGCGGCATGTTCATTTGCTCCGCGGCCGCTAACAGACGGTCGAAGGTGGCCGCAAAGACCGTGTCCACCGCAAACCTGCCGCGATCAAGCGGCGGCATGGCATGCTCATGCGCGCGCGCAAGAACTTCGGCGTCGATCGCTTCTGGTTCGGCCAGCCCATCCTGCATCGTCGCTTGCGCCTCGCACAGTTCTGCAAGAAAGTGCAGATAGGGTGCAAGA
Source organism: Pseudorhodoplanes sp. (assembly GCA_032027085.1). Lineage (NCBI taxonomy): Bacteria > Pseudomonadati > Pseudomonadota > Alphaproteobacteria > Hyphomicrobiales > Pseudorhodoplanes > Pseudorhodoplanes sp. The sequence continues at coordinate 2,062,639 of JAVSMS010000001.1, read as the reverse complement.
TCATGGCCTTCCGCGAGCGCGCGGAAGCGCCCAGCGCGGGCAGCAAAGAGCTCGACAGGGTCGGAAAGCCGTACAAAAGGAGGCTTTGGGATCGTACCGACAGCGGATGGATCAGCTTCTGGCGTTTCGACTCGCGACATCACTCTTCCTCACGAACCTCACGGGTCACGCGGTCTTCCTTGCCGGCGCCGGCAATTATATGCCGGCGCCATATATGCTGCGGTTCAGGATTTACCCGTAACCAGTTCCTTCAGCCATTTGCGATGGTGACGCCAAGCCCACCCGCCGGTCACCTGCCCGCGGGTCATGGCGCTGATCGTGCCCCGCACCCAGATCGCTGCATAAACGTGAACGATCCAGACGCAGATCGCGGTAACCGCGGCAATAGCATGAATCAGAACCGCGATACGCTTCTGCGTGATTGTGAAATACTCGCCGAAATACTGGTCCCAGATGACCACGCCGCTGGTGATCAACACGATGATCAGAAGCGACATTGACCAGAACACCATCTTCTGGCCGGCGTTGTATTTTCCGACTTCAGGCAGATTCTCGTCGTGAGCGGCGAGTACATCGCGCAATTTCGACATCCACACACTGTCTGTCCGCTCCCAGAGATTGAGTTTCCAGAAGCGGAAGAACAGACCCAGGAAGCTGAAGAACAACACGACCCCGATCCACGGATGGATCACGCGAGTCAGGCCTCCGCCACCGAACAGGCCGGTGAGGAAGTAAAGGCTGGGATGAAACAACGCCAAGCCGGAAAGCGCCAGCAGAACAAGGCTTGCGGCCGTGATCCAGTGGTTGATCCGTGCGCCGGTCGTGTAGCGATCCACCCTGACAGGATTGCCGGCGTGAACGCTGTCGCCGGGAGCAACTTCGTAACTGCTCATCGCGATTGTTCCTCCGTCAGACGTTTGGCGTTCTTCTCATCCTCCTCGGATACCCTGTTGGGACCCGATACGACGTGATGGAGGAATCCGAACGCGGCAAACGCGCCGATTGCCGCCAAGCCTGCGTACTTCGTCATGCCTTTCCACGCTTCGACGATCGGGCTGATCGACGGATTGTTGGGAAGGTTGGCATAAATCTGCGGCTTGTCCGCGTGCTGCAACACGTACATGACGTGCGTTCCGCTCACACCCGGCGGATCATAGAGGCCGGCATTCTTGAACCCGCGCGACTTCAGATCCTTGATGCGATCGTCGGCCCACTTCTTCATCTCGTCCTTGGTGCCAAACACAATGGCCTGTGTCGGACATGCCTTCTGGCATGCCGGCCCCTGGCCGACCGCAACCCGATCGGAGCAGAGCGTGCACTTGTAAGCCTTGTGATCGACCTTGGAGATACGCGGGATGTTGAACGGGCAGCCCTTCACACAATAACCGCAACCGATGCAATTCTCCTTCACGAAATCGACGATTCCGTTGGAGTACTGCACGATCGCGCCTGGTGCCGGGCACGCCTTGAGGCAACCCGGGTCCTCGCAATGCATGCAGCCGTCCTTTCGGATCAGCCACTCAAGATTGCCGGATTCCGGATTCTCGTACTCGGTGTAACGCATCAGCGTCCAGGTGTTCGGTGTCAAATCGTGCGGGTTGTCATAGACGCCCACATTGACACCGACCTCCTCTACGAGATCGTTCCATTCAAGACATGCCACCTGGCATGCCTTGCAACCGATGCACTTGGACACGTCAATCAGCTTCGCCACCTCGGTCTGCCGCTTCGCGGCAGGCGTGATGTTGGAGGCCGAGCGGCGGATCAGATCCTGCTCACCGAACTTCGGAGCCGTCGGTTGCGTCGTGGGGTTTGCAATAGGTGGAAACATGTTCTTGCCCTCCCCTCTATGCCACCGGCCCGGCAATGGGCTCGATATTGACCAGGAACGCCTTGAACTCCGGTGTCTGAGCGTTTGCATCGCCCACCGCCGGCGTCAGCGAGTTGATCGGCGATGCTTTCTTCGTTTCGCCGATAAAGCCGAAGTTGAGCGGCAAGCCCACGGTATGAACCGTCCGGCCGTCAATCTGCAGCGGCTTGAGCCGCTTGGTAACAACGGCCTTGCCCTTGACCTCGCCGCGGTTGGACCAGACGCGGACCATCTGGCCGAGCTTGATTCCTTTCTCCTTGGCGAGTTGCTCCGACATCTCCACGAAGAACTCCGGCTGCATGACCGCGTTCGCGTGGACGCCCTTGGTCCAGAAGTGGAAGTGCTCCACCAAACGATAGGTGGTCGCGACGATCGGAAATTCCTTGGCATTGCCAAAGACTTCCATATCGCCCTTGAACACCCGGGCCGCCGGATTGCCGCGTATTTTCGGGAATACTGGGTTGTTTGGCAGCGGCGACTCGAACGGCTCCATGTGGACCGGAAATGGTCCGTCGGCCATCAAGCCGCGAACCCACAGGCGCGACACACCTTCCGGGTTCATGATGAACGGACCGGTGGCCCGTTCCGGCGGAATGGTCGGCACGTAATCCGGCACGTCCGGTCCGGTCCAGCGTGAACCGTTCCAGAACATGTACTTCTTCTTATCGCTCCATGGGTTGCCTTGCGGATCCGCAGATGCGCGATTGTACTGGATGCGGCGATTGGCCGGCCAGGAGAAGCCCCAGTTTCCGTAGACTCCGAGACCTGACGGATCGCTGTTGTCGCGGCGCTGGGCGAAGTTGCCCGCCGGACCGTAGACCCCGGTGTAGATCCACATCGAGCCGTCGGTCGAACCGTCGTCCCGCATTTCGCCGAAGCTGGCGAGCTGCTGTCCGGCGGCGCGAACGACCTTGCCGTCTGCGTCCTTGAGATCCACCAGCGCCTTGCCATTGAGCTCCTTGAGCAGCTCATCGGCAGACGGGTGACTCGGGTCTTTATAGGGCCAGTTGATCGCAAGGAGAGGTTCGGCCGCCTTGCCACCGTCCTTCTCGTACATCTTGCGGATGCGGGAGAACAGATCCGAGAGGATTTCAACGTCCTTTCTGGACTCGAAATACGGATCCGCGGCCCGCCACTTCCACTGGATGAGCCGGCTGGAGTTGGTGAAGCTACCCTCTTCCTCGACAAACGATGTCACCGGGAGCATGAACACTTCGGTCTGGATCTTGGCGGGATCAACATCGTTGAACTCGCCGTGATTTTCCCAGAACCGAGCCGTATCCGTCTCGATCGGATCCATGCTGACCAGGAATTTCAGCTTCGAAAGAGCCGCTCTGGTCTTGTTTGCATAGGCGATCGACATCAACGGATTGAACCCCTGGCAAAGCAGGCCGGTGGTCTTGCCCTGATGCATGACATCGAACATGCGAAGCGCATCATAGGCGACGTCGAGCTTCGGCAGCCATTGGTAGCCGAACTCGTTTTCCGGAGTCGCCTTGGCACCAAAGTAGGACTTCAGGAAGCTGACATAGAACTTCCTGTAGTTCTGCCAATAGCTCGTCTGGTTGGCCTGCAGCGGCTTGAAGGTCCGCTTGCCGAGATGCGATTCAAGCGTCGGCTCGCTTTCGGTCGGCAATGCCAGATAGCCCGGAACTGCCGCCGTCAGTGTGCCGACATCGGTGATGCCCTGAACGTTGGAGTGACCGCGCAATGCGTTTACGCCGCCGCCGGGAACACCAATATTGCCGCACAACAACTGGATCATCGCGGCGGTGCGGATATTTTGCGCACCGTGCGAATGCTGCGTCCAGCCGAGCGCGTACATGATCGTCATGGCACGCTCGCCGTTAGCAGTCGAGCTGACCCATTCGGCAACCTTCAGGAACTTGTCCTTGGGTGTGCCGCTGACGCGCTCGACCAGTTCGGGCGTGTACCGCTCGAAATGCTTCTTCATCAGCTGGAATACGCAGCGCGGGTTTTCGAGAGTCATGTCACGCACGGCAAACCCGTCCGGGCCAATCTCGTATTCCCAGGAGCTGCGGTTGTAGGTGCGCTTCTCCTCGTCATATCCGGAGAATAAGCCTTCGTTGAAGGCATAGCCCTCCTTCACGACATAGGCCGCGTTGGTGTAGTGGCGCACGTACTCCTTGTGGATCTTGTCGTTCGTCAGCAGGTAATTCACCACGCCCGACAGGAACGCGATGTCCGACCCCGGACGAATCGGCGCGTAATGATCCGCCATGGCCGCCGATCGATTGAAGCGCGGATCGACAACCATAAGTTTGGCGCCACGATTGTGCTTGGCTTCCGTGACCCATTTGAATCCGCAGGGATGAGCCTCTGCGGCGTTTCCACCCATGATCCAGACGAGATCGGCGTTACCGATGTCCGTCCAGCTGTTCGTCATTGCACCGCGACCGAATGTTGGGCCCAAACTGGACACCGTCGGTCCGTGTCATATCCTTGCTTGGTTTTCGATCTGTAACATCCCAAGGCCGCGAGCGACCTTGTATGTGAGCCAGCCGGTTTCGTTGGTGCAGGAGCTGCCCGACAGAAATGCCATGGTGGGCCAGCGATTGACTGTCACGCCGTCCCTGTTCTTTTCGACGAAGTTAGCGTCGCGATCTTCCTTCATCAGCTTCGCGATGCGATCCATCGCGAAGTCCCAGGAGACGCGCTCGAACTTGTTGCTGCCGGGCTTGCGATACATCGGGTGTTTAACCCGGGTCTTCGCCCTGATGTAGTCGAGGGCGCCCGCGCCCTTCGGGCACAGGGTGCCGCGGTTCACCGGGTGGTCGACGTCACCCTCGATATGGGTAACTTCCATCTTGCCTTTCTCGGTCTTGCTCTCGGCCGAGAAGATCATCATGCCGCAGCAGACTGCACAGTAAGGGCAAGAGCTGCGGGCTTCCTTGGTTTGCGCGAGCTTGAATGGCCGGATCATTGCGGCATGCGCAGCTTCGATTTCACCAAATCCAAGCGCGCCGATTGTTGTGCCTGCCAATCCCGCACTCGCGCCCTTCATAAATGAGCGCCGCGAGAGCTCCATATTCATCGACGTTTCCTCGCAGATTGGCCCCCGCCGGGGGACGGTCCCGAACCCGAAGTTCGTCAATGCAACGTTACTTTGTATAATTCCAAAGTCAAACACGCATCCATATGCATGCGCCCAAAGTATCGGCCACGCATTTGAATGCACGATTTTCGAAGTCACCCCTCAAAAATTCGGATAGGCGCTGGCTATAATTCGGACTCACTCTGTAAGAATATGTTTTAATATGTTCCTGCTACGAGACCAAAAATAGGAGTTGACCAGACGTCAGCGTGTTAGCCATGCTTGCAACGTGGTGACCGGGACCGCTCCCGAGGATCGGGGCTTTCTTTCTGGCGACATGTCCTGCGGTACGAATCTCCGTCGCCGCTTGCCCATGCTGGCATTCGCCGTTGTCCTCTCTTGGATCACCGCAGGCGATGCTCCTGCGGCCGATAAACAAGGGAGTCAGTCAAGGCTTCAGCCCTGGTCGGGATCAATTCAACCGATATTCGCCCTGAGAGATATCGGAGGCAAGGTTTGGAGATTATCCGATTATTCGGGCCAGCCCGTGCTTGTGCACTTCTTTGCCACCTGGTGCGAACCATGCCGGCCGGAAATGCAGGCACTCGAACGTCTGGCCCAGAATCCGAAAGCGGGATCGCTGCGAATTATCTCGGTTTCCGTCAACGAGCCTAGCTCACGTGTCAGGCGCTTTTTCGAGAAGACCCCCGTGAGCTTTCCGGTCGTGCTTGATGAAGACCGGCAAATCGCCAAGGCGTGGGACGTAAATGTTCTTCCGACGAGCTTCCTGCTTGATTCCGATCTCGTTGCCCGGGTCTATGCGGAACGCGAGATCGAATGGGATCGTCTCGATATCACCGACATTCTGAAGGCGCTGCCGGTAGCCGTGCGGAGAAAAACAGCCCGGCCCTAAAAATCTGCAAACAAACTAGGTAACGGAGGACCAGATGAGAATCGACAGACGTGATTTGCTGAAGGCCGGCATAGCCATTTCCGCCGTCGCCGCGCTGCCCCGGATGGGGCAGGCGCAAGCGGCATTCGCGCCGAAGCCGTCCGGCTGGCGCAATTTTGAAATTCTCACCAAGGTCGAAATCGCAAAACCGCAGGGCAAAGTGCAGGTATGGGTGCCGGTGCCTTCAGTGAATCAAGGCGACTGGTTCAAATCGGGCGAGAGCAAGTGGACGACAAACGCGAAAGCCGTTTCGCTGAAGAAGGATCCCAAATACCAGGCCGCGTTCGTGCATGCCGAATGGGACGCAAGCGAGAAGGCGCCTGTGCTGGAAGTGACCAGCCGCTTCTCAGCGCAAGATCGCGCCGTCGATCTGTCAAAGCCGGGCAAGGCAGCTCCGCTCTCGCAGGCCGAGCGCAAGCTTTACACAGAGTCGACAGCGCTGATTCCCACTGATGGAATCGTTAGGCAGTTTGCCGACAAGATCACCGTCGGCGCTACGACCGACCTGGAAAAGGCGCGGAAGATCTATGACTGGGTGGTCGAAAACAGCTCACGCAATCCAAAGACCCGAGGCTGCGGCATCGGCGACGTCGCAGCGATGCTGAAATCCGGCGATCTGACCGGGAAATGTGCCGACCTGAACGCGCTCTATGTTGGCCTCGCGCGCGCGGCCGGCCTGCCCGCGCGCGATGTCTATGGCCTTCGCGTCGCGCCGTCCAAGTTCGGTTACAAAAGTTTGGGGGCCGGCTCGAACAATGTCACCAAGGCGCAACATTGCCGCGCCGAAGTTTATCTCGCCGGTCATGGCTGGATCGCTGTCGATCCGGCCGATGTCCGCAAAGTCGTGCTTGAGGAGCCGCCGGCCAATCTCGCCCTGAACGATCCGAAAGTGGTTGCCGCGCGCGCCGCTCTTTTCGGTTCGTGGGAAGGCAACTGGCTCGCCTATAATTTTGCGCATGACATCAATTTGCCGGGCGCATCGGGCAAAATGCTGGAATTCCTGATGTATCCGCAGGCGGAAACGGTGGCGGAGCGGCTCGATTGTCTGGATCCGGACGGCTTCAGATATACCATCACATCACGGGAGTTGTCGGCCTGAAGCCACCCGAGCGATGATGAATCGGCGAAGGCGGCGTGGCAATGCTGCCTTCGCTATCATTAAGGGCCTTGCGGTCAACGATGCACGAAACGGTCCTCGACTTGCGCGGTCTGCGTTGTCCGCAGCCGGTTTTGCGCGCGAAGAAGGCTCTCGTCGCGCTGCCGGTCGGTGGCATTCTTGTTCTGGAATGCACCGACCCGCTGACCGTGATAGACGTGCCGCATTTTGTTCGCCAAACCGGTCATGAGCTGGCCGAGCAGGCCCGCAACGATGAACTGTTCATCTTCAAGCTCGTAAAACGGCACTGACTTGTCTCGAGGAAGCCGCAACAAACGCACGGTACGATTGCTCCAAAGGACGCGATGATGAATGTTCCGCAAATCCGCCTGACCAGCCTCGCCCACAGTGGCGGATGTGGCTGCAAGCTGGCACCTTCCGTTCTGCAGCAATTGCTGTCCGGGCATCCTGGCAACACGATTTATCCGCAGTTGCTGGTCGGAGTCGAAACTGGCGACGACGCTGCGGTCTGGAAGCTGGATGACGGCACCTGCGTCATCGCGACGACCGATTTCTTCATGCCGATGGTGGATGATCCGTATGATTTCGGTCGCATCGCCGCCACGAACGCGATTTCGGACGTCTACGCGATGGGCGGCACTCCCATCATGGCGCTGGCCATCCTCGGCATGCCGGTGGACAAGATTCCGGCCGAGACGGTGCGCCTGATTCTGGAAGGTGGCACTGCCGTCTGTAAATCGGCCGGTATTCCGGTCGCAGGCGGCCACTCCATCGATTGTCCGGAGCCGGTCTACGGCTTGGCCGTCATCGGCACCTGCCGGGCGGAACACGTCCGCCGCAACGCCGGTGCCAAACCGGGCGATGCGGTCATCCTGACCAAGCCACTCGGCGTCGGTATCTATTCGGCCGCCATCAAGAAAGCAATGCTGCCGCCTGCCGGCTATGCCGACATGGTCGCCACCACCACTCTGCTGAACAGGGTCGGCGCCGGGCTCGCGGCTGAGCCGTCGGTTCATGCAATGACCGACGTCACCGGCTTCGGCCTCCTCGGCCACGGTCTGGAAATGGCGCGCGCATCGAACGCCACATTCGTAATCGATCTGACGAGCGTTCCATTTTTGAGCGAAGCCGCGATGCTGGCGCAACAAGGATGCGTCACCGGCGCCTCGCATCGCAACTGGGCGAGCTACGGGGAAAGCGTGACACTGCCGGTCGATTGCCCGGACTGGCAGCGTCACCTTCTGACCGATCCTCAGACATCGGGTGGACTTCTGATTTCCTGCAAAGCCGACAGCGCCGCGGGACACGTCGAGCGCATTGTCGCCGACGGCTATCCATTCGCGCGCATCGTTGGCCGGATCGAAGCCGGCCCGCCATCGATCCGCGTCGAGATATAAAGACCCGTATGCCTGCCAGACATGACGATGACTCCGATATATCTCGATCATAACGCGACCACACCCGTCGATCCCGATGTGTTGCAAGCGATGCTGCCTTATTTGCGCGGCCAGTTCGGCAACCCTTCATCGGCCTATGCTCTGGGACGTTATGCGCGCGATGCGGTGGAATCGGCACGTGCCGATGTCGCGTCTTTGATCGGCGCTGGCGCGGATGAAATCGTCTTCACCAGTGGCGGCACCGAATCAAGCAATATTGCAATCGCAGGCACCTCACGGCGCGCGCCCGAAAAGCGGGCCGTGGTCACGACTGCGATCGAGCACCCGGCGACAGAATCCGTCTGCGCGTTGCTCGCGCGACGCGGACACGACGTTCGCCGGATAGCTCCCGACGCCAATGGACAGGTTCCGGCAGCGGCCATGATCGATGCGATTGATGACGCAACTGGGCTCGTGACGATGATTCACGCTCAGAACGAAACCGGCGTTCTGCAGCCGGTCGAAGAGGTCGCGCATGCTTCCCGGCGGAAGAACGTGCTCGTTCACATCGACGCTGCGCAATCGGCCGGAAAAATCGCATTGGATGTACGACGGATTGGTGTCGATTTTGTCACCATTGCAGGCCACAAGCTGTACGCACCGAAAGGCGTCGGGGCGCTCTACGTTCGGCGTGGCGTCAGGTTCGATCCTGTTTTGGTTGGAGCTGGCCAGGAACAGGGCCGCCGGCCGGGTACGGAGAACGTGGCCGGCATTGTTGCCCTTGGTCGCGCGTGCGCGATTGCGGCGGAAAGGCTGCAGCGCGACCTGGAGCGATTGACAATGCTGCGAGACCGCCTGCTTCATGCGCTCGTTCGCGAAATTCCGAACCTGAAACATGTCGGTCATTCCGTCGAACGTCTCCCTAACACCCTTAACGTACTCTTTCCCCAGGTGTCGGGCCGCAAGCTCCTCGAAAATTGTCCACGCGTCTTTGCGTCGACTGGTTCCGCCTGTCATGCGGATAGAGAAGATCCCTCCACCATCCTGCTAGCCATGGGTATATCGTCGGATGAAGCTTTGGGAGCCGTACGGCTGTCAGTCGGACGTTACACCAGCGAGCAGGATGTCGATGATGCGGCCGCGGCACTTGCTTCGGCCTGGCGACTGATGACGGGCGCGAAGCCGGCCACCACGGCAGCCTGATCGGTCAAGGGGCATAACGAACGTTGCCGGCCTCACTGACATCATAGCCGCCCATCTCAGCAGCTCGATGTGCAAAATCGGACCTTCGCAAGAAAGCCAGGAACGATTGTATGGGCTTCCGGAAATAATCGCGCTGCCGCACAACGATATCGAAATGCTCCCAAACAATTGGAATGAAATCGAGCCCGGCGGCTGTCGCGGCGGAACGTGTTGCAATTCCGCAATCGGCCCGGCCGGCGCGAATCGCCTGCGCCAAGTCTGATCCCGTTGGCGAAGCCGGCAAGACAATGTTGAGCTGGTCTAGCCCCGCATCCTCGCGATGCAGGAGTGATTCCAGTAGCAATTGTGCGCCGGCGCCGGCCGGCCGCTGGGCGACGCGCGCTCGCGTTTGTATTATATCGCGCATGCATGTGAGATTCTTTGAATTTCCGAGTGGGACAAGGATGCCTTGCTCACGACGAGCAAATGCCAGCAGAGCGGCATCATGAAACCTTGCGCGGCTGCGCATGGCTATAATGTTGGCATCGACCTTTTGGCTCTCCAGGTCATGTAAGTGGATTGCTGTGGCAACCAGTTCGCCGCGAGCAAAACGCTGCAACCCCGCCTCACTTCCCTCGGGCAAAGTCGCAAGCGCGCAACCGCTTTCGCGCAAAGACCATTCCAGCAAAGGATCGTGGCTCCCGCCGACGATCGGCATCGGCTCCGTCGCTGGCATGCCTTCCGGCCGAATCAAGCTCGAAGCCAGCCAAAGATCCAGCTCGTCCTTCGGAAACAACCATTTCCCCGTCACCTTCGTGCAAGGAACCTGCCCTTCGCTTATCAGCTCATAAAGCTTTCGTTCCTTCAGGCGGAGATATTCAGCTGCTTCGGAAGTCGTCAGTAAGCGCATGCATGCTACTGCTCTTGTTTGCACCAACGACATTTTCGCCAGAAATGCAGAAGCGTGCAAGAATAATGCACAGTCCGGGGGCCGTAGAGCAATTGCGCGGATTCGTGCAAGCGCTTCCTTCAGTCATCGCGGCGAAATGCCCCGTCAACGGCGCGCCCGACAAACCGCTCAGCGAGGACTGCACTTCGAGAACTCTACGGCGCTCTGTTTTCGATGAAGGTCAAAGGAAGGCGTTCGGGCGTTCATCGCGAAGCGCGAAACTCAATGGAAGAAAATAGCCGGGCGTTTCCATGATCCGGCGATCGGGCTTGGGCTCTAGGCTTCGTCAATGAAAACCCAGCGCCGAAGGGGCGCCGGATTTTTCGGGCGCATGCTGAGGGATGAGCGTCTAACGTCCGGAATCACCCGTTGAGGGCGGACCGGCGGAATCCTGAAGCCGCGGAGGCCGTCGGACCCTCCCGAGAGGCTGCCGCGGAGGCCTGGCCCGGTGTTGCCGGCAAGCTATTCTGCTCGAGCCTCAGATGCCGAACCGCAGGCCGCGAGGCCAGGCGCTTTTGGATTTGGCCGAATCTCTTGTGTTCGACGCGGCCGTTCTGACCGACGCTCAACTGAAAGAGCTGTGGGGAGGCGAAGGTGCGCACCTCATCAATCCTATTTGGATGATCTTGAAGAAATGCTGGCCTATGAGTGGATGTCCAAACCGGGAGGTGTGGGTGCGCTCCGTTGTGATGGAAGGTGGTCGAATGCGTATGGCGCACAAGCTTGAGCGGCCGATTCGCGAGAGGCTCAAGCTGCTCGCGCACCGTGATTCAAGCTTCTAAAGCGAGGGCTCGAATCCGGACGAACGATGCTCGGCTGCTCCTAAATGGACCTTACGGCTGCGTCTTCGGCAAGACAAAGACCTGTCCCGGATAAATAAGGTCGGGATCGCGGATCTGAGCGCGGTTAGCGCTGTAGATCACGCTGTAGCGAATGCCATGGCCGTATGTCGTCTGGCTGATCCGCCACAGATTGTCACCGCGGACCACCACTTTCGTATCGATGCTCGGCACAACGACGGCGTCGCTTCGATCGCTTGCAGCGGCCGACTTTGGCGGTGTTGCCGTTCCCGATTTCCCTGTAGTGAGTTCCGGCCGGTTTGCCTTCGCCGCATCCGGTTGGGCCGCCTTCGAGAGCACCGATTGGCTATCTTTAGCGGGAGATTCGCTTGAGGCGGGCGGTTGCGTGGACGACGAAGGACTGGTCGCCGCGCTCGCAATTTCGCGCGGCGTCACCTCCGCAACCACCGGCGGCGACGCAGGAAGCTCGGCCTGAGTCTTCGGCGAAGCTTTCACCGGCGCTGTCGCTGCAGGCGCCGACGTCGTTTGTTGAGGCTGTGTCGCAGCGACGGATGTTTCAGATGTCGAAGTACTCGGCGCCACCGGCCTCGCGGGAGCGCTCGTCACCACTGTTGCAGGCGCGCTGAAAGGCACCTCCGCACGAGACAGCACCTTGTCTGATGCGGCGAGTTGGTCCAACCGGATCCGGTACTCGCCGGGCTTTACGCCCCCACCGATGTAAAAGCTGACTTGCCCTTCCGGCGAAGCTGTACCGGTCGCGATATACACGTCGTTCAAATAAAAGCGAACCGTCGAGCCCGGCGCAGATCGGCCGGACACGTAAAGTTTGCCCCCGCCCTGCGCTTCGACGAGGTCGATACGAGTGTTCGCTTCAGCTTGCGGCTCAGGTTTTGGAAGCTCGGCCGCCGGCTCCTCGGGCGCGACAGCCGGCTTCTGCGGCGGCACGACTGCCGGCGCCTTCTGCGCCAGCGCCGCGGCCGCCTTTTCTTGTGCTGGTGAGCCCAATTCAACGGCGACCGAATTCTTCGATACCATCTGCTTGCCGCCCGGCTCAGTCGCGCGCAATTTCAGCTCGAACTTTCCGGGCGGGAGTGGCTTCGGAACGAAAACGAACGCCCCGGTCGAATCCGCGACAGTTCTGTCGTGAACCTCGCCGTCCCGCAGAAGCTCTACCGTGGCATTTGGTGTCGCACGGCCAGCGATGACGGAATCACCATTCGGATCGATACGCACGGCGTCGAATTGGGGATCCGGCTCCGATGGTGCAGGTTTCAACGTGCCTAGCTGGGCACCGAGATCCTTAAGTGCTTCGGTCGTTGCAGTGATTGATTTCGAGGCCGGTTTCTCGGCTGAAGTGGCCGGTGCATCGCGCTTCGCTTCGGCTGGCGGATTCGACTGGACCGGCGATGTCTGGGTCAATTCGGGATGATTGTGCAGCCACCAGACAAGGCTAGAGCCGATTGCAACCGCCATCAAAAGCGAGAGGAGAGCAATGCGGGCCCTGAGAGTTCCCTTCATGGCAATGACTCCCTACTGTCTGCACCACCCTCAGTTTAACTCCTAGACCATTGTCATGGCCATGTGAACACGGTGGTTCCCGGTCCGGAAGGGCGAAGAAGAATCCGTTGCGGGCCGAAGAGGAACTAATGCTGTCCGCTTCGGACGGACATCGCAACAATGTTGCTTTGCGCCAAAGAGACATTCGAGCGACAAAAGCTGTGATGCATGCCGGTGACCGGGTCAAACTTGTCTGCATCCTCGGTGATGGCCTTTGCTCCAAGTCGCTTGAACGATTCGTAAGCCTCGCGATGTACTAGGCCGTACTGCCATGCCTCGAAGTTACCCCTTATCAAAGGACGTCGGGTCTGAACTGGGTAGAATGCATGACAAAGAAACAGGAGCTTCTGAAAGCTTAAGGTTTGGAAGCTTGATTTGCCGCGACTGCTCTTCCTTCAACAGGAGGTTGGCGCTCGTCTTGGGTCAAACGGGGCAGTCAATGGAACCACGTCCGCACGAAAAATGAAGGAAGCGAAACGCGAAAGCCAAGCGAAGATGATGGCGCAATGGCCTGCGTTGACAGTTGCGGAAGATATCGGAGAGACCGTCATCAACGCTAACTTGGCCTCCAATAACTGACTCTGCGTTTCCGCTAGTATGCGTTTGATCGTCGTACCTGACCGGTAAAGCCCTTTCGTTGAATGCTCAGCTTTTTTTCTTGACCGTTTGCTGAGCGGCGCCCACCAGCTGATCGAGGCGCATTCGAAGCCGATCGAGAGTAACGTTGATGGTCAATTTGGCGAACATTTTCGCAGCTTATCACACGCCTCACCACGGCCTGCGGGTTACTCGCGCGCGTTGCGGGCCGGAAAGAGCCGCGAACGAACCGCGATCCAATCCGGGTGTTCTTCCGGGGTCGCCGCTGAAAAATATCTAGTTCAGCAACTATTTCAGGGAGCTCTGGCGGAGAGGGAGGGATTCGAACCCCCGATACGGTTGCCCGTATGCCGCATTTCGAGTGCGGTGCATTCAACCACTCTGCCACCTCTCCGTGGCGCCGATAGGGCCCATCGGCCCCGGCGGCCGTTACTTAGCCAAGCCTTGCCAGCCAAACAAGGCCGGAATTCCCCCTTACAGCCTGAATAGCTTTTCCGCATTCTTGCCGGCGACGCGCGCCGCCTGATCGGCGGGCAACGCATTCACCCGCGCCAGGCAGCCGATCATATCGCCGATATTGTGCGGATAGTCGGAGCCGTAGAGCACGCGGTCGGGCGAGCCGGCGACCGAGATGCAAAGCTCCAGCGCCCGCTCGTCGTACACGACAGTGTCGTACCAGATGCGCTGCAGATAATCCGACGGCTTGTCTTTGATCACCGCCGCGCAGCCCGGGATCATTTCCCAGCAGCGATCGAGCCGGCCGGCGAGATAGGGCAAGGTGGCGCCGCCATGCGCGGCGATGAATTTCACGTTCGGGTACTTGTCCAAAAATCCCGAATAGATCATCCGCGTGAAGGCGAGCGTGGTGTCGGCCATGAAGCCGACCGGCGGGATCATGTTGAACTCGTCCATATGCTGCTCACGCACGCCTTGCGGCGCGCCGGGATGCACCAGCACCGGCCAGCCGAGTTTGTCGATTTCGGCCCACACGGCTGCAAATTTCGGATTGGTCAGATCCTCGCCATCGATATTGGCGATCACCATCACGCCCACGGCGCCAAGTCTCACACAGCGCGCGAGTTCAGCCTTTGCATCTCCGGCATATTGAAAAGGCAGCGACGCTAGCCAGCGGATGCGGTCGGGTCTGGCGCGCTGCTGCTCCGCCATCGAGTCGTTGACCATCTGCGCGGCCTTCAGCGCCACCTCGCGGCCGCCCCAATAGGCATTCGGACAGGTCAAAGAGACGATCGCGAGGTCGACCTTGGCCTCGTCCATCTTCCTGATGCGCAGGTCATAGTCCCACATGCCCGCAAACAGGGTCATGAAGGGTGCGTCATAGAGGTGGACCGCATCCTGCCCGGCCGGGGTCTTTTTCAGGGTGTATTTGCCTGAGCCATGCGCGCGCAGAAGTTCCAGGTAGTCGCGCGTCAGCATATGAGTATGGACGTCGATGACGGTCATGGCGCCTCCCTGATGCCTTCCGCGGCTCGGAAGGCCTGTTTTTTCGGGGCTTTTTCTGGTGCAGCCCTGAGATTTGACGCGCTGGCTTAACCGAGCCGGCACAGAAAAAGCACCCATTTCCTTGACTTGGGAGCCATGCGGCGCCATAAACCGCCCCAACAGCGGGGCCTTTTTGGGGCCCCTTTTCGTGCTTTTGGGCGCGTTCGCTGGACACCCTAATCGAGACTGGAAAAAGCCGGTCCGGCTTGGCCGAGAACCGGAGCGACGAACACACGAGGAAAAATGATGTTCGCAGTCATCAAGACCGGCGGCCTGCAATACCGGGTCGCTGAAGACCAAGTGGTCCGGATCGGCCGCATTGCCGGCGACCCGGGCGAGATCGTTCAGCTTGGCAATGTGCTGATGCTGGGCGGCGACAACCCGCAACTCGGCGCGCCGACAGTGTCTGGCGCCTCGGTGGCGGTCGAGATCGTGCAGCAGAGCCGCGGCCGCAAGGTCATCGCCTTCAAGAAGCGCCGCCGCAAGAATTCGCGCCGCAAGCGCGGCTTCCGGCCGGAATACACGGTCGTGCGGGTCAGCGAGATCCTGACCGACGGCAAGGCGCCGACCAAGAAGGCCAAGGGCAAGCCTGCGCCGAAAGCCGAGAAGCCGGAAGGCGAGACCGGAGAGGCAAAGCCAAAGGCGAAAGCCAAGGCCGCCGCAAAGCCGAAGACGGCCGCGAAAAAGCCGGCTTCAAAGGCCAAATCAGCGGCGAAGCCGAAGGCGAAAAAGTAACGCAATCGCCACAGACGTGGCGGTCGCAACACAGTGTCAACGGATTCCGGCTGTCGCCTATGGGCGGAGCCGGTCTGACACGTGAATTGAGATGATTCCATAGCGGAATCAGGGTACAGAGTTCGAGACGAAGGATTTAGGTGCGATGGCACACAAGAAAGCAGGCGGATCATCCCGTAACGGCCGCGACACAGCGGGCCGCCGCCTTGGCGTGAAGGCGTTCGGCGGCGAAGCCGTGACCGCCGGCAATATCATTTGTCGTCAGCGTGGCACCACGTGGCATCCCGGCCGCAATGTCGGCATGGGCAAGGACCACACGCTTTTCGCACTCATCGATGGACGCGTTCAGTTCAATACTAAAGCCAAAGGCCGCACATTCGTATCGGTACTTCCGATGACGGAGGCTGCGGCCGAATAGACGGCGATCTCACAAAAACGAGGTCCGCCGGTTCCCATGTCAAACCCGGCGGCCCTTGGTGGGCTCAGACTTCGAGGGGGAGACGGGTGAACCGGCTCCCCCTCGAAGTTTTTTAACCAAGGAGCCCTGCCATGACACCCCTGAGCCTGACCACCGGATTACTCCGGGAAGGAAGTATCCCCGTCCTCGAGACTGAGCGGCTTTTTCTGCGTGCGCCGCGGCTCGAGGACGCCAAGCAGGTAGCGGCGCTCGCGAACGACAAACGTATTGCCGAGAATACGCGCCGCTTGCCGCACCCTTATACGCGCAGCGACGCTGAGGATTTCATTTCTTCGCTCGATGCCGGGGAGATCGCGTTTCTGATCACGCGCCATGACGATGTCATCGTCGGCGCTTGCGGCATTGCAGCACAAGACGATGCCGTCCCCGAGATCGGATACTGGCTCGGCGTGAAGCATTGGGGTCGGGGCTACGCCACCGAGGCGGTGCGCGCCCTGATTGACTACGCTTTTACCGAACGCGACCACGATGCGCTGCAAGCTGGCGCGCGCGTGACCAATCCGGCCTCGCGCCGTATTTTGGAAAAATGCGGTTTTCAGTGGACCGGCGTCGGGCTGTGTCGCATCCGGGCGCTCTCGAGCTCGGCACCAATTGACCGCTTCCGGCTTGATCGGGGTTTGTGGACCTCGTTGCGAAGCTGGCGCGACGTCAAAAGGGTTGCCTGAATCGTACCGGTGAGGCCGTTTTCTGCGGCCTCGCCGGACAGTCCTCGCCGGAATGTGACCACGACGGCTGGAAAAAAATCCGTTTTCAGGGTATGCACGGCCTGCCTCGACGGGATGTCAGCCTGACGCTCGTATGTCGGGGGACGTCTAAATGAAGCTTGGAGACTGATGTGGCTACTGGGACTGTGAAGTGGTTCAACGCGACCAAAGGTTATGGCTTTATCCAGCCGCAGGGCGGCGGCAAGGATGTGTTCGTGCACATCTCGGCTGTGCAGCGCGCCGGACTGACCGGATTGAATGAAGGCCAGCAGATCGAATATGAAATCGTTGCCAATCGTGGCAGGGAATCGGCCGAGAATCTCAGAGTCAAATAATTGACGCGATCCGGTTACGCTGATCTCGGGCCCGGCCCTTGGCAACGTGGTTGTTTCAGCATTCTATTCATTGCAAAGCCCGGCCGGCGTGCCGGGCTTTTCACTTAGCCGAAAGCAACCATTCGCACTATTCTCCTGTTCTCCGTCATCCTGAGGTGCCCGCGCGCAGTGTGGGCCTCGACCGATGATCGGCCGGGCCGCCGCCCTTCGCGGCGACAATGCTGAGTAAGCGGCTCCCATGATCTGAAGCTACGCGGTGCCATGAAATTTCTCGACGAAGCCAAGGTCTATATCCAGTCGGGCGCCGGCGGAAACGGCTGCGTGTCGTTCCGGCGCGAGAAATTCATCGAGTTTGGCGGACCGAATGGCGGCGACGGCGGACGCGGCGGCGATGTCATTGCAGAAGCCGTCGAAGGATTGAACACGCTCATCGATTACCGCTACCAGCAGCACTTCAAGGCGAAGCGCGGCGGCAATGGTATGGGCAAGGATCGCCATGGCGCCAACGGCGCCGACATCGTCTTGAAAGTGCCGGTCGGCACCCAGATTTACGAGGAAGACGGCGAGACGCTGCTCGCCGATCTCGACACGCTCGGCGACAAAGTGGTGCTGGCGCGCGGCGGCAATGGCGGCTTTGGCAACGCGCATTTCAAGACCTCGACCAATCGCGCGCCGCGGCATGCCAATCCCGGTCAGCCGGGCGAAGAGCGTACCATCCGCCTGCGGCTGAAACTCATTGCCGATGCTGGTCTTGTCGGTCTGCCGAATGCGGGCAAATCGACCTTCCTCGCGGCGGTGAGTGCGGCCAAGCCGAAGATTGCCGATTATCCGTTCACCACGCTGCATCCGCAGCTCGGCGTGGTTGGCGTCGATAGCCGCGAATTCGTGCTCGCCGACATTCCGGGCTTGATCGAAGGCGCGCATGAAGGTGCGGGCCTGGGTGACCGTTTTCTTGGCCATCTCGAACGATGCCGCGTGTTGCTGCATCTGGTCGACGCGACTAGCGAGAACGCCGGCGAAGCATACAGAATTGTGCGTGGCGAGCTCGAAGCCTATGGCCACGATCTCACAAGCAAGCCGGAAATCGTCGCCCTGTCGAAGGCGGACGCCGCGACCGACGAACAGATCAAGAAGCAGATCCGGCGACTGAAGAAAGCATCGAAGAAAACACCCCTGGTGCTGTCGGCGCAGGCGAAGCAGGGCGTGACCGAAGTTCTGCGCGCGCTGCTCGAAGTGATCGACGATGCGCGTCGCAAGAGCGGTGACGAGCCAAAGCAGAAGGCGCAGGCATGGCAGCCTTAGCGCGTGTTGCGGTCATCGCCCGCGCCCGATCTCGGGCTTACGAGAGAATCGGTTTTTTAAGTGCACAAACCGGCCTTGATCGGGCGATCCAGTAAACGCAGCGATTTCGATTGTTGGATGCATCGCGGGCATGACATTCTAGGTCAAAAATTCCCTGAGCCGCATCGCATCTTTCGGCGCCGCACTCTTCTGGTCGTTGTCGAAATAGACATAGACGTCGCGACGCTGCCGTTTCCATTTTCGAATATTGTCGGCCCATTCACCCAGCGTCTTGTCTGAGTAGTGTCCGCGATAACGCCCGCTGGGGCCATGCCCGCGCACATAAACATGCCGCGCCGTCACCTCCCAGGGAGAGGGCGCGTCATGATGATCGGACAGGCACAAGGCGATGTCGTGCTTTTGCAGAAGCTCCAGAATGCTGTCGTCGTACCAGCTCTTGTGACGGAATTCGAAGACGTAGGGTCGCGTTTTCCTGAGCAGCTTCAGGAAATCCGCGAGTCGTTGCCGGTCGGCTGAGAATTGCGGCGGCAACTGAAACAGGACCGGCCCGGCCTTGTCTCCGAGTGCGCGCAATCGCGTCTCCATCAGCGCAATGGATTTTCGCGATGTGGCGCCCAGCCTTTTCCAGTGAGTGATGTATTTCGACGCTTTCCACGCAAAAAGAAAGCCGTCAGGCGTCTGGCGGCGCCAGTCACGCACCGCCTTCAATGTCGGCGTCCGGTAGAAGACGCCGTTCAGCTCGGTGGTCTCGAACTGGGTGGCATAATACTGAAGCTGATGCTTCACCATCAGCTCGCGCGGAAAGAACTGCCCGCGCCAGGACGCATAGTGCCAGCCCGATGTGCCGATATAAACCCTGCTCATCGATCCGACTTGGCGTTGCTCCCGCGAGCCTGCTAGACAACGCGCGCGGCGCGAAACGGTTCGCCGCCAACCCCAAGCCGGCTCGCGTCATGTCCCGCCAGATCCCTGCCCTCACCGATTTCCGCCGCATCGTGGTGAAGGTCGGCTCCTCGCTGCTGGTTGATTCCGGCGCCGGTCGGCTGCGCGACTCCTGGCTTGCGGCCTTGTGCGAGGACATCGCCGCCCTGCACAAGGACAGGCGCGACATCCTTGTTGTGTCATCAGGCGCCATCGCGCTCGGGCGCTCGGTGCTGAAATTGCCGCGCGGCCCGTTGAAGCTCGAAGAATCGCAAGCCGCGGCCGCCGTCGGCCAGATCGCGCTCGCCCGCATCTGGGCGGAGATGCTTGGCCGTCACGGCATCACCGCCGGACAGATTCTGGTAACGCTCGGCGACACCGAGGAACGCCGCCGCTATCTGAACGCGCGCGAGACCATCGACAAATTGCTGGAATGGCGCAGCGTGCCGGTGATCAACGAAAACGACACCGTCGCCACCACCGAAATCCGTTACGGCGACAATGACCGTCTCGGCGCCCGCGTCGCCACCATGATGAGCGCCGATCTCCTGGTGCTGCTCTCAGACATCGACGGCCTTTATGACGCGCCGCCCGGCGAGGGACGAAAGGTCAACCTTATTCCGCTGGTCGAGCGCATCACGCCGCAGATTGAAGCGGTCGCCGGCAGTTCGGGCTCCGAATTGTCGCGCGGCGGCATGCAGACCAAGATCGAGGCGGGCAAGATCGCGACCACTGCCGGCACGCATATGGTAATCGCGTCGGGCAAGGCCGAGCATCCCCTGCGCGCGATCATCGAGGGCGGACGTTGCACGTGGTTTCTCACGCCCGCCAATCCGGTCACCGCACGCAAGAAATGGATCGCGGGGTCGCTCGAGCCCAAGGGCACACTGCATATCGATGCCGGCGCCGTCGCGGCGCTCCGGCGCGGCGCCAGTCTCCTGCCGGCCGGCGTCAAGCGCGTCGACGGTACCTTCGATCGCGGCGACGCCGTGATCATCCGCGATCTCGACGGCGGCGAGATCGGCCGCGGCCTGGTCGCGTATGACGCCGTCGATGCCGCCAAGGTCATCGGCCTCTCGACGGCGGATGTGAAAAACATTCTCGGCTTCGAAGGTCGCGCCGAAATTGTCCACAGGGACGATCTGGTGATGGGCGGTGGATAGCCACAAAGTCGCCACATCTCATCGCGCACAGCTCATTATCAACACGCCAATTGCAGCAGGTTTCGCGATGTCGCCAAGCGGTCAAATGCAATGTGGCAATTCCGCGGCGTTTTGAAATCGCCGCGAGCAAAAACAATTGACGTAGGATTCCATGATACCGCCATCCCGCCGACCGTCTGCGTATGCTTGCCGGCGGTGGGGTGGCGTATGGGGGTCGTTGGAATGCCGGTCGCCCACCGACCGGAGTAAGTGTTGCGTAGTTGTAAGGCGGACAATCGGACATTGCGCGCGGGCCACCGAATTCCCTCTCGGTCTCGTCCTGCAAGTCCAACGCTGGCGCGTGTTGATCTCTTGTCCGGTACGCCACCGCCGCCTTCTGGGAAGGCTATCAGGGAACACTCCAAGGAACGCTCCTCGCCCGTCGCGGCTTGACCCCGGTGCGAGGGACAAACAGGAGAGTTCCATGCGAAAGGTAGTTTTGGGCAGCGCCTTCGGCATTGCGGCGCTGACGGTGGCGGGCGTCGCGCAAGCCCAGGTCGTCACTTGGGAAATCACGCCCGAGCAAGAGCGCAGCGTCTACACCACCATCTACAGGGATCGCGGCACGGTCGGCGCGGCGCCGGTGCGGGAATATGACGTCAGCGTCGGCGCGGTCATACCCGCGGAAATCGACCTGTACGAGGTGCCGGCGGGGGTCACCTATGCTCCGGCACGGCAATATCGTTACGTGATCCACGGCAACCGCGTCGTCTTCGTGGAGCCCAGCACCCGCCGCGTGGTGCGGGTCATCGAGCCCTGAGCCAATCACAAATTTGACGAAAATCGCAAAGGCTGTTTGCCGGGACGCCGGCAGGCAGCCCCTCAGCCACTGTCATCGTCCCGACAAAGTCAACCGGTAACCTTCCTCCCTACATACGCACATCACGCAAGCTTGCATGTCCGCGCACCGGAAGCAGCGGACAGCAATGAGGAGGATGTCATGCAGGTGCGATCCCTCAAATACGCAAACTATATTCGTTCGCGCCCTGCCGCGCCCTGCGCGCAATGCGGCACGATGCTGTTCGGACCGGAATGGTCGGAATATCTCGGCGACCGCCAGGTCCGGCATCTGTGGCAGTGCTCGTCTTGCAGCTACGAATTCGAAACGCTGGTGGTGTTTCCGGCGGAAGCCGAGCGGCACGAGGATCAGGCGGCGTAACCCCTGCCTGTCACCGTCGCCCCGAGGCGCCCGGCCAACGGGTCCGCGCAAGCGCGGCCCGATGGCAAACTCCGCCGGCCTCGAAGGGCGACGGCCGATGTTGCAAGTCATTCCTTCGAGGCTCGTTTCGCTCGCACCTCAGGATGACGCGATCACCGCACCGCAAAATCAAAATAGGTATCGGGGAACGGCTCGCGCCGCAGCGTGAAGTGCCACCATTCCTTGCTGTGCGGAAGAAAGCCACGCAGGCGCATGGCGTCGCCCAGCATCCTGCGATTGCGCTGCGCGTCGACACTGACGCTTCTGTCGCCCGGCGAGGACCGCACCGAAAAGAAATCAAAGGGCGTGCCCATATCAAGCTCGGTCCTGTCGGCAAGCGTGACCAGCGTGAGATCAACGGTCGAGCCGCGCGAATGGCCCGAGCGTGAGGCGAGATAGCCGCGGCTGAACAGATGCCGCTTGTCCTCGCCGGGATAAAATCGCGGCTTCATCGTCACGTCATTGATCGCTCTCGCCCAGCGCGCAAAATGCGCAACCGCGCGCGCCGGCCGGTAGCAATCGAACACCTTCAGGCCCAGTCCCTTCGCAGCCAGATCTCGCTGCACATTGGCAAGCGCCTCGGCCGCCGGCCGGGTCAGGTAACAGACCGGCTTCTCGTAGCCATCGATTCTGACACCGACGAAATTGTTGGTGCCGAGATAGCGCAGGTCGACGACAAGCCCGGGAACGACACCTGAGACGTCGACGAAAGCGGGATGCGGGGACATGGCCTGCGCGGGCATGGAGGCCGCGATCAGGGCGGCGATACCGAGGCGGCTGATACGAAGCATGGATTTGGCCTCCCCCCGGGGCACGCATCCGGCGCGTGTCCGTTATACCGGCCCGCAGATCGGGGAAGCATAAAATTGCCTCTCGATGCCGGGAAAAGAACCGGCTTTCCGGGCAACTCGCCCCGTCTCGCCCGACATGCTAGAAGCCAGCAACGACTTTGAGCCCGTATCGACCATGACCGCGCCGCTGAAGCCGATATCCACACCCGATGATCTCGATGCCCTGATGGGGGAGATCGGCCGTGCCGCGCGGGCGGCCGCGCGCAAGCTGGCTTTGGCTTCGACCGAGCAAAAGAATGCCGCGCTGAAGGCGCAGGCGCAGGCGCTCCGGATCGCCAAGGCCGAAATCCTCGCCGCCAACCGTGACGACCTGGCGGACGCGAGGAAAGCCGGCGTCACCGGCTCCTTCCTCGACCGGCTGGAGCTGAATGAGAATCGCATCATCGCCATGGCCGACGGCCTCGATGTGATCCGCAGCATCGCCGATCCGGTCGGCGTGGTGCTGAAGAGCTGGAAGCGCCCCAACCGCATGACCATCGAACGGGTGCGCACGCCGCTCGGCGTCATCGGCGTGATCTATGAAAGCCGCCCGAATGTCACCGCGGATGCCGGCGCGCTCTGCCTGAAGGCGGGCAATGCCGCGATCCTGCGCGGCGGCTCGGATTCGCACCGCTCTTCGCGCGCCATTCATGCCGCCCTCGCCGCCGGCTTGCGCGAAGCGGGACTGCCGGAAGATTCGATCCAGCTCGTGCCCACGCGCGATCGCGCCGCGGTCGGCGCCATGTTGCGCGGGCTGAATGGCTGCATCGACGTGATCGTGCCGCGCGGCGGCAAGAGCCTTGTCGCGCGCGTGCAGGAGGAAGCGCGGGTGCCGGTCTTCGCGCATCTGGAAGGCGTCAATCATGTTTATATCGACAAGGCCGCCGATCTGGAGATGGCGAAGAAGATCGTGCTGAACGCCAAGATGCGGCGCACCGGCGTCTGCGGTGCGGCGGAAACATTGCTGGTCGACAAGGCCGGCGCCGACACATTGCTGAAGCCGCTGGTCGGGATGCTGATCGACGCGGGCTGCGAAGTGCGCGGCGACGGCGCGGTGCAGAAGGCGGACAAGCGCGCGAAGGCGGCGAGCGAGCAGGACTGGAGCACGGAATATCTCGACGCCATCATCGCCGCAAAACTGGTGAATGGAGTCGACGGCGCCATCGATCACATCGAGACTTATGGCTCGCACCACACCGACGCGATCGTCACCGCCGACAAGGCCGCCGCGGAGAAATTTCTCAAGGAGGTAGATTCAGCGATCGTGCTGCACAATGCCTCGACGCAATTCGCCGACGGCGGCGAGTTCGGCTTCGGCGCCGAGATCGGCATCGCCACCGGCCGCATGCATGCGCGTGGTCCGGTCGGCGTCGAGCAGCTCACCTCGTTCAAATATCGTGTGCGCGGCAGCGGACAGACGCGACCGTGACAAATTTCTTCGTCGTCCCGGCCAAGCGAGCGAAGCGAGCGCGAGCCGGGACCCATAGCCACTCCCTTCTCCGAATTGCTCTGTTTGTGTTTATGGGTCCCCGCTTTCGCGGGGACGACCGGTGAGCGAATGCGCACGCTCGTAAAAAGCATCACCAAGCCCCGCGTCACGCTCCCCAGCCACGCGCCTGGCCTTCGCATCGGTTTGTTCGGCGGCTCCTTCAATCCGCCGCATGCAGCGCATCGCGAGGTCAGCCTTTTGGCGATGAAACGCCTTGGTCTGGACCGGCTGTGGTGGCTGGTGACGCCGGGCAATCCCTTGAAGGACACCAAAGGCCTGCCACCGGTCGAGGAGCGCGTGGCCGCGGCGCAGAAGCTCGCCGATCATCCGCGCATCGAGGCAACCGGTTTTGAATCCGTCATCGGCTTGAAATATTCCTGCGATACCATCACCTATCTTTTGAAAGAATGTCCGGGCGTGCGCTTTGTCTGGATCATGGGTGCCGATAACCTGAAAGGGTTTCACCGCTGGAAGAACTGGCGCGGAATATTCGGCATGATTCCGATCGCGATCGTGGATCGCGGCGGCATCAGCCTGCAGGCCACATCGGGGCCGGCCGCCATTCATTTCGCCCGCGCCCGCATTCCCGAAAACCAGGCCATGACTTTGGCGGATCGGGAGCCGCCGGCCTGGGTTTATCTGCACGGGATCAAATCGACGCTGTCGTCCACGGCCTTGCGTGCCGCCAAAAAGGAACAGCTTTGATATTGAAACCGTTAAGGAAGCAGGCTTACATTTGTTGTGTTGAGTCCCGGCGGAAATGCCGGTCGCAACTGAAAGGAAAGGGACACTGAGAACCCAGACACTTCAGCGGACCAGCGCTACGGCGCCCCGCTCAGTCTCCAGATCGCGTCCTGACGCTGCGGAGACCTTGCGCATCGTCCTTGAGCACCTCGATGAGATGAAAGCCGAGGACATCGTCACCATCGACCTCACCGGCAAAACCGCAATCGCTGACAGCATGGTGGTGGCCTCCGGCCGCTCCAACCGCCATGTCGGCTCCATTGCGGACAATGTCGTTGAAGCCCTGCACAAGGCCGGATTGAAAGACATCCGGACCGAGGGCCAGCCGCATTGCGACTGGGTGCTGCTCGATGCCGGCGACGTCATCGTGCATGTCTTCCGTCCGGAGGTGCGCGAGTTCTACAACATCGAGAAGATGTGGTCGGGCGACCATCGCTCGAGCAAACGCGCAAGCTGAGGTTTGAACAGGAGGCGGCGATGCGGGTGATCGTGCTCGCGATCGGCCGTCTGAAGGCGGGTCCGGAGACGGAACTCTGCGAGCGCTATCGCAAGCGCGCGGCGCAGGCCGGCCGTCAGCTCGGGTTCCGTGACATTGAGCTTGTCGAGATTCGCGAGAGCCGCGCCGACAACGCCGAAAAACGCCAGATCGAGGAAGCCATCGCGCTTGCCAATGTCGTTCCCGAGGGTGCTGTCGTCGTGCTGCTGTCGGAAACCGGCGAAAATCTGGGCAGCGCCGGACTGGCGGAAAAAATCCGGCTCTGGCGCGACGAAGGGCGGCCTGCTCTGGTGTTTATGATCGGAGGTCCGGACGGACTGGCAAGAACCCTGCGGGACCAGGCGAAGATGACGGTGGCTTTCGGGGCCGCGACCTGGCCGCATCAACTCGTGCGGATCATGCTTCTGGAACAGATTTACAGGGCTGTCACAATCCTTGCAGGGCACCCATATCATCGGGCTTAGCGGGGTTGGCAAGATGGAACTCCCGGTTGCCGACCACGTGCGTTACAGAGACTTAATGCTTGTTTCCGGGGCTAAGTCTTAATCCCGCCACCGCGAGGAATAAGATTGGCCGCGATTGCCGGGCAAATTGGAGCCGGATGCATCGTTCCTGCCATCTTCTCGCCTCACCCCGCGCCGCGATTGCAGCGCTGGCAGTTGCGTGGCCTTTGGCGGCCTGGCCCGGATCTGGCGCCGCTCAGGAGCAGCCGGCGATACCGCAACTGCGCGGCTCGACCACGGAAGAGAACATTCTCAAGGCACGCGCGAGTGAGCTCGAGCGGGCGCGCGCCGAGCAGCAGCGCGCCGCCGAAGCCGAGAAAAAGCTGCGCCTGGAAATCGAGGCGCTCGGCGCCGACCGCCGCAAGCTGAGCGCGGCGCTGATCGAGACCGCGGCCAAGATTCGCGACGCCGAAAACCGGCTGAGCACGATGGAAGGCCGCATCGAGCCGTTGGAGACACGCGAACGCGATCTGCGTCAGTCTCTCGCCAACCGGCGCGACGAGATCGCCGAAGTGCTCGCCGCCTTGCAGCGCGCCGGGCGTCGACCGCCGCCCGCGATTCTGGTCAGCCCGGAAGACGCCGTGAAGTCTGTACGCAGCGCCATTGTGCTCGGCGCGATCCTGCCGGAGATGCGCGACAGGGCGGAACAGCTCGCCGGCGAATTGTCCGAGCTCGCGCGGCTGCGCACGAACATCGCCAACGAAAGAAAGCGCCTGACGGCAGAGGTTGCCGCAATGGCTGCCGAGCGCCAGCGCATGGCCGCGCTGGTTGACGAGCGCCAGAAATCGCAGGCCGAGGCCGAAAAATCATTGGTGCAGGAACGCCAGACTGCGATCGACATGGCGCGCCAGATCGACAATCTCAAAGACTTGGTTGCGCGGCTGGAACAGGGCGTGGAAAGCGCGAATCGCGCCGCGCGCGCCGCCGAGAAGGCGACCGAAGATCAAAAAGGCGAGAGCCGGCCTGATTTCGTCGCGCTCAAGGATCCCGGCCGTCTGACTCCGGCGATTGCTTTCGCGTCAGCGCGCGGCATGCTGCCAATGCCGGTGAACGGCGTGAAAATACGTAATTTCGGCGCCACCGACCGTTTCGGTTCCACCGAACGGGGCATTTCGATCGCCACCCGGGCCGGTGCCCAGGTAACGTCTCCCGGCGACGGCTGGGTCGTCTATGCCGGCCCGTTCCGCTCCTATGGCCAACTCTTGATCCTGAATGCCGGCGGCGGGTATCATATCGTTCTTGCGGGAATGGAACGGATTTCCGTCGATATCGGCCAGTTTGTCCTGACCGGCGAGCCGGTGGCCGTCATGGGCAGTGGGGCGGCGCAGGTGGCGGCGGCGGTTCCCGTCGGAACCAGCCAACCGGTTCTCTATGTTGAATTCCGCAAAGACGGGACTCCCGTCGATCCCGGCCCATGGTGGGCCAAAAGCGAAAGTGAGAAGGTTCGCGGATGATGCGCAAAACTCTCCTGGTACTCCTCGGTGCGGCAGCGGGCGCGGCGCTCACGCTGTTCGCGGTTCAGCCGCGCGTCATATTCACCGGCATGAGCGCAAATGCGGCCTCCTCGTCGGACACCTACCGCAACCTCAATTTGTTCGGCGATGTGTTCGAGCGCGTGCGCGCCGACTATGTCGAGAAGCCGGACGATGCGAAGCTCGTCGAGACGGCGATCAACGGCATGCTGGCGGGACTCGACCCGCATTCCAGCTTCATGGACGCCAAGAGCTTCCGCGACATGCAGGTGCAGACTCGCGGCGAGTTCGGAGGCCTCGGCATCGAGGTCACGATGGAAGACGGCCTTGTCAAGGTCGTGGCGCCGATCGACGACACGCCTGCGGCGAAAGCCGGCATCATGGCCAATGACATCATCACCCATCTCGAGGACGAACCGGTTCAAGGACTCACGCTGAACCAGGCGGTCGAGAAGATGCGCGGACCGGTCAACACCAAGATCCGCCTCAAGATCATGCGCAAGGGCGCGGACAAGCCGATTGAAGTCACGATCACCCGCGACATCATCCGCGTGCGTGCGGTGCGTGCGCGCACCGAAGGCGACGACGTCGGCTATATCCGTGTTACCCAGTTCAACGAACAGACCACCGACAATCTGAAAAAGGCGATTGCCGATTTCGAGGCGCAAATTCCGGCGAACAAGCTGAAGGGCTACATCGTCGACATGCGCAACAATCCGGGCGGCCTGCTCGATCAGGCGATATCGGTATCGGACGTGTTCCTTGAGAAAGGCGAGATCGTCTCGACCCGCGGCCGCAATGCGGAAGAGACCCAGCGCTTCAACGCCCGCGCCGGCGATCTGACCAAGGGCAAGCCGGTCATCGTGCTGATCAATGGCGGCTCGGCTTCGGCTTCGGAAATCGTGGCCGGCGCGTTGCAGGACCACAAGCGGGCGACTGTGCTCGGCAGCCGCTCCTTCGGCAAGGGCTCGGTGCAGACCATCATTCCGCTCGGCGCCGGCAACGGCGCGCTGCGGCTGACCACGGCGCGCTATTACACGCCGTCCGGCAAGTCGATCCAGGCCAAGGGCATCTCGCCCGACATCGAGGTGCTGCAGGATGTGCCGGAAGAGCTGAAGGCGCGTGCGGATTCCAAGGGCGAATCCTCGCTGCGCGGCCATCTCAAGGCCGACGGCGAAGAGCAGACCGGCTCGCAGTCCTACATCCCGCCGGATCCGAAGAACGACAAGGCGCTGAAGATGGCGACCGATCTGCTGCGCGGCACGGTCACCAACTCGGCCTTCCCGCCGAGCGGCAAGCGGGCCGCATTGCCGCAGTAAGGACACCGGCAGACGGAACTTGCACGGGGCGGCCTTTGGGCCGCCCCGTTCGTTTTGGCAACCCTCGCCACGAGTACTGCTTATCCCCTGAAGGGGAGGTAAGCGGCGTGCCGCACCGCGGATCCATATGCGTCGCCCAATCCCGAAGCGGGAGAGGGCCAGTCGACCCTCGTGGTAAACTTGCGCATGATTCGCGACGGTTCGAAGCTGCCGGAAGACGACCTCACCGCGCCTCTCGGCATGCAGCCAAAAAAGAAAAAGCCGCTTGCGGCGACCGCCATGCTGCCGCAGGCGCTGGCCGGCGCGCTTGGCCTGTTCATCCTGGTTTTCATTCTCTGGGCCGCGATTGCGCATGATCCCATGGGCGGCGAGCCGATCACGACCATGGCGATCAACCTGCCGGACGGCAAGAAGGCCGCCGGGCAGGGCGGCGAAGCTGGCCAGGTCGGTCCGAACCGCTATGACGGCCCCGCCCCCGGCGCCGCCGCGGATGCGGAGCCGGTCCCGCCCGCGCCCGCACCATCGGCCTCCGGCACACGCACCGTCACCATCATCGACGGCACCAGCGGCAAGCGGCAGGACGTGATCATTCCCGGACCCGCCGACGCCAAGCGCGCGCCGGTCGAGCCAAAGCTTCTGGAGACCTCGCGCCACGGACCCATCCCGAGAGTCGCGCAGGACGGAACGCGCCCCGCCGACAGCTATGCCCGCCCGCTCAAGACCGCACATGGCGGGATGCCCGAGGGACCGCGCGTTGTGCTCGTGATCGGCGGGCTTGGCATCGGCGTCGGCAACACCCTGGACGCGATCACCAAATTGCCGGCGCAGGTCACGCTGGCTTTCACGCCTTATGGCAACGACATCGACAAATTCGTCGCGCGCGCGCGCAGCGATAATCACGAGGTGCTGCTGCAGGTACCGATGGAGCCGTTCGATTATCCCGACAACGATCCCGGTCCGCAGACATTGCTTAGCACGCTCGCGGGCGAACAGAATGTCGACCGCCTGCACTGGCTGTTCAGTCGCTTTCAGGGTTATGTCGGCGTCACCAATTACATGGGCGCGCGTTTCACCGCATCGGAACAGGCGATGGCGCCCGTGCTGCGCGAGGTGGCGAGGCGCGGCCTGATCTATGTCGACGACGGTTCCTCGCCGCGCAGTGTGGCGAACCAGATTGCCGGCGCCAACAATCTTCCTTTCGCAAAGGCTGATGTGGTCATCGATTCGGTGTCTTCGCCTGCGGAGATCGACAAGGCTTTGGCGCGGCTCGAAGCCCTGGCGCGCGACCGTGGCATTGCGGTGGGTTACGGAAGCGCGTTGCCCGTCACGATCGAGCGTTTCGTGGCCTGGGCCAAGGCAGCGCAGGGCCGGGGCATCATTCTCGCGCCGGTCAGCGCAGCGGCGGTGAAGACGAAATCGTCGACGTAACCTTCCAACTGCAATAGAACCGCGAAGCCTCAATTGGCCCCAACCTTCGAGACGCGCAGCTCCGCTGCACCCTCAGGACGAGGCGGATTTAACGCACCAAAGTGCAAGTCAGGCTTGCACTCGCTTGGCCGGGACGACAGGTGACATTGCAATGCCCCGCTTCGAAGATCTTCCCTATCGCCCCTGCGTCGGGGTCGCCGTTCTGAACCGCGATGGGCTTGTGTTCATCGGCCGCCGCAGCGAAGGCCCGGAGCATGTCGACGAGACCCACGCCTGGCAAATGCCGCAGGGCGGCATCGACGATGGCGAAGACCCGTGGCCCGCGGCGCTCCGCGAACTCTATGAGGAAACCAATATCCGCTCAGTCGAAAAAATCGGCGAGATCGCGGACTGGCTGTTCTACGACATCCCACGCGAGATCGTCGGCCAGGCCTGGAAGGGCAAATATCGCGGCCAGAAACAGAAATGGTATGCCCTGCGCTTCACCGGCGACGAGAGCGAGATCGACATCGCGCACCCGGCTGGCGGCGCGCACAAACCTGAATTCATCGACTGGCGCTGGGAGAAACTTGAGAATCTTCCCGGCCTGATCATTCCCTTCAAGCGGCCGGTTTACGACCAGGTCGCGCAAAGCTTCGCGCACCTTGTCTGAGCGGGAATACACCCGAGACGTTTGGCCGCATGCGCCTGCCGTGAAGCGGCCGACGGCACTCCCTAGGTGAAGCTGTCATTTACGGGAGGTCCCACCACGATGTTCGATGCCAAGAACCTGCTCGATCAATTTCTCGGAACGCCGGCCAACAATCAGCCCAACCTGCAGCCTCGCAGCAGCCTTGGCGGCGTCGCTGGCGGTCTGGGAAATGCCGTCGGCAACAATCTGGGCGGCATTGGCGGCGGCGCAGTCGCCGGCGGTCTCGTCGCCCTGCTGCTCGGTTCCAAGCAGGGCCGCAAGATGTCTGCCACAGCCTTGCAGCTCGGCGGCATGGCCGTGGTCGGGGCGCTTGCCTACAAGGCCTATCAGAACTGGCAATCGGGCAAGACGGTCGCGCAATCGACCGTCGAGAGCGCCCCGGCCGGACTGTTGCCGCCACCGAAGGATACGCCTTTCGCGCCGGTACAGGCCGAGCAGCAGCAGTCGCTGAGCCGCCATTTGCTGCGCGCGATGATCTCCGCGGCGAAATCTGACGGCCATATCGACGCCAAGGAACAGGCCGCGATCTTCGCCGAGATGGACAAGCTGCCTTTGTCCACCGACGACAAGGCCTTTGTGATGGATGAGTTGCGCAAGCCGCTCGATGTGGACGCGGTGGCGCGCGCGGCGGCAACGCCGGAGGAGGCGGCCAGCATCTACGCCGCCTCGCTGCTGGCGATCGATGTCGATAACGCGTCGGAGCGCGCCTATCTCGGTCTTCTGGCGGCGCGGCTCAATCTTGACGACGCGCTGGTGAAGCATCTGCATGCAACCGTCGAGGGCGCGACGACTCCTTCAACAACGCCGGCTTTTGCGGGGTAACCATCTCGTTACGGCCGGGCTTGTCCCGGCCATCCACGTCTTTCCTGGCTGTCATGTCTTAAGACACGGATGACCGGCACAAGGCCGGGCATGACAAATGAAGCGCGCAACGTAAAAAAAAAAGCCGGGCATCGCCCGGCCTTTTCTCAGGTCTCCGGCTCTCGCCGCTCAATGCATCGCGGTGCCGTGCAGGTGATAATCCAGCGCCTTGAGGTGATCGAGCCGCGCGACTTCCTTGTCGAGTGGCGTCCCCTGCTCCAGCTCCGCCATGCGCTTCTCGGTTTCCTTGATCTGCTTGGCGATCACGGCACGATCCATGTCCTCGACAGTGTCGGCCACGTCGGCGAGTACAGTCAGGCCGGTAGGACCGACTTCAGCGAATCCGCCGAGTACCACGACTTTCTCTTCTTTGCCGTTGCTGTAGATCGTCAGGATGCCCGGCCGCACAATGGTAACCATCGGCGCATGATCGGCGAGCACTCCGAAATCGCCTTCGGAACCGGGAACATCGACCTGCTCGACTTCACCCGAGAACAGCAGACGCTCCGGCGAAACGAGATCGAAGTGGAAGGTGGCCATGACAAACCTCGATTTTCGTCGTTCCGGCCGAGCGCGCAGCGCGAGAGCCGGAATCCATAGCCACTGAATTCAATTGGGACCCGGTGGCCATGGGTCCCCGCTTTCGCGGGGACGACATTGGAGTAGTTACGCTGCTTCCGCCGCGAGCTTCTTGCCCTTCTCGACGGCTTCTTCGATCGTGCCGACCATGTAGAAGGCCGCTTCCGGCAGATAGTCGTACTTGCCTTCGCACAGTCCCTTGAAGCCCTTGATGGTGTCGGCGAGCTCGACGAACTTGCCGGGCGAGCCGGTAAACACTTCTGCGACGTGGAACGGCTGCGACAGGAAGCGCTCGATCTTGCGGGCGCGCGCCACCGTCAGCTTGTCCTCTTCTGACAGCTCGTCCATGCCGAGAATGGCGATGATGTCCTGCAGCGCCTTGTAACGCTGCAGGATCTGCTGCACCTGACGCGACACGGCGTAATGCTCCTCACCGACAACCAGCGGCGACAGCATGCGCGAGGTCGAGTCGAGCGGGTCCACCGCCGGATAGATGCCCTTTTCAGCGATCGAGCGCGACAGCACGGTGGTCGCGTCCAGGTGCGCGAACGACGTTGCAGGCGCCGGGTCGGTCAAGTCGTCGGCCGGCACGTAAATCGCCTGCACCGAGGTGACCGAACCCTTTTGCGTCGTGGTGATGCGTTCCTGCAGCGCGCCCATGTCGGTCGCGAGGGTGGGCTGATAACCCACCGCCGAAGGAATACGGCCGAGCAGCGCCGACACTTCCGAACCCGCCTGCGTGAAGCGGAAGATGTTGTCGACGAAGAACAGCACGTCCTGGCCCTGATCGCGGAAGTGCTCCGCGACCGTGAGGCCGGTGAGGCCGACGCGGGCGCGGGCGCCGGGCGGCTCGTTCATCTGGCCGTACACCAGGGCGCATTTGGAGCCCTGGCCGCCGCCCTTCTTGTTCACGCCGGATTCGATGAACTCGTGATAGAGGTCGTTGCCTTCGCGGGTGCGCTCGCCGACGCCGGCGAACACCGAATAACCACCGTGGGCTTTCGCGACATTGTTGATCAGTTCCTGAATCAGCACGGTCTTGCCGACGCCGGCGCCGCCGAACAGGCCGATCTTGCCGCCTTTCGCATATGGCGCAAGCAGGTCCACGACCTTGATGCCGGTGACAAGGATTTCAGCTTCCGTCGACTGATCGGTGTAGGCCGGCGCGTCCTGGTGGATGGCGCGCTTGGCTTCCGCCTTGATCGGGCCGGCTTCGTCCACCGGCTCGCCGACGACGTTCATGATGCGGCCGAGCGTGCCTTCACCGACCGGCACAGAGATCGGTTGGCCAGTATCCGCCACTTCCTGTCCGCGGACGAGACCTTCGGACACGTCCATTGCGACGGTGCGCACGGTGTTTTCGCCGAGATGCTGCGCAACCTCGAGCACCAGGCGGTTGCCGCCGTTATCGGTCTCCAGTGCGTTCAAAATTGCCGGCAGATGATCGTCGAACTGCACGTCGACCACGGCGCCGATCACTTGGGTGATGCGTCCGGTCTTGTTGGGTTTGCCTGCGGCTGCGGCTTTGGCCATTGCTCGTCCTCGCTACAAATCGTGTCTTTAGAGCGCTTCCGCGCCGGAGATGATCTCGATCAGTTCCTTCGTGATCATGGCTTGGCGGGTGCGGTTATAGGTGATGGTCTGCTTGCGGATCATGTCGCCGGCGTTGCGCGTGGCGTTGTCCATCGCGGTCATCTGCGCGCCATAGAAGGAGGCGTTGTTCTCAAGCAGCGCACGGAAAATCTGCACGGCGAGATTGCGCGGCAAGAGTTCGCCGAGAATGTCGAGTTCATCCGGCTCGTATTCATAGGACACGTCCGGACCCTTCGCCGCGCCGTTTTCCGCCTCCGGAAACACCGGCGGAATGACCTGCTGGGCAGTTGGGATCTGCGCGATCACGGATTTGAACTGCGAGTAGAACAGGGTCGCGACGTCAAAACCGCCTTGCTCATAGAGCGCGATGATCTTTTCGGCGATGCCGTTGGCATGCTCGAATTGCAGATTGCGCACGCTGCGCAGGTCGATATGGTCGATGATGTTCTTTTCGAAAGAGCGGCGAAGAAGCTCGTAGCCCTTGCGGCCAACGCAAAAGATCTTGACCTCTTTGCCTTCGCTCAGCAGCGCATTCGCTTTCTCGCGGGCCAGACGCCCAATCGCCGAATTGAAGGCGCCGCACAGTCCGCGTTCGCCGGTGCAGACAATCAGGAGATGCACGCGGTCGCTGCCGGTGCCGCCGAGCAGTTTCGGCGCCGATTCGAAGTCCGTGACGGTCGCGGCGATGTTGCCCAGAA
The DNA here is from genome assembly GCA_032027085.1 of Pseudorhodoplanes sp. Lineage (NCBI taxonomy): Bacteria > Pseudomonadati > Pseudomonadota > Alphaproteobacteria > Hyphomicrobiales > Pseudorhodoplanes > Pseudorhodoplanes sp. Next base: position 2,028,106 of record JAVSMS010000001.1, on the reverse strand, counting down.
CCCGGTCCATGCGCTGGGCGAAAGGTCGCGCGGCTTCCGCCGCCGCCTGCGCGCGCCGCAGTTTGGACGCTGCGACCATCTGCATCGCCTTGGTGATCTTCTGCGTCGCCTTGGTCGCGGCGATGCGGACACGCATGTCCTTGAGAGAAGCCATGTCTTATCCACTTGCTCCAGCCCGCTCCCTCCCCCCCTGTGGGGGAGGGCTGGGGAGGGGGGTAACTGCGGTGAACATCGCGTAGACCCCCACCCCGGCGCGCTTACGCGCGCCGACCCTCCCCGCAAGGGGGAGGGTGAAAGAGGCGTTGGCCCACATGCCGTTCATCACGCAAACGTCTTCGCGTAGCCGTCGACGGCAGCCTTCAGCTTGCCGGCGGTCGCGTCATCGAGATCGCGCGAGGTCCGGATCGCCTCCAGGATGTCGTTGTGCTTGGTGCGCAGAAGCGTCAGCAGACCGGTCTCGAAATCGCGCACCTTGTTGACCGGCAGCGGGTCGAGATAGCCGTTGGTGCCGGCCCAGATCACGCAGACCTGCTCTTCCATCTTCAGCGGCGAGAATTGCGGCTGTTTCAGAAGCTCGGTCAGGCGGGCGCCGCGGTTGAGCAGGCGCTGGGTGGTGGCGTCGAGGTCGGAGCCGAACTGCGCAAAGGCCGCCATTTCGCGGTATTGCGCGAGCTCACCCTTGATCTTGCCGGCGACCTTCTTCATCGCCTTGGTCTGTGCCGACGAACCCACGCGCGACACTGAGAGGCCGACGTTCACCGCCGGACGGATGCCCTGATAGAACAGATCGGTCTCCAGGAAGATCTGGCCGTCGGTGATCGAGATCACGTTGGTCGGGATGTAGGCCGACACGTCGTTCGCCTGCGTCTCGATGACCGGCAGCGCCGTCAGAGAGCCGGCGCCGTTGTCGTCGTTCATCTTCGCCGCGCGCTCGAGCAGGCGCGAGTGCAGATAGAACACGTCGCCCGGATAGGCTTCGCGGCCGGGCGGACGCCGCAGCAGAAGCGACATCTGGCGGTAGGCGACGGCCTGCTTGGACAGGTCGTCATAGATGATCACGGCGTGCATGCCGTTGTCGCGGAAATACTCGCCCATGGTGCAGCCGGCGAACGGCGCCAGGAACTGCATCGGCGCCGGGTCGGAGGCGGTGGCGGCGACGATGATGGAGTATTCGAGCGCGCCCTGCTCTTCCAGCACCTTCACGAATTGCGCGACGGTCGAACGCTTCTGGCCGACCGCGACGTAGACGCAATACAGCTTGATCTTCTCGTCGCCGGTGGCGTTGAGCGGCTTCTGGTTCAGGATGGTGTCGAGCGCGATCGCGGTCTTGCCGGTCTGGCGGTCGCCGATGATCAGCTCGCGCTGGCCGCGGCCGATCGGGATCAGCGCGTCCACGGCCTTGAGGCCGGTCGCCATCGGCTCATGCACCGACTTTCTCGGAATGATGCCGGGCGCCTTCACGTCCACGCGTTCGCGCTTGTCGGCCTTGATCGGGCCCTTGCCGTCGATCGGATTGCCGAGTGCGTCGACCACGCGACCGAGCAGGCCCTTGCCGACCGGCACGTCCACGATCGAGCGCGTGCGCTTGACGGTCTGGCCTTCCTTGATCTCGCGGTCGGAGCCGAAAATAACGATACCGACATTGTCGCTTTCGAGGTTCAGCGCCATGCCGCGCACGCCGCTTTCGAACTCGACCATCTCGCCGGCCTGCACATTGTCGAGGCCGTAGACGCGGGCGATACCGTCGCCGACCGACAGCACTTGGCCGACTTCGGAGACTTCCGCCTCCTGACCGAAATTCTTGATCTGATCCTTCAGGATCGCGGAGATTTCTGCGGCGCGGATATCCATCAGCGTGCCTCTTTCATCGCGTATTTGATCGAATTGAGTTTGGTGCGCAGCGAGCTGTCGACCATGCGGCTGCCGAGCTTGACCACAAGGCCGCCGATAATGGCGGGATCGACCTTCACGTTCAGATCGACATCCTTGCCGGTCATGGAATTGAGCGCGCCCTTCAGCGCGGTGAGATGCGTATCGCTAAGCGGCTCGGCGACCGTGACGTCGGCGGAGACTTCGCCGTTATGCTGGGCGACCAGCTTGCGGAAGGCGGCGATCATCTGCGGCACCGCGAACAGGCGGCGGTTCTTCGCTACCACGTTCAGGAAATTCGCCGCGAGGCCTTCGACTTTCGCTCTCTTAAGGATTTCGGCCAGTGCCTTGGCCTGTTCGTCGGCGCCGAAGACCGGGCTGCGCACCAGGCGCGTCAGATCGGGACTTTCGCCGAGCAGCGCATTGAAGCTGTCGAGATCCTTGCGGACCTTGTCGAGCGCCTTTTCCTCCAGCGCCAACTCAAATAGGGCGGTCGCGTAGCGGCCTGCCATGCCGGATACGATCGGTTGTTCGCCTGCCATTGCAACTCGTCTGAAATGGTCAATCCGCAGGCCTGACGCCGTCGCCGGAGCGGCGGCGTAAACCATTGGAATCCAAGAGGGAATTCCGATGTTTGCTGGACATCACGGAACGCCCCGGAGTCCCTGCAAAATCGAGGCGGTGCTAACACGCCACGCCATGCGGTGCAACAATGTGAAGGGCCGGAATGGCGGGATTTGAGCAGCTTGTGTGTCTCTGGTTGCAGGTCGCACATGCCCGCGCCGCCGATTGAAAGGCGGCCTGCCGGCTCTATCTTCGAGCGGCGAGGGCGGCCTCGCAAAGTTCCCCGGCACCGGTAGGGACGGCCCTGCCAGCGCGCCGCGCCGGCGCGCTCACGAAGGAGCTTCGTCATGGCATGGACCTATCTGGTGATCGCCGGCCTGTTCGAGATCGGCTGGGCCATCGGCCTCAAATACACTGACGGCTTCTCGCGCCTCTGGCCGTCCGTCGGCACCATTCTGGCCATGATCCTGAGCCTCGCCTTCCTCGGCCTGGCCCTGAAAACCCTGCCGGTCGGCACCGCCTATGCGGTCTGGACCGGGATCGGCGCCGTCGGCACTGTGATTCTCGGCATCGTGCTGTTCGCCGAGCCGGCCACCGTCCTGCGGCTCGGCTGCGTGGGCCTGATCTTGGGGGGCATCATTGGTTTGAAGCTCGTCACCTGAGTGCGAAGCTCCTCAAAACAGAAATAAATTTCGCCCGAGCCACCAAATCACCGGGAAATGCGCTAAGGGACGTGTTCCCCCTCGCCTGCCCTTCCTTGAGGATCAGGAATGCACGCTCCTTTGCCGGCGGCACATGGCCGCCGTGAACCGGCTTTTGCCGATCTCTTCACCCCCAAGCTGGTCACAATATTGCGGGAAGGCTACGGTGTGGCCGGCCTGCGCGCCGACGCCCTTGCCGGTCTGACCGTCGCCATTGTCGCGCTGCCGCTCTCCATGGCCATCGCCATCGGCGCCGGCGTCAGTCCGGAGCGCGGCCTCTACACCGCCATCGTCGGCGGTTTCTTGATTTCGCTTATCGGCGGCAGCCGTTTCCAGATCGGCGGCCCGGCGGCGGCCTTCATCAGTCTGGTCGCGCTGGTGGTGTCGCGGCACGGCTATGACGGCCTGGTTCTGGCCACCATGATCGCCGGCCTGATCCTGCTCGTGATCGGCTTTCTGCAGCTCGGCACCTACGTCAAATACATCCCCTATCCGGTGACGGTCGGCTTCACCGCCGGCATCGCCACCATCATCATGGTCACGCAATTGCGCGACCTTCTCGGTCTGAATCTGGACAAAGAGCCGGCGGAATTTTTGCCGAAAGTCGCGGCGTTATGGAACGCGATCGGCACCATCAGCCCGGTCACGGTTGCGCTGTCGGTCTTCTCCATCGCAACGATCCTGCTTGTGCGGCGTTACCGGCCGAACTGGCCGTCGCTGCTGATCGCGGTCGTGCTCGCCGCGATCATGACGGCCGGATTGCAGCTCAACGTCGAAACCATCGGCACCCGCTTCGGCGCCATCGCCTCGGGCCTGCCGGCGCCGTCCATCCCGACTTTCAGCGTTGAAAAGCTGCGCGCCGTTTTTCCTGACGCCGTTGCCATCGCATTGCTCGGCGCCATCGAATCCCTGTTGTCAGCCGTGGTGGCTGACGGCATGACCGGGCGCCGGCATCGCTCCAACTGCGAATTGGTGGCGCAGGGCGTCGGCAATTTCGCAGCCGCGGCCTGCGGCGGCGTCCCCGTCACCGGCACCATCGCCCGCACCGCGACCAATATCCGCGCCGGCGCGCGCGGGCCCGTCGCCGGCATGTTTCATTCGCTGTATCTGCTGCTCTTCGTTCTGTTTGCGATGCCGCTGGTCGCCTATATCCCGCTCGCCGCGCTCGCCGGCGTGCTTGTCGTGGTCGCATGGTCGATGGCGGACAAAGCCGAGTTCGCGGTCCTGCTGCGCTCCTCGCGCGCCGACGCGCTGATTTTGCTGGCCACTTTCCTGCTGACGATTTTCTACGATCTGCTCACCGGTATCGGTGTCGGCGTCGTGCTCGGCTCCTTCCTGTTCCTGCATCGCATGGCCGAGACCATCGAGGTGGAAGGCGATCCGCAATTCGTGCGTGAAGACACCTCCGACCGCGCCGATGGCCGCCCGCCCTATCAGGGACTGCGCAATGGCAACGTGATGACCTATCGCATCAGCGGCGCCTTCTTCTTCGGCGCGACCGCACGCGTGAACCTCATTCTCGATCGTGTGGTGAAGCCACCACGCGTCTTCATCCTGGATTTCTCCGACGTGCCCTTCATCGACATCACCGCCGCCGCGGCGCTGGAGCGTTTCGTGCACCGCCTGCATAAGGCCGGCAGCAAGGTCTATTTCGCCGGCGTGCGTCCGCATGTGCGGCGCTCCTTCGGGTTGCCGGGCCTGCGCGGCCGCGCCGTTCATTACGTCGCCAGCGTGGAACGGGCATTGCGGGCAAGCGCATCGAACGGGGAACCGGCGCAGACCCCCGCGCAGCACTAGTGCACGGCGATCGGCGCGACGATTGCGTTCAGTGGTGAGGCGATACCGGTCGCCGAAGCAGACCGCCGCTATCAGGGCGACAAGATAAGTGGCCCCGAACATGATCTGATGGCCTGCACGCGTTTGCACAGGATTGCCTTGTCTTCCTGCCGGGGAAAACGCCCATGACCCTGCGCCGGTCGATCACGCGCCGCGCCCTGCTCGGCAATGCCTTGGCTGCTCTCGCGGCGACACCGACCTTCGCGCAAAACGCTGATGCCGGCACCTGGCCGAACAGAACCGGTACGTATCATCGTGCCGTATCCGGCCGGAGGATTGGCCGACGTGCTCGCCCGCCTCTATGCGGAGCAGTTGCAGAGCCGGTTCGGCCGGCCCTTCGTCATCGAGAACCGCCCGGGCGCGGGCGGCAATACCGGCATCGACGCGGTGGCGAAGATGGCGCCGGATGGCTATAGCTGGGTGCGGCGACCATCGGGCATTTTGCGATCAACCAGTTCCTCTATGCCAAGATGCCGTTCGACCCGGAGCGCGACATCGTTCCCGCTTCGCTGACTTACGAATTGCCGAATGTCGCGCTGGTGGCGAGCCAGCACGTGCCCTCAAAAACGCCGCAGGACTTTATCGCGTGGGCGAAGACGCGCGATCAGGTCACTTATGGCAGCCCGGGCGTCGGCACCTCGCCGCATCTGTCGGGCGCGCTGTTTGTTTCGGCAACTTCACCAAGGCATCCGCGCTTCTATTTGCCCGGACACGCCCGATAGCCGAATTTCTGAATGATGTCGCGACCCGAGATGGCGTGGAATTCGAACGTATCGACATAATGGTTCGCAACGAGATAGTTGCGCAGCTTCGCATTGTACGAATTCAGCATGGCTGCCTGCCTTGCCGGCGGCGGCTTCTGACCTTTCTCGTTCGGAAAGAGCGCCGCATGGAATAGAAGTCTGGCGTTGGGATCGACGCAGACATTCTTGATTGCGAGCAGCATAGTGCACGATGATTGGCAACTGCCTTCTATGCGGAACAGCTCGCCCGACTGGTTATATTTTTTGATAATCTCTCCAGGCTTGATGCGGCCGCCGCCGCCATAGGGAAGAGATGAGCCGTCGGCGAATGCGAACGATCCTTGAGTTAGGACAGCGGTGCACGCAATCAGGCCGAAGATTCTGAGTAAAGGTACGGCTTTGGCGTAAGCAATGAACCCGCGCATGTTGCCCCCCTGCTCGTCAGCCGGCAACCCGATGCAAGCTGGGTGTCCGCCCTCAATAAGGATATTTGCTTATCACGACTGCTACGGCAAGCGATTACCTTCTCAGTCTCGCATGTCTAATAAAAACTCTGCGGATCGATATCGACTTCCAGCTTCAGCGTGCCGCGCGTCTTCGGCGCGTGGCTGAGCCAGCCGCGCATGTAGCCGGAGAGGTCGAACGCCTTCGGCGATTTGATCAAGAGCCGCTGGCGATGCCGGCCGCGCACCACCGCGAGCGGCGCTTCCGCCGGGCCCAGCACACGCACGCTTTCGTCGAGCGGTGCGCTGCTTGCGATCTTGCGCGCAAAGGCTTCCGTCTCGTACTTGTCGCCGCCTGATACGATAAGACTGGCCAGCCGCCCGAACGGTGGATAAGCGGTCTTCTCGCGCGCTGCGATTTCGGTGTCGTAGAAGGCGTCGCGGTCCGCCGCGATCAGCGCGCGCATCACCGGATGTTCCGGCTGATGCGTCTGCAAATATCCAACGCCCTGCCCGGCCTCGCGCCCGGCGCGGCCCACCACCTGATGCAGCAACTGGAACGAGCGCTCGGCCGCGCGCGGATCGCCGTTCGCAAGCCCAAGATCGGCGTCGACAATGCCGACGAGATTGAGCTTGGGAAAATGATGCCCCTTCGCCACAAGCTGCGTGCCGATGATGATGTCGAAACGGCCTTCAGCCACGTCGTCGAGCTCCTGCCGCAGGCGCTCGACCGATTCCACGAGATCGCTGGAAAGAATGATGGTGCGCGCCTGCGGAAACAGCGTCGCCACTTCCTCCTGCAGGCGCTCCACGCCTGGCCCGATCGGCGCAAACGATTCCGTCGCCTCGCATTTCGGACACGTCTGCGGCAACGGCTTGGAGAAGCCACAATGATGGCAGACCAGCCGCCGCTTGAATCGATGGTCTACGAGCCACGCATCGCAATTCGGGCAATCGAGCCGGTGCCCGCATGAGCGGCACAGCGTGAGCGGCGCATAGCCACGCCGGTTGAGGAATAGCAGCGCCTGTTCACCGCGTTCCATCGCGATCTTCACCGCCTCGACCAGCCGCGGCGCGATGAAGCGCCCGCGCGGCGGGCCTTCGCGCGTCATGTCGATGGCTTCGATATGCGGCATGTGTTGCCCGCCGAAACGCTGCGGCAAGGAGAGTCGTATGTAGCGCCCGCGGCGCGCGTTTACTTCGGTCTCCACCGCCGGCGTCGCCGACGAGAGGATGACGGGAATCTGCGCCTCGTGCGCGCGCACCACCGCCATGTCGCGCGCGTGATAATGAATGCCGTCTTCCTGCTTGTAGGCCTGGTCGTGCTCCTCATCGACGATGATCAGCCCGAGATCGGCATAGGGCAGGAACAATGCCGAGCGCGCGCCGACGATCACGCTGACTTCACCCTCCGACACCGCCGCCCAGGTGCGCGCGCGCTTGCGCGCGCCAAGCTGCGAATGCCATTCCGCCGGGCGCACGCCGAAACGCACGGAAAAGCGGTCGAGGAATTGCGTGGTCAGCGCGATCTCCGGCATCAGGATCAGCGTCTGTTTGCCGCGCCGGATGTTCTCCGCCACCGCCTCGAAATAGACTTCGGTCTTGCCCGAGCCGGTGACGCCATCGATCAGGCTCGCGGCAAAGCCGCCCCGCGCCACCATCTCGCGCAAGGTGTCGGCGGCTGCGGCCTGCGCCTGCGTCAATTCCGGCTGCAGGAAATCCGCATCGGGCGCCTGCGCCACCGGCTCCGGCGGCAGCACCAGCGTCTCCAGCGTGCCTTCGTCAATCAGCCCGTCGATCACGCCGACCGAGACGCCGGCCTCCTGCGCGGCTTCGCTCTTCCCCCGCAACAGGCCGTCGCTGAGTGTTTGCATCACCCGCGCCCGCGCCTTGGTCATGTGTTGCGGTGCGGGGCCCGCGAGCCGCACCCCGACCTTCTCGCGCGCGGGGCTGAGATTCTCGCCCATGCGCAAAGCCATGCGCAGCACCATGCCGCGCGCGCCGAGCGTATAGCCTGCGACCCAGTCGATGAAACTGCGCAATTCCGGCTTCAGCGGCGGCACGTCGAGCTTGTCGGTGACCTCCTTCAGCTTGTTGTGCAGGCCCGGCCGCGGATGGCCCTCGCCCCACACCACGCCGGCATAATCCCTGGCGCCGAACGGCACGGCCACCACGTCGCCGGCCGCAAGCGTCAGGCCCGCCGGCACGCGGTAGGAATAGGCCTGATCGAGCGCGATCGGCACCAGAACATCGACGATCTTGGCCGCCATGCAGTGACACTCGCCCGATTCCGGGGATTTAAGGAAGGGTGAAGAAAAACCTCTCATTGTCGTCCCCGCGAAAGCGGGGACCCATAACCACTGTCTTCGGGATTCGGAAAAGCCGGTGGTTATGGGTTTCGGGTCTCGCGGCCTGCGGCCGCTTGCCCGGAATAACCGGGATTATGTAGGCGCTTATGACTGCTGCCCCAAACAAATGGCCCGCGTCCTCCGACACCGCCACCGAGATCAGACGCTGGCTGCAGCATCTGTCGGCCGAGCGACGTATGTCGCCGAAAACACTTGAGGCGTATTCCCGCGACATCGGCCGGTTCATCTCCTTCCTGGCCGAACATCTCGGGCAAGCACCGCGCCTGAAAGATCTCGCCGCGCTCGCTCCGCAGGACATACGCGCCTTCATGGCAGCGCGCCGCGGCGACGGCCTCAGTGCTCGCTCTCTCATGCGCGAACTGGCCGGCGCGCGCTCTTTCGCCCGCTTTCTGGAGCGCGACGGCAAGGGCAAGGTCGCCGCGCTCAATGCGGTGCGCGCGCCGAAGGTGCCGAAAACCTTGCCGAAGCCGCTCACCGTTCCGTCGGCAAAACGCATCTCTGACACTGACCTGCGCGCCGGCGAAGAGCGCGAGCCCTGGATCTTCACCCGCGACGCCGCGGTGCTCGCATTGCTCTATGGCTCCGGCCTGCGCATCGCCGAAGCTCTCGGCCTCGCGCGCAAGGACGTGCCCGCGCCGGGTGCCGGCGATGTCATCACCGTCACCGGCAAGGGCAACAAGACGCGCATGGTGCCGGTGCTGCGTCCCGTGCTGCAACTCATCGCCGACTATATTGCGCAATGCCCCTACGATCTGCCTGACGACGCGCCGCTCTTCGTCGGCGCCAAGGGCGGGCCGCTGTCCCCGCGCATTATTCAACTGACAATGGAGCGTCTGCGCGGCGCGCTCGGGCTGCCCGACTCCGCAACCCCGCACGCGTTGCGGCACTCCTTCGCAACGCATCTGTTGTCGCGCGGCGGCGACCTGCGCGCAATCCAGGAACTTTTGGGCCACGCGTCGCTGTCGACGACACAGATTTACACGGCGGTGGATACCGAGCGGCTGCTGGATGCGTATAAAGCGGCGCATCCGCGCGCCTAGCTTTCACTTCTCCCCGCTTGCGGGGAGAGGGATCAATCACATATGGATCGCCCGCTTCTCCACCGCGAGCGCGGCTTCCTTGACTGCCTCGGGCAGCGTCGGATGCGCGTGGCAAGTGCGCGCGATGTCTTCGGATGAGGCGCCGAACTCCATCGCCACCGCCGCTTCCGCGATCATATTGCCGGCATCGGCGCCGACGATATGCACGCCGAGCACGCGGTCGGTCTTGGCATCCGCCAGAATTTTCACAAAGCCTTCGGTCTTCTGGTTCGCCTTGGCGCGGCCATTCGCGGTGAACGGAAACTTTCCGGCATTGTAGGCAGTGCCCGCCGCTTTCAATTCGTCTTCCGATTTTCCGACGGTCGCGATCTCCGGATAGGTATAGACCACGTTCGGGATCACGTCGTAATTCACGTGCCCCGCCTTGCCGGCGATCAGTTCGGCGACGGCAATGCCTTCGTCTTCCGCCTTGTGCGCCAGCATTGGCCCGGTGATCACGTCACCGATGGCGTAGATGCCCTTCACATTGGTCGCGAAATGCGCGTCCGTCTTCACCCGCCCGCGCTCGTCCAGCGCGACGCCCGCCTCCTTCAGGCCGAGCCCTTCGGTGTAAGGCACGCGGCCGATCGACACGAGTACTACATCGGCTTCGATCGTCTCTGCCGCGCCGCCCTTCGCCGGCTCGACCGTCGCCTTCAGCTTCTTGCCGGAACTGTCGACGGCCGTGACCTTGGAATTGAGCTTGAACGTCATGCCCTGCTTTTCGAACAGGCGCTGTGCCTGCTTGCGCACTTCCGAATCCATGCCCGGCAGCACGACGTCGAGGAATTCAACAATGACCACCTCCGAGCCCAACCGCCGCCACACCGAGCCGAGCTCCAGTCCGATCACGCCGGCGCCGATCACCAGCATCTTCTCCGGCACCTTTTCCAGCGCGAGCGCGCCGGTCGACGACACGATGCGCTTCTCGTCGATCGTCATTCCCTTGAGCTGCGCCACGTCGGAGCCGGTGGCGATCACGATGTTCTTGGTCTCCAGCGCCTGCGTCTTGCCGTCGCTGCCCTTTACCTCAACCTTGCCCGGCGCTGCGATGCGGCCCGCGCCATGGAAGGCGTCGATCTTGTTCTTCTTCAGCAGGAATTCCACGCCCTTGACGTTGCCGTCGACCGCCTCGTCCTTGAAAGTCAGCATCTGCTTCAGGTCGAGTTTGGGCTTGCTCACACCAATGCCCATTTTCGCGAAAGCGTGGCCTGCTTCCTCAAACAATTCCGAGGCATGCAGCAAAGCCTTGGAGGGAATGCAGCCGACATTCAGGCAGGTGCCGCCATGCGTCGCGCGCTTCTCCACCACGGCGACTTTCATCCCGAGCTGCGCCGCGCGAATGGCGCAGACATAGCCGCCGGGGCCGGTGCCGATGACGATGAGATCGTAGGACATGAAATGACGCCTTCGTTTCTCTGTCATGCCCGGGCTTGACCCGGGCATCCATCCTTCAAAAGATGGATTGCCGGGTCACGCCGCTGCGCGGCGGCCCGGCAATGACGAACAACAGATTACAGATCCAGCACAATCCTTGCCGGGTCTTCCAGATTCTCCTTCACCCGCACCAGGAACGTCACCGCCTCGCGGCCGTCGACGATGCGATGGTCGTAGGAGAGCGCGAGATACATCATCGGCCGCACTTCGATCTTGCCGCCGATCGCCACCGGCCGCTCCTGGATCTTGTGCATGCCCAGGATGCCGGATTGCGGCGCATTCAGGATTGGCGTCGACATCAGCGAGCCATAGATGCCGCCATTGGTGATGGTGAAGGTGCCGCCCTGCATCTCCTCGATCTTGAGATTGCCGTCGCGCGCGCGTCGGCCGAAATCGCTGATGCTCTTCTCGATCTCGGCCAGCGACTTGTGATCGCAGTCGCGCACCACCGGCACGACGAGACCCTTCTCGGTGCCGACCGCGATTCCGATGTGATAATAATTCTTGTAGATGATGTCGGCGCCGTCGATCTCGGCATTCACCGCCGGGATCTCCTTCAGCGCCTGCACGCAGGCGCGCACGAAGAAACCCATGAAGCCGAGCTTCACGCCGTGCTTCTTCTCGAACAGCTCCTTGTATTGCGCGCGCAGATCCATCACCGGCTTCATGTCGACCTCGTTGAAGGTCGTCAGCATGGCTGCGGTGTTCTGCGCATCCTTCAGGCGGCGCGCGATGGTCTGGCGCAGCCGCGTCATCTTCACGCGTTCTTCGCGCGCAGCGTCGTCGGGGATGGAGGGCGCGCGCACCTGCACGCTCGCCGCCGGCTGGCCGACCGGCATCGGCGCGGAAGCGGCGCGTTCGATCGCGGCCAGCATATCGCCCTTGGTCACGCGGCCATCCTTGCCGGAGCCCGGCACGGTTGAGGCATCGACGCCGCTTTCCGCCTCCAGCCGCCGCACCGACGGCGCCAGCGTCGCGTCCGCAGGCTTGGCATCCGCGCGCGGCTTGGTCTGCTCGGCGCCGGCGCCGATCGGCGCCGTGGTCGCGGTCTTCTGCTCAGGCTGGCCGGTCGGCGCCGGCGTCGTCTTGCTCGGCGCCGCGCCCGCGCCTTCCTTGATCGAGCCGAGCAGCGCGCCGACCGCGACGGTCTCGCCGTCCTTCACCGCGATCTCTGCGAGTACGCCGGCGGCAGGCGCCGGCACCTCGATGGTCACCTTGTCCGTCTCGAGCTCGACCAGCGGCTCGTCAACCGCGACGGCGTCGCCGGCCTTCTTGAACCATTTGCCGATGGTGGCCTCGGTGACGGATTCGCCGAGAGTGGGAACGCGGATGTCGGTCATTGTGTCAGTCTGCCTGTGTCTCAGTCTGCCTGTTCTCTTGAACCGCGATCGTGAGGTGCGAGCCCGAAGGGGCGAGCCTCGAAGGATGAACGGCCCGGTCGGTGGCCGTCATCCTTCGAGGGCCGCTTCGCGGCCGCCTCAGGATGACGGATGAAGGATTACCCCAGCGCCTCGTCGAGCAATTGCTTGAGCTGTGCCAGGTGCTTTGACATCAAACCAGTCGCCGTCGCCGCCGCAGCCGGGCGGCCGGCATAGCGCACCGTCTTGTGCTTGGCGCCGATCTGCTCCAGCACCCAGCGCAGGAAGGTGTCGACGAAGAACCACGATCCCATGTTGCGCGGCTCTTCCTGGCACCAGACGATTTCGGCGTGCTTGAAGCGCGCCAGATCATGCACCAGCGCCTTGGTCGGGAACGGATAAAGCTGCTCGACGCGCATCAGATAGACGTCGTCGATGCCGCGCTTCTCGCGCTCCTCGTAGAGATCGTAATAGACCTTGCCGGAGCACAGAACCACGCGGCGGATCTTGCTGTCGGCGGCGAGCTTGATGGTCTCGCCCTTGAGAATTTCCGCGTCGTCGAACAGCACCCGGTGGAAGGTGGCCCCGGCGCCCATTTCCTCAAGCCGCGAGGTGGCGCGCTTGTGGCGCAGCAACGACTTCGGCGTCATCAGGATCAAGGGCTTGCGGATTTCACGCTTCAATTGTCGGCGCAGGATGTGGAAGTAGTTGGCCGGCGTCGTGCAGTTGGCCACCTGCATGTTGTCTTCCGCGCACATCTGCAGGAAGCGCTCGAGTCGCGCCGAGGAATGTTCCGGCCCCTGCCCTTCATAGCCATGCGGCAACAGGCAGACGAGGCCGGACATGCGCAGCCATTTGCGCTCGGCGGAGGAGATGAACTGGTCGAACACCACCTGCGCGCCGTTGGCGAAGTCGCCGAACTGCGCTTCCCACAAGGTCAAAGCATTCGGCTCGGTGGTCGAATAGCCATATTCGTAACCAAGCACGGCTTCTTCCGAGAGCATGGAATTGAGCACTTCGTAGCGCGCCTGCTTGTCGCTCAGATGATTGAACGGCGTGTAGCGCGCCTCGGTTTCCTGGTCGAACAAGACCGAATGCCGTTGCGAGAACGTGCCGCGTTCGCAATCCTGTCCCGAGAGGCGCACCGGATGACCTTCTTCCAGCAGGGTGCAGAAGGCGAGCGCTTCCGCGGTGGCCCAGTCGATGCCCTCGCCGCTCTCGATCGTCTTGCGGCGATTGTCGAGAAAACGCTGGATGGTGCGGTGTGCGTGGAAATCCTTCGGGAGCGCGGTGATCTTGCGGCCGATCTCCTTCAGCGCATCGATCTCGACGCCGGTATTGCCGCGGCGCGGCTCGTCGATCTCGCCGCCCGCCTTCAATCCGGCCCAGCGGCCGTCAAGCCAGTCGGCCTTGTTCGGCTTGTAGCCCTGGCCGGCTTCGTGCTCGGCTTCCAGCCGCGCACGCCAGTCGGCCTTCATCTTGTCGACTTCGCCTTCGGTGACGACGCCTTCTCCGATCAGCTTCCTGGCATAGAGATCAAGAGTCGAAGGATGCGACCTGATCTTCTTGTACATTAACGGTTGGGTGAAAGCCGGCTCGTCGCCTTCGTTGTGACCAAAGCGGCGATAGCAGAACATGTCGATGACGACGGGCTTGGCGAATTTCTGCCGGTATTCAATCGCGACTTTGGCTGCGAACACCACCGCTTCCGGATCATCGCCGTTCACATGCAAAATCGGCGCCTCGATCATCTTCGCCACATCCGAAGGATAAGGCGAGGAGCGCGAATAGCGCGGATACGTCGTAAAGCCGATCTGGTTGTTGACGATGAAATGCAGCGAGCCGCCGGTGCGATAGCCCTTCAGCTCGGAGAGACCGAAGCACTCGGCGACAACGCCCTGGCCCGCAAACGCCGCATCGCCATGGATGAGCAGCGGCAGCGCCATTGAACGGTCTTCCGGCGTGGCGCCAAGCTGATCCTGTTTCGCGCGCACCTTTCCGAGCACGACGGGATCGACGATTTCGAGATGCGAGGGGTTCGGCGCCAGCGACAGATGCACCTTGTTGCCGTCGAACTCGCGGTCGGACGACGCGCCAAGGTGATACTTCACGTCGCCGGAGCCTTCGACTTCGTCCGGCGTCGCCGAGCCGCCCTTGAATTCATGGAACAGCACGCGGTGCGGCTTGCCCATCACCTGCGTCAGCGTGTTCAGGCGGCCGCGATGCGCCATGCCGAACACGATGTCTTTGACGCCGAGCTGGCCGCCGCGCTTGATGATCTGTTCCAGCGCCGGGATGAGCGATTCGCCGCCGTCGAGGCCGAAGCGCTTGGTGCCGGTATATTTGACATCGATGAATTTCTCGAAGCCTTCCGCCTCGACGAGCTTGTTCAGGATCGCGCGCTTGCCTTCGCGCGTGAAAGTGATCTCCTTGTCCTTGCCTTCAATGCGCTCCTGGATCCAGGCCTTCTGCGCTGGATCGGAGATGTGCATGAATTCGACGCCGAGCGTCTGGCAATAGGTGCGGCGGACGATGGCGATGATCTCGCGCATGGTCGCGAATTCGAGGCCGAGCACCTTGTCGAGGAAGATCTTGCGATCCATGTCGGCTTCCTCGAAGCCGTAGGTGCGCGGATCGAGTTCTTCCTCGTTCTTCTCCGGCTCGAGGCCGAGCGGATCGAGCTTGGCGTGGAAATGGCCGCGCGCGCGGTAGGCGCGGATCAGCATGAGCGCGTGGATGGAATCGCGCGTTGCCTGCTGCACATCGGCGGTGGAGAGATCGACGCCGCGCACCTGCGCCTTAGCCTTGATCTTGTCGCCGAGCGCCTTTTCGGTGTCCGCCCAGTTGCCGTCCAGCGCGGCGACCAGATCGCCGTTGGCGCGCAACGGCCAGTTCGGCTTTTTCCAGGAGGCGCCGCGGGCATTTTTGGCAACGCTGGCGGGGTCGTCCTTCAGGCTCTGGAAAAAGCTCTGCCATTCGGCATCGACCGAGGAGGGGTCCTTTTCATAGCGGCCGTAGAGGTCTTCGATATAGGCGGCGTTTCCGCCGTAAAGAAACGAGGTGAGAGCGAAGGCGGCGTTCGCGTCCTGGCGTGACATCTGGCGTCCTGAATCATGGTCTGTTTGCCGCCCGGCGGCGGCAAATGGGCTCATTTGCGGCCCAAAATCATCCCTAGCTGGGCTCTTCTACAGATAAGAGGTTAATAGGGCTATCGTTAGATGACGAAGGAATGAATTGATATTCGTTTCTTGGCCTGCTTTTGGCTGCAAATGCACGGTCCTCCAACGGCACAAGATCCCAACCCTCCAAAAGTACGAGATCACAGCCCTCCGACACGGAATCACACCCTTCCAACGGCAGATCCAGCCCTCCAACAGAACGAGAATCCTGGCCCTCCAACGGCAGCCTCCAACGGCAGGGGACACACCCCTCCAACAACACGAGCTCACAGCCGTCCAACAGCACGGGATCACCCTTCAACTTCACCGGCACGAAATCCAAGAGGGGCGCCCGACTTTCGGGAGCCGCCGGCTGAGTTCTTCCACTGCTCAGCGAATGAGGACCGGCAGCTTACGCATGAGCGTGTGCTCGTGGCCCCGGATGAGGGCGTCCATCGCTCAGCGGGGGCCCCCCAAAGAACGGGGCCTCGCGCATGACCAGGCGCCTGCTCGTGTCCCTGGAGGAGGGCTTCCATTGCTCAGCGAGCAATGCCCGAGGAGCGGTCCTCGCGCATGATTTACCGCGTGCCCGTGTCCCCGGTTGGGGGCTTCATTGCTCTCAGCGAGGAACGCCCGAGGAACGCGTCCTCACGCATGATCAACGCGTGCTCGTGTCCGAGGAACTGGGTTTCTATGAGCATGACAAAGCCCGCTTTCCGGGGTTTTTTCGAAAAGCGGGCTTTGCCGTCGCAGATACGCGCTAGGAATTTTTTCACGTGAAACATTGCAGCTTCTGCTGCAACGTCAAAAGCTTATCCCTTCAGGACGTCCACCAACGTTTTGCCGATCCGCGCGGGTGAGGGCGACACCTTGATCCCGGCCGATTCCATCGCCGCAATTTTCGATTCCGCATCGCCTTTTCCGCCGGAAATGATCGCGCCGGCATGGCCCATGCGGCGTCCCGGAGGCGCGGTGCGGCCAGCAATGAAGCCTGCCATCGGCTTCTTGCGCCCACGCTTAGCCTCGTCCTTGAGGAATTGCGCCGCGTCTTCTTCCGCCGAGCCGCCGATTTCACCGATCATGATGATGGCTTCGGTCTTCGGGTCGGCCAGGAACATTTCCAGCGTGTCGATGAATTCCGTGCCTTTGACCGGGTCGCCGCCGATGCCCACCGCCGTGGTCTGGCCGAGGCCTTCCGCCGTGGTCTGGAACACCGCCTCATAGGTCAGCGTGCCCGAGCGCGACACGATGCCGACCTTGCCCGGCTTGAAGATGTTGCCGGGCATGATGCCGATCTTGCATTCGCCCGCCGTCATCACGCCCGGACAATTCGGCCCGATCAGGCGCGACTTCGATCCGCACAGCGAACGCTTCACCTTGATCATGTCCGCGACCGGAATGCCTTCGGTGATACAGACGATGAGCGGCACTTCCGCGTCGATCGCTTCACAGATCGCGTCGGCGGCTCCCGCCGGCGGAACATAGATCACGGAAGCATCGGCGCCGGTCTTTTCGCGAGCTTCGCGCACGGTATCGAACACCGGCAGGTTGAGATGCGTGGTGCCGCCTTTGCCGGGCGAGGTGCCGCCGACCATCTTGGTGCCATAGGCAATCGCCTGTTCGGAATGGAAGGTGCCGTTCTTGCCGGTGAAGCCCTGGCAGATGACCTTGGTGTTCTTGTCGATGAGGATGGACATTACGCGGCTTCCTTCACGGCCTTGACCACTTTTTGCGCGGCATCGTCGAGATCATCGGCGGGGAGAACGTTCAGGCCCGATTCCCTGATGATCTTCTTGCCGAGATCGACATTGGTGCCTTCAAGTCGCACGACCAGCGGCACCTTCAGACCGACTTCCTTCACCGCCGCTACTACGCCTTCCGCGATCACGTCGCAGCGCATGATGCCGCCGAAAATGTTGACCAGGATGCCTTTTACCTTGGGATCGGAGGTGATGATCTTGAACGCGGCTGCCACCTTCTCCTTGGAGGCGCCGCCGCCGACGTCGAGAAAGTTGGCGGGCGAGGCGCCATAGAGCTTGATGATGTCCATGGTCGCCATGGCGAGGCCGGCGCCGTTCACCATGCAGCCGATCGAGCCGTCGAGCGCGATGTAATTGAGATCGAACTTGGAGGCCTCGATCTCCTTCTCGTCTTCCTCCGTCTCGTCGCGCAACTCTGCGATCTTGGGGTGGCGGAACAGCGCGTTGCTGTCGAAGCCAACCTTGGCGTCGAGGCAGATCAGCTTCTTGTCCTTGGTGACGACCAGCGGATTGATCTCCAGGAGGCTCATGTCGGTGTCGACAAAAGCCTTGCAAAGGTTGGTCAGAAGCGGGCTCATCTGCTTCTGCAGCTCGGCGTCGAGCTTCAGCGCCTGCGACACCGCACGGACGTGGTGCGGCATGATGCCGGTGACCGGATCGACGGTGATGGTCGTAATCTTTTCCGGCGTGTCGTGCGCGACTTCTTCGATATTCATGCCGCCTTCAGTGGAGACCACGATCGCGACGCGCGAGGATTCACGATCGACCAGCATCGACAGGTAGAATTCCTTATCGATGGCCGAACCTTCCTCGATGTAGAGGCGGTTGACCTGCTTGCCCTGCGGGCCGGTCTGGTGCGTCACCAGCGTCGAGCCGAGGATGCGCTGGGATTCCTTCTTCACGTCATCGATGGATTTCACCACTTTGACGCCGCCCGCCTTGCCGCGGCCGCCGGCGTGAATCTGGGCCTTCACCACCCAGACCGGGCCGCCCATTTCCTGCGCGGCTTTCACCGCCTCATCGACCGAAAAGGCCGGAATTCCGCGCGGGACCGGCACGCCGAAATCCCGCAAGACTGTCTTGGCTTGATACTCGTGAATATTCATTCCGTCCCCTCCGGCGGCCGGCGGTAGCCGGCCGCGTCACACACACGCTTCGTCTACTTTCCGAGATCCGGCGCGATTTTCTTGCAGGCCTCGACCAGCGTCTGCACCGATTCCGCCGACTTGTTGAACATGTCGCGCTCGGACGAGGTCAGTTCGATCTCGACCACACGCTCTACGCCCTTGGCGCCAATCACCACCGGTACGCCGACATACAGATCCTTCACGCCGTAATCGCCGTTGATATAGGCCGCGCAAGGCAGCACGCGCTTCTTGTCCTTGAGATAGCTTTCCGCCATCGCGATCGCCGAGGTCGCTGGCGCGTAGAAAGCCGAACCGGTCTTCAGCAGGTTGACGATCTCGGCGCCGCCATTGCGGGTGCGCGTGACGATCTCGTCAAGGCGCTTCTCGGTGGTCCAGCCCATTTTCACGAGGTCCGGCAGCGGAATGCCGGCAACGGTCGAGTAGCGCACCAGCGGCACCATAGTGTCGCCGTGGCCGCCGAGCACGAAAGCGGTGACATCCTCGACCGAGACGTTGAATTCGTCGGCGAGGAAATAGCGGAAGCGCGCGGAATCGAGCACGCCGGCCATGCCCACGACCATGTTCTTGGGCAGCCCGCAATATTTCTGCAGCGCCCAGACCATGGCGTCGAGCGGGTTGGTGATGCAGATCACGAAGGCGTTGGGGGCGTATTTCTTGATGCCGGCGCCAACCTGCTCCATCACCTTGAGATTGATGCCCAGAAGGTCGTCCCGGCTCATCCCCGGCTTGCGCGGTACGCCGGCGGTGACGATGCAGACCGAGGCCCCCTCGATGGCGTCATAGGAATTCGTGCCGGACAGCCGGGAATCGAAGCCGTCGACCGGCGACGACTGCGCCAGATCGAGCGATTTGCCCTGCGGGATGCCTTCGGCAATGTCGAACATGACGACGTCGCCGAGTTCTTTCAGTCCGATGAGATGAGCGAGCGTGCCGCCGATCTGGCCGGAGCCGATCAATGCAATCTTGGGACGCGCCATGTGGAAGAAACCCTCGAATGGAACTGCCGCAAAATCGCGGCCGCGCGGTGGTTAGCCCTTCGCGCGGCTATCGACAAGAAGGCCTTTGGCTGATTTCTGCGGCCGCGTTCTCGCTCCCTTGGAATACATTATTCCAGCGCCCTCGCTTCTTGCCAAGACCCTTTTGCCGAGAGCGAAGACAATTTTGACGGACGAGAACTGGTGGGTGCATCCGGCTGCTGTTCGCCAGGCCCCCTCAAAAAACTTACGTCTGGACGATGCGGGCGGCCGCTTCCTCGCCGTCGAGCTTGCCGTGCGGGAGCGCAAGATAACTTTGCGAGCCCATCTCGATCAGGCGCGAAGCGGTGCGCTCGAATTCCATCGCCTCCACCCCTTCGTCGGCGATGTAAAGCTTGTGCGGCGGCGCCTTCGCTGAGGCGATCAGCTTCACCGCGTTGTCGTAGAGCGTATCGATCAGCGTGATGAAACGCTTGGCCTCGTTGCGCCGGGCGAAATCCATGATCGGGACATGGTCGATGACCAGCGTATGAAATTCATGGGCGATCCGCAGATAATCCGCCGCACCAAGCGGCTGCCCGCATAGTTCCTGAAACGAGAAGCGTGCGGCGCCGTGCGCGGCACGCGGAATATGGACCCTGTGTCCCTTCACTGTCAGATCGAGCGGCGCGCCGTCATGGCCCAGCGTGATCCGCGACCAGGCGGCGTCGAGCGCGGCATCGGCCTCCTTGTCAGCCGGCACGTGCCAGACTTTGCCGCGCACCAGCTTTTCCAGCCGGTAATCCGTGCGCGCATCGAGGGCCAACACGTCCATATGCGCCTCAAGCCCCGCGATGAAAGGCAGAAACAGAGAACGGTTCAGCCCGTTCTTGTACAAATCCTGCGGCGCCACATTCGATGTCGCCACCACTACGACGCCGCGCTCGAACAGCCGAGTAAATAACCGCCCCAGAATCATCGCATCGGCGATGTCGGTCACGTGAAACTCGTCAAAACACAGCAACCATGATTCCTCTGCGATGGCGGACGCCGCCAACAGGATGGCGTCCTCGCCATTCTTGTCGCCGTTCTTCTGGCGTGAGCGGAAATCGTGCACGCGCTCATGCACATCGGACATGAATTCATGGAAATGTCCACGGTGCTTGCGCGCGACCGGCGATGTCTCGAAGAAGAGATCCATCAGCATGGTCTTGCCGCGGCCCACTCTGCCGTGAATGTAAAGTCCCTTGGTCCCGGAAGGCTTGTCACGCTTGCCGAACAGCCAGCCGAGCGACGATGATTTACGTGCGAGACGGTGCTGCGCAATTCGCGTTTCCAGCGCCGCGAGCCGCCGCACCGCATGCTCCTGCGCCGGATCAGACTCGATGCGGCCCTCGGCCACCAGGGCGGCGTAGCGGGCGCTGACAGTGTCGAACATTTCGGGAGATCGGCTGCGGGATAGACGGGAGACTGTCGGCCAGCCATAGACCCCGTGATAGCCGCAACGCAAGCTGCAGCAAGCTTAGCCGACATAGAGTTAATACACAGATTTTTAACTGTGTTATCAATAATTTGACCTTGATTTTCTCCTGTTTAGCCTTGGTTCGGTCTAAAAAATGTTGCATCGCAGCATTAAATGCACTGGCTGAATCGTGCGGGTCCATTGCGACCCGCCCGTCTCTCAGGAGGAGATGGCCGGAGGTCTTTCCAACATGTTGTCTGGAGACCTGAGATGCACGAATTGATTTCTGGCAACGGTGTCATCCGAAAATTGTGGCCGGGCGAAACCCGGAAATACCGGGATCATTTACTGCGCCTCGATGAGGAGAGCCGCCGACGGCGCTTCGGCGGCAGTGTCTCAGATCAGCATATTCGCAATCACGTGGAAGGCACGAAGGGCTTCGATGCGGTGTTGTATGGCTTCTTCGTCGACGGCGTCCTGCGCGGCGCCGCCGAATTGCGCATTTTCGGCTTGCGGCTGCTGAGCCGGGAAGCGGAAGCCGCATTCAGCGTCGAAGCGCCCTGGCAGAGCTACGGGGTCGGATCGGAGCTTCTGGAGCGCATCTTGCTTGCCGCGCGCAATCGCGGCGTAAAATTTCTGCATCTGACCTGCCTCGCCGACAACAAACGCATGCAGCAGCTTGCGCGCAAATTCGACGCCGAACTGTCCTTCGATTTCGACGGGGCGGTCGGCGAACTCGAAACCACGCGTCCGACACCGTTGTCGCTGATGCGTGAAATGATCGATGACAGCCAGGGCGTCGCCGCCGCTTTTCTCGACGCCCAATCGCAGATGCTGAAGCCGGGCTGACGTTAACTCCCCGGTACCACTTCGAGCCTAACATCGCGACAGGGACTATGCGGGGACGCCATGAGCAGCCATACCATCGGCATTCAGATCGCCGGCCTCGGCCGCATCGAGGATCATCATGCGCATCTATTGCGTTTGCACTATCTCGATCGCTGCCTGCATTTCGCCAGCGGCAACGATGACCGTGCCATCGATGCGCATTGCCTGCGGCTGATGTCGCAGCGCGCTATTCTGGTCGCCGCCTATATCGACGGCACACAGCGTGCCGGCGTCGAGATCATCCCCGACCGCAATGCGCAGCGCGCGCAGGCGGTGGTCACCGCGGAACAAGGCTTTCAATCGCATGCGCTGATGCAGTCACTGATCTCGTGTGCGGCGGAAGAAGCGCGCAAGCACCACTTCACCGAAATTCATTTTTGCGGCGTCGAAGTGATGCCGGGACATCCCGAATATCAGATGGCGCGCAGCGCCTGACGGCTGCGTTCCTCCTGATCGCGCTGTAGCGGAAATTCCGCCTCGATCACATACGGCCCGCCGCCGATCGAGGCGCGGGACGAATACAGCATGAAACGCTCTGCACGAAACGGCAGCGGCGGAAAATAGCCACGCGCGGCGAGATAGTCTGCCACCTGTCGGTTCGACGTGTCGCGCAGGCGCGCCAGCGTCACATGCGGCGTGTATTTGCGCCCCTCGGGAGCGAGGCCGATGCGTTGTATCAGGCGTTCGTGTTCGGCCTGCAATTCCAGAAGCGGCGGCGACGGCGCAACGGTCGCGATCAGCGCACGTGGTTTTCTTCCGCCGAAAGACGACAATCCATCGAACCGCAAATCGAACGGCTGGCGATTCACCCGGTGCAGCAGCGACGCTACCTCATGCGCAATGGAATCGTCGACATCGCCGATAAACCGCAACGTGAGATGATAGTTTTCCGGATCGATCCAGCGTGCGCCCGGCAATCCGCCGCGGAAGAGGGACAGGCTCTGTCCAACCTCGGCGGGAATCTCGAGCCCAGTGAAAATGCGTGGCATCGAGACACCTCCGTTAAACCGTGAAAGCGCTCTCCAGACTGAAAAGGATTCGGTCCAGCGGCGCAAGGCCTTCAGCCGTTTTGTTTCGCCTTGATGCGTGCAATCAATTCTTCCGCCTTCGGTAATATGCCTGTCACAATTTCTTTTACGCCGTCTACGTTCGGGTGCATGCCGTCGCGCAGCGCCAGTTTGGTCTGGGCCGCGATGCCATCCAGAAAGAACGGATAGTAAACCACATCGTATTTGGCGGCGAGATCGGCAAAAAGTTTTTCAAAAGCATGTCCGTATTCGGCACCGAGATTCGGCGCCGCACGCATGCCTGCGAACAGAACTTCGACGCCGCGCTGCTTCAGCCGGCCAAGCAGATTATCGAGCGCGGCGCGCGTCGTTTTCGGATCGACGCCCCGCAGCATGTCGTTGGCGCCAAGTTCAACGATGACGGCGTCGGTACCGTCAGGCACCGCCCAGTCGAGCCGCGCCAGACCACCGGACGCGGTGTCGCCCGACACGCCGGCATTCTCGATCTCGACGGCATGGCCTTTCGCCTTCAGCGCGCGTTCGAGCTGCGCCGGAAATGAATCCTGCGCCGACAACCCGTAGCCCGCCGTCAGCGAATCTCCGAGCGCGACAATCCTTAGCGGGCGCTCGGCGGCCAAGGCCTGCAGGTCGCTTGCCGGCAGCGCAAA
The DNA here is from genome assembly GCA_032027085.1 of Pseudorhodoplanes sp. Taxonomy (NCBI): domain Bacteria; kingdom Pseudomonadati; phylum Pseudomonadota; class Alphaproteobacteria; order Hyphomicrobiales; genus Pseudorhodoplanes; species Pseudorhodoplanes sp. The sequence goes on along the minus strand of JAVSMS010000001.1, from coordinate 2,004,663 downwards.
CAAGCTCACAAGAACCACCGCGGTCACGATCAATTTATGGACCATTCGTGAAATCTTCCCATATGAGCGGGCAGGCTCTTTTTGATCACAATCCCCGTCGACACAACGGCACCATGCATCATTCCAGTCCCATTCGGGAATCGGCCATTTCCCTGCGGAACGTCAATCTGTCGCTCGGCCGCGGCGCCGCCCGTGTGCATATTCTCAAGGACATCGATCTGCATATAGGACGGGGCGAGGCAATCGGAATGGTCGGACCGTCCGGCTCGGGCAAGTCCACCTTGCTCATGGTCCTGGCCGGCCTGGAGCGCGCCGACAGTGGAACGATCGTCGTCGCCGGTCAGGATTTGACGCGGCTCGACGAGGATGCCCTGGCCCGTTTCCGCGGCGGCAATGTCGGGATCGTGTTTCAATCCTTTCACCTCATTCCGACCATGACGGCGATCGAGAATGTCGCGGTCCCGCTCGAACTCGCCGGCGCCGGTGACGCCTATGCCCGCGCGGAAGAAGAATTGGCGATCGTCGGGTTGAAGGAGCGTTTGCATCACTACCCGGCGCAGTTGTCCGGCGGCGAACAGCAGCGCGTCGCACTGGCCCGCGCGCTGGCGCCCAATCCTTCGATTCTGGTGGCCGACGAGCCGACCGGAAATCTCGACGAGACGACCGGCCAGCAGGTGATCGAATTGCTCTTCGCGGGGCACCGCACACGTGGAACGACACTGGTGCTGGTGACGCACGATCCCGGCCTTGCGGCGCGTTGCGACCGCGTGGTGCGGATGCGTTCGGGTCGCATCGACGACACGCCTGCCATCAAGGCTGTGCAGGCATGAGCGCCAGCGTTTCTCCTGCCGCACCGCAGCGCGCATTGCATTTCCTGCCGCTGCGTTTCGCGCTGCGCGAGTTGCGCGGCGGATTGCGCGGCTTCTATGTCTTTATCGCCTGTATTGCGCTTGGCGTCATGGCGATTGCGGGTGTCGGATCGTTCTCCGAAAGCCTGACCGGCGGCCTTGTCCGCGAAGGCCGCACAATACTCGGGGGCGACGTGTCCTTCTCGCTGATCCAGCGCGAAGCTAATGCAGAAGAGCGCGCATTCCTCGCAAGCCGCGGACAGCTTTCGACCGCGGCAACCATGCGCGCCATGGCGCGCGCCTCCGGCGAACGCAGCGCCCTGGTTGAGGTGAAGGCGGTCGATTCCGCTTATCCACTTTACGGCAATGCCGGTCTGGATCCGGCCGTGCCGCTCGACACCGCGCTGGCGGAACGCAATGGCGCCTTCGGCGCCGCCGCCGACCCGGCTTTATTGATACGCCTTGATCTCAAGCCAGGCGAGGAGATCACGGTCGGAACAGCGCGCGTCGAAATTCGCGCCGTAATCCGCACCGAGCCCGACAAGCTGGCCGGCGGCATTGGATTTGGGCCGCGCCTGCTGCTGAGCGAGACGGCACTCCGCGCCACAGGCCTGTTGCAGCCGGGAAGTCTGGTGCGCTGGCACTATCGCGTGCGAATGCCAGAGAATGACACAGGCGATCGCGCCACCGACGCCCTTGTTGCGGCGGCAGAGAAACAATTCCCCGATGCCGGCTGGGATATCCGCACCCGGAACAACGCGTCCCCGCAACTCGAACGCAATGTCGAGCGCTTCACCCAATATCTGACGCTGGTCGGACTGACCGCGCTGCTGGTGGGTGGGGTCGGCGTCGCCAATGCGGTGAAAGGTCACCTCGCCCGCAGGCGCAATAGCATCGCGGCAATGAAAGCGCTGGGCGCGACCGGCGGCCGCATTTTCTCGCTCTATCTGACGCAGGTTTTGCTCTTGTCCGCGGCCGGCGCCTGTATCGGTCTCGCGCTTGGCGCCGCGCTGCCCTTCGCCATCGCACGCGTCTTCGGCGGCATCCTGCCGCTGCCCATCGACCCGGCGCTGCAGCCGCTGCAACTCGGCCTGGCGCTGCTTTACGGGCTCATGACGGCGCTGGCTTTTGCATTGTGGCCGCTCGGGCGAGCGCACGACATTCCGGTGTCGGCGCTGTTCCGCGAGGAAGTTGCGTCCGACAACCGCTGGCCGCGGACGATCTATGTGGTTGCGACCGCCGCCGTTGCGCTCCTTCTCGCCGGGCTTGCGGTCATGCTGGCTTATGATCGCCGCATCGCTGCGATTTTCGTTGGCTCGGCGGCGACGACATTCGTTGCCCTGCGCATGATCGCCGCGCTGATCATGTGGACGGCGAAGCGTGCGCCACGGGCACGCAGCACGGTCCTGCGGCTGGCCGTCGCCAACATCCACCGCCCTGGCGCGCTCACCTCCACCATCGTCCTGTCGCTGGGGCTTGGCGTCGCCTTGCTGGTCACGGTGGTCCAGATCGACGGCAATCTGCGGCGCCAGTTCCAGCAGGCCCTGCCCGACAAATCCCCCGCCTTCTATTTCGTCGACATCCAGTCGGCCGACGCCGAGCGTTTCGACAGCTTCATTAGATCCCGCGCGCCGGATGCGAAGCTCGAACGCGTACCCATGCTGCGCGGGCGCATCGTCGCCGCAAACGGCGTCAAGGCGGAAGACTTGAAACCGCCGCCCCATGCAGCCTGGGTTCTGCAGAGCGATCGCGGCATCACCTATGACGGAAACATTCCGCTCGGCTCGCGTGTCGTCGAAGGCAAATGGTGGGGCGCGGACTATCAGGGCCCGCCGCTCCTGTCTTTTGAGAAGAGGATTGCCAAGGGACTTGACCTCAAGATCGGCGACCCGGTCACGGTCAATGTGCTCGGCCGCAACATCACCGCCACCGTCGCCAATCTGCGTGAAGTCGACTGGCAGAATCTTGGCATCAATTTTGTGCTGGTCTATTCGCCCGGCGCCTTCCACGGCGCCCCGCATACACATATTGCGACGCTCACCTATCCGCGCGATTCGACCCTGCAAGAGGAAACAGCGTTGCTGAAGGATATCGCCCGCGACTTCCCGACGGTGACCACCGTGCGGGTGAAGGATGCGCTCGATACGGTCGGTTCGGTGGTTTCGAATCTTATTTTAGCCATTCGCGGCGCCAGCGTGGTCACGCTGCTGGCAGCGGTGTTGGTGCTCGCCGGCGCGCTGGCGGCCAGCCATCACAGCCGGGTTTATGACGCCGTCATCCTAAAGACGCTTGGCGCCACGCGGGGGCGGCTGATTGCCGCCTATGCGCTGGAATATGCCATGCTGGGCGCCGCCACGGCGCTGGTTGGCGTGGCCGCAGGGTCGGTGGCGGCGTGGATGGTGGTCAGCAAGGTCATGAACCTTGCCTTTGTCTGGCTCCCCATTCCGGCCGCAATCGCCGCTTGTTCCGCCCTCATTGTCACAATTGCGTTTGGACTGGTCGGGACCTATGGCGCCTTGGGCCAAAAGCCCGCCCCGGTATTGAGGAATCTGTAGAATTCGCGACATTCAGCCGCGCTATACAGTGAAACTGCGACGTCGGGTCTGGATTGTTTTGCCGTAATTGAGTGTAACTTATATCCGGTTGCCCGGATGCGATCTTGCGTCCGGGCGGGCGACAACAATCAAACAGGAGTTCGGCAATGTCGGACTTGAATCGTGATGCGATGGCCAGCCGCTTCGGCCAGGCGACCAGCAGGACCACTGCGGTCGTCGACGAAGGTCTGCGGGCCTATATGCTTCACATCTACAATTACATGGTGCTCGGGCTGGCGATCACCGGTTTCGCCGCTCTCGGCATCTACATGCTGTCGATGACCGGCGATGCCGCGTCGGCTGCAAAGGTTCTCCGCAACGGTGTCGAAATGCCTGCGCAGATCCGCGGCGGCGTGTTCCTCACCCCGCTTGGTTACGCACTATTTGTCAGCCCGCTCAAATGGGCTGTCATCCTGGCGCCGCTCGCCTTGGTTTTCGTGCTGAGCTTCGGCATTGAACGCCTGCGGCCGCCGGTGGCGCAATTGCTGTTCTGGGTTTTCTCGGCGCTGATCGGCATCTCGCTGGCGTCGATCTTCATGATCTACACCCAGACGTCGATCGTGCGGGTGTTCTTCATCACCGCCACCTCGTTCGGCGCGCTGAGCCTGTGGGGTTACACGACCCAGCGCGACCTGAGCGGCATTGGCTCATTTCTGATCATGGGCCTGTTCGGCGTGATCATCGCCTCGCTGGTGAACCTCTTCCTGGCGAGCTCGGCGCTGCAATTCATCGTCTCGATCGTCGGCGTGCTGGTTTTTGCCGGCCTCACCGCCTGGGATACCCAGCGTCTGAAGAACGAATACGTCTACGGCGCGTTGGAAGGCGAAACCGCCGAACGCTCCGCCATCATGGGCGCGCTGTCGCTGTACCTGAACTTCATCAACCTGTTCACTCTGCTCTTGCAACTGCTCGGGCAGCGCGAGGAATAGGCCGATTGGCGGGATAGCCGCTCAGGAAAGCCCCGGTACGCCGGGGCTTTTTCTTTTGGCTCAGGGTTAAGATCGGGCCGGTCGCCCGGGGCGGCAGAATATGGGCGGCTGGAAAATGCCCGGTCCTGCCCCTACATTTGCGCCATCTCGGCCGCCCGGTGTGATCCGGGTCCGAACTGGCCCGGCAGCGTCCGGGCATCTGAAAGAGGGAATTCCGATGTCCGATTTTGACCGGAATGTCGCAGCCCGTAGCGGTTATGCCGATCGCGCCGCCGTCATCGATGCCGGCCTGCGCGCACACATGATCCGCGTCTATAACTACATGGCCGCGGCTGTGGCGCTCACTGGTGTCGTAGCCTGGGTTACATTTCAGCTTTCGGCCGTAGCCAACGAGGCTGGCGCGATCGTCGGGCTGACGCCGCTCGGCCAGGCACTCTTCGGAAGCTGGCTGATGTGGGTCGTGATGCTGGCGCCGCTGGCGCTGGTGTTCTTCCTCAGCTTCCGCATTCAGACCCTGGACGCCGGCAGCGCGCGGCTATTGTTCTTCGTCTACGCCGGTATTCTCGGCATCTCGCTGGCGACGATCTTTCTCGCCTTCACGGCGACGTCGATTACGCGGGTCTTCTTCGTCTCGGCCGCCGCCTTCGGTGCGCTGAGCCTGTATGGCTACACGACGCAGCGCGACCTGTCGGCCTTCGGCTCCTTCCTGATCATGGGCCTAATTGGCGTGATCATCGCGAGCCTCGTGAACATCTTCCTGAAATCGAGCGGCCTCGACTGGATCATTTCGGTCGTCGGCGTCCTGGTCTTCGCCGGCCTGACCGCCTGGGACACGCAGAAGATCAAGGAGATGTACAGCGCCTCCGACGACGGCAGCGTGGCCGGCCGCAAGGCGGTGATGGGCGCCCTGTCGCTTTATCTCGACTTCATCAACCTGTTCCTGATGTTGCTGCGGCTCTTCGGCGATCGCCGCTAGCGCGCGATCAGCAAAAGTGGAATGCCAATCATGAACGCCCCGGCAGAACCGGGGCGTTTTCTTTTGCTAAACTGATTTTATCTCCTGCACGCAAAACCCCATGCCGATCCAAATCCGTCCCGCCACTCCCGCCGACATTCCTGCCATTACCGAAATCTACGCCCATGCCGTCCGGCACGGGACCGCTTCCTTCGAGATAGAGCCGCCAAGCGAGGCCGAAATGGCGCAGCGCCAAAAGAGCCTTTTGGACGGCAGATTTCCCTATCTTGTGGCCGAGAATGACGGCGGGATTGCCGGCTATGCCTATGCCGGACCCTATCGCACACGGCCGGCCTATCGTTGGAGCGTGGAAGACAGCATCTATGTCAATCCAAACGTCCAACGCCGCGGTATCGGCCGCGCCTTGCTGGAACGGCTGATTGTCGAGTCAGAGCAGCGGGGCTTTCGCCAGATGATCGCGGTCATCGGCGATTCCGCCCAAATGTCATCGATCGAGCTGCACCGGTCGCTGGGTTTCCGGATGATTGGGACGATCGAGAATGTCGGCTACAAGTTTGGCCGCTGGCTCGACTCGGTTCTGATGCAACGCGATCTGGGGCCCGGCGCGACGACCAACCCCTGACTACCCCGCAACCACACTCAGCGACTTGTCCAAGACCCGCAGCACGCGGTCGAGCTCATGACCGCGCCGCATGATCAATCCCGTTGCCGAGATCACGCTATAGGCGCCCTGGCGGCGCGCCAGCTTCGGATTTTTCTCGATCCGATAGATCGGCACTTCCGACGCGCGCCGGAAAATGGAAAACACCGCGCGGTCTTTTAGAAAGTCGATGGCGTAATCTCGCCATTCACCCGCAGCAACCATTCTGCCGTAGAGCCGGAGAATGCGGTCCAGCTCCAGCCGATCGAAGGCTACCTGATGTTCGGGGGCGGCGGACCAGGAGCCCGAGTTCTCGCCCCCGCGAAACGCGCTGGGTTCAGTCTCGCCGGGCGTAAAGCTCATGCGGCGCCTCCTTGCATAACAAATATATGATCGCCTTGCCGGACTGCGACCGCAAGCGCGATGCGCACGCCACGCATTTCTGCGGTGAGATGAAAACTTGAACGAAATCAAACGCTCAACAGCGTGCAAGCCCTCACGGCTTCGTTAAACGGACCATAATAACGCCCAAATTCGGTCCTGCGCTTGCCCCTATGGGCTGCGATATGGAGGGTTCAGGCCCGGTTCGGAGAGTTCCGGATTCCTCAGCCCCCCAGCCCCCCGGGGCTCATACGAGCCGGGCCAAAGTTTTGAGTAGAGTTCCGAGTACGGTTCAATCCCCCAATGCTTCGGGCCGGCATTTGCCGGCCCGATTTTTTTTACCAATCGTTTTCTTGAGGTCAGCGCAGGCTGGCGAAAGCTGCACCCAGCATGGGGCCTGGCTTCTCCGATGTGCCGCTCTGCACGATAGCGGCGGCGGCATCGACATCTTCGCCCTTGATATCGCTCAATGGAATCGACCAGGTCGCGGCCTTCCCCTTCCAGTCGCCGACTTTCAACCAGCGGCGGCTGACATTGTGATAGGTTATCGAGCGGCCGGTATTCTCGCCGCGACCGATCGTCACCGGCACCGCTCGCGTCATGGCGCAGAGCCAAACCTCACCCTTCTGATCGTTTTCAGCCGCGGCAACATTCACGGTCAGCTTGTCGCCATCCACGGCAACGGACACGGGAGCGATCATTGCCGTATTCCGCGTCGCCTGGATCGCACGTTCGATGGCGACCCTGTCGCTTCCGACAACGGCCCTGACACCGTTCACAATGACTTGCGGCGTGGCAACTTCGCGGTCGCCGCGCTCGCGCGCATAAGCGCGCTGACGCGCGGAATAGCGGGAATTGGCAAGCGTGTCCTTCCAGCCGAGATAATCCCAATAATCGACCGGCAGGGTCACCGTCACGATGGACGAATCCTTCGCAAGTTCGCCCAGAAGCCTGTCGGCGGGAGGGCAGGACGAACAGCCCTGACTGGTGAATAACTCGACCACTGCGCGAACCTCTCCACCGACCGCGCGCCCTGGCAGCAATGCCACGCATGCCGCACATGCCGCGGAAACGAAAAAAGAGAGCGCCAATGGGCGAAGTCCCACGTCTTTTTCCATGATGTCGTTTGGAGACGGGTTCGAGCGGCCAGCACACTACGGCGCGCAGCCACGACATGCCACTCACTTCGCGGTGAGTGGCATTATCGTTTGAAATGATCGCTTTCAGGAATTCTGATCAGCGTGAACGGCGATCAGCGCATCACCCGTCATGCCGCAAGCTGGCGGAGCACATAGTGCAGGATGCCGCCATTCTTGAAGTATTCGAGCTCATCGAGCGTATCGATGCGGCAGATCAGCGGCACGCGCTTGAGCTCGCCGTCGGCCATCACGATTTCTGCCGTCAGCTTCTGCCGCGGCTTCAGCTCTCCCTGCACCCCGCGAATCGTGACCCGCTCACTGCCTTTCAGGCCCAGCGACTGCCAGGAGGTGCCATCCTCAAACACCAGCGGCAGCACGCCCATGCCGACAAGGTTTGAGCGATGGATGCGCTCGAAGGACTGCGCGATTACGGCGCGGACGCCGAGCAGAATCGTGCCCTTGGCGGCCCAGTCGCGCGAAGAGCCGGTGCCGTATTCCTTGCCGGCGAAGACGACAAGCGGAACCTTGTCCTGCTTGTAATGCATGGCCGCGTCATAGATCGGCATCTGCTCGCCGGAGGGATAGTGAATGGTGACGCCACCTTCAACACCCGGCACCATCTGGTTCTTGATGCGGATATTGGCGAACGTGCCGCGCATCATCACCTCGTGATTGCCGCGCCGCGTGCCATATTGATTGAAATCAACCGGCTTCACCTTGTGATCGACGAGGTATTTTCCGGCCGGTGAATTGAGCTTAATCGAACCCGCCGGCGAGATGTGGTCGGTCGTGATCGAATCCAGGAACAGCCCCAGCACGCGCGCATCGATGATATCCTCGAGCGCGGCCGGACGCGGCTGCATGCTCACGAAATAGGGCGGATTTTGCACATAAGTGGAATTCGCATCCCACCCGTAGGTCAGGCCGCCCGACACCGTGATCTTGCGCCAGTTGGCGTCGCCCTTGAACACATTCGCGTATTTCTTGACGAAGAGTTGCTTGGTGACGTTCTTGCGGATGAAGGCGTTGATTTCCTTTGTGGTGGGCCAGATGTCCTTGAGGAAGACCTTCTTGCCGTTCTTGTCGACGCCGAGCGGGTCTTTCAGCAGATCGACCTGCATCGAGCCGGCAATCGCATAGGCGACGACCAGCGGCGGCGACGCCAGATAGTTCGCGCGCACGTCCGGATTCACGCGGCCTTCGAAGTTGCGATTGCCCGACAGGACGGCCGCGGCGACCACATCATTTTCGCTGATTGTCTTGGAAATCTCCTCCGGCAGCGGACCGGAATTGCCGATGCAGGTGGTGCAGCCATAACCGACGAGATTGAAGCCGAGCTTGTCGAGATCCTTCTGCAGGCCGGACTTGGCGAGATATTCGCCGACGACCTGCGAACCAGGCGCGAGCGAGGTCTTCACCCATGGCTTCACGGTCAGGCCCTTGGCCGCCGCCTTGCGCGCCAACAGGCCGGCGCCGATCATCACGCTCGGATTCGAGGTGTTGGTGCAGGAGGTGATCGCGGCAATCACCACGTCGCCATGACCGAGATCGTGCTTGCGTCCCTCAACCGGGACACGCTTGCCGATCTCCGCCGCCTTCTTGAATTCCTTGTCCATCGCCCCGGCGAATTCGGCCTTCACCGACTTGAGCGCCACACGATCCTGCGGACGCTTCGGACCGGCCAGCGACGGCTCCACCTTGCCGAGATCGAGCCTGAGCACATCGGTGAAAACCGGGTCCTTCGTCACCTTGGTGAGATACATGCCCTGCGCCTTGGCATAGGCGGCCGCCAGCTTCACGCGGTCATCCTTGCGGCCGGTATCGCGCAGATACTTGACGGTCTGCTCGTCGACCGGAAAGAAGCCGCAGGTCGCGCCATATTCCGGCGCCATATTGCCGATGGTGGCGCGGTCGGCGATCGACAAGTCGAGCACGCCAGGGCCGAAGAACTCCACGAATTTGCCGACCACGCCACGCTTGCGCAGCATTTCGGTGACGGTCAGCACCAGGTCGGTCGCAGTCACGCCTTCCTTCAGCTTGCCATTCAGCTTGAAGCCGATCACTTCCGGCAGCAGCATGGAAAGCGGCTGGCCCAGCATCGCGGCTTCCGCCTCGATGCCGCCGACACCCCAGCCGAGCACCGCAAGACCGTTGACCATGGTGGTGTGCGAGTCGGTGCCGACGAGCGAGTCAGGATAAGCGACTTCGCTGACGGACTTGCCGTTGACCTTAAGCTTGGTCTTCGCGGCCCAGGTCACCTGCGACAGGTATTCAAGGTTGACCTGATGGCAGATGCCGGTGCCGGGCGGCACCACGCGGAAATTGTTGAACGCTTTCTGCGCCCATTTCAGGAAGCGGTAGCGCTCCTGGTTCTGCTTGTATTCTTCTTCCACGTTGAGCTTGAACGCGGAATTGTTGCCGAAGAAATTCACGATCACCGAGTGGTCGATGACGAGATCGACCGGCACCAGCGGATTGATCTTTTGTGCGTCGCCGCCGAGGAGCTTCATGGCGTCGCGCATCGCTGCGAGATCGACCACCGCCGGCACGCCGGTGAAGTCCTGCATGAGCACTCGCGCGGGACGGAAAGCGATTTCGCGGTCGGAGGATTTCTTCTTCAGCCAGGCCGCGACCGCCAGAATATCTTCCTTGGTGACCGTGCGACCGTCTTCGTTGCGGAGCAGATTTTCCAGCAGCACCTTCATCGAGAAAGGCAGCCGCGAAATGCCCTTAAGCCCATTCTTTTCGGCGACTGGCAGGCTGTAATAGGCATATGTCTTGCTGCCCACCTTGAGCGTGCGGCAACACCGAAAGCTGTCGAGCGAAGTCATGGAGTCTGTTCCTGTCTCACCGGTCCGAGTGCTGGGCGATTCGATCTAATGCGTTGAGAACGCATTACATTTCAAGCGCAAGCCGCGCAGGGAATCTGCCAAGAAGCGGTCTAAGGTGCGGCTTATAGGGTCTTTTTTGCTGTTCTGCCATATGAACAAAAGCCTTCAACAGCGTGACAGAAGCGGCATAAGAAAGCCGGCAGGCACGCAGGATAAATTTAAGTGGCTGGGACAATTAAACTTTCCGGATCCGACCTGATCTGCCGGCGTGGCGGACGCGAGGTCTTTCGCGACGTCAGTTTCGCGGTTGCATCCGGCGAAGGGCTGCTGCTCACCGGACGCAACGGCGCCGGCAAATCCTCGCTGCTGCGCATGATCGCCGGACTGCTGCGCATTGCAGGCGGCCACCTCGCATTGACCGGCGGCCACCCCGACCACGACATCGCGGAACAGGCGCATTATCTCGGCCATCTCGACGCGTTTAAACCGTCGCTGACGGTGCTCGAGAACCTGTCCTTCTGGATCAGCTATCTGGGCGGCAAAGTGCAGCCGCGGTCGGCGCTGGAAACGGTCGGCATCGGATCGCTGGCCGATCTGCCGGCCGGCTATCTCTCCGCCGGCCAGAAGCGGCGACTGTCGCTCGCCAGGCTGGTCGCGATCGAGCGGCCTCTCTGGTTGCTGGATGAACCGGCCGCAGCGCTCGACGCCGGCGCCCAGACCATGTTGCTGGAGCTGATGCAGCGGCATCTTGGGGCTGGCGGCCTCCTCGTGGCTGCGACCCATCAAAGCTTTGCGCTGCAAAATACCCGCGAATTGCGGCTCGGAGCGCCGGCATGAAAGCGCTGCTGGCTCTATTCCTGCGCGATCTCCGCATCGCCGTGCGCGTCGGCGGCGGCGCCATGATCGGGGTGCTGTTTTTTCTCGCCGTGGTGGCGCTGATGCCATTCGCCATTGGGCCGGATCTCGCGCTGCTGCAGCGAATCGGGCCGGCCATCCTCTGGATCGGAGCACTGCTGGCCAGCCTTCTGGCGCTGGATCGCCTCCTTTCGGCCGATCTGGAGGACGGTTCGCTTGATCTTCTGCTGATGAGCGGCACGCCGCTGGAACTGGCAGTCGCCACAAAGGCGCTCGCGCATTGGATTACGACCGGCGTGCCGCTGGTCATCGCTACGCCGGTTTTCGCCCTGTTCCTCAATCTCGACCTGACGGCGACGGCGGCAGTGGCGCTAACCCTGCTCGCGGGAACGCCGGCGCTGACCTTTATCGGCCTGATCGGCGCCGGGCTGACCGTGACCTTGCGCCGCGGCGGCATTCTGCTCAGCGTGCTGGTGCTGCCGCTCGCCATTCCGCTACTAATTTTCGGCGTCGCCGCGTCCAATGCTGCCATCGTCGGCCCTTTACCCTTTGGCACACCCTTCACAATTCTTTGCGCATTGACCCTGGTGAGCCTGGTGCTCGGGCCCTTCGCCGCGGCGCTGGCGCTGCGGCAGGGACAGGACTAGAGGCAGGATCGCATGCTGTGCCTCGCATGGAACCGGCCTTGTTGCCGCCGAACATTTTGTGTGGCTGAAGCGACCGGGCCGAGGCATGAGGCGCGGCGTAAGGAGTGCCGATGGGTCTGATCGATCTTGCCAATCCGTCCCGATTTCTGACGTTCACCGATCGCGCCTTGCCGTGGCTGGCCGGTGTGACCGCAATCATGTTTGGCATCGGCATTTATTTCGGCTCGCTGGCGCCGGATGATTATCAGCAGGGCGCGACCGTGAAGATCATGTTCCTGCACGTGCCATCGGCCTGGCTGGCAATGTTTGGATGGACCGTGATGAGCATTTCCGCTCTCGGGACACTGGTCTGGCGGCATCCGCTCGCCGACGTCGCCGCCAAGGCGGCGGCGCCGATCGGGGCGGCTTTCACCTTGCTCTGCCTGATTTCCGGCTCACTTTGGGGCCGGCCGATGTGGGGCACCTATTGGGTGTGGGATGCGCGGCTGACTTCGGTTTTCGTACTGTTCTTAATGTATCTCGGCGTGATTGCGCTCTGGCGCACGATTGAGGAGCCGACCCGCGCCGGCCGCGTCGTCGCAATCCTGACCCTGGTGGGCGCAATAAACATTCCGATCATCAAATATTCGGTCGAGTTCTGGAACACGCTGCATCAGCCGGCCTCGGTCATGCGGCTGGACGGGCCGACCATTCACTCGTCAATCCTGATCCCGCTCTTGATCATGGCGCTCGCCTTCACGTTGCTGTTCATCACCTTGCACCTCGCCGCCATGCGCAATGAAATCCTGCGCCGGCGCGTGCGGACGATGCAGCTCATGCAGGCGCAGGCCGCGCCGGGACACTGAGCATGGATCTCGGACCTCACGCCGCTTTCATCATGTCGTCCTACGCGGCGGCGATCATCATCTTGATCGTTCTGGTAGGGTGGATCGTGTTCGACCACCGCGCCCTGAAGCGTACATTGTCGGCTCTGGAGAAGCAGGGCGTGACGCGCCGCTCCAATGAGCGCAAGAGCTGACCGATGACGACAGCCGCTGAAGCAAAAACCTCCAGACGACGCGCGCTTCTGCTGGTGCCGCTTGTCGCCTTCCTGGCGCTGGCGGCCTTGTTCTTCTTCCGGCTCGGCGTCGGCGATCCGAACCGCATTCCGTCGGCGCTGATCGGGCGGGAGGTGCCGCAGACTGAATTGCCGGCGGTTGAGGGATTGCTGCAGGACGGCAAGCCGGTACCCGGAATATTCCCGGCGCTTTTCCAGGGCAAGGTCACGCTGCTGAATGTCTGGGCGTCGTGGTGCGTGCCGTGCCATGACGAGGCGCCGCTGCTACACGAACTCGCGAAAGATACGCGTTTCCAGATCGTCGGCATCAACTACAAGGATCAACCCGATAATGCGCGGCGCTTCATCGGCCGTTACGGCAATCCTTTCGTTGCTGTTGGCGCCGATCCGAATGGGCGCGCGGCCATCGACTGGGGCGTTTATGGGGTGCCGGAAACCTTCGTGGTGGGGAAAGACAGCCGCATCGCCTACAAGCTGGTGGGGCCGATCACCGAGCAGAACCTCGTGGCTGTATTGAAGCCTGCGATCGAGAAGGCCTTGAAAGCACAATAAAAATGGCGGCGGCGCCGGCCGCGTTTCATGTGAAACAATTCCTATAATCGCCGCACCGCTGCGGGATTGTCATGCTCGTAGAATTCGCGATCCTCGTGCGCGAACATCGTTGCTCGTGCACATTCAGCGCCATCCTCGGAGCGAAGCGCGCATGTTCCCGACATCCTGGCGCCGGACAGGCATCGCGCGCGCGAGGAAGTGCTGCTCTACTTCTTCTCCGGCTCGACCGCGTATTTGGTCAGCACCGGATATTGCAGCATGGCGAACACGAAGGTCAGCGGCATCACGCCGAACACCTTGAACGTGACCCAGGTGTCGGTGCTGGCCATGCGCCAGACGATCTCGTTCAGGATCGCCATCACGAAGAAGAACGCCGACCAGCGGATGGTGAGAATGCGCCAGCCCTCTTCGCTCAGATGGAACACGGAATCGAACACCGTCTCCAGCAGCGGCTTCTTCAGAATCAGACCGCCCAGCAGCACCGCGCCGAACAACACATAGATGATGGTCGGCTTCATCTTGATGAAGGTGTCGTTGTGCAGGAACAGCGTCAGCCCGCCGAATACCACGACGATGATCGCCGACACCACCGGCATCAGCGGCAGGCGGCGGATCAGTGCGTATGACACGATCAGCGACACCACGACCGCGACCATGAACACCGCCGTCGCGACAAAGATGCCGGAGCGCTCGGCGTCGGCGGCGATCGCCGGAAAGAATGGCCGGACCAGCGGCAGAAACAGTCCGGGGCGCGAATTGGCATAGAAGAACAGGATCAGCGGCCCGAGATCGAGCGCGAGCTTGGCGAAGGGGTTGAGCTGGGTTTTTTCGGACATTCAGATTCTCTGTTCTGCCAGCGCCTGCAATTTTCTCCGAGTTGTTCCCGCGAAAGCGGGGACCCATAGCCACATTGCTATCAAGGCGTTTATGGGTTCCCGCTTGCGCGGGAACGACTTCAGAGGTTGCTGCACGTCAAGATGACGGATGGAGATTTGACCAAGCCTCATTCCTCAATCCCCGCCACCGCGCGCGCGAAATCCTTTGCGTCGAACGACTGCAGATCGTCAACGCCTTCACCGACGCCTATGAAGTGGATCGGGATGCGGAATTTTTCCGCCAGCGCCACCAGGATGCCGCCACGCGCGGTGCCATCAAGCTTGGTCATGACGAGGCCGGTGACCCCCGCGGTCTTTTGAAACGCTTCGAGTTGCGACAGGGCATTCTGTCCGACCGTTGCGTCGAGCACCAGCAGCACCGCATGCGGCGCGTCGGGCTCGACCTTCTTCATCACGCGAACGATCTTCTCCAGCTCGTTCATCAATTCGGTCTTGTTCTGCAGGCGGCCGGCGGTGTCGATCAGCACGACATCCGCCTTCTCGTTTCTCGCCGCAGTCACTGCCTCGAAGACCAGGCTCGCCGCGTCCGATCCCGGCTCGCGCGCGATCACCTGCGCGCCGGTGCGCTGCCCCCAGATCTTGAGCTGATCGATGGCGGCAGCGCGGAACGTATCGCCCGCGGCCAGTATCACCTTCTTGCCTTCGCCTGCGAATTTCGCCGCCAGCTTGCCGATGGTCGTGGTTTTTCCCGAACCGTTGACGCCAGTGACGAGAATGACGAAGGGGTTTGCGCGGCCGATTGTGAGCGGAGCGGCGTGCGGCGCCAGCGTCTTTTCGATTTCCGCGGCGACAATCGCCTTCACCTCGTCCGGCGAGACATCCTTGTCGTAACGGCCTTCGCCTACTGCGGCGGCGATGCGCGCGGCGGCGGCGACGCCGAGGTCGGCGCGGATCAGCGCCTCCTCGATCTCCTCGACCATGGCGCCGTCAAGCTTTCGCTTGGTGACCAGATCTGAAATGGCGGTTCCGAGCGCAGAGGATGTGCGCTTCAGTCCGCCTGTCAGACGCTGCCACCAGCTTTTCTTTTCGGACTCGGTTGCTTTCATTTACTGCCTTTCATTCGCCATGGCCGGGCTTGTCTCGGCCATCCCGCTTAGAGGGGCACCGCGTCCCCTAAGCGGGATGCCCGGCACAAGGCCGGGCATGACGAGAGTGGTTGGCGTAGTTGCGGCGTGATAGCCCTTTCCGCATGACACCGGAAGAGATGGTTTCCCGGCTGCTGTACCGCGACGGCCTGATGCTGGTCATCGACAAGCCAGCCGGACTGCCCGTGCATCGAGGCCCGAAAGGTGGCGAAAGTCTGGAGGACCATTTCGACGCCTTGCGCTTCGGGCTGCCACGCCGGCCGGCGCTGGCGCACCGGCTTGACCGCGAGACTTCCGGCTGCCTTGTGCTCGGCCGCCACCGCAAGGCGTTGGACCAACTCGGCAAGCTGTTCAAGAACGGCAAGATCGGCAAGACCTACTGGGCTGTGGTGGAAAACGGGCCCGACGTCGACGAAGGCTGCATCGAACTGCCGCTGGCGCGCCGCGACGAAACGCGCGGCTGGTGGATGAAGGTCGACCCGGCCGGATTGCCGTCGGTCACGACATGGAAGGTGATGGGGCGCGCCGACGGCAACACCTGGCTCAGGCTCGAACCGGTCACCGGACGCACGCATCAATTGCGCGTGCATTGCGCGGCGATGGGCTGGCCGATTTATGGTGACAGCATTTACGGCCATGCGCCGCGCACCGGAGGGCCGGGATTGCATCTGCTCGCGCGCGAGATCGTGGTGCCGCTTTACAAGAACAAGGACGCGATTGCGATGACTGCGCCGGTGCCGCAGCATATGCGCGAGATGCTGACGGCGTGCGGCTGGGATGGGTTGGAGAAGGAAACCGAGATCGGAAGGTTGCCGCAGGCAGAGCGCGCGTAGCTGTGCCCTCTCTCCTCGAGGAGAGGGCATATCAATGGGTGCCGGCAAAACTACGTCTTCTCCATCACCAGCACCCGGCCCGTCGCACTGACGACCTTCTCGCTGTTGCCGTTGTTCACGCGGCCGCGCAGATCGACGATCTCGCCGCCGAGAAACAGCGATTTCTCCACCGACAGCACTTCCCATTCCAGCAGGATGGTGTCATCGGCATAGACCGGGCGGTGAAACTTCACCGAGAATTCCAGCCCCACCATGTCGCCGAGCTTCGAGAAATGCGTCGCGGTCAGCGCCATCAGCCGCGCCGTCGTCTGCGCGCCGCTGGCGGTCAGACGCTGGTAGCGGCTGCGCGCCGCGGCGGCCGGATCATGATGAATCGGATTATGATCCCGCGCCGCCAGCGCAAAGGCGCTGGCATCCTCAGGGGTGAGCTGGATGGTTTCGGAAAATTTTTCGCCGGGCTTTACTTTCATTCGGACGATCCTAGCCGCAGATGTGCGGAAAATCTGGCGGCAATAAAGCTGCACTTTCGTTGATCATTTAGGGCGCACCAAGGCGCGTACCGGAATCAAGCGACGAACCCTGGGTGTGTGGCTGGATTCCGGGTTCGCGGGCTTTCGCCTGCGCCCCAAAATAACCATCACGCCGCAGCCGCAATGAGCTGACGGCCGTCATGCGCGGCGATGGACAATTCCATCATCTGGCCGGGCGCCGCTGCAAGCGGCAACCGCACCGGCGTGAATTGCGCCGTGCGGCCGATGCCGTTCAGTTCGGTCAGCACCTGACGCCGCGCGCCGATTTCGCCTTGCAGGTGCCGCCGCAACGCGGCCGCGCCTTTCTCGCGCAGGCGCCGTGCGCGCTCCTTCACAACGGTACCATGGACCTGCGGCATGCGCGCCGCCGGCGTGCCGGGGCGCGGCGAGAACGGAAATACATGCAGATGCGTGATGCCGCAGTCGTCGACAAGCGCCAGCGAACGCGCAAACATGTCTTCGGTTTCGGTCGGGAAGCCGGCGATGATGTCGGCGCCGAACACCATGTCCGGCCGCAGACGCCGCACCTCGTCGCAGAACGCAATCGAATCGGCGCGCGAATGCCGGCGCTTCATGCGTTTCAGGATCATGTCGTCGCCGGCCTGCAATGACAGATGCAGATGTGGCATCAGCCGTTCTTCGTTGCCGATGGCATCGAGCAGGTCGTCGTCGGCCTCGACGGAATCGATGGACGACAGACGCAGCCTTTCCAGCTCCGACACGTGCTTCAGAATCTGTTTCACCAGCGTGCCGAGTTTCGGCGCGCCGGGCAGGTTGCTGCCATAGCTCGTGATATCGACGCCGGTGAGCACCACTTCGCGATAGCCATTGCCGACGAGCCGGCGGATCTGCGAGACGATCTCGCCCATCGGCACCGAACGTGAATTGCCGCGGCCATACGGGATGATGCAGAAGGTGCAGCGATGATCGCAGCCATTCTGGATTTGCACGGTGGCCCTGGCACGGCCTTCGATGCTCTCGATCAGATGCAGACCGGTCTCACGCAACGCCATGATGTCGTTGACGACGATTTTTTCTTCCGCGTCGAGACCGAAGGCGGATGGCCCTGACAGATTTGCCTGCACATCCTGCCAGGTCTTCGCGTCCAACTTTTCTCCGTTGCCGATCACGCGATCGACTTCCGGCATGGCCGCAAAGGATTTCGGATCGGTCTGCGCGGCACAGCCGGTGACGACGATGCGCGCACCGGGACGCTCGCGATGCATGCGCCGGATCGCTTGCCGCGCCTGCCGCACCGCTTCGTTGGTCACCGCGCAGGTGTTGATGACAACGGCGTCGTCGAACCCGGCGCCTTCCGCCTCGCGCCGGATCACTTCCGACTCGTAGGTGTTGAGCCGGCAACCGAAAGTGACGACGTCGACGCTCATGTTAGGCGCCTGCAACGGCGGCAAACAACGCCGGATCGAACTTGCCCTCGAATTCAAACTCGACCGGACCGGTCATCAGCACATGATCGTCGCTCTCGCGCCATTCGATCAACAGATCGCCGCCCGGCAGGGTGATGCGCACCTTGCGGTCGGCGCGCTTCAGCCGCGCCGCGGCGACCGCCGTGGCGCAGGCGGCCGAGCCGCAAGCCTTGGTCAGGCCGGCGCCGCGCTCCCAGGTGCGGATGATGATGTGGTCGCGCGCCTTGATCGCGGCGAGCGTGATATTGGCGCGCTCGGGAAAGATCGGATGGTTCTCGAGCAGCGGTCCGAACCTGCCGAGATCGTGCGCGTAAGGATCGTCGACCCAGAAGATGGCGTGCGGATTGCCCATGTTCACCACCGACGGCGAATGCAGCACCGGCTTGTCGATCGGACCAATCTGCAATTCGATGGCGCGGGTGTCGCGGAATTCTTCCGCCAGCGGAATCTCGCTCCAGGCAAATTGCGGCTTGCCCATATCGACGGTGAAGCGCGCCGCATCGTCGGTCTTCCAGCAATTCACAAGACCTGCCTTGGTCTCGAAAGTCAGCGCGGACTTGTCGCCTTCGGCGAAGACGAGCGAGGCCACGCAGCGCATGCCGTTGCCGCAGGCGCCGGCCTCCGACCCATCGTTGTTGTAGATGCGCACGAAGGACTCGGTGCCGGGCGTGCGCGGCGGATAGAGCGCCATCATCTGGTCGTAGGGAGCGCCCGCAGGTGCCGCCGCCGCGCGTGCATCCTCGGCTGAGATCGCGTGCGGTGACTGGCGCATGTCGACGACCACGATCTCGTTGCCGAGACCGTTCATCTTCACAAAAGCGTGGTTGGCGAGAGCGCTCATCGGAATATCTGCGGCAAAGTCGCCAGTATATATGGGATAGCGCGGCCGATTGGCCAGCGCCGACTTTTCCAGCTGCACTGGCCGAATACCGGCACAAAGGCGGCGTTGTCTCGTGTTACACAACGCGGGTCAGCCGCCAGCGGGGATGAAGGGGATTGGAATGACCGTACTGCGCGCCGGCCTTGCTGCGGCGCTCGCGCTGACGCTCGGGCTCGGACTCGCCACGACATTCGCGCAGGGGCCCGGACCCGACGCGCCAGCGGCCGCGCCGCGCGCGTCGAGCGAATTCGGCGTCGAAATCACGCTGCCGGAAAAGACGATCGTGTTCCTGACAGGAAGCGGCACCTGGGATTCGGCCTTTGATACGCTGGTCGATGCGCTCAAGACAGTTTACGCCTTCATGGAAAAGGCAGGCCTGCAGCCGGCGGGCGAGCCGATGATCATCTATACCTCTGCCGACGACAGCGGCTTCACCTTCCAGGCGGCGGTGCCCCTTTCCGCCGCGCCCGAAAATCCGCCCAAGGGCGACATCGCCGTCGGGATGGCGCCCTCCGGCAAGGCTTATAAATTCGTGCATCGCGGGTCCTACGACGCGATGGAGAATACCTACGAGGCCATCACCAATTTCTTCGACGAGAAGAACATCGAGTCGCAGGACATGTTTATCGAGGAATATGTGACCGACCCCCGCACCACGGCGGAAAGCGAGCTGGTCATTAATGTCCTGGTGCCGGTGAAATAATACCTCAATTAACAGACTGGTATTGCTTCGTTATTTTATTTCCTTGACGTGTTCAGGCCGCGTCCCTAGTTTCCGCCCGCTCTCGCAAGAGATGTGACGCTTCACCCGCCGACCGGTCCCAGAGGCCGGAGGCCCCCGCCCGACAGCGCGATGCGCCCTCGGGCGCTGATGTGTTTTTCAAGCCTCATCCTGAGGAGGCCAATAACCTCATGTTCGACAACCTGTCGGAACGGCTATCTGGAATTCTCGACCGCCTGACGCGACGCGGGGCGCTGTCGGCTGCAGACGTTGACGAGGCCTTGCGCGAGGTACGCCGCGCGCTCCTGGAGGCAGACGTCGCGCTCGATGTCGCACGCGCCTTCATCGAGCGCGTGAAGACGCGCGCGGTCGGCGCCGAAGTGATCAAGTCGGTCACGCCGGGCCAGATGGTGGTGAAGATCGTCCATGATGAACTGATCGCCACGCTCGGCTCAGACGCGCAGGCGGTCGATCTCAATGCGCCTCCGCCGGTTGCGATCATGATGGTCGGCCTGCAGGGCTCCGGCAAAACCACGACCACCGCCAAGCTCGCCAAACGACTCGCGACTCTGAACAACAAGAAGGCGTTGATGGCCTCGCTCGACACGCGCCGCCCGGCGGCGATGGAGCAGCTCGCCGTGCTCGGCAAGCAGGTCGCGATCGACACCCTGCCGATCGTCGAAGGCCAGACACCAACGCAGATCGCGCGCCGCGCGCTCGAAGCCGGCCGCCTCGGCGGCTTTGACGTGGTCCTGCTCGACACCGCCGGCCGCATCACGCTGGACGAAGCGATGATGGCGGAAGCGGCGGAGGTGAAGACTGCCGCCAAGCCACACGAAGTGCTGCTGGTCGCCGACAGCCTCACCGGCCAGGACGCGGTCAATCTCGCGCGCGCGTTCGACGAACGCGTGGGGCTGACCGGCATCGTGCTGACGCGCGTTGACGGCGACGGCCGCGGCGGCGCCGCCCTGTCCATGCGTGCCGTCACCGGCAAGCCGATCAAGCTGATCGGCACCGGCGAGAAGATGGATGCGCTCGAGACCTTCGATCCCGCGCGTATCGCCGGCCGCATCCTCGGCATGGGCGACATCGTCTCGCTGGTCGAGAAGGCGGCGCAGAATCTCGACGCCGAGAAGATGCAGCGCGCAGCCGAGCGTATGCGCAAGGGCGCCTTCGATCTCAGCGATCTGCGAGAGCAGCTGACGCAGATGCAGAAGCTCGGCGGCATGTCCGGGCTGATGGGCATGATTCCGGGTGTCGCCAAGATGAAGGCGCAGATGGCGAACGCCAATCTCGACGACTCGCTCCTGAAGCGGCAATGCGCGATCATCGATTCGATGACACCGCAGGAGCGGCGCAATCCCGACATCCTGAAAGCGAGCCGCAAGAAACGCATCGCCGCCGGCTCCGGCACAACACCGGAACAAATCAACAAGCTGCTGAAAATGCACCGCACCATGGCCGACATGATGAAGGCGATGGGCGGCGCGAAGCGCGGCCCGATGGCGCAAATCGCCAATGCCATGGGCTTCGGCGGCGGCATGCCGTCGGCGGAAGAGATGGCGAAGATGGCCGAGCAGATGAAGGGCGCCGGCGGCGGCTTGCCGCCGACCATGCCGGGCATGCCTTCAAGCCTGCCGCCAAATTTCCCCGGGCTTCCGGGCGGGAAAATGCCGGGACTGGGCGGCCTGCCAGGCTTGCCCGGCCTGGGCAAGAAGAAATGACCTGCACCACCAACACCGTGATTCCGGACAAATTCATCAAGAAAGGAAACTGAAAATGCCTGTCGTCATCCGCATGGCCCGCGCCGGGACCAAGAAGCGCCCGTTCTATCACATCGTCGCCGCGGACTCGCGCGCGCCGCGCGACGGCCGCTTCATCGAGCGGCTCGGCTTCTTCAATCCGCTGCTGCCGAAGGACAATGCCGAGCGCCTGAAGCTCGACCTGGACAAGATGAAAAGCTGGATCGCCAAGGGCGCGCAGCCGTCTGATCGCGTGCTGCGTTTCCTCGATGCCGCCGGCGTAATGAAGCGCGAGAAGCGCAACAATCCGGAGAAGGCGATTCCGCGCAAGCAGCGCAAGGCGATGGCGGAAGAAGCCGCCAAGGGTCCCGCTGCCGCCCCTGCGCCGGCGGCGAGCTAATCGCGCATGGCGTCGCGTCCGAAAGACGGGCGCGAGACACGAGTCTGCGTGGCGCAAATCGGCGCCGCGCATGGACTCAAGGGCGAGGTGCGCCTGTGGTCCTTCACCGAAGATCCGTCGGCGGTCGCGCAATATGGCGCGCTCGAAACCGAGGACGGATCGCGGCGTCTGGAAATTTCCAGCCTGCGCGCAGCGAAGGATTGCTTCATCGCCAAGCTGCACGGCGTCAATGACCGCAACGCGGCGGAAGCGTTACGCAACACGAAACTCTATATCGAGCGCGATCGTCTGCCCGACACCGAGGATGACGACACGTTCTATCACGCCGACCTGATCGGCCTCGCGGCGTTCGATGCGGACGGATCGAAAATCGGCGACGTCGTGGCCGTGCAGAATTTCGGTGCCGGCGATATCATTGAAGTGCGCCGCGCGGACAACTCGACTGTTATGTTTCCGTTCAATGAGGCGGTGGTGCCGGAGATCGACATCGAAGCCGGCCGCATGATCATCGTGCCTCCAACGGAAACCGGCAGCGAAGCGGAAGAGCGAACAGCATCCGCATCGGAATCGTGACCATGTGGCGCGCGACCGTCTTCACCATCTTCCCCGAAATGTTTCCTGGCCCGCTCGGCATGAGTCTGGCCGGCCGCGCGCTGGCTAACGAGACCTGGGCGCTGGAGACGGTGGACATCCGCGACTTCGGCATCGGCGCGCATCGCACCGTCGATGACACGCCGGCCGGCGGCGGCCCCGGCATGGTCATGAAGGCGGATGTGCTGGCTGCGGCGATCGACGCCCGCGCCGCCGACAGCCGCCCGCGCCTCTTGATGAGCCCGCGCGGCAAGCCGCTGACCCAAAGCCGGGTGGCGGAGCTGGCGCAGGGCCAAGGGGCGGTGATCATCTGCGGCCGCTTCGAAGGGGTGGACGAGCGCCTGATCGCGGCCCGCGATCTCGAGGAGGTTTCGATCGGCGACTATGTGCTGTCCGGCGGAGAAATCGGCGCCCTGGCGGTGCTCGACGCCTGCGTCCGCCTGCTTCCGGGGGTCATGGGCAAGGAGGCCTCGGGGGCCGAGGAGAGCTTTGCCGGGGGGCTCCTGGAATATCCGCAATATACCCGGCCCCACGTCTTCGAAGGCCGGCCGATCCCGGACATTCTGGTATCGGGCGACCACGGGAAGGTCGCCAAATGGCGCCGGGAGGAGGCCGAACGGCTCACCCGGGAACGCCGGCCGGACCTCTGGGCCGCCTATGACGCCCGGCAACCGTCGGACAAGAAAAACCATCCAAAAAGGTGACAAACCTGAGTCTTTGCATTAGAACCGCGCCAAATCCTGACACTGGCAGACGGAGCGCGGCGCCCCGTGAGCGCGCGCAGATGGAGATTTCGCCATGAACCTCATTCAGCAACTCGAACAGGAACAGGTGGCGAAGCTGTCTGCCGGCCGCGAGATTCCGGATTTCGAGCCGGGCGACACCGTGCTCGTCAACGTGAAGGTCAAGGAAGGCGAGCGCAGCCGCGTGCAGGCCTATGAAGGCGTCTGCATCGCGCGTTCCGGCGGCGGCCTGAACGAGAATTTCACGGTGCGCAAAATTTCCTACGGCGAAGGCGTCGAGCGTGTGTTCCCGCTCTACTCGCCGATGATCGACTCGATCAAGGTCGTGCGCCGCGGCAAGGTCCGCCGCGCCAAGCTGTATTACCTGCGCTCGCTGCGCGGCAAGAAGGCACGCATCGCCGAGGTGCAGACGCATCACGGCGAAGGCGCCGCAGAAGGCGGCCCCGCCAAGAAAACTGCCGCGAAGTAAATTCGCGTCCAAGGATCAGGCGAAAGAGGGGCCTTCGCGGCCCCTTTTTCATGCCGGAGCATCGGGTATCGGGCGCGAGCTGGAATCGAGATACAATCGCAATCGATGCGGCTGGATTGCAGCTTCGCGCCTTCGGCGCGCCCCGGAATGACGGAGCGTTGGCAAGCTTTCGCGCATGCCGGACATTCATTGTCCGGCAAGACTGGAATTGCTACATAGAAGCCATGACATTCCGCTGGACCAAGACCGACACAACGCCGCCGCACCTGATCGTGCTGGACGATCACGCGCGCCTGCCCTGGCGGTTCTTCGGGCGGATGACGGCGGCGATTCAGGCGGGCCTCTGAGCCGCTCTGACCATGCACGGCGCGGAGCGCCGCAACCCGTCCGATCAACGACATACATTCGAGACCGATTCATGAAACCGCGTACTCTTTACGACAAGATCTGGGACGACCACGTCGTCGAGCAGCAGGAGGACGGCACCTGCCTGCTCTATATCGACCGCCATCTCGTGCATGAGGTGACATCGCCGCAGGCCTTCGAGGGTCTGCGCAATACCGGACGCAAGCTGCGCGCACCGCAGAAGACTCTTGCCGTCGTCGACCACAACGTGCCGACCTCGGATCGCTCATTGCCCAATCCGGATCCGGAAAGCGCCGAGCAGATCGCGGTACTGGCACAGAACGCCAAGGATTTCGGCGTTGAATATTACAACGAGTTCGACAAGCGCCAGGGCATCGTCCACATCATCGGACCGGAGCAGGGCTTCACGCTGCCGGGCACGACGATCGTGTGCGGCGACAGCCACACCGCGACGCATGGCGCGTTCGGCGCGCTCGCCTACGGCATCGGCACGTCTGAAGTGGAGCATGTGCTGGCGACGCAAACGCTGCTGCAGAAGAAATCGAAGAACATGCGCGCGATCGTCGACGGCAAGCTGCCGGCCGGCGTCACCGCGAAGGACATCATCCTCGCCATCATCGGCGAGATCGGCACCGCCGGCGGCACCGGCTATGCGCTGGAATATGCCGGCGAAGCGATCCGCTCCATCTCGATGGAAGGCCGGATGACGATCTGCAACATGTCGATCGAGGGCGGCGCCCGCGCCGGCATGGTCGCGCCGGATGAGAAGACCTATGCGTATCTGAAGGATCGTCCGAAAGCACCGAAAGGCGATGCATGGGATGCGGCGCGCCGCCATTGGGACACGCTGCATTCCGACGATGGCGCGCATTTCGATCATGAGATCAGGCTCGATGCCGCGAAACTGCCGCCGCTGGTCACCTGGGGCACGTCGCCGGAAGACGTCGTGTCGATCACCGGTGTCGTGCCCAATCCGGATGACATCGCCGACGAGACCAAGCGCGCCTCGAAGAAGCGCGCACTGGACTATATCGGCCTGACGCCGGGCACGAAGATCACCGATATCAAGCTTGACCGCGTGTTCATCGGATCGTGCACCAATGCGCGTATCGAGGATTTGCGTGAAGTCGCGCGCGTGGTGAACGGCCACACCGTCAATGCGAACGTGAATGCGATGATCGTTCCAGGCTCGGGGCTGGTGAAGGAGCAGGCGGAAGCCGAAGGCCTGCACAAGATCTTCATCAAGGCCGGCTTCGATTGGCGCGAGCCGGGCTGCTCGATGTGTCTCGCGATGAACCCGGACAAGCTCAAGCCGGGCGAACGCTGCGCCTCGACCTCGAACCGCAACTTCGAAGGCCGTCAGGGCTATCGCGGCCGCACACATCTTGTCTCGCCGGCGATGGCGGCGGCGGCGGCGATCGCCGGCCACTTCGTCGACGTGCGCGAGTGGAAATAGCGACCGCGTCATTTTTCCAAGATTTTAAGAAAAAGGCCCGCCAAGCCGCGGGCCTTTTCATATTTTCAAGTTTTCAAGCTACCACCAGCCACCACGGCCGAATCCGAAGCTGACGGTGACGCCGGGTCGATAACCCCAACCCCATGGCCTTCCCCAAGCATAGGACCGGTAACCCCAGCCCCACGGCCGATAACCCCAGCCCCATGGCCGATAACCCCAGCCCCATGGCCGGTAATAGGGTCGCCAAGGCCGGTAATATCCATAGGCCGGCCCCCAATAAGCCCGACGCCAACCCCAGCGCGGCCCCCAATGGCCCCGCCAAGGCCGGTATACGTGCCGCACGCGCACATGACGCCGGTGATATCGCCGCTGCGAACTGAATTCATGTTGATCGAGATTGCGTGCTCCATCCGTCCTCGACGCCGCCGAGGATGGCGATGGAGTGAACAGAATCAGAACTGCAAGAACCGAGAGAGCTGCAAATAGTTTTGTCATCGGCATTCTCCAAGGCTCGACCACCGCCTCCGCCACGATCAACGCGCCAAAACGCCGATAGTGCCGCTGCCACTTCTTCGCAGTTATAAAAAGCGCCCGCGCCAAAACGCGTCTATCGCACCGCTCGGCTCCCAGCGGGCATATCGAGCGCCGTTATAAAAGAAGGGCTTACGGGTAACCGCGCACCCAGCGGCAGCGCATCTGCGGCGTTATGACCGTGCCGCTGGGGCGGTATTCGGTCAGGTACCAGTCCTCGCATTGCCGGTAGGCCGGGCCAGGCGCCGGCCAGGAATAATCGTCGGGCCGCGGATAGGCCCAGGCCGGCGGCTGCGGCTGCACGCGAATGCGGGGACGCTGCCGCTCCTGGGCGGAAAATTCAGTCGGTGCGCGCAGACCGGCATCGCGCGCGAAGGCCGGCGCAAGGGCGCTGCACGCCACAACCGCCGCAAGGCTTGCCCAGAAGATGCGCATGCGCGTCCCGCTCCATTCGTCGCCGCCAAGCTCCCCCATCGCACCGGTCAGGTCAACCCGATAGCGGCACCGCCGGTCCCGCCCTATGTTGGCGGCATGACCGATCGCCGACGCGATTCCGAACAAGAAGCCCGGCGCACGCTTGAGGCATTGCGGCATGAGCGCGACGCGCTTGGCGGATTTTTCGCGCGCTGGTTTGCGCCCCGCGCTGCGCAGACTGACGATCCCGTCGAAATGTGGGGCGCCCGCATCGGCCGCGGCCTGAGTCTGATCGCCGTGATATTGATCTGCCTGTATCTGTTCTGGATCTATGTCAGGTGAAACCTGTTCCATGAGCAATGACGTTCTGACAAATGCCCTCGCCTGGCGCTCGGTCAAGGCGGTCTCGCTCGCCGAGATGGAAGCCATCGCGGAAGAAGCCTTTCAGCGCCTGCCGGAGACCTTCCGCGCGTTGTGCCGCGACGTCGTGATCCAGGTCGACGATTTTCCGGGCGACGACGTGGTGCGGGAGATGCGGCTGCAGAGCGAGTTCGACATTCTCGGGTTGTTTCAGGGCATCGGCCTGCCATTCCAGTCGACCTCGGATCCCTCGCGCATGCCGAACATGATCTGGCTCTATCGCCGGCCGATCCTGGATTACTGGGCCGAGCACGAGGAAACCCTGGGCAGCATCATCACGCATGTGCTGGTGCATGAGATCGGGCATCATTTCGGCTTGTCCGACGACGATATGGAGGCGATCGAAGCCAGCGTCGAATGAAGCCACTGTCATATTGAAAAGGGGGACCCATGCGAACCAAACCGTGCCTGACATCGTCCGACGTTCTGAAAATGGCCGCCGCGTGCAAAGCGAAAGCCGAGAAGAACAAATGGAACGTCACCATCGCCATCGTCGATGACGCCGGCATTCCCCTTTATCTGGAGCGGATGGACGGGGCGGCCTCGACCACGGCGGAAGTCGCCGTCGGCAAGGCCCGCACCTCCGCCATCAGCCGGCGGCCGAGCAAATTCTGGGAGGAGCGGATCAAGGAGCGGCCGGGTTTCCTGAACTTTCCGGGCGTGCTGCAGATCCAGGGCGGGCTGCCCATCATCTATCAGGGCGAGTGCGTCGGCGCGATCGGCGTCTCCGGCGTGCAATCACATGAGGACGAAGTAATCGCCCAGGCCGGTCTGAACGCGCTCACCTGACACACCCGCGCGCCGCCCGCAGGGCAGCCATTTGGGCTATAGATTCAGCCGCTTGCCACCTTGACCGGCGGCGGCCCGCCCGCCTAGAGGAAGGCAGGCGCCTGACGGCGCAAAGGACCTTAGCGATGGACAAGTTTACCGTGCTGGAAGGCGTCGCCGCGCCGCTCAAAATGGTCAATGTCGACACCGACATGATCATCCCCAAGCAATATCTGAAGACCATCAAGCGCACCGGTCTCGGCAAAGGCCTTTTCTCGGAGCAGCGCTATAAGGACGACGGCAGCGAGAACCCGGATTTCGTGCTCAACAAGCCGGCCTATCGCAATGCCAAGATTCTGGTCGCCGGCGACAATTTCGGCTGCGGCTCCTCGCGCGAGCACGCGCCCTGGGCGCTGCTCGATTTCGGCATCCGCTGCGTGATCTCGACCTCGTTCGGCGACATCTTCTACAACAACAGCTTCAAGAACGGCATCCTGCCGATCCGCGTCACCCCGGAAGAGCTGGAAAAACTGTTCGAGGACGCCGAACGCGGCGCCAACGCCACGTTGACGATCGATCTCGAGAAGCAGGAAATCCGCGGCCCTGACGGCGGCGTTATCAAGTTCGACGTCGATCCTTTCCGCAAGCATTGTCTGCTCAACGGCCTCGACGATATCGGGCTGACGATGGTGAAGAAGGACAAGATCGACACTTTCGAAAGCAAGGCGCAAGCCGAACGGCCCTGGCTGTAAGCGGGCGCGTCCGTGAAAGCTGCCCTTTTCACGACACTGGCGGTCTCGCTGATCCTGCCGTCGGCAGCGTCGGCACAGCGCACCAAGTTCGACGGGCTGCGACAATGCGAGCGTTTCGGCGCGCTGCAATTCCGCAAGCAGAACCCGTCCTTTCGCCGCTTTCTGATCGACCGGTCAAGCGTCGTTGACGACAAATTTGTCGATCAGGTCGGCCAGCAATTTGTGTCGACTATCTATCACGGCAAAGCGATCTACGAGGCCGGCAGCGGGCCGAAGCAAGTCCGCTTCATTTGCCTGCACGCCGGCTACCGGCGTGGTCCGGTCTTCGTCTATACCTTGCCGGAATGAATCAGGTTCGCGGACTCGCGGCCTCGACGTGCACCACATCGTACAGAGACGGCTCAATTTCGTCCGCCAGCTTGCCGAAATGCGGCCACTTCTTGCGAAATTCGGGCGCGTGATGGGCGGCCGTCAGTTCCTCGGCGCTTTCCCATTGAACATAATTCACGACATGGCTGCCGTCCTGGCTGCGGTGCAGGCTGATTGAAACGAAGCCCGGTTGCGACGACATGAACCGAGCGCGCTCGGCCATCAGTCGCAGCACTTCGTCCTGATTGCCGGGAGGCAGTTTGACGGTCGTGATCTGGGTCACGATGCCGCTATTCTCGCGGATATCGGGCATGGCGGCGTCCTCCTGTTCTCGGGAGAAATAACGCCGCAGTGACTGCCGGGTTCACCGGCCCCCTCCGCTAGCGGCTACGCGCCAGCGCCATCCAGATGCCGCCGCCGATCAGGAACATGCCGCTTACCCTCGAGACCAATCGCACCCGCGATTGCGACAGAGCTTGCCCGGCACGGCCCGCCAATAGCGCGTAAATACTGTCGAAAATCGCCGCCGTCACCATCGCGGTGACGCCGAGCAAGATCACCTGTCCGACATAGTCACCTTTGGGATCCACGAATTGCGGGATGAAGGCCCCGAACAGCAGCAGCACCTTCGGGTTGCTCATCAGCACGAGGAAACCTTGCAGGAGGAAACCGCCACGCGGCCGCTCGGTTTTGCCCGCGGCCTGCAATGAACCCGATACAGTGAACATCTTGATCCCAAGCCATACCAGATAAGCCGCGCCGGCGAGCCGCACCCAATCGAACCAGATGCTCATGGTGGCCATCAGCGACGCCAGTCCCGCCGCGACAATCAGCATCATGACGCCAATGCCGAGTTGGGTACCGGCGACGTTGAGAAGTCCGGCGCTCGTCCCATAGCGCAGGGAATTGGCGACGATCAGCGTCACTGTCGGACCCGGCACAATGACGATAACGATACAGGCGGCGACATAGGTGAGATAGAATTCGAGGGACATGGCGGTTGCTTCCCATTAGCTGGCAACGCACGAAGGCTGTTCTCCCTCCCCTGCAAGGGGAGGTAAAGAGAAATCATTGCCGCGCCGCGATCGCGTCCGCAATCGCCACCGTCCGCCGCGCGATGTCGGCATGCATGCGCTCGACCATACGGCCCTCGAGCTGCACCACGCCCTTGTCCTTATTCTCGGGCTGATCGAAGGCGGCGATGATCTTCTTCGCCTGCGCCACTTCCTCCGCGCCGGGAGAGAAAGCTTCGTTGCACGGTCCGATCTGGTTGGGATGGATCAGCGTCTTCCCATCCATGCCCAGGTCGCGCGCCTGCGCACATTCCTCGGCGAAGCCTTCCGCGTCGCTGAGATTGTTGTAGACGCCATCGAGGATGGAAATGCCGTAGGCGCGCGCGGCGAGCACGCACGTGGTGAGCCAGGGCAGCATGGTCCAGCGGCCGGGGACAAGACGGGTGCCGGTCTCCTTGGCGAGATCATTGGTGCCGAGCACGAAGCCCGACAGTCGCGTTTCGGAATCCTTGGCGCAGGCCGCGATCGACTGGATGTTGAAAATGGCGATCGGCGTCTCGATCATCGCCAAGAGCCGCGTCCTGTGGTCGGTTCCCATGTCGAGCAGACGCTGGCCGAGCATTTCGAGCTGACCCGGATTGGAAATCTTCGGCACCAAAATGCCGTCCGGCGCCGCATGCGCTGCCGCGTTAAGATCCTCGGCATGCCAGGGCGTATCGATGGCATTGACGCGGATGAAGATCTCGCGCGCCCCGAAGCCGCCCGCTTTCACTGCCTCCGCCACCTGCTTGCGCGCGGTCTCCTTGGCGTCGGGCGCTACAGCATCTTCGAGGTCGAGGATGACGCCATCAGCCGGCAGCGTGCGCGCCTTCTCGATGGCACGGGCATTCGAGCCCGGCATATAGAGAACGGAACGGCGCGGACGAATGGTCATGATCACTCCTCGATACAACACTTGTCATCGCCCGCGCGCCGTCTTCGTCAATATATCGACGGGTATGACAGCAGCCCTCCGAAGCTTTAGCGAAAGAGCAAGCGGACGATCCAGTATACACAAAGGTTCCAATTGGGAATGCCGATATGCAAATTGCACTGCTCTCGGTTACTGGATGCCCCGCTTTCGCGGAGCATGACACACAATGAATGTCTGGCTTGCAGGTGTTGACGGTTGTCCGGCCGGCTGGATTGCCGTTTTCATCCGGCCTGACGGCAATGAAGTGCGCATTCGCACCTTTGCCCGTTTCGCCGATGTCGCCGGATTGCCCGAGGCGTCCGCCATCATCGCCGTCGACATCCCGATCGGGCTGCCGGACCGTGCCGGCCCGGGCGGGCGCGCGGCGGAAAATGCGGTGCGGCCACTGCTCGGCCAGCGGCAATCCTCGGTGTTTTCCGTGCCGTCGCGTTCCGCCGTCTACACAAAAGATTATGACGAGGCGCGCCAGGTTGCGCTCACCACGTCCGACCCGCCAAAGAGTGTCGCCAAGCAGCTCTTCAACATCGCGTCGAAAATTCGGGAGGTGGATGAGAACTTGCGTGCGGACGCCGCTCTCGCACGGCGCGTCTTCGAGGTGCATCCGGAAGTCGCGTTCTGGCGGCTGAACGGGGAACGGCCCTTGCACGAGCCGAAGAAGATCAAGAGCAGATGTTACGAGCCCGGCCTGGCCCTGCGGCGCAACCTGCTGGCCTCCGCCGGGCTGCCGGTCTCCATCATCGCCGGGGCGCCGCCGGAGGGCGCCGGCCCGGACGACCTCCTGGACGCGCTCGCCTGCGCGGCCGTTGCACGGCGGATTCATGCAGGTTCCGCGCAATCCTTTCCCGATCCGCCGCCGCGCGATTCTTGCGGCTTGCCGATGGCGATCTGGGCGTGATTAATCCGGGCGCGCGGCGTCAAGCAAGAGTCCGGGGTGATGGCATTTCCGCAAAGGCTGCTCGAAGGTTACAGCGCGTTCCTGGCTCGCCGGCTGCCGGAGGAGCAGAACCGTTTCCGCGAACTCGCAGAAAGCGGGCAATCGCCGGAGATCCTGGTGATCGGCTGCTGCGATTCCCGCGTTTCGCCGGAGGTCATTTTCGATGCCCGCCCTGGCGAATTGTTCGTGATCCGCAATGTCGGCAACCTCGTGCCGCCCTACACACCGGACGGCGCGCAGCGCGCCGTCTCCGCCGCGCTTGAATTCGCCGTGCAGGCGCTGAAGGTGAAGCACATCGTGGTGCTGGGGCATGCGCAATGCGGCGGCATCCGCGCTTTCGCGGAAGAAGCGGCACCGCTGTCGCCGGGCGATTTCATCGGTCATTGGATGTCGCTGATCGCGCCCGCCGCCAAGGCGGTCGGCCCGCGCGGCGATCAGCCGATGGCCGAATATCTTGCGCGGCTTGAGAAAGCCTCAGTCGTCAAGACGCTCGACAATCTGATGACCTTCCCCTGCGTGAAGATCCTGGTCGAGCGCGGCAAGCTGCAATTGCACGCCGCGTATTTTGGCGTCGGCACCGGCGCGCTGTCGGTGTTCGACGAAGACAGCGGCGAATTCCGCCACGTCGCGCAGGAGGAACATGCGCAGGTGTTTGCGGAGCCGAGGTTTTGAGGTTTTCACCACTCCCCGCCTGCGGGGAGAGGAAACTACGCCGCCTTCTTCTTCGCTTCGATCAGCTTGCGGTTGATCAGCGCTTCCGCGATCTGGATCGCATTCAGCGCCGCGCCCTTGCGCAGGTTGTCTGACACACACCACAGCACGAGACCGTTCTCAACGGTCGGGTCTTCGCGCACGCGGCTGACATAGGTCGCGTCCTCGCCCGCCGCTTCATAGGGCGTCGCGTAACCGCCCGGCTCGCGCTTGTCGACAACCAGAACACCCGGCGCACCGCGCAGCGCTTCATAGGCTTCGTCGGTCGAAATCGGATTCTCAAACTCGATATTCACCGCTTCCGAATGGCCGATGAAGACCGGCACGCGCACGCAAGTGGCGTTCAACTTAATCTTGGGATCGAGAATCTTCTTGGTCTCGGCCACCATCTTCCACTCTTCCTTGGTGGAGCCGTCGTCCATGAAGACGTCGATTTGCGGAATGACGTTGAAGGCGATGCGCTTCGGAAACTTCTTCATCTCGATCTCGCCGAGCGAATAGATCGCCTTTGTCTGGCGGTCGAGTTCGTCCATCGCGTCCTTGCCGGCGCCCGACACCGATTGATAGGTCGAGACCACGACACGCTTGATCTTCGCCTTGTCGTGCAGCGGCTTGAGCACGACAACGAGCTGCGCGGTCGAGCAATTCGGATTGGCGATGATTCCTTTCTTGCGGAAATCGGCAACCGCCGCTGCATTCACTTCCGGCACCACCAGCGGCACGTCCGGGTCCATGCGCCATTGCGACGAATTATCGATCACCACCGCGCCCTGCGCCGCGATCTTTGGCGACCATTCCTTCGACACCGCGCCGCCCGCCGACATCAGGCAGATGTCGACATCGGAGAAGTCGTAATGCTCGAGCGCTTTGACCTTCAGCGTTTTTTCACCATAGGAGACATCCACGCCCTGCGAGCGCCGCGACGCCAGCGCGACCACCTCGTCGGCGGGAAAACGCCGTTCGGCCAGAATTTCGAGCATCTCGCGGCCCACATTGCCCGTGGCACCGACAACCGCGACTTTGTAACCCATTCTTGACTCTCCGCCGGAAAATCGTACCGGGACCGAGCTGTCGGAAACCGGAACGCAGCGGCTTCTAAGCGAGAAATGCGGCAATTACAACGCCGGCCTAGAACGGGCCGGCCGAGAAAGCTGACAGGAAGCTGTTGTGGAGGCCGCGTTGCTCGCCGTTCACCCCCGGCCGTTCGGGCGCCGTCGGGTTCCCCCGTCCCTGCCGCCCGCCCCCGCGCCGGAGAATCCGGCTCAGGTCCGGGCCCGATCGCAGGTCGATATTCAGCAGGGACACCTGCAGGAGGCCACCCAGGCCGCGCGGCCGATGGCCAGCGCGATCGCGGCCTGGCTCTCTGCGCTCGCCAGCGCCGGCGCGCCCCTGAGCCGCATGGCCTTTGCGGGCCTGGTCGCGATCGGCAGATCCGCCGCCGCTTTCGCGGCGGCATTCCGGTCGATCGAGTTCCGGCGCCGGCCGCCTGTGCCGTCCAATCCGCTGCTCGACGCAATGGCGCAATCCTGGCGCGGACTTTTTGTCAGGTTTCTCGCCTATGTCTGCGGCATCGCGGTGCTGTCATTTGTCGCCGCCGAGCTGTTTCAGTCCGCGCCGGTCGTCGCTGCGGTCGAACCTGTGGCGCGTCAGGAATGGATCACTGTCGGCAAGCCTTTTCCGGCATTTCACCTCAACCTGCCGGACACGACGGACGAGCAAAAATATACGATCCGTCGGCACAGCGAGGGCGGCGGCCGCAAGGACACCATGAGCTGGGGCGAGCCTGGCCAATCCGCTCGGCATTTCCTGGTTGAGATCTATCGTCCGGGCAGCGAGCTCGACGGCTTCTCAACACCCATCGCAGAAATAGAATTGCGTGCAGCGGGATATGCAACAACGGCGCGGATGCGACAGTCGCTGCCGATCGACACCAAATTCGGTCCGGTCGCAACGGTGGATTTCAATATTGGCCGGTCGGGCGCCGGGCATTGCGTCGGTTTCGTGCGCACCTTCGACGAACCGCGCATGCAGATTTCCGGCCTGTCCTGCAACAGCGACGCCCTCGTTGACCGCTCGGCGATGGCCTGCGCGATCGATCGCCTGACGCTGATGTCGGCCGGCAGCGACCCCGATATCGCGAAACTTTTCGCCCAAGCCGAGCTCAAGCGCAATTTCTGCGGACAGCGCGATCCGATCCTGCATGCGACGCCGCGACGCTCGATCGAACCGGTGAAGCCGCTGGCGACGACCTTGCGCGGTCGGCTGATGCGATAGCGCAATTTCCCCGGCATTGAATGGCTGACTCGTCATGGCCGGGCTTGTCCGGCCATCCACGTCGTGACGATGTCGAAGCAAGAAAGACGTGGACGCCCGCGACAAGTCTAAACTCAGGCGGCCTTCGGCCGGGCCGGAGTGCGCGGGCATGACGGTGTGGTGAGGCCTACCGCTTCAAAAACGGATTCTGCCAGCCACCGCCGGCCGCAGGCGCGCGCGGCGGATAGGTTTTTTCCAGATAGTCGAGCACCACCTTGCGGTCCGCGTCGTCGAGCGGAGGCATCCCGTGTCGCTGGACCATCAGCTCGAGCGACTCCTCCCATTGCCGGCGGCTCATCCCCTGTGCGGCGACCAGCTTGAAATTGTGACAGGCGACGCATGTATAAAATGTCCGTTCGCGGCCGGGACCCGCCGGAAATTCTTCCGGCGTCTCCTCGCTCGGATTGAAGCCCTGCGGTGTTTGTGCAAATGCAAGACCGCTGGCGAGGATCATTGCGGTGACGGCAAAACACAACCGCCGCGCAACGCGCGCGGCGGCCCCTGAGATACGCGGCGATCCCTTCATGATCAGCCGACAAGCACCGCGATCCGGTGCATGGCATTGCCGCCATAGCCCTGCGGATTCCAGTTGCCGGTGATGTGCGGCTGCCGGTTGCCGCGTGAATCGGTGGCGCGCACCCAGATTTCGTAATAGCCGTCGGTCGGGAAATTGACGCTGCCGGTCCAGCGCTGCCAGTCATAGCGATTGCGCGGATCGCCGAGTTTCGTGGTCTTCCAGCTCGATCCGTAGTCGGTGGAGACTTCCACCGAACGCACGGAATTGTCGCCGGCCCAGGCGGCGCCGCGCAATTCAAGCTTGCGCGTGCCGGCCGCGAGTTTCGTACCGTTGGCAGGATTGGTGATGATCGAGCGCACCGGCATCGATTCGAGAATCTTGAAATTTTTCGGGTCGCCCTTGTCGCCGGGGACCATCGGCTTGATCGGCGTGCGATAGGAGAAGCCGGTCATGCCGGGACCGTCATGCTCCTTGTCGCGAATCCAGATGCGCGTCAGCCATTTCTGCGATGCCGATCCGGCCCAGCCAGGATAGATCAGGCGCACCGGTCCGCCATGGATATTCGGCAGCGGCTGGCCGTTCATGCCCCAGACGATCATGCTGTTGGGGTCCATGGCCTTGGCGATGCGAACGCCGCGGGAGACCGGCTGCTTCGTCGCGTCGCCGGACAGATGCACATCGGCGCCAAAATGCGCGGTGTAGATGCCCGATGGTTTCACGCCCGCAGTTTTCAGAACATCGGCCAGTCGGACACCTGTCCATTCCGCGCAACCGGCGCCGCCATTGGTCCATTGATTGCCGCGCGCCGGCGGCGAGAATCCGGAGCGTCCGTTGCCGCCGCATTCCAGAACGAAGCGCAGGGTCTGCGGCTTGTATTTCGCCTTCAGTTCGCCAAGCGTGATCTTCAGCGGCTTGTTCACTTCACCGTCGATGGTGATTTCCCATTTTTCCGGATCCTTGGCTTCCTCCGGAATTTGACCGTTGTTGCGGATGTAGAATTTCCCGATCGGCGTGATCGGATCGTCAAGCAACTCGGCCGGCGTCTCCGCGACCAGCGGCCGGTCGCCCAGCACGACAAGCCTGGAGTCCTTGCCGGGGAAGTTGAGCGGTTGCGGTCCCTTGGCTGCGGCGGAAGATGCCGGCTTGTCTTGCGCAAAGGCTGCCGGGATCAGTCCGTTGGGCATGTTACTTCCGAATGGTATCGCGCCACCCACCGCCGCGCCCATCGCGGCAAGGCTGGCGCCCCCCAGAAAACCGCGGCGATGGACGCCCGTTCCGCGGCCAAAGACCACCGCATCCGCCCGCTCGGGATCGTCCGCATAAAGCTCCTCAACTGTCCGCTCGATCTTGGACATTGCCCACTCTCCCTGTGCACAGCATCACCATGCTGCGCTTTATGAGTTTTGGCCGCGCCTCCGCGCGACGTATTCAATAATCCTAATGCGTTGGCGGGCGTGGTCAATCTGCAACAGATTCGCGCTTCCGCGGGCCGGAACCCCCGGCACCAAACGCGGAAGTTATTGGCGGGCTGAACCAAAAGTGCATATTGTGCGTTTGAATCGAAGGAATTAGCGAGGACAGGATTTCATGCGCATTCTGAAGTTTGCCTTGGCTGCCGCGGGACTGGCCGGCCTGATGGCGACCACAATGGCGAGTCCGGCCGAAGCTCAGCGCAGGCAGCGTGTGGAATATTACACCGGCGATCGGCTTTATACCGTCCGCACCGCGCCGCGCGCACGCATCGCGGTGCGGCCGCGATCGTATCTCGACGCCGGCACGGAAGTACTGCCGGGCGAGCGCAAATACACGGACTATGCCATTCCTCCCGGTTACTCGGCCATCAGCACCGTGCTCGGGCCGAGCTTCGGCTGGGACCGCCGGCCGCTTAACGATTATTGGGACGTGCCGCACCGCTACGGTTGGTGACGCTATTCTGATTGATGGAACACAAAACAAAACGCGCGGCCCGAGCCGCGCGTTTTGTTTTCCCTGGCGGTCGTCCGGAAAGCGGACGATCCAGTCATCACCAGCCGGCCAATCAGCGAACTGCTTTTCAGATTGGTTGCTTCAGTAATTACTGCATGCCCCGCTTTCGCGGGACATGACGCTTGAGCTACGCAGCAAGCTTCTCGATCTCGGCGATAATCGCATCGCCCATTTCCGAAGTGCCGACGGTCCTGGTGCCGGGGCCCGCGATGTCGCCGGTGCGCAGGCCGTTGGCAAGCGCGGCGGCAATCGCCTGCTCGACAATGTCGGCTTCCCTGATCATGCCAAACGAATAGCGCAGCGCCATCGCGAAGGACGCGATCATCGCGATCGGATTGGCGACACCCTTGCCGGCAATGTCCGGCGCCGAACCATGCACCGGCTCATACAGCGCCTTGCGCTTCTTCGTCTTCGGATCGGTCTCGCCGAGCGAGGCCGAGGCCAGCATGCCGAGCGATCCGGTCAGCATTGCCGCCACGTCCGACAGGACGTCGCCAAACAGATTGTCGGTGACGATGACGTCGAACTGTTTCGGATTGCGCACGAGCTGCATCGCGCCGGCATCCGCCAGCATGTGCTGAAGCTCAATGTCCTTGAATTCGCGCGCGTGCACCTGCGTCACCACTTCCTTCCAGAGAACGCCGCTTTTCATCACGTTGTTCTTTTCCATCGAGGTGACCTTGTTGCGGCGCTTGCGCGCCAGCTCGAAGGCGACGCGCGCGATGCGCTCGATCTCGTAGGTGTCGTAGACCTGCGTGTCGATGGCGCGCTTCTGGCCGTTGCCGAGATCGGTGATGGTCTTGGGCTCGCCGAAATACACGCCGCCGGTGAGCTCGCGCAGGATCATGATGTCGAGGCCTTCAACCAGCTCACGCTTGAGCGAGGAGGCTTCGGCCAGCGCCGGATAGGTCACCGCGGGACGCAGATTGGCGTAGAGCGCGAGGTCCTTGCGCAGACGGAGAAGCCCGGCTTCCGGGCGCACCTCATAGGGCACGCCGTCCCATTTCGGTCCGCCGACCGCGCCAAAGATCACGGCATCGGCGGCCTTGGCCTTGTCCATGTCGGCTTCGCTGATCGCCACCTTGTGAGCGTCATAGGCGGCACCGCCGACCAGGCCTTCCTCGGTCTCGAAGCGGGCCAAACCCTTGTCGTTGAAGAATTTGATCAGTTTCTTCACCTCGGCCATGACTTCCGGACCAATGCCGTCGCCGGGGAGAAGAAGGAGCTTCTGGGTCGCCATCACCGCGCCTCGTTCTGTTAAATGCCGGGCGAGTGCTAAAGGGCGGCGGCGCGATTGGCAAGGCGATCCACGCCTTGTCGGGGAAAGCGGCTACAGCCCGCTATGCCAGTTATAGCCCTGGTTCTCCCAATAGCCGCCGCGGTCATCGTTGGTGACATGGATGGCGACGACGTGTTTGGGATTCTTGAAGCCGAGCTTGGTCGGCATCCGGCATTTCATCGGAAAGCCGTAGCGGCGCGGCAGGATGTCGTTGTCGAACTTGAACGACAGTTGCGTCTGCGGATGCAAGGCCGTCGCCATGTCAATGGTGGTGGAATAACCCTCGGCGCACTGGAACCAGACATATCTCGCGCGGGTGTCGGCGCCGACGCGCCGCAGGTATTCGCTCAAGCGAACGCCGGTCCAGCTTCCGATCGCGCTCCAGCCTTCGACGCAGATATGCCGCGTGATCTGTCTCTCCTGCGGCAGCGCATAAAGCTCATCGAGCGTCCATGACGTCTCGCTGTCGACCAGACCGCCGACCTCCAGCTTGAAACCCTCTGCATCGACCTCGGGTGCATCCTCTTCCGGGTAATAGGCGTTGAACGGAAACGGCCGGGTGATCGCGCTGTCGGGATATTCCGGCGCGAGCTGATTGGCATCGAACAAGGCGGCCTGCGCCGCATCGTTGAATTCGGAAATCTTGCGCAACACCTTTTCCGCAGAGAAACCATCCACGATGTCGCAGCCCGTGAGAAATGTCAGTGTGCCGAGACTGGCCATGCCGCGCAGGAACGCGCGCCGCGCGAGATCGGGGCGGAGCTTCGCCGCCTCCCTGATCAGGAGTCTTGCGTCGACACCGGGAATGAGTCCGTGGCGTTTCATCTTCGCCTCCTCAGCGGCCCTTGATCATGCCGCGCAGACTCTTCGGCACGAGCAGCGCCAGCAGCACATGCACGACAAGAAATCCGACAATGGCCGCCATCGCAGCGAAATGGACATAGCGCGCCGCGTCATAGCCGCCGAAGATCGCGGTCAAGGTCTGCAATTGCACCGGCTTCCAGATCGCGAGGCCCGACAGCACGACAACGAAGCCGGCAGCGATGACGCCGAGATAGAGCAACTTCTGCACGGCGTTGTAGATGGAAAGATCGTCGTGCGAGAGGCGAAACGTCAGCGCCGCCGTCATGTCAGCAAAAACAGCGCCTGCGCTGAGCGGAAAGAACTTGCGGCGGAAACGTCCGGTCAGAATGCCGAGCGTCACATAGACGATTCCGTTGATCACCAGCAGCCACATCGCCGCGAAGTGCCAGAGCAGCGCGCCGGCGAGCCAGCCGCCGAGCGTGATTTCGCGCGGGATGACGAATGAAAACAGGGGGGCCGCGTTGTAAATCTGCCAGCCCGACATGATCATCACGACCATCGCAATCGCGTTGATCCAGTGTGTGATGCGCACCCACCGCGGATGGATCACCGCACGCGCGGCGCCGGATTTGATCGTCGGAGTGGCAAGGGTCACGCTCATGGCGAGGGCTACCGGATTTGAGTTGCCAAAAGGGACGGATACGCCGGGACATCCCGGCGCATCCGTCTGCTGCAGGTTAGCTGGCGGGCAGCAGAACCTTGTCGATCACATGGATGACGCCGTTCGACTGACGCACATCGGCGATCGTCACCGTGGCAATGCCGCCCTTCTCGTCGGTCAGCGTGATCTTGCTGCCGTTCTTCTTCGCCTGCAGGACACAGCCGCCGACAGTTTTCACCGGATGCGTGCCGTTGTCGTCGGCGATCATCTTGTTGATCGCGGTCGACAGCGCATTCGCGGCAACGACGTGACAGGTCAGGATCTTGGTTAGCGTCGCCTTGTTCTCGGGCTTCACCAGGTTTTCGACCGTGCCGGCCGGCAGCTTGGCGAAGGCGGCATTGGTCGGCGCGAACACGGTGAACGGGCCTTTGCCCGACAAGGTGTCCACCAGGCCAGCTGCTTTCACGGCGGCAACCAGGGTGGTGTGATCCTTCGAATTGACGGCGTTCTGGACGATATTCTTGGTCGAATACATCGGCGCCCCGCCGACCATCGGATTCTGGTTCTGGGCGTAGGCCGGTGCCGCCAGGGCGAACGCGGCGACCGCAGCCAGAAGAGTGACACGCTTGGACATTGGATAGCTCCCTTCCTTGACAGTGATGAAGGCGGCATGCCGCCGGGACAGACGAGGCGCTCTGACCCGCCGAACGGGCCTGTTTGTCGCATCGTCAGCGGGAGCTACGGACCCTGTGCGCGCGGGTTTCCGGCGATGGCTGATCTCACGGCTTCGTGAAACCCGGCAGGCACGCTATAGAGGCGCCGGATTTCGAGGGGTTCAGAAGATGGCGATGATGATGAAGACCAGTTCAGGCAATTTCTTTGAAGACTTCCGGCTCGGGCAGACGATCCGGCACGCGACGCCGCGCACGGTCACCGTCGGCGATGTCGCGATCTACAACGGCATTTTCGGCCCGCGCTTCGCCGTGCAGTCGTCAGACGCTTTTGCAAAAGCGATCGGATATGAGCGCGCGCCGATCGACGATCTGCTGGTCTTTCACGTCGTCTTCGGCAAGACCGTGCCGGATATCTCTCTCAACGCGGTGGCCAATCTCGGCTATGCCAATTGCCGCTTTCTGCAGCCGGTCTATCCGGGCGAGACCCTGAGCGCTGTTTCGGAAGTGATCGGACTCAAGGAAAATTCCAACCGCAAGACCGGCATTGTCACCGTGCGCTCCAGCGGCTTTGCGGAGGACGGCAGCCTGGTGCTGGAATATGTGCGCTGGGTGATGGTGCGCAAACGCGACGAGGCCGCCGCAACGCCCGATGACCACATTCCACGCCTGCCGACGGCGGTCGAGCCGAACCTTCTCGGCGATGCCTGCCCGCCGATCAATGTGGACGCCTTCGACCTGGCCTTGTCTGGCTCTCCGCACAAGTTCGGCGATTACCATGTCGGCGAGAAAATAGATCATGTCGACGGCGTCACCGTCGAGGAAGCCGAGCACCAGATGGCGACGCGCCTTTATCAGAATACGGCGCGCATCCATTTCAACGCTTTCGTCGAGAGCAAGGGCCGCTTCGGCCGCCGGCTCATCTATGGCGGGCACGTGATTTCGCTGGCGCGTACATTGACGTTCAACGGTCTCGCCAACGCATTTCATATCGCGGCGATCAATGGCGGGCGGCATGTGGCGCCGCTCTTCGCAGGCGATACCGTGTTTGCCTGGTCGGAAATCCTGGCGAAGGCGGAATTGCCGCGACGTTCTGATCTCGGCGCATTGCGGCTGCGGACCGTGGCGACCAAAAACCGCTTTTGCGCGGATTTTCCGCTGAAGGCAGGAGATCAGGATGATCCGTCGGTTATTCTCGACCTCGATTATTGGGTGCTGATCCCGCGGTGAATAGTCACCTATGCTACCGCAAACTCAGCGCGCCCCTCCCCCTGAAAGCGGGAGGGATGGAGAAGGGGTCTTCTCTTTCGTGCGATTGGTAACGACCCCCACTCGCCCGCCTTCGCGCCTACGCGCTGCGGCGGGCCACTCCCCTTCCAGGGAGAGGTCAGCCCCGGAGATCTCTACTCATTCGCCGCGCGCAGATGATCCACCAACTGCTGCGCATAAGGCGGCAACGCGTCGTAGTCGCGGATGCAGATGGTGAGGTCACGCGGCGCCCAGGCGTCATCAAGCGCCACCGCCTCGATCGCCATCGTCTTCGCGGCGCGCTGGGCCGTCGTCTCCGGCACGATGCCGATGCCGACATTGTGCTCGACAAGTCGGCAGACGGCGTCAAAGCTGCGCAACTGGATGCGCAGACGCAGCGGGCGCCCGATCCGGTTCGCCTTCACCGCAAGGAAGCGTTGCAGGGCGCTGGCGCGATCGAGACCGACAAAATCATAATCCAGCACATCGGCAAATCCGATCCGCGACTGGTTCGCGAGCGGATGATCGCGCGATACCACGAGCACAAAGCGGTCGCTTCGGAACGGATAGGTCGTCAGCCGTCCGGGATCGACCGTGCCAGCAATGATGCCGATATCCGCGACGCCTTCCGCGATCATGTCGACGATCTCGTCGCTCAGCCGCTCCTCGAGATCGATGCTGATATTGCGGTGGGCGGTCAGGAACGAGCTGAGCGTCTCCGGCAGAAACTCGGTGAGCGCGTTGGTGTTGGACAGAAGGGTGATCTGCCCGGCGAAGCCGCCGGCATAGACACCGAGGTCTTCGCGCATGCGCTCGGCCTGCGCCAACATTGCCCGGGCATGCTGCAGCAGGGTTCGGCCCGCCTGGGTCGGCTTCACACCCAGCCGCCCGCGCAGCAGAAGCGGCACCCCGAGCTCGTCTTCCATGCTGCGGATGCGGGTTGAGGCTGCGCCCAGCGCTAGATGCGCCCGGGCCGCACCATGGGTTATGCTGCCCGCCTCTACAACGTGGCGAAAAAGATTCAGATCAGGCAGATCGAACCGCATGCACTATACATAGCCTTCTAGTTTCACGAAGGCAAACTACGTAAAATAGTGATTGTGAGGCCTGTTTTCCTGGTGGTACTTCGCTGTTGGCGAAGTTTAGAAGTCAGCCAAGTGGCGGTATTTATTGCCGCCGGATGCTCCTGGGGATCGCAAAGCCGGGATCAGGATTTCTGCCTAAGCCTGCTCACCGCTTCTCCGGGGATCGTTAGGGAGCGCATCATGGCCGAACCGAAGACTACCGCAGCCGGGCTGCGGCCGCTGTCGCCGCACCTGCAAATCTACAAGCCGATGCTGACGATGGTGATGTCCATCGTGCATCGCATCACCGGCGCAGCCTTGTTCTTTGGCACTTTGCTGCTGACCTGGTGGTTGCTCGCTGCGGCGTCCGGCCCCACCGCCTATGGCAAGTTTCAGTGGGTGATGGAGAGCTGGATCGGCCTTCTGGTCCTGTTCGGCTACACATGGGCGCTGATCCATCACATGCTCGGCGGCATCCGCCATCTGATCTGGGACACCGGCCGCGGCTTCGGCCCGGCCGAACGTGAATGGCTGGTGCTGGCAGGCCTGATCGGCTCGATCGGGCTGACGCTCATTCTCTGGATTGTCGGTTTTCTGGTGACGGGAGGCGCAGGATGAGCAAACAGCAAAGCATGCGCACGCCGCTCGCCCGCGTCCGCTTTCTGGGTTCGGCGAAATCCGGCACAGAGCATTTCTGGCATATGCGCGTGTCGTCGGTTGCGCTCATACCGCTGACCATCGCCTTCGTGCTGATCGTGGTCGGACTGATCGGCCGCAATCACGCCGCCGCGGCGCAGATTCTCGGATCACCCTTCGTCGCCATCGTGATGATCCTTTTCGTGCTGACGTCCGTCTATCATATGTGGCTCGGCATGCAGGAGATCATCGTCGACTACATCCATTCGGAGTCCAAGCTCACCTGGCTGATGCTGAACACCTTCTTCTGCTTCACGATCGCGCTTTGCTGCATCTACGCGATCCTCAAGCTGTCTTTTGGAGTCTGACATGGCGGCGAACGGACATAACGGTGCGGCGCCTGCGATCAACGGCAAGGCCTATCCGATTGAGGACCACACCTTCGATGTCGTGGTGGTCGGGGCTGGCGGCTCCGGGCTACGCGCGGTGGTCGGCTGCTCGCAGGCAGGCCTGCGGACTGCCTGCATTACCAAGGTGTTTCCGACGCGCTCGCACACGGTGGCAGCGCAGGGCGGCATCGCCGCTTCGCTCGGCAATATGGGCGAGGACGATTGGCGCTGGCACATGTACGACACGGTGAAAGGGTCGGATTGGCTCGGCGACCAGGACGCCATCGAATATATGGTGCGCAACGCGCCGGAAGCCGTCTACGAACTGGAACACTGGGGCGTGCCGTTCTCGCGCACCGACGACGGCAAGATTTATCAGCGTCCGTTCGGCGGCATGACCACGCATTTCGGCAAGGGCACGGCGCTACGCACCTGCGCCGCCGCCGACCGTACCGGACATGCGATGCTGCACACGCTCTATTCGCAGTCGCTGCGCCATTCGGCGGAATTTTTCATCGAGTAT
This sequence comes from Pseudorhodoplanes sp., assembly GCA_032027085.1. Lineage (NCBI taxonomy): Bacteria > Pseudomonadati > Pseudomonadota > Alphaproteobacteria > Hyphomicrobiales > Pseudorhodoplanes > Pseudorhodoplanes sp. The sequence continues at coordinate 1,960,099 of JAVSMS010000001.1, read as the reverse complement.
TTCGCCCTCGACCTGATCATGGATCAGGAGGGCCGCTGCCGCGGCGTCATCGCGATGAAGCTCGATGATGGCACGATCCACCGCTTCCGCTCCAACATGGTCGTGCTGGCGACTGGCGGCTATGGCCGCGCCTATTTCTCCGCGACCTCGGCGCATACCTGCACCGGCGACGGCAACGCCATGGTGCTGCGCGCGGGCTTGCCGCTGCAAGACATGGAATTCGTGCAGTTCCACCCGACCGGCATCTATGGTGCCGGCTGCCTGATCACCGAAGGCGCGCGCGGCGAAGGCGGCTATCTGGTCAATTCCGAAGGCGAGCGTTTCATGGAGCGCTATGCGCCGTCTGCGAAGGATCTCGCCTCACGTGACGTCGTCTCGCGCTCGATGACCATCGAAATCCGTGAAGGCCGCGGCGTCGGCAAAAACAAGGATCACATCTATCTGCATCTTGATCACCTCGCGCCGGAGGTGCTGGCCGAGCGGCTCCCCGGCATTTCGGAATCCTCGCGCATCTTCGCCGGTGTTGATGTCACCAAGGAACCGATCCCGGTGCTGCCGACCGCGCATTACAACATGGGCGGCATCGCCACGAATTATCACGGCGAGGTGCTCACCAAAAAGAACGGCGATGCTGATGCGGTGGTGCCGGGCTTGATGGCGATTGGCGAAGGCGCCTGCGTGTCGGTGCATGGCGCCAATCGCCTCGGTTCCAACTCGCTGATCGACCTTGTCGTATTTGGACGCGCGGCAGCGCTTCGCTGTGCCGAAACGGTCGAGGCGAACGGCAAACACGCCGAACTACCGAAAGACTCTGCCGATCTGGCACTGTCACGGCTCGACAGGTTCCGCAACGCCTCCGGCGGCACGCCGACTGCCGACCTGCGCCTGGAGATGCAGAAGGTGATGCAGAACAACTGCGCAGTGTTCCGCACCGGCCAAATTCTGGACGAGGGTCACAAGCTCATTCATCAAGTCTATGAGCAAATGCAAGACGTGCGCGTCACCGACCGCTCGCTGGTCTGGAACTCCGATCTCGTGGAAACGCTCGAACTGGACAATCTGCTCGCGCAGGCGGTGGTGACCATGGATGCGGCGCGCAACCGCACCGAAAGCCGCGGCGCGCATGCGCGCGAGGATTATCCGGATCGTGACGACAAGAACTGGATGAAGCACACGCTCGTCTGGCTCGATCCGAAGACCGGCAAGGTCACGATCGATTACCGGCCGGTGCACACCTACACAATGACCAACGACATCGCCTATATCGAGCCGAAAGTCCGGGTTTATTAAATCGAAGCGTCATGCGCGGGTGCGACCCGCACATCCATCTTTTTCGCGAGATGGATTGCCGGGTGAAGCCCGGCAATGACGAGGAGAGAAAGCAAGACGCATCATGGTCGAAATCACGCTTCCAAAAAATTCCCGCGTCACCGAAGGCAAGGTCTGGCCGCGCAATCCGGGCGCCCGGCGCGAGCGCGAATTCCGCATCTATCGCTGGAATCAGGAAGACGGACAAAACCCGCGCATCGACACCTATTATGTCGACCTCGACGATTGCGGGCCGATGGTGCTCGACGCGCTGATCTGGATCAAATCGAAGGTCGATCCCACACTGACCTTCCGCCGCTCCTGCCGTGAAGGCGTCTGCGGCTCGTGCTCGATGAATATCGACGGCACCAACACGCTCGCCTGCACGTGCGGCATGAACGAGATCAAGGGCGGTGTGCGCATCTACCCACTGCCGCATATGCCTGTGGTCAAGGATCTCGTGCCTGACCTCACCAATTTCTATGCGCAATATGCGGCGATCGAGCCTTGGCTGAAGACCGAAACGCCGGTGCCGCAAAAGGAATGGAAGCAGAGCAAGGAAGACCGCGAAAAGCTGGACGGACTTTACGAATGCATCCTGTGCGCCTGCTGCACCACCTCCTGCCCGAGCTACTGGTGGAATGGCGACCGCTATATGGGGCCGGCCGCCTTGTTGCAGGCGCAGCGCTGGATCGTGGATTCACGCGACGAGAAGACCGGCGAGCGCCTGGATTTTCTCGAAGACCCGTTCCGACTCTATCGTTGCCACACCATCATGAATTGCTCCAAGGCCTGCCCGAAGGGACTTAATCCCGCGAAGGCGATTGCCGAAATCAAGAAGGCGATGGTCGAGCGGCAGGTGTGATTCCTTAGCCGTCATTCCGGAAGCCACGCATAGCGTGCCTATCCGGAATCCAGATGCAATCGCATATCCTGTCTCTGGATTCCGGGTTCGCGAGCTGCGCTCGCGCCCCGGAATGACAATGAAGGGATACAGCCATGATCGATCATGTCGGCTTTCCTGTTTCCGACTACAAGCGCTCGAAAGCATTCTACGAAAAAGCGCTCGCGCCCCTCGGCTACACGCTGATTAAGGAAGTGCAGCAGGATTTGAATGACGCTCCTGCCGCCGGTTTTGGCACAGGCGGCAAGCCTGATTTCTGGATCGGCGGCGAAGGTGGGCTCGATCGTCCGCTGCATGTCGCCATCGCCGCAAAGAGTCGCGCGGCGGTTGACTCATTTTATGCGGCCGCGCTTGTTGCCGGGGGCAGGGATAACGGAGCGCCAGGCATTCGCGCGCATTACCATCCCAACTATTACGGCGCGTTCGTCCTCGATCCCGACGGACACAACATCGAGGCTGTCTGTCACGCACCGGCCTGACGGAACCATTTTGCTGTTGAGTCGTTTTCGCTCCGGCCTGCTGTCGGGCGCGTAGACTTGCATCATGTGGGAATGATGCGATGAACGCCCGTTTAGCGGCAGGCCGCAGATCGGCCATGGTCACGACAAATCGGCGCCCTTTGCGATCTGCACGCTGCCCCGCCCGCCACGTTTTCACTCAAAAGACGGAAATCCATGACGACGCTGAAACGCCTGCTGCTTGCCACCACCATTCTGACTGCTTTCGGCGCGTGGACCGCGATTGGCGCGCCACAGAATGAGTCGCGCATGATCCTGGCGCAGCAGGCGGCGCCCGAACCTGAAAAGAACCCCGAAGGCAAGCCACCCGCGAAGCGAGCTCCGAAATCCGCTCCGGCGCAGCGGCAGCCGCAGCAACCGGCGGCGCCGGCGAAACCCATGCCCCCGGCAACGCGACAAGCGCCGCCGGCCGCCGCCCAGCCACGCAAGCCTGATCAGCCACCGCCGCCCCCGGCCGCGCGTCAGCCGCAAGCGCCGACCAGTCAGCCGCCGCAACGCCGCGAGGCGCCGCAGCGGCCAACCGCACAGCCGCCGCAGGACCGCCGCGAGCTCCAACGGCAGGCACCTCAGACGCCTCCACCTTCAAGAGCAACGCCGCAACCGGCGCCCGCCCCCGCTCAAACTGCGCCTGCCCAACCACCTGCGCCGCGTCGTGACATGCCTACACCGGGGCCGGCCCAGCGAGTCCGGCCGCAGCAACCGGCACCGGCGCCGACGACGCCTCCGCCTGCCGCGCAGGAGCGCCCCGCACCGTCTGATTCCCAGAGTGCGCCTCCCCCTGACAAACCACAGGCGCCAGCCAGCCGGCCGGCTCCACAGCAATCGCAAACGCCGGCACCGGACACGCGTCGATCACCAACGGCCACCCAGCCGCGACGCATCGAGGAATTGCGACAGGAGCGCCGTGAGGAACGTCGCGGCGACCGCACTTTCATTCGCGAAGGCGACCGCACCATCATCCGGCAAGGAGACCGCACAATCATCCGACGCGACGAGGCCGACCGGTTCCGCAATCGTGGCGGACGCGATGCCCGCATTGAGCGGCGCGGGAATGAGAACTTCATCATTTCGGCGCGCCCCGGCGGCGGTCAGATCGTGACCGTCACCGACGCCGAAGGCCGCCTGATCCGCCGCGTCCGCCGCGACCAGCGCGGGCGCGAAGTCATGATTATCGACAACCGCCCGCGCGGTCCGCGCCGAGCGGACGGCTTCTTCGTGCATCTGCCGCCGCCGGTCATCCGCATTCCGCGTGAGCGATATATCGTGGAAGCCGATCGCGCCGACGAGACGCTGATCTACGAAACCCTGATCGCGCCGCCGGTCGAGCGGATCGGTCGCCGCTACACCCTCGACGAAGTCCGCTACAGCGCGCCACTGCGCGACCGCATGCCGCGCGTCGACGTCGATACGATTACGTTTGACACCGGTTCATGGGAAGTGTCCGCCGATCAGGCTGACCGGCTGGCACCTATTGCGGACGCGATGCGGCGGGCGATCGAGCGCAATCCGGACGAGGTGTTCCTGATTGAAGGCCATACCGATGCGGTCGGGTCCGATATCGACAATCTCTCGCTGTCCGACCGCCGCGCGGAATCGGTCGCCAACCTGCTGACCGACCATTTCGGCATCCCGCCGGAAAACCTGACGACGCAGGGCTATGGCGAGCAATATTTGAAAATTCCGACCGACGGGCCGGAGCGGCAGAACCGCCGTGTCTCAACGCGGCGGATTACGCCGCTGCTTCAGGGAGAAAATCAGGCCGGAGCCCCGCCGCCGCGCTGATTCGGAGGGAAGAGCCCGTCCCCAGCACTGGGGCGGGCTCTTCACTGCACCACATTCCAAGGTTGTGTATTGGTTTTATTCTACCGACGCTTGATTCGATGACGGTATCCATGCACTCTTCCCCCGGGGAGACGTGCTGTGGGCTGGTCTCGTCGCGTCGTCGGCTGCGTCCTTGCGGCGTCCTGCGTGGCCTGCGCAGGACCCAGCACCACGATTCCAGACGTGTCACCCGACGAAATTGCGTCTGAGCGCCGCAAAGAGGTGCTGCTTCAAATCCAAACCTATTTCTCGCAGCTCGGCCGACTGAAAAGAGTCGCATATCGGATCGCGCATGCCGGTCGCGCCGACTGCAAGGAGAAAGTGGCGTACGACTTCGGCTTTTCGACCATCGCGCCGAATGATCTGTCTGAAAAACGAAAAGCGATGGCGGTCGAAGCGCTCGGGCTGGACGCCGGCACCTCGGCCGTCATTTCAGTCGCCGAAGGCAGTCCGGCCGCACAAGCCGGCGTTGCAGTCGGCGATGAGCTGGTTTCATTCAACGGCCGCCGCGTTCCACGAACCAAACCAGCGGACTGGATCGCACTGTTTCTCATCAAGAACGAAGGCCAGCCGGTGCGGATCGAATTACGGCGAGCGGGGCAAATAGAAGCCCGTGTCATTACGCCCGTGGAAAGGTGCTCAATACCGATACTTCTGGCGGCCGAGCCGAATACGAATGCATTTACCGACGGGGAGCGGATCGTCATTTTTTCAGGCATGCTGCGGATGGCGCAAACCGATGACGAGCTTGCGGCCATCGTCGGTCATGAGCTTGCGCACGTCACGATGGGACATCTGGAGAAGAGCGAGCAGAACCGGCTGGCCGGCAAGATAAGCGGAATCGTTGTCGATTTTGGCTTCGCACTGCTCGGCGTGAATACCGGCGGCACGTTCACGCGTGAATTCGGTAATGCAGGTGCGCAAGTCAATTACACGAATTTCGAGCGAGAAGCGGATTACGTCGGCGCTTACTATGCGGCCCGCGCCGGCTATGACATTTCCGGGGTGGAGCGCGTGTGGCGCGCAATGGCCCAGGAGAATCCGAAGAATATCTTCTATGCCGGCCTGCACCCGACATCGCCCGAACGCTTTCTGCTAATGCAAAAAACAAGTCAGGAGATCGCCGAGAAGAAACGGCGTGGCGATCCGCTCGTCCCCGAGCCGAGGCCCGCCGCGACGGTCGCTGCTGCGCCGCCTGAGCAAACCCCAACTCATTAGCGATACGGCAGGCGGATAGTCGCCTTTCCTCTCAGAGCTTCAGCTTCTTCTTGCGCTGGCCCAGCGTGCGCAGGCGCAACGCGTTGAGCTTGATGAAGCCCGCCGCGTCGCGATGATCATAGGCGACCGCACCTTCCTCGAAGGTGACGAGCTCCTGGTCATAGAGCGAATAGGGGCTTTCGCGGCCAATCACCCAGGCGCTGCCCTTGTAGAGCTTCAGTGTCACGCGGCCGGTGACGAATTCCTGGCTCTTGTCGATCGCCGCCTGCAGCATCTCGCGCTCCGGCGAGAACCAGAAGCCGTTATAGATCAGCTCGGCATATTTCGGCATCAGCTCATCCTTGAGATGCGCCGCGCCGCGATCAAGCGTGATGCTCTCGATGCCGCGATGCGCGGCGAGCAGGATGGTGCCGCCTGGCGTCTCATACATGCCGCGCGACTTCATGCCGACGAAGCGGTTCTCCACGAGATCGAGACGGCCAATCCCGTTCTTCTTGCCGAGCTCGTTGAGTTTCGCCAGCAATGTCGCCGGCGACATCTTCTTGCCGTCGATAGCAACCGCATCGCCCTTCTCGAAATCGACGGTGATGACGGTTGGCGTATCCGGCGCCTTCTCCGGATCGTCGGTGCGCGAATAGACATAATCCGGCACTTCCAGGCTCGGATCTTCCAGCACCTTGCCTTCCGACGAGGCATGCAGAAGATTGGCGTCGACCGAGAACGGCGCGTCGCCACGCTTGTCCTTCGCGATCGGAATCTGATGCTTCTCGGCGAAGTCGATCAGCTTGGTGCGCGAGGTGAGGTCCCATTCACGCCACGGCGCGATCACCGTCACGTCGGGCTTCAGCGCGTAATAGCCCAGCTCGAAGCGCACCTGGTCATTGCCCTTGCCGGTGGCGCCGTGACACACTGCGTCAGCACCGACCTTCTCGGCGATCTCAATCTGCTTCTTGCCGATCAGCGGACGCGCAATCGACGTGCCGAGCAGATATTGCCCCTCATAGACTGTGTTGGCGCGGAACATCGGGAAGACGTAGTCGCGGACGAATTCCTCGCGCAGATCCTCGATGAAGATATTCTCCGGCTTGATCCCCAGCAGCAGCGCCTTGTTCCGCGCAGGCTCCAGCTCCTCGCCCTGGCCGAGATCGGCCGTGAAGGTCACCACCTCGCAGCCATAGGTTGTCTGCAGCCATTTCAGAATGATCGAGGTGTCGAGCCCACCGGAATAGGCCAGCACCACTTTCTTGACGTCGCCCTTTTTTGGGCCGCTCTGGGTCATGTCGGGAAGTCCAGGTGGCAGGAAAAAATCGCGCGGACTATAGGCGGATGGCCCCGCGGTTCAAGCCGCAAGCCTCGCCGGCCGAGCAAAAAGCCTGATTTTGCGGGGCTTGGCTGTCTAGCGGACCGGGCGCTTCTTCTGTTGCGGCGGCGGCCCGGCGTAGCGAGGGTTGCGCTCGCAAATGCCGCCAATGCCCCTGACCGTCGCGAGACATTGCTCGAAACTGACAAACCCGCAATTGTAGGTCGACCAGTCGTAGCGGGCACACCAGGGATATTCCCGAGCCTGTGCCGTCGCCGACAAAAGCGGAAGCGCCGCAGCCAGAATACCGGCAGTCAGGACATATCGCATAAGACCTCCAACAAGCCGACCTTGCGCTCCCGTCCAAACACAATCATGAACCTGTCCCAGCGTTCCGTCGAGACTGTCCGTCATGTCCGGTCCCCGCCTGACCTTCTGGTTCGAATTCGCCTCCACCTATTCCTATCCCGCCGCGATGCGGATTCGCGATCTGGCGGGCAGACTGGGCGTTGCCGTCGATTACCGTCCCTTTCTGCTCGGTCCGATTTTCAGCGCGCAAGGCTGGAATAATTCGCCGTTCAATATCTACGAGGCGAAAGGTCGGTACATGTGGCGGGACCTCGCCCGGATTTGCGAGGAGTACGGCCTTCCGTTTCGGAAGCCCGCCGTCTTCCCGCAGAATGGTTTGCTGGCCGCACGCGTCGCGCTTGTGGGGCTCAGCGAAGGATGGGGCGAGGATTTTGTGCAGGCGGTTTATCGTACCGAGTTCGCGGAAGGCCGCCTGATCCACGACCCCGCGGTCATCCAGGGTATCCTGCGGTCGCTGCAGCGCGATCCCAAGAGCGTCTTCGATGCCTCGCAGCAGGACGCGATCAAGGCCCAACTGCGCACGCAGACCGAGCAGGCGCAGAGGCTCGGCATTTTTGGCGCGCCAAGCTTCACGACGCAGGACGGCGAGCTGTTCTGGGGCAATGATCGGCTGGAAGCGGCTTTGGCCTGGGCGAGCGCCAAGGGAGCCTGACTGGCGTCTCTGCGTTAAAAAGGGGCGACGCGAAACTGAGTGACAAGTCGGAAGGCGATCGAATGATCGCCCAAAATCCTCGGAGCCTTGTTCCGGTGATTTTGTTTTAGTGACAGGAACGGCGATTGACTGCCGCGAATTGGATTGATGCCGGGTGCGCGGGATCAATTCGTCCCATCTTCCCCGCCATTCGGTGGCCCCGGTCCCAGCGGCCGGGGCCTTTAAATTCGCGTTACGGATCAAGCCGCATCGGCAAGCCCGCTGCAGCCATGTATTCCTTGGCCTGCCGCACCGAATATTCCCCGAAATGGAAGATGGACGCCGCCAGCACGGCCATCGCGTGTCCGTCGCGGATGCCCGCAACCAGATGGTCGAGATTGCCGACGCCGCCGGAAGCGATCACCGGCACGCTGATGCTGTCCGCAATGGCGCGCGTCAATCCGATGTCAAAGCCTGACTTGGTGCCGTCGCGATCCATCGATGTGAGCAGGATCTCGCCGGCGCCAAGCGACACGACTTCCTTTGCGTATTCGACTGCGTCGATTCCGGTCGGATTGCGGCCGCCATGGGTGAAGATTTCCCAGCGGTCTTTCTCGCCCGAATTCGACACTTTCTTTGCGTCAATCGCGACCACGATGCACTGGTCGCCGAACTTTTCCGCCGCCTCCTTCACGAAAGCGCGCCGGTTCACCGCCGCGGTGTTGATCGACACCTTGTCGGCGCCCGATTGCAGCAGCGTGCGGATATCGTCGACCGTTCGGACGCCGCCACCGACCGTGAGCGGCATGAAACAGGCTTCCGCCGTGCGGCGCACGACATCGAGAATGGTCCCGCGGTTTTCATGACTGGCGGTGATGTCGAGAAAGCAAAGCTCGTCGGCACCGGCCGCGTCATAGGCGATGGCAGCTTCCACCGGATCGCCGGCATCGCGCAGGTCGAGGAACTTGACGCCCTTGACGACACGGCCGTCTTTGACGTCGAGGCAGGGGATGACGCGAACCTTAAACACGAGCGTTCGAGCCTCGCGCAGACTTGATCAGGCTCAGAGCCTCGGCGGCATTCAGGCGTCCATCATACAGCGCGCGACCTGCAATTGCTCCCTCAAGCTTTCGCGCCAGCGGCTCCAACATGGCCTTGATGTCTGCGATGGAAGCGAGCCCCCCGGAGGCAATCACCGGGATCGACACCGCATTTGCCAACGCGATGGTGGCGTCGAGATTGAGGCCCTTGAGCATGCCGTCGCGCGAGATATCGGTGTAAATGATCGCCGCGACGCCGGCATCCTCGAAGCGGCGTGCAGTATCGAGAGCCGATAGCTCGGAGCTTTCCGCCCAGCCCTGCACCGCCACCTTGCCGTCGCGGGCGTCGAGCCCGACCGCCACCTTGCCCGGAAACTGCGCCGCCGCTTTCCGCACCAGAACCGGATCGCGCACGGCAGCGGTGCCGATGATGACGCGGGTGACGCCTTTATCGAGCCAGCCTTCAATCGTCGCCATGTCGCGGATACCGCCGCCGAGCTGCATCGGAATGCTGGTCGCTTCCAGGATGCGCTCGACCGCCCTGGCGTTCACCGGCTTGCCGGCGAACGCGCCGTCGAGATCGACGATGTGCAGATATTCAAAGCCGGCGCGCTCAAAGGCATAGGCCTGTTCAGCCGGATCGCGGTTGAACACGGTCGCGCGCGCCATGTCGCCCTGTTCGAGGCGAACGCACAGACCGTCCTTGAGATCGATGGCGGGAAAGAGGATCATGCTGTCGGTCCTTACCTCGCCCTGAAAGGGGGAGGCATAGTCGGCCTCCGGCCGACGTTCTTCACGCCACAGACGCCGCCGCTTTGCGGCGGCTTTGGAACGAAGTTCGACGGGTCGGAGCCTTCCCCGCTCAAGCGCGCAATGACCCCCTCCCGACCGCTTCGCGGTCGACCTCCCGCTTTCAGGGGGAGGTGACAAGGATGTCGCATTCCGAAGATCATCACGGCTTCCATTTCAGAAAATTCGCAATCAGCGCCAGTCCGAGCTTCTGACTCTTTTCCGGATGGAACTGCGTGCCGACGATGTTGTCGCGCCCGACGATCGCCGTCACCGGACCGCCATACTCGGCCTCCGCAATCAGATCGGCTTTGTCTTCCACCTTGAGCTGATAGGAATGCACGAAATAGGCGTGCAGTCCGCTCTTCCCGGTCGCAATGCCCTCGAGCAACGGATGCGGCTTGCGCATATCCAGCGTGTTCCAGCCCATATGCGGAATCTTCAGCGCCGCATCCGACGGCGCGATGCGATCAACCTCGCCCTTGATCCAGCCTAAACCCGGCGTCACCTCGTATTCGCGGCCGCGTTCGGCCATCAACTGCATGCCGACGCAGATCCCGAAGAACGGGCTGCCGCGCTTGATGACATTGTCCTGCAGCGCATCGATCATGCCCGAAACCGCATCGAGACCGCGCCGGCAATCGGCAAAGGCGCCAACCCCGGGCAGCACCACGCGATCCGCGCGCGCCACCGTCGCCGGATCGTTGGTGACAACAATCTGCTCGGCAAGCCCCGCGTCCCGCGCCGCGCGCTCAAAGGCTTTGGCGGCGGAGTGCAGATTGCCGGAGCCGTAATCGACGATCGCCGTCGTCATCGCGGTTTGTCCGCTTCCGGAAACAGGCCGATCACGTCGGGGCTGTTTCCTTTCGGCATGCGAACGCCGCCCGTACGCGGCTTGATCGCCTCGGCACGTGTCATTTTCTGGCCGCTATCGATCCATTCCGAGAAGAAGCGGCGCTCCGCCGCGTCACGATCGTCGCCGACGACCACGCCGACATTCTTCCAGCCGCGCCAACCGAGCGTCCAGCGACGCAGCGTTCCCGCTTCAAGTCCGACAAGAATGGCCATGGCCAACAGCACGAACACCCGCAGGCCCGTCGATGCACTCACGAGCTGCAGCGCGAACCCGACGCCGACCATGACTGCGATGTAAAGCGCGAGCACCAGCCACAGCCGCCGCCAGACCATCCAGAGCGGCCCTAACAGGAATGCCCAAAAATAAAAGCCGTCGCGCACCAGCACAAAACGATCCGGGTCGGGAGCGGTTTCGCCTTTGCGCAGCGGCGGCTGATGCACCGTATAGACCGCCATACATTTAGCCTAGTTCATTCCGTCACCTTGAGGTGCCATCGCGCCGCGATGGCCTCGAAGGGTGGCGGCCGTCATTCTTCGAGGCTGCGCCGGTTTTTCGCCAGGGTTGCACCTCAGGGCGACGGAGAAAAACTGATACACACAGCTTGTCACTGTCTTTGTCACCCGCCGAGCGATCCCTTGGTCGAGGGAATTTCATTCGCCGCGCGCGGATCGATCGCCAAGGCGGCACGCAACGCGCGCGCCAGCGCCTTGAAGCATGATTCGGAAATGTGGTGATCGTTCGAGCCGTACAAGGTCTCGACATGCAGCGTGATGCCGGCATTCATCGTAAAAGCCTGGAACCACTCGTTGACCAGCTCGGTGTCGAAGGTGCCGATCTTGTCGCGCATGAACTTGACCTTGAATACCAGGAACGGCCGCCCGGAGACATCGATCGCAACACGCGTCAGCGCCTCGTCCATCGGAACATGCACGTCGGCGTAGCGGGTGATGCCCTTCATGTCGCCGAGCGACTGCTTCACCGCCTGGCCGAGCGCAATGCCGACATCCTCGGCGGTGTGGTGGTAGTCGATGTGCAGGTCGCCCTTGGCCTTGACGGTGATGTCCATCCGGGAATGGCGTGCCAGCAGGTCAAGCATATGGTCGAGGAAGCCGATGCCGGTCGCAATCGACGACTGGCCTTTGCCGTCGAGATCGACCGCAACGGCAATGTCGGTTTCCTTGGTGGTGCGCTTCACCTCGGCCTTGCGCATGATTATTGGGCTTTCCGGTTGGAGAATGCGGGCCTTTTATCAGGGGATTCAGGCTTCCGCCACCTCCGGCCCGGGCGGTTTGCAAACACACGCAGCAGTCCCTAAATCACTGCCCGCACGGGGTTAATATCGAATGTCCTCCTCCGAAATGGCCTCAATACCCTCTTGGCGCGGCACCACCATCCTGACCGTCCGCAAGGGCGGCGTGGTCGCGGTCGGCGGCGACGGCCAGGTCTCGCTCCAGGCCACCATCATCAAGGCAAACGCCAGGAAGGTCCGCCGCCTCGGCAAGGGCGACGTGATCGGTGGCTTTGCCGGCGCCACCGCCGACGCCTTCACCCTGTTCGAGCGGCTGGAAACCAGGCTCGAGCAATATCCCGGCCAGCTCACCCGCGCCTGCGTCGAGCTTGCCAAGGACTGGCGCACCGACCGCTATCTGCGGCGGCTGGAGGCGATGATGATCGTTGCCGACAAGGACGTCACTTTGGTGCTGACCGGCACCGGCGATGTGCTGGAGCCGGAAGCGGGCGTCGCCGGCATCGGCTCCGGCGGCAATTATGCGCTCGCCTCCGCACGGGCGCTGCTCGACGGTCCGCTGGACGCCGAAGCCATCGTCCGCAAATCGCTTGATATCGCTGCCGATATCTGTGTCTACACCAATCGCAACGTGACCATCGAAACCATCAATGCCGCATGATCCGGACCAGATCAGCTTTGTTCCGGTGGAGCCGCGCCATTGTCCCCTGCTCCAGAAGTGGCTTGGCGAACCGCATATGCGGGAATGGTGGGGTGATCCCGACACCGAACTCGGCTACATCCGCGACATGGTGGAAGGACGCGACACGACCCGGCCGTTCCTGATCGCGCTGGAAGGCGATCCCATCGGTTACATCCAGTACTGGTTCATCGGCCATCATCAGAACGAACAATGGATCAAGGATCATCCATGGCTCGCTGAATTGCCGTCGGAGACCATCGGCGTCGATCTGTCGATCGGGCGCCCGGAGAAAATCTCAAAGGGCATCGGATCAAAAGCGCTGGCTGCGTTCGTCTCCGCACTGCGTGAGAAAGGTCACCAGACCATCATCATTGATCCGGACCCCAATAACGCGCGGGCCGTGCGTGCCTATGAAAAAGCCGGCTTCCGGTCCGTGCCTCATCTGGAAGGACGCACCGGCGACGTGCTGATTATGCAGCACGATCCCAATGCAAATGAGATAACATGACCGACTTCTCTCCCCGCGAAATCGTCTCCGAGCTCGACCGCTTCATCATCGGCCAGGGCGACGCCAAGCGCGCGGTGGCTATCGCGCTGCGCAATCGCTGGCGACGCCTGCAGCTCGACGAGAAGCTGCGCGAGGAAGTGCTGCCGAAGAACATCCTGATGATCGGCCCGACCGGCGTCGGAAAAACCGAGATTTCAAGGCGTCTGGCGAAGCTCGCCGGGGCCCCGTTTATCAAGGTGGAAGCCACGAAATTCACTGAGGTCGGCTATGTCGGCCGCGACGTCGAGCAGATCGTGCGCGACCTGATCGAAGTCGCCATCGCGCAAACACGTGAAAGAAAACGAAAGGACGTACAGGCGCGCGCCGAACTGGCCGCTGAAGAACGCGTCATCAATGCCCTGGTCGGGGAAAATTCCAGCGCTGCCACCAAGGAATCCTTTCGCAAAAAGCTGCGGGCCGGCGAGCTGAACGACAAGGAAATCGAAGTCGAGGTGCAATCGAGCGGCGGCGGCATGCCGCTGTTCGATATCCCCGGAATGCCCGGTGCGCAGATGGGTGCCATCTCTATTGGCGACATTTTCGGCAAGCTCGGCGGCCGACCGAAGACCCGTCGTGTCACTGTCGCCGAATCGCACGAAATTCTGATCAACGAGGAATCCGACAAACTGCTTGATCAGGAAATGCTGGTGCAGGATGCGATCAGAGCGGTTGAGAATAACGGCATCGTATTTCTCGACGAGCTGGACAAGATCTGCGCGCGCGAGGGCCGCATGGGCGGCGACGTGTCGCGCGAGGGCGTGCAGCGCGACCTGTTGCCGCTGATCGAAGGCACCACGGTGTCGACCAAGCACGGACCGGTGAAGACCGATCACATCCTGTTCATTGCGTCCGGCGCATTCCACATTTCCAAGCCATCGGATCTCTTGCCGGAATTGCAGGGTCGCTTGCCGATCCGCGTCGAGCTGCGCGCACTCACGCGCGAGGATTTCCGCCGCATCCTCACCGACACGGAAGCATCGCTGATCAAACAATATATCGCGCTGATGAAGACCGAAGGCGTCACGCTCGACTTCACCGATGACGCCATCGACGCCATCGCCGATATTGCGGTGGCGGTGAATGCGAGCGTTGAGAATATCGGCGCGCGGCGCCTGCAGACGGTGATGGAGCGCGTGCTCGATGACATCTCCTTCACAGCCACCGACCGTGCCGGCGAGACGCTGACAATCGACGGCAACTATGTGCGCAAGTCGATCGGCGACCTCGCCAAGAACGCCGACCTCAGCCGCTTCATTCTCTGACCGCGTTCGTTCTCGCCAGGCGATGGCCGCAACACAGGTTGACTCCCGATCCATCCTTAAGTGATATGTTATAATATAACATATCAGGGATTAGCAATGGGATTGCATCGTGGAGTGTGGCTGGCTTCAAAGGCTATATCTTTAGTTCTCTTGAGTTTTCAGACGGTCGCGGCGCAGACACAGCTTCCCGAGATCGTCATCACCGCACCAAGCCCCATTCTGGCGGGACGCTCGCCCGGCCAAATTGCCGGCCTGCAAACAGGGATCCTGCCCGTCGTCGATAACGTCTTCGCGCCGGTCACAGTCATTCCCAACCCGGAGATTTTGAGCAATGGCGCGGCCACGCTCGGCGACGTCATGTTCAGCAAGCCGGGCATCACCTCCTCCACTTACGCTCCCGGCGCCAGCCGGCCGGTGATCCGCGGTCTCGACAATTTCCGGGTGCGTATCCAAGAGAACGGTGTCGGCTCGCATGATCTTTCCGATCTCGGCGAGGATCACGGCGTGCCGATCGATCCGCTCTCCGCCGACCAGATCGAGGTCATTCGCGGACCCGCCACCTTGCGTTACGGTTCGCAGGCGATCGGCGGCGTGGTCAGCGTGACGAACAACCGCATTCCGACCACACCCATCCCTAATGGCTTCAGCGCGCGCTTCCAAGGCGCCGCGACCACGGGCGACGACGGGCGTGAAGGCTCGGGCGTGCTTGAAGCCGGGGCCAGGAATTTTGCGATGCATGTCGACGCGTTTGATCGCCGCCAGTTCGACTACGATATTCCGGGCGGGCAGAAGCAGACAAATTCCTGGGTAAATGCAAAAGGTCAGTCGATGGGTGGCTCGTTCGTGTTCGATCAGGGCTTTCTCGGGATGTCGGTGAGCCGCAATCTGTCCATGTACGGCATCTCCGGCGGCGAGGCGGCGGAGAACGGCACGCGCATCGATCTCGACCAGACCAAGTTCAATGCCCGCGGCGAATTCCATCCCGATTCCGACGTGATCGAAGCGGTGCGCTTCTGGTTCGGCGCGACCAAATATCAGCATGACGAGCAGGCCTTGGTCGACGGCGCGCACCAGATCATGTCGACCTTCAAGAACAAGCAGCAGGAGGCGCGCGTCGAATTGCAGCACGCGCCGGTTGCGGGCTGGAACGGCGCGGTGGGTTTCCAGTACGGCAACCAGAAGGTCGCGACCGACGGCGAAGCGGAGGAATTCCTGCTGCCCGCGCATGCGCAGAACGCCGCCGCCTATCTGTTCGAGCAATACAACATCAATCCCAACCTGAAATTCCAGGCAGCGGGGCGCATCGAACGCGCCACGGTCGACGGCACGGCCGGCCTGTTTACATCCGATTTCCTGCCCGTCGGGCCCGGCGACGAGCCGCTGCTCGATCGCCGCAAACGCAGCTTTCTTCCCGCAAGCGTCAGCGCCGGCCTCATCCAGCAACTGCCGTGGGGCATGGCTGCCAGCCTCACCGGCCAATATGTCGAGCGCGCGCCGACCGCGGCGGAATTGTTCGCCAAGGGCGTGCATGAGGCGACCGGCACCTTCGAGATCGGCAATCCAAATCTCGACAAGGAAAAGGCAACCAGCGTTGAATTCGGCCTGCGCCGCAAGGAAGGCCCGCTGCGTTTCGATGCCACAGCCTATTACACAAAATACAAGGGCTTCATCTTCAAGCAATTCACCGGCAATAGCTGCGGCGAGGAATTCGATTCCTGCGTCGTCGGCGACGGTGAGGAATTGCAGCAGATCGCCTATGCCCGGCGCGATGCGACCTTCAAGGGTGCAGAGGTAGCCGCACAGTTCGACGTGCTTCCGATTGCGGGCGGCATGTTCGGTGTCGAAGGCCAGTATGACGTTGTCGATGCGCGGTTCAGCGACGGCAGCTACGTGCCGCGCATTCCGCCGCAACGCTTGGGCGGCGGCGTGTTCTGGCGACATGAGAACTGGTTCGCACGGGTCCACCTGTTGCAGGCCTATGCGCAGAACAAGATCGCCGCGAATGAAACGCCGACAGCCGGCTACGATCTGCTCAATGCAGAGATCAGCTACACGCAGAAGTTCAAACCGTCGGATTTCGGCGCGCAGGAGTTCGTGTGGGGCGTTGCCGGCAGCAATCTGTTGAATGACGACATCCGCAACCACGTCGCGTTCCGCAAGGACGAGATCCTGCAGCCGGGACGGAATTTTCGCGTGTTTGCGAAAGTGAGGTTTTGAACACTTGTGTCATTGCCGGGCTTCACCCGGCAATCGATCATTCGAGAAAGGTGGATGCGCGGGTCAAAAGGCGTCAACGACGCCGTCTTCGACGGCTATGCCCGCGCATAACCGTTAACTCCGCCGCTTTCGCAGCCGCACATACAGCGCGCCTTCGCCGCCATAGCCGATCGCCGCCTCGTCGAAGCCGACCACATAGTCACGGAATTCCGGCAGCGCGAGCCAGAGCGGCACCTGCCGCCGCAACACGCCGCGCTCGCGGCCATGCTCGCCCCTCACACCCTTGCCGGTGATCACCAGCACCACCTTGCCGCCCTTGGTCTGCGCCGCGCGCAGGAACCGGAGCAGCGCGGCGTGAGCCTCGTTCTGGGTGTAACCATGCAGATCGATGCGGCCGTCGATCTCATGCTTGCCGCGCGCAATCTTCTGCCTGGTGCGGCGGTCGATGGTTGCGAGTGGCGGCGACGCCGCAGCTTTGGGTGATTGCGACGAAATGTCGGCCTTGGCGGCGGGCTTGCGGAGCAGACGCAGCGCCGGCTTGTCGCCGGCCATTTCCGGTGTCGGCTTTGCGGCGCGCTTGCGCAGCGGCTTGACCGAACGCGTGACCGCCTCCCACAACGCATGCTCATCCTCGGAAAGCCGCCGCCCCTTCCGGCCCCCGCCTGAGCTCATGAATCCGGTTTTCCCGAACTGCGTTTCGCCGGCCTCGTCTTGGGCAGCGGAACCGGCGCGGCCGATTTCGCTGAAGCGGCGGATTTGACCTTGCCGTGCGAAACCTTCCCCGCGCTGCCGGCAACCTCATCGTCAGATCGGCTTGCCACCTTGGCCGTTTCATCCCTCGGCTTGGGGTGCGGCAGCGGCACCGAGCGCGCCTGATTGGCAGGATCGAGCTCGTTCGGGACCAGCATCACGAAATGCCCGTAATGCTTGAACCTTCCGGCCGCGCGCGCCGCCTCTTCGCCGGCGCCGAGATAGATGTCCGCGCGCGCCGGGCCGACTATCGCGCCGCCGGTATCCTGGGCGATCATCAAGCGACTGAATCGCGTATCCGGCTTTTCCGACTGGATCGGCAGCGTGACGTCCACGAAAACCGGCATGCCATAAGTGTGCAGCTTGCGGTCGACTGCGATAGAACGCGCCGCTGTCAACGGCATCCCCTGCGCGCCGATCGCCTCCTCATATTCGGAGAGATCGGTTTCGCGGAAAAACACATAGGACCTGTTAAGCCGGCGCAGCTTCTTCCCTTCTTCCGGATTCGCTTCCATGTATTCGCGAATCTTCTGCATCGAAATTTCTTCCTTCGAGACGATCCCGCGCTCGATCAGGAATCGGCCGACGGCCGTGTAGGCATGCCCGTTGCCGGACGCGTAATTCAACCTGATGACGGATCCATCTTCCAGCCGCACGCGCACCGAGCCCTGGATTTCGGCGAAGAAGGCGTCGATGGGATCCTTCAGGTAGACGATTTCAAGATCGCGTCCGGCCAGTGCGCCGTCCTCGATCTGGGCGCGGTCATAAAACGGCGCGGTCCGCTTGACGGTGCGCTTGCCGGCTTTTCCCTTCTTGCCCGACAGACGCAGCCGCTGCGTGATCATGTTGGGCGGCCGACGGTAGAGCGGCACGCTATATTTGTCGCTCGGAAGCCGCGCACCTTCGACGATCGGCTCGTAATACCCGGTGAAAAAGCCGGCCTGCTCCCCGAGCGGCGAGAGACGGACGGCGCGGAAATTTTTCTCGAAAAAAGCGCGCGCACCAGCATCATTTACCGGAACGGCGTCGACCGCGCGGCCGCAGACGTCGTAGAGCGCATTATAGGCCGCGGATCGCGACGCCCGCGCTTTCTGCGTGCTGCGAAGGATGGGCTTGCAGGAAGCAAGGAAGGTTGCGAAGGCCTCGGCGTGATGATCCTTCATCCAGCCGTCGATCTGATGCCAGGCGAGCGGCTCAAACTGGCTGTTGGGAATCTTCAGCGGATTCGGCAGCGTGTGCTTTTTCGCTGCGGCCGATGCCGCGAGCGGGCTTATTGCGATCGCAAGCCCGCAGATCGCGACCTTCAATGATCGCGACGCAGATACACAGGACCGTGACATCCGCGTCCAGATCATTGCCCAGCTTCGGTGGCCACCAGTTTCCAGTTCGGGTCACGCGAGGTGACATCGCGGGCGAAGGTCCAGACGTCGGTAACTTCCGTCACCTTGTCAGGGCTACCGTCGACCACGTTGCCGGATTTGTCGCGCGTTGCGGTAATAAGCTGTGAAATGAAGCGCACGGTCATGTGCGCGGTGTTGCCGCGCAGCTCGGCGCCGGTGATGTCGGCATGGTCCAGCGAGACGAAACGATTCTCGACCGTTTCTCCCTTAGCCTCGCGCTCACGGATGGCCCCGTCAAAGCCCTCATAGACTTCCTTGGACAGCAGGCCCTTCAGGGCCTTGCGGTCGCCGGTGGCGAATGCGCCTACGATCATTTCATAGGCCCCGCGCGCGCCAGCGACGAACTGTTTGGCGTCGAAATTCGGTTCGGCCGCAACGATGGCGTCCAGTCCGGCCGCAACCGGGGTGCCCTGCTCGGCAATGCCCTTCCAGCGTTCCGACGGCTCCAAAGCCTCGATGGTCTTTGGCGTGGTTTCGGCATTTCGCGTGGGCAGTGTGACCACCTTGTCGCCGGCCGAGGCGCGGGCGTCGCGGGCCGAATAGGGGTCATATGGCGGACGCTCCCGCCCGGTCCGCTGTCCCAGCACGCTACGCAGACGCAGGAAAATGAAAATCGCCAGCGCCAGGAATATGATGGTGTAGATATCGAACACGTCGCGCTGCCTCTAGAATTCTGGATGCCGAAAGCGGCGAGCCGCCGGCCCGACCCGCCAAGATGCGAAACCGGGACTCGCCGCCATCAATCTAAGCACGCGATCCCGCTTATCCATAGTTGGTACGGATCAAAAAAACCGCTTGTCGGACATGACATTAGACGATCCGACCGGGGACGCCAACACGGCTGGAAACCTCAAATGCGCCTGATCTCGCTTGATTGCCAGCTTGGCCTGCCTTTGGGGCTTCGGTATGGCGGAGATGGTATCCTGTCCGGCGCCGACCACCCGCGGCTCTGGGCCGTGATTCACCATGCCGACGATTTGCGGTCGGCTCGACGGCTCTTGCACCGACGCTCCGGAGGTGGGCGGCTGCGATCCTTGTTCGCGTCCGGGGGCTGTGTTAGCCACACCGCCAAATGTGACCGGCCTTGCGGCCATAGGATGTGATGATGGCAGATTCCACCAATGGCACCCAGGGTAACGGCGGTGACCAACCGCGCCCGACCGGCGGCGCCGCTCCGCAACTCAATGTTCTCGCGCAATACATCAAGGATTTTTCGTTCGAGAATCCCAACGCGCCGCGTTCGCTGCAGCCCTCGCAGCAGCAGCCATCGATCAATCTCCAGATCAACGTCAACGCCAACACGCTCGCCGGCAACGACGTCGAGGTGGAACTGAAGATCGAGGGCAAGGCGGAAACCCCTGACACCGTGCTGTTTGTCTTCGATCTGGTCTATGCGGGCGTGTTCCGCATTCAGAATGTTCCGCAGAATGACGTGCATCCCATCGTCATGATCGAGTGCCCGCGGCTGCTGTTCCCGTTTGCGCGTGAAATCGTCGCCGCGGCGGTGCGCAATGGCGGCTTCCCGCCACTGATGATCGACCCGATCGATTTTGTCGGCCTCTACCGCCAGAAGATTGCGGAAGCGCAGGCGCAGACCTCGGCGACGCCGAGCTGACGCCTGTTTGCGGCGTTCGTCATTCCGGGATGCGCGTGAAACGCGCGGATCGGAAATCCGGCCCCACGCGCCAGATAGCCGTTGGGTTCAGGGTTCGCGGGCTGACCCCCGCGCGCAATGACGAATGAGGGTTAACAACCTATTCGGCCGGCAGATAATTCTGCCAGATCGCATTCTCTCCCAGCGTCGCGACAAAAGCGCGATGGGCTTCGCGCTCTCCGTCCGTGACCCGGGGCTGGAGCGGCTGCGGCCGGGGCTGCAGCGCCGCCTTCCGGCCGACGCTGATCGCCGCCGTCGTCACATGCGACAGACCAAGCAGCGCCTGCCGCGCTCCGGTCAGCTCGATATAGACTTCCGCAAGCAATTCCGCGTCGAGCAGGGCGCCGTGCTTGGTGCGGCGCGAATTGTCGATCTTGTAGCGGGCGCAGAGGTCGTCCAGCTTGTTCTGCCCGCCGGGATGCTTGCGCCGCGCAAGGATCAGCGTGTCGACAATGCGTTCGCGGCCGATGACCGGTCTCGGCACCCGGCCCAGCTCGGCATTGATGAAGCCGAGATCGAAATAGCCGTTATGCGCAACCAGCGGCGCATCGCCGATGAAGTCGAGAAACTCGTCCGCCACCGCGGTGAAAAGCGGATGCTCTTTCAGAAACTCCGCCGACAAGCCGTGCACAGCGAATGCCTCCTGCGGCATGTCGCGTTCCGGATTGAGATAGCGGTGGAACGTATTGCCGGTCGGAATGCGGTTGAGCAATTCGATGCAGCCGATCTCGACCAGGCGATGCCCCTGCACCGGATCGAGGCCCGTGGTCTCGGTGTCGAAAACGATCTCGCGCATGGCTTATTGTGGAAACCCCGTTCGTCCGGCGATAGAATCAGCGTTTCGACATATTAGCAATCCGCGCCAGGATTTGCCGCACCTGCGTCCGCGCGTGCTCGATGCCCTGCCCGCTATCCACGATGAAGTCGGCGCGCCGCCGCTTTTCCGCGTCGGGCATCTGCTTGGCGAGAAGAGCATCAAGCTTCTCGGCGCTCATGCCTGGCCGCTCCAACACGCGGGCACGCTGCACATCCGCCGGCGCCGTCACCACCACCGTCGCATCGACGCGCGTATCCCCGCCGGTTTCAAAAAGCAGCGGGATGTCGAGCACCACGACCTTGGTATCGCGCGCCTTGGCCTCCGCCAGAAATCGCTCCTCGGCCTGGCGTACCAGGGGATGCACAATCGCTTCCAGCCGCCTGAGCGCAGCCGCATCGCCGACCACGCGCCGGCCGAGCTGCTCACGATCCACGCGCCCGGCCTGGGTGGTCCCCGGAAACGCCGTCTCGATCAGCGGCACCGCCTCACCTTCATAAAGCTTATGCACGACGGCATCCGCGTCATGGACCGGCACGCCTTCCTCCGCGAACAGGCGTGCGGTCGTGGTTTTCCCCATGCCGATCGATCCGGTCAGGCCCAGGATGAACATCTTGTCTACCCGGCCAGAAAGCCCAGACGCCGCAGCGCGTCGAGCAATGGCAACAGCGGCATGCCGAGAATCGTGAAGTGGTCGCCCTCGACCCGTTCAAACAGGTGGATGCCGGTGCGTTCGAGCTGATAGCCACCGACGCTTTCCGTCACCGTAGCGTCGGCCGCTTCAAGATAGATTTCGAGAAATGCATCCGAGACCGCACGCATTTTCAGGCTCGCGGCCTCTTCATGCTGAAACAGGAGTTCGCCGTCCCTGATCAGCGCGACGGCTGAATACAATGTATGCGTCTTCCCGCGCAGTGCCCGCAGTTGCGCCCGCGCGTCGTCGATATCGGCAGGCTTGCTGAAACGTTGCGTGCCCATCGCCAATGTCTGGTCGGCGCCGATCACAAGCCGTTCTGGCATGCGGGCCGCGACGGCTTTCGCCTTCTCCTGCGCGAGATGCAGCGCGATGTCGCCGGCGCTCTTAGTATCGTGAAGCGTTTCCTCGACGGCCCGCTCGTCGATATCCGCAGGGGTCGCCTCAACGGGAATGCCTGCCGCGACCAGCATATGGCGTCGCGCCAGACTCTTGGACGCCAGCACCAATGGATGCGGTGAACGCCAGAGCGGCATCAGAATGCCGGCTGCCGGCGGCGTTCCGCCAGCAATTGCAAGACAGCCGCGGCGGTCTCCTCAATCGAGCGGCGGGTCACGTCGATCGATGGCCAGTTATGTCTGGCGCAGAGTTTACGCGAATAGGTCACTTCTCCAGCCACCGCCTGCTTGTCGATATACTGAGTGTCATCGCGATGTGCATGCAGCCCCAAAAGACGGTTCTGCCGAATCTGCACAATGCGCTCCGGGCTGGCATAGAGACCGACAACCAGCGGCTTGGTCAATATCTCAACCGTGGGCGGCAGCGGCACGCCCGGCACCAGGGGCACATTGGCGGTCTTGATGCCCCGATTGGCGAGATAGATGGATGTCGGCGTCTTGGACGTGCGCGACACACCCACCAGCACCACATCGGCATTTTCCAGGTCTTCGGTGTGCTGGCCGTCGTCATGCAGCATTGTGTAATTCAATGCATCGATCCGCTTGAAATACTCGGCATTCAGGGTGTGCTGGGCGCCGACCCGGTGGATGTAGGCGGCCCCGAGATAGGATTGAAACACCCGCAAGACCGGCCCGAGAATGGAGCGGCAGGGCAAGCTGAGCTCGTTGCATTTTGCTTCCAACCGCTCGATCAGAACTTCGTCGAGCAGTGTGTAAAGGACGATTCCGGGCGATTCCTCGATTTCCGCAAGCACCCGGTCAAGCTGCTTCTGCGTGCGCACCAGCGGATAGACGTGCTCGATCGGCGTCACATTGGAATATTGCGCCGCCGCCGCATGCGCCACGGTCGTCAACGTTTCCCCGGTCGAATCCGAGATCAGATGCAGATGAAAGTAGCTCGGGCCGGGCTCGGACATGGTTGATCGAAAGAGGGTTTTACACGGGACGGCATGTGGACGCCTGGGGAGGAGGCCACGCCTTGGCGGCCAGTGCAAGCTTGCCTGGATGAAATGGCCATCAGCCGTCCACACAGACGCCCGCCGGGACAATAAAAGCACGTCCTGGCAAATTGCGGGCTCTAACCCGGAGCTCACAGGACAGAATGTGAGTACAGCGCCCGCCACAGCCCGTTTACTGGCAATTGAAGCGATCCCAAAAAGACGCCGTACGGGGGTGGTAACATTGGGGATATGTGTGCAAAGACGGCGCGGGTTGTGGATGCAATTGTGCGAGTCCAATCCACCGCCATAAAGACTCTACAATCTTTAAGAATCTAGATGATATTTGAAGACAAGCCGTGGCCACCGTTCCTGTGAAAAAACCTCTGCTCGATGTTCTGCGCGGCTTTCGGCAATCGATTCCTCCGATCTGGATGATGCGCCAGGCCGGGCGCTACCTCCCCGAATATCGCGCTGTCCGCAGCAAGGCCGGTTCGTTTCTCGATCTGTGTTTCTCGCCTCACCTAGCCGCCGAGGTAACGCTGCAGCCCGTCAGAAGGTTCGGCTTCGACGGTGCAATTTTGTTTTCCGATATCCTGGTTATTCCGCATGCGCTCGGACGGAAAGTGGATTTTGTCACTGGTGAAGGACCGAAACTTGATCCGATAAATGATCCGACTTCGATCGATGCGATCAGAAAAGAGGTCGATCACGCCGCTCTTGCGCCCGTCTATGAAACGATCAGGCGCGTGAAGGCAGAGCTGCCCGCCGGAGTGACGTTTCTCGGCTTCTGTGGCGCGCCCTGGACGGTTGCGACCTATATGATTGCGGGTCATGGCACGCCTGATCAGGCGCCGGCGCGGCTTTTCGCTTACGCCCACCCCGAGGCGTTTGCCGATCTGATCGACCTTCTGGTGAAGGCATCGGCGTCCTATCTCGTGCAGCAGCTTCGCGCTGGCGTCGACGCGGTGCAGATTTTTGATACCTGGGCGGGCATTTTGCCGCCCGATCAGTTTGTGCGCTGGTCGATCGAGCCGACCGCCAGAATCATTGCAGCGGTGCGGAAGGAGATTCCCGATGCCAGGATCATCGGATTTCCGCGCGGTGCCGGAACGATGCTCGAGCGCTATGCCAGAGACTTGCCGCTGAATGCCGTCGGACTTGACTGGATGATTGACAAGGATTTTGCGCGTGAGCGCATCCAAAGCCATGTCGCGGTGCAGGGCAATCTCGATCCGCTGGTGCTGATCTCCGGCGGCGAAGCGCTGGATGCCGCGGTCGATTCCGTGCTGGATGCGTTTGCGCCCAAGCCTTTCATTTTCAATCTCGGTCACGGCATCACGCCGGAAACCCCGATCGCGCATGTGGAGCGCATGATCAGCCGGGTGCGCAGGGGAGGATCATGAGCAAAGCAGGCAAGACGCCGCTTGTGCGCGCCATTGCCGGACTTGTTATCGTCGCGGCGATCTTCGCAGCGCTCGTCTACTGGAATCCGGATTGGCTCTATCTCTGGATGAAGGCGGCGCATGTGATTGCGATCATCGCCTGGATGGCGGGGATGCTCTATCTGCCACGCCTGTTCGTCTATCACTGCGAGGCGGAGCCTGGGTCGAAACAGTCGGAAACCTTCAAGCTGATGGAGGGCCGGCTGATGAATGTCATCATCAACCCGGCAATGACCCTGGCCTGGGCGCTCGGGCTGTGGCTGGCCTGGACCGGCGGGTTTTTCACCTCGGGCTGGTTTCACGCGAAACTGCTCCTGGTCATTGCGCTGTCGGCCCTGCATGGCTTGCTCAGCCGCTGCGTGCGCGACTTCGCCGCCGACCGCAATCGGCGAACCCAGAAATTCTACCGCATCATCAATGAGATACCCGCGGCTTTGATGGTCGGGATCGTGATCCTGGTGATCGTGAAGCCGTTCTGAACAGGAAAGATTGGCGGCGCTGGATATTGTTCTCTTGCGGAATGGCAAGGTCGTCAGTATCTTATCGCCATTCCCCCGAACGCAGGCGGATGCAGCGAGACTCGATCCGTATCCCCGGATGGCGTCGGCATCGGGCCGGGGGAGCCTACTCTCCACAGCCAAAAGACCTGCAAATTCAACTTCTTCCTCTCTGATCCGCTGTCGCCCGCAATCCCACTCAGCGCCACCGGATTTTCCAACAGGACTATCCCCCTATGCGGGAAGTGAAACTACAAGACCTCAAATCCAAGACCCCCGTTGAACTCCTTGCCTTTGCGGAGGAACACGAGATCGAGAACGCCAGCACCCTGCGCAAGCAGGAGCTGATGTTCGCGATCCTCAAGCAGCTCGCCAGTAAGGAAATCGACATCATCGGCGAAGGCGTCGTCGAAGTGCTCTCCGACGGCTTCGGCTTCCTGCGCTCGCCGGAAGCGAACTATCTGCCCGGCCCCGACGACATCTATGTCTCGCCCTCGCAGATCCGCCGCTTCGGCCTGCGCACTGGCGACACCATTGAAGGTCATATCCGTTCGCCGAAGGAAGGCGAGCGCTATTTCGCGCTGCTCAAGGTCAACACGATCAACTTCGAAGACCCTGACAAGGCGCGCCACAAGATCAACTTCGATAACCTGACGCCGCTCTACCCAAATGAGCGGCTGAAGATGGAGTATGAGGACCCGACCAAGAAAGATCTCTCGGCCCGGGTCATCGACATCGTTTCCCCTATCGGCAAGGGCCAGCGTGCGCTGATCGTCTCTCCGCCACGCACCGGCAAAACCGTGCTGATGCAGAACATCGCGCACTCGATAACCGCCAATCATCCGGAATGCTATCTGATCGTGCTGCTGATCGACGAGCGCCCGGAAGAAGTCACCGACATGCAGCGTTCGGTGAAGGGTGAGGTAGTCTCCTCGACCTTCGACGAGCCGGCCTCGCGCCACGTGCAGGTCGCCGAGATGGTGATCGAGAAGGCCAAGCGCCTGGTCGAGCACGGACGCGATGTCGTGATCCTGCTCGATTCGATCACGCGCCTCGGCCGCGCCTACAACACTGTCGTGCCGTCCTCCGGCAAGGTGCTGACCGGCGGTGTTGATGCCAACGCCTTGCAGCGGCCGAAGCGCTTCTTCGGCGCCGCCCGCAACATCGAGGAAGGCGGCTCGCTGACCATCATCGCGACCGCGCTGATTGATACCGGCTCGCGTATGGACGAAGTGATCTTCGAAGAGTTCAAGGGCACCGGCAACTCGGAAATCATTCTCGACCGCAAGGTGGCCGACAAGCGCACCTTCCCGGCGATCGACATCACCCGCTCCGGCACCCGCAAGGAAGAGCTGCTCACTCCGCCCGATCAGCTCAAGAAGATGTATGTCCTGCGCCGCATCCTCAATCCGATGGGCACCATGGACGCCATTGACTTCCTGCTCGACAAGCTTCGCAACACCAAGAACAACGCGGAGTTCTTCGAGTCGATGAACACATAAGACCGTTTGGCGATACGCAGGTTTGCAGAGGTCGGGGCGGTGCTCCGGCCTTTGTTTTTTGTCGGTATGAAGCGAACACGGCAAGCGCCTAAAATTTGGGCGCCCGTGCAAATTATTGGTGCCGCTTCAGCGGCTTATTTGAAAGTTTTTGGCAACCGATGGCATGCGAAGCAATGCGAGCGGGGGACCTTGGCACGGCGCCAGAATGGGTTTCCGCGCGCACGGCCATGAAAGTAAAGCGACGAAGACCGGCCCTCTGGGTTACCATCCCGGCATTTGCGATCGCCGCCGCCGCCGGTTTCCTGGGGACACAGGGTGGCATCAAACTGGCTCTGATCATGGCCCTGGGCGGCGCCCTGGCGCTTGGTTTTCTGGTCGAATATAGGCTCTCCGCAATCGTCACCACCCTGCTGCGAATCGCACGCGGCGACCGCTACGCAAACGTGCCGCAGGTCGGCGACGGGGCGGTTCAGCTTTTCACCGATGCTGCCGAGGCTATGCGTGCCGCGCTTGTCGATGCTGATGCAGTCACGGTCGATCGTGATCGGCGCGTAACCGAATCGAAATTGCATCACGCAGGCCGGGTTTTCATTACCCGGCGGTTTCAGCGCGCCGTCGGTGATGTTGTGCATGCATTCACCCAAGCCGATGTACGCATCCGCGTAACCGCGAGTGAGCTTGCGACGCGCAATGAAGACATGTCGGAGCGGGTGGCCAGCGCCGCCCGATCGGCCGAAGCGGCGGCCGACAATGCCGCGCATGTTGCTGCTGCGGCGCAGGGCGTGCGGGAGATTGTGTCGGATTCAGGCGATCATGTCGCCGCCGCGCGCAAGGCGACCGAACGCACAATCGAGGAACTCCGGCGTGCCGACGAAGCCGTCCGCAGCCTGTCGGACGCGGCGCAGAAGATCGATGCCGTCATTAATCTGATTCAAAAGATCGCCGGGCAAACCTCTTTGCTGTCGCTGAACGCCACGATCGAAGCGGCCCGCGCCGGCGAGGCCGGCCGCGGCTTTGCCGTGGTGGCCGGCGAAGTGAAGGAACTGGCGCAGCAGACGGCCTATGCCACGGGCCAGGTGCGCGAGCAGATTCACGGGATTCAGACCGCCGTACAGCAAACGGCTGCCGCCATCGCCGCCGTCTCGCAAAGCGTCAATGCCACGAGCGTCGTCAATCGCGACCTCAATGCCATGCTTGAGCGGCAGATTGCCGAGCTCGATCATATCGGTGACGACGCGGCGGGCGTTGCCACCACGGTGAGCCGCGCCATTCCCGACATTCAAACCGCCATTGCCGATGTCGCGCAGGCTGGCGCGGAGGTCCTGGCGACGGCCGAGGAACTGGCCGGCCGCTCGCAATCGCTGGTGGCTTCGGTGAAACGGTATTTTGCTGACCTCGATCACGATGCGATCAAGATCGGCATTCTGCATTCGCTGTCCGGCACGCTAACTGCCAGCGAACGGCCGCTGCAGCAGGTGCTGGTGATGCTGATCGAGCAGCTGAACAATGCCGGCGGCCTGCTGGGACGGCCGGTAGAAGCGGTCATCCTGGACCCGGGCTCGAAGGCGGAAAACTATGCCGAACTGGCCAGCACCATGTTCAAGCAACATGGCGTTGCAGCCATTTTCGGTTGCTGGACCTCGGCGTCGCGCAAGTGCGTCATCCCGGTGGTCGAGCGCGAGAATGGCCTGCTGTTTTATCCAAGCCAGTATGAAGGCGAAGAGGAATCCGCAAACGTTTATTACCTCGGCGCCACGCCGCACCAGCAGGCGCTGCCGGCAATCGATTATCTGCTGGCGCAAGGGCGCAAGAAGTTCTGTTTGGTCGGCACCGACTATGTTTATCCGCACACGACCAATGCGATCATCAAGGGCTACCTGGCCCTACGTGGAATCAAGGCTGACGCGGTTGCGGAATTTTTTGGTGAGAAGTTCTGGCGCGAGACGGTAAGCAGGATGCGTCGCTTCGGCGCGCGCACGGACGCGGCAATCATTTCCACCATCAGCGGTGATTCCAACGTCCACTTTTTCCGCGAATTCGCGCAGCAAGGCATTCGTGCTGCTCACTTGCCGGTGATGACGCTTTCCATCGGCGAGGCTGAATTGCCGGCGCTGGCCGGATTGGACATCGAGGGACATCTGGCGGCTTGGAGTTATCTGGGCGCAATCGAGGGCGCAGCTAACCACGCTTTCCTCGGCCAGTGGCGCAGCTTCACGGGCAATCAAGCCGCGGTCGCCAATGATCCAATGGAATCGACGCTGATTGGTTTCCGGCTGTGGGCGCAGGCGGTGGCAAAGGCGGGAAGCACCGAGGTCGACGCGGTCCGTGCGTGGCTGGCCGGGCTGACGTTTGAAGCGCCGAGCGGCTTTGTCGTGCGCATGGATGAACGCAATCATCACTTGCATAAGCCGGCCTTCATTGGCCGCATCACCGCGAACGGTGAGATCCTGCCGGTGTGGAATAGTGGCGGCCTCGTGCCGCCGGAGCCGTGGAGCCAGTGGCAGGGCACTTCCAAGGGCAGGCTTTTCGCAGAGGCGTCCTAGCGCATCGTCTCGCGGACGGCCATCAGCACGGTCCCCTATTTCACCGCGCTGGCGCATTGGCCTGCCTATGGTCATTGGACCGCCGTCCGTTGGACCAGCAGGCGCGGTTTGACGAACTGAACGCGCGCCGCAAGCAAGTGGCTTGCGCATGATCGAATGGGTCCATGTCGATCGCGGCGACATCCTGTTTGCTGCTGATGGCGCGATCTGGCGCGATCTGGCGCGTTCCCGGCGGCGAAAGTCTGCAGCCGCAACACTATCTCGCGGCGGCGCGCGAGCTGGCGGATTTTCCGGTCGGACGTTCCAGCTTGTCGGCCCATCGGCGGCGGCCCTGCGCTGGAATGTTTGAAGTGTAATTCAAGCCGTCGCCTGCGCCGGCTGCATCTCGTCGATCGCTGTCACAATATCCTCAGGCTGCGTCACCGGCAGCGAGCACGTTTCTCCCACACAAACAAACGCTGCGGCGCCGCGCGCTGCTCTAAGTTTATCCTGCGCGGGATGCGACACCGGTAACGCATCGGCCGTCCGCGCGCGCAAGACCATGCGGTTCAGGAACGGCAGCTGCAACGCCGCCTCGATCAGGGCGTCGGCGCCCTCGCCTGTGACCACGATCTCCGCCGCATTCAGCCGCATGTCGACGGCGTTGAGAATGCCGATATGCGCAAAAAGATTGTCGCCGCTCGAGGCGAGGATGCCTTCGATCAGACGGTCGGCTTTTTCGCGCCAGGCATGGTCGCCGGTGAAGGCGGCAAGTCGGATCAGGTTCTGCGCGGCCAGCGCGTTCGGGTTGGGTGTGGCGTCATCGGCCGTGCTGGCAGGCCGCACCACCAGACCTTCCGCGTCGTCGGCGGTCAGGTAATAGCCTCCATTCGACGGGTTCGCGTAATGGCGATCCAGTGCCGCCTGCCAGGCGAGCGCCTGGTTGAGATAGCCCTGCTCTCCCGTCGCTTCATGCAGCGCCAGCGCTGCCCGGATCATGGCGGCAAAATCCGAGGCAAGGCCGGGATAGAGCAACCGTCCGTCCCGCCAGGAATGGCCCAGCCGATCGCCGCGGGTCATGTCTCGGAGGACGAAATCAAAGGCGCGCCGGCCCAGGGCGATCCATTCCGTTTCGCCCAGCATGGCCCCGGCATTGGCCAGAGCCGCGATCATCAGGCCGTTCCAGTCGGCCAGAATCTTGTCGTCGAGCCCCGGCCGCACGCGTTTATTGCGCTCTTTCTGCAGCATTGAGCGCAGCATCGCGAGCCGCGCCTCATCATCTTTGCTGCGCGGTAAGCCTTTGAGACGATTAAGGATATTCTGCCCCTCGAAATTGCCTTGGGCCGTCACGTCGTAATGTGCAGCAAAGAATGCAGCATTTTTCGGCCCAAGAACCCGGGTGATTTCGTCCAGCGACCAGACGTAGAACTTGCCCTCCTCGCCTTCCGAGTCGGCGTCGTGGGAGGAGCAGAAGCCGCCGCGGGGCGTGCTCATTTCGCGGGTCAGCCAGCCGACCGTTTCCTGGGCGCGCTGGAGGAAAAGGCTGTTTGCGGACCGCCGATAGGCCAGCGCCAGCAATTCCAGAAGCTGGGCATTGTCGTAGAGCATCTTCTCGAAATGCGGCACCAGCCACTGCGCATCGACCGAGTAGCGGGCGAAGCCGCCGCCGAGGTGATCGTAGATGCCTCCTTCGCATATACGCTCCAGCGTCAGGTCTGAGATATTGAGGAAACGCGCCTCCCCGGTGCGCAAGCCCGCGCGCCAGAGATTTTCGAACATTGTGCATTGCGGAAATTTCGGCGCACCGCGCAAGCCGCCATGCACCGGGTCCATGGCACTGCCGAGCTGCAGCGCCACTTGATCGAGCTCCTGCCGTCCGACGACCACACGCTGCGGTGGCCGCGCGCGTTCCGCCAGCCGGGTCATCAGCGCATCGCGGTTCTGTTCGATGCGGCCCGGGTCTTCCTTGAAAAGGCGCGAAATCTCGTGCAGCACGTCGGTGAACGCGGGGCGGCCATAGCGCGAGTCTTTCGGAAAGTAAGTGCCGCCCCAGACCGGCTCGCCGTCCGGCGTCAGGAACATGGTCAGCGGCCAGCCACCCTGCTCGCCCAGGTGATGCAGCGCCGACATGTAGATCTGGTCGATGTCGGGACGTTCCTCGCGGTCGACCTTGATGTTGACGAACAGGTCGTTCATCACCGCTGCGGTCGCCGCATCCTCGAAACTTTCATGCGCCATCACATGGCACCAGTGGCAGGCGGCGTATCCGACCGACAGCAGAATTGGTTTGTTAGCGCTCTTCGCCTCGGCGAGTGCCTCAGGTCCCCAGGGCCACCAGTCCACCGGATTGTGCTTATGCTGCAGCAGATATGGGCTCGTCTCATGCGCCAGACGGTTTTCGTGGGCGTTTGCTGCTGTCGTCATGCATTGGGTCCTAAAGGGTTGCAGCATTGGGCGCCATCCGAACCCGGACCGGCGGATGGATGCCGGTCATGGGCCACAGGCCGTCGGCGCGATCGCCTCCAATAAAATTCAAAATGTTTTTTCAAATAAAGCTGCATGGGTTTGTGTCAGCATCGATACCAGTAGGGTGAACCAGAGGGACGTTCGACGGGTTTATCGGGCTGAAAGCCGCAGGCCGGCTGTCCAAGTCTACGAGGCTTTAGATATGTTTCCGATCAGCTTTTCGCATTTTTTCCGCCAGTGGCGTGCCTATGACGTGAATCTGTGCAGGCTGTCCCGGCTTGACGATCGCGCACTGGCTCTGATCGGCATCCGCCGTCCGGACATCGCCCGGGTGGCTTGGGAACGCGCCCAGCGTACAGCGTGACGTTGTGAAGCGCATTGTGGCGCCCGCACAACAAGCGCCGCGCCTCACATCACGCGCGCCCGAACAGATCGCGCAGTTCATCCTTCGCCGCTTCCAGTTTGCGGCGCTTCGCCGCGCTGAGATTTCTGCCGCCGCGATTGATGTAGAAAGTCAGCATCGACATCGCCGAACGATAGGGCGACGATTTGCGGCGCCGGCTGCGTTCGGCCGTGCGCTTGAGCGAACGTGCGATCTCGCGCGGCCGCTGCGTGAACACCTTATCTTCCAGATCAAGCGCGTCGCTCCGCTGCGTCACGCGCGCCGACCATTTTCGCCCGGATGTCTTTTTCCGCGCAGATGACTTCCTCCGTGATGACGTGTTCTTTGCGGTGGACTTGCGCGGATGTGCCATGGCGGCCTCTTGGTGCTATGGCAGGTTAACCGCGCAGCCGGGGGATCGTTCGAAACTGCACACGGCCGCCGGTGAAAGGAAAATAATCCTGTATCGGAGCCAGCGCGTGCCTGCAGCCGACACCATCTACGCCCTTTCCTCCGGCCGGCCACCGGTGGCGGTTGCGGTCATTCGCATTTCTGGCCCGCGCGCCGGCGACGCGTTGCGGGCGCTGGCCGGCAAGGTACCGGAGCCGCGTCAGGCTAAATTCGCGCGGCTGCGCGATCCGCGTACCGGCGGCAATATCGACGACGCCCTGGTTCTGTATTTTCCGGCGCCGCGCAGCGAAACCGGCGAGGATACTGCCGAATTGCAGGTGCATGGCGGACGCGCGGTGATTGCCGCCGTGTTCGATGCGCTGTCGCAGCTTGAAGGGCTGCGGCCGGCCGAGGCCGGCGAATTCACGCGGCGCTCATTCGAGAACGGGAAGCTGGACCTTACCGGCGTCGAGGGCCTGGCCGATCTGATCTACGCCGACACTGAGGCGCAGCGGCGTCAGGCGCTGCGGCAGTTGCAGGGGCTGCTCGGCAACCGCGCCGAAACCTGGCGCAAGCGGATCATCGAGGCGCAGGCGCTGGCCGAGGCCGGCATCGATTTTTCCGACGAGGCCGACGTCGCCAGCGATGTTCAACAACGTTCGCTGGCTATGGTGCGCGAGCTCGCGCGCGAGATGCGTGACGCGCTCACTGACGCGAAGCGGGGCGAGCGTTTGCGCGAAGGGTTGGTGGTGGCAATCGCGGGTCCGCCCAATGCCGGCAAGTCGACTTTGCTCAACCGCATCGCGCGCCGCGAGGCTGCGATCGTTTCGCCCTATGCTGGTACGACGCGCGACGTGATCGAAGTGCACCTCGATCTCGACGGTTATCCCGTGACCTTGCTTGATACCGCCGGCATCCGCGACACAGACGATCCCGTCGAACGCGAGGGTGTTGCCCGCGCGCGTGCAAGAGCGGCCGCGGCGGATCTGGTGCTCTGGGTCACCGAGACCGGAGCCCCGATGACTGATGCCGGAGCCGCGCCCGGCGCGGCGCAGCAATGGCTTGTGCGCAACAAGATCGACATTCTGCCTCCCGGCGACACCAGACCGGGCCCGCATGAATACCGGCTGTCAGCGGAAACCGGCGAAGGCATGGCGCAACTTCTCTCGGCGCTCACTGTGTTCGCGCGGGACAATATGGGCGCGCTTGAGCCGGCATTGGTGACGCGCGAACGTCAGCGCCGATTGCTGGAAGAAGCGGCGTCCTCACTTGAGCGCGCCATCGCCGATGCGGTGCGTGAGGATGTCTTTGCCGAAGAGTTGCGGATGGCGGCGCGTGCATTGGGACGGCTGACCGGGCGCGTCGATGTGGAGGATATTCTCGACGTGATCTTCCGCGATTTCTGCATCGGCAAATAATGATCGCCTTGCAACGAGACCTGCGTCCTTAGTGCGATGGTACCGGCATCTGAAGTCCGGTAGGTTTGCGCCGGGATACGAATCGCACAACGCTTCGAACGATCGCAGAACCGTCGTGGCGTTGAATGGAGGCGACTGCCATGACCGCACAGCGGCATGCGGTAGACACCAACGCGACCGATATGATCGGGCAGCATGCGCCGATTGCGCCGGTCGTTTCCGATCGTCTGTGGGCGATTCGCGAGACAGTCGATCTTCTTGAAATCGATCTTGGCACGATGATCCGCGCCGTCGAACAGGCCGCCGAAAAAGTGCGCCTTGGCGCGCGCGCGTCCGCGGAGTCGCTCAACACCATTCGCGGCCGCACGGAAACGCTGGTCGCGCAGTCGCAGGACGCCAAGTTCAATGCAGTCCAGTTCGCTCACTCCAGCGAAGAGCTCGCGCAATCGTTCAATGAAGTCGGACGGCGCGTGCGCGAGGCCGACGCCCTGGCGGGCGAAGCCGGCGCGGCGACGTCGGCGGCGACGCAGACGATCGACGGGCTTCGCTCCTCTTCGGCCCAGATTGGCCAGGTTGTGGCGCTGATCGAGAGGATCACCAAGCAGACCAATTTGCTCGCGCTCAACGCGACAATCGAAGCTGCGCGCGCAGGCGATATCGGCAAGGGCTTTGCCGTCGTCGCGGCGGAGGTGAAGGAGCTGTCGGTGCAGACGCAGCAGGCGACCGACGACATCAAGCGCAAGATCAGCATGCTGCAGAATGATGCGGCGGCTCTGATCGACGCTGTTCAGCGTATCGCGCAGATCATCGATACGATCAGGCCCATGTTCAGCGCGGTCGCAGGCGCCGTCGAGCAGCAGATCGTCACCGCCAACAATCTGTCCACCAGCGCCGGCGAGACGTCGAGTTTTGTTGCGATGGTCGCCGATGGCGCGAGCGATATCCAGGCGTCGACTGCGGACACGATGGCGCACGCCGCCAACGCCGACGCGTCCGGAACGGAAGTGCTGACATTGGCGGAAAAACTGAAAACACGCTGCGTGATCTTTCTGCGCCAGACGGAAATCGGCGACCGGCGCCGTCACGATCGTCTGCCATGCGATCTTGCCATCAACCTGCAGGGACGCTCAGGCGCCATCGAGGGCCGGACCGCCGACCTATCGGAAGGCGGCGCGCTTATGCGGCTTGCTGATGCGCATGCGATTGTCGCCGGCGACAAGGTCAGAGCGGAGATCGCCGGGCTTGGTGGCTGTGATGTCGAGGTCGTCAATCACTCGCATCTCGGACTGCATCTACGCTTTGTTGATCTTGCGCCAAATGCGCGCGCCGCTTTGAACAACAAGCTGGAAGCAATCCGCAGCGAGAACCGGGAATTCATCGAACGCGCGATTGCGACCGCGAAACGGATTTCCGCGGTCTTCGAGGATGGTCTCGCGCGCGGCGTCATCACCGAGGATCAGCTTTTCGACACCGCCTACATGCCGATCGAGGGCACAAATCCGCAGCAGTATCGCACGCGTTTTCTCGATTGGATGGAAACGGTGCTGCCCGAAATCCAGGAGCCGCTGCGTGCGAGTGACGAGCGTATGATTCTCTGCGCGGCGGTCGACCGGAACGCCTATTTGCCTGTCCACAACAAAGTCTATTCGCACCCGCAACGGCCGGGCGACACTGCCTGGAATACGGCGAACAGCCGCAATCGGCGTATTTTTGACGACCGTGCAGGCCTCGCCGCCGCCCGCAACACCCGGCCCTATCTGATCCAGAACTATCTGCGCGACATGGGCAACGGCATCACCATTATGATGCAGGAGATCGACGCGCCGATCCGGGTGAACGGCAAGCATTGGGGCGGCTTTAGGACGACGTACCGGCTCTGACCTTTGCCACCGTCGGTCGAGACTTCGCCCGCGACGGCGGTCGGCTCCCTCCCAATAAAAGGGGAGGGTGGGGTGGGGTCAGCCATGCCGCACTGATGGAAACGGCCCACGCCAGCCAAACTGCACCTAGGCGCTTTCAATCTCGCCGCATCCAAACTCTGACCCTGGGATCGGGGATGGATCGGCTCATCGGGCGCCTTATCTCTTCCGGCGTGGAAGCGAGCTGCCGTCGAAAATGCACTGGACGAGCCGGGATCGCCAGGAGGCGGCGGCACGACGGGTGGAACAAGCCGCTTTTTATGGTTAATCAGGCGTTACACAGCGGCGTTTCACGTGAAACGTCCACTTTTGACCGCAACGAAAGCCTCGCGTAAATAGGCGCCATTCGAGGCATCTGATGGATCTGCGTTTCGACGTCATCGTGATCGGCGGCGGCCACGCCGGCTGTGAAGCAGCCGCTGCGGCCGCGCGTATGGGCGTGTCCACGGCCCTCATCACCCATCGTTTCACGACCATCGGCGCCATGTCCTGCAATCCGGCCATCGGCGGGCTCGGAAAAGGCCATCTGGTGCGGGAAATCGACGCTCTGGATGGCCTGATGGGCCGGGTGGCCGATCAGGGGGGCATTCAGTTCCGGGTCCTAAACCGCCGCAAGGGCCCGGCGGTGCGTGGGCCCCGTGCACAGGCCGATCGCAGACTTTATGCGGCGATGATGCAGCGGGCGATCCAGGAAACGCCCAATCTGACGGTGGTTGAGGCCGAAGCGGAGCATCTCCTGGTCGAACATGGCCGTGTGACCGGTCTCAGGCTGGCCGACGGGCGTACAGCTTCAGTCGGGGCCGTGGTGCTGACCACGGGCACGTTCTTGCGTGGTCTGATCCATATTGGTGAGCAGAAAATCCCGGCCGGGCGGGTCGGCGAACCCCCTGCCCTCGGGCTTTCGCTGTCGCTGGAACGGCTTGGCCTGAGGCTCGGCCGCCTGAAGACGGGCACGCCCCCTCGCCTCGATGGCCGCACCATCGACTGGAAATCGCTTGAGATGCAGCCCGGCGACGAGCCGCCGGAGCCGTTCTCCACCCTGACCGAGCGCATCACCACGCCACAGGTCGAATGCGGCATCACCCGCACAACCAACGCCACGCATGAGGTGATCCGGGCCAATGTGCACCGCTCGCCCATGTATTCCGGGCAAATTGAAAGCCGCGGGCCGCGCTATTGCCCCTCGATCGAGGACAAGATCGTGCGCTTCGGCGAGCGCGACGGGCACCAGATTTTCCTCGAGCCAGAAGGACTTGATGACCACACCGTCTATCCGAACGGGATTTCCACGTCGCTCCCGGAGGATGTCCAGCGTGCGGTGGTGGCCTCGATTCCGGGACTGGAAAGGGCCCACATCATCCGGCCCGGCTATGCCATCGAATACGACCACGTGGATCCGCGCGAGCTGAACCCGACACTGGAAACCCGCGTGGTGACGGGGCTTTTCCTGGCCGGTCAGATCAACGGCACCACCGGTTATGAAGAGGCCGCGGCGCAGGGGCTAGTCGCGGGGCTAAACGCCGCCGCCCGCGCGTCCGGCAGCGCTCCGATCATTTTTGACCGCGCCGAAGGCTATCTGGGTGTGATGATTGACGATTTGGTCACCCGCGGGGTCAGCGAGCCCTACCGGATGTTCACCTCGCGCGCCGAATATCGTCTGGCGCTGCGGGCCGACAATGCCGATCAGCGGCTGACGGAAAAGGGCATTGCGATTGGCTGCGTCGGCACGGCGCGCCGGGACCATTATCGCGCCAAGGCCTGTGCGTTGGACGCTGCACGGGCGCTGGCCCGCTCGGTCTCGGTATCTCCGTCAGAGGCCGATAAGTACGGACTTTCGCTCAAGAAAGACGGCCATCGCCGCACGGCCTTCGAGCTTCTGTCCTACCCAAATATCGTGCTGGCGGATGTGGTCCGGATCTGGCCGCAGCTTGACGAGCTGCCGCCCAAGATCGCCGAACAGCTTGAAATCGACGCCAAATACGACGTTTATCTGTCGCGCCAGGCGGCGGATGTCGCTGCCTATCGTCGAGACGAGTCCTTCGAATTGCCGGATGACCTTGATTATGCGGCCATAACTGGCCTGTCGAACGAAGCCCGCCAGAAGCTTCAGACCCACCGCCCCCGCACCATCGGCCATGCTGGCCGCATTGACGGCATGACGCCGGCCGCGCTGACACTGGTTGCCGCGCATCTGCGCCGGAACAGCCGGCGCAATGCCGCAAAGGCATGAAAACAAAGCCGAATTTCACTCTGGAACTGGCTGCGGACCGGATCAAGGCGCTGGAACTGACCCCTGTTTCACATGAAACACTGATGCGGCTGGACCGCTTCGTGGAGCTGCTAATCCATTGGCAAAACTCCATAAATCTGGTCGCGCCGTCCACGCTTCCGAAGCTCTGGACGCGCCATATCGCCGATTCGCTGCAGCTTTTAATGCTCATAGAAACCCCGATCCTCTGGGTTGATCTGGGCTCTGGTGGGGGTTTTCCGGGCATGATCATCGCATGCTCGCTCGCCGAGCATGCGGGCGCGGAAGTTCACCTCGTGGAGAGCAATCAGAAGAAGGCGGCCTTCCTCCGGGAGGCCGCCCGCGTCACCGGCGCGCCGGCCAAAGTGCATGCGATGCGAATCGAGGATTTTGCGGACGACTTTTCTGGGCGCCCGGATGTGGTATCGGCACGCGCCCTCGCTCCGTTGGCCGACCTGCTGGAACTGGCCTATCCGCTGTTGAAAACCGGTGCGGTCGGCCTCTTTCCCAAAGGTCAAGATGTAGGTGCGGAATTGACCCAAGCCTCTAAATATTGGAAATTTGAGCATGACTTGGTCCCGAGTCTGACCAATCCGGACGGTCAGATTGTCGTGGTCCGAAAGCTCGCCCAAATTTCCTAGCGATCCGGTCGGAATTCGCCATGATGATAGACGATGATGCGCCCCTCTCCCCCGAGCTGGAGACACCCGGCATGGCCGCCGGCCTCGATCACGAAAAAGTGAAGAGCCCTCGCATCCTGGCGCTCGCCAACCAGAAGGGCGGGGTCGGCAAGACCACAACCGCGATCAATCTGGGCACGGCACTGGCCGCCATCGGCGAGCGGGTGCTGATCATCGATCTTGATCCACAAGGCAACGCGTCGACCGGTCTCGGCATTGATCGCCGCAACCGCGAATGCTCGACCTACGATGTGCTTATCGGCGAAGCGCAGT
This sequence comes from Pseudorhodoplanes sp., assembly GCA_032027085.1. Lineage (NCBI taxonomy): Bacteria > Pseudomonadati > Pseudomonadota > Alphaproteobacteria > Hyphomicrobiales > Pseudorhodoplanes > Pseudorhodoplanes sp. The sequence goes on along the minus strand of JAVSMS010000001.1, from coordinate 1,920,941 downwards.
TGCGCGACTCGATCCTGCACACGGCGGTGCCGCGTCTGCATATTGCGCCCTCGACCATGGATCTGTCCGGGATCGAGCTTGAAATCTCGACCGCGCGCGACCGCGCCTTCCGCCTGCGCAATGCAATCGCGGCGCTCAATAGCGGCAACAGGACGAGCGACTACACTTATGTGCTGGTCGATTGTCCGCCCTCGCTCAATCTTCTCACCGTGAATGCGATGGCGGCGTCGAACGCGATTCTCGTTCCGCTGCAATGCGAGTTCTTCGCGCTCGAAGGTTTGTCGCAATTGCTGCAGACGGTCGAGCAGGTGAAGCAGACGCTCAATCCCGATCTCAGTATCCACGGCATCGTGCTGACCATGTTCGACTCGCGCAACAATTTATCGAACCAGGTGGTCGCCGACGTGCGCGAATTCATGGGCCGCAAGGTTTACGATACGATAATTCCGCGCAACGTGCGCATCTCCGAGGCGCCGTCCTACGGCAAGCCGGTTCTCGTTTATGATCTCAAGTGCGTCGGCAGCGAAGCCTATCTGCGGCTCGCGACCGAAATCATTCAACGCGAGAAGGAGCTCTGTGCGGCGAGCTGACCTCGACAATATTTTATTGGGCACGTCATGCCCGCTTGTCATCGCAAGCATGACGAAGAAGAAAGTGAACGGAGAGGCTCGCTGTGAACAAGCTGGCAGGAGCGGCTGCAATGGCCGAAGAAACGCGATCACGTCTGGGGCGCGGACTGGCGGCGCTGATGGGCGACGTCGGAGCCGAATCCGCCGTCACCGAGCGCACAGGGCCGCGCACGCCGCGGCGCGTGCCGATCGAACAGATCACGCCAAGCCCGCGCAATCCGCGCCGTACCTTCGCAGATGACGATCTCACCGAGCTGTCGCAATCGATCAAGGAGCGCGGCATCATCCAGCCGATCGTGGTGCGCGCGCTGAAGAGCGGCAAGGACGCCTACGAGATCATCGCCGGCGAACGCCGCTGGCGCGCCGCGCAGAAAGCCGGCCTGCATGACGTCCCCATCGTGCTGCTTGATGTCGGCGACGCCGAGGCGCTTGAACTCGCGATCATCGAGAACGTGCAGCGCACCGATCTCAATCCGCTGGAAGAGGCGGCTGGCTATCAATCGCTGGCGACTGACTACAAGCACAGCCAGGACGATATCGCCTCCATCGTCGGCAAGAGCCGCAGCCACGTCGCCAATACATTGCGCCTGCTGAAACTGCCGGACTCCGTGAAGATCTTCATTTCAGAAGGCAAGCTGTCCGCGGGTCACGCACGCGCACTGGTCGGCCAGCCCAACCCGGAAGAACTGGCGCAGGACATCGTCAATCGCGGGCTGAATGTGCGGCAGGCGGAAGCCCTGCGGCAGGACAATGCCAAGGCGGCGCCGAAGAAAAGCAAGGCAAAGGCGCGCAAGGATGCCGACACCGCGGCGGCCGAGAAGCGGTTGTCGGACGCGCTGGGGCTCGCGGTTGAGATCAAGCACGGCTCGCGCGGCGGCCAGGTGCAGATCAAGTACAAGACGCTGGAGCAGCTTGATGAAGTGATCAAGCGGCTGGAGGGTGGGGGATAGCGCGGTTCCGGCCAGCCAACCCTGGCACTCGACCAAAGCGTAAACTTGTCCTGGGCAAGCTGGATGCGGGGAAATCCGGCCGGTAGCGCACGAAGAGAGCGCACGAAGAGTGTTGCCCGCGCCGACTTGCTGCATAGGTAATGTGAAGTCCCGCTTGCAGGCTGCACTCGCGAAACTGACTGGGAACTCACTTCGGCGGGCTGCGTTACCGCAGGGGGCGTCGGCCGCTACTGATGGTTGAGCCGGTCGATATTACATCTTTCCAGGTCACTCAGTTTCGGGTAGCCCATTCGCGGAAGAGCTTCGCATACATGGAGGCCGAATGGGCGGGCTTTTCATCTCGGATGTAACGGCGCGACGCCGCGAGGACGAGCGGGGGCTCAGCGACGTTCTCGATGCATTGCCGGCTGCCGTCTATATGACCGACGCAGACGGTCGCATCACCTACTACAACGAAGCCGCGGCAGACCTGTGGGGACATCGCCCGGAGCTTGGCACCAACGAATGGTGCGGCTCATGGAAGCTCTATTGGCCGGACGGCACGCCAATGCCGCACGACGGGTGCCCGACGGCGATGGCGCTGAAGCAACGGCGCCCTATCCGCGGAGTGGAAGCCGTCGCAGAGCGTCCGGACGGCACGCGCGTGTTGTTCATTCCGTATCCGACGCCGATATTCGACAGCTCCGGCGAACTGATCGGCGCCGTAAACATGTTGGTGGATATCACGCACCGCAAGCAGTCGGAGCAGATGCTGCGCCAACAGGCTGATGAGCTTGCGACGCTGGCGACCGAAAACGCTTCGCTCCTTCGCTCCGCAGAGACCGAGCTGGAGCAGCGCCGCCGGGCAGACCTGACGGCCCAGCGTCTCGCCGCCATTGTCGAATCGTCCGATGACGCAATCTTCTGGAAAGACCTCAACGGCGTTATCCAAAGCTGGAACAACGGTGCGGCGCACCTCTTCGGTTACGCGGCCGAAGAGGTGGTCGGCAGACCGGTGACGATCCTGTATCCGGACGACCGCAAGGACGAAGCACCGCGCATTCTCGCTCGCATCCAACGCGGCGAACGGGTGGATCATTATGAGACGGTCCGCCGGCGCAAGGATGGGCGCCTCATCGACATTTCATTGACGGTTTCGCCGGTGAAGGACACCGACGGCCGGATCATCGGCGCGTCGAAGATTGCCCGCGACATCAGCGAACGGCGGCGGTCGGAAGAGCAGCAACATTTGCTGCTGAGGGAAATGAATCACCGGGTGAAGAACCTGATGACGCTTGCGAGCAGCCTGGTCACGCTGAGCGCGCGCTCAGCGAAAACGCCGGCAGCATTGGCATCCGCGGTGCGGGACCGGCTGGCCGCGCTGGCGCGTGCACACGAGCTCACTTTGCCGCGCACGTTCGAAGCGGCAACGACAGAAAAAGAGACGGCGCTGCATGCGCTCATCAAAGCGATCGTTTCGCCTTACGATCCCGATCACTCGCGCGTCACGATCAGTGGAGTCGACTTTTGCATTGGACCCCGCGCGGCGACCAACATGGCCCTGTTGCTGCATGAGTTTACCACAAACGCAGCCAAGTACGGAGCCTTGTCGACGGCGACGGGCCGGATCAAAATCGAGTCCTCAAAGGACGAAGAGCATTGCGTCCTCCTCTGGAGCGAACACGGCGGTCCGCGTGTCGTTCGGGGCAATATCGAGGGATTCGGTACGCTGCTGAGCCGAAACACGGTACAGCATGCATTGGCAGGCGATATCGTTCGGGACTGGAAGCCGGAAGGTCTCAGCATAAGACTGTCGGTGGCTTGCGAGCGCCTCGCCACCTGAACGTTCTGTCCGGTTATTGACAGCCTCTATTTTCGCCGCGATGTCATTGCGAGCGACACCAGGTAGCGATGGGCGAGACGCCGCAGTGGGTGCGGATCAAAGCCGGTGACGTCTTTCATATACCGCCCGGCGCCAAGCACGCCTTTCGGAATCGTGCCCGGCAACCGGCCGTCATGATTGTGATCAGCACGTCCAGGCAGGGCCGATTCTTTCGCGACGTCGGCACGCCGATAGCGGCGGGAACGCCGCTCGTCAGACCATCAGACGTTTGCGTGGAAGCCGCCGAAAGCTATGGTCACTGGAATGGCACGCCGGAGGAATGCGCGGATGGGCTGGCTCTGTCGTCGATGTAACGCGCTGGCCAAATCAGGATGCTATTTCCGCTGCCGCGCGGCCGTCGCCAGAGACATCAAGGTGCGCTGCGCGATCGTTTCGGCGAGCATGGGCTGGCGCCGACTGTCGAGCACGGCGCGCGCGAGCTGCTGCATCGCCTGCAACAGTTTCTCGCCGCTCCAGCTCTTCACTGCCATTTCAACCTGCGCCTTGCGGCTGAAATGAATCGGCGGCCGGGCGCTTTCAACGGCGGCGGCAATGCCCTGTCCGGCATCGGCGGCAAGCCGCAGCTTGTGCACCTGCGACAATTGCCGCAACGCTGCCGACAGGATCACGCCGGGATGCGTGCCGGCGGCCCGCGCCTTGGCGAATTCGGTTTCGACATCCGCAAGCTTTCCAGTGAAAGCGGAATCGACGATGCCGTCGAGCGCTTCCGCCGAGGCGTCGGCGATGACGTTGAGCACGTCATCGAGTGTCACGCGGTCGCGGCCTGTGACATACAGGATGAGCTTCTGGATCTCGCCGCGCGTGGCGCGGCGGTCGCCGCCAAGCAGCGGCAGCAAAGCGGCGCGCGCATCGGGGGCGATGGTGAGTTTCGCGGCGCGCAATTCGTCGTCGAGCAAGCGGCCGAGACTGCGATCGTCGTCGGCATAGCAGGCGATGACGGCGGCGGTCTTGGCGCGCTCGCACAAGGTGCGCAACGGCGCGTTGCGCTTGAGATCGCCGGCTTCGATCAGAACGCGGCAATCTGTGATCTGCGAAGAGAGCAGGGGTTCGACCGCCGGCGCGATGTTGCGGCTGCCGGTCCGTACCAGGATCGCACGCCGTCCGCCGAACAGCGGAATGGTCGAGGCCTCCTCGATCAGGCGCTGCGGGTCGGAGGCGAGATCGTCGCCATCGATGCGGACGAAGGAGAAGGGATCGTCGGCATTGTTGACCGAGAGCTTCACCAGCGTGTCGATGCGCTCGCGCACAAGGCCGGCATCGGGGCCGTAGATCAGAACGACCGACCGCGCGGCATCCGGCCGGGCGAGAAAGGCGTCAGCGTCCCGGCTCTTCAGTGCGACCATGACATACCGCGACTGATGTCTTTCTCCGTCATCCTGAGGTGCTCGCGCGTAACGTGGGCCTCGAAGGATGAGGAGCACGGGCCGCCGCCCTTCGAGGCTCGCTTCGCTCGCGCCTCAGGGTGACGGATATTGAGCAGAGCATGCTGCTGTAACCGCCCTAGCCGCCCGTCACAAAATACGACGCCAGGCGCGACTTGATATTCTCGGCAATCACAGAGGCGGCGCGGTTCTCGGCGTCGCGCAGGCCGCGCTGGCGGGCGAAGCGCTGCTGCTGGCCGGGAATATCGTAGGACACGCGCGAGAAGGTGCGGCCGGTCACGACGACCTTCCCGGTCGCCAGTTCGACAAGGGTATAGGTCGCATCGATGCCGTAATTTTCCACGTCCGGGCGCGCGGTGGTGATGTCGACAATCACCTGCTGGCGGCTGGCGGAAAGCTGAATCTTCAGCCTGTGCGTCGGCGACGTTCCGCCGCTGCCGCCGGTCAGATCGTAGATCAGGGCATTGCGGACTTCGACGCCAAGGCGCGCTTCCGGGGTGCCGTTGGCTGCGTCAATCGGCTGGACTTCGACGGCGCTGAGCTGGCTGACGATCGAGGGGCCGCCCGCGGTAGAGCGCTGGCCGTAAAGCGGCTGGAAACAGCCGCCGACCAGCCCGGCGCAGAGCAGCGCCAGCGCGATCCTCACCCGTCCCAAGCCCATTTCACGCCACCACATTCACGATCCTCTGCGGGACAACGATGACTTTTTTGGGAGCCTTCCCGTCCAGCGCCTTCTTTACCGCATCAAGGGTTAAGACGGCAGCCTCAATGTCGGAATTTGCGGCATCGCGGGCAATTGTCACATCCGCCCGTTTCTTGCCGTTGACCTGGACCGGCAGGGTGATGGTGTCCTCGATCAGCAGGGCGGCCTCGATCTGCGGCCAGGGGGTCTGCGCGATCAGCGTGGTGTGGCCAAGCGCCGCCCAGCATTCCTCGGCGAGGTGCGGCATCATCGGGTGGAACAGCGGCACCAGGATATCGGCCGCCTCGCGCACCGCCCAGGCGAGGTCGGGCGAGGCCTTGCCTTCGGCGACCGTCTCGATCGCATCGCTCAGCGCATTGGCGAATTCGCGGATATGCGCGAGGCAGACGTTGAAGTGCAGCTTTTCGATCTCGCTGGAGACCTTGGACAGCGCGCCATGCGCCGCCTTGCGCAGCTTCAGCGCGGGCTCGCCGAATTCCGCCGGGCGCTCCGCGGGCGCCGATTTCGCGACTTCATTGCATTCGTTGATCAACCGCCACAGCCGCTGCACGAAGCGTGAGGCGCCCTGCACGCGCTCCTCGGTCCAGATCACGTCGCGCTCGGGCGGCGAGTCGGACAGCATGAACCAGCGCGCGGTGTCGGCGCCGTAGGTCTCGATAATGTCGTCCGGATCGACGGTGTTGCGCTTCGACTTCGACATCTTCTCGATCGAGCCGATCTCCACCGGCGCGCCGGTTGCGATCAACGCCGCGTGGCGCTGGTCGCCGGTGCCTTCGATCTTCACTTCCGCCGGCGTGACGAAATTGCCGTCGACGGTGCGATAGGTCTCGTGCACCACCATGCCCTGCGTGAACAGGCCGGCAAAGGGCTCGTCGAGACCGCTGTGGCCGGTCTCCTTCATCGCGCGGGTGAAGAAGCGTGAATAGAGCAGGTGCAGGATCGCGTGCTCGATGCCGCCGATATATTGATCGACCGGCAGCCAGGAATCGACCGCCTCGCGGTCGGTCGGCGCGTCTATCCAGGGATCGGTGAAGCGCGCGAAATACCAGGACGAGTCGACGAAGGTGTCCATGGTGTCAGTCTCGCGCCGCGCCGTCTTTCCGCATTGCGGACAGGCGACATGCTTCCATGTGGGATGGCGGTCGAGCGGATTACCGGGCCGGTCGAACTCGATGTCCTCCGGCAGCGTCACCGGCAGGTCCTTCACCGGCACCGGCACGACGCCGCAGGCCTCGCAGTGAATGATCGGGATCGGGCAGCCCCAGTAGCGCTGGCGCGAAATGCCCCAGTCGCGCAGGCGGAAATTCACCTGCCGCTGCGCCACCGGCTGGTTGCCGCGCGTTTCGCTTTCCAGCCGCTTCGCGACTTCCTCCTTCGCTTCCGGAATGGTCATTCCATCGAGAAAGCGCGAATTGATCATGCGGCCATCGCCATCATAGGCGGTATCGGTGATCACGAAGGTCTTCGGGTCCTGGCCTTCCGGGCACACCACCGGCACGTTGCCGAGCCCGTATTTATTGACGAAATCGAGGTCGCGTTGGTCGTGCGCCGGGCAGCCGAAGATCGCGCCGGTGCCGTAATCCATCAGGATGAAATTCGCGACATAGACCGGCAGCGTCCAGTTCGGATCGAAGGGATGCACCGCCTTGATGCCGGTGTCGAAGCCGAGCTTCTCCGCCTTGTCGATGACCTCCTGCGCGGTGCCGTGCTTCTTGCACTCGGCGATGAAGGCCGCGAGCTTGGGATTCTTGGCCGCCGCCGCCTGCGCCAAAGGATGGTCAGGAGAGAGCGCCATGAACTTGGCGCCGAACAAGGTGTCCTGGCGCGTAGTGAAGATTTCCAGCTCGCTCTCGCCGTTCGGCGTCGTCTTCGCATCGAGCGCAAAACGGACCAGCAGGCCTTCCGAGCGGCCGATCCAGTTGCGCTGCATGAGCCGTACCTTGTCCGGCCAGCGGTCGAGCGTATCGATGGCGTCGAGCAGCTCTTGCGAATAGTCGCTGATCTTGAAGAACCATTGCGTCAGTTCGCGCTGCTCGACTTCCGCGCCGCTTCGCCAGCCGCGTCCATCAATCACCTGCTCGTTTGCGAGCACGGTCTGATCGACCGGGTCCCAGTTCACCTTCGACTGCTTGCGCTCGACCAGCCCCGCCTTGAGGAAGTCGAGAAACATCCGCTGCTGATGTTTGTAGTAAGACGGATCGCAGGTTGCGATCTCGCGCGCCCAGTCGAGAGAGAGTCCCATCGACTTGAGTTGCTTCTTCATCGTCGCGATGTTTTCGTAGGTCCACGTCTTCGGATGGACCTTGTTCGCCATCGCGGCGTTTTCCGCCGGCATGCCGAAGGCGTCCCAGCCCATCGGATGCAGCACGTTGAAGCCGGCAGCGCGCTTGTAGCGCGCAACGACGTCGCCCATCGTGTAGTTGCGCACGTGCCCCATATGGATGCGCCCGGACGGGTAGGGGAACATCTCGAGCACGTAATATTTCGGACGCGGGTCGTCGTTCTTCGTCGCGAAGATGCCGCGCTCGTCCCACACTTTCTGCCAGCGGGGCTCGGCGTCGCGGGCGTTGTAGCGCTCGTTGGTCATGGACACGTCAGGCCGGAAATCTTCGGTTTCTGGTATTTGGATCGCGGCGAAAGGACACGAAAACGCCTGTCGGGTCAACGGCATATCGCAAGCCTGCGGCGGCGCTCCGACCGCAAGATAAGGATTTTCTCGGAACTTTCGCCCCCGGCTCCCGGTTTTTCAGCCATCACAGGAGGAGACAATGGTGAAAGCACGCGAAATCCACCATCACATGGAGATTGTGGGGTCGGACGGCACGCATGTCGGTACCGTGGACCACATGGAAGGCGCAAAGTGGATCAAGCTGACCAAGAACGATCCGGAAGCCGGAGGCGAGCACCACCTGATTCCGCTCAAATGGGTGGATCACATCGACAGCCAGGTGCATCTGACCATGGCCTCCGATGAAGCCATGAGCCAATGGCAATCGGCCTGATTTTTCCCGCGTGATGGAGAAAAGGCCCGGCTGCAAAGCCGGGCCTTTTCCGTCAGGCTTTTGCATCGTGATGCGCTGGCCGTTATAGACGCCGGATGCCAGAGTCCAATGCCATTGCCGCCGCGCTGTCCGGCGTGAAACGCAAGATCGCAGACGCTTGCCGCGAGATCGGACGCGATCCGGCGACGGTGACCTTGATCGCGGTGAGCAAGACATTTCCCGCCGACGTCGTCGAACAGGCGATCGTTGCAGGCCACAAAGTGTTCGGCGAAAACCGCGTGCAGGAAAGCAAGGCGAAATGGCCGTCCTTGCGCGAAAAATATTCCGATCTGGAATTGCATCTGATCGGGCCGCTGCAATCCAACAAGGCGAAGGAAGCGGTGGCCTTGTTCGATGCGATTCATTCGGTCGACCGGCCGAGCATCTGCGAGGCGCTGGCGAAGGAAATTGTCAAGCAGGGCCGCGCGCCGCGGCTGTTTGTCGAGATCAATACCGGCGCCGAGCCGCAGAAGGCGGGAATTTTGCCGGAAAATGCCGACGCATTCCTGCGCGCGTGCCGTGACACCTATGGCCTGACCATCGACGGCCTGATGTGCATCCCGCCATTTGAGGAAGCGCCGGCGCCGCATTTCGCGCTGACCGCGAAGATCGCGGCACGCAACGGACTGAAGCTGCTCTCGATGGGCATGAGTTCCGATTTTGAAATCGCCATCGAATTCGGCGCGACGCATGTGCGGGTTGGCTCGGCGATATTTGGTGAACGCGCGCTCGCCGCTGCGGACACAAAATGAACGCGACGCGCTGAAAATCGTCGCGATCCTGCTCTGCGGCACCATCGCCGCGGTATGTTTTTGCTGCGGCGGAACACCACGATCGTTCTAAATCGCTGAGATTTCTAGACTAGTTCCGCGTCCATTGGTCACGCGCATAACCGGCAAGGTCATGCTCGCGGGCGCAACGCGTCTGGAACATCATGCTCCCGATCCGAATTTGTTTGAAATTGACAACGTTGGCCCTTCGAACGTGAATGGGGGCAAGGTTTTCAAGACGGGGCGCGCATTCATGCGACACACGAGCATCGGTTCCAGCGAGCGTTTATGGCGATTCCTTCTTCCGTTCGCGCTGGCCGCGGCGTTTTCAACGATCCTCTCGATCACGGCGTTCTCGCAAACGCTGCTCAACGTGTCTTATGATCCAACGCGCGAGCTGTATCGCGAATTCAACGCAGCCTTCGTCAAGCACTGGAAGGAAAAGACCGGCAACACAATCGCCGTGCAGCAATCACACGGAGGCTCGGGCCCGCAGGCGCGCGCGGTGATCGACGGCGTGCCGGCGGATGTGGTGACGCTGGCGCTCGAAGCCGATATCGATGCCATCGTGAAGAATGCAAAACTGATTGCGCCTGACTGGCGCAAGCGCCTGCCCAATGCCAGCGCGCCTTACACGTCAACCATCGTGTTCCTGGTGCGCAAGGGTAACCCGAAGGGGCTCAAGGATTGGGACGATCTGGTCAAGCCGGGTGTGCAGGTGATTACGCCGAACCCGAAGACGTCGGGCGGCGCCCGCTGGAATTATCTCGCAGCCTGGGCTTTCGCCCACGGCAAATTCGGCGGCGATGTTGCGAAGACGAAGGAGTTCGTCGGCACGCTCTACAGGAATGTGCCTGTCCTCGATACCGGCGCGCGCGGGTCGACGACCACGTTCGTCAAGCGCGGCATTGGCGATGTGCTGCTGGCCTGGGAAAACGAAGCCTTCCTTGCGATCAAGGAGCTTGGACCGGACAAGCTCGACATTGTGGTGCCGTCCATATCCATCAAGGCGGAGCCGCCGGTGGCCGTTGTCGATGTCAATGTCGACAAGAAGGGAACGCGGGCGCTGGCGCAAGCCTATCTCGAATATCTGTACAGCCCTGTCGGACAGAAGATTGCGGCAAAGAATTTCTACCGGCCCAATCAGCCGCAGCATGCCGATCCCGAAGACGCCAAGCGCTTTCCCGGCGTCAAGCTGATCGAAATCGACGACCCACTGTTCGGCGGATGGGTCAAGGCACAGCCCGAACATTTCGGGGATGGTGGCGTTTTCGATCAGATCTTCAAGCGCTGATTCGCGTATCCTCGCGCAATGACCGATAGCGCAACCTGGACGTGGCGGCGGCCGAGCGTCATCCCCGGCTTCGGGCTGACGCTCGGCTTCGCGCTGACCTATCTCAGCCTCATCGTGCTGATTCCGATCGCCGCGCTGATCCTGCGCACGACCGAGTTGTCATGGGAGCAGTTCTGGGCCATTGCCACCAACGAGCGCGTGGTTGCGGCATTGCGATTGTCCTTCGGCGCCTCGTTCGCCGCCGCGACGATCAACGCCGTCTTTGGTTTGATCGTGGCGTGGGTGCTTGTGCGCTATCGTTTTCCGGGCCGGCGCGTCCTCGACGCCATTGTCGATCTGCCCTTCGCGCTGCCGACCGCCGTTGCCGGCATCGCGCTCACCGCCATTTTCGCGCAAACCGGCTGGATCGGACAATTCCTCGAGCCGCTGGGCATCAAGATCGCCTATAACTGGGCGGGCATTGTCATCGCGCTCACCTTCATCGGCCTGCCTTTTGTGGTGCGCACGCTGCAGCCGGTGATCGAGGAAATCGACCGGGAGATCGAAGAGGCCGCCGCGACGCTCGGCGCCACGCGCCGCCAGACCATTGTCAAGGTGATCATGCCGACGCTGCTGCCGGCGTTGCTGACCGGCTTCGTGCTCGCGCTCGCACGCGCGGTCGGGGAATATGGCTCGGTCATTTTCATCGCCGGCAATATTCCCTACCGCACCGAGATCGCGCCGCTTCTGATCGTCATCCGGCTGGAGGAATTCGATTATTCCGGCGCCACCGCCATCGCCACCATCATGCTGGCGATCGCTTTCGTGATGTTCTTGTCCATCAATCTGATCCAGGCCTGGGCGCGCAGGAGATTCGGCGATGTCTGATTTCGCATTTCCAACAGCGCAGCGCGAGCGGGTGCATTTGCCGACCAGCGAAAAGCGGTCGACCAAGGCGGTTCTGATTGCAATCTCGCTGGGGTTCCTCGGCCTGTTTCTGGTGTTTCCGGTACTGGTCGTTTTTGTCGAGGCCTTGCATGCAGGCCTCGGCGCCTATTTCGCGGCGCTGGTGGAGCCGGATGCGCGCGCGGCGATTCGCCTCACGCTGTTGGTGGCGGCCATCGCGGTTCCCGCCAATCTTGTCTTCGGCGTCGCAGCCGCCTGGGCGATCGCAAAATACGAGTTTCGCGGCAAGGCGCTGCTGATCACGCTGATCGATCTGCCGTTCTCGGTGTCGCCGGTCATTGCCGGGCTGATTTACGTCATTCTGTTCGGCACTCAGGGTTATCTCGGCACGTGGCTGCAAAGCCATGGGTTGCAGATCGTGTTCGCCGTGCCCGGCATCGTGCTGGCGACGATCTTTGTCACCTTCCCCTTTGTGGCGCGGGAACTGATTCCGCTGATGCAGGAGCAGGGGACGCAGGACGAGGAAGCCGCCATCTCGCTCGGGGCCGGCGGTTTTCAGACCTTCTGGCGGGTAACATTGCCGAATGTGAAATGGGGCCTGATGTATGGCGTGTTGCTGTGCAATGCGCGCGCCATGGGCGAATTCGGCGCCGTGTCGGTTGTGTCCGGCCATATCCGTGGCCTGACCAACACCATGCCGCTGCATATCGAAATTCTATACAACGACTATCAATGGGCGGCCGCTTTCGCCGTCGCGTCTCTGCTGGCGCTTCTGGCGCTGCTGACGCTCATCATCAAATCCGCCATCGAGTGGCGTTTCGGCGGCGAGCTTGCGGCAACCGCCGGCAAGGGGGCACTATGAACGCGCTTGCGCATTACCATAGGGACATCGATCATGTTCTCGCGGGCGTGGATGAAATCCCGCATGCGGTGACCGAAAAGCTGCGCGGGGATCAATTGACTGTCACCATCGACAACCTCGTCAAAGCCTTCGGCGACACGCCGGCTCTGCACGGTGTGTCGCTCGACATCGCCGGGGGCGAGCTGATTGCGCTGCTCGGGCCGTCGGGTTCGGGCAAGACGACGCTGCTGCGTCTGATCGCAGGTCTCGAATTTCCGTCCGCCGGCCGCATCCTGTTCGGCGAGGACGATGCCTCCGCCAAGAGCGTGCAGGAACGCAATGTCGGCTTCGTGTTCCAGCACTACGCGCTGTTCAAGCACATGACGGTGTTCGAGAACATCGCCTTCGGACTGCGCGTGCGTCCGCATGCGACGCGGCCCGACGAAGCGGTCATCCGCAAGCGCGTGATGACGTTGCTGGAACTGGTTCAACTCGGGGGACTGGAAAAACGATATCCGGTGCAATTGTCCGGCGGACAGCGGCAGCGCGTCGCGCTGGCGCGTGCGCTGGCCATCGCCCCGCGCATTCTGCTGCTCGACGAGCCGTTCGGTGCGCTCGATGCGAAGGTGCGCAAGGAATTGCGGCGCTGGCTTCGCGAAATTCACGACCGCACGGGGCACACGACCGTGTTTGTCACGCATGATCAGGAAGAGGCGCTGGAGCTCGCCGACCGGGTGGTTGTGATGAATCAGGGCCGCATCGAGCAGGTCGGCAGCGCCGACGATATCTACGATCGCCCGGCGACGCCGTTCGTGTTCGACTTCATCGGCGATTCCAGCGCGCTGCCGGTCACCGTCGACAAGGGGCATGTCTATCTCGACGACCTGCCTCTCTCCATCGACGCCCGCGCGCATCGCGATGGTGCAGCGACGCTCTTCTTCCGTCCCGGCCACGTGAAGATCGCCGGTCAGGAGGGTGGCGCCATCACCGGCATTGTCAGCGGCTCGCGGCGCATCGGCGATATCCGGCGGCTGGAGCTGGAGACCGGACTGGCGCGGCATCGTTTCGAGATCGACGTGCCGCTTGATGTTGACGTTCAGAAGAATGGCCGGCTGGCGGTGCAACTCACCAACTGGAGGCTGTTCCCCGCTACCTGATGTCGATGCGGGTCGTCGGCCCCAGCCGCGTCAGCAGGCGCAGCAGCCGATTCCTTTGCAGGCCGACACAGCCCGCGGTCGGCGCGAAACCTGACCGCGCCAGATGAATGAAGACGGCGCTGCCGCGGCCGGCGACGCGCGGGCGGTCATTGTGGTCGATTTCGATGATCAGGTCATAGAGGTGGTCCTCGCGCCAGAGCCGGTCTCCCGGCTCCCCCGCACGGCGCCGGACGGGGCGGTTATAGCGGCGGTCTTGCGGATCCTCGCTCCAGGCGTCCTGGCGGCCGATCGGGCGTACCGGCAGGGTCGTTAATGGCCGCGGGAGGCGGTCTTTTCGCCACCACAGGCGTTTCAGCCGGAAGGTGCCGCGGGGGGTGCCTCCGTCGCCCTCGCGCTTGTTAGCCTTGATGCCGGACCGCCCGAGCGCGACCGGCAGGTACATGGTATCAGCGCGCAGCCAACCCTGGCTTGGAAGACCGGGGCGTGACCGGACGCGAATCATGGCTAAGGTCTGGCGGCGCATTGTTTTGTGCGAACTTTCCGGGTGCGACTTGGTGTTGCCCTTTTTGCCCTTAATGCCCTAATTCGCCGGAAAATAGTAAGCTCATGCTTCGGGGACCCGGAACGAGATGTCGAATATCCGCAAGATCCTGATCGTGGACGATGATGCCGAGCTGCGCGACGCGCTCTTGGAACAGCTTCGTCTGCACGAGGAATTCGAGGCCAGCGCGGTCGAAAGCGCCACCAAGGGCATGCAGATCGCCAAGGCCGGCCAGGTCGACCTGATCATCATGGACGTCGGCCTGCCCGACATGGACGGCCGGGAGGCCGTGCGCATCCTCCGCAAGAATGGCTTCAAGGCACCGATCATCATGCTGACCGGCGCCGATACGGATTCCGATACCATCCTCGGCCTGGAATCGGGCGCCAACGATTATGTTGCCAAGCCGTTCCGCTTTGCGGTGTTGCTCGCCCGCATCCGCGCGCAATTGCGCCAGCACGAAGCGAGCGAGGATGCCGTCTTCACCATCGGACCCTATTCATTCCGTCCCAGTTCGAAGCTTCTGACGACGCCTAAAGGCAGCAAGGTGCGGCTGACGGAAAAGGAAACCGCGATCCTGCGTTATCTCTATCGCGCCGGGCAGCAGCCGGTCTCGCGCGAAACGCTGCTGCAGGAAGTGTGGGGCTACAATTCCGGCGTCACCACGCACACGCTGGAGACGCATGTCTATCGCTTGCGGCAGAAGGTCGAGCAGGATGCCGCCAATCCGTCGATACTGGTGACCGATTCGGGCGGCTACAAGCTGGTGCCCTAGTGTCGCTTGCTCCGGAAATTTGCCTCATCATTGCTGCGGGTCCTGCAAGCGAATTTCTGAACCAGACGGCACTGAAACCTTGAATTTGCTAGTACCCTCCGAATCCGAAGTTCGCTCTATAGCCGGCGCATGAGCATCGAAGACGATATCACTTTCCTCGAAGCAGTTCCGCTCTTCCGGCTCGTCGGGCGTGCGCCGCTGCGCGTCATCGCCATGGGCGCGGAAACGCAAATCGTGCACGAAAGCCAGGTTCTTTTCGACGATCCCGACGTGGTCGATGCCGGTTATGTCGTGAAGAATGGACGGTTCGGTCTGCGCGGCGCGCGTGAAGCCGACCCGGCTTTCATCGCGGGTCCGGGTGCATTGCTCGGGGAACTGGTGCTGATCAGCGACACGGTACGGCCCTCGCCGGTGACCGCACTCGAATTGTCGACGGTGATCCGGATTCCCCGCACCTTGTTCATCAAGATGCTGGACGGCTATCCGGACGCGGCCTTGCGCCTGCGCGATCATATGGCGGCGCGGACCGAGCAAACGATCAGCGAGATCGCGCGGCTCAGGATGGCGCTCAATCCGGCCGGCGCCAAGTCCTGATAACTTCCCAATGTTTCAGATATCGAATGTCGCCGTCACCGGCACATGATCGGACGGTTGCGTCCAGCCGCGCGCATCCTTGCTGATTCTGATGTTTTCGAGCCGGTCCATCAGCATCGGCGCCATCCACATGTGATCCAGACGCCGGCCCTTATCTGCTGATTTCCAGTCGGGCGAACGATAGCTCCACCATGTGTAGAGCTTCTCCGGTTCAGGCACGAGTTCGCGCATGGCGTCGACCCAGCCGCCCTTCTTGCGCGCCGTTTCCAGTTTGTCGCATTCGACCGGCGTATGCGACACCACGTCCAGCAATTGCTTGTGGCTCCAGACGTCGTGCTCGCGCGGCGCGACGTTCAGGTCGCCGAGCAGGATCGCGCGTTCCTTGCCGTTGACATGCACGTCCTTGCAATCGTGCATTTCCTCGAGGAACGACAGCTTGTGCGCGAATTTCGGGTTGACCGTCGGATCGGCCAGGTCGCCGCCGGCCGGAACATAGAGATTGTGAATCGTGATCGGGTCTTTCAGACCGGCCTTCTCGCCGAATACCACCGAAACATGACGCGTGTCGTCGAGGCCGCAAAAGGCGCGCTTGCTGAACGTCTCGAACGGCTTCAGCGAGAGCACGGCGACACCGTGGTAACCTTTCTGGCCGTTGAGCGCGACATGCTCGTAACCGAGCCGCTTGAACCGCTTCAGCGGAAAAGCGTCGTCCGGACATTTGGTTTCCTGCAGGCAGAGAATATCGGGTCGTGCGGCCTTGATGAATTTTGCCACCAGATCGATGCGGAAACGGACCGAATTGACGTTCCAGGTCGTGATTTTCAGCTTCATGCGGCGTCTTAAAGTTCGACATGCCATTGCCGGGCTTGACCCGGCAACCTATCAGGCGGAGTCTTGTTTTTTAGAAGATGGACCCGCGGGTCAAGCCCGCAGGGATCGAATATCTGGAGTTATTGCGGTTCCTGCAAGGACTGCCAGTGCTGCAGAAATCCACGCGTCCGCAGGTGATCATCATCGGCGGCGGTTTTGCCGGGCTTGAAGCGGCGCTGGCGCTGGCGCATGCGCCGGTCGACATCATTCTGCTGGACCGGCAAAACCATCACTGTTTCCAGCCGCTGCTGTATCAGGTCGCCACGGCGGCCTTGTCGCCGGCCGATGTCGCCTGGCCGATCCGCTTCATCCTGCGGCGGCAGGCAAATGTCCGCGTATTTCTTGCGCAGGTGTCGGGCGTCGACCCCACTGCACGCGTTGTCCATGCCGGCGCGCTGAAGGTGCCCTACGACTATCTTGTGATCGCATCCGGCGTCACCCACTCGTATTTCGGCCATGACGAATGGGCAAAAGCCGCGCCCGGACTGAAGAGCATCGAAGATGCGCGTGATATTCGGGCGCGCTTTCTTCTGGCCTTCGAACGCGCCGAGATCGCCGAGACCGAAAGCGAGCGCCACAATCTTCTGACATTCGTCATCGTCGGCGGCGGTCCGACCGGTGTCGAAATGGCGGGGGCGATGGTCGAGGTCGCCAAAAAGACGCTGCAAGATGATTTTCGCCGTATCGATCCGCGCATGTCGCGCATCGTTCTGATCGAGGCCGGGCCGCGTATTTTGCCTGCCTTGCCGGAAAATCTGTCGCGCTATGCGCAGGCGTCGCTGGAGCGCATGGGCGTCGAAGTTCTGACCAGGACCAAGGTGACAGGCTGCGACGATCATGGTGTGTCGCTTGGCGACAACCGCATCGACGCCAGCACCATTGTCTGGGCGGCGGGCGTTGTCGCCTCGCCGGCGGCGCAATGGATCGGTGCCGAGCATGACCGCGCCGGCCGGATTCTCGTCGAGCCCGATCTGTCTGTGCCCGGAAGGGCAAATATCTTTATCGCCGGAGATCTCGCTGCCGTGCGCGATGAAGCCGGCCATGCCGTTCCCGGAATTGCGCCGGCCGCGAAGCAGATGGGCAGGTATGCCGGCCGCGTCATCGCCGCCCGCGTGGCCGGCCGGGCGGAACCGAAGCCGTTCAGATATCGCCACTACGGCGATCTTGCCACCATCGGACGCAAGGCGGCGGTGGTGAAGCTCGGGCGGTTCGAACTGACCGGCTTTCTCGGCTGGTGGTTCTGGGGCGTGGCCCACATCTATTTTCTGATCGGGCTCAGAAACCGCTTCGTCGTCGCTCTCACCTGGCTGTGGAGCTATCTGACGTTTCGGCGCGGTGCGCGGCTGATCAGTTCGCCGGATTTTGAATCCGCTCGTAATTGATCTTGAACAGACCGGGATCGGGCCGCTTGGTCATGTCGAGATTGTAGATCGCGACGGTGGTGTCGTAGCCCTGCGGATCGGTGACGGTCCATTGCTTGAGCGCCAGATCCTGTGCGCCGAACATCAGCATCAATTTATGCGTTCCGCCGAGGGTCTTCTTTTCCTCGATCACGACAGTGGTGAAAATATTGTCAGAATAGACGCCAACGACATTGGTGTCGCGCAGGAGATCGACGCGATCGGCGAGAAGGAAACGCAGCGGTGTCTGCCCGAGCGGATAAAGGTCCTGCGTTGCGAGCTTACGGTCGCGCACAACAAGGCTCTGGCCGTCGGCGACCAGTTCGATCGGAGAGGGCGGGGCATATTCGAAGCGGACGCGGCCGGGCTTCTGCAGGTAAATCTGGCCTTCGGTCTTGCTGCCATCGGGACCGACCTGCACGAAATCGCCGACCAAGGTGCGAATGCCGGTGAGATAATTGCTGATCTTGTCGACCAAAGCGCGCTGGTTGGCGTCGAAAGCGGTCGTCTCGCCAGCCTTGGCGCGATTGAAAATGCTGCCCAAGCCGGCCGCGGGGCCGCGCGCTTCCGCCACCGGCGCCGGAGGCGCCATGTCGGTGCTGTTGGTCTTGGGTTGCGGGGCGGGATTCGGCAAAGGCACCGGCTGGGCAGATGCCATTGCTGGCACCACGAGCCCAATCAAGAATGCGCCCAGCAAGGCCGGCAGCCCCTTTACCATGTTCCACTCCGTTATCGGTCTGAGTGATGTCGCTAGAAGCCGCCTGTGGCGATTTCGCGACCCGTCCGCCGCCCGGGTCAAGTAAATACCAAATCCTTGATTCTCAACAGAGTTACGCGCCTTCCTCGATCAGGATTTCACGCTTTCCGGCGTGATTGGGCTGCCCGACCACGCCTTCCGCCTCCATGCGCTCCATGATGGTGGCGGCGCGATTGTAGCCAATCTGCAGACGGCGCTGGATATAGCTGGTCGAGGCCTTGCGGTCGCGCATGACGATCTGCACCGCCTGACGATAGAGATCGTCGGCGCCGCCGGCGCTGCCCATCTCGGTATTGTCGAAGACCGAACCGTCCTCGTCTTCCTCGTCGCTCCGGGTGACGGCTTCAAGATATTCGGGCGCGCCCTGCGACTTGAGGTGGCGAACCACCTTCTCGACCTCCTCGTCGGAGACAAAAGGTCCGTGCACGCGGCTGATGCGGCCACCGCCGGCCATGTAGAGCATGTCGCCCTGGCCGAGCAGTTGCTCGGCGCCCTGTTCGCCGAGAATGGTGCGGCTGTCGATTTTCGATGTGACCTGGAACGAGATGCGGGTCGGGAAATTCGCCTTGATGGTGCCGGTGATGACGTCGACGGACGGGCGCTGCGTTGCCAGGATGACATGGATGCCGGCTGCGCGTGCCATCTGCGCCAAGCGCTGGATCGCGCCTTCGATGTCCTTGCCGGCGACCATCATCAGGTCGGCCATTTCGTCGACGATGACGACGATGAACGGCAGCGGCTCGAGCGACAGCTCTTCTGTCTCGTAGATCGCCTCGCCCGTATCCTTGTCGTAGCCGGTGTGCACCGTGCGGGTGAGCGTCTCACGCTTCGACTTCGCTTCGGCAAGGCGCGCATTGTAGCCGTCGATGTTGCGCACGCCGAGCTTCGACATCTTCTTGTAGCGCTCTTCCATCTCCTTCACCGCCCATTTCAGCGCAACGACGGCTTTCTTCGGGTCGGTGACGACCGGCGTGAGGAGATGCGGAATGCCGTCATACACCGACAATTCCAGCATCTTGGGATCGATCATGATCAGCCGGCAATGATCCGGCGTCAGCTTGTAGAGCAGGCTGAGGATCATGGTGTTGATCGCGACCGACTTGCCGGAGCCGGTCGTGCCGGCGATCAGCAGATGCGGCATACGCGCGAGATCGACGATGACCGGCTCGCCGCCGATGGTCTTGCCGAGGCAGAGCGGCAGCTTGGTTGGCGAGTTGGAGTAGTCCTGCGAGGCCAGCAATTCTCGCAGATAGACCTTTTCGCGGACTTCGTTCGGCAGCTCGATGCCGATGGCGTTGCGGCCGGCGACGACGGCGACACGCGCCGACACCGCGCTCATCGAGCGCGCGATATCGTCGGCGAGGCCAATCACGCGGGAGGATTTGATGCCGGGCGCCGGTTCGAGCTCATAGAGGGTGACGACAGGGCCGGGCCGGGCATTGATGATGTCGCCCTTCACCCCGAAATCCTCCAGCACGCTTTCGAGCGACTCGGCGTTTTCCTCAATTTCGGCGGTGCTCGGGGTTGCGCGGTCGGAGGCTTTCGCGGCGGTGAGCAGGTTCAGCGAGGGAAGCGTGAATGCTCCGGCAATGTTCAACCGGCGCTTCGGCTGCGGCGCGGCCTTGGCGCGGCGCGGCCGCGGCTCCTCCTCTTCGTCTTCCTCGTCCTCCTCGTAGTCCGCCTCGACGTCTTCCTCGTATTCGTCTTCTTCCGCCGCGGCGCGCCGCCCGGTTAGACGGGGCTCAGCGCGGCTACGCAGGCTGTCGCGCGACATTTTCGCCGGGCGCTCGCGGCGTGCCAGCATGCGGCCAATGCGCGCCTTCAGGCTGAGCAAGGCATGCACAATCCAGCCGAGCGAGATCGCGGTGCGTTCGTCCTCTTCCTCGAATTCTTCGGCCTCGCGGTGGATGTCGTCGGCAAGCGTTTCGGGCGAGCGCCAGCCGAACCCGACGGCGCCGATGAAAGCAGCCAGGGCCAGGCAACCGCATATCGCAGCGAGCAAAAACCGCGTCACGCCTGTCAGCGGACCGAGAAAAGCGAGCGGCAGCCGCAGCATGGCGTCTCCGGTGACGCCGCCAAGTCCTGACGGCAGCGGCCAGGTGGCGATCCGCGGCAGCGCCGACGCGAAAGCTGCGGCCGTGATGACGGCGGCAAACCACAGGATGAGCCGCAGCCATTCGCGCTCGACCGGCCGGTGCGTCAGCAGCCGCCAGCCCCAGACCGCGACCGGAAGAACGACGACAAGGGCCGCGAGGCCGAAGAGCTGAATCAGCAGATCGGCAGCGATGGCGCCCGGTGCACCGAGCAGATTGCGCACCGGCGCGTCGGTGGCGTGACTGAGGCTCGGATCCTGCACCGACCAGGTTGCCAGCGCGGCGGCGAGCGTGACCGATACGACAATCAGCACCAGCCCGCACAATTCGCCGAGCCGGCGGCGAATGGCGCCGCGGAAATCGTCGGACAGGAAATCGATATTGTGGAGAGAACGGTCGATCGCTGGCATGACGCGGCCTCTCACCCGAGCACCGCGATCAGCCGGCGCAGGGCTTCGGCGGTTGTGTCTTTGTCGTGCACCATTGCAATCCGGATGTAGTCGGCGCCGGGATTGTTGCCTTGCGCGTCGGTCTGCGCCGCATACCCGCCCGGCAGAACGCGGAGGCCGGCCTCGCGCCACAATCTTTCGGCGACCTTTACGCTTCCGCCCTGCGCGGACACGTCGAGCCAGAGAAAAAATCCGCCGGCGGGGCGCCGATAGCCGAAGCGAGTACCGATGATCTGATCGGCAAGATCGAATTTTTCGGCATACAGCCGACGGTTTTCTTCGACGTGCGTTTCATCGCCATAGGCGGCGATGGCGACCGCCTGCGCCGGCATTGGAACCTGCGGTGCGGCAGTGTTGCGCATGTCAAGAAAGCGGGTGAGAAAATTGCGGTCGCCGGCGGCGAAACCGACGCGCAGCCCCGGCAGGCTCGATCGTTTCGACAGCGAATGAAACACGACCACATTCGCGTAGTCGGGCCCCGCGACTTCGAGCATGCCGGGCGGCGGGTCGCCAGAGTAGATTTCGGAATAGCATTCGTCGGCGAAGACGAGGAAGCCGAAGCGGCGCGCCAGTGCGACCAGACGCGCGAGATAGTTTTCATCGGCCACTGCGCCCTGCGGGTTGGCGGGCGTCGCCAGATAGAAGGCGACCGTGCGCGCGAACAGGTCCTCGCTCAGCGCGTCGAGGTCTGGCAGAAAACCGGATGCTGCGGTCGCCGGCAGATACATGATCTCGCATTCAGCGCCACGCGCACCGGCGGTGTAGGCGGCGTAGCAGGGATTGGGCACCAGGATCGCAGGCATGCCCTTGCGCGGTGCGACGAAATGCTTGGCGGCGATGGCCGCGAGAAAAAGACCCTCGCGTGTGCCATTGAGCACCAGCACGTCGTGCTCAGGATCGAGCGGGCGCGGCAGGCGGTAGCGCCAGAACAGCCAGCGCACGACGGCGCGGCGGAATTCGTCGGTGCCCTTGTTGGCGGGATAGCGGCCGAAATCGCCGATATTGGCGGCCAGTGTCGGTCCGACAAAGGATGGCACGGGATGCTGCGGCTCGCCGACTGCGCAATTGATGGGAGTCTTGCCGGGCGTGATCAGCGCCAAAAGATCGTTCAGCCGCGCGAAAGGAGACCGCGCGTCGGAAGCCCGGGCGGGGGATGGCGGCGAGACGCGATCGGCGACGGTCATGAACATCAGAAAGGGCGGTTTATCCCGATGACACAGGGGTTTCCGCCACACTAGAGGGGGCAGGTTAAGGTCCGATTAACCATCGGCCGAGGCGGGGGGCGGCAAGCGGCGTCTTGAAAGGGCTGCGATTATCCCTAAATGCTGGCCCCGGTTCGGGCCCCTCTGGCGATCTCAATGATCGTGATGTCGAGCCAATCACCGCCGGTTCCGTCCGGCAGATGGTGTCACCAGAGGAGGGGTCTTTGGACTTTTCGCTCGCCTATTTGATTGCGCTTGCGGTGGACCCGGTGGTCTGGGCGGCGCTCGCCACCCTGATCGCCATGGAAGTCGTCCTTGGCATCGACAACCTGATTTTCATCTCCATCGTCACCAACAAGCTGCCGCCGCATCAGCGCGAGCGCGCTCGGCGGATCGGCATCGGGCTGGCCCTGATCTTCAGGCTGTTGCTGCTCGGGACCATCGCCATCATCGTCCAACTGCGTCAGCCGATTTTCACGCTGTTCGGACATCCGTTCTCGTGGCGCGATCTGATCCTGATCGCTGGCGGACTGTTCCTGGTCTGGAAGGCGACCAAGGAAATCCACCATAACGTCTATGCCAATCACGCCCCCGACATGTTCGACGCGGCGCCCGCGACCGCGGGCTTTGCCTCGGTGATCGGACAGATCCTCGTACTTGATCTCGTCTTCTCGATCGACAGCATCATCACCGCGGTGGGCATGACCGAACATGTGCCGATCATGGTGATCGCGGTGCTGGTCGCGGTCGGCGTGATGCTGCTGGCGGCGACGCCGCTCGCGAACTTCGTCGCGGCCAATCCCTCGGTCGTGATGCTGGCGCTCGGATTCCTGATCATGATCGGCACGGTGCTGATCGCGGAAGGTTTCGGCGCGCATGTGCCGAAGGGCTACGTCTACACGGCGATGACATTCTCGGTGGCGATCGAGGCGCTGAATCTGCTTGCGCGCCGCGTTTCGCAAAAGCAGACACAGCAGCGAAGATAAAGAAAGAGGCCCCGGTCCGGGGACCGGGGCCTCCATTCGGCGAGGGGCGGTGCCGGGTATTTTCGCCCCGCCGCACGAAGGTCCTAGTGCTGCACACTCTCGCCGTGCAGTGACAGATCGAGGCCCTCTTCTTCTTCCGCCGCGGTCGGGCGCAGCCCGATCACGATCTTGACGATGAAGAGAATGATCGCGGTGACGATGGCGGTGTAGATGATCGTGACTGCGACGCCGTAGATCTGCGTCATCACGCTGGCGTCCTTGCCGAGTTCGTTGATCGCTGCATCCGCGAACACGCCGGTCAGGATCGCGCCGATGATGCCGCCGACGCCGTGGACGCCGAATACATCAAGCGAGTCGTCGTAGCCGAGCGCCTTCTTGACGTGGACGGCCGCGATGTAACAGCCGACACCGGCAAGAGCGCCGATGATCAGCGCACCGGTCGGGTTGACGAAGCCAGCCGCCGGCGTGATCGCCACCAGACCGGCGATGGCGCCTGAAATGATGCCGAGCAGGCTCGGCTTCTTGATCACGATCCACTCACAGAACATCCAGCCCAGCGCCGCGGCAGCGGTGGCAACCTGGGTGTTGACCATGGCCGCGCCCGCCAGCGCATTGGCGCCGACCGCCGAGCCCGCGTTGAAGCCGAACCAGCCGACCCACAGCAGAGAGGCGCCGATCAGCGACCAGGTCAGGTTATGCGGCGCGAGATTGGACGAGCCAAAGCCCTTGCGCTTGCCGATGATGATGCATGCCACGAGGCCCGCAACGCCGGCGTTGATGTGGACGACAGTGCCGCCGGCGAAGTCGAGCACGCCGGCGCCGCCGAGGAAGCCGCCGCCCCAGACCCAATGTGCGATCGGGACGTAGCAGAAGATCAGCCACAGGCCCATGAACCACATCAAGGCAGAGAACTTCATGCGTTCGGCGAAGGCGCCGGTGATCAGGGCAGGCGTGATGATAGCGAAGGTCATCTGGAAGGTGATGAACACCCATTCCGGGATCGTCGCGGCGAGCGAATTCACCGTGCCGTTGTTCACGCCGGCCAGCATCGCCTTGGAGAAGCTGCCGATATAGGCGTTCATGCCTTCGCCGCCTTCGGTGAAGGCGAGTGAGTATCCGAGCACCATCCAGAGAACGGTGACCAGGCAGCAAATTGCAAAGCTCTGCATGATCGTGGCGAGCACGTTCTTCTGACGCACCATGCCGCCGTAAAACAGCGCAAGGCCGGGAATGGTCATCATCAGAACGAGCGCGGTGGATGTCAGCATCCACGCGGTGTCGCCGGTGTCGAGCTTGGGCGCTTCGGCCGCGGCCTCCGCGAAGGCTGACGTCGTCGTTACCATCGACGCCAGAAGGGCGGTTATGAACCCGGCCCGGCACGGAATCTTGAATGACATTTTGTGAGCTCCTGTCCGAATACTTGTTGGGTCGGGTTTAGAGGGCTGATGCGTCCGTCTCGCCGGTGCGGATGCGCACGGCGTGATCCAGACCGAAGACAAAGATCTTGCCGTCGCCGATCTGCCCGGTCTTGGCGGCGCCGGTGATGGCTTCGATGACTTTGTCGACCTGATTGGTAGCGACCGCGACCTCGATCTTGAGTTTGGGCAGGAAACTCACGGCGTATTCAGTGCCGCGATAGATTTCAGTGTGCCCTTTCTGACGCCCGTAGCCCTTGACCTCAGTGACGGTCATGCCGTGCACCCCGATCGCGGTTAGCGCGTCGCGAACCTCGTCGAGCTTGAACGGCTTGATGATGGCCATGACGATTTTCATTTTGGTTCGATCCCCGTTGGCCCGTCACACGCACGATGCAGATGCGGGCATCCTCATTCGGCCGGGCGACGCAAAGTCGCCTCCGCGCGCCTCGCCGGAGGAAAGAGAATCAAGCGCCGTGCCAGTCCGGGATCCGGCGCCTACATCTTTGAAAAAGCGAACAATTTGCCGCGCCTCGGTGCGGGCATAAGGTACGGGCCGGTGTCGCCGCACAAAGAGTCACCAGTTCTGCCTAGTTCCTGGTCATAGCGGTGCGGCGAATGGCGATATCGTCCTGCAGACAAAAAAAGAGCCCGGAGGGCCGGGCTCTCTTCTGTGGAAGCGATGGTGCTTTGTCAGATCTGCAGGGCTTCGCCGTGCTGGGTGATGTCGAGGCCTTCGAGTTCCTGCTGCTGGCTGACCCGCAGCGGCACCATGAACGAGATCACCTTGAGCAGCAGCCAGGTGATGCCGCCGCTCCACACGATCGTGACCGCAACACCGTAAGCCTGCATCAGCAACTGGTTGGCATTGCCTTCCAGCAACCCGGGCAAGCCGCCGGGAGCGTCCGCTGTTGCTGAAATCGCCGCCGTGGCAAAGACGCCGGTCAGAAGCGTTCCGGTCAGACCGCCGACGCCGTGCACGCCAAACACGTCGAGCGAATCATCATAGCCGAATTTGTGCTTCAGCTTGGTGCAGGCCCAGAAGCAGACCGCGCCGGCGATCAATCCGATCACGATGCCATGCCAGGGCAGCACGAAGCCGGAGGCGGGAGTGATGGTGCCGAGTCCGGCGATCGCGCCGGAGATCATGCCGAGCACCGACGGCTTGCCGCGTGTCCACCATTCCAACAACATCCATGACAGCGCGCCGGCGCTCGCCGCAAGATGCGTCGCGACCAGCGCATAAACTGCGCGCGAATTCGCGCCCAGTGCCGAACCACCATTGAAGCCGAACCAGCCGATCCACAACAGACCGGTGCCGACCACGGCAAGCCCGAGATTGAATGGTGCAAGATTCTCCGTGCCGTAGCCGCGGCGCGTACCAAGCATATAGGCGGCGACAAGGCCGGCAACGCCGCAATTCAGATGGACCACAAGCCCGCCGGCAAAATCGAGCACGCCGGCGGCGCCGAGAAAACCGCCGCCCCAGACCCAATGCGCGATCGGCACATAGACCAGCAGCAGCCATCCCACACAGAACCATGCGAAAGCGGAAAAACGAATGCGCTCCGCCACCGAGCCGGACACCAGCGCGACCGTGATCACCGCGAACGTCATCTGGTAGACCATGAACAGCGCTTCCGGAATTGTCTTCGCCAAGGCATGCGCCGAATCCATCGTCATGCCCATGAGCATGAAGCGATCCATGGTGCCGATGACGGGGCCTTCGCCGGTGAAGGTCAGCGTGTAGCCGATGACCACCCAGAGCAGCGAACAGATGATCAGCGCAGCAAGACTCTGTGCCATTGTCGCCAGCACATTCTTCTTGCGCACCATGCCGGCATAGAACAAGGCAAGTCCGGGCAGTGTCATCATCAGCACCAGCGCCGTGGCTGTGATCATCCAGGCCGTGTCGGCCGGGTCGATTTTCGCCGTCTGCGCGAAAGCGGGCGGTGCGGAAATCGCAATCGGACCTGCAACTGCAAAAGCAGCCAGCAGCCGGCGGTGTGATGATGTAAGCATTCCTGTTCCCCCTGAGTGACCTGACGCCTAAAGAGCGTCGTTGTCCGTTTCGCCGGTGCGGATGCGCACGGCGCGTTCGACGTCGGTGACGAAGATTTTTCCGTCGCCGATCTGTCCGGTCTTGGCGGCCGACGTGATCGCTTCAACGACCTTGTCGGCGCGGCCGGATTCCACGACGATCTCGATGCGCAGCTTGGGCAGGAAATTCACCGCGTATTCGGCGCCGCGATAGATTTCGGTATGGCCCTTCTGGCGGCCATAGCCCTTCACCTCGGTGACCGTCATGCCGTGAACGCCAAGTGCGTTCAGCGCTTCGCGGACATCGTCGAGCTTGAAGGGTTTGATGATGGCAGTGACAAGTTTCATGACCGGCTTCCTCCTTGGGTATCGCCGGCCAAAATTATCATGTCGCCGCGGGACCCTCGCAGGTCGCGGCCGGTGCCCGGCGCACCGGAAGCCTGCAATTCAATCTTTGTGCCAATGCATTAGGCACGGTTTGGGCATTGAAAAAACTGCGATTTTTAGCGAGCGGCGCGTCGGATGCCTGCCAAGCCGGCGAAGGCGTGCCTCAAAGGCGCGCAGATGCATATTTTGTATGCAGCGTTGTTCACGCTTTTCGGTCCGGCTACGGCTTCGGCGCCTGGATGCGCTCGCGCACCAGGCCCTCCTGGGCGACCGAGGCCACCAGCGTGCCGTCCTGCTTGAAAATCAGGCCGCGCGCAAAGCCGCGGGCGCCGTGCAGGTTGGGACTGTCCTGCGCGTAGAGGAGCCATTCGTCGGCGCGGAAGCGCCGGTGCAGCCACAGCGCATGATCGAGACTCGCCGCCATGAAATCCTTTTCGAACAGCGTGCGGCCATGCGGCACCATGACGGTGTCGAGCAATGTCATGTCGGACGCATAAGCCAGCACGCATTGATGAATGGCCGGGTCGTCCGGCAGCCGTTCGGTGGTCTTGATCCAGACGTTGAATTTTCCCTCCGGCAGCTTCTTGCCGGTGTAGCGGTCATATTCGACCGGCCGCAGCTCGATCGGGCGTTCGCGCTCGTAATAGCGGCGCACCGGATCGGGCATGCTCGGCAGGATGCGCTCGCGCAGTTCGGCGTCGCTCGGCAGCTTGTGCGGCGGCGGCACGTCCGGCATCGGCGACTGATGATCGAAGGCGATGACCTCCGGTACGTGAAAGGACACCGACATCGCGAAGATCGGATGACCGTGCTGGATCGCCTTCACGCGGCGGGTGGTGAAGCTCTTTCCGTCGCGCAGATGCTCGACTTCATAGATGATCGGTACGCTCGGATCGCCGGGCAGGATGAAATAGGCATGCATGGAATGCGGCAGGCGATTTTCGACGGTGCGGCAGGCGGCGACCAAAGCCTGGCCGATCACCTGGCCGCCAAACACACGCTGCCAACCAACCTGCGGTGAACGCCCGCGGAATAGATTCACCTCGAGCGGCTCAAGGTCGAGGATGGTCAACAAGTCCTGAACAGCGGATGACATGGATTTCCCTGAATGGGCAGACAGGCGGGACTATGAAGTATAATAAGACGGCCATGTCAAAGAAGCCTCAAGTCGGTATGGACCGGGCCGATATTGTGATCGGCGGCGGCGGATTGGCCGGCCTCGCCCTCGCCATCGCCCTGCGGGATGCACTCGGCGACACGTTTTCGGTCGTGGTCGTCGATCCGGCGCTTGAGCGGTCCGCGGGCGATGCGCGCGCTTCGGCCATTGCAGCGGCTGCACGGCGACTGTTCGAAACCATCGGCGTGTGGGATGAAGTCGCTGCGCAGGCGCAGCCGATCCTTGACATGATCGTCACCGATTCTCGGCTGGACGATGCCATGCGCCCGAGATTCCTCACCTTCGACGGCGAGATAGCGCCGGGCGAACCTTTCGCGCACATGATCGAGAACAATGCGTTGATCGCGTCGCTACTCAAGAAGGCGCGCGCGATCGGCATTGACCTGCGTGCAGAATCGGTGACCGTGTTTGATACGCAAGACGGCGTGATTGCTGTGCGGGTGTCGGACGGCAGCAAAGTCGCGGCGCGGCTGCTGGTGGCTGCCGACGGCGCGCGGTCGGCGCTCCGCGAGCAGGCGGGCATTGCGAGCTTTGGCTGGGATTACGAGCAGTCCGGCATCGTCACGACAGTGGCGCATGAGCGCGCGCATCATGGGCGTGCCGAAGAGCATTTCCTGCCGGCCGGACCTTTTGCGATTCTGCCGCTGAAAGGCAATCGATCATCGATCGTCTGGACTGAAGCGCGAGAAGAAGCCGAACGCCTTGTCGTATTGCCGGATGCGGAGTTCCACGCCGAGCTTGAGAAACGCTTCGGCCTGCATCTCGGCGAGATCGAGATTGCCGGGCCGCGCCGCGCCTATCCGCTCGGATTGATGGTCGCTCGCAGCTTTGTCGCGGACCGCATCGCGCTGGTTGGCGACGCCGCCCACGTCATTCATCCAATCGCCGGTCAGGGGCTGAATATGGGTCTGCGCGATGTCGCGGCGCTCGCCGAAGCGATTGTCGATGCGGCGCGGCTCGGCCTCGATATCGGCGGCGCGAGCGTGCTTGATCGCTACCAGCGCTGGCGGCGCTTCGACACCATGACCATGGGCGTCGCGACGGACGGTCTCAATCGGCTGTTTTCCAACCACTCCGACGTGCTGCGGCTGCTGCGCGACGCGGGCTTGGGAATAGTCGACCGCATTCCGTCGCTGAAAAGCTTCTTCATCCGCGAGGCTGCCGGCATTACGGGTGAAGCGCCAAAGCTGCTGAAGGGTGAGGCGCTTTAGCCACGTGATTTGTGTGATCGGGCTGCGTTACATCACCTCCGCTCGTTCCCGCGAGAATAAGGACCAAGGCGCGAAAATACCGATGCGGGAACGAACGGAGTATGTGGATGCATTTGATATGAGCAAAATGCTCAGCTCAGCGGAATTGACTCGACGTGATCCCTGAACGCCTTGCGCTTCTGTAAGTCGGCATACCAGCGCTCGAGACACGGCATCTCCGGACGCTCCGGGCAAAGCTGGCGGAAACGATACGCCATCACCCCGAGCGGAATGTCGCCCATGGAGAACTGGTCGCCCGCGACGAACGCCGTCTTGGCAAGCTGAGCATCGAGGATTTTCATCGCTTCGGCAGTCTTGGATTGCGACGCGGCGATGGCGGCGAGATCGCGCTTCTCTTGCGGCGTGCGGATCAGTCCCCAGAAGGCGGGTGTGATCGCCGGTCCGACCACTGACAATTGCCAGTCCATCCACTGGTTTGCGCGCGCCCGTACTTTCGCATCAGCCGGCTCGAGCTTGCCTGCGCTGTATTCGCGCGCGAGATAGCGCACGATGGCGTTGGATTCCCAGAGGATGAAGTCGCCATCCTGCAGCGTCGGCACGAGTCCGTTCGGATTCATCGCGAGATAGGCGGGCTCGCGGTTCTTGCCGAAGGCGCCGCCGATATCGAACCGCTGATGTTCAAGTCCGATTTCGCCGACGGCCCACATCGCCTTCTGCACATTGGATGAGGTATTGCGCCCCCAGATTTTCAGCATGCTTTTTTTCCCAAACTGTTGAAGTTCTTAATCGAGCCGGCGCGCCTCTTCCGCCAGCATGATCGGAATGCCGTCGCGGATCGGATAGGCGAGCTTGGCCGCGCGCGAAATCAGCTCCTGCCGCGCGGCGTCGTATTCCAGTGGTCCCTTGGTGACGGGACAAACGAGGATTTCAAGCAGCTTCGGATCAACGCTGCCGGCGGGGCGATCGGTTTCGGTCATGATCAACTCCAAAGCAAATCCGCGGCCGACGCATCAGTTCTTGCCGGCGACAGGGTTGTAATCGGTCGGTGGGTCATTGCAACGGCGTTTCGCCGGGAGTGCTGTTCTTGGCGAGCTCGATCTCGGTGACCGCGACCAGGATTTCGGCGCGCGTCTTCAGATCGGGCGCCTCCAGCATCGCCTGCTTTTCCGCGGTGCCGTAGGGCGACATCATCGCCAGCGCATTCACCAGCGCTTCATTCGGCGCGTTCTCGATGCCTTCCCAGTCGGTCTTCAGATTGTTGGCTTTCAGAAAATCCGACAGCGCCTGCAGCACTGCCTTGCGATCGACATGCTCCTCGCCTTTGCGGGCGATGAAGTCGTCGATGAAAGGCGCGTAGGTCACACGGCATTGCCGGAACAACGTCGTGACCGGCAATTCCTCCTCGATACGAAAACGGCTGATACCGGTGAGTTGCATCAGATAGCGGCCATCGCCGGTTTCAGCGATCTGGGTGATGCGGCCGACGCAGCCGACCTTGTAGAGATTGGGATGGTCCTCGGAGCCAGGATGCGCGGGATCGGGCTGCACCATTCCGATCAGGCGGTTGCCGGACATCAGCGCGGCATCGACCATCGCAATATAGCGGGGTTCGAAAATGTTCAGCGGCATTTGACCGCGCGGTAACAGCAACGCGCCCGGCAGGGGAAAAATTGGGATGACGCCCGCGAGATCTTCAGGCCCCTTGTAGATCTCGTTCATCGGCATGGCTGCTCTCCGCACTCACTCAACGGCCGACGCCATGGGTCGGCGCGCTCAATGCGTTCACGCGAACAGGATCGATGACAGGCGGCGGCGTCCCTCGATCGTCGCTTCATCGGTTGGACCCCAGGCGTCGAACAGTTGCACGAGCTGCTTGCGCGCCCCGTCGTCGTTCCATTTTCGATCGCGCTTGACGATGTCCAGCAAATGGTTGGTGGCGCCTTCGCGATTGCCCTTGGCGTTGAGAGCCACCGCAAGATCGAAACGCGCCTGATGATCCGTGGGATTGGCGGCGACTTTCGCTTCGAGCTCGGCGATGGGGCCGACATTGGACGCCTGTTCGGCAAGATCGAGCGCAGCTTTTGCCGCGAGGTAGGCCGCGTCGTTGTGCTTGCTCTGTGGAATGAGATCCAGTGTGCGCTTTGCCTGTTCGAGATTGCCGGCGCCCACATGGCTGCGCGCGAGCCCAGCCAAGGCCGGAATGCTGGAACTGTCCTGCGCCAGCACATTCGCGAAAATGTCGGCGGCGCCCGCGAAATCCTTGGCGGCGAGCGCCTCCTCGCCGGCCTTTACCAAATCCTGTTCCTCGCCGCCGACCTTGTCCTTGATCAGCCGCTCGATGAAACCGGTGACCTGGCTCTCCGGCAACGCGCCCATGAATCCGTCGACCGGCTGGCCGTTGACGAAGGCGATCACCGCCGGGATGGACTGGATGCCGAGCTGTCCCGGAATGGCGGGATGCTGGTCGATGTTCATCTTGGCGAGCTTGACCTTGCCCTTCGCGGCCCGGACCACCTTCTCGATGATGGGCGTCAGTTGCTTGCAGGGCCCGCACCAGGGGGCCCAGAAATCCACCAGGACCGGCTGGCTGCGCGACGCCTCGATGACGTCCTTCATGAAGCCTTGGGTGGTGGTCTCGACAACAAGATTGTCCGCCGCCGCGGCCGTTGCCGTACCCGAGTCCTGAAACATTTCAATAATCCCTACGCCCCTGACCGGGGCTTCGAAACCGCCAAACATTACCTGATGACGTCAATAAATGGCGACAAAAGGAGCAATTGCAATCTACCCGGTGATATCCAGGCCGGAAACGGCTTCTATCCGGGGGGTGTGTCCGGTGGCTTCGATGAAGCGGACCAGGCCGCTATTGGCAATGGTGGTGGTCATGGTGTTGACCAGCGGATGATAGTTCAGTTCCGGCTGTTCCATCATGGCCCCATCCAGGACCACACTGACCCGCCGTCCGGTGTCGTTGATCAGGCCGAAAGGGGTCACCGAGCCGGGCGTGACCCCCAACGTATCGCGCATTGTATCGGCCGAACCGAATGAAAACCGGCCGCTGGCCTCGAGCCGGCGGTGCAGCGACTTCAGATCGATGACCGCATCTTCCAGCGCCACCACCAAAAACAGAGCTCCCTTCTTGTCCTTCAGGAACAGATTTTTGGTGTGACCGCCGGGGATCTTGCCGCGCAAGGCCTGCGATTCGTCGACCGTGAACAGCGGTGGATGACTCACGGTCTTGTGCGCAATGCCGAGGCGGTCAAGAAATGCAAAAAGATCGTCGGGGGTGGCGGGCATGGACGGACGGTTTTCTAGGCAGCGTTTCCGGGAGAGGCAAGCGAGGCAACCGGATTAACCGTGCAGTCGCAAAGAGTTTAGGGCGGCTGTCGGCATCGCGGTTGCAATCCCGGACTGCATTTGGCATAGGGTGGCCCTTGGCGGCCGCTCGCTGCCAGCCCTACGGATGCGGGTGTAGCTCAGGGGTAGAGCACAACCTTGCCAAGGTTGGGGTCGAGGGTTCGAATCCCTTCGCCCGCTCCAATTTCAACGATTTTCGATAGTTTTAGCGCGCAATGCCGGGTTTTTGCCCGGCTTGCGGGTCGGGATGAGCCGGCGCAGGCTGGCGGCCTCATTTTAGGGTCGGCGGGCCAGTACGGTTGCGGCCAGCATTGGAGGGCGAAATGGTTGTGGCGGCGGCAGGTTTTCGAATTTTCCGTGCAATGCCTTTTTTCGCGATTTTGCTGGGCCTTCTGGTGTCCGGCTGCGGCATCAACAATATCCCGACCTTTGAGGAACAGGCGAAGGCCAAATGGTCCGACGTGCAGAACCAGTATCAGCGCCGCGCCGATCTGATCCCAAATCTGGTCGAGACCGTCAAAGGCTATGCCGCGCAGGAGCGGCAGGTGCTGGAGGCGGTGATCAACGCGCGCGCCCGCGCGACCCAGATCAAGGTTGATGCCGGCACGGTGACCGATCCCGAAACCTTCAAGAAATTCCAGGATGCGCAGTCTCAATTGTCGGGTGCACTTGGCCGCCTGATCGCGACGGTGGAGAATTATCCGGATCTGAAATCGAACCAGAACTTCCTGGCGCTGCAATCACAACTCGAAGGCACGGAAAATCGCATCGCGGTGGCGCGGCGCGACTATATCGAGGCGGTGCGCGCCTATAACACCGAAATGCGGACCTGGCCCGGCATCATCTGGGCGTCGACCGTTTATCGGAATCACAAGCCGATGGAAACGTTCACTGCCGCTGACGGTGCGCAGACGCCACCCAGCGTGAAATTCTGACCTGCATTTTGATCTCATGCGCCGACTGGCTGCGATCCTCCTCACGCTGATCGTTTTCAGCGCGACGGCTTTTGCACAATCGCTGACCTTTCCGACGCTCACCGGCCGCGTCGTCGACCAGGCCGGGTTGCTGGATGCGGCGGCACACGCGCAGCTTGAGCAGACACTCGCCGACCTGGAAGCAAAGACCACGGATCAGCTCGTCGTGGTGACACTCAAATCCCTGCAAGGCACCTCTATCGAGGATTACGGCTATCAGCTAGGACGGCACTGGCAGATCGGCCAGAAGGGCAAGAACAACGGCGTGCTGCTCATCGTTGCGCCGAACGAACGCAAGGTGCGGATTGAAGTCGGTTACGGCCTTGAAGGCATGCTGACCGACGCGATCTCAAGCTACATCGTGCAGAATTCGATCCTGCCCCGGTTCAAGGCGGGAGATTTCGCCGGCGGCATCCGGCGCGGCATCGAGGACGTCGCGCAGGTGCTCTCGGGCGACGCCGAGGAATACAGGGAACGGGCGAGCAGATCGCCGGAGCGCGCGATGAGCGTGGAAGACGCCATCGTTATCGCGTTCTTCCTTTTCATCGCCGCCATCATCATCCTGAATGTCCTCGCCGGTGTGCTGCAAGGCGGGACTGGCAAGAGGCGGCGCGGCCGCTGGGGTGACAGCATCCCGGTCATCATCGGCCCGTCATCGGGCGGTGGCTGGTCGTCCGGCGGCTCTTCCTCTGGCGGCGGGTTCTCGGGTGGCGGCGGCTCGTTCGGTGGCGGCGGCTCGTCCGGGAGCTGGTGAGATGATGATCAGCGACAGCGACAAGAACCGCATCAGCGCCACGATCCGTACGGCCGAGAGCAGCACCTCCGGTGAAATCTTCTGCGTCATTGCGCGGCAATCGGGCGATTACCGGCTGGTACCGGTCATATGGGCGGCGGCCATCGCGCTGGCGTTGCCATATGCGCTGCTGTATCTGACCCGTTGGCCGGCGCAAACCATCTACCTGGCCCAGCTTGCCGCCTTCATCGGCTTTTCACTGGTGTTATCGCTTCCGCCGATCCGGATCCGCGTCGTTCCGCGATGGCTCAAATACAGATACGCGCATGCCGAAGCGATGCGGCAGTTTTTTGCGCAGCGCCTCGACAAGACCGACGCGCGCACCGGCGTTCTCATCTTTGTCTCGGCCGCCGAGCATTATGCCGAAATCGTTGCGGATGTCGGAATCAATGCCAAGGTGTCACAGGCCGTATGGGATGAAGCGGTCGCTGCGTTGATTGAGAACATCAAACGCGACTGCGCGGCCGATGGCTTAGTCGCGGCGATCGACAAATGCGGCGCGGTACTGGCTGCGCATTTCCCTCCGGGCGCGCTCAACCCGAACGAATTGCCCGACAAGCTGGTCGAAATCTGAAGGTGTCGGCTAATATCCAGCCGCCAGCGCCCCGCGCGTGCGCGAATCGGCTGCGCCGACAAAGCCCTTCGGCATGACAAGAATGGAGTTCGCCGACGTGGCGGGCGGCCGTTGCTCGATCACGTGGCCGCGCGTTTTCAGGTCATCGAGCATTCCCTGCGGCCAGCCCGGCTCGACGAAAACCTGATCCGGCAGCCATTGATGATGCAGGCGCGGTGCGGCAAGAGCATCCGACAGTGACATGCCGTGATCAATGACGTTCAGGATCACCTGCAACGTGGTGGTGATGATGCGGCTGCCGCCGGGACTGCCTGTAACCAGAAACGGCTTGCCGTTCTTCAGGACGATGGTTGGCGTCATCGACGACAGCGGTCTTTTGCCCGGCGCTGGCGCATTGGCTTCGCCGCCGACCAGGCCGAAAGCATTCGGCGCCAGCGGCTTGGCGGCGAAGTCATCCATCTCATTGTTGAGCAATATGCCGGTTCCTTCGGCGACCAGTCCGTTGCCGTAGCTGAGATTGAGCGTGTAGGTGTTCGCCACGGCATTGCCGAAACGGTCCACCACCGAATAATGCGTGGTGTTGTCGCCCTCGGCTTTCAGCGGATGGCCGTTGCGGATTTCCGGCGATGGCGTTGCGCGCTCGCTGATGGATTTGCGCAGATGCGCCGCATATTTTTTTGACATCAGCGCCTGCACCGGCACCTTCACGAAATCCGGATCGCCGAGATAGACGGCGCGATCGGCATAGGCGCGCTTCATGGCCTCGATCAGACGGTGCGCGGTATCCGGGCTCGCGGCGCCGAGCTTCTTCAGATCGTAGGCTTCGAGGATGTTCAGGATTTCGATGAGATGAACGCCGCCGGAGGATGGCGGCGGCATGGAAACGATCCGGAATCCGCGATAACGGCCAATGACCGGCTTGCGCTCGATCGCGCGATAAGCCTTCAGGTCGGCAGCGGTCATGACACCGCCGGCCTCGCGCACGGCGGCGGAGATTTTATCCGCAATAGGACCCTCGTAAAAAGCGCGGGGCCCTTTCCGGGCGATGGCCTGCAGCGTGCTGGCGAGATCGCTTTGCACCAGACGGTCGCCGGCACCGAGGGTCTGGCCGTCGCGTTTCATGAATATCTTCGCCGATGAGGGCGAGCGGGCAAACAATCGCCGCGCCGAAGGCAAGGTATCGGCAAGGTCGCCATCGATCACGAAGCCGTCGCGGGCCAGCGTGATGGATGGTCCGATCAACTGCGCCAGTGTAAACTTGCCGCTGCCGTATTTCCTGTGCGCCAGTGCCAATCCCGCCACTGTGCCTGGAATGCCAACGGCGAGCCCCGTATTGCGTGATTTTTCGGGATCGGCCTCGCCTTTGTCATCAAGGAAGCTGTCGTGGGTGATCGCGGCCGGCGCAGTTTCCCGGTAATCGATGGCGATGTTGCGGTGCCCTTTGGCGAGATGGATCACCATGAAACCGCCGCCGCCGAGATTGCCCGCGCGCGGATAGGTGACGGCCAGCGCGAAGCCGGTCGCGACCGCGGCATCCACCGCATTGCCGCCCGCCTTGAGAATGTCGGCGCCGACGCGCGCGGCGATGGCCTCCTGCGCCACCACCATGCCGTGGCGTGCGGTGACGGCCTGGACAGGCTGAATGTCTGGTGAGCGCGCGCTGACGATTCCCTGTGGAATCAGCAGCGCCACAAGGGCCAGAAAGAGAATACGCAACAGATCAGTTCCGATGTCAGCGCGCTTGCGCGTGATAAACGGTGTTGGGGCGCATATCGGTCGCCGAGGCGACGCGGTTTGTCATATTGAAGAAGCCGGCGACCGCCGCAATGTCCCAGATGTCGCGGTCGGAGAATCCCACGCGGCGCAGATTCTCGCGATCGGGCTCCTCGACCAGCCACGGCTGGGATGTCAGCTTCACGGCGAAATCCAGCATGTAGCGCTGGCGCTTCGACAAGCGCGCGCTGCGGTAGTTCATCACCATCAATTCGCCAAGCTGGGGTTCGTTCGACAATTGCCGGACCGCGGCGCCGTGCGCCACCAGGCAGTAATAGCAGCGATTGTGAGAGGAGACGGCGACGGCGATCATCTCGCGCTCAAGCTTGCTCAGGCCCGAGGGGCCGAGCATGAGGTCGTTGTACATGGAGACAAAAGCTTCCAGCTTCGCCATGTCGAAGGCATAGGCCTTCAGCACATTGGGCACGAAACCAAGCTTTTCCTCGCATTTCTGGAAATAGGCCTCCATCGAGGGACTGCGTTTCGCGTCGGGCAACGACAGCGCGAGAAAAACGACATCGTCATCCGTTCCGTGGTCCAGGTCTCCGACCGGGGCGGTCTTCTTGGCGGCACCGGCGCGCAGCGCCGCTATTTTGTCTTTCTTCTTGTTCTTGTTGGGCTTTTTCTTGTCCTTAGGCATGGCTGACTCCCGGAAAAATGTGTTGCTGCAAGCCTACAGGGTCGTGAAGCTGCCGGGAACGGCATTCATTGTCGTTGTCTTCGAAACGTCGCGATGCTCGCGCGATCAGGGCTCTCGACGACAGCGGCAGGGTCGGGAAGACTGGCGCGGGGCGAGCGGCAAGAGACAGGCAGATGCGGGTTGAAGGATTTCCGGCGGACGGCAAGCGGTCGGCGCGGCGGCTGATCGAACAGGCGGCGGCGATGATCTCGGGCGACGATGGCGGCAAGGCTGCGGCGCTGGTCGATGCCCTGTTTGCGCAAGCCGCACCGGAAGACCTCACCGGCTACCTGCCGGAGGATCTCGCCGTCCTCGCGGATCGCGCCTATGCATTTTTCTCCGTCCGCAAGCCCGGCGCGCCGAAGATCCGTTTTGTCGAAGCGCCGGCGAACAGCGACAAGCTGAAGGCGATATCGGTGATCGAGATCGTCAATGACGACATGCCGTTCCTGGTTGATTCGGTCATGGCCGAACTGGCGGCGCGCAATGTCTCGGTCCGGCTGGTCGCGCATCCGGTGCTTGGCGTGGAGCGCGACGCATCCGGAAAATTGCT
Organism: Pseudorhodoplanes sp.; assembly: GCA_032027085.1. NCBI lineage: Bacteria > Pseudomonadati > Pseudomonadota > Alphaproteobacteria > Hyphomicrobiales > Pseudorhodoplanes > Pseudorhodoplanes sp. The sequence continues at coordinate 1,882,807 of JAVSMS010000001.1, read as the reverse complement.
GTCGCTTGCGTCCGATGCCAAGCGCGCCGGCGCGCGCGAGAGCTTCATCCATATCCATGTCGATCGCGATGACGACGAAGCGCGCCGGCACGATCTGGTTCAGGGACTTGAACAGACGCTCGCCGACGTCCGCGTGAGCGTTGCCGACTGGCGGGCGATCCTCGACCGCGTCGGCGGCATGATCGCCGACTTGAAAGCGACACCACCCGCGCTTCCAGCCGACGAAATCGATGAGGCGGTGCAATTTCTGGAATGGCTGGTGGCGGACAATTTCACGTTCCTGGGCGCGCGCGAATACCGCTTCACCACAAGCGGGGATCCCGAGCCTGTGGCCGGGAGCGGGCTCGGAACGCTGCGCAATCCTGATGTCAGCGAGCTAAAGGCAGTCGCCGGTCAGGACGTGATGTTGCGCGAGATGCGCGCATTTCTCGAAGAGCCGAAAGTCCTGATGATCGCCAAGGCGAGCCTGCGCTCGCGGGTGCACCGCCGCGTCTTCATGGATTATGTGTCGGTAAAGCGTTTCGGCGGCGACGGCCGTGTCATCGGCGAATTGCGGATCGTAGGACTGCTGACCTCAACCGCCTATACGCGTTCGACTCGCTCCATTCCCTATATCCGCCGCAAGGTGAATGCGGTGATCGAACGCGCCGGTTTCAGCAGCAGCGGCCATTCGGCCAAGGCGCTGGCCAATGTGCTGGAAACCTATCCGCGCGACGAATTGTTTCAGATCGACGATAAGACCCTCTTTGAATTCGCGTTCGCCATCATGCAGCTCGACGAGCGTCCGCGCGTTCGCGTGCTGTCGCGGCGCGACCGTTTCGGCCGTTTTGTCTCCATACTGGCATTCCTGCCGCGCGATCGCGCCACCAGCGACGTCATCCAATTGATCGGCGATTTCTTCGGCGACATCTATCAGGGACATATCGGCGGCCTCAGCCTGTTCCTGCCGGAAAGCGCATTGGTGCGCGCGCATTTCATCGTGGCTTTGAGCGGACAGAACAACACCGAGCCGGCCGCGGCGCCGGATCGCGCAACGCTTGAATATGGCGTCAGCGCCATTGTGCGCACCTGGAACGACGCCCTGATGGAGCAGCTCGCGCTCAATTTCGACCCCGCCAAGGCGAAGGATCTGCTGATCCGCTATCAGGACGCCTTTTCGCCCGGATATCGCAGCCGCTATTCGCCGGCCGCCGCCATCTCCGACATCCGGGTGCTCGAGGGACTGTCTGCCGGTCGACCGCTGGCCGTCGATTTTCACTCGCTTCCGGTCGCACCGCACGATGAAGAAGCGAACAATGTCGGCCTGAAAGTCCTGAGTTATGACCGGCCGCTGCCGCTGTCGGAACGCGTGCCGGTACTGGAGAATATGGGTTTCCGGGTGGTGGAGGAGCGGACCTCGGAGATCACACCGGCATCGCCCGACGGCGGCGTTGTTTTCCTGCACGACATGGTGTTGGAACGCGCCGATGGTGGAAAGGTCGATCTCGAACGCCTGCGGCAGCCTCTGGAAAGCTGTTTCCTGGTGGTGATGACCGGGGTGGCCGAGAATGACGGTTATAACGCGCTCGTGCTCGGCGCCGGGCTTTATTGGCGCGACGTCGCGTTGGTGCGCGCCATCTCGCGGTTCCTCCGCCAGGTGCAGGTGCCGTTCTCCCAAGACTACATGTGGAAGACGCTGTATCGCCACGCGGCAATCGCGGCGCGACTGCTGGGGCTGTTCCGGGTTCGCTTCGATCCGAGGCTCGACATCTCGATGGAAGAGCGCGGCCATCATGAAGCGGAGATCGCGGCCGAAATCGAATCCGCGCTCGCCAAGGTCGAGAGTCTCGACGAGGACCGCATCCTGCGCCATTTCGTGAATGCGGTACAGAGTGCGCTGCGCACCAATTTCTACCAGCTCGACAAGGACGGCCAGCCAAAAACTCTGATCGCGATCAAGTATCGGAGCCGCAAGCTGACGACGCTGCCGTCGCCGCGTCCGCTTTATGAAATCTTTGTCTATTCGCCGCGCGTCGAAGGCGTGCATCTGCGCTTCGGCAAGGTGGCGCGCGGCGGCATCCGCTGGTCGGACCGGCCACAGGATTTCCGCACCGAGATTCTTGGTCTGGTCAAGGCACAGCAGGTGAAGAACGCGGTGATCGTGCCGGTCGGCGCCAAGGGTGGCTTTGTGCCGAAACGTTCGCCGGCCGGCCCGCGCGAGGCTGTGCAGGCGGAAGGTGTCGCCAGCTACAAGCTCTTCATCGAAAGCCTGCTCGACATCACCGACAATCTCTCGACCGACGGCATCGTGCCGCCGCCGCAGGTCGTGCGGCACGACGACGATGACCCCTATCTCGTCGTCGCCGCCGACAAGGGCACCGCGACCTTTTCCGACATCGCCAACGAGATTTCGCAGAAGCGCGATTTCTGGCTGGACGATGCCTTCGCCTCCGGCGGCTCGGCCGGGTATGACCATAAGAAGATGGGCATCACCGCCCGCGGCGCCTGGGAAGCGGTGAAGCGGCATTTCCGCGAGATGGACATCGATGTCGGTACGACGCCTTTCACGGTGGCCGGCGTCGGCGATATGTCGGGCGACGTGTTCGGCAACGGCATGCTGCGCGAGCAGACCATTCGGCTCGTCGCCGCGTTCGATCACAGGGATATCTTCATCGATCCCGACCCCGATCCGGTGAAGAGCTACGCCGAGCGCAAGCGGCTGTTCGATCTGCCGCGCTCGAGCTGGCAGGATTACGACAAGTCGCTGATTTCAAAAGGCGGCGGCGTGTATCCGCGCAACGCCAAGGAAGTGCCGCTGTCGCCGGAAGCGCGAGCGATGCTGCGGATCGAGTCGTCGAAGCCGACCCCGCAAGAGGTCATGCGCGCCATCCTGAAGATGCAGGTTGATCTTCTGTTCTTCGGTGGTATCGGCACTTACATCCGCGCCTCAACGGAAACCGATGCTGCCGTCGGTGATCGTGCCAATGACGCCATCCGTGTCACCGGTGCCGATCTGCAATGCAAGGTGATCGGCGAGGGGGCCAATCTCGGCATGACCCAGCGCGGCCGCATCGAAGCGGCGTTCCGCGGCGTCCGGCTGAATACCGACGCCATCGACAATTCGGCCGGCGTCAACACCTCCGACGTCGAGGTGAATATCAAGATTGCGCTGGGTAACCCGGTCCGCACCGGGCAGCTCACGCTGGAGCAGCGCAACGCTTTGCTGACGCAGATGACCGACGAGGTGGCGCAGCTCGTCCTGCGCAACAATTATCAGCAAACGCTGGCAATCTCGCTGACGGAGCGACGCGGGCTGGAGGAAGTCGGTTTCCTGCAGCGGCTGATGCAGATGCTGGAGGCGCGCGGCGCCCTCGACCGGGTCGTGGAATTTTTGCCGGATGATGCAGAAATCGCCGACCGCCGCCGCCGTTCGCAAGCCTTCATGCGGCCGGAGCTCGCGGTTCTTCTGGCCTATGCCAAGCTCACGCTGTTCGAGGACCTGATCAGGACACAAGTGCCTGACGATCCCTATCTCGGCCGCGATCTGCTGCGCTATTTCCCGCAAGAGCTGTCGCAGCGTTTTCCCGATGCGCTCAAGCAGCACCGGCTGCGGCGCGAGATCATCGCAACGCATCTCACCAATTCGATGATCAATCGCGGCGGCCCGGCGCTGATTGCCCGCATGACCGACGAAACCGGCGCGCCGGCGGAAAAGATCGCCAAGGCCTTCGCGGTGGTGCGTGACAGCTACGGCATGGTCGCGCTGAACAGCGAGATCGACGCGCTCGACAACAAGATCGCCGGCGCGGTGCAACTCGAACTTTATGGTGCTGCTCAGAACCTTCTTCTGGATCGCATGGTCTGGTTCCTGCGTAACGTCGATCTGGAGAGGGGCCTCGAAGAGACGATCGATCATTTCGGCAAGGGCATTACCGAAATCGAAGCTCTGCTGGAGCGTGCCCTGTCGGAAGAAGGTGTCAGCGCCCGTTCGACGCGGACCGCCGAACTGAAGGCCGCGGGCGTACCGGATGCGCTGGCGCGCCGGATGGCGAATCTGCCGGCGTTGTCGGCGGCGCCCGACATCGTTCTGGTGGCGGAGCGGACCGGCAAGGCCATCGCCGATGTGGCTCTGACTTATTTCGCAGCGCGCAATTTCTTCAAGCTTGACCGCATCACGAACGCAGCGCGTGAGATCGCGGTATCGGATTATTTCGACCGGCTGGCGCTCGATCGGGCGCGCGGCGCCTTGGGCGAGGCCATGCGCCGGCTCACCGGAGAAATGCTCAATGCCGGCGAACCGGGGCAGGCCGCGGTTGATGCCTGGGTCGCAACGCATCAGGGCGATGTCGAGCGCATCCGGACCGCGGTGCATGAGATTGCCGACAGCGGGCTGACGCTGTCGAAGCTGTCGGTGGCGGCGAGCCTGTTGGGGGATCTGGCGGGGAAGTGAGTTTTACCCTCCCCCTTGTGGGGAGGGTGGCGAGCGAGCGAGCCGGGTGGAGGTGGCACGGTGAATTCAAGAGTGACCCCCACCCCGCCCGCTTTCGCTCCGCCCCAGCGGGCGACCCTCCCCACAAGGGGAGGGTAAGGGCTCAATGCCGGAAATGCCGCGTTCCGGTGAACACCATGGCGATGCCGGCGTCGTCCGCCGCCTTGATCACCTCGTCGTCGCGCATCGAACCGCCGGGTTGGATCACTGCCGTGGCGCCTGCTTCGATCGCGACCAGGAGGCCGTCGGCAAACGGAAAGAAGGCGTCAGACGCGACGACCGAACCCTTGGTAAGCGGCTCGGCGAGCCCCGCTTCCTTCGCCGCGTCCTGTGCCTTGCGGGCAGCGATGCGCGCGGAATCGACGCGGCTCATCTGGCCGGCACCGATGCCGACTGTGGCATTGTCCTTCGCGTAGATGATGGTGTTCGACTTCACGTGCTTGGCGACGCGGAAGGCGAAACGCAGGTCGCGCAATTCCGCGTTGGTCGGCGCGCGCTGGGTGACAACCTTCAGGTCCATGTCGTCGGCGACCGCGTTGTCGCGGGACTGCACCAGCAAGCCGCCGGCCACCGATTTGACCGTCACGCCGGATGCACGCGGATCGGGCAGCCCGCCGGCGACCAGCAGGCGGAGATTCTTCTTCGCGGCGACGATCGCAATCGCTTCGTCCGTCGCCTCGGGAGCGATGATCACCTCGGTGAAGATCTCGGTGATGGCGCGGGCCGCCTCGGCATCAAGTGTGCGGTTCAGCGCCACGATGCCGCCGAAGGCTGATGTCGAATCGCAGGCCAATGCCTTCTTGTAAGCGTCGAGCAACGTATCGCCTTCGGCCACGCCGCAGGGATTGGCGTGCTTGACGATCACGCAGGCGGCGGTGCGCTTCGGATCGAACTCGGCGACGCATTCATAGGCCGCGTCGGTGTCGTTGATGTTGTTGTAGGACAACTGCTTGCCCTGCAATTGCCGCGCGGTGGCGACGCCCGGCCGCTGCTCTCCCGAGCGATAGAAGGCTGCGTTCTGATGCGGGTTCTCGCCGTATCGCAGCGCCTCCGCCAGCTTGCCGCCAAAGGCGCGAAAGGCCGGCGCGGTATCGCCAAGCTGGCCGGCGAACCAGTTGGAGATCGCCGCGTCATAGGCGGCGGTGCGGGCATAGGCCTTGGCGGCGAGCTTCTTGCGCAAGGCCAGCGAGGTCGCGCCGTTCTGCGCGGCCAGTTCGTCGAGCAACGTCTTGTAGTCGTGAGCGTCCACGATCACGGCAACATCGCCATGATTTTTCGCCGCTGCGCGGATCATCGCCGGCCCGCCGATGTCGATATTCTCGATGCAGTCGTCGTAGCTGGCTCCCTTGGCCACGGTCGCTTCGAATGGATAGAGGCTGACCACCAAAAGATCGATCGGCTTGATTCCATGCGCCTGCATGGCCGCGGCGTGATCCGTGTTGTGGCGGATAGCGAGCAGACCGCCATGCACCTTGGGGTGCAGGGTTTTGACCCGGCCATCCATCATCTCCGGGAAACCGGTGATGTCGGACACATCGACCACCTTCAGCCCCGCATCGGTCAGCGCCTTGGCGGTGCCGCCGGTGGAGACGATTTCGAGCCCGTGTTTTTCAAGGCTGCGGGCGAAATCGACCAGTCCGGTCTTGTCGGAAACGGAAATGAGTGCGCGGGTGAGGCGGCGAAGATTTTCAGACATTTGAGGTCCTGTCAGAGGGGCAGTTCAGGTTCGTCCTGCGCTGTTTTGCGGGTTGCCGGTTCAGCGCGGCGTTGCGTGCTCTGACCGGTTGAGGTGTGCGCAAAAGTCCAGTGAACCCGCGGTACGCGGCGGGCCTGCCCATAGATCACAATTTGCACGGTCCGGCGCGGGCCATCAAGGCCGGCGAGGAACACGCTTTCTTCCAGCTCGACCTGATCGGTATGCGCGTCGAAGGTCCAGACCTCGCGGTTGGGGAGAACCAGCATCACGCCATGGCCGTCGGTCAGACGGTTGGCGTTTACGCTTGGATGCAGGTGGAAGCGAATGGCGAATTCGTCGGGCACGCCGGGGCGCAGGCCGTCGCCGTGCGCCGGCACGAAGACGTCCTCGCCGTCCAGCCGCAGGCCGTCCGCCGACAGCATCAGCGAACGCTGGTGGATCACTTCAAAATCGTCGGCATAGCCGTCATGCGAGGCCCGCAACCTCACGTCATCGCCATAGTCCTCGCGCGCGACATTGACGCGGCTCGGCCCCCCCATGACCGGAATCCCGATCAGTGTCTTGAAGCTGTCCCCGGCGCGGAATTTGTAGGACGAGGTGTCGTTCAGGATCACCGTGGAATGCGCGGCAGTTGCCCGCGCAACCTGACGCCAGCTTTCGCGATTGTTGGCGGGCATGCCGCAATTCACCACGATGCGATGATCGTTGGCGGACAATTCGAAAGCGAGGCAGCCGGCATGCGCTTCCTGGCTGACCGCCAGCGGTGGCGCGGTGCCGGTATCGACGATCACCAGCATGCTCTTCGAGACCAGGCGCTGATAGCCGGAATGCGGCGCATTCGTCACCGGAGCACCGCGCGCGTCGTCATAGGCGAGTATTGTCGCAAGCTGATCGGCCGGCGTCGGGCCCATCCCGTTGAACAATGCGAAATTGCCGTCGCCATGCCGGAAGAAGCGCAGCATCGGCATCATGCGGTCGATGGCGTTGAGCAAGGCGGCGGGTGGGGGCACGTTGCGCGCTGAAAAAGCCTGCCGCAGCGGCAGGAGATCCAGCAACACCTCGATCAGAACCGCCGGATTGCGGCTGACATGCCCACCGTCGGGCAGGATCTGCCAGCCGAGCTCCTCTTCCAGCCGCTTGGTTGCACTCTTCAAATGCCGTGTCTGTCCGGCCATGCACAGCGTCGCATACATGAGCGCGGTGGCGGCCTGCAGGCGCTGCGCGCCTTCGCGCGCATTCTTGTAATTGTGCCGCAGGTAGCGGACCTGCCGGGTCAGGCTGCGCAGGAAGCGGCGGTAGAAATGAACGTCCGCGTCATGCAGCGCTAGCGGCGCCTGGCTGATCCAGGACATGATCCGGCGCGGGAGGATATCCGGACGCCAGCCGAGCGGATGCCACGAGCCCTGCAACGATATCCACTCGTCGATCAGCGCGCGCGCATTGGCGCGGGTGATGCCCGATTCGGCGGCGCGCAGATGGCGCAGCCAGCCGAAGCCAAGCAAGAGTGCAGCCCACTCGTCGGAAGGCGGAATCATTTCGAAGGGCGAGCGGCCGTCGCAGATCACGACCTTGCCGGCGAAGGCGAATCGGCCGGCATAGATTTCACTCGCCCGGGTCGGGTCGGCGGTGCGCAGGTCCTGCGGAGAAATGACAAGGCGATCGGTCTTGGCCGGGAAAAACCGCCAGCGCAGCAGCGGATGGGCGTTGAGCCGGCCGCCGGCATGGCGAAGCCCGCGGCGCACCAGCAGCATCGATAGCTTGCTTCGCTCCGCGAGTGACACGGACATTCCGGCTTTGCCCTTTTGGCTGGTGACGGGCCCCACGTCCCGCTCAAGTCCCGTTCCCAAGCGAATCATATAACGAAGCGCCGGAACGCGGCCAACTGCAAGGCTTCACAACTTCGCCAACTCGGCCAATGGCCTACCGTCTGATCTTCCCTGGAAGATCAGACGGCAGGTTAATGGTTTAGCCCGCGTTCTGGCGGAAAACCGGCACCCACATTTCCTGATCGCGCTATTGCTTTGTCAGCCGCGCAGCAAAGAAGCCGTCGAGACCGCCCATGCGAGGGTCGGCGCTCGGCCAATGGCTGGGCAAAGTCCGCAGATCGCCTTGCGCCGTGAGGAACGCGGCCTGGCCGAAAATGTCATTGGGCGTGATCGGCCTTCGGCCGACTGCCGGCGTCCGCTCGAGGAATGCGGCAATCGCGGCCTCGCCTTCCTCTGGCTCCAGCGAACAGGTGCAATAGACGATCGTGCCGCCCGGTCTGGTGATTCGCGCGGCATTGTCGAGCAGGCGCTGCTGCAAGGCGGACAGTTTCGCGATGTCGGCTGGCTGCTTCTGCCACGGGATATCCGGATGCCGCCGGATGGTGCCCGTTGCGGAACAGGCGGCGTCCACCAGCACGGCGTCGAAGGGTCCGCCCTCCCAGGCCGTCGCATCGGCGACGACGACATCTGCCGCAAGATTCAAGCGTTGCAGATTATCCTGCAGCCGCGCCAGCCGCACCTTGGAACGATCCACCGCCATGACTTTCGCCCCGGCCTGTGCAAGCTGCGCTGTTTTTCCGCCCGGCGCGGCGCAGAGATCGACGATGGTCATGCCGCTCACGTCGCCGAACAGATGGACCGGCAACGCCGCCGCGGCGTCCTGCACCCACCACTGGCCTTCGTCATAGCCGGGCAAGGCCGGCACCGGCCCTTGCGCCAGCAGACGGACGGTTCCATTCGGCATCACCTGACCGTTGAGACGCGCCGCCCATGTGTCCGGGTCGCTCTTTACGGTGAGGTCGAGTGCGGCTTCGCGTCCGTTGGCGACGGCAATCGCGCGCGCAGTATCGGCGCCATAGGCTTTGCTCCAGCGCTGCAGCAGCCACGCGGGGGTGTCGAGTGTCGTCGTGTCGGCCTTTGCCAGCGCCGCCTTGCCTTCGCGCACGATCCGCCGCAGCACGGCATTCGCCAGCCCCGCGTAATGCGCCTGATATTTGTTGGCCTGCACCAGCCGCACCGACAGATCGACGGCAGCATGATCGGGGACGTCGAGAAACAGGATCTGCGCGGCGCCGATCATCAGCGCGAATTCGAGTTGCGGCGCTTCCGGCGGCAATCCCTTGGTGAGAAACAGATTGAGGATGTGCCGGATGCTGCCGAGGCGGCGCAGCGACGTCGCGACGATATTGCGGGTCAGCGCACGGTCGCGGTCATCCAATGCAAGAAAGCCGGCATGCGCCATCTTGCCGGATAATTGCTCGTCAAGCGGCTGCCGGTTGCGCAGGACCGCTTCCAGAATTTCGGCCGCGATCCTGCGTGTTGCAAGGCCGGGAGGTTCGATTACAGAGTTTTGTTGAGGACGTGTCATCGGCCTTCACATGACATGACAAAACGGCGGAGGCGAGAGGCGCCTCCGCCGTCATTTCGAATGACTGCAGGTCTGTTTAGCCCCAGGGGCCGGTGCGGCGGTTGCCTGACCATGGTCCGGTGGCGGGGACGCTGCCGGACGGCCGGCCGGCGCGGGAATAGCCGCCCCCCTGACCGAGTTCGCGCGATAATTCCTGCAGCGCGGCGATGCGGTTTTCCGTTGCCGGGTGGGTGGAGAACAGGTTGTCCATGCGCTGACCGGACAGCGGATTGATGATGAACATGTGCGCGGTGGCGGGATTGCGCTCGGCGGCTTCGTTGGGGATCGCATGCGCGGCGTTGGAAATCTTCACCAGCGCCGAGGCGAGCCAGTCCGGATTGCCGACGATGCGGCCGCCGAGATTGTCTGCCGAATATTCGCGCGTGCGGCTGATCGCCATCTGCACGATCATCGCGGCGATCGGCGCGAGGATCACCATCGCCAAAGTACCGATCATGCCCATGCCGCTATTGTTGTCGCGGTTGCCGCCGAAGAACATGCCGAACTGCGCGAGCATCGAGATCGCGCCGGCAATGGTGGCGGTGATGGTCATGATCAGCGTGTCGTGGTTCTTGATATGAGCGAGCTCGTGCGAGACGACGCCCGCCACTTCCTCGCGCGACAGCCGCTCCAGCAAACCGGTGGTGACCGCCACCGCGGCATTCTGCGGATTGCGGCCGGTGGCGAAGGCATTCGGCTGCGGATTGTTCATGAGATAGACGCGCGGCATCGGCAGCTGCGCGCGCGCAGCAAGCTCGCCCACCATGTTGTAAAGATCCGGCGCCGAACGCGCGTCGACTTCCTGTGCGCCGTTCATCAACAGGACCATCTTGTCCGAATTCCAGTAGGCGAAAATATTCATTCCGCCGGCGACGAGGAGCGCCAGCAGCGCGCCGCTCTGGCCGCCGATCAGATAGCCGACGCCCATGAACAGGGCCGTCATGCCCGCCAGCAGGATCGCCGTCTTGAAATAATTCATCTCTTTCTCCTCCGCCCTTTACGCATGGCAGATGCGCGCCAGGCTCCGGCTGAAAGAATGGGGATGCATGCGGGCGCATTCAAGGCGCTGCGGACCCCGCAGTGCCGAGGCTAAATCATTACGCGAATTTAAGAAACGGCCCTGGCCACGCGCTTTCAGCGCGTCACGATCACCGGCGTTCCGTAGCTGACGCGGCCGAGCAGATCCAGGATGTCGCGGTTGTGCATCCGGATGCAGCCGTATGAGACAAAGCCGCCGACTGACCCCGGATTGTTGGTGCCGTGGATGGCGTATTGATCGCCGCCCGACAATGTGAGCGCGGCGACCCCCATCGGATTGTTTGGCGCACCGCCGGGAATGACAGCCGGCAGGCTCGGCCTGTCACGGCGAACTTCCGCCGGCGGCGACCATGCCGGATTGCGATACATGCCGTTGATGTATTTGGTGCCGGTCCAGGTCTTGCCGGCGCGTCCGACGCCGACCGGGTAAACCATCGCCCGTCCGCCTTGCATGACGTAGTACAGCCGGCGCTGATTGGTCTTGATCACGATCGTGCCGGGCGACACGTCGGTATCGAAGCGAACGCTCTCACGGGCAAAAGCGACGTCGGTCTGCGCCGCAAGGAAAAGCGCGCCCAGCGACGCCAAGAAGAAGCGTGCAATCCGCATGAAAAAAACCCCAGCCGAATCCAGCGACCTCGCGAAATTACCGCAAGGCCCTACAGGCCGGGAAGTGTCGCCAGAAGTAATGTAAATAGTGTTGAAAAACGGCAACGCGGCCGGTGAATGCCGGCCGCGTTCTGTTCACGGACTCGTGACTAATGCGTCCGGTTTTGCCGGTTGTTCACGAGATCGGTGACAACCGAGGGATCAGCCAGAGTGGTCGTGTCGCCCAGGTTTCCGGATTCATCCTCGGCGATCTTGCGCAGAATCCGGCGCATGATCTTGCCGGAGCGCGTTTTCGGCAGGCTGGGCGCGAATTGCAGAAGATCGGGCGACGCGATCGGGCCGATCTCCTTGCGCACCCAGTCGACGAGTTCCTTCTTGAGTTCCTCGCTCGGCTGCTCGCCCGCCATCAGCGTCACATAGGCGTAGATACCCTGACCCTTGATCGGATGCGGATAGCCGACGACGGCCGCTTCGCTGCATTTCGGATGCGCGACCAATGCGCTTTCAACTTCCGCGGTGCCGAGCCGGTGACCGGAGACATTGAGCACGTCGTCGACGCGGCCGGTGATCCAGTAATAGCCGTCCTCGTCGCGGCGGCAGCCGTCGCCGGTAAAATATTTGCCCGGATAGGCTTTGAAATAGGTTTCGATGAAGCGCGCGTGATCGCCGTAGACCGTGCGCATCTGGCCGGGCCAGGATTCGGTGAGGCAGAGATTGCCGCTGGCCGCGCCCTCAAGCACCTTGCCGTCGGCATCCACGAGCTGCGGCGCGACGCCGAAGAAAGGCCGCGTCGCCGAGCCGGGCTTGAGCTTTGTCGCACCGGGCAAGGGCGTGATCAGGATGCCGCCGGTTTCCGTCTGCCACCAGGTGTCGACGATCGGGCAGCGGCTGTCGCCAACGACGCGATGATACCATTCCCAGGCTTCCGGATTGATTGGCTCGCCGACCGAGCCGAGCAGCTTCAGCGATTTGCGCGAGGTCTTCTTCACCGGCTCGTCGCCGGCCTGCATCAGCGCGCGGATGGCGGTCGGCGCGGTGTAGAAGGTGTTGACCTTGTGCTTGTCGATGACTTCCCAGAAGCGGGAGTTGGTTGGGTAATTCGGCACACCTTCGAACATCAGCGTGATCGCGCCGTTCGCCAGCGGTCCGTAGAGGATGTAGCTGTGTCCCGTCACCCAGCCGACGTCGGCGGTGCACCAGTAGATGTCGCCGTCATGATAGTCGAAGACGTATTGATGCGTCATCGCTACGAAAACGAGATAACCGCCGGTGGTATGCAGAACGCCTTTCGGCTTTCCGGTCGAGCCCGACGTGTAGAGAATGAACAGCGGGTCTTCCGCGTTCATTTCCTCGCACGGGCATTCGGCGGTCACCATGTCTCTTGCTTCGTGGTACCAGACGTCGCGCACCGGATCCATGTTCACCGGATCGCCGGTGCGGCGCACGACAACGACATGATCCACGCCGCCGACTTTCGCGATGGCCGCGTCGACATTGGCTTTCAAGGGAATCTTGCGGCCGCCGCGCACGCCTTCATCCGCAGTGATGACAAAATTCGATTTGCAGTCCTCGATGCGCCCGGCGATTGAATCCGGCGAGAAGCCGCCGAAGATCACCGAATGAATCGCCCCGATGCGCGCGCAGGCGAGGATCGCATAGGCGGTTTCCGGAATCATCGGCATGTAGATCGTGACGCGATCGCCCTTCTTTACATTCCGGTTGCGCAGGATGTTGGCGAAGCGGCAGACCTCGTCGTGCAGTTCCTGGTAGGTGATGTGTCTTGAATCTTTCGGATCGTCCCCTTCCCAGATGATAGCGGTCTGATTGGCGCGCTTCGGCAGATGGCGGTCGATGCAATTATAGGCGGCGTTGAGCGTGCCGTCCTCGAACCATTTGATCGAGACATTGTCCGTAGCAAAGGACGTATTCTTGACCTTGGCAAAAGGTCGCATCCAGTCGAGTCGCAGAGCGTGCTTGGCCCAGAATGCATCCGGATCAGAAACGGATTCGGCATACATTTCCTTGTATTTGGCATCGTCCAGAAAAGCGCGGCTCTTCCATTCGGCCGGAACGTCGTAAACCTTGTCGGACATCGCTGTGATCCTCTCCCCACGCTAGACGCAGGATCGCCCGGCGAGCCTGCCAACTTCTTGATTTGCCGCAATATGCGGCCCCGGCCGGGCTCCGGCAAGGCGGCAGGCGTGCCACTTTGGTGGCATGGCACCGCGAAAGCCGGCCTTGCTCGGCACCACAGCCGCAGTTTGCGGGCCAATTTACTTTATTCCGCCCATTCTGCAGATGGTCTTCCACTCTGCTTCCGTGACGGGCTGGATTGAAAGCCGAGCGAACTTCACCAGCGCCATGTCTTTGAAGCGTTTGTCCGCCTTGATCGCCGCCAGCGTGACCGGGGTGATGAACGGCTCGCGCGCCCTGACGTCCACGGACTTGAAAACGCCCTTCTCGTCGGTCGGATCAACGTAGCTCTCTCGTATGATCTCAACGATACCGACAATCTGCTTCTCGTCGCCGGTATGATAGAAGAATGCGCGCTCACCCTTCTTCATTTCCGTCAAGTAACGTCGCGCCGTGAAGTTGCGCACGCCGGTCCATGGCTCTCCCTTTGCGCCGCGCTTGACTTGATCGTCCCAGGAAAACTCTTCCGGCTCGGTTTTGAGCAGCCAATAGGCCATGTCAGATCTCCGATCCGATCGGCCGCGCCAACAGCTTCTCAATGGCTTCCTCGACGCTCGCGCTGCCGTCCAGCACGGCTGCAACGGCGTCGGCGATCGGCATCTCAATGCCACGCTGGTGGGCCATGTCGGTGAGCACCGAGGCAGTATACGCGCCTTCCGCCAGCTTGGATGCGCCCAGCGCCTCCAGCGGAGACTTGCCGCGGCCGAGCGCGACGCCCAGCGAGAAGTTGCGCGACTGGGGGCTCGAGCAGGTCAGGATCAGGTCGCCGAGTCCGGATAGTCCCATCATCGTCTCGGTTCGTGCGCCATGCGCCTTGCCGAAACGCACAAGTTCGGCGAAGCCGCGCGTCGTCAGGGCCGCCGCCGCGCTGTCGCCGAGACCCCGGCCGGCGACGATACCGGCGGCAATGGCGAAAACATTCTTCGCCGCGCCGCCGATCTCGACGCCGCGGATGTCGGTCGTGTGATAAGGGCGAAAGCTCGGAGAGCCCAGCGCCTGCGACAGCGCGGCCGCGATCTCCTCCTTGGGCGCTGCGAGGGTCACGGCCGTGGGCAATCCGCGCGCCACATCGGCGGCAAAGCTCGGACCGGACAGGATCGCCGGCACTGCATCCGGCACGCATTCGGCGATCACCTCGGTCATGAATTTGCGGGTGCCGCGTTCGATGCCCTTGGCGCAAGTGACGAGCGGCGTACCGGGCCTGATGACGGACCTCGCCTTGGTGAGAACCTCGCGCGATGCCTGCGCCGGGACAACAACAAGTATCGCTTCGGCTTCCGCTGCCTGCGCAAGCGACATGGTAATGCCGACACGGGGATTTATTTTCACACCGGGAAGCATTGGCGACATGCGCGTCGCCGCAATCGTGTCGGCTTCCGTCTTGTCGATGGTCCAGAGCGTGACCTGGCGACCGGAATGCGCGGCGGCATTGGCGAGCGCTGTCCCCCAGGCCCCGGCTCCAAGCACAGCGATATGGTTGAATGACATGACCTGCCCCGGCTGGATCAGGCGCGCCGCGTATGGGGCGGTTCGACCATCGCCCGCAACCCGACCACCTCTTCCAGCGGCCAGCGCGCCCGCGGCGCGATCTCCAGACCGTCGGTCAGACCGGCGGCAAGCCGCTCGGCGCCGGCCCAGGCGATCATCGCGCCGTTGTCGGTGCAAAGCGCCGGCGGTGGCAGGACAAGCTGGGTGCCGATTTCGAAGGCGCTGCGGTTCAGCGCTTTTCGGATCGCCTGATTGGCGGCGACGCCTCCGGCCGCGACCAACGCCGTCGGCGCGCCGTAGCGCTCGCGAAAGATGCGCAATCCGGCGCGCAGGCGATCCAGCACCATGTCGACAATCGCCTGTTGGAACGACGCGCAGAGATCGCTGACATCCTGATCGCTCAGCGGCGCGACCTTCTCGGCTTCGAGACGCAAGGCGGTCTTCAGGCCGGACAGGGAGAAATTCGCGTCATGGCGCGCGAGCATCGGACGCGGCAAAGCAAAGCGCTTCGCATCGCCGCGTGCGGCTTCCGCTTCCACCTGCGGCCCGCCGGGATAGCCGAGACCCAGAAGCTTTGCCGTCTTGTCGAAAGCCTCGCCGATGGCGTCGTCGAGGGTGTTCCCAAGCAACACATAGTCCCCGACCCCGCGAACGGCGACGATCTGGGTGTGGCCGCCCGAGGCCAGGAACAGACAATAGGGAAAAGGCACGGCGTCGGTCAGTCGGGCGGTGAGTGCATGCGCCTCAAGATGATTGACGGCGATCAGTGGCTTGTCATTGGCCAAGGCCAGCGCCTTGGCGGTGGTCAAACCGACGATGACGCCGCCGATCAGGCCCGGTCCGGCGGCGGCGGCCACACCATCGATCTCCGCAAACGTGAGGCTCGCCTCGCGCATCGCCTGGGCGATCAGAAGATCCAGCACCTCGACATGGGCGCGTGCGGCGATTTCCGGGACGACGCCGCCAAAAGCGGCATGCTCGCTGGTTTGCGAGAGGACGATATTCGACAGAATCCGGCCGCGTCCATCCGCCTCCCGCGCCACCAAAGCGGCCGCAGTTTCATCGCATGTCGTTTCGATTCCGAGTACAACCATGTCCGTTGGCAGCCGTGTCTCGTGGAACCGGCGTAGCATTGTGAGGTCCGATGGTGCAATCCTCCGCCACTTCCGTTCTGCGTTTGGGCACGCGCGGCTCGCCGCTGGCGCTGGCGCAGGCGAGGATGACGCAGGCGCAGCTTGCGGCCGCACACGGATTTGCGCCCGAAGCCGTTGAAATCTGCGTCATTCGCACGACCGGCGACCGTATTCAGGACCGCTCACTCGCCGAGTCGGGCGGGAAGGGGCTGTTCACCAAGGAACTGGAAGAGGCCCTGCTGGCCGGCGAGATCGATTTCGCCGTGCATTCCTCCAAGGACATGCCGACCGTGCTGCCCGAAGGGCTGGCGCTGGTCGCGTGCCTTGAACGCGAAGATCCGCGTGACGTGCTGGTGAGCCGTATCGCCAAATCCGTCGCCGATCTTCCGCGCGGCGCCCGACTGGGAACCGCATCGCTCCGCCGGCAGGCCATGGCCAAGCGGCTGCGCCCCGACTTTAAGGTCGAGATTCTGCGCGGCAATGTCGAGACGCGTTTGCGCCGCCTCGATGCGGGCGATTTCGACGCCACCTTACTGGCGCTGGCCGGGCTGCGGCGGCTGGGCCTGGAACACGCGGCGACGGCGATCCTCGATACCGACGATTTTCTTCCCGCGGTCGGGCAGGGCGCCATCGTGCTTGAAGCGCGCGAGAAAGACGAGCGGACGCGGCAACATCTCGCCGCGATCGATCACGCCGATACGTCGATTGCGCTGACGGCCGAACGCGCGTTCCTCGCTGTGCTCGATGGGTCCTGCCGCACGCCGATCGGCGGGCACGCCATCATCGACGGATCGCAAATCCGATTTCGCGGCATGATCCTGAAACCGGACGGCAGCGAATGTCACGAGACAACGCGGGACGGCGGGGTCGCCGATGCGGCCGCGCTCGGAGCGGATGCCGGCGCTGAATTGAAGCGGCGCGGCGGTGCCCGCTTCTTTGTGCAGGGATAGATCGTGCGGATTCTGATCACGCGCCCGGTCGACGAAGCGCAACGCACGGCAAACAGATTACGCACGCTCGGACACGAAACGGTGATCGCGCCGCTGCTGCGCATCGAGCTGATCAGCGACGCCCCATTGGGCCGCGGACCCTGGAGCGCCATCGTGATGACCAGCGGCAATGCGGCGCGCGCGCTGATGGCGCATGCACTTTGCTCGGATATCATCGCGCTGCCGGTTTTTGCCGTTGGCCGCCAGACCGCCGCAGCGGCGAAAGTGGCGGGATTTTCCGAAGTGATCTCGTCAGACGGCGACAGCGGCGATCTGGTCCGCCTGATCAGCAAGCGGATGCCGCATCGGGATCGGCCGCTGCTCTATCTCGCGGGGAGCGATGTCGCCCGCAACCTTGCCGGTGATCTGGCAAAGGACGGGGTCAAGGTTGAGACGGTTGTGTTATATCGCGCCACGGCGGCGAATGCTTTCACCGAGGAGGTACAGCTCGCCATGCGCGAAGGCGGCATCGACGGCGTTCTGCACTATTCCCGCCGCAGCAGCGCAATCTTTGTCGCGTGCGGACAATCCGGCGAGTTATTGTCCGAGATCAAAGCCTTGACGCATTTCTGTCTGTCACAACGCGCAGCAGAGCCGCTGCGCGAGATAGGCGCGACAGATATTCGCATCGCGCGCCGGCCTGACGAGGAGGCGTTAATCGAGCTTTTGCTGCATTTTTAAGCTGTGCTTGCCGCCCCAATACCGACGCAGTATCGGATAATGTCGGCGGCCTTGAATCGAATCCCGTGACTCGGGCTTCCCGTTCCAGACAGGAGACGGCATGTCATGACAAGCGACACGGGTGACAAGGGTTCGGGCTCCGGCCCGAAGAAACCGTCATCGTCCGCGCGCCGCCCGCCGACCATAGATCTGAAGGCGACGGAGCTGGCCAACGAGCCGGTTGCAGACGAGCGCGGTCCCGCTGACGAGCCGGCGCAAGCTGCCGCATCCGAGAGCGCGACGAAACCCGAAACACCGCAGTCGACATCCGACGCGAAGGCCGACAGCGTGCCGCCGCGCGCCCCTCAATCCAAACGTCCGATATGGGATCAGCTTCCCGGCGGATTGTCATTGCCGCTGATCGGGACAGCCGTTGCGGCCGGCATCGCATTCTTCCTGCTTGGCCTTGCGGTGGCATATCTGTTTGTCGGCCGTGAGTTCGCTGCCGACGCGCGGCTCGACCGGTTGCAAGCCATCGACGAGCTGAGCGAGCGGATGACGAAGATCGAAACGGCGCTGTCGGCGCCGCGGACGCCGGATGCAGCCTTGATGAGCCGCATCGCGGCGGCGGAAGCAGCGGCGAAGCTTGCCGCAGAAAATGCCGCCGCCCTGGAGCGCCGCGCGGAGGAGCTGTCCGGACTTGTGCGCGAAACGCGCAGCCGTGCCGATGCAGCGGCAGCCTCCGCGGAGGCGGCACAAAAATTGTCAGGCGGGACTTCGCCCGCGGGCGCGGACATCGACGTTGATGCGCTCAATCAGCGCATCGCGGCGCTGGAGCAGGCTTTGAAGACGACAGAAGCCGAACTCGCGCGAAGAACGGCGAGCGCCGCCGACGACAGGAAGAGTCGCGTGGCTGTCGTGGCCTCGATTCTGCTCACCGCTGTGGAGCGCGGCGCGCCGTTCACGGCCGAGCTTGCCGCCGCGAAAGCGCTGGCGCCGGACGCGAAGGCGCTGGCGCCCCTCGACGCTTTCGCACCGAACGGCGTGCCGAGCGCACGCGCCTTGTCCCGCGAACTTGCCGCCGTCACCCCGGCGATGCTGAAAGCGGCGGACAGCGAGGCGCCGCGCGAGGGCGGCTTTCTCGACAAGCTGCAAGCGAGCGCCGAGCGCCTTGTGCGCATCCGACCCGTCGGCGAGACAACAGGCGACAAGCCGCTGGATGTCATCGCGCGCCTTGAGGCAAAGGCAAACGCGTCGGACCTGGAAGGCGCTCTCGCTGAGCTGTCGAAATTGCCGCCGCAGCTGCGCGCGCCGGCTGACGCCTGGGCCGGCAAGATGAAGGCGCGCAACGCGGCGCTCGCGGCCGCCAGACAATTTTCCGCCGGCGCGCTTGCCGTCATCGGCAAGCCGAACTCGTGAGGCCGCAGCGCCGATGATCCGCGTCGCACTTTATCTTGTTCTGGTCGGGCTCCTCGCGCTCGGCGTCGCCTGGTTTGCCGATCGACCGGGTGAGGTTGCAGTCACCTGGCAAGGCCTGCGCATCGAGACCTCGGTCACGGTGACGGTCGTGGCCTTTGTCGCCTTGCTGGCCGTGTCCATCCTGCTGTGGTCGATCCTGCGCGGCATCGTGCGCTCGCCGCGCCAGATTTCCGAATTCTGGCGCAGGCGGCGCAGCGGGCAGGGGCATCTTGCCATCACCCGGGGATTGCTGGCGGTCGGCGCAGGCGATGCCGGTCTGGCGCGGAAATATGCGGATGAAGCAAAGCGGCTCGCATCGCAGGAGCCGCTGACCTTGCTGCTCGGCGCGCAGGCGGCGCAATTGTCCGGCGACCGCGCGGCGGCCGAGCGCAGCTTTCGCGAGATGACGGAGCGGGACGAGACACGCCTGCTCGGGTTGCGCGGCCTCTATGTCGAGGCGCAGCGCCGCGATGACATCGCCGGCGCGCATCTTTATGCGGAGGAAGCCGCGCGGCTCGATCCGTCATTGCCCTGGGCGGGGCAGGCGGTGCTGCAAATCCGCTCGGCACGAGGCGACTGGGCCGGCGCGCTGGATATTGTCGAGCGCAACAGGACAAGCGGCGCCATCGACAAGGACACCTACCGGCGCCAGCGGGCGGTGCTGTTGACCGCGCAGGCGATGGCCTCTGAGGAAACCGATCGCGACGCGGCAAAATCCGCCGTGCTGGAAGCGGTCAAGCTCGCGCCCGATCTGGTGCCGGCGGTGGCGCTGGCGGTGCGGTTTCTGTCCGAGGCGGGCGACATCCGCAAGGCGTCGCGCATGCTGGAGAATGCCTGGCGGACGCAGCCGCACCCCGATCTCGCGGATGCCTATATTCATGTGCGGCTCGGCGATTCGGCGCGCGAGCGCCTCGCGCGCGCGAAGCGGCTGAATGAGAAAGCGCCGCTTAACACGGAAGGTGCCATCGCGCTGGCGCGTGCGGCCATCGATGCGCGCGAATTCATACAGGCGCGCGAAGCGTTGTTTCCCTATCTCGATCAGCCGACGCAACGCATCGCCGTGCTCATGGCCAATCTGGAGCATGCTGAATTCGGCGACGAAGGCCGCGCTCGCGAATGGACCGCGCGCGCCTTGCGCGCCGCCCGCGATCCGCGCTGGACGGCGGACGGCATCGTGTCGGAGCGCTGGATGCCAGTGTCACCGGTCAGCGGGCGCATCGACGCCTTCGAATGGAAGGTGCCACTGGCGGAGATTGCACAGGAAAGCCCCGCCCTCGATCTTGCGCTTGATCTGCCAAAAGAGGCGCCGATCCTTGTCGAGGAAAAGCCTGTCGCTCCGCCGCTTGCCGCGGAGCCGGCTCCGGAAGCTGCAGCGGCGCCTTCCGCCCCTGTTTCATCGGCCGACAATCGTCCGGCGCGAGCCGCCGCTCGGCCCCGCAATGACGACATCGTGCTTCCCACGGTGCCCGCGCCTGACGATCCTGGCCCCGACCCAGATCTGGAACGGGAACCGGTTCCGGAACCGGTGACGTCCGGCTGGCGGCGGTTTTTCACGTGGTGAGGCGGTTTTCCGAGCCTCGCTTGCCAAGGCCGGGCTTGCCCGGTATCAGAGGCCACTTCTCCGCATCTGGCGTTGGCCGCAATAGCTCAGTTGGTAGAGCACCTCATTCGTAATGAGGGGGTCGGGGGTTCGAATCCCTCTTGCGGCACCACTTTTCACGTCACGCGCATCATGCGGGTTTGTCCCCCTTCGGATCGATCAGTTCCTTCAAGGGCGCTTCCAGCTCGTACTGAAACCCTTCGCTGTTGTAATTGACCGTGCTGCGACCGGCCACGTCGCGCGGGGCGATGCGCCGCACCAGCAGCTCGCCGAAACCGCGCCGGCTTGGCGCATTGACGGGCGGGCCGCCGGTTTCGCGCCAGGTCATTTTGAACAGCGGTTCTTCGGCGGTATGGTCGATCGTCCATGTCAAATGCACCTGTCCAAGCGGCATCGACAGCGCACCGTGCTTGGCGGCATTTGTTGCGAGTTCATAGAATAGCAGGGCGAAAGTCTGCGCCGCACGCGGGCGCAACGAGATATCCGGACCGCTGACGGTGATGCGTTCCGCGAAAGGAATGATGTCGTCGGTGATAAGTTGCCGCAGGCCGACGCTGCGCCAGTCGCTGGCGGTGAGCAGCGTCATCGCATTCGACAGCGCCTGTAGACGGCCCTCGCAGGTTTTCTGCACATCCGCAAGATTGTAGCCGGAGGTGAAGCTCAGCCGTACAACCGCCTGCGCGACCGTCATCACGTTGCGGACACGATGATTGAGTTCGTGGATGACGATCTTCAGGCGGTCTTCCGCATCGCGCCGCGATGCCACTTCCTGCGCCAGCGCCGCCGCCCGATTCGCCATGAATCCCAGGAATAGAATGGCGGCACCGGTGAGGCAGAATCCCGCGACCGCCACCCACATTCCGCGCAGCAGACTCTCACGTGTGAGGTTGCGCTGAACAGAATAGACAAACGTCAGGTCACGCCCGCCGAAAGTGCTTGTGCGCTGCATGGACGTGATGTCTTGCGCATTCGCGTCGACAAGTCCGTTCTTTGGGCTTTCGAACAATGTCTGGTTATCGTTCATCGATACCACACGCACGCTGAACTGCAGGTTGCCGCGCTTTGTGCTCAGCGCTCCGCCAATCAGTTCCTCGATCTTGTAGCCAAAGCCGATGACGCCAAGAAAACCGTCATCATCGCCGAAGACCGGCGCATAAAGAACAAATGCGCGCGAGCCTTCATCCTGTCTTAGAGGGGTAGGCGCGGTGCGGGCGACCGCGCGTGTCTGCTGTGCCTGCCGGATGGCGGCCAGCCGTTCGGGCAATGTCGCAACATCAAGCCCGATGACCGAGCGTGCGCTGTCAGGAACAACATCAATGATCGGATAGAGTTGCCGTTCGATATTCTGCACGTCAACGGGCTTGCCGTCAGCGCCGCGGATTGCGGCGCTCTCCAGCCCGGATGCGCGCATCGAACGCACCGCATCTTCGACCTGTTTCGGGCCAACCTGCGGAAGCCACCCCATGGAAGATATATCGGGGGCCAGCGCCAGAATTTTCGTGCCCAACTGCGCCAGCGGCCGCGGCGCCGATAAGGGAGGCGGCCTGAACAGCCTCGCAATGGTAGCGGCCAGATTTTCGCGCGTGGTCAGATAGTCGGTCACTTCCGTGAAATGGGCATCGACCGCTTCGCCAATTCGCAGTCTTTCGATTGCGCGATATTGCTGGGTATCGACCCGCGCCATGAGCAGCGACAGCACGATTCCGCCGGCCGCGAGCACGGCCAGGATGCCCTTTGGCATAGCGGCAAGTCCGGAGGTGCGACGCGAATTCATGTCGGGACTCGAGGGAGAGCTCATGCAATACCCGGCCAATATGTTCAAATTGGTCAAGGCGGCATAGGCGCGCCTTATCGTATGGGAACCGAAATGCCCAGTCGGCATTGATTGCGATGGCATCACATTCAGGTCAGCGCGATACCATCGTCGAAACCGACATTCCGGCGCGCCTTGACCGCCTTCCCTGGAGCCGTTTTCACACGCTTGTCGTCGTTGCGCTGGGCGTCACGTGGATTCTCGACGGACTGGAGGTGACGCTGGCAGGCGCGCTGTCCGGCGCGCTTAAGGAAAGCCCGGTTCTGCAATTCAGCAATATCGATATCGGTATCGCAGGAAGCGTTTATCTGGCCGGCGCAGTTCTCGGCGCCCTGTTCTTCGGGTGGCTGACCGACCGGCTAGGACGAAAGAAGCTCTTCTTCATCACCCTGTCCGTGTATCTGACCGCCACGGCCGCGACCGCGCTGTCCTGGAATATCTGGAGCTTTGCTCTGTTTAGGTTTCTCACCGGTGCCGGCATCGGCGGCGAATACGCCGCCATCAATTCCACGATCCAGGAGCTCGTGCCGGCGCGGGTGCGCGGCTGGACCGATCTTGTCATCAACGGCAGTTTCTGGGTGGGTGCGGCGATCGGCGCCGTGGCCGCGATCGTGCTGCTCGATGCGGCGGTGATCGATCCGGAAATCGGTTGGCGTCTCGCCTTCCTGATCGGCGCGGCGCTTGGCCTCGTTGTCTTCCTGATGCGGATGTGGATACCGGAAAGCCCGCGCTGGCTGATGACGCATGGCCGCGTGGATGAAGCGGAAGCCATCGTCGCCGGAATCGAAAAACGGTCCGGTGTGCAGCCCTCGCCGGCGGCGCAACCGACAGTCCGCTTGCGCACGCGCTTCTTCACGCCGCTGTCCGAAGTGTTCGAGACGCTGTTCAACACGCATCGCAGCCGCGCCTATGTCGGTCTCGCCTTGATGGCGGCGCAGGCGTTTTTCTACAACGCGATCTTTTTCACCTATGCGCTGATGCTCACGGATTTCTACGGGATCGCCGCCAGTCATGTCGGCTGGTACATCCTCCCCTTTGCTACCGGAAATTTTCTCGGGCCGGTCTTTCTCGGCCGTCTGTTCGACACCATCGGACGCCGGCGCATGATCGCATTTACCTACATCGTGTCGGGCCTTCTTCTGGCGGTGAGCGGCTATCTGTTCATGCTCGGATGGTTGACGGCATTGACTCAGACCATTGCCTGGATGATCGTTTTCTTCTTTGCGTCGGCCGCCGCGAGCTCCGCTTACCTGACCGTCAGCGAAACCTTTCCGCTGGAAACCCGCGCCTTCGCCATCGCCGTCTTCTATGCCGTCGGCACCGGCATCGGCGGTGTTATCGGACCGTCTGTCTTCGGCTTGCTGATCGAAACCGGCTCCCGCGCCAGCGTTTTCGCCGGCTATGCCTTCGCCGCCTTGCTGATGATTGCCGCGGCCATTGTCGCGCTTCGCTATTCGGTCAATGCGGAGCGCAAGCCGCTGGAGAGCGTGGCGCGTCCGCTCGCCTTCACGGATTGACGGTGCGACATCGAGATTTACGCCCGGATTTTTTCAACCGTTGTATTGTGGACGGCGTCGTCTTCGGGCAATCATCTTTTGCGATGAACCAGCGGCGCGCTGCGCCGCATTGAGGACTCATGAGCGACATCGTCATCACCGAATTCATGCAAAAAGAAGCGATCGACGAGCTTCTCGCCGGTTTTGACGTCCACTACGACAAGACGCTGGTCGACAATCCGGAGAAGATTCCACCGCTGCTGAGCGATGCGCGTGCGCTGATCGTTCGCAATCGCACCAAGGTCACCAAGGCCATTTTGGAAGCCGCGCCGAGGCTCGAATGCGTCGGGCGCCTCGGCGTCGGCCTCGACAATATCGATCTCAGCGCCTGCAAGGCGCGCGGGATCACGGTCTATCCGGCGATCGGCGCGAATGAGGTTACGGTCGCCGAATATGTCATGGGCGCGATCCTGGTGATGATGCGCAAGGGCGTCTATGCCGCGACGGAAGGTGTGCTGGCCGGCAAATGGATGCGCAACGAGCTGATGGGGCGCGATCTCTCCGGCAAGCAGCTCGGCCTGATCGGCTACGGCAACAACGCGCGCAAGACCGCGTTTCGCGCGCTCGCCTTCGACATGAATGTCGTCGCCTACGATCCGAACGTGCCGGCGAGCGATGCCGCCTGGACGCATCGCATCGGTGTCGTCACCAAGGCCGACCTCGACCCGCTGATCGCAACGTCGGACGTGATCTCGCTGCACCTGCCGGTGACGCCGCAGACAAAGAACCTGATCGACGCCAAGGCGATCGGCCGCATGAAGCGCGGGGCGCTGCTGGTCAATCCCGCGCGCGGTGGCATCGTCGACGAAGCCGCCGTCGTGGAGGCGCTGAAATCCGGTCAGCTCGGCGGCGCCATGCTCGATGTCTTTGTCAATGAGCCGCTGTCGGCCGAGACCGCGGCGCCCTTCAAGGACGCTCCCAACCTGCTGCTCAGCCCGCATGTGGCGGGCGTCACGGTCGAATCCGACGACCGCACCAATCGGATCACCGCGGAGAATGTCCGCCGGCATCTGACCAAGGCGTGAGGGCGCTGGGCATCGGCGCCCGACTTGCTTATCCTGCGAATCGCCGGAAGAGAGCAGGGACCGCGACATGCCTTTTAAGATTTGCCGCCTCGCCGGCGCCATCCTGACCGCTTGGGTGCTGTCGGGCACAGCCGCGCAATCGCTCGACAAGGTGTCGTTCGGCACCAATTGGGTGGCGCAGGCCGAACACGGCGGTTTCTACCAGGCGGTCGCCGACGGCACCTACAGGAAATACGGCCTCGACGTCACCATCGTGCCGGGCGGTCCGAATGTGAACAATCGCATTCTGCTGCCGGTCGGCAAGATCGATTTCTTCATGAGCGCGAACACGCTGCAGTCTTTCGACGCGGTCGAGCAGAAGATTCCGACGCTCATTGTCGCGGCCATGTTCCAGAAGGACCCGCAGGTGCTGCTGGCGCATCCGGGTCAGGGCATTGAGACATTCGATGATCTGAAAAAGCTGACGCTGTTCATCTCCAAGGAAGGCATCGCCAGCTACTACCAATGGATGAAGCGGGAATTCGGATTCACCGACAAGCAGGTGAAGCCTTACACTTTCAATCCGCAGCCTTTTCTTGCCGACAAGCGCAGCGCCATGCAGGGCTATGTGACGTCCGAACCTTATGCCATCGAGACAGTCGGCAAGTTCAAGCCGAAAATTTTTCTGGTCGCGGATCAGGGCTTCAACGCCTATTCGACGCTGATCGAAACGCGCCGTGATCTCGTGGAAAAGAAGCCCGACATTGTGCAGCGCTTCGTCGATGCTTCGATCATCGGCTGGACCATTTATCTCTACGGCGACAACAGGGCGGCGAATGCGCTGATCAAGCGCGACAACCCGGAGATGGATGACGCGCGCATCGCCTATTCGATCGCGAAAATGAAGGAATACGGCATTGTCGATTCCGGCGACACGGAGAAGCTCGGCATCGGCGCCATGACCGACGCGCGCATCAAGGCTTTCTATGACAAGATGGTGCGTGCCGGCGTCGTGAAGGCGAATATCGATTATAAAAAATCCTACACGCTGCAATTTGTGAACAAGGGCGTGGGAGTCAACCTGCGACCGAAATAGCGTGCTTTCGGTTGGCTTGATGCAATGCCTTGCAGCGAACTCCGCGTGCCCTCCATCCCCAACAGAATTTGGGCTTGCCCGGGTTCTGCCACCAATTCACTGGCCGAAGTCGGAAACACACGACGTCGACTGCGGGGAAGGGGTTGGGGGCCTCGTGTCAAAGCAACGCTGTTGCTTTCCTCAACCCTCCCCACAAGGGGGTTAAGATCGAGATGACTACCTCCGCCCGATCAACGGTCATGAGAGATTGCTGGTGATCCAATCGCAGGCCAGGAGTGAGTCGATTGTGTCGTTGCAAGGCGTCGACAAGATCTTCGCCAATCGCGTCACCGCCTTGCGCGGCACCAGTTTCAATGTCCGGCGCCGGGAATTCGTGTCGCTGCTCGGTCCGTCCGGCTGCGGCAAGTCCACCGCCTTGCGCATCCTGGCCGGCCTGAGCGAGCCGTCGGCAGGCGATGTCGTCTGGCATGATGAGCGGCAGGGCGCGCCGGGCGCGATCGGTTTCGTATTCCAGGAGTCGACCCTGATGCCCTGGGCCACCGTCGCAGCGAATGTCTATCTGCCGCTGAAGCTGACGGGTGTCGGCGTCGTACAGGCGCGGCCGCAGATCGCGCAGGCCTTGCAGCGTGTCGGCCTGTCGGATTTCGCCAAGGCCTATCCCCGCGAACTGTCGGGCGGCATGAAGATGCGCGTCTCGATCGCGCGCGCTCTGGTGACGCAGCCGCAATTGCTGCTGATGGATGAGCCCTTCGCCGCGCTGGACGAGATCACGCGGTTCAAGCTCAACAACGATCTGCTGGCGCTGTGGCACGCGTCGGACCAGACAGTGGTGTTCGTCACCCATTCGGTCTTCGAATCGGTGTTCCTGTCGAACCGCGTTCTGGTCATGACGCCCCGCCCGGGCAGGGTCTTTGCCGAGATCGACATCGATGCGCCCTATCCGCGCGCTGAATCGTTCCGCACATCGGCGGAATATGCAGCCTTATGCCGGCGCGTGTCGGACGCGCTGGCGCAGGCTATGGCCGGAGACAAGGCGGCATGAGAAAGTCTCGGCGCCAGCGGGAGGAGGAAAGCCGCGAACGCACCCGCCGCGAGCGGCTGCTGCGCGCCGCGCTTCCCGTGCTTGCGCTGGCATTGGGTTTTGTCGTCTGGGACCTGGTCGTGCGGCTCAAGGGTTTGCCACCTTATGTGCTTCCGGGCCCGGCGCTGGTTTTCAAGACTCTGATCGACGACTGGAGCATACTGTTCGCGTCGCTGCTCTCGACATTGAACACGACTTTCCAGGGACTGGCGCTGGCGCTGTTCGGCGGGGTCGGTCTCGCGATCCTGTTCAACCAGTCGCGGCTGGTCGAATATTCGCTTTACCCCTATGCGGTGATCCTTCAGGTCACGCCGGTGGTCGCGATTGCGCCGCTCTTGCTGATCTATCTGCCGCAGCATGCCGCAGTGCTGGCCTGCGCGTGGATCGTCGCCTTCTTTCCGGTGCTGGCGAATACGACGCTGGGCCTGAATTCGGTCGACCGCAATCTGGCTGAACTGTTTCGGCTTTACGGGGCGTCGCGCTGGCAGGTGTTATGGGAGTTGAAGCTTCCGGCGGCCCTGCCCTACATCCTGGGCGGTCTCAAGATCGCCGGCGGGCTGTCGCTGATCGGCGCGGTGGTTGCCGAGATCGCCGCCGGCTCGGCCGGCGCCGGCTCCGGGCTCGCCTATCGCATCGCTGAATCGGGCTATCGCCTGAACATCCCGCGCATGTTCGCGGCTTTGCTGCTGCTGTCCGTCACCGGCATTGTCATCTTCGCGCTGCTGTCGTGGCTCTCGCATCTGCTGCTGCGGCGCTGGCATGAGAGCGCCGCCGAGCAGGACGCATAAAGGTCATGCGCCTGGGATCAGTCTGACGGCGATTCCCAGCGCCGCCATGATGCCGACCAGCGCCACCAGTCCGACATGGAAACGGAATGCGAGCATGGCGGCGATGGCGGCAAGTGCCGCCGCCATAGCATCGATACTGGCCGGATCGAAGGCGTACCATCGCAGAATCCCGAATCGTGTTTCCTGCACCTCACCGAACAGCACGTGCAGCGCGAACCAGACTGAGAGATTGAGGATCACTCCGACCACCGCCGCGGTGATCGCGGCGAGCGCACCCGTCAATTGGCGATTGGCGCGCAACTGCTCGATGAAAGGTGCGCCGGCAAAGATCAGCAGCATCGACGGCACGAAGATCACCCATAGCGTCATCGCCGCGCCGAGCATACCCGCGAGGATTGGCGTAAACGGCGCCGCTTCGCGGAAGGCCGCAAGGAAGCCGACAAACTGCGTGACCAGGATCAGCGGGCCTGGCGTTGTTTCCGCAAGCCCGAGGCCATCCACCATTTCGGCGGCGGTCAGCCAGCCATTCGTCTCCACGACCTGCTGCGCCATGTACGCCATCAGAGCATAGGCGCCGCCGAAGCTGACAATGGCGAGCTTCGAAAAGAAAGTGCCAATGCCGACGAGGACGTGCTGCCAGCCCAGAACCAGGATCGCGAGCGCCACCGGCGCCCACCAAACGACCAGTCCAATAAACAGCGAGGCCCCTGCGTGCCGCCAGCGGCCTGCCACGGCGGCATCGTTCGCGCCGTGATGCATGGCGAGTGCGAGCCACGCCTGCGCCGCCTGCGCCACAACATAGCCGATCAGCGCCGCCCCAATCACGATCAGCGGAAACGGCAGATCGAAGAAAAAGATGCCGATAAAGGCCGCCGCCGCGAGCCCAACCAGCAGCGGCGTCTTTAAAGCGCGCCGGCCGATGCGGATCAATGCTTCCACCACGATCACCAGCACCGCGGCCTTGATGCCGAACAAGGCGCCGTCGATGAGCGGAACGCCGCGGCCAAGCGAATAGAGCAGGCTCAGACCGAGCATGACGAAGGCGCCGGGCAGGACAAACAGGACACCGGCGGCCAGCCCGCCGCGCACGCCATGCAGGAGCCAGCCGATATAGGTGGCAAGCTGGGTCGCCTCCGGCCCCGGCAACAGCATGCAGAAATTCAGCGCATGCAGGAAACGCGGCTCGTCGACCCATTTCTTCTCGTCGACGACAATGCGATGCATCAGCGCGATCTGGCCGGCCGGCCCGCCGAAGCCGAGACAGCCGATCTTGAACCAGGTCCGGAAAGCCTCTGCGAAGGTCGGCTTTTCGATCATGCTGCCTTTGCCGGCCAGTTGTGACGCTCTTCCGCTGCAAAGCGCAGCCAGGCATAGAGCGCGTCATAGACGACGAAGCCGCGTTCCAGCAGCCCGTGATCGTTATCGTCGGCCAGGGCGGACAAGCCAAGCGACACCGCGAGCAATCCCGAGGCTTCCGGCGCGAGATCAGGCCGCGCGGTATCGGCGCCGCGCACGATTAAAGCCAGCCGCGCCAGCGCAGGTAGGTCTTCGAGGCCGAATGCTTTGAGCAGGGTGTCGAATGAACAGCGCTCGCCCTCATGCGAGAGTTCGACACCCTCGATGTCGAACGGCACCGCGCCCGTCTCTTGCGCGACGGCCCGGACGTCCGGCGGTTCGACGAAAAGAAACCGCGCATCGCGATCGATAAAGCGACGAATCAGCCAGGGGCAGGCTACGCGGTCAATTTTCGGGCGCCGGCGCGTCACCCACAGGCTGGGCCGCTTCAATACAAAACGCTCAAGTGCGGCTTTGGACACCAGTGGCAATCCGGCCTCGATCCATGCCTCGTAGCCGCCGGACAGGACGGAAGCTTCGAACCCCTGTTCGCGCAGAAAAGCGGCCGCGGTCTGGCTGCGTGCGTGACCTTCCTTGCAAACGAGAACGACAGGCAGATCACGGTCGAGCGTCGGCATCCATGATGCGACATCGCTCGGATCGCGCCAGGACGAAGTTGGCAAAACGCCCGGCGACGCGCTCAAGACCTCGTGCCTGCGCGTATCAATGATGCGCGGCGCCTCGGGGCCGCCAAGAAGAATCCAAAGTTCCTGCGGGGAAATGAAGAAACGTGCAGCACGCATAGTCTCCTCCATCTGCGCTTGATGCGCGAAGGAGACGGTTCTTGGGCGTGGCGTGCCTTGGGAAGCGGGGCGACCGTCACAGGCCCCGCACGCAAACGCTAGCGCAATCGGCAGGCTCCTTCAATGGTTCCATCGACAGGGCTGCTCTTCCGGCCCGAAGCTCGCATCCCGCGTCGTCCTTCGCTAGTTTGCCGCCAGATGACATCCGACCCGCAGCAGCATGCCGAAACCGAAGCCCATAAACGGCGCCGGCATCGGATGACAGGCATTGCCTTGATGTGCGGCGCGGTTGCGAGTTTTGCGGTGCTCGACGCCACCGCGAAGTATCTGAACGGCCACATGGATACCCTGCAGGTCGTATGGGCGCGCTATGCAAGCGCCTTCGTGCTGGCACTGATCATTTCGAACCCCGTTTCGCATCCCGGCCTGCTGCGGACCTCGCGTCCGGTGCTGCAGATCGTGCGCTCGGCGCTGTTGCTGGGATCGACCCTGTTCAATTTTCTGGCCTTCCGCTATCTGCAGCTCGATCAGGCGTTGTCGATCATGTTTTCAACGCCGTTCCTGGTGGCAATCCTGGCCGGCCCGTTTCTGGGCGAATGGATCGGCTGGCGGCGCTGGCTGGCGATTCTGGTCGGCTTTGCCGGTGTGCTGTTGGTGACGCGCCCGGGTTACGGTGGCATCCATTGGGCGGCGCTTTACTCCGTCGCCAGCGCGCTCTGCTATGCGGTCTACATCATCACCACGCGCGTGCTCTCGCGCACCGATTCATCGGAAACGACGCTGTTCTATTCCAATCTGGTCGGTGTGTTCGCCATGATGCCGGTGTTGCCGTTTGTGTGGACCACGCCCGATAGCTGGTGGCTGATTTTCCTGATGGCAGGTTTTGGCGCCTTCGCAAGTTTCGGCCACTATCTTCTGATCGTCGGTCATCGGCTGGCGCCGGCGTCGATCCTTGCACCCTTCATCTACACCCAACTCGCCTGGGCGACGCTGCTCGGCTTCCTGATTTTCGGCGACATCCCGAACAGCTGGACGCTGGCGGGCGCCGCTATCGTCGTGGCCTCGGGATTGTATTTGCTCTACCGCGAGCGCGTCGTGAGAGGCGGTTAGGTTACGGTAGCAGGAAGAGAACGGGGAAAACGCCGGTCTCCTGCAGATATTCAAATCCTTCGGCGGCGGGCACCGCCAGCAGGAACACCAGGGCGTCGGCAAATGTCATGAGCACGCGTGGCGGCCGGATGGTCAGCATCGGCTCGTCTTTCCAGAGCGCCGGATTGGGCAGAAACCGCGGGACGCGCGCCATGTAGTCGCGGTAAGGCGCGCCATAGCGTTCAAGCAGCAGTTTTTCTTCCTGTAACACTACGATGTAGAACACGGCAAAGGCAATCAATCCGCAGATCAGTGCGATGACGACGCTTCCGGTCTGCGCGCCGGCGCCGACGGCGCCGAGAAACGAAAAGAAATAAAGCGGATTTCGCATAGTGGAATATGGCCCGTCCATGACGAGCGCGTCGATCTTGCGGCCGCCGATATAGAGAGAGGCCCAGGTGCGGCCGAGAATGCAGGCGACGATCAGCACAATGCCGATCCATTCAATCATTTCATGAATGGTGCCGTCGCTGGCGTGGCGCGAATTTGTCACGGCAAAAACCAAGACCCCGAGCGCGATCGCGGCGAAAAGCACGATTTTCCGGATTGTCTGGACGGCGGCGATATTCATGGTTTCGATCGGATGATTGAGAGAGCCGATGCGGCTTGTGTCTAGTCGGGACGGGGGCTTACCACAAGGCGTACATATGCTAATCGGTTTTGGGTAAAGACCGACAGTTGCGTCAGGTTTCGCGAACTTTGAGGGAGGACTACGAATGGCTGCAGACAAGGCCGACATCGTGTTGATCGGCGCGTCCAAGCCGGTGATCGTCAACGGACTGTCGCCGCACACGAATCTGCACAAGCTGTTCGAGCAGAAAGACCGTGAAACCTATCTGTCCGAGATCGCGCCGAAGGTGCGCGGTCTGGCCATCGCCTATACCGCCAACAGGGTCGACGGCGCTTTCATGTCGCGTTTTCCCAAGCTGGAGATCGTGTCGAGCTTCGGCGTCGGCTACGATCATGTCGACGCCAGATGGGCGGGCGAGCACGGCATCATCGTCACCAACACACCGGACGTCCTGAACGAGGAAGTCGCCGATACGGCGCTGGGCCTTCTGCTTTGCACCGTGCGCGAGTTCCCGCAGGCGGACCGCTATGTGCGCGCCGGCAAATGGGCGGAAAAAGGCTATCCGCTGAGCAAGGCCACTCTGCGCGACCGCACCGTCGGCATGGTCGGCATGGGCCGTATCGGCAGGGCAATTGCGCGGCGCCTCGACGCTTTCGGCGTGCCGGTGGTCTATCATTCGCGTAATCCGCAGAAGGACGTGAGCTACAAATATTATTCCGATCTCGTCGTGATGGCGCGCGAAGTCAACACGATGATGGTGATCGTGCCAGGCGGCCCCGCCACAAAGAATCTCATCAACAAGCAGGTGTTGGAAGCGCTCGGCCCCGACGGTATCCTGATCAACATGGCGCGCGGTTCGGTGGTGGATGAGCCGGCGCTAATCGAGGCGCTGAAGTCAAAGACAATCATGTCGGCAGGGCTCGACGTGTTCGTCAACGAGCCGCATGTTCCGGCGGAGCTGATCGCGATGGACAATGTGGTTCTGTTTCCGCATCTCGGTTCGGCGTCAGACTATACGCGCCGAGCGATGGATCAGCTCGTGGTGGACAATCTGCTCGCCTGGTTCTCCGGCAAGCCGCCGTTAACGCCGGTGCCGGAAACGCCCTATCCGCCGCAAAAGCGCGGGTGACGGCTTCGCAGGATATGCTAGCGTTCCCGCCCCGCGAGGGGTGTCGGAATGCGTAGAATTTTACCGATTGGTCTGATGGTGCTGTTGCCACTGCAAGCCGCAGCGCAGACGCCGAGCGACGCCGTCAAGGCGATCGTCGGGGGTTGGGAAATCTCCACCGCCGATCGTGAAAAGGCCTGCAACCTCACCTTCAAGACCGACCCGGTGAAAGGCGGCTTCAAAGTCGAATTCGACAAATCCTGCGCCACGGTTTTCCCGTCGACCAAAGATGTCGAGGCGTGGGCACTGGTGAAGGACGATCTGCGGCTGCTCGATGCGCGCGGCCGCACAGTATTTGAATTCACCGAAGTGGAAAGCGGAATGTACGAGGCTGAACGTGCGAACGAAGGTCTCTATTTTCTGCAGAGCCATGCATCGGCCACGCCCCCGACGGCGCGCACCGCCGAAGACATGTTCGGCGACTGGACGGTCGCGCGCGCCGGAAAAACGATTTGCACGCTGTCGCTGACCAATAGCGGCGCCGGCGGCGAAATGAGTTTTACGCTACGGGTTCACGCAGGCTGCGACGACGCGATCGCGCGTCTCAACCCGAATGTGTGGCGCATGGACCGCGGCGAGCTCGTTCTGTCCTCGGCCAATGGCCAAAGCCTGCGCTTTGAGGAATTCGAACCGAACAAATGGCAGCGGGTGCCGGAATCGGCCGGCGGCCTGACCATGAGTCGGAAATAACGTCTCTTGGCGCGAAATGATTACGTAGCCGTCTGAACAGCTGCCTCCGGCATGCGCTCCGCGCGCTGGCGCGCCGGGCCTCGCCGTCTGACCAGATTGTGTGCCGTGTTGATCAGGCCGACATGGGAAAAGGCCTGCGGAAAATTGCCGGTCATGCGTTTGCGAACGGTATCGTACTCTTCCGCCAGCAGCCCGAGCTCGTTTCGCAGCGAGAGCAGCCGTTCAAAAAGTTCGACTGCAGCTTCATAACGGCCACTCAGGACGTAGGCATCGGCGAGCCAGAAGCTGCAGGCGAGAAAGGGTCCTTCGCTTCCGTCAACGCCGTCATCAACCTCGTCGGTCGCATAGCGCAGCACAAGCCCGTTATGCAGCAGGTCCTGTTCTACTGCCCTGATCGTGCCGATGATGCGCGGATCATCCGGCTTCAAGAATCCGACTTGCGGTAGCAGGAGCAGGCTCGCATCGACGGCTGTGCTTCCGTAATATTGCGTGAAACTGTTGCGGGACGCGTTGAAGCCTTTTTCGCACACCTCTGCGTGGATCCTATCACGCAGCGCGCGCCAATGATCGATTGGTCCCGACAATCCGAACTGTTCCGCGATTTGGCTTGCGCGATCGAATGCGGTCCAGCACATCACGCGCGAATGGGTGAAATCACGCTTCGGACCGCGCATTTCCCAGATGCCGTGATCGGGCGTCTGCCAGATTCCTTCCAGGTGCTGCAGCGTCACCAATTCGAATTGTCCGGTATCGATTGGACCGAGGCCGGCCTGGCGTGCCGCATACAGCGTCTCGGCGACTTCACCATAAATATCGAGCTGAATTTGATCGGAGGCGGCATTGCCGACGCGTATCGGCCGGCTGTTTTCGTAGCCGGGCAACCAGGGGATCTCGTTCTCCGGCAGCCAATGCTCTCCGGAAATGCCGTACATGATGCGCAACTGCTTGGGGTGGCCGGCCGTCGCGCGCAAAACCCATTGCCGCCACGACTCCGCTTCCGAACGGTAGCCGGAATTGACCAATGCGTAGAGCGTCAATGCCGAATCGCGCAGCCAGCAATAGCGGTAGTCCCAGTTGCGCGAACCGCCGATTGCTTCCGGCAGCGATGTGGTCGGGGCGGCAACGATGCCGCCGGTCGGCTCAAAGGTTAGCAGCTTGAGCGTGATCAGCGAGCGTGTGACCGCGTCATGCCAGCGCGGCTCTTCATCCGGAAATGTGGAGCGGCCGCTCCATTCCCGCCACCAGGCCACCGTGCGCGCCAAGCTTTCGCTTCGATCCGGCACAAAATGCGGGTCCTTGTGCGATGGATGATAGGAGAGAGTAAAAGGGACGGTGTCGCCCTCGCGCAGGGTGAATTCCGCCATGGTTTTCATGTTGCGGCCGACCAGCGGCACCGGGGTGTGCAGCTCGACCGCATCGGGTCCTGCAACCGCGCTCAGTCCGTAGTCGCGCCGTCTGACCCAGGGAATGATCTGCCCGTAGTTGAATCGCAACGTCAGATCCATCTGCATGACGACTTCGCCGCGGGCGCAGCGCACCATGCGCACCAGATCGACGCGTTGTTCGTCATGTGTCAGCGGCATGAAATCGGTCAGGGTGACGGCCCCGTCCGGACCTTCGAAATGCGTCTCCAGCACCGCCGTCCCTGGCAGATAGCATTGGGTTGCCCGATAGGACGCATCCTGTGGTGCGATGAGCCAGCGTCCGTTGTCGGGCGTTCCCAGCAGCGCTGCAAAACACGCCGGGGAATCGAACCGGGGCAGGCACAGCCAGTCGATGGAGCCGTCGGCCCCGACCAGGGCCGCGGAAATCATGTTGCCGATCAACCCATATTGCTCCAGCGGCTCCGACATCGCTCCTCCCTCGCTTTCGCTCTAGCCACCGCTCATGAAATTGGCATAGTCGGTCATGCCGCCGTGGACAAATACGGTAGTACCGGTCATGTAACCGGCGACGTCGCGGCGCCAGGACCCGAATTTCCACCAGTCACCAGAACCCGTTTGCCGTGAAGGCCGATCTGCACGATCCCTCCCTTCGGATTGCTCAATCCGGTGCGCCGCTGCTCACACTATAGGGGTGGCGACCAGCCTGGAAAGT
The DNA here is from genome assembly GCA_032027085.1 of Pseudorhodoplanes sp. Lineage (NCBI taxonomy): Bacteria > Pseudomonadati > Pseudomonadota > Alphaproteobacteria > Hyphomicrobiales > Pseudorhodoplanes > Pseudorhodoplanes sp. The sequence goes on along the minus strand of JAVSMS010000001.1, from coordinate 1,846,931 downwards.
ACCCCAAGCGACGCAGCAGCATTTGCAGCGCGGCAACGGATGTCATTGGTAGAGTGCTGTCTGGTCGCTGATAGGGTCAATTGTCAGATCAGCTTCATCCCTTTGAAGCTCGTATGCCCCTCCTTGCCGACAATGATATGATCGTGCACCTCGATGCCGAGCGGGCGCGCGATATCGATGATGGATTGCGTCATCTGGATATCGGCGCGCGAGGGCGTCGGGTCGCCGGAAGGATGGTTGTGCAGCAGTATTCCCTCGGAAGATATCGCATTGAACCAAAAGGAATTCTTGCTAAGTCGAGAAATCGCTGGGGTATGGGTTTGGGGCCGGTAGTCTGTGATCCAACGTGTTCTTCATCCTCGACAACGTCTAGTCATTCTGAGGATGCGGTGAACACGTTGGGTCACCAACAACTCTACACCATTCGAGCGAAATGCTCAAAAGCTGGATGCTTCGAGCTCTGTAATGGCTGACTGGTTCGTTCGAAAGGTTTGTGATCGTCGGCAAACGACCAGGTTCGATTGATCCCAGCGATCGAGCTCCTCGATCGGATAAAGAGGCACTCTGCCGATCTTGATGAATGACGGTCCGACTCGCAGAGATCGCCAGTTGCGGAACGTGCCTTCGCTGATTTGGCCACGGTATCGCTCTATAACTTCATCAATCGTCAGGTAGGCGGGACTCGACACGGACGCTCCTTGTAGCTGCAATCGTGCAACAGCTTGTTGCACGATTGGGTTGATCATCACGAAGAATAGGAGCCCCGGGTCATCGCGGAAAAGGAAGACAGCCCAGCCAGCTTGGCAGCCGGCTAAGCTGGGTGGGCTGATATGCTACCTGGGCGACGTCTTTCGACGCATCACGCCGGCTCTGATATTTCCAAATAGGCGAATCACTCGGACCGTCGGCCGTGCTTGCACTGTAGGCCAACCAGTAGTCACAAAGAGTATCAGGCCCTTAGTGATGCATCGCTCGGCAAACGATGCCCGTTATCCACACGCCAGACATCGCGGTCGTATGCGGCAGACACAATATCCGGCTTCATCCAGGGCCTGCTCGACGGGGCGGAGTTCAGGCAGACTGCCTACGGGGTCGATCGCGACTTGTCAGAAGCGCCGCTTGCCAGTTTCTCAGAAAAGCTGCGGCGAACCACGCTTATCGATCAGAACCGTTCACAATGGCCAGACCAACGTGATCAGTGGGACGGCCAACACGATAACGATAACGGAGAGCGGTAGGCCTAACTTCCAATAGTCACCGAACCGATAGCCGCCCGGCCCCATTACGAGCGTGTTGCACTGGTGCCCAATCGGCGTCAGGAAATCACATGCCGCTCCAATGGCTACCGCCATCAGGAACGGATCAGGATTAAGGTCAAGATTTCTGGCTACGCCGACCGCGATCGGCGCCATGATGAGGACTGTGGCAGCATTGTTAAGGAAGGGCGTCATCGCCATGGTAGCGACGAGTACAAGCGCCACCGTGCCGGTCGCCGAGAGTTCTCCCGCCACGGCCGAGAGCGCGCCCGCCGCGATGCCTGCCGCGCCGGTGCTGCTGACGGCATCGCTAATCGGGATGAGGCAAGCTAGGAGGACCAGGATCGGAGGGTCGAGCGCGCGGTATGCTTCGCCGAGCGTGAGTACATGTAAAAGCACGATCAAAACCGCTGCACCGAAAAAGGCCGCCGTAACGGGAACGAGCTTTGCCGCGATGAGGACGATCGCGATCGCGAGGATCACGAGTGGCAGATAATCTCTACGGGAGGAACCAAAGCCCGTTGCCCGGTCTGTCAAGGGAAGGCAGCCAAGATCCCTTAGGATGTCCGGTGTGCCCACGGTGCTTCCCTGCAGGATGACGACGTCGCCGACCCTGAAAGGCGTCCGGTCCAACCGGGCGTTGCCTGCTTGCCCGGGGCGGCTAATACCAAGCAGATTTACCCCAAATCGGTCGCGCAGCCGCAGGTCTGAAGGCGTGCGGCCAACAAGCTGCGAGTCGGCCATAACAACAGCCTCCACGACGCTGATCTGCGCGGGAGCGAGCGTCTCGTCGGGCGTCTTTGCCGTGCCGACCACATCGAGCCGCGCCTCCTGCGCGAGCTCCCGCACCGCATGGGCATCGCCCTGCAAGACGAGCACGTCATCCGCAAAAATCCACCAGTGGCCGGAAGGGATATAGCGACGCCCGCCCTCCCGGATGATCGCCGTAACGCTCACCTCACCGTCGCCAAGAGCTTCGAGCGACTCCACCGTCTTGTCGACAAACGGGGAAGATGCGGGGACTGATGCTTCGATGATATAGGCGTCAACCTGGAAAGCGTCCTGCGCTGAAGCCTGTGCACCCCGGCTTGCTGGCAGGAGGCGCCAGCCAAAGGCCAGAAAACCGAGACCTGCGACAAGAATGCCGAGCCCGACCGGGGCGAAGTCGAACATCTCGAACGGCTTACCAAGAACCTCCTGGCGGATCCGAGAAACCAGTATATTGGGCGAGGTTCCGACGAGAGTGACGACGCCGCCGATCAACGAGGCGAAGGCCATCGGCATCAGCAGTGTCGACGCAGACGTGCCGCTCCGACGCGCGATTTGCAGAGCGACGGGAAGAAAGATCGCGAGCGCACCGATGTTCTTCATGAATGATGAGAGCAGAGCGACGGAGGTTGCGAGAACAAAGACCTGGGTGCCGGGCGTCCTCATGTAGGGCTCCCCCCTCCTGATCAGGCGCGCGATGACGCCCGATTTGCTTACGCCCGCGCTAATGATGAGCGCGGAAGCGACGATGATGACGACTTGGTCGCCGAAACCTCCGAAGGCTTTGTCGACGGGCACTATCCCGGTGCCCACGGCGGCGAGGAGGCCCAACAGTGCCGCCAAGTCGTAGCGGATTTTCTCCGAGATGAAGAGGACCATCAGCCCAGCGATGACCGCGAAGACAATAACCTGATCGATGGTCAAGCAGCACCTGGCAAAGGTTGCAGCCGCGCGCGTAGCTGCGGGACAAGGAACGCAATGTCGTAATCTACAGCGCTTCAGGAGAGTTCCGGCGGAAAGTCGCGCCGCTATGGAGCCAAACGACCGGACGTGCTCCGGTGCCGCAAGCTCCGGCTGCGCAATTCACTAGGTCGTGTACTCATAACGGCGGAGCCGTATGACGCTCGTTTGATGTCCTTGTCCCCCAACAGCGGCGCAAAACCGGACATCGCCAAACTTCTGACAAGGCCACGATCGGACGAAATCTAGCCCCGCTGCAGTGATAGCGAATGCACTAGGAAGAAGCGCATCATTTCCCTCGTTGCGTCTGGCCCACGCGGATCGGTGTAGGACCCTGCAGGGCTGCCTCCCGACCATGCGTGTCCAGCTCCGTGGATATTCCAGTGCTCAAAGATGCCACGCCCAGCCGCGTCGGCATGGATCGTGCGGGTATAGGCGTGCCCCCCCGGTACTTGCCCGCGATGCACCTTCTTTTGCGTGCCCGTCGCTCTCAGGACCAGCTTACGAATTTGATCGACATTGTTGGGATGGACCGTCGTGTCGCGATCGCCGTGAAAAACAATAGTCGGGACAGGAAGCCGGTCACCGGGAATGACCATGTCATCGGACCTGCCGCCTTGCCGCATGGCGACAAACGCGGAGGGGAGATCAATGGCGGCCCCGCAGGCGAGGCCGGAATGCACACCAATTGCCGCGTACAGATCGTTGTGCGTTGCTCCCATGATGGCGGCAGCGGCGCCTCCGGCCGACAGTCCACCAACGTAGACTCGCTTTGGATCAACCGAATAGTCGCGCATGATCTGGCGCGTGATACCCGCGATCAGCGAAGGCTCGCCGCTGTCCCGCTGCTGGTCGGCCGTACGAAACCAGTTCCAGCATTTCGCGTGGTTGGCGTCGCTGCGCTGTGCAGGATAGACCACGAAGCATGTCTGCTCTTCTGCGATGAAATTCATCCTTGTGCCGGCCGCGAAATCGTCCGGCGACTGGGTGCAGCCGTGCAGCATGACGACCAAGGGAAGTGGTTGCCCCTTCTGATAATGGCTGGGGATGAAGAGCCTGTAGGCACGGCTTCCCGCCGCGTTACTATAGGTCCCTTCGATGAACCTTGCGCCCTCGGGCACGATGTCGCGTATGGACGGCGGGGCGCGCTTGACCCCATCCCGCAAAGAGAATCCCGGGCGCATCTGCGCGCGGTCGAGCAGCGGGCGAAGCACGGACGGCTGGGCGGGTGTGGCCCGCCCGAGGTGCGGACTATCCGGCCCATCGAAAGGATCGGCCTTCGCGTCAATGGTTGGCGGCTCGCGTTCTAGAAGAGCGGTGCGCCCGCTCGTACGCGGTGGCGTGCTCTCACCGCGCAGCATGCGCTGAAGGAGCGCCGTGGCCTCGGCGAGTTGGCCCTCGCGCGTGAGGCGTGTGGCTTCGCGAATTGCGTCTTGGTTGAGCATCGTCTTCACCTCATCCTGTCGGCGAGAGCGGCCTTTACCAGGGGACTGGCGTGCAATGCTCCCAGCACCGAGACCGAGGCAATGGTCGCGCGAGCGAGTTCGGGCGTGACATCGTGGCCGATGCTTGCAAGCCCCAGAACATTGATGTGCAACATCTCACCGGCTCGCCGCGCCGCTTCGAGTTGCTCGCGGCTGTAATCCCGCAGGCCGAGGTCCAGACTTTTCCGGGCGTAGGATTGCTTGACGACGTCGGCGTGACGTTCGAGCTGGTTGCGGATCGCCGTCCGAATGAAATCGGTCCGGTTCGAGTAGAACCCTTCCTGCACCATAAGATCGACGTGACCCAAGTCGACATAACCCAGATTGATCGTAATTTTTTCGGTCTCGGGGGGCTTCGACCGGAGTTCGCGGACATTGTCGGGCATAGCGCTTCCATCCAATAACCATCTGGTTGGATGGTATATGGATGTCAGGAGGCGACTTTCAAGGCCACTTGGGTCACGGACAAAACTCAATGGGAGCATAACCAGTCCGCTTCGGGCGCATCGGGACCAAAGCGTTCCTTGGCCGCGGATGTTGAGCCCGCCTGCCGAACGGTGATTCAAGCCCCAACCGAAGGGGCCAAATCATGCGCTACGCACTCACCGACGAGGAACGGACTGGCATCAGGCCGTTGCTGCCAATAAACCGCGCGGAGTGCCGCGGGAGAACGACCGTCCCGTCCTCAATGGCATCTTCTAGGTCTCTTGCGATCTGGGGCACCGTGGCGTGATCTGCCGGTCAACTTCGGTCCGCGCACCACTTGTTACAATCGCTTCGTTCGCTGGCGGCGAGCCGGCGTGTGGGCGAGTAGCCCACCAATAAACGAAGCGCACCGATGCGCTATGCTTCGGTCTGCTTCTCTACCCTGCGCGCAATCTGGTTGAACGGTTCTTCAACAAGATCAAGCAGCGTCGTCGAGTCGCGACGCGCTACGACTATCTCGCTGCGAACTACCTCGCCGTTATTCAACTGGCGTCAATGCCGCTATCGCTGCGCGTTAATGAGTCCACGGCCTAGTTCCGGATACGCTTGTACTCGTCGATCACCGCAAGCACCGCGCGATACACATCGTCGGTAGGGTGCTGGGTACAATGATGGTCGACCAACTCAGTGATTTGCTGGGTACTGCTACCGGAGGAGACGTCGCGCTCGGGACGTGGCCCGTACTGGTGGAACGCCGTAATGAAGCCGAGAATCCAAGCGACGCGGGCAGAGGCTTCACTACTATTGCGATCGGAACTCCATGTCCTGCAGGACACGTTGCCTTGCCCCAGTACCGCTTGCTGCGGCCGCGACCTGCACTGTGGGAACGATGATCAAACCCGCTGCCATGAAGGCACACACAACTTTCACCGGCTTCCTCCATTGAGCAGACGCGTCGAGCCTCGGAGCGGTCGAGCCGGCCCCGCTGGCCTAAGTTAGCGCCGCGAGTAATTTGATCTGTGCAAAATTGACCAGTGCACCCACGTATACTCTCGCCAGCGCTCACTCCAAGAACGCGCGGCCCGAAAGCTGACGCTCCCGCCATCGACGCATCGCCGTCGCAGTTTCCAAGAACGAAAGCCGGTGGCGAGGGGAATGACTGCCCTCAGCTAGCGGGCGCGCGCGAGGGGCGAACCTCTGAGTCGTTTCAACATGGCGAGCGCTGGAGATTTGTTTTCATTGAAAGCGCCACCAGGTGGAATCGCCCTGATCTCGTCCTCGAACATCATCGTCAGAAGTTGATGTTTGATTGCTATGGTTGAGGGGAGCTTGATCTTGCTTCCGAAGCGTTGGCCTCGCATAGGGGCCTCCTCGACTAGTGGCTGATGTGAGGGAGTTCTGGGCCACTCGTAATGAACATATGGTGATGACGGCGTCGCTTTGCTATCCACAGAAGTGCAGTCATCGCATGGTGGTCCACCAGAGTCAGCGAAGATTTGTTCTGCATGATAGGGCTGGCGACCGGTAGAAATCAGCACGGTCTCACATGCTGACCTGCGCCCACCAGACCGGTTCCAAAATCGACGGTTTGTTCCATCCAAGGTGGCGGCCCGAGAGGGCAAAGTAGACGCCCTGGTCTAACTACGATGCCGACTCTCCCGTTCAAAAAGCAGCGACGGATAAGTCCAATCGTGTCCAAGCTCTTCATCCCCGGGCCATCTCCTTCATCAATGACGAACAACCTGCGATCGTGGCAAATGAAGGGGTCAAATTGGGAAGCCAACCGCCCGTTCTTGGGGTCAATCTCGCAGGCCGGATGATCGCCATGCAGGGCAATATGCCGTGATATGGTTGCGATCCGCTCCGAAAGCATCGGCGGCCATAGAACGATCAGACATGCTCATTGAGCGGTTGTGGGCGGCGACTGCAGGCTTGCCCGTGCAAAGGAAAACGGAGCGGTACCCCGGTTGAAAGAGAATTATGATCAAGTTCAGAATCAGCCACAGGACAACCTATCGCTATGGCAAGCTCGTTAGCCTGCGCCCGCATCGCCTCATGCTTCGGCCGCGGGAGAGCGGCGAACTCCGTCTGCTGTCAATGGAACTGAGTGTGAAACCACATGCGTTCGTGACCTGGGCGCAGGACGTTGCAGGCAACATGGTCGCGACAGCCACATTCCAGAGCATGGCCGAGAGGCTGATCATCGATAGCGTTGCCGAATTGGAGCTCGATGCCGTTGCATGGCCGGTTTTCGATGTCGCGGCGTCTGCGATCTTCTATCCATTTCGATACAGCGACGATGAATGGACGGACCTTGGGGCTCTGGCAATTCCGCAGCATCCCGATCCGATGAGACGATTGCGAGAATGGGTTCAAGCCTTTGTCCGCAGCAATCCGACCGACACGCTTTCACTTCTCAAGGATATCAATGCCGGCATCCTGGCATGGGTCTCCTACCAGGGTCGCGAGGAGGAGGGCACGCAGTCACCCGTGCAGACTCTGGAGCGCGGATGGGGTTCCTGCCGCGACCTCGCGGTCCTCTTCATCGAGGCGGTTCGGACGCTCGGATTCGGAGCGAGGATCGTGTCGGGCTATCTCCACAATCCGGCTCAGGACATCGTCGGATCCGACGGGGCAGGCACAACCCATGCCTGGGCGGAAGTCTATCTGTCGGGCGCGGGCTGGATCACCTTCGATCCGACGAACCGCAGCGTCGGCGGTGTCAATCTCATTCCCGTTGCAGTGGGGCGAGACATCCGGCAGGTGACCCCCGTAGCCGGCAGCTTCGTGGGGATGAGCGACGCCTTCCTTGGCATGTCGGTCGAGGTTCGTGTCGTTTCATAGATGCATCACGCGACGTTCCGCCGATCACAGCAAGAGTCACAATCGCCCTAAGTCCGACGCTGAGGCAATTCGACGCGCCTTATTGCCTGCGAGAGGACGTTAGCCAGATCAACGCCAGGAATCCCGCTGCGGCCGAGATGACCGAGGCGACCATGACGCCGAGTTTGACCGAGTTCAGAAGGGCCGAATCGAAAGCCAGTTCGGCAATGAATAGCGCCATCGTAAAACCGATGCCGGTCAGCAATCCTCCTGCTGCCAGCAGACCCCACGACAACTCGCTCGGACGAATGACGAGGCGCGATTTCACAGCAAGGAAGCTGAAGAGGATCACGCCAACCGGCTTGCCTGCAACGAAAGCGGCGAAGATTGCAGTCGTAAGCGTAGGGTCGAATTTTGCGGCGATCATTGGGACCCCCGCATTGGCCAAGGCAAAAAGAGGCAAGATGCCAAATGCGACCCAAGGATGGAGCGCAATCTCAAGGCGCTCGATCGGGGACAGCGCCTCGCGCGTTGCGATGCCCGCCTTGTTGAGATCATCGCGAGCGGCTGTGTCGTTGCTCCAATGGTCACCAGGCGGATAGGCAACGACCCGATCAAGAATAGCATGGAGACGCCTGTCGCTCACCCAGCTCCGCGCCGGCGTCATCAATCCGAGGATGACCCCCGTCAGGGTCGCGTGGATGCCGGAAGCATCGAACGCGAGCCAGATAACGCCGCCCATAGCGAAATAGACTGGGATGCTGCGCACGCCCAAGCGTGCGATCGCGGCCACGGCGACCAATCCTGCTCCCGCCGCGCCGAGAGCCAGCCAGTTCAAGGCGCCGCCATAGCCGACCGCCACGACCAGGATGGCACCGACATCATCGAAGATCGCGAGCGAGAGCAGGAACAGCCGCAAACTCTCCGGAATGCGCGAACCGAGAACCGCCAGGCAGCCGATCACGAAGGCCGTGTCGGTTGACATCACGGTGCCCCAGCCGCTTGCTCCAGGGCCACCGCCTACGATCAGTAGGAATACGCTGACTGGCACGACCATCCCGCCGATCGCTGCGGCGACAGGCAATAAGGCCGCTCGGGGATCGCGCAGTTCGCCCAGCACCAGTTCACGTTTCAGCTCGAGCGCAATGACGAAAAAGAAGAGCGTCATCAACCCATCGTTGATCCAATGCTTCAGCGATCGCGATATCTCCAGGCCGCCAAGATTGATCCCGGCGTGGATATCCCACAGGGCGAGAAACGAAGACGACCACGACGAGTTGGCGAGCGTGAGCGCCACGAGGGTGCTCAGCAACAGAACGGCGCCGGCCATGGCCTCGATGCGAAGGAAAAGCATGAATGGCTTGGTCAGCCGATCGGCAGGCACTTTCGGGAGTCGGGAGAGACTCTCGTTCATTTCAAATGCCCTTTGCTTGTCGGCGGCGGCGGTCTGGTTCTGCAGCTAAAGCGGAGCCTGCACCTCGTAGGTCCAGACTCGGAAGGATTTCAGGACATGAGGTCCGAATGAATTGATGAGAGGGACGTCGGCGGCGTCGCGCCCACGCGCGACGACGATCCGGCCAATTCTTGGAACGTTGTTGCGCGCATCGAATGTATGCCACGCACCGTCGAGAAAAACCTCCATCCAGGCGCTGAAATCCATCGGATCGACGACCGGCACACCAATGTCGCCCAGATGGCCATTCACATAACGTGCAGGGATGTTGAGGCAGCGGCAGAAGGTGATCGCCAGATGCGCGAAGTCGCGGCAGACCCCGACACGCTCATGGAAGGCGTCGAACGCCGTGCGTGTCGCGCGAGCTTGCATATAGTCGAAACGAATATGGGCTTGCACGAAGTCGCAGATGGTCTGCACCCGGCCCCAACCGGGCGGAATCTTTCCGAATGTATCCCACGCGATCTGGCTGAGACGATCCGTCTCGCAATAGCGGCTGCCCATGAGGTAGCCGAGGCACTCGTCCGGCAGATCCGGCACGGGAGTTTCCCGGGCCTCGGGCACCACGGGGTCAAGCTTGCCATCGTCCTCGATCGTGGCGTCGCCCCAGATCATGAGGTCGCCAGCCGGCGCGACAAGCCGCCGGCACCGGTTGCCGAAGAGGTCGCGATAGGTCGACACCGGCACATCCGGTGTCGTGAAGGTCGTCTCGGGAACCCTGATCTCGTCCGCGCGATCCTCATGGACTGACAACAGGCACACCAACGCGGTCGGTTGTGTGCAGGTCAGGGTGATCTCGTAGCCGTAGCGGATCAGCATCGCACCGCCCTACCGGAAATCGGTGGCGGTCAGGGTGTTCGAAGTGCGGCGGCTGTGGGAATACGCCTTGCGTGCAACATCATGGATGGATGCACGCATTGCATCGAACGCCGAAAGATATTGCGCCTCCGACATTCGCGCGCCCCGTGGCTGGCCTCCTGCGAGTGCCGCGATCTCGACAAAAAACCGTATCTCGAACATGCCGTCATGACCGAAGAAGACAACCGCATTGCGCGCCTCATCGAAGCTCCGGCTCGGATTGAGGAAAGCCAGTGTCATGATCGGCACGCGGCTATAACCGGCATCAAGGCGGCCGTTGGTAGCCCACTGCGGTCCTTTCTGCAGCTAGCGTAGCGTTCGGCGAGCGACAAACGGTTATCGCTCACTGCCCAACGCCAGAGGGCCGTCATCGTGAGTCGAGGCGCATCTACGCGGGGGAACACGGGCTGGAGCGTCCGGGATCGATCCGCCTCTATCTTCCAACCGTCTTGATGGTCAAGCGTGTCGGGCGCCGGTGCTCCGCCCTCATTTTCCCAAACGCCAATCGCGAGGGCATGCCGTCCGAGTTCGGTCTCCGTCCCGGGAGCGTTCATGGTAGTGACCTTTCATCCGGTGTTTAAAATACGCGGAACCTGTGAACATAAAGCTCGTTTCCGTCGCTATCGCTGATCGACATGGCGTCTGGCTGCTGCGGCATGTTGAGAGTCTTTGCAAGCCGCTGTGCAATCTCGATTGCATCATCGAGATTTGCGGCGTCTGCAGTCTCCTGGCCAATGACAGCGTGCGCGTTGTCCGTTTCGCGGATACGGTAGAACTCGATCACGATCTTCATCGCTGATTCCCGACGCCACACAGCGTCACGACCACCGCGCTTTGCCTTTGGCGCGCCTGGTGTTTGTATTCGCGGCGAGTCTGGTTTGGCTGGCGAACGGGTCCGCTGACTTAGGGGCGGCCTTCTCCTGCTTCGGCTTTTTGGCCTCGCGATTGCCGCGCTTCTGTCCCTTAGCCATGACCGAACGTTCTCTCGATGAGAGTGTCGCCTTCGCTACCAGACGAAGTGCTCACCGGCTCGAGGCTGTCCTGCGTCGCCACCCGTTCGTGACGTTCGTCGTCGTTGCGGATACGATATTGCGGAAGCTCTCCACGCGACGGCAAGGTACCGGTAATGTGATAAATGCTGGCGCCTAGGGACCGCCGCACGAAACCGCCCTTTAGCCGGACTGCCTGCCCCACGGCGTAAAGATGGGTCGGGGCGTCAGCGCGCATCGGACGGGTGATACGTCGGGAAAGATTCGGATCGTTCATGATGTCTTGTTGTCCTTTTCGAGTGCGGCATCGAGGTCCGCTGCATTGATCGGCACCATCTGATGAGTCGATATTTTCACGCCGATCCCAGGCAAATGGATAAATGAGCCAACGCGGCGCCACGCCAGTCGGGAGACGCCTTCAATGGACTCCTCGTCATGGTCGACGCGATAGTCCCCGGCCGGTTGTGGTTTATTAGAGCCTGGTAGCAGGAACGCATTCGTAAAGCGGACGATGGCTTGTGTCGTACGGTTGGCCATGGTTGCGGGTCTCCGCAGGGCCACGGAATGACCGCGTGCCCGGTGTGCCCATTCGGACCGGAACGCTCTCCTAGCAGCCAGTACATTCGTGGTCAGCGTCGGAGTTCAGTCCAAGAGATCGAATGGAGCGACATGCCGCGCCGGATGGCGCATGCATTCGCTATCGAACATTCGTAAGAGGATGGCGGGTCTCTGACACCGCAAAAGCCATATCGGCCAAATCAACGAACCTTATTTATATGGGCCTCGACTGAGTTCTAAACAAGGAGATCGGCTCGCTTTTGTCGATCTCCGGCCTGGCCAGGAGCAGGCTCACCCACCCCGGTGAGAGGGATCAACTTGCAGCGGTGGACGTCGTCGTCGTCGAAATCGTGATCGGTCGCTTCTCCGCTCATGTCCAGGCGACGCAAGTGTCTCTGGCTGCTAAGGTATTCAGCTCGCGTCAATGTCTTACGCTTCGGCCTAAGGTCGTCCACGCTGGACGCGCCAACCTCATCCACATTTGCTGAATTCGCTTCTTTCTGACACCGAACGATTATTCTCGCGGGCGCTTTTCGTTCGTTTCAATCGCATCCCTGTCGTTACTTGGTTCAGATCGATCTTTGGGGACGGCTTTGCTTTTGCCGGACTGGTTGCCCGGATTGAAGTGATACGTGCCTTCCGGTTTTTCGCCGGGCTGTTTTTCGTTCGGATTTTTGTTGTTGTTATCAGGCATGAAACTCTCCATTGGATATGCCGACAACAGTGGCGCAATGGATAAGTTCATTTCTAGATCGCGGTAGGTTTGGTGGGTCCGATACGCGGAAATCCGACAGCGCCCGTGGGTGGCGTTAATTTGTACAAAGGGAACAGCAGGCAGCCCCTTCCGGCACATGCAGCTTCTTCCGCGATAATCGGAACGAAAACTCGACTGCCCCGGTTCTAGAACATCTGCAACATTTCTCATGCTCAACTATGTTCCATTCTGGGACCGCTGTTTGGAACCATCATTTTCCTCCTGGCCGGAATGTTGAGCTTCGACAGCTTGTGGTGGGCTCTGCTCCCGCCGGCCCTCTATTTCGGTATCCATCTCGTCGAGGGCGAAACGCTGACGCCTATGCTTCTCGCGCGGCGTTTCACCTTCAACCCCGTGCTGGTCATCCTCTCGCTGGTGTTCTGGTTCTGGATGTGGGGCGTGCCAGGCGCGATCCTGGCCGTTCCAATGCTGGCCGTCCTAAAAATCGTCAGCGATCGGCTGCGCCCGCTAAAGCCTTTGGGACACCTGCTTGAAGGCTAATGGCGGTGCAGATCCTTGCGCGGGGAACCGGCGGCTGAGACGAAGCGGCTGGCGTCCGCTTTGGCGCGGGCTGCGCTAACCAATGTTGCGGTTCCGCTATTAAGCGGGAGAAGAGGCATCTCACTCGCGCAATCCCAACGTTTACAAGGGCTAGCAGGCAGACGTCATCTCGCGAAACGAAACAAGCTTATGTCGATCCTCATCCCAAAGGACCTTGTGCACACAGCGAAGGCTCTGGAAGAGCGTCAGCCGCCCGACGGCAGAAAGTTGCGGGTGATCCCGCAGCACCTGATGCAAGCGGTAATAAGGAATCCGGCTACATAGATGGTGAACGTGATGCACGCCGATATTGGCGGTAAACCAGCGCAAGACGATTGGCAAATCATAATGCGAGCTGCCGTGTAATCCGGCTTCATGAAAATCCCAACCCTCCTCGTGAGCCCAGAATGTATCTTCGAACTGGTGCTGGACATAGAACAGCCAGACCCCGATCGAGGCGGCGAGAAGCGTGATCGGCACCTGAACAAGCAGGAATGGACCAACGCCGACGAGCCACATCATCGGCGCGATCAAAACCACGATTGCAGCATTTGTTGCCATCGCGCTTACCCAGGGTTGCCAACCACTGCGCATCAGTCCCATCGGCAGCCGGTGCCGCAAGATGAATAGATACGCCGGCCCGATGCCGAACATGACGATTGGGTGACGGTACAGGCGATACAGCAGCCGGCGCCCCCTGGACAGCGCCTTGAATTCACGGACGGTCAGCGTGTCGATGTCCCCAATTCCACGCCGATCGAGATTACCCGAGCTTGCATGATGCAACGCGTGGGTGCGCCGCCAGAAATCGTACGGCGTCAATGTCAGCACGCCTATAACGCGTCCGACCCAATCGTTTGCGAGACGATGGCGAAAGAATGATCCGTGGCCACAGTCGTGCTGGATCATGAAGAGGCGTACGAGGAAGCCTGAAGCCGGTACGGCCAGCAGAAGGCCAATCCAATAGCGGGCATCGAGAGCAGCCCACATCAAAACCCACAGAAGGAAAAACGGCACTGCCGTGATCAGGGTCTCGAAGATGCTGCGCGCGCTATTCAGTTCGCGATAGCGGCCCATTGCACGGGCCAGGGCTCGGGAATCGGACGTGGGGACATTGGTCGCGCGTTGATCCATGCTAATGGCTTCCGCTGAATGGCGCTCTCCGGCCGAGAAACGCGAATGGGCCGGCGCTTTACCGCACCGCGTGGTTGAGGCCTATTGCGGTCCGTGTCATTCAGGACACGTCGCCACGCCAGAGCTACGATGGCATCCGCCAATATAACACATAGCCAGGCACAGTTTGGTCAATCTTGCTCATCGTCCCGTCTGATCTGGGGGTGATCATGCAGAACGACGCTCAACAGCGAGCTGTGAACCTTCAAAGTACCATTGTACTCGATGAAGCCCAGTTCCCGGAACTTGTTCATGAAATGACTGACGCGAGACCGCGTGGTCCCGATCATATCCGCCAACGTTTCTTGGCTGACCTTTGCAATGATTGGCTCGGGTTTTCCCTCCTTGCCGAAATTGGCCAGCAGAAGGAGCGCCCGCGCCAAGCGCTTCTCACTAGAATTGAACAATTGATCAACCAGATCCTCCTCGACTCGAATGGTTCGAGCCAAGAGATGCGCAACGAACATCTCGGAAAAGCCCGGCTCGTCGTGGAGGACGCGGATCATGGTGCTCTTTTCCATCCGCATGATCTCGCAGTCCGTCATTGCCGTCGCAGTCGCCATGCGCCGAGGCTGGCCCGCGAGACAACCTTCGCCGCAGAATTCATCTGGCCCCAGGATGGCTACCACCGCTTCCTTGCCTTGTGCGGAGTTCACCGTCACCTTCACCTTTCCGTGTTGGATATAGAGGACTGAATCGGCCGGATCACCCTGCGCAAAGATGACTTGATTTATCTGGTGCTTGGAGATGGTCCGCCCCCCGTTAGCCTTGGCGAGGAAGGCCTTGGGATCGAACGTGGGCTCTGCTTTCCGTGTCATGATGGGGTCTCTTTCCTGGCCTCCCATACACACTGGAGACGCGTGACAGAAATCTGAATGTTGTCCGCACTTTAGATGATCCTGAAGCATTCGGGCGAGACGTTTTTTGTAGCTCCGCCCGTCGCCCGATGGGCGTGAGCAATATTATACAGTTCTCCGTCGGCATCGACGCTACGCTTCAATTGCTGGACGTTTTGGTGGTTTGTCAGCCCTTGCGTTGATCCGGCAAGGTCCGGCGCGGTCGCGTCGCCACGGGGCTTCGCAGCGTGTACGGGGACTGCGACAATTATGCATTCCATCGCCTTCAGAGATCAGTTCACCAATGTCGCGGACGCATGCGCGCTCGCTCAGGGCATCGTCGACACCGTCCGCGCGCCCATTCTCGTACTGGACAATGAACTGCGCGTGGTCGCCGCGAGCCGCTCCTTTTATTCGACATTCAAGGTCAGCCCGGAGAACACCCAAGGCCGGCATTTGTATGCCTTGGGCGACGGACAATAGGACATTCCAAAACTGCGGGAATTGCTCGAAAAGGTCATATCGCAGCACGGTGTGATGGAAGGCTACGACGTCGAGCATGAATTCCCCGATCTCGGACACCGCAGAATCCGTTTAAGCGCCCGGCAAGTGTTCTACGAGGGTGGTGCCCAAGCAACCGTTCTGCTCGGCATGGAAGACGTCACGGAGCGACGCGCCCTGGAGCGCGAGAAAGACGAGTTGCTACGGGAGAAGGACATGCTCCTTGATGAGCTTCAGCACCGCATTTCAAACAGCCTGCAAATCATCGCCAGCATCATCTTGATGAAGGCGAAGACGGTGGAGTCTGAGGAGACGCGCGTCCACCTGCAAGATGCCCACAAGCGCGTCATGTCCGTTGCGGCCGTACAGCGACAACTCCATGGATCCGGGGCCAGCGGACCTATTGAGATGATGCCTTATCTGACCAGGCTATGCGACACGCTCGCAACGTCGATGATCGGTGATACGCGGCCCGTCTCGCTGAAAGTGGTCGGGGAGGCAGGCAACGCGACGTCCCGTCAGGCCGAGAGTCTTGGCTTGATTGTCACCGAACTTGTCATGAATGCCCTGAAGCACGCGTTTCCAAATGATGAGATCGATTGCCGGATTTCCGTCGCATATGAGGTCCATGGGACGAACTGGAAGCTTTCGGTCGCGGACAATGGCGTCGGCAAGCCGGACGGTGTCTTTGCTCAACCGAAAACCGGGCTCGGCACGGGCATCGTGAAGGCGCTCGCCCAACAACTCGGTGCTACTGTCGAGACTGTGGCGGGTCCCGCAGGAACCACCGTGGCGATCACCCATGCAACGTTTGCCACAAACGCAATCCATGCCGCGTAAGCGGCTTTCGCCGCCTCGGCCACAGCAACATTGCGTCGACGAACGCTGGACGCTTGCGATGAAATTTGACGAAACAGCTTGTCGCTGGCGCACCGCATGATGCGAACGTGCGGCCTCCACCTTCGGAGAGCAACTGTCTACGTCCCAGTCGCGGAATAGTCCGTCAGGCGTGAACAGGCGCCGCTTGCGTTTGGCGATATTGTGGGAATCATCCGACGGAAAATAAGAATCACGCTCAATCACTATCTAAGAATGATGGATCGTAATCGAGCATGCAGATGGGGTATCGAGTGGGATTGTTGTGCACGATGATGATCGCCGTCGCCGACAATTCCAGCGCGCGTTTCACCACCTCGCGCGGATAGACGGGCGTGTGATCGACGGTGCCGGTCTGCTGCACTTCATCGGCGACGAGCTGGTTGCGCTTGTCGAGGAACAGCACGCGCAACTGTTCCCTCTCGGCGAAGGCCATCGCCGTGCGGCAATAATCGAGCACCGCCGACCATGACGACAGTACCGGCCGCTTCTGCACCGCGCCTTTCGCCAGCCGGCTGGCCGCCGCCTGCACGATCTTCAGCTCGGTGATGGCGGCCGCGCCAAGCCCCTTCACTTCGCCGAGACGCGGCGCCGGCGCTGAAATGACTTCGGCGAAAGAACCGAATTTGGCGAGAAGCTCTTTGGCCAGCGGCTTCACGTCGCGGCGCGGCAATGCGCGGAACAGCAGCAATTCCAGCATTTCGTAATCGGACAGAGCGTCCATGCCGGCGTCGCGAAAGCGCGTGCGCAGGCGTTCGCGATGGCCGTGATAATGCGGGCTTGCATCCTGCAAGCCCGTGCCCGCATTGCCGCTGATGCGTTTCCCCGCCATCGCCGCGCCACCCTGAGCGGTGTCAGGATGCCGCGAAAGCAGGCGTTTGAAAATCCGAAAATTACGCCGCGGAATGATAGGGCGGCTTGTCGAGCCCCTTGGGGGAGAGCGTGAACACTTCCACGCCCTTGTCGGTGACGCCGACAGTGTGCTCGAACTGGGCGGACAGCGAACGGTCGCGCGTCACCGCGGTCCAGCCGTCCGACAGCACCTTCACATGCGGGCGGCCCAGATTGATCATTGGCTCGACCGTGAAGAACATGCCCGGCCGCAGTACCGTGCCCTCGCCGGGTCGGCCGACATGGACGATATTCGGCTCGTCATGGAACAGCCGCCCGAGCCCGTGGCCGCAGAAATCGCGCACCACGCTCATGTGCTGGCCTTCGACATAGGTCTGGATCGCATGCCCGATGTCACCGGTGGTGCCGCCGGGCTTGATGGCGGCGATGCCGCGCATCATGGATTCATAGGTGACGTCGATCAGTCGCTCGGCGCGGCGCGGGATATCTCCAACCGCATACATGCGGCTGGAATCGCCGTGCCAGCCGTCGACGATCAGCGTTACATCGATATTGACGATGTCGCCTTCCTTCAGCGGCTTATCGTTCGGGATGCCGTGGCAGACCACGTGGTTGATCGAGGTACAGGTCGACTTGCGGTAGCCACGATACATGAGCGTTGCCGGCAGCGCGCGATGATCCATCGCGAAATCGAAGACCAGCTTGTCGATGCGTTCGGTCGGAATGCCCGGCTTCACTTCGCCGACCAGCATGTCGAGACATTCGGCGACCAGGCGGCCCGCCTTGCGCATGCCGGCAAAAGCCTCGGCGCCGTGCAGTTTGATCTGGCCCGTCTTGCGCAAGGGCGCAAGCGCAGCTTCCACATAGCTCATGCAAATCCTCAATGATCTCGCCGCAATGTAAGGAATCGACCGCCGAGCGCAAGCGGGCCGGACTTAAGGCACAAAACTGCCGCCCCGATCCTCCTCGATATGGATCCGGATGATCTCGTCGAAGGTATTTTCCACCTGGAACCCGAGCTGGCGCGCGCGGCTCGCATCCATCCGGTGCGGCCAGCCGCCGACAATCTGCATGATCATCTCGTCGGGCTGATGGCGGATGCGGGCGGCGACCTTGTCGCCCGCGACCCGCCGCAGGGCGGCGATCTGCTCGCCAATGGTGCAGCAAACGCCGGGCATGGTGAGATTGATGCGCGGTCCGAGCTGTTCGCGGGTCAGGGCCGCGCCATGCAGCAGGAAGCCAACGGCGGAGCGCGGCGAGGCATGGGTGTGCAAGATCGTGTCCGACACCGGCAGAATCGCTTCCTGTCCGGCCAGCGGTTCGCGGATGATGCCCGAAAAGAAACCGGACGCGGCCTTGTTCGGCTTGCCGGGCCGCACGCAGATGCTGGGAAGACGGATGCCGACGCCGTCGAGAACGCCGCGGCGTGTGTAGTCGGCCAGCAGCAATTCGCAGATCGATTTCTGTGTGCCGTAGGAGGTGAGTGGCGTGAGATGGAAATCGTCCTGAATGGATTCCGGAAACGGTGCGCCATAAACGGCCATCGAGGAACTGAAGACCAGTTTTGGATGGTAGTCGTTACCGGTCTTGCGAATGGCTTCCAGCAGAAACAGCAGGCCGTCGAGGTTGACGCGATAGCCCTTGGCGAAATTGGTTTCGGCCTCGCCGGAAACGACGCCGGCCAGATGGAAGATCACATCCGGCTCCGCTGCGATGAGTTGCTCGGCGACGCCCGGCGCCGGCAGATCGACCGTTCGGATATCGATCTTGCCAGGGAAATTTCCTGGCTTCTCCGGCGCGACGACGTCAGCGAGCGTCAGCGCTTCGATCGGCTTGCCGTTCAGTGAGCCATCGTGGACGAGCCGCTCGACAAGCTTGCGTCCGATCATGCCGGCGGCGCCGGTAATGAGAATGTGCATATCGGCCTCAATGACAATACGGAACGCCGTCGAGGATGGCGCAATTGCGCTTGTTCGGCGCATTCGGATCGTCGAAGGTCACGGCGTTACCGCTGCGCTTGCAGCTCTGCGCTCCGACAACCGAGGACATGGCGAGGCTGATACCAGCACGAGCGAAAGAAGCCAAATGATCGCCGCCATGCGATGGCTCCGTCAGGTTTCAATGATCGGCATCGCCAGTCTTGTTTTTTGCCGGCCATCGGCATCGAAATTGTCCGGCGCCAGCCAGCGCTCGAATTCAGCCTTGCGCGCCGGCCATTCGCTGTCGAGCATGGAAAAATAGGCGGTATCGCGGTTGCGACCTTTCGCGATCATGTGCTGCCGCAGCACCCCTTCATAGCGGAAGCCGAAGCGCAGGGCAGCACGCTTCGAAGCGGCATTGTGTGCGTTGCATTTCCACTCGTAGCGGCGATAGCCGAGCGTCTCGAAGACATAGCGTGCCAGCAGATATTGCGCCTCGGTGCCGAGCGGGGTGCGCTGCAGGGCGGGCGAATAGACGATATGGCCGACCTCGATCCGGCGCATGGCCGGTACGATTTCCATCAGCGTAGCGATGCCGACAGCGCGTCCGGCGGCATCGACGATGGCGTAGGAAAGTGGGTCGCCCAGCATCTCCCGGCTTCGCAGCCACTGGATGAAAGCCGTTTCGGTCTCGAACGGTCCGTAGGCCGACATGTAGGTCCAGATGTGATCATGGCCTTGCACTGCATGCCATAGATCACGACCGTGTCGCTGTGCGTTCAGTCTATCGACGCAGCCGAAGCGCCCCTGCAGACGCACGCCGCCCGGCCTTGGCGCGGGCGTCGGGTCGACCGGCTCGCCGAGAGACAGTTCCCCCCTCACGATGCCGTCCTTCGCTTGACGTCGTCCTGGAACAGCGCGTTCAGGTCCGCCGCCGGTGCGGCATCGGAAAAGCCGGCGAAGCTGCCGCCGATCGCGATCTGCCGTGCGGCGCGGATAAAGCCGCCCCAGGCCGCGCGCGCCAGCGCGCCGCCGACGCTGATGCGGCGCACGCCGAGCTCGGCGATTTGCTCGACCGTCAGCGCGCCGGCCCAGCCCATCAGCAGATTGACCGGTTTCGGCGCCACCGCCTGCACCACCGCGGTGATTTCCTCGCGGCCCTTGATGCCGGGCGCGTAAAGACAGTCGGCGCCAGCATCGGCAAACGCCTTGAGCCGCCGGATCGTCTCGGCAAGATCGGGCCGGCCGCGGATAAAGCCTTCGGTACGCGCCGTCAGCAACACATCGGGAGCGGTGTCATTGACCGCCTTGCGCGCCGCCTTGATGCGCTCAACGGCGAGATCGAAATCGTAGAGCGGCTTGTCCTTGTTGCCGGTCGAGTCCTCGATGGACAGTCCGGCAACACCCGTGCCGACGCAAAGACGAACGCTCTCCGCAACGCCTTCCGGGTTGTCGGCAAAGCCGCCTTCGAAATCGGCGTTGACCGGCACGTCTGCCGCGGCTGCGATCTCGGCAATATGCGCGAGCGTCGCTTCGCGCGACGCCGCGCCATCAGGAAGGCCTTGCGAAAACGCATAGCCGAGACTGGTCGTCGCCAGCGCCTTGAAGCCGAGATGCTGCAGATAGCGTGTCGTTCCGATGTCCCAGGGATTGGGGATGACGAAGCATCCACTCTCATGCAGACGTCGGAATTCACGGCGCTTGTCGGCAATGCTTGGCATGACGGATCAACTCGGCTGGGCTTGGGTCACGGGGGCGTCAGTCGAACGCCCATGCTGGGCAGTGTCAATCCGTTCGGTTAACTATGGCCCGCAGGGCAGCAATGCAAAGGCATTTGCGAAACGGCGGGGTTTCAGTGGTTGTCGCGCGGCACGCCGCTGGTCTGCGCCACGCGCTGATACTTGACTGCCGGTTTCAGCACCTGGCCGTCGGCCATCTGGTCGACCATGCCGCGATAGATTTCCTGCCATGGCGTCTGGCTCTTGGGAATTCGGAAGCCGCCGCGTTTGTCCAGCGCCGCCCGCCGTTCGGCCAGTTCCGCCTTGGAAATGAGGATGTTGGCCGTCCCCTTGTTCAGGTCAATGCGGACACGGTCGCCGGTCTTCAACAGCGCCAGCCCGCCATTGGCGGCCGCTTCCGGCGAGGCATTGAGGATCGAGGGAGATCCTGATGTTCCGGATTGCCGCCCGTCGCCAATGCAGGGCAATGATGTGATGCCCTTTTTGATCAGCGCCGCCGGCGGCTGCATGTTCACCACCTCCGCCGATCCCGGATAGCCGATCGGCCCGACGCCGCGGATGAACAGCAGCGTGTTCTCGTCGATCTTCAACGAAGGATCGTCGATACGGCGATGATAATCCTCCGGCCCGTCGAACACGACGGCGCGGCCCTCGAAGGCGTTCGGGTTTTTTGGATTGGAGAGATAGCGCTCGCGGAATTCGTCGGAGATCACGCTGGTCTTCATGATCGCGGAATCGAACAGGTTGCCGTGCAGCACGCGGAAGCCGGATTTCTCCTTCATCGGCTTCCTGTAGGGCTTGATCACATCGGCATCCTGCACCCTGGCGCGACGGACATTCTCAGCCATCGTCTTGCCGTTGATGGTGAGTGCATCGCCATGGATGCGCTTTGCCTTGAGCAATTCATTCATCACTGCCGGCAATCCGCCGGCCCGGTAATATTCCTCGCCGAGATAGAATCCGGCCGGCTGCATATTGACGAGCAACGGAACGTCAAAGCCGATCTCCTCCCAGTCCTGGATGGTCAGCGGCACGCCGATATGCCGCGCAATGGCGTTGATATGAATCGGCGCATTGGTGGAGCCGCCGATCGCCGAACAGGCGACAATGGCGTTCTCAAAAGCCTTGCGGGTGAGAATGTCGGAAGGCTTCAGATCCTCGTGCACGATCTCGACCGCGCGGATTCCGGTTTCATAAGCGATCTGCCCGCGCTCGCGATAAGGTGCCGGGATCGCGGCGCAGCCGGGCAGCGACAGGCCGAGCGCTTCCGCCAGTGCGTTCATGGTGGAGGCCGTGCCCATGGTGTTGCAATGGCCGATCGATGGCGCTGACGAGGCCACGACGGCAAGGAATTCCTTGTAGTCGATCTTGCCGGCGGCGAGGTCCTGGCGCGCCTGCCAGACTACGGTCCCCGAGCCGCTGCGTTCGCCCTTCCACCAGCCGTTCAGCATCGGCCCGCCGGAGAGAACGATGGCGGGAATGTTGACGGTGCAGGCGGCCATGATGGCGGCCGGCGTGGTCTTGTCGCAGCCGGTGGTCAGCACCACGCCGTCGAGCGGATAGCCATAGAGCACTTCGACAAGGCCGAGATAGGCAAGGTTGCGGTCGAGCGCCGCGGTCGGGCGCTTGCCGGTCTCCTGGATCGGATGCACGGGAAATTCGAAGGCGATGCCGCCGGCGGTACGGATGCCTTCGCGCACCCGTTCGGCAAGCGCGATGTGATGGCGATTGCACGGGCTCAGATCATTGCCGGTCTGCGCGATGCCGATGATCGGCTTGCCGGATGTCAATTCCTCCAGCGTCAGCCCGAAATTCAGATACCGCTCCAGATAGAGCGCAGTCATGCCGGGATTGTCGGGATTGTCGAACCAGAGCTGCGAGCGCAGGCTGCGTCCGCGCGCCTTCGCCGTCCTCTTTTTCTTCGCCATGGCTGTCCTCCGCTGCTCCCGTTTAATCTAGAGCGTCATTGCGGCAACGCCAGCGCGACATAGAAGCAGCCGCAGCTAATCGGCCTGCTCGCTGTGGTGCGGCGTGAACAAGAGCTTGTCGATCCGCTTGCCGTCCATGTCGAGGATTTCGACGCGCCAACTGCCGAACACGAAAGCATCGCCTTCAACGGGAATGCGCGCCAAACGTTCCAGGGCGAAGCCCGCCGCCGTGTGGAATTCGCCGCTGACATTTTCCAGCTTCAATTTCTCGATGAGTTCGGCAATCGAGGCGCGGCCATCGACAAGCCATGAACCGTCCGCCCGCCACACGATCTCTTCGGAAACCTGCGCATATTCCTCCGGCAGTTCGCCGGCAATGCCTCCCAGTACGTCGTTCAGTGTCGCGATGCCAAGGAAGTCGCCATACTCATCGACCACGAAGGCGATATGCACCCGTACCTTGCGGAAGGTTTCCAGAAGCCGCAACGCAGGCATCGTCTCCGGCACGAAGACGGGATCGATCATGTGCTTTTCGATCTGAAGGCCGCGGCCGGCCATCAGATCATCGACCAGGTCCTTCTTCTGCAGCACGCCGAGCGGCCGCCCCAGATCGCCGCTGCGTACCACCACGATGCGCGAATAGGGACAATCTGCGATTTCGCGGGTGATCACTTCCTTGTCATCGTCGAGGTCGATCCAGTAGACGTCCGGCCGCGGCACCATGATCGAGGCGACGGAATTGTCGGCGAGCGCCAGCACGCCGTGGATCATCTCTTCCTCCACCTCGTCGATGACGCCTGCTTCGGTGCCTTCAGCAATGGCAAGCTTGACCTCTTCTTCTGTCACATTGTCGGAACGGCGCTCCGGAACCCGCAACAGCCAGAGCAGCAAAGCCGTTCCATTCTCCAGCAGCCAGACCAAAGGCCGCGCGACTGCGACCACGGCCTGCAGCGGCCGCGCGACAATGGCGGCAATGCGTTCGGGCCTCAGCAGAGCGATGCGCTTTGGTACGAGCTCGCCGACGATCACCGACAAAGCGGTGATCGCGACAACGACCAGAAAGAATGCGATCTCGGGTCCGCGTGGATGGATCGCCGGAATTTCGTTGAGGATAACCCCGAGTCGCGCGCCGAGCGTCGCGCCGCCGAAAGCGCCGGAGAGAATGCCGATCAGGGTGATGCCCACCTGTACGCCGGAGAGAAAGCGGCCGGGATTCTCGGCAAGCCGCAGAGCGTGCGCCGCGCCGCGCGAGCCGCCGTCGGCCATCTGTTGCAAGCGGAGGCGGCGGGAGGAGACGATCGCCATTTCGGCCATGGCGAAAAAGCCGTTGAGCAGAATCAGCCCCACGACGATGGTCAGTTCGAGCCACACGGTCATAATGCTGTGTTTGGCACGGGGCGGCGGCCCGCCGCAACCGCTTCCGCCGTATGGTTTGATTTCATTCTGGCGATACGGTCAATTAGCCATGTTTGGTGACAGGTAATGGCGGCGTGCTGCCAGTTTGCGTGACCGGGAAACGCTGAAAGGAAGAACCATGCTCAAAACCATCGCGGCGTTCGACCGTATCGGCGAGGAAAACGCTTTTGCTGTTCTGGCGCGCGCCAATGCGCTGGCGGCACAGGGTCGCGACATCATCAATCTCGGCATCGGGCAGCCGGATTTCCGCACGCCCGATCATATCGTCGAGGCCGCGATCAAGGCTTTGCGCGACGGCCACCACGGCTACACGCCGGCGACCGGCATCCCGCAATTGCGTGAGGCCGTGGCCGGCGACCTGCACAAGCGGTTCAAGGTCGAAGTCTCGCCCGACAGCGTGATGATCATGCCCGGCGGCAAGCCGACCATGTTCATGTCGATCCTGATGTTCGGCGAGCCGGGCGCGGACATTCTCTATCCCGATCCGGGATTTCCGATCTATCGCTCGATGATCGAGTTCACCGGTGCGCGCCCCGTTCCGGTGCCGATCCGCGAGGAAAACGGTTTCGCATTTTCCGCCGACGAAACGCTGAAGCTGATCACGCCGCAGACACGGCTGCTCATTCTGAATTCGCCGGCCAATCCGACCGGCGGCGTCACGCCGAAAGCAGAGATCGACAAGCTGGTTGCGGGGCTCGAAAAGTTTCCCGATGTCGCGGTTATGTCGGACGAGATCTACGACCAGATGACGTATGATGGCGAGACGCATATCTGTCTCTTGTCCTATCCATCAATCCGCGACCGGCTGATCCTGCTCAATGGTTGGTCGAAGACCTATGCGATGACCGGCTGGCGGCTCGGCTATGCGGTGTGGCCGGGCAAGCTTTACGACTATGCGCGCAAGCTCGCGGTGAATTTGCATTCCTGCGTGAATGCCTCGGCGCAATATGCGGGGCTAGCTGCGTTGACCGGCCCGCAGGACGAGGTGCACCGCATGGTCGCGGAATTCGACAAGCGGCGCAAAGTCGTGGTCGAGCGCCTGAACAAATTGCCGGGCGTCTCCTGCGCGACGCCGAAGGGCGCCTTCTATGCTTTCCCGAATACCAAGAAGACCGGTTGGCAGGCGAAACCTTTGGCCTCCGCGCTTCTGGAAGACGCGGGCGTTGCCATCATCGGCGGGCCTGATTTCGGCGTGCTGGGCGAGGGTTATGTGCGGCTGAGCTATGCCAATTCGACCGAGAATATTCTGAAAGCGCTCGCGCGCATGGGGGATTTTCTTGCAAGCAGAAAAGCGGCCTGACGGAGCTGATGATGCTAAATGCGAAGATTGTCTTGGCGCTGATATTTCTTGCACTCGGCGCGTTGCCCGCCTCCGCGCAGAAGTTCTTCAACTACACCTGCGCCGATGGCAGCCGCTTCATCGCCGCCTTCTTTCCGCAATCGAAATCCGCCTATCTGCAGCTCGACGGCAAGTCGGTTACGCTGCCGCAGCGGATCTCGGCGTCCGGCGCCCGCTACAAGAAAAACGGCGTCACTTTCTGGATCAAGGGCAGCGAAGCCCAGCTCAAGCGTCCCAAGACAAAGTGGACAACCTGCAGAACCAACTGATCAAGTCAAGCTGACGGTGAACTGTCCGCGCTGTGGTCTCACGGCTTCATCGCGAAGCGGAAGCCGACCACAACGATCGCCAGACCCAGCAATTGCATCGGCGTCGGGATTTCGCCGAGCGCGATGAAGCCGATCAGCATGGTCAGGCCGGGCACCAATGCCGGGAAGGTCGAGGCGCGGCCGGCGCCAAGCGCGCTCACCGAACGCGCGAACAGGAAAAGCGCCAGCAATCCCGCGAACACGCCCTGCACCGCAAGCTGGATCAGGTTTTCCATCCAGCCCGCCGCAACCATGGTGCCGAAGCCGAAGATCAGCGCATGCGCCGGTGCGTAGATCAACAGCGACAGCGCCCCGACGATGGCGGCGGCATGCATACCGTTCATGCCCCAGCGCCGCAGGCACAGCGTGAACACCGCCCACATCAGGCCGGCGGAGGCGAACAGCGAATCTCCGCCCAGTGCATGCAGGCCGATCGAGGTGACGGCCTCGCCCGCGAACACGACGAGCCCCCCGACAATGGCGATGACGCCGAACAGCCGGGCGCGACTGAGCGGCTCTTTCAGCACCAGCGTGGCCAGCAGCAGCCCGCCCAGCGTGGCAGCAGCGGGATGAATCACCGCCCCGTGTCCCAACGGGGCAAGGGTAAACCCGGAATAGCTGGTGATCGCCTGCAGCGGCCCCGCCAGGACAAGGATGGTCAGGCCGCGAGACCAGCCGGCGCCGCCAAGATCGGCCATCCCCAGTCGGAGAAGGCCCGGCAGCAGAAAAAGGCCCGACCAGACGAAGCGGTGAAAGGCCAGATCCATCGGGGTCAGCCCGATGGACAGGCCATGCTTCGCCGCCACGAAGCCTGCCGCCCAGCACAGTGCCGCCGCGACGCCGCACAGCGTGCCGATCACTCTGACCGAGAGCCATGAGGAGGCTGAAGGTGAATGCACGCAGAGGCTCCGGCGAATGGACCGCCCGGCATACGCCGTCGCCGGGCCGCTGGCTATTCACAGCGCGGAACGGCAGCCATGCCCTCTGCCTGGTCTCGTGCCGCAGGAGCTTCGTCGCATGTGGCTTTTATGACAATGCTGCGGCCTGCGGCGTCGACAACAGTCTGAATTGTTTGACTGACACGATACCGCTCTCTAATTTCCGCTCTCTGCCCTTGTTTCGGCCTTCACGCGGCTAATTTTCTCCGGGCGGCATCGGACGGATATGAAACCAGTGTCGCTGCAAAGTTTCATTTTTCTCACATGAAAGCATCGGCAGCCTTCCTCATTTCCGCAATTGTCGCGGTTGCGGTTTTCGCCGCATCGGTTTTCGGACTCGAGCGGGTTTGCGCCAGTACCGCCGCGGCGCCGGCACAACCGGCCGTGAAGGCGCCGCAGATTCGGGTCGAGCTTCCCGGCGGCGGTCATGTCATCCGGGCGGTGAATATCCGCGACACGATCGAACCTGCGGTCATCCTGGTGCAGCAGAGCGTGGCGCCGGCGCTGCCGCAGGGACCGTGGTGGCGGAATTTCGTGTGCGGGATAAGGGCGACAGACCTCGCTTTCCTCGCCTGCGCGGTGTTCCTGCTTCTCTTCGGATTTTTCCAGAGCCTGTGGATTCGCACCGCCTTGCGGGCGTCGGAAAAGTCGGCGCGGGCCTCGGAGAAATCGGCGGCTCTGGCGGACGAGGCGCTGATGTCGGCGCAGCGGCCCTATGTTTTTCTGAAGGCGATCGAGGTCAGCCTGACCAAGAATCCGATCAACGAGGAAATCCAGACCTGCACCTTGCAGCCGATCTGGGAAAATACCGGGACCACACCGACAAAGAACGGCCGCAGCCAGGTCAGCTGGAAATATTTCGAGCGCTCGGTGCCGGCCGATTTCGACTTTGCCGATTTCGACGATCTCGGCAATCGCATCCTGTCCTACGACGCCTATCGCCCGCTGATCGTGGGACCGAAGGCGACGGCGTTGTCGCCGGTCATCAATCTCGAGCCGGCAATTCTGCGCCAGGTGCGCGACCTGCAGGGCAAGCTTTTGATCTGGGGCTGGGTCGAATACGACGAGATATTCCCCGGAGCCAAGCGCCACCGCACCGAGTTCTGTTATCAGGTGGCGGTATCCGGTTCTCCGGCGAGCCATGTGGGCTTCAGCCAGTACCACCTGCATAACGGCGTGGATGAGGAATGCAGCAAGAAGCCGACCGCGCTGTTGCGCGAAGCGGCCTGAGCCCTGGCGGATATAAGCCATTGAATATAATGAATGTTTCTACGGGCGGGCCGGAAAGGTAACGATCGGCGCGGTCTGCTGCTAGACTGTCCAGACTGGCATCCGCCGCGATGCGCCAGTATGAGGGCGCCAACTGAGGCGAAGGACGCGGGGCCATGTCGCATTCCCACAAACCATTGATGTTGTCGTCGCGGTTCGCGCCGCTGTTCTGGACGCAGTTCTTCTCGGCGTTCAACGACAACTATCTGAAGAACGCCCTGGTCTTCCTGATCCTGTTCCGGGTCGGCGCCGACAACGCCTCGACCGCCGAGATGCTGATCACGCTCGCCGGCGCCACGTTCATCTCGCCCTATTTCTTCCTGTCCGCGCTCGGCGGCGAGATGGCCGACCGCTTCGACAAGGCGGTGGTGGCGCAGCGGCTGAAGCTCGTTGAAATCGTGGTTGCGGGAATTGCGGTTGCCGGATTCACGGTGCATTCCATCGTCTTGCTGTTCGTGGCCTTGTTCGGCTTCGGCGTGATCGGCGCGCTATTTGGTCCGATCAAATACGGCATCCTGCCCGACCATCTGCAGCGCAGCGAATTGCCTGCCGGCAACGCGCTGGTCGAGGGCGCGACTTTCATCGCCATTCTGCTCGGCACGATCGCCGGCGGCCTCGCCGCCGCCAATGGCGGCGATCCGGCGACCTTCTCCGGCCTTGTGATGGTGTTCGCATTGCTGTGCTGGGTCTGCAGCCTGCTCATTCCGCGCACCGGCGAAGCCGCGCCCAATCTGCAGATCAACAAGAACATCGCCGCCTCCACCTGGTCGCTGATCCAGCATCTGCGCAGCGACAGCCGCCTGTGGTGGGGCGCGCTGGTCACAAGCTGGTTTTGGCTGGTCGGCATCGTCGCGCTGTCGCTGCTGCCGCCGCTGGTCAAGAATCTCGTTGGCGGCAACGAGGAAACAGTCACCGCCTATCTCGCAATCTTCTCGGTCGCGGTGGCGATCGGCTCCGGCCTTGCCGCCTGGCTCGCCAGCGGCCGCATCATTCTGCTTCCGACCCTGTTCGGCGCGGTGCTGCTCGGCATTTCGGCGCTGTTTGTCGGTTTCTCCGTTTATGGCGTCGCGCCTGTGCAGACCGCGGTTGGTCCGCTCCAGACCTTCTCGGGTCTGCGCGGCCTCAATGTCGCAATCGGGCTGGCCGGCCTCGCCATCGGCGGCGGCCTGTTCATCGTGCCGGCTTTCGCGGCGGTGCAGGCCTGGGCCGGCGCCGACCGGCGTGCCCGCGTGGTGGCCGGCGTGAATGTCCTCAATGCCTTGTTTATGACGGTCGCGACATTGATTGTCGCCGCCTTGCAGGGAAACGGCATCACCACGCCGCAGCTCTTTATCGGGCTTGGCGTTCTGAATTTTGCCGTTGCGATTCTTATCGGCTTCACCATGCCGACCCGGCCGTTCAACGACGCGCTGTCGATTCTCTATCGCTGCCTGTTCCGCGTGGAAGTGAAGGGGCTCGACAATCTCAACAAGATCAAGAGCCCGAACGTCATCATCGCGCTCAATCATGTGAGCTTCCTCGACGCCGGCATCGCCTTGTCGCTCCTGGGCCGCGATCCGATTTTCGCCGTCGATACCGCGATTGCAAAAAAATGGTGGGTCAAGCCGTTCATGCGCATGACCCGCGCCTTGCCGATCGATCCGCTGAAGCCGATGGCGACCCGCACGTTGATTCATGCCGTGCAATCGGGTGAAACGTTGATCATCTTTCCGGAAGGACGGATCACCGTCACCGGCTCGCTGATGAAGGTCTATGACGGCGCCGGCCTGATCGCCGACAAGTCCGAGGCCACCATCGTGCCGGTGCATATCGACGGTCTTGAGCAGACGCCGTTCACGCGTCTGACCAAGGAACAGGTGCGCCGCCGCTGGTTCCCGAAGGTGACGGTCACCGTGTTGGAGCCGACCAAGCTCAATCTCGATCCCGCATTGAAGGGCCGCAAGCGCCGGCAGGCCGCGGGAGCCGCGCTCTACGACATCATGTCGGACATGGTCTACCGCACGTTCAACACCAACCGCACCTGCGTGCAGGCTTTGATCGATGCGGCAGAGAAGAACGGCCTTGGTCGCGTGGCGACCGAAGACCCGGTCACCGGCGAGCTCAGCTACAAGAAGCTGCTGCGCGGCACGAAGCTGTTGGGCCGCAAGCTGATGCCCTACGCGGAGGTCGGTAAGACGATCGGCATGATGCTGCCGAATGCCAACGGCGCTGCCGTCACCCTGTTTGCGCTGATGTCGGCGGGCCGTGTGCCGGCGATGATCAATTTCACCGCCGGCGCGACCAACATTCTTGCCGGCTGCCGCGCCTCGGGCGTCACCACCATCCTCACGTCGCGCGCCTTCATCGAACGCGGCCGGCTTGAGCCCATGGTCGAGCAATTGCAGAAGGAAGTGACGCTCGTCTATCTCGAGGACGTTCGCGCGAAGGTGAATATCCTCGACAAGCTGCGGGTGCTGTTTGGCTATAAGGCACCGCTTGTTCCGCGCAAGCCGGACGACAGGGCTGCGATTCTCTTCACCTCAGGTTCGGAAGGCATGCCGAAAGGTGTTGTCCTGTCCCACCGCAATATTCTCACCAACGCCGCGCAAGCCAAGGCACGCATCGATTTCAACCGCACCGACAAGGTGTTCAATGTCTTGCCGGTGTTCCATTCCTTCGGCCTCACCGTCGGGCTGATCCTGCCGCTGGTCTCCGGCGTGCGCATCTATCTTTATCCATCGCCGCTGCATTACCGCACGGTCCCGGAGCTGATCTACGGCATCAACGCCACCATCATGTTCGGCACCGACACCTTCCTGAACGGCTATGCGCGGGCGGCGAACCCGTATGATTTTCGCTCCATCCGCTATCTCCTGTCCGGCGCCGAGCCGGTGAAGGAAACCACCCGCCGCACCTATCTGGAAAAGTTCGGCCTGCGCATTCTGGAAGGTTATGGCGTTACCGAAACCGCGCCGGCGCTCGCGCTTAACACGCCGATGTTCAACAAGTTCGGCACCGTTGGCCGCCTGCTGCCCGGCATGGAGGCGCGGCTGGAAAAGGTCGAGGGCGTCGACGAGGGCGGCCGCATGCACGTGAAGGGGCCGAACGTCATGCTCGGCTATCTGCGGGCGGAGAATCCCGGGGTTCTGGAGCGTCCCCCACATGGCTGGCACGACACCGGCGACATCGTCCGCATCGACGACCAGGGCTTCATCCATATCCTCGGCCGCGCCAAGCGCTTTGCCAAGGTTGGCGGCGAGATGATTTCGCTTGCCGCAGTGGAGATGGTGGCCGCCGACGAATGGCCGGATGCCGTCTGCGCGGTCGTCGCAGTGCCGGATGCGCGCAAGGGTGAGCGCCTGATCCTGTATACGCAGAAGAAGGACGCCACGCGCGGCGATCTCATCGCGCTCGTGCGCGCCCGCCATCTGTCGGAGCTGATGATCCCGGCGGAAGTGATCTATATGGAAAAGCTTCCGATGCTTGGCTCCGGCAAGGTCGATCTGCTGACACTGCAGAAGATGGCGAAGGAAAGGGCCGAGCAGGCGCAACGCCGGCCGACCGTGCCGGCCTGATTTTGCCGGCGGATTCCCGCCGCTGTTCGGGATGAATGTGCGGAGCGATTCAATGAGCTTGCAGGTTGCGGTTGTCGCTGCCGGTGAAATGGGCGGCGGCGTCGGACGAAAACTTGTTCAGCATGGACTGACTGTGCTGACTTCGCTTGAGGGTCGCAGTGCAGCCAGCGCTGAACGGGCGAAGCGCGCTGGCTTGACGGCTGCAGACGATGACGTGCTCGCGGCCTGCGACATTTTCCTTTCCATCGTCCCTCCGAAGGACGCGCTCGGTCTCGCCGAGCGTTTCAGCCCGGCATTTCAGCGTGCCGCGCCCAAGCCGCTTTATGTCGATTGCAATGCCGTGGCTCCGGCTACGGCGCAGCGGATTGCCGATGTCGTGGCGTCGACAGGCGCGCGCTTTGTCGATGCCGGCATCATCGGTCCGCCGCCGTCCGACAATCAGCGTGCGGCGACCACCCTCTATGCGTCTGGGGACGCCGCGACAGAGTTTGCGGCCTTGTCCCCCTATGGGCTGACGATCCGCGTGCTGGATGCCCCGATCGGCGCCGCGTCCGCATTGAAGATGTCCTATGCCGGGCTGACCAAAGGCTTCACCGCGCTCGGCACGGCCATGATCCTTGGCGCGTCACAGGCGGGCGTCTCGGAGGTGCTTGCGCGCGAGCTTTCCGAAAGCCAGCCGCATTTCCTGTCGTTCCTGCAGCGGTCGGTGCCGGGCATGTTTCCCAAGGCCTATCGCTGGATCGCCGAGATGGAAGAGATCGCGGCGTTCACCGGCGACACGCCCGGCGGGCAGGGCATCTACCGGGGCACTGCTGATCTTTATCGCCACATAGCCGACGGCGTGGCGGGCGATCCGGAGGCGCAGCGCGACCTCGCTGTGTTGCGCGAATTCTGCACGGCGTCGCTCGTCGCAGCGGCACGCAAACAGGTGTGAGTTTTGTGCTTTATTTTGAATGAATCGCAAACGGTGACGTTCCGGTAACGGCTGTGACCGCGCATGTGCGGCCGTCATCAGAAATGCCCTGTTATCGGCGCTTTGCAAACACGCGCCGCGCGCGGTCAAGGTTAAGCTTGCGTTTCGGCGCGCGCGGCAATTTTTCATAAACGACGACGATTCAACCTCTCTTCAGCATAGACGCAGAAGCGGTATTTGCTTCACCAATTGAACACGACCCGCCTCCAATAGTGCGCGTAACAACTGCGCTGCATCGGGTTTGCATCGGGAACGGGCGTCGTGCGGAAGTCGACTTTGGTGATGATTGCGTTTGCCGTCGTGTTCGGCCTGCTCGCGGTGTTTGTCGCGCAGAGCTGGCTGAACAACGCCGCCGCCAATCGCCTGAAAAATCTTGAAGCGAAAAAGACCGTAGTGCCGACGAGCACCATCGTGGTTGCAGCCGAGCGCCTGCAATATGGTACCGAGCTCGCGCAAAACCATCTGAAGGAAATTGCCTGGCCGTCCGACGCGCTGCCGAGCGGCGCCTTCGCGAAAGTGTCGGATCTGCTCGGTGCCGGCAAGCGCGTGGTGCTGTCGCCGGTCGAACCGAACGAACCGGTTCTCGCCTTGAAGGTCACCGGTCCGGGACAGCGTGCGACTTTGTCGGCGCTGGTCGGCGAGGGCATGAAGGCGGTCACCGTGCGCGTCAACGATGTTGAGGGCGTCGGTGGCTTCGTGCTGCCTGGAGACCGCGTCGATGTCGTGCTGACGCGTCAGATCGACAAGGGTAACGCCACGACAGAAGTCGTGTTGCAGAATGCGCGCGTGCTGGCGGTCGACCAGAGCGCCGACGAACGCAGTTCCAAGCCGTCGGTCGCCAAGGCGGTGACGCTTGAGGTGGATACGGTCGCCGCACAGAAAGTGTGGCTCGCCGCAACGGTCGGAAATCTTTCGCTACTGCTGCGCAAGGCAGGTGAAAACACCGCTGAGCTGACGCGGCGTGTGACGCTGGACGATCTCAGTAAGCCGGCGCGCATGGTGCGCACCAGGGACGGCAGCGTCACCAACATCTCGGTTCAACGGGGCGCAAACAGACAAGAATACCAGGTGCCTGTGGAGGGCACAGACGGTCGGCGATCCGCTTCGGGGGAAGACGGGCGCCGGTAGGACAGGATCATCGGGGGAGAGTGCTGTGAAGAAGATCACATGCGACATGCCGCAGAAGCGGCATTCGGACAGGAGTACGGGCCGGCGGCGGGCGCGGACATTCCGCGCGCTGGCCGCCGGTGTGGCGGTGCTGATGATGGAGCCGGCGCTTCCGCTGGGTTTCGGCGTCGCAATGGCGCAGCGTATCGTGCAGATCAATGCGGCCAAAAAGACCGCGCTGCTGACGGTGGCTGTCGGCAAGACCGAGGATGTGCGCACTGACGCGAGCTTCGTTGAGCTCGTCGTCGGCGATCCTGAAGTGGCGGACGTCAAGCCGTTGACCGACAAGTCAGTCTCGATCCTGGGTCGCAAGCCGGGTACCACCCGCGTATCAGCCTATGCGGATGACAAGAGGTTGGTCGGAATTTTCGATATCGAGATTGTGCAGGACACGTCGCTGATCTCGGCCGCGATTGCGCGCCGTTTCCCGCACGAGAAGATCAAGGTATCATCGGTCAATGGACGCCTGCTGCTGTCGGGCGCCGTCAGCGATGCGGTGACGGTGGACAAGGCGATGACCCTGGCCGGGCAGTTCGGCCCGGAAGTCATCAATTCGATGTCGGTGATGTCGCCGCAGCAGGTCATGCTCGAGGTGCGCTTCATCGAGGTGAATCGCAAGGCCGGCCGCGATTTCGGCGTGCAGTGGAACAGCTTCTCCAATAACGGCAAGTTTCTCGGAAATATCGGCAACCGTGTCGACGCGAACAAGTTGCCGGTCGGGCCCGCTGACCTTGCGACACCCGCCGCGGTCGCCGCCGGCGTGCTGTCCGGCGTGGCGCCGTTCGGCTTCATGATCGGCAAGCTGATCGCCAATGGGTTGTCCGCTGATATCCTGATCAATGCGCTGGAGCAGAAAGGCATGGCGCGCTCGCTCGCCGAGCCGAATCTGGTGGCGCTTTCCGGCGACACTGCAAGCTTCCTGGCCGGCGGCGAGTTTCCCGTGCCGGTGCCCGGCTCGCTTGGGACGGTGTCGATTGAATACAAGCGTTATGGCGTCGGCCTTGCCTTCACGCCAACGGTGCTGTCGGATGGCCTCGTCAACCTGAAGATCGAGCCGGAAGTCAGCCAGCTCGATATGTCGAATCCTGTTCAGGTCGCCGGCATTTCGGTGCCGCCGCTGATCGTGCGCCGCGCCTCCACGACGGTGGAATTGCGCGACGGCCAGAGCTTTGTCATCGGCGGGCTGTTGCAGAGCCAGGGTGAGAGCGCCGCGCAGCAATTGCCGTGGCTGGGAGACATTCCCATTCTTGGCGCATTGTTCGCCAGCCGCTCGTACCAGAAGAAGGAAACAGATCTCGCCATCATCGTGACGCCGCGCCTGGTGCGGCCGGCGCGCCCTGGCGATGTCCTCAAGACGCCCCTCGACGGCTCACTGCCGCCGAACGACGCCGACCTCTTCCTCATGGGCAAGATGGAAATTCCGCGCCGGGTCGCCAAGCTGGAGGCGGGAACCCAGCGGGTGTTGACCGGGCACATGCTGGATATGCCGCAATTCGGAACTGTCACGGTGAAGGAGGTTGGCCATGTCCTGTCGGTCAGGAACTGACATGCGGATTTTCCTCGCCGCGACCGTACTCGCCGTTTCGCTATCGGGTTGTTCCGATATCTACTTCGATCGCCGCGAGCACATTGTGCCGAATGCAGGCGACGCCATGGCGTCAAATCGCGTGACGCACATGGTCGATCCCTGGCCGGCCGCGAGCGCCAACCGCAACATCGCGTTCAACGGTGAGGTCATGCAGCAGGCGGTGGAACGGTATCGCGAAGGCCGGGTGATCCCGCCGGTCAACGCCACCACCAGCTCGGCCGCCTATGCCCGCGCGGCGGCAACCGTCGCCAATGCAGCGCAGACGGCCCGCAACTCGACATCGACGTCATCCAACGCGCCTTCGGGCTGGGCATCCAAATCGGCGCCGGCGCAGCCTCAGACCCAGCCGCAATCCCAGCCCCAGTTCGATCCGCAATATGCGGATGCGCCGCCGGCCGGCGAAACCAGATAACGGGCCCTACGCATGCGCCTCGGCCGGACATCAACAGACGACGGCAAGACCCACGTGGTCTTGCTGACGGCGGATTCGGACCTTGAAGAATCCGTGCGCACGACATTCGGCGCCAGCCAGCAGATCGAATTGCATGTGCTGACGGCGACGATCACCTCCGCCGCAGACAAAATCGACCCGCAGGGCGCCACTGTGATCCTGGTCGATCTCGACACCGGCAGCGACGAGGACATGGCTGCGCTGGAACGCCTGATGCTGCGTATCGGACACTGGCCGCCTGTGATTGTGGTGACGCCGAATTTCGACGCCCATGCCGCGCGCACGCTGCTGCAGATGCGGGTTGCCGATTGTCTGGTGAAGCCGATCCCGCCGATCGAACTGGTACGCACCTGCGCGCGTGTGACAAAGCCGGCCGCTTCCGAGCAGATCGACGCCCAGATCTACACCTTTCTGCCCGCGGTCGGCGGCGCCGGCGTCACCACGCTGGCGATCCAGTCGGCGATGATCCTACTCAGCAGCGGCCAGAAGCGGCGCGCCTCGACCTGCCTGGTCGACCTCAATTTCCAGCACGGCGCCTGCGCCGATTATCTCGATCTGGAACCACGCCTTGATCTGTCCGAAATCGAGCCGCGTCCCGAGCGGCTCGACCGCCAGCTTCTTGAAGTGATGACGAACTATCACGCCTCCGGCCTTGCCGTGATCGCGGCGCCCAACAGGCCGGCGGAGATGCGTTCGTTTGATCCGGACCTCGTCACGCGGTTGCTCGATCTCGTCGCGTCGAATTTCGAGAATGTCGTCATCGACATGCCGCGCACCTGGTTCTCCTGGACCGACAGCGTGCTGCTTGGCTCCAACCGGCTGTACATTGTCAGCGAGATGACGGTGCCGAGCCTGAAATACACGCGCAAGCTGGTCGGCGCGATCCGCGAGCGCATGCCGGATGGGCCGCAACCACAGGTGATCGTCAACCGCTTTGAGGAGCGGCTGTTCGTGCCCGGCGTCAAGAAGAACGATATCGAACAGGCTCTGGGTCAGAATTTCACCGCCGCGATCCCGAACATCTACCGTCTGGTGCGCGAGGCGATCGATCGTGGCGTGCCGCTCGACGAAATCAAACCCGGCAACAAGATATCGCGCGAATTGAAGAAGCTCTTGTTCGCGCAATCCGCCAGGGCGACGCCGGCGGCGGCGGATGCGCGGCCCAAGCCTCTCAACGTCTCAGCGGCGCGGTGACAGGGCAGGTCGCATGAGTCGCTTTCAATCCATGGCCGGACGCTTCTCGGCGATGCGCGGCGCGCCGGCTGAGCGCGTACAGGACGCCGCTGATCCTCTTGCGCCGGCGGCCGACGAGCCCTCCTGGCAGGCGCTTCCGGAGGTTGACGCGCCGTCGCAACTGATCCTGCAGGCCGAGCCCGCACCCGATCTTCCAGTGGCGGCCTCCAATCCGCTGCTTACCGACAAGCTGCTCGATGCCAAGGTGCGGCTGCACCGCCGGCTGATCGAAGAGATCAATCTGCAGGCGCTGGAAAAGCTGCCCGAGGCGGACATGCGGGCGCATGTGCAGAAGCTGGTCGGCCAGTATGTGGTCAATGAACGGCTGGCGCTGAACACGCAAGAGCTGAACGACTTTGTCTCCGAGATCATCGACGAGATGACCGGCCTCGGTCCGATCGAGCCACTGTTGAAAGACCCGACCATCAGCGACATCCTCATTAACGGGCACGAATGCGTTTATGTCGAGCGCGGCGGCATGCTGGAACCCACGCAGGTGCGCTTCAAGGACGAGCAGCATCTGATTCGCATCGTCAACAAGATCGTGTCCGCTGTCGGCCGCCGCGTCGATGAATCGCATCCCATGTGCGATGCCCGTTTGCTTGACGGCAGCCGCGTGAACGTCGCCGTGCGTCCGATCGCGGTCGACGGGCCGCTGGTCTCGATCCGTAAATTCTCCAAGAAGCCGTTCAGCCTGAACAAGCTGATCGAGATCGGCGCGATCCGGCCGCAGATGGCGGAGCTGCTGGCCGCCGCGGTGAAAGCACGCGTCACCCTGATCATTTCCGGCGGCACCGGCTCCGGCAAGACCACGATGCTGAATGCGCTCTCGGCCTTCATCTCCGAGAAGGAGCGCCTGCTCACCATCGAAGACGCCGCCGAGCTGCAATTGCAGCAGCCGCATGTCGGCCGCATGGAGACGCGCCCGCCCAACACCGAAGGCAAGGGTGAAATCCGCCAGCGCGAATTGGTCAAGAACGCGCTGCGCATGCGCCCCGACCGCATCATCCTCGGTGAGTGCCGCGGCGAGGAAGCCTTCGACATGCTGCAGGCGATGAATACCGGCCATGAAGGTTCGATGGCCACCATTCACGCCAACAATCCGCGCGATGCCATTTCGCGTCTCGAGCAGATGATCGGCATGGCCGGCCTGCCGATGACGATCGCGTCGACCCGCGGCCAGATCGCCTCCGCCATTCGCGTCATCGTGCAACTGCAGCGTCTGTCCGACGGCAAACGCCGCGTCACCAGCATTGCCGAGATCACCGGCATGGAAGGCGACATCCTGCAGATGCAGGAAATCTACAAATACGTGCGCACTGGCACTGCCGAGGACGGCACCGTGCAGGGCCATTTCCAGGCCACCGGCGTGCGTCCGCGCTTTCTCAACGATCTTCTGGCCAAGGGCATCAAGATTCCCGGCAGCTATTTCGATCCCAGCCAGCCGCTGTGAGCACCATGTCGTTCAACATCGACAGCCAGTATGTGTTCTATGCCTTCGCGGCGCTCTCGGTGATCCTGTTCGTCGAGGCGATCTATCTGTTGTTCTTTTCCAATGCCTCCTATCGCAAGCGCATCAACCGGCGGCTCGATCTGATGAAAGATCAGGCCAACCGCGAAAGCGTGCTGGTGCAGCTTCGCCGCGAGCGTGGATTGACCAGCGACGGCGATCTGCGCCTGCCGTTGCAGATGCTGAACCGCCTGATCCTGCAGTCGGGCCTGTCGGTCGGTGTCGGCCGACTTTGCGTTTATGTCGCTATATTCGCCGCGCTCGCCTTCACCGGCGTGATGCTGGTCCACGGTGACATTCTTTACGCGGCAGGAATTGCGCTGTTCTGCTGCACGCTCGGACCGCTTCTGTGGCTGCGGGTCCTGCGCGGACGAAGGCGCAAGAAATTCGGAGCCCAGTTTCCCGACGCCGTCGACATCATCGTCCGTTCTCTGCGCGCTGGCCATCCGGTGCCGATCGCGATTTCGATGGTCGGTCGCGAAATGCCCGATCCGGTCGGCAGCGAGTTCGGAATTGTCTCGGACGAGGTGGCCTATGGCGCCGATCTCGAAACCGCGATGCGCAATCTCTATTTCCGCGTCGGACAGGAAGATCTGCCCTTATTCGTCACCGCGGTTGCCATCCAGGGCTCAACCGGCGGCAATCTGAGCGAGATTCTCGAAAATCTGTCGGCGGTGATCCGCCTGCGCTTCAAGATGCGGCGCAAGGTCAAGGCACTGGCCGCTGAAGGTCGCGCGTCGGCGATGATCCTCGCGTCATTGCCGATTGGCATTTTTCTGATCATCAATCTCATCGCACCCGACTTCTACCGCAGCGTCTGGCATTTCGACGCCACCAAGATTGCTTTGGGTCTCGCGGTCTCGTGGATGATGGTCGGCATCCTCATCATGTACCGTATGGTCAATTTCAAGATCTGAGCGATGAATACCGCTTTCGACATGTTCGGCGATGCCGCGTCAACGATGCTGACGCTCTTGATCTTCATGGCGGCTGCCATGCTCGCATTTGCGGTCATGGTCTCGCTGCGCCTGCACGGATCAATGAAGCGCCGCGCCGCCGGAATCAGCCTGGATGCCGGCGGCAGTGCTGGGCGCCGCTCGCTGCAGGATTCGCGGGTCGCACAGCGCGTCATCGATTATGCGCAGAAGCATTACGGGGAGTCGGATTCGAAAGACATGAAGGTGCTGCGCAAGCGCCTTGTGGTGGCCGGCTTCTATGATCCGCGCGGCGTGGCCTATTTCTTTCTGGCGCGCACGGGTCTGGCCGTCGGGCTTGCCGCAGCCGCGATGATGCTGGTGCCGGCCGACAAGGGATCCGTCTACTGGCTGATCGTGGGCGGCGCAGGACTTGCCGGCTATCTCGGGCCGAGCCTCTATCTCGACCGCCGCATCGCGCGGCGCAAGCAGGAGCACCGCGTCGGCTTTCCCGATTTTCTTGACCTGCTTGTCGTCTGCGCCGATGCCGGGTTGAGCATGGAGGCCTCGCTTGATCGTGTGGGCCGCGAATTGTGCGACACCTATCCCTCGCTCGCCGCCAATATTCACATGACCAATCTTGAAATCCGCGCCGGCCGGCAGATGACTGACGCGCTGGAACATTTGTCCGACCGTCTCGGCCTGGACGAAGCGCGATCCTTCGCGACCTTGATCGCGCAGTCCGAGGAGCTTGGCTCCAGCATCACCGAGGCGCTGCGCATCTATTCCGACGATATGCGTCACCAGCGGCTGTCGACCGCGGAAGAGAAGGCCTATTCCCTGCCGGCCAAGCTCTCCCTGCCGATGATGGTCTGCATCTTTCCAGTCCTGTTCGTGGTCATCCTGCTGCCGGTCGTGATCCGCGTAATGACCGGGACCTATTAGCGATTTTGCTGCAGGCGCCGGGCGGATCGATAAAATCTTAACCACCATCTCATAACCTCTGCCTGCGGCCGCGTAGGGGCCGTGTGTATGCGTGCGTGCGCTCGCTTTCGCGGGATTGCTTCGCCGCGCGGAGCGTAGAATGCGTGTTCCCCGCGTTTTGGTGACGACGGCGGCCTGCCTGATCTGGCTCGCCGGCTGTGAAACAACCCCCAACAGCCCGACCGCGGCAGGCGAGGGGGAGGTGACCGGCTCGATCGGGCAGCCGGCGCCGGCTTTGGCCCCGGCCTCCACTGGCTTGACCGGCGAAGACCCCAACGACGATCTCAGTCTCGGCAAGAAACACTATCGCCAGAACAGCTTCGGCCTCGCCGAGCAGCATTTCCGCCGGGCCGTCGAGAAGGGGCCGAAAAGTCTGGAAGCCTGGATCGGGCTCGCCGCGAGCTACGATAAGCTGCGCCGCTTCGATCTCGCCGACCGCGCCTATGCCCAGGCGATCCGGCTCGCAGGTCCGACGCCGGAAATCCTGAACAACCAGGGCTATTCCTATCTGCTGCGTGGCGACCGCCGGAAAGCGCGCGCGACCCTCCTGCAGGCACAGGCCAAGGACCCGGGCAACCCCTATATCCGCAACAATCTCGATTTGCTGGATCAGAGTCTCGCCGAGAAACAGGCCGCGCAGTGATCCTCCCGGAACTGCCGGCCGAATGATTGCCAAAAGGTAATGCGGCTGCTGCTTGGTCCCGGCCGCATTTGGCTTTACATCGCCGCGCGCGCTCCCCAAATTCCGGGGACTTGGCAGGACAGGCAGATGCTCGATCTTCTGAAGGAATTTC
The DNA here is from genome assembly GCA_032027085.1 of Pseudorhodoplanes sp. Classification (NCBI taxonomy): domain Bacteria; kingdom Pseudomonadati; phylum Pseudomonadota; class Alphaproteobacteria; order Hyphomicrobiales; genus Pseudorhodoplanes; species Pseudorhodoplanes sp. The sequence goes on along the minus strand of JAVSMS010000001.1, from coordinate 1,805,800 downwards.
TTGGCGAGGTGGGCTCGGGACAAAAGCCCGCAAGCCGCTTCGATGACGGCGATTACCGGCTCGCCGCGGCGGCGCTTCTGATTCATATCAGTCTGGTTGACGGCGAGATTTCGCCGCGGGAGCGCGAACGCCTGCGCAATATGCTGCAGCTCGAATTCGCGCTTGACGACGATGCGACCGCGGAACTGATCGAAGCTGCGACCGCCGCCGACCGCGAGGCCGTGGATCTCTATTCCTTCACCAGCCTGCTCAATCGCTCGCTCGACGAGGGGGGCCGCCGCCGCGTGGTCGAGATGATGTGGCAGATCGTCTTTGCCGATGGCCGCATGAACGAGTTCGAGGACAACATCGTCTGGCGCGCGTCCGATCTGCTCGGCATTTCCGCGCGCGATCGCGTGGAGCTGCGGCGCAATGTTTCGGCCGCAAGCAAGCCGCATAACGACGCGTGAATGGCTACTCGGTCCTTTCTCTGTCATCCTGAGATGCGACCCGGCGAAAGCCGGGGAGGAGCCTCGAAGGAGGACGGCTCGCATCTTCTGAATTCCTAGAACGTCGTCCCTTCGAGGCTTGCGCTTTGCGCAGGCACCTCGAGGTGACGGAGAGACCCAGAGTGAGCAACCATATTGGCGATGGCTGAGCGCGAACCCGTTGTCATTCTCACCGGCGCATCCGCTGGCATCGGCGCTGAGCTCGCGCGCGTCTTTGCGCGCAATGGTCATCGCCTTGTCCTCATCGCGCGCCGCGGCGAGAAGCTCGCCGCGCTGGCCCGTGAGATTGTCGCGGCGGGCGGTGCGGAACCGCTGGTGCTGGCGCTTGACCTGCAAGAGCCCGGCATGGCCGACAAGGTCGACGCGGAATTGAGAGCGCGCGGATTTGAGCCGCACTATGTTGTCAACAATGCCGGCTTCGGTCTCATCGGCAAGGCGCAGGATCGCGACCGCACCGAGCAGTTGCACATGATCGATCTCAATATCCGCACGCTCACCGATTTTTCGCTGCGCTGGATCGAGCTGCTGGCACGGCGCAAGGGCGGCATTCTCAATGTCGCATCGGTGGCAGGCTTTCTGCCCGGGCCGGGTTCTGCGGTCTATTACGCCAGCAAGGCCTATGTATTGTCCTTCACCGAGGCCCTGCATCGCGAACTGAAGCGCAAGGGCGTGCGGGTGACTGCCTTGTGCCCGGGCCCTGTGCCGACGGAATTTCAGGCGCGTGCCGGGCTGGCGAATGATGAAAAGAACGGGCTTCTGACGATGGACGCCGCTCGCGTCGCCGAGGACGGCTATCGCGGGCTGATGGCGGGCAAGCGTGTCGTCGTGCCCGGCTTTCTGACCAAGGTTGTCGCCGTTCTTGCGCGCTTTGCGCCGCGCGCCTGGGTGATGGAAGGTGTCTATGCCCGCCAGCGCCGGCGCCTCTGATGCGGCGTCCCGCTCATGGCCGGCCTGCAGCCGTCGACATTGCTAAGATCGTGGAATCACAGCAAAACTACCAGCGCCTCACCTGATGGCCACGTTGCAATGAAGCCGCCGGTCCTCATTGTCCTGCATCAGCAAAATTCGACGCCCGGACGCGTCGGCAATTATCTGCGCCAGCGCGGCTACCCGCTCGACATCCGCAAGCCTTGCATCGGCGATCCCTTGCCGGACACGCTGGCGCAGCATTCCGGCGCCGTCGTCTTTGGCGGCCCGCAAAGCGCCAACGACAATGACGACTTCATCCGGCGCGAGATCGACTGGATGTCCGTACCGCTCAAGGAAAACAAGCCGCTGCTCGGCATCTGTCTCGGCGCTCAGATGATGGCGCGCAATCTCGGCGGCAAGGTCGGCTTTCACGACGAGGGGCATGTGGAGGTCGGCTATTATCCGATCCGCCCGACTGAAGCCGGGCGCCGGATCAGCGTCATGTGGCCGGACCACGTCTATCAATGGCATCGCGAAGGTTTCGATCTGCCCGCGGACTCAGTCCTGCTGGCGGAGGGCGACACCTTCCCGTGCCAGGCCTTTCGCCATGGCGACCACGCTTTCGGCCTGCAATTTCATCCCGAGGTCACGCACGCGATGATGTGCCGCTGGGTGGTGCGCGGCGCGCACCGCATGGAATTGCCGGGCGCAAAGCAGCGCGCCGCGCATTTCGAGGACCGCTGGGTTTATGACCATGGCATGAGGGCATGGCTGTCGGCCTTTCTCGATCACTGGCTGCGGCATGTGCGCGAGGCGGCGCACGAGCAGGAGGAGAAGACGCTGAGCGCGTGGCGCGCTTGAATAGCGCTATCAGCGCTCTTTGCCGTCATCGCCGCGCCCGACCTCGGGTTTACCTCAAATCGGTTTTTAAAGTGCGCAAGTCGGCTATAGCCGACTTTGTGATGGACGATCCAGAGTATCTCATGAAGTCCGGTGATTGCTGGGTGCCCCGCTTTCGCGGAGCATGAAGGCTATCGCCTCACAGCAAAAGCTTCCACTTCCACCCGTGCGCCGAGCGCGAGTCCGGTCGCGCCGAAGGCGCTGCGCGCCGGCGCCGCGTCCGGGAAGAATTCCAGATAGACCTGATTGAAACGCTGCCATTCGCCCATGTCGGCGAGCATCACCTGCACCCGCACGATGTCGCCAAGCGACAGGCCATGCGCGGCCAGCGCCAGCGTCAGGTTCTCGAACGTTCGCCGCGTCTCCGCCTCGATGCCGCCCGGCACCAGCTCCAGCGTGCCCGGCCTGATGCCGATCTGGCCCGACAGGATCACGAGATCGCCGACGCGCACGCCGTCAGGAAACGGCAGGCCCTTCGTCAGCACTGCGTTCGAGCGCAGCACTTCCACGTGCGGGCTTTTCGGATTTGACATTGGCAGGCGCCTTTCTGCGCTGGCGTTTCGGTTTCTCGGTTGCCGTCTCGCTGCGGGTGAGATCGTTCACCTTCAGCAAAGCCGGGAACATCTTCATCCAGAGCGCGACGATCAGCAACGTGCCGACGCCGCCGGCAATGACCGCGATCAGCGCGCCGGTGAATTCAGCCATGGTGCCGGCGCGAAATTCGCCGAGCTGATTTGAAGTCCCGACGAACAGCGTATTCACCGCGGTTACGCGGCCGCGCATGTTATCCGGCGTCTGCATCTGCACCAGCGTCTGCCGCACCACGACGCTCACCATGTCGGCGGCGCCGAGCACCACCAGCGCCGCGATGGACAGCAGGAAAGATGTCGAGAGCGCGAAGACAATGGTCGCGACGCCGAAGATCGCCACCGCGGCGAACATCTTGCGTCCGGCGTTCCTGTTCAGCGACCAGCGGGCCAGCGCGATGGCCATCATCAATGCGCCGATCGCGGGCGCCGCGCGCAACAGGCCCAGGCCCAGCGGGCCGACATGCAGGATATCCTTGGCATAGATCGGCAGCAGCGCGGTGGCGCCGCCCAGCAGAACCGCGAACATGTCGAGCGAGATGGCGCCGAGGATGACCGGTTTCTTTTTAATGAAGGTGATGCCGGCAAACAGCACCTGCAGATTGATCTTTTCGCGCTTGGGCGCGGCGCGGGCGACATTGATCAGCGAGATCAGGAAGCTTGCCGAAATGAACAGGGCGCAGCAGATTGCGTAGACCAGCGTGGGATTGAACGCATAGAGCAGGCCGCCGACGGCCGGACCGGCGATGGTGGCGGCCTGATTGGCGGAGGCCGATCCGGCCACCGCCTTGGGCAGCAGCGGCATCGGCACGATGCCGGGCAGCAGCGCCTGCAGGGTTGGCGCCTCGAAGGCGCGGGCGGCGCCGAGAATGAACACGAAGAAGAAAATCCATTCACGCGTCAGCCAGCCCGATGCTGTGCCGAGCGCAAGGCCCGCTGCGGCAAGTCCTTCGATGATCTGGCACAGACGCAGCACCACACCGCGGTCGTAGCGGTCGGCGACATGCCCGGCGATCAACACCAGCAGGAAGGCCGGAATGAACTGGGCCAATCCCACAAGCCCGAGATCGAGGGCGCTGTCGGTCATGGCATAGATTTGCCACCCGACCGCAACCACCTGCATCTGCAGCGCCACGGTCGCAAAGACGCGCGCCAGCCAGAAGAGCTGGAACGGGCGGTGGCGACCTATTGGGGTATCGGCAGGTGGTTTGGTGGTCATTGCGGCCGGCGCTCCCGGAACGGCGTGAGGAGCGGGGATGTCATCCGGTCACAATTCCATTCAAGCAGCGGAGGGCGGTCCGATTTTGCGGCCCTCCTTCGCCAAGCTATGGAGGCACCCTTCGCGCGATCTCCGGGTGGCCTGCCATCCGCAGCTCGAAGAGCGGAGGATGGTGGAGCCGAGGGGAATCGAACCCCTGACCTCCTCATTGCGAACGAGGCGCTCTCCCAGCTGAGCTACGGCCCCAATCCCTGAGTGCCGGCCATTTAGGCCGCAGGGGTGGGACTGTCAAGGATAAGGGGAAAAGTACCGTTACCTGAGATGCGAGCGAGGCGAGCCTCGAAGGGAACGGCCTGTTTCGTCGTCATCCTTTAAGGGTGGCTTCGCCGCCACGTCAGGATGACGACAGCCGACTTGTTCCTTTCACGGCGACCCGGTACATGTTTGATGCGTTTCCGGGCGGTCCCACCAACAAGCGAATCGGCACATGCGCGCGCTCCTCGATGTCATCCTTGTCGTTCTGCAAATCTATGTGTGGCTTCTGATCGCGGCTGCGATCCTGTCCTGGCTGATCGCCTTTAACGTCGTGAATACGCATAATCAGGTCGTCGCGGTAATCGGCGATTTCCTCTATCGCATCACCGAACCGGTGCTGCGGCCGATCCGCAACTTCATGCCCAATCTTGGCGGCATCGATGTCTCGCCGGTCATCCTGATCCTGATCATCTTCTTCATTCAGAGCGTGATCGTCCGCTACATCTATCCCAACGTCTTCTGATATTGCACCGTGGGCCAGCGTCCTTGGTCTGCGACGGCAACCGGCGTCGTTGTCGCTGTTCGTCTGACACCGAAAGGTGGACGCGATTCCATCGATGGGATCGAAACCATGTCGGATGGGCGCAGCGTCCTGAAAGCGCGCGTACGGGTCGCGCCCACCGAGGGCGAAGCCAACGAGGCGCTGGTCAGACTCCTTGCCAAATCGCTTGACGTTCCGCCGCGCAGCGTGAATCTGGCGGCCGGCGCAACCTCGCGCATCAAGCGTGTTGTGATTGAGGGCGATGTGGCGACGCTGATGGCGAAGCTTGAGAAAGTGATTGGCAAGAATTAACAACAACGTCATGCCCGCGGTGGCATCCACGTCTCGGCCAGGAACCGAAAGGCGCGGATTGTCCGAACAAGTGCGGCCATGACGACGGAGAGAAATGCATGACCGCAACCATCATCGACGGCAAGGCGATTGCACAGGAGCTGCGCGCTAATATCGCGGCAGCGACGGCGGCCTTGATCAGGGAGCGCGGCATCGTGCCGGGGCTTGCGGTGGTGCTGGTCGGCAATGATCCGGCGAGCGAAGTCTATGTGCGCTCGAAATCCAAGGCCGTCACCGACGCCGGCATGCGTTCCTTCGATCACAAATTGCCGGACACGACATCGCAGGCCGAGTTGATCGCGCTGATCGAACGCCTGAATGCGGACAGGAATGTGCACGGCATTCTGGTGCAGTTGCCGCTGCCGAAGCAGATCGATTCGACGCTCGTCCTCAACACCATTGATCCCGGCAAGGATGTCGACGGCTTTCATCCCGTGAATGCCGGGCGTCTCGCCACCGGCCAGCGCGCGCTGGTGCCCTGCACCCCCTTCGGCTGCGTGATCATGGCGAAGAAGATTCATCGCTCGTTCGCCGGCATGGACGCGGTGGTGATCGGCCGCTCCAACATCGTCGGCAAACCCTTGGCGCAACTGCTGCTGGCGGAAAATGCCACCGTCACCGTCGCGCACTCGAAAACCAGGGATCTGCCGGATGTCTGCCGCCGCGCGGATCTGCTGTTCGCCGCCGTCGGCCGCCCGGAAATGGTGCGCGGCGACTGGATCAAGAAGGGCGCCACCGTCATTGATGTCGGCATCAATCGCGTGCCGGGCGAAGCCGGCAAGACAAAGCTGGTCGGCGACGTCGCCTTTGCCGAAGCGAAGGAAGTCGCCGGCGCCCTCACCCCGGTGCCGGGGGGCGTCGGTCCGATGACCATCGCTTGCGTCATCCTCAACACATTGCGCGCCGCTTGCGCGGGAGCCGGTTTGTCGGAGCCGAAGGTGTTCTGAACCGGTCTTGATGTATCTCCGACAAATGAAAATGACTGCGGGGAAAAATTGCCTCACGCGCAATACATTTTTGGGAATAGTTGGCGCTGCCGCCGTTGCACTGAGCGCTGGGCTTGCGCATGCGCAGGAAATTTCGAGCGTTTACACGACGTTCGATACTGACAAGACCTGCAAGCATACGCGCGGCCGCGACGTCGAGGATTACGGCTCCTGGCGCTGTCCCGGCTATGGCGGGCTGATTGTATTTCTGAGCGCCGGCGACCAGCGCATGCGGGTCAGCTTCGGCCGCAATGCCAAGGCGGCAGGAAATGAATTGGCCGCGGAAGAGACATTCCCCGGCTTCAACAGCGTCTATCGCGGCACCATCGAATGGCGCATCGAAAAGCTGCCGAACGGCAAGACGCGGCCCTTCGCCACCATTCTGCGCTGGAATGTGATGACTGCGGAGGATGTCGAGCGCGGCGACGGCAAGTCCACCGGCCGGACACTGGTTGTCACGCGGCTCAATCCCGGCGGCGTCTGTCACGTCGGTTATGTCGATGCGCGCACGCCCGGCGCCAATGAAGCTGCGCGCAAGCTCGCGGACGAAAAGGCGCGCATGTTCAAGTGCGGGGTGGATAAAGCAGAATAGCTTCGACTGTCGTCATGCGCGGGCTTGACCCGCGCATCCATCCCCTTCGCAAGACATTTCTTGTTTGATGGATTGCCGGGTCAAGCCCGGCAATGACGAGTCAATGTCACGCCCGCCAGGCGAAGGCGACCTTGTCGAGCACCTTGGTGCCGAAGCGTTCCGACGAACGGGCAACCGCCCGGCCGCCGAGCGCCTTGTAGAAATCCACCGCCGGCTCGTTGTCGGACAAGGCCCAGATCACCATGCTCTTCAGTCCGCTCTGCGCAAGGTCCTTGCGCGCGGCGGAGAACAGGCGGCGGCCGAAGCCCAGCCCCTGGAATTCCGGCTTCAGATAAAGTTCGTAGATTTCGCCGTCATAGAACAGGCTGCGCGCACGGTTGCGGCCGTAATTGGCGTAGCCGGCGATCAGGTCGCCGAATTGCAGGAGCGCGATACGGCTGCCTTTGCGGATCGCCGAATCCCACCAGTCCGGACCGCGACGCGCGATCAGCTTTTCGAGCTCCGCGCCAGGAATGATTCCCTGATAGGCATTGCGCCAGGCTTCATCGTGGGTCTCCGCGACGGCGACAGCGTCGGTAGGCTTGGCGCGGCGGATCTCGATAAGGACCGTACTCATGCGGTCATAAGAGCAAGCGGTGAGTCGCGCTTCAAGACCGTATTTAACGATCAGTTAACGGTGTGGATTTTTTGCACCGGTTTATGAACACGTCTGGAAGAGCTATAAATTTCAGGGGTTCCCGCGATGAAACGGCTCTTCGCCGGCCTGTTCGGGATATTTTTCGTGATTTTCGCGGCGGCTGTCCCGGCGCAGGACGGCGCCCGCCCGGCCGCGGCCGGACCGCAGGGTCCGGAAGAGGGCCGCTACCGGAGGCAGCTCTGGCTTGTCCCATCTCAGGACAAGTCCGTTCTGATGCGGACGACGGTTTTTCGTCCACAAGGCGCCGGGCCTTTTCCGCTGGTGGTGATCAATCACGGCTCGGTGGTGAATGCCGAGCAGCGCCGGAAATTCCTGCAGCCGACCTTCGCGGTCGGCGCGGAGTTTTTCGTGCGGCGGGGCTATGCGGTCATCGTGCCGCAGCGGCCAGGCCATGGCGAAACCGGCGGACCGTATTTCGAAGGCCGCGACGGTCCCTGCGAGCGCGCAGATTATGTCAGATCCGGATTGGCGGTGGCGGATTCGATCGAGGCCGCGATCGTCTACATGACCCGGCAATCCTTCGTGAAACGCGACAGTGTCGTCGTTGTCGGTCAATCCGCTGGCGGCTGGGGCGCGCTGGCGCTCGCCAGCCGCAATCCGAAGAACGTCAAGGCGATCGTGACCTTCGGCGCCGGCCGCGGCGGACGCGTGCATAACCGGCCCAACAACAATTGCGCGCCTGACAGACTTGTTTCCGCTGCGGCTCTGTTCGGATCGACGGCGCGCATTCCGGTGCTGTCGGTCTACACGGAAAATGATTCCTACTTTTCCGCCGCGCTGTCGCGGCAGATCGCTGACGCCTATCGCAAGGCGGGCGGCAACATGGATTATCGCCTGCTTCCGGCCTTCGGCGAAGATGGCCATCGCCTGTTTGGAGCGCGCGACGGCCTGCCCCAATGGTCGCGCATCGTCGATGAACTTCTGATCAGTCTGAAGCGACAGTGATAAAAGAGCGGGCATTGCCCAGCCGCGGCCGCAGGTTCGGCCAGCGGCCCATTTTCCATTTGGTTTTCATGACATTACCGGCCGGGTGGGGCCGTTTCACATGACTGAAGACAAGACCAGCGGCCGCAAACGGACTGCCGTCCTCGTCGTCCACGGCATGGGACTGCAGCGTCCGCTCGACACCGTCCGCGAACTCGTCGACGCGGTCTGGCTCGGTGGCGCCGAAAGCGGCGCCGGGAAGAAGATCTGGGCGCATCCCGAGCGGTCGGGCGCCGACATCGACCTTCCGGTAATCACCACCAGCGCCATTCCAGGCACCGATGGCCGGCGCGCGGATTTCCACGAATTGTACTGGTCGCACCTAATGAGCGAGACGCGCGCGGTTGCCGTGCTGTTCTGGCTGTTCGAGCTTGTGCGCAAGGGGCCGCGCCTCAACCGCGGCATGAACGAGCTGTGGTGGGCCGGCGCCATCTTCATGGTGCTGGTCATCCAGTCGATCTCGCTGCTGCTGCTGCTCGCGGTGGCGCGCTCGACGCATATCGTCGATCAGCCCGCCTCGCTGCTGATCGCGCCGATCCAGATGTTCCTGATCCTCGGCGTGGCGACCTGTATCGGCTTCATGATGCAGGGGTCGATGCGGATTGCAAAATGGGCGGGCGCATTCACGCTTGGTCTTGCCGTCGTCTATGCCGCCGCAACACTGACGCCGCAAACCGAGCAGTTCGTTACCAATCTGCTGCCGGCCGGCGTGGCGCTCATGGCCACCGTTATCCTGATGGGGGCGCGGTGGGGCCTGCCCGCCTTCGCCGTCGCCTATGCGATGGCGTTCAGCTTCGAATTGCTGCGCCAGGTGCTTACCGGCGGCACGGAATGGCTGCCCTGGACGCTGACCTCGGAATGGTGCGCCTTCGCTGCCTGGATCATCATCGCGATCTATCTCTCCATCAACGCGGCGTTCCTGCAGCCCTATCTCGGCGACGCCGCGCGCTATTTCCGCAATGCGCCGTCTAACGTCGCGGTGCGCCGCGAGATCCGCCGCCAGGCGGTGGCGACGCTGGAGGCTTTGCACCAGTCCGGCAAATACGACCGCATCGTCATCGTCGCGCACAGCCTCGGCAGCGTCATCGCCTATGACATGCTGCGCGCCTATTTCGGCCGCGTGTTCCGTCACCTTCCGGCGGATGCCGCGGAGCTGAAACCCCTGATCGGGGAGATCGACGCGGGCGCGCTGAATGAAGAAGCCTTGCGCGAGAAAGGCCGCGCGCTGATCGCGCGCATGGCGAAGGTCGCGAGCGACCGCCAGGCAAATGGCAACCGGGAAACGCAGGCATGGCTCGTCACCGACTTCATCACGCTCGGCAGCCCGCTCACGCACGCGCATTATTTTCTCTGCCGCGGCGACGACGATGCAGCGCTGGAAGCCGATTTCCGGCGCAAGGTGATGGAGCGCGAACTGCCGACTTGCCCGCCGCGCCTGATCGACGGCGACGGCATGCTGACCCATGTGCACAGCCGCTCGAATGAGCGCCGCTTCCATCACGGCGCCATCTTTGCGCTGACGCGCTGGACCAATCTCTATTTTCCGAAATCGCAGTTGTTCTGGGGCGACGCCATTGGCGGGCCGATGGGCGACATATTCGGCGAGGCGGTGTTCGACGTGCCGGTCTGCAAGAACCACCAGAACGAGCCGGATTTCTTTTCACACCGCGATTACTGGGATGTCGCCGGCGACGGCGGCTATCACGGCCCGCATATCGCCGCCCTGCGCGATGCGATCGACCTTGCGGATGCGGGCCTGCCGAACCGGCGGCAGAATCTTACGGTGTTTGCTTCCTGAAGCGGCTCAGACCGCCTCCGCTTCCTTCCGCCGCTCCTCGCGCTTGCGATCGTTCGGATCGAGCAGCTTCTTGCGCAGGCGGATCGACTTCGGCGTCACTTCGACCAGTTCGTCGTCCTGGATATAGGCGAGCGCCTTTTCCAGCGTCATCCGGATCGGCGGCGTCAGCCGCACCGCCTCGTCCTTCGAGGTGGTGCGGATATTGGTAAGCTGCTTGCCCTTCAGGACATTGATCTCAAGGTCGTTGTCGCGCGTGTGCTCGCCGACGATCATGCCGCGATACACCTTCCAGCCCGGCTCGATCATCATCGGGCCGCGGTCTTCCAGCTTCCACATGGCATAGGCAACTGCCTCGCCCTGTTCGTTGGAAATCAGCACGCCGTTGCGGCGGCCCTGCACCTCGCCCTTGTAGGGCGCATAGCCATGGAACAGCCGGTTCATGATCGCGGTGCCGCGGGTATCTGTCAGCAATTCGCCCTGATAACCGATCAGCCCGCGCGTCGGCGCATGGAACACGAGGCGCAGGCGATTGCCGCCGGACGGCTTCATCTCCAGGAGGTCGGCCTTGCGCTCCGACATCTTCTGCACCACGACGCCGGAATGCTCCTCGTCGACGTCGATCACGACTTCCTCGATCGGCTCTTCGAGTTCCCCGGCGTCGTTGCGGCGGAGCACGACCTTCGGACGCGACACCGACAGCTCAAAGCCTTCGCGGCGCATGGTCTCGATCAGGATGCCAAGCTGCAATTCGCCGCGGCCGGCGACTTCCATCGAATCCTTCTCGTCGGATTCGGAGACGCGCAAAGCCACATTGCCTTCCGCTTCGCGCAGCAGGCGGTCGCGGATCATGCGGCTGGTCACCTTGCTGCCTTCGGTGCCGGCGAGCGGGGAATCGTTGACGCGAAAGGTCATCGCCAGCGTCGGCGGATCGATCGGCTGCGCCGCGAGCGGCGTCTCCACCTCAGGCGCGCAGAGCGTGTGCGCGACCGTTGCCTCCGGCAGGCCGGCAATGGCGACGATGTCGCCGGCCTCCACTTCATCGACCGGCTGACGCTCCAGTCCGCGGAAAGCGAGCACCTTCGACACGCGGCCTTCTTCCACCACCTTGCCGTCGCGGTCGAGGACCTTCACCGTCTGGTTCGGCTTCACCGATCCGGAGGTGATGCGGCCGGTGATGATGCGGCCGAGATAGGGGTTGGATTCCATGATCGTTCCGAGCATGCGGAACGGGCCTTGCTCGATCTTCGGCTCCGGCACATGCCGCAGCACCAGATCGAACAACGGCGTCATGCCCTTGTCTTTCGGGCCTTCCTCTTTCTCGGCCATCCAGCCTTCCTTCGCCGAGCCGTAGAGGATCGGGAAGTCCAGCTGCTCGTCGGTGGCGTCGAGCGCGGCGAACAGATCGAACACCTCGTTGACAACCTCATTGGCGCGCGCGTCCGGACGGTCGACCTTGTTGATGGCGACGATGGGTTTGAGGCCCATCTTCAGCGCTTTGCCGACCACGAACTTGGTCTGCGGCAGCGGGCCTTCGGCGGCGTCGACCAGCACGATCGCGCCGTCCACCATGTTGAGGATGCGCTCGACCTCGCCGCCGAAATCGGCATGGCCCGGCGTGTCGACAATGTTGATTCGGGTGTCGTTCCAGACGACGGAAGTTGCCTTGGCGAGGATGGTGATGCCGCGTTCGCGTTCGAGATCGTTGGAATCCATGGCGCGTTCGGCGACGCGCTGGTTCTCGCGGAACGCGCCGGATTGCTGCAGCAGGCGATCGACCAGCGTGGTTTTGCCGTGGTCGACGTGAGCGATGATGGCGACGTTGCGGAGCTTCATTCTTTCAGGGTCCAAAAAGCCGTGGCGGGCCGAAGCCGGGCCGCGATCCGAATGCACTGTGGGCGATGGCGGGGGATATAGGGGAGGCGAGGGCCGCTGGCAATGCGGCCGGTCTTTACCTCCCCCTGAAAGGGGGAGGTCGCCCGCCGTAGCCCGAAGGGCGAAGGCGCGCCGGGTGAGGGTTGGATGGAGTTACGATGACCCCTCGTCGGATCGCCTTCGGCGATCCGACCCTCCCCTTGCAGGGGAGGGTTTCAACTTGTGAGGCCACACCCCTACGCCGCCCGTCCCCAAGGCCCGACTTTCAGGCCGCTGGGCAGGGCGTCCCGCACCATCAGCAATTCGCCCATGGTCTCGGTGGTGATCAGGCCGAGGAACCGCCCGTCGGCTTCCACCACGGCGACCGCGGGCGCCGATTTTTCCTGCAGCAGGCGCACCGCATCGTCCAGCGGACGCCGGCGATCGACCGTCGGCAGCGTAGTGCTCATCGCCTCACTCACCCGTGCGTCCGGGCCAAGTTCCTTCAACGCGCGGATGATATCGCTGCGGCCCAGAAGGCCCACCGGCTTTTGCGCGTGATCGATCACGGGAAACTCGCTCTGGCTGGTCTGCAGCAGGGTCTGCACCGCGTCGTCGATCTGCGCTTCCGGCGTCAGCGTCGCGATCTGCGTCATCGTCGCCGCCGCGACCGGCATGCCGCGCGCGACCGACCGCAGGGCCACCATGTGCGCTTCCGAGGACGCCGCGAGATAAACGAAGATCGCGATGAAGATCAGGATCGGATTGTAGAACAGTCCGATGAAGCCGAGCAGGAAGGCACAACCTTGTCCGATCGAGGCGGCAATCTCGGTCGCGCGCACGAAGCCGAATTTGGCGCTGAGCAGTGCGCGCAGCACGCGGCCGCCGTCCATCGGAAAGGCCGGGATCATGTTGAAGATGGCAAGAAACAAATTCACCATCGCCAGCCGGTCGACCAGCGGCGTCTGCGTATTGTCGACCAGCGCGGCAGAGCCGTTCGTCGCGTCGGCGCCGAGAAAAAGCACGAGCGCAATCGCGATGACCACATTGACCAGGGGGCCGGCCACGGCGATCAGAAATTCCTCCGCCGGCTTTTCCGGAATGCGTTCAAGCCGCGCCACGCCGCCGATGGGCAGCAGCGTTACGTCAGGCGTCATGACGCCGAACGCGCGCGCGGTGAAGATATGGCCGAATTCATGCGCCAGCACGCAGGCGAAGATCAGGATCATGAAAATCAGCCCGCGCCAGGCGGCGTCGGAGCCTCCGGTGGCATAGGAGGCGCCGAAGATCCAGATCAGGAACAGCAGGAAGGTGATGTGGATGCGGACCGCGGTGCCTGCGATCGATCCGATATTCAATGACCAGCCCATATAATCCTCGCTGTCCGTAATGCCTGTTCTGCAATCCCTGACGCTGCCTTCTGGAACAAGCTAATATCAGTCGGGTTCTTTTTCGAGGCCCGCAACCGGGCCAAAAACGTGAGGTGCGCCATGCCGCAGAAACTCGCCGGAGACGCCCGCAAATCCGCTCTCGCCACTCTGCCCGGCTGGACCGAGCTGATGGACCGCGACGCCATTTTCCGAAAATTCGTGTTCAAGGATTTCAACGAGGCTTTCGGCTTCATGACCCGCGTGGCGCTCCTGGCCGAGAAGCTTGACCACCATCCGGAATGGCTGAATGTGTACAAGACGGTGGAAGTGACGCTTTCGACACACGACTCCGGCGGGCTGACCGAAAAGGACATCACGCTCGCGACAGCAATGGATAAATTGGCGGGCTGATATTTCATGGAATTGAATTTGACGGGCAAGGCGGCCGTCGTCACCGGCGGCAGCATCGGGATCGGACGTGCGATCGCCGCCGAACTAGCGGCTGAAGGCGCGGATGTCGTCATCGTGGCGCGCAATGCCGAACGGCTGGAAGCGGCGGCGCGGGAGATTTCAACGCAAAGCGGCCGCCGCGTGGTCGCCTGCGTCGGCGACATGACGCAGATTGCCGATGTGACAAAGGCGATGGATGCGGCGTGCAAGGCGCTCGGCCGAATCGACATTCTTGTCAACAATGCCGGCGCCTCGCCGATGGGGCGCATCGCCGAAACCTCGGATGCGACGTGGGAAAAATCGCTTAATCTGAAACTGCTCGGCTATGTGCGCTGCGCCCGCGACGTCTTGCCCGGCATGCGCGAGCGACGCTGGGGCCGCATCGTCAACATCATCGGCCGCAGCGGACACCAGCCGCGCGCGGCTTACATGGCGGGCGGCGCCGTGAATGCCTCGCTGCTCAATTTCACGCTGGCGCTCGCGGAAGAATGCGCGCCCGACAATGTTCTCGTCACCGGCGTCAATCCAGGGCCGGTGCAGACCGAGCGCTGGGACACGCTGATCGCGCAGGGCGCGGCGATTGCCGGCAAGGACGCGAACGCGGTGAATGCCGCGGCCATTGCATCGGTGCCGCTCGGACGGGTTGGGCGACCGGACGAAATATCCGGGCTGGTGGCGTTCCTGTGTTCGGAGCGCGCGTCCTTCATCACAGGCACCTGTATCAACATCGACGGCGGTGGGACGCGTTGCATCTGATGGCGACTGAAATTTCGAAAATCCGTGTCAGCGACGACTGCGAGCTTGCGGTCCGCCTCGACGACTACACTCTACCGTGGGAAGAAAAGCCTCCAGTGCTGATGCTGCATGGCCTCGCTGAAAGCGGCGAGGCGTTCCGGCGGTGGGTGCCTTATTTCGCCACGCATCATCTCGTCGTGCGGCCGGATTTGCGCGGCTATGGCGATTCGACGCCGATGCAAGGCGACTACACCTACCGCTTCGCGCGGCTCGGCGAAGATATCATCCGGCTGCTCGATGCCTTGAAGCTTGAGCGCGTGCTGCTGATCGGCGGCAAGATCGGCGGCACGCTGGCGATGCATATCGCGGCGACGTATCCGGAGCGCGTTGTCGCGCTGGCGGCGGTCGGCGCGCCGGCTTCGCTCACGTCTTTCGTGGACCGTGCCCCGGCCTGGCGCAAACAGATTCGCGAAGAAGGTATCGAGCGCTGGGTTCGCGAAACCACGACCGGGCGGCTCGGTACGTCATTGCCGCCGGCGGCCATCGAGTGGTGGGTGAAACTTATGTCGAAGACAAAGGCCTCGACGCTGGAAGCGTTCCTGCAGATGGTGCCGACGGTGGATGTCACCGCCGAATTGCCGCGCATCAAATGCCCTGCCGTCGTGATCACCACGACGGGGTCAGGACTCGGCAGCGTCGAGTCCGTGAAGGCATGGCAGGAGACGATTCCGAATTCGAAACTCGAAGTGCTGCCCGGAGATTCCTATCACGTCGCCGCCACCGATCCGGACAAATGCGCCTCGCTGGTGCGCGCGTTCTTTGATCGGATCAAGCCCTGACGCGCGACGCTTGCGTCTGCGCCCTCTGCCTGGGTAGAGGGCGCAGAACAAGGCGCAGTGTTACTGCACTTTCGCCCCTGACGCCTGGATCACCTTCGTCCATTTCGTCATCTCGTCGGCGAGGAATTTGCCGAACGCGGCGCCTGTTACGTCGCCCGGCTCGGCGCCAAGCTCGGTGAAGCGCTTCTGCACATCCGGCATTTTCAGAACGGCGGCGACCTCGCCTTCAAGCTTCTTCAGCACCGCAGGCGGCGTCTTGGCCGGCGCAACAAGTCCGAACCACGCGGCTGCATCAAAACCCGGGACGCCGGATTCCGCCACGGTCGGCACGTCGGGCATCGCCTTGGCGCGCTGCGCGCCTGCAACGGCAATCGCGTTCACGCGCTTGCCCGCGACCTGCGGCAGCACCGCCGGCATGTTGTCGAACATCATCGGGATGTGCCCGGCGACCAGATCGTTCATCGCGGGCGCCGCGCCCTTGTAGGGCACGTGCACGATGTTGATGCCGGTCATACTCTTGAGCAATTCGCCGGCAAGGTGGTTGGTCGAACCGATGCCCGAGGAACCGAAATTCAGCGTGCCGGGCTTCGCCTTCGCCAGCGCGATCAGATCTTTCACGTTCTTCGCTTCGATCGTCGGATGCACCATCAGCACAATCGGCACCGACGCGATCAGCGCCACCGGTGCAAACGCCTTGGCCGGATCGAAGGGCAGGTTCTTGTACAGGGAGGCATTCGAGGTCAGCGGTCCCGGCGCGGCGAGCAGCAGCGTATAGCCATCCGGGTCGGAACTCGCGACAGCTTCGGCACCGATATTGCCGCCGGCGCCGCCACGATTCTCCACGAAGAATTGCTGCCCCATCCGCTCCGAGAGCTTCTGCGCCATGATACGGGCGATGATGTCGTTGGAACCTCCCGCCGGATACGGCACCACGATCTTCACGGGGCGGGACGGGAAATCCTGCGCCGCCGCGGTGCCGGCAAAGGCGACTACAGACACACAGGCGGCCAGAAAGGCGCGGCGGCAGAATGATGACATCGGATGTTTCCTCGGTTTGTTGCGAAAGTCTTGTTGCAGGGGAGGTTCACCGTAGGCCGGCCGCCCGTCAACTGCGTCATAAAGCTTGCGCGGCGGGCTTGCCGGGGCCATCTAGCGGTCTTGGACTGTCGAGTGGAGGTAAGGGCCATGTGGGCAGGACGGGCGAATTTCGGCGAAGATGCCAGGGCCGCGCAGGACGCAGCCGGGGACGAGCGCGTCGTGCGCGCGGGCTTCTGGCGCAAGCTGACGCGCCACGCCGGCAAACTGCCTTTCGCCGAGGATCTGCTCGCCGCCTATTACTGCGCCTTCGACCGGGAGACGCCGCTGCAGGTGCGCGCCGTGCTGCTTGGCGCGCTCGCCTATTTCGTCATCCCGTTCGATGGCATGCCCGACCTTCTGCCGGCGCTCGGTTTCGCCGACGACGCGGCAATGCTTGCCGCCGCGATGAAGCTCGTCATCGATTCCATCCGCCCCGAGCATCGCGAGGCGGCGCGGCAGAGATTGTCCCAGGATTGATTGTCACATCCTGCCGAGGAGATGCGGCAGCGAGGACAAGAGCAGCGCGATGCCGGCCAGAGTGAGCAGGCCGAGCACGATGATCCGAAACGTCGCTTCGCTTATTCCGATATAGAGCCGCGTGCCGAGGAAGGTCGGTATCAGCATCGCCGGCGCGACGATGGCGAAGGCCGGCAGCATGTCGCGGGTGATGACGCCGGTCGCGACATAAGTCAGCATCGTCATCGCCAGGATGCTGAGATTGAAATTCTGGATCACCGCGCGCTGGGCATCCTTCTTCAGTCCGCGCAGGCTGCACCACAGGGTCGGCACCGCGCCGGCGAGCCCGCCGATGCTGCTCATGATGCCGCCGATCAATCCGACAAAACCATCCGCGATGCGTCCGCCGAAAGTGATGCTCGGCAATTGCGGCGCCGCCAGCATGATCGGGCACCACACCACGAGCAGCAGCCCCAGCATTGCCTTGAACAGGTTGGCGTCGAGTAGCGGCAGCAGCCAGAGGCCGATCGGAATGCCGGCAATGCCGCCGAGCAGGAAGGGCAGCAGCAGCTTGAGATCGAAGCCTCTGCGCACCGACAACACCCCGACGATCTGTCCTGTCAGCGCGCCGAACACCGCGAGCACGGCTGCAAGATGCGGCTCCACCGCCCAGGCCCAGATGGCTAGGGCCGTCAGCGAAAAGGCGAAGCCCGACAGGCCCTGCACGAAGCCGGCGACCACCGCGCCCACGGCGATGACCAGATAGAGGGGCTCCACGCCTCAGCTCGCTTTCATGTATTTCCTCCGTTCGTCCCCGCGGAAGCGGGGACCCGGAGTCAAGCAACGCTGGATTCCCGCTTGCGCGGGAATGAACGGAGTTTGTGGCGAAGGTGGCATGTTTTATGGCCGGATGATCGCCTTGCCCATCACCTTGCGCGCGGCGATGTCCTGCAAGGCGCGTGACGTGTCGGCGAGCGGATAGACCGCGTGCACATGCATCGATAGCTTTCCCTCGCTCGCCCAGCGCACAACCTGCTGCATGTTCTTCGCATTCTGCTCTGGAAAGCGTTCGGTAAAATTGCCCCAGGCGACGCCGACAATGTCGCAGCTTTTCAAGAGCGCGAGATTGAGCGGAATTCGTGGTATCTCGCCCGCCGCAAATCCGATCACCAGAAAGCGGCCTTCCCAGCCGAGCGCGCGCAGCGCGTTTTCCGAATAAGCGCCGCCGATCGGATCGTAGATCACGTCGATGCCGCGTGCGCCGCCCAGCCGCTTCAATTCAGCCTTCAAATCCTGCGCCGTATAATTGATGGTCTCGTCGGCGCCGTGCTTGTGCGCGAAGGCGCATTTCTCATCGCTGGAGGCGCAGGCGATCACACGCGCGTCCATCAGCTTGCCGATCTCCACCGCCGCAAGCCCGGTGCCGCCGGCGGCGCCGAGCACCGCCAGCGTCTCGCCGCTTTTCAATCGCCCGCGGTCATGCAGCGCGTAATAGGTCGTGCCATAGATCACGCTCAGTCCGGCGGCATGATCAAAATCGAGCGCGTCGGGAATGTGCACCAGCTTGTTCACGCTCACGGCGACGCGTTCGCGCGCCGCGCCATAGCGCGTGTATCCCATCACGCGCTCGCCTATGGAAAAGCCGCTCACGCCGGCGCCCAGGCTCTCGATCGTGCCGGCAAATTCCGCTGCCGGCGAAAACGGGCGCGGTGGTTTCACCTGATATCTGTCGGCGATGATCAGGGTATCGAAAAAATTCAGGCCGGCGGCGGCAACCCTGACCACGGCTTCGCCGGGCCCGGCCACGGGATCGGGAATATCTGTGAGTTGCAGGTCGTCCGGGCCGCCCGGCTTGGTGCAGAGAATGGCTTTCATTGCAGGCCTTTCCTTCCGCGCGTCTCCTATCACGGATGCGGCCTGCGGCAATCTGTAGTGGAAATCGCCTTCACATTGCCAATTTTGGCTTATTATTCGCGAACCGGGGCCGCTTCGGCGCACGCCGGAACGAAAAGGTGCGGGCATGACATTCTTGCGGAAAATTCCGGTACTGGGTGGGTTTGGTGGGACGATGACCGCCGTCTCGGTGGCGGCGACCATGGCTTATGGCCAGGCCTCGCCCACGTCGGGCGCGACGTTGCTCGGCCAGTATGGCGACTGGGGCGCCTATACGGCTTCGCCCGGCGGCAAGAAGGTGTGCTTCGCGCTCGCCAAGCCCACCTCGTCCGCCACCAATCCGCCGAATCGCCCGCGCGATCCGGCTTGGCTGTTCGTGTCCACGCGCCCGGCCGAGAAGGTGAAGGAAGAGGTGTCGGTCATCATCGGCTATCCGCTGAAGCCGAACGCCGACGCCAGCGTCGAGGTCGGCGGCGCCACCTTTGCCATGTACACGCAGAATGACGGCGCCTGGGTGAAGAACGCGGCGGAAGAGGCGCGGCTGGTCGAGGCTCTGCGCAAGGGCTCCGACGTCACCGTCAAGGGCGAATCCACCCGCGGCACCAAGACGACCGATACCTTCTCGCTGAAGGGCATTTCCCAGGCGCTCGACCGCACCGCGCAGGAATGCCGGTAATTCACATTGGCGTCGTCCCGGCCAAGCGCTGCGAAGCAGCGCGCGAGCCGGGACCCATAATCCCAGTATTTCCGTAATCGCACGTCCGGTGATTATGGGTTCCGGCTCTCGCTTTCGCTCGGCCGGAACGACCCGTGATATTTGGCGCGGCGAACCCCATTTGTGCTAAGAGCCGCGCCAATTCCTGACGACATCAATGACCGCCGAAACCACGACTCTGCTCGAAAAAACCCCGCTGGAGCGATACGTCGCCCCGGACAAGCCCTCGCTTGTCGGCGCCTCGCGCGCCGAGCTTGCCGCGATGCTCGGCGGCATCGGCGTGCCTGAGCGCGCGCAGAAGATGCGCGCGCAGCAGATCTGGCACTGGCTCTATGTACGCGGCGTTCGCGACTTTACCGACATGACGTCGGTGTCGAAAGACCTGCGCGCCGAGCTCGCAAATCATTTCACGCTCGAGCGTCCGGAGATCGTCGCCGAGCAGGTGTCGAACGACGGCACCCGCAAATGGCTGCTGCGTCTGCCGTCCGGCACACAGGGTGAGCGCCCGCACGAAGTCGAATGCGTCTACATTCCGGAGAACGATCGCGGCACGCTCTGCGTTTCCAGCCAGGTCGGCTGCACGCTGAATTGCTCCTTCTGCCACACTGGCACGCAACGCCTCGTGCGCAATCTCACGCCCGGCGAGATCGTCGGCCAGATCATGGTGGCGCGCGACCGGCTCGGCGATTTTCTCGGGCAGGAGCACGCGAAGGGTCCCGGCCTGCCGACCGAGGGCGAGCGTTTCGTCTCCAACATCGTGATGATGGGCATGGGCGAGCCGCTCTACAATTTCGAGGCGGTGCGCGATGCGCTGCTGGTCGCGAGCGACGGCGAAGGCCTGTCGCTGTCGCGCCGGCGTATCACGCTCTCCACCTCCGGCGTTGTGCCGAACATCGCGCGCACCGGCGAGGAGATCGGCTGCATGCTGGCGATCTCGCTGCATGCGGTGCGCGACGATCTGCGCAACGAGCTGGTGCCGCTCAACCGCAAGTATCCGATCGCCGAATTGCTCGACGCCTGCCGCAACTATCCCGGCGTGTCGAATGCGCGCCGCATCACCTTCGAATACGTGATGCTGAAAGGTGTCAACGACTCGCTCGCCGACGCGAAGGAGCTGGTGCGCTTGCTGAAAGGCATTCCGGCCAAGATCAATCTCATTCCCTTCAATCCCTGGCCGGGTACGAAGTATGAGTGCTCGGACTGGGAGCAGATCGAGAAATTTTCCGAAGTAGTTTTCAACGCCGGCTATGCCTCGCCGGTGCGCACCCCGCGCGGGCGCGACATCCTTGCCGCCTGCGGGCAATTGAAGAGCGCTACCGAAAAGCTCTCGGCACGCGAACGCATGACGCTGCGCGCCATGGCGATGACGGACTGATTTACCGGTCGCCCCCGAGCTTCACTCGAGATCGGATTTTGCATTTCACAAGCCGGCTAAAACCGGAAACACCGGCCTTGCCGAAGTTCGAATCTCTGTGATTATGGGTTCCGACTCTCGCTTTGGCTCGGCCGGAACGACTGGTTTGAAAACATGTCCCTTTTCTTCCGCCTCATTGTCATTCTCTTCGCCCTGCTGATCTCCATCCTTGCCGCGGGTCTTGCGCTCGCGATCGGCGTCATGGTGCCCGACTGGGTGACGGTTACCACCGATCCGGTCGAGCATTTCGCCTTCTTCTTCGTCGGCTTCTTCACCACCAGCATGGTCGGGGCTTACGCCTTCCTCCCCGCGCTGGCGCTGATCGCAATTGCCGAAGCCTTCGACATCCGATCGATCTTCTATTACGCGCTCGGCGGCGCCGCGATTGGGCTCATCGCCTGGTTCGGGACCAACATGTCGGTGCAGATCGAGGAGACGACCGACATGCCGCCGGTCGCCTTCGGGCTGCAGTTGGTCGCCGCCTCCGGCATTATCGGCGGCTTTGTCTATTGGCTGATCGCCGGCCGCAGCGCCGGAAAGTGGAAGGCGCCGGTCGGGGATATGTGAGGTTTCGTCATGCGCGGACTTGATCCGCGCATCCATCTTTTCAAAAAACGAATGGATTGCCGGATCAGGTCCGGCAATGACAGCAACTAGCGTAGAAGCGAAGCGTAATCCGGGTGCCGTCCCCCGCATTCCGTTTCACTCCATGCGGGCTACAAATGCCAGCACGTAGGGTGGGTTAGCGCCGAAGGCGCGTAACCCACCGGCCGCACCCAGCTATGGCGGGTTACGGCGCTTGCGCGCCTAACCCACCCTACGAACTGCGCGCCAGCAGCAGCCGCACCGCGAACGCACCCATCAATCCGGCGAACAGCCAGTCGAAGGCGCGCATGATGCGCGGCGAGCGCCGCAGCGCGCCCGTGAAGCGGTTGGCCATCAGGATCATGGGGATGCAGATCGGAAGGCACAGCACGATGAAATACAGTCCCAGGAAGAAGAGCGTGCCACTCGCTTGCGGATCCGACGCCGAGACGAATTGCGGCAGGAAGGTCAGGAAGAACATCACGATCTTCGGATTGAGCAGGTTGATGCCGGCGCCGGTCAGGAAGACGCGCCGCAGTGATTGCGGTTTCGCAGCGCCTTGCGCGAGCGTCAGCGCTGTGCCTTGGCGGATCGCCTGCAGCGCCAGCCAGAGCAGATAGGCGACGCCGACGATTTTCAGAATCGCGAAGGCCTCCGCCGACGCCACCAGCAACGCCGACAGACCGAACGCCGCGAGCATTGAATGCACGCACAGGCCGGTCATGGCGCCGAACAAGGCGGCGAAACCGCGCGCGCGTCCCGCGGTCAGCGTCTGCCCGAGAAAGAAGGTCATGTCCGGCCCCGGCGTGAGGATCAGCAGCACCGAGGCGGCGGTGAAGGCGAGGAGGATGTCGGGCGCGGGCAGGAAGGGCATGCGGGGGAGATAGCAGGGTCGTTTGGGTGGTGGCAAACACAGGCTCCTATCCCGCGACGCCCAGCCCGCCAGCCGGGCCACAATCACCTGCGCGGCCATGCTTCGCTTTTGGGGCCCGTGTTTTGTTTCGCTCGCCCGGGACACGAGGCCAAACAAAACCCTTGACAATATTCCTAGATAGGACTATAAGCATATCACCTCGTCCGCCGAGGGGCGCTCTCATGAGGCGTCATGGAGGCGGGACGAAGGAAGGGCTGCGGCGGAGATGCGCCGCAGGACCTTTCTGGACGGCGCCCGGTAATTCCGGGCCTCGGCCGGTGCGGCGCCCGCGGGCGAGCCTCGCAAGCTCGCACTCGGGCTATGCCGGGGCTCCGCCCGAGGCCACTGATGGGCCTCCGCCAGGAGCTGGCTGCCGTGGGCCCACACTGGATCACCCACGAAAGCGCGGCCCGGCATCGTAGTGAAAACGCCGCGATGGCGCGTCGGACGACGCGGCGGTTCCGGAAACGGGATCGCACACTGAAAAAGGAAGGTTGCGCCGCCCGGCGCGCCATCCCCCTCACTTATTGAAAGTGAGGGAAAGAGCAGGAAGGCGATCCCGGCGCCTCAAACAATACGGGCGATGACGCGCGTCCTTATCCTCCCGTGGAGGGGTGAATGAGTGCGGCGCGAGCTTTTCGATCATGCTACAAGGCCGCCGGCCAAGGACTGGAACTCCAATCGTGACGACCAAGACGACCCCGACGCTCTCCGATCTCGAAGCCCGCGTGCAGGAGCGCGCCGGCGCCAGCGCGGATGTCTCCTACACCCGCAAGCTGCTGGACAAGGGCGTGGCGCATTGCGCCAAGAAACTCGGCGAGGAAGCTGCGGAAACCGTCATCGCCGCCGTTGCGGAGGATCGCAGCAAGTTGATCGCCGAGACAGCCGACCTTCTTTACCATCTTCTGGTGGTGCTGCAGGCGCGCGGCGTGAAGCTCGCCGAAGTCGAGGCGGAACTGGAACAGCGCATGTCGCAATCCGGGCTGCAGGAAAAAGCCTCCCGCAAGCCGGACTGAAAGAAGCCCCGCATGGAAAAGCGTATCGAGCCTGAAGTCTCGCCTTACAAGACTTTCTCGCGTCAGGAATGGGCAAGCTTGCGCGAAGACACGCCGATGACCTTGCGTCCGTCGGAAGTCGCCACCTTGCGCTCCATGCACGATCGTCTCGACATGGCGGAGGTGGAGGAAATCTATCTGCCGTTGTCGCGTCTTCTCTCGATGTATGTCGCCGAATCGCAGCGGCTGTTCCGCGTGCAGCAGAAATTCCTGCGCACCGAGGATGCCAAGGTGCCGTATGTCATCGGCGTTGCCGGCTCGGTCGCTGTCGGCAAGTCGACCACCGCCCGCGTGCTGCAGGCCCTGCTCGCACGCTGGCCCAACACGCCGAAGGTCGATCTCCTCACCACCGACGGTTTTCTCTATCCCAACGCGGTGCTGCAGCAGGAAGACCTGATGGAGAAGAAGGGTTTTCCGGAAAGCTATGATCTGCCGGAGCTGCTCAAGTTTCTGTCCGGCATCAAGGCCGGCAAGACGCCGATGCGCGCACCGATCTATTCACACATCGTCTATGACGTTGTGCCGCATGAATGGATTGAGATCGACCGGCCCGACATCCTCATCGTCGAAGGACTGAACGTGCTGCAGACCGGGCGCCCGCCAAAGGACGGCAAGGCGATTCCCTTCGTGTCGGACTTTTTCGATTTCTCGGTCTATCTCGACGCCGACGAGGAAGTGCTGAAACGCTGGTATGTCGACCGTTTTCTGGCGCTGCGGATGACCGCGTTCCGCGATCCGCTGTCCTATTTCCATCGCTATTCGACCTTGTCGGACACTGAAGCGGTGGAGACCGCAACCGGCATCTGGGAGCGTATCAACCTGATCAATCTGCGCGAGAATATCCTGCCGACGCGTCAGCGTGCCGATTTGATCCTGAAGAAAGCCGAAAGCCACGCCGTCGAGGAAGTGGCGCTGCGGAAACTCTGATTCGTCATCCTGAGATCGACGTCACACGCGGAGCGAGCGCCGATGCTTGGCCGTCAGGCGGCGATCGGAGGCACGGTTCTATAGCGCGCCAAGGCCGTTTCCAGGCGTTCGCGGTCCAGTGGCTTGGTGAGGAAGCCGTCCATTCCGGCGGCTAGGCAGGCGTCGCGATGCTCAGGCAAGGCATTGGCGGTGAGCGCGACAATCGGCGTGCGAGGCCAGCCGTGCGCGGCCTCGGCGGCGCGGATGCGGCGCGCCGCCTCCAGTCCGTCGATGCCGGCCATGCGCACGTCCATCAGAATCAGGTCGAAAGGCGTTCCGGCGGCGCGTGCCGACAGGAAGCCCTGCACGGTCTCGGCGCCGTCGGTCGTGAGCGTCGGGCTGTGCTGCAGCTTCGACAGCAGCGCGCGGGTGAGCAGGGCGTTGATCTCATTGTCTTCGGCGACAAGCACCGAGAGTCCGCGCTGCACGGGCTTGGCTTCCGCGGATGGTGCCGGGACGTCGGCAACGCGCGCAAAGTCATCGCCGTGAGATTGCAAGCGGGCCGCCAGTGAAACGGCGCGCACGGGTTTCACGAGATAGCCGGTAAAGCCGGCCTGTCTCATCGCATCCAGTTCGCCGCGTTCCGCCGGAGTCATCAGGATCAGGCGGCGCTCGATAGAGCGCGACATTTGCAGCAGCCGGTCGAGTGCGTCGCGGCCCAAGGCGTGGTCCGCCAGCAATGTCTGCCAATTGCGCTCGGGCACCAGTGCTGCGGCCGCGGCCTCGTTCGGCACCACCGCCGCGGTTGCGCCCCAGCGCGTCAGCCGGCGGGCGATCAGCGCCGCTTCGATCATCGCCGGCGCGACGATCAGCACGGCATGGCCGGTCAGGTCGGGCGCGGCAAAAGCCGGCGGGGTGTCGTCTGCCGCAGCAAGATTGACCGTGAATTCGAACAATGCGCCGGCGCCCGGCAGGCTCTCGACCGAAATCCTGCCGCCCATGCGCTCGACGATCTGCTGGGAGATGGCAAGCCCAAGACCGGTGCCGCTCGCATTATTCGCGGCGCCATCGCCTTGCTCGAACTCCCTGAAGATGCGCGACTGTTCTTCCGGCGCGATTCCAATGCCGGTGTCTCGCACCTTGAAATTGATGTCGCCGGGCCAGATGCCGGGTTCGACGACGATGGCGACTCCGCCGGTATCGGTGAACTTGATGGCATTGCCGGCAAGATTGATCAGCACCTGCCGCAGACGCGTGCTGTCGCCGGCGATCCGTTCGGGCAGCCGCTCATCGACATAAGCGGCGATCTCGATGCCTTTCGCCTGCGCGCGTGGCGCCAGCAATTCCACCATGTCCTCGATCATGGCGCCGAGCGCGAAGGGCCGCGCCTCGATGTCAAGCCGGCCGGACTCGATCTTGGAAAAATCGAGAATCTCCTCGATCAGCGACAGCAGTGTGTCGCCGGAGGTTTTCACCGCCTTGGCATAGGTTTTCTGTTCCGGCGTCAGCGGCGTATCGAGAAGAAGGTCGGCCATGCCGAGAATGCCGTTCAATGGCGTGCGCACCTCGTGGCTCACCATGGCCAGGAATCGCGATTTGGCGCGATTGGCGGCTTCCGCTTCGTCGCGCGCATCCGCCAACGCCTGTTCGGCATTGACGCGATCGGTCACGTCGCGGCCGACACTCTGGATCTCGCTGTGGTTTTCGTCGGTGCGGACCGCAACATCGCGCCAGGCGATCCAGCGCGGCCCGTCCCGGCTTGCAATTTTCTGGTCGTGCACGCGGCTGCCGTCGGGCAGCAAGGCGCTGTCACCCTGTTCAAGAATGTCCGGAACGGCGCCGGTCCCGACAAGACTTTCAGCGCGCTGACCCATCAGCGTACAATAGGCATCATTGGCATAGGTGATCCTGCTGTCGCGGGTGCGGCGCACGATGAGATCGCCTGGCGCTTCGAGAAAGCTGCGCGCGCGCTCCTCGGCTTCGCGCAACTCCCAGTTCCGGTCAGATAATGCGTCGGCACGCTGTTCCAGCGCATCGACGGCTGCCGTCAATGTCTGTACCCGATGGATCAGAAACGCGATGAACAGGCCGGCCGCAGCGAGCAATGCGGATATGCCGATCGCATAGAGATGCGTTGCAGAACCGGCTTGCTTGGCAAGCGTATAGAGAAGCAGTACGGATGCCAGGCAGGCGCCGCCGGCAAGGAGAAGCAACGGTCGTGGCCGTCGCCGCATATGCGCATGCCATTGCCCTCGCGATGCGGGAGCATGAAGGGGTATCATCGCCGTCTCGCCCTGTTGCGCGGCCGGTCATCGCGGAGGCGTGCCAGCCGTCGTTTTTCAGGTAAGCAGTGTGGCGGAAGGGTGCTTGCAACTTTCTTCAATCTCGACGCGACGGACGTGCCGTTGAGAAAAGCGGTTAACAAGCGGTAAACTTGCGCGATGCCGCAATGGCCGGCGCGTCTGTGGGAACCTTCGGGCGCAAGCCGCATCTACAGGGGGTTCAGTCAGCCGGTGAGGAGCAAAGCCGAATGGAGAATGTATCGGTCCAGCCCGTGCGGTTTGCCGATCTGCGACGGCTCGGCGATCCCGAATTGACGCGGCGCGCGCGCGATCGCGACGAAGCGGCCATTCGGGCTTTGATGCAGCGCTACAACCGGCGGCTGTTCCGGATCGCGCGCGGCGTCCTGCGCAACGATGCGGAAGCCGAGGATGTCGTGCAGGAAGCCTATGTGCGCGCCTTCACCAGGCTCGCGGAATTCCGCGGCGATTCCAGCTTCGGCACCTGGATTTCGCGGATCGCCTATAACGAGGCGCTGGGACGGTTGCGGCGGCAGCGATCAATGACGGACCTGAGCGTGCTCGACCATTCAAAACAGGCCGACATCATTCCGTTCCCCTCCATGACGACTGCAACCGACCCGGAACGCACCATGGCGCAGCGCGAGATCCAGAAGCTGCTCGAAAGCGCAATTGACGATCTGCCGGAGGATTTTCGTTCGGTGCTGATCTCTCGCGCGGTTGAGGGCTTGAGCATCGAGGAAACCGCCATCGTGCTCGGCATCAAGCCGCAAACGGTGAAAACGCGCCTTCATCGCGCGCGAAAATTGCTGCACGACGCGCTTGATCGGCATCTTGCGCCCGGTCTCACCGACGTGTTTCCATTTGGCGGAACGCGTTGCGAACGCATCACCGAGCGCGTGCTGCAGCGATTGCGCGCCTCCTGACAGCAGAGCCGGGAACCTTTGCGTCGTCCGGACATCCATAGATCGTCCGGTTCGCAGCCCGCGACCCGGCGATTGTCAGGAGATGAAAATGTCTATCGTCAAACTCGCAGCGGCGATGGCGGCGTGCTGGCTGGTTGCAAGTCCGGCTTCGGCACAAAACGCAAAACCCACCGATCCGCAGATCGCGCATATTGCCTACACCGCGGGCCAGATCGATATCGAGGCCGCCAAACTCGCGTTGGACAAGAGCAAGAACGGCGCGGTGCGCGGCTTCGCCGAAAGCATGGTGCGCGACCACACGGCCGTCAACGAGAAGGCGCTGGCGCTGGTCAAGAAGCTCAAGGTGACGCCGCAGGATAACGACACTAGCAAGTCGCTGATGAAGCAGGCGGCGGAGAAGAAAGCGCAGCTTTCCAAGCTGAACGGCGCGCAGTTCGACAAGGCTTATACCGAGAACGAAGTCGCCTACCACAAGACCGTGAATGGCGCGCTGCAGACGGTCCTGATTCCGTCGGCCAGCAATGCCGAACTGAAAGATCTTTTGCAGACCGGCCTGAAGGTCTTTCAGGGCCATCAGCAGCACGCCGAGACTCTCGTGAAAGATCTCAAATGAGACCGCGCCGTCTTTCGTCTGTCTGGCTGCAGGTGCTGCTGCCTTTCGCCGCCGGTTTGCTGGTCCCCGCAGTCTTGATGGCGGCCGATGTCGTTCCGATCGGGATGAAGAATCTGGTGTTCACGCCGCCCGAAGTTCGGGTCCATGTCGGCGATACGGTTGAGTGGACGAATGACGATTTTCTTGTTCATACGGCGACGGCACGCGATGGCACCTGGGATTACATGCTGCCGAAGGGCAGTCACGCGCGATTGACGGTGAAGACCGCCGGAACCGTCGATTATTATTGCCGACTGCATCCGAATATGAAGGGACGGATCGTGGTCGAGCCATGAGGAAGAACCGGCGCGCGGCAACCCGTCATGCCGCGCGCCGGAGATCGTCGGCGAGGGCGCGATAGGACAAAGCTTCGGCGAGATGGATGCGCCCGACACGTTCCGCACCGTCGAGATCGGCCAGCGTGCGCGCGACGCGCAGCACGCGATGATAGCCGCGCGCAGAGAGCCGCATGGCGTCGGCGGCGTCGCGCAACAGCGCCAGGCCTGCTTTGTCTGGCTTCGCGACATCTTCCAGCACCGGTCCGTTCGCCTGCGCATTGCTGCGGATATGCGGCAAGCCGAGCGCGGCATAACGTTCCGCCTGCAGATCGCGCGCGCGGGCGACGCGCGCACCGACCTCGGCGCTGCCTTCTGCAGGCGGCGGCAGGATCAAATCGGCGGCCGTGACCGCCGGCACTTCGATCTGCAGATCGATGCGGTCGAGCAGCGGCCCCGAGAGTCTGGCCTGATAGTCTGCAACGCATCGTGAATTCGGCCCGCGCTTGCAGGAAAAACCGGGATCGCTGGCGCGCCCGCAGCGGCAGGGGTTCATCGCGGCGACCAACATGAAGCGCGCCGGATAGGTGACGCGATGGCTGGCGCGGGCGATGGCGACTTCGCCGGTCTCCGCGGCTGCCGCAGTGAATCGAGAACGCGCGCCTCGAATTCGGGCAGCTCGTCGAGAAAGAGAACGCCATGATGCGCAAGCGAAATCTCACCGGGTTTCGCGCGCAAGCCGCCGCCGACGAGCGCCGGCATGCTGGCGGAATGATGCGGGCTGCGGAAGGGCCGCTGATTGGTCAGCGCGCCGCCGGAAATCTCGCCGGCGACAGAAGCGATCATCGAGACTTCAAGCAATTCGGACGGCGTCAGCGGCGGCAGGATCGAGGGCAGTCGCGCCGCGAGCATCGACTTGCCGGCGCCGGGCGGCCCGACCATCAGCAAGTTATGCGAGCCGGCAGCAGCAACTTCGAGCGCGCGCTTGGCGCTTTCCTGTCCCTTGATGTCGGCGAGATCGAGCAGTGCTCCCTCGACCTCGCGGATTTTCGGTTGCGGGCGCGAGAGCACCTGCGTGCCGCGGAAATGATTGGCAAGCTGGATGAGGGATGATGCCGCGATGATCTCCATTTCCGGGCTGGCCCAGGCGGCTTCGGCGCCGCAGCCGGCCGGACAGATCAAACCTTCGCCGCGCGCATTGGCGCCGATCGCGGCAGGGAGCACGCCGGCAACGGGCGCGATCGAGCCGTCGAGGCCGAGTTCGCCCAGCACGGTGAATCCCGATAACGCGTCGGATGGAATTGCGCCGATCGCCGCCATCAGCCCGAGCGCGATCGGCAGATCATAGTGACTGCCTTCCTTGGGCAGATCAGCCGGCGCCATGTTCACGGTGATGCGGCGGGCGGGCAGCGCGAGGCCGGACGCGATCAGCGCCGACCGCACACGCTCGCGCGCTTCCGACACGGCCTTGTCCGGCAGCCCCACGACATTGAAGGCCGGCAAGCCTGGCGCGACCTGCACCTGTACATCGACGGCGCGCGCCTCAATGCCCTCGAATGCGACCGTGGCGACCCGCTGAACCATGAGGCTGCCTCTACCCTTGGTTGCAGTCTAATGGACTAGTCTACCGTATACAAGAACATTTGAAGAACAAAACGACTCAGTTATTTTTCGCAACGGGACAGCGGAGCATTGGCCATGGATATCAAGGCGCTGGAGCGCGAATTGGAGGAGGCCCGGCGGGCCCGCATCGAGGCGGAAGCTGCCGGCGGCGACCTGGAAACCCTGATCGACCAGATGCGCTCAGGGCTCACGCTGAAAGAAATCGAGCTCGGTCTTGGCCAGCCCGCTGCGACAGCGCATTAGGCTAATTCAGCCCGAGGATTTCAGCCGGTCGAGCAGCTTGGCGAGGCTGGCGGCGAATGCATTGAGATCGAAATTCTGCGGGTCGTCGTGCTTGTCGTAAATGCCCTCATCGAGCACGGCATGATAAGCGGGAATAAGCCAAACACCGGCGCGCAGGCTGGCGATGACATAGACCAGCGCCAGCGCATCATATTGCACAGGCGGAAAGCCCGGCGACGGCGCCAGGAAATCGTTGTTGCCGCGATATCTGGGATGCCGCTTGCGCGGCTGCACCAGCTCGACATGCAGGAACAGGCCTTTCAGCTTACCGTCGAAATTGGTCGCCATCTCGAACTTGGTCGCGCGCCACGGCACCCAGAAATCATGCGGCGCAAAGATGTCGCCCAGACGATTGATGAAGATATGCGCGCGCTCGATATTGTTGCTGCAGGAATAGCGCGCCAGGCTGTTGATCTTCGGATCGTCGTCGATCTTCGGTGGCCAGGGATGATTGCGAAAATTCGGCGCGCTGGTGTCGTGCAGAACCATATATGAGGCGCCGCGCGCCTCCGCGTCATTGTCATTGGCGCGTGACGCCGGTTGCGCAAGCCTGTCGCCGAACACCACGTCGAGGCCGCGCTCCTTCAGCGCCCCGAGCATGGCGTTGCGATCCGGCAGATTGTCGCTGCGGCCGACGCGTCCGGCGAGTAAGTCGGGTAATTGTTCGAGCGGGCTGCCGAGCTTTCCGCCTTCCAGCACCGGCGTCAGCAGACATCTGGCCTGCTGCTGCGCGTCGCCGGCAAAGCTCAAAGTCTCGGGATCGAAATGGCACGGCCCCATCGTCTTGAGGGTCACCGGCCGCTGCTTCTTGAAACTGCATTCGCCGGCGGCGAAAGCGACGGCAGTCGTTGTCGTCAGAATAGCCGCCGCGAGACAGATCGCGAGAAGCCGCGAATTCGCAGGCCTGAAATGCTCGCCGACGGTCCGCTTCACCGCTTGCTCTCGATGCAATCCCAGATCATCGCCGCAATGTCCGGTCCGCCGAGATTTCTGATCGCGCGCAGGCCGGTCGGCGAGGTGACGTTGATCTCGGTGAGGTAGCCGCCGATGACATCGATGCCGACGAAGAGCAGACCACGTTCACGCAGGGCTGGGCCAAGCTTTGTGCAAATCTCGCGCTCGCGTGCAGTGAGGTCGGTCGCTTTCGCCGCGCCGCCGCGCACCATGTTGGAGCGCAGATCATCGGCGGCGGGTACGCGATTCACGGCGCCGGCGAATTCGCCGTTCACCAGGATGATGCGCTTGTCGCCGTCCTTTACCGCCGGCAGGAATGTCTGCACCATCCATTGCTCGCGGAAGGTTGTCGCAAACAGATCGTAGAGCGAGCCGAAATTCAGATCGTCCTTGGTCAGGCGGAAGACCGAGCCGCCGCCATGACCGTAAAGCGGCTTCATGACGATATCGCCATGCTCTTCGCGGAACGCCTTGATCTCGGCGAGGTCGCGGGTGACCAGCGTCGGCGGCATCAGGTCAGGAAAACCCAGGACAAAGATTTTTTCCGGCGCATTGCGTACCTGCGCCGGATCATTCACCACCAGCGTCCTTGGATGCACGCGTTCGAGCATGTGCGTCGTCGTGATATAGGCCATGTCGAAGGGCGGATCCTGGCGCAGCAGGACCACATCGAATGCCGTCAGGTCAGTGCGTTGCGGCTCACCGAGCGTGAAATGGTCGCCTTCCGTGTCGCGCACCGATATTGGCCAGACTGTCGCGAAAATCCGGTGTCCGCGCTGCGCCAGCTTGTCGGGCGTGTAATAGGAGAGGGCGTGCCCCCGCTTCTGCGCTTCCAGCAAAAGAGCGAAGGTCGAATCGCCGCGAATATTGATCCGCTCGACCGGGTCCATCTGCACGGCGACATTGAGGGTCATGATAATCCTACGGAATTAGCCGGAAACTCAACGAAAACCAGTGGTTAACACATACCTGCCAGTCTCCCTAGAGCTGACCACAGAGCTTTGCAGGGACCTTGGGGCGCGTGTCTTTTCCACACCTCTCTATCGCAGCCAAGCTTTACGCAATTTTTGCACTCCTCGCGACGGTCACTATCGCGTTGGCGGGTATCGCCGCAATCAATTCGCGCGAGCATGCGCGGCTGACGGCCGCGCTCGATACCGCCTATTCCGGCGTTGCCAACGTCGAGCGGGTGCAGGCGCTGATCCACGCCGCCATTGCGGAGTCGCAAGGCATTTTCCTTGCCGCCGACGACTCGATTGCGTCCGATCGGGCGGCTGCGCTGAAACGGCTCACTGACCGTATTGCAGATGTCATGGGGGATTGGCAGCGCACCACAGGTGCAGATGATGCCGAGCAGCTCAACGCCTTTTCAGGTCGGATCTGGGTTTTCCGCGATTACCGCAAACAGATTGCCGATCGTGCCATTGCGTCGGGAGCCGACGCTGCGCGGCAGCTGGCCGAATTTGACGAAGCCATTACCGGGCAGACGGCGCTCAGCAAGAATCTGGAACAACTCGCGCAGATTTACGTGCAGCGGGCGCAGGCGATTTCCGATGCGGTTGAACGGACAAATGCCCGGACGACATGGCTGATGACCACGCTGGGCGCTGTAGCGTTACTGCTCGCTGCCGCGGGCGCCTTCACCCTCTGGCGCGCTGTGGTGCGGCCGCTCGCCGAGATCACGCGCGTCACGAAGGCCGTCGCCGACAAAAAGACCCTCGACATTCCCTATCGCGGGCGGCGCGACGAGATTGGTGCTCTGGCATCTTCGGTTGCAATTTTCCAGGCGGCGATGCGCCACAATGATGAATTGAACAAGACTGTCAGCCGCGATGCGGCGGCGCGGGCGCAGCGGCAGGATGAGGTGGGCGCCGAAATCCAGCGCTTCTCGCTGGAAGCGGAGGTGATGCTGGCGCAGCTCGCGAGCCTGTCGGAAGCGGTGCGCAAGAGCGCGAAAGATCTCGCGGGGGCGGTCGAGGTCACGTCGGATCGCACCACGCGCGCCATCGCAGCCTCCGGCGAAGCCAATTCGAATGTGCGCGACATTGCCTCGGCTGCCGACGAACTCGCCGCCTCGGTGCTGGAGATCGAACGGCAGGTCTCCCAGGCCAACAGCATCGCCATCAAGGCGGTGGGCGAAGCCGAACAGACCAATGCTACGGTCAAGGAACTGAGCGATGCCGCCGGTCGCATCGGCGACGTGATCCGACTCATCACCGACATCGCCGAACAGACCAACCTGCTGGCGCTGAACGCGACGATCGAGGCGGCACGCGCCGGCGACGCAGGACTGGGATTTGCGGTGGTCGCCGGTGAGGTGAAGGCCTTGGCAGGGCAGACCGCGCGCGCCACTGAAGAGATCGGCGCACAGATTGCGGCCATGCAGCAGGCAACTGAACGGTCCATCTTCGCAATCGGCGCGATCGAACGCACCATCCGCGAGATCGGCGACATCAGCGGCGCCATCGCCGCCGCTGTGACGGAGCAGGGCGCAGCGACGCAGGAGATTGCACGCAGCGTCGAAGCCGCCTCGCAGCGGTCCTCGGAAACCGCCGATCAGATCAATCGCGTCAATGAGGCGACGGCCAGCACGGGGGCCCATGCCTTGCAGGCGCGCAATGTCGCCGACGACCTCGGCGCGGTGGCAAGCCGCATCCGTGCGCAGATTGACGAGTTCTTCAAGCGCCTGCGCGCGGCCTAATCACCCGCCTCAAATGCTGCCGTAATGTGCTGCGGCAAACGTCGCGGCGCCACCAGGATGGCGTCGAACCGCATGTCGCATTCTGTATCATCTGGATGCGCAGCGAGCCACGCGCCTGCGGCGCCTGCGATCCGGCGCTGCTGGCGTTCAGTGACCGAATAGGCGGCATCATCCAGCCGGGCGCGCGCCTTCACCTCGACGAAGATCAGAAGCTTTCCCCGCCGCGCCACGATATCAATTTCGCCGACCGGACTGCGCCAGCGCCGGGCCGCAATGCGGAAGCCTTTCATCATGAGATAGGCTGCGGCCTTGCTCTCCGCCGAGAGACCGGTACGGAACGCCGAGGCTCGCTCCGGATTGTCGCTAAGGCGTCTCGTATCGCGCGCCATCTCACGAGCTCCGGTCTGTCTCTTTCGCCAGCTCAAGTGCGCGCTGATAGACTTCGCGGCGCGGCAGGCCGGTCGCCATCGCGACTTCTCCGACCGCGTCTTTCATCGAGGCGCGCGTCAGCGCGGTGCGGATCAGAGCGTCCACCTGCTGCGCGTCCGGCTTTTCTTCTTCCGGCGGTGGCGCGACGACGATGACGATTTCACCGCGCGGCTCTGCGGCTTCCGCATAATCGGCGGCAAGCGCCGCAAGATCACCGCGTCGCACCTCTTCGTGCAGCTTGGTCAATTCCCGACAGATCGCAGCTTCGCGGGGACCAAGGCCATCTTTGAGATCGGCGAGCGTGGCGGCGAGCCGCGGACCGGTTTCGAACAGAACCAGAGTGGCGGGTATCCGCGCCAGCGCCGCAATGCGCGTGCGGCGTTGCCCGGCTTTCGGTGGCAGGAAACCTTCGAAGAAAAACCGGTCAGTCGGCAAGCCTGCGACATTTAGCGCAGTCAGCGTTGCCGATGCGCCGGGGCTTGCGGTGACGGCATGGCCGGCGTCTTGCGCCGCGCGCACCAGCTTGTAGCCAGGATCGGAAATCAGCGGTGTGCCTGCGTCGGATACCAGCGCGATCGACTCGCCTGCACCGAGCTTGGCCAACAACTTCGGCCGCGCCGCTGCGGCATTATGCTCGTGGTAAGCCAGCATAGGCGTGGAAATGCCGTAATGCTCGAGCAGCTTTCGGGTGACACGGGTGTCCTCGCACGCTATCACGTCGGCCCCCGCCAGAATCTCCAATGCGCGCAAGGTGATGTCGCGCAGATTGCCGATGGGGGTCGCAACCAGATAAAGCCCGCCAGGCAGACGCGAGGCCTTCACGGGTTGGCCCGCCAGAATGAAGCCTCTCCCACCTGCATCCAGCGCCATGTCACTGACCATGAACCCGAATTTTTCGACCGGTTAACCATTCGCCGACAATATGCCAGATTGCAATCGTGGACTGGCGCCCTGCCTCTCGTGGCGTCCTTGAGGAAATCAGCCGTGTCCCGAAATGTTTCGACCTTGTCCTTGCAGTTCACCCGACGGGCGGGCCTTTGTGGTCTCGCGGCGGGAGCTTTGGCCTTGCTCGCAGGCTGCGCCGGACAGGGTACGTCTCCCGGCGATCCGTTCGGCGCGCCGCAAGCCGGCGCTCCGGTGCAGCCGTCCGCCATTGGTACCGGGCAGGTCAAGGTCGCGCTGATCCTGCCGCTGTCGGCCACCGGCAATGCCGGAGTCGCCGCGCAGTCCATGAAGAATGCCGCCGAACTTGCCCTGTCGGAATTCAACGATCCGAACATCCAGCTTCTGGTGAAAGACGCTGGCGGCTTGGCGTCCAACGCGCAGTTCGCCGCGCAGCAGGCGATGGATGAAGGCGCCGAAATCATTCTTGGTCCGCTTTTCGCACAATCGGTGCAGGCGGCAGCGACATCGGCGAAGCCGCGCGGGATTCCCATCATCGCCTTTTCGACCGATTCGAGCGTCGCCTCGCGCGGAGTCTATCTCCTGAGCTTCCTGCCGGAATCGGATGTCACGCGCATCGTCAGCTACGCGATCTCCACCGGTAAGAAATCCTTCGCTGCGATGATTCCCGACAATGCCTATGGCAGCGTTGTGGAGGCGAGATTCCGGGAAATCGTTTCGCGCCGCGGCGGACGCATCGTCGCGCTTGAACGTTATTCGTCGGACCGCTCCAGGATGGCGGAAGCCGCCAAGGTGGTCGCGCAGGCGGCGGGCAGCGCCGACGCCCTGTTCATTCCGGATGGGGCGGATTCGGTTCCCTTCATCTTGGGGACGCTGACGGATGCGGGCGTGAATACGAAACGCCTGCAATTGCTGGGCACAGGCCTGTGGGACGATCCGCGCATCTTCAATGAAGCGTCCCTGCATGGCGGCGCTTTCGCCGCGCCCGACAGCGGCGGGTTCAACAGTTTCGCGCAGCGTTACCGCGCCAAATACGGGCAGGATCCTGTGCGCACGGCGACGCTCGCCTATGACGCGACCGCGCTGGTTGCCGCGCTGGTGAAGACGCAAGGCGCCCAGCGGTTCACAGAAGAGGTTCTGACCAATCCATCCGGTTTCGCGGGCATTGACGGCATTTTCCGCTTCAGGACCGATGGCACCAATGAACGCGGCCTTGCGGTGCTGCGCGTCGGACCTTCAGGCGCGCAGGTGATCAGTCCGGCGCCGAAGACGTTTGGCGCGTCGGGGACGTAGTCATTCGGGATGCCGTCAAGGGGTCCGCGCGAAGCGCGGCTCCATGACCCCCGCGACGATCCGGAATCCACCCGCATGTGTGGAACAAGCCGCTGAATTTCGGGTTCACGCGCTTTGCGCGTGCGACGCAATAACTGAAAGATGATTAAGCCGCTAAGTCTGCGACAACTGCATCAAGCAGAGCAAAGCAGTCGCGCGTCACGCGCAGCCGCCCGTTTGGCGTGAATTCCAGCGCGCCCTGCTTTCTCAGCATCGCGATGCGCTCCGGATCCAGCGGCCGCCCGGAGAAGGCCTGATAGCGCGCAAGATCGATGCCTTCGGCGAGGCGCAAACCCATCAAAAGATATTCGTCGGCGCGTTCTTCGCTGGTCAGCACCTGGTCGACGATCAGGCCGTGGCCGAGCGTTTCCACGCGCATCCGCCAGCTTTCGGGTTTCTTCTCGGTCGCCGTCGCGAAGCGCTTTCCCTCGGCCTCAAGGCGCCCATGTGCGCCTGGACCGATCCCGGCATATTCATCACCGCGCCAATAGACGAGATTGTGCCGCGATTCCGCGCCCGGTCGCGCGTGATTGGAAATCTCGTAGGCCGGCAGCCCCGCTTGCGCGCAAATCTCCTGCGTCGTGTCATAGAGAGCGCGTGCTGTGTCCTCGTCCGGTATCTTCAGCTTGCCCAGAGAATGCAGGCTGAAGAACGGCGTCTCCGGCTCGATGGTGAGCTGATAGAGCGACAAGTGTTCGGCGGCTTCCGAGATGGCCCAGCGCAATTCATCCGCCCACATGGCCGGTGACTGGTTCGGCCGCGCATAGATCAGATCGAAGGAATAGCGCTCGAAATGCTTGCGCGCGATGGCAACAGCGTCGAGAGCTTCGCGTGCGCTATGCAGGCGGCCGAGCTCCTTCAGCGCGCTGTCATGCAAGGCCTGCACGCCGAGCGAGACACGATTGACGCCCGCTGTACGGAAATCGCGGAAGCGTTCGGCTTCAACGCTCGTCGGGTTCGCTTCCAGCGTGACTTCGACGTCGGGAGACACGGCCCAATGTTTGCCGATAGTCTCGAGAATGGCGGCCGCCGTCTGCGGCTGCATCAGCGAGGGCGTGCCGCCGCCGAAGAAGATTGACGACACGGTGCGGCCAGGCGTACGCGCCGCAATCGTCGCGACTTCTTTTTTGTAGGCGTGCAGAAAGCGCGCTTCGTCGATGCCGCCATGCCGGACATGACTGTTGAAGTCGCAATAGGGGCATTTCGACAGGCAGAACGGCCAGTGCACGTAGACGCCGAAGGCTTTCTGCTCAGCCGACAAGGCATGCCTCCGCCAGCTTCAGAAATGCGCGGGCGCGATGCGACAAGCCTTTGCCGCGCGGGGGCAGGCTGTGCTTTTCCTCAGCCGGCATTTCGCCGAAGGTGCGCTCATGCCCATCCGGCAGGAACATCGGATCGTAGCCGAAACCTGCGTTGCCGCGCGGCGGCCAGACCAGCGTGCCCTCGACGGTCGCCTGGAATTCCTCGACATGGCCATCCGGCCAGGCGACACAAAGCGCCGAAACGAAATGAGCGGTGCGCTGCGCCGGCGTCACGTTGCGTTCACGCAAGAGCGAGTCGATCTTCGTCATCGCACCTGCAAAATCTTTGTCAGGTCCGGCCCAGCGCGCCGAATGAATGCCGGGCTCGCCGCCGAGCGCATCGACGACCAGACCGGAGTCGTCTGCAAAGGCAGGAAATTGCGAAGCTTTCGCGGCCGCCATCGCCTTGATGCGTGCATTTTCGGCAAAAGTTCTTCCGGTTTCTTCCGGCTCGGGCAGGCCAAGATCGGCGGCGGAGACAGCTTCGACACCATAAAGCGACAACAGCTCGCGCATCTCGCGCAGCTTGCCGGGATTATGCGTCGCAATCACCAGCTTGCCGGCAATCTGGCGATGCCCTTTCAGTTCCTCATCCCCCGTGAAATTGGGCGATCCAGTAACCGCTGAATGCTCGTTAGGCATTTGTCTTTTCGCTTTATCCGAGTTTACTGGATGCCGCTCTCGTTGGGCATGACAGATTGAATTAGGTCACCGCCATTTTCTGCAGATCGACCAGTTTCTTCACGCCGCTACGTGCGAGCGCCAGCAAGGCGAGAAGCTGCTCCTCGCTGAACGGTTCCTTTTCCGCAGTACCTTGCACTTCGACGATGTTGCCGTTACCGGTCATAACGAAATTAGCGTCAGTCTCAGCTTCCGAATCTTCCGCGTAATCGAGATCGAGCACCGCCACATGATTGTGGATGCCACAGGAAATCGCCGCGACATGGTCGCGGATCACGCCGTTCTTGATCATGTTGCGCGACCTCATCCAGGAGACGCAATCATGCAAGGCCACCCAGGCGCCGGTGATCGAGGCGGTGCGCGTGCCGCCGTCGGCCTGGATCACATCGCAGTCCATGGTGATCTGGCGTTCCCCGAGTGCTACGAGGTCGACCACTGTGCGCAGGCTGCGGCCGATCAGCCGCTGGATCTCAACCGTGCGGCCGGACTGTTTCCCGGCCGACGCTTCGCGGCGGGTGCGCTCGGAAGTTGCGCGCGGCAGCATGCCGTATTCGGCGGTCACCCAGCCGCGGCCCTGACCCTTCAGCCAGGGCGGCAGGCGCTCTTCCAGGGTCGCGGTCACGAGGACGTGGGTATCGCCGAATTTCACGAAACACGATCCTTCGGCATATTTGACGACGCCGCGCTCCAGCGAGACGGCGCGCAATTCGTCGGGTGCCCGACGGCTTGGCCGCATGTGTGTTAACCTTTCCGGCGATTGATGGTTCTTGAGGCCTCGGCCCGCTTTTAGGTTGGAGGGCGGGCCGGGACAAGCTCTGTCTTGAAACTCCAG
Organism: Pseudorhodoplanes sp.; assembly: GCA_032027085.1. Taxonomy (NCBI): domain Bacteria; kingdom Pseudomonadati; phylum Pseudomonadota; class Alphaproteobacteria; order Hyphomicrobiales; genus Pseudorhodoplanes; species Pseudorhodoplanes sp. The sequence continues at coordinate 1,766,043 of JAVSMS010000001.1, read as the reverse complement.
CCGCAAAGGGACAATTCTGGAGCGTTCCTGGAGGACCTGACGGTGGCGTCCCACGACATTCCGATCGGCGCGACGCAGGTGAGCCTCGCTCAGATGAGCGAGCGCTCGCGCGAGATTTTCCGCCAAATCGTGGAAAGCTATCTCGCAACCGGCGAGCCGGTGGGTTCGCGCAACGTGTCCCGGTTGCTGCAGGTCTCGCTCTCCCCGGCCTCGGTCCGCAACGTGATGTCGGATCTGGAACAGCTCGGTCTGATCTATGCGCCGCATACGTCGGCTGGCCGTCTGCCGACCGAGATCGGCCTGCGCTTCTTCGTCGATGCGCTGCTGGAAATCGGCGACATCAACGAGAAGGACCGCCGTTCAATCGAGGCGCAGATCGCGTCCTCCGGCAAGACCGTGGAGGGCGTGCTCACGCAGGCCTCCGGCTTGCTCTCTGGCCTGACCCGGGCAGCCGGCGTCGTGCTCACGACCAAATCCAATGTGCGGCTCAAGCATATCGAATTCGTGCGGCTTGAGCCGGAGCGGGCGCTCGTCGTGCTCGTGTCCGAGGATGGTCAGGTCGAGAACCGCATCCTGAATGTGCCAGCCGGCCTGCCCACGTCGGCGCTTACGGAAGCGACGAATTTTCTGAATGCCCGCAGCCGCGGCAAGACCTTGTCGGAAGCGAAGGCCGAACTCGAGCGCGCACTCGAAGCCAGCCGCGCCGAACTGGACCAATTGACTCAGAAAATTGTCGAGGCCGGTCTGGCAAACTGGTCCGGCGGCGGCAATGACGAACGCAAGCTGATCGTGCGCGGGCAGGCGCATTTACTCGAAGATCTCAGAGCGCTGGAAGACCTCGAACGGGTGCGGCTGCTGTTTGACGATCTGGAGACGCGGCGGGAAGTCATCGATCTACTCGGCCGCGCGGAACTTGCAGAGGGTGTGCGGATTTTCATTGGGTCTGAGAACAAATTGTTCTCGCTCTCGGGTTCCTCCACCATCATGGCGCCCTATTCGGATTCGACCGGGCGTGTGGTTGGGGTTCTGGGGGTGATCGGCCCGACCCGGCTGAATTATGCGCGGGTCATACCCATGGTCGATTACACCGCGCGAATAGTGTCCAAACTCCTGAGCGGCTAAAAACCTTGATTTTTCCGGCCGTAATTCTGATATCGGGAACGCAAAACCTCCGAAATCGACGGATTTGAATGATGAACGATACGCCTCGGCCTGACGCCGCCGCGACCCCCACCGGGAATGACCAGGCTGCAGCGCCCGCCGAAACTGCGGTGGAGCCGCTTGTGGCGGCGCAGCAGGAGGCCGCCAGCCTGAAGGACAAGCTGCTGCGCGCCCTCGCGGACATGGAAAATCTCCGCCGCCGCACCGAGCGCGAGGTCGCCGATGCGCGGGCCTATGGCATTTCATCTTTTGCGCGCGACGTCCTCGGCGTGGCCGACAATATGCGCCGCGCGCTCGACGCAGTCGGTCCGGAATTGCGCGCCACTGCCGATGCCGGAATCAACGCCCTCATCGAGGGCGTTGAATTGACGGAGCGTGAACTGCTGAAGTCGCTGGAAAAGAACGGCATCAAGAAAATCGACCCGCTGGGCGAGAAGTTCGACCCCAATATCCATCAGGCGATGTACGAAGTGCCTGATGCGTCCGTGCCCGCGGGCAGTGTCGTGCAGGTCGTGCAGCCCGGCTACCTGATCGGCGAACGGGTCTTGCGGCCTGCCATGGTCGGGGTTTCCAAGGGCGGTCCGAAAACGGCGCCCGCCGCCGACAACAATGTCAGCGCGCAAGGCCCGGCGGCGGACTGACCGGTCATTTTCAACTTAGCGGTTCTCGATGCCGTCGCGCACCGCGCGAAAGCGCGGGAAGTCGTCCGCCCATTTCTCCTTCGGTGTGATGGCGACAAGGCGGACGAAACCCTGACGTCCGAAGCGGATCCACTGCACCAGCATCATGTCCCCGCCGGTCTTTTCGTATTTTCCTTCCAGTCGCAATTCGTAGACATATTGATTGCGCAGACGAAGCTGCTCGGCAAAGACGATCTTCAAATCCTTGTAGCCCTGGATACCGCGCAACAACTGCTCAGAGAACTTGCGGCGCTCGTCGGCCTCGTCGGGCATGGTTGCCGGCGCGGCCGAAAGCGTAATGAACGGCTTGTCGGTGGGTTCGACATTGCCGAGCGGGACTTCGCTGAGCAGCACGGCGCGGCCGGGAACCAGCGAGCGCACCGTGGTGAAGCCGGCGAGATCATTGAGCTTGAACGGCAGCATGCTCAAAGTTTCCTCGCCGGGAATCTCGCTTCGCAGCGTGACCGTGGACAGCGCCTTTCTGATCGCTTCGTCCGAATAGGCGGCTTTGGCGTCCTCGGGCACCTGCGCCGTCACAACAAAAGCCATGGTGAGACCGAGCTTTTCGCTCGAAATGGTCTGCCGCGTGACCAGGAGCCATTTGCGAAATTTCTTGCCCGCCGCTTCCTGATCTCCGACAACGACATGTGCGCCGCCGCCCTGTGTGATTAGGATTTCCCGTTTGGCATTGCTGACCCCGGGGACGTTGATCTCGCCGCGGGTCATCGATTGCAGAAAGGCTTCATAGGCCGGCGCCGGCAGTTCGTTGAGCTGAATTGAAACATTGTGCTCGCGATCCTCGAAGCCGGGAAATGTCTGACTTGCGGTCATGCCTTGCGGCGGCACCAGTCCGACATGGGAGCCGCGCGGGAAGACCGGCTCATCGGCGAGTACGGTGCCCGTCGCGAGACAGAAAATGGCGATGGTTGTCGAGACGATGCAGATTTGTGAGCGGACGCGCCTCGCGATGCGATAAGAAGCCATGAATTGACGCGGGGCCCGCGGGGACCGGATGCTCGATACGTTCATCACCATTCTCGATTTCCTGGGCGTGGCGGTTTTCGCCGTGACCGGCGCACTGGTCGCCTCGCGCAAGCAGATGGATGTTGTCGGGTTTGCCCTGCTGGCAACGGTGACCGGCATCGGCGGGGGCACCTTACGCGATCTGATCCTCGGAATACCAGTCTTCTGGGTACAGAAGCCGGTCTATGTCGGGGTCTGTCTGGCTGTGGCGGTCATTGCATTCTTCACGGCCCATATTCCGCAATCCCGCTACCGTCTGCTGTTGCAGCTCGATGCCGTGGGGCTGTCCTTCTTCTGCGTGGTTGGGGCGGAGGTCGCGCTCGCGGCCGGCGCCGGGCCATTTATCGCCATCATCATGGGCGTGATGACGGCCACATTCGGCGGCATCATGCGGGATATTCTCGGCGGGGAAGTGCCCATCATCCTGCGCAAGGAAATTTATGCGACTGCGGCGCTTGCCGGAGCCTGTGTTTTCACGGCCCTGGCAGTCTGGGGCGGGCTGGGAATTGCGGCAACTCTGGCGGGCTTTCTGGCCTGCTTCGTTATCCGCGCCATGGCGCTGCGGAGGGGTTGGTCACTGCCGCCCTACCGGGCCCGGCCGGGCCGTCGTCCCGATGAATTAGGCCTCTGAGAGGGCGGCCATCCGCCATAGCTTGATGCCAGGTTAACGAATCCGGCGTATGGGCCATCATCGCCAGGCGGACTGGCGTGGAGGCCGGGTGCCCAAATGCCTTGCGACCCAAGTGGCCTCTCCTATATGAGCCATGACGCCGCAGGGCTGCGGCGTCGTATCAGATTAGGGGGTCGGAAGAGGACGCGCCGGGCAAGGCCTGCGCCTCGTCGTCTATCCGGGTGCCGGCTTCAGGGCCCGGCCGATCTGCCTGAAAGAGAGGAACAGAGATATGGCTAAGGTCATTGGTATCGACCTCGGCACCACCAATTCGTGCGTGGCCGTGATGGAAGGCAAGACCCCCCGCGTGATCGAGAACGCGGAAGGCATGCGGACCACGCCATCGATCGTCGCATTCACCGACGACGGCGAGCGCCTGGTGGGCCAGCCTGCAAAGCGTCAGGCGGTCACCAACCCTGAAAAAACGATTTTCGCAGTCAAGCGCCTGATCGGACGGCGCTACGACGATCCGACGGTCGAGAAGGACAAGAAGCTTGTCCCCTACAAGATCGTCAAGGCTGGCAACGGCGACGCCTGGGTCGAGGTCGACGGCAAGACCTATTCTCCGTCGCAGATCTCCGCATTCATTCTGCAGAAGATGAAGGAGACGGCGGAGGCCAATCTCGGCCAGAAGGTCGAGCAGGCAGTCATCACCGTTCCCGCCTACTTCAACGACGCGCAGCGCCAGGCGACCAAGGACGCCGGCAAGATTGCGGGTCTCGAAGTTCTGCGCATCATCAACGAGCCGACGGCAGCCGCGCTCGCTTACGGTCTCGACAAGGAGAAGCAGGGCACCATCGCGGTCTACGACCTCGGCGGAGGCACCTTCGATATCTCCATTCTCGAAATCGGCGATGGCGTGTTCGAGGTGAAGTCCACGAACGGTGACACGTTCCTGGGCGGCGAAGACTTCGACATGCGGCTGGTCGAATATCTCGCGGCCGAGTTTAAGAAAGAACAAGGCATCGATCTCACCAAGGACAAGCTCGCCTTGCAGCGGCTGAAGGAAGCCGCCGAGAAGGCGAAGATCGAGCTGTCGTCCACGACGCAGACCGAAATCAATCTGCCCTTCATCACGGCCGACCAGACTGGTCCGAAGCATCTGACCATGAAGCTCACCCGCGCCAAGTTCGAGGCGCTGGTCGATGACCTCATCCAGCGGACGGTCGAGCCGTGCCGAAAGGCGCTGCAGGATGCCGGCCTGTCGGCGGGCGAGATCAACGAAGTTGTTCTTGTCGGCGGCATGATCCGCATGCCGAAGGTCCAGGAAGTCGTGAAGCAGTTCTTCGGCAAGGAGCCGCACAAGGGCGTCAATCCGGACGAGGTGGTCGCGATCGGTGCGGCGATCCAGGCCGGCGTGCTGCAGGGCGATGTCAAGGACGTGCTGCTCCTCGACGTGACCCCGCTGTCGCTCGGCATCGAGACGCTGGGCGGCGTGTTCACCCGCCTGATCGACCGCAACACCACGATCCCGACCAAGAAGTCGCAAGTCTTCTCCACCGCCGACGACAACCAGGGCGCGGTGACGATCCGCGTCTTCCAGGGCGAGCGCGAGATGGCGGCCGACAATAAGCTGCTCGGCCAGTTTGATCTCGTCGGCATTCCCCCGGCGCCGCGCGGCGTGCCGCAGATCGAAGTCACCTTCGACATCGACGCCAACGGCATTGTCAATGTCCATGCCAAGGACAAGGGCACCGGCAAGGAACAGCAGATTCGCATCCAAGCGTCGGGCGGCCTGTCCGAAGCCGACATCGACAAGATGGTCAAGGACGCGGAAGCGCACGCCGAGGAGGACAAGAAGCGCAAGGCCGCAGTCGAAGCGAAGAACCATGCCGAAGCTCTGGTGCATTCCACGGAGAAGGCCTTGTCGGAGCATGGCGCGAAAGTCGGCGAGCAGGAGCGTCGCGCCATCGAGAATGCGCTGGCCGACCTGAAGGAAGCGCTAAAGGGCGATGATGCCGACGCGATCAGCGCCAAGGCCAATACCCTGGCGCAGGCTTCGATGAAGCTCGGCGAAGCCATGTACAAGGCTCAGCAGGAGGGCGGCGATAGCGGCGCCTCCGGCGATGCCGGTGCCAAGAAAGATGACGTGGTCGACGCGGAATTCACCGAAGTCGACGACGACAAGAAGAAATCAGCCTGATGTTTCGCCGTGAGGCGCGCATGCTATACGGCCTAAGCAACAGACAGACCCTCGGGTTCGTCCCGGGGGTCTGTCTGTCCTGGACGGATAAGAACTGACGGCGGATCATGTCGAAGCGCTGCTACTACGAAACACTCGGTGTTTCCCGCACCGTCAGCGAAAGCGAGCTGAAGAGCGCCTATCGCAAGCTCGCGATGCAATGGCATCCGGATCGCAATCCCGGCGACAAGGATTGCGAGCACAAGTTCAAGGAAATCAACGAAGCTTATGATGTCCTGAAGGACGGCGACAAGCGCGCCGCCTATGACCGTTTTGGTCATGCCGCATTCGAGCACGGCAACGGCGCCAGCGCGCATGGTTTCGGGGCTGATTTCGGCTCCGCTTTCTCCGATATCTTCGAAGGCATTTTTGGCATGGGCGGCGGGCGTCGCGCCTCCGGCCGCGAGCGCGGCGCTGATCTGCGCTATAATATGGAGATCACCCTGGAAGACGCCTATCTTGGCAAGACCGCCGAGGTGCGCATTCCGACATCAGTGACGTGCGAAACCTGCTCCGGCACCGGCGCCAAGCCCGGCAGCAAGCCGAAAGCCTGTCCGCATTGCGGTGGTGCTGGAAAGATCCGTCACGCGCAGGGCTTCTTCACCCTGGAGCGCACATGTCCGGGCTGCCATGGTCGCGGACAAGTTATCGAGGATCCGTGTAAATCCTGCTCCGGTTCCGGCCGCGTCACCCGCGAGCGGACGCTGTCAGTGAATATTCCGGCCGGCGTCGAGGACGGCACGCGCATTCGTCTTGCTGGCGAAGGCGAGGCCGGCTTGCGCGGCGGACCGCCGGGCGATCTCTACATCTTCCTCTCGTTAGCGAGCCACGATCTGTTCCAGCGCGATGGTGCTGACCTGCATTGCCGGGTGCCCGTGTCCATGGTGACGGCGGCCTTGGGCGGGGAATTCGAGGTTCCTACCATCGATAATTCCAAGAGCCGGGTGAAAATACCGGCGGGAGCCCAGTCCGGCCGGCGTTTCCGGCTGCAGGGTAAGGGGATGCCGGTCCTGCGCTCCAAACAGACTGGGGACATGTACGTGCAGGTTGTGGTGGAAACACCGCAGAATTTGACCAAGAAACAGCGCGAATTGCTGGCGGAGTTTGAAAAATTATCCTCCAAGGAAACTCAGCCTGAATCCGTGAGTTTCTTCTCGCGCGTCAAAGATCTTTTCGACGGGCTGGGCTCGCGCGGAACTGTCACCTGACCCGGACTGCTTGACCCCGAGCCGCCCTCCCTATACCGATTATTGCTTGGGCGGATCATAATAGCTTCACAAAACCATAGCCGTCGAACCATGCGTCTCCAGCCAAGCGTTGCCGAAAAAAAGGGCCTGCGTCTTGATGATGAGGTCCGGTTCATTCGTTCCTGGCTGGAAAAGCCGCTGTCGATCGGCGCAGTGACGCCGTCCGGACGTTTCCTGGCGCGCACCATGGCTCGCTATGTCGACACCAATTCACCTGGGCCGGTGATCGAACTCGGACCGGGCACTGGACCGGTGACGGAGGCTCTGGTCGAGCGCGGCGTCGATCCGGCGCGTCTGGTGCTTGTCGAATTCAATCCGGTTTTCTGCCGCCTGCTGCGTTCGCGCTATCCGGAAGCGACGGTGGTGCAGGGCGACGCCTACAGCCTCAAGCGTCTTCTCGAAAGCTTGCTGAAGGAGCCAGCCGCAGCCGTGGTATCCGGTCTGCCGCTGTTGACCAAGCCGGTGAAGACGCGGCTGCGCCTGATCAACGACGCCTTCGCGCTGCTGCACCGTGAGGCGCCCTTCATCCAGTTCACCTATTCGATGACCACGCCACCGATCCCGAAGGGCCTGTCCGGCGTGAAAACGGAAGCCTCCGAGCGCATCTGGATGAATCTGCCGCCCGCCCGCGTGTGGATTTACCGCAAAGGTTGATACTCATCCAAATTGTGGTTTCTATCGTCATGCCCGCACGTGTTGCGGGCATCCACGTCTTTGCGGCCGCAAAGCAGCGGAGCCGTGGATGGCGCCCGAGGCCGGGCTCGCTCGCCTTCGGTAAGGATGGATGCACAGGTCGGATATTATCCGACTTGTGCTGACAAGCCCGGCCATGAGGAAATCGCGCATCTGCTATTGGAAGCGTTCTCGGAGCCCCGATGCCCATCCCAAGAATCCTTGTCTTCGCCGGCTCGATCCGCACTGGTTCATTCAACGCACGGCTGGCGGCGAATGCCGCCAAGCAACTGGCCCTGCTCGAGGCAGAGGTGACCCATATCTCGCTCGCCGATTATCCGATGCCGCTTTACGACGCCGATCTGGAAGCGCGTTCCGGACAGCCGGAAAATGCGATCAAGTTGAAACAGCTTTTCATGGCGCATGGCGGCATCTTCATCGCCAGCCCCGAATACAACGCGTCGATCACACCGCTTCTGAAAAATACGCTGGACTGGATTTCGCGTGTACGCGAGGGCCGCGAGTCCCCGCTCGCTGCCTACAAGGATCGCGTCTTCGCGCTCGGCGGCGCATCCAACGGCAATTACGGCGCCATGCGCTCGTTGCTGGCTCTTCGCCAAGTCCTGGAAATCGGTTGCGGGGCGCTGGTCATCCCCGATCAGATCGCGGTGCCGCGCGCCGCCGACGCCTACGACGAGAATGACAATCTGAAGGACGAGCAGACGATGAATCGGCTCAAGGGCGTATTGCAGCGCCTCATCGATGTGACGAGGCAACTGGCATGACGCAGCAATTTTCCATCGATCCGCGGGACCGTCTGATCCTCGCCATCGACAAGCCGACAATGACGGAAGCGGAGCGCCTCGTCGCGCAGGTCGGCGACGCGGTCGGTGTATTCAAGATTGGCTATCATCTCGCTTTTGCCGGCGGCCTTGATCTCGCACGCGACCTCGTGAGCGCCGGCAAGAAGGTCTTCATCGACATGAAGCTGCACGATATCGACAACACTGTCGCCAAGGGTGCGGAAAGCATCGCAAGGCTCGGCGCGACGTTTCTCACGGTGCATGCTTATCCGAAGACCATGGCCGCCGCGCTGGAAGGCAGCCGCGGCTCGGACCTGAAGATCCTCGCGGTGACGATCCTCACCTCCTACAACGACGACGATGTGCGCGAGGCGGGACTCACCGGTACGGTGTCGGAGCAGGTCTCGCGCCGCGCCAGAAAAGCGAGTGAGCTTGGCATTCACGGCCTCGTCTGCTCGCCGGAGGAAGCAGCGATGCTGCGCCCGCTGGTCGGATCGCGACTTCTCGTCACGCCGGGAATCCGCCCTGCTGGTGCCGAAGCCGGCGACCAGAAGCGCATCATGACGCCGGCCAAGGCGATGGCCGCGGGCGCCGACTATCTTGTGGTCGGGCGTCCGATTACGGAAGCTGCCGATCCGAAGGCCGCAGCAGATGCGATCGTCGCTGAAATCAGCGCCGCCAGGACCGTGTAACGAAAACTCACCGGAGAGAGTGATGGCAAAGGGCTACTGGATCGCCAGTCTCAACATCAACGATCAGGCCGCCTATGACGAATACCGCAGCCGCAACGCCATAGCCTTCGCGAAGCACGGCGGCAAATTCCTGGTGCGCGGCGGGCCGCACGAAACGCCGATCGGCGCTTCCCGCAAGCACAATGTGGTGCTCGAATTCCCCACCCACGAGGCGGCGCTCGCCTGCTACAGATCGCCGGAATATCAGGACGCTTCGCAATACCTGAAGAAGGGCTGCGAGGTCGATCTGGTCATCATTGCTGGCTATGACGGACCACAGCCCTAGCCGTCGTTCCGGGGCGCCCGCAGAAGCGCGTAGCGTGAAGGCGGGCAACCCGGAATCCGAGGAGGAATGCCGACTTTCCTTCTGGATTCCGGGTCTCGCGCCGTAAACGGCGCTCGCCCGGAATGACCAGGCCGTGTATATCCGCGCCCAGTCAGGAGAACATCCATGTCCGACATGCGGCTTGCAGTTGCCGGCGCCGGCGGGCGTATGGGGCGCGCACTGATCCAGGCGATTGCCGCCGGCAAGGGGGCGGTGCTCGCAGGCGCGCTGGAGCAGGCGGGCTCCCCGCTGATCGGCCGCGATTCCGGTGAACTTGCCGGCCTTGGCCCAAACGGCATCAAGCTGACATCTGACGCGATGGCGCTGGCGGCGCAGGCCGACGGCATCATCGACTTCACGATCCCCAAGGCCAGCGTCGCACTCGCGGCTGTCACGGCCAAGGCCGGCATCGTACATGTCATCGGCACGACGGGATTTTCGGCGGCGGAGGAACACGCGATCAAGACTGCTTCGTCGAAAGCCATCATCGTCAAGTCCGGCAACATGAGCCTCGGCGTCAATCTGCTGGCGGCTCTGGTCAAGCGCGTGGCAAAGACGCTCGATGACGAATTTGATATCGAGATCGTCGAGATGCATCATAACAAGAAGATCGATGCGCCGTCCGGCACCGCGCTCTTGCTCGGTCAGGCGGCGGCGGCGGGACGCGGCGTCGATCTCAGCCAGAAGAAAGGTGCCGCCCGCGACGGCCATACCGGCGCACGCAAGCCCGGTGATATCGGCTTTGCCTCGCTGCGCGGCGGCACCGTGGTCGGCGAGCATAACGTGATTTTCGCAGGTCCTGCCGAACGTATCGAGCTCGGTCATCGCGCTGAGGATCGCATGATCTTCGCCCGCGGCGCGGTGAAGGCGGCGCTCTGGGCGCGCGGGCAGAAGCCCGGGCTCTATTCGATGGCCGATGTGCTGGGGCTGGGGGATTTTTGAATCGATCCGTCATCTTGTCGCGGCCCTCGAAGGATGATGGCCGTCGTCCTTCAAGGACCTTGCTTCAAGGCCGCCTCAGGGTGACGGATCAATAGCTGAAGCTAGGAACCGAAAGAATGTCCGATCGTCTTCTCGTACTTGTCCGCCACGGCCAAAGCGAATGGAATCTCAAGAACCTCTTCACCGGCTGGCGCGACGTCGATCTCACGCCGCAAGGCGTCGCCGAAGCGAAGGAAGCCGGTCGCAAGCTCAAGGCGCAGGGACTTGTCTTCGACATCGCCTTCACCTCCGCGCTCAAGCGGGCGCAGAACACGCTTGATCTGCTGCTCACGGAAATGGGCCAGACCAACATTCCGATCATCAAGGACCAGGCGCTGAACGAGCGCGACTATGGCGATCTCTCGGGCCTGAACAAGGATGACGCCCGCAAGAAATGGGGAGAGGAGCAGGTTCATATCTGGCGCCGCTCCTACGACGTCGCCCCGCCCGGGGGCGAATCCCTGCGCGACACGCTGGCGCGCACGCTGCCTTACTATGTGCAGGAGATTCTGCCCTGCGTGCTGCGCGGCGAGCGCACCATCATCGCCGCGCATGGCAATTCGCTGCGAGCGCTGGTGATGGTGCTGGAGAAGCTTTCGCCTGAAGGAATTCTCAAGCGCGAGATTTCGACCGGCGTTCCCATCATCTACCGGCTCAATGCCGACGCGACTGTCGCGTCCAAGCTCGATCTGGCCGCGTAACCGCGCATTTACGCTGTCCATTAAGCCTACCGGGTAAACTTAAAACCTTCGGCTTGTTGAAGCCGAAAGCGCTCATGCCGTCTAACACTCGGCATGAGATGTGTTGCGTGCGTGCTTTCATTCATCGCTTTCACCGGACTTGCTTCTGTCGCACGGGCGAATGTCGATCGTCCGCCACAATTCATCGCCATCGCCTTCGACAATTGCACCGAGCTTGAGCGTTGGCAGGAATTGTCGGACTTCGCTGCCGAGATGAATCGCGACGGCGACCGTATTCATTTCACATTTTTCGTCAGTGCGGTGAATTTCATCGCAAGCCAGAATCGCAATGTCTATGAAGGGCCGCGCCGGCCGCGCGGCGCCTCCAGCATCAGTTTCGGCGGCGCGCCCGCGGACGTGAAGCGTCGCGTGGATTATGTAAACACGTTGCATGCAGCGGGGCACGAGATCGCGTCGCATGCCGTGGGCCATTTTGACGGACGTAGCTGGTCGCAGGCGGAATGGGAGAAGGAATTCCGTTCGTTCGACGCGGTATTGAACAATATTGCGCAGAACAACGGCTTCGCCGCGGACGTGAAGGTCGCGTTTGCCGTTTCCGATATCGTTGGCTTTCGCGCTCCGTATCTGGCGACCAGCGCCGGGCTTTATGCGGTGCTGAAGGAACGGAAATTCCGCTACGACACCAGTGGCAACAGTGCCGCCGATGCCTGGCCGGATAAGATCGACGGCGTCTGGCGTTTCAATCTGGCGCGGCTGAAGCTCGCCAATTCCAGTCGCGCCACCCTGTCCATGGACTACAATTTCTTTGTCGCGCAGTCGGGCGCGAAAGCCGATCCGCGCCGTCAGGCGTTCTTCCGCGACCAGATTGTGCAGGCCTATCTCGATTATTTCCGCGCCAATTACACCGGCAACCGCGCGCCGTTGCATATCGGGCATCACTTCTTCGATTATCAGGGCGGCGCCTACAAAGAGGCGCTGAAGACCTTTGCGCGGTCGGTCTGCGGGCTGCCAGAGGTGCGCTGCGTCACCTACAAGGCTCTGGCCGATTTCATGGACGGACTGAGCGCGGAGACGCTTGCGGATTATCGCAAGGGCCAGTTTGCCCGCGCAGCCGAGCCGGCGATTACAGTATCCGAACTGGCGCAGCCCTGATCCGTCATTCTAAGCGGGACCTCGAGGGATGGCGGCATTGTTGGCCATCTCGGCGTGACGGGTCATTGCTACGCCACCTGTCCCGCTTCCCATCCGAGCATGGCGCGCTTGCGCGTTAGGCCCCAATGATAGCCGGTGAGATCGCCGCTCTTGCCAATGACGCGATGGCACGGCACCACGAAGCAGATCGGGTTCTTGCCGACCGCGGCGCCGACGGCACGCGCGGCTTTCGGCGAGCAAACCCTTGCGGCGATGTCGGAATAGGTGCTGAAGCGCCCCATTGGAATCTTCAGCAGTGTCTCCCAGACGCGCACCTCAAAATCGGTGCCGATAAAGATGACGCGTAGCGGTTGGTCCGGCCGCCAGGTTTCCGGATCGAAGATTCGCCGAGCCACCGGCCCGGTCTGCACGGCATCCTCAACATAGATGGCGCGCGGCCAGCGCCGCTGCATGTCGCGCAACGCTGCCTGCTCTTCGCCGGCATCCGCTAACGCCAGGCCGCACAATCCGCGCGGCGTCGTCATAACGAGCGCCATGCCGAATGGCGAAGGATGGAAGCCGTAGGTTAGCGTGAGGCCTTCGCCACCAGCCTTCCACTCGCCCGGCGACATCGCTTCATGGGTTACGAACAGATCGTGCAACCGGCCCGGTCCCGACAGGCCGACCTCATAGGTCGCGTCGAGCACGCTGGCGGAATCGCGCAGGAGCTTACGCGCATGCTCAAGCGTCAGCGCCTGCAGGAAGGCCTTTGGCGTCAGGCCGGCCCAGCGTCTGAACAGATGGTGCAGTTCGGTAGGAGTGACACCGGCCGCCTCGGCGATGGCGTCGATCTCCGGTTGGTCACGCCAGGTGGTGCGGATATGCGCGATAGCGCGCCGTACCACGTCATAATCCTCGGCGGCTGCGCCGAGATCTGCGGGCGCGAGAATGCGGTCGGGGGAAAGCATGGCTGGCCTCGCTTGGTTCATGTCAGCCTTCCTCACTAGGACAGCCCGCCGGCCGAACCCACCCGTTTTCTGTCGGGCGCGGGCTATGTCAGGACGGTCCTGGTCGGACCGCGTCTTGCTTCGCTCAGAGCGGCGGTCAGGGCTGTGGAAAAGCTTTCTTTCTCGTCTGGGCTGAGAAAATGGCCGATGGAAAGGCGCCAGTCTCGCATCGTCAGGGCCAGCTTCAGGACGCCGAACTCCGCATGGGTCTCGCGCTCCAGCCTCACCCAGAGCGGATTAAGCGACCATTCCCGCATCACGCCCTTGGCGCTCACCTTGCGGATTTTCAGTTCCGACGCGGTCACCATGACCTGCTCGTATTCGGCCGCAGCGCGGTAATTCGCCTTGAACGCCCAATAGATCAGCAGCACGTTGAGACCAAAAATGCCGAAGACCGGCCACGCGCCCGCGATCACGAACACCATCCCGGCGACGAAGCTGATAGCGCTCACGATTGCCATCAGCACGATGAAGCCCTTGCGACTGAGTGAGCGGTGCGGGGTCAGGATCGCCGAAAACAATGTGGGTTCGGAATTCGGGTCGTTGTCTGGGTTCATGACCCCTAATATAGGGGAGAAATGGCACGAAAAACGACCGGGAACCGCAGAACGGCGAAAAAACCCAGCGCTGCACGCAAGATTGCGAAGAAACCGCTCGCGAGAAAACGCAAGGTCAAGCCGAAAACGCCCGCCCAGCAGGTGCGGGCGGATGTCAAAGCCCTGCACGGCGACATTCCGCCATGGACGCCGGCCGAGGTCGAGGAAGCCTTCCGGCGCTTTCATGAGGTCCAGCCGAAGCCCAAGGGCGAGTTGCAGCACATCAATGCCTTCACTCTGCTGGTCGCCGTGGTGCTGTCGGCGCAGGCGACCGATGCCGGAGTCAACAAGGCGACGCCGGCCTTGTTCGTGGCGGCCGATACGCCGCAGAAGATGGTGAAGCTCGGCGAAGAGAAGGTGCGCGACTATATCAAGACCATCGGCCTCTACCGTAACAAGGCGAAGAACGTCATCGCCTTGTCGGAGCGACTGATCGCCGAGCATGGCGGCGAGGTGCCGCGTGATCGCGCGGCACTGGAGTCCTTGCCCGGCGTCGGCCGCAAGACTGCGAACGTGGTGCTCAACATCGCCTTCGGTGAGCCGACCCTGGCGGTGGACACGCATGTCTTTCGCGTCGGTAACCGCACCGGTCTTGCGCCCGGCAAGACGCCGCTTGAGGTCGAGCTGAAGCTGCTTGAGGTCATTCCGCCGAAATACATGCTGCACGCGCACCATTGGCTGATCCTGCACGGGCGCTATACTTGCCTCGCCCGCAGGCCGCTCTGCGAGAGGTGTATCATCGCCGATCTGTGCAAGTGGCCCGGCAAGACCGTGCTGGCGGCATAGTTTTCTTCTCCCCGCCACGCGGGTGAAAAACGAGTCTACACCCTCGCTTCGATCAGTTCCGTCCTGTTACCGGACAACTTCTTGTGCGTGTGGACCATCAGCGCCATGCCGAAGAGCGGCGTCGCCAGATTCAGAATCGGGATCGACACGAAGGCCGCGATCAATAAGCCTGCCGTGAACACCGTGGTCTGATGCTGCTTGCGGAAGGCCCTGGCTTCCTCAGCCGGACGAAAGCGCATCGCCGCGAGTTCGAAATATTCTCGGCTCAGAAGATAAGCCGCAGCGAAGAACAGGATGAACAGGCCTGCGCCGGCGATGAACAGGAATGGCAACGCCAGAATATAGACGCCGATGGCAAGTAGCGCGGTCTTGATGCCGTGCATGGTCGCCGGCATGAGCGGCACCGCCTTGCCAAGCGGATCGGCGGGGTAATGAACGCGTTCAACCTGTTCGGCGATCTGGTCAACGAAGAAGCTGCCGACGAAGGCGGTCACCGCAGGCATCAGGAAGATGCCGCCGACGACGATGCCGAGCGTTGCAGCGATCGAGAGTATCCAGATCAGCCAGGAGAGCGGCGTGTAATAGGTCGGGGCGACCTGGCCTTCCACCCAGATCGTGCCATTGGCCGTCAGCCAGGACAGAAACTGATGCAGGCCCACGCCCAGCAGCACGATCAGGACAAGCGCCAGCAGCACGGCTTTGAGTAAGACCGAGCGGAATTCCGGCGAGAACATCTGCTGGATGGATTTGACGGCGGCGTCGATCATGGGCGGTCCCTGCGGTCGAGGCCGCAGAGGTAGCGATGGCCCGCCCTCTGCACAAGACCTTGGTCCGTGACCCTGAGGCGCCCGCGCGGAGCGCGGGCCTCAAAGGCCATGGGCGTATGTCAGGATGATTGATTAGCCGGCCTCTCGGAGGCTCGAGCTTCGCCCTCGCACCTCAAGACGAGGACGTGGCGTGCGCGTGGTCAGGTACAAGCGCCGCGTTAGCAGCGTCCACCGCCGCCAGCTCGGTCATAACCTGATCCGCCCATTGCATCTTCTTATAGTCGAAGCCGTTCTGCAGCGTCGGCTTCACCACCTCGAAATAGGGCGAAATGTCAAAATCGCGCGGCGCATAAAGCGACGAATGACGGATTTCCAGGATTTCCTGACGCATGGCTTCGCTTTCGACGCGCGTGATCTTGGGCAGGATCGGGTAACGTACGGAGTCAAAAGCCTGCGCGATCAGTGCCGAGCAGATGATGCGGGTGGGGTCGCCCGAGCCCATTGCCATCATGCGGCGGCGAAAACGCGCCGGCACCGGCATTGGAAACAGATAGCGCATCAGGTCGACGATGTTCTTAAGGTCGTAATCGAAGCCGATGCGCTCGGCTGCGAAGCCGCAGACACGCACACAATCTTCCTTCGACAAGCCGGTCGGACGACAGATGCGGGTGTGATACTGGAAATATTTCGACAGCGGCGCGGCAACGACGCCCTTTCCCAGCTCGGCTTCCACCAGTGTCAGCGGTTCTCCGTCCGCACTTTCGCGATCGCCGATGCGCCCGACAAAAAGCGCGGCGTGCGACCAGGTCGATTGGGTGAGATATTTGATGACGCCGGAAACGCGGTTATTGCCTTCGACCAGCAGCACATCGCCGGGGCGAAGCGTCGAGCGCAATGCGGCGGGATCGCTCGGCGTGAAGGGCTCATAGCCCTGCACGGGCTTTTCCAGATAGCTGGCGAGCAGATGCCCGATTCTGTCGAGCGCAGTACCCATGGCAGCGCTTTCCCTCTGGCACGCGGTCCCTGCCGCTTACCGCCATACACAACATTATTGGTCGGAAGCCGTTGCCATTTGGTTCATGCCGCCATGCGGCAATCTCCGCGCATGCGTGACGGCGATTGCGGTTCCGCGCGCGATTGGGCACATTAGCCGCGTCCCGTAACATTCCAGAAACCATGACTCCATTGAGCCGACGATCTTTTCTCGCCGCGGCGGCCGGCGCCGCGACGACGCCCGCTTTCGGCACGTCCGCGTCTGCCGCCGAACTCGATGTCGCGATTGTCGGCGCGGGCGCCGCCGGGATTGCTGCCGCGCGCAAGCTTGCCGCCGCGGGCAAGAGCGTGCGCATTTTTGAAGCGGCGAATTACATCGGCGGGCGCTGCATTACCGACATGAATATTTTCGGCGTGCCCTTCGATCTTGGCGCGCACTGGATTCATATGCCGGACGTCAACCCGCTCGCGCGGCTTGCGGCGCGCACCGGCCTTGAGGTTTATCCGGCGCCGCCCGGACAGAAACTGCGCATCGGCAAGCGCTATGCGCGCGAGGGCGAGATGGAGGAATTCCTATCGCTGCTGGTGCGCTCGCGGCGTGCAATCGAGGATGCCGCGCGCAAGGTTGATTTGCCATCCGCACAGGCGCTGCCGAAGGATCTCGGCGACTGGCGCGCCTCGGTCGAATTTAATCTCGGTCCGTTCGGCTGCGCCAAGGATTTGAGCGACGTGTCGGCGCAGGATTTCTCGAAATCCTGGGAGCGCGACATTGATGCGTTCTGCCGCCAGGGTTTCGGAACGCTGGTGGCAAAGCTCGCGGAAGGCCTGCCGGTGCAGATTGCGACGCCAGTCGATGCCATCGATTCACGCAGCCGCGGCGAAGTCACCCTCGACACGGCCCGAGGACGGCTCGCGGCTCGCGCGGTGATCGTCACTGCCTCCACCAATGTCCTGCTTGCCGGCAAGATAGCCTTCGCGCCGGAATTGCCGAAGCGGCAGCTCGATGCGCTCAGCCGTCTGCAACTCGGCAGCTACGATCACATCGCGCTGGAATTTTCCGGCAATCCGCTGGATCTGCAACGCGACGATCTGTTGTTTGAGAAGGCGCAAGGGCCGCGCACAGCAGCTTTGCTCGCCAATGCCGGGGGCTCGACGCTGGCTTACATCGATGTCGGCGGCTCCTTTGGCCGCGATCTCACGGAAAAAGGCCCGCGCGAGATGATCGCCTTCGCGCAGGGCTGGCTGGCGGATCTGTTCGGTGCCGATATCAGGCAGACGATCAAGCGCAGTCACGCCACGCAATGGAACGCGGACCCCTGGGTGCTCGGCGCGTTTTCTGCTGCCGCAGTCGGCGGCCAGCCTTCGCGCCGCATTCTGATGGAGCCGTTGCGCGAGCGCATCTTCTTCGCCGGCGAGGCCGCGCACGAGACATTGTGGGGCACGGTCGGCGGCGCCTGGGAATCCGGCGAACGCGCTGCCGACGCAGTCATCAAGCTGCTTGCGCCGCCGGCAAGGCCGCAGCGGCAACCACGTCAACAGCCGCGACGATGATGCAGCCCAAGGCCCTGATCGCTTGGTCGAGCGGTAAAGACAGCGCCTGGGCGCTGCATGAGGTCCGCCGGGCCGGCAATTACGAAATCGTCGCGGCACTGACCACCGTCACGGACACCTTTGGCCGCGTCAGCATGCACGGCGTCCGCGAGGAGCTTTTGCAGGCGCAGCTTGCTGCCGTGCGGCTGACCCCGATTGTCGTGCGTATCCCGTTTCCATGCCCGAATGAAATTTATGAGCGGGAAATGGCCGCGGCGATGGCGCAGGCGAAAGCGGACGACGTCACGCACGTCATCTTCGGCGATCTGTTTCTGGAAGATGTTCGCGCCTATCGCGAGCAGCGTCTGGCGGATGTCGGCATGCAGGCGGTGTTCCCGCTCTGGCAGCGCCCGACAGAGACGCTGGCCCGCGAGATGATCGCGGGCGGCCTCGAAGCGACCCTCGCCACTGTCGATCTGGCGAAACTCCCGCCGTCGTTTGCCGGTCGCCGCTACGACGAGGCCCTGCTGGCGGATCTGCCGCGCGGCACCGATCCTTGCGGCGAGAACGGGGAATTTCATTCTTTCGTATCGGCAGGTCCGATGTTTGCACGGCGGATTCCGATCGCCGTTGGTGAGACGGTGACGCGCGATGGCTTCGCTTATGTCGATTTGCTGCGTGTGTGATTGTTGAAACAGAAAGGCTCCGGCAATCGCCGGAGCCTTCTGATTTCAAACTGGCTCGATCTTACTGGCAGGGATGCCGCAGCCCGTCATAGCCGAGATACGTGCCGCTGCGGGGATCGAAGGAGCGGTATTTCGACGAGCAATAGGCCAGCCAGTCCCTGTCGCCGTAAGCCGGCCCATAATAAGCAGGGGGCGGAGGTGCGGAGGCAGCTGCGCCGAGGATAGCGCCGAGCGCCAGACCGCCGATCACGCCGGCGGCGACAGCGCCGCCGCGATCGCGGCGATAATGGCGCCCGTAATATCCGGGATAATGGCCATGCCGGCGCCACTGCACCTGCTGCAGCATATCGTTCTGCGACGGGATGGTGGCGACGATGTTGGCGGCGGGTGCGGCAGAGGCGGGGGTGGCCGGGAGCGACATCGCCCCGCCGACGATTACGACGCTCAACGCCAGCGGCGCAAATTTGAAAAACATGGTGCGATTCATACTGACAAAACTCCAGAGGATACTTCCGCTGTGACCGTGATTCCGAAATGAGTCCGAAATAGGCTTGCAGCGTGGTTCCTTTCCGCAACGCAGCCATGCAACGTTTGGTTCATCAAGAAGCGGAAGATGACAAAAATGTAATGCGCGACTCAGGCGCGCAGTACGCCGCCGGTGCGCTTGCTGACGTCAGCGACGATCTTGCCGGCGAGCGTTTCGATTTCCTCATCGGTCATCGTCTTCTCGCGCGGCTGGATCGTCACCGCGATGGCGAGCGACTTCTTGCCGGACTCGATGCCCTTGCCCTCATAGACATCGAACACCGTTACGTCGGTGATGAGCTGCTTGTCGACATTCTGTGCGGCGCGCACGAGATCGGCGGCCTTCACCGCACGGTCGACAATGAAAGCAAAGTCGCGCATCACTGGCTGGAACGGCGAAATCTCCAGTGCAGGCTTGGCGCGCGTCGCCTTTGCCTTCGGCTCCGGAATGCGGTCGAGAATCAGCTCGAATGCGACAACGGGTCCTTCGGCGTCGAGCGCTTCCAGCGCGCGCGGATGCAATTCGCCGAACCAGCCGAGAACATTTTTCGGGCCGATCTGGATGGTGCCTGAGCGGCCTGGATGGAACCAGGCCGGGCCGCCGGACACGATCTGCAGCGCTCCCATCGGTGCGCCGGCCGCCGCCAGCACCGCCAATGCATCCGCTTTGACATCAAATGCATCCGCAGCGCTGTTGCCGCCGGACCAATGCCGACCAAGGCCTGCGCTCGTTGCGAGGCCGCGCCGCAGACCCGTGGCGGCCATCAACTGGTCCTCCGGCTTGTCTCCGGTGAAAATCTGCCCGACCTCGAAGACCGCCGTGTCAGTGAAGCCGCGATCGGCGTTGCGCTGTGCTGCCGCAACGAGGCCCGGCAGCAAGCTCGGCCGCATGTCCGACAAATCGGAAGCGATCGGATTGGCGAGTGCGAGTTCGGGTTGTCCGCCGCCGAACATTTGCGCCTTCGGCTTCGAGATGAACGACCACGTCACCGCTTCTTCAAGCCCGCGCGCGGCTAGCGCGCGCTTGGCCTTGCGGGTGCGGTTTTGCGCCAGGGTGAGCACCGGCTTGCGCGGTGCCTCGCCGCGTGGAAATTCGGTCGAAGGCACGTTGTCCATGCCGGCGATGCGGACCACTTCCTCGACGATGTCGGCCTTGCCTTCGACGTCGCCGCGCCAGGACGGCACGGCGACTTTCACCACGGGACCTTGGCCCGCAACGAAGAAGCCGAGATGGCCGAGGATGCGCTTGGTTTCGGTCAGCGAGATGTCGAGGCCAGTCAGGCGCTTCACCTCGTCCACCGGGAAGTCGATTGGCCGCTCGTCAACTTGCGGGTTGCCGGTGACGACGATCTCCGACGGCGTGCCGCCGCACATCTCGAGCACGAGCTGCGTCGCGAGATCGAGTCCCGGCACCATGAAATTCGGATCAACGCCGCGCTCGAAGCGGTAGCGTGCGTCGGAATTGATGCCGAGCTTGCGGCCGGTCTGCGCGATGTTGAGCGGCACCCACAATGCTGACTCGATCAGCACGTCGGTAGTCGTCTCCGAGCAGCCGGAGGCTTCGCCGCCCATGATGCCGGCAAGCGATTCCACGCTTTTTTCATCGGCGATGACGCAGATGCTGTCGTCGAGCTTGTAGGTGCGGCCGTCGAGCGCCAGCATTTCCTCGCCGGCTTTCGCGCGGCGGACGGTGAGATTGCCGTGCACCTTCGCGGCATCGAACACGTGCAGCGGGCGCCCGCGGTCGAAGGTCATGTAGTTCGTGATGTCGACCAGCGCGTTGATCGGGCGCAGACCGATCGCGGTCAGGCGCTTCTGCAGCCATTCCGGCGAGGGGCCGTTCTTCACGCCTCTTACCAGCCGCAGCGCGAAGCCGGGGCAGAGCGAGGGCGTGTCGCCGAAATCGAACGTCACCGACACCGGGCAGGGGAATTCGCCTTTGACCGGCTTCGGAGTGTTTTCCTTGAACTTGCCGATGCCGGTGGCGCCGAGATCGCGTGCGATGCCGGAAACACCGGTGCAGTCGGGACGGTTCGGCGTCAGGTTGATCTCGATGACAGGGTCGTTGGCGCCGATCACGTCCGCGAACGCCGCGCCGACCGGGGCATCGGCAGGCATCTCGATGATGCCGTCTGCATCGTCGGAGAACTCGATCTCCGCGCCCGAGATCAGCATGCCGTGGCTTTCGACGCCGCGGATCTTGCCGACGCTCAGCGTGATGTTCTTGCCGGGGATGTAGGTGCCGGGCTTGCCGAGCACCGCCTTCATGCCGCCGCGCGCATTCGGCGCGCCGCACACGATCTGGATCGGCGCGCCTTCGCCGGTATTGACCATGCACACGCGCAGGCGATCCGCATTCGGATGCTGCACGGCGGAGAGGACTTCCACCACCCTGAACGGCGCGAATTTCTTGGCCGGGTCTTCGACATTCTCGACCTCGAGCCCGATCATGGTGAGCTTGTCGACGATCTCATCGAACGTGGCGTCGGTGTCGAGATGCTGCTTCAGCCAGGAAAGGGTGAATTTCATGTGCTCAGCCCTCCCGCCAGCGTCGGGAAATCCAGCGGCCGGAAGCCGTAATGGTTCATCCAGCGCACGTCGGCATCAAAGAATGCGCGCAGGTCGTTCATGCCGTATTTCAGCATGGCGATACGGTCGATCCCCATGCCCCAGGCGAAGCCCTGATACACGTCCGGATCGATCCCGCAATTCCTCAGCACGTTCGGATGCACCATGCCGCAGCCGAGAATCTCGAGCCAATCCTCACCTTCGCCGAAGCGGATTTCACCTTTTTCGCGCTTGCACTGGATGTCGACTTCCATCGACGGCTCGGTGAACGGGAAGAACGACGGGCGCATGCGCATCTTCACGTTGTCGACCTCGAAGAACGCCTTGCAGAATTCCTCAAGGATCCATTTCAGGTGGCCGAGATGCGAGCTCTTGTCGATCACCAGGCCCTCGACCTGGTGAAACATCGGCGTATGCGTCTGGTCAGAATCGCTGCGATAGGTGCGGCCCGGGCAGATCACGCGGATCGGCGGCTTCTGCGCCAGCATGGTGCGCACCTGCACGGGTGAGGTGTGCGTGCGCAAAAGTTTGCGCGAGCCGTCCGGGCCTGGATTGAAATAGAAGGTGTCGTGCATTTCCCGGGCCGGATGCCCTTCGGGAAAATTCAGCTTGGTGAAGTTGTAGTCGTCGGTCTCGATGTCCGGGCCTTCGGCGACCGCGAAACCCATATCGGCGAAGATCGCGGTGAGTTCGTCGATCACCTGGCTGATCGGATGAATGCGTCCGGCTTCGGCGGGGCTTTCGCGCAGCGGCAGGGTGACATCGACGGTTTCGGTCGCCAGCTTCCGGTCGAGGGCGGCGTTCTTCAGTGCCTCGCGGCGTTCTGTGATCGCCTGAGTGACGCGATCCTTCAGTCCATTGATCGCCGGACCCTTCTGCTTGCGCTCTTCCGGCGTCATGCCGCCGAGTGTCTTGAGCAGAGCCGAGACCGAGCCGCTCTTGCCGAGCGCGGCGACGCGCACGGCTTCCAGCGCGGCTTCGTCTTGTGCCGTGGATATGTCAGTCAGGATTGCCTGCTGAAGTTGGGCAATGTCGGTCATGGGCGGTCTCTGTAACCGTCATGGCCGCGCTTGTGCCGGCCATCCACGTCTTGATGCCATGAAGGCGCGGATGCCCGGCACAAGGCCGGGCATGACGACGGAAAACTTACGCCGGCAGCGCTGCCTTGGCCTTCTCAACAATCGCCTGGAACGCCGCCGGTTCGTGGATCGCGAGATCCGACAGCACCTTGCGGTCGATCTCGAGGCCGGACTTATTGAGGCCGTCGATGAAGCGGCTGTAGGTCAGTCCGAACGGGCGCACGGCGGCGTTCAGACGCTGGATCCAGAGCGCGCGGAAGGTGCGCTTCCTGCGCTTGCGGTCACGGAAGGCGTATTGGTTGGCCTTCTCCACCGCCTGCTTGGCGATGCGGATGGTGTTCTTGCGGCGGCCGTAGAAACCCTTGGCGGCCTTGAAAACCTTCTTGTGGCGGGCATGGGCGGTAACGCCCCGTTTGACGCGAGCCATGGCTGATCTCCTTTGAGCGGTAAAAGCGAGTTTGAATGCCCTCGGCGATCAGCCGTTGGGCAGCCAGTACTTCTTGATGTTGTCACCATCGCTCTTGAACAGAACGTTGGTGCCGCGAAGCTGGCGAATCTGCTTCTTAGTTCGCTTGATCATGCCGTGGCGTTTGCCGGCTTGGGTGTATTTCACCTTCCCCTTGGCCGTCACTTTGAAGCGCTTTTTGGCGCCCGATTTGGTCTTCAGCTTGGGCATTTGGCTCTCCTGTTGGCCGGCCACAGCGTGCAAAAGCCCGCGGCAGCCTGCGGTGCTCGTAATGAGCGATGCTCGGATGTGAGCTGTCTCAGCCGCCACGGCAGCCCTTATCAGCCGGGCGGCGAGAGGGGCGGGTTATGGCAGAGACAGGCCCAAAAAACAAGCATTTGGGGCCCCTTGGC
The DNA here is from genome assembly GCA_032027085.1 of Pseudorhodoplanes sp. Taxonomy (NCBI): domain Bacteria; kingdom Pseudomonadati; phylum Pseudomonadota; class Alphaproteobacteria; order Hyphomicrobiales; genus Pseudorhodoplanes; species Pseudorhodoplanes sp. Next base: position 1,742,341 of record JAVSMS010000001.1, on the reverse strand, counting down.
GGGATCGATCGGAGGCATAGATCGTTCTCCTGCCCGGGCGCCTGTGATTGGCGGTTTTGGGCAGGAAAAGGCAGACAAATTGGCCGTCAGGCCGCTTGGAGTTGGCAATGCGCAGGTTTTTCCGATTCGGACTGTTTCTCGCACCCCTGATGCTCGCGGGGGCCCTCACGGCGGCGTCCCAGCGCCCGGCCGGCGCGGCCTCCTTCGACGGAAACTGGAGCGTTGTGGTCATCACGGAAAGCGGCACATGCGACCGCGCCTACAGGTATCCGGTGCGGGTGGTGAACGGCCAGATCAAATACGAGGGCGAAGCTGGCATCGACATCCACGGCAAGGTCGACGGCTCCGGCAAGCTCAGCGCCACCATCTCCCGTGGCGACCAGCAAGCCAGCGGTCGCGGCCGGCTCACCCGCAGCAGCGGGTCGGGCACCTGGAGCGGCAAGTCGAGAACAACCGCCTGCAGCGGGCGCTGGGAGGCCGAACGCCGCGAAGGCTGACCTCCGGCGCGCTTACACCAGAACCATCCTCCCCTGATTGCGCCGTGTCGCGACTGCGGGTGTGGCAATTTATCTCGTTTCGTTTTCACGCGCGACGCAGACGTGTCTTCGCTAAGCGACTGTAATCAGGCGCTTTCATCGTATTCGTGCAATGGGGATTTCCGGACCGTCGGGAGGTTGGACCGACACGCTTCGGCAACTATAGTCGCCGCTCGCCCGTCAATTCACGCACTGAACGGAGGTTTCGAGGATCAATCTTCGGGACTGGGGGACTTTGCTATGAAATCTGTGTCGGCTTTTTCCGAAATCAATCAGGCCAAAGTAAATCTCGACCACATCTATTCAGAAAAAGACCCGCGCGAATATTTCAAATATCTGGGACAACTTGACTACATCATCCCGCATCTTGCGCAGCCCATCTTCGACCAGCTCATTCGCGCGCGGGCGCACTCGCAAGTCGAACCCGTGACAGTGCTTGATCTCGGCTCATCCTACGGCGTCAACGGCGCGTTGATGAAATACACATTGACCTACGACATGCTGCGCGACCGCTACACATTGCCGGCGCTGCAGGCTCTGGCCAGCGAGGAAATGCTGCGGCTTGACCGGGCATTCTATGCAGCATGGCCACAGCACCGGCACCTGCGGGTGATCGGCCTCGATGCTTCGAAGAATGCCATCGCCTATGCGCAGGCCTGCGGCACGGTCGATCGCGGCATCGCCATCGATCTTGAAACAACCGATCCGACGCCCGAACAGGCTGCCGTCTTGGCCGATGTCGACATCATCGTTTCCACCGGCTGCGTCGGCTATGTCACCAGCAGGACCTTCCGCAAGCTGACGGCGCTGAGCCGGCGCGGACGGCCGGCCTGGGCCGCGTCATTTGTGCTGCGGATGTTTCCTTTTGACGACATCGCCGCGAGTTTGGCCGAGCAGGGGCTCGAAACGGAAAAATTCGAGGGGGCGACCTTTGTGCAGCGCCGCTTCGCCGATCGCGCTGAAATGGAGGCGACAGTGCAGGCGGTCGAGAGCCGCGGCATCGACACCCGCGGGCACGAAACCGAGGGCCTCTATCATGCCGATTTCTTCCTCTCGCGGCCGCCCGCGGAAATCGAACGATGCCCGATCCAGAAGCTGGTCAGCGTCGTGAGCGGCGCCAACAAGCCCTGGACACCCGGGACGAATGTGCTTGGAAGTTTTGGCCGCTCGGCGCGCAAGCGTGCGCGCTCCGAGCGGTCGCATCTCACCTTGGCGCCAGGATCATGATCATCTGACGCCCCTCGAACCTCGCGTCCGATTCGACCTTGGCGATAGTCGCCGTGTCGTCCTTCACGCGGTTCAGCAGCTTGCTGCCGAGTTCCTGGTGCGCTAGTTCACGGCCCCGGAAGCGCAGGGTGACCTTCACCTTGTCGCCCTCTTCAAGGAAGCGCTGCATCGCCCGTAGCTTCACGTCGTAATCGTGATCGTCGATCATCGGGCGGAACTTGAGTTCCTTGACCTCGACGATCTTCTGCTTCTTGCGGGCTTCGGCGGCCTTTTTCTGGGCCTGATATTTGTACTTGCCGACGTCGAGGATCTTGCACACCGGCGGCGTCGTATTGGGTGAAATCTCGACCAGGTCGAGACCGGCGTCCTGCGCCATTTTGTAGGCTGTATTGAATTCAACGACACCGTGGTTGGTGCCGTCCTGATCGATCAACTGCACTTCGCGTGCACGGATCTCATCGTTTGTGCGCGGGCCATCCTTCTGAACGGCAGGCGCGGCTCTCATCGGGCGACGAATGGCAGATGTCTCCTTCTGCTGTTGCAATAGGCCGGCTGAAAATCGGAGGAATTGCGGCGCGCGATAAGCGCCGGACCTTCCGTCCTTCGCAACCGGTCGGGACTGAGAATTGGGATAAACCGTCAATAAGTCAACGGCGGCAGACGCAAGTTGCGTCGCTGTTTAACGATTTTTGCCGCCGGATGCGAAATTTCGTCAAGATTTCCGCGATTGTGCGACGTCGGAATAGAGTTTCAGCGTCATTTCGGCCACGGCCGGGGCGTTAAAATGGTCGGCCACCCATTCGCGGCCGCGCTGTCCGATCCCCTTCCGCCATGATTCCGGCATGGAAAAGAGCCGGACCAAAGTGGCGGCCAGCGCCTGATGGTCGCCCGCCGCAAAGCGCAGCCCGGTCATGCGGTCCTCAGGAACCGACGGTGGGGCTAGCACGATGTCCGGGCCGGCGCCGAGATCGGACACGATGACCGGCCGCTCCATCGCCTGCGCTTCCAGGATCGTGTGTTGCAGCCCCTCTTCCTGGGTCGCCGCCGACACCACCGCCATCGAGGCCATATAGGCCGCCGGCATGTCGTCCACCGGGCCGATCAGCCGCACCACGTCGGCGGTGTCGGTCGCCAGCACCTGATCCCACAATTCGCCGGCGTAGCGGCTGCTCTCGTGGTCTTCGCCAACCAGCACGCAGACGAAGTCCTTGCAGCCCATTTCCTTCAGGCGATGTGCGGCGCGCACCACGATGTGATGGCCCTTGCGCCGCAGGATGCGGCCGGCAATGAGGATGACCTTGTCGTCCGCCTTGACGCCAAAGCTTCGTCGGATGGCGTCGATGCGTTCTGACGAAACTACGGCCGGATCGAAGCGCTGCAGATCGACGCTCGCCGGAATAACGGCGATGCGCTCCCAGGGTACGTTGTAGCGTTCACTCACCAGTTGGGCGAGCTGGTCGCTGACCGCCACAATGCGGTCGCCGCGCGCCATCACGCCATTATAGATGCGCTTGAAGACATGCTGTTCGCGAAAGCCCTTGTACCAGCTCGTCACGAATGGCACGCGCGTCAGCTTCGAAGCGACATAGGCGCTCCAGGCCGGTGCGCGACCATGCGCATGGATCACGTCGCAACGCCGTTGCCGAACAAGGCGCGCGATCATCGTGGCATTGGCGGTCATGACGATCGGATTCTTGCTCGCGACATCGGCGCGAACAAATTCGCCACCGGCGGCGATCACGTCGCGCTCAAGACGGCCGCCGCTCGACAGTACGATCACGGCGTGCCCGGCGAGAGTCAGATTGCGCACGAGTTCGAGCGCGCCCATTTCGGCGGCGCCGGATTGCAGTGTCGGAACGATGACAAGAATGGTCAGCCGCGATTGGCTTTTGCGATGCGGCGGAATGACGAAATTGTCCTGCTGATGCGGCGCAGCTTTATCCGCGACGGGCTCAGGCGTTTCGGGCCGGCGGGCTGCGGAACCGGAAATCACTAGGAAGCCTTTCAGTTTGCTGGCAAATGCAAGTGAGGAAGAGCCGGCTGGACGCGTCAGCCGCAAGACGGTGATAGAACCCTTCGGCGGCCCACGCAATGCGGCCGGCGGCCGACGTTCGCACAAGGAGATGTGATCGCCAAGGTTGCCTCCGGAGATTGCGGCGGAAGCATGAATGGCGGCGAATTGCGGCGTATGGAACGAAGTCACATGAACATGAATGAGAACGCCAATCCGGTTGCCCTGAAATCGCTGACGGTCGGCTCCGGCCCGGCCCAGCGGATGATCGCTGTGCGGCAGCGCGACGGCGCTTTGCCCGGTCTTTTCTGGATGGGCGGCTTCAAATCCGACATGAAAGGCACCAAAGCGGAAGCGCTCGACCAATGGGCGGCTGCGCAGGGCCGTAGCTACACTCGCTTTGATTATTCCGGGCACGGCGAATCAGGCGGACAATTTTCCGAAGGCACGATCAGCCGCTGGCTCGAGGAGAGCCTCGCCGTGTTCACCGAGTTTTGCCGCGGGCCGCAAATCGTGATCGGCTCGTCGATGGGTGGCTGGCTGGCATTGCTGCTGGCGCGGGAATTGCGCAGGCTCGATGCGGACAAGCGCGGCGCCGAAATCAAGGGAATGGTGCTGATCGCACCTGCCCCGGATTTTACCGAGGTCCTGATGTGGCGACGTTTCACACCCGCGATCAAAAAGGAAATCGAAGAAAAAGGATCCTGGCAGCGTCCGTCCGACTATTCCGAAGCGCCGTATCTAATCACACGTGGTTTGATCGAGGATGGCCGCAGGCATCTGCTGCTGGGTGGACTGATCGAAACCGGCTGTCCGGTGCGCATCCTCCAGGGCGTGAAGGACGAAGACGTGCCTTGGCAGCATGCGACCGAGCTCGTATCGCGGCTTGCACGCGACGATGTCATTCTCACGCTCGTCAAGGATGGTGATCACCGCCTGTCGCGTCCGGAGGATATCGAGCGGCTGATCGCGGCGGTGGCCGAATTCCAGTGATTCTCTTCTTCAACAGGCGGCGGGACTGGACTTAAACTCGCGGCAAATTTTCACGACGGAGCCTCTGCAAATGTCTTACGAAACCATTCTTGTCGAAACGCATGGCCGCGTGGGCGTCATTCGCCTTAATCGCCCGCAGGCGTTGAACGCGCTGAACGCGAAGCTTGCCGGCGAAGTCAGCGCGGCCATAGACGCCTTCGAAGCTGACGCGAATATCGGCTGCATGGTCATTACCGGCTCCGACAAGGCCTTCGCCGCCGGCGCCGACATCAAGGAAATGGCCGGCAAATCCTACATGGATACGTTCATGGGCGACTTCGCCGCGAGCTGGGATCGGGCGGCGCGCGCGCGCAAGCCGGTGATCGCCGCGGTCGCGGGCTTTGCACTTGGCGGCGGCTGCGAACTCGCCATGCAATGCGATTTCATCATCGCCGCTGACAATGCGAAATTCGGCCAGCCGGAAATCAAGCTCGGCGTCATTCCCGGCATTGGCGGTACGCAGCGGCTGACGCATGCCGTTGGCAAGGCCAAGGCGATGGACATGACGCTGACCGGCCGCATGATGGATGCGGCAGAGGCGGAGCGTTCCGGTCTTGTGGCGCGCGTCGTGCCGCTCGCCGATCTGATGACCGACGCGATGAAGGTCGCAGAGGCGATTGCGTCGATGTCGCTGCCGGCGACGATGCTGGCAAAGGAGGCGGTCAACCGTGCGTTCGAGGTGCCGCTGACGGAAGGCATCCGTTTCGAGCGGCGCGTGTTTCATTCGCTGTTCGCCACCGCTGACCAGAAGGAAGGCATGGCCGCCTTTGTCGAAAAGCGGCCGGCGAAGTTCACCCACAAATAAGGGGTGGTCGAATGCAGTCGCAGCCGCGGCTGCGCGCGGCGAACGCCGGGTGTCGTTCCTCGGGCGTCGCGGAGTTTGCCGACGCGCCGCTTTGCGCGGGTCCGTCGGCTCCATCCGCGCCGCAAAGAACAGGGACAGCGGAGCGTTGGCCAATCTGTTCTCATGAGCAAGCCCGTCATTCTTCGAGGCTCGCTGCTGCGCCGTTCGCACCTCAGGATGACGGATCGCGCTACTTCCTCACGCAAATTACGCGCGTGACGGCCGCTTTTGCCGTTTCGATGTCCGCACGACCGATGACTGGCATCACATTCGACGCTTCAAGAAATTTGCGGATGGTCGCGCCGGGCACCAACGCCGACTGTGGCGTAGCTGCGGACGAGCCGGCGATGACAATTGAATTCACGTCCAGCATGCCGACAAACTGGCCTTGGCCGTCGAGCGCGGCAGCGCCGGCGAATCCCTGTGCCGGCGTTGCATCGAGCAGAACCCGCGTGCCTTCCACGCCGCGCAATTTTGCCGGCGACACCGAAACGGTCGTGCCGCCCGCCTGCGTTTTTGGATCGGCGACCCCGATCAGCACGAGGTCCGCGCCTTTCGGCGATTCGGTCGACAAGGGCAGTGCGCGGATATGGGCGGCGCCGTGCAGCCGCAATAGCGCGAGATCGGAATTTTTCTCTTCGGCGATGCGTTCGGCATGGCCGTGGCCTGCGACGACAATGCTACGGCAATCGTCGGTCGCCTGTCGTTCAGTAATGATATGGCCGGCACTGCTTACGATGATGCCGCTGGCATATTCGACCGCGCGCCGCACCGGCTCTGCGGCGTCGCTGCCGAACGGCGCGAAGGCGCTCGACATGGCGACGACGACGGGCTCCATGATGCCGTCCATCGCCTGATCGTAGAGAATGGTCAGGCCGCGTGCTTCATTGTCCTTGAGCTGCGCGCGAACGTAGAATTTCTTCAGGCCCTGCAATCCTGACAGCACGAAGAAATCCGAACGCAGCACGTTGTATTCAACCCTGCGGTTCTTCGGTTGTTTCTTCTGCTCCTCGAACAGCTCGGAAAGCTGCGCGCCGCCCATTTTCTCGCGAAAGGTCTCAATCTGAATTTCGCCCCGCGCGGAAAACCAGCGCGTGCCGCTCGCGCCGCGTTCGGATTTCGCCGCGAACTTCGCTGGAATGCCAAGCCGCGCGCCGGGCAGGGCCTCATCCTCGATCAGCGTCCAGCCGACCTGCTCGCGCTGCGCTTTCACGGCTGCAGCTAGGCTCTCGCGTTCCTGCGGCGTGAGAAGTCCAGTTTCCTTGGCCTTGTGTTTCTTCTGGAACGCCTTCACCGCGGCGATGGAGCGCTCGCCGAAATCGCCGTTGACGCCGCCATTATAGTCGCCGGACCAGACCAGGTCAGACTGGATGGCGAGCCGCTCGGCCAGCGGCATGGTGGCATAGCTCTCTTTCAGTGCGGCCATCTCGGCCGGATTGGGCGCGGACGGCTTAGCCTTGGCGGAGGCGGTCTTCGCGGCCGGTTTCTTCGCTGCCGCCGCATCCTGCGCCGAAGCAGGCAAAGGCGCCGCAAGCGCGGTAGCTGCTGCCAATGCGGCAATTGCGACCAACTCTCTCATTAGGGCCTCGCGCGAGGTCTTTTGCATGATGGCCGCGCAGGCCCGCTCTGTGCAAGCGCGCTCTTGCGGCCGAGCCCCTTGACCTTGCGCTCCCGAGCAAGCGTGATGGGGGTGAACAGCCGGAATGTCATCGATGCTTACCGCCGACGAACTCGAACGTTATGCCCGCCACATCGTCCTGCGAGATGTCGGCGGTCCGGGCCAGGCCAAGCTCAAGTCGGCGCGGGTGCTGGTGGTCGGCGCCGGCGGACTTGGTGCGCCTTTGCTGCTCTATCTTGCCGCGGCGGGCGTCGGCACCATCGGTATTGTGGACGATGACAAGGTCGCCTTGTCCAACCTGCAGCGTCAGGTCATTCACGCCACGCCGGATGTCGGTGTTGCAAAGACCGATAGCGCCGCCGCTGCAATCCAAAGACTCAATCCGCATGTGAAAGTCGAAACGCATCCCACGCGATTGACGGCGGCGAACGCCATGCAGCTTGTGTCATCTTATGACGTGGTCGCCGACGGTTCTGACAATTTCGCCACCCGCTATCTCGTCTCCGACGCCTGTTTCCTCGCGAAAAAGCCGCTCGTCACGGCGGCGCTCGGCGTCTTTGACGGCACGCTCACCACCATCCGCGCGCATGAGCGCGCGGCCGACGGCACGCCCAATCCGACCTATCGCTGCCTGTTTCCCGAGCCGCCGCCGGCTGGAACCGTGCCGGCTTGCGCGGAAGCCGGTATTCTTGGCGCGCTGCCCGGCGTACTCGGCTCACTGATGGCGCTGGAAGTGATTCGCGAGATCGTCGGCTTCGGCGAAGGTCTGGTCGGCCGCCTGCTGATGCTTGACGCGTTGGCGATGCGCTTCGAGACGCTGCGCTACGGTTGGGACAGGGACAACCCGCTGTCGGGCGAGAAGCCGACAATCCGGAATTTGTCGCTGCACGCCTGACGTTATCATTCCGGATTCGCACGCTGCGCGCGCGCCCCGGAATGACTGTCACAACATGCTCGGCAGCACGCGATCCGGCGGCTTGTGCCCATCCATGAAAGTCTTGATGTTGATGATGACCTTCTCGCCCATGTCGATACGGCCTTCGACCGTCGCCGAGCCCATATGCGGCAGCAGCACCACTTTGCCTTCGCGCGCGAGCTTGGCGAGACGCGGATTGAGCGCCGGTTCGTGCTCGAACACGTCGAGACCGGCACCGGCGATCTTGCCGGAATCGATCAGCCGGATCAGGGCATTCTCGTCGATCACCTCGCCGCGCGCGGTATTGACGATATAGGCCTCGGGCCGCATCAGCGCGAGCCGACGCGCCGACAAGAGATGATAGGTTGCTGGCGTGTGCGGGCAATTCACCGACACGATGTCGACACGCGCCAGCATCTGGTCGAGACTTTCCCAGTAGGTGGCGTTCAGCTCTTCTTCGATCTTCGCCGGCACGCGCCGGCGGTTGTGATAATGGATCTGCAATCCGAAGGCGCGGGCGCGCCTCGCCACCGCCTGGCCGATGCGGCCCATGCCGACGATGCCGAGCCGCTTGCCCCAGATGCGATGTCCGAGCATCCAGGTCGGCGACCAGCCGCTCCACTCGTTCTCGCCGGTGAGCACCTGCGCGCCTTCGGCGAGCCGGCGCGGCACGGCGAGGACCAGCGCCATGGTCATGTCGGCGGTATCTTCGGTGAGCACGCCCGGCGTGTTGGTCACGGTGATGCCGCGCTGCAGGGCGGTGGTGACGTCGATGTGGTCGACGCCATTGCCGAAATTGGCGATCAGCTTGAGATTCTCGCCCGACTGGCTGAGCACAGATGCATCGATGCGGTCGGTGACGGTCGGCACCAGCACGTCGGCGGTTTTGACCGCGGCAACGAGTTCGGCCTGCGTCATCGGCCTGTCGTCCAGATTGAGCCGGGTGTCGAACAATTCCCGCATGCGGGTTTCGACGCTGTCGGGCAATTTGCGCGTCACGACGACCAACGGTTTCTTGCTTTTGGGCATCCTGTCGCGCCTCATCCCTGCATTACGCCGGAGAGCTCCGTTCAGCCCTCTTTAACCCGGCTCGCCGACACTGCGCCGGTCGATCGGCGCACGGTTCCGGCGCCGATATTTCATGTTCGATATGGTCATATCAACCCAAAACGCCCGACTGAACAGGCTGATCGCTGCGGCTTTGGTCGCGGGCGCCTGGCTTGTGGCGGCCGTGCCGGCCGGTGCGGCCGGCGAGACCGCGCATGGCTCGGTCAGCGGGCTGCCGGTGCCGCGTTATGTCAGCCTCAAGTCGGATCGCGTGAATGTGCGCACCGGCCCGACCAAGGATCACGACGTCGCCTGGGTGTTCACCCGGTCCGGGCTACCGGTCGAAATCACGGCGGAATTCGAGAATTGGCGGCGTATCCGCGACTCCGAAGGCGCTGAAGGCTGGGTCTATCATTCGCTGCTGTCCGGCCGCCGCACGGCGGTTGTGACCCAGCGCAGCAAGGATGACCTGGTGCCGCTGAACGAAAGCCCGGAAACAACCGGCGCGGTCAGTGCGCGGCTGCAATCGGGCGTGGTCGCCTCGGTCAAGCGCTGCACCGGTTCCTGGTGCCGGATTACGGGAGACGGCTTTGACGGCTGGATTCCGCAGGAACGCCTGTGGGGCGTCTATCCCAACGAGAAAATCGACTGAGCCGCGCGGCTCAGCCGTCCCGATCTGTTGTGACACTCGAACAGCCTAGTGTGGTTCGGAAATTCGCCCCATTCTCGCGGCGAATTTCGGAATCGGGACACTAGCGGGGCTGCGACCTGATCTTGCGCAGGCGCACCACCACGTCGATGCGGGCCACCTCGTAGCCGTCGGGCGCGATCGGCGTCTTGTCGACCACGACGTCCGGGCCGGCGATATCGACGAGCTCGTTTTCGCCCTCGACGAAGAAGTGGTGATGGTCCGAAACATTGGTGTCGAAATAGGTTTTCGAGCCGTCGACCGCGACCTGGCGCAGCAGACCGACTTCGGTGAACTGATGCAGGGTGTTGTAGACGGTCGCGAGCGACACCGGCACCTTGGCCTTGGTCGCCTCCTCATACAGCATTTCAGCGGTCACATGCCGGTCGCCTTTGGCGAACAGGATCCAGCCGAGCGACATGCGCTGACGGGTCGGGCGCAAACCGACATCGCGCAACATCGATTTGACGTCATGCCAAGGGCAGCCATTCAGATCGGTCCTGCGGTGATCGCTCACACGCAGTGCGGGCGATGGCTCGATCGGGGTTGAGAAGACGACGGTACGCTGCTGGGTCATGGTTCCTTGCTCAAATTTGCCCGGTTCAAGGCCGGGGATTTGTTGCAGTTGAAATTATATACGCGAGCCATTCTTATTTGCAACTCTTTCGCATCTAGGCCCCCGCAAAGGTCAGCTTTGCCGTCGGGGACGCCTATGTTAGGGAAATCCCGACTTGGCCGAGGGGGCCGCAATCTCCGAAAAGGACGGCAATGCAGAGCCGGCGAAATACATACGAATTTGAGGATCTTCTGGCCTGCGGACGGGGTGAATTGTTCGAAGGCGGCCCGCAACTGCCGCTGCCCCCCATGCTGATGTTCGACCGGATCACCGAGATTTCCGAGACCGGCGGCGAGCACGGCAAAGGCCTGATCCGCGCTGAGCTCGATATCAAACCGGACCTCTGGTTTTTCCCCTGTCATTTCAAGGGCGACCCGGTGATGCCAGGCTGCCTCGGCCTCGACGCCCTCTGGCAACTCGTCGGGTTTTTTCTCGGCTGGCTCGGATCGTCCGGCAGTGGCCGCGCGCTCGGCCTGGGTGAATTGAAATTTTCCGGGCAGGTGTTGCCGGAAATGAAAAAGGTCATCTACGGCCTCGAGATCAAGCGCATCATGCGCTCGAAGCTGGTGCTCGGCATCGCCGACGGCTGGCTGTCGGCGGACGGAAACGTTATCTATCGCGCCAGCGATTTGAAGGTCGGCCTGTTCAAGCAAGGTGCGGCCATGGCGCCGGCCTCCTGAGGCACGGGGTTTGCAGCGCGCGGCGCTGACAGAAGTTGGGGCGGATGAGGCAAGGATGAGACGGGTTGTGGTGACCGGGATGGGCATCGTCTCATCCATCGGCAATAACACGCAGGAAGTGCTCGCGAGTCTGCGCGAGGCCAAGTCCGGCATTACGCGTTCGGAAGAATTCGTCTCGCATGGCTTCAAGTGCCAGGTCGCCGGTGCGCCGACGCTTGATCCGGAAGGAGCGGTCGATCGCCGCGCGATGCGTTTCCTCGGCGAAGGCGCCGCCTGGAATCACGTTGCCATGGAGCAGGCGATCCGCGACTCGGGCGTTGAGGAAAGCGATATCTCCAACGAGCGCACCGGGATCATCATGGGTTCGGGCGGTCCCTCAACCAGCGTCATTGTCGAAGCCGCCGACATCACGCGCGAGAAAGGCTCCCCCAAGCGCGTCGGCCCGTTCGCCGTTCCGAAAGCGATGTCGTCGACGGCGTCGGCGACGCTCGCCACCTGGTTCAAGATCAAGGGCGTGAATTATTCGATCTCCTCCGCCTGTGCGACATCCAACCACTGCATCGGCAACGCCGCAGAAATGATCCAGTGGGGCAAGCAGGACATGATGTTTGCCGGCGGCTGTGAGGAGCTGCACTGGACGCTCTCCAATCTGTTCGACGCGATGGGCGCGATGTCGTCGAAATACAACGATACGCCCGAGAAAGCGTCTCGCGCCTATGACAGGGATCGCGACGGCTTCGTTATTGCGGGCGGCGCCGGCGTACTCGTGCTGGAAGAGCTGGAGCATGCGAAGGCGCGTGGCGCGAAAATCTACGCCGAAGTTGCGGGGTATGGCGCGACATCCGACGGCCACGACATGGTGGCGCCTTCGGGCGAGGGTGCGCTGCGCTGCATGAAGATGGCGCTTGAGACTGTGAAAATTTCTGTCGATTACATCAATCCGCATGCCACCTCGACCCCGGTCGGCGACATCAAGGAAATCGAGGCCATTCGCGGCATGTTCGGCGACAAGTGTCCGCCAATTTCGGCGACCAAGTCGCTGTCCGGTCATTCGCTGGGGGCCGCCGGCGTGCAGGAAGCGATCTACTCGCTGCTGATGATGCAGAACGGCTTCATCTGCGAAAGCGCGAATATCGAGAATATGGATCCCGCGTTCGCCGACCTGCCGATCATCCGCGAACGGCAGGACAACGCGAAGCTAGCTTGCGTGCTGTCGAATTCCTTCGGCTTCGGCGGCACCAATGCATCGGTGGTGTTCAAGCAACTGGACGCATGACCCTGGGTGATGAAGCTTGTCGATCAGGACATCGACTGGCACGACGGCAATCTCGTCGATGTCCATATCAACGGGCTGTCGGCCAAGGGACAGGATGTTCGGCTTTATCTCGACCTCTATCCGGGCGATGACGTTGACGGCGTGCGCAAGCGTTATTGCTGCACCGGAAAGAGGTTGCGCAAGATCCTGTTCAGCGGCGATATTCCGAGGCTCACCAGAAACAGCAAGTCCGGCAATATCGATTTCATGCGCATGGAATTCACCGACGAATCAGAAATCCTGATCCTGTCGCTGTTCGGCGGTGTCATCGAGGCCGAGGCGGCCGATTTTCAACTGGCAGAAGTCAAGAAATGACCAAACTGATGCAGGGCAAGCGCGGGCTCATCATGGGCGTCGCCAACGATCATTCGATTGCGTGGGGAATCGCGCAGGCGCTGGCGCAGCATGGCGCGGAACTGGCTTTCACCTATCAGGGCGAGGCGCTGCAGAAACGGGTGAAGCCGCTGGCGGAATCGGTGAATTCTTCGTTCCTGATGCCGTGCGATGTTGAGAATATCGGCACGGTCGATGCCGTCTTCGGCGAAATCAAGAAGCAATGGGGCACGCTTGATTTCTACGTGCACGCCATCGGCTTCTCCGACAAGAGCGAGCTGAAGGGCCGCTATGCCGACACCAGCCGCGAGAATTTCATCCGCTCGATGGTGATCTCCTGCTTTTCCTTCACCGAATCCGCAAAGCGGGCGGCGGAACTGATGCCGAACGGCGGCGCCATGCTGACGCTCACCTATAACGGCGGCGACCGTGCCATGCCGAATTACAATGTCATGGGACCGGCCAAGGCGGCGCTGGAATCCTCAGTGCGCTATCTCGCCGTCGATTACGGCCGGCAGAATATCCGGGTGAATGCGATTTCCGCCGGTCCGATCCGCACGCTGGCGGGCGCGGGCATTCACGATGCGCGGTACATGTTTGCTTTCCAGCAGAAATATTCGCCGCTCGGCCGCGGCGTGACGTTGGAAGAGCTCGGCGGCGCGGGGCTTTATCTGCTTTCAAATCTGTCCGGCGGCGTCACCGGCGAAATCCATTTTGTCGATTCGGGCTACAACGTCATCGCCATGCCGCAGCCGGATGCGCTGCGGGAGGCCGGTGGAAAGACGGAGTAAATAGTTGCGTCGTCCCCGCGAAAGCTGGACCCATAAACGCAAGTGCTGCCTGCGATAACAGGCGCTTTCCGAACTTTAATGACGCGGCGTTTGGGTTCCCGCTTGCGCGGGAACGACAGAAACAAAAAAGGCCGGGATTGCTCCCGGCCTTTCGCATTTTGTTCAGGACAACGCCGCTCAGGCCGCCGCCTTCACCTCCGAAGTATTCTTCAGGTCGAAGCGGTCGGCGTTCATCACCTTGGCCCACGCCGCCACGAAGTCCTTCACGAACTTCTCCTTTGAGTCCGCGCAGCCATAGACCTCCGCGAAGGCGCGAAGCTGCGAGTGCGAGCCGAAGATCAGGTCGACGCGCGTGGCGGTCCACTTCAGCTCGTTTGTCTTGCGGTCGCGACCCTCGTAGACGTCGTCGTCGGCCGGCGACCACACGGTGTCCATGGTGAGCAGGTTGAGGAAGAAGTCGTTGGTCAGGGTACCGACCTTCTTGGTGAAGACGCCGTGCTTGGAATCGCCGGCATTCGCGCCGAGGACGCGCAGCCCGCCGACGAGAGCCGTCATTTCAGGCCCGGTCAGCGTCAGCAATTGCGCCCGGTCGACCAACGCTTCTTCAGGTTTCATGAATTGGATTTTCTTGGCGTTGGTGTAGTTGCGGAAACCGTCCTGGCGCGGCTCCAGTGGCGCGAAGGACTCGACGTCGGTCTGCTCCTGCGAAGCATCCATCCGGCCCGGCGTGAAGGGAACCTTCACGTCGACGCCGCCGTCCTTCGCAGCCTTTTCGATCGCGGCATTGCCGGCAAGAACGATCAGATCGGCCAGCGAAACCTTCTTGCCGCCGGACGCCGAGGTGTTGAACTCCTTCTGGATCGCTTCGAGCTTCTCCAGGACTTTTGCGAGCTGGGCGGGCTCATTGATCTCCCAGTCCTTCTGAGGGCTGAGACGGATGCGCGCGCCGTTCGCGCCGCCGCGCTTGTCGGAACCGCGGAACGTGGAAGCCGACGCCCAAGCGGTCGAGACAAGCTGCGGCACTGACAGGCCGGAGGCCAGGATCTTCGCCTTCAGCGCGGCGATGTCCTGCTCGCCGATGAGCGGATGATCCACCTCCGGGATCGGGTCCTGCCAGATCAGCACTTCCTGCGGCACGAGCGGGCCGAGGTAGCGGGCGCGCGGCCCCATGTCGCGGTGCGTGAGCTTGAACCAGGCGCGGGCGAACGCATCTGCAAACTGGTCCGGATTCTCCATGAAGCGCCGTGAGATTTTCTCATAGGCCGGGTCGAACCGCAGCGACAGGTCCGTGGTCAGCATGGTCGGCACATGCTTTTTCGACGGGTCGAAGGGATCCGGGATCGTGGCACCTGCGCCCTTCGCCTTCCACTGTTTGGCGCCGGCCGGGCTCGTTGTCAGCTCCCATTCGTAGCCGAACAGGTTCCAGAAGAAGTTGTTGCTCCACTTCGTTGGAGTCGTGGTCCAGATGACTTCGGGACCGCCGGTGATGGTGTCACACCCAATGCCGGTCTTGTATTTGCTCTTCCAGCCGAGGCCTTGATCCTCGATTGCGGCACCTTCCGGATCGGGACCGATCAGCGAAGGATCGCCCGCGCCATGGGTCTTGCCGAAGGTATGGCCGCCGGCGATCAGCGCGACGGTCTCTTCGTCGTTCATCGCCATGCGGTAGAACGTGTCGCGAATGTCCTTGGCTGCTGCGACCGGGTCCGGATTGCCGTTCGGCCCTTCCGGGTTGACGTAGATGAGGCCCATTTGCACGGCGCCGAGCGGTTCGGCGAGCTGGCGTTCGCCGCTGTAGCGCTCGTCGCCGAGCCAGGTGCCCTCAGGACCCCAGAACAGTTCTTCCGGCTCCCACACGTCCCTGCGGCCGCCGGCGAAACCGAATGTCTTGAAGCCCATCGATTCAAGCGCGGCGTTGCCGGCGAGGATCATCAGATCGGCCCAGGAAATTTTCTTCCCGTATTTCTGCTTGATCGGCCACAAGAGCCGACGGGCCTTGTCGAGGTTCGCGTTGTCCGGCCAGGAGTTCAGCGGCGCGAAACGCTGCTGACCGGCGCCGGCGCCGCCGCGCCCGTCGGTGATGCGGTAGGTGCCGGCACTGTGCCAGGCCATGCGGATCATCAGGCCGCCGTAATGGCCGTAGTCGGCCGGCCACCAGTCCCGCGAATCCGTCATCAGGGCCTTCAGATCGTTCATGACCGCGTCAAGATCGAGCGTCTTGAATTCGCTGGCGTAGTCAAAATCCTGGCCCATCGGATCGGACAAGTTGGAATTCCGATGCAGGACCGAGATGTTGAGCATCTCCGGCCACCAGTCCTGGTTTGACCGTCCGCGCGTGCCGGTAAACGGGCACTTGCCCGCGCTCTTCTCGTCAGTTTTTGCGTCCATGCGATCCTCCTCAGCGTTTGCTTTGAAAACGCCCATCTGGCCGGAGGTTGGACTTTGGATTAGATAAGGTCCAATCGGATTGATTAGCCTATATAATAAGATTATCTTATGGCGATGATCACCCTTCGGCAGCTCCGTTATCTCGATGCCCTCGCCCATCACCGGCATTTTGGCCGGGCGGCGAGGGATTGCGCGGTCTCCCAGCCCGCCTTGTCCATGCAGATTCGCGATCTAGAGCGGTTCCTGGGGGTCGAGCTGGTCGAGCGCCGGACCAGCGAGGTGGCGCTGACGGAAACCGGCGCCGACATCGCCCGACGCGGCAAGCAGATTCTAAGCGCCGTCAGTGACCTGGCCGACTTCGCCCACCACCGCGGGCAGGTGCTGAGCGGACCCCTGCGGCTCGGGGTCATCCCGACGGTCGCGCCCTATCTGCTGCCGCGCCTGCTGCCGGTGCTGCAGCAGCGCTATCCGAATCTGCGTCTGGAATTGCGCGAAACCCAGACCGCAGTGCTGCTGGAGGAGCTTGAGCGCGGCAGCCTCGATCTGGTCATGGCGGCGGTGCCACTCGACAATTCCGACATCGAGACGCTGCCGCTGTTCGAGGATCCGTTCGTGCTCGCAGTTCCTGCCGGCGACCTCCTGGCGCTGGAGGAGCAAATCGCGGCCAAGGATGTTGATCCCGAGCGCCTGATCCTGCTTGAAGAAGGCCATTGTCTGCGCGATCAGGCGCTCGCCTTCTGCTCGGTGCCGCGCCGCGACAGCGTCGAGTTCGGCGCGACAAGTCTTGCGACAGTGATGCAGATGGTCGCCAACGGCTATGGCATCACGCTGCTGCCGCAGATCGCGGTGGAGACGGAAGCGCGCGACAAGCGCGTCAAGCTCGTGCCGTTCTCGAAGCCCCAGCCGAGCCGCATCATCGGCCTCGCCTGGCGTAAAACGTCCTCGCGCGCGCATGATTTTCGGGCGCTCGGCGACGTGGTGATGGAGGTGGTGAAGTAAGAGCGCGGTTCAGCTTTTGGCTTGAAGCGCGCGCTCGCGCCAGCGATTCATGAGTGACGCGAGTTCGGAAGGCGAGAAGGCATATACATCTGGTAGCGCGCTCCCATTTCCGAGCTTCTCGTCGTTGTAGAGGACGTGTCCGATGGTAGCGACGCGAAATGAACTAGCGCCTTCCCAGCGCGCGTACGAACTACGCCACGCTATGACGTAAAAGCCATTGGCATCGAGTCGAAGCTTCGGCCATTTAATTAAAGCCAAAATCCCAAAAGGAATGGTGGCGCCAAATCCTAGTCCCAGGAGCAATTGTATCGTCGGATCCACTCTCTTGGGTGTTGGAGACGAAAGGAAGAGGCCTGCCAGTACAATGACGGCGATAAGTCCCAAGAACAATTTTCTTCGGTCGGCGCGCAACTCCACCGGTCCGGGGAAACGTTGCAAGAGGGCGTCGGCGCAATCTGCATTCCGACCTGGCCATAGCCTGGCTGCAAAAATCACCGCCCCGAGAGCGGAGAACGCAAATACGGGCCAGCCGCCTTGCAAGCCGCGGACGACCCCGTAAAGGCTCCCCAACATGCATAGAACAGAAAAGATCAGTAGAAATATTAGCGGACCGCGCGGTTCTGACGACTGCATCGGAAGTATGCCTAGCAGCATCTAATTAGCGTTCAGTATATGGTTGAGGATACCGAAATAAAAAAAGGCGGCCCTGCGGCCGCCTTTTCTTCATTCCATCAGAGCGATCACTCTCCGCCCGCGGCCGCCTGCTGCTCGCGCTCGGCCTTCTGCTTGGCTTCGAGGTCTTCGCCGGTCTGCTGATCGACCGCCTTCATCGACAGCCGCACCTTGCCGCGGTCGTCAAAGCCGAGCAGCTTGACCTTCACCTTGTCGCCTTCCTTGACGACATCGGAGGTCTTCTGCACCCGCTGCGCCGCCAGATGGCTGATATGGACGAGGCCGTCCTTGGCGCCGAAGAAATTCACGAAGGCGCCGAAATCCATGACCTTCACGACGGTGCCGTCATAGATCTGGCCGACTTCCGGATCGGACGCAATCGACTTGATCCATTTGACAGCGGCGTTGATCGATTCAGCGTTCGCGGACGCGACCTTCACCGTGCCGTCGTCCTCGACATTGATCTTGGCGCCGGTCTTCTCGACGATCTCGCGGATCACCTTGCCGCCGGTGCCGATCACTTCGCGGATCTTGTCGGTTGCGATCTTGAAGGTTTCGATGCGCGGCGCATGCTCGCCGAGCTCGGCGCGGGCCGTGGTCAGCGCCTTCGCCATCTCGTCAAGAATGTGCAGGCGGCCTTCCTTGGCCTGGGCGAGCGCGATCTTCATGATCTGCTCGGTGATGCCGGCGATTTTGATGTCCATCTGCAGCGAGGTGATGCCGGAATCGGTGCCGGCCACCTTGAAGTCCATGTCGCCAAGATGGTCTTCGTCGCCGAGGATGTCGGATAGCACAGCGAAGCGTTCACCTTCCAGGATCAGGCCCATCGCGATGCCCGCGGTCGGCTTCTTCAGCGGCACGCCAGCATCCATCAGCGCGAGCGAAGAACCGCACACCGTCGCCATGGACGAGGAACCGTTCGATTCGGTGATCTCCGACACGACGCGGATGGTGTAGGGGAAATCGGTCTTTGACGGCAGAACCGGATGGATCGCGCGCCAGGCCAGCTTGCCGTGGCCGATTTCGCGGCGCTTGGTGCCGCCGAGGCGTCCAGTTTCGCCGACCGAGTAGGGCGGAAAGTTGTAGTGCAGCAGGAACGATTCCTTGTAGGTGCCCTGCAAGGCGTCGACCCACTGCTCGTCTTCGGCGGTGCCCAGCGTGGTCACGACCAGCGCCTGCGTCTCGCCGCGGGTGAACAGAGCGGAGCCGTGCGTGCGCGGAAGCACGCCGACTTCGGCCGTGATCTGGCGCACGGTGCTAAGATCGCGTCCGTCGATGCGCTTGCTGGTATCAAGAATGTTCCAGCGCACGATCCTGGCTTCGAGTTCCTTGAACACGCCGGCGACGCGCGTTTTGTCGTATTTCGGCTCGGCGCCTTCCGGGAAGAAGTGCGCCATCACCTTTTCCTTGATCCCGGCGACAGCAGCATAACGGTCCTGCTTCTTCGAGATCGAATAGGCGGCGCGCAGATCCTTTTCCGCAAGGTTCAGGATTTCCTGCTCAAGCTCGGTGTTGTCCGGGACAACAAGCTCGCGCGGCTCCTTGGCCGCCTTCTCGGCCAGATCGATGATCGCCTTGATCACCGGCTGGAAATGCCGGTGACCGAACATCACCGCGCCGAGCATGATTTCTTCAGGCAGTTCCTGCGCTTCCGATTCCACCATCAGCACGGCTTCGGATGTGCCGGCCACGACCAGGTCGAGCTGGCTCTCCACCATCTCATCAATCTGCGGGTTCAGAACATATTCGCCGTTGATGAAGCCGACGCGAGCGGCGCCGATCGGACCCATGAAAGGAACGCCCGACAAGGTCAGCGCGGCGGAAGCCGCAACCATGGCCAGGATGTCGGAATCATTTTCCATGTCATGCGACAGCGTCGTCACGATCACCTGGGTTTCATTGCGCCAGCCGTCGGCGAAGAGCGGGCGGACCGGTCGGTCGATCAGGCGGGACACCAGCGTTTCTTTTTCGGTCGGGCGCCCTTCGCGCTTGAAATAGCCGCCGGGAATGCGGCCCGCGGCGAAGTATTTTTCCTGATAGTCGACGGTGAGCGGCAGGAAATCCACGCCTTCGCGCGGCGTCTTGGCGGCGACGACGGTCGCGAGTACGGTGGTTTCACCATAAGTCGCCACGACGGCGCCGTCGGCCTGGCGCGCGACATGACCGGTCTCGAGGGTCAGCTTGCGGCCGCCCCAATCGAGCTCAACGCGGTTGATATCAAACATGTTTGCTTTCTCTCATCGGTTTCGGATGAGGGGAAAGCCATGTGCAAGACGGCGAGAGGCTGTCGCGCGTGGGCTCTTCTGGTCGCGAAATCGGACGGAAAACCGGTTTCCATTTTCCTGATTTCGCTCAGACCAAGCTTCGCGACAGCATCCGGCGATCCTGCCATGGCCTTCATCCCTCCGGGATGTGAATGGGCGACGCTTCGCCCATTCCGGTTTCCGGCAATTCCAAATTTGCCGGACAATGGCGGACGCTCAATTCGCGTCCGCTTACAGACGCGCAAGATGCGCAGCAATCAGCGGCGGATATTCAGCCGCTCGATCAGGTTCTTGTAGCGGGCTTCGTCGCTCTTCTTGATGTAGTCGAGCAACTGGCGGCGCTGCGACACAAGCTTCAGCAGCCCGCGGCGCGAATGGTTGTCTTTCGAGTGCGTCTTGAAATGCTCGGTCAGGTTGTTGATACGCTCCGAGAGGATCGCAACCTGGACTTCAGGAGAGCCGGTGTCACCGGCCTTGAGCGCAAACGACTTGATGACTTCGGCCTTGCGGCCGGCGGTAATCGACATCGTCAATGACCTTTTCTTGTGCCGGCACTGCCATGCAGGCCGGTCAGGTTGAACACACGCTTGGGAACGATCTCTCCGCGGTCAGCCTCGGCAAGGGCGATCAATTCGCCCGAGACCGTGACGTAAAGCGTGCCGCTGAGGATGGGAGCGTCCCGTCCACGCACAAGGACGGCTTGGCCCCTTTGGAGCCTTGCCGCGTCTGCCCTGCTGACAGCCAGTGCCGGGATGTCGTCCAGCGCGGTTTCAACGGGCAACAACGCGTCGGCGAGGCTTCCCTCGCCGGCGGCGGCTCTATGACACAAAGCCTCCAGATCTGCCAGTGAAATCATGTCCTCCGGGCCAAAAGGGCCCACTTCCGTCCGCCTGAGCGCGGTAACATGGCCGTAACAGCCCAGCAGGCGGCCGAAATCGCGGGCTAGTGCCCGGACATAGGTTCCCTTGCCGCATTCAGCCTCGAAAACGGCTTGGTCGGCGTCTGGGGTCTCCAGGAGCTCCAGCCGGTCGATCTGGACCGGCCGGGCCTGCAATTCGACCTCCTCGCCGTCGCGGGCGAGGTCATAGGCCCGCTCGCCGTCGACCTTGATGGCGGAGAATTTCGGCGGCACCTGCTCGATCAGGCCGGTGAATTGCGGCAGCAAGGCCCGGATCGCCTCGGATGTCGGACGGACGCTGCTTGTCCGTGTGACACGGCCTTCGGTGTCGTCGGTATCGCGTTCCTCGCCCCAGCGCACGGTGAAGCGGTAAACCTTGCGGCCGTCCATGATGAAGGGGACGGTCTTGGTCGCTTCCCCGAGAGCGATCGGCAGAAGACCGGACGCCAGCGGATCGAGCGTGCCGGCATGGCCGACCCGCCTCGCCGAAAACAGGCGCTTGATCACCGCGACCGCGTGCGTCGAGGTCATGCCGACCGGCTTGTCGAGCGCGATCCAACCGTGCACGTCGCGCTTCTCGCGCTTGCGTTGACCTTGCGGGCGCGCGGACGCGGTCAATGGTGAATCCGTTTCCGTCATCTTTTTCCGTTCTGTTCTCGGCGGACGCGTTCAGTCTTCGCCGCTGGTATTTTCGATGTCGCGGCGGACGCGTGGTGTTCGCAATATCTTCTCGATCCGTTCCGCTTCGTCGAATCGTTCGTCAACGCGGAAGCGAATATCGGGAGCAAATTTTAAATTAACGCGATGCGCGATTTCTCCGCGCAGGAACTTTTTGTTGTGGTTGAGTGCGTCGATGACCTCCGTCACGTCGCGGCCGCCCAGCGGCATGACATAGATCGTCGCCTGCCGCAGATCGGCAGTCATGCGGACTTCGGGAATCGTGACTAGGTGCCCCTCGAGAACCGGATCGTGAATGTCGCCGCGCGTCAGCATGTCCGCTATGGCGTGACGAATCAGTTCGCCGACGCGCAACTGGCGTTGCGACGGTCCCTTGTCGCTTCGGGTCTGATGCTGCTTTGCCATGAGCGCTCACCTGACATGCCCGGAACATATCCGGACATGCATTCATTCCTGATTTTGCTCTTTGTGAACGGCGCGCCGGGGCAATTCCCGACGACGGCCGTCATTTCATCGCGCGCCTGAGATTCGGACTCACAGCGAGCGCTGGACAGTCTCCACGCGGTAGCATTCGATCACGTCGCCGACGCGCATATCCTGGTAGTTTTCAAACGCCATGCCGCATTCCTGGCCGGCGGTGACCTCCTTGGCATCATCCTTGAAGCGCTTGAGCTGTGACAGCTTGCCTTCATGCACGACGACATTGTCGCGGATCAGGCGCACATTGGCGCCGCGTTCCACGGTGCCGTCGGTGACGCGGCAACCGGCGACCTTGCCGACCTTGGAGACGTTGAAAACCTCGAGGATCTGCGCGTTGCCAAGCATGGTTTCGCGCCGTTCGGGCGTAAGTAGCCCCGACATCGCCGCTTTCACGTCATCCACCAGATTGTAGATGATGTTGTAGTAACGGATTTCGATGCCGGCCTGTTCGGCTTCCTCGCGCGCTTCCTTGTGAGCCCGCACGTTGAAGCCGATGATGGCGGCGCCCGAGGATTCCGCAAGGCGAACGTCGGATTCGGTGATGCCGCCGACGCCGGACAGAATCACGCGTGCACCAACCTCTTCATTGCCGATCTTGTCGAGCGCGCCGACGATCGCTTCGATCGAGCCCTGCACGTCGGCCTTCACCACCAGCGGGAACTCCTTGCGGCCGGCGGTTTTGGCCTGAGCCATCATCTGTTCCAGCGAGCCGCGCATGCCGGTGGCGCGCGCCGCCTGCTTGTCGCGCCTCTGGCGCTCGCGATAGGCGGTGACTTCACGCGCCCGCGCTTCATTCTCGACCACCGCGAGACGGTCGCCGGCATCCGGCGTGCCGCTGAAGCCGAGCACCTCGACCGGCACCGAGGGGCCGGCCTGCTGCACATTCTGACCGGTGTCGCTGACCAAGGCGCGAACGCGGCCCCATTCGGAGCCGGCGACGACGATGTCGCCGCCGCGCAGCGTGCCGCGCTGGACCAGCACGGTCGCCACCGGACCGCGGCCGCGATCGAGCTTGGCTTCGATCACCGTGCCTTCGGCGGGCCGGCTCGGATTGGCCTTGAGATCGAGGATTTCCGCCTGCAGGCCGATGGTCTCAAGCAGCTTGTTGAGATTGATCTTCTTGATGGCGGAGACTTCGACGTCGAGCACGTCGCCGCCCAGCGATTCCACCTGGATCTCGTGCTGCAGCAATTCGGTGCGCACGCGATCGGGCTTTGCTTCCGGCTTGTCGATCTTGTTGATCGCGACGATGATCGGCACCTTTGCCGCCTTGGCGTGCTGGATCGCTTCGACCGTCTGCGGCATGACGCCGTCATCGGCGGCGACCACGAGGACGACGATGTCGGTCACCTTGGCGCCGCGGGCACGCATCGCGGTGAAAGCCGCGTGGCCCGGGGTGTCGATGAAAGTAATCTTGCCGTGCGAGGGCGAAGTGACCTGATAGGCGCCGATATGCTGCGTGATGCCGCCCGCTTCGCCGGCCGCGACTTCGGTCTGCCGGATGGCGTCGAGCAAGGATGTCTTGCCGTGATCGACGTGACCCATGATTGTCACGATCGGCGCGCGCGGCGCCATCGCCGCCGGATCGTCGGCGACATCAAACAGGCCTTCCTCGACGTCGGATTCGGCGACGCGCTTGACGGTATGGCCGAGTTCCTCGGCGATCAGCTGCGCGGTGTCGGCGTCGATCACGTCGTTGATCGTCGCCATGTGTCCCTGCTTCATCAGCATGCGGATCACGTCGACGGCGCGTTCCGACATGCGGTTCGCCAGTTCCTGGATGGTGATGGTTTCCGGAATCGTGACTTCGCGCGCCAGCTTTTCCTTCGGCTCGTCGTTGGCATGGCCTTTCAGACGCTGCGTGCGGCGGCGGAACGAAGCCACCGAACGCTCGCGAACTTCGTCCGCCTTCAAGGCGGTGACGAGTGTCAGGCGGCCGCGCTGTTTTTGAGGAGCGCCGCGGCTCGGCTTGGGGGCGGGCGCGGGGCGCGCCGCACCGCCTACTGTGCGGCGCGGTGTACGCGGACCTTCGTCCTCCTCGGCTTCGAGGGCGGGGCGGCCGCTCGCACCAGCAAACTTAACCTGCGGCGCGCTGCTGTCTTCTCCAAACCGTTTTTTAGCTTCCTGCTCGGCCTTGCGCTTGGCTTCTTCCTCGCGGCGATGACGCTCGTCCTCTTCGCGCTTGCGTGCTTCCGCAGCCTCGCGGTCCGCGCGTTCAATGGCTTCGCGGCTGGCGCGCCGGTGAGCCTCTTCCTCGGCGATCTTGCGTTCTTCCGCTTCGCGGACCCGCGAATCCGCGAGCGCATGCGCACGGGCGCTGCGTTCTTCCTCGGTGAGTGTCCGCAGCACGACGCCCGACGCCTTGGCGGACGGCGCACTGGGTGCAGCCGTTGCCGTCCTGGCCGCGGCGACCCCCTTCGGGGCGGCGCCCTTCGGCGCTTCCGCGGGTGCCGGCTCCGGCTTTGCATCGGAGGCGCCGATGATCCGGCGCTTTACCTTTTCGACAACGACCTGCTTGCTGCGGCCATGACTGAAGCTCTGCCGCACGGTGCCCTGCTCAACTCCGCGCTTCAAGGTCAGGGTCTTGCCGCCGACGCCCAGCTTCTTGTCAGGTGTCTTGGTGTCACTCATTCCGAATCCAGTCTCCGGGCACCTTCGTGCCGCGTTTCGCCGCGCCCCGGCTTGCCGGGGTCGCCGGCCCGAAAGCGCCTCAGGCGCTGCAATCTCGTCAGAAATGCCTTGCCCGCCGGCCCGGCAAGCAGGGCTGCATGTACCACATTTGACCGCCCCAGTGCCAAATCCAAATCATCCGTCGTGAATTCGTCGATAACCACGATTTCTCCGGCGTTTTCGACGCCATGGCGGTGCAAGGCTGCCTCGATCTTCCGAATTCCATCGGCGGATGCATCCTTGCCATGCAGTACGGCGGCAATTTCGTGATCCGCGATGGCGGCTTCAACCTTGGAAAAGCCGGTAATCACGCAACCGGCTTTTCCGGCCATGGCCAAGGCGTCGAGGGCCGACTTTACCAGCAGGTTTTCAGTGAACCCCGCCAGCTCCGCTGTGGTCCGAATCTCGGCCTTGAATCCCCGCGCAAAAGCTTTCTTGCGGACCGCTTCGGTGAGGGCGTCGCGGGTCGCGGTGACCCATACCCCGCGTCCGGGCAATCGATGCTTGAGGTCCGGAACGACCGAGCCATCCGGCGCCACGACAAAACGGATCAGGTCGTCGATCGGCTTGACCGCCCGCGTGACAACGCAAAACCGCTCGGTTCCCCTTTCGCGGGGCCCGCTATCGAGTTCGCTTTCTATCACGCGTGCCAGCATTCCCTTGCGACAATCCTCAGCTCTGGGCTTCCGCCGTCTCTTCCGGCTCGCCTTCTGTCGATTGCGAAGCGAGATCCGCCTCGCTGATCCAGCCGGCCTTGACGCGGGCCTGCATGATGATCGCCTCGGCTTCCTCACGCGACAATTCGAAGCCGTCGAGAATCCCCGGATGGCGGGTGGTCTCGCCGTCCTTGCGTTCGGTCCAACCGATAAGATCGTCGGTGGCGGCACCGGCAAGATCCTCCACGGTTTTGATGTCATTTTCGCCGAATTTCACCAGCATCGGCGAGGTGACGCCCGGAACCTCTTTCACGTCATCGGCGACGCCGAGCTCTCGGCGCTTTGCATCGTACTCGCCTTCGATGCGCTCCAGATATTCGCGGGCACGAGCCTGCAGTTCCTGCGCCGTTTCTTCATCGAAACCTTCGATGCCGGCAATTTCCTTGGCATCGACCAGGAGCAATTCTTCCACCGAATTGAAGCCTTCCGAGGCAAGGAGCTGTCCGACGACTTCATCGACGTCCAGCGCTTCCATGAAGGTCTTGGTGCGGTTCTGGAACTCGGTCTGACGCCGTTCGGATTCTTCCTGTTCGGTCAGAATGTCGATGTCCCAGCCGGTGAGCTGAGAGGCGAGACGCACATTCTGGCCGCGCCGGCCGATCGCAAGCGACAATTGGGCATCCGGAACCACAACTTCAATACGCTCCTTGTCTTCGTCGAGCACCACCTTGGCGACTTCGGCGGGCGCCAGCGCGTTGACGACGAATGTCGCGATGTCCTGCGACCAGGGAATGATGTCGATCTTCTCGCCCTGCAATTCGTTCACCACAGCCTGCACGCGCGAGCCGCGCATGCCGACGCACGCGCCAACCGGGTCGACTGAGGAATCGCGCGAAATGACGGCAATCTTGGCGCGCGAGCCCGGATCGCGGGCCACCGCCTTCACTTCAACAATGCCGTCATAAATTTCCGGTACTTCCTGCGCGAACAACTTGGCCATGAATTGCGGATGCGTGCGCGACAGAAAAATCTGCGGTCCGCGCGGTTCACGGCGCACGTCGTAGATATAGGCGCGCACGCGGTCGCCGTTACGGAAGACTTCGCGCGGCAGCATCTCATCGCGGCGGATGATGGCTTCGCCACGACCGAGATCGACGATGACGTTGCCGTATTCGACGCGCTTGACGATACCGTTGACGATGTCGCTGATGCGATCCTTGTATTCGGAATACTGCCTGTCGCGCTCGGCCTCGCGCACCTTCTGCACGATGACCTGCTTTGCCGATTGCGCGGCGATGCGGCCGTATTCGAGTGGGGGGAGGGCGTCGGCGATTGTGTCGCCAATCTGCGCTGCCGGGTTAAGACGGCGGGCATCCTCGAGGCTCATCTGGTTCGACGGGTTCTCGACATTTTCCACGACCAGCATATGGCGGGATAAACGGAGCTCACCTTTCTTCTGATCGATCTCGGCGCGGACTTCGGTCTCGCTGCCATAGCGGGATCGCGCCGCTTTGGCGATCGCGTCTTCCATCGCCGCGATCACAATCGAACGGTCGATCGACTTCTCGCGCGCGACGGCATCTGCAATCTGCAGCAGTTCGAGTTTGTTGGCGCTGACGGCAGCCATGGGCTACTCTCCTTCGTGCTGGGCCGGGCGGCGTTTCTTTGTGCCGTCTGGCCGGAAGTTCTTAGGGTTTGCGCGGCCCGCCCGGCGCTTTCCATTGCGGTGCGGCTCGCGCGGATCGTTTTCGTTCGCGGCTTCCAGAATTTCGCGTTCCTCAGCCTCACGTTTTGCGGCCTTGTCCCGGCGCAGGGCTTCGGTGATCAGGGCATCGGTCAAGACAAGCTTTGCCTCTGCCATGTCCTCGACCGGCAGCAAGACGTCGGCATTCTCGTCGGCCTTTGCGTCATCGCGGTGCAGCCGCACGGCATCCGCTTCGACACCCATCAGGATGCCCCGGAACCGCTTGCGGCCCTCCGCCGGAACGGACATTTCAATTTTGGCCAGATGGCCAATGTAACGCTCAAAATCCGATTTGCGTACCAGCGGGCGATCCATGCCGGGTGAGGAAACCTCCAGGCGATAAGACCGGCCCACCGGGTCGGCCACGTCCAAGACCGGCGACAGCGCCCGTGACAGATTCTCGCAATCGTCGATGGTCAGGGTTCCGTCCGGCCGTTCGGCCATGATCTGCACAGTACATCCTTCAGCCCCGGTCACCCGCACGCGCACCAGACGAAACCCGAGGCCCTCGATGACCGGTTCCGCAATCACGGCAACGCGCGCAGCCAGGCCCGGCTCGATGATCAAGCGGGGATCGGCAGTGCGGGTCGGATCAGTCGTCATGCCCATTCAGAAAAATGTTCCCGGCCTCTCCTGAGGAAGGCCTCCCGGTCAGCCGCCGGATTGTCCGATGGCCGTTTAGGTAACAAAAAAGAGCGGGTCCCGGGTGGGGCCCACTCTCAAAAGCCATCCGGATCACATCCGGATGTTATGAGATGTCCATAACTAGACTGGCGAAATATAGCGGCTTTCTGACTTTCCGCAAGGGCCGGGCGGAGCGGCAAGCGGAGCGAGGAGAGGGGCGGAACTAACTCTTCATTCAGATTCGAGGCCTACCTTTCCGCTGATTCCCGCTCGTTCCGGCTCGGACCCGTTGAAAATGACAGCAGCGCGCTCGCTGATTCCAGAAATCGAAGATGCGCTTCAGCGTGGTGATGCCCAAAAACGCGGCGAAACCCTCCGCAGAATTACCTCCCTGTTTCTCGATGGCTCGACCTATTTCAATGAAGAGCAGGTCAAACTTTTTGACGATGTCCTGCTGCGGCTCATCGCTGAAATCGAGACCAAAGCCAGGGCTGAGTTGTCCCGGAGGCTGGCGCCGCTCGGCAACGCTCCGCGCGGGGTTCTGCGCCGGCTCGCCAATGATGATGAGATTTCGGTTGCCGGCCCCGTCTTGATGCAATCGCCGCGGCTCGAGTCCGCCGATCTGACGAAAATCGCATCAACCAAAACCCAGGCACATCTGTTCGCCATTTCCTACCGCAAGAATCTCGATGAAGCGGTGACAGATGTGCTTGTGGAGCGCGGCAATGAGGACGTCGTTCTCAATGTAGCGGGCAATGCGACCGCGCGCTTCTCGGATGACGGTTATTCCAAGCTGGTGCATCGGGCGGTGTCAGATGGCGCATTGGCGGAGGCCGTCGCCAAGCGACCGGACATCCCGGATCGCCTGTTTCGCGAGCTTCTGGTTCGCGCCACGGCTGTTGTGCAGCAACGCCTGTTGGCGTCCGCCCGGCCGGAAACGCAGGCTGAAATCCATCATGTGATGGCCAGAGTTTCGGATGAAGTGGCGAGACAGGTGCAGCCGCTCCGCAACTACAAGGCGGCGATCGATAAGGTTCGCGCCCTTAATCGCGAGGGCTTGCTCGATGAGTCGCAGGTCGTGGAATTTGCCCGGTCCAAGGCCTATGACGAGACCGTAGCCGCTCTGTCGGAGATCACCGAAGTGCCGGTAGATATTGTAGATCGCTTGATGGGCGGAGAGCGTCCCGATCCTGTGCTGATCTTGTGCAAGGCCGCAGGTTATTCCTGGCCGACGGCCAAGAACGTGATCCTGCTGCGCCTTGGCCCAAGGGGCAAATCAGCGCCAACGCTCGACGCAGCCTCCGTGAATTTCGACAAGCTGTCGATGTCTACCGCGCAACGCGTCGTGCGCTTCTGGCAGAACGGACACGGTCAGATTCAGTAGCCCAGCGGCCGCCAGGCTGTCTCAGCACTTGCGGAAAATCAGATAACAGGGCGTGCGCCCCTCGCGGATCGCTTTTGCTTCATACCGCGTGCTTCCAAAACCCGGCCATGGCGTGCGCCAGTCGTCGGCGCGTTCTGCAGTCCAGATCAGGCCGGGCGCGGCCAAAGCTCGCCGCAATGTCCATGCGACGTAATGAGGAATGTCGCTGGCAAAGCGGAATTCACCCCCGTGGCGCAGGATACTGACCAACGCGGCGATCGTCGCATCCTGTACAAAGCGCCGTTTCCAGTGCCGCCGCTTCGGCCAGGGGTCCGGATAGAGAAGGTCCACGCGCGAAACGGTCGCGTCCGGCAGCCAGGCGATAAGTTCGGTCGCGTCTCCATGGTGCAGCCGGATATTGCGCAGCCCTTTCCTGTCGATGGCCGCAAGCGCTTTCGCCATGCCGTTGACGAAGGGCTCCACGCCGATAAAGCCGCAACGGGGATTGCGCTCCGCTTCGGTAATCAGATGCTCGGCGCCGCCGAATCCGATTTCGAGGTGCACCAGATCGACTCGATCAGGAAACAGACTTTCGAGATTTGCCGGTGCTGGTTGCGTCAGGTCGATAGCAAGGCGCGGCAACAGCGTTGCGAACAGGTCGGACTGATGCTGCCGCAGTTTCTTGCCCTTGCGGCGGCCGAAAAAGGCGCCGCCGGCCGGGGCGCGCTGATTATGTTTGTTGTCGGCAGAATGCATAACGGCCGCATCCTTGATGCGGCCGTTGCAAAAATTCAACCCGGGTTCGGCAGGCTTATTTGAACGCCCGCTTGATCTGATCGGCGAGATCGGTCTTCTCCCAGGAGAAGCCACCGTCCTTTTCGGGAGCGCGGCCGAAATGCCCGTAAGCTGCTGTGCGGCGATAGATCGGCCGGTTCAGCTTCAGCGTGCGGCGAATATTGGTCGGGCGCAGCGGGAAAAGCTCGGCAAGGATCTTCTCCAGCTTGGCCTCTTCCACCTGGCCGGTGCCGTGCGTGTCGACCAGAAGCGACATCGGATCTGCAACGCCGATGGCGTAAGCTACCTGGATGGTGCAGCGCTCAGCGACACCGGAGGCCACAACGTTCTTGGCGAGATAACGCGCGGCATAGGCAGCGGAGCGGTCGACCTTGGTCGGGTCCTTGCCGGAAAAGGCGCCGCCGCCATGCGGGGCATAGCCGCCATAGGTGTCGACGATGATCTTGCGGCCGGTCAGGCCGCAATCGCCGTCCGGTCCGCCAACCACGAAATTGCCGGTCGGATTGACGAGGAAGTCGGATTCCTTCGCCGGCATCCAGCCCTTCGGAAGCGCGGATGCCACCGCGTCCCCGATCAAATCCTTCACCATGCCCGGCGTGTATTTCTTGCCGTTGCGGTTGGTGGCATTGTGTTGTGTTGAAACGACCACCTTAGTGCAGCCGACCGGCTTGCCGTCGACATACTTCACCGTCACCTGGCTCTTCGAGTCGGGCTGCAGATCGAACAGTTTCTTGGAGCGGCGCTGATCGGTCAGCACCTTGAGAATTTTGTGCGCGAAATAAATCGGCGCCGGCATGAACGAGTTCTTCTCATAGACCTCGCTCTCGGTGCAGGCGAAGCCGAACATCATGCCCTGATCGCCGGCGCCTTCCTGTTCGCCGCTCTTTTTCTTCTTCGCGTCGACGCCCATGGCGATGTCGGGAGATTGACCGTGCAGCAGCACTTCCACGTCAGCGCCGTGATAGGAGAAGCCGTGCTGATCATAGCCGATATCCTTCACGACGCCGCGCGCGATCTCGGTGATGAGTTCGCGATTGATAACCGCCTGCGAGCCATATTTTTTGAACAGCGGCGACTGTCCGCGTCCTTCGCCGGCAATAACGATCTTGTTGGTCGTGGTCAGAACCTCGCAGCCGAGCCGGGTATTCACGAGGCTGTCATCGGCAATGCCTAGCTTCACGTCGTTTTCGATGAAGGCATCGAGGATCGCGTCCGAAATCTGGTCGCTGACCTTGTCGGGGTGACCTTCGGACACGGATTCGCTGGTAAACAGATGGCTCTTTCGCGACACGGTTCAGCTCTCCTCGCGGGGTGAAATTTATGACTTCACCGTCTGATTGAGGCGGTGTTTCTTGCAGTGTCTGCAAGCGCGGTCAAGATGTGGGCTGAGTGGGCGATCGATGTGGGCGAAATGGGCAGCTGATCAGTGGTTTTCTTCTCCGGCGATCTGTTCCACGAGATCAACAATCCGGCGCCGCAGCTTGGGATCTTTGATCCGCATAAAGGACTTGGTCAGAGCCAGTCCGTCGGAGGTCGCCAGAAAATCCGAGATGTAGGTCGGGGAGGGGGCTTCGCTCATACCCGGGATCGGCGCGCCTACGCTGGGGGCGCCTTCGAAAAAAAACGAGACCGGAACCTGAAGGATGGCAGAAATTTGCTGAAGCCGGCTGGCACCGATCCGGTTCGTACCTTTCTCGTATTTTTGCACCTGCTGGAAGGTCAGACCAAGCGCCTCGCCCAGTTTCTCCTGACTCATATTCAGCATCATGCGTCGCATGCGCACGCGGCTCCCGACATGCTTATCGGTCGGATTCGGGGCCTTCTTCACCATTCAATTCTCCGGACCTACCTGGTCTTACACAGTGCCTGACGTGTGTCGGAAAGCCGCCACTCACACCAAGAATAGCAGCCACACGGCAAGGTCGAGTTTATTGCAAATTACATGATTTGCGAGGGGATTATGTAAATTACCGTTTCGGCGACGGTCATGTTCTTGGTTATCGCTGATAATCTTCCTATTATCGCTGCAATCGCCGCATCAGACGCCACTTGCAGCGCGGCGGCGCCGGAATGTCAATATTTGCGTCGCGCGCGGTTTCGAATAGCGAAAACGAAAAGGGCGCCAATGATCAGAGCAACAACGCTGTCTCCGACCCGGGCGTAGATTGGCGGCGCGATCTGACGCGGCAGCCGTGAATCGAGCAGCCCCTCCGTTCCGAGCGGGAGCGCGCGCACCACGCGACCGACAGGATCGACCACAGCGGAGATCCCGTTATTGGCGGCGCGAACAAGCGGCACGCCTTCCTCGATGGCGCGTATCCGTGCCTGCCGGAAATGCTGATGCGGCCCGGTGCTGATGCCGAACCAGGCATCGTTGGTGACATTGAGCAGCCAGGCGGGCCGCTCGCCGGCCGGGACGATCTGGCGCGGAAAAATGATCTCGTAGCATATCAAGGGAAGAAAGCGCGGCGCGCCCGGTACACTGTAAGTGCGATGCCGGTCGCCGGAAAGGAAGCCACCCCGCACCTTGGTCAACTGAACAAAGCCGGCTTTTTCGAGCAGGTCCTGAAAGGGTAGATATTCTCCAAACGGAACGAGATGTACCTTGTCGTAAACCGACAGCACGGTGCCGTCGTGATCGATAACATAGATTGAGTTGTAGGCGCGCCCGCTTTTCCCTGAGGAGGACTCGGCAAAGCGCGCCGCGCCGGTAATCAGAACGCTGCCTTGTGGGAGGAGCGCCGCAATTTGTGCGAGCGCGTCCGCTTCGCGGGTTAGAAAAAACGGAAAGGCCGATTCCGGCCAGATCAGATGCGTGACGTCGCGCATGCCGGTTGAGTCCGGCGCGGTTGAGCGGTCGGAGAGCGAAAGATACCGGCTCATGACCTGCTGCTTCGACGCATAGTTGAATTTTTCGTCTTGCGGCAGGTTTGGTTGCATGATGCGAAGCCGTACATTGTCAACGAACTGCGTTGGCGTGCGGGCGAGCCGCCAGGCGCCAAATCCGGCAAGCCCGGCAAGCAGAATGAGACTGGCCGTCAGCGGCAGCCAGCGACGACGAATATCGGCCTTCTCGTCCGCGAGGGTGGCGGGGCTCGCAAACACCGCGACGGCAATGAAGGTCAGACCCCACAATCCGACCAGGGCCGCGCTTTGCGCGAGTACAAGCGGGCCTGTCAGTGCATAGCCGAGTGTGTTCCAGGGAAAGCCGGTCAGGACATGACCGCGCAGCCATTCGGCGGCTGTCAATGCGATGGCGAGCGACAGGATGCGTAGCGCCCCACGTACCCAGATCAGTCGCGCGAAACCGAAACCGAGAGCGAAGAACACAGCAAGCCCGGCCGGCAGGGCGGTGACGGCTATCGGCAACAGCCAGCCGAAGGTTTTCGCGTCGACGAGGAATGCGTATCCGATCCAGTAAAGGCCGGCGAGGAAATAGCCGAAGCCGAAAAACCATCCGGCGAGCGCGGCCGCCAAGGCGCCGCCAAGGCGCACGCCAGCCGACCCGTCGATCAGCCAGACGATCATGGGAAAGGTCAGGAACAGCACCGGCCAGACGTCGAACGGAGGCAAGGCCAGTGTTGAAATCGCGCCGGCCGCGAATGCAATGAATGCACGCCGCCATCCCCAGGCCAGCACGATGCTATGGGCAAGCCGTTTGACGATCACGATTGCTGCGGGCCGCTTGTGGGCGGATCGGATGCAGCCGCCGCATCAGGCGTCCGTTTTTCGCCGGCGCTCTGCTTTCCGGAGGCCGAGCTCGCAGGCGCGCGCCGTTCGCGGGTGCGCGATGGGCGAGGAATCTTGCCGGAATGAATCTTCACTTTCTTCACGCGGCGGGGATCAGCGTCCAGAACCTCGAATTCAAATGTGCCAGGCCCGGGCACCAATTCGCCGCGCACTGGGACGCGGCCGACCTGCGTGACCAGATAACCGCCTAATGTATCGACCTCTTTCGCCGCCTCGCCGACATTAAAGCCATTCCCGATAATGGCGATGACATCTTCGAGATTGGCGCGCGCATCCGCGATGAATGAGCCGTCTGTCTGTTGCACCACGCTCGGTGCTTCATCGTCGTCGTGCTCGTCGTCGATTTCTCCGACAATCTGCTC
The DNA here is from genome assembly GCA_032027085.1 of Pseudorhodoplanes sp. Classification (NCBI taxonomy): domain Bacteria; kingdom Pseudomonadati; phylum Pseudomonadota; class Alphaproteobacteria; order Hyphomicrobiales; genus Pseudorhodoplanes; species Pseudorhodoplanes sp. Next base: position 1,708,344 of record JAVSMS010000001.1, on the reverse strand, counting down.
AACAATGTCCTCGATCGAAACGATGCCGTCGGTTCCGCCATATTCGTCGACAACAAGTGCCAGATGAATACGCGTCGCCTGCATCTTGGCTAACAGATCGATAGCCGGCATCGAGGGCGGCACGAACAGAATCGGGCGGACGATCTTTGCGGCCGAGAGCGGCATGGATAGATCGATCGCCTTCAGGTCGAGTCCCGAGGAAGCAGACTTCCTGCGCCTGGTCTTGGCCGCCGGTGATACCGTGGCGCATGCGGTCATGAAGGCGATCAGGTCGCGGATATGGACCATGCCGACCGGATCATCAAGCGTATCGTTGAATACGACGAGGCGCGAATGTCCGGCGCCTTCGAACACCTTGACCAGTTCGCCGATCGCAATTTCCTGCTGAACCGCAACAATGTCGGCGCGCGGGACCATGACGTCGGAGATGCGCCTTTCACGCAACCCAAGAATATTCCTGAGCATCGTGATTTCTTCAGGCGAGAAACCGGTGTTGGTCGGTGCGGCTTCGTCCAGCACAACCTTGAGATCGGCACGCACGGTGCCGGCTCGCCAGCCGAACAGCGTACGGAACCAGCGGCTGAAGATGCTCTCGCCGCCTTCGCGCGGGCTGTCCGCCGACGCGGGTATGACGGCGGGCAGATTGCGCGGTTCGATGCTCCGGTCCGTCGTGCTGCTGCTACTGGAAGGGTCGCTGTCGGGCATGGCGGTTCAGTTCAGATCCTCAGGCTCTGCATGAGCATAGGGATCGGGGATTCCGAGTTTCTCAAGTAACGCGGTTTCCAGCTTTTCCATTTGCACGGCGTCGGCGTCGCTCATGTGGTCATAGCCGAGAAGATGAAGATAGCCATGGATGGTTAAATGGGCGAGATGGTGCGCAAACGGCTTGTTTTCAGCCGCAGCTTCACGGGCCAGCGTCTCGTAGGCAATAACAATATCCCCCAGATGGGCAGCCTCCAGGCCGGCCTCATTTGCGGGAAAAGAGAGGACATTCGTCGGTTTGTCCTGGTCGCGCCACTGACGGTTGATCTTGCGAATGGCCGAATCGTCGGTGAGCAGGATAGCAATCTCGGCAGCGCCCCGCTCGGTGCTCTTTGCCGCAACCGTGATGGCCTCGCGGACGACGGTTACGGCCTCCGGCTTCTCCTCCCAAAGCGGCGATTCCACAATCACGTCCAGCGTGAGTGACGGGTCATCGGCCGCGGCGATCGGCGACATCTCGATCATTCTCGTTTCAGGCGCGCTGCGCTGGCCTGATCGTAAGCGGAGACAATTCTGCTGACCAATTCATGGCGAACGACATCCTCGCTCGTGAAAGCAACCTGTGCGATTCCGTCGATGTTGGCCAGCAAGCGCGTGGCCTCGGCGAGGCCCGACGTCTGCCCTAGCGGAAGATCGACCTGGCTCGGGTCGCCGGTCACGATCATCCGGCTGTTCTCGCCCAAGCGGGTGAGAAACATCTTCATCTGCATTGACGTCGTGTTCTGCGCCTCATCGAGAATCACCGCCGCATTGCTCAACGTGCGCCCGCGCATGAAGGCCAAAGGCGCAATCTCGATCTCTCCGGCCTGTAACGCGCGCTCGACGATCCGCATATCCATGAGGTCGAAAAGCGCGTCGTAGATCGGGCGCAGATAGGGATCAACCTTTTCGCGCATGTCGCCGGGAAGAAAGCCAAGCCGTTCGCCGGCTTCGACCGCAGGCCGTGACAGGACAATGCGGTCAACTTCCTTGCGTTCAAACAGCGAAATCGCATGCGCAACGGCGAGCCAGGTCTTGCCGGTGCCAGCAGGTCCAATGCCGAATACCAACGTGTTGCGTTTCAGCGCGCGGATATAGGCATCCTGTCCGGCTGTCCGCGCGCGGACCGGTCGTTTCCGCAGATTGATTTCCTCGAAATGCGGCCGTGCGGCGCTGGGGTCGTAATCGAACAGCGAGCCTTGCGCCAAAGCGTGCCGGATCGCGCCTTCGACGTCGCCCGTCGCCAGGTCGCTGCCGCTCTTGAGCTGCTCGTAAAGCGTATCGAGAACGCGGCGTGCCTGGTCGCAGGCGTCGCGCGTTCCCTCAATCGTCACGTGATTGCCGCGGGAATCCGCGACGACGCCCAGCTTGCGCTCGATCATGGCAAGGTTCTGTCCGTATTGGCCGAAGAGGACTGATGCAAGGCGATTGTCGTCGAAAGCCAGAACCGTCCGTGTCATCGGGCTGTCCTGTGAAGGGGTTGGCGTGATTGAGCCATTATTCGGTTTGAAGCTGCGCAATGCGTCAGGCCTCCGCCGTTGCAGGAATGCGTTCGCGTTTCAGTCCGATGTTGTCCTCATCGCTCAAGGTCCCGTGCAGGCTGTAGGCGGTAACGCTGGTTATAGCGACTCGCGCGAGCCTGCCGATCAGTTCTGACGCGCCGGTGACATGCACCGGCTGCAGATAGGGCGACCGGCCGACGATTTGTCCGGGGTGGCGCCCAGTCTTCTCGAAGAGCACATCGAAAGTCCGGCCAATGCTGCCGGCATTGAAGGTCGCGAGTTGCTGTTCGATCAGCGCCTGCAATTCCTGCAACTGCTCCGACATCACCTCGTCCGGAATCCGCTCGCTCATTTCCGCCGCCGGCGTGCCGGGGCGCGGCGAATATTTGAATGAAAATGAGCCGTTGAAGCCGACATCTTCGATGAGCTCGATTGTTTGCCGGAAGTCGTCGTCGGTTTCACCGGGAAAGCCGACAATGAAATCCGACGTGAAAGCGATGGCAGGCTGTACGGATCGGAGTCTGTCGATGATGCGCATATAGTCATCGCGGGTGTGGCGACGATTCATCGCCGCCAGAATGCGGTCCGAGCCGGACTGCACAGGCAAATGCAATTGCGGCATGAGCTGCGGCAGATCGCGATGCGCGGCGATCAGGCTGTCGTCGACATCACAAGGGTGGCTCGTTGTGTAGCGCAGTCGCGCGACACCCGGGATTTCCGCAATGCGATAGAGCAATTGCGCCAGCGTCCATGAGGTGCCGTCGGGGCCCCGGCCGTGAAAAGCATTGACGTTCTGGCCGATCAAGGTGATTTCGCGCACGCCGGCTTCAGCAAGATGTGTCGCCTCGGCGACAATTTTCGCAACCGGCCGTGAGACTTCTGCGCCGCGCGTATAGGGCACGACGCAGAAAGTGCAGAATTTGTCGCAGCCTTCCTGAATGGTCACGAACGCGCTGACGCCCCGCGCACGCACGGCCTGCTGCGTCGGCTGTTTCAGAAAGTCGAATTTGTCTTCCACCGGGAAATCGGTGTCGATGGCTTTGCCATCGCGGCGGGCCTTGGCGAGGAGGTCGGGCAAGCGGTGATAGCTTTGCGGGCCAAACACCAGATCCACGACCGGAGCGCGCCGCAGGATTTCTTCACCCTCGGCCTGCGCGACACAGCCGGCAACCGCAACGGTCAGGTTGCGCCCCCCCAAGGCGGCCTCCGTCTTCATCTGCCGGATGCGCCCGAGTTCCGAATAGACCTTTTCGGCCGCTTTCTCGCGAATGTGACAGGTATTGAGAATGACCAGGTCCGCGTCCTCGATCCGGTCGGTCTCGGCAAATCCTTCAGGCGCCAACGTGTCCGCCATACGACGCGAGTCGTAGACGTTCATCTGGCAACCGTAGGACTTTACGAAGAGCTTCTGGGGTTTGGTCATGCCGTCCGATCGGACTGGTCGGATCCCAAGTATTTCAGAAGACTGATCTTTTTCTCTGGTATCCAAGTATTTCCGTCATCCCGCCTGTCGCGCGGCGCCGGCCGCGTTGGGCTTCCTCATAGCGTTTTTCCGGCGCGAAAGGAATGGCGTGGTCAGGTTAGGTCGGTGCAGACCTGCCGCGCAATGCTGCGGATGTAGGCCGCCCGACGATTCATTCAATGGATTTTGCCCCCATTTTGCGGTCGGCGCCGGAAAAGGGAACAGGGTCGCCGAAGGCGATGACGGCGTCGGCTGCGCCCACCACAGAAATCCCGACGATGGGGAAATCGGCGTCGCCGTACCAGGCAACGAACGGACGTTGGCGACGCGGACGCGCAAGCGGAGCAGGCGCCGGATGTGGTAGAAGAACATTGTGACTTCGCGGCTGCTCCTTAGGCCGAGCGCGCGAAGACAGCATTGAGAAGACACCATTGAATTGAGGTCAGATTTGCGGCGCCGCCGGCAACGACGCTGAAGACGAAAGCAAGCCGCAACATCAGCGCGCTTCGTCGTCCTTGAGCGGCACGGCGTAAAGCTCCAGCCGGTGATCGACCAGCTTGTAGCCGAGCTTGCGTGCGATTTCCGCCTGCAGCTTTTCAATTTCTTCGGACTGGAATTCAAGCACTTCCCCGGTCCGGAGATTGATCAGATGGTCGTGGTGGGATTCCGGGATCTGTTCGAAACGCGCGCGGCCTTCACGGAAATCGTGCCGCTCGATGATGCCGGCATCTTCGAAAAGCTTGACCGTGCGATACACCGTAGAGATGGAGATGCGATTGTCGATCTTGACGCAGCGCCGATAGAGCTCTTCCACATCGGGGTGGTCGTCTGCATCATTGAGAACGCGCGCGATCGTGCGACGTTGCTCGGTCATGCGCATGCCCTTTTCCACGCAACGCGCTTCAATGGTATTTTTCGGTCTGGCCACGCATCTCTCCGGGGGTACGGTCGCTATCATATGAGGCGGCGACTAGGCCGTCCATCGGCTGCTGATCAGCCGAGATCGCGGCGCAAGGTCAAGGCATTGGACGGGCCCGAAGGTCCGTCGGGGTAATACCCTGTTCTGCGGCCGACTTCATAGAAACCCGTTCTGCGGTAGAGTTTGATGGCGGGTTCGTTATGCTCGTCAACTTCAAGAAAGACAGTCCTCACGCCCAGACCGGCCAATCGCCCCAGATGCAGACGCAACAGGCTTTGCGCAAGCCCGCGCCCCTGTTGCGCGGAGTCGACAGCGACACTGAGGATTTCCGCCTCGCCGGCGACGATGCGCGACATGATAAAGCCGGCCAGTCGGCGGCGCACCATCGCCCGATGCGTCAAAATGCTGCGATCCAGCAGCAGCCGTTCGATTTCATCCTCGCTCCAACCCCGATGAAACGAAGCAGCATGCAACGCCGCAATGGCTTGTGCGTCGGCTATCGACGCATCCGAATAGGTCGGCTCGGATGAGCCGAAGATCAGATCGAACAGCGCCTTCATCGTCGGGGCAGGTGAGCTGCGCTTTGCGGTTGCGCATCCGGTGCACGCAGATACAGCGGTTTCGGCGCAGAATGCTCCTTGTCTGCGGCCGCGCCGAGCCGCGCAACCCAATCAATATCCGCGGCGCGTCGCTCGTCGACAAGAGGCGGCGGAACTTCATGGCTCCATTCGCGCGCGATCATGCCGGCGCCTGAGCCGACGAGCCGTGCGCATGCGGCCATTGCCGCATGGGTCGCCTCTCGTAGCGGAACAACACGCGGCGGAATCAGCGTGCGACCACCCGTGCCGAAAAGCTGCAGGTAGAGGTGCTGATGCCTCGCATCGATCGCGGCTGCGATCGGCAAGCTGTCGTCGGCGGCGATATAAGGCGCAGCGAGTGCAGCGAGTGTGGTGACGCCGACAACAGGCTTGGATGCGGCCAGTCCGAACCCCCGCGCCGCGGCGATTCCGACACGCAGGCCCGTGAAACTGCCGGGCCCGGTGGTGACGGCGACACGGTCGATATCGCCGAAACCCAACCCAGCCTGTGACATGACGGAGGCGACGAGCGGCATGAGCGCTTCGGCGTGGCCGCGCACCATCAACTGAGTCTCGCTCGCCAGGATGGCGGCCTGTCCGGTGTCGAGCACGGCGGCAGAACAGGCTTCGAGTGCCGTGTCGATGGCAAGCACACGCATATAGCGAGAGGCCGGATGCTGGAGGGTGGGCCGGAAGTGGCCTCCAGACTAATTCAGTCCGCGCCCGTGATGAACTCGAAAATGCGGGCTCCGCACGCGGCTATATAGGCCGGACTTCAGTCACGTCCGGCACGAAATGGCGCAACAGGTTCTGGATGCCGTGCCGCAGCGTCGCGGTGGAGGACGGGCAGCCGGAGCAGGCGCCTTTCATGGACAGAAACACGACGCCGTCCTTGAACCCGCGGAAGGTGATGTCGCCACCGTCATTGGCGACCGCCGGCCGGACCCGGGTTTCAATTAGCTCCTTGATTGTGTTCACGGTCTCCGTGTCCGCGGGATCGAAAAACTCGTCGTCGCCCGCGATCGCTGAATCGGCGCCGTCCCTGAGGATCGGCGCGCCTGACATGTAATGCTCCATGATCGCGCCCAGAATCAGCGGCTTGAGCTGCTGCCAGTCGCCTTCAATTTTTGTGACGGTGATGAAGTCGGAACCGAAGAACACTCCGGAAACCTTGTCGATTGCGAACAGCCGTTCGGCCAGTGGCGATTTGGCGGCCTGGTCGCGATCCGTCATATCCATGGTGCCGCGATCCAGAACCGAACGGCCGGGGAGGAATTTCAGCGTGGCCGGATTAGGGGTTGCTTCCGTCTGGATGAACATTGCTACGGGCTCCGGAGAGGTGTCGGGCCGGAATGCCGCGGCCCGAAGGTCAGACTTGCCCTATAAATGGGCTTTCCGCGCAAAAGGTCAACGCTGTCTTTAGGACAGCGCGTCCAGTTCCTCGTCGGTGAGATGACCCGGCACGATGGTCACCGGGATGGGAAAATCTCCCGCCGTCTTGCCAAAACTGGACACCAGCGGACCCGGCCCTTCCTTGCCGGTCGCGGCCGCCAGGATCAGGACCTCGATATCCTCATCCTCGTCGATCAGCTTGAGAATCTGCTCGCTCCAGTCTCCTTCGCGAATCGCGCGTTCGGGGGTGATCCCGGCCACCCCGTTTGCGCGACCCGCCGCCCGCTCCAGTGCAGCATTGGCCTCCTCATGCGCTTCCGCCCGCATGATGTCGGCAACGCCGAGCCATTGCTGATTGCGATCGGACGTGTCGATCACGCGCAGCATGATCATGTTGGCGCCGATTCGCGCAACCCGGCGGCTTGCGTAATAAATTGCGCGGTCGCATTCGGGCGAGTCGTCGACGATGACCAGATATTTTGGCCTGTGTCCGCTTTCGTAGCTGCGCCGCTTGCGGCTCATTCTTGCCCCCAAAGTCCCGCCTTAACTTCGGTCGCGCTCAGCCTGGTGCGCTGGCCGGATGGTTGCACAAGAATCGCGTCAGGAACAAGTCGCTCATACGCCAGAACACACACTCTCTCTCACCTGATCTATCGTCGCACGAACCCGACGATGTCCTTGACGGCATTCATTGTCTCGCTCGCGATCGCCTGTGCGCGGATGGAACCATCGGCCAGCACGGAATCGATATAGGCGGGATCGCCGACCAGCTTTTTCATTTCCGCGCCGATCGGTCCAAGCTTTGCGACGGCGAGATCGACAAGGGCGTTCTTGAATGTCGAGAACTGCGCACCGCCGAATTGCTTGAGAACATCCGCCTTGCTCGTCTCGTTCAAAGCCGCGTAGATGCCGACAAGATTGTCCGCTTCCGGCCGTTGCTCAAGCTCCTTCGGATCATTCGACAGCGGATGCGGATCTGTCTTCGCCTTGCGGATTTTCTGTGCGATGGCGTCGGCATTGTCGGTCAGGTTGATGCGCGAATTGTCAGACGTGTCGGATTTCGACATTTTCTTCGTGCCGTCGCGCAGGGACATCACGCGGGTCGCTGGCCCCTGTATCAAAGGCTCCGGCTGCGGAAAAAACGCATCGCCGAATCCGCGTGACTTGATGGAATCGGAATAATCGTTGTTGAATTTTTGCGCGATATCGCGCGCCAATTCGAGATGTTGCTTCTGATCCTCTCCGACCGGCACATGCGTCGCGCGATAAATCAGAATGTCGGCAGCCATCAGGCTCGGATAGGCAAACAGGCCGACGGACACGTTTTCGCGGTCCTTGCCGGCCTTTTCCTTGAACTGGGTCATGCGGTTGAGCCAACCCATGCGCGCGACGCAATTGAACACCCAGGCCAGTTCGGCGTGCTCGGCCACCTGGCTTTGGTTGAAAACGATGTGCTTTTTCGGATCGATGCCGGCGGCGATGAAAGCCGCGGTCACTTCGCGAATATTGCGGGTGAGTTCGGCCGGGTCCTGCCACACCGTGATGGCATGCATGTCGACCACGCAATAGATGCAGTCGTGGCTCTCCTGCAAAGCCACGAATCTCGTGATGGCGCCCAGATAATTGCCGAGATGCAGATTGCCGGTCGGCTGGACGCCGGAAAAAACGCGTTCCTTGAACGCCATCGTGAAACTCCCCGCGCTACAAGCGCGGGTCAGATGCCACGGGGTAGCGGCGGGTGGCAAGGGCTGATTGCCCACCTTCCGAAAGGCGACGGGCCCGCATGGGCCTTGTGCGTGTCAGACCAGCGCCAGCCCCTGAGGCAACATGCTGCGATCGGTAGGCAGCGGCATGGGATGCGGCCCGTGCGATCATGTCGGTTCGAACGCGCTGCCATGACTGGGATGTGAGCCCGGTTGCCCGCGCTTGATCCGTCGTTATAGTGCGCCCCGCTTTTCACGCGAGGTAATAGAATGACCGCTCCCCGCTACGACGTCCTTGGCATCGGAAACGCCATTGTCGATGTGATCGCCCGTGCCGACGACGATTTTCTGGTTGCCCAGAAGATGCAAAAGGGGGGCATGGCGCTGATCGATGAGGCGCGCGCGCAGGCGATCTACGATGCGATGGGGCCGGCAACGGAAATTTCAGGTGGATCGGCCGCTAACACGATTGCAGGCGTCGCCAGCTATGGCGCGCGGGCCGCTTTTGTCGGCAAGGTCAAGGATGACGACCTGGGGCGCTCATTCGCGCATGATATTCGGGCGGCCAAGGTGGCTTTCGAAACGCCGCCGGCATCTGATGGTCCATCCACCGCGCGCTGCTACATCATGGTCACGCCGGACGGCGAGCGCACCATGAACACTTATCTTGGCGCCGCGCAGGACCTGCATCCAAACGACATCGATCCCGACACCGTTGCGTCCGCCGCGATCACCTATCTCGAAGGCTATCTGTGGGACCCGCCGCATGCCAAGGAGGCGTTTCGCAAGGCGGCGAAAGCGTCGCATGATGCAAAACGCATGGTGGCGCTGACCTTGTCGGATTCATTTTGCGTCGACCGTTACCGCGACGAGTTTCTCAAATTGCTGCGCGAAAAGACCGTCGATCTGATCTTTGCCAACGAGGCCGAGCTCAAGAGCCTGTATGAGACGGCGGATTTCGATACGGCCGTTGCTGCACTGCGCAAGGACGCAACTCTCGCTGTGGTAACGCGTAGCGAAAAAGGCTGCGTGGTCGTCAGCGCCGATGCGGTGAAAGCCGTTCCGGCCTCTCCAGTCTCGAAGGTCGTGGACACAACCGGCGCTGGCGATCTATTCGCCGCTGGGTTTCTGGTTGGGCTGGCGCGCGGCTCCGATCATGTGAAGGCCGGCCAGCTCGGCGCACTTGCAGCTGCCGAAGTGATACAGCATCTCGGCGCCCGGCCGGAGCGCTCGCTGAAGGATCTTGCGCAGGAAAATGGTCTGCTGTAGCGCCGGCGTGAGGCAGCAACGCGCGCGGCGTTAACAGAAATGTAAGGGCTCATGGTTACCGATTGATGAAGACGAGTTTGTCAATCGGAGTTGGTTATGGACACGTCTGCGAGTAACGGCGACGCCGACAAAGCCGAAGCCGTGCAGTCTGCCGCAAGTGTTTCCACTCGAGAGCCCGACGCTGCGGAATCGCCAAAGCCCGACGACATCGCTTTCGCAACGCCGCTATCCTCCTTTCTGGATTGCATCCCCGCATCGCTGATGGCTGCGCTCGCCGCGCGCCCGCGTTTCAGCCGTGTAACGGTGCTTGCGGTTTCCATCGCTATCGCCGCCGCACTCGGCTCGATGGTCGGAGCCTGGGCAGCCGTAACATTCGTGCGCCCGCCGTCCGAACCGGTCCGAACAATGATTGCGAGCGCCGAAGCAAATGTCGCCGCAAAACTGTCGGCAGACATCGCCGTGTTGAGAGCAAGTGTTGAAGCGCTGGCCAAGAATTCCGGCGCACAGCTTGCGCGCATCAATGAGCGGGTCGAGCGCAGCGAGAAGGCGCAAAATGAACCTGCCGCAAAGCTCGCGCGGTTGGCCGACGCAGTGGAAAAGCTCGAACGCAAAGCAGCCGCCCCGGCGGCATCTGCGTCCGCTGCGGTGGTGCCCGAAATCACCGGCTCGATTGTGCCGAAGCAGCCTGACAGGCCTTCGGTCGTCAGCGGCTGGGTGCTGCGAGAAGTGTTTGACGGCGCCGCGATGGTCGAGAGCCGCTACGGTCTTTATGAAGTGGTTCCCGGCGCGAACCTGCCCGGGCTCGGCCGTGTTGAAACCATCCGCCGCCAGGATGGCCGCTGGGTCGTGGTGACGCCGAAAGGCCTCATCGTTTCCTCGCGCTAGATGTCCCACAAAAGTCCGTGAAAGCGGTCCCGCGTCGGGCGCCGTTTTGTCTTTGTACGTCGCTGCCAATCTCGTGATGTGGCTGCGCTCCACGATCCGTGCCATATTTGCGCGGATCGTGGAGCGGCCTGATGAGAGTGTTGAGCCAGATCGCCCTCGCAGTGGGTGCGTTTACGTGCTTTGGGCTTGCTGCGACGTCATGCGACGCTTTTGAGAGCGTGCAGGCAAAGCCTGACCAGCACGAAACGATGGAGAATTGTCCGGGCCTGGTCGCATCGCCGGAATTTCGTGTGATGCCCGCCGCGTTGCGCCTTGCGGCTCTGTCGAGTGATCAGGTCCGCATCACCTATATCGGACATTCCACTTTTCTGCTCGAGAGTCCGCGTCTGGTTCGGATCGCGACCGACTACAACAATTACGTCAAGCCGCCCGTTTTGCCCGATGTGGTGACGATGAATCGCGCGCATTCGACGCATTACACGGACAGCCCTGAAGCGGGCATTGCGCATGTTCTGCGCGGCTGGGCGAGTGAGTATGGCAAGCCTGTGCGGCATGACGCGCAGATCAAAGATGTGCGTGTCCGCAACGTGCCCACCAACATTCGCGACTATGGAGGCGGCACGCAGCAACATGGCAATTCAATTTTCATTTTCGAAGTCGCCAATCTTTGCATCGCCCATCTCGGGCATCTGCATCACACGCTGACGGCGCAGCAGGTCAATGAGATCGGTCGGCTGGACGCCGTGATGGTCCCGGTGGATGGCGGCATGACGCTGGATTTGGACGGGATGACCGAAGTGCTCGAAAGTCTGAAGGCGCCGGTGATCATCCCGATGCACTATTTCAGCGTATTTACCTTGAATCAGTTTCTTGACCGCATGCGCGGTAAATTCGACGTGGAAATGCACGAGACGCCCTCGATCGTCTTGTCCAAGAGCACTCTGCCGGTTAAGCCGAAAGTCGTGGTCTTGCCTGGGCGCTGACACTCGGGTAAGCGAACCGCCCCACCTCATCAAATCTTTGAAATTTGTCTTGGCCGGGAACGCTTTGGCCTTGCTGGGCGTTTGTTTTGGCTACACATCGAGGCCATGCAGGGGATAGGGGCAGGCTACAACGGTAAGGAAGAAGAAAATGGTCAGCTCCTGGGTCAACTGGAAGCCTTTTCCAAATCCGGATCATGGCGGGTATATCGATGCCCCGATCGGACCCGGCGTTTTTGAGGTCCGGCATACTGGTACCGGCGAACAGATCGCCTTCTCGCATTCCGGCAATGTGGCGCAAAGCCTTGCCATTCTGCTGCCCAAGCCGGCGTCAGGCCTGCGTCTGCTTTTTGCGCGCAAACGCACGCCCCATCGCAGCGGCGAACTGGAATACCGCACCTGTGCCGCCTCCACCTTGGAGGAAGCCCGCACCATGGCGGAGCGCCTGCGTGGACGGCGCGAGGCCTATATCCGCAGACGCGCGGCGGTCGGCTGGTCCTGATTTTCACGTTTCCAAAACGGCCGGGTTTTGTCCCGCCGTTGCTGTCTGGCCGTCCCCTCCCGGCGCGTGTTGCTTTTTTGAGTAATTGTATAAACTTGCTCCGACGCAACAAGCGGACAGAACGGAGCTCTCCATGCTGAGCGCAGAGCAGAACAATCTCATCACCCGGACTGGCCGGGGTACGGGCACTGGTAACCTGCTCCGTCGCTACTGGCAGCCGGCGGCTCTGGTGGATGAATTGTCGGGCAACCGGCCGATCAAGCCGGTCAAGCTGCTTGGCGAAAATCTGGTGATCTTCAAGGACGGAGAAGGACGCTACGGACTTCTCGATCGCGCCTGCCCACATCGCGGCACCGACCTGGCGTTCGGGCGTCTGGAATCTGACGGTCTGCGCTGCGCCTTTCATGGCTGGAAGTTCGACGTAAATGGGAAATGCCTGGAGACGCCCGCCGAACCGGACGACAGCAATCTCTGCAGCAACATCAAGCAAAGGTCTTATCCGGTCGTCGAGAAGAGCGGCATTCTGTTCGCCTATATGGGCCCCGGTGAGCCGCCGGCTTTTCCGGAAATGGATTGCTTCATCGCGCCCGATTCTCACACTTTCGCATTCAAGGGGCTGATCGAGTGCAACTGGCTGCAGTCGCTTGAGGTCGGTATCGACCCCGTACACACGTCATTTCTGCATCGTTTCTTTGAAGACGAAGACCCGACCAAAGGCTACGGCAAGGTGTTTCGGGACCACTCTGTCGATTCCGACATGCCGATCAGCAAAATCATGCGCGAATTCCCGCGTCCGCGGATCGAGGTCGAACATACCGAATTTGGATTGCGCTTGATGACGCTGCGTCAGATCAATGACGCCAAGATGCATGTGCGCGTCACCAATTTGATATTTCCCAATTCTTTCACCATCCCGATGTCGAGCGACATGACGATCACGCAATGGCACGTGCCGGTCGACGACACCAAGCACTACTGGTATGCGATCTTCACCAGCTTCGGCGGGCCCGTGGACAAGGATGAGATGCGGCGCCAGCGCCTCGAGCTTTATGAACTGCCCGATTACATTCCGCGCAAGAACAAGCGCAACGATTACGGTTTCGATCCGCACGAGCAGGAACACGAGACCTATACCGGCATGGGCGCCGACATCAACGTACACGATCAATGGGCCTGCGAATCGATGGGAGAAATCCAGGATCGCACCAAGGAGCATCTCGGCCAGTCGGACAAGGCGATCACCGCCTATCGGCGCATTCTGCGCGACGCGATCGCCAAGGCCGGCAAGGACGATGAAAAGCTCCTGATGGTGCTCGATCCTGACGCGGCCGGCAAAATGATTGGCCCTGCGGCGATCGACGGCATCGGCCCGGCCGCTGACTGGCAGGGCTATTGGCGCAGCGCGGAAGAGAAGCGACGGAAAAATTCGTGGGCCGGGCATTGACGGCCCCTTCGCTGGAGCAGTCCGATGTCCTCGCACGACCATCGCGCGTCCGGGATGAGTTTTGTCGAGCGGCATGATCTGTGGTCCGGCGAGCAGATGAAGGCTGCCGCCTCGGTCGAGCAGGACATTCAAGCGCACAAGCTTGAGCTTGTGCGTTTTTCCTTTCCCGATCAGCACGGCGTGCTGCGGGGCAAGACCGTGGCGGCGCGCGAGGCCGCCAAATTGATGCGTAACGGGGTCGCGATGACGTCGACCCTGCTTGCCAAGGATACCTCGCATCGCACCGTATTTCCGGTCTTCACGCCGGGCGGCGGTTTCGGCATGCCGGAAATGGAAGGCGCCGGCGATTTTCTGATGATCGCTGATCCGACGACGTTTCGCGTTCTGCCCTGGGCGCCGAATACCGGCTGGCTGCTGTGCGACATCTATTTTCCGAATGGAAAGCCGGTTCCGTTTTCCACCCGGCAGCTTTATCGCAACGCGCTCTCGCGTCTTTCCGACGCCGGCTTTGATTTTGTTGCGGGTCTTGAAGTCGAATTTCATCTCTTCAAGCTGGAAGATCCGAAGCTCGCGCCGGCTGACTGCACATGGCCCGGCGAACCGCCGGACGTGAGTTTCATCCACCAGGGATTCCAACTCCTCACCGAAGCGCGCGCGGATCAGATAGAGCCCGTGCTTGAGCCTTTCTGGCGCACCGTGACTGCGCTCGGTCTGCCGTTCCGTTCCATGGAGGTGGAGCTCGGACCGAGCCAGTGCGAATTCACCTTCCGTCCGATGCCGGGGCTGCAGGCTGCCGACATGATGATACTGTTCCGCAGCGCCATGAAGCAGGTGGCGCGCCGGCAGGGGCTGCATTGCACCTTCATGTGCCGGCCGGGTCTGCCGAATATTTTTTCGAGCGGCTGGCACCTGCATCAGTCGCTGCTCGATTCGAAAACCAAGGCCAACGTCTTTGTTTCTAATGATGGAGCACAGGTGCTTTCGCCCTTCGGCCGGTCCTACCTCGCCGGCCTGCTGGTCAATGCCAGGGCGGCCGCGGCTTTCGCGACGCCGACGCTCAATGGCTACAAGCGCTATCGCGCCTATGCTCTGGCGCCCGACCGGGTGATTTGGGGGCAGGATAACCGCGGCGTGATGGTGCGGGTGATGGGTCGCGCAGGCGATCCGGCAACGCATCTGGAAAATCGCATCGGCGAACCGGCGGCTAATCCTTATCTCTATATGGCGTCCCAGATTGTTGCGGGCCTTGACGGTGTGGGGTGTGAGCTTGATCCGGGGCCGTCCGCGGATACGCCTTATGAGACCAAGGCGGAACCGATGCCCAAATCGCTCGGCGAGGCGCTTGATGCGCTGCGGACAAGCGCATGCTTCCGCAAGGGGTTCGGCAACGGCTTTGTCGATTATTATCTGCGCATCAAGGACGCGGAGATTGCGCGGTATCGGGCAGAAGAAAAAGAGGACACATCCGAAGTGACGCACTGGGAACAGAAGGAATATTTCGACCTGTTCTGACCGCGGGGGTCGCTGATACTCGTCATGTTTCGCGTCTCGAATCGCCGGCCGGGTCTCGTTGCTGGCACTCGCTCGACCGAGTTTGGTATCCGCGTAGAGTTTAAGTTCTCGTCAGAAACCGGATCGCGGCGAGGACTGCAGTGCTGCGGGTCTTCACGTTTTCGTGCGCGAGCGCCAGGTTCTCGGCAAGATACCGAACTCTACTCTGCTGCCGGGGCGACAACTTTCGAAGAAGAGCGTATATTTGGTTTACAGCAGGTCGCAACTCCGGCGTGACCAGCGCGGGAACACAACGTATTAGTTGCCCGGAGCCTCGCGACCGTTCGAAGAACGGGAAGGGAGGCATGATCATGGCCACATTCCATGTGATTAGCGGCGCGGGTGAAGCGCCTGCGCAGCCGATCGTGCGCAAGATTGGATTTGCAGATTTGAAAGATGCTTTGATGAAAGGCATCGATGACTTCTGGGCGATGCCGACACATGTGCTGCTTCTCGCCGTGATCTATCCCATCGTAGGACTCATGCTGGCGCGCCTGTCATTCGGCTACAACATGATGCCGATCCTGTTTCCGCTCGCGGCGGGTTTTGCGCTGATCGGTCCCTTTGCGGCGATCGGCTTCTACGAGCTGAGCCGACGCCGCGAGGAGGGTCTGGACACAGCCTGGACGCACGCCTTTGAAGTGGGACGCAGTTCGTCTGCAGCCGCCATTGCTGCTCTCGCGCTGCTGTTGATGGCGATCTTCGTGGTCTGGCTCGGCGTTGCCCAATGGGTCTATCAGTCGCTTTTCGGCTATGGTTCGCCGGAATCCCTTGAACAATTCCTCAAGGATATCTTCACCACCCGGGAGGGCTGGACGCTGATTATTCTCGGCAATGCTATCGGCTTCCTGTTCGCGGTCGCGGCGTTCTCGCTCTCCGTCATTTCCTTCCCGCTTTTGCTGGATCACGATGTGGGCGCAGTCGTCGCCATGCACACGTCGATCAAGTCGGTTCTGGTTAATCCGGTTGTCATGGCGGCTTGGGGCTTGTTCATCGCCGTCGCTTTGGTGATTGGCGCGCTGCCATTTTTTGTCGGCCTTGCGGTGGTTATGCCGATCTTGGGGCATGCAAGCTGGCATCTGTACCGCAAAGTGGTGGCGCCGGATCTGAGCCCGCGCCCGGAGTTACATCATCCGCGGAAAGGCCGGCGCTATGCCGCGGACTTCCCCGTTGTTCTCTTTCCGTGGGCGCGTGACAAGGAATAACTGACGCTGCGCGCAAACGTCACGACTGACAAGGCCGCGTCCGATGATGGACGCGGCCTTGCATGTTTCATGACTCTCCGAAGAAAATCACGCGTATCAGACGGGTGTAGTCAGATTCGAACACCATGATAGCGACAAAGACCAGAACGAAGACCGGCGGCGTCAGAATGGCATAAACCAGTGCGAGCCGTTCCCAGGCCATGTGCATGAAGACGGCGACGATCAGACCTGCCTTCAGGATCATGAACAAAAGGATCAGCGACCACCTCAGGTAACCCTGGAGATGAAAATAATCGACGAGATAGGACCCGGCGCTGAGGATGAATAGCCATCCCCACACGACGAGATAGAGCTTGATCGGATGCTGTTGTCCTTCGGCATGCGCGACAGCCTGTGCCATGGCCCGTCCTCACCACAGATAGAAGAAGGCAAATATGAAGACCCACACGAGATCGACGAAATGCCAGTAGAGGCCCATGATCTCGACGATCTCGTAATTGCCCTTGTGGCTGGTGAAAAAGCCGCGTGCGCCGCGATCAAAGTCACCGCGTAAGACCTTGCGCGCAATGATGATCAGGAAGATCACGCCGATCGTCACGTGCGTGCCATGGAAGCCCGTGATCATGAAGAAGCTGGAGCCGAATTGCGCGGCGCCCCACGGATTTTCCCAAGGCCGCACCCCTTCCATGATCAGCTTGGTCCATTCGAAGGCCTGCATGCCGACGAATGTCGCGCCCAGGGCAGCGGTCAGCAGCATCAGGATCGCGGTTTTGACGCGATCGCGGCGGTAACCGAAATTGACCGCCATCGCCATCGTTCCGCTGCTGCTGATCAGGACGAAAGTCATGATGGCGATGAGGATGAGCGGGATGTTTGTCCCGCCGATATGCAAGGCGAACACTTCACTTGGATTGGGCCACGGCACGGTCGTCGACATCCGCGCCGTCATGTAGGAGAGCAGGAAGCAGCTGAAGATGAAGGTGTCGCTGAGGAGGAAAATCCACATCATGGCCTTGCCCCACGACACATTCTTGAAGGCGCGCTGGTCGGAGGCCCAGTCGGCGGCAATGCCCCGCCAGCCGGCAGGTCGTTCGAACGCTTGACCGGCGTCCACCATCACACCGTGCGTGTTCGTCAGCGCATGATTGGCCATCGTCCTACCTCGCTCCCGGAATGAGCTGAACGCAGCGCGCGAGAAACTCTGAAAGGGAATCGCCTGGCTCGATCAGCAGCAATGCGAACAGCAGCAGCCAGACGAGAAGCAGAAAATGCCAGTAGATGGCGCAGAGTTCGACGCTCAGCCGCAACTTGCCCATGCTGACGCCACGCCAGGCTTTTTGTACGGTCCGGGCTAAAGCCACCAGGCCGCCGAAGACATGCAGCGCATGCGCCGCGGTGAGCACATAGAAGAAAGCGTTGGCAGGATTGGAGGCCAGACCGTACCCGGCAGCGTTCAGTTGATGCCAAGCCGCGATTTGCCCCCCAAGGAAGACAAGCGTGCAAGCGCATGCGGCGAGGAGGCCGGTCTTTATCGTCTCACGCTCGTCCCGCCGCGCCGCGCCGCGCGCCCATTGCAGCGCCGCACTGCTTAGCACCAGCACAAAGGTGTTGAACCACAAGAGCGGCGGCACCGGCAGAGGCCGCCAGTCTCCCATCTGCATGCGCGTCGAATAGGCGCTGAGGAAGAGGGTAAACAGCGCGCTGGCGACGACGATAAAGAAACCCAGGCCGAGCTTTGCCGCCGGCAGCGGCGATGCACCGGTGCCGGGAACGCTACCGGCCGGGCCGGCTTCGAGCCAGGGTTTGGACATCAATCGTTGCTGCGACAGCCACCAGGCGGCGATCACGGCAAGAACGCCCAGGAAGAGAACGATGATGCCCACCGCATTTCCTCCTAGGTGGCTTGCCTCAGTCCGGGCTGATTCTGCGGCACGAAATCGCGATCCGCGCCGGGCACGCTGTAGTCGTAGGCCCAGCGATAGACGACCGGGAGTTCCTTGCCCCAGTTGCCATGCCCCGGCGGCGTCTCCGGCGTCTGCCATTCCAGCGTGGTGGCGCCCCAGGGGTTGGAGCCGGCCTTCTTCCCGTAGCGCAGGCTCCAGACCAGATTGAACAGGAACACCATCTGCGCGAAGCCCACGATCAGCGCTACGATGCTGATGAAAGCATTCAGGTCATGCGCGGAGGCCGGAATGAAGGACGTCTCGCCGATGTCGTGATAGCGGCGCGGCATGCCGAGCAGGCCGAGATAATGCATGGGGAAGAAGATCGCGTAGGCGCCGAGGAAGGTGACCCAGAAGTGGAACTTGGCCATCCAATCGTCGAGCATGCGCCCGGTGACCTTCGGATACCAGTGATAGATCGCGCCGAAGACGACCAGGATCGGCGCCACGCCCATCACCATGTGGAAATGCGCGACGACGAACATCGTGTCGGACAACGGGACATCGACAACCACGTTGCCAAGGAACAGACCGGTGAGGCCGCCATTGACGAAGGTGACGATGAAGCCGAGCGCGAACAGCATCGGCGGCGTGAGGTGAATGTCGCCGCGCCACAGCGTCAGCACCCAGTTATAGACCTTGATGGCAGTCGGGATGGCGATGATCAGCGTCGTGGTGGCGAAGAAATAGCCGAAATACGGGTGCATGCCGCTGACATACATATGATGCGCCCAGACCACGAAGCTGAGCGCGGCGATTGCCACGATTGCCCACACCATCATGCGATAGCCGAAGATATTCTTGCGCGCATGCGTGGCGATCAGGTCGGAGACGATGCCGAAGCCCGGCAAGGCGACGATGTAGACCTCGGGATGCCCGAAGAACCAGAACAGGTGCTGGAACAGGATCGGACTGCCGCCGCCATAGCGTAGCTGTTCTCCCATCGAGATCAGCGTCGGCATGAAGAAGCTGGTGCTCAGCAGACGGTCGAACAGCAGCATCACGCAGGCGACGAACAAGGCCGGGAAGGCGAGCAGCGCGAGGATCGTCGCGGTGAAAATGCCCCAGACGGTGAGCGGCATGCGCATCAAGGTCATGCCGCGGGTGCGCGCCTGCAGCACCGTCACCACATAATTCAGCCCACCCATGGTGAAGCCGATGATGAACAGGATAAGCGATACGAGCATCAGGATGATGCCCCAGTCCTGTCCACCGGGCGTGCCGGCGAGGATGGCTTGCGGCGGATAGAGCGTCCATCCGGCGCCGGTCGGTCCGCCCGGCACGAAGAAATTCCCGACCAGGACCAGCACGGCGAGCAGATAGACCCAATAGCTCAGCATGTTGACATAGGGAAACACCATGTCGCGCGCGCCGACCATCAGCGGGATGAGATAATTGCCGAAACCGCCGAGGAACAAGGCGGTGAGCAGATAGATCACCATGATCATGCCGTGCATGGTGATGAATTGCAGGTATTTCTCCGGATCGATGAACGAGAATGTGCCCGGGAAGCCGAGCTGCAGTCGCATCATCCACGACAGCACCAGAGCGACCATGCCGATGGCGAGCGCAGTGACCGAATACTGAATGGCGATGACCTTGGCGTCCTGCGAGAAAACGTATTTCGTCACCCAGCTCTTGGGATGATAGAGCTCGACGTCAGGGACTTCGGCCGGCGGGACACCAGCAATTCCGCGAAGTGGGACATCAGCCATCGCAGTGCCCTCCTTGCTCGTCTCCATTCGGGCGCGGCGTATCCCTCAACCCTTCAGCCGCGCGGTGCTCACTCTCCCCCAGATCCGTATGTTACGCTTGCCGCTCTTGGCCGGCCCGACAATTCCGCGAAGGTTTTCTGCTGCTCCAGCCAGGCGTGATAGTCCTTCTCCTCATCTACAATCACTTGTCCACGCATCTGCGCGTGGCCGACGCCGCACAACTCGGCGCAGAGCACGTCGAACGTGCCGGTCCTGGTTGGCGTGAACCAGAAATAGGTCACCAGACCTGGCAGGAAATCCATCTTGGCGCGGAATTCGGGCACGTAGAAATTGTGCACGACATCGATGGAGCGCAGCAGCACCTTCACCGGCTTGCCAATCTGCAGGTGCAGATTGTCACCCGCGATCACGACATCGTCCTGCCCATTCGGATCGTTCGGATTCAATCCCAAAGGATTGTCCGAGCTGATGTTGCGGACATCCGAGGTTCCAAGCTTTCCGTCCTTGCCAGGAAGGCGATAGCTCCATTGCCATTGCTGGCCGAGGACTTCGATCTCCGTTGCGCCGTCCGGCACGGTGATGAACTGGTGCCAGACGAACAGCCCAGGTGCCAGCATCGCCGCGACGCCGACGCCGGTTCCCACGCTCAGCCACCATTCCAGCCGTTTACTTTCGGGCTGGTAGGCCGCCCGCCGGCCGGGCTGGTGGCGGAAGCGTAAAACGCAATAGGCCATAAACAAAACGACGGCGCTGAAAACGCCGCCGGTGATCCAGAAAGTGATGATGATCGTGTCGTCGATATAGCGCCAATTCGAGGCAATCGGTGTCCACCACCACGGGCTCAATAGATGGAAGAGCACCGAGCCGACCGCTATCAGAATCAATACGATTGCTATCGCCATCTCTTTCATCCTTGCCTTCAGAGCTTGTCAGGCGGCGGCATGAACCAAGAGGCAATCTCAACATATCATAATATAAGCGGCCCTGATCGAAAATCGTTTGCTGGGCGGCCGGCTTTCACATGATCGGCAATCCGAATGAAATAATATTCTCCGGCTTGGGAGGCCTCGAGGAGGCGGCGGCGCGGCGCGTGAGCCCTTATCTGGCGTGCCAGTGATAATGATGCTTCATAAAATGCAACATGACGCATTGACGTGACATCGCCTGCCGCCAAAACTCATTTCCTGTGCAGGATTGGTGCCGCGCAGATGATGGAGCCGCTGGCGCCGCGGACCACGATCGATTCGAATTCGCCATAGAGCGGCGCTTCCGGATGGCTGCGGTCGGTGCCACGCAGGATCGCCTCGCGGCAGGCGTCGGCATCATTCGAGAATTCGATACCGGACCGGTCGCGCATCTCGTTCTTGCCCATCAGATCAAAAAAATACTTTGGCATGGTACTCACCAATCCACATTGACCTTCATGTTGATGACCTTGGCCGCGGTGTCCGGCTCGTTTTCGCGCAGGACCTTGAGATCGAAGGAGTCCTGTCCCTTGAATTGCGAATTGGGCACATAGATCAGGCCGGTTTTTCCGCGCATGTCGATGCGCCCGTTGAGCGGCGGGGTGACCAGTTCGAGCGCTTTGACATTGGCCTGCGTGTTGCGGGCCGAGATCAGGCAGGGCGCGCCACCGCGGCTTGTTGCCGTGGCCGCCTCGCCGGATTGCGTGCCCAGCCAGTGCGGCTGCAATTGACAATCTTTGGTAACAAAAACACGCATGCCGCCGGCAATGGTAAACACCAGGGCTGCAAGCGCGATCAGGAACGTGGCCGCGAGGATGCTTTGGCGGTCGATGACATGGTCCGCCAACTCGTTGTTGTATTGGTTACGCATGACATTCCTTCCCTGTTTGTATGTGAGGAGCTGCCGCCGGCCGCTGACGTGAGGCTGCGGCGCGGGTGGCAAGGGGCGCGGAAAACGGCGGCAGACGGGAATGGAAGACGCCGGCGGCAACGCCGGCCTGTGAGGCCTGAGAGCGCCAAGCTGGACCGTGGTGTTGCATCGGTGCCTCCCAAACGCTGGAGTTGCACCGGCATTTCTAGGGGCCTGCGGCGAAGCCGAATGTGAGGCGGGTCACATAGGGAGGACGAGGTATTTTGTCACCTTGAGGTGGCTTGTGAGGCAAGGCTCCTTGGCAAGTCGGTCTTGGCCGACAGGCGCCTGTTGAGACTAATCTCGGGTAATCCCGGGATCGAAGGACGACGACCCCAAGCCTTTGAAGCTGGCAATGGTGGTGGCATTGGCCGCCGCGCTCAGGGTCGGGTCGTGCGGGTCGAGCGCTTCTTTTTGACGCCCTGCCGCTTCGGGAAGGCGATGACCGACCCTTTGCCGCCTCCCTTGGCGCTTTCGGTCAGCGCCTCGCGCAACGCGGTCGGGCGATTGTATTTCCGGAGCAGGTCACGAACTGCTTCGTCCATGAGTTCCTGAAAGGTCGAGGACCGGTCGTCCGCCAGCTCTTCGAGCGCCCTGCGATCCTCATCATGAAAGGCGACGAGTTTGCGTGCCATGTGTGCGTGGCTCCCTCCTGTGACGGGAGCAACTGGCAAACGCCGGAAGCGTTCCGGAATTTCCCGGCCGGTGGAACTGTGCTTGCGCGGCGGCATTGACAAGCATTCCATTCACCGGAGAACGGCCATGGCCAAGGAAAAGAAGCTGGAAGACCTCTTTCACGAGACGCTGAAGGACATCTATTTCGCCGAAAAGAAGATCCTCACGGCCTTGCCGAAAATGGCGAAGGCGGCCCAATCCGAAGAGCTTACCGCCGCGTTCGAGAAACATGCGGAGGAGACCGAGGCGCAGGTCGAGCGGCTGGAGCAGGTCTTTGAAATGATGGACAAGCAGCCGCGCGGCAAGAACTGCCCGGCCATCCTCGGATTGATCGAGGAGGGCCAGGAAGTAATGCATGATTTCAAGGAATCAGACGCGCTCGACGCCGGCCTGCTGGCAGGGGCGCAAGCCGTCGAGCATTACGAGATATCCCGCTACGGCACGCTGATCGCCTGGGCGAAACAGATGGGCATGGACGACGCCGCCAATCTGCTCGAGCAGACGCTGGCGGAGGAGGAGAAGACCGACAAGTCGCTGACCAAGCTGGCCGAGTCGGCGATCAATTATCAGGCGGCCGCGGAGTAGGCGCCGGTTCAATGCAAAGCCCGCAGCATGGAAATGCTGCGGGCTTGGTCTTTACGTTCCGATATGAGCGGACCTATGCCGCCGCCTTCTTGCGGTTGGCCTCGATGCGGGCGTCGACCAGCGCCACCTGCGCGTCGATCGCGGCGTTGCTCAGCCCCTTCTGCCGGGCGATGAGCTGCACCAGCTTGTCGGCGCGCTCGATGTTCGGCGCCCCGTTCTGCAACGCGCGGGCGGCCGAGGCCGGACGCGACAGGCTCTGTGCCGCGGCGGCGTATTTCTCGAACGGCACGAGGTCGTTCGGGTTGGCGCCAAGCCGCACCACGAGGTCGTTGACGAAGTTGTAGACCGAACGCGAGGTCTCGATGTCGCTGTGCACCGCTTCCTGCGCGGTGCGCATGCCGTCCGGGGTGACGCAGCGGTAATTGCCGGCGAGCAGCATCGCCCATTTCGCCAGCGGTACGAACAGCGAATCATGCACCCGCAGCTTCACCGGCAATTCGATCTGGCCCTCCGGTGTGTCAAAGCGCACCGCGTCGATGTCCTTCTCAAGCTGGCGCAGGATGGCGGTCGAGGCGTCGCTATCGAACTTCGCCACCTTGAAATTGGTCGGCAGCGTCACCTGCAGCACATTGACGTTCTCCTCCGGCGGACGGATCGCCTGCGGGTCGGGGCTGCACAAGGTGAGACAGCCGGGCTCGAAATTGTCCCACACCGTTGGATCGGTATAGGCCGGCTTCAGCGTCTCGGCGTCGAGGCCCGGAATGCGCTTCATGTAGGGCAGCGGCGGCATGTTCATGATCGACATGCAGGGCACCCGCGATTTTGCGACCGCATCCAGCAACTCCCGCACCCCCGGCGAGCGGTATTGCGGCTCCTGCATGGCGAGCCCGATCAGGTCGTAGTCCTTCGGATTGACGCCGGCGGCGCCCCCGGCCGTCACCTTGCCGGGCAGCTTGCGGGAATCGATCTCGACCGCCTCCTTGCGCCCCTTCACCGGCATGCGCACCCGAAAACCCTCGGCGTTGATCAGCTCGGCCTCCGCCGGCAGGCAGATCAGATGCACGGAATGGCCGCCGAACAGGATCTTGGAAGCAAGCAGCGAGCCATACGACGCGCCCATGATCATGATGTTGTAAGCCATAAATTCACTCCACGTGTTGAAAGCTGCATTCAGGCGGGCCGCTTGTCGGCGGCGAAGCGATCCTTCAGGCGCAGAAGCGCGATTTTCTCGATCTCCTGCAGGGCGGTTTTGAACTCCACCGGCGGATCGTTGGCGATGCGCTGTTCAAAGGCCCGCAAAATGCTGTCTTTGCTCTGTCCTTTCACCGCCATGATGAACGGAAAGCCAAATCGCGCGCGGTACCTGTCGTTGAGCGTGGTGAACCGCGCCAGTTCCTCCGGCGTCAAGGCATTCAGCCCGGCCAACCCTTGTTCGCGGCGCGAATCGATTGTCAGTTGATCGGCAACCGCCAGCCGTCCGGCGAGATCCGGATGCGCGTTGATCAGCCGCAGCTTGTCATCGTCCGACATATCTCGCATGGCAGCGGCCATGGCGGCGTGCAGGCCCTCCGCCGAGTCATGCGACTTTGTCAAACCGGCGCGGTGCACGGCCTCCGCAATCTGCGGCGTGTGCTCATAAACGCTGCCGAAGAACTCGACGAAAAGAGCGCGCGCCATCTGGCTCGGAACATAGCCTGCTTTGGGGGGATGGTGGGCGATCCAGTGCCGCGCGATGTCGATTCTCCGAGCGAGCCAGACACCCTGTTTTGAGGACACATAGTCCAGGAAACGGGCAAGAGACGCTGCTCGCCCTGGCCTGCCGGCCAGGCGGCAATGCAGGCCGACCGACAGCATTTTCGGCGCCGTCGCGCCTTCCTCGTACAGGCAATCGAAGCTGTCTTTGAGATAGGTGAAGAACTGGTCGCCGCTGTTGAAGCCCTGCGGCGTGGCGAAACGCATGTCATTCGCATCAAGCGTATACGGCACAATCAGATGCGGGCCGTGCGGGCCGTTGATCCAGTAGGGAAGATCATCCGCATAGGAGTCGGATGAATAGAGAAAGCCTTGCTCGTTGAGGACGATGTCGAGCGTGTTCGCCGAACAACGGCCCTGATAAAAACCGTCTGGCCGGGCTCCGGTCACCTCCATATGCAGCCGGATCGCCTCCTCAATATGGCTGCGTTCCTCCGCTTCCGGCATGTCCTTGTATTCGATCCACTTGAGGCCATGCGTTGCGATCTCCCAGCCGGCGTCCCGCATCGCGGCAACCGCTCCGGGATGTCGGGCCATCGCGGTCGCGATGCCGAAGACCGTGACCGGAATATTGCGATCCGTGAAAAGCCGGTGCAGACGCCAGAAACCCGCCCGCGAACCGTACTCGTAAATCGATTCCATATTCATGTGGCGTTGCCCGGGCCATGGCTGGGCCCCGACAATTTCGGACAGAAATGCCTCCGACGCCGCATCGCCGTGGAGAATGCAGTTTTCGCCGCCTTCCTCGTAATTGATGACGAACTGAACGCAGATTCGCGCATCGTTCGGCCATTTGGCATGCGGCGGATTGCGGCCGTAGCCGACGAGATCACGCGGGTAGAGTGTCATGGTCAGGTGTTCCTCAGCGTCAACTGCCCCGGTAGGTCGCATAGCTCCACGGTGTCACAAGCAAGGGTACATGATAATGGCCTTGCGGCTCGGAGATGCGGAATCGGATGGGCACGACATCAAGAAACAGGGGATTGGACGCGTTCTTCGTCACACGCTGGAAATAATCCCCGACATGGAAATGCAGCTCATAGGAGCCGGTCCGGAAGTCCGGTCCATGCATGAGGGGCTCAGCGGTCCGCCCGTCGGCATTCGTACGGACAGTCGCCACGACCTCGCTATTACCGTTATCGAGACGAAAGAGCTCGACGAGCACATCCGCGGCCGGTCGTCCCTGCATCGTATCGAGGACATGAGTCGATAGCCGTCCCATCGTGGTGCTCTTCCTGCGCCGCTTAACGTTGAGGCGATGGCGAGATGTAACAGGCGAAGGCGAGGACGATCTTCTTAATAATTTTGAAGCTGATCGTTAAGAACGCGCATAATGGCAGGGGTCGGCGCCAGTATAGTTAAAAGAAAAATCAGGGCGCCGAGGAAACGCACCAGAAGGAGGCTATCTCATGTCAAAAGCCGTGAACCCAGTTGACGAGGTTCTGCCCGCGCCAAAACTGGCGGCGCTTGGGTTGCAGCATGTCCTCGTCATGTATGCGGGGGCCGTCGCTGTTCCATTGATCATCGGACGTGCGCTCCAGCTCACGCCCGAACAGATCGCGTTCCTGATCAATGCCGATCTTTTCGCCTGCGGCGTTGTCACTCTGATCCAGGCTTTCGGAATTCCGGGCGTCGGCATCCGGCTCCCCGTCATGATGGGCGTAACCTTCGCCTCAGTGTCGCCGATGCTGGCAATGATCGCCGCCGGCAAGGCGGCCGGTGCGCCGAGCAGCGCGACCCTGAACGTGATCTACGGGTCGGTGATCGCCGCGGGCGCCTTCGGGTTCCTGATCTCGCCGTTTATCAGCCGTCTCCTGCGATTTTTTCCGCCGGTGGTGACCGGCACGATCATCCTTGTGATCGGCATCTCGCTGATGCGTGTCGGGATCAATTGGGCCGCCGGCGGTGTGCCGTCGATGCCGAATTACGGCCACCCGCTGCATCTCGGCGTGGCCTTCTTCGTGCTGCTGGTGATTCTGGCGATCACCAAGTTCGGAAAGGGTTTCTGGGCCAATATCGCGGTCCTGCTCGGAATCGTGATCGGTGCCGTTGTGGCCGTGCTGCTCGGCAAGATGAGCTTTGCCAAGGTCGCCGCGGCGCCCTGGGTCGGCGTCGTGCTGCCGTTCCAGTTCGGGATGCCGATTTTCGATATCGTCTCGATCATCACCATGTGCCTGGTCATGATCGTTGTCATGATCGAATCAACCGGCATGTTCCTCGCGCTGGGCGAAATGACCGGGCACAAGATCACCCGTGACGACCTTACGCGCGGCCTGCGCGCCGACGGTCTGGGAACGATCGTCGGCGGCATCTTCAATACCTTCCCCTATACATCGTTCTCGCAGAATGTCGGGCTCGTCGGCGTGACCGGGATCCGGTCCAGATATGTCTGCGTGATGGGCGGCGGCATTCTGCTTCTGCTCGGACTAACCCCGAAACTCGCGGCGCTGGTCGAAGCGGTGCCGACTTTCGTGCTTGGCGGCGCCGGCATCGTCATGTTCGGCATGGTTGCGGCAACAGGCGTCCGAATTCTGTCTGCCGTCGACTACGCGACAAAGCGGCAAAACCTCTTCATCGTGGCGATCTCGGTCGGATTCGGCATGATCCCGCTGGTGTCGGACAAGTTCTTCCAGTCCATGCCTCCGGCGCTCGCGCCGTTGCTGCATTCGGGAATATTACTGGCCGCAATCTCGGCCTTCCTCCTGAATCTCTATTACAACGGCACGGGCAGCGAGGAGAACGCCATGTCCGATGTCTCCAAGGCGGCGATGGCCAGCGAGCACGCCTGAGCTGGACCGGTGGCGGCACGCGGTCGGCCTGTCTGCCGACCGCGTGCCGTTGCGTTCAGCGCCACATCTGCAGTTGCTCTTTGACGTGCGCGCGCAGACGTTCGACGGTCGTGTCGACAAATGACTTGACGCGCTTTGGCAGCATCCGGCGGCTGGGATAGAGCACGCCGAGCGTGGCTGATTGAGGCCGATAGTCGCGCAGGACCGGGACAAGCCGTCCCGTCGCCAGATGCTCGGCAATTTCAAAGACCGGTTTGAGCGCGATGCCTTGACCGGCGAGTGCCCATTCCGTCAGCACGTCACCGTCATCGGCGTCGATCGGTCCGGAGACCGGTAATGTTACGGTCTTCTTTCTGGCTGTCAGCGTCCACCGGAATTGCTGAGATCCGGGAAAGCGGAGCAGCAGGCAGACATGCTGCAACAGATCGTCGGGCGTTTTTGGCGTGCCATGCCGCTCGAGATAGCTCGGAGCTGCGCAAAGAATGCGTTCCACATCGGCGATCTTGCGCAGCGTCATGCTGGAATCCTGCAATTGCGACATGCGGATCGCCACGTCGACGGATTCCTGGACAAGGTCGAGGAGATGATCGGACAACCGCAGCCAGACTTGAGTTTCCGGATAGCGCGTCCGGAAATCTGCGACCATCGGCCCGACAATCCGCCGGCCGAGGCCGAGCGGCGCCGTTACCTTCAGGGTTCCGCGCGGCCTGGCGCCAGTTTCCGCCACGCTTGCCTCGGCGCGTTCCATCGCTTCCACGACGTCGAGGCACCGTTCGTAGAATATGCGGCCGGCCTCGGTTGGACTCATTCGCCGCGTGGTCCGGATGAACAGACGGCAGCCGAGATGGTCCTCCAGGACCTTTATGCGATAGCTCACGACGGCTGCGGACATGCGCAGCGTGCGCGCGGCTGCGGAAAAGCTTCCGCTGTCCATCACCCGCATGAATACCCGGATGCTTTCAAGGGCCGCTGACATTGCCGCCTCCAATTGCTCGAATTATTTTGAAAATATTCTCGATTTCAAGGGGGGCCAAGGGGCGCGTTCCTGACTAGGCTGAAAGGACTGCGGAGGAAAGGCGCATGGACGCTTATGTGCTGGAATGGGGCGGGCTGCTGCTACGGTGGCTGCACGTGATCACCGCTATCGCGTGGATCGGATCCTCGTTCTTCTTCATGCATCTCGACGCCTCGCTGCGCAAAGCGTCCGAGCTTCCGGCGCAGGTGGGAGGTGTGGCCTGGCAGGTCCACGGCGGCGGCTTCTACGAAATGAAAAAGTATCTGGTCGCACCGGAACGTATACCGGAGGAGCTGACCTGGCACAGATGGCAGTCCTACTGGACCTGGATATCCGGGTTCTTCCTTTTGGTCTGGATTTATTACGGCCAGTCGTCGCTCTATTTGATCGATCCCTCCGTCATGCAACTGACACCAGTCGTCGCCGGCCTCATCGGCATCGGATCGCTTGCCGTCGGGTGGCTGGCCTATGACGTCCTCTGCAAATCCGCGCTGGGAAAGAATGACGCCGTACTGGCAGGAATCGGATTTGCGTTTATGGTCGCTGCGAGCTGGGGCTTTGCTTCGGTCTTTTCCGGCCGCGGCGCGCTGATCCATACCGGCGCGCTCATGGCCACGCTGATGACCGCCAATGTTTTCTTCATCATCATCCCGAACCAGAAAAAGGTGATCGCGGATCTGGTGGCCGGCCGTTCCCCCAACCCTGCGCTCGGCAAGCAGGCCAAGCAGCGCTCGACGCACAACAATTATCTGACGCTGCCGGTCCTGTTCCTCATGTTGTCGAACCACTATCCGACGACCTACGCAAACGCGGCGCTGATCCCGCTGCTTGTGGCGCTGGTGCTGATTGCGGGGGCGCTGATTCGTCACTTCTACAATATCCGGCATGCCGATCATGCGCGGTCGCCCTGGTGGGCACTTGGTGCGGCCGCCCTGGCCATGGGCGCCGCGGTGGCGGCTGTGATCGCGGTTTCTCCCTTGGCACGCGACTATTTCGATTTGCGGCGCATCGTTCAGTCGAAGACGGCCAGTTCGTTATCTGCGCCGCCGGCGCCGGTCGTGGACATCATCGTCAGCCGTTGTTCCATGTGCCATGCGGCAGAACCAGCCTGGGACGGCATCCACGTCGCCCCGAAAGGGGTCATTCTCGATTCCGAAGAGGCGATCCGGCGCCAGGCCCAGGCCATATGGCTGCATGCGGTTCTCACGCATGCGATGCCGCCCAACAACATCACCGAGATGCCGGTCGAGGAGCGGCAGGCTGTTGCCGCATGGCTCCGCGGCGCGTCTGCCGAAAACCGGCAAGCGCAGGTGCGGGACGCAATCAGTATTCACGGGAATGGTGCCATCCAATAGCATCGGCATCCTGCAGACGGCCCGCGACGAAGTGCGAGCTTTGCAGTCTCGTTGGCAAAGCTGCGAATCCGCGGTTAGGGTGCAGAAGGGATGAAACGCCGAGTTCGCATGCAAACGATCGACATTGAGCCGCTGACCAGAGCAGCCTTCGCGGGCTTCGGCGATGTTGTCGATGCGGAAGGGGCCGAATGGATCGACATCAATCAAGGGTTTGCCCGCCGCGTCAACGATCTGGCAAAAATCGACGTTACGGACGAGGGCGGGTCGGTCAACATATCGCTGTTCACCGCGCGTGCGCGGCCACGGCCTATCGCCATCAGCATGATGGAGCGCCATCCGCTTGGAACGCAGCTCTTCTTTCCCCTGCAGGAGGCGCCCTGGCTGGTGCTGGTATGCACCGATCCTGCTGACCGGGATAGTTACCGCGCCTTTCTCGCGACCGGCTGGCAGGGCGTGAACTACGCGAAAGGCGTCTGGCACCATCCGCTGCTGGTCATGACCGACAACGAGCGATTCATCGTCGTCGATCGCGCGGGGCCGGGACGCAATCTGCAGGAGATATGGCTCGACGCGGAGCAGATGTTGCACCTCGTGCCGCAAACTTGATGCAAGGAAACAAAGTGATGAGCGATCGGAGCTATTACGCCCCCCATGGAGGCCACCCGGCGCAGACCGAGCTGATGACCGGCCGCGCGGTCTTCACCGAAGCCTACGCGGTGATCCCAAAAGGAGTGATGCGCGACATCGTCACGAGCTGCCTGCCGCATTGGGAGGAGACGCGCGCCTGGATCATTGCGCGTCCGATGTCGGGTTTCGCCGAGACATTCTCACAATACATCATGGAAGTTGGTCCGCGCGGCGGAAGCGACCGGCCCGAGCCTGACGCGCATGCGGAAGCCGCGCTGTTCGTCATGGAGGGCCAGATCGAGCTGTCAGCCGCCGGCAACAAGTACGTCATGGCGCCCGGCGGCTTCGCCTATCTGCCACCAGCGACGGCCTGGTCGCTGCGCAATCTGCAGGAGACAGCGGCGCGCTTTCATTGGATCCGCAAACACTATGAACCCGCCGCCGGGCTCTCCGCACCGCCGGTGCTTGTCACCAACGAGATGCAGATTGCGCCTGACCCCATGCCCGGCACTGAGGGACGATGGGCGACCACGCGTTTCGTGGACCCGAAGGATCTGCGGCATGACATGCATGTCACCATTGTCACCTTTGAGCCGGGCGCCTCGATCCCCTTCGAGGAAACCCATGTCATGGAGCACGGTCTCTATGTGCTCGAAGGCAAGGCGGTCTATCGCCTGAACAAGGATTGGGTCGAGGTCGAGGCCGGCGATTTCATGTGGCTGCGCGCTTTCTGCCCGCAGGCCTGCTACGCCGGAGGTCCAGGCCGCTTCCGCTACCTGCTTTACAAGGATGTCAATCGGCACCCGCGGCTAAAGCTGCAGAGCCAGATCTAGATTTAGGGAGTGCGGCCGGCGGACGTGTCGGGTGCGCATGCGGCACCAGTCTGCGGGGACTTGTAAGTCCGACTCAATTGAATCGCGTCAGGTTCAATGCAATGAGACGGCGCTGTCGGTTGGCCGTGAGCACGAGAATGGTGGTTGGGTAAGCGACGGTCGATCAATTTTCTTTGCCGATGCCAGCGGCGCGAATGTCTTCATTTCGGCGAGTGTTGCAATCGGCGAAAGGACGGCGACGCCGACAAGCCGGTCTGGTGCCTCCGCGGTCGCCTCGATCAGGGCGCTGTTGTCCGTGCCGAGGAAGCTCGGCTGAACCAGGACGGCACCCGCGATGCCGTTGCGATCGAGCAGGCCCAGATATCTAACTTGCGCTCGTGCGACACTCGCGGGATTGGTCGGGCCCGGAGCAGGCGATAATTAGCAAGAACTCGTTCAGCGCCTGCAATGCGGTGTAGCCCAGCCTTTCACGCAACGCTGCCTGCGCAGGGTGAGTCGGCAAACGCCGCGCGGACCTCGTTCAGCATCCGCTCGTCCTGCCCGGCGTAGCGGGGTGAGAAATGAAACGCCTCGACACGCCGTACATCGGCTGCACGCGCAATCTCACCGGCGGCCGTCGTGGTCAAATGCGCGCGCTCGGCTGCAAGTTCAGTGTCTTCTGCTGCGAAGGCTGCCTCGATGAACAGAATGTCGGCATTCCGCGCCAACGCGATGATCGCATCGCGATTTGTTTTGGTGTCGGCCGCGTCAGTGACGTAAGCGACCTTTTGCCCCGGCGTAACCGTGACCGCGCTGCGCAGCGCCCCAAGCGGCATGTCGCACGGCGGCGTGCCGCGGATTGTGATGCGAAGCAGATAATCATCGGATCTGTTCTCGATCACCGCACGCTTGAGCACGCGCAGCCAGGGGCCAACCGGCAGGCCGAGCTCCGCGAGGCGATTCTTCCAGACGTTGATATGGGCGTCTTCCTCCACGGCGAATGCAAGACACAGCGTCCCGTGTTCGAGCACCGTAGCGGAGACACGGAAGCCTGCCTCCTGGTGCGCGATACCGGAGGTGAGCCGGCCCTTGCTTATCGCTTCCTCGGCAAAGCCGGTTTTGAAGCGGAACTGCACTGTCCGCGTGGAAAATGACGCGTCAATTTCCGTGACCATGAAAACGAGGTCACTGGAATAGCGGTCAACGAGATTCCAATGATAGGCGTGCAGCTTATGGCGGACATGCGTGATAAAACCATCGGGGCCGTACAAGCTGAGCCGTTTTTCCCGGCCCACCAATACGCGCAACATCTGGTCGAAGCCGACAAAGTGATCGATATGGGTGTGGGAGACGAAGACGTGCTCCAGGCGGAGGATCTTGCGCGGCGGCAGCGCTGAAATATCGCCGAGATCGAACAGGATCGCACCCTGCTCGAACAGCGTTTCGATATAAAGCGCCGGATCGCCGGTCCGCCCGTTCACGAGCGTGGAATGGAGCAGGGCGCGCATGGTAAAAGCTCCAGGTGAACCAAGACTACGTCCGGACATTCACATGCGATCTTGACCCATATCAATCCATGCGGCGGGGAAGGCGGCAAACTTCAATTGCTAGGAGTTGTGTCATGTTACTCAGCTCGAGTGCCTTTGCCGCCCGCGCCGCGATCCCGCGCGATTTCACTTGCGATGGAGAGGATCTGTCGCCACCGCTGGAATGGAGCGGTGCGCCGCAGGAAACCCGCAGCTTCGTGCTGCTCTGCGACGATCCGGACGCGCCTGCGGGAACTTGGCATCACTGGGCGGCTTACGACATCCCGGCGACGCAGACGGCGCTGTTGGCGAACGCCTCGGCACATGCGGGCGGGCAGGGCTTGAAGCAGGTGATCAACGATTTTCATCGGCCCGGCTATGGCGGGCCCTGTCCGCCGCATGGGCACGGGGCGCACCGCTATCACTTCCGCCTGCTGGCGCTGTCGGTCGATCACCTCAATTTGCGCGGCCATGCGACCTGCCGTGACGTCGCGCGGGAAGCGCACAAGTATGTGCTCGCCGAGGCCGTCCTCGTCGGTACTTATAAGCGATAGCTTGTCGCCGGGGGCTTGCGATGCAGCGCATTCGCTTGTTTCTCTGCGGTGACGTCATGACGGGCCGAGGGGTTGATCAGGTGCTGCCGTGTCCCTGCGATCCACGTCTGCACGAAAGCTATGTACAGTCGGCGCTCGATTATGTGGAACTCACCGAAGCTGCGCATGGTTCGATTCCGAGAGGCGTCGCGCCGTCATATATCTGGGGCACGGCGCTCGACGAATTAAAAAGCAGTCGGCCGGATGCGCGCATCATCAATCTCGAAACCAGTATTACACGATGCGAGGATTTTGCGCCAAAGGGAATCAATTACCGCATGAGCCCCGAAAACGCGGAATGTCTTTCCGTTTTCGGCATCGATTGCTGCGTGCTCGCAAACAATCATGTGCTCGACTGGGGCCGGGCCGGCCTGATCGACACTTTGAGGAGGCTGGAGCGGCTGCAGATCAAGACAGCGGGTGCAGGGCGCAATTTGCGGGACGCAGCTGCACCAGCGGTTATCGGCATCTCCGGTAAGGGGCGCGTGCTGGTGATTTCACTGGCTTTGCCGGAGAGCGGAGTGCCGCGCAGTTGGGCCGCGACATCAAATGTCCCTGGTGTCAATTTCTTGGCGGACCTGTCGGAGGCGAGCGCCGTGCGGCTCTGCGAGCAAATTGCGCAGGCGCGACGGCCCGGTGATATTGTTGTTGTCTCTATTCATTGGGGGCTTAATTGGGGCTACGACATTCCGCGAGAGCAGCAGTGTTTCGCCCATGCGTTGATTGATGACGGGAAGGTGTCCGTCGTTCACGGCCATTCTTCGCATCACGCCAAGGGGATTGAAGTCTATCGTGGACGTTTGATCCTGTATGGCTGCGGCGATTTTCTGAACGATTACGAGGGTATTTCGGCATACGAGCAATACCGCGATGATCTCGCGCTGATGTATTTCGTGGACCTTGAGCCAGGAAGCGGGAAGCTGGCGGCGCTTGAAATTGTTCCTCTTCAGATCCGGCAATTCCGGCTTGTTCGCCCGTCGCGCGAGGATGTCGACTGGGTATGGCAGACGCTGGATCGCGAAAGCCGCCCCTTCGGCACTAGTGTAGCAACCACTGGAGAGAGTCGCTTGGCCGTAGCCTGGCTGGCAGATCAATGAGATAGGACACCGAACGACCAATCCCGCAAGGAACGATTGAGGCAAATCAAGGCCGATGCGGCCCATTGTTGGAAGAAATTGATACTTAGGCTGTCTTAAACACAGCATGCGTATCCAAGGAGTGAGGTTTTCACCATGACTGTCACTCGGGACGAAATCAAAGCCGTGCTCGGCGACATCGACGATAATAAAATTATTGAGATTCTGGCGCTGAAACCGTCGCTCGTCGATCTTGAAGCGGCTGCCATGTGGCTCGCAGGTGACAGCGATATCTTGGCGAAGGACGGATATCAGCTCAGTGAGGCGGCGGCGCAAATTGTTGACATACTTGCGATGGATGAGGACGAAGCCGAATATACGCGTTAGCTGTGCATCCATATATCGATATGGGCGAGACGGGTGCCATAAACGGCTTCACCCCGGACCAAGAAGGCGGGTCGCGGTGGGAGCTGTTTCCGCATGATGCTGATATCGGCGTGCGCGGATGGGGTGCAACTCCCGCGGAAGCGTTTGAGCATGCAGCGTTGGCGCTGATGGCGGTGGTTACGCACGCGCCGGTGGAGCCGCGTGTGGCGGTGAAGGTGGCCTGCGAAGCGCCTGATCTTGAGCTTTTGTTTGTCGAATGGCTGAACGCGATCATCTATGAAATGGCAGTTGGTAAAGCGCTATTTGGCCGATTTGACGTCACGATCAACGGCGAGCGGCTCAGGGGTACGCTGTGGGGCGAGCCCGTGGACGTGGCACGACATGCTCCGGCCTGTGAGCCGAAAGGTGCCACCTACACGGCGCTGAAGGTTGCACAAGACGCCGATGGCCGATGGAGCGCTGGCTGCATCGTGGATGTTTAGCGGAGAACGGCGATGGATTTTGCCCGCTTCAACCGCATTGATGAATACACATGGCAGATCGAACCGCACGGAGCGATGCGTGTGCCGGCGATCCTTTATGCCGACGCGGATCTCATTCGCGATATGGATGACAAGGTCTATGAGCAGGCTGTAAATGTCACCAAGCTGCCGGGAATCGTGCAAGCCTGCTACGTCATGCCGGATGCTCATTGGGGCTATGGATTTCCGATTGGCGGCGTTGCGGCCTTCGACGCCGAGCAAGGCGGCGTTGTTTCCGCGGGCGGCGTCGGCTTCGATATTTCATGTGGCGTGCGCACGATGCTGACGGGCCTGTCAATCGCTGACATCGTTCCCGTCAGAAAGTCGGCGGCAGCATGGGCACCGGCTCATATATTATGGTGGGCGCGGAAAGCAGCGAGCGAAAAGCCTTTTCGTCGGCCTGCCACGGGGCCGGGCGTGCGCTGTCGCGTCATGCTGCGCTCAAGCAGTGGAGCGGACGCAAAATCATCGATGATCTCGCGTCGGAGGGAATTCTGATCAGGAGCCCATCAACGCGTGGCGTCGCCGAGGAAGCGCCGGGCGCCTACAAGGATGTCGGTGCTGTTGTGGCAGCGGCCGAACACGCCGGCCTCGCACGGCGTGTGGCGCGCCTCAAGCCGGTGATCTGCATCAAGGGTTGACAATCAGCTCTCGGCAAAAGCCTGCAGCCGGCTGAAAACCGGCAGCAGCTCATGTTTTGCTGACTAACGGTAGCAATAGGTCCGGTACCGCACGCCGCGATAAGGATCATAGACCCAGCAGCGAACCTTGCGTGGCCGAACATGGACGGCGGCAGGTCCATAATAGGGATAGGCTGGCCCATAATACCCATAATAGGGATACGGATAGTAGTAGGGGTACGCACCGAAAGCGGCCGCTCCGAGAACGCCGGCAGCAATGCCAAGGGCAATCGCCGTATTCCGTCGCCCACGCCAGGATGAGGAGAACTCGTCCGGAGTTGCTATGGCCGTCGCATTTACTGGTGCCGCTTCTGGTTTGGTCGGGACGGATGATGCTGACGCAGTGTTTCCGCTCGAAAACACGGCAAGACAAAGAAAGAAAGTCGTCAGAAGGTTGAACCTATTGAACATGGCGTGATCCCTTCGATAAATGACACCGCTACTTTGGTCGTCACTGCAGGGTCCTCATTGATCATGGTCAAAATCATCGTCCCTGCTAAACTCACCCTGCGTCGTCCAGGCCACTTCTCCTGACCCAGGAATCTTCAACCTTGACATAAGAACGTTTGACCGCAGCCCAGGCGATGCGATGCGCTCTCTCCTCCTGGTCTCCTTCGCCAACATGGGCCGCGAAAGCGTGATTGAATGCTTCGCGATAGATGTCCTGGGCCTGCGGTGGCAGGTGCCGCTGCGCCGGAACAGGCAGGTCCTCGTTGGTGCGATAGGGCATGGCGGAGCCTTTTATGATCGGCGCTGTAAAACGAGCTAACGCGCTGGCATCAGGGCGTAGTGCGTCACGATTTGATCGATTTCGCGATCAGTTAGCTGCTCGGCGCTGATCGTCATCTGCGGGTGTCTGCGCTGTCCGTTGCGGAATGCGCGAAGCTGATTTTTTAAGTAAATGCCGGACTGGCCGGCAATGTTTGGAATGTCCACGTTCTGGCCGACCCCATCGAGACCATGGCAGCTCGCGCAAACTCGCACGATCCTCGGCGGTTCTGCAGCCTGGGGAATCGCCGGCCAGAAGAGGAGTCCGGCAAGAAACAGCATTCGTCCGGCAGCATGCATCGCACGATCCTAAAGGGCCATCTCCGGCTCGCTCGTCCGTTCCTTCGGCTTTTCCGGAATATTTGTCATGGTTGCTTCCGTCAGCAACAGCACGCTTGCGACGGAAACCGCATTCTCAAGTGCAATACGCACGACCTTGACAGGATCGATGATGCCTGCATCGATCAGGTCGACATATTGCTTGCGTGCGGCGTCGAAACCCCAGGAGTCCTTGCCTTCGGTCATGCGGGCGACAACGACGCCGCCATCGACACCGGAATTCTCGGCGATCTGCCGGGCGGGGGCGTCAAGTGCCCGCTTGAGAATCTGCAAGCCGGTTTTCTCGTCGCCATCGGCATTCTGCTCTTCACGCGCTACTGTTGCGATACAGCGCAGGAGGGCAAGCCCACCGCCGGCAACGACGCCCTCCGCAACCGCGGCCTTTGTCGAATGGATGGCATCATCAAGCGCTTCCTTCTTCGACTTCATTTCGGCTTCCGACGGTGCACCAACGCGGACTACTGCCACCCCTCCTGAGAGCTTGGCAAGACGCTCCTGCAGCTTTTCGCGGTCGTAGTCGCTTGTGGACTTTTCCATCTCGTGACGAATTTGCTGCACACGGCCGTCGATCTGAGCGCGTTGCCCCTTGCCGCCAATGATGGTCGTGTTTTCCTTGTTGATCACGACGCGGGCAGCACGCCCGAGCTGGTCGGTGGTCGCTCTCTCCAGCTTGATACCGATATCCTCGGAAATAAGCTGCGCGCCGGTCAGAATCGCAATGTCCTCCAGGATGCTTTTGCGGCGATCCCCGAAACCCGGCGCCTTGACGGCGCACCCTTTCAGGACGCCGCGGATCTGATTGACGATGAGCGTGGCCAGAGCCTCGCCCTCGATATCATCGGCAATGACCAGAAGCGGTCGCCCTGATTTGGCAACTTGCTCCAGCAGGGGCAGCATGTCGCGCAGATTGCCGATCTTGCGGTCGCAAAGGAGGATGAACGGGTCTTCCAGAACGGCCTCCATCCGCTCCGGATCCGTCACGAAATAGGGAGATACGAAACCGCGATCGAACTGCATGCCCTCAACGACTTCGAGGGTTGTTTCCGTGGTTTTCGATTCTTCGACCGAGATGACGCCGTCGTCCCCGACCTTCTCGATGGCGTCGGCGACAAGCTCTCCGATATCCGTTTCATTGTGCGCGGAGATAGTGGCGACTTGCGCCTTCTCCTTGCGGGTTTTGACTGGGCGCGCGAGAGTTTTGAGCGTGTCGATGGCGACTTTGGCACCTTGGTCCAGGCCGCGCTTGAGATCGACGGCGCTTGCGCCGGCAACGACATTGCGAATCCCGTCGGAAAAGATCGCGTGGGCCAGGATTGTCGCCGTACTGGTTCCGTCGCCGACCAAGTCGCCGGTCTTCTCGGCGGCTTGGCGCAGCACCTGGACGCCAAGATTCTCATCGGCGTCTTCCAGATCGAGTTCCTTGGCGATGGTCACGCCGTCATTGCAGACAATCGGCGCCCCCCAGCTCTTCTGAATCAGCACCGACTTCGATTTTGGTCCCAAGGTGACGCGGATGGCATCGGCAAGTTGTGTTGCGCCGCGCAGAATTTTTTCACGGGCGGCTGACCTGAACAGGACATGCTTGTGCGGCATGAAAAACTCCTCCAGTTACGGCCGCAAGCGGTGCTTTCCCAGGAGCTTGACTGTACTGGCTTGTGCTCCTTTTTCTCCCATCTCCTCCACAAAGATGACGCGTGTGCCGGGTGTCAGGCGTGGAAATTTGTCCTCTAATACACTGTTGCGGTGAAAGTAGATTTCCCGCCCATCTTCAGTCTGCAGAAAGCCAAAGTCGTCGTGCAGTTGGGTGATAGTGCCAACCGGCTGAGCGTCGTGGGTTTTGATCTGCCCTTGCAGCTCACGCACCTGATCCTGCAACTGGCGGCGCGCATGTTTGAAGGCATCGTTGATGGCGAAGGATATGTCAGAATGGCGTTCGTCAGCCGGCGGCGTGCGCGAGACATTCACTTCCTTGCCGTTTGGCAGCGCGAGCCTGATACTAACCTCATATAATCCTCCGGTCCGGTGGTGACGGCCCGGATTCTTCAGCACTACGCGACAGGTGGTAATTCGACCAAAACGATTCTCCAGTTCCGCAATATGATCATCAATGGCTGCACGAGCCACGGCATCCGGTTCCATTCCTTGAAAGTCGATCTCAACTGGCGTCTGCATGGGGGCGCTCGGCCTTATCTTCTGTGCTCGAAAATAGAGGCCAAAAGCGCGATCACGGTGTTGACCTAGGTCAACAAACACCGATGCGTCGATCTCCTTCGACGAGGGCCGATCGACATGGATA
Source organism: Pseudorhodoplanes sp. (assembly GCA_032027085.1). NCBI lineage: Bacteria > Pseudomonadati > Pseudomonadota > Alphaproteobacteria > Hyphomicrobiales > Pseudorhodoplanes > Pseudorhodoplanes sp. The sequence goes on along the minus strand of JAVSMS010000001.1, from coordinate 1,668,882 downwards.
CCGAGATTGTTGCCACCGAGACCAAATATCAGGGCTGGGCGTGTTTTCTGGTTGCGACGATCCGCCAGCCACGGGTGAAGTCATCCGCCGTGAGATCGAGGACCACGGCGCCGCCGTCGCCGTGCTTCCGTGTAATCCGCAGCGCAAGGTCGCAATTCTGATTCGCCAGTTTCGCGCACCAGTCTTCCTGATAGACGGGCGGGATCACACGCGAGTGCATTGCCGGAATCTTGGTCGAACCCGACGCCACAGTCTGCGCGCGCCGAGAATCCCTTGAGGAAGCAGGGATTGCCCTTCTATCGCTCGAATCCGTGTCCATAGCATGGACCATGCCGGGAATTTCCACCGAACGTATGCATCTGTTCCTCGCGACCTATTCCGGCGCTCCGCGGAAAGCGAAAGATCTCGGCGTTGCCGGTGAGCATGAACACACTTCGGTTGAGGAATCCGATCTGCGCCAGCTTGCTGCAATGGCAGATGCGGGACACGTTGCAGACATGAAAACGCTTTGCTCGTACAAACGCTCAGGCTGAGGCATCCGTCTCTGTTTGGCTGAGGCGGCGAACTCGTCATGCAGCCGGTTGCTGGCCGCGAGGTCTAGATAGAGGCGGAAAGCGAGCAAGTATTTCGATGACATCGCGATCTGTGACTTGGCGGAAATCCGCGTAGAAAAATCCGATCGCGCCGAATACAGCATAATCTTCCAAGCAGACGATGTCATCGGCCTCGGAATGTAATTCCGCCAGCGAGTCTGTCGGGGCAACCGGAACGGCGATAACAAGCCGTTTCGGATTGCGGGCGCGTGCTCCACGAAGTGCTGCGCGTGTCGTCGCACCGGTCGCAATCCCGTCGTCGACGACGATCGCCGTGCACCCGGCGATGTCGATGCGGTCGCGATCGCCCAAATAGGCTTGCCGGCGCCGCTCGATTTCTCCAAGCTCTCGCTCGCAGGCCGCATTGAATTCCGTGTCGTCAATACCCGCCAGCCCGATGACGTCCTCATTGCGAACCACGATCGGATGGCCGCCATCCACCACCGCGCCCATGGCCAGTTCGGGCTGGGTGGGAACGCCGATTTTCCGCACGAGAACGAGGTCTAGCGGCGCATCAAGCGCGCTTGCAATCTCCGCGGCGACTGGCACGCCGCCGCGCGGCAATGCAAGAATGACAGGGTGCTCCGTCTTGTAGCGGGCGAGGGCGCCGGCAAGTTTGCGCCCGGCGTCGGATCGATTGTGAAAGGGCATGGCGCAGCCTCAGTTCAGGGTTTGTCATCATGGGCATCTGCGCCCAAGTACGTCTCGAACCAGTCGATTGCCGCTTTGATGACAGCTTCCATCGCCCCAGGCTCGGGGAACAGGTGGCTGGCATTCGGTACGATGTGCAGGGCCTTCGGTTCCTTCAACTCAGCGAAAGCGCTACGGTTCAATACGATGACTTCGGTATCCGAACCACCGACGATCAGAAGCGTTGGCGTGATAACACGGCTGAGGGCACGATCTGCCAGATCAGGCCGGCCACCACGCGAAACGACCGCTCCGATTCGGTGGCCGAGTCTGGCAGCCGTTACCAGCGCGGCGGCAGCGCCGGTACTGGCGCCAAACAGCCCGATGGGCAGGCGTTCAAGCTCTGGCTGTTGCTCGCTCCACGCGACCGCCTGGATCAGGCGTTCGGCCAGCAAGGGAATATCGAACACGTTAGCGCGATCATATTCTTCTTGGGTGGTCAGCAGGTCGAAAAGCAATGTGGCAATGCCGTTGCGGTTGATCGCATCCGCGACGGCGGTGTTGCGCGGACTGAGACGGCTCGACCCGCTACCATGCGCGAAGATCACCAGTGCATAGGCGTCTTCGGGCAGTTGCAGGATGCCGGATAGTCCAAGCGGCGGAATGCGCACGTCATGGCGTTTCACCGGAAGCACGGGCTCCCGTGAATGCTCGCTCGCTTGGCCAAGACTTTTCCGCATGTTTACATTATCGTCAGCTTCGTCTGGGTTATTTTGACGAGGATCAAGAGCGATCTCGCGTTCCGCGGTATTTGATAGCCTATTTCGGCAGCGCCACGGGGGTTGGTGCTTGACAGGGATGGCAAGGAGCGGATGTGCATCACTACAGGCCCATCGGCGACGATGTTCCCCTTGACGCCAAAGTTGCGTTTCTGAGCTGTGCGGCGACATATCCACGCCCGACCGACAGTGTTGTGCCGCGGGAAACCCACATGTCTTGGGTGTTTCTCGCACGGGATCGTGTCTACAAGCTGAAGAAACCGGTTCGCTTCCCTTATCTTGATTTTTCGACGCTGACCCGCCGCGAGGCGGCCTGCCGCGCGGAAGTCAGGCTGAATCGCGAGCTCGCGCCGGATGTCTATCTCGGCGTTGTTCCGTTGACGCAACATGCTTCGGGGCTCGCGCTGGGCGGCGACGGAACGGTCGTGGACTGGCTGGTGGTGATGCGGCGGCTGGACGAAAGCCAGACGATGGAGCAATCAATTATTGATAAGCGCGTGAAGTATCCGCAACTTGATCAACTGGCGGATTTGCTTGTTCGTTTCTACCGACATGCGCCGGTGGCGAGAATGACGTCGGAAGAGTATTTTGCAGATTGGTGGTGGAATATTGCTTATAATTTTCGTATTTTAACGGAACCGTCACTGGGTCTACCGGCCGGACAACTCGCCTACGTAAAATCGGCGCAGATCCAATTTTTGCGGCGACGCGCAGCAATGTTGAGGATGCGCGTCCGCCGGCACGCTATCGTCGATTGCCACGGCGATCTGCGACCCGAACACATCTGGCTGAACAAGCCGGTCAAGATCATCGATCGCCTCGAATTCAACGCCCGCCTGCGCGCGGTCGATCCCTTCGACGAAATTGCATTTCTCAGCGTCGAATGCGAGCGACTGGGGGCCTCCTGGGCCGGCGACTACATCAAGCGGCGGGTCATGCGACAGCTCTACCCTGCGCCGCCGGAAGAATTGCTAAATTTCTATCGCTGCTGCCGCGCCACTCTTCGAGCCCGACTGGCCATCGCGCATCTGCTGGAGCCATATCCGCGCACGCCGGAGAAGTGGCCGCGTGTCGCCCGCAGCTATCTGCGGATTGCGATCGCGGATGCCGTCGAACTCACACGATGTCTCAAAAAACGAGCAAATCCTCGAGTGACTTGCCGTCGTGCAGCCGCCTGATTGTCTCCGCAAGAAGCGGGGCAGTTGACAGGACGACCAGCTTGTCGCGGGCCGGTCCAGGCCCAAGCCTGAACGACGGCACGGAATCGGTGACGACCAGCCGCTCGATCGCCGGATCGGATAGGGCTTCCGCCGATCCATGCATGAATAGGCCATGCGTCACGAGCGCGATCACACGGCTGGCGCCGGCCTTACGCGCGGCGTATGCAGCGCGAACGAGAGTGTTGCCGGTGCTGATGAGATCGTCGATCACAAGCGCAGTGGTGCCAGATACCTCACCAACAAAAAGATCCCCGGATACGATGCCGGCGCTGCGGCGCTTTTCCGCAAAGCCCTTCCCAACCGGGCGTTTCAGCGCGGATTCCAGAGCCTCACGAAGCAGATCGGCACGTTTGGCGCCGCCGGTGTCCGGCGACACAACGGTGAGGGACTCGTCCCCCAACGAATTCCTCGCATAGTCGACAAATAGCGGCGCGGCGGTCAGCGTCACGGTTGTGCAGCGGAAGGCGTTTTCGAACGCGACCGGATTGTGCACGTCAAGGGTCACGATGGCGCTGGTTCCGACTGCTTCGAACATCCCGGCGACATATCGTGTTGTCACCGGATCGTTGAGCTTGGTGCGCCGGTCTTTCCGTGCGTAGCAGAGGTAGGGGACAATGGCGGTGACACGAGCGGCGCCGGCATCCTTGAGCGCACCGATGAAGAACAGCAGCCGGCACAGCTTATCATGGGCGCTCTCGTCCGGTCCGCTGTGCAGGCTTTGTATGATATAAACGTCAGCATTCCGGACGGTGACGAGAGGGCGGATTTTGTGCTCGCCGTCCTCGAAGTCCCGCTCTTCGTGGGCGGCTAGCGCCTGCCCAAGTGACTGAGCGACCGCCTGACCAAGTTCACGGGTGGCTTTGGGCGCAAAGACAAGCATACGCTTATACTACCAAGATAAGGACATTGCCGAGCAACATTGGTGGTCACGGCGAGGCCCACCTTGAGTTATATCAACCCCCTTAGGATCGGACCTGTTCACCGCTACGCCAAATCCTCGCTCGCCACACAGGCGACGTTCCGCGCATTCAGACTGCGGCGGGTCTCGGCAACAGAACCACCAACGTCTATCCCGCGGCAGGCATCTTCCACCACGATAACGTCAAAGCCTTCGCTGCAAGCGTCCTCTGCCGAATAGCGAACGCAAAAGTCGAAGGCTAATCCGGCGAGGAAGACTCGCGTAAAGCCGCGCTCGCGCAGGTAACCGGTCAGTCCGGTATGCGTCTTGCGGTCATTCTCATAAAAAGCCGAATAGGAATCAATGTCGCGGTGATAACCCTTGCGGAGGACGAGCTCAGCATGGGGAATGTCGAGGTCCTTGTGCAGCGTCGCTCCGGGTGTTCCCTGCACGCAGTGATCAGGCCACAAGATCTGCGGCCCGTAAGCCAACTCGACAGTCTCGTAAGGCTTCTTTCCCGGATGCGTGGAGGCGAATGATTTATGGCCCGGTGGATGCCAGTCCTGTGTCAGCACCACATGCCGGTGACGTTGAGCCAGATGGTTGATCGGAGCGATCACCTCGTCGCCGTGTGGCACCGCAAGCGCACCGCCCGGGCAGAAGTCATACTGGATATCGACGACGAGCAGGATGTCCCGCTCTTCGATCAGAATGCGTTGCGTCATCCTCGCATGTCCTTTTGCTCAGCGAGGCGTCGGTCGACATCGGCCGCAAGTTGGATGAGCGGCTCGGCGACCTCGACGGGATAGGGTGCATCCGGCTCAAGTGCGCGTAAAGCCTCGGGCAATCGCTGAAGACTATTCGATGCACGGCTTCGAATATCAGTCAAAGACGGCCGCCCAAGACGTCGCCCGTTCTGCATCACCAGGTGCAAGAGCGGCTGCCCGCTCTGCGGGTCGTCTTCCAGCGAGAGAACGTCACCTGTCATGCGGCCGTCTGCTCCATAGCGGCGCCAGACCTGCTTGCGGCCGGGCCAGGTGGCCTTGCCTTCGGAGCGCTTCCGGCGCGGCAGGCCCGCATATTCCTGCAGTTTGTAGGCGCAGTCGAGCGCAGGCACATCCGAAGAGGTTGTAAGGTTGGTACCGAGGCCGAAGCCGTCAATTGGCGCTCCTGACTGCAACATTTTCTGGATTTGATCTTCGTCGAGTCCTCCACTCGCAAAGATGAGGATATCGCCGAGGCCGCCCTCGTCGAGGATCCGGCGAACGATCTTGGACAAAGACGCAAGGTCTCCGCTGTCCAGGCGTACTGCGCGAATCGTGATACCGCGCGCCTTGAGCTTCGGCGCGAGCGTGACAACCTCTTTCGCACCGGTGACCGTGTCATATGTGTCGATCAGCAAGGTCAGATTATCTGGGCGAGATTGTGCAAAGGACTCAAAGGCAGCCGTTTCATTGTCAAACGTCTGAATGAAAGAATGCGCCATGGTCCCATAGGTGGGAATGCCAAAAGCCATTTCCGCCAGCATCGTTGCAGTTCCCGCAAATCCGGCGATATAGCTCGCGCGCGCTGCCCAAAGGCCGGCTTCGGCGCCGTGCGCTCGCCGCAGGCCGAAATCGACAAGCATTTTTCCTGGCGCGGACAGCACAAAGCGCGCGGCCTTGGCGGCGATCAACGACTGGAAATGCAGGATGTTGATCAGGCGCGTTTCAACGAGCTGGGCTTGATCGAGCGGCGCAGTGACGCGCAGAATTGGCTCGTTGGCGAAAAAAATCTCGCCCTCCGGCATGGCGTGCACGTCACCGGTAAAGCGAAGCGCAGAGAGATGAGCCAGTAGCTTGTCACTGAATCGTCCCGTATTCGCCAGCCAGTCGATTTCCTCTTTCGTGAAATGCAGCCTCTCGAGAAAATCAAGCGCCTGCTCAAGTCCGGCTGCCATCAAGAAACCCCGACGGCGGGGAAGCTTTCGCACAAAGAACTCAAAGACGGCCGTTTTGGTCTCGCCATAGTCCAGATAGGCCTGGATCATGTTGAGCTGGTAAAGGTCGGTCAATAACGCACTTGTAGCGAAATGCATGTTGCAAGCCAGTCGATAAAATCGGGTGGGTGGCTCGCCGGAGCGAACCCGCAAGCCGCATCGCCAAAGTTAGCGTCACTGTGCAGATGTCACAAAGTACCGGGCCGTCAGGCGCCAGTGAGGGATATTTGCGCGCCCTGCAACTCCTCGAGAACGTCCTGATTCATACGATCCATATATTCGCCAATACTGGTGGCTTGCCCCAACCGCCGATCGCGGAGCTTGACCCAGGCGTCGGCACAGGCGCTCGCGAAGCTGTCGGAGTCACTAATCGAGTAAATCGATTCAAACAGAATCTCATTGTCTTTGCGGATGCTGAGTTTGACGTTCATTGGGCCTCCAATCCAGAATTCGATATTGGAGTTGAAAGGGGTGACCATTCCCCGCTTTCTCGCATTGAGAAAAAGGTCAGTTTAAACAAGAGCTGGGAATTCTGCAGTCCTATCAAAGACATCATCTCATCCACTGGTTGACCTATCTCAAACCGATTGCGGATTTTGGACGTATTTTCATCCGTGAAGATGAACAGGCAGGTAACACCAATGATCATCATATCACCAAATCTGACAATCTCGCCCGAGAAGGTGTGCTTCATCATTGTCAAGGCTCGGGAATTCGACGCCAAGGATGTCGCGACGGACGAGGGCAGCTCGTCGAATGCGAGCGATGATGCGATGATCTCTGTCCTCGAAGACCGTGGAGATGATCCCGTATATGAAGAACTCGCACGCTTCATTAACTCGTTGAACGAAGATGAGCAGGTTGATCTCGTGGCCCTGACGTGGCTTGGTCGCGGCGACGGCAGTCTTACAGATTGGCCGGCCATCAGGGCGGAAGCGTCGCGCGCGCATAACAATCGGACAGCGCAGTACCTTCTTGGCATACCGCTTCTTGCGGATCATCTCGAAGAGGGCTTGTCTCAGTGTGGAGGCTCCTGCGAGGAATTTGAACTGGGCCGGCTTTGATCTGCCTAAGGACATGAACGAGCATGGATTTAGAGGCCGATATTCTCAAGGCATCGGCTCAAACCGATGGGTTGAAAAGCCCGCCCGCTAACCAGCCGGGCAGTGGGAAGTCTCTTGAGCACGAAGTATCAGGCTGTGAGCCATTGCAGCCTCACCAGCTATATCGGCCAGCTGATCTTTCCGGCCTTTCCTTTGCAACAACGAACGATCTTCCCGCGCTCGAAGGGGCCGTGGGGCAGCAGCGGGCCCTCGATGCCATCGGATTTGGAACTGGAATCGACAACAAGGGGTTCAACATCTTCGTTATCGGGTCCAGCGGCGCGCGAATCCAGGAAACGGTGAGAGCGATCCTCGCGCGCCAGGCGAAAAGTAGGTCGGCTCCCAGCGATTGGGTCTATGTCAACAATTTCAAGGAATCGCATAAGCCAATCGCGATTGAGCTGCCTGGGGGTCGAGCAGTTGAATTTCACGACGCAATGCATCGTCTGATTGATGATCTTAAGATCACGCTTCCCGCGATGTTCGAGGGGGAAGACTATCAAGCCCGTCGCAATGCGCTCGATCAGTCCTTTCAAAATAAGCAGGGTGAGGCATTCACAGCGCTGCGCGACAAGGCTTTGAGTCAGGGCGTCATGATCCTGCGGACCCCGCTGGGGTTCACTCTTGTTCCTGCGCAGAATGGCAAAGTGGTTCCGCCGGAAGAGTTTTCTGCATGGCCGGCAGAGAAGAAACAGCAGGTTCAGGATACAATTCGCAGTTTGGAAGGGGATTTAGAACAAATTTTAAGGCAAATCCCACAGTGGGAGAAGCTTCGGCGCGATGAAGTTCTGAAGCTGAATCGCGAGACGGCGCAATTTGCGATCGGCCAGTCGATCGAGGAGGCAAAAGAACCTTTTGTCGATCTGCCCCGCATCGTGCAGCACCTGGAAGACGTACGGGCGGATCTTATTGAGAATGTCGGAATGTTCATCGCCAAGCGCGAGCAAGGAGACGATGGCGGAGTTGAATCACGGTTGGCCAATCCGTTCGCCCGCTATGAGGTAAATATCTTCGTAAGTTCGCCGAAAGATGCCGTTGGTGCACCCGTCGTCGAGGAACTGCATCCAACCGTGGCGAACCTCATCGGCAGCATCGAGTATATTTCCCATCACGGGACACTCTTTACGAATTTTCGCCTGATCAAGTCTGGTGCGCTTCACCGCGGTAATGGCGGCTTTCTTTTGTTGGACGTTCGCAGCCTCTTGATGGAGCCATTCAGTTGGCCGGCCCTGAAGCGGACACTACGCCAAGGCGAAGTGAAGATCGAGGACATTAGCCGCTTCATTGGCTTGACGACGACGGTGTCTCTGGAACCAGATCCTATACCGCTCAATCTCAAGGTTGTATTGTTCGGCGATCGTCTGCTCTATTACCTGCTTGCATCGTTTGATCCGGAAATTGGCGAGCATTTCAAGGTGCTTGCTGATTTCGAAGATGATGTCGACCGGTCATCGGAGAGCGAAGGCGTTCATGCGCGGTTGATTGCGTCACTTCTGCAGAAGGACAGCTTGAAGCCCTTTGATCGGGGTGCCGTTGCTGCCATGATCGAACACGCGGCACGCTTGGCCGATCACGCTGACAAACTGAGTCTGTCCATCGGCGAAATTCGGGACGTTCTGGCCGAAAGTAGCTTCTGGGCCGGGCAGGCGGGTCGTTCTACGGTCATCGATGACGACGTCAAACGTGCGATCCGGCAAAGGGAGTACCGCAATTCGCGACTGCGGGACCGGACGCAGGAAATCATTCGTCAGGACGTGGCCCTGATTGAAACCTCGGGCGCCAAGGTCGGGCAGATCAACGGCCTGAGCGTGACGGAGCTAGGCGGGTATCGCTTTGGCAGGCCGACACGCATTACCTGTCGCGTGCGGCCAGGAACCGGCAAGCTCGTCGACATCGAGCGGGAGGTCGAGATGGGAGGCCCGGTCCACTCCAAGGGCGTCCTCATATTGTCTGGTTTTCTTGCAGGCCGCTACGCGCTCGATACGCCCATGTCCCTTTTTGCCAGTCTTGTCTTTGAGCAGAGTTATGCGGGAGTTGAAGGGGATAGTGCCTCCTCCGCCGAGCTTTACGCGCTGCTTTCAGCTCTCTCGGAGTTGCCGCTGCGACAGGATCTTGCCGTTACCGGTTCGGTCAACCAGCACGGGGAGATTCAGGCAATCGGCGGTGTCAACGAGAAGATCGAGGCATTCTTTGAAACCTGCAAATTGAAAGGGCTGACGGGAACGCAAGGTGTATTGATGCCAAGATCCAATATTCAGCACCTGATGCTTCGGGAAGACGTGGTTGGAGCTTGTGCAGCGGGGCAGTTTGCAATTTATGCCATAAGTTCAATCGATCAGGGCATCGCCCTGTTGACCGGTTGCGCCGCTGGCGAACGCGGTGACGACGGCACCTTTCCCGTGAAAAGCGTCAATCGCAAGGTTGAAGATCGTCTTCGCTCCTTCGCACGCATCCGCCAGAGTTTTGCAAGCACGAAGGTGCCCGATATCGGGTAGCCCCGGCAATGACGGCAGAATTTCCATTCAAGCGACTGCTTCTCAAACTGCCGGACCGCGTGGTTGATCGCACCATCATTGAAACGGCGGCAGGCTTTGCAGAGCAACTGAAGCTTAACCTTGCCGCGGAGGTTATTCAGGGCGCAGAGCTGGATTGGCTGGCTGATATTCCGGGTCTACGCGAGCTGCGCGCACTAGGTGAGGGGTGGCATCCGATCGATGTGGCGTATTGGCACAAAGAACTCTCCTTTGCTGAGAGTAGCCTGAAAGGGATTTTCGAGGCATCAGTCAAGAACCGCACTGTCAGTGCAAGCTTTTCCGCTACACGGACTGCAATGCCGTTCACCATGTCGGGTGTGGGATCAGAGGACATTGTCGCCATTCCACAGCCTGGCAATCCGATCGATCTCATTTCTCAGCAATTGAATGATCTGCTCCAGGCTGCGTTCGAGACGCCGGCGGCAGTGATGCTGGTTCCGCCAGCCGCTGGCCGTGGTGGTCCAGTCGTTGCAATTGCAGCAAATTTACATGATCCCAGCATTCGGGTGGCGATTGAAATCGCAGTCACCGGCGGTCAGGATTTGATCTTGGTGCCGGCCTACAAATTTCGAGAGAGCATCTCGTCATTGGAGGCCATTGCTGCGGGTGCTGGGGTGCCTGCCCGAATCGGAGAACTCATCGATCCTGCATCTGAGATGTCGAGCGTTTTGTCAGATATATCGCGATACAATGCTCATATGCTCGTTATGAGCCGTAGCCGCTATGGCTCCGATATTCTTGCGCCATTGGCAACGTTATCGCGGCAACGGGTCTCAATTTTGATCATGAACCGCGCGTTGGAATCATAAATGGATATCGCCATCTTTCTTAAAGACCTGATGTCGGCAGGGCACCAAGTGAAGCTGTTGGTTTAGAAAAGTATGCACTTGGAACAAAGCGGCTGGCGGCCCGCGGCGGGAGAGAATCCCGGCGTCACAGATCGGAATAACGTTTTCATCACCCTGTATCCATCCGAGACCTTACGGATTTGCACATGCCCAGGGCGGTCAGTGATACATCGCGAGTTCAGCAGGTCGGCCATTATCTCGTAACGGAGGTGCCGATCGGGAAATTGGAAGACAGCGCCGCAGCCGTCCGGCAGCACCTGATTGGAAGGACTTATGATGACGCATCACATGTCTTCGTTACGGCAGAAGATGGTCGGTTTGAAGGAATCATTAGCCTTGGCACGCTGATGAGTGCGGAAGCACAAAAACCACTCTCGGCCTTGATTAAGCCGGCTGAGCGCCATGTTGTAACTCCCGAAACCGACCGCGAAGATGCAGCGAGCCTGGCGATCCAAACAGGCATCTCGACGCTTGCCGTATGCGACGCAGATCGCCGTTTCCTCGGCGCTCTCTCAGCCTCGGCGATGATGTCGATTTTACGTGACGAACATCTGGAAGATTTGCATCACATGGCCGGCATTCTTGGCAAGTCGGAGAAGGCGCAGGCCGCATTGACAGCACCGCCGTATCGCCGCGCCCTTTACCGACTACCTTGGCTCCTCGTTGGAATGGGCGGCAGTGCTGTGGCGACTGCGACCATGGCGCGTTTTGAAGGCGTACTGGCGGCGCACATTGCAGTCGCGTTTCTCATCCCAGCGGTGGTGTATCTTGCCGATGCAGTGGGTACTCAATCTGAAGCCGTGGCCGTGCGAGGTCTATCGTTGATGGGGGGCGATCTTATCCCCCTGCTTTTTGGTGAACTTGGGACCGGGATCCTGATCGGTGCAGCGCTTGGCGGCTTGGCCTTTCCGCTCATCTGGATCATGTTTGCAAGTGCCACGCTTGCTGCCACGGTATCGTTGGCGCTGATCGCGGCGAGTAGCATTGCCACCACGATCGGACTTTTGTTGCCGTGGTCTTTCGCCCGTATAGGTTACGATCCGGCGCTCAGCTCGGGTCCACTGGCCACGGTCATACAGGACGTGATTTCGCTGCTGGTCTATTTTCTGATCGCTTCACGCGTAGTCGTCTGAACGTCGCGCAAGGGCAGTCCACGCTCATCAGCAGGTTCTGATCGAGACCAATCGCTGGCCGTTCGAGCCATTCCTCAGCATTCCTTTGCGATCCGAGCACCTCGCTCGCTTTCGCCAAAACTTCGGCGAACTTCCAGAGACGAGCACTTTGCGCTTTGGTTAAGCTTCTGCCGGCTCCTTTGCCGCCGCTGCAGCGTTCGCATGCTTTTGCCGACTGCCCTCTCAAACGACGGTTCAGATTGAAGGAGCACAAGTCCTTTTGCGAGCGTCAGAAACGCTTGGGCTGGGCGGCCGCAAGCAAGCAGGTTATGAACATCAAGGGTGCTGTTTGGAGTGAGCTTCAAGACGCTTGGCCCACCAAGCAGAGTGGCCACGCGCTCAGGGTCACAAAACATTCTTGATCTGCGTCGCTTGTCCACAAAGCGGCCATAAGCGGTAATCGTGGCGTTTTCACCGCGCCGAAGGGAACTGCGTATTAGCTCTCTTATTCGGCATCACGGCGCGTGGAGGAGCGTTTGCTGCTCGGCGCTGATCCAAGATAAGCAACGAGCGAGCCGGGCCGCCAAAGATTACTCAGCTTGGCCGCGTAACTTTCTCTACAATCAATGGTTGAAAAAATCTGAGTCGGGCTTTTGCGTCATTTGACACAGACTTATGGCCCAAAGATCCAGACTTATGCGTTACCCGAAACATTGTCGGGTGACGCATAAGTCTGGATCTGCCCACCAAAATTCCTTCAGGATTTCAACGCCGCGACCAGGCACCCTGACACATAAGTCTGGCTCAATTGACGCAATAGCCTGGACCACGGAAAGGCGTCTGACACATAAGCCTGTACCTTTGAAAATTCAGCGCATCCCACGGTTGCAGCGCCGCGGAAACCTAATTAGCCTACTCGGAGCCTGTGACCACCAAGTTATTCTTCCGACGAGCCCCATGGCGGCTGTGGCGGTTTATACGACATCTGCGCCAAAATGGATTTTGCTGCTGCAACTGTAGCAGGAACAGAAGTCGTTGAGGTGGTCCAGACAAGTTCCCAATCGATGTCACGATAGCCATGCGATAGACGGTCCCTCATTCTCGCAACCGCCCTTGCTTTCAGGTTAGAGTGATGCGAATCAAAACCCGGATCCGCTTTCAAGATCTCCTTCGCCGCCTCGCCAATTGCTTCGATGCATTTCGTCGTGGCGTGCTGAGTTTTCTCATCAGCCATGAATTGACTTTGCGTCATACCTTCGACATGACGTGCCAGCGCTTCGCCCCATTTGACGATATCGCGGAGCCGCTCTTCGATTGCAATCGATTTTGGGGTCATCACATCGGACGAAGATCTGATGCCACCCGTTCCGCTACTTCAGGGGCCAGTTCACGGGGTGTGCGGACATCGACCTTACAGCCAAGAATGCTCTCAAGCTCCAGTTCGAGTTCAGCGAGATCGTAGAGCGTCGTTTCCGGAAGCGGGTCGACCAGAATGTCGACATCGCTGCCCTGCCGATCGTCGCCGCGCGCCGACGAGCCGAAAAGCCTCGGATTGCGCACCGGGTAATGCGAAATAGCGTTCTTCACCTGGTCGATGTGCTGCTGTACCAAAGCCGACGGTCTCATGGGGTCACTCATTTCAACTAGCTGCAACTATATCATATCACGACCGTCCGAGTAAGACGGTCTGCAGCAAACTCCACATCCATCAATTGAAAGGGCGGTATCGACTCTTGGGAAGCCAGGTATCTAAGCCCTCCAATCCCGGAATGACAAATCATGCATCTTCTCTCCGTGCGCCTGCGCGACTTTAACCCAGTCGCCTTGCAAGAAGTCATCCCACACCCGCGCAACGTCAAACTTATAACCTCGATCGAAGATCGTAATCTCGAAGCCAAAGGACCTGTAAGATTCTAAATAGAGAACAAGAGAACTTTCCTTCCACTTTTCCGGCTTTCGTGGATCGACAAAAACAACAAAACGTTTCTCACCCTTGACCTCAAAAAAGTATGCCCCGCAATCACTCGGATGTGGAATTGCATGTCTATCAGGCGCATCGTTCAAACGAGCAGATACAAACCTACATTCGAAGGTTCGACACACTGCTGGACGTTCTTCATAAATACTGCACCCACTGGACGCACAGGATGATCCACAACGCTTGTAAGAAGCCTTTTCAAGCTCCAGGATCTCAGGCAGTTCGCAACACAGCGTGCAATTACGACACCAAGTTACCTTCGCCCCGTTCAACTTTTTCTGCTTTGCCTGTCCCATGGATGCGCTGTGTCCTGTTCGTCGTTCAATCCAAAATGACGTCGTCACCAGATAGGTCTATCCTATAAATGAAAGCGGGTCACAGGTGCTGCTCTGGCTGTCAGTGCTCAATCCAGGATTCGACCGAAGCAGCATGTTTCAATGACTAGATATGACGTGAAGGCTTCATCGACTAATAATCGACAAAATGCCAAACACCTCAACCTGAAATCTGCTCATGGTTGCAAAAATCTGAGTCAGACTATTGCGTCATTTGATACAGACTTATGGCTCCTAGGGTCAGACTTATGTGTCACCCAACACAACTGTCGGGTGACGGATAAGTCTGGATCGGCAGAACAAAATTCCCTCAAGATTTCAATATCTCCGGCAGGGCGCCTGACGCATAAGTCTGGCTCAATTGACACAAATGCCTGGACCACGGAAGGGCATCTGACACATAAGCCTGTACTTCTACAAATTCAGCCCATCCGATGGTTGCAGCAGCATAAAAGCCGACTGCCTAACATTGTCGACGCCGGTGTACGGTCGCTTTCGCTGCGAGGCTTCGATCTCACTTTCGCCCAATCGGGCTGCTGCTCGAACACCGGATATTTATTCCGGCTGTAAGGTCGTCTGGGACCTTCAGGTTTTGGAGGCCGCGGTTTTTGGCGCGTTTGCCTCGATGTATCTAATGATCTCCCCTTTTTGGAGAGTGACCACCGGACCGAGCGCTATTTCCGCAGCGTCAAGGAACCGGAGCCTGTCGGACATTTCCGATTGATTCCAATATACGCGAGTCATCAAATGAGTAGCGACGACTATCCTTAGGAAGGGGGAGGGCGGAAGGTCTTTCATGGCTCGCATCAAAGCATTATGGCCTCTCTTCCCATCGATGTCGGCCAGCCAGAGGGCATGTGCGAGCTTTTCCACCTCGCTCGTGACGACCGCTTTCTCAACGCTCACGGCCAAGACGCGCAATCTAGCACGCTCGCACAGGATATGCAGAAGACGGCGCAAAGGAGCGGCGAGGATGCTAAACTCCAACAGGTCGGCCATACTCTCGACTTGCCGCCGGGTTTCGGTCAGATCGGCCTTATCTTCCGACCCGTTCAGCAATGGCTTCAGGTTCTCGTCCGACGTGAAGTCCTTCCGAAGCGCATCAAAGTCGACGTTTGTATAGAGCTCGATCCAGACATGAGCCAGCAGGCTCAACAACTCAACTAGCATACCCGAGAGCCGTTCTTTCGTCTCCGCGCGTAGGTGCTCAGCTGCGGATCCAAGCATCTGCGATCCTGTCGTCCAGTACCTGATCCCGTCGGTGAACTTCTTGAAGTCTTCCGAAAGGACCTCTTCCTGATCCTCCTCGCCGAATCCTGATCTATCCGATGCCGCTTCTCGCAGTCGGTCGGCTATGTCGAGCATCTTCTGTTTGCGCTTGACGTCGCCGCGACCCGAACGTACGTCGTCCGACAGCTTGTGAAATCGCTCCTCTATCTGCCTTAGCCTATCGGTCTTCGCGAGCATCGCCGGCCTGGCGGCGTCGGTCAGCAGGACATGCTTCTGACCGTCTGAAAGGGCTAGGGCATCCCTGCCGCGCTCGACGCACTGCATAACTTTTTCAATAACCTCCGGTGATGGCTTGATCTCGCAATAGATGTCGAAGGTTCCCAGATCGATGTAATCGTCTTCAAGGTCAAAATAGGCCAAAGCCTTCTTCGGCGCTTCGGTCAGTTCGACTGCGAGCAGATACGATTCCACAAAAGGCAAGGAAAACGCGACGCGCTCATCTACGAAATGGAGTATCCCGCTATCGACGAACGAGAGCACGAAGCCCGTGGCATCGATATCGTAGCCATATTCTTTGGCGAGATCGGCGGCCATTGCTACTACGTCACCTCGCGACAGGCTGCGCTTCTCCAGCTTGAGCTCGGTAACGATCATCTGCAGAAAACGCACCCTTGTCGTCCTGGTCAGCTTCACGGCGGCCTTGTCTGCGGCCACGACCAGCGATAAGAAGCCATCGACCGCCAACTGAATCAGTTCCGCACGTCGATTGGCTTGAAGAAGCGTATTCAGCAGTTCTTTTGAAATGCCCGCGAAATAGGTGGGATGGGCGGAGAGGTCGAAACTATTGAACGTATCGTTCAAGCGGAGCGCGATTACCTCGGCCTCTGCGGCCGTCATGTCGAAGTTCTTTTCTACGAAGTGGGTGATCTCGTTGAAGGACACGTTGGAGAGCAAATAATGCTCCGCCTTTATTTGGGCAGCGAGCTCGCTCTCGCTGATGATCCGCGCCTCGTCCTTGGAGATAATGATGAACCGGCTGGCCGGACGCGCCTTGATCTGCTTGATAAGGAAGTCGAGCTTCGATTTTGAACCCAGCACTGGCCCGTCGATGATGAAGACGAGCTGCGCGCCCTCCGTCTCTTCCACCTCGCTGAAATCCCAATGCGCGGCTTCAATCAGACCGAGACGGGGTGGCCTAACGGCATCCCCATCAACTACGACCGGAAGGAGTTGCTTGCCACCCACGACGGCAGTGAGGAGATCGCTCGCAATGACCCATGGCAGGCTGTCGTCCGGGTAGTTTTTGGCTAGGCTCAACAGAATTGCGCCGTGTTTTTCGAGGGCATCGCGAACCTCTTCAGGTGAGGAGGAAAACTTCGTTCCAAGACCACTTACGTACTGAACATTCCGCATCCTTGGGACCGGAAGCCGGTAACCCTTCTCCAGAAGCTTGAATTCGGGCGAGAGCTGGCGAAGCTTGGTTTCGATGCTTTCAGCGCATTCGGCGATGAGCGTGGTGATGTCTTTCTTTACGGGCGATGCGAGCGGTAACAGAGACTGCCCGTCACCGACCTTCATCGAGCGAATACGCTCCACCGCACTCTTGAACCGCGGGTTGCTGAACTGGAGCTTCAGGAAACTGGCGGCGTTACCCGCCGCCATTGATCGGATGTTGCCAGCTGTCGATGCTTCCAGCTGGTCTTTCGAGAGATCAGCGTAATCCGATATCCCCCTAATGGTCAGGGACTCGGCCTTCCGTCGTCTGAGGGCGGCCTGGATGCCTCCGCTCTCTGTCTCGATCGCGAAGATCTTGCGATCGACGTTAATGATCTTCTTGTTGTACTGCTCGCTTTTACTAACGGCGGCGCATACGACCTTGCAATCCTTGGACTTCGGCTGAGCTATCGTCTCCGGGGCGCCCCCCCGTCCAACAACAGGATTTGGGAATTTCTCCTTGGCCGCTGCTTCACGCTCCAACTGCCATCCGGCATATAGGTCTTGCAACTTGGGATCAGTGCGAATGAAGTTGATGGCAGCGACTATCGGCTCGTAGCACTTCTCATGATTTGGGGAAAAGGCGATATCCAATTCCCCGCCCTTGCCTTCGTAAGCCTTCGTGTTGTCGTAGACGTCATAGATCTCGTAGCTGTAGCAGACGTCGCAAAGGTTCAGGTCATTCGTCAGTGAGCCAGCAATCCCCAAGCAGATGACAAGCGAAAAATCAAAGTCGTCGAAAGCGCTTTCGACGGCGTCGCGGGCCGAGGTTCTGCCCATGCCTTGCTGTTGCACGACCAGCATCGACGGGCTTTGATCGCCCGTCTCGACCCAATGTCTGTAGGTCGTGTCCGTCGATAGATCTTCGAGCGATTTGAAAACCTTCTGTACTTCTAGAAGCTCCTCCTCCAGGGGAATGACCAAGAGAATGTCAAAAGCACGCTTGGTCATGTTGAAAGGATCTCTCGGTTTTTGGGATGGTCGCCGATTCGGCAACGATAATAATATCATCATGCCAACCTCGGGTTGAGAATATACCCAACTCGACCGTGATCACCGGCGCTCTTTTTCGCGGCCCTAGGTAGCTTTCGTAGCCGCGGACGCTGATGGCCCATGACTAGCCGGGGATCGCGAAATCCATCATGGTCCTGAGCGGTCAGGATGCGCGGGACCGGAAATACGTCTCCGACCTCACCAAGCGGGTTTCCAAGCCCTGCGGACTTTAAGGCAGAGCAGCGCCGTGCGGTCCGGCGTTGACTTCAATTGCAAACGTGATGTTGCCCCTCCCAAAATAGGTCCGTTTCGGACCTATTTTCTGCGTCATTAATTGACTGGCAACCCGAACAGAGATACCCAATAGGCGTTACAAGAACCCGGCCCCGTCCATTCGTCCTTGATGGAAAGCGCTTTACCGCGCTACGAGTGGGCGGGGTCTTGTCTTTTCTAGGGGGCGTTGGTGTCGAAATTCGCTGTCCTGATGGACGGCGGCTTCATCAAGAAAAAACTACAGCAAAAGAACAAACATTTCCCAACAGTTGCAGAAATTGAAGCCGAAGTTCAGCGCATAAAGGCAAGCCCCTATCTCGCGGCCTCTACGCTATTGCGGGTTTATTTTTATGATGCTCCGCCCGCATCCGGGAAACTGACCTGCCTCCGGTTTTCTGGACTGCGCTAAGCTGGAAAATTCCAGTTTTGCGGCAACGGCCGGAGGACGGAGCGAACCATGAAGAGATCGAAGTTTTCGGAGGCGCAGATTGCCTTCGTGCTGAAGCAGGCGGAGGACGGCACCGCGATCGGCGAAGTCTGCCGGAAGGCAGGGATCTCCGAAGCCACGTTCTACAACTGGCGTAAGAAGTATGCCGGTCTGATGCCCTCGGAGATGAAGCGCCTGCGTCAGCTCGAGGATGAGAACGGCAAGCTCAAGAAGCTGGTCGCCGACCTGTCGCTTGATCGCGCCATGCTGCAGGATGTTCTTCGCCGCAAACTATGAAGCCTGCCCGGCGTCGGCAGTTGGTCGATCATGCGCGATCGACCTGGAAGGTCTCGATCCGTCGCGCCTGTTCAGTCCTGGTGACGGAGCCCTCGACCTACCACTACAAGAGCCGCCGCGCTGGGCAGGCGCCCCTTTGCCACCGGATGAAGGAGATCGCCGCAACACGGGTGCGCTACGGCTACCGGCGGATTCATGTGCTGCTGCGGCGTGAGGGCTGGCCGGTGAACGCCAAGCGCGTCTATCGGCTGTATCGCGAGATGGGCCTGCAATTGCGCAACAAAACGCCCAGGCGCCGGGTCAAGGCCAGGCTGCGAGACGACCGTCAGCCAGCGACCCGCTCGAACGAGATCTGGGCGATGGACTTCGTGCACGATCAACTCGCCACCGGCCGCAAGTTGCGCGTGCTCACCATCGTGGACACGTTCTCCCGGTTTTCGCCGGCGACGGAAGTGCGCTTCAACTTTCGCGGTGCCGATGTTGTCGAGGTGCTTGAACGTGTCGGCCGCCAGCTTGGCTATCCAAAGGCCATCCGGGTCGACCAGGGCAGCGAGTTCGTCTCGCGCGATCTCGATCTCTGGGCCTACCAGCGTGACGTCACGCTCGACTTCTCCCGGCCAGGCAAGCCCACCGACAACGCATTCATCGAGTCGTTCAACGGCAAGTTCCGGAGCGAGTGTCTGAACGCACACTGGTTCATGAGCCTCGACGATGCGCAGCGAAAATGCGAGGCTTGGCGTAGACACTACAACGAGGAGCGACCACACAGCGCGATCGGCAACCGACCGCCGATCGACGTGCTGAATCGATCAGCGGCGCACGGCCCGCCACTGGTCGAACAGGCTGGAAATTCCCCAGCCGCGTGATCCAAAGACGGGGTGCAGCTCAACAGGCTGGAAATTCCCCAGCCGCGTGATCCAAAGACGGGGTGCAGCTCAAAACTTACGAATCCACTGGATTCATCGATCCTGGATTTAGGGTCACATCCCCATTACTCGGCAAACGTCAGCCTACAGCAGGGTCTTGAAGTTCAACCGGACTTTGCCTTGCGCCAAGGAGATACAGCCGTTCACGGCTGGGCAGTCGGCGGGGCCGCCATGCGGCACATAGTAAAAAATGGCGCGCGCGCCATTCAAGCAAACGATCTAATTCCGAACATCGAACAAAAAGGTGTCGATCTTCGAATCGGCCTTGATATCGCCAGACTATCTCTCGGCAAGTTAGTCGACATTATTGTCGTCGTTACTGGTGACAGCGATATGGTGCCAGCGTTCAAGTTTGCTCGGCGTGAGGGCGTGCGCGTGTATTTGGACCATTTAGGTCACGGCGTGAAACGCACTCTGAAAGCGCACGTTGATGTAGTCCTCTAAATTGCCAGCTGCTAGTAGCCTTTATAGTTACGGCTAACGGACGAGAGACTTGACTGGCATTTGACGTTGCTCACTTAGACAACCGCGTCGCAGAGGCGCCCCCCGATGTCTAAAAGCCCAAGGTCTGAATAGTGCCTCGTCGATAGAAATACTGCCCCACCTCTCGATTGCCAATCGCAAAATGGATGCCTTTTAGCTTCAGATGAGGCACCAGCGTCCTGACATGAGTCCCAAGTGCTCTCGCTATAACTGATGCCAGAACGAACTCGCGCTGGAATGCCGCAAGGCTATCTGTATTCACATACATTTGCTGCTTGTTTCTCAATGGCGATGTATGCCTCTTAACTTCTAGATACCCTTCATCAATGAGCCGCTTCATCACAGTATAGGTGATGCCTAGAATCTCTCGTGCGTCCTCAACAGTAACGCTTGCTGGGTGCTTCCGATTCCGGTCGCGAAATACTTTTAAGGCTTCTACGTCGACTAGAATCTGAAGCATGCCCTGCGCATTTGCCAGCCGAGCTGCACATTTGACCTGTCCCTCCAGAATCGCTTTGCCAATGTCGGCCACAGGCACCAAGCTTCGCTTGGCTGCCGTGACAATGTCATATGTACCTGGAGGACGCTTAATGACAGTTGATGCATTGCCAATCATCTGTTTCAATAAATCATTCAGATCGCGCTTGCGTAGGATGTGTTCGGCGACGCCCTTTGAGACGGGCAAGAATGGCTTGATCACGCCTGCTTCGAACATGGTCTGCATGGCGTGACGTGGGAGTCGGAGATAACTGCGCGCCGTGTTGAAGCTTAAGCGGTCATCCAATTCTTTTGCAACGTTCTCGATAACATGAGCAGGAAAAATCGTCTGCCAGTTACTCTTCTTCGATCTGCTTTTGTCTAGATAACCCAACGCAACCAGTGTGCGCCGCAAGGCTGGGTGACTTAGCTTTACCGCTTTGCTCGCGTCCCACAGTGTATATAGTCGCCGAGTACCGACTGGCCGGCTGAAAACAAGCTCATCTGGCCCCAGCGGGATGTTGTCGAGGATGTGCTCTCGCACCAGCTCGCGAATGGGGTCATAAGCTCTCTCGCGAGTATCATGAGACAGCCATTCATACACGCGGCCGTAAGCCACTCTTGGGCCCCAATGTCCTAGACGAATTTTGGCAGTGGCGATGAGGTGATCGAGGAAACGAAACAAATGAGCCTTGTCACTGCTGAAGATGTCGAAGCCAGCTGACATAGCCTTTTGAGGCTGTACCCCGCCACCTGTCCACGTGAATGCACGATGCCCAGCCACGGCAACCGCCCCAAATCGATCCATCAGCCTAATGGCATTCCATAGTGGGAGTTCGTCTAGGATGGGCGCACGCACGCGCGGCATAAAACCGAGTCGCCCTAATATGTAAGTTTCCGCGCGAACATCGCTGATCTCCCTGCTATGCGCCGCGGCAAAATCACATGCGGGTCCGGCGGCGTATCGTACGTCGAGTGCTTTTGGATCGACGACTATACTTGCTCTCTCGGGATTTCGATCGAGTAACATGGTACAGTGAAATGGACATACACGCACGTGCGTAATGTTCCACCACGTTCTCACGTGCGCTCGAAATGCTGGATCACCTCTGCCGGTGTCTAGATCGTCTTTGAGGCAACTGGGACAGATACGCAGTGATGCGTACGACCAGTCATCTCTGTGTAGAACCTCATCGCCGAGCCGCACCCAGTTATCCTTGTCGATGCGGAACGTGGTGTGACTCAGAGATGCGAGATCAACGTTTGCGAGGGATGCAATTTCGCTGTTCCTCCGTCCATAAATTATCTCACGGTAGGGGATGCTCATATTCCCGCCGAACGCGGCGAGCGATTTCATACCATTGCGCCTCGCCAACCTGTTTGCTAGCGCGTAGGCCGGTTCGTCTCCGAACCAGATCACGCGCGCAGCTAGTGGACGAAAAGACCGCTCGGTACTCTGCCTGCAATCTCGGTTCATCAAGCGCTCCTTTAGGCTGCCTCCGCGACGGAACGCACGAATACTGGGGCATGTCGAGTCATCAGGTCGGAGCGAAGATAAAACACCTGTCGGCAACGGGGAGGTGATGCGACTGGCCGAATGCGGGCATCTGCTAGTCTCCTATTGACGATGTTAGGGTGGATGCCGCTAGCCTTCGCTAAGGCTGAAGCAGCGACGAACGTCCTCCGAAAGATGTCGAGCTCGGATTGCTGAATGCCCTTCTGCGAGTATCGGATCAAGCCGAGCTGGGCAAGCTGGCGGGCGACTTCCCACTTGACCTGCAGAGCTGAGGCAACATCCGCGATAGGAAGACTGTTTCGGCTGATTTTTCCCAGCTGCCGGATATCAGCGAGCCGAACAACAATACGAGAGAGTCCAGGCTCTTGGCTGAATACAACCGGTGTTAATCGTCCTTTCCGAATGGCATCGATGGCCAGCCAAAGGGGGCAGCGGCCGATTTGACATGCCTTTGGCAGCACGATTGCGTCGGTTGCCGAAGGCTGCGGACGCACACTTCGATTCAACTGCTCAAGGATGTCATCAACGTCCAAATCCGTGAACGATCTGCGGTTTGCACCAAACCAGGCCTTTGCAAGCTCCCGCGCTTGCATACGCCCGATCCCCAATTTTCCCGCGAGCTGGCTGACGCCAAATTGCTGCGATCGAGTAACGGCGATGTGATCGACTTCCTGAACGTCAACGCGAATGGGTGTGCCCCGCTTAGTCACTCGGGGGATAAGGCCCTTGGCAGCTAGCAGCGTACGAGTGCTCGCAGGAGCCATTTTCAGACGTCTGGCAGCGTCACGAACCGTCACGTAACGAGCAGAAGTTGTCTTCGCACCAAAAACAGGTTTGGAAAGGCAAACTCCACTACGCGCAGCATGCTCGCGAATTTCCTGCTTGATGGCCTGCACGATCGGACCGTTGCCAATATCGTACAATCCCCTGTGTACGGAGCCATAAGTTGCTGACGCGCCCCAGCGGCCCAGCGTGGCTTCAGAGGTCGCGACGCATCGGTCAAGCAGAGAGTGAAATCTACGCGGCCAATGCCTGAAAATCTCAAAACCTGCGTGAAGAATTCTATGCGTCGCCACCCCCACAGCATCGTCCAAAACTTTTGTTCCGACGAGCTCAAGGCAATCGATGGCTTCCGACAACGTGCCTGCATCCAGCGTCGAATTTGGAAGTCTGGGCGCGCCCCCAATTCTGCCAATAATGTAAGCATCGCCGAGATAATCGACGACGGCACTTTGCTGTGCCGATGTAATGAGGTGGCCATTCGAGCAGCAGCCAAGATGGCATGTTTGGAAATCGAGCGGGTCTCCGCTGCGCTGACAAGCGCCGACCAGAGGAGCTCGATGGATCGGACAGACCGAGACGGCTTGGATGTCCCACCATGCCCGGTGCCAACGTCGTGGCAAGCGATTTTCCTGAGCCTCAATTTGATCGGCTTGGAAACATTGTGGACAGCACCGCCGCCCATGGTTCAGCGTCCAGTGTTTACGACGCAGAAATTCATCACGCAACATAACGCCGCCGCCTACCGGCCGTGCTGTATCGAAGGAAAGGCCGTCTAAATCCGCCGCCGCCGCCGTGGCCAGGGGGCGCAGATTGCGCCCCCTGAAGAGATCGAACCAGTCCGTCCCGATGGCGCTTGCGATGAGATGTGCCTGCTTCACGCCGTGGGCTTCGCCCAAGCGCATCAGGTAGCCGAGGGCACTTTCGCCGTTTTGCCGACGCGGCCGACTAGGCAGCTTCATCGAGACTTTCCTCGAGCTTCTTTCTTCCCTTCAGCTTGGTCAGGTCGTCGTAGTTGAACTGGCGCTTCGGAGTCCGAAACTGATTGATGTTGGCCATAAGAAACGGGTTGTTATCAGGGGAAACTCCAAACGGGCGCCTGTATGCTTCTGCCAAGTACTCAGCGGCAATTATGTCGCCGTCTAATGACACAGCGAGCGCCGCTGCCTCTTGTGCGAAATACGCTATGCGTCCGATGTAACCTTGGGATGCGATCATGAACCGCTCCGGCATATCGTCCTGATCGAAGCCTGAACCTGGAAATCCAAGTTGAACCTGAAGGTCCTTGAGGAACCTCACAGCCTTGCTTCGGTCTCTTGACGTCAATGGCGTCACTTCTAAAAAGTGGCTGCGTCGCTCAACCTCCTCGTATTTCTGTATGAACTTACTCAGCACATCGAGTCCGGATAGAATGAGCTGTATCGGATTGGTTTCCGATACCATCAGTGACTTTAGCGTCATGGCGATCTTTTCACGCTCTGTATCTTTGCGACCGGACAGAACGTTGTGCATTTCATCGATAAAGACCACGCCAACGCCCTGAGCATGTAAGTTCGCAACGACGCAATCCCACACCTCATGCTCTCGAAGCGCCCTGCTAAACGGAAGACCCAGATGCTTCAACATTCGCATGCCCAACGTGCGGAGCGTGCATGGAGCGGGTGCATCCAAGGCCAACATTGGTCGTTGGATCCCTTCCTCTGTCTCGAAGGATTGTAAAATGGGGTCCTTTCGGAGGTGTTTGAGAATATGAGTTTTCCCTGCGCCAGTTGGTCCGTACACAACTAAGCAAAGGCCCTCAAGGCCGCCGTCAACACGGTCCAGTAGACCGTCGAAATACTGCTTCGCCACCGCTGATTTACCGGTTGCGATATCGATAGCCTTGATGGCGCGCAGCTTTGCAACTTTCGGATTGTCTCGGCGTAAGCGCCGATATTTGCGCTCATTATCAAGTGAAGAGTTGGGTATCGCGTCCAGCGCATGCATATGCTCGATAAGCTGTTTCATCATACGTTCTCCTCAATGTCGCTGCCCCAAAGTGAATCGTCGTTGTCGTCGAACAGGGGGCGAGCTGATCGACGATGCGTCCTCGATTCGTGGGATTGAACTAGCGAATGCGAAGAAGTGCGCTCTGAGTGCGAAGCGTGGGGGTCAGCCGAAGAAGGCAAATCCACGATCGGAAAGGTATCTGTGGGATCGTGGCTGCACCGACTGTCTTCGCGCTGACGGCATTCTTGACGAAATGCGCTCAGCGCTATGGCTGACTGTTCCTCGTTGAGGTTCTCAAAAGCGCGGTCTTGGGCCTCGTCGAAGGGATTGGGAGACGCAACTTCCGAGAGCGGATGTCCGCCCGCTTCAGAAGCGGGTGCAAGCAGCGCGGGATCAGAAAAGCTCTCCGCCTTACGTTTCCTCCTAGCGTTTTTGGTGGGACGCTCATCCGGATCGGTGGGGTCGATCGAGATGTCATAATCGGGCACGTCTAGGCGCGCCTGCATCCATCGATAGTCCTGCTCCGTGATCTTCCCACGGGGTTTATGACCCATGGCTTCTGCCTCTCGCAGAAGTGCCTCGCGCGCCTTGAGCAGAATGGCGCGACTTACCCGCTGATTTTCCTTGGTTCGTTTGCGGGCGAGCTCGACCACATCCATCCACATTCGAAGAGTGAGTCCTTCGATGAGTTCTGGCTGCTGACAGGCGATCGCCTCCCATTTACCTTTTTGCTCGTCGAGAACGAACACGTGATACAGGTCGAGTGGATCGATCTTCACCATCCACTGGCGGCCGAGATGGCCATCACGCTGCTTGAACAGCTTCAACTGAGGCCCTCGATACTCAAGCCCCATAAAAATGATTCCCGCCTTCTGAATCGTTCGGTGGACCACCATGCCCATGAGAGGGACGAGACAGTCGACCTCAGGCGGAAGACGGACGCCGCAACCAGAAAGGGCTTGCCAGCGCTCAAGTGGCGTCTGCCCAAACGCGCGACTATTCGGGCGATTGTGATAGATATCGACGACCCAGCGCATGAAAAGTTTCTGGAGCTGTTCCAGCGTCATGCGGGCATAGCCGCTGGAATCATAGTCACCGCGCTGTTCAACATTCGAGAATGTCCGACCAGGGAAGACGCTTAAGAAATCCCGCGTGACCTCGAGGAAAAACCGCTCCACTTTTCCTTTGAGGTGAGGCTTGCCGGCCGGGACAAAACGGACTTCAAACTGAAGCTGGCCCGCGGCGGCAACAAGAGACGTCGAACGAAACTGCGGCCCGTTATCGACCTTGATGATTTCAGGAACGCCATATACAGGGAAGGGCGATTCGGCGCCGCTGCCGCTGGTGTCCTTCTTGGATATAGTCATGCGTATCGCTTGCATGATTGTCGTCCAGCTCGCGCGCTCGTATCCGATGTGCCAGCCGACAATCATGCATGTTGCCTCGCAGATGCCTACCGTCAGATATGCACGTCCGCGTGGCCGTCCGTCCTCATCGACCAGAATGATGTCGAGTGGGGTTTCGTCAAATTCGACTATCTGCAACGGGCGCGTTGCGATCGGTGCACGGTTAATCAGGCGAAACTGATCCTCCGCTTTCTTCCGACCCTCCCGGTAGAAAACTTGCGTAAAGGAATCCACGTTGTCGGCAATCCAGCGGCGAACAGCCGCCTCGCTGGGCTCGACAAATGCAGGGAAGTGTCCCTCGTCATTCAGCTTCCTGATTTCACGACAGATACTGTCATGCACGACCGTCACTGGCGGCGCTTCGAGGGTGAGCCATTTCTCCTTGATCTTGCCAGCAATGATCGCTTTCACTGCCGGATCAAGCTTCCCCTTCCGATTGCCCTTCAAATGATGAAGGGGTGCAAGCGCACCGATCAGCCGCCCGGCCTGACGCCATCGCAAATGCCAATCGCGAAGTGTGGCGCCTGATATTAACTCAAGGGGAACCTGACAGGGCTCTAGACCCTGGTCGCGGGCCTGAACGAGACGCCTATAGCGTGCGACGATCGTCGCAATTCGTTCGTAACCGTGAAGCCGCTTGGGGAAAAGTTTCCGCCCAAAGAAGCGGTCGCAGGCCTTCACATAGTCAAGCCGAAGCAGCATCTCCTGCTGCTGACACTTTGTGAAGCTTTCGAAGGCCCGTGACACCGCATCAGCAAGCGCCGGTTCAAGGAGTTTCGGTGCATGCCGCTCAATTCGCATTCGACCAGCAGGGTCGAAATAGAGATCCCGAAGCTCCTCCCCGGTAAACGTGCGAACAACCGTGCCTCCTATCTGTTTCAGCGTGAGCACGTCACGGGTTCGATCGATCTCTTCATACCAAGCGTTGTCGATAATGATCGCATCACCTTTCGCGAGTCTGATCAGCGGAACGTTCATTGCTAGTCTCCCGCGCGCTGTAGCAAAGCCATAGCGAGTGGCGAGACGTGAACACCAGTCGTCAGCGAGCGAATGAGCGGCTTGCCATCTTTGCCATCGACGTCGGAATCACCGAACGCGACATCATCAAAATCGACCTCGAGGATGGCACTTGCACCATCGTTTGTGCTGAAGCTTTCCATACCAGCCTCCATCAATTCGGAATCTGAATCGGAGCAATAGTGGTTGCTTGGCGGTCGGTGTCGGGAATTGCGAGAAGGGCCTGATCGTCGAGCGGTGCCATCGGATTAACCGGCGACAGTTCGCCACTGGCGACGAAGCGGATCACCATGCGATAGGAGTGAGTGCCCAGATTGGACGCGGCTCGGAGAGCTTTGACCGTGAAGGCCTTTGACCTTTGCGCCAGCCCCGCAATTGCCGAACGCATTGCGAGTTCGTGACTTAAGTCGACGTACGATGTGCCCGCCGCTGCAACAAGGTCGGCATTTGGAAGCCGAGGGTAGGCTTTGATCTCGCGATCGGTCCAAAGCTCCAAACCGGTGTAGCCTCGCTTTCGTGCCGCCGCGCGTACGAAGCCGTAGAGATGATCTAAATTATACTTGAGAACTTTCTCGAGCGGCTTGACCTCAACGAGGTACTTCCGATCCTTGGAGATAGTAATTTCGAAATCGAAAGTCGTTCGATAAGTGCGAACGCCGTCTGTCCACCACAGCGGGATTGGCTGCTCCGTGTAAGTGTGAATCCTTGGATCGGCTTCCGCCAAAACGATGAAGTTTCGCTCCAGCAGACTCTCGTACTGCACCATCCGATTGTTTTTGCGGGATGGGTAGCAGCCGGTGAACGTAGCCTTGCGGTGTGTCACCACTTTGCGACTTGCCGTCGATCGCCCAATCAGTCTTGCGAAATTAGTCACTGCCATTTGGCGCTCCTGAGCTTGCTGTCTCGGTTCCTGCCGCCTCGTAGGACGAGGCAAAGCCCGGGGATCCGCAGCGGCGGTGGCTGCTGCGGCCCTTTTTCGGTGGAGGCAGAGAGGTCAGACGGGCACGAACCCAGGCGGCCTCGCGCACGCGCGGGATGACCGCTGATCAAAAATCAGCTGTTAAATCGTGGGTCTGACGGGGATACGGCCCAGGCGTGAACGGGCGTGCTTGACTCTCCGATCAGAATCGGGAGACGATGCAAACGCTTCCACGGGCGCCAGCTCAAGAGGCAAGTGACAAGACGGAAGGTTTACGAGGCCTTGATCCGTCACGTCATCTGGACGTGTCAGTTATGAGCAAGCGCGCGGTTCATTTTGGGCCGCGCGTTTTGCTTTCTAGGTCATGTGCGCTCCTCTGAAGTTGGATGGACTCCATCTCATCTCGCCTCGGCCACCAGCCGATGACGCCAACTTTGAGCGAGATGAAATTCACGCACTGATTCGCGCCTCGGTGTGCGAATCACCTGAAGCTTGGTCCGGCGACGCTATTCCTGTCAACGAAGGCTCGAGAAAAGTCGGTGTATTTCTTTAGTATTAAAAAAGAGCTTGTTTGAAGGACTCGTCATAACTTGAACGGCCTTTGTTATTTCGAGTCCTTGACGAAATGATTTCAAAGTAATCACACGCATACGAATCCTTTGTTCCTTGATAAATACGTTTGAAAGAGCGATTGTCGCGACATAGTTCGCTTACTTATATCATTTGATTACAAGCAAGCATTGGAATGTTGACTAACGTCGCGCGACGCAGTTCGGTGTTATGCAGAGAGAAGAATTGACCTTGCAGGCGACCTTCGGACTTATGTCCGGTCGAATGCTGTCTGGCATACGCTATGCCGCAGCCGTTTGCTGCCGAACGTTACGCCTTAATTTATAAATGTCTTGGGCAGACGAGAGGGCGCGCCGAGACGGTACCAACGGCTTACAGTTCTTGCCCATTCGGCGAGCTGAGCGTCGTAAGCAATCAACGGCGAGGTGCTGCAGAATTTTCCATCGCGGATGTACGGATGCCCAGTCACAAAGCCAAGTAGAATAATGTCCCCGATCGGCAACATAACCGGCTGCCACGCTGATAGATTTGGCGCATGTTGAAGTTCTGAAGCGCTAGGTCGCCAGCCTTGCGCGAGCATGTTGATCGTTTTCTGAGCTTCGCAGAATCTTTCTCTATGGGTACGTCCCTCAGGCGTCCTCCGCTCTAGGATTTCTGAATCCGCCAGGCCGGGAGGCATGACTGGCGCTTCAGTGATGACAACGCCGTTGCACTTGATGAGGCGCATGCCGGGAGGCGTCAGCAGGTAGGAGTTCATGACACACTCTCCTCCTCGACTTGGCTCCCATTACCGGAATCTGTCTCGGCGTCAGCATGATCCTCGAGGAGGGGGCTTCTTTCCGATGCGCCAAAGTCGTCTTCAAGGGTCGGAACATCGAGCACACGAGATGCTTCGGCACGCTTTGCCTCGGTCGCTCTCTCCGAGCCGACATCACGGGGGATAACTATTTCACTCGAACGGACAACCGCTTCTACCTGGTGACCATCGATCACCCGATTTGCGACCAAGGTGTCTGCGACTTTTTGGAGTGCGGTGCGGTGGACAGACAGGAGGCGCTTTGTCTCTTCATAGGCTGCCGCCAGCACATCGTTGACCACGATCCGCATGTACTCGTAGCGCAGCGCTGATTCCGCTTCCCGCATGGGCGCCAAATAGACAAAGGGATGCGGTCCTGCGAAACCGAGGCTTGCGACCATTGCTGACGCCATTCGGGTGGCAGCGGCAAGATCAGAACTGTTGCTGCCGCCGGAACCGATGCTCGTGCGACCGATCACGATCTCTTCGGCGGCGCGGCCGGCGAGAAAGATTTGTAACGCCTTGGTCAGATGCTCCTGGGTATCGAGGGCATATTGCTTGCGAATACGCCAGACTGCGCCCTCACTCTCACGCCGCCGCAAGAGAACGGCATGAACGTCGTCAGGGCCGAAATGGAGGACATCGAGCAGGATGTGTCCAGCCTCATGTATGGCGATTTCCTTTGTTCTCTCCGGGGACACATCCCGGCCTCCAACAATAGTACGATAAAGGTCGTCGACCGATATGCTTCGTTCTTCGTGCCGTGCAATGCGGAGCGCATCCTTAACAGTCCGCTCGACATCGGCGCCTGTCATGCCGACGGAAAGAAGAGATATTTCCTTAAGGTCGGCATCCTGGAGGGCACCACGCAATCTGACGCGATAGATCTTCTCCAGATCGTCCGGAGTAGGTATTCTGACCTGGACGATGCGGTTCAGACGGCCCGAACGCAGGATAGCCGGATCGCATCGTGTGACATCGTTGCTGGCCCCCAGGAAGATGATGCCTTCGCGGCCAGCAAGCCCATCAAGCTGCTCCAGGAAGCCGTTCACGACTTGGATGTCGTAGTCGCGGTGCGAATGCGTCAACTCTGCCCGGATGGGAAAAGAGTCGACTTCATCAATGAGCATGACGCAGGGGGATTTGCTGCGAGCTTCTTCAAAGTCGCGCCGCATTGCGCGGAGGAGGTGGCCAAGGTGCCCTTCATCAGTCCCTTGCCATGTTGCAAGCGACGCCAGGATCAGTGGCAATCCAGCTGACTCTGCAAAGACCTTGGCGAAAGTCGTTTTGCCGGTCCCGGGCGGGCCGTTGAGCACGACCGCATGGTCGACAGCATCCCATTGAATCTCGCCGCGGCGCCAGGCCTCGATATCCCGGATAGTTGACTTCGCCCAACTGACTGCTTCGTCCATGCCGTGCAGTTCGTCGAGCGTCAGGTCACGGGCAGCCTTCTTGGAAATCTTGCGTTCGGCCAGCGCGCGCAAATGCGCGAGACACCGTTCGGGCGTGCGGTCGAACCGGACGGCCAAAACCAGTTCGTGATAGCCGATTTCCCTGACAATATCGGGCGAAAGGAAGTCGCGGCAGGGTTTTGAGGTCACCAACCGGATCACCCGGGTGATCGTCAGTGCATCAAGCCGCGGCAGCGTCAGGCGCGCCGTTTCGGCATCCCGAAGTGCCTTCGGCAAGTAGGTCTCTGCGCCGGGCGAGATCGCAAAGGTAGGCAACGCGAGTTGGACTGCGCAAAGTGCTCTTGCTTCAGTCGAAGGGATATCCTTCGATTTGAGCGGCTCGAACGCAACATGTGCGATTGCATCAAAATCGTCCCGCCGCGCATTCTGGTCGAGTGTCTTGCCCTGAGCGATACACACGTCTTCGGGCAAGACAATATCGGTCCAGTTGCCGAGAAGGCGGGAGAAAGCCTCTCCGTCAGGCACATCAATAAGAACAACGGGGGCCTCATTCTTGATCGCCTCGCAAAGATCCGGGCGATGATCGAACAGACGGGCGAAGAGGAGCCTCGCAGCGATCCGTCCCGGTGCTATCTCTTCGATTTTGTTTCGCCGATTGGGTCTTCCATCATCGGAGGAATCGACGATCAGGTCTGAGAAGGCGTTGAGCCGTTCTTCGATGTCGCGCCGATCGATCCTCTGACCTGTCTGGCGGAGGGAGGCTTCTGCGGCTTTGATGGCTTGTTCCCGCGCTGCCTTGGCAGCTTCCTCGGCCTTCCGGCGTGCGGCTATGTCTCGTTCGTTGAGATGGTAGCGTCGCGCGTTTCGCCAGCCTTTCTTGTAGGTTGCAAACTCCAACGGGCCCATCGCACGTGGATTCTCGGATGCCTCGGGTGTTGCAGGTCCGCGCTCAGGGTTCGTGGCACGGGCGCCGTCTTGGACAGCCTGGCTCCGTTCAAGCGATGATGGATTGTTGATCTCGACTTGCTTGGCCTCAATGCCCATTGTTTGACCTCTCAGATTGCGTCTGTTCCGCGTGGAAACTACGACGTGCTTCCAGTGCGTCGCGTTGGGTACTCTCAGCGCGACGCTTGCAAGTTCGCGATTGCGCGTGTTCTGCAGGCAATGACTCTCCCCTTTCGCGCGGCGTGCAGACCGCGCGAGCGCTGAGATATATCGCTGACAAAATCCTGATGCCGAAGCTGCGGTTCAGCTCGGAAAGCTCTACACTTTAAGCTCGGCCGTCAGTAGGACGGCTCTTGCTGTCTCAAACGGTCGCGATCAGGTTCGGATCGAAAAGGGGGTTTTCCCACGCCGCCAATCCAATCGACCGATACGGACCATAGCCTTTTGCGTTCGATAAGATCCTCGTCGATCCGATCATGCGATCGTCACTGCGATGAGTGTGGCCATAAACCCACAATGTTGGAGACGTTTTGGTGATCAACTCGGTAAGGTCTGACACGAATGCGGCTGTCAGGATGTCCGCCTTATGCTCCGGCTTCGCTGACATCAGATCGGGGCCATGATGGGTGACAACCACGACTGGTCCCCAGTGCTGCTTGCTCAGCTCGGCTTCAAGATATTTGCGAGAGTCTTGATGCCTGGCGAGCGTATCGATCGGGCGAAGCCGCCGAGCATATTGATCTTTTCGGATCCTCCGAAAATCGTTCATGCCGTTGCCTGCGACAATCATTGCGCGTTCGACGTCTCCAAAGATCGCAAAATCCGTCCAAAGCGTTGTGGCGACGAACTTCACATTGTCGATCACGACGGCGTCGTTCTGCAGGACGTGGATGTTGGTGCCAGCAGCAGCATCTCGCGCTTTTTCAACTGTGCGATCGATGTCGGTGCCGTAGAATTCGTGATTTCCGGGGATGTAAATGACGGGGCGATCTTGCACGCGTTGCCGCAGCCAGCGAACTCCACGTTCCATGTGCGGTACGAGGTCGCCGGCCATGATCATCACGTCGACGTCGGGGCGATGGAGTGAATCTGGCAGATCCCATCCGTGAGTCAGCTCGCAGTGCAAGTCCGACAACACCCAGAGACGCACATTAGCCTCCACGCGGATTCAAGTCAGGCCTCTGAAAACGCCCCATCTCTTTCCGCCGACTCTTAGTGACCAAGGATTCGAAACCTGCAGCGGTCCAGGCGAGTGACAAGGGTTCGCAGTGCCTATCAATCGCCGATCTGGATCTCAGAACGGCGGCCATGAGGTCGGCGGCGGCCGGATCACCTCCAATCGCGGAGCAGAGAACGGCAGTCATCGCCAGATCCATTGCGACCGATTGAGGGCCGTGACGTTTCAGCGTTCGTAGGGCTGCGCCGATGTCGTCACCAGCATCCCGCCGATGTGCGCAGGACCATCTGGGCTCTCCTGCGATTGCCAAGCGTTGCAGTGCTCGTGTGGCGGTTGGAATGTCGAATGAGGAGAACTCGTAGGCCGGGATCCGGCGCCACCACATGAGCGGTGACAGTAAGTCCTTGCTAGAATGACCGTCGGCTGATCTCCCCACTGAACCATGGTGCGAAACGGCCGCGAGCCTAGCCTTCTTCTTGTGGACTTCCCAACCTGGCCGAGAGCGTGAATCCTTGCCATTCATAGGGCGCACCCCTACCGTTGCGCCGGAGCAGGCGCGAAAGATGCCGGAAGCGGATCTGAATGACGGCCTCTGCCGTCGTCTTAGGCAGGTGTTCGTGCGGGCCGAACCAAGGACTTGCTGTAAGCGAAATCCAAAACGGAGAGCTGCGCTCTAAAACGGTTGGACTTCAGACATGCTGGACATCGGTGCGGCCTCGCTAACCTGTCCCGTTTACGTCCTATTAATCACCATACACCCGAGCGGCGCGTTTGTCGTGAGAGTCGTCGTTTTATGGTTAATTTACCTCCCAGGGATCCGGATCTAAGCCCAGAGCAGGTACGAGCTGCTCGCGCGTGGCTCAATTGGACGCACGCAACTCTTGCAGAACGGTCCGGTGTCTCAACTCGAACGATCGAGCGATATGAGCTCGATATTTCCGTGCCGAACGCAAACACGGTTGCCAGCATTCGCAAGGCATTCGAGGTCGCCGGTGTCAGATTTTCCTTCGATGGACCGGAACGAGGTGTCCACGGTCGAAAGATCGAGAAGCCCGCCAATAGGTGAGCATCGACAAGCTTGACATCATCCGTTCGCTTCGAGCGCCGAATCGCGGATGAATTTGCGTCCAATTATTTCTTGATTGGTACCGAGCGGTGGTCTGAAAGATCCTAACAGGGAAGCAGCCCGACGGCGTGACACTCAAGCAGTTCCTCAGGCCGGTCGCAATGAGGTGGTTGCTACAGATGAGGCATCTGATCAGCTAGCGTCCTCCGCGCATAATTGCGATACTCGCCGCAATCAGGGGACGCTGACGATGCAAGAGCCGATTATCGCTTGTCCGAACTGCCACACAGAAATCAAGCTGACCGAGTCGCTTGCCGCGCCTCTCATCGAAGCGACTCGGCGGCAATATGAGCATAAGATCGCCGAGAAGGAGGCCGACGTCTCGAAACGCGAGGCGCAGGTACGAGCTCAATTGGGTGAACTGGAAAAGGCGAAAGCAGCGATAGAAGAGCAGGTCGCAGCTAAGCTGAAGGCTGAGCGAGAGAGGATTGCAGCAGACGAGGCCAAGAAGGCTCGTTTGGCGATTGGAGCAGAGCTCAATCAGAAGGCACAGGAGCTCCAAGACCTCCACAATATTCTGCAGGACCGCGATGTGAAACTGGCAGAAGCGCAGAAAGCGCAGGCCGAACTTCTGCGTAAACAGCGAGAGCTTGATGACGCCCGGCGTGAGCTCGACCTCACCGTCGAGAAAAAGGTGCAGGAATCCCTAGTAATTGTTCGCGAAAGAGCAAAGCTCGAAGCTGAAGAGGCGTTGAAGCTGAAGGTCACAGAGAAGGAAGAGCAGATTGCCTCGATGCAACGGCAGATCGAGGAGCTCAAGCGCAAGGCGGAGCAGGGCTCCCAGCAAGCGCAAGGCGAGGCGCAGGAGATCGAACTCGAGAACCTTCTGCGCAGCAAATTCCCAACGGATGCAATCTTGCCGGTTCCTAAGGGCGAATTTGGCGGAGATGCCCTCCAAAAAGTGATGAGCCCACTGGGCCAACATTGCGGAACCATTCTGTGGGAGTTTAAGCGGACCAAAAACTGGAGTGATAGTTGGCTGTCCAAGCTTCGTGAGGATCAGCGGTCAGCGAGAGCTGAAATCGCGATCATTGTCTCAACTGCCCTCCCTAAAGGGGTTCATACGTTCGATCATGCAGATGGGGTCTGGGTGACCGACGCTCGCTGTGCGATCCCGCTGGCGATTGCACTCCGGCATTCACTGATGGAAATCGCTTCTGCGCGTAATTCAGTTGAGGGCCAGCACAGCAAAATGGAGCTCGTGTACCAGTATCTAACGGGTCCACGATTCAAGCATCGCATTGAAGCAATCGTCGAAAAGTTTGGCGACATGCAAGAGGACCTGGAAAAGGAGCGCAAAGCTATGACCCGCCTTTGGGCCAGACGCGAGGAGCAAATTCGGGTCGCAGTTGAATCCATGGCGGGAATGTATGGTGATTTGCAGGGAATCGCTGGCCGTACGATGCAGGAGATCAGTGGGCTGGAGTTGCCCATGATTGAAGAGAACAGCTAACTCGCTACGGCGGAATCTGCGCATATCTGCGCGGGCGCCTAGATCCTGGCTCCCCCCAACCCCTCATTGAGCCGCGCAATTGACCTCACGCTACGGTGGTATTTGCGGCAAAAATCGTTCATACTGTCCGAAATCAAAAATGGTGGGGTATCGGGGGACGTCGCGTACAATGAGTGTCACGGTGGTCGGTGCGGCGGAGCCGGAGGATCCGGCGCCCGCGCCAGGAATGCAGATTATCGCCGACATCGTCCGGACGTTTACATTCGCGTCCCATCAGAATTCCATTCCGGTCATCCGCTCGCTCACGATCGACAACGCGTCGAACCAGCATCTCGAGAACGTCACGCTCGAGATGACCGCAAGCCCGCCGTTCCTGCGCACGAAGACCTGGACGTTTGATCGCATTCTCTCGCGGGACAATCTCCGACTATCTGACCGTCGGGTCGAGCTCGACGCAAATTATCTCGCCGGTCTCGACGAAGCCGAACTCGGTGATGTGAGCTTCCGTCTCACCCATGGTGATCAGAAGCTGGACGAAAAGATCTTTCCCGTGCGGCTCCTGGCGCGTGACGAATGGGGCGGCGTCGCCGACATGGCGCAACTTCTTCCGGCTTTCGTCATGCCGAACGATCCGGCGGTGAGCACGATATTGCGCAGCGCGGCCGAGTATCTCGCCAAATACGGGCATCCCTCGGCGCTCGACGGTTATCAGTCAAACGATCCCAGACGTGCCTTCATGATCACGGCCGCTATCTATTCCTCGATTGCCGCGCTGGAAACATTCTACGCACAGCCTCCGGCGAGCTTCGAGCGGCACGGGCAGAAGATTCGCCGCCCGAGCCGCATTCTCGAGGAACGTCTCGCGACCTGTCTTGATACGTCCAACTTGTTTGCGGCCGCGCTGGAAGGTGCCGGGCTCAACCCGGTCGTCCTGATCTTCGAAGGCCACGCGGCCGTCGGCGTGTGGCTCGTCAAACGTACGCTTCCCAATACTATCGAGAATGATGCGGGCGAGATTCGCAAGGCGATTGCGGCAAATGAACTTGTGGTGTTCGAGACGACTGGCGTCGCTCACCGTCCGGTGATGATGTTTCAGCAGGCAAAAAGCCTGTGTGAATCTCGCCTCGCCGAAAACTCTCCGATGCCGTTCCTGTCGGCGATCGACATCTCACGGTCGCGGATCTCCGGCATCTATCCCCTGGCCTCGCACGCGAAGATCCAGAGTTCCGGTGATCTTGAACAAAGGTCGCCGACCGATGTGCCGCTCCCGCCGGTGCCGGAATTAGGAGACATGCCTGCCGACGCCGTCGAACAAAAGCCGACGACGCCGGCAGGACGCATCGACCGCTGGCAGACGAAATTGCTCGATCTGTCCCGTCGCAACCGTCTGATCAATTTCTCCGATACCAAGAGAGCGGTCTCGTTCCTCTGCCCCGATGTCGCCTATCTCGAGGACCGGCTGGCCGAGGGCGCGGCGGTGAAGCTCATTTCGCTCCCCGAGCAGAATCCGCTCGGTGAACGGGATGCCGGCATGTTCCGCGACATGCGCGGACACGACATCCATCAGAAATTTGCCGAGGAGGCATTGCAGCGCGACGAACTCGCCTCACCCCTCAACGCCAAGGAGCTCGACGCCCGCCTGACGGCCCTCTATCGCCAGGCGCGAAGCGACATCGCCGAAGGCGGAACCAACACGCTTTTCCTCGCCGTCGGTCTGCTGAAATGGACCGACAAGGACAAGGAGAAGGTGGTGCGGCGCGCGCCGCTTCTGCTGTTTCCAGTCAAGCTCGAACGCACGAGCGCCGCCTCCCGCTTCCGGCTGCGATTTCATGAGGACGAGCCCCGCCTCAACCAGACGCTCGTGCAGTTCGTCAAACGCGAATTTGATCTCGTCCTGCCGGAATTCAAAGACGGCCTGCCGTCCGTAAGCGGAAACGATGTCGACGTGCGCAAGGTGCTCGAACGTATGCGCGCGGCCGTACGCGACGTGCCGGGCTTCGAGATCGCGGAAGAAACCGCATTGTCGACTTTCTCATTTGCCAAGTACCTGATGTGGAAGGATCTGACCGACCGGACCGACGCCTTGCGGCAGAACCGCGTGGTTAGGCATCTGATCGATAACCCGGAAAAGATGTTTGAGGGCGCCGACCGTCCCTTCCCCGATGAGCGCGAGATAGATCGCACCATCCCGCTCGAGAAGATGGTCCTGCCGCTCTCCGCCGATTCCTCCCAGATCGCCGCCTGTATTGCCGCGGCGCAAGGACGCGACTTCATCCTCATCGGTCCGCCGGGCACGGGCAAAAGTCAGACCATCGCCAATATTATTGCGACGATACTCGCAGATGCGAAGCGCGTCCTTTTCGTAGCCGAGAAAACGGCAGCTCTCGACGTCGTTTACCGGCGACTTGAGGAGCGCGGCCTTGCCGAGCATTGCCTTGAGCTGCATTCGAACAAAGCCGACCGCAAGCACTTCCTGCAGCAGCTCAAGCGCTCTTGGGAGACAGGCTCGTCAGCGAGCAGATCGGACTGGATTTCGATCAACAGTCGCCTGAAGGTCCGGCGCGATCAGCTCAACAAATACGTCGAGGCCTTGCATCAGCCGGCGCAGAACGGGCTGACGCCTTACCACGCTATCGGAATCGCCGCCGCGCAAGCCAACGAGCATGCGCCCACCCTGTCCTGGCGCGGTCCGGACGTGCACGACAAGGAAACCTATGAATCCCTTGAAGCCTTGGCCGCTCAACTCGGGCTCACCTTCGGCGCCGTCAGGGTAAAGCCGGCGCTGCGCGTCGTGCGCGTGCGTGAATGGACGTCGTCCTGGCAGACGCAGTTGCTGTCGGCCGCAAGCACGCTTGGAAAGGCGGCGGACGACTTGCGCGAGGCGCTTATGCGCTGGAGCCGCCGGCTTAACCTCGATAGTGTCCAGGACACGCGATTAGACGGTCTGAAATATTTCGCGGACCTCGCGCGTAATATCATTTCAACCTCGGGGAAGAACTTCGACGTCATTCTCGATCGCAATTTCTCGCTTCTCGCCGACGCATTAAGCGACATGGAAGGCGCGATCGCCTCCTATCGCGATTTGGAGGCGAAGCTTTCCGCCCCTTATCCACGTGACGAACTTGTACGCATTCCGGTTGAGGAAATTGACCGCGATTGGCGCGCGGCCAATGCTGCCATGTGGCCGAAATCGTTCTTTGCCCGGCGACGGATCCGCCGCCTGCTTGCGAGCTATGCCGGTGCCAAGTCTGTCGATCCGGCAATCGACATTGGCCTGATCCGGCAGATGCAGAATGCCGCATCTATTGTTGCCGACAATGACCTAGCCCGCACCAACCTGCCGGTAGCTGGCCTCGACACCAATACCCAGGCCCTACGCAGCCATCTCGACACTGCCCAGCAATTCCGCACGGCCATCACACAGCTCGGTGAATTCGCCGGCAATATGCACGCGATTGCCACAAGCATTGCGGCAAATCTCACCGGCGAAATCAACCTGCCACAGGTGCGCGCGGCGGAAGATTTCCTGCAGAAATATCGCGTCCTTGTCATCGCCATGGAGACATTCGAGGCGATAGCGGGCGCAACGCTGCCCAAAGACGATGAGCATTTCCTTATGAACCTGTCGACGCTCATGAATGAGCTCAGCCAGGCAAGGTCCATGTTGCGGGACTGGTCGTCCTGGTGTGACGTGCGCGAACGCGCAATCGCGCAGGGGCTCGGCCCACTCGTCGAGGATCTTGAAGCGGGGGCTGTTTTGCCCGAAGACGCGCTCTCCGCCTTCAGGCTTGGATACGCACGCTGGTGGCTGCCGCTCATCATCGATCGCAACAAGGTCTTGCGGGACTTCCGGCGCTTCGAGCACGAACACGCAATCGTCGATTTCCGTGCGATAGATGACGCCGTTCGCGAGGCCGCCTCTGCCCGCGTCGCCCAGGCCCTGCTGCACAATTTGCCGCAGGTGAGCCTCGTGCCGAGGAACTCCGAACTCGGACGCTTGCGGCATCAGATGAACCTGCAGCGCCCGAGCGCCTCCATCCGCGACATGATCGGCGCGATGCCCGAGACCTTTGGAAAGCTCGCTCCCTGCGTTCTGATGTCCCCACTTTCCATCGCGCAATACCTGCCCCCGAACCAGGAGCTCTTCGACGTCGTGATCTTCGACGAGGCCTCGCAGATATCGACCTGGGATGCGGTCGGCGCGATCGCGCGCGGGCAACAAACCATTATCGTAGGCGATCCTAAGCAGCTTCCCCCGACGAATTTCTTCGGCCGCAGCGAGGATGATGACGACGACATACCCCAACACGAACGCGATCTCGAAAGCATCCTCGATGAGGCGTGCTCCTCCGGCCTGCCCACGCGCAATTTGCGTTGGCACTACCGCAGCCGGCATGAATCGCTGATCGCTTTCTCCAACTGGCACTACTACAATAACAATCTGATCACCTTCCCAAGCCCGGTGACGCAGGATCAGGCGGTCACCTTAATGCCAGTGCCAAATGGTATTTACGACCGTGGCAAAAGCCGCACTAATCGCGTCGAGGCGCAAGAGATTGTGCGCTACATCGCCTCGCGTCTCGATGAATGGCTCAAGCTACCGGAAGAGGAGCGCCCGACGCTCGGCGTCATCACCTTCAATGTCCAGCAGCAAACGCTCATCCAGGATCTCCTCGATGATTTGCGCCGCGAAAAGCCGGATTTCGAATGGTTCTTCTCCGATGACCGATTTGAACCGGTCATTGTAAAGAACCTCGAGAATATCCAGGGCGACGAACGCGACGTCATGCTGTTCTCGATCACCTTTGGAAAGGACGCTGCCGGAAAATTGCCGATGGATTTCGGCGCAATTAATCGGCAGGGCGGCGAGCGGCGCCTTAACGTCGCCGTCACGCGTGCTCGCCGAGAACTGCGTGTGTTTTCCGGGATCCGGGCGGACGACATTGATCTTGGCCGTACGAAGTCCTTGGGCGTCCAACACCTCAAAGCTTTCCTCGACTATGCAGTGCGCGGCGCGGTTTCCCTTCCGGCACAGGACCAAGGCTCCGCCGGACCCATCGAATCCCCGTTCGAGGCGGCAGTCAAGGATGCACTCGAAAGACGCGGCTGGCAGGTCGCAACTCAGATTGGTGTTTCAGGCTTCCGGATCGATTTGGGCGTTAAGCATCCGGATTTTGCCGGGAGCTATCTCGCCGGCATCGAATGTGATGGGGCAACCTACCATAGCGCAGCGACCGCTCGGGATCGCGACAAGGTGCGCGAACAGGTGCTGGTCGGTCTTGGCTGGAAGATCCTGCGAGTCTGGTCGACAGACTGGTGGTTCAACACTGAGGACGCACTAGACCGTCTGCACCAGGCCCTCACTGACACGCTGACTGAAAGCCGCGCTAAAGCCAACGCTAAGCCATAATGCATTTGCTCGAATCTGAAACGACCTGAAGCGTCCATTCGCGTGGGAGCTCATCGGCTGCTTCCCTACAAATGTTTTGATTCGTTGAAATTGTGCCAAGGTTTCTCCGAACCGAAGCGACTGCGTATCATCTCTCCTACGGCTGATCCAAGATGAGCAACGAGCGAGCCGGGCCGCCAAAGATTACTCAGCTTGGCCGCGTAACGCGCCCGCAAGCCAGGGGAGTTCCGTGCGTGTGAGTGCGACTTCGGGAGCGCCCGGCACCAGTGAGGGCAAAGCGCGCCGCAACAGCGCGATCCCGAGGCCCGCGCCGCAATACAGCAAACCCGCCAGCACGGCAGGTTGCACCGTGCCGACCAGGATTTTCGCGGCCGGCGTGGAGGCGCCAAACAACGCGGCGGAAATCAGCGCGTACAAAACGGCGGTTCGATTCATGCCGCAACGGTCCTGACTTCAGTATGGGGCATCACCGCCTGCCTCGCCCATTCACGGTTCCAATCATCAGAAGCTTTCAGTCCATAAAATTACTTAGCTCACTTTACGCCCATCGAGCCGACGGCGCACCGGCAGAAGTCCAACCACAGTCAAAGCAGCAAATACAGCACCGGCAATAAATGTTGCCTGCGGTCCAATCAGGTCCCACAGCGCTCCCGCGACGACACTTGCAGCTAGCATCGCGATACCAGTCACAAGGTTGAACATGCCGTAGGCCGTTCCTCTGAGCTCTGCCGGAGCCGCATCGGCGACGAGCGTCGCGAACAAGCCTTGCGTGAAGCCCATATGCAGCCCCCATAGAACGACGCCGACTCCGATACCTGCAAGGTTGGGAACAAGCGCAACAATGACATCGGCTGCGATAAGGAGGACTATGCCGATCAGAAGGATTGTCACGCGGTCCATCCGGTCCGAAAGGGCCCCTGCGGGATAGGCGGACAGGGCATAGGCGATGTTCATGACGACCAGAACCGCCGGAACCATCATTAATTGGAGGCCAACGGATTGGGCCTGTAGAATGAGGAAAGCCTCGCTGAAACGAGCCAGGGTGAAGAACGCGCCCACAACCACGATCCACCAGTATGTCGAACTGAGCCGTGTGAGTTCGGCGTGACTTAGCGGCATCTTCACCTTGCGCAGACCCTCCTGCCGCTTCGGCTCGTGCACGGCAAAGATGATCAGTCCCAGCGCCAGAAAAGCGGGGATGACGGCGATCCAGAACACTGGAATGAAGTCGTCAGCAAAGAGCCACATCAGTCCGATGGCCGCAAGCGGCCCCAGGAAGGCGCCGACGGTGTCGAGCGATTGCCGCAGGCCGAAACTGGCGCCTCGCACTGGAGGCGGACTGATATCGGCTACCAGAGCGTCACGCGGTGCGCCACGGATTCCTTTGCCGACGCGATCGATGAATCGCGCGGCCACGAGCCAGGCGACCGATGGGGCGAGCGGGAAGATCGGCTTGGTGAAAGCAGCCAGCCCGTAGCCCAAGACAGCGAGCAGCTTTCGTTTCCCCAGCCGGTCGCTCAAGGCTCCGGAAAATATCTTCGTGATGGCGGCGGTGGCTTCGGCAATCCCCTCAATGACCCCGACGGTAAGGGCCGATGCGCCGAGCCCCACCAGGAGGTAAACAGGCAAAAGCGCGTGGATCATCTCTGAGGAGACGTCCATCAGCAATGAGACGAAGCCAAGCGCCCAAACGCCCTTGGGTATCTGTCGCCAGGTTGCGGACTTTTTCACTTCAGGCAACTCGATCTCCTCGAGGCATGGCTCGGTCATGCTCGCTAGGAGCGCGGAGCGGCCCCTATCCGAAAGTCACAAGCATCATACCACCGTACCGAAGATCCCCCCGCTGCCCGCTTCAGCGCGAACAGGACCCGAAGCCGCCATTCGTGTTCACTTCGGAGCAAGGGAAGCTGAGATGCGGGCCGGCTCGACGCGATCCAGGTGATGGTGGAATTAATGTGGCGCCAAACAAAGCGGTGGACCGTATCATCAAGAAGGCCCAGCGCCTTCACGACCTGCACATTGTGCATATCAACTCGACATACTACGGCGGCGGTGTTGCTGAACTTCTCTCCTCCTTGACACTGTTGATGAATGCTGCGGGCGTTCGGACCGGATGGCGGGTCATCCAGGGGCGCCCTGACTTCTTCATGACGCCGCCATCGCCGTCACACACGACGAGAAGATATTCGACCGCTTCGATCACATCTTTCAATTGCGGGATGGCCGGTTGGATGGGTCTGATCTTCTGGCCAAAAACGGTGTGGTCCAACCGATCCGCGTGCGAACCCAGCCGGGAGCCGTTGATCCGCCGGCGGCCTTCAATGTTCTGAACAATAGAACTATTGACTGTCCTACAGAACGGCAAGTATTCTGCTTCGTCTCATGATCGAAGCAGGGCGAAAGCCTCTTCGGAGGCTGGAGCGCCAAGAGTTCATTTGGTCGAAGTGCAACAGGCTCTGGTTGAGCAAAAACGCACGCCCGCTTGATCGAAATCAGTGTGCGGCTCGGCCCACGCTGCGTTGGTGCTGATTGGGCGGAGTCGATGCATGGAAATGCGATCTGCTGCAATGTCTGAGACAGAGGAGCGCTGGGTTAAGAGTCATTGCCAGCAGTGCTTCAACTCCTGCGGCATTGTTGTAAAGGTAAAGAACGGTCGGCCGATTACAATTCGCGGCGACGCTGACGATCCCAACACCCGCGGACACCTTTGTGCCCGGGGCTTGGCGGGCGTCGCCAAGTTCTATGACCCTCATCGGCTCAAGAAGCCGCTCATCCGCACCAATCCCGAAAAGGGAAGAAATGTTGATCCTGGCTGGCGAGAAGCAAGCTGGGACGAAGCGCTAAACTTGATCGCCGCAAAGTTGAAGCGCATCAGGCAGGAAAATCCCAA
This sequence comes from Pseudorhodoplanes sp., assembly GCA_032027085.1. Taxonomy (NCBI): domain Bacteria; kingdom Pseudomonadati; phylum Pseudomonadota; class Alphaproteobacteria; order Hyphomicrobiales; genus Pseudorhodoplanes; species Pseudorhodoplanes sp. Next base: position 1,624,868 of record JAVSMS010000001.1, on the reverse strand, counting down.
CAAACTCATATGCTCTTTGTGGGCATACGAAAAATACGTTCAAGCTTTTACTTGGGGTACCGCATTCGGCACCGAGAACGGTGGCTTTAGCTTTAGTGGGGCAAGCAATCAGTGCGCTAACCCCAACCATTTCATCGGAATGATCACGCATGGTGCGCTCGTCGAATTTCCGGATCTAAAGTATTGTAACTATCTCATCCTCCTCGGATCAGAGTACGGATTTGGCGCCTACCAGTCCTTCGTCAGGATCGCGCGTGAACTCGCGGATGCCCGCGCCAGGGGCCTGAAATTAGTCGTCGCGGACCCTCGCTTGTCCGTTGCAGCAGGTAAAGCGGACGAATGGCTCCCTATCAAGCCGGCGACAGATTTGGCGCTATTGTTGGCCATGATTCATCTCATGGTACATGAATATCGTACCTACGATGTCGACTGGCTGAGAAAGGGAACGAATGCCCCATACTTGCTGGGGCCAGATCGGCACTTTGTGTTGGATCCAACGTCCGGCAAACCGCTTGTTTGGGATTTGGTCGATGATCTGCCGAAGCCGTTTGACGATTCGACCATCAAACAAGTCGCCCTGGAAGGCAAGTACACGGTGAATGACACTGAATGCATCACCTGTTTTCAGTATCTGAAGGATGAAACAATATCGAACACCCCTGAATGGGCTGCTGCAATCTGCGACATTCCAGCTGACACGATACGCCGTATCACACGGGAATTTGTTGAGGCCGCGGCCATAGGGCAGACCATCACCATCGATGGCGTTGTCTATCCTCTCAGGCCGGCTGCGATCCTTTCCTATCGTGGCCTGCAGGCTCACACTAATGGCACTCTGGCCATGATGGCTCAGGAGACCGTCATGATGCTTGTTGGTGCGCTCGGTGTGCCGGGTGGTTTGCTACCAAAAAGCATGGACGCCCGTCGCTTCGGCGGAGCACCGCGTCCCCTGCCGATGGGGAGCGACGGAATGATCCAGCCAGCGGCGACAGGATGGCACCTCTATACGCCGTTTTCATATCCACCGAAGAGCCTGGAACTCCGGGACTATGCTCCGATGGCTACCGATATGGGACATCTCGTTCCATTCGTGGCACTCGATCCAAAAAAATATGGATTTGATTATGAGCCCGAAGCGCTGATCATCTATCATGGCAATCCGTTTACTAACAGCGGCGACAACTCGATCATTGAAAAGGCGCTGAAGAAACTGGATCTAGTCGTCAGCATCAACATTTATCTCGATGAGTCGACCGACTTCGCGGATGTAGTTCTGCCCGAACACAGCAATCTCGAGCGCTATAATCTAGTTAACTGGACTCACGACATGCGGGGATTGCAGGTGAGCCAGCCTGCTGTAGATCCCATCTACGACACTATGGATGGGATGGACATCTTAATAGAGCTGGCGGACCGAGCGGAATTTCTATTCGGTCCCGACGGATACAACGCGAAACTGAACAAGACCCTTGGCTTGACGGAGCCTCATCAGCTGGATCTGAACCGCAAGTACACCTATCGTGAAATTCTCGATGTGCAGGCGAAGTGCCATTCTGAAGGCAAGCGAGATCTCGCATGGTATTGCCAGCACGGAAATGATTTGCGCTTCGTAGAGCCAAACCAAAAGTATCAGATTTACGGAAACGCACGCCTGCCGCTTTTCTATAACTACATCAAGTCGGCTGGCGATGAACTAAAACGCAACCTCGAAAAATACCAGATCGAAGCGAAACACGGCCTGAAAATACGGACCGATATATATAAGGGACTTCCGTATTGGGAGCCGAGTCCGATTCATGCCGATAATGAATTCGATTTCTATATTATCTCCTACAAGTCCTATATGACGACCTATGCGGACACCGCGACGAATCCCATTTTGATGGATGTCGCCAAGCACGATCCACACTTAATGAGGATTGTGATCAATACAGCGGCAGGAAGGAAGCGAGGCCTAGAGAGTGGCGATCTGGCGTGGGTGGAATCCCGCTATGCGAAGGCCAAAGGGGTCATCGGCCTCAGTGAAGGCATTCATCCGGAAACAGCAGCCGTGTCGGGCGGCTTTGGTCGATGGACTAAACACCCCGTCGCTCACGGCAAAGGCATAAGCCAGAACGCTCATTTGGCAATTGATCTTGCTCATTCTGGCTTCCTTGGCGGGTCAATGGAGACCGTCGGAAAGGTCCGTATCTACAAATCCAAAGATTGATCCCCTGGTTGCACGGGCGAACTGGATGGCTTGTGGAAGGCAGCAGAAGAGGACAATAAGCAGCTATGCCAAGATGGGGAATGGTATTCGATTTGAAGCGCTGTATCGGATGCAACGCCTGCGTCGTTGCATGCAAGACAGAGAATATGCTGCCTGAAGATACCTTCTTTACGCGCACTTTCGTCGCAGAGATTGGTTCGTTTCCAAACGTGAAGCGCGTCTATATCCCAAGCCTATGTAATCATTGTGAGGACGCACCGTGTGAGAGGGCGTGCCCCAGCGGCGCCACCTACACCCGGGATGACGGGATCGTCATGGTTGATCAGGAAAAGTGCATTGGATGCTCTGCCTGCGCCGTGGCTTGTCCTTACGACAATCGCACTCAATTCTCGAAAGAGAAGCTGGAGCGCAGTTACTTCGGTGAGGGAGAATTGGCGAGTTTTGAAGAGCCTCGAACGGAGCGCTGGTTGGCCGGGACAGTGAGCAAATGCGACTTCTGTAGTCGACGTATTGATAACGGCCTGTTGCCGGCCTGTGTCGGGGCATGTCCGACCGAAGCTCGCATTTTTGGCGATCTCGACGATCCAGATAGCGCGCCAAACAAAGTACTCCGTCAGCGCAATGGTACACCGCCGTTGCCGGAGAAGAACACACGTCCAAAAGTCTTTTACGTAGATTAGCCAAAGCAGGTAACCGAGATCGTACGGAGTCGTCTGAATGAGTGGTTTTGAGATGGCTGGCGACAGCTTTCGCCTCGGATATCGATTTCAACGTCACTGGGACGTGTCGATGGCAAGTGCCTTCTTCTGCGGCGAACTGGGCGCTGGTTTATTCGTCGTGGCCATGTTTTACGAGTTTATCCCCGGCCTAATTCTCGGACTACTGGTTACCGGCATTGGGAAGTCTCTATTTCATCTTACGCACATGGGCGTCCCCGGCAGGTCGTGGCGGGCCATACTGCGCCCGGATCGTTCCTGGGTGAGTCGCGGCCTCATGGCCATAGTGGTGTTCTGCGGCGCAGGCACCCTGCACACTGTGGATCTGATGATGGGGAGAGTTCTTCCATATGGCGTTGGTTTGGCAGTGATCGCAGCTTTAGCTGCCCTCGTGGTCATGCTCTATCAGGGCTTTGCCATGGCGGACTCGCCGGCGATTGCGTTGTGGAACGCGTCCATAATGCCATTCGCAGGCCTGATCTACGGCCTAACGAGCGGCCTCGTTCTTAGTTTGGCCTTGCAGTCGTCTTGGATGACGCCGGAGGCAATGCTTAACCTCAAAAATTTAGCGCTGATAGCCGTAGGTGGCGTGGGGCTAATGCTGCTCAGCATCGTGCATACGGCATATTTCATTTCACCGGGGAGCAGGCTCTCGGCTGAGCTTCTGACAAGGACACGCTACGCCGCATGGTTCTACAGCGTAACAGTCGGAATTGGGATCGTATTGCCGATCAGCATCCTTTGGCTGGGTAGCAGTACATTGCCCATTTTTGTAATTGCGGCATGTGGCGTGCTTGCGGGGTTTTATTCGTTCCGCGTGCTTGTGTTCAAAGCTGGAGTATATGAGCCGATCCTGCCGTTGCGAGTGTCGTAAATGCGTCGCGTACCATCGCTCTTCGCTTCTCCATAACGGCGATAGCCTTAGTCGAGGACTAGAAGAGAGGATAAATATTGGCACTTCTCTTCGACAATTGACGACATTTTCTTGATGGATGACTTTGTGAAGCGTCCGATTGGACCTGAAACTGACAGAGCGGCGACCACTTGATCGCGCGCAAACACAGGGCCGGCAATAGCTGCCACTTCCGGGTCTCGTTCGCCCAGCGAGACGATTGTACGGAAAGCATTTGATCCTTTGCTTCCGTCAGATAGCAGTACTCGCCCCGCAGCCCCGCGATCCAATGGCAACAAATCGCCCACTCGTATGTGATCTCTGATCGTCCGCGGGGAGTCGACGCGAAAGAGCGCCAAACGAAATCTATCACGGCGAACATAATAGGTCGCGCTCTCACCTGTAGCTTCCATCAATTGATGGAGAGTCGCATGAATTTCTGGATATCTGCTAACGGAGTTTCGTGCGATGGATCCCAATCGAATTAGCTCGGTTCCAAGTCGGTAAGTTGCATCCTCCTCGCGCACAAGCATGCCATAGGCTTCGAGCGACTCCGTCAAGCGTGAGATCGTGCTTTTGTACATGCCGACGCGGCGCGCAATTTCGGCAAGCGTTAACTTCTGATCGCCCTGTTGGAACGCACTCAGGATGCTCAGTGCCCGGCTGACGGCGGCCACTCCCGGCAATTCAGTGACAATCCCTTCCGACTTTGCTTTTCTGGGCATTCAACGCTCCGGCCGATAAAAAGACAATCCGTGACTAAAAGATACACAATACATTCAATCACGTTCTGGGGCGGGTCTCAGCAAACGACCCTGCCAAGCGGCCGCAGTTTATGGGAACAAGGCCGTCTAGCTTAACCAAGTCCGCTAAGAACAGGTTAAATTGCTGAAAGCGGTGCGGAGTCCCGGTAATCCAAGGGTGTATCACCAACGGTAGCAAGAGGGCAGGCTCCTCTCTTCGCCCAAGAATCCACTGCGCACCCTGCTTTATGGAATTGAAGAACATTTCGGTCGGCTGCTTCATCACGATCAAATTGTGCAGGTCGCTGGAAAAGTGATGCATCGGCATCGCGACCAGCTGTGCCGATTTCGAGGTCATGACATATGGGCGGTCGTCATTGTTGTAGTCGCCGCAATAAGCGAAGCCCTCCTCGGCGAGGAGGTCGAGCGTTGCGGGCGATTGGGCACAGGATGGCGAGCGCCAGCCCCTGATCGGCCGCGCAAGCGTTCGCGCGAGTGTGTCGCGGCAGTCGCGGATTAGCTCGCGTTCTTCGTCGACCGGCATCGCCGCGGTATGCAGTTTGGCCGCATGCTTGCCGCCCGCGACGACATCGTGGCGGCCGTCGCGCAGAATGTCCAGGTCGCCTTCGAGCAAAGCGAGTGCATCTTGCTCGACGACGAAGGTGGCGCTGATCCCGAGCCGCCCGATGGCGTCGCGAATCCGCCAGAATCCGCTACGAAGGCCGACTTCGCGTTGTGTGGCATTTCCGACATCAGGATAGGGACGGTCGATCATGCCCGGTATCGGGAATGGCGGCTTCGCGTCGATATGGAAGCGTTGCAGCACCACGATCAGGTTGAGCGCGATTCGAGCATCGCCCGGCAGCCGGAAAGGAATGGCGTCGCGGATCGTGCGGAACGGAAACAGGTCGTGGTCGAGCCCGCGACAGCGGCTGGTTGCCTGATTCAGCATTTACAAATCTCCGCTAGGCGCTCTTTTGAGAACGTGCGTCACGTAATGGTCGGAAATGTCGGCCGCGGTGGTGACCCACACGCCGTCATGCGCGCGCACATGCGCGAGGATCGCCTCCAATACCCAGATATATTGCGGCATTCCGATCACGTAGGGATGCAGCGGCAGGCCGACGACTGTGCCGGATTCGGCGCCTTCCTCATAGAGTTGGTCGAACTGATCCTTGAACCTCTGAAGATAAAGCTCGGCCGCCATGCCCGAGGCGACGAGCGCATGAAAGTCGTTGAGTTCCACCTGGTAGGGAACGCTGACCATGCCCTTGTATTCGCCGTTGAGGGGCAGGGGCACATCCTCGTGGAAGAGATCAAGTGTGTAGCTCAGGCCGATCTTGGCAAGGCTGTCGAAGGTGCTTTCGTTATAGGTCAGCGCTGGCGCCAGGAAGCCGCGCACCTTCCGTCCGCAGAACGCCTCGATCTCCTCGCAGGATTCGCGCAAGGTCGCGATCTCCTCTTCGGGACTCAGACCATAGAGATAGCGCGTGTTGTAGATGCCGTGGCTGAACAGCTCCCAGCCCCGGTCGCAAAAGGCGCCGACTACCTCGGGGAGATGCGCGCACATGGCCGAGTTCAGGGAAACGGAGCCGACGATCCCGTATTGGTCGAACAGCTCCAGGCAGCGCCAGACGCCCACGCGGTTGCCGTAGTCGCGCCACGAGGTGTTCAGCACGTCCGGCAGTGGCCGCGGCCAGGGCGGCCGGACCGGATTCGGAGGTGGATTGACCTCGTAGAACTCGATGTTCGGCGCGACCCAGAATGCGACGCGCGCGTCGTTGGGCCATTCGATAACCGGCAATTGCGACTTTGGCGGCCGAGGATAAGGCGGCCAGACGTCTCGCGCCCAAGTCATGATATCCTCACAGTCATTCACGGATTGCTTTGTTGAAGCGGATTGCTTGGTTGAACTCATTGGTGGCCCAGCTCGGCTTGGAGGCTGGCGGCGAGGAGGCCGGTTGCGAGGTCGGTCCACGGTTTGCCTGCGATCATGACGGCGGTTGGCAGGCCGTTGCGCGTCGTGCCGACCGGCAAAACCGCGAGCGGTCCGCCGACCACGGTCCAGGGTAGGATAAAGCCAGCATCTCCGGTTGAGTGGAGGCCCTCCGGTGCTGTGGTCCGCGTCGGCGGCAGCAGCAGAACATCCACCTGCGCGCACGCGGCGGCGAGCCTAACCTTGGCTTCCGCAAGATTGTCGCGGGCCTCCCAATAGTCGGATTCCAACAAGGCCGCGCCGCGCTCCAGTGCTGCGCGCCAGTTGGGACCGAGCAATTCGGGCTGTTCGAGCAGGTGGCCATGCGCGAGAGCCGCCTCACGAAACATCATTACACGATGCTGCTCGCGCATTGCCTCGTAATCAACATGCGCTTTGATGTCGATGACCGTCGCGCCCAGGCGTTCCAGTGTATGGCGTCCCGTCTCCAGCGCCGCCGCGATGTCGGGGGCGCAGTCGAGATAGAATGGGTCTGCGACAAGACCGATGCGTAGCGCAGGCCAAGATATCGATACCGTTTTGAACTCCAAGGGTGCGCCGCCCGCGCAACAGGCAAATGCCTCAACGGCGAGGCGCATGTCTCTGGCGAGAAAGCCCACCGTGTCGAACGTGCGCGCCAGGGGCACGACACCATGGCATGGGGTCGAGCCGGTCGAGGGCTTGAACGCCGCGACACCGCAATAGGCTGCCGGACGACAGACCGAGCCGACTGTTTGCGTGCCAAGCGCCAGATCAGCCATTCCGGCCGCCACCGCTGCAGCCGAACCGCTGCTTGATCCACCTGGCGTATGACGCGGATTGGCCGGATTGGCTGTGTCGGTTGGATCGGTATAGGCGAATTCGGTTGTCTTGGTTTTGCCGAGAATGATTGCGCCCGCTTCGTTCAGTCGCTTCACCACGGTCGCGTCTGCATCAGCAAGTTTTGCTTTAGCTCGTGCGGCGCTCCCTGCCTTGGTAGGCATCCCGGCGACATCGATCACATCCTTGATGCCGACAATGAGGCCCCGCAATTTCGACGCAGCTTTGTAGCGGGAAGTTGCAGGCAATGTTGCTGCGCGCCGCAAGGCATTCTTCTCGTCGATCGTCTCCCACGCCTTGATCGTGTGATCCGTTTCGCGAATTTGAGACAGAGCCGCATGCAGGCGGGGCAAAGGTTCACATACCGTTTTCAATCCCATACCTGGCCTCTCCAACAAAGGCGTCTTCAAGCCGTTCGCTTGACAACAGCCGTGTTCTGACGAACAGTATGTCATTCGATCTGATAGAACAAGGATCGTGGCCGTGCAACAGGGAGATCGCAGATGAAACGGCGGAGCTTTATCAAGGGGTTAGCGGGAACTGCATATGTCGCTGCCATGCCGACAATCGTTCGGGCGCAATCTCAAAAAATCCCTTTCGCTCACATAACTCCCTTCTCCGGCGCGCTGGCGGAACTCGGCCCGGACACAGAAATTGGCTGTAAGGTTGCTATCGAGCAGCTGCGCAAGCAGCGCAACTTGAATTTCGAATACATTCGCGTCGACTCCGAGAGCAATCCGTCGGTCGCCGTCCGAAAGATGCAGGAAGCAGCCTCAAGTTCGGGAGCGAGGCTGTTCGTCGGTGCCAACCTGTCATCCGAGGCGCTCGCGCTCGGGAAGGAAGCCCGCAATATCGGCGCCATCTATGTCACATCGGCAGGCGCTGACGAGATCACCGGCAAGGATTGCACCAAGTCCATGTTCCGTTGGGCCGTTCCGACTCGCGGCGCCGTTGACGGTACCATTAAGCCGCTCATGAAACTGATTCCCAACGCAAAACGTTGGTATGCGATCACGCCGAAATATGTTTTTGGCGACGCGCTCCTCAGGAACACCGAGCGTGTACTCAAAGCCGGCGGCGCAGAGTTGGTCGGTAACAGCTATCACTCACTGACCGAAAAGGAATTTTCAGGCTATTTGGTGAACGCGGCTGCAGCCAATCCGGATGTGCTTGTGCTTCACAACTTCTCGGCACAGGGCGCCGCGTGTCTGCGTCAGGCCGTCAGCTTCGGCCTGAAATCGAAGATGAAGATTGTCATGGTCTGGTCAGCGGGCCTCGATCAATTGCTGAGCCTCGGGCCGGACAATCTCGAAGGCATTTATGTCGGCGCCCAATATTGGCATACCCGCGACGATGCGACGAACCGTGCTTTTGTGGCAGCTTGCGCCTCGCATACCAAGGCTCCGCCGAACAACAATACTGCGGCCGGTTACGCGATGACCATGGCGATTGCCGCCGGCATGACCTCGGACAAAGTTGACATTCCGCAGATCATCCAGCGCATGGAGGGAAAGACGATCAACGGCGTGACGGGCCCGGAGACCATCCGTCCCTTCGACCACGAGATCACCAAGTCGTACTTCCTGCTCAAGTGCAAGCCGAAGGCGAGCATGGCCAACCAATACGATTTGGCGGACATTGTCGAAACCTCGTCGAGCTATCCCGCGCAAAGCGAAAGCCTTTGCAAGTTCGCCTAAGATAGTGAAGAGCGGCGATGATTTACGCATTCCAGATCGTTAACGGCCTGGGATTGGGGATGCTCTACTGCATCCTGGCGCTGGGTCTGAGCGTCATCTTTGGACTCTTGCGCTTCGTGAACTTCGCCCATGGCGAGATGTTCGCGCTGTCGGCCTATCTCGCCTTTGTCGTGGAGCGGCTCGGAGGTGACTTCTGGATCGCGATTGTTCTGGTGCCCCTGATGGTTCTGGCTTTCGGATGGGCGCTGGAGAAATCGTTGATCCGCTTCACCTACGACCGCTCGCACACTGTTCAGATTCTGGTCACTTTCGGCATCGCGCTTGTTATCCGTGAGGCTCTGATTTGGGTGTTCGGGCCGCAGCCGCACAACGTGTCCACGCCGCCGTCGCTCGCCGGGTTCATCAGCGTGGCGGGCTTCACATTTCCGGTCTACCGCGCCTTCGTGATCGGCTTGGGTATCATGATCACGCTTACATTCTGGTACGTGCTTGAGCGTACACGCGTCGGTGCGATCATCCGCGCTGGCAGCGAGCGGCCGGAGATGTTGATGCTGCTCGGCCGGAGCACCAGCACGGTGTTCAGTGGGGCGTTCTGCACCGGCATTGCGCTGGCCGGATTCGCTGGCGTGATGTTTGCGCCTTTGCGTGGCGTCGATCCGAATATAGGCGCGGAGGCGCTCGGCATCGCCTTTATCGCCGTCACTATCGGCGGCCTCGGTAGCTATAGCGGTGTCGTCGTCGCTTCGCTCATCCTTGGCGTGATCCAGAGCGTGATGTCTACGGCTTGGCCGGAAGGGGCGAGCCTGATGCTCTATATCGCCATGGCCGCCGTCATTCTGATCCGTCCGCGCGGCTTGTTTGGAAAGGCTGTGTGATGCGTCTGCAGTCTTATCTTGAGCCGCTCGTAGCCGCGGCGCTGCTCGTCTGCCTGCCCTGGACGCTGGGCTCCAACACCCTGGCCACCGAAGCCGTAACGCTGGCATTGCCGGTGCTCGGCGGTACGCTGATTTTCGGCTATTCGGGGCTGCTGTCCTTCGGGCAAGCGCTCTTCTTCGGTGCCGGGTCATATGTCGCCGCGCTGTTGATGAAGGAAGCCGGCTACGCTCTCGTCCCCGCTGTTGCCGGTGCGACGGTCGCGGCGCTGGCGATTGGGGTGGCGGTCGGCGCCGTAAGCATCCGCCGCAGCGGCATCTACTTCGTGATGCTGACGCTTGCGTTCAGCAATCTTGGCTTCTTCCTCGCCTATTCCGCCTCTGGCGTGACAGGCGGCGAAAACGGCCTGCTCGACGTGCCGCGGCGAACCGGAATCCTGCAGGCCCTTGGGGTCAATCTCGGCGATAGCACGGTCTATTACGGGCTGTGCGCCGCGCTTACCTTCGTCGGTTATCTCGTCATGTTGGCGATTAGGCGCTCTGCTTTCGGCAGCGTGCTGCGGGCGGTGCGGCAAAACGAGCGGCGTGCGGTCATTCTCGGATACAATGCGCGCATCTACAAGATCGCGTCCTTCGCAATCGCAGCCGCGTTCGCGGGGCTCGGCGGCGCGCTCAATGTGGGTCTCATGCATTTCGTTTCGCTCTCTAACGTCTCGGTCGGGATGAGCGAGCGCATCGTCATCGTCACGCTGCTTGGTGGCGGCCAGTCCTTCCTGGCAGCGTTGTTCTCCGCGAGCATCTTCACCGGACTGTCGGACATGCTGGCGAGCCTGTGGCCGCGCTGGATGTTGGTGCTGGGCCTCATCATCATCGTCATCGCCTTTGGTCTCGAACAACGGGTGGGTTTCGCGCCACGAGACATCCTCCGCCGTCTCGTGCTGCGCGTGAAACCCGGCAAGCCGCCGCAAAGCAGTGCACGAACCTGACATGCTGACGCTTCGCACCGAGAATCTCAGCGTTCGTTTCGGCCGCTTCCTCGCCGTCCAGGAGGTGAGCCTGAACTGCACAGGCCCCGGCGTGCATTCCATTATTGGGCCAAACGGCGCAGGAAAGACGACCTTTTTCAACGCGCTGAGCGGGATCCTGCCGGCGTCGACCGGCCGCATCTTCGCGGGCAACCGCGATATAACGCGGCTCAATCCTTCCTCGCGCCTGTCGCTTGGCATCGCGCGCTCGTTCCAGATCACGTCCCTCTTTGAGGAGGAAACGGTGATGGAAAACATCAGGATGGCCGTTCAGGCGAAGCGCGGAAAGCGCACACAGTTCTTCCGCCGTGCCGATCACAATCCGGACATTGCTGACCGCACCCGCCACTTCATTGGCCTTTTCGGGCTTGAGAGGGTTGCGGACACGCCGGTATCGCAGCTTTCGCACGGCCTCAAGCGGATCGTGGATATCGCGCTTTGCGTCGCGGGCGAGGCGGGCATCATTCTGCTCGACGAGCCCACATCCGGCGTCGGTATCGACGATATTCCCCGTATTCGCCGCTTGATCGAGAAGCTGGGCGAGGATCACCTCGTTATTCTCATTGAGCACAACATGAGCGTCGTTCTCGGAATTTCCGAGACCGTGTCCGTCCTCGTTCGCGGCGCGCTGCTCGTGACCGGCGCGCCGCACGATATTCAACGCAACGAGGCGGTGAAGGCGGCTTATCTTGGGACCTCCCATGCTCCGGCTTAAGGATGTTTGCTCCGGTTACAGCGGCGGAGAAGTGCTACATCGCGTGTCGCTCGAGGTGCCGCCGAACTCCACGGTGACCATTCTCGGCCGCAACGGTGCCGGCAAAACGACGACGTTGCGCACGGTCATGGGCCTGTGCCGTTGCGCAAGCGGCTCCGTTACGCTTGACGGCAAGCCGCTCGACGATCTGACTCCGGACGCGCGAGCGCGGATGGGCCTGGCCCTCGTGCCCGACGACCGCGGCATCTTCAGCAGCTTGTCCGTGCGCGAAAATCTGGAAATCGCGCAGCGCAAGAAGTCCCGCTGGCAAGTCGCTGATATCTACGACCTGTTTCCGCGCCTGAAAGAGCGCCAAGACAATGCTGGCAACGCGCTTTCTGGCGGCGAGCAGCAGATGCTCGCTATCGGCCGCGCCTTGCTGACGGATCCGCAACTCGTGCTGCTTGACGAACCGACGGAGGGCCTCGCACCCATCGTCGTCGATCAGATCGTTGAGGTTATCAAGGACGTTCGCAAGGCGGGCATTTCGCTGCTTCTGGTCGAGCAGAACCTGAGTGTGTGCTTCGCCGTCGGCGATTTCCATTACATCATGGAGGACGGCCAGATCGTCTATTCAGCAACGACGGCCGACTTTCACCACCGCAGGGACCTGCACGAGAAGTACCTCGGCGTCTAGGCCAAGCGGCCGCCGCTGCCAGGTGCCGCCCGCGACATGGATCGGAAAGGAGTTTCAGATGGTTGCGAGATTGCGCAGAAGGGCCAGCTTGAACTGGATCGGTTCGGTGAAAGCCGGAGTCGGCAAGTTGGCGCTCGCGTCGAAGGCGGCACCGGAGATGTCGGTTTCGCTAGAGACGCGCAAGAGCGAGAGTGCGTCGGCCAGTACTTCGCCTGAGGAAATGCTCGCCGCTTCGCACGCCTCCTGCTTCGCCATGTCGGTGCGCTCTGTCCTCGACGCGATGGCGGCACAGTATCCGGCGGCAAATGACGCTGTGGTCAATGTGGAGGCGACCTGCGTGCTGGCGATAGACGGTACGACCTGGAAAATCGAAGAGATGGTTTTGTCTGTCGGCATAAGCGGGCTGGCCGTCGATGAGATCGAGAAGGTGTTGGAAATCGCCGATACTCGATGTCCCATTTCCGGCGCGCTACGGGGCAATGTGCGCATCACCAAGAGTGTCGCTGGAACGGGCCAATGAGCAGGAACATCCTCTTGGTCGGCGGTTCCGGGGGCATCGGCAAGGCATGCGCTGAGTGGTTCGAATCGCGGGGCGACACGCTCTTCACGCTTGACCGCGAGCAAGGGCAGGACGCGGCCAATTCCGATGACTATAAGAAGGTTCTGGCCGGCGTCACGCATCTCGATGTTGTTGTCAACGCGGCGGGTTCCGTCGGGGTCGGCGGAATCGAGGATTGCACGATCGCGGAATGGCGCCGCGTGCTCGACGACAATCTGACGTCGGCCTTTGTTGCATGCCAGGCGGCGTTTCCGCTGCTGCGTCGTGGCGCCTCCATCGTGTTGTTCAGCTCGGTCAACGGACGGCACGGCGGCAATCGCCTATCCGGCCCTGCTTATGCGTCGGCGAAGGCGGCCATCATCGGTCTGACGAAGCACCTCGCTAAGGATCTTGCGCCGCGCGGCGTTCGCGTGAATGCAATCGCGCCGGGTCCGGTTGAGACGCCGATGCTGGGGCGGTTGTCGAACGAGGAAATAGAGAAGCTGCGCGCGACCATGCCGCTCGGCAACATCGTCGCCGCGAGCGAGATTGCGGGTACGGTGGGATGGCTGTGCTCGCCGGACGCCAAGTCGATCACCGGCATGGTGATCGATATCAACGGCGGAATGTGGATGGCGTAGGCGAGAAGGTCGAGCAATGAACAGCGAGATTCGCAAACGCTACGGTCACGTTTTTCGACCGTTCCGGATCGGCAGGGTGGAGATCAAGAACCGGATTTTCGTGCCGGCGCATACGACCAATTTTGCGGAAGACTTCCGCCCGACCGAGACCCACGTCAACTATCACCGCGAGCGCGCGAAGGGCGGCGTCGGGCTGATCATCATCGAATGCCTGCGCGTGCATAAGACCAGTCTCGGCCGTTCGGGCGGATTGAGCGGAAATGACCGACGCACGCTGCCGGGGTTGCGAAAGATTGTCGATGTCATTCACGCCGAAAATATCCCGGCATTCGTCCAGATCACACATGCTGGCCGGCACAGCGAGAACTTCGTCGAACGACTGCCGGCGTGGGGGCCGTCCTCGATTCCGTGGACCGGCTCAGGCGAAATGCCGCACGCAATGACGCGGAGCGAGATCAGGGAAGTGATCGCCTGCTACCGCGACGCGGTCGAACTGGCGCTCGAGGCGGGTTTCGACGGCATGGAGATCCATTTCGGCCACGGTCATCTGTTGCACCAGTTTCTTTCGCCAGCGTCGAACAACCGCACTGACGAGTATGGCGGCAGCGACGAGAACCGGATGCGCTTCCCGATGGAAGTGTTGCGTGCGGTAGTTGATCAGCTCCGGGACCGTGCGCCGTTGGGCGTACGGCTGAGCGTGGACGAACTGATGACGGGCGGCCTCGATGCCGATGCGAGCCGGCATATCGCCCATCGGGCGGCGACGGAGGCTGGCGTCAGCTTCATCAATGCATCGGTGGCGTCTTACAACTGGCCCAGCATCGGCTACCACGTCGCCGACATGAGTTATCCGCCTCATCCGTATCTCGATCTGACGGTGCGGCTGCGCGACGCCATAGGCTCGCTGCCAATGTTGACTGCGAATCGTTACACCACGCTGGCGGACGCGGAAGAAGCTCTAGCAACCGGCGCGATCGACATGGTCGGCATGATGCGCGCGCACATCGCCGATCCCGAGATCATCAAGAAGACGCTTGAAGGCCGCGAGGATCGCATCCGGCCCTGCGTTGCGTCGAATTTCTGCATCGAGCAACTGGCACTGCACCGGCCGATCACGTGCATGATGAACCCGCGTGTAGGCAAGGAGAAGGACTGGCCCGTCCCGCCGCCGCAGTCTGAGAAGAGCAAGAGCATCCTTGTGGTTGGCGGAGGTCCGGCCGGCATGGAGTTCGCACGCGTCGCCGCATTGCGCAGGCATCGTGTGACGCTTTGGGAGAAGAGCCCGTCGCTTGGTGGCCTGCTGACGATCGCGGCGACCGGTGTCGGCCGCAGCGATCTCGGCAAGATGAAAGCTTATCTGGAGCGGGAAGTTCTAGAGTCGGGCGCGATCGTCGAATGCGAGAGGGAAGCGACAGTCGACGACGTCCGGGCATTTGGCGCGGATCTAGTTGTCGTTGCCGCTGGCGCCGAGGTGGACGCCGTCGCGATTCCCGGGCTCGCGAAGGCGCTTACGGTCACGGAGGCGCTGGCTATGGATCGCAATCTCTGGCGCGGTGGGTCGGTCCTGATTTACGACCTGTCCGGAAGCTGGGGCACGCTGACGGCGGCGGAGACGCTTGCGGCAAGCGGTGCAGAGGTAAGCATCGTCGGCAAGCCCGAGACGGCGCTTTGGGACATCAACCTTTACAGCCGCATGATTGCGTTCGAGAGGCTGCGCGAACGCAATGTCTTCATTCAGACGCGCGCCGCGCCCGTACTTTATGATGGCGGCACCGTCACCGTGCGGGAAACGTCGGTCGGCCGCGAAACCATCCTCGGACCGTTCACCCACGTCGTCGTCGCCACGCGCGGCGTTTCTCGTCTCAAGATGCTCAACGATTTCGAACAAGCGGACGTCGCGGTTCGCAGCATCGGCGACGCGAACGCTCCGCACGCGCTGTTGCAGGCGACCTACGCGGCCAACGCACTCGCCAGAACAGTCTGAGGTGACCGGCATGACGTCAGATAGAAGAGACCGTGAGGAGGCGCCAAACGATTGGTGGCGGACCTCCATCATCGATATCGCGCCGGGATCCATCCGCATGCGCGGTTACCCCATCCAAGACCTGATCGGGAATTGCAGCTTCCCGCAGATGATCTGGCTGATGCTCAGGGGAGAACTGCCTTCCCTGGCGCAGGCCGAGCTTCTTGAGGCCGCGCTGGTTGCCGCGGTTGACCATGGGCCGCAGGCGCCCTCGATTGCGATTGCCCGCATGTCCATGACCTGCGGCGTTGGCATCAACAATGCAATGGCGTCCGGCGTGAACGCTCTTGGCGATGTGCACGGGGGTGCCGGGCAGCAGGCGATGCAGCTCTATGCGGCCATTACTTCGTCCATGAAGGCAGGACTCTCGGCCAACGAGGCAGCCGAGCGTGAAGTCGGCAGCCGCATAGACAGAAGACAGCATATCCCGGGCTTCGGCCATCGCTTCCACCGCATCGATCCTCGGGCAATCCGGCTTCTCCAACTGGTCGACGCGGCTGCTTCGAGAAAGGAGATCGTCGGCACGTTCGCGGAAATCGGCCGGGCGTGCGAGAGCGCGCTCGAACGCAAAACCGGCCGGCGGTTGCCCATGAATATCGACGGTGCCACGGCCGTCATCTACTCCGAGCTTGGCTTCAGCCCGGAGCATGGACGCGGTCTTTTCATTCTGTCGCGCTCGGTTGGAATTCTGGCCCACGCTTATGAGCAGCATACCCAGGGTGCCCGCATCAAAGGCCCAATGCCTCCGGCGACGGGATATCGCTACGAGGGTCCTGCGCCGCGCCCGGTGCCCGTTCGTCAACAGCTCGAAAAGTCGGAAAAAAAATCGTGAATGCAAAGCGGACCTTGCCACTGTCGGGCGTGAGGGTGTTGGATTTCGGGCATACAGTGATGGGCCCCTCCTGCGCGATGATTCTTGCCGATTTCGGCGCGGATGTGCTCAAGATCGAGCCCGCGCCCAATGGCGATCCGACGCGCCATCTGAAGGGATTCGGTACCGGCTATTTCGGCTATTTCAACCGCAACAAGCGGTCCATCGCCATCAATCTGAAGACGGCCGAGGGGCAGGAGATTGCGCGCGACATCGTGCGGCGGGCGGATGTCCTTATCGAAAACTTCGCGCCCGGAACGATGGACCGTCTCGGCCTTGGTGTTGAAACGGTCATGGCGCTCAATCCGCGGCTTATATACGCGAGCTTGAAGGGGTTTCTCGACGGCCCCTACAAGAACCGGCTGGCGCTCGATGAGGTCGTGCAAATGATGTCGGGCCTGGCCTACATGACCGGCCCGAGTGGACGCCCGCTGCGTGCAGGGACGTCGGTCGTTGATATCACCGGCGGGATGTTTGCCGTCATCGCCATTCTTCTCGCGTTGCGCGATCGCGACCGCACTGGGGAAGGGCGTGTCGTCGAGTCCGCCCTGTTCGAGACGGCGGTGTTTCTCATGGGGCAACATCTCTGTTACGCCGCGCAATCGACAGGTCCCATTCCGCCGATGCCGGAGCGTGTGTCTGCTTGGGCCATTTATGAAACCTTCACGCTCAAGGACAGCCGGCAGATCTTCATCGGCATCACCACCGATAGCCACTGGCAGCGCTTTTGCGCCCTGATGGGGCGGCAAGACTTGCTTGACAACCCGGCTTTCGCAACCAACAACGCCCGCGTCGAGGCCCGTCCGATCCTGCTTCCGATCATCACGGAGATACTTGGCAAGCTCACGCTCGATGAGGCGCTAAAGCTCGCGGAAGACGCGCGCATTCCATTCGCACCGATCGCGCGAGCGGAGGACCTGTTCACCGATCCGCATTTGCTGGCGACAGACGGCCTGATGCCGACGGTGCTTCCTAACGGCATCAAGACGGCACTTCCCAAGTTGCCGGTCAATTTTGCCGGCGCCAATTTGTCCGTCCGACTCGATCCGCCGCAAACCGGTGCCGACACCCGTGAAGTGTTGTCGGATCTTGGCTTCAGCAAGACAAAAATCGAGAAACTGGCTGCAGATGGTGTCGTTGTCGTTGCCGGCCGGGAGACAGTATCCGGATCGTCGGGTGGCTAGCCGCCTTTGTTCGTGAGGGCGACCAGCAAGATCAAGGGGCCGCTATGACGACTGCACAGGTGACCGGACGTTCAACGGCGTCGTTCGAGACTCTTGGCACGGCTCGCATCGTGTCGGTGCCGGAATTCTCCATCAAGCACGGAATTCGGCCCGAGACGCTGCCACGCTCGATACGGATCATTCTCGAAGCTGCATTGAGAGCAAGCGCGACAGGCCTTGCCGCCAAAGAACTGCCGCTTGGCATCCTGCGCGGGCGTGCTGGCGACAGCACGATTGCGTTTCCCGTAGGGCGTGTGCTGCTGCAGGACGCCGCCGGTCTTCCGCTCCTTGCCGATCTGGCGGCATTCCGGGATGCAGTAGTTCGGGCGGGGCTGCCGGCCGATACGGTTCGGCCGCGCGTCCCGGTCGCGATGGTCGTGGACCATTCGGTGCAGAGCCACCACTACGGCTCGTCCGCCGCGTTCGAAAAGAACCTGGCTGCCGAGTTCGAGCAGAACGCTGAACGATATGTCTTTGTGAAATGGGCGCAGCAGGCATTCCCTGGCTTGACCGTAGTGCCGCCCGGGAACGGCATCGTCCACCAGGTGCATCTCGAATCGCTGGCGGAGATCGTGTCCGTTCGGGACGGCTGGGTCTTCTGCGATACCGTCATCGGCACAGACAGTCACACGCCGATGGTCAACGGCCTAGGGGTGCTGGGCTGGGGTGTCGGGGGCATCGAAGCCGAGGCTGCTCTGCTCGGCGATTTGCAGGACTTGTCCCGCCCCGAAGTGATCGGCGTCGAGCTTCACGGCTCGCCCGGCCCGGGCACGCTGGCGGCTGACATTGCGCTGACGCTGACGCAACGGCTCCGCGCGGAAAACGTGGTTGGCGCGTTCCTGGAATTTTTTGGTGATGGCCTCGATCATCTTTCGGTCGCAGATCGCTGCACGATCGCCAACATGGCGCCGGAATATGGGGCGACGTTGGCGCTCTTTCCTACCGACGAAGATGTTCTGCAGTGGCTTGCGGACCGCGGGCGACCGCGTTCGGCAATCGAACTCATTCGAACCTATCTGTCGTCGCAAGGTCTGTTTGGCCGCGGTCAGCCCGAACTGATCGAGTACGACCGCCGCATCTGCATCGACTTGTCAGACGTCGTTCCCTGCGTCGCAGGTCCGACCCGACCCGATGAACGCGTATCGTTATCAGAATTGGCGACAACGGTCCCAAAAACGGGCGGCGTTTTCGATGCAAGAGTGTTGTTGGCCGCGATTACATCCTGCACGAACACCGCAAATCCGGAATCCATGATCACGGCCGGATTGCTCGCGCTCAACGCACGAAAGCTCGGGCTTACAGTCGACCGGCAGATCAAGACGGTGCTCGCGCCCGGTTCCCGTGCTGTTAGCGGCTATCTTGCCGATGTCGGATTGCTTGAACCGCTCGCCGAGCTGGGCTTTGTCGTGGCGGCGTACGGATGCGCCGTGTGCGTCGGCAATTCCGGCGGGCTCGCTCCCGGACTCGAAGAGCGCCTCGCAAGAGACGGCGGCCAAGCGATTGCCGTACTTTCGGGAAACCGCAATTTCGAGGCGCGCATTCATCCGGCCATCCGGTCGGCCTACCTGATGAATCCAGCGCTGGTCGTCGCTTTCGCGTTGGCGGGGCGGGTCGACATCGACCTGCTGAAAGACCCACTGGCACGAACCGCTCAAGGCGCCGACATTTACCTGGCTGATTTGTGGCCTTCGTCGGAGCAAGTGAAGGCTCTGGCAAGAAAGGCAGGCGGCCGACAGGCCGAGCTGGTTTCGCCGGCGGCGTGGAAGAATCTGCCGGCCTGTCGCGGCGCCCAATTCCCGTGGAGTTCCTCGTCGACCTACTTCGTGCCGCCGCCGTTCTTCGAGGCGCCGGCCGACAGCGCGCTTGTCGATGTCGTCGCGGCGCGGCCGCTCCTCGTGCTCGGCGATGCCGTGACGACGGACCACATCAGCCCGGTCGGCAAGATCGGCAGCAAGTCGGTCGCGGCGGACTATCTCCGGGAACTCGGAGTGCACGAAAAAGATTTTAATACCTATGCCGCACGGCGAGCGAATCATCATGTCATGGTGCGCGGCACGTTCGCCAATGAACGTCTGAAAAATCTGCTACTTGATGGCAAAGAGGGGTCTTTCACGCTCCATCAGCCGTCGGGACAGATCGATCGCATTTTCACGGTTGCCGAACGCTATCGTGGCGAGTCTGTTCCGCTCGTGATCGTCGCAGGCGAGCGATATGGGACAGGGAGTGCGCGTGATTGGGCGGCCAAGGGGACGGCGCTGCTTGGCGTCCGCGCGGTCATCGCCGCAAGCTTCGAACGCATTCACCGGAGCAATCTGGTTCGGCTCGGAGTGCTGCCGGTGCAATTGTCGGCTAGCGCCGACGCGCGCAGGCTCGGAGAGCAACTGCGTGGATGCACCGATGCCCAGATCGATATCAAGTTCAGAGGCGAGCCGGTGCGGCCGCATCCGAGATGTGGCGTTTATTTGCGAGTCGCGGGGAAGGTCGAAAACTATGATGCCGTCGTACGGATCGATACCGCAGCGGAATTGGATTTGCTGAAGGCCGGCGACCTATTTCGCTTCAGCATAGCGAGATGGATGACTTCTAATGGAAAGTGATGAGGGTGAAGATGAAGACTTGGCTGGATAAACGTGATGGCGAGCATACATTCGGTGAGCTATTCAAGACCTCGTTCCCATGAGGTCGACTATTGAGCGCCTCAGGCGCGCAACCTCCCGCGCGCGTTGCATTTGCATTCTTGTCGGATCGCCTTTGCTGTTTGAGCGGAATGCCGGACACCACAGCAGATGCAGCTCGCAAATGCCTTCTGCCGTTACCTTGAGATGGTGCAGACTATTTGATTAGATCCACTAGCAGATCAGCAGTCAGTCCAATTCAATCTTGGCCTGTTTACCTAGAGGTGTCCGCCGGGACGAAGTTACCCCTATAAGGGCATAGCCTTCGTCAAAGTCGTCTTCTGCAAGCTCGGAATGCCTTTGCGCTGCACGACCTGATTGGCTTTTGATTCGTTGAAATTGTGCCAAGGTTTCTCCGCACCGAAGGGACTGCGTATTATCTCTCTTACGGCTGATCCAAGATGAGCAACGAGCGAGCCGGGCCGCCAAAGATTACTCAGCTTGGCCGCGTAGCTTTCTCTACAACCAATGATTGAAAAAATCTGAGTCAGGCTTTTGCGTCATTTGACACAGACTTATGGCCCAAAGATCCAGACTTATGCGTCACCCGACAAACATAAGCAAGGCTACGCATCCACGCTCGCCTGCAGCGCATTCTCCTGGATGAAATCACGGCGCGGCTCGACCAGTTCGCCCATCAGCTTGGTGAAGATGTCATCGGCCTCGTCGGTTTCTTTGATCCGTACCTGCAAGAGCGAGCGCGCTTCCTTGTCGAGCGTGGTTTCCCAGAGCTGATCGGGGTTCATTTCACCCAGCCCTTTGTAGCGCTGCATGGCGATGCCCTTGCGTCCGACGCTGGTGATGGCTTCGAACAGGCCCACCGGGCCGTAGATCGCGATTTCCTCGTCCTTGCGGCGCAACGTGCCCGGCTTGAGATAGGCCTCCTGCAGCACCGGCGCATACTCGTCGAGCTTGCGTGCGTCGGCAGAGCCGAGCAAGGCCTGATCGATGATGGCAACTTCTTTCACGCCGCGAACGGAGCGCTCAAAGTGGAAGCCGTCGGCATCAAACCGTCCCTGCCATCCGCGTTCTGTTTCCTCGGATTTCAGATCGAGGCGGCGCGCGATATAGGCCGCCGCTTCCGCGGCCCGCGTCGCGTCGCCCGTGACATTGGGCGTGAGCACACCGGCAATTGCCGCCTGCTCGATCACCTTGCGGTTGTAACGGCTGTGCAATCCGTTGAGCAGATTGCGGATCGATCGCGCATTCTCGACGAGCTTCTTGAGGTCGCCGCCGGCGCGCTCTTCGCCATTCGCAATCTTGAAGACGCTTTCGCCAAGACCGCTCTCGATAAGGTAATCCTCGAAGGCGCGCTCGTCCTTCAGATATTGCTCGGATTTGCCGCGCGAGACTTTGTAGAGCGGCGGCTGCGCGATGTAGAGGTGGCCGCGCTCGATCAGCTCCGGCATCTGCCGATAGAAGAAGGTGAGCAGGAGCGTGCGGATGTGGGAGCCGTCCACGTCCGCGTCGGTCATGATGATGATCTTGTGATAGCGCAGCTTGTCGGGATTGAATTCTTCCCGCCCGATGCCGGTGCCGAGCGCGGTGATCAGCGTGCCGATCTCCTGGCTGGACAGCATCTTGTCGAAGCGCGCGCGCTCGACATTGAGGATCTTGCCGCGCAAGGGCAGCACCGCCTGGAATTCGCGGTTGCGGCCCTGCTTGGCGGAGCCGCCGGCGCTGTCGCCCTCGACGATAAAAAGTTCGGATTTTGCCGGATCGCGCTCCTGGCAATCGGCGAGCTTGCCCGGGAGCGATGAGACGTCGAGCGCGCCCTTGCGGCGGGTGAGCTCGCGCGCCTTGCGCGCAGCCTCGCGCGCGGCGGCCGCTTCCACCACCTTGCCGACGATCGCCTTGGCTTCGGCGGGATGCACCTCGAACCAGTCCTGCAAGGCCTGGTTGATGACGTTCTCGACCACCGGCCGCACTTCCGAGGACACCAGCTTGTCCTTGGTCTGCGAGGAGAATTTCGGGTCGGGCACTTTCACCGACAGCACGGCGGTGAGGCCTTCGCGGCAATCGTCGCCGGTCAACGAGACCTTTTCCTTGCGGGCGACGCCGCCGGTTTCGGCGTAGTTGGTGACCTGCCGCGTCAGCGCGCCGCGGAAGCCGGCGAGATGAGTGCCGCCGTCGCGCTGCGGGATGTTGTTGGTGAAGCAGAGAACGTTCTCGTGATAGCTGTCATTCCACCACAGCGCGCATTCCACGACGATGTTGTCGCGCTCGGCCTTGATCATGATCGGGGCCGGAACCAGCGGCGACTTGTTGCGGTCGAGATATTTGACGAAGGCCTCGACGCCGCCGTCGTAATGCATCTCCTCGCGTTTCTCGACCGCGTGGCGCATGTCCGACAGCGTGATGGTGACGCCGGAATTGAGGAAGGCGAGTTCGCGCAACCGATGCTCAAGCGTCGGGAAATCGAACTCGGTCATGGTGAAGGTCTTGGGCGAAGGCAGGAAGGTCACCTGCGTGCCCTTCTTGCCATCGGCCTTGCCGACAACCTTCAGCGGCGCAACGGCCACGCCGTCGCGGAATTCCATGAAATGCTCTTGGCCGTCCCGCCAGATGGTCAGCTTCAGCCAGGTCGACAGCGCGTTGACGACGGAGACGCCGACGCCGTGTAGGCCGCCCGAGACCTTGTAGGAATTCTGGTCAAATTTTCCGCCGGCGTGCAGTTGCGTCATGATGACTTCGGCAGCCGAGACACCCTCGCCTTTGTGGATGTCGGTCGGGATGCCGCGGCCGTCGTCGCGTACGGTGCACGAGCCGTCCGGGTTGAGCGTGACTGCGACCTCCTTGGCGTGGCCGGCCAGCGCTTCGTCGACGGCGTTGTCGACGACCTCATAGACCATGTGGTGGAGGCCGGAGCCGTCGTCGGTGTCGCCGATATACATGCCCGGACGCTTGCGGACTGCGTCCAGACCTTTCAGGACTTTGATCGATTCAGCGTCGTAATCGGACGGATTTTTAGCCGGCTGGCGAGCCGTTTCGGCCATGGATGTGCCTTCGAATCAGCGAGACAAATGCGTGTGGAATTGGGTTTTGTGTGGCACGAAAACAGGGTGCCGTACAGCCCAATTTGATGCCATTTAAGTATTTGCTTTCAAAGGATTTTCAAGCCCTCGCCGAGGCCCGTTTTGGAGCGTTTTTTTGACGCCCCGCGAGCCGCCCTTCAGCGGTCCTTTCGAGACCTGCCGGACAGCAGGAATTTGTTGTCGGGCTGGTAGCTGGGAACAGGACGGGAAAAGCCATCGAGCGCGCCCGCCCACATTTCCACGCGCGTCAATTGCCGGCGCAGTTCCTCGATCGCGTCGCGCAAATGCTCACGAATATCCTCGACACCATCGCGTGGCATGCTTTCTCCTTTGTAAAAGTAAAGCGACAGCCAGCCCTGCTGTTCCGGACCGGCGCCAAGACTTTGGCGCAACACGCGGGAACCGGCCGCTGTGAAATGACAAGGAGCGTCAGATCGCCTTGCTGGGCTGGATCTGGCCGCCGCCGATTTCGAAAATCTCGGCGCGGCCGGCGATGTCGGAGAAGGCTTGCGGGTCGGCGCCGGTCATCCAGACCTGCGCGCCGATCTTCTCCAGCGAATCGTAAAGAGCGGCGCGGCGGTTGGGGTCGAGATGCGCGACAATCTCGTCGAGCAACAGCACTGGAGAAAACCCGGTCATCTCGGCAATGAGATTGGCATGTGCCAGCACAAGGCGGATCAGCAACGCCTTTTGCTCGCCGGTTGAAGCATCCGCCGCTGCGATATTTTTCGGGCCATAAGTGACCGCTAGATCGGTCAGGTGCGGACCATCGAGCGTCCGTTTGGCGGCAGCGTCGCGCGCTCGGTTGTTCTTCAGAATCGCTCGATAGCGGTCCTCCACATCACTCGCGGGCGCCGTGAGCAGCATCTCTTCCATCCATCCGGCGAGCGCGATTTCTGCAAAGGGAAATGCCGGATCGATCGCGCGGCCGGTGGCGAGCGCGCCTTGCAGGCGCCGCACGGTCTCCGCACGCGCAGCAGCGACGGCAACGGCCAACTCCGCGGTTTCGTGCTCTACCGCGTCGAGCCAATGTGGATCGGGGCTTTGCTCTTCGAGAAGCCGATTGCGCGAGCGCAGCGCGCGCTCCAGGGCTGAAACGCGACCGGGATGTTCGGCGTCGACGGCCAGCACGAGGCGGTCAAGAAAGCGCCGCCGTTCTGATGCCGGGCCTGAGAACAGGCCATCCATTGCCGGGGTCAGCCAGATCACTCGCAGGTGGTCGGCAAACGCGGCCGCCGAGCCAACCGGCTCGCGATCGATGCGGCATTTGCGCGACATCGTAGCCTCGCCGGATAGACTTGGCTCGATGCCGGTGCCCAACGTCGCGAGGCCGAGCGCGCCCTCGATTTCGGCGGAGATCGCCCAGGATTTATCGGACGCGTCTTCTGGCGCCGGTTCGCTGCCGCTGTCGCCTTCGCTGAATGCCACCTCTTCCAGCGTGGCACGGCGTAGCCCGCGGCCCGGCGTCAGGAAGGAAATGGCTTCGATCAGGTTGGTCTTGCCGGCGCCGTTCGGGCCGACGAGCACGATGGACAGCGCGCCGACATCAAGACTCGCCGCGCGATAGTTGCGGAAGTTGGTGACGGTGAGGCGGCGGATGCGAGCGGCAGTCATCTAACCCGCCCTCGTCCTGAGGAAGGCGCCCTCATCCTTCGAGACGCCTGCTTCGAAGGCTCCTCAGGATGAGGGCCGAGAAGCAGCGTCACGAATAGTCGAACCCAACTCACACCCGCATCGGCATCAGCACATAGAGGGCGCCTTTGGCGTCCTTGTCCTGGATCAGCGTCGGCGATCCGGGATCGGACAGCTTGAGCAGCGCGGTCTCGCCTTCGATCTGTGAGGCGATGTCGAGCAGGTAACGGGAGTTGAAACCGATATCGAGCGGGTCGGCCTCGTATTCGACTTCGATTTCTTCCGTGGCGCTGCCGGAATCCGGATTGGTCACCGACAGCGTCAGCTTGCCATTGGCCAAAGACAGCTTCACCGCGCGTCCACGCTCGCTGGAGACCGTCGAGACGCGATCGACCGCATGCTCGAATTCGTTCTTGTCGACCCTCAGCTCCTTATCGTTGCCAAGCGGAATGACGCGTGCGTAATCGGGGAAGGTGCCGTCGATCAGTTTCGAGGTCAGCACCACGTCGCCGATGGTGAAGCGAATCTTGGCCTGCGATAATTCGATGCCGATCTCGGCCTCGTTGTCTTCAATCAGGCGCTGCACCTCGCCCACGGTCTTGCGCGGCACGATAATGCCCGGCATGCCTTTCGCGCCCGCGGGGAGTGTGATTTCATATTGCGCGAGCCGGTGCCCGTCGGTCGCCACCGCGCGCAGCGTCTCATTCTTTCCGCTAGCCGCGGCGTGCAGATAGATGCCGTTGAGATAATAGCGCGTCTCTTCGGTCGAGATCGCAAACTGCGTCTTGTCGATCATGCGCTTGAGATCGGCGGCCGGCAGCGTGAATTTGTGAGTCATCTCGCCGGCATTGAGATCGGGGAAATCGCTTTCCGGCAGCGTCTGCAGGGTGAAGCGCGAACGCCCGGCGCGGATGGTCAGCATGGCGCGGTCGCCCGTGGATTCCAGCACGACCTGCGCGCCGTCCGGCAATTTGCGCACGATGTCGTAGATCATGTGCGCCGGCACGGTGGTGGAGCCGCCCGGCCCGGCATCGGCGGCAACGGTCTCGCTGACTTCCAGATCGAGGTCGGTCGCCTTCAACGCGAGCTTCGATTTCTCCGAGCGGATGAGCACATTGGCGAGGATGGGGATCGTGTTCCGCCGTTCGACCACGCGATGCACATGGCCCAGAGACTTCAGCAATTGCGCGCGCTCGACGGTAACCTTCATAGGCGTGACCCCGCTTGGGGAAAGGACATTCGGAGCCCGTGGAATGGATATTCTGGGGCGCCGCGGTGATGACAACCCCGGCCGTCCGCTGTCAGGCGGGCGGCCGGGGGGACGGAAATTTGGCGCGGCGGGGCGCGGAGGGCAAGAGCTTTCGAGGCCTATTCCTGAAGCTGGCGCTTCAGAAGCTCGATCTCGTCGGCCAGAGCGGTGTCATTGCCGACCAAGCCTTCGATCTTGCGCACCGCATGCAGCACGGTGGTGTGGTCGCGCCCGCCAAACCTCCGGCCGATTTCCGGCAGCGACCGCAAGGTCAGCGTCTTCGCGAGATACATGGCCACCTGCCGCGGCCGCACGACATTGGCGGTCCGGCGCGAAGACAGCAGGTCGCCGCGGCTGACATTGTATTGCCGGGCCACCACGCGCTGGATGTCCTCGATCTTGACCCGTTTGGGTTCCTGCGGGCGGATCAGGTCGCGCACTTCACGCTCAGCCATTTCCAGTGTCACCGGTTGGCCGGTCAATTTGCTGTGCGCAAGCAGGCGGTTGAGCGCGCCCTCGAGATCGCGGCCGTTATGGGTGACGGATTTGGCGATGAAGGAAATCACCGGCTCCGGCACGTCGAAGCCGGGATGATGCACGCGCGCGGCGGCAGCCCTGTTTTTCAGGATTTCCAGCCGCAGGTCCTCGCCGAGCGCACCCATTTCCACCACCAGGCCGCCGGCCAGACGCGAACGGACGCGATCGTCCAGGCTTTCGAGGTCGGTCGGCGGACGATCGGCGGCAATCACCACCTGCCGCCCGGCATCGATCAGGGCATTCAGGGTGTGGCAGAACTCGGCTTGCAAATTCTTGCCGGTGAGGAACTGCAGGTCGTCGATCACCAGCACGTCGATTCCGCGCAGCGCTTCCTTGAAGGCCAAGGCGGTCTGCGTCTTCAACGCCGACACGAAGCCATACATGAACTTCTCGGCGGTCAGGTACAGCACCTTGCGGTCGCCGCCAGCATTGCCCGCCCATGTGATGGCATGCAGCAAATGGGTTTTGCCGAGCCCGACACCGGCATGGATGTAAAGCGGATTGAACATCACCGGTTCGCCGCGGCGCGCTATCGAGACCTGTTTCGCCGCCGCGTGCGCGAGCGTGTTTGAGCGCCCGACCAGGAAGGTGTCGAAGGTCAGGCGCGGATCGAGCGGAGAGCCGCCCAGCGCCTCATGCGCCGCCGACACCGGCGCAATCAGGATCCGCTGTTCGCCGTTCAGTGTCTTGGCCGGGCGCGACTCAAGCGCCGGCTGCGGATGATCGTCCTGCTTGAGTTTGGGCGGGTTCGCGCGCAGCGCGGCCGAGCGCACTGTCAGTTCGATGCGGCGCACGCGCTCTTCTTCCGCCTGCCAGCAACTCAGCACCCGGTCGCTGTAATGCGACTGGATCCAGCTCTTTAGAAACCGTGTCGGCACCGACAGCCTTGCCGTGTCGTTCTCGACCGATTCCAAATCCATTCTTGCAAACCAACTTGAAAAGATGTCGTCGCCGACTTCTGCTTTCAATCTGCCTTTAACGCGCGACCAGCGCTCCTGATCCATGCTCGTCATCTCGGTCGCCTCTTCCCGAATGTCGAATTCCATACAAGTGAGTGACAGCGCCCCTGTCGCTGTCGTCGACGCGGCATCACGTCCTGCAGTCGGTTGGTCGTGTCCCGAAGCCTCAGCTCCGGACAGCGCAACGCTTATCGGCAGGAAATGATGCGCGCAGCCTCATCTTGTGGGCGGAGACGCGGCTCCGTGCGAGCCAATTGCAATCGTCGAAAAACCGAAGCGCGGCATCATGGGCTTGTTAAAACCGAGCCAGCCTGGAAGAGCCTCGTCTTCTGCTTTGTTATATTCCGTCGTCATGAATTCCCCCTCCCAGCCGCACCATAGGCGCGGTGGACCGCTTATTTTCAAAATTTAGTTACGGGAGCCTGCGTCGCGATTTCAGAAATCAATATACTATCGCGATGATCAGCTTGTCGTCTACGCAACCCGGTCTTCGCCGAGGAATCTTCGAAATTGAGACTTCCAGACACATGTCGCCCGCTCTCATCTTCGATGAGCTCGAAGAAAGACCTTTTACTGAGAACCGCCGCTGGCGCGACAGCGATTTAAAAATACACACGCGCCTGCAAACTGCAACGGATTTTGTCGGCGTTAGTTCGATCGTAACACCTGTGTGTCGTTCCGGTCAGCACGCGGTCGCGAAGCGTCATGACAACGTCTTGAATCGTCGTGCGGTTTTTTGCGGTCTATTGCGCCAATATATCTCGCTACCGACATTGCGCGCCGCAAGTCTTGCCGGATTCCGGGTGACCGGCGGCATGAGAATCCAAAGCCCCGAACACGCTTTGGCGTTAAGCTGTTCTTGTTTCGCTGCTTTTCGTGTCCAAAATTTCAAGTAACCCTTGAGGTGCAGGGGTTTTCGACATCAGCGTGCAGCGCAAAATTGCACCGCAATACGGGAAAGCCGTCTAAGCCTGCGCGTTTCAGAAAAACAAAAGCCCGGCGCGGGCCGGGCTTTTTCTGGAATAAAGAATTCTTTGTCGGCAGCTTACGCTGCGAACTCGCTTGCCTCGAACTTTACTTGGCGAGCTTTGCCACCTGATGCATCAGGCGCGAGATCTTGCGGCTCGCGGTCTTCTTGTGCAGCACGCCCTTCTGGCTTGCGCGCATCACCTGCGGTTCGGCGGCCCGTAGTGCGGCGAGCGCGGCGGTCTGATCGCCACTGGCAATCGCCTCTTCGACCTTGCGGACATAGGTCCGCATGCCGGAGCGGCGGTTCTTGTTGATCTCGGTGCGGCGCGCGATCACGCGCGTCTTTTTCTTTGCGGACTTCGTATTGGCCATGAGCCCTCTCCACGGCGCGGGGCTGCCTGATCGATACGGCGCCGGCCTGGTTTGTGTCGGTAAAAAATGCGGCGGCTCAAAAGCCGCCGCGATCTGCGCACGCTTATAATGGCAGGCCCGGAAGGCGTCAACGCGCCAGAATCCAGCCTGGAGGCTGGTTTCAGGCGACCTTCTTGGCCCGGACGGCGTCGTATCCCGCCAAAACCGCCGCTTTGTCCGCGGCCGGAAAGGCCGCCAGCGGTGGCTTCACCCTGGCCAGAGCCGGATCGCCATGAATATGGGCCAGCAGAGCCTTCACCCCGGACACCAGCGCCTTGCCGTCGAATAGCTTGCGGATGGTAACCGCTTGATCGAGCGCAAACTGCTCACCGTGGGACCAAGCGCGGGCGCAGAGGTCGGCATTACAATTGGCGGTCGCCGAGATTACCCCTGCGAAAGCACCGTTGCGGGCTTCGATCAGCGCGGCTTCGTTCGAGGGGAACACCGCAAAGCCGGGCGCCACTCTGGCGGCTTCACGCGCGAACGTCATGTCGCCGGAGGAATCTTTGAGACCGACGATCCGCAAGCTGTACGCATCGACCAGCCGCTTGATCAGTGCGAGGTGCCACGGCAGTCCCGATTGCGCCGGGAAGTGATAGAGATAGATGGGAATGGGCTTGTCGCTTGTCGCCTTCACGATGGCATCGACATAGGCAGCTAGCCCGTCATCCGGGACACCCTTGTAATAGAAGGGCGGCAGAATGAGTGCGCCGGCGAAGCCGAGCTCGGCGGCATGCCGCGTGAGCGCAATGGCATCGGAAACGGCTGCAGCGCCCGTACCGACCATCAAACGATCCATTGGCATGCCGGCTTCGCGATAGGCCGACATCAGGCCCATGCGTTCCGATAGGGAGAACGACGTGGCTTCGCCGGTGGTGCCGAGCACATTCAGTCCGTTGCAGCCATTGTCGAGCAGATACCGCGCCAGCTTCAATGCGCGTTCGTGGTCTGGCGCGCCCTTGTCGTCGATCGCGGTGGCGATCGCAGCAATCACACCACGCAATGCAGAATTGGCCACGTGACACTCCTTGGCGAGCGGCAACTACCCGTTGACATTGAAAGCAGCGAGGGCCGCCATGTTGACGAGGTTGGTATCCTTGGCGCCCAATTGAACGATCTGCACCGGCCTGTCCAGCCCGACCAAAATCGGGCCGATGACTGTTGCCCCGCCCAGCTCCTGCAGGAGCTTGGTCGAGATCGAGGCGGAATGGAATGCCGGCATGACGAGTACATTGGCGGGGCCGGTGAGGCGGTTGAACGGGTAGGCCGCGGCTGCATCCGGATTGAGAGCAACGTCGGCGGCCATTTCGCCGTCATACTCAAAATCGACGCCGCGCTTGTCGAGAATGCGCACCGCTTCCTGCACATGCGCGGAGCGTTCGCCGGGCGGATGACCGAAGGTTGAGAAGGCGAGCAGGGCGAGGCGCGGTTCGTAGCCGAGCCGGCGCGCCACGCCGGCGACTTCGACCGCGATGTCCGCCAATTCATCGGCCCTGGGCATTTCCGTCACCGCCGTATCGGCAACAATGACGGTGCGGCCGCGCGGTGCCAGCACCAGGGAGACGCCGATCACACGATGTCCCGGCTTGGGATCGATGCAGCGTTGGATGTCCTCGAGTGCGACGGAGAAATTGCGGGTCACGCCGGTCACCATGGCGTCAGCGTCGCCGAGCGCCACCATGCATGAGGCGAAATGATTGCGGTCCTGGTTCACCAGGCGCTGGCAATCGCGGAACAGATAACCTTTGCGCTGCAGCCGTTCGTAAAGATAGGAGGCGTAGTCGGAGTTGCGCTTCGACAGCCTGGCATTGACGATCTCGATCTTGCCGCCAAGCTCGATGCCGAGATTGTGCGCGCTCTCGTGCACGCGATCTTCGCGGCCGACCAGCAATGCCGTGCCAAGCTCCTCGGCGACAAAACTCGCCGCCGCACGGATCACCTGCTCTTCTTCGCCTTCGGCAAACACGACGCGCTTCGGCGACCGTCGCAGCCGTTCATGCACCCGCGCCAGCACACCGGCGACCGGATCGCGCCGCGTGCGCAATTGCTGGCGATAGGCCTCCATGTCGACGATCGGTTTGCGCGCCACGCCGGATTCCATCGCCGCTTTCGCAACCGCCGGCGGCACATAGGAAATGAGCCGCGGATCGAAGGGCACCGGGATGATGTAATCGGGTCCGAATTTCGGACGGGCGCCGTAAGCGGCGGCGACTTCATCGGGGACGTCCTCGCGTGCCAGTGCCGCCAGTGCCCGCGCTGCCGCAATTTTCATTTCCATGTTGATGGTGGTGGCGCGCACGTCCAGCGCGCCGCGGAAGATATAGGGAAAGCCGAGCACGTTGTTGACCTGGTTCGGATAATCCGAACGGCCGGTGGCCATGATGGCGTCGTCGCGCACCTCGGCCACTTCCTCGGCGGTGATTTCCGGGTCGGGATTGGCCATGGCGAAGATGATCGGCTTGTCTGCCATCGATGCCACCATGTCCTTGGTGACAGCACCCTTGGCCGAGAGGCCGAAGAAAACGTCGGCACCCTTCAGCGCGTCGGTCAGCGTGCGGGCGGACGTCTTGATCGCGTAGGCCGACTTCCACTGGTTCATGCCGTCCTTGCGGCCCTCGTAGATGACGCCCTTGGTGTCGCAGAGGACGAGATTGTCCGGCCGGAAGCCGATGGCGCGCAGCAATTCCAGACAGGCGATGCCGGCGGCGCCAGCGCCGTTGCAGACGAGCTTGGTCTCCTCGATCTTGCGGCCGGTGAGATCGAGCGCATTCAACAGGCCGGCGGAGGCGATGATCGCGGTGCCATGCTGGTCGTCATGAAAGACCGGGATGTCGAGCAATTCACGAAGCTTCTGCTCGATGATGAAGCATTCCGGAGCCTTGATGTCTTCCAGGTTGATGCCGCCCCAGCCCTTGCCGAGCAGCTTGACGCAATTGATGATCTCGTCGGGATTTTCGGACGAGACTTCCAGGTCGATGGAATCGATGTCGGCGAAGCGCTTGAACAGCACCGCCTTGCCTTCCATGACGGGCTTGGCCGCCAGCGCGCCGCGATTGCCGAGCCCGAGAATGGCGGTTCCGTTGGTAATGACGGCGACGAAATTGCCTTTGGTGGTGTAGTCGAAGGCCTTGCTCTCATCCTCGGCGATGGCCAGCACCGGCACGGCGACGCCAGGGGAATAGGCGAGCGAGAGATCGCGCTGCGTCGCCATCGGCTTGGTGGCCACGATTTCAAGTTTGCCGGGGCGGCCGTCCGAGTGGAATTGCAGCGCTTCCTGCTCGGTGAAGGTCGGCCGGTTATTACGGCTTTTGGATTTCGACGTCATTTCAACTCCCTTGAGGGCGGTCAGGGGCGCCTTCTCCGTGACGTTAGCAGAAAAGCGCCAAGCTCAAGAGACGGTACGCCGATGCCGTGACTGTGAACCGGGAGCCGGTTGAAGGCGACAGACCGGGAGGTTAAGCCGTCCCCAGCCTGTGATTTTCCCGATGACCGATTCGGACTTGCAATGATCCGGTTTCTTTTCCGATTCCTGGGCGTCTTGATCCTCGCCGCCGCGTTCATTCTCCTGGTCTATGACGGGGCGAAGTCGATCGCCGACAGCCGGATCTATATTTACAAGCTTGGCCAGCTCTGGACCGACATTAATGCGAACAGCCTGCAGTCGCTGCAGGCAAGCGTCGAGGCAAATCTTCCGGCGCAGGCCTGGAATCCGGTCGCGCTGACGCTGCTGGAGCAGCCGGCCTGGCTGGTTCTCGGCGTCGTGGGCGTGTTGTCCATTCTGCTGGGGCGCAAGAAAAAGCCGGTGATCGGCTACGGGCGGGATTAGTCCTGGCTGTAGCGCGTCTGGACGGACGCGCCTAATTCCCGAGCGCGCTGAGACCGGCGCGCGCCACCTGCGCGTCCTGCGCGGACAGGCCACCGGACACGCCGATGGCGCCGACGATCTTCCCCTCGATCACGATCGGCAGGCCGCCTTCGAACGGCGCGATGTTCTTCAGCGCCAGCAGACGGGTGCCCGCGCCGCCCGCCGTGACGGCATCCTCCAGCGCCTTCGACGGCAGCTTGAAGGCGAGCGAGGTCTGCGCCTTGCCCTCGGATGCTGAGATCGATGCAAGCTGGGTGTTGTCGAGTTTCTGCATCATGACCATGTGGCCGCCGCTGTCGATGATGGTGATGACGACCTGCCAGTTGTTCTTGACCGCCTCCGCCTCGGCCGCGGCCATGATCTTCTTGGCGACCTCGAGGGCAATAGGCGGCCCATAGGGCGGCGGGGTCTGCTGAGCGGACGAGGGCGACGCAGCCAAAAAAAAGGTCGCGAATGCGATCGCAAACAATCTCAACGTCATAATCACTCCTGTGGCCTCGTCCGCCGATCGGCGCGCAGCATAAAGCGCGTATTATCCAATAGAAAGCAGCCCTCGCAGGGCTGTGAACTCCTCGCAGCGTCCGGCGTACCGGGGGCCGATGCGAATGGTCCTCCTAGCACATATATTGGCGGCGACATCGGGAGAAGCCGACATGTTCATGTTCAAGAAATCCCTGACCCTTCCAGGCCCGGGCGAGGCCTTGCCGGGCCGCGCCAACACCATTCCCACCGCCCGCGATCATTTCGTCAACGGTCACCCGTTGAAGGGGCCCTATCCGCAGGGCAGCGAGATGGCGATGTTCGGCATGGGATGTTTCTGGGGCGCCGAAAGGAAATTCTGGGAATTGGGCGACGGCGTTCATGTCACCGCGGTCGGTTACGCCGGCGGCCTGACGCCGAATCCAACCTATCAGGAAGTGTGTTCGGGACAGACCGGCCACAATGAAGTGGTGCTGGTGGTGTTCGATCCGAAGAAGATGTCCTACGCACAATTGCTGAAAACATTCTGGGAAAACCACGACCCGACGCAGGGCATGCGGCAGGGCAATGATATCGGAACGCAATACCGGTCCGGAATCTATGTCTTCAGCGAAGAGCAGCGTAAAGCGGCGGAGGCCTCGAAGGCCTTCTACGAAAAGGCGATCGCGACCAGAAATTACGGCCCGATCACAACCGAGATTCTCGATGCGCCGGACTTCTATTTCGCCGAGGATTATCATCAGCAATATCTGGCGAAGAATCCCATGGGTTATTGCGGCCTGGGCGGGACCGGCGTGAGCTGCCAGATCGGAACCGGCATCACCGCCTGATCCTTTTGTCCCGCTGACCACGCGGCTTGAGATGCATGTCGATTGACGTGCATCACGGGCCGCGTCATTTTTCGAAGACCGGGAGGGCGGGACCATGATGCGACGCATCGAGCTTTTGCTGGAGCTGGTTCTTTTCCAAAGCCGCTGGCTTCTTGCGCCGTTCTATATCGGCCTTGTCATCAGCCTGGTGCTTCTGTTCATTCACTTCTTCATCGAACTTGTGTCCTTCATCGGACATATTCACATCGCTTCCGAATCCGACGTCATTCTCGGGGTGCTCGGTCTGGTCGATCTTGTCCTGGTCGGCAATCTCATCGTGATCGTGATCTTTTCCGGCTACGAGAATTTCGTTTCGCGTTTCGAGGAAGTCGGTCACGACCGGCCCGATTGGATGACCAAGGTAGATTTCGGTGGTCTCAAGCAGAAACTGATGTCATCGATCGTCGCCATTTCGGCAATCCAGTTGCTGAAGGCATTCATGAATGTCGGCAACTATGACGACAAGAAACTCTATTGGCTTGCCGGCATCCACGTTGTGTTCCTCGGCTCGATGCTGGTCGTGGCCATTGCCGATCGTCTGGCGGAGAAAACAAAGCCCGCGGAAGAGAAGCCGGTCTCGAAGCGACGCCGCGCTGCCTGAGACAAGGCTTCTCACAGACCTGGTGAGGTTTTGTTAACCATATGACGCGTTAATCCGGCTTAGTGGGAAGCCCCGGATTCTTCAGATGCGGCGTTTGACGCGTTGGAACCGCGTAGTGGCGGTGATGCTGGCAGCGCTGGCCGCCGCCGGCTGCGCGCGGCGCGGGGTTGCGACCTATGCCTATGTGCCGCAGGCCGCCGTCGGCGGGCCCTATGTGCCGGCGCCGCTGGCGCAGCCCGCTCCGGTCCTGACCTCGGCTGTCGATCCCTATCTGCCGGCACAGCCTGCGGGACTGCCGATCGAACCCTACCGGCTTGATTCCGGCGACCGGCTGCGGGTGCAGGTGTTCGGCCAGGACGGTCTGACGAATTCCTACATCGTCGACGCCGCCGGCAATATCTCGCTGTCCCTGGTCGGGCCGGTCGCCGCGCGCGGCTTCACCACCGCCGAGCTCGCCCGCGCCATCGCCGCGCGGCTGCAGGACGGCTATATCCGCCAGCCGCATGTGTCGGTGGAGGTCGAAGCCTACCGGCCCTTCTTCATCCTCGGCGAGGTCAACGCGCCCGGCCAATACCCTTACGTCGCCAACATGACGGCGGAGAGCGCGGTGGCGATTGCCGGCGGCTATGCCCCGCGCGCCGACAGGAAGAAGATCACCGTCACCCGCAACATCAACGGCCAGATGCTGCGCCAGAACGTGCCGCTCAATTTTCCGATCCGCCCCGGCGACACCGTCACCATCATCGAGAGATGGCTGTGAGCGGCGCGCTTACGCTCACTTCATGTGCCTGTCCAAAAAATTCAGCGTGCGCTGCCACGCCAGCTTTGCACTCGCTTCGTGATACGCTGAGCGTTCATCGCAATTGAAGCCGTGTCCGGGCGGATATGTATAGATTTCGGCGTCGGCCCGCTTCTGCTTGATGATCTCGACATCGCTGAGCGGAATGCCGGCGTCCTGCTCGCCGAAATGCATCTGCACCGGACATTTTGGCTTCTCGTCGGCGTATTTCACGATCTGGCCGCCATAGAAGGCGACCGCGGCCGATAACCCCGACAGGCGCGTCGCGGCGAGATACGCCACGCTGCCGCCCATGCAGAAGCCCACGACGCCGACCGGACCTGAGGATTGCACATTCTTCACGCCCGCTTCGATATCGAGCAGCATCTTGTTCCAGTCGATCTTGCCGAGATAGTTGCGTGCATGCGCGACTTCGTTCGGCGAATAGCCGCACTCGAAATCGCGCGCGAAGCGATCGAACAGAGCCGGCGCCACGGCAACATAGCCGGCGGCAGCGAGGCGGTCGCAGATATTGCGGATGTGACTGTTGACGCCGAAAATCTCCTGCGCCACCACGATACCGCCCTTGATATGATCATCTCCCCTCGGCTCGGCGCGATAAGCGCCAAGCTGATGCTGGTCGGACGTCGTAAGTGAAAGTTGCTTGCCCAAGGCTCTCTCCCGTCGTTTCTGCGGTTCAATAATGCGCCATCTGACGTGGTGCAATGACTCACGCTTTCACGCCAAAGGCCTGCGCCAGCAGAGTGTAGGATCTCTTCCGCGCGTCGTGATCGTAGATCATGCTGGTGATCATCAACTCGTCGGCCTGTGTGGCTTCCAGCAACGGCGCGAGCTTCTGCTTGATCGTTGCCGGCGTTCCGACAAACAATCGCGAGCGATTCTGCGCGATGCGCTCGCGATCGATCGGCGAATAGGCGTAGGCGAGCGCCGTGTCCGGACTTTCCAGCGGCAGGTAATCGCCCTTGGCGCGGCGTACGAAATTCAGATCGATGGTCGAGGCCAGGCGCTCGGCCTCCTCGTCGCTGTCGGCGACAACGGCGGCCGTCGCCAGAATGGCATAAGGCGCCGGCAGAGCCGGCGACGGCTGAAAGCGCTCGCGATAAAGGCGCATCACGTGCACCGCATCGTGATGGGCAAAGTGGTGGGCGAAGGAAAAACCGGCGCCGATCGAGGCTGCAAGCTGCGCGCTGTAGTCGCTCGATCCGAGCAGCCAGATCGGCGGCAGCGCGACATCGAACGGCATGGCGCGGATGCTGCTGAAGGGGTGCTCTTTCGGGAATCCGCCATTCTCGATCAGCAGCAATTCCTGAAAGCGCTCGAGGAAATCATCGTCCTCGCGGATATTCTGGCGGCGGCGCAGCGCGATGGAGGTGACATGGTCGGTGCCCGGCGCACGGCCGATGCCGAGATCGATACGCCCGGGAAACAGTGCCTCCAACACCTTGAACCGTTCCGCGACCGTGAGCGGCGCGTGATTGGGCAGCATCACGCCGCCGGAGCCGACGCGCATGCGCGATGTGCGCGCCGCGATCTGACCGATCATGATGTCGGGCGCCGTGCTCGCGATGTTGGACAGATTGTGATGCTCGGCGACCCAGTAGCGATGATAGCCGAGCCGATCGGCGTGTTCGGCAAGATCGAGCGTGTTGCGCAGCGACTGCGCGGCCGATCCGCCCGCGACGACGGGCGACAGGTCCAGAACTGACAGAGCAACCATGATGCGGCGCACCTCCGGCCCGCAAGCACGGGCGCTCTCAGGACGCGCGTTTATATGGGAAGATGGCGCAGAATGCGAACGACGGCTGCTAGTTGATCGGCGTGGTCGGCCTTGCGACCTGCACCGGCGGCCGCTGCGCCGCCTGCGAATTGCGGAACAAACCGAAGAAATCGAACGGCTGCATTTGCGGAGTTTGCGCGGGCTGCGGCTGCGGCTGCGGCCGCGGCGTATGGTGCGCCCTGATCGAGGCTCTGCGGGGGCGCTTTCTCTCGCTGACCGGCGCGCGCGCGGGCTCGGTCTGGGTCGGCCGGGATGCGTTGCCGGCATTGCCGGGTTCGTGCCTTAGGGCCAGTTTCGGGCGCGACGCCGGAAGCGGGGCGTCCGGCGTTTCCGTTGTCGGCGCGGGGATCGAGCCGGTTGATTCTGCAAGCGCCGTTTCGTGCAGATGCACCACGACCTGCGTATCGGCCTTCGACGTCGGCGCTTCGACGGCGGCAGCCGGGATTTCCTCGATCGGATCGGGCGCCTTCGCGACAGATGCGGCAGGCGCCGGCTCGCTGACTGTATCCATTTCTTTTTCCGGCGCGGATGTGACGGCATCCGGCGTCGCAGTGACCATGTCCGGTGTCGGCGTGATCGGCTCGGCGACTAAAGACTCAGCCGCGGAGGATTCCGCTGCGGGCGCGGCAACGTCCTGCGTTACGGCGGAAGGCGCCGGCGTTAAGGTTGTCGGCTCCTGCGACAAAGCGGCGGGCGTTTCATGCGCCGGTCCCGGAGTTTCGGACGGCGGCGGGACTGGAGCCTCAGCGTCTGTCTTTGCCAAGTGTGGCGCCGAAATCGTCTCCGGCGTGACGTCGCGGACAGGGTTCTTGGCGGTCTTGGCGCTGATGGCGAAATCAAGATTGATGTGAGGTTCGAAGTTTGCCGGCTCCGGCCAATTCAGCGCGATACGGTTGATTGGCGTGTCGTCATGACCCTTGGTGTCGACGCGGGCGGTCATCTGCTCGTGAATGAGCCGGGAGGACGCAAAAAACCCGACGCCCACGGTCAGGATGAACGTCGAGACGACGGCTGCAATGACGATCCGCAGATCGGGCAGCATGAATCAGAGTCCTTCCACGGTCGCCCGAACGCGGGCGGCTCACGCGACACCAAAAATAGAATCTTCGCGCGAAAGCACAGCGGCGGCGGTCTCGCGGTCGGGAAGGGGCGATGCGCAGCACAAATTCGCGCCAAATTTCCCTGTGGACAGGATTTTTGCTGATTCGGTTCCCGAGGTCACGCACAGCTTTCCTGCCGCGATGATTCTGCCGGTCGCGCGCAGCAACAATTGCAGCCGTCGTTGCACGCAGAACACAGCATGCAAATCACAGCGTGACGGAGAGAATTGGCGGTACCCGCTAGTGTCCCGAATCCGAAGTCCGCTTCATCTGCGGCATGGCCGTGAGCGCACTTTGGATTGGAAGGACACTAGCAAACCCCATGTTTCTAGTGTGGTTTGGTTCGGAGGACCGCTGGAAGAGCATACGGCAAGAATGAAGCGGACTTCCGAACGACCACACTACCGCGTTGTCGGCGCGTTGGAGGCGGACGGTCCGCGTGCGCCGCCGAGAACCACAACCTTCGTGCCGACTTTGACGCGGGTATAAAGGTCCTGGACGTCCTCATTGAGCATGCGGATGCAACCCGACGACACGAATTTCCCGATGGTCGAGGGCTGGTTCGTGCCATGCACGCGATAGATGGTCTTGCCGAGATAAAGTGCGCGCGCGCCCAGCGGATTGCCCGGCCCGCCGGCCATGAAGCGCGGCAGATAAGGCTGGCGCTCGATCATCTCGGCGGGCGGATGCCAGTCGGGCCATTCGGCCATGCGGCTGATGCGCTCGGTGCCGGCCCAGGTGAAACCTTCGCGGCCGACGCCAATGCCGTAGCGAATCGCGGTGCCGTCGCCGTTGACGTAATAAAGGAAGGTGCTCGGCGTATCGATGATGATGGTGCCGGCCGGCTCTTTGGTCTGATAGCTGACGACCTGCCGCTTGAATTGCGGAGGCAGCTCCGCCGGCTCGCCTTCCTCTGGCTGGTCTTCGGGCGGCAGCGCGGCAACACGGCCCGGCATTGCCTGTGATGGGGAAGCGACATCCGGCGCGTTCGGGATTGCGGAGGGTGGCCGCAAACCCGGCTGCAATCCTGGCTGCAATCCTGGCTGCATGGCATCCGGGCGCGCCGTGCTGACGTCGCCCTGGGCCGGTCCTTCCTGATAAGGCGGCATGACGCCATAGGCGGGCGGGTTATAGCCGGGCGGCCGGCGCACAATCTGCGGTTCGGGATAGGGCTCCGGCGCCGCAATCGAGGGCTGCGAAGTCTGGCGGTCGTAACGCGGCTCAATCGGATAAGGCGCCGTGTCGCGGCCGATGCTCTGCTCCGTCGGATAATAGGGCCGCCGTTCGCCAGAAGGCGCAGGGCCGGGCGTCGAAAGCGGGGGCAGCGGCCGCGAGGCAATTTCCTCGCCGTCGTCATCTGGGGCCGCGGTCACGACCCCGTCAGGTCCAGCTACGCCGCGATAGCCGCCTTGCGGATAACTATAGGGTGTCTGCGCCGCGGCATCGCCCATCAGAATGGCCAGTCCAGCCATCGCCACAACCAGGGCGGATTGTTCCCGCAAACGCATGCCTTGATGTCCCCGACACGATGAAGGTGATTTGTCCGGATGCTGTGCCCTAGAGATTAGGCAGGATGAAGGCGTCGGCAAAGCGTCTCACGCCGTCGACAGCCGGTTCGGCGCTCGTCTTTCGGGCTTGATTTCGCCCGCCGCATCGCTGCAGGTTGGCTTGGGCGGCCGTTGGAATGGGTAAGGAGTGGCTGGCATGGCGTCCTTGAGCGACTGGAAAGTTCCGGTCTCGGCCCAGCCCCGGCCCGGCGATTATGACTATGATCTCGATGCCGCACTGGCCTCAATGGTCGGATTGCGATCCCTGATTCCGGCGGATGCCTTTACGGCCGAGACACTCGGAACCGAACGCGCGGGCCACGGCGTCATCATCCGCACCAGCGGACTCATCCTCACCATCGGCTATCTGATCACGGAAGCCGAGACGATCTGGTTGCATCTGAGTGACGGCCGCGTCGTTCCCGGCCACGCGTTGACCTTCGACCAGGAGACCGGCTTCGGACTGGTGCAGCCGCTGGCGCGGCTCAATCTGCCGGCATTGCCATTGGGACGGTCGGCCACTGCGCAAATTGGTGAGCGTGTGGTTATCGCGGGATCTGGCGGGCGCGAGCGGTCGGTTGCTGCGCGCATCGTCGGCAAGCAGGAATTCGCAGGCTATTGGGAATATGTCCTGGACGAGGCGATCTTCACCGCACCCGCGCATCCTAATTGGGGCGGCACGGCGATGATCGGCATGAATGGTGAACTCCTTGGCATCGGCTCGCTGCAACTCGAACGCGGCGGCAATGCCGAGGGGCAATATCTCAACTTGATCGTGCCCATCGATTTGCTGACGCCGATCCTCGACGATCTGTTGACGTTGGGTCATGCACAAAAACCGGCGCGTCCCTGGCTCGGCATTTATTCCACTGAAGCCGAAGGCCGCATCATCATCGTCGGGTTGGCGGCGCGCGGGCCCGCCGCCCGCGCCGATTTGCGCACCGGCGACATCATCGTCGCCGTGGATGGCGAAGAGGTTGACGAGCTCGCAACGCTGTATCGGAAGATATGGTCGTTGGGCGTTGCCGGAGTGGAAGTGCCTCTCACCATCTTTCGCGATGGCGACACGTTCGACGTGCGCGTGAATTCCGGCGACCGCATGCGATTTTTGAAGTCGCCGAAATTGCACTGACGGCGCCAACACTCTCTTCTGCGCAGGCGCAAAGAAAAATTCGCGGCGCCCGCAAAATTTGCGTGGAAGATTTGTCCCCAAATGGGGATTGTTGGCGATAACCCCCAAGCATAGCGTCCCGGCTTCCGAGCTTAGCTTCATCGCTTTAACGCAAGCGATTCAAGCTCGCCGGGCAGATGTCACCAGAATGCTCCCGAGGAATCTCGGAGCGGACGCATGGTCGCGTCCTGCGTTGAGATTCTCCAAGGAACGTCAACTTATCCTGACAAACAAGGAGCGACCCCTATGGCTGTCATCGTTGGAACGCCGAATGACGATAATCTCGTTGGCACCCCTGATCCTGATTCCATTAGCGGCCTGGCTGGGAACGACACGGTCACTGCCGATGCCGGAGACGATACCGTCGACGGCGGCCCTGGAAACGATCTCATCGACGGCAATGCCGGCAACGATACGCTCAACGGCAATGCCGGAGACGACACCATCAACGGCAATGACGGAGACGACATCATCCGCGGCAACGCGGGTCTTGATACACTGAACGGCAACGAAGGCAACGATACGGTCGACGGCGATGCCGGCGACGACCTGATCGATGGCGGGGACGGCGACGACGTCCTGTCCGGCAATGCCGGCAACGATACGATCAACGGTGGCGCCGGTCTTGACACGCTGGAAGGAGGGGCCGGCAATGACGCGATCGACGGCGGTGCCGACAACGATACAGCCGATGGCGGCGCCGGCGACGACACGATCAATGGCGGCGACGGCGACGACTCGCTGAGCGGCGGTGCGGGCCTCGACACCATCAACGGGCAAGCCGGCAATGACGCATTGGCCGGCGGCCTCGATGATGACTTCGTGAGCGGCGGCGCCGGAAACGATACAATCGACGGCAACGGCGGCAACGACACCCTGGAAGGCAATGGTGGCGATGACACGCTGAACGGCGGCGACGGCGATGACACCATGAGCGGTGGCGCCGGCCTCGACCTGCTCAATGGCGGCGACGGCAACGACCTCATGGAAGGTAATGGCGGCGACGACACGCTGAACGGTGATGACGGCGACGACACCATGAGCGGCAATGCCGGCAACGATACGCTGAATGGCGGCGCCGGCAACGACTTCATGGAAGGCAATGGCGGCGACGACACGCTGAACGGTGATGACGGCGATGACACCATGAGCGGTGGCGCTGGCCTCGATCTGCTCAATGGCGGCGCCGGCAACGACTGGATGGAAGGCAATGGCGGTGCCGATACGCTGAACGGCGATGACGGCGACGACACGATGTTTGGTGGCGGCGGTACGGATCTGCTGAATGGCGGCGCCGGCAACGACTATATGGAAGGCAACGGCGGCGACGACACGCTGAACGGCGACGACGGCGACGACACGCTGAGCGGCGGTGCCGGAAATGACACCCTGAACGGTTGGGACGGCAATGACGTCCTCAATGGCGATGCAGGGGCCGACGTGCTCAGTGGCGGTGAGGGCGCCGACGAGCTCAATGGCGGCAACGGTGCGGACCTGCTGTTCGGTGATAATGGCGACGACACCATCAACGGCGGCAACGGTGCCGACGTTGCGTTCGGCGGCGATGGCGCTGACACGATTGATGGCGGC
Organism: Pseudorhodoplanes sp.; assembly: GCA_032027085.1. Classification (NCBI taxonomy): domain Bacteria; kingdom Pseudomonadati; phylum Pseudomonadota; class Alphaproteobacteria; order Hyphomicrobiales; genus Pseudorhodoplanes; species Pseudorhodoplanes sp. The sequence continues at coordinate 1,581,967 of JAVSMS010000001.1, read as the reverse complement.
GACGGTGCCGACAGCCTGTGGGGTGATGCCGGTGACGACACCATCAACGGCGGCAACGGTGCCGACTTCGTGTCCGGCGGCGACGGCGATGACACGATTGATGGCGGCGACGGTGCCGACAGCCTGTGGGGTGATGCCGGTGACGATGAGTTGAGCGGCGGCGCCGGCGACGACGAGATCCACGGCGGCGACGGCGACGATACGCTCGACGGCGGCGACGGCGACGATCATCTCTATGGAGAGGCCGGCGACGACGTATCGGCCGGCGGTGCCGGACAGGATACGCACCATGTCGGTGACGGCGCCGGCGGCGACTTCGGCGACGACGAGATCGAGGACCTGAGCTTTGCCGACTTTGACGTGGTCGAAGTTGACGTTGTCGACGGCTTCGATCCCGAAACCGTTGTCGTGGATGACAACGGAGTCGATACAACGCTCGATTTCGGTTTTGGCACCATCACCCTCGACGGTGTCACCGGAGGCGGAACGGCGTTTGAGTCGATCGAGGACATCAATACCGCGGCCGGGTATGATGCGGTCGCCTTGGTATAAGCAACTTTTATCGGGCGGCGGCTGAGGCCGCCGCCCGACCTTAGTTCTGTCTCTATGCTGCGCTAAGACATTCGACGCATCAGCAGGCGGATTGGTACAGAGTATGCGTTCCGTTATGCGTCAGCGAATGCCTGCGGCGAAGGGAAAGTCGCTGTATGCGATGATTCCGGCGCGCGAGGCTTTGCTGTGGGCGATTGTCTTCAGCCTCGCGACCAACGCGCTTCTGCTGGTCCTGCCGTTTTACTGCATTCAGGTCTTTGACCGGGTGATCACCAGCGGCAGCGTGGAAACGCTGGTGGGACTGACGGCGATTGCCGTCGTCGCACTGGCCTTCAGCGCGGCTTTCGATGCGATCCGCGGACGAATCCTGACGCGCTTCGCCGTCACTTTCGAACATTATGTTGCGCCGAGAGTCCTGGAAGCGTCGATCTTCCGGTCAGGCGCCGATGAGGCGGGTCCGCAGGACCTTGTGCGGGTGCGCGAACTGAGAAATTTCCTGTCGAGCGGCATGGTTTCGACATTGCTCGACGCGCCGTTCCTTCCCGCGTTTCTGCTGATCCTCTATCTCATCCATCCCTGGTTCGGCGTGCTGACGCTGATCGGATCGGCGATCCTGCTGGCGCTCGCATTCCTGAGTGCCGGCATTTCCCGCGCCGAAGTTGCCCAGGCGTCGGGCGCGGCCCTTCGCACGCAATCGCTGCTGGACAGCATCGTCAAGCACGCCCGTCTGGTGCGGGCCATGGGCTGGAGCCGGGGCGCCATTCGCGAATTCCTGCGCATCAACGATGCGGCGCTCGCCCCTGTCGTGCGGGCCACCGAGCAGGTCGCCGCCATCGCCGCCATCGCGCGGGCGCTGCGGATGATCCTGCAAATCGCCGCCATAGGATTGGGGGCGTGGCTTGTGCTGCAGAACGAACTCCTGCCCGGCGGTATGATCGCGGGCTCGATATTGATCAGCCGGACGTTGCAGCCGGTCGAGAGTCTCCTGTCGGCCTGGCGCGCGCTGACCTCGGCGCAGGATGCATGGGCGCATGTCGGCGCGGTTCTTGCGGCCAGCAGCTTGCGCAGGCGGCACACGCGCCTGCCGGCTCCGACCGGCGCGCTCGAGGTCTCGCGTGTGACCTATCAGGTGCCCGGCGCGAAACGGCCCGTCCTGCAGGGCATTTCCTTTGCCAGCAGGCCCGGAGAGATTGTTGTCGTGATCGGACCGACCGGCGCCGGCAAATCCACGCTGCTGCGCATGCTCGCGGCATTGGAACAGCCGACCGCCGGCACAGTCCGGCTGGACGGCGCGTCGCTCGACAACTGGGATCCCAACCTGTTCGGCCAGTTCGTCGGCTATCTGCCGCAGGATGTCGAGCTCCTGGGTGGAACGGTTGCGGAAGCCATTGCCGGTTTCGACGATCAGGCGCGCGATGAGGATATCGTCGCCGCAGCCATGCTCGCCAATGCGCACGAGATGATCCTGTCCTTGCCGCAGGCCTATCAGACCGAGATCGGCCGGGACGGCGGCCGATTATCCGGCGGCCAGCGTCAGCGCATCGGCCTTGCGCGTGCCTTTTACGGCCAGCGGACGCTGATGCTGCTTGACGAGCCCAATTCCAATCTCGATCCCGAAGGCGAGGAAGCCTTGTGCGCGGCGGTGCGAGCGGCGCAGCAACGGGGGGCGACATTCGTGATCGTCACGCATCGGCCCCGCCTTCTGACCATTGCCGATTCGGTGTTGTTCCTGCGCGACGGAAAGCAGATCGCGTTTGGTCCGCCCTCCGGCGTGCTACCGCAGACCATCAAGGGCGCCACGCCGCTGCAACGCCCGCAAGCCCCCGCGCGGACCGAGCCGCTGCGATTGCCGACAGCAGGAGGCCGTTGATGAAGAATCCGCTTGTTGCAATCCGGCAACTGCCGGCAGTGATCCGGCCTCAGGATGCTTCCTCCGAAAGACCGAGATCGGAGATGCGCCGGCTCATCCTTTGGGGGAGCGTGTTACTCATTCTGAACCTTGGCGCTGTTGGCGTGTGGGCCGGTACGGTGCCGCTGCGCAGCGCCGTCATCGCGCCGGGCGTGGTCAAGGTCATGTCGAAACGCAAGGCGGTTCAGCATTTTGAAGGCGGCATCGTCAAATCGATCTTCGTTCGTGAAGGCGATCTCGTCGAAGCCGGACAGGTTCTGGCCCGACTGAACACCACCCAGATCGAGGCGAGTCTCGGCGTCCTTGAGACAAAGTTGTTTGCCGATCTGGCGACGGAAGCGCGCCTCATTGCGGAACAAACCGGTGCGACAAAAATTGCCTTCCCGGACGAGCTTCTGAATACGACGCGGCAGGAGGCGAAGCTGGCCATGCGCACCCAGGAAGCTGAATTCGTTGCACGCGCGGCTTCGCTCGAAGGCGAGAGCAGGCTTCTCGATCAACAAATATTTCAATTGCAACACACGATCAGGGGCCTGGAAAGCAGCAGCAAGGCGCTGGAGCAACAGCTTGCGGCGCTTCAGGAGGAAATCAGGGACGGCGATTATCTGATGGCCCGGGGGCTTGCGCGAAAGCCGAAGGTCCTCGCGTTGAGGCGCGCCGAAGCCGAAGCGGAAGGCCAGATCGCGCGCAATGCCGCCGCAAACGCGGAAGCGCACGGAAAAATCGCGGAACTGGAAGACCGTCGGCGGCAACTGACTTACAACCGGAGCCAGGAAATCGCCAAGCAGCGCCACGCGACAAGCGAGGAGATCGCGGACGTGCGGCACCGGGTTTCCGCCTTGCGCGACCAGATTGCGCGCAGCGACTTGCGCGCGCCGGAGCGCGGCGTCGTGGTCGGCCTCAACACCAGGCACCTCAATGCTGTGCTGGGCCCGCGCGAGACCCTGCTTGAGGTCGTGCCCGCGCGAGACCGGCTGATCATCGAAGCGACATTGCGGCCATCGGATCGCAACGAGGTTTATGTCGGGCAATCGGCCCGCATTCGCATTCTTGCGTTCAACATCCGGCGCACGCCGATCATGCCCGGTACCGTCACGTCGGTATCGGCTGACGCGCTGATCGATCCGAAGACCGGGGTTGCCTCATATCTCGCAGAAATTGAGCTGCAACCGACGGCCGATGTTCAGCCTTACCTGTCGTCGTTGCAGCCGGGAATGCCGGTGGAAGCTTTCATCGAAACGGGGGAGAGAACCTTTGCTGAATATCTGTTGCAGCCTGTGTTGCTGCGCGTGAATCGCGCTTTCAGGGAAAGTTAGCGCGCGTAGCACAGGGCCGCGGAAGGTGCGGAGGCGGCCGTGGATGGAAGAAAAGTGCTGACCGTGCGGCGGAATGGCTCCGGCCTTCTTGCCGAGTGCGAGTCGAACATCATCACTCCTCCGCTGCAGCCGATCCTGCCTCCGGCGGCCCCGAGGCGCTCGCGTCAGATCATGATCGAGCATTTCGGCAATGCCATCGTCGATTTGCTAGCCTGCACGCGCTGTTTCGTCTCGACCGTTGCGAGGTCGGGCGTTGTGGCCGAGCAGATTTGCGTCGGCGACGCTCCCGTCCGCCTGCCGGCGACAATCGACAAACTCATTTGCACGCGCCTCTCGCGCAATGCGTCGTTTCCGATCCTGAGGCCCGACGATCCGGTGGCCCGCAACCTGATCGGCCACGAGAACGGCCATGGCGGCCATTCGGTCATTGGGCAATTGCGGGCGAGCGACGGAAGCGACATCGTATTCGCGGCCGGCTGGCGCCGGGCTCCGTTCCAGGAGGCTGAAATCGAATGGCTTACGCGCGCCGTCTCGGTGATCTGGTCGACGGCGGAAAGCCTGCTGCATCCGCAAGCCTCGCCCTCCGGCATCCGCGTGTTCCTCGAGCAACTGGTCTCGCCGGCTTTCGTCGTCGACGAGGGATTGCGTCTGCATGATGTGAACAGTCTGGGACGCCGGCTGCTGGTCGAGGGAAAGTTGCTGCGCACGAATCACGGATTGCTGGCGGGTGGGAATGCGCCGATCACCGAGCGCCTGAAGAATGCCGTGCGCAAGGCGATGCAGTCGCAATTCAACCGCGGCTGGACCAATGCGACCATTCCGCTCTCGATCGAAGGTCAACGCTTTGCGTTCGCCTGGGTAGGGGCGCTGCCGATCCCGCATGACCCCGACCAGATGCTGGTGCTGGTGCCGCGCGTCGACGCCGTGGCCGGCGCCCGGCGCATCGCGATGGCGTTCGGACTGAATTCGGCCGATGAGAAGATCGTCGCGCGCATCCTTTACGGCCATTGCCCGCGCCGGATCGCGGCCGAACTGCATCTTACCGAAGCGACGATCCGCACCTACACCAAGCGCATCATGCTGAAGCTTGGCATCAACCGCCAATCGGAATTGTTCCTGCTCCACATTCTGACAATGTCGCCGTTCAGAACCGGCCTGTGCGAAACGGCGATGCCGGCCGCCATGGCCGGCTGGAAGCGGGCCTGCTGAGCGCCGCGTTGAGGCCCAGCACTGAATGATGGCGCACCCGACAGGATTCGAACCTGTGACCTTTGCCTTCGGAGGGCAACGCTCTATCCAGCTGAGCTACGGGTGCGTGGCGGCCTTCATAGCCGATGCGGCGGGGGCGCGGCAATGGCCGGGGTTTTGAAGGGGTTTCTGCGCAATTCACTCCTTCGCACAAAGATGTGAGGCGCAAAGCCGCTTGGCGCAGTGCAGCGCCGCCTGCGGAATGGAGGTAGTTGAACGGGTTGTCATTTGCAGTTGAAAGAGTCGCTTTGAATCACGTGAAGCTGCCGGAGCGCTCGACGAGGCGCGGTCCGCCGGATAGAATTTTCAAACTGAGGTTTTTTAAAAGGGGGGCGGACATGGAAAGCATCCTCATCAACCTCGTGGCCGGCGCGCTTGGTGGTGCAGGTGCCGGGAAGGCGTCGCCGACATTCGATCTCGGCATGATCGGAAATCTGATTGCAGGAGCCGTCGGCGGTGGCGTTCTTGGCCAGGTCGTGACGGCCTTGCTTCCCGCCGTCACAGCCGCGGCGCAGGCTGGTGACCTGAGCATAGGTGGTATTATTTCTCAGGTTGTTGCCGGCGGCGCAGGCGGTGCGATCCTGACCGCGATTATCGGTGCGATCAAGAACCGCTGATCCCAAGCGCGGGTCAGCAGGTCATGACGCGGCAAATGTCGGCCCGCGCGTCTTCTGATTCATTTTTTTTGGCGGGGCGAAATCGGCTTTCGTCAGCATCAGATCGGCGAGCGTGTAGCGGTCGAGGGTGAGGACGAAATTGTTGAGCGCCTCGTTGAGGATCGTCGGGAGTTTGCAGCAGCCGGTGACGATGCATTGATTGCCGGTGGCGAAGCATTCCACGAGCGCAAAGTCCGGCTCGGTCAGGCGCATGACGGCGCCGATATTGATGGCGCCCGGGGATCTCGCCAGGGTGAAGCCGCCGGCGCGGCCGCGCACCGCTTTGAGAAAGCCGCCGCGGGTCAGGACATTGACCACCTTCATCAGATGCGCGCGGGAGACCCTGTACACGCTCGCGGTTTCCTCGATGGTGATGAGACGGTTGGGGTTGGCCGCCGCATAGAGCAGGACGCGCAGGGCGTAGTCGGAAAGCATGGTCAGGCGCATGTCGGATCCGTTGTGTGAATGCGTGGGGCGATCATCGCCGGTCAGGTCGGCGCCGCCGTCCGGAGCTGCTTGCGCAACGCTTTCAGCTCCTCGAAGCGGGCGGTCACGTCGCGAATGACGGCGGCAAGCCCGACCAGCCGGTTTTGCGGGTCGGTGGCCGGCGTGATGGTGAATTCGATGGACAACTGAGATCCGTCCTTGCGCAGGCCGGGAACGGCGAGCACCTCGCCGTCGCCGTAGCGGCTCGGCGCGCCGTTCATCACCTCGCGATAGCCGGCCCAATGGCGCGCGCGCAGCCGCTCCGGGATGATGATGTCGAGCGACCGGCCGACGGCTTCCGTCTCGGTATATCCGAACAGCCGTTCGGCGCCCGGCGTCCAGCAGCGGATGATGCCCTCGCCATCGCAAAGCAGCATCGCATCGGCCCTGCTGTTGAGCAGCGCCGACGCAAAGCAGTTCTGCCAGTCAACGATGGTCTCGGACATCGTCCCGTCTCCTCGCCGCACCACTGCAACCTGCGCGCCTGACGCCGCGGTCAGACCACGGCGATGACGACCAATGCGCCGACGAAGGCCCATGCGAACGAATTGACCAGCATCCGAAGCAGGTCGCGATTATTCGCCGTGCCGACGCCGACGGCGTTGCAGATCAGGTCGCCGGGCAGGAGGAGGAGGTACGTCACCGCATTGGCGGCGGAGGATAGCTGGCCCATCGATATCTCCCATATGAGGAAATCCACGATTGACAATAAGCCGGCATCGCATAAAAGCAATATGCAAAATATATCTTCTGGGAGCCATGCATGGGGTCGGATGAGAGCGAGGAGAGGCGGAATCGCCTCATCCAGGACCTGAAAGAGCGCACGGGCATCGACGAGCCGATGATCGCCGCGCTGGTGAGGGCGTTTTACGCGGGCGTGCGCCAGGATCCGCTGATCGGTCCGATCTTCGAGGAAAAGGTGGAGGATTGGGACCTTCACCTTGAGAAACTATGCGCCTTCTGGTCGTCGGTGATGCTGATGACGGGCCGCTATCACGGCCGCCCCATGCAGGCGCACATGTCGCTGCCGGTCGGAAACGAGCATTTCGAGCGCTGGCTGGCGCTGTTCGAAACGACGGCCAGGGCGATCTGTCCGCCGAAAGCCGCCGCGCATTTTATCGAACGCGCGCACCGCATTGCCGACAGCCTCGAACTCGGGATTGCCACGACGCGCGGCGAGATCAGGACGCCGCGCTGGGAAGCGCGGAGCAGCTGATTGTAAGCCGCAGAATTACCTCCCCCTGAAAGCGGGAGGTCGGCGGCTAATGGCGGCCGGGTTGGGGGTCAGTACTGTGTTCGAGAGGCCAATGCGGACCGGCTGGCGCTGATCGTAACTCGATGATTTCGCGGAGAGTGACTCCAGCACCAATTGGATTCTAAGCGGGCGTTGTCGCCGGTTCAGTTGCTATCGCAAGAACGGATTGGAGCGCCGTTCCTCGCCCATCGTGCTGGCCGGGCCATGGCCGCAGATAAATGCGACATCGTCGCCGAGCGGCAGCAGCTTGCCGGTGATGGAGCGGATCAGCATCTCGTGATCGCCGCCCGGCAGGTCGCTGCGCCCGATCGAGCCCTGGAACAGCACATCACCGACCACGGCGAATTTCAGGTCGCGACTGACGAACGCAACGCTTCCTGGCGAATGACCGGGACAATGCAGAATGTCGAATGGCACGCCGCCGATCGTAACCTGCTCGCCTTCCTGCAGCCACCGGTCGGGCGTCACATCGCGCGCGCCGGACAGTCCATAGACGGCGGCCGTCTCTTCCAGATTGTCGAGCAGAAATTGGTCCGCGACGTGCGGCCCTTCCAGCGGCACGCCGAGCTCCGTCCTCAGGTCCGCCGCGCCCCCGGCATGGTCGATATGACCATGCGTGAGGAGAATGCGCTCGATCCTGACGCCGGCTTTCGCGATCGCCTGGCGGATCAGGTCGAGATCGCCGCCGGGATCGATCACGGCTCCGGATTTGGTGGACTCGTTCCAGATGAGGGAGCAGTTCTGCTGGAACGGCGTCACCGGAACGATCATGACATTGAGGCGATTGGCGTCTGACATGTCCGTCCGAGAAATTCAGTGGCGGGTCTGCGGCTCGTCGGGCGGCGGGATCAGCGCCTCCGAGAACGGAAATTCCAGCACGACATCGCCGTTTTCGTCGGTGACTTCAAGTGTCGCGGTGAGAAGATCAGGCGTAGCGCCTTCCTCCTGCAGCAAGTCCTGGATCATGGATTGCGCGACGAGCCAGGCCTGATCCGGATCGCGCAAATCGGCACCCTCCGGATCCGGGATGAACCGGTCGCCGATGCGTGTATTGAAGAAATATCGAGGCATCGCCACCCTCGCACGATCAAATGCCGGCGTCACGGCTGCAATCGAGGAAGCCGCGTCAGCGTGTCAGCACGATGAAATCGGTATAGGCGCCGGTTTCCGGACCCAGCCCCTGATCCGACACGATCAGGGTCGCGCCCGCCGTGACATATTCGGAGACGCGGTCGACCACGTCTTGCGGCACGTCGATGCGTTCAAGGACGTCGGAGGCGGCGGGCCCGGCCTGAGCTTCAACAGGCTTTGCGGCTGCGGCGACCTTTCGCTTCACGCGAATGCGGCGGCCGAAATCGTCATAGCGGTAGACGATCTTGTATTCGTCCCCGGCGATCCTGTGTTCCACCTTCGGCGTATTGCCGGGCATGCTCATCGCGATCCAGCGCAGCCCGCTGGTGCCGTCTGTTCTCTCCAGCGCCGTGAAGACGTGCGTCCCGATCGGCGCATTTTCACTACGGAAGCTGACCGGCACATTGAACAGCGCGTGAAATCCCTGCCGCACATAGAGCTGCTTTTCCTTGCGGCTAATGAAAATGGAAATGGGTCCGGCCGGGGCCGGCTTCTTCGCCTTCGCGTCCAGCGTGTCAAAGAAGCTTGCCAGGATGGACGCCGGGATGTCGTTCTGTGCGGCCGCCGATATGTCGGTGACGGGTTCGCGGGACTTCGCAATCTCGGGCTCGGATTCCGCCCCTTCAGTTGAGGATGCGTCGGTCGCGGTGGGCGTCGCCACGTTGGCGGCGACGTCCGTTTCAATCGAGCGGCGCAGGTTGCTGGCGTCGCCGACATCGACGCGCTGCTTCGGCTGAAAAAGCTTCGCATGCGAAATGGCCGCAGGCTCAATCTCGTCATGGGTGACGATCACGCGCGCGCCGAGTTTGGTCGTGCGCCACAGGAATTGCGCAAAATCGCCGGGCAGCCGGATGCAGCCGTGCGAAGCCGGATAGCCGGGCAATTGACCCTGATGCAGCGCGATGCCGGACCAGGTCAGACGCTGCATGTACGGCATCGGCGCACCGCTATAGATATTGGAGCGGTGATGCCGGTTCTTCTGGATGACGCTGAACACGCCGGTCGGCGTCGGATGACTGGCGGTGCCGGACGAAATCGGCGTATGCGCGACCAACTGGCCATTCGCATAGAGCGCGCCGCGCTGGGCCTTGAGCGAGACGATAAACAGATGCGGCCCCGGCGGCGGTGGCGGAACCTTCTGTTTTCTTGCTCTTTCGGTGGGGTTTGGACGGTGGCGGCTCTGGGCGTCGGCGGGTTCCACCGCGAGCGTCGCTGCCATGATACCGGCAATGAAGGCCAGGCTCGCGCAACCCCGCGCGTCAGGGCCAGAAAAGCGGTCAAACATCGCAAATACGCCCAAAATTATACTTCCCGGGAAGCGGCCATTTTTGACTTTATCCTGTCGATTCCCAACAGAATGTTAGTAGAACGGCGCCACCCGGTCACTTTAGGCGCGCTTTCCGCCCGATCCGTGGCGGGGTAGTGTGGGGCCAGGGTATCCAATGCCGCCTTTGCAGGCACACCTCGCAATCTGGGAAAAACGATGAGTCAGCCCGCCGAAAAAATTACCACCAAGCGCCCCGGTTCGATCAAGGACGCTCCGTTCAATTGGGAGGATCCGCTCGATCTGGAGAGCGAACTGTCCGAAGAGGAGCGCATGGTGCGCGACACTGCGCGCGGCTATGCGCAGGACAGGCTGTTTCCCCGCATCCTCGAAGCCTATCGCAATGAGACAACCGAACCCGGCCTGATGAAGGAGATGGGCAGCCTCGGTCTGCTCGGCCCGACCATCCCGGAAGAGTATGGCGGCGCCGGTCTCGGCTATGTCGCCTATGGCCTGATCGCGCGCGAAATCGAAGCGGTCGATTCCGGCTATCGCTCGACGCTGTCGGTGCAGTCCTCGCTCGTGATGTATCCGATCTATGCCTATGGCAGCGAGGCGCAGCGCAAGAAATACCTGCCCAAGCTCGCCTCGGGTGAGATGATCGGCTGCTTCGGCCTGACCGAGCCCGACCACGGTTCCGATCCCGGCTCGATGGCGACGCGCGCCGAGAAGGTTGCGGGCGGCTACAAACTGACCGGCAACAAGATGTGGATCTCGAATTCGCCGATCGCCGACATCGCGGTGGTCTGGGCGAAGCTCGACGGCAAGATCCGCGGCTTCATTGTCGAACGCGGCACGAAAGGATTCGAGACGCCGAAGATCGAAGGCAAGCTGTCATTGCGCGCCTCGATCACCGGTGAAATCGTGCTCGACGGCGCGGTGGTGCCGGAAGAGAATATCTTGCCGAATGCCTCGGGCCTCGCCGGTCCCTTCGGCTGCCTCAACAATGCCCGCTATGGCATCGCCTGGGGCGTGATCGGCGCCGCCGAATTCTGCTGGCATCGGGCCCGGCAATACACGCTCGACCGCAAGCAGTTCGGCCGTCCGCTCGCCGCCAACCAGCTCGTCCAAAAGAAGCTCGCCGACATGCAGACCGAAATCACGCTCGGCCTGCACAGCGTGCTTCGTCTCGGCCGGCTGATGGAAGCGGGACGCGCTGCGCCGCCGGCCATCTCGCTGCTCAAGCGCAACAATTGCGGCAAGGCGCTGGATATCGCGCGCATGGCGCGCGATATGCACGGCGGCAACGGCATCGCTGACGAATTCCACGTCATGCGCGTGATGTCGAATCTGGAAACGGTGAACACCTACGAGGGCACGCATGACATCCATGCGCTGATCCTCGGCCGCGCGCAGACAGGCATTCAGGCGTTCTTCTGAGCGGAAAGCTTGTCGTCCATCATTCCGGGGCGCGGGCGTGCGCCCGCGAACCGGGATTCGGCAAGCAACATCATAACGTCTATCTGGATTCCGGGTCCGCGCGCACGCAAGTCGGCTGTAGCCGACTTGCGCATGTTTCATGGCTGATCTCGGGTAAACCCGAGATCAGCGCGCGCGTGCCGGAATGGCCAGGTTGGACAGTTCCACCAGTCTTGCCGTCATGCTGCTCTGCGCATCCGCAAGCGGCGCGAGGACGGTGAAATGATTGGCGCCGGGAATTTCTTCGTAGCGCGCCTGCACCTTGTCCTTCGGCCAAGCATCGACGATGCTTTTCGCCTGCCGCAGGAATTCCGGCAGCTCGGCGCCGCCCACAACCGAATCGAACGCGCGCCTGCCCGGCAGCGGCCAGAACAGCGGCGATGACGCCTTCGCGGAGGCTTCATCGAGGTTCAGGTCAGCATTCATTGTCGTGTGAATGAGCGGCGTCAGATCGAACAGGCCGGAGATCGAATAGGCGGCCGGTACCAGATCGGCCGGCGCCTTGGGATCGAGCTTCGTCCAGTCGGTCGCGATCATCGCGGCCGCGAGATGACCGCCCGCCGAATGGCCATAGACCATGACGCGCCGATCGAAGCGCCGCCACAGGAACAAGGCAGCCGCGCGCATCTCCTCGATGATGTCGGCGATGCTGACCTGCGGACAAAGATCGTAGCCTGCCACGGCCACGGTCACACCGCGCGCGTTCAGGCCCCTTGCGACATGGCTGTGGAATTTCGGATCGAGCGCCCGCCAATAGCCGCCATGGATGAACATAGCGAGCGGCGCATTCGGCTCCTTCGCCTTGAACAGGTCGATATATTGCCGCGGGCTCGGGCCGTAAGGGATGTCGAATTCCGCGCGTCCATCTTTCGCAGCAACTTCGCGGAAAACGGCGGCATCCTTCGCCCATTGCGCGAAAATCTGCGGATGCTCGGGCACCGCCGCGCGGTTGTCAAAAGCCGCGCTGTTGTCAATGGTCATGCAATCTCCCGCTCGTTAGGCAGCGGGAGATTGCGCCATTGAGACAGGATCAGCAAGCTGCTAGCGCTTGATCTGCGCCCGCAATGTTTCCTCAACGACACGGTCGAAGGAATCGCCGGCTTTCACCGGTTCGGACTTGCGTTTCTCAGCGACAAAAAGGTCGCGTTTCTTCACAAGCTCCGACATGCGCTCGTTCAGCGCCCTGCGCTGCGCCATCTGTTTGCCGAGGGCGGCCTCTTGCTCGGCGGCGCTCATGCCGCGGAACGAGTCAGGCAAATCGTCATCCTTAAGCGACGACAGCTTCTGCCGCCCGGCCGCGACATCAGCGACGAGATCGCCGCCGCCTGTGACCGCCTCGACCGCTGAGGCCGTTCTGGCGCGCTTGTTGAGATAGCTCGCCATCTCGGAGGCGACCGACGGCGCGGATGCGGCCTGCCGTGTCTTCTGCTCCACACTGGAGCGTTGCGCGCGCGGACCATAGGGAATCACCGTGCCGTTCAGTTCGCGCTGCAACTCGATGATCTCAATGTCGTAAGGCGTCTCGATCACGACAATCTTGCCGCCGTCCTGCGGGATCGGGATGTATTTGCCGCCACCCATCTGCGCGATGTCGCGCCATACCCGCTCGGTATCGCGCGCGCCGCCAGCCTGCACCGCGTTGACCAGAATGTCCTTCTGCCTGGCAACCGCCAGCACCTGCGGATATTTCATGTCCTGCGCATAGTCCATGTGTGGCGGCGCGTCGCCGACCAGAAACACGATACGGCAATTGGCGGCGCCGTTGCTCCAGGACATTTTCGCGGCCGCCTCGTGCAGGGCCTCGTTCACGCTTTCCGGCCAGTCGCCGCCGCCGCGCGCTTTCAATTCGAGCAGATTGGCGTAGAGGTCCTGGATGTCGGTCGTCAGCTCAAAGCGTTTCGTCACATATTCGTCGCCGATGTCGCGATAGGCGATGAGCCCCATGCGGATTTCCGAGTCGGGATTGGCATCGACAATCGAGGTCGCGATCGACCAGATCTTGCGCTTGGCGCCTTCGATCAGGCTGGCCATGGAGCCTGTCGTGTCGAGAACGAAAGCGACTTCGACGACGGGCTTGGCTTGAACCGGCTGGCTTTGGGCAGGCGAAAGCAAAGAGACACACAAAAAAGCAGGCGCAAGCGCCCGCGAAAAACAAGAAAGCATGGCTTCACCCCTCGTGAAGAATCTTCCACCGGGAACCATGCTCGGTTCCCTTCGCGTCGGGCGCAGGTCCGAATTGGGGCGGAGAACAGGCGCAATAGCGGCTGATTTGGCGCTTGGCGCGGTTGAGCAGGGCGGCTATTTCTCAGACATGAAAATCAACGGCAAGCACACGCGCAGCGTCTGGCTGGAGCCGGACGGATGGTCGGTCGGCGTCATCGACCAGACCCTGCTGCCGCACCGTTGTGCGACGCTGCGCCTGGCGCGCTGGCAGGACGCCGCGCACGCGATCACATCGATGCAAACGCGCGGCGCGCCGCTGATCGGCGCGGTCGCCGCCTATGGTATCGCGCTGGCGCTGCGCGAGGATGCATCGGACGAAAGTCTGGAACGCGCCTATGCAGCGCTGCTGGCGACACGGCCGACGGCGATCAATCTGAAATGGGCGCTGGACGAGATGATGGCCGCTGTCCGAAACCGCCCGCGCGATCAGCGCGTTACCGCCGCCTATGAGCGTGCGCAAGAAATTTGCGACGAGGATGTCGCCATCAACGAAGCGATCGGCCGCAACGGGCTGAAACTGATTGAGGAGACCGCGGCAAGGAAGAGGCCGGGCGAGCGAGTCAATGTGCTCACGCATTGCAATGCCGGCTGGCTGGCGACAGTGGACTGGGGCACGGCGACCGCACCGATCTACATGGCGCATGACAAGGGGATTCCGGTGCATGTCTGGGTCGACGAGACCCGGCCGCGCAATCAGGGCGCGTCGCTCACCGCGTTCGAGCTCGGCCAGCATGGGGTGCCGCACACCGTGATCCCCGACAATACCGGCGGGCATCTGATGCAGCACGGCAAGGTCGACCTGGTCATTGTCGGCACCGACCGCGTGACCGCGCAAGGCGATGTCTGCAACAAGATCGGCACCTATCTGAAGGCGCTGGCCGCGCAAGACAATAACGTACCGTTCTATGTAGCGCTGCCCTCGCCGACCATCGACTTTGCTGTTGCCGACGGCGTCGCCGAAATCCCGATCGAGGAACGTGCGGGCGATGAGGTCTCCGCCATGACCGGGCGCACGCAGGACGGCCGGCTTGTGACCGTCACCGTCATTCCGGAAGGATCGCAGGTGGCGAATTACGGCTTTGACGTCACCCCGGCACGGCTTGTCACCGGTTTGATCACGGAACGGGGTATCGTGGCGGCCGGGCGCGAGGCATTGGAAAATGCCTTCCCGGATCACCCCTCGCACAAGGCGAAACGTACGGCTGCCAAATGAGCAATCTGGTCGCACGCATCGCGGAAGTTCCGGTGGACGGCCGCCAGTCTGAGACTGCACTCGCCGTGGCGCGCGGGACCATGCGGCTCCTGCTCTCGCACGGCTTCTGCTGCGTCAGCGAATTGCCGCTGCCGTCAGGTCGCCGCGCGGATCTCGTGGCGCTCGACGCGTCCGGCGAAATCTGGATCGTCGAGATCAAGTCCTCGGTCGCCGATTTCCGCGCCGATCACAAATGGATGGATTATCGCGCGCATTGTGACCGGCTGTTTTTCGCGACAACGCTCGAGGTGCCGTGCGAGATTTTTCCGCAGGATACCGGGCTCATCGTTGCTGACGCGTTCGGCGGGCAGATCGTCTGCGAGGCGCCGCAGCACAAGGTTGCCGCGCCGACCCGCAAGGCGATGATGCTGCGCGTCGCCCAATGCGCGGCACTGCGGCTGCAGTCGCTGATCGATCCGGCCGGGCCGTATGGGAATGAGCTGTGACTCCGCGGCGGTTGCTAGTGCGCCCTCTCCCTTGCGGGAGAGGGCATGAATGAGTGTCCACGAGTCGTGAGGGATGACGGACCGTCGAAAGGTTTTCACCACTCACCCGTCATCGTTTGCGGAAATTCCGAGTTGCCCTCTCCCGCGAAGGGAGAGGGCGGAATAGCTAGCGCGGCGCGCGTTTGGCCAGAATGCGCTGCAACGTCCGCCGATGCATATTGAGCTGACGCGCGGTTTCCGAGACATTGCGTCCGCACAATTCGTAGATGCGCTGGATATGTTCCCAGCGCACGCGGTCCGCCGACATCGGATGGTCCGGCGGCTCAGGCTTCTTGCCGTCCATGGCGAGCAAGGCCGCAACGACATCATCGGCATCGGCGGGCTTGGCGAGATAATCGACCGCGCCGAGCTTCACCGCGTTCACGGCGGTGGCGATATTGCCGTAGCCGGTGAGAATGATGCCGCGCGCATCCGGCCGCCGTTTCTTCAGCGCCGAAATCACATCGAGCCCGTTCCCGTCGCCGAGCCGCATGTCCACGACCGCGAAAGCGGGCGCCGCGCGTTCGACCTGGTTCAGGCCGTCTGACACCGATTCGGCGATGCTGACATTGAAGCCGCGTCCTTCCATCGCGCGCGCCAGTCGCTGCAGAAACGACTTGTCGTCATCCACGATCAGCAGCGACCGTTCACTTGGAATTGCGGGTGTCATTTCCATGCTGATGTTCCGGTTTGCTACGACGCCCTCTTCTTCTAATTAGGGGGTTATCACGGTGTTCTCAAGTTCCGCGGTGCCTGGAACCTGCTCGAAGATGTCGCGCGGCCAGCGGATCGTCACCACCGCGCCGCGCTCGGGAAAGTTGCGGTTGGCGAAGGTTAATTTCGCGCCGGAGCGCTCCAGAAGGGTTTTGGCGATGAAAAAGCCAAGGCCCAGGCCGGTATCGTCGCTGGCATACATGCGCCGCCGTCTGCGGCTGCGAACATAAGGGTCGCCGATGCGGGACATTACTTCCGGTGCGAATCCCGGGCCGTCATCGCTGATGACCACAGTGAGACTGCGGTCGTCCCAATCCGCGGCAATTTCCACCCGCTCCCGCGCGAAATCGACGGCGTTTTCCAGAAGATTGCCGAGCCCGTAAAGGATTGCCGGATTGCGCGTGCCGAACGGCTGATCGCTCCGCGCCAGCTTGACATCTATGGCGATGCCGAAATCACGGTGCGGCGCAGCAACCTCTTCCAGAAGTCCGGCAAGCGGCAGGCGATCGTAGTGTTCGCTTTCAGCCGGCAATTCGCCGAGCTTGCCGAGAATGTCGCGACAGCGCTGCGCCTGCTCGCGCAGCAACCGGATGTCATCCACGTGCGGAGACTTCGGATCCATCTCGCGCTCGAGTTCCCTGGCGATCACGGAAATGGTGGACAGCGGCGTGCCGAGCGCATGCGCTGCGGCGGCGGCGAGCCCGTCGAGTTGCGTCAGATGCTGTTCGCGCGCCAGCACAAGTTCGGTAGCCGCCATCGCGTTGACGAGTTGGCGCGATTCCTCGGTGATCTGCCACGCATAGATGCCGATGAAGAAAATCGCGAGCAGGATCGAAAGCCAGACCGCAATAATATAGGTGTCGGGCAAGATCGGTGTCGGCAATTCCTCCGACCAAGGCAGTGGCAGATGGAAGAAGATGAGCAATGTCACGCACAGAATGGCGAATGCCCCCAGCATGACGGTCATGCGCGCAGGCAAAGCTGTCGCTGAGAGCAGAACCGGTCCGAGAAAGAAGAACGAAAACGGATTTTCCAGCCCGCCGGTGAGATACATGAGCGCGGTGAGTTCTGCGATATCGAAGGCAAGCAGCCAGGCCGCGCGGCTTGGCTCCAGGCGCCGGGCGGCCGTGAAACGTACCCGTAGCGCGATGTTGAGCCACGCCGATAACGCGATGACCGACAGGCAGCCCCAGATCGGCAGGTCGAATTCCAGACCCAGGTAAACCACGAGCACGGCGATCGTCTGGCCGATGACCGAGAGCCAGCGCAGGCGGATAAGGGTATCCAGCCGCACATTGCGTCGCGGCAGATGCAACCGGTCGAGGTCCAGAGCTGACATACGCGTATGTTACCTTTTTGCGGGCGGCGCTTGAACTGCGCGAGGTGAGGCATCCAGCCGCCGGGCGAGAAATTGCGGGTCCTGTAGGGGCTTGCGCGGCCCCGCGACTGCCGTCAAATGAGCCGCGAAACACAGGATTTGAGCGGACACCCACTGCATGGCCGATATCGAGCCCGCCATTGCTGCCAGGGAACTGGTGAAGGTTTACAAGACCGGCACGGCAGTGAATGGCATCAGCTTTTCCTTGCCGCAAGGCTCTATCACGGCGCTGCTGGGCGGCAATGGCGCCGGCAAGACGACGACCATCGCGATGATCATGGGCCTCGTCATGCCGACCTCCGGGCGCGTGACGGTGCTCGGCACCGACATGTCGCGCGATCGCCATCGCGTGCTGCACCGGATGAATTTCGAGAGTCCCTATGTCGATATGCCGATGCGACTGACCGTCGGCCAGAACCTGAAGGTGTTTGGTGAACTCTACGGCGTTCCGGATCTTGCCGCGCGCATCCGCGAACTTGCCGGGCAGCTCGATCTCGTCGATCTCATCGATCGCCCGACCGGAAAATTGTCGGCGGGACAAAAAACGCGTGCGTCGCTTGCCAAAGCATTGCTCAATTGCCCGGAAGTCCTGTTGCTCGACGAGCCGACCGCCTCGCTCGATCCCGACACCGCGGACTGGGTGCGCACGCATCTGGAGAATTACCGCAAGGAGCGCAGTGCCACGATTCTGCTGGCGTCACACAACATGCTGGAAGTCGAGCGTCTGTGCGAGCGCGTGATCATGATGAAACGCGGCAAGATCGTGGATGACGACTCGCCCGGTTGCCTTCTTGTGCGCTATGGACGGGAAAATCTGGAAGACGTCTTTCTAGATATTGCACGCGGCCGCCGCCAGTCGGAGGCTGCACAATGAGTTTGCCCGTTCAGGAGGCCATTGCTTTCTCGCCGCGCCGCATCCGCGCGATGGTGTTGCGCTATTGGTATCTGTTGCGTTCGTCCTGGCCGCGCCTGCTGGATCTCATCTATTGGCCGGCCGTGCAGATGCTGATGTGGGGCTTCTTGCAGCTTTACATCGACCAAAATGCGAGCTTCTTCGCCAAGGCCGGCGGCGTCTTCATCGGCGCGGTGCTGCTATGGGATATCCTGTTCCGCGGCCAGCTCGGCTTTTCCATTTCGTTCCTGGAGGAGATGTGGGCGCGCAACCTGGGCAACCTGATGATGAGCCCGTTGCGGCCCGGCGAATTCGTCGCCGCGCTGATGATCATGAGCCTCATCCGTCTGGCGATCGGCATGGTGCCGGTGTCGTTCCTCGCCATACTGTTCTTCGGTTTCAATCTCTACGGACTTGGCCTCGCGCTCGCTGCGTTCTTCGGCAACCTGATTTTGACGAGCTGGTCGGTCGGCATCCTTGTGTCGGGACTTGTCCTGCGCAACGGCATGGGGGCCGAGAGCCTGGCCTGGACCATCATGTTTCTGCTGCTGCCACTGACCTGTGTTTATTACCCGGTCTCGGTTCTCCCGGCATGGTTGCAATATTTCGCCTGGGCGCTGCCGCCGACCTATGTGTTCGAAGGCATGCGCTCCCTGTTGATAGAGCAGGTGTTCCGTGGCGATCTGATGGTGGCCGCGTTGGCGCTGAACGCAGTCTATTTCGCCGCTGCAACGGTGGCTTTTCTTAAGCTTCTGGACAGCGCGCGCCGACAGGGTTCCCTGCTGCAAACCGGGGAATAAACATTTTGTCGGATATTGACTCCCGGCGCCTAACAGCCACTATGTTGCGCTGCAAAAACGGGGCCACGGAACCAGACAGAATGCCAATAGGGGAATTTGGAGGAGCGCCAAAGCTCCCCACTGAAACGGTACCAGCCTTCTCGACCGGCCTTTATTGGTTCTACGAGATGGGACAAGCCGCACTCAATTCGTCGCGTGCGCTGGCAGATATCACCCGGCTGTCACTGAAAAATCCGCTCAACCCTTTCACCAACACGACGTTTGGAAAGACCATCGCGGCCGCGGCGGAAGTCTTCGAGCGATCGACGCGCCGATACGGCAAGCCGGAATGGCAGATCGAGGACACGGTGATCGGCGGCGAACATGTGCCGGTCCATATCAAGACCGTCTGGCAGCGGCCGTTCTGCAATATGGTGCATTTCGAACGTGCATTCGAACGTCCGCCGCGCCGGCCGCAACCGAAGCTGCTGCTCATTGCGCCGATGTCGGGACATTACGCGACCTTGCTGCGCGGAACCGTGGAAGCGTTTCTGCCCAATCACGATGTCTACATCACCGACTGGGTTGATGCGCGCATGGTGCCGATGGCGGCCGGCAGTTTCGGTCTCGATGATTACATCGATTACGTGATTTCGATGCTGCACTGGCTTGGCGGCGATTGCCATGTCATCGCAGTTTGCCAGCCATCGGTGCCGGTGCTGGCCGCGGTCGCACGCATGGAGGTGGCGAACGACCCCTATGTCCCGCATTCCATGGTTTTGATGGGCGGGCCGATCGACACCCGGATCAACCCGACCGCGGTGAACAAGCTCGCGGAAGAGCGCGGCACCGACTGGTTCCGCCACAACGTCATCACCAAGGTGCCGTTTCCGCATCCCGGCATGCTGCGCGATGTCTATCCGGGCTTCCTGCAGTTGCACGGCTTCGTCAGCATGAATCTCGACCGTCATCTCGACGCGCACAAGGACTTGTTCTTCAACCTTGTGAAGGGCGACGGCGATTCGGCGCAGAAGCACCGCGAATTCTACGACGAATATCTCGCGGTCATGGATCTCACCGCCGAATTCTATCTGCAGACCGTCGAGGCCGTGTTCGTCAAGCACGCGCTGCCGAAAGGCGAGCTGACGCATCGCGGCGTCAAGGTCGATCCGTCGGCGATCAGGTCATGCGCGCTGCTCACGGTCGAGGGCGAGAAGGACGACATTTCCGGGGTGGGGCAGACCGAGGCCGCGCATCGGCTTTGCGTGAATATTCCGGCCGACCGCAAGGCGCATTACCTGCAGCTCGGGGTCGGCCATTACGGCGTGTTCAACGGTTCCCGCTTCCGGGCGGAGATCGCGCCGCGCATTTCCGACTTCGTCCTGTCCGCCGAGACCTTCAAGCGCAAGGCCGCTTCTCCCAAAGCCGCTCCGTCACCCAAGGTCGTGGCCTGATCGCACGCTGCGACAATGGGGCGATCGGGCCTGTTACGGCGATCGGGCCAGTTACAGGGCAAAATAGCCCGGTTCGCGCCGACTCACGCAAGCCATTGATTTTAAGAAAGTTTCTGTCTTTTTCGGAGTTCCGAAGAGGGGCGGGGGCGCCTCGGCCGCCTTCAGATCGAATGAATATCGATTCGATCCTATAATTCGCAAGATCCATGGTAAACAGGCTGCGCGCTTAACAATATATAGTAGGTTGGCTTTATTTTTTCCGGGGGGCTGACCGGAGGGGCGGCTGTGGCACTATCGACGAAATATTTGTCCGAGGTTTTTTCGTCGATGCCGCTTCGTGCACTGCTTTATCGCCGCCCGACCGAACCGCAATCCATTCAGGTCTTTCACGACAAGGCCATCTATCTGGTGCGGCTGCGCCGGCATCGGCAGGCGCGCCGCTATACCTTGCGGATCCAGGCGGCGACCCGCGAAGTCGTGCTCACCATGCCGCCGCGCGGCAGCCTGAAGGAGGCCAAGGCCTTTGCCGATCAGCACGGCGGCTGGATCGCGCAGCGCCTGCATCGCCTGCCGCAAGCCACCCCTTTTGCGCATGGCATGAGCGTGCCCCTGCGCGGAAACCCGCATCGCATCGTGCATCGCAAGGGTCGGCGCGGCACCGTCTGGATCGAGATCGGCGAGGACGGCGAGCGCACCATTTGCGTTGCCGGCGATACGCCGCACGTCAATCGGCGTGTCGGTGATTTTCTCCGCCGCGAAGCCAAGAGCGATCTTGAAATGGCGAGCCAGCGCGCCGCCGAGCGCCTGGGCGTGGAGATCAAGCGCGTCTCGATCCGCGATCAGGTCAGCCGCTGGGGATCCTGTTCGAGCACCGGCGTGCTCTCCTATTCATGGCGGCTGATCCTCGCGCCGCCGCATGTGCTCGATTATCTCGCCGCGCATGAAGTCGCGCATCTTGTCGAGATGAACCACTCGGCGCGGTTCTGGCGATTGGTCGAACGCATCTGCCCGAACATGCGGCGCGCCAAGAACTGGCTTGACGTGCACGGCACCGATCTGCACCGCTACGGCATCCCGCTCTCCGATCCTGATGGCGACGGTCGGCCCGCCAGGAAGCGGCGCGCGCGCATCTGAACATTTCATCCCGCGAATAATTTAATGTTCCGTCCCAATACGCTTGCGCTCACCGCGCTGCTGGCGGCCTTGACCGCGATCGGCCCGCTTTCGACCGACGTTTATCTGCCCTCGCTGCCGGACATCGGACGCGCCTTCGGCGCCTCCGCGACATGGGTTCAACTGACATTGTCGGCCTTTCTCATCGGCTTCGCCGCCGGGCAGATTGTTTACGGCCCGATTTCAGACCGGCACGGGCGCAGATCGGTCCTGCTCGCCGCCATCATTATTTTCTGTTGCGGGTCGCTGATCTGCACGCTGGCGCCGTCAATCGAAATTCTGATCGCGGCGCGCTGTCTACAGTCCTTCGGCGCCGCCGGCGCCATCGTGCTCGCGCGCGCGGTGGTGCGCGATCTCTATAGCGGCGCGCGCGCCGGCAAGGAATTGTCGGTCATGGGCGCGATCATGGCGCTGGCGCCGATTGCCGGCCCCGTCATCGGCGGCGTGCTGCATACGGCGTTCGGCTGGCGCTCGGCTTTCGCTGCGCTGCTGCTCGCCGGCCTCATGCTCGGCGCGATGGCGTGGCTGAAATTGCCGGAGACACTGAAATATCCGGCGCCGGATCCGGTGACCCCTCGCGCCATGCTGAAGGTGTATCGCTCGTTGCTCGATCGCCGCGATTTCCTGCTCTATGCCGGCATCGCCGCCGCCTGCTATTCCGGCCTGTTCGCGTGGCTGTCCAGCGCCTCCTTCATCCTGCAGGACATCTACGGTCTGACGCCGCTCGTCTTTGCGTTCTACTTCCTGCCCAGCGCCGTTGGCTTTCTGATCGGAACCTCCATCGCCTCGCGCATTGTGTCGCGGATCGGCATCGAGCGCACGATCGGAATCGGTGCCGCCGTGCTTGTGGCCGGCGGCCTCGCGATGATGCTGTCGCTGACCTTTGCGCAGACCTCGGCCTTCTCCGTTGTCTTTCCTGCCGCGCTCTACATCATCGGCCTCGGGCTGACGTGGCCGCAGGCTTTGGCCGGCGGCCTTACGCCTTTCCCCGACCGCGCGGGTGCAGCCTCCTCCTTGCTCGGGGTCATTCCGCAATCTTTCGCGGCTGTCGCCGGCGTCACGGTCGTCGCCCTGCTGGACAAAACCGCTTGGCCGCTGGCGATCGCGCTGACCCTGACGGGCGCGCTGACGCTGCTGTTCTGGCTGATGTCGCGCCGGCTGCCGACGCATATCGCGTGACCGGCGCAGTCAACGCCGCCCGAACAACCGATCGAGCAGCCAGCTATCCATGGTGCCGGATTCCGGCCGCACCGGTGCCTGCGGCCGATGTTCGGTCATCGTGGCCGGCGGCGTTGCGGCTTGCGGCGCTGCATAGGGCGAAGGCGAGAAAAATCCGCTCGACAATCCGGGCAGGCTGGCGATCGGAACATTTCGGTGCGCCGCTTTCATGAACCGCGCCCAGATTTCCGCAGGCAATCCGCCGCCGGTCATCTTCTTCGTCGGCGATGAATCGTCATTGCCAAGCCAGACGCCGGCGACAAGCTGCGCGGTGTAGCCGACGAACCATCCATCGCGGAAATCCTGGCTGGTGCCGGTCTTGCCCGCTGCCGGGCGGCCCGCCAGCTCGGCTTTGCGCGCGGTTCCGGTCAGCAGCGTTTCCTGCATCATGGCATTCATCATGCCGACGTAACGCGGCTCGATGATCTGGCCGAGGCTTTGCGGAATGCGCCGATAGAGAATCTTCTTCGTGTCCTTCAGTCGTACGCTTTCCACCACATGCGTCACGATCGCCAGGCCGGAATTGGCGAAGGGCGCAAACGCCGCCACCATCTCCATCAGCGACACTTCCGAGGTGCCGAGCGCGATCGAGGGATTGGCCTCCAGCTTGGAGGCGATGCCGAGCCGATGCGCCGTACGCGTGACCGCGGTCGGCCCGAATTCCAGGGTTAGCCGCACCGACACGGTGTTGAGCGACATCGCCAGCGCCTGCGTCAGCGTCACCGGACCGAAATATTCACGCGTATAGTTTTCAGGCTTCCATCCTTTCAGGGCGATTGGCCTGTCCTCACGGACGGTGTTCGGCGTGAGACCGCGCTCAAGCGCTGTCAAATACACAAATGGCTTGAAGGCGGAGCCTGGCTGCCGCTTTGCGGCCACCGCGCGGTTGAACTGGCTGTCCTGATAATTGCGTCCGCCGACGAGGGCGCGTACGGCGCCGTCGGGGCTCATTGCCACCAGCGCGCCTTGCTCGACGCCGAATTTTGCGCCCTTGGCATTCAGTTCTTCGACAAGGCTTGCTTCCGCCGCCGCCTGCAAGGCCGGATCGATCGAGGTCTCTACCACGATGTCGTCTTCAACGCGTCCGACCAGATCGTCCAGCACGTCCATGATCCAGTCGGCGACATAGTTGCTGGAACCGCTGCCGACCTGTTTCAGGGCATGCGCCGGTGCGGCGACCGCAAGTTTCGCCTGCGCCGGCGAGATGAAGCCTTCTTGCGCCATCGCGGCGAGCACGATCTGCGCGCGCCGCTCGGCGCCGTCAGGATTGCGCGTCGGCGCCAGACGCGAGGGCGACTTGACGAGACCGGCGAGCATCGCCGCTTCCGCGAGCGACAGCGCGCGCGCATGCTTGTTGAAATAGCGTTGCGCCGCCGCTTCCACGCCATAGGCGCCGGCGCCGAAATACACGCGGTTGAGATAGAGCTCGAGAATTTCGTTCTTGCTGAATTTGCGCTCCAGCCACAGGGCCAGCACGGCTTCCTGCATCTTGCGTGTGAGCGTGCGCTCCTGCGTCAGAAACAGATTCTTGGCAAGCTGCTGCGTCAGCGTCGAGCCGCCCTGTGACACCCCGCGCCTGAGAATATTGGCCAGGGCTGCGCGCCCGATGCCCATCGGGTCGATGCCGAAATGCGAATAGAAGCGGCGGTCTTCGATGGCGATGAAGGCCTGTGGCACATAGGGTGGCAATTCCTTCAGCGTCGCCGATACGCCGCTGTCGCCGCGCGTCGCCAGAATGCGCCCGTCGGTGCCGGTGATCTGGATGGAGGGCGGACGCTTCGGCACTTCCAGCGATTGGATGGCCGGCAGATGGGCCCCGATCCAGATTGTCACACCGATCAGGGCGATGACGCCCCAGAGGGACAGCACAACGCCCCAATAGAGCAGCCGGCCCAGCCGCCCGCGGCGGGGTTTGCGGTGGCCGCCGTCATTGCCCCCGCGGCGTGATTTTCGGGGCGGGCGCGTCGACGGCTCGGCCTGCGCGCGCGCCCCGCGACGTGCGCCGCTGTCATGCGCCCCGCCGATACGATCGGCCGGCGCAACACGCAGATCCCCGCGTGGCGCAGCTTCTTCGAATCTGGGTTCGCGGCGCGCACGCTTTCGACGTCCCACGGCCATTCGGTTCCGGTCCCCGTCCGTCGGCGCCAGCTTCCCGGCTGACGCCGAGACGCTAAAGAGGCCGCTTTAAGGTGCGGTTAAGTGGCGGCGCGGCTGTTGCGCGGTCGCCGCGGGGCACCGACGAAATGCCAAGAAGCCCCGAAAATACGGGGGTTCTTGTTTGCAAATGTCTTGTTTTATGCATGATGCCGCTGCCGGCTCGTTCCGGTGACCAAACTCTCTCGGGGGATACATGAAGAAGCTCGCATTATTGCTCGCCGTGGCCGTCGCCGCGTCGGCTCCGACTGCCGCCTTTGCAGCCAAGAAGAAGGCCGCCGCCAAGCCGGCTGCCGCTGCCGTCGATCCGAATGCCAACGGCAAGAAGTTCGTTCGGGAAGCCTTCATGCAGCCGGTCTATGCGTGGCAGGCTGCGACGAAGCCTGTGGCGAAGAAGGCCGACGCCAAGCCCGCCAAGAAGGCGGCCAAGAAGTCTTCCAAGAAGAAGGCCTGATCGGCCTCTTCTCTGAATCTTTGTTCATGCCAACGGTCCGGCTTGCGGCGAAATGACCGCAGGCCGGCCGTTTCTGTTTGCACACCCGGTATTTCGTGCATCATACGCATCTGCCGGAAACGCCGGCGTCTTACTTTGGGGGAATGTCCATGCGCAAAAGCGCTCTTTTGCTTGCCGTTTTGATGATTGCGGCCGCTCCGGCCACCGCGCTCGCTGCCAAGAAGAAGGCCGCCGCTCCGGCCGACCCGAATGCCAACGGCAAGAAATTTGTCGTCGCCGCCTGGCAGCAGCCCGTTCATATCTGGAACGGTCTGTGGTCGCCGTGGTGGGTTGCGAAGAAATAGTAATTCAGGACGAAGCGGACTGGCTTTCATCCGGCGCCGAGCGGTTCGCTTCGGCGCCGGTTTTGTTTTGGCGCGATACGCATCAGGTTGTTTGAGATCAATCGGTGCAATTCATAGCTGTCACGAATTCTTAGGAATTTTATCGGAACATTTCTGTGAAATGTTGCTTCTGACCTCCTGACAGGTCCGGAAGGGCTGCGCAGATGCACCTCCGCCAGTCCTTGATTGGGGAACTCGAGAGCGCAATTCACAGCGGCTCCAAGGAGAAGCGCGTGGCGACGCTCCGGCGCGTCACCGACCTGTTCCTCACGGGCGCCGATCGTTTCACGCAAGATCAGATCGATGTCTTTGACGATGTGATCGGCCATCTGGTGCGCCGGATCGAGGGCAAGGCCTTGACCGAACTCAGCGAGCGGCTGGCACCGGTGGAAAGGGCGCCGATCGAGGTCATCCGCCGTCTGGCGCGCGACGACGAGATCGCGATCGCCGCGCCGGTATTGTCGCAATCGCAACGTCTCACCAGTCAGGACCTGATCGAGGTTGCAAAAACCAAAGGTCAGGATCATTTGCTTGCCATATCGTCTCGGCCGCGTATCGAAGAGTCCGTGAGCGACGTTCTGATTAAACGCGGCAGTCGCAAAGTCATTCATCGATTGTCCGAAAATTCCGGCGCCACCTTCTCGGAGGAAGGCTATCTGAAGCTCACGCAGAAGGCGAAGAGCGATCAAGGCCTTCTGGAAAAACTCGGCTTACGGCTCGACATTCCCCTGCATTTCTTCCGCGAATTGCTGCTCCGCGCCACGGCCATCGTTCGCGAGCGGCTGATTGCCAGAGCCAAGCCTGAATTCAAGGGCGAGATCGAAAGCATCCTCAATTTGGTTTCGGATGACGTCGGTCGCGAAGCGACCCGGGACCGGACGGCCGCGCTGCGGTCCGTTGCCGCGCTGAAGGAAGCCGGAGAGCTCGACGAAGTGACCTTGCTGGCATTTCTGCGTGCCGGTCAGCAGAATGAAGTGATCGCAGCCATCGCGCTGCTCAGCGCCTCGGATTTCGAGTTGGCCGCGGAAATCATGACATCCGATCGCAATGAAGCGATTCTGATTCTGTGCAGGGCGGCCCGCTTCGAATGGGCCACCGTGCGTGCGCTGCTGAGATCAAGGCCGGAACAGCACGGCATTGTCGATCTGCAAATGGATCAGTTGCGACAGGATTACACCAAGCTGACGCAGTCGACGGCGCAGCGGGTGCTTCGCTTCTGGATGGTGCGTAAGACCGCCAACGCGCCGGCGAACTACTGCGTGCAAACCGCGATCGGGCAGACCGGTTAGGCCGGAACCTTCGCTTCCTCATCCTGCCGGACAAAAAGCTGCGCCAGCGCGCGCTTGATCGCGGCCTGGCGGGTCGGGGAGGCGATCTTGGCGCCCAGAAGATCGGTCACATAGAACACGTCGACCACGCGTTCGCCGAAGGTCGCGACATGCGCCGAGGTGATGTTGAGCGACAGTTTCGACAGCGTCGACGTGAGCTCGTAAAGCAGACCCGGCCGGTCGAGGCCGGTGATTTCGACCACGGTGTAGCGGTTCGACCAGTCGTTGTTGATGTTGATTTCCGGCTCCAGCGCGAAGGCCTTGAGCCGGCCCTTCGGCGCAATGCGGCGCGCCACCACCTCCGGCAGCTTGATTTCCCCGCGCAACGCCTTCTCGATGGTTTCCGCGATCCGTGCCGCGCGGCGCGCTTCGTCCTCGTCCTGGTCGAATTCGCGCGAGACCGAAATGGTGTCGAGGGCGAGACCGTCGGTCGTGGTGTAGATCTGCGCGTCGACGATATTGGCGCCGGCCGCCGCGCAGGCCCCGGCGATGATCGAGAGCAGACGCGGATGATCGGGCGCGATCACGGTCAGCTCGGTGACCCCGCGCGCGGCGTCGAAGCGGAATTCGGTCGCCAGCGTGCGGCCTTCGGTCCAGGCCTGGCGCAGGAAGCTCGCATGCGCGACCTTGTGCGGCAGATCGACCTTGAGCCAGTAAGCCGGATAATGCCGCGAGATATAGCTGTCGATTTCGTCGGGCGCCCAGTCTTTCAACTCGCTGCGCAACTCGGCCTGCGCCAGTTCGACCCTGCGGGCGCGATCGACCTCCGAGAAGCCGCCGGTCAGCGCCGGCTCGGTTTCGTAATAGAGCGTGCGCAACAGCTGCGATTTCCAGCCGTTCCACACGCCGGGGCCGACGGCGCGGATATCGGCCGTGGTCAGGATGGTGAGCAACTTCAGGCGCTCGAGTGATTGCACCACCGCGGTGAAGTTTTCGATGGTTTTTCGGTCCGACAGATCGCGCGATTGTGCGACCGTCGACATCACGAGGTGATTTTCGATCAGCCAGGCGACGGTTTCCGTCTCCGCCGGCGTCAGGCCGAGCCGCGGACACAGGCGGCGGGCGACGCGTGCGCCGGCAATCGAATGGTCCTCCACGCGGCCTTTGGCGATATCGTGCAGGAACAGGGTGACGCGCAACAGATCACGGTGGCGCGGCTGGATCTTTTTGATCAGGTCCTTGGCGAGGCCGTATTCGTCGACATTGCCGCGCTCGATTTCCGTGAGCACGCCGATGCAGCGGATGAGATGCTCGTCCACCGTGTAGTGATGATACATGTTGAACTGCATCATCGCCACGACGCGCCCGAAAGCGCGGATGAAGGCGCCCAGCACGCCGCATTCGTTCATCCGCCGCAGCACCGTTTCCGGATCGTTGTCGGAGGTGAGGATTTCGAAAAAGAGCTGGTTCGCTTCCTCGTTGTCGCGGACTTGCTTGTCGATCAGGTGCAGCGAGCGCGCCGCCTGCCGCATGGCGTCCGGATGGAAGGCGAGATCATGCTTTTGGGCCAGGTGGAAGATGCGGATCAGGTTGACCGGGTCGCGCGTGAAAGCGTCCTTGTCGGCAATGGTGATGCGATTGTTGTCGACGATGAAATCGTCGGTTTCGCGCAAGACCTTGCGCCCGCGCTTGGGCTTGAAGCGCGCCATCATCCGGTTGAGCACCGGCGCCGACTTGGCGTGACTGTCTTCCAGCGCCGCGCAGAGGATGGCGGTGAGGTCGCCGACATCCTTGGCGGTGAGGAAATAGTGCTTCATGAAACGCTCGACATCCTTGAGGCCCGGATGCTCGGTATAGCCGAGCCGCACCGCGATCTCGCGCTGGATGTCGAAGGACAGGCGTTCCTCCGCACGGCCGGTGACGAAATGCAGATGGCAGCGCACCGACCAAAGGAAATTCTCGCAGCGCCGGAACAGCGCGAGCTCATCCTTGTCGAACACGCCGTGCTCGATCAGCTCCTCCACCTCGCGCACGCGATAGACATATTTGCCGATCCAGAACAATGTGTGCAGATCGCGCAGGCCGCCCTTGCCGTCCTTCACGTTCGGCTCGACCAGATAGCGCGAGGTGCCGGCGCGGCGCAGCCGCTCCTCGCGTTCGGCGAGCTTGGCGGCGACGAATTCGGCGGCGGTGCCTTGGACCACGTTCTTGTCAAAGCGGACGACAAGCTCTTCGAACAGGGGCTTGTCGCCGAACAGGAAGCGCGATTCCAGAATCGCGGTTCGGATGGTCATGTCCGCTTTCGCCTGGCGGATGCATTCGTCAACCGAGCGCGTCGCGTGCCCGACCTTCAGCCCCATGTCCCACAGGCAATAGAGGATGGCTTCGGCGATGGATTCGCCCCAGGCGGTCTGCTTGTAGGGGAGGACAAACAACAGATCGATGTCGGAGCCCGGCGCCAGCAGGCCGCGGCCATAGCCGCCGGTCGCCACCACGGCCATGCGTTCGCCCTCGGAGCGGTTGAGGGAGGGGTAGAGTTTCTGGGTCGCGAATTCGAACAGGACGCGGATGATCTCGTCCTGCATGAAGCAGAGCCGCGCCGCGCAGCGGTGGCCGTGCCGGTCCTTGAGCAGCATCGCCTCGGCCGCTGAGCGGCCCTTGTTCAGCGCCGCCTTCAGATATTGTGCAACGGCGTTGCGCAGCTCGAGCTCACGCCCGCCATGCGTTGCGGCGAGCTGCTCGAGATCGGCGGCGGCCGCCGTGGCGTCGAAAATCCCGGCCGCGTCATGCCGATGGTCGTTGGGGGACAGCATCGATACCCGATAGCGGAGCGCCGCTTCACTGTCACTGTCCGTTTCAGTGCGGGGGCTTTGGCACGGTTTTGGAAGTTTATTCTCCTGGCCGAAAAATGGAGAATGGTTTTCTCTCTGCGCGCGCCGCACAAAACGAGTTTCTTCCCGTTGACTCGGTCACAAAATCTCTTTTTATATCAATAACTAGCGCCGATTTGAGCGAGCAGCTTGCGGGCGCTTAACAAATGCCGCTAAAGCGATCGGGGCCCTCCCCGTCGTGAAAAAGCTGACGGGCGGGGGAGAAATTTCCCGCCTCCATTTCGAACCTGCCGGCCGCATTCGGGCGTTGCCGGCGCAATATGTGGAGGTTTTCATGTCTCTGTTTTCCAGGCGTTCGATTTTGGCATCCGCCCTCGTGGTCGGCCTCGTGCCCTCCACCGCCTTGTTCGCGCAGGACAAGCCGAAGGAAATCCGCATCGACTGGGCGACCTATAATCCGGTCTCCATGGTGCTGAAAGAGCAGGGCTTGCTCGAAAAGGAATTCGCCAAGGACGGCATCAGCGTGCGCTGGGTGCAGACGCTCGGCTCCAACAAGGCGCTGGAATTCCTCAATGCCGGCTCGATCGATTTCGGTTCGACCGCGGGCGCCGCGGCGTTGGTCAGCAAGATCAACGGCAACCCGATCAAGTCAATCTATGTCTATTCGCGTCCGGAGTGGACCGCGCTCGTTACGGGCAAGGATTCCAAGATCACCAAGATCGAGGATCTGAAGGGCAAGCGCGTTGCGGTCACCCGCGGCACCGATCCGCACATTTTCCTTGTGCGCGCGCTGCAGAGCGTCGGCCTGAGTGAGAAGGACATCAAGCCGGTGCTGCTGCAGCATCCGGACGGCAAGACGGCGCTGATCCGCGGCGATGTTGATGCCTGGGCCGGTCTTGATCCGATGATGGCGCAGGCGGAAGTGCAGGACGGCGCGAAGCTGTTCTATCGCAACAAGGAGGCCAACACCTGGGGCATCCTCAATGTGCGCGAGGAGTTTCTGAAGAATCACCCCGGCCTGGTGCAGCGCGTACTGAAAATCTATGAAGATGCGCGCAAATACTCGCTCGCCAATTATGACGTCGTGAAAAAGACCTTCATTGCCGCGACCAAGCTGCCGGACGCCGTGGTCGACAAGCAGCTGAAGGAGCGCACCGAGCTGACGCATTCCAAGATCGGCGCGCCGCAGCGGGACTCGATCCTCGCCGCCGGCATCGCCCTGCAGGAAGCAGGCGTGATCAAGCCGGACGTGAATGTGAAGGCGGTGCTCGACGATCTGATCGATGCGAGCGTCCCGCTGACGAACTGATGTGACACCCTCTTTCCTCTCCCCGCTTTGCGGGGAGAGGAAAGCAACAATTACGTTTCCGGGCCGTCTTTATGTCTCTTGCACATATGACCATCGTTGCCACGCCTGACACCGCCGAAGCGACGCCCGCTCCCGCGCGCCGCCGGCGCATTTCGCCCGCCTGGCTGGGCCTTGTGCTGCCGATCGCCCTGGCGGTGCTGTGGGAGCTGGTCGTGTGGGCCGGCTGGTCGGACGGGCGTCTGGTCCCGCCGCCCTCGGTGATTTTCGCGACGCTCTGGGACCTCGCCAAGACCGGCGAACTCTGGCGTCACGCCCAGGCCACGGTGCTGCGCGTGGCCGCCGGCTTCGGCCTTGGCGTCGTCGCCGGCACGCTGCTCGGCGCCATTGCCGGCTATTCGACATTGTCGCGGCGGCTGCTCGATCCGACCCTGCAGGCTTTGCGCGCCATTCCCTCGATCGCCTGGGTGCCGCTTTTCATTCTGTGGCTTGGCATTTTCGAGGAATCGAAAATCACGCTGATCGCAGTCGGCGTGTTCTTTCCGGTCTATCTTGGCGTCATGGGCGCGATCATGTCGGTCGACCGCAAGATCGTGGAAGTCGGCCGGGTGTTCCGTCTTTCCGGTCCGGCATTGGTGCGGCGCATCCTGCTGCCCGCGGTGCTGCCGTCCTATGTCGTGGCGTTGCGCTCCGGCCTCGGGCTCGGCTGGATGTTCGTCGTCGCCGCCGAATTGCTCGGCGCGTCGGAAGGGCTTGGCTATCTCCTGATCGACGGCCAGCAGCTCGGCAAGCCGGCGCAGATCGTGGCCGCTATTGTCGCTTTCGCCGTCATCGGCAAGACCACGGACTGGCTGATCGCCGCTGCCTCGGCGCCGTTCCTGCGCTGGGAAGACCGCTTCTCCGCCCGCGGTGAGGAGCGCTGACATGCTGCTGCTCGACCGTATCGGCAAGACCTACGCCAATGGCGTGCATGCGCTGGACGGCGTGACGCTGAAAGTTGAAATCGGCGAAATCCTCGCCATCGTCGGCGGCTCGGGCTGCGGCAAGTCCACCTTGCTGCGCGCGATCTCCGGCCTCGACCATCCGACCCAGGGGCGCATCACCCTCGACGGCGAGAAGATCGTCGAACCGCACGAGAAGATCGGCATCATTTTTCAGGAGCCGCGTTTGCTCCCTTGGCTCACCGTTGCCGACAATGTCGGCTTCGGCATAGCGCATCTGCCGAAAGACGAACGCGAGCGGCGCATCGCGCGCGTGCTCGACAAGGTCGGACTGTCCGACAAGGCGAATGTCTGGCCGCGCGAATTGTCAGGCGGGCAGGCGCAACGGGTCGCCATTGCGCGGGCCCTCGTGCCGCGACCGGAAGTGCTGCTGCTTGATGAGCCCTTCTCGGCGCTGGACGCATTCACCCGCACCGATCTGCAGGATCACGTGTTGGCATTGTGGGCCGAGCTGAAGCCGACGCTCATCTTCGTCACCCATGACGTGGAGGAAGCCATCGTCATGGCCGACCGCATCATCGTCATGCGGCCGCATCCCGGACGGCTGTACGAGGAAATCGAGGCCGATCTGCCGCGCCCGCGCGACCGGCAATCGGCGGCCTTCGACTTTACAAAACGCCGCGTGCTGGCGGCGCTCGACCGCTCGCTCAACCGCGACACGCATATCGACGACCGTCAGGAGAAGGCCGAGCAGGGCGCCGCGATGTGGTGGTAATCAGTGGCGCGGAAGCCTGATCACTGGGGAATGACCGTCAACGAGCGTCTCTTCGAGGCCGGCTTGCTTGATCAATTCGATGATGCGATCCGGGCGGGATGATCGAATGTCTGGCGCTGGTCGGCATTAAGCCGGCCGAGGCAGCGGCAATAGCTAATCAGATACTTTCCGATGCGACGCGCGACAGGAAACCGGCTGGATAGCGAAGTTTAAGCGCCGGTCTGTGGACCAGACGCAACGCTGGTCGGCCGCGCGGGCATATAGTCAAACCCGCCCAAACCCCTTATGTCTGCCGCTCGAT
The DNA here is from genome assembly GCA_032027085.1 of Pseudorhodoplanes sp. Classification (NCBI taxonomy): domain Bacteria; kingdom Pseudomonadati; phylum Pseudomonadota; class Alphaproteobacteria; order Hyphomicrobiales; genus Pseudorhodoplanes; species Pseudorhodoplanes sp. The sequence continues at coordinate 1,548,690 of JAVSMS010000001.1, read as the reverse complement.
TTTCGCAGGAGCTGATCCATGGACGCAGCCGAACTCAGGGCGATGCAGGCCCCGATCAAGGACAAGTACAAGACCGACGCCGGGGCCGCGCTGATCACGCTGCGCGCCAAGGGCACGCTCGACGACCAGAACATCGCCTGCAAGGTGGAGACCGGGCGCGCACTGGCGGTCGCGGGACTGCATCCGGCGACCGGTGGCTCGGGCATGGAGCTGTGCTCCGGCGACATGCTGCTGGAGGCGCTGGTTGCCTGCGCCGGCGTGACTCTGAAGGCGGTGTCGACCGCGTTGGAAATTCCGCTCAAATCCGGTCACGTCTCCGCCGAGGGCGATCTTGATTTCCGCGGCACGCTCGGCGTTGCCAAGGATGCGCCGGTCGGTTTCCGTGAAATCCGCCTGCGCTTCGATGTCGAAACCGACGCGCCGCAGGAAAAACTCGATCAGCTGCTGAAGCTGACCGAGCGCTATTGCGTCGTGTATCAGACCATCAAGTCGGGCCCGCCGGTGGCGGTGAGTTTGCAGAAGGTGTGACGCTTCCCTCTCCCGCTTGGGCGGGAGAGGGTGGCGAGGACCGAAGGTCCGAGCCGGGTGAGGGGCCGTGCAATTGCCGTGCAATTGCCCTTCACCCGGCTTCCTCGCTCCGCCCGGAAGCCGACCTCCTTTCGCGCAGCGGCGAGAGGTGAACGGTGTCCCGCGGGGCATGACTGAACATTTCAACATGTCCCCCGACATCTATTTCCTCTTCACGCTCGCAATCAAGATGGCGATCGCCGCCGGCTTCGTCATCACCGCGACCGTGGTGGCCGAGCGCGCCGGCCCTTTCATCGGCTCGCTCATTGTCACACTGCCGATTTCGACCGGCCCGGCTTATGTCTTTATCGCGCTCGATCACGATGCGGATTTCGTCGCCCGCGCGGCGCTGACCAGCGTCTACAACAACGTGCCGACCATTCTATACACCGTGCTGTTCATCTTTCTGGCGCAGCGTTTCAACAGCTTCGTCAGTGTGGGCGCCGGTCTTGCGGTCTGGTTCGCTTCGACCTTCCTGCTCAATCAAGCGACGTGGACCCTGACGCCGGCCATTCTAATGAATGTCGCTGCTGTGGCGATCTTCTTCCTCTTTGTCCGCCGCTTTCGCGAGGCGCCGATGCCGCGGCTGCCCTTGCGGCTTTCGGAATTGCTGCTGCGGGCGATCATCGTCAGCATCCTGATAGCGGCGGTGGTCACGCTCAGCTTCACCATCGGTCCGGAGCGGACGGGCATCCTTGCCTCCTTCCCGGCCACCTTCACATCCACCATGTTCATCCTGCATCGCCGTGTGGGCGGCAAGGCCACCGCTGCGGTGATGGCGCACAGCCTGGTCGGCCTGCTTGGTTTCAGCCTGTGCATGGCGGTGCTGTATCTGACGGCGGTGCCGGTCGGCGCACCGATCGGATTGCTGCTCGCGCTTGCTTTTTCAGTGTCGTGGAATGCGGGCGTTTTGCTGCTGCGCAGAGCCGGCGTACCGCTCTAGTTTTTTAAGTCTCGCAGCCTTCCCTTGAGCGCATAGAGCGCATCCAGCGCCTCTCGCGGCGACATCTCGTCCGGATGCAATGCTTCCAGCGCGGCGGCCAGCTTGTCGAGCGGTGAATCCGCCGAGGCCGCAGGAGCAGAGCGCGCGGCTTGAAACAGCGGCAGGTCGTCGAAACCCTTGATCGGTGCCTTGCGCTCTTCCGATTCGAGTTCCGCAAGGATCAGCTTGGCGCGCTCGATCACGCTCGGCGGCAGGCCTGCGAGCTTCGCCACCTGGATGCCGTAGGAGCGGTCGGCGGCGCCGGGCACCACCTCGTGCAGGAACACGACGTCGCCCTGCCATTCCTTCACCCGCATCGTCGCGTTGTGCAGACGCGGCAGCTTTGATGCGAGCGCGGTCAGCTCGTGATAATGCGTGGCAAACAGGGCACGGCAGCGATTGGCCTCGTGCAGATGCTCGATAGACGCCCAGGCGATCGAGAGACCATCGAAGGTCGCAGTGCCGCGGCCGATTTCGTCGAGGATGACCAGCGAGCGTTCGCCCGCCTGATTGAGAATGGCGGCGGTCTCCACCATCTCCACCATGAAGGTCGAGCGTCCGCGCGCCAGATCGTCAGCGGCGCCGACGCGCGAGAACAGACGGTCGACGACGCCGATCTGCGCACGCTTCGCCGGTACGAACGACCCCATCTGCGCAAGCACCGCAATGAGGGCGTTCTGCCGCAGGAAGGTGGATTTGCCGGCCATGTTGGGGCCGGTGAGAAGCCAGATGCGGCCGGCTTTTCCCTTTTCCGGCGGGGAAAGGTCGCAGTCATTGGCGATGAATGGTTCGCTGCGGGCCAACGCCTGCTCGACCACAGGATGTCGCCCGCCTTCGATCGTGAAACACAGCGAGGTATCGATTTCCGGCCGCGTATAATCCTGCTCCGCTGCCAGTGTCGCCAGCGCGCTGTCCACGTCCAGAATGGCGAGCGCCTCCGCCGCAGCCTTGATCTCGCGGCTCGCCGCAACGACCTCGCCGGCCAGCCGCTCGAAAATCTCAAGCTCAAGTCCGAGCGCGCGATCGGCGGCGCTGACGATCTTGGCTTCCAGTTCGCCGAGCTCGGTGGTGGTGAAGCGCACCTGTCCGGCGAGCGTCTGGCGATGAATGAAGCGCGCATTGAGCGGCGGCGCCATCAGCTTCTCGCCATGCTGCGCGGTCACCTCGACGAAATAGCCGAGCACATTATTGTGCCGAATTTTCAGCGCGCGGATGCCCGTCTCGTCGCAATAGCCGGCCTGCAATTGCGCAATCACCCGGCGGGACTGGTCGCGCAAGGCGCGCGTCTCGTCCAGCGTTGAATCGAAGCCCTCGCGCACGAAACCGCCGTCGCGTTTGAACAATGGCAATTCGTCGGCGAGCGCGGCGGACAGCGTTCTTGCAAGCGACGTATCGGGGCGGCGCAAGGCGACCATCGCGTCGGCGATCTCGTCCGGTGTGTCGCTGAGTGCGGTCAGGCGTTGCGCAAGTTCAGACGCAGCCAGAAGCCCGTCGCGGATGGCGGCGAGATCGCGCGGGCCGCCGCGCGTCAGCGCGAGGCGCGAGAGAGCGCGCGCGAGATCGGGCGCAGCCTTCAGACGCTCGCGGCTGTCGCTGCGCGCAGCGCTGTCATTAAGGAAAGTGTCGACCGCATCCAGCCTGCGTGCAATGGCGGCAGGGTCGGTGAGCGGCGCGGCCAGGCGTTGCGCCAAAAGCCGCGAACCGGCCGCCGTCACCGTGCGGTCGATGGTGTCGAGCAAGGAGCCGCGCCGCTCGCCCGGGAGGGTACGCATCAGCTCAAGATTGGCCCGCGTCGCCGAATCGATCGACATCGTCGCGCCCGCGCTTTCGCGCAACGGCGGTGAGAGCGGCGGACGCTTTCCGAGCTGCGTGCGCTCGATATAGGTCACGCAGGCCGCCGCCGCGATCAGCTCCAGCCGGCTCAGTGTGCCGAAGCTGTCGGTGGTCGCGACGCTGAAGAAGTCCGCAAGCCGACGCTCCGCCGTCGCACCGTCGAAGACGTCCCGCGTGAGCGGCATGACATGTTCGAGGGAGCGGAATAGCGGCGCAAAATCCGGATCGGCATAGAGCGCGTCGGAGACGATGATCTCGCCGGGATCGAGTCTTGCGATTTCCGCCGGAAGACCGTTCGGCTCGCATTCGGCGATGCGGAATTCGCCGGTGGAGATATCGATCCAGGAAAGCCCCAGCATTCCGGGTTCCCCGGCCGAGGAAGATCTTGACCGGGCGATGGAGAGCAGGAAGTTGTTGCTCGTCGCATCGAGCAGCGTGTCCTCGGTGAGCGTGCCGGGCGTAACAAGGCGCACCACGCCGCGCTTCACGACGCTTTTCCCGCCGCGCTTTTTCGCCTCGGCCGGGTCCTCCATCTGCTCGCAAACGGCCACTCTGTGGCCTGCCGCAATGAGCTTGTGCAGATATTCTTCCGATCGCTCCACCGGCACGCCGCACATCGGGATATCGCTGCCGAGGTGTTTCCCTCGTTTCGTCAATACGATACCGAGCGTGCGCGAGGCGACTTCGGCGTCCTCGAAGAACAATTCGTAGAAATCGCCCATACGATAGAACAGAAGCGAATTCGGATGCGCGGTCTTGATCTTGAGATATTGCTCCATCATTGGAGTCACGCGCGCGCTGTCGCTGGGCGCTATGGGCGTGACGCAGGCGGCGTCGACGGGCGCCGGCGCGGTGTTTTCGGCGGGCGCGGCTTTGGAACTCGCAATGGCCATCGGTGGCACGCTAGCAAAAGGCCGCCGGCGTTTCACCTGACATATGCGAAACCCACAAGCTCGGCTCCGGCATCCTGAGATGGCCGTGCGCGGCGCGGTCCTCGAAGGTTGAACGGCTGGCGCCGTCGTCCTTCGAGGCTCGCGCCTTCAGCGCTCGCACCTCCGGATGGCGCGAGATGCAGATTGTTACTTGACGAAGACCTTGCCGGTGATCCGCTCGAGGTTCTTGTAATAGACTTTCTCAAGGTCTTCTTTCGGCATCCCGTATTCATCCAGAATCCGCAGGGTTTCGCGGATATACATGGTGCCCTTTTCCGGGTCGAACGGGCAGTCGGACGCGAAGATCACCTTGTCGAGATCGAAGAAGCCGAAGCCGAGCCGCATCGCGCCTTCCGAGGTGAAGGTCGCGGTATCCGGATAGAAGTCGTGCTTGAAATAGTCGAGCGGGCGCTTCTTCAGGCTCTTCAACAGCGCGCCGTAATCCTCGTCCGACGTACGCGAGCCAAGCTGATCCCAGCCGGGCCCCACCCGGCCCTCCAGCGTCGGCACGATCGAGCCGAAATGATGCACGATTACCTTCAGCTTCGGATGATCGTCCATGATCTTCGAGAAGACCAGGTGCGCCATCATCGCCGCCGTTTCATAGGCCCAGCCGAATGTCCACCAGATTTCGTAGTGCGATTTCTTCTCGTCGAGATAATCGGGGAAGTTGGCGGCGCGCGCCGGATGCGTCCAGATCGGCTTGTCCAGTTTTTCCATCGCCGCGAAGAACGGACGGAATTCCGGCCGGTTGAGGGGCTTGCCGGCGACATTGGTGAAAATTTGCGTTCCGCAGGCGCCGAGCTCTTTGATCGCGCGCTCGGTCTCGCCGATACCTGCATCCTTTGCGATCAGCGGCGTCTGCGCGATGAAACCGGCAAACTGATCCGGATATTTCTGGCATAGCTCGGCGAGGCCGTCATTGCCGATCTTCGCCCATTCAACCGCCACGTTCGGATCGCCTTTCGCCAGCACTTCGAGCGGGGGAGCGGCGAGCGAAAGCACCTGCTTGTAATTCGGAAACGAGTCCACGATCTTGCGGCGAAGATCGATATCGTGCAGCGCCGGAATGTTGGTGACCCGCTTGCCCATATCCGGCATGCCGCTTGCCAGCAGCTTGTCGAAGTATTTCTTGGGAAAGAAGTGGTTGAAGGCATCGATGCGCATCATGTGAAGAATTCTCCGTTTTCTTCTTGCTGGTGTTGATGAAAGTCAGGACGGAATGGCGGCGCGGGACGTGGAGCGGCCGCGCATGATTTCGTAGCCGATCGCCGCCAAGCCGATGGCGGTGGCCGCGATGCCGACCATGTTGGTACCGCCGAACGCGGCGGAGGGCAGCAACACGAGCGCCGCAAGGATTGCATAGAGAACCCGGAACGGCGCCGGAATGGGCGCCATGAAATAGCCGACGACCGCGAGTGTGCCGAGGAAGATGCCGAGCATGGCATCGGCAAAGGCAACCAGAACGGCCGTCCAGCTCCCGATCATCAACAGCGGTGCCGAGTAAGCGAACATGAAGGGAATGAAGTAGGCGCACCAGCTCAGCCGCATCGCCGTCCAACCTGTCTTCCACTGGTCGGAGCGCGCGATGGTGGCAGCGGCGAAGGCGGCGAGCGCAACCGGCGGCGTCACCATGCCGAGAATGCCGTTGAACAGCACGAACATGTGCGCCTGCATTGGGGTCAGACCGGCCTGCACCAGTGCCGGTGCCGCCAGTGTCGCCAGGATGACATAGACGCCGACGGTCGGCAGCGGCAGCCCGAGAATGAAGGACACGAACGCCGTCAGGACCAGCAGGATCACCAGGCTGTCACCGCTGGCGGTCAGCAATTGCTGGGTCAGCGAGAAGGATACGCCGGTGATGGTCATGGCGCCGATCAGGATGCCGGCAATGGCCGTGATGACGATGATGTCGATGACCGCACCGCCGGCGCTGACAACGGCGGACAGCGCTTCGCGCGGGCTCATGCGGCGGCCGTTGTGCTTCACCGTCATGGCGAGTGCAATCAGCACCAGCGTCGCCAGCACAGCGGCGTATTCCGCTTCCATATTGGCCCAAAGGAGACCGCCGACCAGCACCACGAACGGAATGATGAAGTGCCAGCCGGTGCGCAGCACCACCCAGACCGACGGCAGCGTCTCCCGCGGCTGCCCGACAATGCCGAGCTTGGCCGATTCCAGATCGACCTGCAGGAACAGCGCCGTGTAAAACAGGAAGGCGGGGATGATCGCCGCCACCATCACCTCGCTGTAGGGCACCTGCAGATATTCAGCCATCAGGAACGCGGCGGCGCCCATCACCGGTGGACAGATCTGGCCGCCGGTTGAACCGACGGATTCGATGCCCGCCGCCAAAGTGCCTCTGAACCCGGCGCGCTTCATTAACGGGATGGTGATGCTGCCGACACTTGCAACATTGGCGACGGCGCTGCCGGAAATCATGCCGAAAAAGGCCGAGCCGACGACCGCGATCTTCGCCGCGCCGCCGCGGAAATGCCCCATCAGTGAGGCGGCAAGATCAGCGAAGAAGTCAGAGCCGCCGCAGCGCGAAAGCACCTGCCCCATAATGATGAAGGGTATGACGACGACGACTGCGATCTGCAGCGTGTTGCCGAGAAGCGCGTTGGTATCAATGCCAAGATAGACCAGCAGCCGACTGACCGAGATCGGGCGGCTGGCAAATTGTTCCGGCAGCATCCAGCCGAACAGCGCGTGCACGCACAGCGCGAGAACGATCAGCGCCAGCGCCCAGCCGGTGACGCGGCGGCTCGCTTCGAACACGAGCGCCACGATAATGGCGGCAATGACAACGCCGCTGACTGGCCGGGTCGCCAATTCGATGATGAGATCGGGATAGCGGACGGCGACATAGAAGCACGTGCCGAGGCTGAGCAGGGCCAGAATGATGTCGATCCACCCAACCTGGTTTTGCTCGCCCTCTATGACTTTGGCAACGATGGCCTCTTCGCCCGTCGTTTTCGACGAAAAAGGAAATGTGAGAAAGCAAAGCGCGAGTGCGAGGCCGAGCACGGCGGCAAGCAGTTGCTCGGTAAACAGGGGAATCTGCAGGCGTCCGGGAATATTGGCGATCCAGATCACCACGATAGAGACGATCGCCGCGCGCATCGCGACCATCCACATATTCAGCAGCTTGTTAGACACCCGGATCCCCTTGTCTTCCGCCCGACCGCTTAACATCAACGCATGCGGCGTAACCGTGCTGCAAGCACTCAATTGACCATTCCTTAAAGGGACGGCTCGACGTTGCCGCAGCGCCTGTCCACATGCGATCTCACTCTTTCAATACGGACAGATCACGTTGAGCAGCGCCTGTTTCCTGTCGTTCATGACAGCGTCCCGTGCCCGCTGCAATGCGTCTGCAAGATCCTGAGGTCTGTCCACACGCTCGGCGAACGCGCCCTGCGCCCTGGCCAATTCCTCATACGGGGCGCCCGGGTCGAGATCGGCAAGGAAACGACCGTCATCTTCACCCGCAACGCCGTCCTTGAACATTGACAGCGTCGCGTTGCGCACCGCGCCGTATCGCTGGTTGTTGAAAATAATGGTGAGGACCGGAAGTTTGTATTTTTCGCCGACCCAATGCGACACGGTCGGATTGGTGAAAAGATAGACGCCATCGCCGAGCGTGGCGACGATGAGTTTGTCCGGCGCGGCCAGCTTGGCGCCCATCGCGGCGCCCAGTCCCCAGCCGAGACCGCCGGCCGGACTCGCCGCGAAGAAGGTACCCGGCTTCTCGCGCGGGCAATGCTCCAGCCGCAGCGGATATTCGTTAAAGATGACGGCGTCGTCACCGAGCACTTCGCCGATCATGCGGCTGAGGAATTCCGGCGTGATCCGATCGTCCGCCTGTATCGTCGCTGCCGCTTTCACCCGCCGCGCTTTGGCGCGCTCGACAAGCGGGCCGCGGCGCGCGTCAATACGCGATTGCATCGCCGGCCTGTGTTTTGCGAGCGCGCCTTCAAGCGCCTCCAGTGCCCGCGATGCGGTTGCAGTAATCGCCAGGTCGGTCGGGAAGCTGCGCATGGGATAGCGCTGATAGACGGTATCTTCGCCGATATGCGCAAAGCGGCAATTCGCGGCGGGTTGCGTTAGATGCGGGTGATAGGGCACGTCGCATTCGATCACCACCGCGAGATCGGCTTCCGCCAGCATCGCCGCGGAATCATAGCCAAAGTGCATGGGGTGGCTCGCGGGCAACGCCATCACGCGCGAATAATGCGCTACCACGGGGATTGCATAGTCGTTCGCGATGCGGCCGAGGATGTCGATAGCCCTTGCGTCGCCCGCGGCTGCATTGAGAATGACCGGCCTCTCCGCAGCCGCGATCCACTCGGCAAGCTTCGCAATGGATTGCAGATCGGGAGCGGGCGGGGCGGGCAGGGCGCGCAGCTTTTCCGGGGTGTAATCGAGCAGTGGCGCCGAGAGCGGTTCGCGCGGCAGCACCAGATAGACCGGTCCGCGCGGGCTGGTCATCGCCATTTCATACGCGCGTGCCACCACATCGCCGATCTGCTCGGGCATGCGCAGCTCATAGTCCCATTTCACCAGTTCGCGCACCATGCCAGCCTGGTCGAACATCTCCTGCGCCCAGTGAATCGGACGCGTGCGCGATCCGAAATGCCCCTTCTCGGTGAAAGGCGTGCGTCCGGCGGCGACGATGACCGGCGCGCGGTCGCGCGCGAGGTTGGCGATGTTGTTGACGGTGTTGGCGGTACCGACATTGACATGCACCATCACGGCCTGCGGCCGGCCGGTCACCAGATAGACGCCATGCGCCATGGCCACGGCGAGATTCTCGTGCGGAACCAGAACGGGCTCAGGCACCTTGTGATTGCTGCGCCTGGCGCGGAGATAGGCTTCGACGATCGGCGGAAAATCCGTGCCCGGATTGATGAAGCAATAATCGACGCCGTGCTGAGCCAGCGATTCAAGGAAAAACTCGGCGGCGATTTTGGTCGGAGCTGTTGCGGCCTTCTTCTGGGCTGACGAAGTCATCACGCGTCCTTGCATACAGCGCCGGCGTTCATTGCTCCTTGATGCCTTTCTCCTTGAAATAGGTAATGGCGCCGTCGTGATAGGGCACCTGGAGCTTGCTGGAATACATGCGCTCCGGCTTGAAGCGCCGGAACAGAGGAAGCGATTGCGCCATCGCATCCTTCTGCTCGGCGATGACCTTGGTCAGCGTCTTGATGCGCTCGGCCGGCACGTCCTTGTTGGCGAAGGCGATATAGTCGTAATGCGCGACCGGAATGGCCTCTTTCACGCCGGGCAGGTTGGGCGCAGGCGCGATCTTGTCGACATAGCCCACCTGCACGACCTTCAGCATGGCGTCGACGGCCGCCGGTGAATCATCCATCGGCAGGAAGCGGATGCCGACCGCCGCGTCCGCTTCGGCGACCTTGGCCTGGCCGAGCGCGAAGAACGACACGTCGACGCGGCCCGCGATCAGCTCATCCATGCCGCGGATCAGGTTCGGCACCAGCACCGGCTTCATGTCGTTCACGGTCAGGCCGGCATTGGCCAGCATGCCGTCGACCAGAATGCGGATCACCTCCTGGCTCTGATAGCCATAGGAGATGCTTTTGCCTTTCAGGTCCTTCACCGACTTGATCGGCGAATCGTTGCGCACGATCAGTCCGACCGTCAGCGGAAACAGCACCGCCACCGCACGCAGATTCTTGTTCGGACGCTTATCTGACGAGCCGACGCCGTGATAGGAATCGTAAAATTCCCGCGCATTGCAGAAGCCGATATCGATCTCCCCGGAATTGACCAGTGGCACCATGGCGCCGGTGCCGGCCGACGGCTGCACGCGCGACTGGATATTCGCGCTTTCGGCGAGCGCCTTCGAAACGGCGGCGCCCAGCGTATAGACCATCGTGCCTTGCGGGCTGGTTCCGATCCCGAGCGGCTGCGCTGTCGCGGGCGAGGAGAGTGCAAGCGATGTTGCGGCCACAGCCGCCCAAAGGAGCTTCTGCATGTGATCCTCCCTGCCCGCGATGCAGCGGGTTGCCGGTCAGTCGGATTCCTTGATGCCTTTCTCCTTGAAATAGGCGATGGCGCCGTCGTGATAGGGCACCTTGATGTTGTTGTAGAGCCTGTCGACCTGCATGCCGCGGAACAGCGGATGCGCTTGCGCCAGCGCGTCCTTGTTCTCGGCCAGAAGTTTCACGATGGTCTTCACCTTCTCCGCCGGCATGTCGGCCGAGGCGAAGATCGTGTAATCATACATCATCGTAGTGATCGGCTCCTTCACGCCGGCAAAATTCGGCGCCGGGTTAACCTTGCCGAGATAGGCGGTCGGGAATTCCTTTTTGAAGGCAGCAAGGCCTTTCGGCGTATTTTCCATGTTGACGAAGCGGATGCCGCCCACGGCGGCGTCGGCTTCCGCAACTTTCGCCGAGCCGATGGCAAACGTGGTGATATCGACGCGGCCGGCGATGAACTCGTCGACGCCGCGCACGAGATTGGGCACCAGAGCGGTTTTCAGATCGTTCACCGACAGCCCGGCGGTTGCGAGCATCGCATCCACCGTCTTCTTGATGATCTCCTGGCTGGTGAAGCCGTAGGCGACGGTCTTGCCCTTCATGTCGGCGACCGTTTTGATCGGAGAATCATTGCGCACAAAAAGGCCGACGCGGATCGGGAAAATGACCGCCACAGTGCGCAGCTTGGGATTCGCGCGCTTGTCGAAGGTGCCGACGCCGTGGAACGCGTCATAGAGCTCCAGCGTATTGCAGAAGCCCATGTCGATTTCGTTGGAATTGACCAGCGGGATCATGGCGCCGGTGCCGGCGGACGGCTGCACGCGCGACTGGATATTGCCTTTCTCCCCGAGAACCTTGGAGACGGCGGCGCCAACGGCATAGGTCAGGGTGCCCTGCGGGCTGGTGCCGAGTCCGATCGGCTGCGCAGAAGCGGAATTGGCGATGGCAACGGAAAGACCAAAGATCGCAGTCACAAGCAACTTGTTCACGGCATCCTCCCAGACTGACTTTGACATGTTTATTGGGCCGTCCGGCATTCATACCGGACGCGCCTTGGCGTTACAACGCGGCGAAATGTGCCTTTATTCCGCGGCCACAGAAAATGCGGTCTGGCGGTGAAGATCGTCGAGGCAGCGGGTCAGGCTCTCGCCGTCGGGATCGACAAGAGCCGCCGTTCGCGCGCTGGCGACCGCATCGATGGCGCGGTCGACGGGCAACTGCCCATCAATGGCCGGCCGGATGACCCGGGCTTCGATCATCTGAAAATTGCTGGTGCCACGGCTGTGTGTGGAACCGTAGCCCTTGATGAGCCGCGCGCATTCGGCGATCTCGATTGCCAGCGCCGGCGAGCGGGGCGCCGCATCGACGATGAGCGACAGCCAGGACGTGATGGCCGCCTGCTCCTCGTGATAGCGGAAAGTGTGCGGCCGCCAGACTTTCAGCTTCGCCAGCAGCCAGAAACGCAGATAGCCGCTGATCGAGGTGGTTTGCACCTCCATGCCGACATGCGAGCGGTCGAGCCAGCCGCGCTGCGCCGATACGCGGAGAATCCAGCGCGCCAGGCGCGGCGGCAGGATCTGGCACATCTCCTCGATGCCGGGCTTGAGAAATTCCACGACATGGAATGGCTCATCCGGCCTGGCGTTCAGCTCGTTCGCGATGCGGGTCATGCGCGCCGGGTCGATCTTGGCCTCGGCGACGCGGATCATATCCTCGAACGACATGCGCACAGCGAGATGCCGCGCCACCTCGCGCAGCAGTTTGCCGCCGCTGGCGGCGCGCTCGTCGGCGGCGAGTACCGGCGCGAGACGATTGAGATAAAGCCGCGCATAAGCTGCGCTCTGATAGCGCGTCAGGCGGCGCACGCCTTCGATCATCACGTCCTGCGCGAGTTGCGGCATCTGCGCGCGGATCTCGCCTTCCAGCGGATGGCTTTGCTCATGCACGGGTTGATGCCGCTTGCCGTCAGGGCTGACGCCGCGTGCCGTCGAGGTTTCGCGCGCTGCGGCGAGGCCGGCGCGGAAGCCGCGCAGATTGGCCTCGACCGATTTGCCGTCGCTGCGGATCGCCGCTTCGAACGCTTCGACCGGGATCGGCAGCCGTCCGCAGCCGGCAACGGCGCCGAGCATCACCGCGTTGACCATGGCGTCGGCCTTCTTCGCGGTATCCTCCATGTCGAACAGGATGCGCGCCTGCGAATTGTTCTGCGCGGCGTCGAACAGGCGCGTCTGGTCGTAGCGGCCGTCGCCCATCGCCATCTTCTCGTTGATGGCATAGAAGCGGCTGGTTGAGGCGATCAGCAGGGTGCGGTCGGGTGTGACGAAGCCCGCGGCGATGGCGCGGCCGGCTTCCAGGAATTCGCTCGCCACCATCACGTCGATGTCGCCGATGCCCGGCGTCAGCGCCATCACCGGGCGCGCTTCGCCGAGTTCTCGCCAGGGCCGGGGAAAAATCTCGATGTAATAGGTGGTCGCACCGGTGCGCTGGGCCACGCCGGGGATGGACGTCGATTGCGCCGGCAGACCGAGATCAGCCGCCGCGTTGATGATCCAGTTGGTGAGCACGCCGCCGCCTTCGCCGCCAAGCGCGGCGATCAGCACGGTGACAGGGCGCTGCAGCGCGCTCATGCTGCAGCCTCCTTGCCCCCGGAAAGCCATCCGATGACGCGCGAGCGCGTGCGGTGCATCCAGCGATCCCAGCCGGTGGCATTGCGGATCAATTCGGCGCGGTAGAAGGAGGGGCACAGCACCGCCGCATGCGCGACCTCGCCGCACAGGCCGCAGCCAACGCAAGAATCAATGACCGACGCGACTGGATCGCTGCGCAGCGGATCGGGATTGGGCTTCACCGTCAGCGATGGGCAACCGGAGAGGCGGATGCAGGAATGGTCGCCGCTGCAGATTTCGTCGTCGACGCCGTATTTGGTGCGGATGACGCGCTGACCGTCGGCGAGCTTCTTGGCGTCTTCCGCGCGCACGCGGCGCTGGCGCGCCAACTGACATTCGCCGTCGGCGAGGATGACTTTCAGTCCGTGTTCCGGCGATTGCATCGCCTCCTTCAGCGTCTTCACCATCTTGGCGACGGAGTAGGTGCGCACCTTGCGCAGCCATTTCACGCCGAAGGAGCGCAGCGTGGATTCGACATCCATGCCGGGCGCCGGGCCAGAGCGGCTCTGCTTGCTGGAGGGCATGAATTGCAGGCCGGTGGCGGAGGTGTAGCCGTTCTGCATGACGAGGAGGACGCCGTCGCCCTTGTTGAACAGGTTGGACGCGACGCCGGTGATCAGCCCGTTATGCCAAAAGCCGCCGTCGCCCATGATCGCGATCGGGCGCTTCTGCATGTTCGGGCCGACCGCGGCCGCGCTCGCCAGCGACATGCCGTAGCCGAGAATGGTGTTGCCGAACGAGAACGGCGCCAGCGTGCCGAACGCGTGGCAACCGATATCGGCGCTGATATGCGTCGGACCGATCTCGCGCTGCGCAATCTTGATTGCGCTGAAGACGGGACGTTCGGGGCAGCCGGTGCAGAATGTGGGCGGGCGCGGCGGCAGCGTGCCGACAGAAGCCTGCGCGGCGGGAATATGCGACAGGATTTTTGCGGCCCGGTCGGCGATGGAATCGACGTCGAGGCCGGCCGGCCGCGTCTGGCTCAGGAAGGCCGACACGCCCTTCAGCAACACGTCGGATGCGTATTCCCCGGCCTTCGGCAACACATCCTTGCCGATGACGCGGGTCTGGATGTCGGCGCGGCGCAATTCGGAATTGATCGCCTCCTCGATATATTCGGGATGGCCTTCCTCGACGACCAGCACCGCGCGCTTGCCGGCACAGAACTCCCTGATTTCCTGCGGCACCAGCGGATAGACCACGTTCAGCACCAGCATCGGAATGCGGGTCTTGCCGAACATGTCGGCGAGATCGAGCCGCGCCAGTGCGCGCAGAACGCTGTTGGACAGACCGCCCATCACGATGATGCCGACATCGTCGACGTCACCGGGCACGACGTCGTTCATCTTGTGCTCACGGATGAACTTGCGCGCCGCCGGCATGCGGTCTTCCACCTTCAATCGCTCATGGATGAAGGTGACCGGCGGGTGTGCGAGACGGTTGTAGTCGAAGCGCGGCGGCCCCTCGATGCGGTTCAGGCCGGAATAGGCGCCGCGGCGATTGTTCTTGGCCTCGAATTGGCCGGTGACATGGCAGGCGCGGATGCGCAATTCGAGCATGACCGGGGCGTGGCTCGCCTCCGATAATTCGAAACCTTTCTCCACGCAACGTACGATGCTCGGCAGATCGGGCCGCGGATCGAGCAGCCACATCGAGGATTTCATCGCATAGGCGTAGGAGCGTTCCTGGATCACGCTCGCGCCTTCGCCATAATCCTCGCCGATCACGATCATGGCGCCGCCGATGACGCCCGGCGAGGCGAGATTGGAGAGCGCATCGGCGGCGACGTTGGTGCCGACGATCGATTTCCAGGTCACTGCGCCGCGTAAGGGATAGTTGATGGACGCGCCGAGCATGGCGGCGGCGGAAGCTTCGTTGGTGCAGGTCTCCACATGCACGCCGAGATCGGCGAGCAGGTCCTCGGCATCAACCATCACGTCGAGCAGGTGCGAGACCGGCGCACCCTGGTAGCCGCCGACATAGGAGACGCCCGATTGCAGCAACGCCTTGGTGACGGCCAGGATGCCTTCGCCGCGGAAGGTCTCGCCGTCGCCGAGATTGAGGGCCTGCACTTCCTTCTTGAACGAGCGTTCCATGGCGGCTCGGAAATTAGTTGGTACTCAAACCTTTTTATCACGTGAGCCGAAAAAGGAAAGCCGGCCGGCGGCAGGCCGGCCGCTAGGAACATGCCGTTATCAGGGGCCATTTCTTCGGTGTGGCCGCTCTCACAACACACTCCGTTGTGGTTGCGTTACATATGCGAGGGCAGCCACAAAGCGATGATCGGGAAAAGAACCAGCAGGATCAGCCGCAGGATGTCGGTCAGGATGAAGGGCATCACCCCGTAGAAGATGGTCGATATCTTCACGTCCTCAATCACGCTCTTGATGACGAAAATATTCATCCCGACCGGCGGATGGATCAGCCCGAGTTCCACGGTCATCACAATGATGATGCCGAACCAGATCGGATCGAAACCAAGCTCCTTGATGACGGGGAAGATGATCGGCACCGTCAGGATGATCATCGCCAGCGCGTCCATCAGGCAGCCGAGCACGAGATACATGAGCAGGATCAGCGTCAGAATGCCGTAACTGCCGATGCCGAGGCCGGTGAGGAAGGCGGTGACCTTTTGCGGCGTCTGGGTGATGGTGAGGAAATAGCCGAACAGCAGTGCGCCGATCAGGATGGTGAACACGGCCGCCGTCGTGCGGGTTGATTCCAGCAGCGAGCGCAGAATGTCCTGTCCCGAAAGGCGGCCGCGCAGCACGCCGAGGATGAAGGCGCCGCCGGCGCCCATGCCGGCAGCCTCGGTCGCGGTGAACATGCCGCCATAGATGCCGCCGACCACGAAGGCGAACAGCAGAATCGTCGCCCAGACGTCGCGCAGGCTGGCGAATCTTTCCTTCCAGGGCGCTCGCGGTCCGGCCGGCAGGAAGTTCGGCCGCACCAAACCGATCATTGTGATCGTGACCATGTACATCAGCACCGCAAGGATGCCGGGCAAGATGCCGGCCACGAAGAGCTTGCCGACATCCTGCTCGGTGATCAGGCCGTAGACGGCAAGCACTGTAGAAGGCGGAATCATGATGCCCAGCGTGCCGCCGGCCGCGATCACGCCGGTCGCGAAAGACTGCGGATATTTGTAGCGACGCATTTCCGGATAGGCGACGCGCGAGAAGGTGGCGGCGGTGGCGACCGAGGAGCCGCAGATCGCGGCGAAGCCGCCGCAGGCAGCAATGGTGGCGATGCCAAGCCCGCCACGCAAATGTCCGACAAAGGAATTGGCGGCGCGGAACAATTCGCGGCTCATGCCGGACGTGGTGGCGAAGGAGCCCATCAGCAGAAACAGCGGCACGACGGCGAAGTTGAAATCGGTCACCGTACGCATGGTGGTATGGCCGACGATCTTCAGCGCTGGCCCGCCGCTGGTGAGATAGGCAAACCCGCCAACCCCGACAAGCCCCATCGCCATGCCGATGGGAACGCGCAACAGCATCAAAATGAAGAGTGTGAAGAAACCGATGATAGCGACGGTATCTGCGGACATATGGCGCTCACTCAACCGTTTTGACGGCCGCATTGTGATCGCGCGCCATCAGGTCGGGATGGAAGATCAGGCGGTAGGTGCGCACGACGATCAGCAGCACCGCCGCGACGTCGCCGATCCATGCGACCAGATAGAACGGCCAGACCGGCAGCCTCAATTCGAAGGTCTGCAGGTTGGCGTCGCGGGTGCTGATCATCTTGTCAAACAGGGTATAGGTCTGCACGACGACGACGAAGAGCAGGACCAGCGTTGCGAATACGTCGATCGCCCGCTGCCAGCGGGGGCCGACATTCGCCCAGATGAGATCGACGGTGATGTGGGTGCCGCGATAGCTCGTCGCGGCAATGCCCCAGAAGATCACGATGCCGAGCATCAGCATGCCGAAATCGTAGGCATCCGGGATCGTGAAGCCAAAGAAATAGCGTAGCAGAACGGTCGCGAAGACATCGAGCGCCACGACACCGATGAAAAAGGCCGCGATCCACTCGATGGAATCGATGAAGAAATCCATGGCCCTGGTGATTACGGGATGTCTGATCATCGTGCGCCGTCCGATGAAATCGTGAAAGTGGAGAAGATAAGATGACGGCGGCAGATGCCGCCGTCATGCTTTTTCTTGCCTTGTGCCCGCTATCAATAAGCAGAATTGAACTTGGCCAGCGTGTCCTTCAGCTCTTTCATGATGGCGTCGGGATTGCCGCCGGCCTTCTTCACGTTGTTGGCCCAGGTCTGTTCCAGCGGCTGCGCGGCTTTGCGCCAGGCGGCGAGCTGTTCCTTCGAAATTCGATAGACCTCGTGGGCGGGATCGTTCTTGAGTTTCTGGATGCCGGCATGCTCGAAATCGGCCCAGGGCGAGGCGACCTTGAGCGCCCATTCGTTGGTGCAGTGATCGTCGATCACCTTCTTCTGCTTCGCCGACATTTGGTTGTAGACGGTCGGATTGAACACGAAGGCGAAGGTCGTGACATAGAGCGGTACGTCCATGTGATATTTGGTCACCTTGTCGATGCCGAAAAGCGGCACCGAACCCCAGGGGAAGGTCACGCCGTCCGCCACACCCTTCTCGATGATGTCGCGCACTTCCGGCGCGCTCGCCTGCACGTTGCTGCCGCCGAGCTGTGTCACGAAGGTTGCCATCGTGGCATGCGCGGGGCGGATCTTCAGGCCCTTGATGTCATCCGGCGACATCACCTTCTTGGTCCGCATGTGGAAGGAGCCGGGATCGTGCAGGAAGGCGAGGCAGAACTTGACGTCCTTCATCTCTTTGGCGGCGTATTTGCGATACCAGGCGTCGAAAGCCTGCGAGCCGTCCTTGGCGTTGGAAATCAGAAACGGCAATTCACCCGCACCGATGATCGGAAAACGGCCGGGCTGATAGCCGGGGTTGATGTAAGTCATATCGGCGATGCCGTCGCGCGCCATGTCGTAATGGTCGAAGGCCTTGCCAAGCTGCTGTGACGGATAGACCTTGGACTTGATGGTGCCGCCCGAAGCCTTCTCAACCGACGCACCCCATTCCTCAAGCGCCTTTTGCAGCGGATGCGACGGCGGCACCCAATGCGCCAGTTTCAATTCGAAAGTTTTTTCCTGTGCGGTTGCGAGCGATGTGGTGCCGAGCATCAGGGCGAGGCCGCTGGCAGCCAAGCCCGCAGCCAGGACGGCAAGACGGTGACAGGATTTCATGATCTCTCCTCCCTTTGATGGACCGTTGGTTCGGTGCCAACTTGTTATCTTGAATTCAGCCGCAAGCGGCGGAACTTGTAAAGTTGTAAAGCAAGGTAGTTAGATATAAAACCATTTTCTCTCATTGGGCGGGAAACGGAAATTGGCCGCGCGCGCACCATGACAAAACGTTCTGCACGCAGGCCCGCTAGGCGGAAGGCCGCAGCGAAGACGAACAATGTGGATTTCGGGCCGCTGTCGGGCCGGATCGGCTTTTTCCTGCGGCTGGCGCAGAACGCTGCGTTCCAGGCCTTTGCCAAGCAAGCGCGCGGGATCGATGTCAGTCCCGGCCGTTTCACAGTCTTGACAGTAATCGGGCGCAATCCCGGTATCAGCCAGACCGCGCTCAGCCGTGCCATCGGCAGCGAGAAATCGACGCTCACGCCGGCGCTGAGGTCGCTTGTCAAACACAACATTGTGCGGCGCACTCGCACCGAGAAAGACCGTCGCACCTATCGGCTGACGCTCACGCCGGCGGGCGAAAAATTGCTGCGTGACCTTTCCATTTGCGCCGAGCGCCACGATAAAAATCTTGATGCGATCGTCGGCCCACGGGATCGCGCCCGGTTCCTCCATCTGCTGCGCAAGATCGCAACCGAATTGTCGTAAGCGGCGGCCTGATCCGGCCGCTTACTTGCCGCGGAAGCGCGCGGCCAGATCCTCAGGGATGGGCTTTGATTTGATCTTCGAGGGATCAGACGGATCCTTGCCGACCCAGACCCGCGTCTCAAAGCCTTCCAGGCAGAGCTTGCCGTCCTTGGAAATCGTATGATGCACGTCGAAGCTCGACGTGCCGACTGTCGTGAAAGCAGACGTAATGGTCACGGTATCGCCGAAGCGGGTCGGGATGGCGAACTTGGCGCGGGTGTCGACCATCGGATAACCGGCCGCGTCATATTCCTTCAGCAACTGGTATTTTGTCAGTCCGCTCGCCGCCGAGATCAACAGCGTGGTCGAATGGTCAAACATCTCGAAATAGCGCGGATAAAAGACAATGCCGGCCGGGTCGCAGTCGCCCCATTGGATCAGATATTGACGGACATTCTTCAGCATTCCCTGGACCCTTGACGGCGATCAACGGGGCGCCATGCGCAGCGCTCCGTCGAGCCGGATGACTTCGCCGTTCAGATAACCGTTTCGCACAATAAACGAAACAAGTTCCGCAAATTCCGCGGGCTGGCCCAGACGTTTTGGAAACGGCACCGAGGCACCGAGGCTGTCCTGCGCTTCCTGTGGCAGCGACGCCAGCATCGGAGTTGCGAAAATGCCCGGCGCGATCGCCATGACGCGGATACCGAATTGCGCCAGTTCGCGAGAGGCCGGCATGGTCAACGCCGCGACGCCGCCCTTGGACGATGCATAGGCGGCTTGCCCGATCTGGCCCTCGAAAGCGGCGACGGACGCGGTGGAGACGATGACGCCGCGTTCGCCGTCGGCGAGCGGCTCGAGCTTGCACATGTCGGCGGCGGCAAGCCGCATCATGTTGAAGGTGCCGATCAGGTTGATCTCGATGACGCGCTTGTAGTCTGCGAGCGGCATCGGGCCGTCCCTGCCGACGATGCGCTTGGGCGGGCCGATGCCCGCGCAATTCACCAGCACGCGCCCGGCGCCATACTGTTCGCGCACCTTGGCGATGGCGGCTTCGGCGCTGGTGTCGCTGGTGACATCGCATGGCACGGCGATGCCGCCGAGTTTCTTCGCCAGCGCTTCGGCCGCCTGCACATTGACATCGAGCAGCGCGACCTTCGCGCCCGCTGCCGCCAGCGCTTCTGCGGTGGCGGCGCCGAGGCCCGACGCGCCGCCGGTGATGATTGCAGTGTGACCTTTGATGTCCATGATCTCAGTTCCGTGTGGCGTCCGGATTTTCAATCAGCAGCGCAATGCCCTGTCCACCGCCAATGCAGGCTGAGGAGATGCCATAGCGCAGGCCGGAGCGCTTCAGCTCGCGCGCGAGCGTCAGCGACAGCCGCACGCCGGTGGCGCCGAGCGGATGACCGATGGCGATGGCGCCGCCATTGACGTTGAGCTTGCTCTCATCGAGCCCCAGCTCGCGCGCGCAAGCCATCACCTGCGCACCGAAGGCCTCGTTGATCTCAAAACGATCGATGTCGGACAGTTTCAAACCGCTGCGCTGCAGCACCGCCTTGATCGCCGGTACCGGGCCGATGCCCATGATTTCCGGCGGGACGCCGACCGCCGCGGCGGCAAGGATGCGTGCCAGCGGCCTTTTGCCGTTCTTCTTTGCGTAGTCGGCATTCGTCACCAGCACTGACGCGGCGCCATCGACGATGGCCGAGGAATTGCCGCCGGTCTGCACGCCACCGAAGGCTGGGCGGATTTTTGCGAGCTGATCGACGGACGACGGCCGCACATGCGTATCGGTGGACACTTCCGGCGTGTTGCGGTCGAGCCTGATGCCGCGCGGCTCATAGCCGTCGCGCGCGAATGTCTCCGTCATCACCGGCACGATCTCGTCGTCAAAGAAACCGCCCTTCTGCGCCGTCAGCGCGCGGTCGAAGCTGCGCGAGGCATAGGCATCAACCTCCGGGCGCGTGATTTGGTATTTCTGCGCCAGATTCTCCGCGGTGTCGCCCATGGTCACTTTCGCCGCGGGGTCGAGCAGGGCCTCCCAGAGGAAATCCTTGAACTCGACCTGCCCCATACGAAAGCCGCCGCGATGCGTATAGGCAGCGACCGGGTTGCGGCTCATCGATTCGGCGCCGACGACCAGCGCCAGGTCGGCGCGTCCGAGCGACACAGCGTCTGCCGCCTGTGAGATCGCTTCGATCCCGGTGCCGCAGACGCGCTGCACATGATGCGCAGGCGTCTCCACCGGCGCGCCGCAATAGAGTCCGACATGGCGCGGCAGCATATAGGCGTCAAAACTTGCCTGCGCCATGCTGCCGGTAATGACCGTGCCGATGTCCCTCGGATTCACGCCGGCGCGCTTTACTGCCTCGCGGCCGGCCTTGATGCCGAGATCGATCGGCGAAACGGTTGCGAGCGCGCCGTTGTAATCGACGAAGGGCGTGCGCGCCCCGTCGAGCAGCCACGCGTCGGTGAAAGTCGCGCCGATTCCCGGCGTCTTGTCGGCCATTATCAACTCCCGGACTCGATCGAGATCACATTTGGCGAATGGGGAACGGCATAAAGTTCGTCGAGCAGCGACGAGCGGCGCGCCAGCACCGCGCGCTGGTTGATCGAACCCTTGTCGGTCATTTCGCCGGCATCGAGCGAGGGTGGCTCGGCCAGCAGAATGGCGCGGCAGATCCTGTTCGAACTGCCGGTGCTGCGCGCGGCGAGCGCGCGCAATCTGGACCTGAACTCTGCGGTCACTGTTTCATGCGCCAGCACATCGTCGACGGATGCGTCTGCCGGCAGGCCGGTGGCTTTGCGGCAGACCTCCACGTCGGGAAAGATCAGCACAGACAGATCGTCACGGTCGGCGCCGGCAATCACCAGATCGCGCGCGAATGGTGCGAAACCGTCAAGAAGTTGCGCGCGCAATGGTCCGACGCTGACCCAGGTGCCGGTGGCCAGCTTGAAGTCTTCGGCCACACGCCCGTCGAACAGAAGCCCTTCGGCGGGATTGTCCGGGTCGTCGAACTTGAAGGCGTCGCCGAGCTTGTAGAAACCGTCCTCGTCGAACGACTTCGCCGTCAGCTCCGGCTGCCGCCAATAACCGGGCGTGATATTGGGTCCTTTCACCCGCGCCTCCAGCTTGCCCTCAACCGGCGTGAGCTTGAGTGTAATGCCCGGCAGCGGCAGGCCCATATTGGTGGAATTGTCGGTTGCCCAGGTGCGGGCGAGCGCGCCGGGCGCGGTCTCGGTGGCGCCGAAGCCGGTGAGGAAATGGATGCGCTCGCCGCAACTCTGCAAGGCCAGATCCTGCACGGCGTCGAAGACCGTCTGCGACAAAGCCGCGCCGGCGAACCACATCACCTTCAGACGGCTGAAAAAATTTTGTCGCAACTGCGCATCACTGCGCAGGAAGGGCAGCAGCGCTTCAAAGCCCTTCGGCACGTTGAAATACCAGGTCGGCGCGACATCCTTCAGATTGCGCACCGTCGCATCGATCGCGCCAGGCAGCGGCTTGCCGTCGTCGATATAGAAGGTGCCGCCGTTATAGAGCACGAGCCCGACATCATGATTGCCGCCGGCGGTGTGATGCCACGGCGCCCAATCCACCGTCACCGGCGGCTCGTCCTGGAAGTAAGCCAGCGCCAGCGTCAGCATTCTCTGGTTCGAACACCACATGCGCTGGGTGTTGATGACGGCCTTGGGCTGACCGGTGGAGCCGGAGGTGAACAGGAACTTGGTAATCGTGTCTGGTCCGACTGCCTTGTGCGCATTTTCGATTGCGGATGTCGCCGCCGTTGCCGCTAGTTCAGAGAACAGTGTTGTCCTGCGGCCGCTCAGCGGATTGCGCGTCACCGCGATTTCGGTGTCGGCCGGCACCACCGTCTCTATTGCGCGGCCGAAGACCTGCCCGTCCGAAGCGAAGACGAAGCCCGGCGTCAGCAGATCGAAGATGTGACGCAGCTTGCCGAAATCGGTGGAGACCAGCGAATAGGCCGGCGAGATCGGCGCATAGGCGATGCCGGCATAGATGCAGGCCAGGCCGAGCATCGCATGTTCGAGATCGTTGCCGGAGAGGATGACCACCGGCCGTTCCGCCGACAACCCGCGCTTGAGCAGCGCTTCGCCGATGCTGCGCGCATAATTCAGCGTTTCGGCATAGGTGATCTTGCGCCAGTCGCCGTCTGCACCGCGCGCGGCCATGAAGACGCGGTCGGGTGTGCGCTCGGCCCAGTGCAGCAGCCGATCGGTGAGACGCACGGGGTAATCGCCGAGCGGTTCCTGCGACCGGATATGAATGCTGCCGTCGGCGCGTCGCTCGATGTCCACGCCCGGACGGCCGAGCCGGACTTTGCGGTAGGGTGCCGCATTCTGCCGTGGAATCTGGCGCGAGGCTTCAGTCATCGATTGCGCACCATCCCTGAAATCGCTTCCGCGCGTTTTGCGCCTTATTATTTCTTGTGCAGCGCCTTCGGCGCGCGCTTCTCCAGAAAATCTCGCAGGCGCTGCTGCGCGTCTTCGTTGCCGGCAGCAATCGCGGCCATCAGCGATTCCATCAGATAGCCGCCGTCACGCTCGATATCGGCGATGCGCGGCAGCACATGCATGATGGCGTAATTGGTCAGCGGCGTATTGACGGCGATACGCTGCGCCAGTTCGATGCCTTTCGTGAGGCCCGCGCCGTCATCGACCAGATATTGCGAGATGCCCATGCTGAGCCCTTCTTCGGCGCCGTAAGTGCGGCCGGTCAGCATCATGTCCATCATGCGCGCGGCGCCGATCAGCCGCGGAATGCGCACCGAGCCGCCGCCGCCGACATAAATGCCGCGGCTGCCTTCCGGCAGCGCGTAATAGGCGGAGCGTTCGGCGACGCGAATGTGGCAGGCGGCTGCGAGTTCGAGGCCGCCGCCGACCACGGCGCCATGCAGCACCGCGACGACGGGCACCTTGCCGAATTCCAGCTTGCTGAAAATGCGGTGCCAGTTGCGCGAATGGTGCACGGCCTCGACGGTATTGCGCACCGTCAATTCGCTGAGATCGAGGCCGGCGGAGAAATGCTCGCCTTCGCCATGCAGCACCACCGCGCTGATGTCCTCCGGCAGTTCCTCGCAGAAGACCTCGATGCCGTCGACGGTGATGTCATCGAGCGCATTGCGCTTCTGCGGCCGCGACAGCCGGAGAATCGCAATATTCTCAAGGCGTTCGGCCGTGAGCGAGGCGGGGAGGTCGATCGGCAGGCGTTTCCGGGTCATCTTGCCAGTTTCTGGTTGCTTCTAATTGTTGTCTTTAACAACTATTGTTCTCCTAAACAATACCCGCCGCCCGGGTTCACAAAACCTCGAATACATCCAGTTTCACAGCATTGGGCAGCCGTGCCCCATGCGCAATCGCCAGCACGCGATTCATCCAGTCGAGCGCGGGATCGGCAGTTTCGAAGCGCATCAGGGTCCGGAAATAATAAAGCGCGGGATCAACATTTTCGCCGCGCGCCAGTTGCGCCAGCACCTCCGGTGGGCCGTGGCGCAGGCCTTCGCTGGAGACGAGCACCAGCCCGTTGCTCTCGCTCTGGATGGTGTAGCGCGCTTGGATATCGGCGGCGCCATCGGGGCGCATGATCTGCCAGTCGGCGCCGCCGGGCAGAATTTGTCCCCGCAGCCGAGGGCCTTCGACCTGCCCACCCAAAATATTGATGACGCGCCGCTCGCCCACTGGCGTCTTGCCGAATTGCAGAATGTCGGCAAGGTCGGCGCGAATTGTGAAAAGCGGAGTCTGGGAAAGGGCTGCCATATGCGCTGCTGCCTCGCGTTCCATTGTTCGGTTTCCGAACAGTTCAGTGATGCAAACTATTGGACTCTGACCGGCTTCGCTGGCATTTGACCCTCTCGGACACGATCCGTAAATTGAAATTAATTCGAAACAGCGCAGTGCGTTCACGCACAAAGGAAGTGCCCGATATGTCGCGTGTCATGTCCCTCGCCGAAGCCGTCGAAGCCAATATTCGCGATGGTGACAGTGTGGCGATGGAAGGCTTCACTCATCTCATTCCGCACGCGGCCGGTCATGAGATCATTCGTCAGGGCAAGAAGCATCTGACGCTGATCCGCATGACGCCGGATCTTATCTATGACCAGATGGTCGGCATGGGCTGTGCGGACAAGCTGATCTTTTCCTGGGGCGGCAATCCGGGCGTCGGCTCACTGCATCGCGTGCGCGACGCGATCGAGAAGGGATGGCCGAACCAGCTCGCGATCGAGGAGCATTCGCACGCGGCGATGGCGAATGCCTATGCGTCCGGCGCCTCCGGCCTGCCGTTCGCGGTGTTCCGCGGCTATATCGGCAGCGATCTGCCGAAAGTGAATCCGAATATCAAAACTGTCACCTGTCCTTACACTGGCGAAGTGTTGGCCACCGTGCCCTCGCATCGTCCCGACGTCGCGGTGATTCATGCCTTGCGCGCCGACCGCGAGGGCAATGTGCTGCTGGAAGGCATTCTCGGCGTGCAGAAGGAAGCCGTGCTCGCCGCCAAACGCTCGATTGTCACGGTGGAAGAAATCGTCGACGATTTCGGCCCACGCAATCTCAACACGGTCATTCTTCCGGCCTGGACGATCGGCTCCATCGCGGTGGTGCCGGGCGGCGCGTTCCCATCCTATGCGCAGGGCTATTACAAGCGCTTCAACGCCTTCTATAAGGAATGGGACGGCATCGCGCGCGAGCGCGACACCTTCCTCGCTTGGATGAAGGAGAACGTGCTGAACAAGCGCCCGGAAGATTTCGCCGAGCATGTCCGCAACCTGCGTATTGCGGCGGAGTAACGCGATGACAACGACTTACAAGCCTGCCGAGATGATGACGGTCGCGGCCGCCCGCGCGCTCAAGAACAGCGATGTCACCTTTGTCGGCATCGGCGCGCCGTCGGCGGCTTCAAACCTCGCGCGCCTGACGCACGCGCCGGACATCACGCTCATCTATGAGTCGGGCACGCTCGCCACCAAGCCGAGCGTGCTGCCGCTGTCAATCGGCGATGGCGAATTGTGCGACACCGCGCTGACCACGGTGTCGGTGCCGGAAATGTTCCGCTACTGGCTGCAGGGCGGCCGCATCACCGTCGGCTTTCTTGGCGGCGCGCAGATCGACAAATACGCCAATCTGAACACGACGGTGGTCGGTCCCTATGACAAGCCGAAGGTGCGGCTGCCCGGTGGCGGCGGCGCGCCGGAGATCGCGACCTCCTGCGGCGAGATTTTCATTATCATGTCGCAGTCCAGGCGCGGCTTTGTCGAGAAGCTCGATTTCATGACATCGCTCGGTCATGGCGAGGGTGGCGATCACCGCGAGCGTCTGGGTGTGAAGACCAAGGGTCCGACCAAGCTGATCACCGATCTCTGCATCATGGAGCCGGACCCCAAGACCAAGGAGATGACTGTCACCTCGATTCATCCCGGCGTCACGCGCGAGCAGATCCAGGAGAATACCGGCTGGACGGTGAAATTCGCCGACAAGGTCGCGGAAGCCCCGGCCCCGACGGAGCAAGAGCTTAAGGTTCTGCGCGAGCTGAATGAGCGGACCGCGCGGGCGCACGGAGAGGCGGCGTGAGTATATTTTATGAACGGACAGGCCTATATCCGTCCCCTGAAGTGATTGCACGAGCGCAAGCCTGTAAAGGCGACGGCCCCGAATAGAGCCCGCCACCCTTCGAGGCTCGCTTTGACCGCACCTCGGGATGCCGGATCGGGTCAACAAAGGAAGTAACAATGCGTGACGTATTTCTCTGCGATGCCGCCCGTACCCCGATCGGCCGTTACGGCGGCTCGCTCGCCAAGGTGCGCACCGATGATCTGGCGGCGATTCCGATCAAGGCGCTGATGAAGCGGAATGCCAAGGTCGACTGGTCGCAGATCGACGAGGTCTATTATGGCTGCGCCAACCAGGCCGGCGAGGACAACCGCAATGTCGCGCGCATGGCGCTGTTGCTGGCTGGATTGCCGGATACGGTGCCCGGCATCACCGTCAATCGCCTCTGCGCCTCCGGTCTCGAGGCGGTCGGGCATGCCGCGCGTTCGATCCGCGCCGGCGAGATCGATCTCGCCATTGCCGGCGGCGTGGAATCGATGACGCGTGCGCCCTTCGTGATGGGCAAGGCGGCGGAAGCCTTTTCGCGCAGCGCCGAGGTCTTCGACACGACGATCGGCTGGCGCTTCATCAATCCGCTGATGAAAACGCAATACGGCATCGATTCCATGCCGGAGACCGGCGAGAATGTCGCCGAAGAATTCCAGGTGAGCCGCGCCGACCAGGATGCGTTCGCGCTGCGCTCGCAGCAGAAGACCGCCAAGGCGATCGCCGCTGGCTATTTCGCGGAGGAGATCGTGCCGGTGGAGATTACCGGCAAGAAGGGCGAGACGACGATCGTCGACAGGGACGAGCATCCGCGTGAGACCACGCTGGAGCAGCTCGCCAAACTGAAGACGCCGTTCCGCAATCCCGGCACCGTCACCGCCGGCAACGCGTCTGGTGTCAATGACGGTGCGGCGGCAATGATCGTGGCGAGCGAAGAGGCGGTGAAGAAGCACGGCCTCACCCCGCGCGCCCGCATTCTCGGCATCGCCTCGGCCGGCGTGCCGCCGCGCATCATGGGCATCGGCCCGGTGCCGTCCACGCGCAAGCTGATGGAACGGCTGAAGCTGAAGATTTCCGATTTCGATCTGATCGAGCTCAACGAAGCTTTCGCGTCGCAGGGCCTCGCTGTGCTGCGTCAGCTCGGCGTGCCGGATGATGCCGATTTCGTCAATCCGCATGGCGGCGCCATCGCCCTCGGCCATCCGCTCGGCATGTCTGGCGCGCGCATCGCGATGACGGCCGCGCATGGTTTGCACACGCGCGGCGGTAAGACGGCGCTTGCGACGATGTGCGTCGGCGTCGGGCAGGGTGCGTCGCTCGCGCTGGAGCGGGTGTAGGGAATTGGATGAATGTCCGATCGTCCCCACAAAAGCGGGGACCCAGTAAGAAGAAACTGGATTCCCGCTTGCGTGGGAATGAACGGAGAAGAGACGAGGGACCAAAACGATGTCGCTAGTTTATCCGCGGGAGGGCCTCAGCGCTTATCCCAAGCATCTGACGCCGGCCTACAAGAGCACGGCGAAGCGCTCACCGACCAAGCCGCTGATCCTGATGCCGCACACGCTGTCGGAAATGACCGGGCCGATCTACGGTCACGACGCGATTCAGGAAAACGACAACGACCTCACCAAGCAGGGCAGGGGCGAGCCGCTCGGTGAACGCATCATCGTGCACGGGCATGTGCTGGACGAAGACAAGCGGCCGGTGCCCGATGCGCTGGTCGAAATCTGGCAGGCCAATGCCTGCGGCCGCTATGTGCATCTCGTCGACCAGCACCCGGCGCCGCTCGATCCGAATTTCACCGGCGCCGGCCGCACCGTCACCGACAAGGCCGGCTATTACAAATTCATCACCGTGAAGCCGGGCGCGTATCCGTGGGGCAACCATCACAACGCCTGGCGGCCGAACCACATCCACTTCTCGGTGTTCGGACATTCGTTCCTGTCGCGCCTGGTCACCCAGATGTATTTCCCGGGCGACTACCTCTTTCCGTTCGATCCGATCTTCAATTCGGTGACCGACGAACGCGATCGGCAGCGGATGATCTCGACCTTCGATCTTGAAAACACGATTCCGGATTGGGCGCTCTGCTTCCGCTTCGACATTGTGCTGCGCGGCCGCGACAAGACTCCCGAGGATATGGACTGATGTCTGAGCTCACACCGTCACAAACCGTCGGCCCGTTCTACGCCTATGGCCTGACGCCGAAAGGCCGCGCCAAGTGGGATCCCAACGGCCAGTACAGCTGGAAGGAAACCGTCGGCGACAATCTGATCACGCCCGATGTCGTCGGCGACCGCATCCACATCGAAGGCGCGATCTATGACGGCGACGGCAAGCCGATCAACGACGCCATGCTGGAAATCTGGCAGGCCGACGGGCAGGGCCGATATGCCAACGCGCCCGGCAGCCGCGAGCGCTCGAATGCCGCATTCAAGGGGCATGGCCGCTCCGCCTGCGACAATAACGGCGTGTTCTCCTTCGACACGGTCAAGCCCGGGCAGGTTGCGGGACCGGGCGGCAAGATGCAGGCGCCGCATATCGTGGTCTGCATCTTCGGCCGCGGCATGCTGCGGCAGGTCTATACGCGGATGTATTTTGACAGCGAGGCCGCCAATGCCACCGACCCGATCCTCGCGCTGGTGCCGGCCGAGCGGCGCGACACCCTGATGGCAAAAAAACAGGGCAACGTCTGGCGCTGGGACGTCCACATGCAGGGCGACAGGGAGACGGTGTTTTTTGATGTGTGAGCAATGGTCGTCCCCGCGAACGCGGGGACCCACAACCACCGCTCTGGAATGCAGGTCCCCGCTTTCGCGGAAGCTTCTTATTTATAGGGCGGGTTTGGCCGAAGGCGTAACCCGCCTTGCCGTCGCGGCGGATTACGCTTCGCTAATCCGCCCTACGGGCAGCGCTTACGCCGCCTGATGCCGCCACTTGCCTTCGTAGCCTTCGCGCACGTCCTTCGCGTAGGGCGTTGGGCCAACCACGACCTTGATCTCGGTCTGCCTGTGGCGTTCGACCGTGGTCTTCTTCGTGCCACCGCCTTCCTCGCCCCAGACCAGGGTGAGTTCGGTGCCGGGCTTCGCATAGTCGGCCTCGACAAAGCCGAGCGAGAGCATCTTGCGCTCGTTGAACGAGTAGCCCGAGAACATCGAGGCGCCGACCATCCTGCCCTTGCTCATGACGGCGTCGAAGGATGACGACGCATAGTTCGACAGCGGCAGGTCGATGAATTTGAAGTTCTCGCCGGGCGGCGCGAACATCGACGCGTTGACGCGATTCACATCGTCATCGTTCCAGGCAAACGTCACCTTCCTGCGGTTGTTCCTGCCTTCCATCGCCTTCAAGGCGTCGGCGCCGATGAAGTCGTGGTCGAACTTGGTGAAAGTGTTGTAGCCGAGCTCGTAAGGCGTCGTGTAATAGTCCTCGATCCGGTCGGAGACGAAGCTGCCGCCTAGCGACGCATTCGCCTCGTAACTCGTGCCCGGCAGCCACTCGCGGTAGGCCTTCATTTTTTCGCCGGTATAGACCGCGGGGACCGGCGAGGGAATCCAGCCCGATTCCAGCGTGTTGGTTGCATAGGCGCGCGCGCCGACTTGCACGATGCCGGCATCTTTTCCAGCCTCGAGAATGGCAGCGCGGATGTCGTCGCCTTCGGCGTAAGGTCCCCATACTTCAAGGCCGGGCGCGCCGGCCATGCCATGGCGCAAGGCGCGCACCTGCCGTCCTGCGATGGTCATATGGCCCATGCGGAAGAACTTGATGTCGGGCATGGCCCCGCCGTTGAGCTTTCTGATCACCTGCTCCGCGGTCGGCCCCTGGATCTGATAGCGGTAGAACTTGCGCATGACCGGCTTGCCCATGGGGCGCGACGGCGAACGGTCGTCGTAGTCAGTCTGCACGTCGTAGCCGCCGGTCTTGGCTTGGAATTCGATCCAGTTGGCCGCCGGGTTGCGGCCGACATAGACGAATTCATTCTCGGCGAGATAGAAGAGAATGCCGTCGCCGATGACATAGCCGTCATAGCTGCAGGGGGCGAATTGTTTCGCCTGATTGACGGTGAAATTGGCGAAGGAGTTGGTGGCGAGATACGAGAGCATCTTGAGCGCGTCGCGTCCGCGCACGAACAGATTCACCATGTGGTGCGACTGATCGAACAGCACGCAGGCCTCGCGCCAGGCGCGCTGCTCGTCGCGCCAGTTGGTGAATTCCGGCGCGACCACGGGATAGACATAGGCGCCGATCTGCGAATTGCGCAGCATCTTGACCGGATTGCCGGTTGCATTGAGGGCGTCCTCGAGATTTTTGTAGGCCATGTCACTCACCTCCCTGGATGCGGATGGTCCTGACAATGTGCCGTTCAATTTGGTGACGGAGAGGGTCTCTGTTCAACATGCGGATTGTCGGCGTGTGTCGGGGATGTTGCCCATCGCAGCGCGGCTGATCGGCGCATGACGTGGTGCGTGGGCGGAAAGTGATGAGGGGATCCGGACCGGCTGCGCGAGCTGCCGCCCTTTCGGATATGGCCACAAGTCCCGGTCAGGCAGATCCAGGGTATCGGGCCGTCTGACTGTATACCGAACTTTCGCTTAATCCACGAAACTTTGCCGCGTAATCGCAAAATTGCAGCATAATGATTTGAACTTTGCGTCAGATGCCATTTCCCTGTATACAAGCTGAATTCCTGAAGACTGAACGCGTCCGTCAGAGACGCGGCTGTCGGGAGGCGATCCAAGGACGGGTACAGGCGATGTCGGTGTCTTCCGCCGAGCACGAACGGTCCTTTTCGCAGACGGTGAAGGCGCAACTGTCGCTGCGCGACCTCATCCTGTCCGGCGACCTGAAGCCGGGCGACCGCATCTCCGAATTGCCGATGGTGGAGCGGCTGGGCATTTCACGCACGCCGATCCGCATGGCTTTGGTGCGCCTGGAGGAAGAAGGCCTGCTTGAGGCGATTCCGTCCGGCGGTTTCACGGTGAAGGCGTTTTCCGAAGACGACATCCATGACGCCATCGAGGTGCGCGGCACACTCGAAGGCCTCGCCGCGCGGCTCGCGGCCGAGCGCGGTGTGCGCTCATCCGTCCTTGTTGAATTGAAGGACCGGCTAAAGCGCCTGGACGAATTGGTCGGACGGCCGACGCTCACGGTCGACGACTTCTCGCAATATGTCGACCTGAACGGACAGTTTCACGCGCTGCTCGTTGATGCCGCCGACAGCCCGGTGCTGGCGCGCCAGCTTGATCGCGCGCTTAATCTGCCCTTCGCCTCACCATCGGGCTTTGTGATGGTGCAGGCAATGCTGCCGGAAGCGCGGCAAATCCTCACCATCGCCCAGGACCATCATCACTGCGTCGTGCGCGCGATCGAGGAACGCGAAGGCGCACGCGCGGAGGCGCTGATGCGCGAGCATGCGCGCCTCGCCCACCGCAACCTGCAACTTGCCTTACGCAATCAGGGAACGCGCGATCTGGTGCCGGGCTCGGTGCTGATCCGCAAATCCGCAATCGCCGGCCGTTACTGAACGGACCGCTTCCCTTCAACTGATCTCGACAACAACGGAGGAACGAGATGACGCAAAGAACCAGGCCCCCTTATCGCGCCGATCAGGTCGGCAGTTTCCTGCGCTCGACGCCGCTGAAGGAAGCGCGTGCCAAGCGCGAGAAGGGCGAAATCGATGCCGCGCAACTGAAGGCGGTCGAGGACGAAGAGATCAAGAAGTTGATCAAGAAACAGGAAGATGTCGGCATGAAGCTCGCCACCGACGGTGAGTATCGCCGCTCCTGGTGGCATTTTGACTTCCTCGGCCTGCTCACCGGCGTCGATTTGGTAGAGAGCGATCGTGGCATCCAGTTCGCAGGCGTCGAAACCAAGGCGCAAACGTTGCATGTCACGGGCAAGGTCGACTTCCCGCTCGACCATCCGTTCCTGGAGCACTTCAAGTTCCTGAAGGCGAACACCAAGGTCACGCCGAAGATGACCATTCCCTCGCCCACGGTTCTGCATTTCCGCGGCGGCCGCAAATCGATCAGCAAGGACATCTATCCCGATTTGGATTCGTTCTTCGACGATACCGGCAAGGCCTACGCCAAGGCTGTGAAGGCATTTTATGACGCCGGCTGCCGCTATCTGCAGTTTGACGATACGGTCTGGGCCTATCTGTGCTCGCCGGTCGAGATCGAAAAGGCCAAGGAACGTGGCGACGACACGACCGGCCTGCAGGAAAAATACGTCAAGATGCTCAACATGGCGCTGGCCGCACGGCCGGCCGACATGGCGATCACCACCCACGTTTGCCGCGGCAATTTCCGCTCCACCTTCATTTCCTCGGGCGGTTACGAGCCGGTGGCGGAATCGCTGCTCGCCAAGTGCAACTACGATGGCTATTTCCTGGAATATGACACCGACCGCGCTGGGGGTTTCGAGCCGCTCCGGTTCCTGCCCAAAGGCGAAAAGCAGGTCGTTCTTGGGCTGATTACCTCCAAGAGTGGGACGCTGGAAAAGAAGGACGACGTCAAGAAACGCATCGACGAGGCGTCGAAATTCGCCCCGCTCGAGCAGTTCTGCCTGTCGCCGCAATG
The DNA here is from genome assembly GCA_032027085.1 of Pseudorhodoplanes sp. Taxonomy (NCBI): domain Bacteria; kingdom Pseudomonadati; phylum Pseudomonadota; class Alphaproteobacteria; order Hyphomicrobiales; genus Pseudorhodoplanes; species Pseudorhodoplanes sp. The sequence goes on along the minus strand of JAVSMS010000001.1, from coordinate 1,515,650 downwards.
CGGCTTTGCCTCGACCGAAGAGGGCAACATCCTCACCGAAGACCAGCAATGGGCGAAGATGCGGGAAATCGTCGAGCTCTCGGAAGAGGTCTGGGGCAAATAGCCCGCCTCCGCCCATGAGCTGGGGCTTGATAGGGGGAAGGGGATGGGGAACAATTCCCCCTATCAATAAAAAGCCTACTCAGGGAGGATTAGATGGGTATCCGCAACATTGTGCGGCGCTTTGCTGTTTTGGCGGTATTTGCCATGGCAGCGGCGTCGCTTCTTTTTTCTGCCGGCACCGCGGCGCAGGCCCAGTCCGGCGAGCCGATCAAGATCGGCTTCAGCATGGCGCTGACCGGTCCGCTTGCCGCCAATGGCAAGCAAGCCTTGCTCGGCATGAAAATCTGGGAGGAACAGATCAACAAGAAGGGCGGCCTGCTTGGCCGGCCGGTGAAGCTCGTTTTCTACGATGATCAGAGCATGCCTTCGACGGTGCCGGGCATCTACACAAAGCTGCTCGATGTCGACAAGGTCGATCTGGTGCTTGGACCTTACGCCACCGCCATGGCGGCGCCGGCCATGCCCGTCATTATGCAGAAGGGGAAAGTCTTCATCATCCTGTTTGGTCTCGCGGTGAACACGGAGTTCAAATATCCGAAGTTCTTCGCGATGATCCCGTCGGGCCCGAACACCAAGCCGTCATTTACGGAAGGTTTCTTCGATGTGGCTGCGGCGCAGAAGCCAAAGCCGACGACGGTGGCGCTGGTTGCGGCTGACCAGGAATTCTCCCGCAACGCCTGTGAAGGCGCGCGTGTGAACGCCAAGAAGCATGGTTTCAAGATCGTGTATGACCGGACCTACCCGCCGTCGACGACGGACTTCACGCCGATCATCCGCGCCATTCAGGCGGCCAATCCGGAAGTCGTGACGATCTGCTCGTACCCGCTCGACTCGGTCGGCATGGTGCGCGCGGTCAACGAGGTCGGTTTCAAGCCGAAGATGATCGGCGGCGCCATGGTCGGTCTGCAGGCCACCGTCTTCAAGCAGCAGCTTGGTCCGCTGCTGAACGGCTTCATCAACTACGAGACCTGGGTGCCGTCCAAGCAGATGCTGACGCCCGACGCGCAGGCTTTCCTGAAGGAATACCAGTCGCGCGCCAAGGCGGAAGGCGTCGATCCGCTCGGCTATTATCTCGGCACCTGGGGTTACGCTTATATCGAGCTGCTCGGCAAGGCGATTGAGGCGACGAAAAGCATCGACGACAACAAGATCGCCGAATACCTGCGCAACAACACCGTGAACACGATCATGGGCGGCATGAAGTTTGGAAAGGACGGAGAATGGGCCCAATCCGGCATGCTTCAGGTCCAGTACCATGGCATCAAGAGCGGCGATCTTGAGCAGTTCCGCGGCATGGACACGCAAACCGTGCTCACCCCGGACAGGTTCAAGACCGGCAATGTGATCTATCCCTTCGAGAAGGCGCGCTGATCAGCGTCGGATCGGATCAACAGACGGCGCCGCGCGAACCCGCGCGGCGCCGTCGTCATGAAGTGCCTTGCGGTGCACGTGGCATCGTCCCCGTGGAGTGAACTGAATGCTGCTTCCCACCTCTCTTGTCGGTTCCTATCCGCAGCCGGATTGGCTGATCGACCGTGAGCGGCTCTCGAAACAGGTGCCGCGCGTTCGCATGACCGATCTGTGGCTGGTCGATGAAAAGCGACTGGAAGCGGCGCACGACGACGCGACCTTGCTTGCAATCCGCGATCAGGAGCGCGCCGGCCTCGACATCATCTCCGACGGCGAGCAGCGCCGGGAGAGCTACTCCAACCGCTTTGCCACCGCGCTTGACGGCATCGACATCGACAATCCCGGCACCGTTCTCAACCGCAGCGGCAAGCCGATTCAGGTGCCGCGCGTCGCCGGCAAGATTCGCCGCCGGCATCCGGTCGAGGTGCGCGACGTGCAACTTCTGCGCGCCAATACCGAATGTCCCATCAAAGCCACTGTTCCCGGCCCATTCACGATGGGAAAACAGGCGCAGGACGATTTCTACAAGGACGAGGAAGCGGTGGCGATGGACTATGCCGCCGCCGTCAATGAAGAGATCAAGGATCTGTTCGCGGCCGGCGCCGATATTGTGCAGATCGACGAACCCTGGATGCAGCAGCATCCCGACAAGGCCCGGCAATATGGTCTCAAGGCGCTGGACCGCGCGCTGCAGAGCGTCGCCGGCACCATCGCCATTCACCTGTGCTTCGGCTACGCCGCCGTGGTGCATGACAAGCCCACCGGCTATTCATTTCTGGCGGAACTCGAGGGCAGCAAGGTCGATCAGGTCTCGATCGAGGCGGCGCAGCCGAAGCTCGATCTGTCGGTGCTGCGCCATTTGCCGAGCAAGACCATCATTCTCGGCGTCATCGACCTCGCCGACAAAGCCATCGAGACGCCTGAGATTGTGGCGCAGCGTATCCGCAATGCATTTGCGCATGTCCCGCCCGAGCGGATCGTGGTGGCACCCGATTGCGGGATGAAGTATCTGCCGCGCGACATCGCTTTCGCAAAGATGAAGGCGATGGTCGAAGGCGCAAAGATGGTGCGCAAGGAATTGCAAGGCTGAAACGCCGGCCACGGCGCGTCGCCCAACAAGAAGGGTGAGAAACGATGACGCGTACAACGCCGCCATTTCGTGCAGACCATGTTGGCAGTCTGTTGCGCCCGCAGGCTCTGAAGGAGGCGCGCGCGAAGCGCGAGAAAGGCGAGATTTCGGCGGAGGCACTGAAGGATATCGAAGACCGCGAGATTGAGAAGGTCATCCGCAAGCAGGAGGACGTGGGCCTGCAGTCGGTCACCGACGGTGAATTCCGCCGCGCTTTCTGGAACTACGATTTCCTCGGTAAGATGGACGGCGTCGAAGCCTATCTCGGCGAGCGCAAAATCCAGTTCCAGGGCAAGAATCCGCGTCCGATGATGCTGCGCGTGATCGGCAGGCTCGGCACCTTTTCCGGCCATCCGATGCTCGATCACTTCCGCTTCGTGAAGGAGCACACCAAACGCACGGCGAAGATGACAATTCCGTCTCCCTCGTCGCTGCATTTCCGCTATGGTCGCGATGCGGTGCCGGAGAACATCTACCCCGACATGCGCGATTTCTATCGCGACCTTGGCCAGGGCTACGCGAAAGCCGTGAAGGCCTTTGCCGACGCCGGCTGCCGGTATCTGCAGCTTGATGAAGTGAACTTCACCTATCTCTGCGACCCGGCCTTGCGCGCGCAGGTGACGGCGCGCGGCGACGATCCGGACAAGCTGCCCCATATCTATGCCGGCATGCTCAACACCGCGATGTCGCTGATCCCCGACGATATGACCATCACCATGCATCTGTGCCGCGGCAACTTTCAGTCAACTTTTGTCGCCTCGGGCGGTTACGAGCCGGTGGCGGAGGTTCTCTTCAACGAAACCAAGGTGCACGGTTATTTCATGGAATATGACACCGAGCGCGCCGGTGGTTTCGAGCCGCTGCGTTTTGTCCCGAAGGGCAAGACGGTGGTGCTTGGCCTCGTCACCTCAAAATCCGGGACGCTGGAAAGCAAGGACGAGATCAAGCGCCGCATCGACGCGGCGGCGAAATTCGTCCCGCTCGAGCAACTCTGCCTTTCGCCGCAATGCGGTTTCGCCTCGACCGAGGAGGGCAACATTCTCACCGAGGACGAACAATGGGCAAAACTGCGGATGATCGTCGACGTGGCGAAGGAGGTTTGGGGCTGAAGCCCCTTTGGCGCGGAAAGCGCCCAGGTTTTCGGTTAAAATTTCATTCTTTGAAATCCTGCGACAAGGTCGCCCAGGCCTACAGCTTTGTGGATTGGCGAAGCGCAGTATAATAGAGAGATGTCGTCTACGGCAGGCGCATGCCTGCCGCTACGCAAGGGAGGACTACGGATGTTTGAGCAACTGAAACGCTGGGGCGGCAGCCTCGCGGTCTCGGCCGCGGCGCTCGCGCTGGCGTGCGGCACCGCACCGGCGCAGACGCCGTCGGGCGAGCCGATCAAGATCGGCTTCGGTATGTCGCTGACCGGCCCGCTGGCCGCCAACGGCAAATCGTCGCTGCTGGCGATGAAGATCTGGGAAGAGGACACCAACGCCAAAGGCGGACTGCTCGGGCGTCCCGTGAAGCTTGTCTATTACGACGACCAGAGCAGCCCGGCGGCTGTTCCCGCCATCTACAGCAAGCTGCTCGACGTCGACAAAGTTGATCTTATCGTGAGCGGTTATGCGTCGACACAGATCGCCGCGGCAATGCCGGTCGCGATTTCGAAGAAAAAGCTGTTCATCAGCCTTTTCGGCACCGGCATCAACGACGAGTTCAGGTACGATCGCTACTTCTCCATGATCCCGAACGGCCCGACTCCGAAGCCGGCCTTCACCCGCGGCTTCTTCAAGGTCGCCGAGGCGCAGAATCCGAAGCCGCAGACCATCGCCATCGCGATGGCGGACGCCGAGTTCGGCCGCAATGCCTGCGAAGGCGCGGCTGAAAACGCCAAGGCGGCGGGCTTCAAGATCGTCTACAATAGAAGCTATCCGCCGGCGACGACCGACTTCACGCCGATTGTGCGCGCCGTCCAGGCGGCCAATCCGGATCTGTTCGTCGTCTGCTCCTACCCGCTCGACTCGGTCGGCATGGTCAAGGCGATGCATGAAGTCGGCTTCAAGCCGAAAATGTGGGGCGGCGCGATGGTCGGCCTGCAGGCGACCGTGTTCAAGACGCAGCTTGGACCGCTCCTGAACGGCCTGGTCAATTTCGAGACCTGGCTGCCGCACAAGACCATGGAATTCCCCGGCTCGCTCGAACTCCTGAAGAAGTATCAGGCGCGCGCCAAGGCGGAAGGCGTCGATCCGCTCGGCTACTATATGCCGGTCTGGGCCTATGCCTATCTGCAGGTGCTCGGCGATGCGGTGAATGCCACCAAGTCGCTCGATGACGCCAAGCTCGCCGACTACATCCGCAAAAACCCGTTCAAGACCACCGTCGGCGACGTGAAGTTCGGCAAGGGCGGCGAATGGGCGGTCGAGCGCGTGATGGCTGCGCAGTTCCAGAACGTCAAGAGCAACAGCATCGAGGAATTCCGCAAGCTCGATACGCTGCCGATCATCTATCCGCCGCAATACAAGAGCGGCGAGGTGATCTATCCCTACGAGAAGGCGACTGCGAAATAATCCGTCGTCTGCGGATCTGATTGTGCGGCCGGCGCTGCCATGGCGCCGGCCGTTGCTTTATGCTGGCGGGCACAGCGCCGGCTCATGGTCCCAGTTCATGGCTATCTCTGCGCTATCCCGGGTGCCGCACGCGCCGCCGGCTTTGACCGGCCGGTTCTGCATGGGCTTGCCAGCTTCGGGATCGCGGAACATGCGCTGCTGAAAACGATATGCGACTATGAGCCGGAGCGCATCGCCGCGATGGCGGAGCGGTCCTCGGCACCGGTCTATCCCGGCGAGACCATCCGCACGGAGATACGGCGGGACGGCGGGATTGTGAGTTACGGGCGCGTGTCGTTGGGCGCGATATGATCGCGATCGACAATGGCCGCGCGGAAGTGGGGTGAAGTGAACGAGTCGATCGATGCAGGGCAGGGCGGTGAAATCGCCCAGATTCGTGAATCGGTGCGGGCGCTCTGCGCCGGCTTTCCGGGCGACTATTGGCGCGATCTCGATCGCGAGCGCGCCTATCCGAAAGCCTTTGTCGAGGCGCTGACGAAAGCCGGATTTCTCGCGGCGCTGATCCCTGAAGATTATGGCGGCAGCGGCCTGACCATGCGGGCGGCGGCGGCAATCATGGAAGAGATTCACGCCTCCGGCTGCAACGGCGCCGCCTGTCACGCGCAGATGTACACCATGGGCACGGTGCTGCGGCATGGCAGCGATGCGCAGAAGTCCAGCTATCTGCCGAAGATCGCCTCGGGCGAATTGCGGCTGCAGGCCTTCGGCGTCACCGAACCGACCTCCGGCACCGACACGCTGAGCCTGCGCACAACGGCGGTTCGCGACGGCGATCATTATGTCGTCAACGGCCAGAAGATCTGGACCTCGCGCGCCGAGCATTCCGATCTGATGCTCTTGCTCGCCCGCACCACGCCGCGCGAACGGGTGAAGAAGCGCACGGACGGCCTTTCTGTTTTTCTCATCGACATGCGCGAGGTTGTCGGCAAGGGCCTGACCATCCGACCGATTCGCACCATGATGAATCATGCCACCACGGAAGTCTTCTTCGACAACATGCGCATTCCCGCCGACAGTCTGGTCGGCGAGGAGGGCAGGGGTTTCCGTTACATTCTTTCCGGCATGAATGCCGAGCGCATTCTGATCGCGGCCGAATGTATCGGCGACGCGAAGTGGTTCATCGGGCGGACGAGCGGCTATGCCAAGGAGCGGACGGTCTTCGGCCGTGCCATCGGACAGAACCAGGGCGTACAGTTTCCGATCGCGCGCGCCTATGCGCAGATGCGCGCCGCCGAACTGATGGTACAGGAGGCCGCGCGCAAATATGAGGCCGGCGCCGATATCGGCGCGGAGGCGAACATGGCCAAGCTCCTCGCCGCCGACGCCTCCTGGGCCGCCGCCGACATGTGCGTGCAGACCTTCGGCGGCTTCGGCTTTGCAGAGGAATACGACGTGGAGCGCAAGTTCCGCGAGACGCGGCTCTATCAGGTGGCGCCGATCTCCACCAATCTCATCCTGTCGTACATCGCCGAACACGTGCTCGGCCTCCCGAGGTCGTATTAACGTAACGCGTACGTCTTTCCGTCGTCATGGCCGGGCTTGTCCCGGCCATGACGATAAGGGACAATCATCATGTGTCACATTCTGCGTCTATATTCTCGCGTCTCGGCCCGGCGGTGCCTTGTACGTCTTTGTTACGAACGATCTGGCGAGACGTGTCTACGAGCACAAGAGCGGGTTCGTTGAAGGCCAACCAAGCGGTATCGAATTGACCGGCTGGTATTCTATGAAGTCCGTGAAGGCGCGAGAAGAACATCAACACTGGCCGCGTGCCTGGAAAACCAGGCTCATTGCAAGAGCAAACCCCGAATCGCGCGGTCTTTATACTGAGCTGGCACACCCCTAAGCGGGATCGCCGGGACAAGCCCGGCGAAGATGAACGAAACCCTTTCATGTGAAGTCCAAATGCCTCTCCCCCTTTCCGGCCTCCTCGTCGTCTCCCTCGAACAGGCCGTTGCCGCGCCGCAATGCACCTGCCGCCTCGCGGATGCCGGCGCGCGCGTCATCAAGCTGGAACGGCCGGAAGGCGACTTCGCCCGCCAGTACGATGCCTATGTGCATGGTGAGAGCGCCAATTTCGTCTGGCTCAACCGCGGCAAGGAATCGGTCGTGGTCGATCTCGCGAAAGCAGAAGACAAGGCGTTGCTCGCGGCGCTGCTGGCGAAGGCCGACGTGTTCGTGCAAAACTTGAAACCCGGCGCCATCGCCAGGCTTGGCTTTCCGATCGCCGAGCTGCGCAAGAAATACCCGCGCCTGATCTGCTGTTCGATTTCCGGCTATGGCGAAGGCGGGCCCTATGCCGCGCGCAAGGCTTACGATCTTCTCATTCAGGCGGAGTCGGGGCTTGCCTCCGTCACCGGCGGGCCGGAGGCGCCGGCGCGCGTCGGCTTTTCCGTGGCCGATATCGGCGCCGGCATGAATGCCTATCAGGCGATTCTTGAAGCGATCATCGCACGCGGCCGAACCGGCGAGGGCGCGGAGATTTCCGTCTCGCTGTTCGACGCCATGGCGGAATGGATGACAGTGCCGCTGCTCTCGCATGAGGGCGGCCATCCCTTCAGGCGCATCGGCCTCGCGCATGCGGCCATCGCGCCTTACGGCGTATTCAAGTCGAAAGACGGCGCCGACATTCTCATCTCCATCCAGAACGACCGCGAATGGCGAGTCTTGGCGGAGAAGGTGCTGGGCGATGCCGCGCTCGGCACGGACCCAAAATTCGCCACCAACCCGCAGCGGGTGAAGCACCGCGCCGACACTGACGGCGCTGTTGGCGCCGCCTTCGCGCAGGTTGACGTCGAACCCCTGATGAAAAAGCTCGAGGCGGCCGACATCGCCTTCGCGCGCGTGAACGATTGCGAATTGCTGTCGCGGCATCCGCATCTGCGCCGCGTCACCTTCGGTTCGCCCAGCGGGCCCGTCAGCCTGCCCGCCGCCGCGCCGGTCTTTGCGGGCGATCAGCGCCGCTACGGCCCGGTGCCGGCGCTGGGCGAGCATACGCAGAAAGTGCGGGCGGAGTTTCTGCCGTCAGAATTCTGACGGGAAGCCAGCTTCAAAGGAGATGCTCATGGACAAGAAAATGTATGACCGCGGCCTCGAAATCCGCCGCGCGGTGCTGGGCGACGCCTATGTCGACAAGGCGCTGAACACCGCCGACGATTTCAACCGGCCGATGCAGGATCTCGTCACCGAATATTGCTGGGGCGCGGTCTGGGGCCGCGAGGGCCTGCCGCGCAAGACGCGATCCATGCTCAACCTCGCAATGATCTCCATCCTCAACCGTCCGCATGAACTGCGCGCGCATATCCGCGGCGCACTGACCAACGGCGTCAGCAAGCAGGAGATCACCGAGATCTTCCTGCAAGTCGCGATCTATGCCGGCGTGCCCTGCGCGGTGGATTCCTTTCGCATCGCGCGCGAGGAATTTGCGGCCATGGAGAAGTGACCAGCCTTATTGCGCGAGCTTGTCGACAAGCTCCGTCACCGCGCGTTCGAATTGCGGATCGGCGCCGTTGGCATAGCGGATGTCGTAGCTGACTCCGATATCTGGAGGCACGCGGGCACCCTCCAACTGCCGCCCGTCCACCTTCACATCCGCGACGGCCACCTCCAGCAGGGAATTGTCGTTGAGCAGGAATCCGCGGCCGGCGAGCACCGCGCCGGCCGTCGCGGTGCCGATCAGCGGAACCCCTGCGTGCTTGAGCGAGTAAGCGAGGATTTCCATGCCGCTGCGCGTGCCATGGTCGATGATCGCGACCAGCGGCTTGCGCCAGCGGGCATTGACGGCGGTCTCCTTGCCGCTGCGGTTGATGAACGTCATGTCGCGACTGCGTCCGATGAACATTTCTGCGGCATCGGGCGGCGCTCCGCCCCAGCGGCTGCGCAGATCGAGAACGAGGCCGTCGGCGTCTTTCAGCGGCTCGCTGGATACGAGCTCGGTGAGCAATTGTTCCACGCCGCGCGCCGCGTAGCTCCACAGCCGCACATAGCCGATGCGATGGCCGCCTCTTTCGAACACGCGCGCGCTGCTGCGGATGGCGTTGCGGAACATGTCGTTCGGCTCGATCGTGATGACAGGAACGTCGAGCGTGATCGCCGGCTTGTCCGGCTCTCGCCGCACTTGCACGGCCGCGTTGCGTCCCGCCTTGCCGGCAAACGAGCCGATCGGCTCGTAGGGCTTGCCGTCCACGGCCAGGATTTCATCGCCGGCATGCAATCCTGCGCGCTCGGCCGGCGAGCCATGATAGACATGGGCGATGAAAGGCCGGCCCTCAAACATGCGCGGTGCGATGCCAATTCCGGCATAGGTCACCGTTCCCTCCGGCGGGAACAGCGCGGCACGCCGCTTGCCGCCCGGCCGGAAGATATCCATCAGCTCGAAATATTCGATCTGGTCCGGCGTGAAGCGGCCGGTATGGGAAGCGTCGAGCGCGTTGAGCGACCGCGTGATGATCTCGTCCGGATCGGCGCCGGACTGCACCTCCTTGCGGCCGCGCTCCATCTCGGCCTTGAAGCCGGCGAGGCCTTCCGGATTGTAGAAGTTCTTTTGCACGAGCTCCTGCACTTCGTCGACAAGCGCCAGCGCGCGTTCACGCGCGATGGCCTCGCCGTGCAATGCGATCGCGAGGAGCGCCGCCAGAATCAGCGTCCAGGTGCGCGCCAGTGCAACGCGTGACAGCAGCCTGTCCATGCGGATTGGTCCCTTGCGCGGGTCGCCCCGCAACACCCTGCGGACCGATTGGGTCGCAAATGAGGGCGGTCTAGCTGAGGCCGAGCTCCGCCAGCGCCTCGATGTGGCACTGCGCCGACGCCGCGTTGAAGCAGCAGAAGATCACACGCGTGAGGCCGCGCGGCGCCGCCGATATTTCCGACACCACGGTGCCCACCGCGATGTCGGCGGCGCGCTGCGCCGGGAAGCCATAGGCGCCGGTCGAAATCGCGGGAAAGGCGATCGAAGTGAGGCCATGCTGCGCGGCGAGCGCAAGCGAGGTCGCATAGCAGGACGCGAGCAGGCGGTCCTCGTCATGCTGGCCGCCGCCCCAGACCGGGCCGACCGCGTGTATCACGTGCCGCGCCTTCAGGCGATAGCCCTTGGTGATGCGCGCTTCGCCGGTGGCGCAGCCGCCGAGCGTTTCGCATTCCGCCTTCAGTTCCGGCCCGGCGGCGCGATGAATGGCGCCGTCCACTCCGCCGCCGCCGAGCAGCGTGCGGTTCGCCGCGTTCACAATCACGTCGATGTCGAGCGTCGTGATGTCGCCGACGATGATGTCGAGACGCGCGGGCGGGACGGCGACGGTGAGAAGCGGGTTTTCGATCATGCGGCGGAGATTAGCATGAAGTGCCTGCACACTAAACCGCCGCTTATCCGTCATCCTTCGAGGCGCGGCGGAGTTTGTCATCCGGCCGCGCTTTGCGCGGACCCGTGGGCCGAACCTCCAGGTGACGGTACGTTTTAAGCCGCGCTCTCTTCCACGAGATCAATGGTGCCGCGTCTGCCGATATCCTCGAAATGCTGATCGAGGAAGCGCCGCGCCGCGCGCCGGCCGGCGCGATGCAGCAGGGTGAGGAAATTCTTGTCGGTCTTCAGCCGGCTGCCCATGGTCAGCTTGCTGCCGACATTTTCCAGCACGATGCGATGCACGTTCATGCGGCGCGTGCGGCCATTCCCGCCATCCGCTGCGATGCGGTTGATATGGTCGAGCGCGCGCAATTCGGTGTCGAGCGCCGAGTTGAACGTGATCTCGTTGACGCGATGCACGATGTCGCGCGCCATGGTCGGCACCTTGTCGCGCCGCAGCGGTGAGATCTGCACCAGAATGACGTCATCGGTATCGTTGGCCTTGAGAAAGGGCAGGATCGGCGGATTGCCGGTGAAGCCGCCGTCCCAATAGGGTTCGCCGTCGACCTCCACCGCGCGGAACATCAGCGGCAAAGCGGCCGAGGCCATCACCACGTCGGTGGTCATCTCCTCGCGCCGGAACAGGCGCAATTGCCCGGTCTGCACATGCGTCGCGGAGATGAAGAGCTGCAGCTCCCGGAAATTGCGGATCGTCTCGAAATCCGCGAAGCGCTCGATCAGGTCCTTGAGCGGATTGATGTTGAGCGGATTAAGATCATAGGGCGACATGAAGCGCCCCATCGTGTCCATGAAGAGCTGCACCGGCGAGGTTTCTGCCGGCAGAAAGGAAAACAGGCGGTCCATCACCGCGCGCTGTGCGCCGGGCAGGGAGCCGGCGAGACTCGCCGCTTTCCAGAATTCCGAGAGCCGCTGACGCGCCGCCTCGCTGCCGCCGCGGGCGAGGCCGTCGGCCAGCATCACCGCATTCACCGCGCCAGCCGAGGCGCCGGAAATGCCGGCGACCGACAGCCGTCCGTCCTCCAGCAGATGGTCGAGCACGCCCCAGGTGAAGGCGCCGTGCGCGCCCCCGCCCTGCAGGGCCAGATTCACGCGTTTGACCTTCGGCCCTCCCGCCAGAAGGCGATTCAAGCCTTTCGAAACACCTTTCAGCATCAATACATTAGCCCATCTTCGCCGGAATCGGCCTGTGTCTAAGCTAGGCGGTATATGCTGCATTGCAATAGAAAATACTGCGCTGCAATATGATACCGGTGGCCGCTGTTTGCGTTCCGGCGCAATGCACCGATATGTAGGCGCGTGAGCCAGCCGGTTTTCCATGCGCCCGATCATGATCACGCGCGCTGCAGCGCGGATGCGCTGGCGCATGCCGAGAAGCTGTGCGAGGCGCGCTCGCAGCGGCTCACCCCGGTGCGGCGGCAGGTGCTGGAATCGCTCCTCGCGAGCCACAAGCCGCTCGGCGCCTACGACATCATCGACCGCACCGCGCGCGACGGCGCGCGCCACGCACCGATCACCGTCTATCGCGCGCTTGATTTCCTGATGCACCAGGGGCTGGTCCATCGCATCGAAAGCCGCAATGCCTTCGTCGCCTGCGGCCACAATCACGACACCAGCGAGATGGTGGTGTTCCTGATTTGCGAGCATTGCGGCACGGTCGGCGAGGCGCCGTCGAAGGCGGTGGCCGAATCGCTGAAAGCCGCTTCGCGCGCCGCCGGCTTCACCGCAAAAGCGCCGGTGATCGAGATTTCCGGCGTGTGCAGTCATTGCCAGGAGAAGTGAGTTTTCACCTCTCCCCGCAGCCGAAGTCGGATGTTTCCGACTTCGGCTGCGGGGAGAGGGAAAACGAACTCATGCCCGCCATGTGAGCGCCGCCATATCGCGCGCCTCTTCGCTCCGCTACAAACACCGACGCTGATTTCTGCCGGGACGCCGCATGTCGACCACCGCCCAGCCTGCGGCCGCAGCCGCGCCGCGCCATCTCGAGGCCGGCGCCGTCGCGCTGATCGTGTTTCTCTGCCTGTGCTGGGGCTTCAACCAGGTGATGGTGAAGCTCGCTTTGCCCGACATTCCGCCGCTGATCCAGGCCGCGGTCCGCTCCGCCGGCGGCGCGTTCATCGTCGCGCTCTGGGCCTGGGCGCGCGGGCATTCCTTCGATCTGCGCGACGGCACGCTGAAAGCGGGATTGCTGGTGGGCGTTCTGTTCGGGCTCGAATTCATCTTCATCTATCGCGGTCTGCTTTACACCACCGCGAGCCGCGCGGTGATCTTTCTCTATTTCGCACCCTTCGTTGTGGTGATCGGCTCGCGGTTCCTGATTCCCGGCGAGCGTTTCCGCCTCTCGCAATGGGCAGGCCTGCTGCTTTCCTTCTCCGGACTCATTCTCGCTTTCGGCCTGCCGACGCCCTCGAGCGATCCCTATCAGTGGCTGGGCGATCTCATGCAGTTTGCCGCCGGCATTGTCTGGGGTCTGACCACGCTTGTCGTGAAGGTGACATCGCTCAACCGCGCCAGCGCGGAAAAGACCTTGCTCTATCAGCTTGCGGTGTCGACGCCGCTGCTCGCGTTGGCGGCTGTCGCTTTCGGCGAGCGCATGGAGGCGATGCCGGCGCTCCTGCCGGTCGTCTCGCTTGCCTGGCAGACGGTGTGGATCGTCAGCCTCACCTACCTCGTCTGGTTCATGATGGTCGTGAAATATTCGGCCAGCCGGCTCTCCGCCTTCACCTTCTTCACGCCGCTGTTCGGGGTTGCCGCCGGCTATCTGGTCATGGGAGATCCCATCACCCCCGCCTTTGCCGGAGCGGTGGCGCTGGTGGTCGCGGGGCTGATTTTGGTGAACAGGCCGAAGTGAGGCAGGGCCTGCTCCCTCCCCCTGAAAGGGGGAGGGGTGGGGAGGGGGTCTTATTTCCTTCATAGATTGTCTATTAACCCCCACCCGCCCGCCTTCGCGATGCTCAGGCGGGCGACCTCCCCCTTTCAGGGGGAGGTGATACATAGGAGGCGAAGGAGATTCCGCATGGCCGTCCCCGCGCCACGCCACAAAACGGTCGACGTTGACGTCGGCGGCGTATCCGTCGGCGGCGGCGCGCCCATTGTCGTGCAGTCGATGACCAACACCGACACCGCCGATGTGGAATCGACCGCCCGCCAGGTGGCGGCCTTGGCGCGCGCGGGCTCGGAACTTGTGCGCATCACCGTGGATCGCGACGAGGCGGCGGCGGCGGTGCCGCACATCAAGGATCGACTCGCGCAGATGAATGTGCGCGTGCCGATCGTCGGCGATTTCCATTACATCGGCCACAAGCTGCTCGCCGATCATCCCGCCTGCGCCGAGGCGCTCGACAAGTACCGCATCAATCCCGGCAATGTCGGCTTCAAGGACAAGAAGGACAAGCAGTTCTCCGCCATCATCGAGATGGCGATCAAATACAACAAGCCGGTGCGCATCGGCGCCAACTGGGGCTCCCTCGATCAGGAACTGCTCACGCATCTGATGGACGAGAACGCGAAGTCGTCGCAGCCGCTGGAGGCGCGCGCGGTGACGCGCGAGGCGATGGTGCAGTCGGCTTTGCTGTCGGCGCAGCGCGCGGAAGAGCTCGGCCTGCCGAAGAACCGCATCATCCTCTCGGCAAAGGTCTCCGCTGTGCAGGATCTGATCGCGGTCTATCAGGTTCTGGCGGAGCGTTCCGACTACGCCATCCATCTCGGCCTCACCGAGGCTGGCATGGGAAGCAAGGGCATCGTCGCCTCCTCGTCCGCGCTCGGCATTCTGCTGCAGCAGGGCATCGGCGACACCATCCGCATATCGCTGACGCCGGAGCCGAACGGCGACCGCACGCTGGAGGTGAAGGTCGCGCAGGAATTGCTGCAGACCATGGGCTTTCGCACCTTCGTGCCGCTGGTCGCCGCCTGCCCCGGCTGCGGGCGCACCACCTCGACCGTGTTCCAGGAGCTGGCGCGCGACATCCAGGATTTCATCCGCGACGAGATGCCGGAATGGAAGACGCGCTATCCCGGTGTCGAGGCGCTGAACGTTGCGGTGATGGGCTGCATCGTGAATGGCCCGGGCGAGAGCAAGCACGCCGATATCGGCATCTCGCTGCCCGGCACCGGCGAAACGCCGTCAGCGCCCGTCTTCATCGACGGCCAGAAGGCCGCCACCCTGCGCGGCCCCAACATCGCGTCGGACTTCAAGACGATGGTGATGGACTACATCGAACGTCGCTATGGTGCGGGCGGGGCGGGACGCACCGCGGCTGAGTGAGTTTCTTCGCAGCCCGATGGTTGGAAGCCGTTGGGCAGCAAGCAATCATTTCAAGTCGTCCTCGCGCAAGCGGGGACCCATACACTCAGCTTTTCTGAATCGTAAGCTCAGTGGCTATGGGTCTCGGCGCGCGCTCGCTGTGTTCGCATGGGCGGGACGCCCGGACTCAACTCTGCGGCCTTCGGCACATTGCCGCCGCGTTTGCGTGGCCCCATATTCGTTCAATGACCACCGAACCCGACCGTCCCCGCGCCGAACAGCCGCGTTACGAGCCCGAGATCATTCCGCCCGGCGAGGATGTGCGCCGGCGTGGCTCGTTTGAAAGCATCTTCATCCACGTCGAGGAAGGCCCCGACGGCATTCGCCGCATGTCGCTGAAGCGGCCGGGGCCGTTCACCATCGCCCTGATCCTGCTCGGCGTCGGCCTCGTCGTTGCGCTGTTCTTTGTCGTGCTCTCGGCTCTGGTGCTGCTCTGGATTCCCATCGTCATCGCCGGAATCCTGTTTGCGATGTTTTCCACCGCAGGACGACAATACTGGCGGCGCATCCAGAGCTGGTGGCGCGGCGGGCGGTAGCTTTTTCACTCGTTGGGCGCCTCTGATCCGTCCTGCGCGGCACAGCCCTCGAAGCAGTCGCCGTTGCTGCCTTTTGACCCGCGCATCCGTCCTTTTGCAGGAAGATCGTCACCTTCGCTCATGACGGGAAAAAGCTCAATTCGCCACTTGACAATATTCCTATAGGATAATATACCTTGTCCATCCCGCCCCGGGACAAGGGGCGTCTGATCAGCGTCATGAGGCGCGGGGCGGGGTGCGGTGGCCGCAGCGCGGGCAGACGTGGTCTGCGCGGCGGCGGGTTCAAGCCGCGTTCCGCCGGGTTCGCTGCCCGGCTTACCGGGGGAGGAACATCCTCCGGGGACGACGGAGCAGACCCTCAAACACCGCGCGCGGAACGCCGGAGCAACCGGCCTTCCGTGGTGACTGCAATCTCGTGTGGCCAAAACTCTGCCGCACGAGGCCGCGGGCAGGCTGAGAGCCCGGCGTTCCGCGCGCCCTTGCAATGGCAGGGGAAAGGAACGGGACTTGGGAATGAAGGCGAGCCCGGCGCCTTTCAAGAATCCGGGCGGCGGAGCGTTGGCTTTAAGGATTGCGCATGAAATTCGTTTGGCTGCTTTTTCTCACACTCGCCAGTCCCGCCTTCGCGCAGACGGACGGCTCGGTTTCGATCGACTGGAAGGACACGCCGCCGGCCGTTGTCGAAAAAATCGACTGCGGCATGGAGCCGTCTTTCGTGACCCGTCGCCCCTTCGCCGGCGGCGTTGTGTACGCCGCGCAATGCCCGGGCAATCACGCCAATTATATTCAGGCGCTGGTTTATGCCGAGGATGCGCAAGGGCAGAATGCGCGCCTGCTGATGTTTCCGCGCCCGGGCAGGAAGGACGCATCCAATCCGGCCGATTCGCTGTCCAACATCCGCTGGTTTCCGAAAGCGCGCGAGCTCACCGAAGTGTTTGTTGATCCGGAATCGCAGATCTGCCGCACCGAAGGCCGCTGGCGGCTGGATGCAAAGGCGCAGCCGCAGCTCATCTATTGGCGGCAGACGCACGATTGCAAAGGCAGGAGCCGGTGGCGCGTGGTGGTGGACAGGCGGAAGTAGTTTGCAGGAGTGCGCCGCACTTTATTACCCTCCCCCCTTGTGGGGAGGGTGGCGAGCGCGTAGCGCGAGCCGGGTGGGGGTCGTTCGGTGAGTTTCGGAAGGACCCTCACCCCGCTCGCCTTCGCTGTTGCTCGGCGAGCGACCCTCCCCACAAGGGGGAGGGTAAGAAGCTAGGTATGCCGCAACGCCTCGATCGGATCGAGCCGCGACGCCCGCAGGGCGGGATACCAGCCAAAAAACACGCCGACGAGGCCGGAGAACAGGACCGCGAGCAGCACCGCGCCGGGCTCGATCAGGAGCGGCCAGCCGGCGGCCTTGGAAATCACGTAGGCCGCGCCGATGCCGATGGCGATGCCGATGGCGCCGCCGATCACCGCAAGGCCCGCCGATTCCAGAAGGAATTGCCGCAGGATGTCCCATTGCCGCGCGCCGACTGCAAGTCGCAGCCCGATCTCGCGCGTGCGCTCGGTCACCGATACCAGCATGATGTTCATGATGCCGATGCCGCCCACCATCAGCGACACGCCGGCGACCGCGGCAAGCAGAAGCTCGAGCGTGCGCGCGCTCGCCTCGCGCGTCGCCGCGATGTCGGCGAGATTGCGGATCGAGAAATCGTCATCGGCGCCCGGCTGGATTCGGTGGCGCTGGCGCAGCAGCACCTTGATCTCCTCTTCCGTCGCGCTGATGCTCTCGCCCTCGCGCACCTTGACATAGATCGAGCCGACCGCCCGCGCATTGGCGAGGTTGCGGCCGAGCACGCGCTGGCGCGCGGTGTTGAGCGGGACGAACACGACGTCGTCCTGGTCCTGGCCCCAGGTGGTCTGCCCCTTGCGGCCCATCACGCCGATGATGCGCAGCGGCACATTGCGAATGCGGATTTCCTCGCCGACCGGATCGATGCCGCCGTAGAGATTGCGCGCCACCGTCTGACCGATGATCGCCACCTGCGCGCCGCGCGCGATCTCTTCCGGCTCGAACATGCGGCCATGCTCCACCTCCCAGTCGCGCGCCTCGAACCAGCCGAGGTCGATGCCGAAGATCGCGGTCGCCCAGTTCATGCCGCCGGCGATGATCTGACCGGTGCCGCGCATGTTGGGGGCGGTGATCTGCACGCTCGGAACTTCCGCCATGATGGCGGTGGCGTCCTCGTCGGTGAGGGTGGAGGCCGCGCCCGCGCCCATGCGCACGCCGCCGGCGGTCACGTTGCCCGGCATCACGACCAGCAGATTGGAACCGAGGCTGCGGATCTGCGCCACCACCTGTTCGCGCGCGCCGCCGCCGACCGCGATCATGGCGATCACCGCGGCCACGCCGATGATGATGCCGAGCATGGTGAGCGCGGAGCGTAGCTTGTTCAGCCGCAGCGCGTCGACGGCGGAGATGACGGCGTCGCGATAGGTCATTCGGCCGCCTCCGCGGGTTGCGGCTGCATTATCTTGCCGAGGTGAGCCGCAGCGTTCGCCGGCGTCTGCAGGGTGTCGCTGACCACGCGGCCGTCGAGAAAGCGGATCAGGCGCTTGGCGTAGCTCGCGATGTCCGCTTCATGCGTAACGATGCAGATGGTCACGCCTTCGCGGTTGAGTTCCTGGAACAGCACCATCAGTTCGATGGAGGTCCGGCTGTCGAGCGCACCGGTTGGCTCGTCGGCGAGCAGGATTTTCGGTTCGTTGACGATGGCGCGGGCGATCGCGACGCGCTGCTGCTGGCCGCCGGACAATTGTGTGGGACGATGATGGATACGCTCGCCGAGGCCCACGCGCTTGAGCGCAGCGGCGGCGCGCGCGTGCCGCTCGGCGGGCGGAACGCCAGCATAGATCATCGGTAGCTCGACATTTGCAAGTGCGTCGAGCCGGTCGAGCAGATGGAATTGCTGGAAGACGAAGCCGATCTTGCGATTGCGAACGGCGGCGAGCGCGTCCGCGCCGAGCGCGGAGACGGTTTCGCCGTCGAGGCGGTAGGTGCCTGCGGTCGGCCGGTCGAGGCAGCCAATCACGTTCATGAAGGTCGATTTCCCGGAACCGGACGGTCCCATCACGGCGATGAAGTCACCTGCCTCGATCGACACCGAGACGTCCTCAAGCGCATGCACGATCTCCTCGCCGAGGCGATAATGCCGCATCAGGTGTTCGGTCTCGATCAATACCATCCTGACCTCAGAAGCCAAAGCGCGGTCCGCGCTGGGTGGCGGTCGCCGGGCCGCCGCCGATGATCACTTCGCGACCGGCCTCAAGACCCGCTACTACCTCGGTCTGCGCGCCATCGCTCGCGCCGATGCGGATGGTGACACCCTCCGGCTTGCGGTCGGGACCGAGCACGAACACTCGGCCGCTGAGCGCGGCGCCGCCACTCTCGGCGAAGCGCTCGCGAATGGACTTGAACGCGGCGCGCTGGTCCTCATTCAGAATGCCGGAAATCCGCTGCTCAAGTTCACTGCGCAGCGCGCGTGCGCGTTCGCGGCGGGCATTTGTGTCCTGTTCCGTCGCCATGGCGGCGGCGAAACCCTTGCGCATGTCGGCTACCGCTTCGTCGACAGCCTTGTTCTGCGCGTCGCTCAGATTCAGTTCGCTCTTGATTGCTTCGATCAAGACCTGGGTCACGCTGCGCGTATCGGTGGAGGACCTCGCGGCGGAGCGCCCGGCCGCAGCGCCCGGCGCGGCGGCAACCGGAGTGTCCGCGGGCGGGCGCCAGCGCAACGCCGCATTCGGAATGCGCACCACGTCCTCGCGCCGGTCGGTTTCGATGCGCAGGTTGGCGGTCATGCCGGGCAGCAATTCACGGCGCGGGTTTTCGATCGAGATGATGGTTGTGTAGATGACCACGTTGTTGACGGTCTGCGAACCGAGCCGCACCTGCTTGACGCGACCTTCGAATGTACGACCGGGAAACGCGTTCACGGTGAATGTCGCGCGCTGGTCGGGTTTGATGCGGCCGACATCGGTCTCGTCGATATTGGCGGAAATCTCCATGTGCCGAAGATCGTCGGCGATGCGGAACAGTTCCGGCGCGGTAAACGAGGCGGCGACGGTCTGGCCGAGCTCGACGTTGCGCTGCACGACCACGCCCGACACCGGCGAGCGGATGTCCGTATTGCGCAGGTCCACTTCGATCTGCCGCACCGCAGCCTGGCGCTGCGCGATCTGCGCAGTCACGGCGGCGAGATTGGCCTGCGCCACCTGTAGATCGGCGGCGAGGCTCGTGATCGCGGCCTTTGCCGAATTCACCTGCGCGCGCGCCGAACTCAGCGCCGCCTGCTGCGCGTCGCGGTTGGCGCGGGCGGTGTCGAGCGCCTGTTCGGCGGCAAAGCCACGCGAGCGCAATTCGCTCTGCCGCTCGAAGATGCGCTGGGTATCGTTGAGCAAAGCTTCGTTGCGGGCGACCTGCGCTTCTGCGTCGGCCTGCGCGGCGCGGGCTTTCTCGGTCTCGGCCTTCACCTTCTCGATCTGGCCTTCCTGCACGAGCTGCTGTGCGCGCATCTGTTCGAGATCGGCGCGCGCGGCATCAAGCTTGGCGCGGATCTGGTCGGAATTGAGCCGCGCCACCACCTGGTCGGCCTTCACCTCGGAATTATAGTCGGCGAGAATCTGCACCACCTGGCCGGACAATTGCGAGCCGACGATGACGGTCGTGGTCGGATTGATGGTGCCGGTGGCGTTCACGGTGGCGATAATCTCGCCGCGTTCGGCTTTGGCGAGACGATAGCTGTCTTCGGCCGGCGCGCCGCCCCATTCGGCGATGCCATAAAAGAACGCCGCCAGACCCGCGGTGGCCACTAGCGCCAACGCCGCCAGCCACCGGACCGACAGACGTCGCAGTGGTTTTGGTGCCTCAGACATACAACCATCATCCTTGCAGCGGACATGTAGGCATTTACGGCAGCTTCGTCACGTTACGATTTGGATAGTTGCAGACGGAGGAAGCTAAAAACCGTCTGCCGGGTCAAACATTTAACTAGATCAAAGTCGACCCGATATTGACCATCAGGGCGATGATCGTGACCGAGAAGAAGAATGAGACGATCCCGTGCGCGACCACCAGCCGGCGCACCCGTTTGCGCGTCACCTGCACGTCGGACACCTGGAAGGTCATGCCGATGACGAAAGAGAAATAGACGAAATCCCAGTAGTCCGGTTGCGGCTCGTTCGGAAATTTCAGCCCGCCGCCGCGACCGACATCCTCGCCGCCGTAATATTCGTGTGCGTAATGCAGCGCGAACATGGTGTGGATCAGCATCCACGAAATCAGTGTAGTCATGATCCCGAGCAGAAGGAAAATGGATCGGTATCCTTCGTCCGCATTTTTTGCGATCCCCAGAAGGCTCACGACGGCGCCCAGACTCACCGCTGCGGCAATCACGGTCAGCATCAGGATCAGGGTCGCGCCTTCGTCCTGGTCGGCGGCGCGGCTCTTTGCACGGCTGAGCGAGAAGCGAAAGATCGTTGAAAGGGCAAAGCCGAGATAGACGAGCGCGCCGACATCCCAGCTCAGCACCAGGCGTGCCGAAAGTTCCCAGTTCTGCGGCAGCAGCAGGAACAGGACAAAGCCGACGACAATGGAGACGAACAACGCGCTGTGAACGCGAATGCTATGCAAGAGACCGGCGATATGATCGCGTGGATGTGACGGCTTTTTATGCCGGCTCATTTCGGCCGGTCCGCGACGAAACGGGCTGTCTCGCGCAGGATGGCGGCGTTTTCGCCAAAGATCGCAAGTGCAACATGCGCTTGCGCCACCAGCTCCGTCAGGCGTTGGCGCGCGGCGGCGACGCCCAGAATACCGACCAGCGTGGCCTTGCCGCTGGCGGCGTCTTTCTGCGTCGCCTTGCCGATCGTCGCCGCATCGCCTTCCACGTCGAGCAGATCGTCGGCGATCTGGAACGCGGCGCCCAAAGCCTCGCCATAGCGCGAAAGCGCCGCGCGCTGTGCCGGCGAGGCGCGGCCGAGGATGGCGCCGGCAACGCAGGCGAAGCGCAACAGCGCGCCGGTCTTCATCGCCTGCAGCGTGAGGATGCTCTTTTCGTCCAGCGCCGAATGCTGACCGTCAAAGCGACCTTCGGCGGCGAGATCAAGCATCTGGCCGCCCGCCATGCCGCCGATGCCGGCGGCGCGTGCAAGCTCCGTCACCAATGCGATCCGGATATTCGCGTCGGGATGCGCCTCGGGCCGGCCCATGACATCGAAGGCGAATGTGAGCAGCGAGTCTCCGGCCAGAATGGCGGTCGCATCGTCGAAGGCCTTGTGCACCGTCGGCCGTCCGCGCCGCAGATCGTCGTTGTCCATGGCCGGCAGATCATCATGCACCAGCGAATAGCAATGCACGCATTCCAGCGCCGCGCCCGCCATCAGCGCCTGCTCGCGCGGCACGTCAAACAAGGCCGCCGTCTCCGCCACCAGAAAAGGCCGCAGCTTCTTTCCGCCGGACAGGCTGGCATAGCGCATGGCCTCGAGCAGGCGCGCCGGCCGCGCGATCTCGCCGTCGCCGGGCTTGTCGGCGAGCAGCTCTTTCAGCAGCCGATCGATATCGGCTGCCGTGGCATCAAGGCGCGCGGAAAAATCCGTTTGAGGCTGGTTCATTGTCATCATCGGAGTGGCATCACGTCACGCAACGGGAACCGTGTCATCGCTTGTCACCTGCGGCGGGATTGCCTAGGGGTGGTCGTCTTACCAAGCCTGAAGGCTCTGTCAGACCGGGACGGGGAATGTCGAACAGTGCGCTCTCCCTCGCGCGGCCCGGTGCCGCCCGCCGTATCCTGCGGCTCCTGCTGGTGGCAATCCTGGTCATCATCCTCGTACCTTATCTGCTGGTGCCGCTTTATCTGGTCGTGAACCCGGTTTCCATCCCGATGCTCGCCCGCTATGCGACCGGCCAGCGTGTGGTGCAGACGAATGTTGGGATCGGCAGGGTTGCGAGGATCCTGCCGCTTTCGGTGATCGCCGCCGAAGATAGCCGCTTTTGTTCCCATTATGGTGTCGATTGGCAAAGTCTGCGGGACATCGTGTCCGAAGCGGAAGACCTCGAAGACCTGCGCGGCGGGTCCGGTATCACGCAGCAAATGGTGAAAAACCTGTTTCTGTGGTCCGGCCGCAGCTATGTCCGCAAGGCGCTCGAATATCCGCTCAGTCTGTGGGCCGATCTGATCCTGCCCAAGCGGCGGATCATGGAAATCTATCTGAATATCGCCGAGTGGGGTCCGAATGGGGAGTTTGGCGCTGAAGCCGGGGCCCGGCGGGCCTTCGGCAAGTCGGCCCGCGACCTCTCGGCGCGGGAAGCCGCCCTGCTGGCCGCCGTCCTGCCCAATCCGGTGCGGAGGAATGCGCAAAGGCCAGGGCCCGGCGTGAGCCGGCTTGCCGGCATCTACCAGGCGCGGGCGGCCCGATCAGGGGCGCTCGACGATTGTCTGAGACGGCGCAACAGCCGAAATTAGTCCGAGGGAGGGGGGTCGGGGCGACTTTCGCCGGATCGCTCTAGCCTTGCGGAAAGCCATCCTCTATAAGCCGCGGCAACCCCGCACAGTCCGGATTTCCAGGAGTTCCTTCCAATGGCCGTTCCTAAACGAAAAACCTCGCCGTCGCGGCGTGGCATGCGCCGGTCCGCCGACGCCCTCAAGCAGCCGTCCTATGTCGAGGACAAGGATTCCGGCGAACTGCGCCGCCCGCATCATATCGATCTGAAGACCGGTATGTATAAGGGCCGTCAGGTGCTGAAAGCCAAGAGCGACGCATAATCAGGCCGGACAGGATAGCCGGGCCGCCCAGTGAGCAGGAGATTGTTGCTCCATGTATCTCGTCGGGTTCCCGCTGCTGCTCATTCCGCTTGCGATCTACAACATCGTCGCATTTCTGTTCGCGACCGGGTTTTCCGACACCCTGTTCACGATCCGGATGATGTCGCAAGCCGATCTCAACGTCTCGACCGGCGATCTGCTCATCATCCTGTCGATCCTCCTGCTCTTCGTCGAGGTGCTGAAAGCCACGCGCTTTGGCGTCAAGGCGATCATGGATCACATCCTGTCCTTCATCGTGTTCGTCGCCGCGCTCGCCGAATTCATCATGGTGAAGCAGGCGGCGACCTCGACCTTCCTGCTGCTGCTGGTTATCTGCTTCGTCGACGTCGTCGGCGGCTTCTCGATCTCCATCCGCACCGCCCAGCGCGACCTCGCGCTGGGACACGTTGAGCCGGGCGGTTGATCGCGCCTGCGCCTTTCCGCATTGTGTAATTCACATGGCACGCGATTTCCATTTTCCCGGGCGTTCGCCCGTATTCGCCGGCGAGGCCATGGCGGCGACGTCGCATCCGTTGGCGACGCTCGCGGCGATCGAGACGCTGAGGGCGGGCGGCAACGCGGTGGACGCCGCGGTGGCTGCCGTCGCATTGCTCGGCGTTGCCGAGCCGCACATGACCGGCATCGGCGGCGACTGTTTCTGTCTGATCGCGAAACCGGGCGAGCCGGTCTGGGGTTATAACGGGTCCGGCCGCTCGGGCGCGGCGGCAAGTGTCGAGAAGCTGGTCGGCGAAGGTCTGAAGGATATCCCGATCAATTCCGTTCACGCGGTCACCGTGCCCGGCGCAGTCGAGAGCTGGCAGACGATCGTCGAGCAACACGGACGGCTGGGGCTTGATCGCGTATTGCAGCCGGCGATTCGCGCCGCCAGCGACGGCGTGCCGACCGCGCCGCGCGTCGCCTATGACTGGGCGCTGCATGTCGAGAAGCTGCGTGCCGACAAGGGCGCGACGTTGCATTTCCTGCCGGGCGGGATGGCACCGAAAACCGGCGACCGCGTGCGTTATCCGGCACTGGCCGAGACGCTGAAAGCCATCGCCAAAGGCGGCGCGAAAGCCTTCTACGAGGGCGCGATCGCCTGCGACATTGTTGAGACGCTTGCCGCGCGCGGTGGCCTGTTGACGGAAGCCGACTTCGCGGCGCATCGCGGCGAGGAAGCGACGCCGATCTCCACCAATTATCGCGGGCTCGATGTCGTCGAATTGCCACCGAACGGGCAGGGCATTGCGGCGCTGGTGCTGCTCAACATCCTTGAGCGATTCGAGATGAACAAGCTCGATCCCGTAAGCGACGAGCGATTCCATCTCGCGCTCGAAGCCGGGCGGCTGGCTTACGCCGTGCGCAACACGCATGTCGCCGATCCGGCTTTCATGCGCACGACACCGCAGGCGTTGCTCGATCGTGCCTTCGCGGCCGATCTCGCCGACATGATCGATCGGACGAAGCGCAGCCAGTTGCCATCGGCACCGGCGCCGCGCGGCAATACCGTGCTGGTGACTGTTGTGGATCGCGACCGTATGGCGGTCAGCTTCATCAATTCATTGTTCTATGCCTTCGGCTCCGGCATGACGACCGAGAAGACCGGCGTGATGCTGCACAATCGCGGCTGCAGCTTTGTACTGGCCCCGGATCACCCCAATGCCATCGGCCCGTCGAAGCGGCCGATGCACACCATCATCCCGGCGCTCGCCATGCGTGACGGCCGCTGCGACATGTCCTTCGGCGTGATGGGCGGCTCCTACCAGGCGATGGGACACGCGCATTTCATTTCCAACATCGTCGACTACGGCATGGATGTGCAGCAGGCGCTCGACGGTCCGCGCGTGTTTTTCGAGGATGAGAAGACCATGGTCGAACGCGGCGTCCCGCAGGCGGCGATCGACGGGCTCACGGCGCGCGGCCATGACGTGAACGTGCGCGAATTGCCGCTGGGTGGTGGGCAGGCGATCCGCATCGACTGGGATCGCGGCGTGCTGATTGGCGCCTCGGACGGCCGCAAGGACGGTTGTGCGCTCGGTTATTGATCTTCAGCGTCAGACAGCACGCTTCAATGAGCGGCCTGGGACGGCAGGAGCAGCTCGGCCCGTCGCGGCATAGCTGTTGATCGCGTCCTGGGGCGCGGCGCGCCGCTTTTCCTGCGTCTGCGGTGCTCGCTGCGCGACCGCGAGCAGATGGGCCAGAAAGGCCGCTTGCGGCCGGGCCCGCGCGAGATGAACAGAGGCGGAAGATGCGGCCGGTTCGATGCGGACCAGATCCCGCCGCGGCGACGTCTCCGGTCCGGCGATATCAGCCGAGTCTGCAGGCTCGAACCGGCCGGTCGGCACCGTGCGCAGTGTGCTAATTCTGGCCAACGCCTCCTCCTGTCTCATTTCGGGACATCATGTCCTCGTTAACAGGAGTTGTCGCAAGCTCTATGCCGGCGGGGCAGGGAAGGTTCCCCAGCAAAAGCAGCAAAAGCAAAGCTTTGATTTTTCCGTTTTTTTAGGCTTTCGGCCTAGTCTGATGAGCGTACAGCCGACCGGTCGCGTCGCAATTTGCGACGCTGCGTTCCCTGAAACAGGATCGCCGTGACGAAAAAGCCGTCGAGATCCCGTGCTGATCGCGCCCGCGCGCGGGGCGGTAAATCGTCGGCAGCTTCGTCACGCCGTGCCGATTGCAATTGCCTCTCTTCGCCCGATATCGTCGGCGTCGTGAACTCTGTCGGCGAAGCCGCCTATGAATGGCGTATCGACAGCGACTCCCTGCGGTGGAGTTCGAACGCGCCGAATGTGCTGGGCTTGCGCGATCCTCATTTGATTGCAACCGGCCGCGCCTATGCCGCATTGCTTGATGCCGCAAATGTCGAGACCCCGGCGAGTGCGGTGACGCAATCGCAGGAGACGGACGCTGGCACAGGCGTCCCTTACCGGATTCGCTATTGCCTCAGTGCCTCGTCGCGCTCGCCACGGCATTGGCTGGAGGATAGCGGGCGGTGGTTCGCGGGGCCCGAAGGTCGTCCCGTCCTCGCTCATGGCGTAGTCCGCTGCATTGCAAATCCCTGCCACGCTGGCGAGCGCGTCGCGTCGCCCGGCGCGGTCGCTTGGATCAGCCGCGAGCATGTCACCGGCCCACTCAACGCCGCGCTGCAGGAAGCCACGCAGCTTCGCGCCTCGTGCGGCTTCATGCTCGTCGCCATTGACGGACTGAACCGCATCAACGAGGGCTACGGCTACGATATCGCTGATGAAGTCATCAGCGCGGTGGGCACGCGTCTGCGCACCCGCATGCGTTCGGAAGATTCCCTTGTGCAGTTCGCCGGCAACAAATTCGGTATCATCCTGAAACGTTGCTCGCCCGATGACATGGTGCACGCGGCCGAGCGCTTCCTGGCGGCGGTGCGCGACAATATCGTGATCACCGCAGCCGGGCCGGTGCCGGTGACCGTGACGATCGGAGGAGTGACCGCTCCGCGTCAGGCCGCAAATGTGCATGAGGTTCTGGCGCGTGCGCAGGAAGCGCTGGACCGCGCCAAGGCCAAGCGTCCGGGGTCGTTTTTCGCCTATCAGCCGAGTATCGAGCGCGAGGCGATCCGGCGCGAAAATATGGAAGTAACCGACAAGATCGTCGCCGCGCTGAACGAACGCCGTATCGTGCTGGCTTATGAGCCGGTGGTGGAAGCGCACAGCCGGCAGCCGGCCTTCTATGAATGTCTGATGCGGATAAGCCGCGCAGACGGCACGATCGTTCCTGCCAACAGGATCGTTCCCATTGCGGAACGGCTCGGCCTCGTGCGTCTGCTGGATCAGCGCGTGCTGGAACTGGCGATCACGGAGCTCGTTGAAAATCCGCAATTGCATGTGAGCCTGAACGTGTCGCCGGCTTCAACGACAGATGCGGAATGGTGGTCCCGTCTGGGTGCGCTTTTGCGGGCGAATCGCGACGCCGCAGAGCGCCTGATCGTCGAAATCACCGAGACTGCCGCCATTCACAATCTGGATGATACGCGCGGCTTCGTTGCCCGGGTGAAGGATCTCGGCGTACGCATCGCCATCGATGATTTCGGCGCCGGCTACACATCCTTCCGCAATCTTCGCAAGCTCGGCGTCGATGTCATCAAGATCGACGGCGAGTTCGTGCAGAACATGATGAAATCGCAGGATGACCGGACATTTGTGCGCACCATGCTGGACCTTGGATGCGGCCTCGGTCTCAAGACCGTCGCCGAATGGGTGCAGGACGAAGCCTCCGCGACTTTGCTCACGGACTGGGGCTGCGACTATCTGCAGGGAGAACTGGTCGGCCGTGCGTCGCTGCATCGGCCCTGGCAGGCAGAAACCGCCAAGGCCGTTCAGCACTCGGCGTAAGGACTATTTGTCCTTCTCTGCCATCCGGTCGAGCCGCTTCTGCATTTCCTCAAGCTGACGCTTCATCTCGTCGAAATCGGCGGGTGACTTGTTGCCGGCTTCGCTTGAAGGCTGCTCTTTGCTCGCGCCGGCAGGACGGGCGAAAGGGGTGAACATCGAGAACGCCTTCTCGAACATTTCCATGTTTCGGCGCACCTGATCTTCCAGCGGCCCGAATGAACCGACGCCAAAGGCCTGCGCCATCTGCTGGCGGAATTTTTCCTGCTCCTTGGTCAGCGACTCAAGGGACACTTCCAGATAACGAGGGACCAGCATCTGCATGCTGTCGCCGTAGAACCGGATCAGTTGACGCAGGAAATTGATCGGCAGCAGGTTCTGCCCTTCCTTGTTCTCCTGTTCGAAGATGATCTGCGCGAGTACCGATCGTGTGATGTCCTCGCCGCTTTTCGCGTCATAGACGACGAAGTCTTCGCCGTCTTTCACCATCGTCGCCAAATCTTCCAGCGTGACGTAAGTGCTTGTCCCGGTGTTGTAGAGGCGCCGATTGGCGTATTTCTTGATCGTAATGGGTGCTTCGGTATTGGCCATCCGGGGGTTCACGCTCCCAAGGCCCATGGTGCGGGCCGATAGTTTCAAAATAGGCAATTTCCAGCCGTCGAGCCACCGTTTTGTGCAGGCCTCCATTCCGGCCGTTGCATGCAGGGGGCGATTTGCCGTCGCCCGTGGTCGTGCTATCGAGGGGCAGGCAAATAGGCCGTGAATAGGGTTTGTTCCGCGCCCGGCACAACCCGGCCGCAAGCTGTTGCCAGATCCGGTCCCGGTCCACCAACAGGAGTTCTGCAATGAAGGACGACATCGTCATTGTCGGTGCGGCGCGCACGCCGGTCGGCGCATTTAACGGCGCGTTCGCAAACCTGCCGGCGCATGAACTGGGCAAGGTCGCAATTGAGGCCGCACTTAACCGTGCGGGCGTCGAGGCGCCGCGCGTGTCGGAAGTGATTTTGGGGCAGATTCTCACCGCCGGTCAGGGACAGAATCCCGCGCGCCAGGCGTCGATCGCGGCCGGCATCCCGGTCGAGAGCCCGGCCTGGGGCGTTAACCAGCTTTGCGGATCGGGCCTGCGCGCCGTGGCGCTTGGATATCAGGCGATCCTGAACGGAGATTCCGAAATCGTCGTCGCCGGCGGCCAGGAATCGATGAGCCAGGCGCCGCATGCGGCGCATCTGCGCAGCGGCACCAAGATGGGCCCGCTCGAAATGGTCGACACCATGATCAAGGACGGCCTGTGGGATGCCTTCAACGGCTATCACATGGGCAACACGGCCGAGAATGTCGCCAAGCAATGGCAGATCACCCGCCAACAGCAGGATGAGTTCGCCGTCGCCTCGCAGAACAAGGCCGAGGCGGCGATGAAGGCCGGCCGGTTCAAGGACGAGATCGTCCCTGTGACGCTAAAGGCGCGTAAGGGCGATGTCGTCGTCGATACCGACGAATATCCGAAGGCCGGCGTGACGATGGAGTCCATCGCCAAGCTCCGCCCCGCTTTCGACAAGGAAGGCACAGTCACGGCGGCCAATGCCTCCGGCATCAATGACGGCGCCGCCGCGGTGGTGCTCATGAAGGCCAGCGAAGCCGCCAAGCTGGGCAAGGCGCCGCTGGCGCGCATCGTGTCCTGGGCACACGCAGGCGTCGACCCCTCCATCATGGGAACTGGGCCGATCCCGGCCTCGCGCGCAGCACTGAAAAAGGCGGGCTGGAAAATCGAGGATCTCGATTTGATCGAGGCCAATGAAGCCTTTGCTGCGCAGGCCTGTGCCGTGAACAAGGATCTCGGCTGGGATACCTCCAAGGTCAACGTCAATGGCGGGGCCATCGCGATCGGTCATCCGATCGGAGCCTCGGGCGGCCGCGTCCTCGTGACCCTGCTCTACGAAATGCAGAAGCGCAACGCCAAGAAAGGGCTCGCGACATTGTGCATCGGCGGTGGCATGGGCATTGCTATGTGCGTGGAACGCGCCTGACGACGTCGTTTCGTTCAATTCAGACTAAATGCGATGACGGCCGGGCTTGACCCGGCCGTTATTGTTTTGCCCATATTGAAAGAAAAAATGCGTCCGGAGGAATGCGGGCTTCGGCCCGAACAAAGAGGGGCTTTGCAAGTATGGCACGGGTAGCTGTGGTGACAGGCGGCACGCGAGGAATCGGCGCCGCCATTTCGATTGCGCTGAAGAATGCCGGCTATCGTGTTGCGGCCAATTATGCCGGCAACGACGAGGCTGCCCAGAAATTCAGGCGCGAGACGGACATTCCCGTCTACAAATGGGACGTATCCTCGTATGACGCCTGTGCCGCGGGCCTGAAACAGATCGGAGCTGATCTCGGCCCGGTCGACGTGCTGGTGAACAATGCCGGCATCACGCGTGACACCATGTTTCACAAGATGACGCCGGAGCATTGGAATGCCGTGATTAGCACCAATCTCGGCTCGCTGTTCAACATGACGCGGCCCGTGATTGAAGGCATGCGTGAACGCAAGTTCGGTCGCATCATCAATATTTCGTCAATCAACGGTCAGAAGGGCCAGGTCGGCCAGGTGAATTACTCGGCCGCGAAAGCCGGCGAGATTGGCTTCACCAAGGCGCTGGCGCAGGAAGGGGCCAAAAGCGGGATTACGGTCAACGCGATCTGCCCCGGCTATATTGGCACCGAAATGGTGAAGGCAGTGCCACAGGAAGTGCTGCAAAAGAATATTTTGCCGCAGATTCCGGTGGGGCGGCTTGGCGAGCCGGAGGAGATCGCGCGCTGCGTCGTGTTTCTGGCGTCTGACGACGCCGGTTTCATCACCGGCTCGACCCTTACCGCCAATGGCGGGCAGTATATGAGCTGACTACACACTTTACGTGTGGCTTGCTCCCGTAGCCATGACGTCGCGCGCGGCCACGTTTATCGGCTTCACCGCCATCATGATGTGGTCGCTGCTGGCGGTGCTGACGGCGGCTTCCGGCCGCGTACCGCCGTTCCAGCTTGCTGCGATGACATTCGCGATCGGTGCGCTGCTCGGCGCGGCGAGCTGGATTTTCCGCCCGGATGCCATCAAGGCTTTGCATCAGCTGCCGCAGGTCTGGGCGCTCGGCATCTTCGGTCTGTTCGGTTATCACGCACTTTACTTCATGGCGTTGCGTCTTGCGCCGCCCGCCGAGTCCGGGCTGATAAATTATCTCTGGCCGCTGCTCATCGTCCTGTTCTCCGCCTTCCTCCCCGGTGAAAAGCTGAAGACGCATCATGTCGCCGGCGCAATGCTCGGTCTTGCCGGCACCATCGTGCTCGTCGCGGGGCGTGTACAGCTTGGCTTTGCGGCTGAATTCCTTCCGGGGTATTGCGCGGCCTTCATCGCCGCCTTTGTCTGGGCGATCTATTCAGTGCTGTCGCGCCGTTTTGCGGCGGTGCCAACCGATGCAGTGGTGGGCTTCTGCCTTGTCACGGCTGTTCTCGGCGGCGTGTGTCATCTGTTGTTCGAGCAGACGGTCTGGCCAGACGGTGTGAGCCAGTGGCTGGCCGTTCTTGCGCTCGGCCTGGGACCGGTCGGCGCGGCATTCTACGTGTGGGACATCGGCGTGAAACGCGGCGATATCCGCATTCTTGGAGCGACCTCCTACGCGGCGCCGGTTTTCTCCACGATCTTTCTCGTGCTCGCAGGATTTGCCGAGGCGACATTATCACTCGTTGTCGCGGCGGTCCTGATCGCCGGTGGTGGATTGCTGGCGGCGAAGGACATGCTATTCAGAAAAAAGATTTAGGTCGGCGACCAGTCCTTCGGCGCCAATTCGAAGCCGGAAAAATCAAATCCCGGCGCGACGGTGCAGCCCACCAGGGTCCAGTCGCCCAAGGTCTCTGCCGCCTGCCAGTCTCCCGCGGGCACGACGGCCTGCGGCTGTTCACCTGCCAGGAGGTCAGCGCCAAGCGTGATGGTTGTCACTTTTGCACCATCGGCGATCTGGAGTTTCAGCGGGGCACCGGCATGCCAATGCCAGACCTCGGCCGCGTCCACGCGATGCCAATGCGAACGCTCCCCCTTTGCCAGAAGAAAATGAATGGCGGTGGAAGCGGCACGCCCGGCGTGCACGGTCCTGGAATCCCGAAAAGTTTCACGGTAATGCCCGCCTTCGGGATGCGGCTGGAGGTCGAGCAGGCGAATGATGTCGGCTGCTGAATGCGAGCGCATGTAGATCAGAAGTTATTCTTTCGAGTGCGGATTTCTGCAAATACCTCAGCAGGCGATTTCCCGCTCATGCCAAGCGCCGCAGCGACAGAGGGAACATCGGCGCGAAGAAAACAATTCTCCGCTTTTTCCGCCCCGATCGTTACGGGAATCGTCGGCTTGCCGGCCGCGCGCAACTGCTCGGCTTCCTTCGCGCGCGTCTTCAACGCGGCATTGTCCGGCTCGATGGTGAGGGCAAATTTGATATTGGCCAGCGTATATTCATGGCCGCAAAAAAACTTCGTGTCGTCGGGCAAGGCGCGCAGCTTGAGCAGCGAATTCCACATCTGCTCCATCGTGCCTTCGATCACACGGCCGCAGCCGATCGAGAACAGCGTGTCGCCGACAAAGGAGAGCTTGTCGGCATCGAACACAAGCGAAATATGACCGGCGGTGTGGCCCGGAGTATCGAGCACGCGGCCGGTCAGGGAGCCCAGCTTGATGGCGTCGCCTTCCGCCACCATCTCATCGAGATCGGCGATTTTCGCAGCCTCGTTGCGCGGGCCGATCACGCGGCACTTGTAGTTTGCTTTCAACGCGGCGATGCCGTCGGTGTGGTCGTGATGATGATGTGTCACCAGGATATGCGTGAGCGTCCAGCCGGTTGCCTTCAGCGCCGCTTCGACCGCGGCTGCTTCCGGCGCGTCGATCGAGGCTGTCGCGCCGGTCGCGGAATCGTGCAGCAAGACGCCGAAATTGTCGGACAGGCACGGAAACAAATGGGTCTGGGCGGCCATGAAGCACTCGTTGTTGGGGGCAGGGATAGACAAAGTAACGCTAACATGCCGTGAGCGCGATCAGCAAAAGTGGAGACCGGTTTTGCGTCCGATCGCGCGCTAACCTATTAACACGACCTATGATCCGGCGAAGCGGAAGCGCTTCGCGCGATCATGGACGGGGTTCATTCGTCAAGCGGCGGGCGGCCCTTCGGCTTTCGTTGAAGAAATTCGTGGTAATCTTGACGCATGTTCATCGATGTTGTCGATCTGCGCGATTTTTATTCGCAGGGGCTGGGAGTGGTCGCCCGCCGCTTTGTCGGACGCGGTATCCGCGCGCACTGGGGCAATCTCAGCGGGCTGCGCGTCGCCGGCATCGGCTATGCCACGCCCTATCTTGGGCTGTTTCGCGAGGAAGCGGAGCGCTGCATCGCCTTGATGCCAGCGGCGCAAGGCGTCGTAAAATGGCCCTCGGCACGGCCCGGCCTTGCGGCTCTGGTCGATGAGACCGGATTGCCGCTGACCGAAGCCGCCGTCGACCGCGTATTACTGGTGCATGCCCTGGAAATGACTGACGATCCGGTCGCCCTGCTGCGCGAAGTTTGGCGCGTGCTGGCGCCGAACGGGCGGTTGCTGGCGGTTGTACCCAATCGGCGCGGCCTGTGGGCGCGTATCGATACGACACCGTTCGGCCATGGCCGTCCCTATTCGCGCGGACAGATCACCAAGATTCTGCGCGAAACACTGTTCACGCCCAATGGCTGGGGCGAGGCTCTGTATGTGCCGCCGATTCCACGCGGCTGGTTTCTGCGCACGGCGGTTGCCTGGGAGCGGACGGGTGCGACGATTTCGGCGCCGTTCGCCGGTGTGCATATCGTGGAAGCGACCAAGCAGGTCTATCGCGCGATACCGGCGCGGCGGGAAAAGCGCAAACTGGTGCCTTCGCTCGAACCGGCGCTGGCGCCCGCACCGGGCGCCGCGCGCGTCTAAAAAATCATGGCCGGACAAGCCGGCCATGATCGTCTTTCAAAGGATATGTGGTTACTCGCCGGCCGGAGACGCGTCGTCTGGCGCGTCGCTTTGGGCGCCTGCGGCCATGTCCGGACGTGGCCCGCGATGGCCGCGCCGTCGCCGCCGATGCAGCGGGAAACGGTCGCCTTGGTTGTCGTGGCCGTTCTGCTGGCCGTTGCCGGCATGCGGCTGCGGCTGATTGCCGCCGGTGATGAAAGATGGCAGGCGATCGACGTCGTTCGTATCAGCCGCATTCTGCTGACGATTGTCGTGCCGCGGCTGCGGATCGCGCGGCGGATAGGGCTGCTGCTGGTCGCGCTGATAGGGCTGCGCGTGGCTTGGCTGTTGGTCGCGTGGCGAATGCGGCTCGCCGCCGAACTGCGGCTGCGCATTGTCCTCGCCGTCATCGTAGTTGTCGTCCTGCCGCGCCTCGCCGCTGTCGGGACGCGGTTGTTGGAACGGTTGATTCTGCCGCAACTGCTCCTGCGCTGCGGCGATCAGACGGAAATAATGCTCGGCGTGCTGATAGTAATTTTCCGCGGCCACCGGGTCGCCCGACGCGGTCGCATCCCGCGCCAACTGGATATATTTCTCGGCGATGTGGTTGGCCGTCCCGCGGATTTTCACATCCGGACCGTTGGATTCATAAACACGGGTCAGCGGATTGTGGCTCTTGCCGCCGCCGCGGTTACGTCCCCGCATCCGATGGTGCTGATGTTGATGCTTGTTGCTCTGGTGTCCGTTTCTCATAGCTCGCCTGTCGCCGACTCCTCACCACGCGGCTTACGCCGCTTTCCGTTCACTTTCGTCTTCACCACATGCCTGGGCATTCACTTGTTTTGCCCGGCACCGCGGACTCATCGTCCGGCCACTCGCATAAAGAAACCCCGGCCGTCCCACGGCATTCTTCCGACAAACCTGGCAGTTTCTGAACCCCTTAGCGCAACCGCGCTTTCCGGATCATTATCCAACCGAATACGTCCGCGCCGCTCCCGTCGACCTGACGTTGAGCAGGCTCAATCGGTGAAGTTATGAACGGAATCGCGAATCTGTTTATTGCGCAACCTGTTGTTTTCTGCGCGACCTGCTGTCGATAACTGTAATTGTGTCGATATCAGTAATTTTCGACCTGTCGTTTCGACCTGGCTTGTGCCCCGATCTTCGCCCCTCTTGCCCCTGTGTCGTCCGCCTCGCGAAGCCTTGGCTTCGGGCTCATTGACGACCGGGATCCGGGCCTCAATTCTGAATTCAACCTAGTCGCTCTCGACCGATAATCCAAGTGCTATTTTTCGCCGACCGGATGCATCCACATCATGGCAGGGTTAAGAAAGGCCCTGAAAAGCAAGGGCACGTGGCACGCCCGCCAGATCGGCCCGGGGCGCCGCCGCCGGTTCCAAACCGGCTGCTGCAAAAATCGCCCTCACTACGGCGGCCTGGCCGGCGCCGATTTCAACGACCACCGCTCCGCTTGGCCTGAGCAGCCGTCCGGCCTCCCCGGCCTCCCCGGCAATCCTGCGATAGCAAATGAGGCCGTCGGGGCCGCCGTCGAGCGCGAGCCGCGGATCGTGATCCCGGACTTCGGAAGGCAGCCCCGGTAATTCAGCTGTGGCGATATATGGCGGATTCGAGACCACGAGATCGAAGGATTCGCCGAGCGCTGCGCCGAAATCCGACACGACGAAGTCGCTGCGATGATCCAGCCTGAGCGCGCGCGCATTCTCGCGGGCAGTCTCCAGCGCGAGCGGGTTGATGTCGCTGCCGATCCCGGTCGCGTTTGGCAATTCGCTGAGCAAGGCAAGAAGGATTGCGCCGGTTCCTGTGCCCAGATCAACAATCCGCAACGGCCGCGCGCGCGCCGAACCCGCGTCGATGACAGCAAGCGCCGCCTCCACCACGGTTTCCGTTTCCGGACGTGGCACCAACGTTGCGGGTGTGACTCGCAACGGCAGGCTCCAGAATTCCTTCCGGCCGATGATCCGCGCCACCGGCTCGTGCCGCAGCCGGCGCGCGGCCAGAGCATTGATCGCGTCTATGTCCTTCCGGGTCAGGACGCGCGCCGCGGCGGAGGCGAGCTCCGCATGTTCAAGACCCAGTGCGTGGCCGACCAAAATGCGCGCATCGAGTTCGGGAGACTCGATCCCGCTCTTGCGAAACATCTCGGCCATCTGCCGGCGGGCGCCGGAGGTGGTGCATTCCTGCGCGCTGTCGATCATCAGGCGTCTTGCGCCGCCGCCAGCAGCGCAGCTTGGTTCTCGGTGATCAGCGCATCGATGATCTCGCCGAGCGCTTCGCCCTCGATCACCTTCGGAAGGTTGTAGAGCGTCAGATTGATGCGGTGATCGGTGACGCGCCCTTGCGGGAAGTTGTAGGTGCGGATGCGCTCGGAGCGGTCGCCCGAGCCGACCTGGCCCTTTCGCTCGGCGGCGCGGGCGGCGTCCTGCCTGCTGCGCTCGGCGTCGTAGAGCTTGGTGCGCAACAAGGCCAGCGCTTTGGCCTTGTTCTTGTGTTGCGAACGGTCTTCCTGCACGGCGACCACGATGCCGCTCGGAATATGCGTGATGCGGATGGCCGACTCGGTCTTGTTGACGTGCTGGCCGCCGGCGCCGCTGGAGCGCATGGTGTCGATCTTCAGGTCGTCGTCCTTGATCGCGATGTCGACATCTTCCGCTTCCGGCAGCACGGCGACGGTCGCGGCGGAGGTGTGGATGCGGCCCGAGGTTTCCGTGTCGGGCACGCGTTGAACGCGGTGAACGCCGGACTCAAACTTCAGCTTCGCGAAAGCGCCGCGACCCTTCACTTCGGCGACAATTTCCTTGTAGCCGCCCACGGTGCCTTCGCTGGCATCCACGATTTCGACTTTCCAGCCCTGCTTGGCGGCGTAGCGCTCGTACATGCGGAACAGGTCGCCGGCAAACAGCGAGGCTTCATCGCCGCCGGTGCCGGCGCGGATTTCAAGAATGACGTTGCGCTCGTCCATCGCATCCTTGGGAATGAGATGAACGCGGATTTCCTTTTCCAGCGCCTCGCGGCGGGATTCGAGTTCCGGCTTTTCTGCTTCCGCCATCGCCCGCATTTCCGGGTCGGTCGCGGGGTCGGCCAGCAAGGCGTCGAGGTCGGCCATTTCGCTGACCAGTGCGCGATATCGCTTGACGCTGTCGATGATCGGGCCGAGCTCGGAAAATTCGCGCGACGCCTTCACATAGGCGTCGGGCGCAAGCTGGCCGGACAGCTCCGCTTCCAGCGCAGCATGGCGGGCCAGCATGGCGTCGAGTTTTGCGTCAGGCAACATGGCGGAATCGCTTGCTTTAGAGCTGCAGGCCTTCGGCGGCTGCGAACATCTCGATGCGATGGCGGACTGAGACGGTGCCCGCCGGCGCGTCGATCAAGGGATCAATCGCGGCCTTGGCCTTGCTGACATCGAGATCAAGCAGCATGGCCTTGACCGGACCGATCGCCGACGGCGTCAGCGAGAGCGAGCGATAGCCGATCGCGACCAGCGTGAGCGCGCCGATCGGCGAGGAGGCCAGTTCGCCGCATAAAGTCACCGGCTTGCCGTGTTCCTCGCCCTTTGCGGCGATGGAGCGAAGCGCCCGCAGCACCGGCGCGGAAATCGGATCGAACCGGCCGGCAACCCGCACATTGCCGCGGTCGACGGCATACATGAACTGTAACAGATCGTTCGAACCGACCGACAGAAAATCCACGCGCGGCAGCAACTCATCGAGTTGATAGAGCAGCGAGGGCACTTCCAGCATGGCGCCGATCTCCACGCGTTCCGGCAAGATGTGGCCGTGCCGGCGCAGATGCGTCAGTTCATGCTCGACCAAGGCTTTACCCTGGTCGAACTCCTCGACCGTCGCCACCATCGGAAACATGATCTTTAGGGCGCGGCCTGACGAGGCGCGCAGCAGCGCGCGGATCTGGCTGCGCATCAGGCCGGGGCGGTCGAGTCCCAGCCGGATCGCGCGCCAGCCCATCGCCGGATTCTCCTCCTCGAAGGCGTGCATGTAGGGCAGCACCTTGTCGCCGCCAATGTCGAGGGTACGGAACGTCACCGGCCGCTTGCCGGCCGCGTCCAGCACGGCACGGTAGAGCGAATGCTGCTCGTTGATGCGCGGGAACGAGGTCGCGACCATGAATTGCAATTCGGTGCGGAACAGGCCGATGCCGGCGGCGCCAGTCTCTGCAATATGCGGCAGATCGATTAGCAGCCCGGCATTGATCAGCAAAGAAATGGTCTTGCCGTCCTTGGTGATGCAGGGCTTGTCGCGCAAGGCTTGATATTGCGCCTGCCGGCGGGCGCGCAGACGCACCCTCTCGGCATAGGCGCTTTCGATATCGGTCGGCGGCCGCAGGAAGACTTCGCCCGAGATGCCGTCGACGATGATCGGATCGCCGGACTCGACGAGACCGGTGATGTTTTCGACTTCGCCGACGGCCGCGATCCCCAGCGCACGGGCGACAATCGCCACGTGCGAGGTCGGCCCGCCTTCCTCCAGCACGACGCCGCGCAGCCGCTTGCGGTCATAGTCCAGCAAGGCTGCCGGACCCATCATGCGCGCAACGACAATGGCGTTGTCCGGCAATTGTTCGCGCCGCGGGGCATGTTCCACGCCCATCAATTGCCGCATCAGGCGATTGGCGAGATCGTCGAGATCATGCAGGCGCTCGCGCAGATAAGGATCGGTGGCGCGCAGCATGCGGGCGCGCGAATCCGACTGCACGCGTTCGACGCCGGCTTCAGCCGTGAGGCCGGTCGCAACCGCCTCGCGCATGCGGTCGAGCCAGCCTCGGTCATGCGCGAACATGCGGTAGGCTTCCAGCACCTCGCGGGATTCCCCGCCGTCAGTAACCTCGCCGCGCTCCAGCATCATGTCGACATCGGCGCGCAATGTTCCGATCGCGTCGTCGAGCCTTTGCAGTTCCTTCTGGACGTCGTCGGCGATGAAGTTCGTCACCACCACCCGCGGCTCGTGCAGCACCACATGTCCGAGTGCGATGCCTTCCGACAACGCGACGCCGGCAACGCTGCGGCGCGGGCGGACGGCCGGCTCGGCACCGGGACGGGCGAGGGCGGACAATTCGCCGGAGGCGATCATCTCCGCCAGCACCATGGCGGTGGTCTGCAGCGCCTCGACTTCTTCCTCGGAATAGGTGCGGTGTGCGCGGTTCTGCACCACCAGCACGCCGAGCGTATTGCCGGCGCGCAGGATCGGCACGCCAAGGAAGGAATGATAGATTTCTTCGCCGGTTTCCGGGCGGTAGGAATAGGCCGGGTGCGATTGCGCGTCCGAGAGGTTGATCGGATTGGCCTGGCTTGCGACCAGGCCGACCAGGCCTTCGTCGATACGCATCACAGTTAAGTGGACGGCTTCGCGCTTCAGACCTTCGGTGGCGTACAATTCGAGCGTGCCGTCCACGCGCAGCACGTAAACGGAGCAGACCTCCGCCACCATGTTGGCGGCGATCAGCACCACAATCTTGTCCAGACGCTCCTGCGCGCTGACCGGTTCCGCCATCACCTCGCGGAGCCGGCGCAACAGCACGCGCGGACCGCCGAGTGCGCCACGCATGGCGTGAGGTCCTTAAAATTGTATCGGAACGGTTAGGGAACGCCGCTCCGGTCCTGTCGGGAAAATCGCGGCGGGTCCGGTCGCCCGCGACGGCTACCCTTGTGGGCTATAGCGAATGCAGCGTGTCAGGGGCAAGACAAACGAGTGCCCCTGAACGCCCGACCCGCCTGGAATTACGCCTTATCAAGCCCGTAGAGCGCGTGGAGGGTGCGGACCGCGAGCTCCGTATAGGCGGCGTCGATCAGCACCGAGAATTTGATCTCAGAGGTCGTAATGGCCCGGATATTGATGTTGCGCTCGGCCAGGGCCCGGAAGGCTTGCGAGGCAACGCCGGCGTGGCTGCGCATGCCGATTCCGATCACCGAGACCTTGGCGACGTCGGTTGCCCCGTCCAGCCGCTCGAAGCCGATGCCGGATTTGGATTTGCGGATCACGTCCATCGACCGCTGGTAGTCCGCCGCCGGCACGGTAAAGGTCAGGTCGGTCTTCTTGCCGTCGGCCGAGACGTTCTGGACGATCATGTCCACATTGATATTGGCGTCGGCCAGCGGGCCAAAAATAGCCGCTGCGACGCCCGGCTTGTCCTCGACATTGCGGATGGAGATCTGCGCTTCGTCCTTGGAGAAGGCGATGCCGGTGACGACCTGTTGTTCCACGATATCCTCCTCGTCGCAGATAAGTGTGCCCGGCGGGGTTCCATGCGGGTCGATGTCTTCAGGCTTTTCGAAGCTCGAGCGCACGAAGATTTTCACCTTGTGCACCATGCCGAGTTCGACCGAGCGGACCTGCAGCACCTTGGCGCCCAGCGAGGCGAGTTCGAGCATTTCCTCGAAGGCCACTTTGTCCAGACGCCGGGCCTTCGGCACGATGCGCGGATCGGTCGTGTAGACGCCGTCCACGTCGGTATAGATGTCGCAGCGGTCGGCCTGAATGGCTGCGGCGATCGCCACCGCGGAGGTGTCGGAGCCGCCGCGGCCGAGCGTGGTCAGCCGACCGGTGTCCTTGTGGATGCCCTGGAAGCCGGCGATCACCGCGACCTCCTGGCGGTCCTTGAAGCGCTTGACGATTTCGGCGCCGTTGATGTCGAGGATGCGGGCGGAGCCATGCGCATTGGAGGTCAGGATCGGCAACTGCCAGCCCTGCCAGGAGCGCGCCGGGATATCCATCCCTTGCAGGACGATGGCAAGCAGTCCGGCGGTGACCTGTTCGCCGGAGGCGACCACGGCATCATATTCGCGGGCATCGTGCAGGGGCGAGGCGTCTCGGCACCAGGAGACCAGCTCATTGGTCTTGCCGGCCATGGCCGAGACCACAACCGCGACCTCATGGCCGGCATCGACTTCGCGCTTGACGTGGCGCGCGACATTGCGGATGCGGTCAATATCGGCGACCGAGGTTCCGCCGAATTTCATCACCAGACGTGACATGATGGGATAGAAAGCCCTGCGGGATGTGATCGATGCGGCAGGCGCGAGAGATTTGCGCCCCCGTAAAAGGCGCGTATTCATAACGGCCGGGACTTGGGCCTGCAACCCGCACAGGATCCTGGTATTCGCGGTTGAAAACGGCTGAAAGGCCGTGTGCGACCAAGGTGTTATGCCAAGATCCGCGATCCCGGGGCGACCCCCATTATCCGAGAGTTCAGAATGGCCAAGGTTCACGACCCCGTCTCCACCATCGACCAGGACGAAATCGACCAGTTCGCCCGGCTGGGTACGCAATGGTGGGACGAGCACGGCCCCATGGCGATGCTGCACAAGTTCAACCCGGTGCGGGTCGGCTATATCCGCGACCAAGTGACCGCGTATTTCAATCGCGACCCGAAGAAACTGGGCTGCCTGAGCGGCCTGCGCATCCTCGATATCGGTTGCGGCGGCGGCATCCTGTCTGAACCGCTGGCGCGGCTGGGCGGCACTGTTGTCGGCGCAGACCCCTCCGAGGCCAATATCGGAATTGCGCATCATCATGCCGGGCAGTCGGGGGTGATGGTTGATTACCGGGCGACGACGGCTGAAGCCTTGGCCGATCAGGGCGAACGCTTCGACGTCGTGCTGGCGATGGAGGTGGTGGAGCACGTCGCCGACATGCCGCTTTTCGTGCAGCGGTGCGGGGACATGGTGAAGCCGGGCGGTCTGATGATCGCGGCAACTCTCAACCGCACCCTGAAGAGTTTCGCGCTCGCGATCGTCGGAGCCGAATATGTGCTGCGCTGGTTGCCGCGCGGCACGCATCATTGGGACAAGTTCGTGACGCCGGGCGAGCTTGAAACTGCGATGGTGAAAGCCGGCTTGCGGGTCGTCGACGAGCGCGGCGTTATCTATTCCGTTCTGTCCGATCGCTGGCAGCTCTCCAACGACATGGACGTGAATTACATGCTGACGGCCGAGAAACCCACATAGCGCGCCTGCATTTGCTCGGCTTGCTTTTCCCGCTGGCAGCGGCGACCGTCCTCGCAATCTCAAGGAGACGCTTATGATCCTCGAACTCGTCACCTTCAAGGCGCCCGCCGGCTGGGACCGCGCGAAGACGCTTGAGGATGCAAAACACGTCGTTCCCAAATGGGTGGCGAACAAGGAGCTGGTGCGAAAACATTTCCTGCGTGGCATCGGCGAAGCGGAAGACACCGGCGCCGGCGTCTATATCTGGCCTTCGATCGAAGCCGCGCAGCGAGCGCATAACGCGGAGTGGCAGGAGAGCGTGAAGAAACGCACCGGCGACTACGCCACCATCCGCTACTTCGATCTCATGCTGCTCGTCGACAATGAGCGCGGCGTGGTGACCGAGTGGGCAGCCGACGGCACGGCGCGCCAGCTCGAAGCCGTCTGATATTCCGTACATGTCCGACACCGGCTGGCTCTGGGCGCTCTTCACGCTGATCGCCGCTGCGACCCAGACCGCACGCAACGCCATGCAGCGCGAATTGACCGCGACGCTCGGCACCGCCGGCGCGACGCATGTGCGCTTCCTGTTCGGCTTTCCGTTCGCGGTCGTATTTCTGCTGGTGTTGTTGACCGTGACCGGACAATCGCTGCCGCGGCCGGGCCTGTCATTCTGGCCCTGGGTCATCGACGGCATGGGCGCGCAGATCATTGCAACTGCGCTGATGCTGGCGGCGATGAGCGAGCGCTCCTTCGTCGTGAGCATCGCCTACATCAAGACCGAACCTGTGCAGGTCGCCCTGTTCGGGCTGGTCTTCCTTGGCGATGCGCTCAGCGTCGGCATGGTGGCGGCGATTCTGATCGCGACCACCGGAGTCATTGTCATGTCGCTGAAGCCGGGCGGCGGTGCGGCGGATAGCTGGCGCCCGACTGTGCTGGGCTTGAGCTCCGGCGCGATGTTCGCGCTCTCCGCCATCGGCTATCGCGGCGCGATTCTCAGTCTCGAATGGCCGGATTTCGTCATGGCGGCGACCTTCACGCTGGTCGTCGGTCTGGCGATGCAGGCCGTGCTGCTCAGTGCGTATCTCATGCTGCGCGAGCCGAAGGTGATGCGCGAGATCATGCGCGCATGGCGGCCATCGGTGACGGCCGGCTTTCTCGGCGCGCTTGCCTCGCAATTCTGGTTTCTGGCCTTCGCGCTGGCGACCGCGGCCAGCGTGCGCACGCTCGCTCTGGTCGAGGTGCTGTTCGCCCAGGCGATTTCAGCTCTTGTATTTGGACACAAAACGACAGCGCGCGAGGGATTGGGGATTGTGCTGATCGTTGCAGGCGTGGCGCTTTTGGTCTGGTCGCATTAAGCCACTTCTCCGTCATCCTGAGCTGCGAGCGAAGCGAGGCTCGAAGGATGACGGATTATGCATGGCCTCGCCCTTCGAAGGCCGCGCTTTGCGCGGCCACCTCAGGGTGACGGGACACACGCCTCGAAACGATCAATTCCTCTCATCCGGCAGCACCGGCAGCGGATGAAACTCAATACCCTCGTCGTGCAATTCCTTGGCTTCCTCGGGCGAAGCTTCGCCGTAGATCGAGCGGTGTTCGATCTCGCCGTAATGCATCTTGCGCGCTTCTTCCGGGAACTTCTTGCCGACATTGTCGGCATTCTTGATCAAGTGTTCGCGCAATTCGCGCAGCTTGGTGTGGAATTCCCGCTCCTGCGGCGAAATCATCGCCACCGGCTCGGGGCCAGCCGCGGCCGCCGGCTCGTTGGTTATCGGTGCAGTTGATCCCCTGCGCTTGCCGCCGCGCGTGATGGCCGGCGCCATGATGGCCTTCTCGACATTCGCCGACCCGCAAGTCGGGCAGGTCACCAGCTTGCGCTTGCGCTGCTTTTCATAATCGGCCGAACCGGCGAACCAGATATCGAATACGTGCTTCTTGTCGCACACCAACGCGTAGCGGATCATGTCTTGTCTCCGATCACATGCAGATGTGTCGGCTCCGCCATCGGTTCGACCATCTCAAATCGCCGGCCATGCTGCAGCGACGGAATTTTTGCCCGCGCCGCCGCGACTTCAGCCGGATCGATCTCTGCCATAATCACATCGGGATCCGTGCCGCCTTCTGCAAGGATACGGCCCCAGGGATCAACAACCAGTGAATGCCCATAGGTCTCCCGGCCGTTCTCGTGGTTTCCGCCTTGCGCTGCAGCTAGCACGAAGCTGCCGGTCTCGATCGCGCGTGCGCGGACCAGCACGTGCCAATGCGCTTCCCCGGTGACGCGGGTGAAAGCCGAAGGGATGGTCAGAATAGTTGCGCCGCCTTCCGCCAGCGCGCGATAGAGCGCCGGAAAGCGCAGATCATAGCAGATGGTGAGACCGAAACGTCCCCAGGGCAGGTCGGTCAGAACGGCAAGCTCGCCGGAGCGGTAGCTGTTCGATTCGCGATAGCTCTCGCCACGACCGAGATCGACGTCGAACATGTGGATCTTGTCATAGCGCGCGACAATCTCGCCTTTCGGATTGATCAGAAAGGACCGGTTCACTGCCT
Organism: Pseudorhodoplanes sp.; assembly: GCA_032027085.1. Lineage (NCBI taxonomy): Bacteria > Pseudomonadati > Pseudomonadota > Alphaproteobacteria > Hyphomicrobiales > Pseudorhodoplanes > Pseudorhodoplanes sp. Next base: position 1,471,517 of record JAVSMS010000001.1, on the reverse strand, counting down.
TGTCGTGCGACGCCTTGATCGCCAGCGAGCCGACATGAAGATAAAGGGACAGCTTGCGCGCCAGATCCTGGAACGCGGCGAGAGAGGCATCCTTCTCTTCTTCAGTGATCGCGGAGAAAAGCGCTTCGCGCGACAGCTCCATGATATTGGTCATTTCCGGCGTGAGCACGTAATCGGCGCCATTGCTTTTGGCCTGCCCGATCAGCTTCACCGCCGCGTCCAGATTGGCTTGCGGCGTCCGCCCCGACCGCATCTGGATCAGGCCGGCGCGGAAAGTAGCGGTATTGGCGCTCATGCTTGCGGCTCGACCTGGTGTCCGTTGACCTGCGCCAGCAACGGGTCAAGCTTGCCGGCCTCGTCAAGCGCGTAGAGATCGTCGCAGCCGCCGATATGCGTGTCTCCGATGAAAATCTGCGGCACGGTGGTGCGTCCCAGCGCCCGCTGCGTCATCGCGGCGCGCAGGTCGCGGTCGCCGCTGACGTCGATTTCCGTATAATCGACGCCCTTGCGGCCGAGTAATTCCTTCGCCCAGCCGCAATAGGGACAATAGGGCGTGGTGTAGATTTCAATGGAACTCATGAGGGGTGAAAACCTGACGGTCGCGCAACGCAGCCTCACTATATGGTCGTGCGGGCCGCGTCCACAACCCTCGCAAAAACAAGGACATCCACGCTCCTGGCACCTGCTCGGAGCAGGGCCCGGGCGCAGGCGTCGGCGGTTGCGCCGGAGGTCAGCACATCATCCATGAGCAGGATGTGACGGCCTGCCACCCCAGCTTTGCCTTCGGGCGGCACCTTGAAGACCCCCTGCACGTTCAGCGCCCGTTCCGATCGTGACAGGCCGACCTGCTGCGGCGTCGCCTTCGTCCGTTTGAGGGCTGCCGGATGAACCGGAACGCCGCTGATGTCGCCGACGACCTTCGCGAGCGCCGCGGACTGGTTGAAACGCCGGGCCCACAGCCGCCGCCAGTGCAGCGGCACCGGCACGATCATGTCGGCCTCGGCAAGAAGTTCGTGCCCGGCGCGCGCCATCCAGCGGCCGATGGTGGGTGCGAGATCAAGCCGGTCGCCATATTTGAAGGCGTGAACCAGCGACCGGGCGACGTCGTCATAGCGCACCGCAGCCCTCGCCCGCTGATAGGCAGGCGGATCGGCAATCGCCTGCATGGACAGGATGCCGGGACCGGGATCATAGACAAAGGGAATACCAAGCCGTCCGCAGAAAGGCCGTTCGATGGGAGAGAGTTTTGACCAGCAAACGGCGCAAAGTCCGGCAGTGGCGCCAATGGGCTCGCGGCAAGACGGACAGAGAGGCGGCAGCGCCGCATCGAAGATCAACCGGAAAGGCGCCCGCAGCGCGGAAGCTGCGCGGTGAACCACAGACAAGGCCTGTTGTTCTGCCAAGGAAGCAGGCATGACAAAGGCTACCGCCGGAAGGAGCCATCCGCCAGTGCCTGACAGTCCTGTGATTTTCGATCGCGCGCTTTTGCGTGCCCGGCGGCGGCGCGCCGCGGCGCTTGGCGCGGAGACATTTCTCCTTGAGCAGGTGGCCGAGGATTTCGTCGACCGGATTGCAGTGGTGAACCGGCATTTCGCGCTCGCCGCCGATATCGGATCGCCCGGTGACATTGTTGCGCGCAGATTGCTGGACGGGCAGCGTGTCGAACGTGTTGTCCATGTCGGCGATGAAGGCGGCAGTGGCAGCGTCCCGCAAGCGGTCGCCGACGAAGAAGCCTTGCCGTTGGCGGACGGCGTACTTGATCTCGTCGTATCGGCGCTGTCGCTGCAACATGTGAATGACCTGCCTGGAGCCTTGCTGCAAATCCGGCGCGCGCTGAAACCGGACGGGCTTTTTCTTGCCGCGTTGCTCGGCGGCGAGACCCTGACTGAGTTGAGGCAGGCCTTCACGCAGGCCGAAGCCGAAATCGAGGGCGGCGTGTCACCGCGCGTGGCGCCCTTCGCCGATCTACGCGATCTTGGTGCGCTGCTGCAGCGCGCCGGCTTTGCCTTGCCTGTAACTGATGTGGACCGCGTGGCCGTGCGTTATTCCGACGCTTTCGCTCTGATGCAGGACTTGCGCCGCATGGGCGCGACCAATGTGCTCCTGGAGCGCCGCCGCAAGCCGACCCGCAGGGCAACAATTCTGCGCATGGCGGAAATTTATAGTGAGCGCTTCAGCGATCCGGATGGCCGCCTGCGCGCCACCTTCGATATCGTCTGGCTGTCAGGCTGGTCGCCGCATGAAAGTCAGCAGAAGCCGCTCACGCCGGGCTCGGCAAAGATGCGGCTGGCCGACGCGCTGAAGACCACCGAAATTTCGGCAGGGGAAAAGCCAAGCCGCTGATTAAATCCAGCGAGGTGGAAACCGTTCGCCGGATTGCGCGACCAAAAAACCTAGGACAGTGCGGCTAGGATGGAATCATATAACGCGCGGACCCGATCGCTCAGCAAGGCTAGGGTGGCAACAAGGGCCAGAGCAACGCCCGATGCCATGATCGTATACTCAACCGCAGTGGTGCCATTGTCGTTCGAGATGAAGCTGCGCAGCTTGCCGAAAAGAGCTGAACGAATCTTCGCCATGGCGAACCCTTGCGTGTCTGTTCAGAGCAGCGTCATCAGATGTGAAATCAAAGGCTCATCTGCCGGCGGCATGGGATAATCGCGCAACTTGTTCGGCCGGACCCAGGCGAGTCGCGAATGGTGCCTTGCGGTCACCTGTCCCTCCCAGCGCCGGCAAACATAGAGCGGCATCAAAAGGTGGAAGTCCGCATAGGCATGGCTCGCAAAGGTCAGCGGCGCGAGACAGGCTTCTTTGACTGCGATTCCCAGTTCCTCCGACAATTCACGAATCAGCGTTTCTTCAGGTCGTTCGCCGGGTTCAAGCTTGCCGCCGGGAAATTCCCACAGCCCTGCCATCGGTTTGCCGGGCGGGCGCTCTGCAATCAGCACACGGCCGTCGACATCGATCAAGGCGCAGGCGGCGACAAGCACGAGTTTGACGCTCACAACCTTTCCCCCGATGTTACGAAAGCTCGCGTTAAGTGACCGTTAAGCGATGCTGGAGTCCCGAATGCGAGTCCGCTTGAAGAGCATGCGGCAAGAATGGAGCGGACTTCCGAACCACCACACTAGCCCGACGCTCAGGAGCGGTAATCGCCGTTAATGGCGACGTATTCCTTGGTCAGATCGCAGGTCAGAACCCGGTCTTTTCCGCGGCCGAGTCCGAGATTCACTTTCATCTCGATCTTGGGATTCTTCATTGCGGCGGAAACCTTAGCCTCGTCATAACCGGGATCGCGGGCGCCCTTGTGGGCGACGCGGATGCCGTTGAACCAGATCGACAGCTTGTCGCGATTGGCGGGCTCTCCCGCCTTGCCGACGGCCATGACCACGCGGCCCCAATTCGCATCCTCGCCGGCGATCGCGGTTTTGACCAGCGGTGAATTGGCGATCGACATCGCGATCTTCCGCGCCGATGTCTTCGAGACGGCGCCCTCGACATTGATTTCAACAAGCTTGCGCGCACCTTCGCCGTCGCGCGCGACCTGTTCGGCGAGATCGGCCAGCACCATCTCAAACGCCTTTCGGAAACCCTTCAGCCGCGGATCGTTCGCGCGCGTGATCCGCGGCGCGCCCTTGGCGGTCCCGGTTGCAAAGGCAAGCAAGGTGTCCGATGTCGAGGTATCGCCGTCGATGGTCACGGCGTTGAAGGTGTCGGCCACGCAGTCTTTCAAAAGCTTCTGCAGAACCGGCGCAGCAATTGGTGCGTCGGTGAAGATGAACGACAGCATGGTCGCCATGTCCGGCGCGATCATGCCGGCGCCCTTGGCGATGCCGTTGATGGTGACCTTGGCCTTGCCCAGGCTGGTCCTGGCCGTTGCCACCTTCGGGAACGTGTCGGTGGTCATGATCGCCCTGGCGGCGTCCAGAAAGCCGCCCGCGGCTGCGCTTGAAGCAAGCTCGTCCAGTACGCCATTGAATTTGGTGGCGTCGAGCGGTTCACCGATCACGCCGGTCGAGGCGAGATAGATGTCATTGACGCTGCATCCGACGGCTTTCGCCGCAATCTGCGCCGTCAGTTTTGTTGATGCACGGCCGGTCTTGCCGGTGAAGGCATTGGCGTTGCCGGAATTCACCACCAGCGCCCGCGCCGTCTTGCCCTTCAGTTTGGCGCGGCACCATTCCACCGGTGCCGACGGACATTTGGATCGGGTGAATACGCCGGCGACACTCGTCCCTTTATCGAAGATGGCGAGCAGCACGTCGGTGCGGTTGGCATAGCGGATGCCGGCGGCCGCGGTCGCGAGCCTGACGCCGGCGATCTCTGGCATGTCGGGAACGGTTTGCGGAGCGAGGGGGGAAATGGTGGCGGACATGAAAATAAATCCTGGTCAGTCCGGGGCGCGGGCCCCGATTTCGGGTTTACCCGAAATCGGCAACTGAACAATACGCAAGTCGGCAACAGCCGACTTGCGTACGCGCGAGGTCGGAAATCCATAACCACCATTCTCGCAAAAAAATCGCAAGACTGGCGTTATGGATTCCGGTTCTCGCCATTGAGCCGCGCTTCGCGCGGCCTCTTGGCTCGGCCGGGATGACGATGAGAGCTATTTCTTTGCCGGGTCGGCCGGCTTGTCGCCAGGCCTCGCGTTCGGCTTGGTTTCGGGCTTGGCATCAAGCCGCTCGATCTTGGCGCTTTCACGCAGCTTGGTGATCATCTCTGCCTGGGCGCGGCGCTGCACGAAGGTCTGGATCTGGTCCTTCACCTTGTCAAATTCCGGCGGCTGTTTCTTGCGCTTGTCGTCGACGCGGATGACGTGCCAGCCGAATTGCGATTTCACCGGCTCGGAAAGCTGTCCCTTGTTCAGCTTGAAGGCCGCTTCCGCGAATTCCGGCACCATCTGGTCCTTGCTGAAATAGCCGAGATCGCCGCCATTCTCCTTGGAGCCGGGGTCTTTCGACTTTTCCTTGGCGATGGCGACAAAGTCGGCGCCCTTCTTCAGATCGGCGAGGATTTTCTTCGCCTCATCCTCGGTTTCGACCAGGATATGACGGGCGCTGACCTCTTCCTCGTTCGCCATCTGCTTGATGGCCTCGTCATAGACCTTTTTCATCGCCTCGTTGGTGACGGCGGCCTTTGCTTCCGCCTGCAGCAGCGCCTCCATCAGGAGCTTGCTGCGGGCATTGGCCATCTTGCGCTTGAAGTCGTCGGTTTCGGCGAGCTTGCGGTCTTCGGCGGCCTTCGCCACCAGCATCATGTCGGCGACATAGGTGACGAGATAGTCGCGCTTGGCCTCGGGGGCCATCGGCGGCAATTGGCCGGCCAGTTCCTCTTCCGCGGCGTTGAGGTCGCTTTGCTTGACGTCCGTTCCATTGACCTTGGCGACCACAGGGTCGCTCTGCGCGGACGCTGGGCCGGCGGGCAGGGCGGCGAGCGCGAGAATGGCGATCAGACCGCCGATACGGGTTACAAGCGAGGTCATGAGACAAACGTCCTCTGGATCAGTGGCATTGGCACTGGGTGGTAGCATTGGCGGCACTGGCACGGCTGCCGGCGCGGCGGGCGGACACTCGCCCAATCGTTGAACCTTGGCAATGGCTGGGAATACTTAACTTTCGGCAATGAGGCCGGGGCAAGGCGTCGCAAAGGGCCTGCAAAGGCTCTAATTGACAAGGGTCCGACCCCCTCCTATCTCTCCGCGGAGTTCCGGTCGTGAAGCCCGAAAAGAGCCGCTTTTCCCGGATGCAACCGGGGCCAGATCGCCCAACCGGTCTCGTGACCGGCCCAGGCTTTGCAGCTATTGCCGGCTGCGGTCGCGTGGTTTTCAATCTTTCGTGTTCCTCGTACCCTCATTGATCGAAGCGCGTCTGCGCAGTGAAGAGAAGGATTTCGGATGCTCGGCGCAGTCGCCCGCAAATTGTTCGGCTCGGCCAATGACCGGCGGGTGAAGGGTTACATGCCGCGTGTGGCGGCGATCAACGCCCTCGAGCCGGAACTCGCCAAGCTCACTGACGACGAATTGCGCGCCCGCACCGCCGCCTTCAAGCAAGAGCTGGCAGACGGCAAGACTCTCGACGACATTCTTGTTCCCGCGTTTGCGACCGTGCGTGAAGCCGGCAAGCGCACGCTGGGCCAAAGGCATTTCGACGTCCAGCTTATCGGCGGCATGATCCTACACGAGGGCCGCATCTCCGAGATGAAGACCGGCGAAGGCAAGACCCTTGTCGCCACGCTCGCGGTCTATCTCAACGCGCTGGCCGGCTGTGGCGTGCACGTTGTGACCGTCAACGATTACCTCGCCAAGCGCGATGCCGAGTGGATGGCCCAGATCTACTCGTTCCTCGGCCTGACCACCGACACCATTGTGCACGGCATGGACGATGAGCAGCGCAAGAAAGCGTATGCCTGCGATATCACCTATGCCACTAACAACGAGCTCGGCTTCGATTATCTGCGCGATAATATGAAGTATCGGATAGAGGACATGGTCCAGCGCGGCCATGCCTACGCCATCGTGGACGAGGTCGACTCGATCCTGATCGACGAGGCGCGCACGCCGCTGATCATTTCCGGGCCGCTCGACGATCGCTCCGAATTCTACAACACGATCGATGCGTATATTCCGAAGCTCGACAAGTCCGACTATGACGTCGACGAGAAACAGCGCACGGTGAGCCTCACCGAGGCCGGCATGGAAAAGATGGAGCAGTGGCTGCGCGCCGCCAACCTGCTCAAGGCCGACTCCCTTTACGATGTGGAGAATGTCTCGACCGTGCACCACGTCAATCAGGCTTTGCGGGCGCACATGCTGTTCCAACGTGACAAAGATTATATTGTCCGCAACAACGAAGTAGTCATCATCGACGAATTCACCGGCCGCATGATGCCGGGCCGGCGCTATTCGGAAGGGTTGCATCAGGCGCTGGAGGCGAAGGAACACCAGCCGGTCCAGCCGGAAAACCAGACGCTCGCCTCGATCACATTCCAGAACTACTTCCGCATGTACGACAAGCTGGCCGGCATGACCGGCACGGCGATGACGGAAGCCGACGAGTTCATGGACATCTACGGGTTGGAAGTGGTCGAAGTCCCGACCAACCGGCCGATGATCCGCGACGACCAGGACGACGAAGTCTATCGCACGAACGTCGAAAAATACCGGTCCATCATTTCACTGCTCGAAGACTGTAAAAAGCGCGGCCAGCCGGTGCTGGTCGGCACCACCTCGATCGAGAAGTCGGAAAGCCTTGCCGAGATGCTGCGCAAGGAGGGCTGGGAGCAGCACGATTTCTCCGATCCCAACGCTTTCGCCGCGCTCTATACCGGCGACGAAGCCGCCACGAAGAAGAAGGTCTTCGCCATCCTGAACGCGCGCTATCACGAGCAGGAAGCCTATATCGTGTCGCAGGCGGGCGTTCCGGGCGCGATCACCATCGCCACCAACATGGCTGGCCGCGGCACCGACATTCAGCTTGGCGGCAATGCCGACATGCGCATCAAGCAGGAATTGGCCGACCTCGAAGGCGAGGAACGCGAGCGTCGCGCGGATGAGATCCGCGAACAGGTCGCGCGCCTGAAGGAGAAGGCGCTGGCCGCCGGCGGATTGTTTGTACTCGGCACCGAGCGCCACGAAAGCCGCCGCATCGACAACCAGTTGCGCGGCCGCTCCGGCCGCCAGGGCGACCCCGGCCGATCGAAATTCTTCCTGTCGCTCGAAGATGACCTGATGCGCATCTTCGGTTCCGACAAACTGGACGGCATGTTGACCAAGCTCGGCCTCAAGGAGAATGAGGCGATCGTTCATCCCTGGATCAACAAGGCGCTGGAAAAGGCGCAGCAGAAGGTCGAGGCGCGCAACTTCGATTTGCGCAAGAACATCCTCAAATACGACGACGTCAGCAACGATCAGCGCAAGGTAATCTTCGATCAGCGCATCGAATGGATGAAGGACGAGGCCGTGCACGAGGTCGTGTCCGACATGCGCTATACCGTGGTCGAGGCGCTGGTGGCCAAACATGTTCCGGAAAATGCCTATCCGGAGCAATGGGACACCGTGGGTCTGCAGGACGAACTCAAGCGCGTGCTTGGCCTCGACCTGCCGGTGGTCGAATGGGCCAAGGAAGAGGGAATCGCCGACGAGGAATTGCTGGCCCGCGTCGAGAAAAAGGCCGACGAGGTCATGGCCGCCAAGGTCGCCCAGTGGGGTCCGGACGTCATGAGCTATGTCGAGAAATCGATCCTGCTACAGACGCTGGATCACCTCTGGCGCGAGCACCTGGTCATGCTGGAGCATTTGCGTCAGGTGATCGGCCTGCGCGGCTATGGCCAGCGCGATCCGCTGAACGAGTACAAGTCGGAAGCGTTCCAACTCTTCGAGGACATGAGCGCCAATTTGCGCGAGGGTGTCACGGCGCAATTGATGCGCGTCGAGGTGGTACAGGCGCCGCCCGCGGACGAGCAGGCGCAACTGCCCTATATGGAAGCGCACAAGATCGATCCGCTCACCGGCGAGGACGAGATGGCGCCGGCGCTGTCGTTGGCCATGGCCGGGGGCAATGGCGACGTTCAGGCCGTCCGCGATCCGAACAATCCGGCAAGCTGGGGCAAGGTCGGTCGCAACGAGCTTTGCCCCTGCGGGTCCGGCAAGAAATTCAAGCATTGCCACGGCAAGTTCGCCTGACCTGCCCCGGACTTTTGAGCTGTGTCATGGCCGGGCTTGCCCGGCCATTTCATTTTTCAAATTCATGGCAGGTTGGCGGGTCGGGCGGTTTGTGAAACAATTTCCGGCTGCGGGCTTTGTCATTGTCAGACTGTCCAGACAGGGTGCGATGATGCAGGTTCCTCTCGAAATTTCGTTTCACAACATCGACAATTCCGAATGGGCGAAAGACGAGATTCGCGACAACGTCGCGAAGCTGGAGGCAATTTACGAACGCATGACGTCCTGCCGGGTGCGGGTCGACCAGCGCGCCGACAATTCCAATCATACCATCCCCCCCGTGGTGCGTATCGAGATCGGGATTCCGGGGCGCAAGGACATCATCGTGGCGCATGAGCCGGAGCGCCTGCAGCGTCGATACCAGAGGCCGGATCTCCACAACGCGATCAACGAGGCATTTCGCATCGCGGCCCTGCAGCTTGCGGAACTCAAGCGCAAGCTGGGTGACCGTACCTTTGCCGCCACGCATGAAGCGGTGAACGAATTCCGCGGTCAGGTCGCGGAGGTCACGCCGTCCGACGATTTCGGATTCCTAATGACCAAGGAGGGCGGCCTGCTCTACTTCCATCGTAACGCAATGCTGTCAGGCGAGTTTGACAAGCTGCGCCGGGGTGACGAAGTCACTTATGTGGAAGAGGTCGGCGATACCGGGCCGATTGCAACCAAGGTTCGCCGGAAGGAAACGGCGCCCGGCTAGAGCTCATTCCGACCAGGTTGCATCAATCTCCGTTCGTCCCCGCGGAAGCGGGGACCCAGAGCCAAGCAAGACTGGATTCCCGCTTGCGGCGGGATGAACCGAGTTTGTGGCTGCGGTTCGATTAGAACGGAATATGTTCCAGCTTCTAGCGGAATGCGCTCCAGCGGCTGTCGAAGCTCGACGTCGACGGCATCGGCTGTGCGCCGTTCATCAGACTGTTGGTGGCGGGCGCCGGCGCCGCGGTGGAAGCCGGGGAGCTTTCACCGGCGGCCGCGGTTTTTACGCGCGCCTCAGCAGACTGCGGCTCGATGGCGCCGGGCTTGGCGGTCCGGGCCGGCCGCGATTTCGGCGTCGGCGCTTCCGCGGCGTTGGCGCCGCCCCGCAAACCCAACACGCGCTGGACAATACTCGGCTTTGCCGCCGGCTTCGGCGGCTGTTCGGCGGCCGGCTGCATGGCGGCGACGCGGGATTGTTCGGATTTATCCGAGGAGCCGATGCGGAAAAGGCTGCCAAGCCGTTGCGCGAAGCTCGGCTCCTCCGGACGGACACCCTGTTTGGCCTGCGGCGCATTGCGCGGCAGCGGCACGTCGGCGACCCGAATGGCCTGCGTCGAAGCGGTCATGTCGCTCTCGCGCTCGGTGGCCGACGCGACGCTGTAGGAGGAAGCGACAGGGCCGGGCGCGGACGGATCGACAACCAGTTTGACGTTGCCGCGCTCATCGACGATTTCGCGCGGCTGCAATTTGGCGACGAATGTCGGATGCATGCCGCCGTCGCGGCCGCTCTTGATCGGCGCTGTAGGCGTGCCGCGCGAGGTCAATTCCGCAATCTTCAACTCGTCGGCGCGCTGCTTCTCGTTCACCGCCGCCCAGATTTCCTGCGGCGTCTCAAAGACGGGACATTTGCCCGCCGGACTGAAGCTGAGCGGTGTCGAAGCATTGGCTGGCGCAGCAGCGTTGAACACGTACCGCTTCTCGCAGACGTCGACTTTCGGTTCGAGATGCGTGACCTCGAAATGATCGTAGCCTTGCTTCAGCATCTTCCAGAACGGCATGTTCGGGTTGTTGCGGTGCTTGGCCATGTTCACGGGCGTCATCCGGAATGGATAAGCCTGGACCTGGAAGGATTGCTGCCCGCCGAAAAAGGCCTCGCGGCCCATCGCGAAGATTTCTGAAATCTGTTCGTTGGTCATCGCGTAGCAGCCGCGCGACGAGCAGTCGCCGTGCACCATCAGATGAGCGCCGGTGCGCCCATGCGCGCGATCGAAGACGTTCGGATAGCCCATGTTGAAGGCGAGATAGAATTGCGAATTGGGATTCATCTGCGCGGGGGTGATATTGTAGAAGCCCTCCGGCGCCTGACGGTCACCTTCGCGGATTTTTGGACCAAGATCGCCCGACCATTTGCAGATCGGATAGGTCTTCAGCAGCGCGTAGCGGCCGCTCCGGTCCTGCTTCCAGACCTCAAGTTCGGATTCCTGCTTGAAGATGCGGACGAGGAGCGGAGAGCTCTTGTCCATGTTCTTCTGATCCATCTCGGCAAGAAGGGCCGGCGAAATCGGCGCATTGGCGCGGGCAGAACTGGGAAAGACGCCCTCGGTCTTGCAGCCGGACAGCATTATTGCGGCAGCGAGGGCCGCCGACGCCATCAGCGTGCGGACCAAATTGGGGCTAAGTTTCAATACGTTACTCCCCGAGCAGGCTATCCCCGAGCCTTCATGGGCGATGGTTATCGCTCTGGTGCCGCCTCCGCAAGGGCGGATTCAGACCACATCCTGTTGACCATAGCCGCAGTGAAGGAAGCGTAAAACGTCCCGTTGAGGAATTTCAATCAAATAACACGGCGTTATTATGGCTGAAAAAGCCTCATGTTCTCATGTGGTTAACTTAACGAATGTGTCAGGCGCCGGCGCGTCCCATGGCCAGAAACTTCTCCCGCCGCAGGTGGCGGATCTCAGCGCCCTCCAGACCCTTAAGGCTGGCGAAGGCGCCGGCAATCGCGTGTCCGGTCGTCGCGATAGCTGCGGCCGGATCGCGGTGAGCGCCCCCGACCGGTTCAGGGATAATTTCGTCGATGATCCCGAATTTGATCAGGTCCGGCGCCGTGATCTTCATGTTGGTGGCGGCTTCCTGGGCCTTGGTTGAATCGTGCCACAGGATCGAAGCGGCGCCCTCCGGTGAAATGACGCTGTAAATCGCGTGTTCGAGCATCAGCACCCGGTTGGCGGTGGCGATGGCGATGGCGCCGCCTGAGCCGCCTTCGCCGAGGATCACCGCCACATTCGGCACCTGCAAGTTGAGGCAGGCCTCGGTCGAGCGTGCGATGGCTTCCGCCTGACCACGTTCCTCGGCGCCAATGCCCGGATAGGCGCCGGCGGTATCCACCAGCGACAGCACGGGAAGGCCGAATCGATCGGCCATTTCCATCAGTCGCACGGCCTTTCGGTACCCCTCCGGCCGCGCCATGCCGAAATTGTGCTTCAGCCGCGCTTCGGTAGTCGATCCCTTCTCGTGGCCGATGACGCAGATACTTTCGCCGCGGAATCTGCCGAAACCGCCGACAATCGCTTCATCGTCGCCGAATTTGCGGTCGCCGGCGAAGGGCACGAAATCCGTGATCAGCTGGCCGATGAAGTCGAGGCAATGTGGCCGCTGCTGATGGCGCGCGACCTGCGTCTTCTGCCACGGCGTCAGGTTGGCATAGATGTCTTTGAGCGTCTGGGCGGCTTTGGTTTCAAGGCGCCCGATTTCCTCCTCCACCTGCACCTCGCCGCCGCCCGCCTGAACGGCACGCAGTTCATCCACCTTGGCCTCAAGTTCGGCCACTGGTTTTTCAAAATCGAGGTAGGTACGCATAAATGAAGAAAGGGCCTTTTATCAGGGAGAAGGGCGCCACCCCCGTCCGGCGGCGGGGGAAACTGGCCTCAGGGGCCTTTCAAGTCAAGCAACGCGCCAGCATGCCGGCGAGGCGTTAGCAATTCATTCATCGGCAAGGGGATGCAGGTCGCGCACCAGGCTTTTCAGCCGTTCCTCAAGGACATGTGTGTAGATTTGGGTCGTTGAAATATCGCTGTGGCCGAGCAGGGTCTGCACCACGCGCAGATCCGCGCCGTTCTGCAGCAGATGGCTGGCAAAGGCATGCCGCAGCACATGCGGGCTGACCTGATCCGGGCGCAGGCCGGCGGCGGCGGCCAGTGACTTCAGCTCGCGGGCGAAATGCTGCCGGGTGAGATGGCCGCTTTCACCGGATGATGGGAACAGCCACTTCGAGTCGTCGCGCTTCGCCAGATTGCGAAGGGCGAGGTAGTCCGCCATCGCCTGCCTTGCTGAGTTGTTGAGCGGCACCATCCGCTCCTTGTTGCCCTTTCCCCGCACAATGATGATGCGTTGGTCGCGACGCGCGGCGGACGCAGGCAGGGCCACAAGTTCGGAGACGCGCAGGCCAGTCGCGTAGATCAGTTCCAGCAGGCAATGCAGCCGGCCCGCCCGCAGGCGTTCGGAGGGATTGCCGGATTCGTCTTGCATCGCGCGCCGGGACGTATCGAGCAGATGGTCGACTTGCTGAACCGAAAGGATCTTGGGAAGCGGGCGGCCGTGCTTCGGCCCCTGCATAATGGCGGCAGGATCGTCGGGTCGCCGGCCTTCCGCATAGAGGAAACGAAAAAGCTGACGGATCGCCGAGAGCTTTCGCGCCACCGACGATGACGCGAAACCGCGATCATCCAGCGTCTTCATATAACCGCGAATGTGATCGCTGGACGTCGTGGACAATGATTGCTGCCTGCTGCGCAGGAAATCTAAAAAATCGGCGAGGTCGCGGGCATAGGCCGACAGCGTGTTCTCGCCGGCGCCGCGTTCGGCGGCCAGCATGTCGAAGAACAGATCAACCAGTCTCTGGTCGGAATGCGCCGGGCGGGCCATGCGGTTGCCGGACCTCTCAGCGTTGCTTGTAGAATCGATCCTGCGGAACCGTTACCGTGATTTCGCGCGACTGTGGCTTGACCAGCGTGGCCAACGCGACGATGCCAGCATAAACCATACCCGCAATAATTCCGACAACAGCCAGGAATCGGAACAGGGTCGGCATGGCGATGAGGCACCTTCAGGCGGATTGGTTGAGCCCGACTACGATCATGTTCATGTCTCGCTGACAAGAGGCTGCAGGCCCGTGCTACAAGTCATGCTATAGGAATGCTGCGGCACGAAAAGCCGCGGCCACGAGATCATGCCGGATACCGCTCTGCAGAATAAAACCGCCGAGGCGTCCATAATCGACAGTCTTGGCCGTCGCTCGGTCGTGCTGGTCGGCATGATGGGTGCCGGCAAATCCTCGGTTGGCCGCAAGCTGGCGGCCCGACTCGGGTTGCCTTTCGTGGATGCGGACAATGAGATTGAAGCCGCCGCGGGCATGTCTATTCCCGACATTTTTGAAACACGCGGCGAGGCGGAATTCCGTTCCGGCGAAGCCCGTGTCATCGCGCGCCTCCTGGAAACCGGACCGCAGGTCCTGGCGACCGGAGGTGGCGCTTTCATGAACGCGGATACCCGCGCAACGATACGGGCCAAAGGCGTGTCGGTCTGGCTGCGCGCCGATTTCGATGTGTTGATGAAGCGGATCAGGCGGCGCAACGATCGTCCCATGCTCAAGACCGATGATCCAGCTGCGACCTTGCGCAATCTGATCGAACTTCGTTATCCCGTTTATGCGGAGGCCGACATCACCGTCGACTCGCGCGACGTGTTGCACGAGGTCATCGTGGATGAAATTCTCGATGCGCTGCGCGGCTATTTCGCGGGGCTGCAGGCGGGGCAGGAGTAGTTTAGGCATGACAGCAATCCCCCGCATTGGAGAGCCGGCCAACGTGCATGTTGCCCTCGGCGACCGCGCTTATGACATTGCCGTTGGCCGCGGCGTTCTGACATCGCTGGGCGCACGCGTTGCGTCGTTGCGGCCGGGGGCGCGCTGCGCGATCGTCACCGACGACACGGTGGCGGGACATCATCTGTCCGCGGCTGAAGCATCGCTGGCGAAATCCGGTATCGCGCATTCGCATGTCACCGTGGCGCCGGGCGAAGGCTCCAAAAGCTATGCAGGTTTCGAAAGTGTCTGCGAGCAATTGATCGGTGCGCGCATTGAACGCGGCGATCTGCTTGTGGCGCTCGGCGGCGGGGTGATCGGCGATCTGACCGGATTCGCCGCGTCGGCGGTGCGCCGCGGCCTCGACTTCGTGCAGGTGCCGACCACCTTGCTGGCGCAAGTCGATTCCTCTGTCGGCGGCAAGACCGGCATCAATTCCCGGCACGGCAAGAACCTCGTCGGCGCGTTTCACCAGCCGATTCTGGTTCTCGCCGATACAGCCGTCCTCGATACGTTGCCCGCCCGTCAGATGCGCGCCGGCTATGCGGAAGTCGCCAAATACGGTCTGCTCGGCGACGCGGCATTCTTCGCCTGGCTGGAACAGAACTGGCAGGAGATATTCTCCGGCGGACCCGCACGCGAATATGCGGTCACCAAGAGCTGCCAGATGAAGGCCGATGTTGTTGCGCGCGACGAGCGCGAGAGTGGCGACCGGGCTCTGCTCAATCTCGGTCATACTTTCGGTCATGCATTGGAGGCCGCTGCAGGTTTTTCTGAACGACTGCTGCATGGCGAGGCGATTGCCATTGGCATGACGTTGGCTTTTGCCTTCTCTGCCGGGCGTGGCCTGCTTTCTCCGGCCGACGTCGAGCGTGTGCAACGTCATCTTGCTGCCGTGGGATTGCCCACACGGATTGCCGATATTCCCGGCGACCTGCCGGATGCGGACACGCTCATGGAGCTCATCGCGCAGGACAAGAAGGTCAAGCGCGGCAATTTGACATTCATCCTCGCCCGCGGCATCGGCCAAAGCTTCATTGCGTCGGATATCGAGCCCGAGGATGTTCACACATTTCTGGTTGGACACCTTCCCTGATCGATGATCGCGCAAGACTGGTTCGTCCTGTCCGCCATCCTGATCTGCCTGCTGCTGTCATTTTTCTTTTCCGGCAGCGAGACCGCACTCACGGCCTTTTCCCGCGCCCGCATGCTGCGGATGGAGAAGTCCGGAAAGCGCCGCGCCGCCATCGTCAACCGATTGATGCGCGCGCGTGAGCGCCTGATCGGGGCGATTCTGCTCGGCAACAACGCGGCCAATATTGCCGCCTCTGCCATGGCGGCCGGCCTTTTTCTGATCTGGTTCGGAGAGGTCGGGGTGGTCTATGCGACCATTGCGATGACGGCGGTCGTGGTGATCTTCACCGAAGTCCTGCCCAAGACGATTGCGATCAACGCGCCGGAACGGATCGCCCTGTTTGTCGCCCGCCCGATTTCGTGGGTAGTCAGCCTGCTCGGTCCGGTCCTGATGGGCATCGAATGGCTGGTGCGCACGATCCTTGGATGGTTCGGAATTCGCATTGGCGAAAGCCAGCCGATTCTGTCCGCGCACGAGGAATTGCGCGGGACCATCGACCTCCTGCATCGCGAAGGCGGCGTGGAGAAGCAGCATCGCGACATGTTCGGCGGCGTACTCGACCTGAACGAATTGCAGGTGTCCGATGTGATGATTCATCGCACCGAAATGATCACCGTGTGCGTCGACAATCCGCCCGCGCAGGCGGTGCGGGACATTCTCGCGGCGCCGGTGACGCGCATTCCGCTCTGGAGCGAAAAGCCAGAGAATATCGTCGGAATCCTGCACACAAAAAACCTGCTGAAGGCGCTGCAAGATGTCGACGGAGATGCCTCTCGCATCGATCTGATGACGATCTCCCGTCCGCCCTGGTTTGTGCCGACCATTCGACCCCTGACCGAACAGTTGAAGGCGTTCCGCCGTCGCAAGACGCCGCTGGCGCTGGTGGTGGACGAGTACGGCGAGATGATGGGCCTCGTGACGCTCGAGGACATCATCGAGGAAATTGTCGGCGACATCTCCGATGAGCACGATGTCGAAGTGCCCGGTTTGCGTCCTCAGCCGGACGGGTCGGTGACCGTGGAGGGTGCCGTGCCGGTGCGCGATTTGAATCGTGTCATGGAATGGAACCTGCCTGACGAGGAAGCGACAACGGTCGCCGGCCTTGTTATTCACGAAGCGCGTTCCATTCCCGACGCGGGCCAGACCTTCACATTCCACGGCTTTCGGTTCCGGGTTCTGCGAAAGGACCGCAATCGCATTACGGCGCTGCAAATTACGCCGCTGAAATTTAGAACCTAGGTATTATGTTCGGGCACCGGCGAGCATTGTGTGCCCGATGCTCGTGCACAACTTCTCCTGATAAATCACGCATATGTGACGGCGGCGCCGCTGGAAGCGTTTGCGTTGGCTGATTCCCGGACGTCAAAGTGTCGCAACTGTCGAGATGCCATTCCGCGCTTCGTTTTGTCCTCGTGACCGGGTCTTCAAAGGCAACGGCCGATGCATCGCAGGCACGACAAGATCAACATTCCGATCGAGCTGTTGCGCTCTTTCGTCGCCATTCAGGAACTGGGCAGCTTCACCAAGGCGGCAACCGCGCTTGAACTGACGCAGCCGGCGATTAGCGCGCAGATCAAGCGCCTGCAGCAACTGGTCGGCGGCGAAGTGTTTTCCCGCAGCGGACTCGGCATTGCGCTCACGGAGAAAGGCGAGATCGTGAGCAAATACGCCAGGCGCATTCTTGCGATGAACGACCAGATCATGTCGTTGTCTGGCGCCAAACCGCATTCGCGTCACTTCCGCGTCGGCATTCCGAATGTCTATGCCGCGCATATGCTCTGCGACATCGTCAAGGTCTGCGGCAATGCCGAGCAGACCGACAGAATGCAATTCTGCTGCGAGCCGTCGGGGGACCTCATCAAGAGCTTGACCAGCGGCTATCTCGATGTGGCTTTCATCGTGTCAGCTGCGCCGCCGCATGCGCAGACAATCGCCAAATGGGTGGAGAAACCCGTTTGGGTCTGCGCGCGCGATTTTCTTTTGAGCCCCGGATCCCCGATACCCATTCTGAGCTGGCCGCATGCCGTGTCCGATCAGGCCGTGATCGAAGCATTGGAAAGCCTTGGGCTGCAATACACGGTAGCCTTTGTCGCATCCGATCTTGCGGCGCATCTCGCCGCGCTGCGGTCTGGACTCGGCTTTTTTGTTCTTCCCGAGCGCGTCGTGCCACCCGATCTCAAGATTGCGCGTGAACACTACCTGCCGCAATTGCCGGATCTTACGGCCGGGCTTTATCTGCGCGAAGACCTGGATACCAAGCGCATGGCGCCCCTGATCGAAAGCCTGGACCGGGTTCTGAACCCGGATCGGATGCCTGTCGGTGCCAGGGCAGATGACGCATGTTTGCCCAAGGCAAAGAAAGGCGCCGCTTGAACATTACCGAACAGAGCGCTGTTTGGCCGTAGTCGGCACGTTTCATACATCAATAAAACTTCTGATCGATCCGGATCGATTCTGCATCCAGCATTTCAATGCGTTCGTTCACGGATCGACAATCTTGGTCGGTCAGACTCTGCACAGTTGAGTCGGCTCGCCGCAGCGTTTGCATGAGCGCGCGGCGCCTCGCATTCGCGATCGGAAGGTCGATCGCGATACGGTCACGCCATTTGCGCAATAACCTGAGAGAGGAGCAACGCTCCCGGACAGCAATCCGGATGCCTGTCGCGTCGAACGGCGAGAGCTGAAAACGGGGGACGTTGCTGTCTCTGGTCGTGCGGCGAGATACCATGACGGCCATGCCCGTCACCCGATGGGCCGTCGTGGTCGAGAGGCGCTCGAGCCACATGCGGGCGCCTCTCTTTCTCCTTACTCCCTTATGACGTTTTCCAGATATTGTCGTGCTCGCGGTGTTCGGCGGCGATGAAGGCCCGCGATCATTGCGCGGTAGGTTTTCTCCACCAACTCCGGAATGGCGCCGTGCTCGCGCGCGAGCTGCAGGACGTTCTGGATGACCTCTTCCACGCGCCCCGGTGCCGGAATGTCAGCCGCATCCGGTTTGAACCGGGCAGCCTGCAGCACGTTATATTGGCGCGCACTTCGTCCAGGTTCTTGCACGCAACGCTCATTGCACTTTTGCTCCGGCCTGTTTGATCACGGCAGTCCATTTCTCCGTCTCCTGGCGGATGAACCCCTTGAAGGCCGCAGGGCAGTCGGCGCGGCCTTGGCGACCGCAGCCCCGATATTGCCGCCGCCGCCCGACTGTTCTCGGCCACAACGGTTTGTTTGAAATTGTCCTGCATCCTTGACGAAATGATGCGGGCAATCGTGTCGGGCGGCGATCCGGCCGGATAGGAAACGACGATCTGGACGGTCCGGATGGGATAGGTCTGAGCAAGGCAAGCGTTGCCGCTCGCCAATGCCTCAGCAGAGACATGGCAAGCAAAAGAACATAGCTGGAAGAGTTCCCTATGATAGCGGATCTACAATTCCTCTCCGGGCGCACTGGCATGGATCGCCAGCGCATGAATGCCGTTCCGGAGATCGTCGGCCAAAGCCTCGTTGATCATGCGATGACGCATGACTCGGGACTTGCCGGCGAAGGCTTCCGCCACGATATAAATTTTATAATGGGTCTGCCCACCCTGACGATACCCGGCATGGCCTCTGTGCCGCTCCGATTCGTCCAGAACTTCCAGACTTTTCGGCGCAAAGGTTCTTGTCAGTTTCTCGATGATGACATCTTTCGTCTGCATGCTGGCTTGCTTAATGGGAGGCGGCGGGCAAGGTCAATGGCAGCCATCTGTGCGGCGCAGCGCCCGTCCTTGCGGGAAGCTGCAAAGTCAAGTCTTGAAGGTGCGGCACGAACGTCCGAATAATCGCAGACCATGAAATTCGATTCACCTTATTTCGACCGGATCCGGGTCAAGCCGGGAGCAGACCGCTCTGTCCGCAAGGCGACGCATATTTGCGAGTGGCCGGGCTGCCAGAAGCCTGGACTGCATCTTGCGCCGAAGGGGCGTGGCCGCGAGAACGAGAGGTGGCGTTACTGCCTCGACCACGTGCGGGAATACAACCAATCCTACAACTACTTTTCCGGCATGAGCGACGACGAGGTGCTGCGTTTTCAGAAGGATGCCCTGACCGGGCATCGGCCGACATGGAAGATGGGAACCGGCAACAAGGGCGAGCCTGGGCATTTTTATGCCGAAGGCGCAGAAGACCCGTTCGTGTTGTTCCGCGAATTGGGCGGGCACGGGTCCAGCGAGCGCGTGTCGGCAAAGAAGGAAGCCCGCACCATTCGCAATGCCGAACGCAAAGCCTTCGAGACGCTGGGTCTTGAGGTCTCGGCCTCGCGCACAGAGATCAAGGCCAAATTCCACGATCTGGTTAAACGCCACCATCCCGACGCCAATGGCGGTGACCGCACGACCGAGGACCGGCTGATCGAGATCATTCAGTCCTACAATTACCTGAAATCGGTCGGCTTCTGCTGAGCAAGGCGGCATGTACCGCCATCTGTAAAGCCGGTGCGCAAAACTGGTGACAAGTCCTGCGCACAGCATGAATCGATTCGCTGTGTCGCCGCCCTCCGCCTAGATTTTCATACTTCTCACGCGCTGCTTTCGCGGACGGAGAGCAAGGTCATGGCGCAGACGGACGCCGACAAGGCGGCGATGTCGTTCACCGAGCGGCTGAAACACGCGCATGAACTGGCCGCGGAAGGCCGGCACCTTGTTCGCCGCACGCACCGCAACCTTCGGGTCGGCAATGCCCAGGTCGCGCATTCCTTCAAGCTGCTCGCCCAAGCCCGCGGCTTGTGGCGCGAGGTCCGGCGCTAGTCTGAGAATTATTCCGCCCTCGCAGCCCCGCCCTGCCTTCCGGACAGGCCTTCGCATTCCTATCTAGTTGATCTATTTGGATATGTTCTCGGAAGCGCCGGGTTTATTCCGGACCGGGCTTTCTGCTAGGTTGGCCCCGCTATCCGATTTGCACCCTCAATCGGCGTTTACAGCCCCAGGATGTGCCGGGGGCCACGGAGTTCCAATGACGACTGCAACCCAAGAGGTCGCGCAAGGCCCAGGCGGCTTGCCGGACATGAAGGTATCGGTCCGGCAGGTTTTTGGCATCGATTCCAATATGGAAGTTCCGGCTTATTCCGAGCCGGACATGCACGTGCCGGATCTCGACCCGGATTATCTGTTCGATCGCCCGACCACGCTCGCGATCCTGGCCGGCTTTGCCAAGAACCGCCGCGTGATGGTGACCGGCTATCACGGCACTGGCAAATCCACGCATATCGAGCAGGTGGCCGCGCGCCTGAACTGGCCATGCGTGCGCGTCAATCTCGACAGCCATATCAGCCGCGTCGATCTGGTTGGCAAGGATGCCATCGTGATCCGCGACGGATTGCAGGTGACCGAATTCCGCGACGGCATTTTGCCCTGGGCATTGCAGAACAACGTCGCGCTCTGCTTCGACGAATATGATGCCGGTCGTCCGGACGTGATGTTCGTGATCCAGCGCGTGCTGGAAGTGTCCGGCCGTCTCACCTTGCTCGACCAGAACAAGGTCATTCGTCCGCACCCCGCCTTCCGGCTGTTTGCCACCGCCAACACCGTCGGCCTTGGCGACACCACCGGCCTCTATCACGGCACGCAACAGATCAACCAAGGTCAGATGGACCGCTGGTCGATCGTGACGACGTTGAATTACCTGCCGCACGACAGGGAAGTGGATATCGTGCTGGCGAAGGCGAAGCATTATCAGACCGAAGAAGGCCGCGACATCGTCAACAAGATGGTGCGCGTCGCCGATCTGACGCGGAATGCCTTCATGAACGGCGATATCTCGACCGTCATGTCGCCGCGCACCGTGATCACCTGGGCGGAGAATTCCGACATTTTCGGCGATATCGGTTTTGCCTTCCGCGTCACCTTCCTGAACAAGTGCGACGAGCTCGAGCGCTCCATCGTGGCCGAGTTCTATCAGCGCAGCTTCGGGCAGGAGTTGCCGGAATCGGCGGTGAACGTGGCATTGACCTAGATTGCGGCCGTCGCCTTCGAGGCTCGACGCTTCGCGTCGACAGTGCGGGGCGACGGATCGAGATATGAGTAAACATTCCCCGTCATCCTGATGGGACCCGCCGAAGGCGGGCCTCGAAGGATGATCGGCCCGGCAAGGCCAGCTATGTCCTCGAATTATCGACCGAAGACGACCCCAAAAGAATCGCCGAACGAGCCGTTCAAGCGCGCGGTGACGGGCTGTCTGCGTGCACTCGCCAAGAAGGCGGATCTTGAAGTGTCCTTCGCCGCGGAGCGGCCCGGTCTTGCCGGCAGCAAGGTGCGGCTGCCGGAACCGGCTCGCAAGCTGACAAAGCAGGAAGCCGCCATCGTGCGCGGCCACGCCGACGCCCTGGCTCTCAAGCTTGCCTGCCACAATCCCAGCGTTCACCGGAAATTGCTGCCCGGCGGGCAGCAGGCGCGGGCGGTGTTCGACGCGGTGGAGCAGGCCCGCGTGGAATCCATCGGCGCGCGCCGCATGCGCGGCGTTGCTCAGAATCTGTCGGCGATGCTCGATGACAAATTTCATCGCGGCAAGTTCGACGACATAACCGATCGCGCCGACGCTCCGATCGAGGAGGCGGTCGCCATGATGGTGCGCGAGCGCCTGACCGGCATCACCCCGCCGCCTGCAGCGAGGAAGCTGGTCGATCTCTGGCGGCCGATCATCGAAGACAAGGCGGGACACGGCCTCGACCGGCTCGACGCGCTGATCGAGGATCAGCAGCGTTTCGGCGACGCGGTGCATGATCTCCTCGACTCGCTTGACATGGGCGAGGACCGCAACCGCGATTCCGAGGACGAAGAGGAAACGGACGACGACGAACAGGATCGCCAGCAGGATGAGTCCGGCGAGCAGGGCGAGGCGACCGAGTCCGACGACAGCCAGCGCATGAGCATTGAGGAGGCAGAATCCTCCGCGGAGGATGCGCAGGATGCCTCCGCCGAAGCGCTGGATGCGCAGGCGACCGACATGACCGACGACAGCGACATGGGCGATTCCGAATCGCCTGCGGAGCCATGGCGTCCGCGTCCCGGCGCAGGTCAAGACTATCGCGGTCCGGAATATCACCCCTTCGTCAGCAAGTTCGACGAGGAGATCGCGGCGGAAGATCTGTGCGAGCCGGAAGAGCTCGATCGCCTGCGCGGCTATCTCGACAAGCAGCTCTCGCACCTGCAGGGCGTGGTGGCGCGGCTCGCCAATCGCCTGCAGCGCAGGCTGATGGCGCAGCAGAACCGCGCCTGGGAGTTTGATCTCGACGAAGGCATGCTCGATCCGGCGCGGCTGTCGCGCGTCATCGTCGATCCGATGCATCCGCTCACGTTCAAGCGCGAGAAGGACACCAATTTTCGCGACACGGTGGTGACGCTGTTGCTCGATAATTCCGGTTCGATGCGCGGCCGTCCGATCACGGTCGCTGCCACCTGCGCCGATATCCTCGCGCGCACGCTGGAGCGCTGCGGCGTCAAGGTGGAAATTCTTGGCTTTACCACCCGCGCTTGGAAAGGCGGCCAGTCACGTGAGGCTTGGCTCGCCGCGGGCAAACCGGCCAATCCCGGTCGCCTCAACGATCTGCGCCACATCATTTATAAAGCCGCAGATGCACCCTGGCGCCGCGCCCGCAAGAATCTCGGCCTGATGATGCGCGAGGGCCTGCTCAAGGAAAATATCGACGGTGAGGCGCTGAGCTGGGCTTATCGCCGGCTGCTGGGCCGCACCGAGCAGCGCCGCATTCTGATGATGATTTCCGACGGTGCGCCGGTCGACGATTCCACTCTGTCGGTGAATGCCGGCAATTATCTTGAGCGGCACCTGCGTTACGTGATCGAGGAAATCGAGACCCGCTCGCCGATCGAATTGATCGCGATCGGCATCGGCCACGACGTGACACGCTATTATCGTCGTGCCGTCACCATCGTGGACGCGGAAGAACTCGGCGGCGCGATGACTGAAAAGCTCGCCGAATTGTTCGACGAGAAGGCGCCGGAGCCGCAGCCGCGCCACGCGCCGAAGCGAAGGCTGCATTCGTGAGCGCACGCGCGATTGCCGCGGCTTTTGCAATTGCCGCGCTGTCGTCGGCGCAACTTTTTGCACAAGCGCCGCAGCCTCCTGAAAAAATTGAAATTCGCGTCAGGCCGATCGATGCGTTCCAGCCCGGAGAACCCGAGCGCAGGGTTTTTGGCGCGCTGGATTTTCGCGGCGCCCTTGAGCTGTCGTCGACGACCAGGAGTTTCGGCGGATTATCCTCCATCCGTGTTGCTTCGGACGGCGCGAATTTCCTCGCGATAACCGATAAAGGCGACTGGCTGCGCGGACGTATCGTCTATCGTGACAACAAGCCGATCGGCATCGCCGGCGCCGAAATGGCGCCGATGCTGGGCTCCGGAGGGCGGGCGATCACGGCACGTGGCTGGTACGACACCGAGGCGCTGGCATGGGATGGTGGCGTCGCCCATGTGGCGCTCGAGCGCGTGCATCGCATTCTTCGCTTTGACTATGGCATGGAGGGGCTGCAGGCGCGCGGGCAGATCGTGCCAGTCCCGCCGGAGATGACAAAGCTGCCAAGCAACCGCGGCATCGAATGCCTGCTGGCCATGCCGAAGGGAACGCCGCTGTTCGGCGCATTGCTGGCGATTTCCGAGCGCAGCCTCGATGGCGACGGCAATGTCCGCGGATTCCTGATCGGCGGGCCGAAGCCCGGCCTTTTCATGGTCAAACGCAAGGACGATTTCGACATCGTCGATTGCGCGCTGACACCGACATCGGACCTACTGCTGCTTGAGCGTTTCTTCAGTTGGCAGAAGGGCGTGGCGATGCGCATCCGCCGCGTGCCGCTGTCGCATGTTGCGCCCGGTGCTCTCCTCGATGGTCCGAGCTTGATCCATGCCGATATGGGCTACCAGATCGACAACATGGAAGGACTGAGCGTGCATCGCGCGGCAGATGGCACGATCGTGCTGACGCTCGTATCGGATGACAATTTCTCGATCATCCAGCGAACGCTGCTGCTGCAGTTTACGTTGTTGGACAAGTGACCAAAAAAGTCATGGCCGGGCATGACCCCGCCATCCGTCGACGAAAAAGTTTTAGCTGAAAGATGGATGCGCGGGTCGAGCCCGCGCATGACGCAGCAACGTCAGCTTGCTTCCGCCAGCTTCTTCTTCACGGCGCGCTTCAGTTCAAGCGCGCGCGGTGAGAGCTGCGAGTCGCTGGCCTTCACCAGGAAAGCATCAAGGCCGCCGCGGTGATCGACGGTCTTCAGCGCGTTGGTCGACACGCGCAGGCGCACCGAGCGGTTCAGCGCGTCCGACATCAGCGTGACATTCACCAGGTTCGGCAGGAAGCGCCGCTTGGTCTTGATGTTGGAGTGGCTCACCTTGTGACCGACAAGGGGCTTCTTTCCGGTCAGATCGCATTGCCGCGACATGGGGTCATCCTTCAAAAAATCCGCCCCGCGGCGCCGTTGCGCCCGGTTGGCATGGTCCATCCCTGCGGGAGACCGCAGTCCTATAAAGAGAGGGGGGCCAAGCGTCAAGCAAACCGGCCGTCTGCGACCATCACACAATCGGCGTATTCGGGGCCACCAAATGAATCGAAAGGCCCTTAAAGTCCAGCCAGGGCAGTGGAATTTCTGCCGTTGCGGCGGGAATCGTCTAGTGTCCCGGCCGGTATGGCCGCTTGGAAGGGACCAGCGCCGTGGCATCCGCCGCACAATCGATCCGTAGCGTTGCTTTCGGGCTCGCCGGCATGGTCGTGCTGGGGCTGACCGACGGAACGGCAGGCTCCGCCCTTGCCCAGGGGCGGCTAGATGCGCGTTACAACGCCACGCTCGCCGGCATCAAGCTTGGTCAGGGGACTTGGATCGTCGATGCGGGCGACGACCACTTCATGGCTGTGGCCAGCGGCATGACCACGGGCCTCGCCCGGGTTTTTGGCAAGGGCGAAGGGACCGGCGCCTCGCGCGGCCTGGTCAAGGGCAACGAATTTTCTCCGACGAGCTATTCGTCCTCGATGACGACCGGCAGGAAGACCGAGGAGGTCCGCATCACCCTGAATGGCGGCGCGGTAAAGGATTTCGACGTCAAGCCGCCGACTCCGCCCTCGACCCTGCGGGTTCCGGTGACCGACGCCCACAAGCGCAACGTCTTCGATCCGATGACGGCCTCGCTGGTGCGCGTGCCGGGAAATGGCGATCTACTGGCGCAGGACAATTGCCGGCGGCATGCCGGGATCTTCGATGGCCGCATGCGCTACGACCTGACCCTGGCTTTCAAGCGTTTCGACAAGGTCAAGGTGAAGGGCTACGAAGGACAGGTGCTGGTCTGCTCGATCTATTTCGCACCGCTGGCCGGCCATATCCCGGATCGGCCCGCGATCAAATATCTGATGGCTCAGCGCGACATGGAGGTGTGGCTTGCGCCCATCGCCGGAACGCGCGTGCTGGCGCCGATCAAACTGTCGATTCCTACGCCGCTTGGAACAGGCGAACTCGAGGCGACGCAGTTTGTTTCCGTCCCCACTCCCTCCAAGGCCGCAGCAAAGACCCAATAAGTGCGTGTGTCCGAACCCCAGCGGCCCGGCCCGAGTTTATCCACAGCGCAAGGAATTGCGGTTGACTCCGTCAGGCAGTTCGCCAACTGCCGCGTTAACGAATTTGCCGCATGTCACAGGCTCGCCTGAAGTGAAAAGCGCCCTATATAGTGCCGGACTGGTAACCCTCTCTACATGTCGTGGGGAACGAAGCCCGACAGGCACCGAGTCCGCGATTCGGCCGCGATTCGTTCGAGACTCGTTCCGCTGATTAAATTCCGGCGTTGAGACCCGGCAGAAACGTTACATTGTGATACACAGGACATGACAGTAAGGCGTT
Source organism: Pseudorhodoplanes sp. (assembly GCA_032027085.1). Lineage (NCBI taxonomy): Bacteria > Pseudomonadati > Pseudomonadota > Alphaproteobacteria > Hyphomicrobiales > Pseudorhodoplanes > Pseudorhodoplanes sp. Next base: position 1,445,239 of record JAVSMS010000001.1, on the reverse strand, counting down.
TTCGTTCTCGGCAGCATGATCGGCTCGCCGCGCGGCGCAGCGCAGCCAAGGAAACGCCCCACCTGAATCCGGAACATTGATGGCAATTACATTCTCGTCGGTCAGCCGGAACGATTCCCGCGCCCGTGGCGCGGGCGTCACGGCGGTCCTCGGCCCCACCAATACGGGCAAGACACATCTCGCCATTGAGCGCATGCTGGCGCACTCGTCCGGCATGATCGGCCTGCCGCTGCGGCTTCTGGCGCGCGAAGTTTACGGCAAGGTGGCTGAGCGCGTCGGCGAGGCCTCGGTTGCGCTGATCACCGGCGAAGAAAAGATCAAACCCGCCAATCCGCGCTTCTGGGTCTCGACGGTCGAGGCGATGCCGCGCGATCTTGATCCTGCCTTCATCGCCGTCGACGAAGTGCAGCTCGCGCAGGATTTCGAGCGCGGTCACGTTTTCACTGACCGCATGCTGCATCGGCGCGGACGCGAGGAAACGCTGCTGCTCGGCGCGGCCACCATGCGGCCGATGGTGGAAAAGCTGTTGCCCGGTGCGCATGTCGTTACGCGTCCGCGGCTGTCAATGCTGACGCATGCGGGGGATCGCAAGCTGACTCGGCTGCCGCGCCGGTCCGCCGTTGTCGCGTTTTCGGCTGACGAAGTTTACGCCATCGGCGAACTCATTCGGCGCCAGCGCGGCGGTGTCGCGGTTGTCCTGGGGGCCTTGTCGCCGCGCACGCGAAACGCACAGGTTGCACTTTATCAGTCCGGAGACGTGGACTATCTCGTGGCGACCGACGCCATCGGCATGGGCCTCAATCTCGATGTCGATCACGTCGCCTTCGCGTCCGACCGCAAGTTCGACGGCTATCAGTATCGCAATCTGAATCCGGCCGAACTGGCGCAGATTGCAGGTCGGGCCGGCCGCGCCACCAGAGACGGCACCTTCGGCACGACAGGACGCTGCCAGCCCTTTGACCAGGAACTGGTCGAACGGCTTGAAAGTCATTCCTTCGAGCCAGTCAAAATTCTGCAATGGCGCAATTCCGACCTGGATTTCTCATCGGTTGGGGCGCTGCAGGCATCACTGGCCACGATTCCAGAGGAACAGGGCCTGACCCGTGCGCCGGTCGCCGAAGATATTCTGGTGCTCGAACACGCGGCGCGCGACGACGCCATCCGTGGCTTGGCGCGCAATCGCGAGGCCGTGGAGCGGTTGTGGGAGGCCTGTCAGGTTCCGGATTACCGGAAAATCGCGCCGGCCAACCACGCCGAACTGGTCACGACCCTCTATGGATTTTTGATGCGGGAGGGTAAAATCCCGACCGATTGGTTCGCCCGTCAGGTGGAGCAGGCGGACCGCACCGAAGGCGATATCGACACCCTTTCCACACGGATCGCGCATGTTCGCACATGGACCTTTGTTGCCAACCGGCCGGACTGGCTTGCCGATCCGGACCATTGGCAGGGCGTCACGCGCGCGGTCGAGGACAAATTATCGGATGCCTTGCATGAACGCCTCACGGCTCGCTTTGTCGATCGCCGCACCAGCGTCTTGATGCGGCGGTTGCGCGAGAATACGACCTTGGAAAGTGAAATCTCGAAAACAGGTGAAGTCACCGTCGAAGGCCATATTGTTGGCCGCCTCGAAGGGTTCCGGTTTGCCGCCGATTCCTCGACGGGCACGGCCGAAGGCAAAGCGTTGGCCGCTGCCGCGCAAAAGGCTCTGGCCGGCGAGATCGAAACGCGCGCGCAGAAATTGTCGCAGGGCTCCGACGATCAGTTTGCGCTGGCCTCCGACGGCACCTTGCGCTGGGTCGGCGACGCCGTTGGCAAGCTGACGGCCGGCGAAGACATCTTGCGTCCGCGCGTTCGCATTCTCGCCGACGAGCAATTGAGCGGTACCGCTCGCGAGGCGGTTCAGGCGCGGCTCGATCTGTGGATCAAGACCTATATTGAGAAGCTGCTGGGGGCATTGACGGCGCTTGGCGGCGCGGAAGACGTCACCGGCATTGCGCGCGGCATTGCCTTCCAGTTGATCGAGTCACTGGGTGTTCTGGAGCGCCACAGAGTTGCGGACGATGTGAAAGGTCTTGATCAGCCGGCGCGCGCCACCTTGCGGAAATACGGCGTGCGTTTCGGCGCCTACCACATCTATGTCCCGCAATTGCTGAAGCCGGCGCCGCGCGCGCTGGCGACACAGCTTTTCGCGCTCAAGCAGGACAATCCCGAATTGCCGGGGCTGGAGGATATTCAGCATCTCGCGGCCAGCGGTCGCACCTCCATTCCATTCAACAAGGATATTCCAAAGCCGCTCTATCGTGCCGCCGGCTATCGCGTCTGCGGCGAACGCGCGGTGCGCGTCGACATTCTGGAGCGACTTGCCGATCTGATACGTCCGGCATTGGCTTGGCGCGACAATGCGCCGGGCGTGAAGCCGGCGGGCGCACTCGACGGCACGGGCTTTACAGTTACTGTCGCCATGACGTCGCTGGTCGGCTCGTCGGGCGAGGATTTTGCGTCCATCCTGCGCGCGCTCGGCTATCGCATGGAACGCCGTCCGAAGCCGCCGGAGCCTGTCGCGCAGATGACGCCTGCTGCCGATGCACCGGCCGCTGAAGCGGCGATCGAACAGGTGACGCCGGCGGACGCCGAGATCGCTCCGGAGATTCAGTCGACCGAAGGCGCGCCCGCTCCCGCGCTGGATATCGTCGACAGCCACAGCTTGCTGCCCGACATCTCGTTTGGCCCGGCAGCCGGACAGGCGACTGTTACAGAAAGTATGGCAGCAACCGAGGCGTCCGTTGTCGAAGCACCGAACGTGGCCGAAGGCGGCGATACCGCACCGGACGATGCCTCTGCAGAAGGCGCGACTGTCGAGGTCGCTGCACAGCCCGCATCGACTGAGCCCGAAATGATTGAAGTCTGGCGCCCCGGCCGTTTCGAGGGCGGGCGGGAACGTCATCGTCATGCGCGCGGTCCGCGTCATCACGGGCGCCGCGGCGGCGCCCAGCGGCACAGCGACGCGTCTGTGCCTGCCGAGGCGAACGGCGCTGCGCCAGTTGCAGAGACCGCCAATGCTTCCGAAACGCGGCCGCACGGGGACAAGCGTCCGCATCGCGGTCATCGGCCGCATCGTGCGGATCGTCCGGAGGGCCAGCGTCCGCAGCATCACGGCAAACGCCGTCCAGACGACCGGCGCGAACGTTTCGAGCGGCGCGAACGTCCGGAACGGCAACCCGATCCGAATTCGCCATTTGCAAAGCTTGCGGCGCTCAAAGCACAACTCGAATCCGGCGGCAAAGAGAAGACCTAGAGGATCGATCTGTCATTGGATCGCCAGCGTGTGGACAAATGGCTGTGGCATGCGCGCGTGGTGCGCACGCGGACGGCGGCTGCGGCGCTGGCAGATCAGGGATGTGTGCGCGTCAACGGCGAACGCATCGGTGCAGCAAGCCGCCCGGTGAAGCTTGGCGATGTCGTGACGGTGGCCTTGGACCGCGTGCGTGTGCTTAAGGTCCTCGGTTTCTCCGAGCGGCGTGGGTCGGCGACGGATGCAAGTCTGCTGTTTGAAGATCTGCAGCCGCGGGCTCTCGCGTCAGATTCCGAAGCTGCACGACGCATCGAAGCAGGACCTGCGCGCGATCTCGGGAGCGGCCGTCCGACCAAGCGCGACCGCCGCGCGATCGACAGTCTGATGAAGCACTGATCATGGAATTGCCGGCTTCCGTGCGTCAGGCGATAGATGCGGCGCTCGCGCATGTGCCGCTGGAGGCTCTGTCCGCGGTGGCACAGACCTTGTCGGATCGCTATCGCGGCGAAATGCGCGACGGCAGACTGCACCTGTCCGACGACATGGCGGCCTGCGCCTATCTCGCCGCGCGATTGCCGGCGACCTATGCCGCGATCTCCGCGGTCTTCGAGGCTGTTGCGCAGATGCGGCCGGATTTTGCGCCGAAGTCATTGCTTGATATCGGCGCCGGGCCGGCGACGGCGCTGCTGGCCGCCTCTCAGATCTGGCCGGTGTCCGATGCGCTGCTGATCGAGCGCAGCGGCGCCATCCGAAGCTGGGGCGAACAACTTGCGCCGCTGTCGCATGCGGAACGCATCGTCTGGACCGACGCCGACCTCAGCCGCGCTTCGCCGCCAGACGGAAAGCACGATCTGGTCGTCATCGCCTATGTGCTGAACGAACTCGAACCGGACGTGCGGGACCGATTGGTGGAAGAGAGCTGGAATTCAGCGGGGGATGTGTTGGTGATTGTCGAGCCGGGAACCCCGGCGGGATGGCATAGAATTCTCCAGGCGCGGAAAATTCTTCTGCAATCCGGGGCGCACGCCGTCGCGCCGTGCCCGCACGCGCAGGCCTGTCCGCTGGTCGCGCCCGACTGGTGCCACTTTTCCCGGAAAGTGGCGCGAACACGCCTTCATCGGCTGATAAAAAGCGCGGACGTGCCGTGGGAAGACGAGAAATTCATCTATTTCGCCGCATCCCGGCGGCCGGCTCAGGCGTTCGCCGGGCGAATTATCGCGCCGCCGAAAAGAGGCAGCGGGCGGGTCGGTCTGAAGCTCTGCCGCGGTGACGGTACGGCCGGAGAACAGCTTTTCACCCGCCGGCAGGGTGTCGCGTTCAAAACCGCACGGCGGCTTGATTGGGGCGATGCGCTGCGACACCCCGCCGCCACGCAGCAGCCCTGAGCCAGCGTCATGAGAGAGCCGCTATGACGCCATGCCTGCATGACTTGCCTGCGGCGGGACCATAAGTTAGGCCCTGCACGGGACCGCCCACGTTGTGTTCGGGATTGTGGAATGACTTACGTCGTCAACGACCAATGCATCAAATGCAAGTACATGGACTGCGTCGAGGTGTGTCCGGTCGACTGTTTCTATGAAGGCGAGAACATGCTCGTCATCCACCCCGACGAATGCATCGATTGCGGGGTGTGCGAACCTGAATGCCCGGCGGAGGCAATCAAGCCGGACACCGAGAGCGGCCTGGAGAAGTGGCTGTCGCTCAACGCCGAATACGCGAAAGTCTGGCCGAATATCACCTCCAAGAAAGAGCCTCCAGCCGATGCCAAGGATTGGCAAGGCGTGCCGGACAAGGAAAAATATTTCAGCCCGGAACCGGGTACCGGCAACTGAATTATCCAGCGCGCGAATCCTTAACGGTCTTCGCGAAAAGCGCGGTCCCGCGACCAAAGTTACCGTTTTGCACCGCCCTAACACATTGATTTTTGCGGAAAATGTGGTATATAAGGTCCATTGAAACGACATAACCGGTCGCTCCCCGCGGGGGAGCAATATTATTTCGGGACCGTTTCAGAGGAGCCGTCAAATAGAAGGGCGTGCGTTCCACGCGGAAGCAGTGGCAGATAAATCGCGTCGGTCGAAGAAGACCGCCGGCCAGGGCCGGCAGACTAAGAAAGCGTCAACCGCCATGACCCGGCGGACGAAACCCTCCTCCGCCGAGCGGCGGACTTCGCAGGTCGTGCGGCAGGCTGGCCGCGGGACCCCCGTGGCCAAGACAACAAGCCGGCCGAAAGCGGGCGGCGAAGGAGCACCCTCTGGAATGAGCGCCAACAAGAAGACCACCCAGCGCCAGGGTTTTAAGACCAACGAATATATCGTCTATCCCGCTCACGGGGTCGGCCAGATCCTGGCCATCGAGGAGCAGGAAATCGCGGGCGCCAAGCTTGAGCTCTTCGTCATCAATTTCGTCAAGGACAAGATGACGCTGCGGGTGCCCACCGCCAAGATTGCCTCTGTCGGCATGCGCAAGCTCGCCGAGCCGGCCATCGTCAAGAAGGCGCTGGAGACGCTGAAGGGCCGCGCCCGCATCAAGCGCACCATGTGGTCGCGCCGCGCCCAGGAATACGAGGCCAAGATCAATTCCGGCGACATCGTCGCCATCGCCGAGGTCGTGCGCGACCTCTATCGCTCCGAGCAGCAGCCGGAGCAGTCCTATTCCGAGCGCCAGCTTTATGAAGCTGCGCTTGATCGCCTCTCGCGTGAAATCTCGGCGGTGCAGCACGTCACCGAGACGGAAGCCGTGAAGGAAATCGAGGCCGCGCTCGCCAAGGGTCCGCGCCGGGGTCCGGCCAAGCCGGAAGCGGCGGAGGCCGAGGCAGAGGCTGAGGGCGACGAAGGCGCGGTGGAGGACGAGGCGGCGTAAGCTGTTTCGCGGTTTTAGAAATTCGAAAGCCCGGCAGCGATGCCGGGCTTTTTTGTTGAGGCAGGCCGCAGTCTCTCGCCGTCATCCTGAGGCGCCGGGCCAACGGGTCCGGCCAAAGGCGGGCCCGATGATAAACTCCGCCGGGGCCCGAAGGGTGTACGGCCGACTTTTGTGAACTTGGCCGGCGCCCTTTGATCTCGGGTTCGCCCGAGATCGGATCAATGGTGCGCAAGTCGGCCTTGGCCGACTTGGCCGTGGGCTCGCTGCGCTCTCGGCCGCCTCAGGGCGACGGGTCGAGGCTTTTGGAAAATCCTTCTCTCCGGTAGAATATTTTCCTAAATCCGCCTGACGTCATGCTCGTGAAAACCGCGATCCCCGCGCGCGAGCGTGGCTTGATCCGCAGCGAGCATGCGTTGCTCGCTGCGGAAAGGACCGGCGAGCGTGGGATTGCTCCGCGCTTTCGTCGCCCCAATGACGCTTGCCCGGCCGAGCAGGCGATAGTCCGGGGCTGTCCCTGGACGACGTCACGCCGGGCACGCGCGCGAGGCCATCGCGCTTCCCCGCCCAATCCCTGCTACCAGGGTTTGTGACAATTACCGTCCCCGGCGAATGATTGAAGATGTGCTTAAGCCGGGCTTCGCACGGGTTCGAGGGGAAAAGGCACCAACCCTACAACGCGCGCCCGCAATGACTTGCACGCGCATCGCGATCTCGACGTCGCGTCGCCGCGGCTATCGCTGGCTTGCCGGCATTTCCGAAGAAGACGCGCGGGCGGAATGCGGGAACGGCGTGATTCCGGCCGGTCCCGGTGCTAGCCTTTTGCCACGATGAGCGGGGAGATCGTCGCATGCACAAAGCTCTGATCGCCTTCGCGATACTGGCCGCGCCGTTGTTCGCATCGCCGCCGGCGGCGGCCGACACGATCTATCCTTGGTGCCGGCACGACAGCCGCGGCGGGGTCAATTGCGGCTTTACCAGCGAGAGACAATGCCTGCGGGCAAAGACCGGCAACACCGACATGTGCATGCTCAACGGCCTCTATTTCCGCGGCCCCGTGCACTATCAGGATATTCCCGAATATCTGCCGCCGAAACGCGATCGCTATTATCGCCGGTGACCGGCATGCATGGTTGCTCAGCAATTCGGATCGTTCTGATAGCCGCGGCGGCGCTGGCAATGGCGGTGTTTGCGCCCCAGTCGGCCGCCGCCGCCACGATCTATCCCTGGTGCCTGCACGACAGCGGCGGCTGGGTCAGATGCGGATTTACAAGCGAGCAGGCCTGCCGGCAGGCCAGGATCGGCAATTCCGACATGTGCATGCTGAACGGGCTGTACTTCCGTAACCCTGTTCGCGCCCAGGATATCCCCGCCTACCTGCCGCCAATACGGGAGCGCGGCCGTCGCCGGTGACACGCCGGCACGCGAGGGAAAGATTGCTGACCGGTTACGAGACTTTGCGCAGGCGGGCGGTGGCTACCGCTTCACTCCACCACGAGCTTCACCAGATCGCCGGGCTTGACCTTGTCCCTCGCATCAAGCCCGTTGAGCACGCGGAAGCGCTCCACCTGGCGCTCATGCGCCGGCATGCGCGCGGCGAGCTTCTCCACCGTGTCGTTCGGCCGGACGGTGACGATCTTCAGCCGCAGCGGCCGCGCCGACTTGATCTCGGCGAGCGACATGCGGCGGAAGGTGTTCACGGTCTCGCGGAAAGAGCGGTCGAGCTCGGGCGAGGCTTCCTTGGCGGCGAAGATGAAGCGATAGACCTCGCTGCCGAAGCGGATCGCATAAAGGCGGAACGACCATGGCTCGCCTTTCGCGGTTGCGCTCGCGGCCTTGAAGCCGTTGATGGTTAGTTCCTCGATGCTCGCGGTGTCGATATTGTCCATCCAGCCCGATTGCAGATAGTCGGTCAGCTTCTGCTCGGCGGGAATGCGCACCACGTCGAGCCGCACCGCCTGTTCCCCGGAATCCTTCACGCCGAATACCGCCTGCGGCGTGTTGTCGAGCACGAAGCCCTCCGGCGCGGTGAAGGTGAAGCCGAGCTTGGGATGCAGGAACTTGCGTCCGCGCACATAGCCTTCGCTCGGGTCCTCGCCATAGACCAGACCGTTGAGCAGCTTCAGATACGGCTCGCGGTCGCGCACGCCGGGTCCCGGAGCGACGAATTGCCGGGCGTTGAGCGTCGCGTTGGTCACGCGCTCGGGCGTTGCCGGATGCGAGGACAGAAACTCGATCGAGCGCGGATCGATCTTCGACATCGCCGCGCGCAATTCGGCGTTGCGTCCCATCGAGGTGAGGAAGCGCGTCGCGCCATACGGGTCATATCCCGCGCGCGAGGAAATGCCGACGCCGATGCCGTCGGCCTCGAATTCCTGCGCGCGCGAGAAGGTGGCAAGCGCGATCTTGGACTTCGCCAAGGCGAGCGCGCCCTTCTGCGGATCGGAGAGGATTTCGTTCGACACCTGATTGACCAGCGCCGCCTGCCGCACCTGGTCCTCGCGGATCGCGGCATGGCGCGCGATCACATGCGCCATCTCGTGCGACAGTACGGAGGCGAGTTCGGAGCGGTCATTGGCGAGCGCGAGCAGGCCGCGGGTGATATAGAGCTGTCCGGTCGGCAGCGCGAAGGCGTTGATGGTCGGCGAATTCAGGATGGTGATGCGGTAATGCAGGTCGGGCCGCTCGGACGACGCGACGAGCTTCTCCACCACTTGGTTGATGTCGGCTTCAAGCTGCGGCGCTTCATAGGCGCCGCCATAGGCGGCGAGAATGCGCTGGTGCTCGCGCTGCACGGCGGGCGCCATCTCCGCCTGCTTGGGCGGATCGGGCAGCGTGACCTGGCGTCCGACATTGGCGCCGGAGCAACTGGAGAGCACAAGCGCCAGCGCCGCGCCGAGCAGGGCGGTGCGAGGCCTGGACCGGGTGCGAGAGCTGCAAACCAAAACGCTGACGCCTCTACTGTCTCATCTCTGCCAATTCGATCTGGTCGGGGCGAACAACTTCGATCCAGGGGCCGCCGCGTTCCTCGACGATGCCGCGTATGCGGATTCGGTGGCCGGACAGCGCCTGCGGATCGAGTCCGGCGGCAGCGAAGCGGCCTTGCAGCCGTTTCGGGATGCTGGCGGTGAAATCCTCTGACCAACGCCGCCCGAAATTCACGTAGATCGTGCCTCCGCTGTCACGCACCGACAAAACCTTGCCCTCGACAATAGCGAATTGGCCGCGCCCGGTCGCGATCAGGGCGGGATCGCCCGCCTGCCGGATCTCATAGACCGGATCGGACCATAGTCCAACCTTGGCCGCCCGGGCCTTTTGTTCCGCCGCCAGCAGCGCCGCGCGGCAGCCGGGCATGCCGGCGGCACCGGCCACGCGTGCAACGCCCTCCCGGACAAGGTCATATTGTACCGGAGTTTCGGAGCCGCTAACGGCCACAAAGGCGCTCAGCCGGCCATGGCGGTCGGGCCGGCTCGAGACGCCCCTGAGGACCAATGTCTGCCCGGCGACGCGCCGCGCCAGTTTCGCCTGCGCTGCGGGCCAGGCCGGGGCGGGCTCGATACCGGCGAGCAGGATTTGCCGGCCATCTTCCAGCAGCAGCGTACGCCCGTCGGCCACGCCGGCCGCCCGCGCGGTGCCGCTGTCGGGCAGGCGGCATTCTGCCTGCACGCCGAGGGACGGCAGCAGCACCAGCGATAGTCCGAGCGCCAAGGAGCGAAACCTGAAGCGAAATCTGGAGCGAAACCGGAGCATCATGCACGGTTATCCAATGGCCGGATTGCGGCGGCAGGGTGGAGGGCCGCGCATATTTTAAGCCGGTGCCGGGGCGAATCCTCAGAAATCTGCTCGGGATTGAACGCTTCGCGGCCGGCCGGGGATCGACTATGCTGGTCGCAGACGCAACCAATTTGCAGATGGGCATAGACGTGAAATACAGCCGCAAAGACGCCAAGGATCATGCGCGCCAGAATTTCAAGGGCATCTGGGCGGCGGCGCTGACCCCGTTCAGGGACGATCTCGCGATCGACGAGGACGGGTTCCGCAGGAACTTCGCGCACTGGCATGGCGATCTCGGCGTTGACGGGGTGTTCGTCGCCGGCAAGCAGGGCGAGTTCTTTGCGATGTCGGTCGCCGAGCGCAAGCGCTGCTTTGAAATCGCCGCCGACGCAGCGCAGGGCAAGTTCGGCACCATCATGTCCTGCTCCGACCAGAACATGGATGTCGTGATCGAGCTGGCAAAGCATGCGCAGGCGGTGGGCGCCGACTACATCGTCGTGCATGCCCCGGTGCTGCACTTCCTGCACAAGCAGGACGAGACGCTGTACCAATATTACAAAACAATCAGCGAGCAGGTCGACATCGGCATCGCGCTGTGGAGCCATCCCGACAGCGGCTATCTGATGAGTCCGGAGCTCTGCGCGCGCATCGCCGAGATTCCGAATGTCGTGGCGATCAAATATTCGGTGCCGCGCGAGATGTATGCGAAGCTGACGCGGCTCGCCGGCGACAAGATCATCGTCAGCACGGCTTCGGAAGACGAGTGGTTCGACAACATCGTCGAGCTCGGCTGGCGGCTTTATCTGTGCTCGAGCCCGCCCTATCTGCTGCAAACGAAAAACGACCGCCGCATGCGCGACTACACCGATCTCGCCTTCAAGGGCGAGGTGAAGCAGGCGCGAGTCATCCGCGACAGCCTGGAGCCGGTGCGGGCCGCATTCAAGCGCACGCGACCAGCCGAGAAACCGCAGGCGCATTCCAAATACTGGCAGGAGCTGCTCGGCCAGGTGGGCGGACCGGTGCGCCGTCCGCTGCTGCAGATGACGGACGCGGAGAAGAAGGCGACGCGCGAGGCGTTCGAGAGTTGCGGCCTGGCGCGAGCGGCGCAGTCGTCGGCCGCGTGAATGCTACTCCGTCATCCCGAGGTGCGAGTTCGCGAAGCGAACGAGCCTCGAAGGGTGACGGGCACAGAGTCACAGGCCGCCATCCATCGAGGGCGCGCTGCGCACGCCAGCTCAGGATGACGGGGAAAGAGGGAAGAGGACCATGGTCACCGGCCGGCTGCAGGCTTTCAATTTCAAGAAATGGATCGACGAGCATCAGCACCTGCTCAAGCCGCCGGTCGGCAACAAGAAGGTGTTCGACGACGGGCAGATGACGGTGATGGTGGTGGGCGGGCCGAACGAGCGCGCCGATTATCATGACGATCCGGTGGAAGAATTCTTCTACCAGCTCAAGGGCGACATGGTGCTCAAGGTCGTCGACAACGGCAATTTCTACGACGTGCCGATCCGCGAGGGCGAGGTGTTCCTGTTGCCGCCGCATGTGCGGCATTCACCGCAGCGTCCGCAGGAAGGCTCGGTCGGGCTTGTGGTCGAGCCGGCGCGGCAGCCGGACCAGAGGGACGGCTTCGAATGGTATTGCTTCAACTGCAACGCGCTAGTGCACCGCATCGAGCTGAAGGTGAAGGACCTGGTGAAGGACCTGCCGCCGCTCTACGAGGCGTTCTTCGCCGACGAGAAGGCGCGCACCTGCAAGAAATGCGGTACCGTCCATCCCGGCAAGAAGCCGCCGGCGGGCTGGGTGAAGCTGTAGCACCGCTACTTGCGGCGGTGCTGAAGCTCGCGTAATTGCTTCACCAGCGGTCCCGTAGCTCAGCTGGATAGAGCGACGGTTTCCTAATTCGAGGGCCTTGAGGTAGAAACGGCAAACGGATCATGCGCTTGTCCGGTGCCGGTCGCGGCCGGGTACCGGATAGGTACCGAAAACACGGATTGTCCCGGTAGCTCAGCTGGATAGAGCACTGGTTTCCTAAACCAGGGGTCAGGGGTTCGACTCCCTTCCGGGACGCCATCGCTCACGTGTGATCCCACGATCATAGATACCCAGCGGCTATTTCCACGGCCTAGACCGCAATCGTTGATTGGACTTCCTACCGACGGCAGAGGGACAGGAAACGGCCGCGAAAATCGTCTCGTGGAAATCCAGCATGCAGTAAAGCGGCGGATCGCCCACCATCCATCCTTTGGCGAATAGAAAACCGAACGCGCCTTTTTGAACAGTCGTCCATCGCTTGCGGCGGAGACCGGGCCAAATCCACTGTGCAGCCACAAGGTGCTGCGGGACTTCCTGTTCGGGACCGGCAATCCAATGCGTCGAAAAATCCTGTAACGAGGCGCCGCGCCCGTATCTTAGACAATATAGGCCGAAAGCAACCTTCGTCGTAATGCGGCTAATGCGGTCAATATCGGGTTGAAACCAGACGCGACCGTCATCTCCAGGCGACAAGGACTTCGTGATGATTTCATCTAACCCAGGCGCGGCTGAAAGGGCGCGATCTACGGCTCCACCTTCCTCCACCTTCGCCATCAGATGCGGGTGATGGCCGACCTGCGCCAGCACCACCGCCATGTACTCTTCGTCCAGCGACCAGCCCTCGTTGCAAGAGCCACACGCGGGTACGGTTCGAAGATTAATCGGTCGCGGCTCCTCCAGCAGAGCCTTGGGAGGAACGTGGTCCCTCGTATTGGCGGCCGCCCCACAGTAGACGCACGAAATCGTCGACGGCCGGCGACGGCGGCTATTTTGTGCCGGCGCGGCGAAAGGGAGAAACATCTGCGTCATGCAGTCCACCGAAATTCGTCAGCTGCTCCACCTACGACAAGCCCGGGCTCGGACCGGGCGAGCGGTCGTTCCGCTTGTTGCGCGCTACGGCTTGGAAGGTGGCGTGGCCTCGGATCAAGGCGCCGGCAAAGGAGCGCATATTTCGGATGTCACTGGCGAAGGCGATGACCATCCCATCCACGTTTTCCAAGCCGATTCCGGCTTCCTCCGCGCATTTGAGGAGCGGTTCAACGTGTTGCGGCTTCGCAAAGAAAGCAACTACAGGGTAGCTCTCATGATGGCTTCCGCCATACGCCCCTGCATTGCAGCTGCTGCACGTAACGCACTTTGCCGCACAAAGCGCCACAGTCGCCGCCGCGACGCCGATATCCAGTCCGAAGAGACCTTCATCATCCTCGTAAAGCTCTTCCTCGATCTGCTCCCGCTCTGCGTCAGGATCAGTTGCGGCTTCGATGCGCTCAATCAAAGACGTTTCGAGTTCGAATAAACGTTGTGCGTCGTTCCAAGTAAGTCCCCGCAAGTCGACGTAGGCGCGGTTACAGCCGAGGTTGCGCTCGTTAGAGGCTTCGCCACGCTCTGGCCATCGAAGTCCTTGGTTTGACAAAGACCGTGTGATGGCGACCTCGAATTTTCGGCCACTGAACATTCAGATCACCCTTGTTGCGCACGAGACCTGCTGTTCGTTCGCAATTGATCCGCGCTACTCGACCTCTTGGCCTTGCACCGACGAAGCATCAACGATCTTCGGAAGATTCTCTGCGAGCGCCAAGACTGTGGATGCGGCCGCCCTGGCTGCTGTCCGGCGGAACTCGTCAGCGTACTCCGAAATACCATTTCCCTCTGCGCCACTAGATTTCTGGATGCTTTTGAACGCGTGCTGATAACCTAACAAGAGGATTCGCATCCCTAATATAAATTTCTCGGTTACCACCTCCCTCGGAATGTCCCCACGCTGAGAAAGTCGATATTTCAGATGATACGCGTTGTCATAGTTGATTTTATAAACAACCTCCTCGCCCAAATCCGCGATTGCGCCGCCATCGGCTTCTGAGAAGTCATCGGGCCATTTTTCTACGGCGTAGCCATCCACTTCACGACCATCCCGCGTGAGCAAAACGCAACGCGGCAAGCCATGTGTGGGCGCGCTCTCGCCATCGCCTTTCTGGTTTTTGGCATCCCCACTCTTTGCCGCTTTTTCCTTAGGCTCTGGTTTATCCTTCTTCTTTTGTTCGGTTTCTTCATCGGCAATCTTGAAAGTTATTTCTTCGGATTGAACGGCTTCGGCCATTGCGCCATCGAGCAGACCAATCCGGAGTTTGAACGTGTCGCCGGCCTTCAACTTGCCTTCGATGGGCGAAAGGTAAATTGTTAAGCGGCCATCCTTCAGATGTTCGCGCACCGAAAAATTCTCGCGCACCTGCTGATTCAGGAGCACGCGGCCGGGGTAGTCCGCCCGCTGGAGGTATCCGTTCTCTGCATCCGTTCGGGCACCGAGCGGCCTGCTTCTGTTCAACGGGATTTCCAATCCCTTCGCCTCAAGCTTCTCTTCGAGCCGGACGAACGTTGGACTGTATTGGCCTTTGAATTCGTCCGTCCCACTGTCCTTGCCGGCATTTCCGCCGCCAGCCGCAGGGAGCCTGATTGTTGGGTCGCGGCTCGACAAAAGGCCCGCCAAATTGGGATCACTGTCGACGAGCTTCTGAAAGAGATTGTTGCTTTCCGCTTTTGACGCGCGCTCCAATTCTTCCTGAGCGACTTTCATTTGGAGGTCCTTGAGCGTCTCGGACTCCTTGATGGTTCTGGTGACCATCTCTTTGTAGCGTTCGCCGTCTATGGTTTCACGAATGTGTTCGCGGTCGCCTTTCCAAACTTCGTTGTGAGCAGCGAACGTCAGACCGCTGGCATCGACAACAAGAACCACCCGGTCCTTCAAAGCGGGGAAGCCGCAGCTTTGCGACAGGTATCCGCGACTTTGTTTGAACTGGACCTGTCCGTTTACCGCATGAAATACACGGTTGTTGGTGCTGTTTGGCTTGAGCCATCCCGGGAGTTCGCGCTTGAGGTGAATGGCGCTTATAGAGACCTCGCCTAGCACCGGGTCTGTGAATTTTCCGACGAACAACAGCTTTTGACCGGCAGCTTCTTCCTCATCTTCAGCGCCTTCCTCCTTGTGAGAATTCATAAGGAGAAATTCCATTCCGTAAAATGCGCGGGGATCGACGCCAAGCGCCCGATCTCCGCCGCGCTTTGGGTCGGGCTTCTGGCGAAGATCTAGAATTCTGAACGGAAGTATGGTTTCGACCAAATTTTCGTTGAGTGCTTCTCTGGTTCCGCGGAAATTTAGAAACTTTGAGCCGACCTGATAGTCGAACAGCTTGACGATCGTTCCCGCCGACAGATGCATTCGGTCATAGCGCTTCCCATCAGCCGTATGAAACGGATAAATCTCTTCTGCTTTGAAGCGGGGGATTCGCCCATCCGGCATAACGAAGAACTCGGCAATCGGCATCTGATTGCGGTCGCCCGGTCGGCGGCGCATCAGTGTCCAGCCCCAGTCTCCCTTGCCGTCATACCGTCGTGAAACGATCAGCTTATACCAGTTGCGACCGCAGTAGCTGAGTACGCCCGACGATCCCATATTGAACTTGCCTTGAACGAACGGGATGGACTTCTTGTTTCCCGCACTCAGCGATAGAAATGTCCGCTCGAAGTCGTCCGGATTCTGCCCCTCGCCGTTGTCCGCGAACGTGTAGCAGGGCAGGCCTTCAGATTTTGACTTAGCTCCCGTGATCCCGATTGCTAAGTTTTTCTGAGCGAAGTCCTTGAGCCACGGGTCATTCGAGGTCAGGTTTACCAGCTTGCCGCCGCGCATGTTCTTGATGAGGACGTCCACGGCCCTGTACATGGTCGGCGGGGCCTTCTTCGGGTCCTTGGGGTCGATTCCCTTCTCGTAAGCGCGCTTCAGCAGGACAGCGTCCACCATATTCGTCATCAGCTCGGTGAGCGCCTTGCCGCCATCAGAGGCCTGGTTGCCTGTAACGTTGAAATTGGTCTCGCGGCCGTCCAAAGGCTTCCAGTTCTTGGAATTCTTCATCTCCGGAACTGATTCAATGATTTGGTCAATCGCCTTTTCCGCCTCAGTCGAAAGAAGGCGGAGGCAAATATCCTTTGAATTCATGTACTTATCCCCCTAGCCGAGCGTAAATTTCATCGTTCCGTTCTTCTTTTTTGTGTCAAACCGCTTCTTGCAGGCGGCTAGTTCTTCGTTCAGAGCCTTAAAAATCTTCGTAACATCTTCATCGGTGTAGTCATAATTTGATCTGTTTGACAGATTTCCGATGAGCTGAATGTCCTTAAGCGCCTTGTTGACCCGCGCTTGTGCCAACTGAACGAATTTTTCTCGGTCATTCTCGCGAACCATTGTGCACCCTCCAGCGTTATTTTTCGTATATTTCATAAATGTACGAACACAGCAAGAGAATGTTGGGTTCAGGATCGCTGGGCGGCCCTCCATCCGGCCGGCAAATCTCGTGCAACCATTTGTTGAGAAAGAAGGAATCGGTTGCAAGGTGCTTGCCCGTTAACGAATCACGAGTATATTCGAGTATATTCACGGGGGCGTTCGTGGCGAGAAACCGCACCTTCTCAACCGTTGAGGCGGCCAAGGAAATCGGCATCTCCAAGCCGACCCTGCTTCGATGGATTCGAGACAAGAAGATCGCTGATGTGAAGAGAGATCGGAACAAATGGCGCGTTTTTTCCGACGCCGATATCGAGCGCATCAAGAAGGTCGCTTCAAATGACTAAGGATCGCCGCAAGTCGAAGCGTGCCGCGGAGAGGCGCGCTCCGCGTTTCATCGCGGTGGATTTCTTTTGCGGCGCCGGAGGGACAACCCGCGGTCTCATCGATGCGGGCGGTTATGTAATTGCCGGCGTCGATAAAGACTCTCGTTGCGAAAAGACGTTCGCCGAAAACAACATAAACGAGACGCTCGACTATGCGCCCGCGAGGTTCTTGAATTACGATATCTTTCCCAAGTCGGAGAGTTATCCGAACGGGCAGCGTCGCGAGTTGGCGCACGCGCTTGATGAGCTGATTCCCTACTACAGACGGAAGGCTCCGCGGGCTCCGTTGCTTTTCGCAATTTGTGCCCCTTGCCAGCCCTTCACTCGCCTGTCCCGGAAAGCGTTAACCCGCGAGCGGAAAAAGGGGCGGGAGCGCGATAGCAATCTGCTGCGCAAGGCGGCCTCATTCGTTCGTCGTTTTGAACCCGAACTCGTGCTTTCCGAAAACGTCGCGGGCATCAAAGACCCTAAGTATGGAGGAGTGTGGGACGATTTTCGAGATATCTTGGAAAAGGCGGGTTATGCGACCGGCTCCAAAGTTGTCTGCACCTCGCGATTTGGAATTCCACAATTCCGTAAGCGATCAATCCTAATCGCCGTTCGTCGCGACCTCGTACGATCGGAACGATTTGCGGATTTGATGATGGATGAGCTTCTCGTGCCAGAAGCCGACCCTAATGCATCCGTTATTTCTGTCGCCGATGCGATTGCCCATCTACCTCCGCTCAAGGCCGGAGCAATTCATGCGGGAATTCCAAATCATAGAACGCGAACGCTAAGCGAATTGAACCTAAGGCGCATAGCTTCCGCAAAGCCCGGGCAATCGAACGCATATATGGAAGACACCAAATACGGTGATCTGTCGCTCAACTGTCATCGGAAGGTGAATAAGCGCCTTGGCGACAGGTGTTTCAGCGACGTTTACACTCGCATGCATCCGGACAGGCCGTCGCCGACGATTACGACGAAGTGCCATAGCATTTCAAACGGCCGCTATGGCCACTATGACACCAAGCAGAACAGAGGGATTTCACTTCGCGAAGCTGCGGCGCTCCAATCGTTCCCGGATGATTACATTTTTTATCCCACGGAGCAGATCGAGCCGATCGCTAGGATGATCGGCAACGCGGTGCCGCCCAGGCTTGCGCGTTATTTCGCCAGCTACCTCGTCAATTCCGTCGAGCTTTAGCTCTGGTTCGTTGTCTTAGCACCCGAAGCTTGCGGATTAGCTTCGTTGTGTCTGCTTCCAACTTGCAAGCCCAAAGCACGGCCACGTTCCAGCCGGTCTGACGAAGCGCGGCGATATTTCGTTGATCGCGTTCGACGTTGCCCCGGATTTTCTTAGTCCAGAACGCGACGTTCGATGCCGGAAGACTGCCGCGGCGACAGCTGTGGCCGTGCCAGAAGCAGCCATGCACGAATACTGCCAAGCGATACTTTGGAAGGACAAGATCCGGCCGCCCCGGCAGTCCCTTCTTATGAAGCCGAAAGCGGAACCCGGCCTTAAACAACGCGGATCGGACCGCCAGCTCGGGCTTCGTATTTCTACCTCTGATGCGCGCCATATTTTGGCTGCGCTGGATGGGGGTTAGACGGTCGGTCATCGCGAGTGCTTCTAGAAATGCTGACTCGCAACTTATCCGAACACACCGCGTCTGTCTGATCGATTCTGCGCACCAATTGCAAACTAAATGACAAATCAATTGACTCGATCAATTGGTTATGCTAATTGGTTAGTCTACATCGGGCGAGTAGGGCGTAACCAAGACACGGGAGGCCAAAATGGCTAATCGATTGAAGGAATTAGTAGGCGAGGCGACCGCTTGGCGGTTAATGGTAGATGCTGCGAAGAAGGGCGCAGAGGCTGGCGGCTACAAGCTGGTTCGGATGCCGGGCAGGGGTCTGTCAAACATCTACACGGCAGAACGGGATGGAAAGACCCAAACGGTATCGATTCGGACCACCCGCGACCGGTGGATTGCCTTTCCCCCGTTGGCGAAGGGCACCAAATGGAAGACCCTTAATGACGTTGACCTGGTCCTTGTCTCGACGGTGGACTCCAAGGACGATCCAAAGAAGGTGGAGACTTACCTGCTGCCTGCTGACGAAGTGGGGAAGCGCTTCAACGCGGCCTATGCAGCCCGCGTGAAGGCAGGCCATGTGGTCAGGGACAATTATGGCATGTGGGTCGCCTTGGACCCGAAGGAGCCTGGGTCAGCTAATTCGGTGGGCTCAGGAATTTTGAAAGGCCGCGTGCCGCTTGCTGCGTTTACGATTGACGAATTAATCGCTGGCTTGGGGACGGAGATCGAGCCGGAAGAAATCGTCCAGCAGGAGGTGGAGGACCACGCCCACGCAGAGGTGCCGGACGATGAGTCAAGCGAGGCGCCACGAACTGGCACAATCGCAGATGTCATGGCATGGGCACGTCAGCGCATCTCGGAAATCGCGGGGGTGCGTCCCGACGCCGTGAAACTCGACCTGAAGCTCGAAATCTAAGGTTTGCTTCTATGTTCTATGGCGGCGGCGCGGTCGGCATCAGTCACCGCGCCAAGCCAGAGTTCGCGGACGACGCGCTTAAGAAAGCGCTTGTGCCGCGTGTCCGGCGCAAACGATGCCGCGAGGATGTGGTCGGCGATCACGGCCAGCGCGTCGTTTCCGTACCACTGCCGGTATCGCTGGGCGGCTCTCTTAACGTCGTCGTCGGATGGCTCGCGCCGCCGGGACAGCCGTTCGGCTATTAGGATCAGCACGCCGCCGATGATAGCGGCCGCATACCAGGTCGCGACGGCCCGGTAGGTCCACTCCACCATGGCTGAGAGCGTCTCCATAAGCGCGATCCGGCTCAATCTCCGCTTGTAGATTATCGTCTACAGGGTCGGCTGCGAACCAAAATGTGACGCTGAGTCCGTGGACTGTCAGTCACCTTCGGGGCGCCATGTGCCCATGGCGGACTACCGGCGGGTACTGGGGGAAAACGTGAAGGCGGCGCGGGATGCGCTCGGCCTATCGCAGGAGGAACTTGCTTTAGAGATCGAGATCGACCGGACCTATATCAGCGGGATCGAGCGCGGAGTGCGCAACCCGTCGCTCGACGTGATCGTGAAGATTGCCGACGGGCTACAGAAGACACCAGGGGAATTGCTCACCGCCCCGGAGCGGAAGCCCCGGCGATAGTCACTTAGTGCGCTACCTCGCACAGCCACGGCGCGTCCTCGGGCCACGCCTCGCGGCGGACCCACAGGCGCTTGCGCGGTGACCAGCAGGACGGCGCAACGTCCTCCTCGGCGTAGCCGTTCGACCTCAGCCACCACTCCATGATCGCGCGGGCCACCTCGTCGAACGCCTCGGCTTCGCCGCCGAGGTAGATGTAGAGGTCAAGCGGCGTGAGCGCGAACACGCCGGCGAGGGCCTCGCGCACGATGCGGTCGTGCTCGCCGCGGGAGATCGCTGCGGCGGACATCACGAGCCTCGCAGCGGATTGCCGCCGCGACCCAGAGACGGCCAGGGCGAGCCGCCGACCGGCGGATGGCCTTGCACCGCGAAAGCCGCGGTGGCTTCGGTCATCTCGACCGCCGCGAAGCCGTTGAGTGCGCCCGCGTTCTCACCGAGCAGTTGCTCTGCGACGGCCCGTGCCGCGCTCGGATCGGCGCCCGGCGCGACCACGGTGTTACAGCCGTCCGAGCGGCGCACGTTCTCCTTGGCGGCGAAGAAAACAAAAATCGGCATGTCACTCCTCCTCGTCCTCGGGTTCATCCAGGTTGGCCAGATCAGCGCCGAGCGCCGCCTCGGCCTGCTTCATGCGGGCGATCCTGATCGAGCGAACGGGGTTTGCCGTGCCGCGCTCGAAGGCGCTGTCGGCATGCGCCGCCTCCTGGGTGAGACGGTCCACCTCCATCAGCGCCGCGGTGACGCGCCGATGCTCCTCACCCACGAGCGCGTCCGCAAGGTCACGTGAGCTGAACGGCCGCTCGTTGGGCGGAAGATCGGAGACGCGGGCGCACAGCACCGCACCGAGCTCCTTATCGTTGGTGGCAGCGGCGAATTCCGCCAACGATGCGAGCTCGACGGGACCAGAGTGCGCGATCTGCTGAAGCAGGCGGCTGCGCCGCTCAGAGCCGAGGCCCTCGCGCATCAGCATCTGCACCGGGGATTGGTAGTGGGCGCGGGCGCCGTCAGTCTGTTCGAGCAGACGGCCGGCCTCTTTCATGTGGGCACGCCGCGCATCGGCGCTCTGCCGCTTGAGCTCGTTACGGTAGCCGTTCACGGTGCGGACGACGATCTCGCCGCGCTGCGGCTGGGGCAAGTCGACAAGCGAGCGCTCGATTTCATCGTGTCGGCGCTTCGCTTGCTCGTTGAGCGAGTCGAGCAGCTTCGATTGCCGCTCTCGATTTTCTCGGGCCTGCTTGAGCCGGTCGATCATGTCCGTCGCGGACAACCAACGGGAACCCAGGGCCACTTTCTTTATCGCCATCGCCGCACCTCCTTTGGCTGCATCACGCCGCACGCGGGAGGTCGGATCGGGCGCGGCACAGCCGCATGCGTCACCGCCACCGCGGTTCGGGCTTCCCACCGGAAGCCCGGACGCGATGATGATGCTTCGCGATCTATCGACTGAACGCCAACAGATCAGCGCCTCTCGACCAGGCCGAGGTGATTCTTCGCCCAGTTCTTCTTGTATTCCAACGGCACGACGCTCGCGATCAACTCGAAGGCAGCGTACCCTGGACCGGTTTCACGCTGAAAAGTTCGCATCCCAGCCAAGGTGACAGCGCCGGCTCTGGCCCCAACGTCGCTCAGCGGCCTGTCACAGATGCGCGGGCTCAGTTCTTTGAACCGCTTGATATCAGTAGCCCTTGTCCGCACTGCCTTGCCCGGCAGCTTCCGAAACGTGGTCATGGCTCAATTCCTCCTGAATTTGCCCGTGCACATTGCGCGGGCTTTGACATCCAGGAGAGATCAGAAAGGCGGCTCGCCGTCGCCTAACGTTTCTTGCCGTCGGCAGCGGCGGGCTACTTCTTTTTTGTAACGTCGCTATACCAGTCAGCGATTTCATCAAAGCCTAGATATGCGGTCATCAGTTCCGCAACCTGACCTTTTGAGAGACCTGTCTTTCGGAGATGATTGAGGCAGCTCCAAATCGTTGCGATGTAGACAAGATCAGCGTCGGCGACTTCGTCGATGCGGATTCGCGCGCCCTGTTCCCGTAGGTCCTTGAGCGCCTCTTCAATGTCTTTCTTGCTTGCAATCACCGAGAACGGCTCGGGGATACTTCTGCTTGCGGCTCCTGTCATCATCGTGGTCCTCCCAAGCGCTGCTATGCAGGCGACTTAGAATGCCACGGCAACGGGCAACTGCGTAATACAATTCACTAAGTGGATTTGCACCGAAAGCTAGAAGTGTCGCCTTCAAGACGTCGCTGATATTCGCGGGACATATCCTCCCAAAGCATTTCAGCATGTTCTCCGCGGTCAATTAGGTAGAGCGACCAGAAACCAGCACCGGTTTGAACTGCGTATCTTGCAATGATGGACTGGGCATCGGCTTGCGTTGCGCAGTTCAAAGGCGCCGTCTCGCAAAGACCGACAGCAAGCCTTTCGAGGCCGATCAAATCGCGCAGCATCCGCGCCGCGACGCTACCCCTCGATGGTGATGACCTGCTGCTCTGTCTGTTGTTCGACATCGAGGTATTTTTCCAAAAGCGCAATCAGCGCGTTGCGGTCGGTCGGCTCCATGCGGGCAATGACGCGGGGATCGAGGCCGACGGGGCCGCTGGTGTCGGCGACGCCGTCACCGACCAAGGCGAGGAAGTTGTTCAAACGCTCCGGCCACCTGAACTTGAGCAAGACCTCGATCAACCGGTCGCTCGGCTCATGCTCATCGAGTGACCGCTCGAAGGCGCGGCCGAGCACGTGGTGGAAGGCGGCGTCCATCGCCTGCGCGTATTTCGCGCCGAACTCGGCATCGCGCTTGCGGTGATCGTGGATGGTGGCCGCCGACACGCCCACGGCCTTCGCGGCCGTCTTTGGCGAGCCGGTCTTCGCGATGATGTCCAGCGCGCGGTCTTCGACCGTGGGCGACCACACGCGGTCCATCTCAGGCCGCCGCACCTCGCGTTTCTCCAATGCCCGGCTCTTTGCTTGCTCGGCCATGACCCGACTTCCCCTCGGTCTCTCGCACGAATTTGCAGCGCGCGGGACCTACGGGGAGCCATTGTGCGGGGCTCACAAATTTTTTGAGGGGAGCTACCGGCGCCGGTTTCGACCGGGCAGGCCGTAGGGTACGCGGCAGCCTCAGGGCCGCGGCCTTCCTGCGGCGGAAAGTGGGTTGTTCGCCGCACGTGCTTACGGCCCCAGGAGCGCGACGGCCCGATCCGGTGCCTGGGCCGGTGCTTTCCTAGGCGCCGTTTCCCAAGCCTTTGGTCCGACTCGCCTTCGCCAGCCTGGGCCCCATGATCCACAATTCGAGGGTCGCGGCCTTGGCCTGGGGCTTTGCGCCAAGGCTGCGGCGACCGTGCGCATTCTTGCCGGCCTTAGCACCGCGCGCCGACTGCCTGACTGGCGGCCTCGCGCGCGCGAGGTCTGCGGGGTCTGCGCACCGTGGGGCTTGCCGTCGTCGTCCACGTCGGACACGCCCTCGCGGTAGACGGTAGACGCGCGCCTTTCCGAATTCCGTTTAATGCGCCGTAGCTCGGCAGCATGTGCCGTTCGGCAGTGCATTCCTTCCGGTTCGATTTCTGAAAAGTGCTTGTCTACCTGTCTACCTGAGTGGCAATGCAATGAAATCGCTACGATAACCGGTGGACAGCAGAGGCCGTCCACCGGACGTGCCGCCTGTCTACTGACGGCCCGTGAGCCTTTGTAGGACCTCCTCGTATTCAAGATAGGCGTCGATCCGTGCGGCGGCGCCGACGCTGTCCCAATGCTCATGATTGCGAACGGACCAGAGCTGATAGGCCGGCCGATGCTTGCGACCGCCCTTGGTGTAGCGGCCGTGGCCGACGGCGCCGATTTCTTCCTTCAGCAATTTCGAGACGCGCGCACGAAGGTTCGTGCGCCCTCGCATCGATATCGGCACCGCATCGACCAGGTCGTCGAGGCGGAGTAGATCGAAGTTGAAGGGCATCTGCTCCTCCTCGAACAGATTGAGAAGGTAGTCCTCGGCATCGCCAAGCGAAAGTCGCCGCATGGCTTCCTTGCCAGACGTGGAAGGCGCTACGCCTCTTGGGTTCAAGGCGACCTTCCTTTCCAGCAGCCAGTGCTTGACGAACGACGCGCCGTTTCCCTCCAGGAAGCCGAACAGGTTCTCGTAGTAGGCGTCATCCTTCTTCGCAGCAGGTGAGAAGGCGACCAGCCAACGGCGGTCGCCGCGCTCGATAGGCAAGGCGTCCTCGTGGTTGGTGAAGCAGAGGAAGTTCAGACAGTTCGGGATCGAATAGATCGAGCAGCCCTTCTCCTCGATCCGCAGCGTCGTATCGGTGATCGCCGGCTTGAGCCGGTTCGCCACCTCGCGACGCCCAAGTGTCATCAGTTCCTCAATGACCGCGAGTTGTGCGCCCTCCATCCATGAAGTCCATCGAGAGGTGACTTCGTCGTTCGACGGCCGCACGACATTGCGGCTGCCGACGATCCTCTCCATCAGGCGGCCGATCCAACTCTTGCCGGTTCCCTGCGCCCCACGGATGAGCAACGCGAAGTGGATCTTTTCGGCAGGGCGCTGCACGAGTAGGGCCAGGTAGTCGAGAACGTGATTTCTATCGCCCTCATCCGGGAACAGGTACGCCATGTGATCCAGAAAGGGCGTCACGTCTCCCGGCTTCGGTTCAACGCCCGCCTTGCGCCAGATGTTGTATCGCCCGCCACGCTCGCCATCGGGAAACTCGGGCCGCTCAGGCAGATAGACCAGCGACTCGAACTTCTTGATCGGGACGTTTCCCTTCCATACGGCGTTGAGCACGCTGCCGTCCGGCTTCAGCTTGGCGTAGAGCGAGTTCCATTGATCGGCGCGGTACTTTTTTCCGTCCGACCGCCGCACGAACTGCGAGGCATCTGCCACCCAAACCCACTCGTTCCAGACCGCCGACTTCTTATGGGCGCTGACGAGCACCGCATCCGTGTCATCGGCAAAGTCATCCTCTGCCGAAAATCGCTCGGTCGCTTCGACCGCCTCGCGCCGTATGTCCTTCGGTAGAGCAGCGATCAATGTCCTGATCGTGATGCCACCGCGCTTCGTGTTCAGGGAATTCCAACGGCGACGAATGATATCGCCGTGGTCGGCATAGTCGGGGTCCGACGTGCTCCACGCGACGAACTCCTCCAGGCCCTCGCCGCCAGTGGCATGATGGCAGGCCATCATCAACTCCCGCCACCTGAGTTCGTCGCGATAGTCTGCAACGTCGATGTACTCAAGCCATTCGGCCAACTGCTCTGGCGTGATCTCGCCGGCTTCCGTGGCCGACTGCGCTCCCGACGGCTTCCTGATCGCGTCCAGGAGTGCCGCGGTGACCTTCGGCGCCTCCGAGAGCGTCAGGGCTAGCGGATCATCGTCGAAGCGGTATGGCTCGTCGGTATCGGGGTGGATCGAGCCGGCAGCCACGACCTGACGGCCGAGCGACTTGAACTCGATGCCCTTATATCCGGCGAGCGCGTTGACCACCGTGCCATCCGCCGGCTTGCGGAAATAATAGTGCCAGCCGCCGCCGCCCGTTATGACGAACGGCGCATCTTGCAGGGCGAAGTCTGCCTTGAGCCGCGCAAAGGGATCGTCGCCATCCTCGAAGTAGCGGGGATCGACATCGACCACCAGATCGGTTTCGCGCAACCGCACGCCGATATTATACCCGCGGCGCATCCACTCGACGCACTCGGCAAGCGAGTAGCTCTTGCGGCGCCAACCGGCGTCCTTCGGCTTCTTGCCATTCAGAGGGATCAGCTCGTAGCCTGCGTGGACATAGTGGTGCAGCCACTTTGCATTCGGCAACGACGGCTTGTCGGGGCACAGCGTCGGGGCATCGTCGTGAACGTCGAAGCTCCGATCTGTATCGCTGAGAACATCCACGGGCGCGCTGTCCTCCACGGCGCGCCCGATCTCATTGATGACATCGCTCATCGCACGGCCTCCCCGCGCACGAACGCGTCGAGGTCCACCACGTTGTATCGGACCGCCTTGCCGTGGACGACGTGGTAACGCGGGCCTTCTCCCTGCGCGCGCCAGGTCCTGAGCGTTCCGGGCGTCGAGCTGAGATACGCGGCCGCCGCCTCGGTATCGAGCCAGGGGCTTCGTTTGTGGGTGTCGAGCACGCGCCGCAGCGCGTCCTCGATTTCAACGATCACATTGGGGTCCATCATGGACACGCCTCCTCGTTCGCCGGCTTAGGCCAGCCGGCGGGGTTCAGATCAGGGTTCCTGTCTGAGGAGGATCGAGGCCTTTGGTCCCGATCACGCGCCGGCCGAATTCGGCTCCTCGCGGCGCGCGTCGTCTAATTTCAACATGTCAAGCACTTTGAGGACTATTATTCGCGGATCGGCGCCAATCTAAGTTATTGATCTTGCACGACGCGACTTGGCACCTTGAAAAATTTTTGTCGCCTGCCGCCGCGCACAAAGGCGTCGAGGTCGTCGAGGTGGTAGCGGATGTACTGGCGATTGACGATGTGGAAGCGCGGGCCTTCGCCTTTCGACCGCCAGCCCTTCAGCGTTCCTGGCTCGCGCCTGAGATATGAAGCTGCCGCCTCGGTGTCGAACCAGGGCGTATAGCGGTGCGTATCGAGAAGCCAACGGACGAGGGCCTCCACATCCTCAATGGTAACGCGCCCCCGCTTCTTCGCCGGCCGTTCCCTTTGCACCGGCACCGGCGAATGGGCCTTCTCGCGGCAGACCCACTTACGCGGCATCGCACGCTCCCACCAGCTTCAGCGGCCGGGCCGGTGACTTGCGTGACGCCAGTATCTTGTTCTCCAGCGCCTGCGCGTGCGGCCTCAGATGTTCGACCAGGTGCTCGGCGTGGACGTATCCGCCGGACGCGCCGGGAAGCCGCTGGCCCAAGAGAAGCGCGCTCTCGGCGTAGGGCGCGCCGGCCGCGATGAACAGCGTACGGGCGTGATGGCGATATTCGTGAGGACTCGGCAGGTCGTGCCGTTGCTGCTTCGGCTCGGTGGTATGGCCCGCGCCGCTCAGCGATGCCCAAAGCCAGGGATTGTTCAGCGGGACATCGGCTTCGAGGCGTGCCCTGAGCATCGCCGTGAGGAACTCGCCCATCGGAAACAGCATCTGGCCGCCGGTCTTCATGTGCCGGAACGTAAGGATGCGCTTTTCGAGGTCCACGTCTTCGCGCCGGACCTGAAGCAGCGACGACCGCCTGGCGCCCGTGAGCAGGAATGCGCGGTGCAGGTCCCGCCTCTGCGGCGTGAGCTTCTCCGTTTCGGTCCACCACGCCGCGAGGTCGATCGGCTCGACCTCGCGCCGCTTCGGCATGGGGATGCGTAGCGCGCGGACCGGGTTGGCCGTGAGCGTCTCGTCCATCCGCATCGCCGTGTTGATGAGCGCGCGTAGTGTCCTCATGCAGCCGGTTGCCGTCGTCTGCCCACGCTGGCTTCTTAAGTCCTCATACATCGTCCTGACATCGGCGCGGCTGATGTCGGCCACGGCCCGGTTCCGCAGCCGCTTCATGTAATAGTCCACGTGGTATCGGTAGCTCGTGCTTGTCGCCTCGCGGTACGGCTTCTCGCTGAGATGAGCCTCAAGCGCTTGGGCGAGAGTGATGCCGGTCTCGCCCTGCCTCGCGGTCGGATCGACGCCGGACTGGATCGTGCTCATGATCTCTCGCGCGCGGTTGCGAGCTTCGCGAAGCCCGATGCGATCGACGCGATCGATCTTGACCCGCACCGTGCGCACGTGACGGCCATTGCGCCGAACGTCTCCTTGCACCGCGTAGGTCTTCGTCGTGGCATGGCAGATGACCATCAGGCCCTTCGCCTGTTCGTCACGCCAAATGCCAGAGCCGAGTGCGAGGTCACGGATGCGTGCCTCGGTGAGGTTCAGGACAGCCATGTAATTGTTCTCCGGACACCGTGTAGAGCACCGTGCGGAGACCGCTTTCGATCAGCGCACACTGACGATGATGTCGCGCAAGTGCTTGTCCGCGAACCAACAATTTGCAACGATCAACTATGGCTAATGTATAAATTCCTATTTCCTAAACCGTAGGTCGGAAGTTCGAGTCTTCCCGGGATCGCCACCGGCCGCCAACCAAACCGTGACGGAATCGCGTTTGTTTAGCGCAGCAAGTAGAACGCGCTTCCAAATATCACGACGAAAACCACTATCCACGCCAGCGCGCGGAGGCTTCCCGTTTCGACGCTTTTTCTTCCGAAGAGAAAGCGGGCCAGTCTGTCATCATTGAAGGCGAGCAGGCGGCTAGCGTCGTCGTCATCCATTGCCATTCAATCCGCTATAGAGGCCGGAAAACCGGCCCATTATTTCTTGTCCTGAGCTTATGGATTTTCCAGTCCGGTAACAGACAGGCCGCCCCTTTTCCTGTGTTCAAAGAGCTTCAAGGAACATCATATCAGAAGCGCCATGATGTTTTTGCCAACGGTTTGTGCAGGAACAGCTTCAGTTGCCGGATCTGCTGAATGTGATGACCGACATGCGCCAGTAGCAGGCGAAGATTGGTGTCCGGCGGCACGCCGTCGCCAGCAATTTCTCCCCGGTCGCAGACATCCACGGCCCGATCCCGACGGTGGGCCCCTCATCGGCCATGCAATGCCCGCTTGGTCCAAAATATCGGTCAGGTCACCCTCATCCCAGGTTTCACGATGAATTTTGTCCGCGAAAACTCACGTCAAGCGGGACGGCCGCTTGCGTTTGATCAAAGTCGAAAAACGAACCTTGGATATTGTTTAAGTGGGCAAACCGGAAGACCCCGTGTTTTTCCCGAGAAGATTGTCGACAGGAATTCGATTGGTCCGCAGGCGGAATATCCCTGTCTGTGCCGCCGCACCGAGAGGGAAGGAATGACCGCGTGCCGAGGGTGACCAGGGAGTAATGATGCTTGGGAAGGTGCTGTTGGTCGGCGCGGGTCCGGGCGATCCCGATCTCCTCACGGTGAGGGCGATGCGCGCCATCGCCGCGGCCGATGTCGTGGTCTACGACCGGCTTGTTCCCGCCGATGTGCTGTCGCTCATTCCGGCGGGTGCTGCGCGTGTCGATGTCGGCAAGCAGGCCGGCTTTCATCCGATACCGCAGGAGGAGATCAACGCGCTGCTCATCAAGCTCGCGCGTGAGGGACGCACGGTGGTGCGGCTGAAGGGCGGTGATCCGTTTATCTTCGGTCGCGGTTGCGAGGAAGCAATTGCGCTGGAGCGTCTCGGCATCCCCTGCGAGGTCATTCCCGGCATCACGGCGGCACAGGGTTGTTCCGCGTCCGCGCGCGTGCCGCTCACGCATCGCGGCATGGCGACGAGCGTGCGCTATCTCACCGGCCATTGCCGTGCCAACAGGCCGCTTGATCTTGACTGGAAAAGCCTCGCGGATCGGGACACCACCCTGGTCGTTTATATGGGCCTTGCCAATATCGAGGAGATTTCGCGCAAGCTCATTGAGCATGGGCTGCCATCCGACACACCTGCGCTTGCGGTATGTCAAGGAACCACACCGAACGAAAGGCGAGTATTTGCGACGCTTGCAGACCTGTCGGCCGTCGCCCATGCGGCAGGCTTTGATGGGCCTGTGCTGTTCATCATCGGCCGCGTCGTCGCGATGGCAGCGCAACGTCACGGACACCATGATGCGAACTGCGAAATCAACCAGGAGGTGGTGGCCTAGCGCGCTCGGCGTCGCATGGCTTCTGCTTGCAAGCGCAGTTGGGGCGGAAGACCGCAAGATTGATACCGAAAAGCTCACCCACCTGGTGCGCCAGGACTGCGGCGGCTGCCACGGCCTGACCTTGAAGGGTGGTCTCGGCAAGCCGCTCACGCCCGAACATCTCGCACAGTGGGACCGAGAGCAGCTGGCGCTCATTATCCTCGATGGCGTGCCCGGCACACCGATGCCGGGATGGCGGCCGCTGATGGACGAAGCGGACGCACGCTGGATCGCCGATACGCTCAAGCGTGGAAAGCTGCAATGACTTGTCGCCTGCGATACGCCGTCCTTTTCCTGTGCGCGGTTCTTGCCGCGCCGCTTGCGGCGGACGAGCTGCGCGGCACGGGCTCGCTTGGTGTGGTGATCGAGCGCGGTACAGGCTCGGTCCTGATCGTCGATATCAGCCGGCGTGCGGCCATCACGCGCGTCGAAAGCCTTGGCGATCTGTCGCACGCCTCCATCGTCTTCTCGCCCGACCAGCGTTACGCTTATGTGTTCGGCCGCGACGGCGGGCTGACCAAGATCGATATCCTGCTCGGAACCGTGGCCAAGCGGCTGATCCAGGCCGGCAACGCCATCGGCGGAGCGATCTCCGACGACGGCAGGCTGGTCGCGGTGTCGAACTACGACCCGGGCGGAGTGCGCATTTTTGACGCGGACACGCTCGACATGGTTGCCGACATTCCCGCACGCGGCGCCGACGGCAAGGCATCAAAGACCGTTGGCCTTGTCGATCTGCCCGGCCGCCGCTTCGCCTACACGCTCTATGATGCGGGCGAGATCTGGATCGCCGATTTCGCCGCGCCCGGCGCGCCCAGGATCACGAAGCTGCCGAATATCGGCAAGCTGCCCTACGACGGCAACGTGACGCCGGACGGGCGGCATTATCTCGCCGGCCTCTTCGGCGAGGACGGCGTCGTTCACGTTGATCTGTGGCAGGAGCCGCTAAAGGCCGTGCGCATCCTCGACGGCTACGGCCGAGGCGAGGAGAAGCTGCCGGTCTACAAGATGCCGCATCTCGAAGGCTGGGCGCCTGCCGGCGACAGGCTGCTGATCCCGGCAGTCGGGCGCCATGAACTGATCGCACTGGACGTGCGCGATTTTCGCGAGGTCGGCCGCATTCCGACCTACGGCCAGCCAGTTTTCGCCGTGGTGCGCCCGGGCGGCCGTCATGTCTGGGTCAATTTTGCCCATCCGCTTAACGACACCATCGACGTGGTGGACATCATGACGATGAAGGTCGTGCATCGCTTCAAGCCGGGGCCGGCGGTGCTGCACATGGAATTCACCCCGCGCGGGCATGAAGCCTGGGTGTCGGTGCGCGACGCCAACCGCGTACAGATCTACGACACGACGACCTTCGCAAAGAAAGCGGAGATCGAGGCCAAAATGCCCTCCGGCATCTTCTTCACCGCGCGCTCGGCGAAGATCGGGCAATGACGATGCTGAAACCGAGCGAGCTTCATCTGATCGACCGCTGGCAGCGCGACTTCCCGCTGGAGGAACGTCCGTTCGCCGTGGCCGGCCGTCCGCTCGGCCTTGGTGAAGCCGAGACGATCGAGACGTTCCAGCGGCTGCAGCGTTCCGGCGTGCTCTCGCGCATTGGCGCGGTGGTCAAGCCGCATACTGTCGGCGTCTCCACGCTCGCTGCGCTGCGCGTGCCCCAGGAGCGGATGGACGAGGTCGCGGCGCTCGTCAACGAAGAGCATTACGTCAATCACAATTACGAACGCGTGCACGACTATAACCTTTGGTTCGTGATTGCGGCGCCGGACGCTGATGCGGTCGCCGAGACGATCGCCCGCATCGAGAAAAAGAGCGGCCTCGCCGCACTCGATCTGCCACTGGTCGAGGCCTATCACCTCGATCTCGGCTTCCCGCTCTCCGGCGGCCTGACGAAGAGGCGCGACGCGTCAAGCGTGGTCAGCTACCGGCCGGACGCACTCGACCGCGCGTTGCTCGCCGCGATCGAGGAGGGCTTGCCGATTGTGCCGCGTCCCTTCGAGAACGTGGCGCGCGCGCTCGGCGTTGCCGAGGCCGAACTGCTCGAACGCTTGCAACGGCTGACCGATGCGGGAATCGTCACCCGCTTTGGCTGTGTCGTACGCCATCGCGCGCTTGGCTATACGGCCAATGCTATGGCGGTGTGGGACATCCCCGACCAAAGCGTAAAGGACATCGCGCGCCAGTTCCTGCGCCATTCGGCGGTCAGCCTGTGCTATCGCCGCCGCCGGCAGCCACCCGCCTGGCCTTACAATCTGTTCTGCATGATCCACGCCAAGACCCGGCGCGAAGCCTATGCAGCCATCGACGAGTTAAATCTTCTTGCCGACACAGGACTCTGCCGCCAGAGCGTCCTGTTCTCGATGCGCTGCTTCAAGCAGTCCGGCGCGAAATTCCGCGCGAAGGAGGCGATGAATTGACACGCTGCACTGATCCGACGGAGCAAGCGGTCGTCAACGGCCTGCAGGGCGGCTTTCCCCTGACCGAGCGGCCGTTCCGCGACGCCGGCGCCTCGCTCGGCCTCAGCGAGGGAGAACTGCTCGACACTCTCGAAGGTCTCATCGCGAGCAAGAACATCAGCCGCTTCGGCCCGTTGTGGAATGCAAGCGGGATCGGTGGCGACGTCTGCCTCTGCGCGATGGCGGTGCCGCCGGTCCGTTTCGAAGCAGTCGCGGATCTGGTGAACGCGCATTGTGAGGTCGCCCATAACTACGAGCGCACGCATGAGCTGAACATGTGGTTCGTTATTTCCGCCGAGCGGCCCGAGCGCATCGCGGAAGTGATTTCGGAGATCGAGACGGAGACCGGCCTGAAGGTGCATGCCATGCCGAAGGTGCGCGAGTTCTTCGTCGGCTTCCGGATGGAGGTGTGATCATGCTCGACGCCGTCGACCGCCGTCTGATCGAAGCGACGCAGGCGGGGCTGCCGCTTGAGCCACGGCCCTATCGCGCGGTAGCCGAAGTCGTGGGCATCGGCGAGACTGAGGTGATCGCGCGTCTCTCGCGCCTTCTCGAAGCGGGCGCCATCCGCCGCATCGGCGTGATCCCCAACCATTATGCGCTCGGCCTTACCGCCAACGGCATGTCGGTCTGGGACGTGGACGATAATGCGATTGTCGAAGCCGGCGCCCGCGTCGGCGCGCTTGATTTCGTCAGCCACTGCTACGAGCGGCCGCGCCACCTGCCGCTCTGGCGCTACAATCTATTCGCCATGGTGCATGGCCGCTCGCGCGACGAGGTGCGCGAAAAGGTCGAGCGAATCGCCGATCTGCTCGGTGAGGCGCAGCGCGCGCACGAGATTTTGTTCTCGACGCGCATCCTGAAAAAGACCGGCCTGCGCATCGCAGCCTGACGGATCGGAGATCGTTTCATGTTCCGCCTGACGCATTACCTGCGCGAACTGATAGAACCAGGTCCGTCCGGACCCGCGCGCAAGCCGCCCGGACCGGTGGTGATCTGGAATCTGATCCGCCGCTGCAATCTTGCCTGCAAGCATTGCTACTCAATCTCCGCCGACTGCGACTTTGCCGGCGAGTTGACGCGCGAGGAGGTTTTTCGGGTCATGGATGACCTGAAGACCTTCCGCGTGCCGGTGTTGATCCTATCCGGTGGCGAGCCCCTGTTGCGGCCGGACATTTTTGAGATTTCGGCGCGCGCCAAGAGCATGGGCTTCTATGTCGGGCTCTCGACCAACGGCACCCTGATCGACGCATCGCTCGCCGACCGCATCCGCGACGCGGGCTACGATTATGTCGGCATCTCACTCGACGGCATCGGCGCAACGCATGACCGCTTCCGCCGCAAGGATGGCGCGTATGATGCGGCGCTCGCTGCGCTGCGTCTCCTGCGCGACCGCGGCGTGAAGGTCGGCGTGCGCTTCACCATGACCGAGGACAATGTCGCCGAACTGCCGGCGCTGCTCGATCTCGTCGAGCGCGAGAATTTTTCGAAATTCTATCTCTCGCATCTCGTCTATGCCGGCCGCGGCAACAAGAATCGTGGCGACGACGCCACCTGGGAGGCGACGCGAGGGGCGATGGACACCCTGATCGCGCGCGCCTGGGCCTGGACGAAGGAAGAGCAGGACGTGGAGGTGGTCACCGGAAATAACGACGCCGATGCAATCTATCTCCTGCACTGGGCAGAGCGCACGATGCCGGAGCGCGTCGCGCATCTGCGCGCCAAGCTCGTGCAATGGGGCGGAAATTCGTCGGGCGTCAACGTCGCCAATATAGACAATCTCGGCGACGTGCATCCCGACACCATGTGGTGGCACTACAAGCTCGGCAATGTGCGGGAGCGGCCGTTCTCGCAGATTTGGACAGACCTGTCCGACCCGATCATGGCCGGACTGAAAGCGCATCCGCGCCGGATCGGCGGACGCTGCGGTCTCTGCAATTATTTCGACATCTGCGGCGGCAATACGCGGGTGCGCGCGCTGCGCATCACTGGCGACCCATGGGCCGAGGATCCCGGCTGCTATCTGAGCGATGGCGAGATCGGCCTCAGCGCGCCGGGTTCGCGCGTGACCGTCACACCCTATCGAGGACTTCGTCATGAAGCGCGCCGGACTGGCTGAACTCGCCTGCGTGGCGCTGATGCTGGTCGCGACGCCCGCGGCGGCCGAGCCCGATGCGGCGGCGCTCTATGCGACGCATTGCGCCTCCTGCCACGGCGCCGACCGGTTCGGCGGCATGGGACCCGCGCTGCTGCCCGAGGCGCTTGGGCGGCTGATGGGACCGCGCACGGTTTCCGTGATCGCCGACGGGCGTAACGCCACGCGGATGCCGCCCTTTGCGCAAACGCTTTCCAAGGACGAAATCGCCGCGCTGGCCAGATACATCTCGACACCGCTCGCCGCGGTTCCCGTCTGGGGCGAGCGCGAGATATCCGAAACGCGCGCCATCCACGCCAAGGCCGAGGCGATTGACAGGCCGAAGCACAATTCCGACCCGATGAACCTGTTCGTCGTGGTCGAGACGGGAGACCATCACGCGACCATCCTCGACGGCGACCGTTTCGAGCCGCTCACGCGCTTTCAGACACGCTTTGCCCTGCATGGCGGTCCAAAATTCACGCCCGACGGCCGTTTCGTGTTCTTCATGTCGCGTGATGGCTGGGTGACGAAATACGATCTATGGACGCTCACCACCCTCGCCGAGGTGCGTGCCGGCATCAATTCGCGCAACATCGCACTATCGAGAGACGGCAAGCATGTTGCGGTCGCGAACTATCTGCCGCACAGCCTCGTTATCCTGTCGGCCGATGACCTCTCGGTGGAGAAGGTGTTCGAGGTGAAGAGCCGCGACGGCAAGTCCTCGCGCGTCTCCGCCGTCTATCAGGCGCACCCGCGCAATTCCTTCATCGCCGCGCTCAAGGACGTGCCGGAAATCTGGGAGATCGCCACCGATCCAGCCGCGCCGCCGGTCTATTCCGGCCTCGTTCATTCCCACGAGAAAGGCATGGTCGAGGCGCTGCCGTCGTCGCAGGGGTTGTTTGCATTGCGCCGCATCGCGGTGCCGGAGCCGATTGACGATTTTTTCTTCGATCCACCCTACCGAAATCTGGTCGGATCAGCGCGCGAAGGCAGGGCGGTGGTCGTCAACCTGAATGTCGGGCGCGACGTGAAGCAGCTCGAACTGCCCGGCCTGCCGCATCTCGGCTCCGGCATCGCTTGGCTCTGGAACAAGCGTCCGGTTATGGCGACGCCGCATCTGAAGGCGGGCCGCATCAGCGTCTTCGACATGCAGGACTGGTCGGTGCTGAAGGTGATCGAAACGCCGGGGCCGGGCTTCTTCATGCGCAGCCACGAGAACAGCCCCTATGCGTGGACCGACGGCATGCTCGGGCCGACCAAGGATACGCTCACGATCATCGACAAGCGCAGTCTCGAAGTCGTCCGCAAGCTGACACCGATGCCGGGCAAGACCGCAGCCCATGTCGAGTTCGATAAGACCGGCCGTCATGCCCTCGTCTCGGTCTGGGAAACGGATGGGGCGCTCATCGTCTACGACGCGGAGACCTTCAACGAGGTCAAGCGCATTCCAATGTCGCGGCCTTCAGGCAAATATAACGTGTGGAACAAGATCACCTTCTCCGAAGGAACGAGCCACTGAGCCGGCCGCAGACGCAAGCGGGCCTGCTGCTGCTCGCGCATGGCGAACGCCTCGACGGGCAAAGCAACGATGACGTCACGCGACTCGTCGCCGATATCGCAAGCCGCAACCTCGCTGCCGAGACGCGCGTCGGATTCATTGCAGGCACGCCGCAGATTCCGCAGGCCCTGCAGACGCTGACCGCAGACCGCATCCTTGCCTATCCGCTGTTCATGGCGGACGGACATTTCCTGCGCATCGCAGTCAGTTCCTTGCGAACGGCCGCCGAGGCAGGCCGCCCGGGGCGCGTTATCACGGTCCTGCCGCCGCTCGGCGCCGAACCGGCGCTGGCGAACCTCATCGCTGCCAAGGCGGAAGCGGCGGCCTGCGGACAGGGTCTTGCGCCGGCGCAAACGGCGCTCATCCTCGTCGCGCATGGATCGAAGCGGGGCAATGCGTCGCGCCGCGCGACCGAGATGGTGATGGACCGGCTGAGAGCCTTGACGCCCTTCGTCGCCGTCACGGGCGCCTATCTCGATGAGCCGCCGACGCTGGGGGAGGTGCTGGAGTCGCATCCGGGGCCTGCGGTCGTGGTCGGGATGTTTGTCGGGCACGGCCTGCATGCGCGCATCGATCTGCCCAGGCTTCTGGCCTCGCTGCCGGGCCGCACCATCGCCTTCGCTGGCCATGTCGGCGGCTGGCGGGGAATCAGCGATGTGGTTGCCGATGGCCTGCAACGCGCGCTGCAAGCGTGACGTCCCTCCGGCCGCTTAGCCTGCCGGAGTAGTCGCCGCGCCGTGCACCGGCGGTGCCGCATAAATTCGCTCTCGCCCGCTCTGGTCGGTCGCCCAGACCATGACGCCGGGAAATTTCGCGACGATCACCGCCATCTCCTGCGGCCTTGCAGCGTAGAGGGCCGTCGACAGCGCGTCGGCCACCGCCGCGTGACGATGATGCACGGTGATACGCCGCCAGTGACGCGCGCTGCGGCCGCTGCGCGGATCGAAAAGGTGATGTGCAGCGCCCTGTGCGCCCAAGACACAGCCTGTGCCTTCGGAGGTCGCGAGCCCGCCGTCGCGCAGCGCGATCGGCGCGCCGCCCTCGCGCGCGACTACCCACGGTTTGCCGTCGGCCTGCGCCCCGAGCGCGCATTGCTCGCCGAGGTCGATCAGCACATGCGCGAAACCCCGCGCGCGCAACAATGCCGCGACCCGGTCAGTGACATAGCCTTGGCCGAGCCCGTTCAACGTGATGCGCTGGTCTACGCCAAGTCGTACGGCTTGCCCCGAGACCGACATGCGGCGCCAGTCCACCGCCCGCCGCGCCGCGGCGATCACCGCCTCCGGCGGCAGCGGCGCGTCCGGGTGCGCGGCGAACCAGTCGACATGCGCCTCCCACAGCGCCTGTACGGTTGGATCGAACAGGCCGCCACTGGATGCGGCCAGCGACTGCGCCAGCAACAGGGCGGAGCGGAAATCGGCGCTCGGATGCGTCAGCACCTTGTCCCGGTTTAACCGGCAGATTTCGGAGCCGGAACGGAACAGGCTCAACGCCTGCTCGAGCCGCTCGATTTCGACCGCGGCAAGATCGGCTGCGGTCTGCGCCGCACTCGCCGGAACGCCGCTGAAGGTGATGCGGGCGTCGGCACCCATGGCGATGCCGCGCCATTCGTGCAACTCGTCCGCCCGCGCGCGCGACGCAACCAGGCTTGCAGCACCCGAGGCAAAGATGGAGATGGCGCGGCGCCGGGTCACGCTCTCAGAGAGCATGGGCGCCTCCCTTGGCCGGCCCGCTCGCCGTCGGTCGCGGCGAGCGGCGTTCGGCGCGCTTCTTCAGATGCAGGCAGGTCGTCTCGTCGAAATAATTGGCCTGGCATTTCAGGCAATAGATGCATTCGTTGGGATTAATCTGCCCGAGCGGATGGATCGCCTGCACGGTGCAGCGGCGGGCGCAGATATGGCATTCGCCGCCGCATTCACGGTAGCGCTTCAGCCAGTCAAACATGCGCATGCGTGCGGGGATGGCAAGCGCCGCGCCAAGCGGGCACAGATAGCGGCAGAAGAAGCGTTCGACGAAAATGCCAACCACGAGCAGCGTCAGCGCATAGCTCACAAACGGCCAGTCTCGCATAAGTTTCATGGTGATCGCGGTCTTGAACGGCTCGATCTCGCTTAGCCCGAAGGCTGTCATGATCGAGTTGAGCGACACCGCGAGGATCACCAGGAACACCACATATTTGATCATCCACAGCCGTTCGTGCAGACCGAAGGAAATATCCAGCTGGCGCACGCCGAGCCGTTGCGCCACCATGTTGATCAGCTCCTGCAGCGCGCCGAACGGACAGAGCCAGCCGCAGAACACCCCTCGTCCCCAGAACAGCATGCTCGCGGCAACGAAGCTCCACAGCATGAAGACAAGCGGGTCGAGCAAGAACAGCTCCCAGCGGAATCCCGACAAGAGCGCATGCACGAAGGTCAACACGTTGACGATGGAAAGCTGTGCATTGGCGATCAGTCCGAGGAAGACGAAGGTCGTCACCAGGAAGCCGGTGCGCAAGGCCAGATAGAAGCGCCGGTGAGAGGCCACCGCATTCTGGAAGATGAGAATGATCCCGAGCCCGCTGAGCATCAGCACGAGCGCGCCGATCTCGACCGCGCGCGCGCGCCAGATGTCCTGCCAGAGCGGGGCTTTTGCCGCTGGTTCCGAGAGGAGCGGATCGGCCACCTTCTCCGCGGGTGCTGGCGGCCGCAGGCGATAGCGGTCGGGAATGGCGTAGTCGAAGGGTACGGTTATCGGCGCCACCACCCCTTGCGGGCGTCCGATCACCAGGTCGAGGCGAAACGGCGCCGTGGCGTCGAAGCCACTGGCTCGGGGGATGCGGAACAGTCCGACCTCGCGCAGGTCCGGTGCTCCTTCCGCGGGGATGCGCTCCAAATTGAGGTGGCTGTCGGCGGTCAATTGAATGGTGTGAGGGCCCTGCACGATCTCGACGCGATCGAACACGCCGGAGCGACGCCATTCGGTGCCCTTGAAGGAATAGAGCCCGCTCGCCGCGATCAGAAGAAGGTCATCCTCGAGGCCGATCTTGGCCAGCTCACTTTCGTAGAGCCGCTGGCCCAGCAGGTTCTCGCCTATCGCGGGTGGCGTGGCGAGCGCGATCCATAGTTCGATGAAGGTGCGGTCCGGCTCCGAATCAGTCGCGCCGACGAGGCGAGCTGCCTCCCCGCGTGTCACCCGGTAGCGGCGCAGCGCTCCGTCCTCCACGAGATCGGGCCAGCTCGCACTGCGCCGGCTCTCGCGGTCGAGCCGGATGGCTTGCGCCTGTTGCACGATGCGCGTGCGTAGCACCGCGCGCGCCGAGCGCAGGATGGCGTCGCGGATCACGGTACTGGTCACGGTCGCGCCGGCCACGGCCTGCGGCCCGCCATCCTTGCCGAGTCCGCGCACCGCGGTAGCCGCGCGTACGTCATAGCCGCGGAAATTCGCGACATAAGCGGCGAGCGCCTCGCGCGGGATGCCGATCACCAGGATTGGCTCCTCATGCGCGACGATGCGCGCGCCGGCGACCACACCTTCCGGGGTGACCGCGGCGACAATATCGAGGGGGCGGCCGGAATAGCCGACCGAACCCGACACCTCCCGGGTGGAGAAGGCATAGCCGAGCAGCCGGCCATCGCTTGCCCGCACTGCGGCTGCGGGCGGATTGCCCTGCGGCGCCTCGATGCTCACGGTTTCGGAGGGAAAGAATTGCGCTGCGACGGCGAGTTCGCTCGTCGCTTGCGCCTCGCGCGGGGACAGAAAGGTCAGGCCGGCGAGCGCAACGAGGAGCAGGCATGGAGACGCTATTGCGATGAAGAAGCGTCGCTTCATCGGCAAAGGGTCAAGGCTCTTGCGCATGGACTTAATAAGCTTATCGCAGCAACAGCCTTCTGCTTTGACTGAAGTCAAAGCCCGTACCGCCGCGCAGTGCCAAGTAGAAACGTCCTATTGGCGGAGATTCCACATGCGGAAATCGGTCGGCATTACGCTTTCACTTTTGTCCGGCATCGCGACATGCCTTTTGCTCGCGGGTGTGCCGGCTATCGCACAGGATCAGCAGAAGAAGCCCTCGCCGGCGGATCTGGAAAAGCACCGCACCACGCCGAGCGGCCAGTATCAGCCAAGCCTCGACGTGCTCGGCGAGAAGCCGGTCGAGCAACCCGGAACCAAGCCCGGCGATCCGACGCTCACCAAGGAGGAATTCCAGGAGGCGAACCGCATCTATTTCGAGCGCTGCGCCGGGTGCCACGGCGTCTTGCGCAAGGGCGCGACGGGCAGGGCGCTTACGCCCGACCTCACCAAGAAGCTCGGCTTTGAATATCTGCGCGACTTCATCACCTATGGCTCGCCCGGCGGCATGCCGAACTGGGGCACCTCCGGCCAGCTGAAGGAGAAAGAAGTCGAACTGATGGCCCGCTATCTCCTCAACGAACCGGCGCAGCCGCCGGAATTCGGCCTGAAGGAGATGAAGGACACCTGGAAGGTCGTGGTTCCGGTCGACAAACGGCCAACCAAGAAGGTCAACAAGATTGACATCGACAATTTGTTCTCGGTGACGCTGCGCGATTCAGGCGAGATCGCCCTGATCGATGGCGCGACCAAGAAGATCGAGCATATCATCAAGACCGGCTATGCCGTGCACATCTCGCGTATGTCGGCCTCGGGGCGCTATTTGTTCGCGATCGGCCGCGACGCGAAGGTCGACCTGATCGACCTGTGGATGGACCCGCCGCAGACGGTCGCGGAGATCAAGGTGGGCACCGAGGCCCGCTCGGTCGAGACTTCGAAGTACAAGGGCTATGAGGACAAGTTTGCAGTGGCCGGTACCTATTGGCCGCCGCAATTCGTCATCATGGATGGCGCGACGCTCGAGCCGCTGAAGGTCGTTGCGACGCGCGGCATGACCTACGACACGCAAGAATATCATCCCGAGCCGCGCGTGGCGGCGATCATGGCATCGCATCACTCGCCGGAATTCGTCATTAACGTCAAGGAAACAGGTCAGATTCTTCTCGCCAATTACACCGATGTGAAGAACCTGAAGATCACCTCGATCGCGGCCGAACGCTTCCTGCATGACGGTGGCTTCGACCGCACCGGCCGCTATGTGTTGGTGGCGGCAAATGCGCGCGATCGCGTCGCCATCGTCGACACCAAGGAAGGCCAGCTGGTCTCTGTCGTGAACACCAACGGCAAGACCCCTCATCCGGGCCGCGGCGCGAACTTCAATCATCCAAAATTCGGGCCGGTCTGGGCGACGAGCCATCTCGGCGACGAAACAATATCGTTTATCGGCACCGACCCGGTAAAGAACAAGCAGCATGCCTGGAAGACGGTGCAGACCATTGAGGGCCAGGGCGGCGGATCCCTTTTCATCAAGACGCATCCAAAGTCCGAGAACCTCTATGTCGACACTCCGCTTAACCCGGACGCGGAAATCTCCGCCTCGGTCGCCGTGTTCAAGATCAAGGACCTCGCCAAGGAGAAGCCGGAATACAAGGTGCTGCCGATC
Organism: Pseudorhodoplanes sp.; assembly: GCA_032027085.1. Taxonomy (NCBI): domain Bacteria; kingdom Pseudomonadati; phylum Pseudomonadota; class Alphaproteobacteria; order Hyphomicrobiales; genus Pseudorhodoplanes; species Pseudorhodoplanes sp. The sequence goes on along the minus strand of JAVSMS010000001.1, from coordinate 1,404,110 downwards.
GGCCAATGGTCAGGCATCTCCGAGGGTCAGCGCCGCGTGGTGCAGGGCGAGTACAACAAGAACGGTGACGAGGTCTGGTTCTCGGTCTGGAACACCATGGCCCAGGAATCAGCGATCGTAGTCGTGGACGACAAGACGCTGAAGCTGAAGCACGTTATCCGCGACAAGCGCCTTGTCACGCCGACCGGCAAGTTCAACGTCTACAACACCCGCCGCGACGTCTACTGACCGCATACGGCTGAGCCTAGATCGGCCTTCGTCTGGTCCAGAAACGACCCCCGGAAAGCTTTGCGGCTTTCCGGGGGTCGTTTGTCGCAACGGCTCGCCGCATCTCCGGGCCGGGTGAGCAAATCCTGCACTAACACTCTCAATTTACTACCGTCATTTTTCCCTTGGGTGATTGCGCCTCCGCACAATGTGCAGCCCGGCGGCAGCGTCAGGCGACGTGGCTTGCTGCAACGCAGCCTCCATGTCGAGATAGCCTGCTGCCCATCTATCCCGCAGACTGTGTCTGGAATAGTTGAACGTCTTCTCTGGCCCAGCATCGTGCTTGCTGGCCCGATGGCTCAGATAGAATATTGTCCACGGATCCTGTTTTTGGCGGCAGTAAGCATCGAGCACGCGGAGGGTCTGGTTGCCAAAGAACAAATCGTTCTTTCGCTCCAGAGACGATTCGAGGCTTGTTGGACGCGATCCGTCACTTGCAAAGAGATCGATCACAAAGACTGTACGCTCAGTATCTTCTGTGAGCACGATTTCCACAGGGGCATTTGCATAGAGTCCTCCATCGCCCAGGAGCCGTGAGCCAATCTCGACAGGGGCAAATTCGGGTAGAAAGCCACAACTGGCGAGCAAATGATCGGCATTAAGCTTGTCTCCGGCGGCGGTATCGAACGTTACCAGTTCTCCGGATTCTATATCGGTTGTCGCAATGCTGACCCGGATGTCGCCTCGATTGAGCAGATCAAAATCGAGCAATCGCTCCACCCGTCGGTGCGTCGGCTCCAGGTCGTAGAAGCTTTGAAACCGGTCGAATGGATTCAAACGAAGCCGGGGAGTGAAATGGCCAGCCGCGCCAAAGAGGCGCGTGGATATCACTGTCATCCAACTCTGAATGTGGAGAGATGGACCGATCTCAAACGACGCAGGAAAGTTGCTGGCGGACCAGAACTCGCGCAATGCGGACACTCGCCGTGCAGGGGGATTTCCCGCAATGAGAGCTGCGTTTATTGCGCCAACCGACGAGCCAGCCAGCCAATCGGCATTGAACTGGCTGGATTTGGACAATGCCTCATAGGCGCCGCCCTGGTAAGCACCAAGTCCGACGCCGCCGGCGAAGACGACCGCGGCCTGCTGCGACATCGTGGAATGCTCCCATTGGCTGTTCTAGTTCAAGGTCCGCGACGTTGTTTGTCGCTATGTTCAAAAGATGATGGAACGGCCGGTCGGCGCATGTCGGAACGGGCTGTCTCGGGGATGTCGATGGAAGACAGAGGGGCTACGACTCTAGAAACTGCCGCGCCTTGACTGCCGGATCAGGAACGACGGATGGACTCTCCGAATCCGGCGCAAGCACGCGCATCGCTTTGCTGACATCCTCGTCCATCAGGAGCTCACCGAGCCGGTTCACGGTCCACTCGGCCGAAGCACGGCAACGCGGATCGCGATAGCACTCGATTTCCAGCCGGGCGATCCGGACGGCTTCAATCAGGGCAAGGAGGGCGTCCTTCATTCTCCGGCTCCTTCTACGCGCCACACATCAGCGAGCCACGGACCTTAAAGCAGGCTGGAGCGGGTTTCGTTCCGTCCAGAGAGCCGCAGGTCTGGCTCGTTTGCAGAGGACATCGGAACCACGCCCGAATTCAGGCGTTTGTCGTAGTCCTTGAGCGCGGCGCAAGCGGCATGAAGGTCGCCACCTTCAATATCAACAATGTGCGCAAGCGCTTGCCAAATCTGCTGTCGTGGCTGCGCGCGGCGGAGCCCGACGTCGTTTGTTTGCAGGAACTCAAGACCAGTCACGCCGACTTCCCGGCTGATGAGATGCGCCGCGCCGGCTATCAGGCCTTCTGGCGTGGAGAAAAGAGCTGGAACGGCGTGGCCATCCTGAGCCGAGGAGGCGAGCCGGTTGTCACGCGGACCGAACTTCCCGGCGATCCCGGTGACAAGCAGAGCCGCTATATCGAAGCCGCCGTGAACGGCATCATTGTCGCCTGCCTTTACCTCCCCAACGGCAATCCGCAGCCCGGCCCCAAATTCGACTACAAGCGGGTGTGGTTCGAGCGGCTCATCAAACACGCCGGCACACTCATCAAGGCCAAAGTGCCGGTCGCACTGGTTGGTGACTTCAACGTCGTTCCGACCGACGGTGATATCTACCCCAGCAAAAGCTGGAAGAACGATGCGCTGCTACAGCCGGAGAGCCGCGCCGCATTCCAGCGTCTGATGAAGCAGGGATGGACTGATGCAGTGCGCATGCTGCACCCAGACAAGCCGATGTACAGCTTCTGGGACTACATGCGCAATCGCTGGCAACGCGACGCCGGACTTCGCCTCGATTTCATTCTTGTCAGCTCCGACCTCGCCAGGCGGCTGGTTGCCGCGGGCGTAGACCGGTCAGTGCGCGGCAGGCACAATGCGAGCGATCACGCGCCGGTTTGGGCGACGTTGGACATGACAGCACGGAAACGACGACAACCCGCGGCCAAGGTCGGTGCGACGCCCGCTCAATCAAAAGGCAACTTGCGCCCGACGCTCATCATCGACGGCGATTCCTTCGCGCACCGTTCCTACCACGCGTTGCCCAAGACCATTCGCCGCACCGACGGCAATGGCGGCAATGCGATCCTCGGCTTTGCCAACTTCCTCCTGCGTCTCTACAATGAGGAACGACCGCGCGCGGTCCTGGTCGCATGGGACACACTTACCGCGCCGACCTACCGGCACAAGGCCTTGCCGGCTTACCAGGGCGGCCGTCGCTTTGACAAAGCGCTCGTCGAGCAACTTGACCGCTTGCCGGAATTCGTCGCGGCTTGCGGACTTGCCAATGCCAAGGCGCCCGGCTTCGAAGCCGACGATTTCCTTGCTGCCGCCGTGCGGCGGGAAGAACGACGCGGCAACACCGCGCTCGTGGCATCCGGCGACCGTGACACCTTCCAGCTTGCGTCAGGCAAGACAACCATTCTTTACCCGGCGGGAGCGGGTGTGATCCATCGCATCGGCCCGGCCGAAGTTCGCGAACGTTACGGGGTCGAGCCCAAGCAGGTTCCGGATTTCATTGCTCTGCGTGGCGATCCTTCCGACAAAATCCCCGGCGCTCCGGGCGTGGGGGCGGGAAGTGCTGCTGAAATCCTGCGCAAGCACGGGAGCCTGGAAGCAGCCCTCAAGGCAGGCCGTTTTGCCGCTTACAAGAAAGAGCTACGGCTTTATCGCTCCATTGCCACGATGGACGCTTCCGCGCCGATTCCATCCTTGCGGAATCAAAAGCCCACCTGGGCGAAAGCGGCTGCGCTTGCCCGGGAATGGGGCCTGCAGCAACTGGCCCGCAGGCTCGAAGAAGCAGTGTTCTAGGCGCGCATGCCAGGCCGTGTATTCGGACCGCTTGAAGCAAGCGTTGATGCAGCAGGCCGAACCTGCCGCAGGTCCTGGACGGCGAGGTCAAAGCGACGGTTATCAAGGAAGGCTGTCACGTCGAGGGTTGCGCTATTTTCTCATTCATGCCGCGCCGGTTTTCCTCCATCGGCGCCTTCTATCGTTCTTTCAGGACTTGTTCTGACGGAAACGCCTCAATGATGACGCAGAATGGGATCACCACATCGTCGCCGTCGAATCCAATGGAGCTCCGTCGTGAATGCAAGTGCGATCATTACAGGTGCCGTCTTCGTGCTTGTTCTCGATGGCTTTGCGCATTCGAGTGCCGGCGTCACATCATGTCGCGTCGTGCAAAGTCTGGCACAGGAGCACGCACAAGATATGGCGCGCCGCGAAAGGCTTGATCACGCCGGGTTTGCAAAGCGCGCTGCGCGAGGCGCAAGAGCCGAGAACGTTGCGATGGGATATTCGAGCAAGTTGAAAACGCTGGCGCAATGGCAAGCCTCACCTCGCCATGCGGCGAACATGCGGTTGCCCGGCTGCAAGGGGTTGGCGCACGCCGTATCACGAAATGGCACGTATTATTGGGTATTGATCATTGGCAGATAGATGATCGCGTGCTGATGCCCCGCGGCCTCGCAGTTCCATAATTGAACTGCGTCTGCTGCAGCCGGATCACGTTTTCAGCGTCATCCGGTGCCCCTCTGCGGTCGTCAGGTGAACGCTCGTGCCGCCGATGGCTTTCAGGGTGGTTTCGATATCTTCGGGCGGCATGTTGCTGAATGCCGTCGAGAGCGCATCCGCGGCGGTCGCGCGCGGCGCGATGACCGTGACGCTGCGGTAAAGGCTCGGCGACAGCCCGGTCTTCGGATCGAACAGATGGCTGAAGCGGCCCTGCGCATCGAAGCGGAATCCATAACCGCCCGATGTCGCGACGGCCTGATCGACAATCGCGAGAGTCTCGCCGATGCGGTCCGGCTGGTCCGGATCGGCGATGCCGACCTGCCAGGGCCGTTCGTCGGGGCGTGCGCCGAGCGCGCGGCTCTCGCCCATATTGACCAGGCTGTGGTCGATCCCGTTGCCGCGAAGAAGGGCGACGACACGGTCGGTGATGTAGCCCTGCGCGATTCCGTTCAAGCTCAACGCCATGCCCTGGCGCAAGAATGCAATCCGGTCCGGACTAAGCAGCACCTTCGCGATTCCAACCTTGCCAAGCGCTGTCTCGATTGCGCGCGCAGGCGGTCCGCCGGGATCGGCATCCGGTCGCGAGAAGTGGTCGGCATAGAGCGCCCAGAGGGACTGCACGGTCGGGTCGAACGCGCCGCCGGTCGCCTCCGCGTAACGCCGGCTTTCACCGAGCAGCTCGACCAGTTCCGGCGGCGGCGCCTCGAGAACGCCACGACGATTGAGAGCAAACAGATGAGAATCATCGCGATACAGGCTGAAGATGCGCTCCAGACGGCGCACCTCGTGGATGGAGGTCTCGACGAGATGCTCGGCGACGGCGCGATCCGGATGATGGATCTGCATGGTGGCGACCGCGCCCAGCGCCACGCCCCGCCAGGTCGCCACAGGTGTTTGCGCGCGTGCGCCCGGCCGGAGCGGCATGAGCTCGAGGCCTGCCGCCGCGGCCGCAATGCAGATGAATCGCCGACGCGAAAAATGCCGCATCATGGCTGGCTCCTCAGTGTGCATGTCCAGGTTTCTCCGCCGCTCCGGCCGGTTGTCCGGGCGGGCCGTCGGCCGACCCGGCGCCGAGCACATAGTCACGTGGCATTTCGGTAAAGGTGACAACGCGGCCGCCATTTTCGGCCACGAATTTCTCGGCCGCACTACGATCCGAGAACGGCACTGCTTCAGGGGCTCCCATTCCGCCTGTCATGCGACTGCCGATCACGAAGAAGGCTTTGCGCGCGTCCACCCAATTGGTCGCGCCAGGCTCCTCCCAACTCGCCGCCTTGGCCATGTCGGACACGTAAATCGCCCGGATGTCCTTCGGTTCCTCCGGCAGCATCGTGAAAGAAAATGCGTCGCGGGCGGAGGAGAACCACACCGGATCGGTTCGGCTCGCGAGGATGATCTGCCCCTTGGGACCGGCATGCTCCAGGACGTTCATTCCGCAATAGCGCCCGATCGCGTCGGCGGTGAGCGCGTTCGGCGGAGGCGGCGCCTCGGCGGCCTTCTCGCCGCAGCCGGTGAAGACAAGCGTCGCCAACAGCGCTCCAGCAAGAGCAAGTGTCCTCATAGCTCCCTCCGCGAGAACGCGAACGTGGCGAGCGCCAGCGGCAGCACCGCCCATGCGGTCAGCGCCGCGAGCAGCATCGAGGCATCGAGCGTCATGGCATCGGCGAGGCCCGCCATGCCCGAGAACATGCTGACGTTTGTCGAGCCCGCAAGGTTGAACATGCGATAGACGTCGGTCGGATTGAGCAGCAACAGCGCGTTGAGGGTGCCCGCCGACACGGTGCGTCCCTGGTCGACAACGAGCAGCGCGAGGAGCGCCATGTCGTAGACCAGCACGAGCACCAGCCAAATCCCGATGGCGATGCCGGCCGCCGTGCCGCGCTGATGCACGAGCACACTGACAAGATAGCCGACCGCAATGAACACGGCGCCGAGCAGAATCGACGAGCCGATCAGCATTGCGAATGCCGTCCAGCTGCCGGCTTCGATGGCTTCTCCCGTTCCGACCAGGGCAATGGCGGCGACGCCGTAGCCGAGCACTGTTGCGAAAGCGAGGATCGCGAGGTGGCCCACGAATTTTCCGAGGATCACCTGCCAGCGGCCCACCGGGTAGCTCAGCAGCAAGAGCATCGTGCCGCGCTCGATGTCGCCGACAATCGCGTCATGCGAGATCAGCAGCGCGATCAGAGGCACGAGGAAGATCGTCAGGCTCGAGAGGCTGACGATCACGACGTCGAGTGCGCCGACGCCGACGCTGCCGGTCGGCGCGTTGCCAAGGAATGTGAGCGTCAGCGCGAGCGCCGCGAGCAGGAGCGTGGTGGCGAGGACCCAGCGATTGCGCAGCCCCTCCTGGATTTCCTTACCGGCAATGATGAGGATGTTTCTCATGGCGCCGCTTCCTGCGCGCGCAGGAAATGCGCGTAGAGTTCGTCGAGGGTCGGCGGCACGACGTCGACATCCGTGACCGGGGAGCCGTGCTCGGTCGCGCGCCGCAGCAAGCCAATCTTTTGATCCGGCGTGGCGTCGAGCTCGATCATGTGGCCGTTGACCTGTCGCCAGCCCTCGACCGGCTCCAGCCACTTGCGGGCGGCGTGCACGTCTGCGCCGGTGACGGTCAGTCTGATCCTGGCCGGGAGACGGGCGACGCGCCGCAGCTCGTCGATTGAACCGTTGGCGACCATGATGCCGCGATTCATGATGATCACGCGATCTGCACGCTCCTCGATTTCGGTGAGGGCGTGCGAGGACAGGACCACGGTCGCGCCGCGATCCCGCAGGTCCTGCACGATGTCGTAGAAGCTCAGGCGCAGCGCCGGGTCGAGTCCCGTGGTCGGCTCGTCGAGCAGCAGAAGCTGCGGCTCTCCGATCAACGCCTGGGCGAGACCGAGACGCTGGCGCATGCCCTTGGAATAGGTGCCGACGCGCCGCGTCGACGCCTCGCCGAGACCGACGCGATCGAGCAGCGCGAGCGCCTTTCCGGCGCGCTCCCGCTTCAGGCGCGCATAAAAGGACAGGACCTCGCGGCCGGTCAGCGCGGCGTTGAAGGCGACATTCTCGGGCAAATAGCCGAGCCGGCGCCGCGCCTCGAACTCGCCATGCGCCGGGTTCTCGCCCAGAACGCGGATCGATCCTTCGCTCGGATGGATGAGGCCCAGCATCAGCTTGAGCAGCGTTGTCTTGCCGGCGCCATTGTGGCCGACGAGCGCGATCGTCTCGCCTGCAGGCAGGTCAAAAGACACGTCGCGCACGGCCACGATCGTTCCGTATCGCTTGGTCACGCGCTTGAGTTCGACCGTGGCCTTCATGGCCGCGCTCCGTCGCGCGCGGCCGGCGGCGCCGGCGGCGAGATCAGGGGGCGGCTGTCGACCACGCCGCCCGGCAGCAGCGCCGGGAATTGCGCCTGCGCCCAGCGGATGACTTGAACGGCCGGGCTGTTGATCAGAACCTTGGCTTGCGGCGCCGTCCACAGCACCTTGTCGATCAGATCGTTCGGCCGGTAGGCGGTGTCGGCGATGCCGTCACCGTTGAGATCGAATGCGGGATTGTCGCTCCAATAATTGCCGCGGCCGCCTTTCGACCAATCGAGATAACGCGTCCCGACATACTTCACCTGGTTGCGGTTGTTCACGAAGGCGTTGCCGACGATCTCGTTGCCTTCGGATCCGGCGGTGAAGTGAATGCCGATCTCGCAGCCCTCGAACCAGTTGTCGCGGAAGCTGTTCTGGTTCGTGTTGTAGACGAAAACGCATTTCTCCGGGCCGGGGCGCGCGCCTGTCGTGACGGCCGGACCCGGCTCGCGGTCGCCGAGCCGGTGTTCGCGCGCCTCCGGATGCGATCCGGCGCGCGTCCAGCGCTCCGCAGGCTGCAGGCGTCCCCGCACCACGTTGCCAACGATCCGGGAACCGTTGGCGAAATTGAACAGAAAGCCGCGATCCCGGTCGCCGTCCGACACGTTGCCGCGGATCGTCAGCCGGTGCGAGAACATGACCGCGTAACCGACGGTGTTGCCGATGGAGACGTTGTCGCTGACCTCCCCCTCGTTGGTGTACATGTAGTGGACCGCGAAGCGCAGATCGCGGAATCGATTGCCGCTGAACACATTCGTGCGGCTGGCGACGGAGAAGATCCCGTCGCGCCCGAAACGGATGTCGTTGTCCAGAACCTTGGCGCCGGGCGCGTTCCAGACCGACACGCCGTTGCCGGCGTCGTTCATGCGGCCGCGCCGAATGCCGATGATCTCGTTGCGCTGGACGACGGCGCCGTCGGCGCCGTGGATGTAAACGCCGTAGAGATTGTCCTCGATCCTGTTGCCTTCGACGAGCGATCTTCGCGCCGTCTTTTCGATGAAGACGCCGGCGTCCATCTTTTCCAGGTCGGTGCCGGAGCCGCGGATGGTCAGGCCCCGCACGACGGCTTCAGGCGCCGCAACCGTGACGACGCTGCCTTGCCCGCGTCCGATCAGCATCGCTCCCGGCTCGCCTTCGACAACGAGCTTGCGGGTTATCCGCAGCGGGCCGCGATGCTCGCCGGCTTGGAGCACCACCACGTCGCCATCGCGCGCGCGGTCGAGCAAACCCTGCAGGTCGGCTGCGCCCGGCGGCACGGCAATCCGTTCTGCAGCAGCTGGCCATGCGAGGCCGGCGGCGAGTATTGCCGCCGACCCCAAACGCGCGACGCCGGCAATAGTGAACATCGGCTCACACGTTGCGCGGCTCGACCAGCATCCGGCCCTGCATCTCCATATGCATCGCATGGCAGAACCATGTGCAGTAGTACCAGTAGACCCCCGGCTTGTTGGCCCTGAAGGTCACCGATGCCGTGGCCTGCGGCGCGACCTCCATGTTGATGCCGTAATTCACCATGCAGAAGCCGTGGGTGAGGTCCTCGACGTCGTCGATGTTGGTCACGTAGACCGTCACCTCGTCGCCCTGCTTGACGTTGAAGCTCTCCAGCCCGAATGCAGGCGCAACGGAGGTCATGTAGACGCGCACCTTGTCGCCGTCGCGGATCACCTTGGAGTCGCTCTCCAGCGTCACGCCGTCGGCCTTCGCCTGTCGCACGGCGTCGGCGAAGAAGGGGTCGTCGCGCTTCCAGACGTGGACCGGGTTGATCTTCGAGCGGTGGACAATGGTTGCATCATGCGGCTCTGCAAAGCTCGGACTGTCGTGAACGAGCACCATCCGGTCGCCCGATATGTCGATGAGCTGATCGTTCTCCGGCTTGAGCGGGCCAACATTCAGGAAGCGGTCCTTGGAGAACTTGTTCAGCGACAGGAGCCACTTGCCGTCGGCCTCCTTGGTCTGCCCCATGGAGCTGTGGTTGTGGCCGGGCTGATAGTGAACGTCGAGCTTCTGGACGACGGGATCAACCTTTTCGCCCCTGTAGGCCCGCTTGGCGAGTTCGATGTTCCACTTGCAGATCTGGCTGTCGAGGAACAAAGTTGTGTAGGCATTGCCCTTGCCGTCATATGCGGTGTGGAGAGGTCCCAGCCCCAATTCCGGCTCGGCCACGACGGTATCACGCGGCTTGATCTTGTCGTCGAACAAATCGTCGAACTTGCGCACATCGAATACTGTTACCGTCGGTGACAGCTTGCCGTTGGCGACCAAGTGAATGCCGTCTGGCGCCGTATTCATCCCGTGGGGGTTATTCGCAACCGGCACATAGCGCGTGTATGGCGACCCATTGCGCCCGTCGAACACCGGCACGCCGCCGATCGTCTTGTAGTCGCCTTTCTTGACGGCTTCTTCGATACGCTTGATGTTGAAGATGACGACCCAGTCCTGCTCCTTCGCGGTCATCTCGGCGAGGGTCACGCCGCCCTCGGAATTGTAGCAGGTCGAGAAGCAGTATTTTCCCTGATAGTCGGCGTCAACATTGTCGAGATTGCCGTCGACGATGACCTGCCAGGCGACCTTCATCGTCTCGCCATCGACGGCGCTGAAGACGCTTGAGTATTTCTTGGGATCATCAAGAATCTTGCCGTCGTTCGGGATCGGTACCCGGTCCTCGCCATTGCAGAAGACGTAGCCGGTTTTCGGATATTTCTGCACGCGCAGGCCGTGCACCGTCGACTGGTTCGGCAGCTGGATGATCTTGTCGCACTTCATGATGTCGAGGCGGATGCGGCAGACGCGCGTGTTCGACTTGTCGTTTGCGTAAAGATAGCGCCCGTCATAGGTGCCGTCAGTGAATGACACGTGCGGGTGGTGCAGGTCGCCGTTCATGTAGATACCGCCCCTGTCCTTGAGGAGTTCGCGGTATTCGGGCGTAAGACCTTCGGTCAGCACTTTCAGGCTCTCGTTGGTCTGGCCCCAGCCGGTGGCGCTGCAGCGGTTAAAGACCGGAATGCGCATCAATTCGCGCATGGACGGCAGACCCATGATCCGGACCTCGCCGGACTGTCCACTGGAGAAGAACACGTAATATTCATCGAGCTCGCCGGGTTTCACCTCGTATTTGAGGGGAGCCGCAGGGCGCGCCGGCGGTTGCTGACGGGGCTGCGCCTGAGCCGGCGTGACCGCATCAATTCTTGTGAGGCCGAAGCCACCGGCCACGCCTGTCGCGCCGGCCGCAGCGACCGCAGCCGTTGTGCCGAGCATGCCGCGCCGACTCAATCCAGCCTTCTTGTCTTGGTCCGTCATGAGAACCTCCTTCTTGGCTGACCCGAGCGAGCAAACGCCTGTCCGGTCCGGTCAGTGTTGATGTGGATCAAGATGAGTCTTTCATTGAGGTATCTGCCGTGGTCGGTGTCAGAACCGGTTTCCCCAGATGTGTGATGATCGGCTCGCCGGCGCCGGGGCCACCGGCCTTGTCCCCGCGCAAAACGGAAGACGACATGGCCTGACGCTTCTCGCGCTTGAGGCGGAGCTGGACCATGTGCAGGCAGCGCTGGTCGTCGTGGTAGAGTTCCTGACAATGCATGCAATAGATGCATTCGTTGACGTTGATATGTCCTTCGGGATGGATCGACTGGACGGGGCATTCGTTGGCGCAGCGCTGGCAGGGCGAACCGCATTCGGGCCAGCGCTTCAACCATTCGAACATGCGGATGCGGCCCGGAATAGCGAGCGCGGCACCGAGCGGGCAGAGATAGCGGCAGAAGAATCGCTCGACGAACAGTCCCGCCGTCAGCAGCGTGAGCGCGTACACCACGAAGGGCCAGTCACGCACGAATTTGAGGATGATCGCCGTCTTGAATGGCTCGACCTCCGAGAAGATTTCCGCCAGCGCGACAGAATAGAGTGAAAGGCCGAACAATCCGAGAAAGATGATGTATTTGATCGGCCATAGCCGCTCGTGCAGGCCCCAGGGAATCCGGAATTGGGGAATCTTGAGCCACTGCGCGAGATTGTTAAGGAGCTCCTGCAAGGCGCCGAACGGACAGAGCCAGCCGCAGAATGGGCCGCGTCCCCAGAACAGCAGGCCGGCCGCGATCGCGCTCCAGAGGATGAAGATCAGTGGCGCGGCGAGGAAGAATTCCCAGTTGAAATCCGTGATCAGCGAATTCGTGAACGTCACGACATTGACGACGGACAGTTGCGCGTTGGCGTACCAACCGAGCCAGACCAGCGTGAAGACAAGATAGGAGCGGCGGACCCAGGTATAGACCAGCGGACGCCGCACGAGCGTGTTCTGGAAGAAGAAGATCGCAGTAAGGACAAGCAGCGCGACCGCAGTGATTCCGATCGAAACAGCATTGGAGCGCCACATCCGCAGCCACAATGGCTCATCGAGCGAGCCGGCAGGCGCCTCGATGTCGTCGAGCGGCGGCCGTGCAGGACTCGTGGCCGGAGCGGAGGGCGCGGGCGGGGCTGCAGTTGCTGGCGGCTGCTCGCGACGCACGAGGTAGCGGTCAGGAAGCGTATAGCCGACTTCGAAAGTCAGGAATGCTTTGTCGCGTGCGCCGACGCTGCGCTGGACGAGAAGCTGCAGTTGCCAGGGCTCGGTCAGATCGAGAGTAAGATCATCCGGCATCACGAACAGCGCGATCTCGCGCAGATCCGGCGCGCCGGCGGCGGCCAGCGCGCCAAGGCGCGTGTGGTTTCGATCGCGGAATCGGGTGCTGGCGCTTCCCTGTATCAACTCGATGCGGTCGAAGATGCCCCCGCGGACATATCCAGATCCCTTGAAGGAATATGCGCCGTCGCCAGCAACCACGATCGCCTGCTGATTTGGCTTGAGTCGCTGGACAAGCCGTTGATAGCCTTCCTCGCCGAGCAGACTGCGGCCGATGGTTGGGACCGACACCGGCGCCACGTAAAGGTCGATGAACGTGTCGCCAGGCTCGCCGGCTTCCGGATTCTGGGCCGCTGCCGTTTTGCCGGATTTTGCAAAAGCATCACTGACTTCGCCGATGGTGAGATGCAGGCGCCGAACCGAGCCGTCGCCGAGAAGGCTCTCCCAGTCCCGCACCTCGCTTTGTTGAAGGTCGACCGTTTTGTCGGCAGGTAGGGCGGCAGAGGGGGCGGTCGGACTTGCCGTACCGAGGCGCCCGCTGCGGATGAGGCGGACTGCTGAACGCACGACGCTGTCACCCATGACGAGCACAGTCACGGTCGCCCCGCTCACGATATCGACCTGCGGTGGGCGCTCGGTGCCGGCGGCAACCGGCGTGATGTCCTTGCCGATGAGACTGTTGATGGCCTCGATCACCCGACGCTCGGGAATACCGACGAGCACGATCGGCTCGCTATGACCGACGAGCTTGAGTCCGGTGACGACGCCCTTGGGATCGATGCCGACCAGGATGTGGATCGGCTTGCCTGAATAGCCGACCGAGTTCGTGAAGTCCGAGTTCAGGTAGACATAGCCGACGAGCTGATCGCCTTTATAGGCGGGTACCAGAGGAGGGTCCCCTTGCGGCGCGCCGAACCGATCTGCGTCGCGGACCAGCTCCGATGGCTGCGCCTTCGGCAGGAATTCCTGGAGACGCGCCGCTGCACATGCGACCTCCACCTGCAGCACGACCAGCACGGCCGCAAGCGTCGCCGCCATCCAGACAAGCAGCGAGCCGCCAACCGGGAGAACGCTCCGCATCGCTGCAGGCAACACGAGACGGCCTCGTTTTGTCGATCGCGTCTGAACTGGGCGAGACAATTTACTGCAACCTCGAGCGGTTAATAAGGTTCCCCACGATCACAGTTGGCGCCTACCTTGCGGTGCATCAGCAGATTCGCCGAGATCGCTCCGGGAGCCTCTCGCTAGGACACCCGCGCTTCGCACGGGTTGCGCTGGCGCAAGTTGACGGGGGGCAGCAACGCCTGTCAAGGTGCAATGATAGTTTTGTAGCGCCGGGTTATTGTTGAGAGAGTCGGAAATGTCCCTTCTCAAGACGGCACCGCGCGGAGTCGTTCGCTCACTTGAGGAGATATTCGCCATCGCCTATGCGATGGCGCGAGAGGCTGCGACTCGGTACGCACAACTGGCCACGCGCGCCCGAGCCGAGGGCGTGTCCGAACTCGCGGATTTGTTCGAACGGCTCGCCGAGGAGAAACGAAGTCACGAGAGCAGCGTTCTGCAATGGTCGCAGCAGCGCAGCGGCAAGGCCCCCGATCTTTCCGACATGAGATGGAAGCTGCCGCAAATATTCGACGAGGAAGCGGCTGGCGAACTCGCCGTCTCACGGCTCGCCAGCGCATACCGCGTTCTGTCGATGGCCGTCCGCAACGAGGAGCGCGCGTTCGCGCTCTGGAGCTACATAGCCGCCGAGGCCGAGACACCCGAGATTCGCAAAGCCGCGGAAAAGATGGCGCTCCAGGAGCTCGGACATGTCTCGCTGTTGCGCCGCGCAAGGCGCCAAGCCTATCACGCAGAGCGCGCCGCTCATCCGCAGGACCGTCCGCGTTCGCCAACGGACAGGCTGGCGGCGGCTGCGGTTCTGGAACGCCGCCTCGCGGATCAGCTCGAAGGCTTGGCTGAACGGCTGGTCGGGGATGAAAGCCTTCGCGCGCGCAGTTTGGCGGCACAGTCGCTAACCATGGCGGATGAGGTCGCGAGCGTGGCGTCCCGAGACGACGGAGAAGCCGTCGAAGATCTGGATGTGGCGACTGCGGCGGAGCGTCTTGTGGAAGACTATCTCGACGTTGCCGATCTCTCGCGGGACGAGAGCATCGCCTTGCTGGCTCAATCCTTGGCAAAGCGAGCCATTTCGCGGCTCGCCTGGTTGCACGCGCTGGCGGCTACCGATGCGGCAGCGCTCCGACGCCGCTCGTGAGGCCGCTTGGGGTGTAGCGGAGGGCAAATTTGGTTCCTGACACGACACTGCCCAGGAACGCCAGCAGTGCAACGATCGTCAGCGGCCCGCTCCAGAGCCGAAGTACGTCAATCTCCGCAAGGCCTCCGGCGAGGCGGAGGAGCAAAGCGATGTGCAGGATTGCGAGGGGCGCGTACAGCCTTGCGTGATATTGCACGCGAAGACCGGTGACAGCGGGCAGGATAATGAGGGCATGTCCGAACACCATCGACAGTACGAAGCCGATGAGAACGGCATGCAACGCGAGATCATATCCAAATGCATAGTCCGCCGGTGGAACGGCGATCAGCAGTCCGCCGGCGATGCCGAGCCAAGCATAACCAAGCAGCATACAGGCCGCGAAGAAACGCGTCTGGCCCTGTTGGCGGATGGTGCGGCGCGCGATGTCGTACCGCAGCAGCCATGCGGCGCAAGCCAGAAGGCCGATGCTGAAGAGTGTGGAGCCGTTGGCGTTCAACAGCCCGTTCCAGGCACCGGCGGCGAGGAGGCCGATCGCGAACAGGAAAAGCGCTTCGCTTCCCGGCTTGGGCTGCAGCATCCGACTCAATTCCAGCCGCTCGCCCGCGATCGTCAGTATCAGAAAGGTGAGCCACCAGCCCGCGACGTCAGGCAGCGCGGCTCCGGTCATCCAGAGGATATCGCCTGCAAGCCAGGCGAGCGCGCCGAACAGCATCGTCCCCGTGTATAAAGCCGGATGACGCAGCACCACGAGATAGGAAGCCGAGGCCAGAACGGCTGCAGCAATGATGTAGGACGACATGGCGACAATTGAGGGCATGCCGGCGAGCAGCGCGAAGCTGCCCAGCGCAGAAAAGGCTGGCGCGGCATAGGTCCAGTCACGGCCGATCGCGACCGCACGCTCCAGGCTGATCAACGTTCCGAACAGCCCGCAAATCATCAGAGGGCCGTGCAGATCAGCGAGCCCGGTTCCATGCGGAAGAGCCCAGCCGAGCCGCAGCAATCCACCATAGAGACCTGTCAGCAGTGAAACCGCGCCGAAGGCGAGGAGAGCCACGCGGAGCCGGATGCGGCGTTGGCCGACACCGGAGTCGATTGAGGTCTCAGCTTGTGCGGCTGATGCGGACGCGCCAGACATTGGGGCCTTGCTCCAGGTATTGCCATGCGAATATGCCGGCGTGTCTCGCTTCGAACTGATGCGAGAGCGGCCTTGGATCGTGATCATTGACGATCACAAGGCTGTCGCCGCTGTTGAGCCGATCGAAGGTTCCAAAGATCAAACGGTGCCGCTCGAACGGGGGAATGACTCTGACGTCGATTGTCGTTTCCTGAGACGGCGCGGTTGCGTCCGACATTGGTGCCTCTTGTCAGGTGAAAACATGCTTTGCCGTGAAAGACCCCGGCGCGTCGCTGCTCGACCATCCGAGTTGGCGGCGTCCGGCCTCGGTCATGCGGGCCGGAGACCAGGGCGGATCGCGACAGATTTCGACGGTCGCGGCGGCGTCCGGGAATTGTCGATGCAGCGCGTTGCGTACGTCGTCGACAAGCATCTCGGCCATGGGACAGCTTGGCGATGTCATGGTCATGAGGACGCTGATGCCGTCGGCTGTCCACTCGGCCCGGTAGACGAGTCCCAGATCCACGATGTTCACGCCGACTTCCGGATCGACGACCTCGCGCAGCGCCGGAATGAACCCCCCGTCGATCGGAACCGATGGTTCGGCGGTCAGGGCCGGTGCCTGGGGGTGCGGCTCCGCCGGAGAGCCAGAGTTATGTCCAGACGTCATGGTGGTTCGGTTCATTCGCAAGGATGCCGTTAAGGATGTGTATCCAGGGACCTTTAGGAGCATTCGTTGCGCTGCAGCAAATTCTGGAGAAAAGGGCGGAAACCTTGGATCGGATGCCAAGTCATCTCACGATCGGCAAAAAAAGAGGCCCGTCGAAGCGGGCCTCAAGGATGCCAATCGCAACGAAGTGGATTGGCTCGGTGTCGGATCTGCCTAGATCTGCTTGATCTTGGCGTCCGCGATCACCTTTTTCCATTTGGCGATCTCGGCCTTGATATAGGCCGTGAATTCGGCGGACGAGTTGCCTTCCGGCTCGAAGCCAAGCGATTGCATCTTCGATTTGACATCGGGCAGGGCGACGATCGCGGCAATCTCTTTTTGCAGCAGATCGACGATCGGCTTCGGCGTACCGGCGGGCACCAGCACGCCTTGCATGGTTTCGGCTTCCTGGTCCTTGATGCCGAGTTCATCCAGCGTCGGTACATCCGGCAGGGCCGAAGACCGCTTCTTGCTCGTCACCGCCAGCGCGCGCAGTTGATTATTCTTGATCTGCGTCGTGGCCGGCGGCAACGCGGTGAAGGCGATGTTCGTATGGCCGGCGACGGTCGACTGGATCGCAGGGCCCGCGCCCTTGAACGGCACGCCGGTGAGATCGACGCCGAGCGCCAGACGGAACAACTCGCCCGACAATTGCGGTGTCGTACCGATGCCAGGATTGGCATAGTTGGAATATTTGCCGGGATTGGCCTTGATCAGCGCGACCAGTTCCTTCACGGACTTGGCGGGCACGTCGGGATGCACGACCAGAACATTCGGCGTCGCGCCCGCCATCGTCACCGGGATGAAATCCTTCTCGGCATCGAATGGAATCTTGGTGTAAAGGCTCGGATTGACGACGAAGCTGGATGACACGAAGGCGATGGTGTAGCCGTCAGGGTCCGCCTTCGCGACTTCCGCAGTGCCGATATTGCCGCCGGCGCCGGGCTTGTTCTCGACATAGAATTGCTGGCCGAGCCGCTCGCTCAGCTTCTGCGCGATGACGCGGGCCATCACGTCGGTCGGTCCGGCCGCCGCGAAGGGCACGACGACCTTGACCGGATGATCCGGATATTTCTGCGCGCTGGCCTGCGGCATGAAATCAAAAGCGGCCGCTGCGGCCAGTACGAAAGCTGCGACATGACGACGAAGTGTCATCCTTACCTCCTTTGACTCTCCTCGTTGCGTGACTTGTGTTTCTTGCATCTTGCGTTTCTTGCGTCCGATCCGACTCCGACCTTGCCGGAATTCATGGACGAGCTTGCAGGTGTTGGCGCGGTCAGGCCGCGAGCTTCAGGATCTCCCGTGCTTCCTTGGCTGTCGCGAGCTCTCCGCCCAAGTCGTCAATCAGCCGCGCGGCCTTTTCGCACAGGGCCGCATTGCTCGGGGCAAGCACGCCCCTGCTGATATAGATGTTGTCTTCGAATCCCACACGGACATGACCGCCCAGGCACCAGGCCTGGGTGAGCATCGGGAATTCCCAGCGTCCGATCGCGAAAGCCGCCCAGGTAGCGTCCTTCGGCAGCAGCGAATGCGCGTAGACCAATGTCTGCGATGTTGCGACGAAACCGTAGCGAACGCCCATGACGATCTGAAACAGCGCCGGCCCTTTCAGCACGCCCTGATCGAGCAGCGCATTGGCGAGCTGGATGTCGCCGGAATCGAACACTTCCAGTTCCGGCTTGCTGCCGGCGGCCTGGATTTCCTTCGCCATGATCGACACGTTTTCCGGGGTGTTGATGACGGCGGCTGATCCCGACCACATGGTGTTGAGGTCGAGGGTGGCGATATCGGGCTTCAGCTCGACGATGTGCTCGACACGCTTGAGCGGATGCAGGATCGAGGTGCCGGGTCCGGCGATCCTCGGGTCTTCCTTGCTCGGCACAAAGCGTCCGCCGGGACCGGTGGTCAGATTGATGATCAGATCGGGATTAACGTCGCGGATGCGCTGCATCACCTCGCGGTAATGCGCCACTTCCATGCTCGGCCGGCCGTCAGGATGGCGCACATGGATGTGCGCGATCGCAGCGCCGGCTTTTGCGGAATCGAGGCAGGCCGTTGCGATCTGTTCCGGCGTGCAGGGCAGGCCCGGATGCTGCTCGACGGTGGTGAGATTGCCGGTCACCGCGACGGTCAGGATGGTCTTGTTGTTTTTCTTGGGTGTCGCGGCCATGGCCGGGCTTTTTCCTTTCGTCACGGTTTGACTTCAAACAAACGACTGTTTAATTTCCCGCTTGTCTCAAATCGAGGGTGGCGCGTCAAGCGTGCGAAAAACGGCCGGACCAAAAGCAGTGACGCCGAAAGCCGCGGCTGGGCCGCGGCGGCGGGGCGCCAAGTGCGGCGGAAGCCGCACCGGGCTGCAAATTGCGCGGGTTGGTCGGCCGCGCAAACAGGAGGCGGGGGACGCCGCGCCCTCGGCACGCGAGCGCATCCTCGAAGTCGCCGAACGCCTGTTCGCCGAACACGGCATGTCGGGCGTCGGCCTGCGCGCCATCACTGCGGAAGCCAAGGTCAATCTCGCCTCCATCGCCTATCATTTCGGCTCGAAGGAAGGGTTGCTGGAGGCGCTGTTCGCGCAGCGCGCCGCGCCGATTGCGGAGGAGCGGCTGCGGCTATTGGCGCGCTGCTATGAAAAGAGCGCGACGCCGACGCTGGAACAAATTCTCGACGCCTTCCTGCGGCCGGCTTTGGTGCAGGGCGTGCAACCGCAATTCGGCGGACCGGCTTTCGTCAAGCTGCGCGCGCGTCTCGCCACAGAGCCGGAAACGCTGTCACGCAAAATCCTTTCGAAGGCCTTCGACAAGTCGAGCAAGGCCTTCATCGAGGCCATCGCCAAGGCCTTGCCGGGCGTGCCGCGCGCCGATGTCGAATGGCGCTTTCATTTCATGCTGGGTGCGATGTTCTACACCATGGCGAATTCCGGCCGCATCCAGGCGCTGACCAGTGGGCGCATCGACCCGGGCAACGTCAAGCGCGCGCTCCAGCACATGATCCCGTTCCTGGTCGCGGGCTTTCGCTCCACGCCGTTACATCAACCTGAATGACAAACGAACAAGGAGTAGAGTCAATGACCGCTCGCAAGCTGACGCGCAAGGATTTGAGCGAGGCCGCCGAGAAATACAAGAACTGGGGCAAGTGGGGCGCCAACGATGAAATCGGCACGCTCAATTACACAAGCCCGGACGATATCATTGCCGCCGCCCAGCTCGTGCGCAAAGGCAAGGTCATCTCGCTCGCCTTGAATTTCGATCACACCGGGCCGCAGGGCGCCAAGAGCAAATATCCGAGCATGGGACGCACCAACCCGATCCACACCATGCTGCGCACCGGCACCGATGCCTATTCCGGCGTACTCGACAAGCGCGGCATCCGCGCCGCCGACGACATGGTGACCATGCCCCTGCAATGCGGCACGCAATGGGACGGGCTCGGTCACGTCTTTTATGAGAACTATATGTGGAACGGCTACGACTGCCGCGAAGTGACGTCGGCCGGCGCGCAGAAATGCGGCATCGAGAAAACGAAGAACAAGATGGTCGGTCGCGGCGTGCTGCTCGATGTCGCGCGCTACAAGGGTGTGGAGTCGCTCGACGACGGTTACGGCATCACCAACGACGATCTCTATGAGACGGCGAAGAAGCACGGCGTTACGCTCAAGCGCGGCGACTATATCATCGTGCGCACCGGCATGATGGAGCGCTGCCAGAAGGCGGGAAGCTGGGACGGCTATCCCGGCGGCGACGCGCCGGGCTTCGCGTTTGAGACGCTCGATTTCGTGCAGAAGACCGAACTTGCGGCGCTCGCCAGCGACACCTGGGGCTGCGAGGTGCGTCCGAACCAGAGCGAAGAGGGCATCACCCAGCCCTGGCACTGGATCACGATTCCGATCATGGGCATGACCATGGGTGAGATATTCAATCTCAAGGAGCTCGCCGACGATTGCGCGGCGGACAAGGTCTACGAATTCATGTTCGTGGCGCCGGCGCTGCCGATCACCGGCGCCGTGGGTTCGCCGACCAATCCGCTGGCGATCAAGTAACGCTCAACATCCCTCTCCCCGCAAGTGGGGAGAGGTCGACCGTGCGAAGCGCGGTCGGGTGAGAGGGCATCGCCACAAGGACGGCTCTTGACAGTCGAGAGAGCCCTTCACCCCGACGCTCCGCGCAAGCGGGGAGAGGAAGAAGAGGCTCGATCTCCAAGGAACGATCACATCATGCTCGGACACAATCGCATCAAGATGACCGGCGCGCAGGTGCTCGCCGACATGCTGAAGGGCTATGGCGTCACCCATGTCTTCATGGTGCCGGCCGTGCTCAGGCGCACCTTTGCCGAAATGGAGAAGCGCACGGATATTGCGCGCATCCACACGCACGGGGAAAAGTCAGCGGCCTATATGGCGGACGGCTATGCGCGCGCCTCTGGCAAGCCCGGCATCTGCATGGCGCAGGTGATCGGCGCGCTCAATCTCGCCGCCGGCTTGCGCGACGCCTATCTCGCGCATGCGCCGGTGGTCGCGATGACCGGCGGACGCGATCCGGCAACGAAATTCCGCAAGGTGTATCAGGAGATCGACGATGTGCCGGCTTTCGAGCCGGTGACCAAGTTCAACGCCACCGTCGATGATGTTGCGCGCTTTCCCGACATGCTGCGCCAGGCCTTTCGCGTCGCGGTATCAGGCACGCCTGGGCCTGTGCATCTGCAATTCCGCGGCAATGAGGGACAGGTCGACGCCGAGGAAGCGGAGATGGAGCCGCTGGTCGAGGAATTGTTCGCCCGCGTGCCGCCGTTCCGGCCGGCACCGGATGAGGCGAGCCTGCGCAAGGCGCTTGATCTGCTGCAGGCTGCAGAGCGGCCGGTGATTGTCGCCGGCGGGGGCGTGCGCGCCTCGCAGGCCGGGCGTGAATTGGTGGCGCTTGCGGAGGCCCTGCAAATTCCAGTTGCCACTTCGCTCAACGGCAAGGATTCCATCCCGGGCGCGCATCCGCTGTCGGTCGGCGTCGTCGGCAGCTATTCACGCGAGAGCGCCAACCGTGTGGTCAGCCGCGCCGATCTCGTCTGCTTTGTCGGAACCGAAACCGGCGGCATGACCACGCATTTCTGGGCGGTGCCGAAGATCGGCACGCCGGCAATCCAAATCGATATCAATGCCGAGGCGCTCGGCCGCAATTATCCGCTGCAGGCCGCGATCAACGGCGACTGCAAGGTCACGCTGGAGCGCATGCTGGCGCTCGCCGATCGCGGCAGCGCCGCGCATCGCAAAGCCTGGATTGCAGAGACGAAGGAGATTTGCCGCGAATGGTACGCGAAGTACAAGGATGTGCTTGCGTCCGACGCGGTGCCGATCCGGCCCGAGCGACTGGTCAGCGAACTGACGCAACACATGCCGGACGACGCCATCGTCATGGTCGATACCGGACATGCCGGCATGTGGATGGGCGGCATGTATGATCTGCGCAAGCCCTCGCAGAGCTACATCCGCAGTTGCGGACATCTCGGTTGGGCGTTTTCCGCCGGGCTCGGCGCCAAATGTGCAGTGCCGGAGCGGCCGGTGGTGGTGTTCACCGGCGACGCCGGCTTCTGGTATCACATCGCCGAGATCGAGACGGCGGTGCGCTGGAAGATCAATTCGGTCACCGTGGTCAACAACAATGGCGGCGGCAATCAGTCGAAGCGCGGCTTCGACCGCGCTTATGGCGGGGAGCAGACCGAGCGCGCGCGCGAATTGTGGACCTATCGGCCAACCAATTTCGCGCGCATTGCGGAAGACATGGGCGCGGTCGGCATTCGCGTGGAACGTCCCAACGAATTCGCGCCGGCGCTGCAGCGGGCGGTGACGATGGATCGTCCGGTGGTCATCGACGTGGTTACCGACATTGAGGTGCTGGCGCCGCCGCCGGTCAGCCCGGGCTGACCGTCAATGGCTAACGCCGCGCCAGGCTTTTTGCGAAGACTTCCGCGACCCAGTCGACAAAGACCCTGAGCTTCGTGCTCAGATGCCGGTTCGGCGGATAGACGATGTGCAGCGGCATCACTTCGTTCGTCCATTGCGTCAGCACCGGGTGCAGCGCGCCATCGTCCAGATGCCGTTGAATCATGAAAGCTGGCGCCTGGATCACGCCGAGGCCGGCAATGGCAGCGGCGACGTAGGCGCTGCCCTCATTGAATGCCGCGATGTAACGGCCGTGGATTTCGAGCGTCTCGCCGTTGCGGCTGAACGTGAAGGGCCAGTGCCGCCCGGTCTCGGCGCTGAAATAGCCGACGACGTGATGATGATCCTTGTCGAGATCGGACGGATGCTGCGGCTCGCCGTGGCGCGCAAGATAGGACGGCGCGGCGCAGGTGATGAATGAGAGCTCGGCGATGCGCCGCGCGATCAGCGTCTGGTCCGTGATCTCGCCGCCGCGCACGACGCAATCGACATTTTCGGCGATCAGATTCACCGGCCGGTCGGTGACGCCCACGTCGACCTGGATATCGGGATAGCGCGCGTGGAAATCCGGCAGCGCCGGAATGACGACCAGGAGCGCGAGCGAACCGCTGATGTCGATGCGCAGGCGACCTTTCGGGCTCCCCTGCGACAGGGCCATGCTGCTGTCGAGTTCGTCGAGATCGGCCAGCAACTGGACGACGCGCTCGTAATAGGCGGCCCCGTCCGGCGTGACGGTGACCCGGCGGGTGGTCCGGTTCAGCAGTCGTGTCCGCAGGTGGCTTTCCAGTGTCTGGATCAGTTTGGTGAGGGTCGCCTTCGGCATATCCAGCGAGTCGGAGGCGCGGGTGAAGGTGCCAGCCTCCACCACTCGGGCGAAGGCGCGCATGGCCCCGAGCTGATCATACCGGGCTTGCTGATTGCGGTTGGAGGCGGGCATATGACCTATTGTTCACGTATAGAAATAGTGAAGCCATTACAGGCCTATTTATTCCGATATCCGGTTAACCTAGGTGTGCTGCGCCGCAATATCCTATGGGGCAAGGTCCCCGAGCGCAATGACCCTGAGCCTGCAGACAGAAGGTGCAGCAAAAGCAGTGACCTGGACCGACGAAACGGTTCCGGGCCCGGCCGGCGCGCCGATCGGTGTGCGGGTCTATCGCGCGACCGACAAGAATCGCACGACGCCCGTGGTCGTACATCTGCACGGCGGCGCCTTTGTCGCCGGATCGCTGGAGTCGGGACGGACTGTGTCGACGCTGCTTGCCGAAGCCGGCGCCGTAGTCGTCTCCGTCGATTATCCGCTGGCGCCGCAGCATCGCTTTCCGCAGGCGCTCGACGTGGCCTTCGAAGTGCTGAGCCATATCGGCCGCGGCTGCGCCGGCTGGGCTGGCAAGAAGGCGCCGCTCTATGTGGCCGGCGAGGAAGCCGGCGGCAATCTCGCCGCGGCCTTGGCGCTGATGGCGCGCGACCAGTGCGCCCCGCTGCTGGCGGGACAGATCCTTCTTTCGCCGATGCTCGATCCCTGCCTCGCGACCTGTTCGATGCGAGAAGCCAAGGCGGGTCCGGCCGGGTGCCAATGGGCGGATGGCTGGCATCAATATCTCGGCTCAGCGGCGAAGGCCGCGCATCCTTACGCGTCGCCGATCGGATCCTCGCGCCTTGCCCGCGTCGCGCCCGCGTTGCTGGTGACCGCGGAAGACGATCTCCTGCGCGACGAGACCCTGAATTACGCGCGGCGACTTCAGGAATCGGGTGTCTCCGTGCGCGCGTATCTTTTATCCGCACCGACCGGCTGGCCTTGCGCGCTTCACTACGGCGCCGATCAGGGCGCGCCGTGGCGCGACAGCCTGCGCGAGCGCTTCGCCGAATTTTTCGCAGACACGCTGACATGTCCGTCGGCGACTTCTTTTCAAGATCACGTTCAGGCCTGAGGCCAATGGAGTTCCTCATGATCGATTCAAAGATCCGCCGCCGGTTTCTGCTCGGCATTGTCGCTGTCATCGCGCTCGCCGGCGTGATCGGCACCGTGATTTCCTCCTCAGGCAACGGTGCAGCAAACGGCCAGCCCGCCGCGGCGGCGCCCGCGGCGCTTCCGGTGTCGGTGTCCGTCGTGGAACAGCGCGATGTCGCGATCTGGGATGAGTTTTCCGGCCGCCTGGAAGCGATTGACCGCGTCGACATTCGCTCGCGCGTCGCCGGCGCCGTGCAGGCGGTGCATTTCCGCGAAGGCGCGCTGGTGAAGCAGAATGACCTGCTGATCACCATTGATCCGGCGCCGTATGAGGCCGAGGTCGCGCGCGCGGAAGCGCAAGTTGCCGCGGCGCAAGCCCGCGTTCTGCTGACCAAGAATGAAATGGAGCGCGGTCAGCAACTCTCCGATTCGCGCACGATCTCGCAGCGCGATCTCGATCAGCGTCTGAATGCGCATCGCGAAGCGGAAGCCAATCTGCGAGCCGCGCAAGCGGCGCTGCAGGCGGCGAAGCTCAATCTGGACTATACACAGGTGCGCGCACCCGTGTCCGGCCGCGTCGGCAAGCTGGAGATCACAGTTGGAAATCTCGTGGCGGCCGGGCCCGGCGCGCCGGTGCTCACCAGCCTTGTGTCGGTCAATCCGATCTATGCGAGCTTCAATGTCGACGAGCAGATTCTGGCGCGCGCCCTGCAATCTCTCGGCGAGAGCGGACGGAGCTATGACCAGATCGAGCGCATTCCCGTCGAGATGACCACGGTGACCAGCAACGGCACCGTGTTCAAAGGCAAGATGCAGTTGATCGACAACCAGTTCGACATTCGCACTGGCACCGTGCGCGTGCGCGCGGTCTTCGACAATGCGGACGGACGGCTGATTGCGGGACAATTTGCCCGGCTGCGCATGGGCCAAGCCAAATCCGAGCCGGCGCTTGCGGTCAGCGAACGCGCCATCGGCACCGATCAGGACAAGAAATATGTGCTCGTCGTCGACGCAGAGAACAAGGCCACCTATCGCGAGGTGACGCTCGGCCCCGCTGCCGAAGGGCTCCGGGTCGTGACGCAAGGTTTGAAAGCCGGCGAGCGAATCGTCGTGAACGGGTTGCAGCGCGTGCGACCCGGTGCGGTCGTGGAGCCGCAGCTTGTGTCCATGGATGTCCGGTCCGCGTCCAACTGATCGGACGTCTTTTTGATTGCATTGCTTGATTGGTCCGCCGCGCCGGCGCGGGGAGGGTGACATGAATCTATCCAGATTTTTCATCGACCGGCCGATTTTCGCCGGAGTTCTCTCGATCCTGATTTTCATCGCTGGCCTGCTTGCGCTGCGCGTCATGCCGATCTCGGAATATCCCGAGGTGGCGCCGCCGTCGGTCGTGGTGCGCGCGCAATATCCAGGGGCGAATCCGAAAGTCATCGCGGAGACGGTCGCAACCCCGATCGAGGAGGCGATCAACGGCGTCGAGGGCATGCTCTACATGAGCAGCCAGGCGACAACCGACGGCATCATGAACCTGACCGTCACCTTCAAGCTCGGCACCGACCCCGACAAGGCGCAGCAGCTAGTGCAAAACCGGGTCACGCAGGCCGAACCGCGCCTGCCGGAAGAGGCGCGCCGCCTCGGCGTCACTACGGTCAAGAGTTCGTCAAACATCACCATGGTCGTTCACCTGTTGTCGCCGAACGATCGCTACGACATGACCTATCTCCGCAACTACGCGATCCTGAACGTGAAGGACCGGCTGGCCCGCATCGATGGCGTCGGCCAGGTGCTGATGTGGGGCGCGGGCGACTATTCGATGCGGGTCTGGCTTGATCCGCAGAAGGTTGCCGAGCGCGGATTATCGGCCGGCGACGTGGTGCGGGAAATCCGCGCACAGAATGTGCAGGCGGCAGCGGGCGTTGTCGGCGCCTCGCCCGGCCTGCCCGGTCTCGACCTGCAATTGTCCATCAACGCGCAGGGCCGCCTGCAGACGGAAGAGGAATTCGGCGAGATCGTCGTCAAAAGCGGCGCCAATGGCGAGGTGACCCGTCTGCGCGATATCGCTCGCATCGAACTCGGCGCATCCGAATATGCGTTGCGCGCGCTGCTCGACAACAAGTCGGCGGTGGCGATCGGTATTTTCCAGGCGCCGGCGTCGAACGCCATTGCGATCTCGGACAATGTCCGCGCGGCGATGGCCGAGATGAAGGTCAATATGCCGGAAGGCGTTGATTACTCGATCGTCTACGATCCCACGCAGTTCGTGCGCGCGTCGATCGAGGCCGTCGTGCATACGCTGCTGGAAGCGATTGCGCTGGTGGTGGTCGTGGTCATCCTCTTTCTGCAGACCTGGCGCGCTTCGATCATTCCGCTGCTGGCGGTGCCTGTCTCGATCATCGGCACCTTCGCCGTCATGTATATCTTCGGCTTCTCGATCAACGCGCTGTCGCTGTTCGGCCTGGTGCTCGCCATCGGCATTGTGGTGGACGACGCCATCGTCGTCGTTGAGAATGTCGAGCGTAATATTGAGGGAGGCTTGTCACCACGGGACGCGACCTATCGCGCCATGAGCGAAGTGTCGGGGCCGATCGTCGCCATCGCTCTTGTGCTGTGCGCCGTGTTCGTGCCGCTAGCATTCATCAGCGGTTTGACCGGGCAGTTCTACAAACAATTCGCGCTGACCATTGCGATCTCGACCGTGATTTCGGCGATCAATTCGCTGACCTTGTCGCCGGCCTTGTCGGCGCTGCTGCTGAAATCGCACGATGCCCCAAAGGACGCCCTGATCCGGTTCATGGACATGGCCTTCGGCTGGCTGTTCCGCGGATTCAACTATGTGTTCAGTCGCGGATCGCAGGGCTATGCCGGCAGCATCAGCCGCATCTTGTCGCGCAAGGCTGTGATGATGGGTCTTTACCTCGTTCTGATCGGCGCGACATTTGTTGTATTCCGCGCCGTGCCGGGCGGCTTCGTCCCGGGGCAGGACAAGCAATATCTCGTCGGCTTTGCGCAATTGCCCGACGGGGCGACGCTCGATCGGACCGAAGAGGTTATCCGGCAGATGAGCGACATCGCGATGAAAACGCCGGGCGTGGAGCACGCCGTGTCGTTTCCGGGATTGTCGATCAACGGGTTCACCAACTCGTCGAACGCGGGCATCGTCTTTGCGGTGCTGAAGCCGTTCGAGGAACGCCGCTCGCCTGAACTCAGCGGCAATGCCATCGCGCTCGAACTCAACAAGAGATATAGCGCGATCCAGGACGCCTTCATCGCCATGTTCCCGCCGCCGCCGGTGGAAGGTCTGGGCACGATCGGTGGTTTCAAGCTGCAGATCGAGGACCGGGCGGGCCTTGGCTATGACGCGCTCGACGAAGCGACCAAGGCCTTCGTTGCCCGCGCGATGAAAGCGCCTGAACTTGTCGGCGTGTTCTCGGGCTATCAGGTCAACGTGCCGCAACTTTACGCCGACGTCGATCGCGTCAAGGCGCGTCAGTTGGGCGTTGCGGTGACCGATGTCTTCGAGACCATGCAGATTTATCTCGGCTCGCTCTATGTGAACGACTTCAACAAGTTCGGCCGCACCTATTCGGTGCGCGTGCAGGCTGATGCACAATATCGTGCGCGTGCTGACGATGTCGGCCAGCTCAAGGTGCGTTCCGCCTCGGGCGAGATGGTGCCGCTGGCGGCGCTGCTGCGGGTGAAAGCAAGCTCAGGTCCCGAGCGCGCGATGCGCTACAACGGCTTCCTCACCGCGGACGTGAATGGCGGCGCCGCGCCCGGCTATTCGACCGGCGAGGCGCAGGCGGCTGTCGCGAAGATCGCAGCCGAAACCTTGCCGAAGGGCTTTGACTTCGAATGGACCGATCTGACCTATCAGGAAATCCTCGCCGGCAATTCAGCGATCTGGGTGTTTCCGCTCGCGGTGTTTCTTGTCTTTCTTGTGCTGGCGGCGCTGTATGAAAGCCTGGTATTGCCGCTCTCGATCATCATGATCGTGCCGATGGGCTTGCTGGCGGCGATGACCGGTGTCTGGCTCTCGGGCGGCGACAATAACATCTTCACGCAGATCGGCCTCATCGTGCTGGTGGGATTGTCGGCGAAGAACTCGATCCTGATCGTGGAGTTTGCACGCGAGCTGGAATTCGCCGGGCGCACGCCATTCCAGGCGGCGGTGGAAGCCAGCCGGTTGCGGCTGCGGCCGATCCTGATGACCTCACTTGCCTTTGTGATGGGTGTACTGCCACTGGTTCTCTCGACCGGCGCCGGCGCCGAGATGCGACAGGCGATGGGTGTCGCGGTGTTCGCCGGCATGATCGGCGTAACCGCGTTCGGTCTGTTCCTCACGCCGGTCTTTTATGTGCTGCTGCGAGCCATGACGGGAAACCGGCCGCTGGTGTCGCATGGTGCGCATCTAAAAGAGGCCCTGACCGCTGTCGGCTCGCCCGGCATGTCGGCCGCGTCCGGCGCCACATTTCATCGCGCGGATTGATCCGCTTTTGCACGAATGTCTTTCCCACGAGGTAAGGATACTGGCAGAATAAATTCACAATCTGGCCGCACCGGTGACTTCAACGGGTGACCGGAGGCTATCAGCGCCATGCGGCAGTGAGTCATGCTAGGGGGCCTGGCGGATGACCGTTCCGGAGGGAACGGCATCATCCGCGATCGGTTGTCAGCATGGCAGCTTGGTAACGAGGACTTGAGCGCATGCTGCTTGATCATTCGCCCTGTAAAAGCCACGGTTGTTCAAGATGTTGGCTCATATTTTAACTCATTTTCTCCGCAACCCCCCATGACAGCTCGGAAATGACGATGCAACTTGATGCAATCAAGGACCCTGCCGATCTGCGCCGTCTCGACGAAGCTGCGTTGAAAGGCGTGGCAGACGAATTGCGCGCCGAGACCATCAATGCCGTGTCGTTGACCGGCGGCCATCTCGGCGCGGGCCTCGGCGTGGTCGAACTGACCATCGCCCTGCACTACGTCTTCGACACGCCGCGCGACAAGCTGATCTGGGATGTCGGCCATCAGGCCTATCCGCACAAGATTCTGACCGGCCGGCGCGACCGCATCCGCACCGTCCGCCAGGGCGGCGGATTATCCGGTTTCACCAAGCGTGCGGAAAGCGAATATGACCCCTTCGGCGCCGCACATGCGTCGACGTCAATCTCGGCCGGGCTCGGCATGGCGGTCGCGCGCGACCTTGAAGGCAAGAGCCACAATGTCATCTGTGTCATCGGCGACGGCGCGATGTCCGGTGGCATGGCCTATGAGGCGATGAACAATGCGGGCGCGATGAATTCGCGTCTCATCGTCGTACTCAATGACAACGACATGTCGATTGCCCCGCCAGTCGGCGCCATGTCAGCTTATCTGGCGCGGCTGATTTCCGGGCGGACGTATCGCTCGCTGCGTCATGTCGGCAAGCAGCTTGCCAAGGGCCTGCCGAAATTCGTTGCGCAGCAGGCCGGGCGGGCGGAAGAATTTGCGCGCGGTTTTCTGACCGGCGGCACGCTGTTCGAGGAACTCGGCTTTTATTATGTCGGGCCGATCGACGGGCACAATCTCGACCATCTGCTGCCGGTCCTGAAGAATGTGCGCGACGCCAAGAACGGACCGATCCTCGTCCACGTCGTCACGCAAAAGGGCAAAGGCTACGGCCCGGCCGAAGCATCAGCGGACAAGTATCACGGCGTCGTGCCGTTCAATGTCGCGACCGGCTCGCAGGTCAAGCCGAAAACCAACGCGCCGTCCTACACGAAGGTGTTCGGCGAAAGCCTGGTGAAGGAAGCGACGAAGGACAAGCGCATCGTCGCCATCACCGCGGCGATGCCGTCGGGCACCGGTGTCGACATCTTCCAGAAGGCGTTCCCGGATCGCACATTCGATGTCGGCATTGCCGAGCAGCATGGCGTCACTTTCGCCGCCGGCCTTGCCGCCGAAGGCTACAAGCCCTTTGCCGCCATCTATTCAACCTTTCTGCAGCGCGCCTATGATCAGGTGGTGCATGACGTCGCGATCCAGCGCCTTCCCGTGCGCTTTGCGATCGATCGCGCCGGCCTTGTCGGCGCCGACGGGCCGACCCATGCCGGCTCCTTTGACATCACCTATCTCGGCTGCCTGCCGGGTTTCGTCCTCATGGCCGCAAGCGACGAAGCCGAACTCGTGCATATGGTGGCGACCGCCGCGGCGATCGACGACCGGCCGAGCGCGCTGCGCTATCCGCGCGGTGAGGGGCTGGGCATCGAGATGCCGGCGGAAGGCAAGCCGCTGGAAATCGGCCGCGGCCGTATCCTGCGCGAAGGCAATACCGTCGCGCTCCTGTCCTTCGGCACACGGCTCGCCGAATGTCTTAAGTCCGCCGATGATCTCGCCGCGCACGGGTTGTCGACGACAGTCGCGGACGCGCGCTTCGCCAAGCCTCTCGATGTTGATCTGGTGCTCCGCCTGGCGCGCGAGCACGAACTGCTGCTGACCGTCGAGGAAGGCGCAATCGGCGGCTTCGGCTCGCATGTGCTGCAGACGCTTGCCGAACAGGACATGTTCGGCACCGGTCTCAAGGTGCGCACAATGGTGCTGCCCGATATTTTCATCGATCAGGACAAGCCCGACAAGATGTACGCCAAGGCCGGGCTCGATGCGGCCGGTATCACCGCGCAGGTGATGCAGGCGCTGGGCCGAAGCAAGGCACGCGTGGGCGGCAGGGTGGCCTGAGATGAGAGCGATCAACAGCCCGGCGGGCCAACAGCCGATCCGCGTCATTCTTGCGCAACCGCGCGGCTTCTGCGCCGGCGTCGTGCGCGCCATCGAGATTGTGGAGCGTGCGCTCGAAAAATACGGGCCGCCGATCTATGTGCGCCACGAGATCGTGCACAACAAGCATGTCGTGGAAAGCCTGAAAGCCAAAGGCGCGCGCTTCGTTGAAGAGCTTTCAGAGATACCGCCCAATGCGGTCACCATTTTCTCGGCGCATGGCGTGGCGCAGAAAGTTGTCGACGATGCGACGGCGCGCAACCTGCCTGTCCTCGACGCGACCTGCCCGCTGGTGACCAAGGTTCACAATCAGGGTAAGCGCTATGTGGCGCAGGGCCGCACGCTGATCCTGGTGGGACATGCCGGGCACCCGGAGGTCGAAGGAACGATGGGTCAGATTTCGGCGCCGGTGCATCTGGTGCAGACCGAAAAGGACGTCGAAACGCTGGCGATTCCGACCGATACGCCGGTCGCGTATGTCACCCAGACCACGCTGAGCGTCGACGATACGCGCGGCATCATTGCCGCGTTGCAGAGGCGCTTCAGCGACATCGTCGGGCCTGAGACGCGGGACATCTGCTACGCCACCCAGAACCGGCAGACCGCGGTGCGCGAACTGAGCAAGCTTGTTGACGTGATCCTTGTGGTCGGCGCCAAGAACAGTTCCAATTCCAATCGCCTGCGGGAAATCGGTGCAGAATCGGGAATTCCGAGCTATCTGGTTGCGGATGGCAGCGAGGTGCAGGCGGACTGGGTGATGACCGCGGGCGCGGTCGGCATAACAGCCGGCGCGTCGGCGCCGGATGTGCTGGTCGAGGACGTCATCGATGCGGTGGGGCGGTTGCGGCCGGTCGAGGTTTCGACGCTGCCCGGCCGCGAAGAGAATATTTCGTTCCGGCTTCCGGCCGAATTGGCGGTCTGATTTCGACGCAGGTCAAGCAACAGGAAAGCGAAGAGAGTGGCGATACCGTTCTTCAAAGAGATGCGCCTCGGCGCCTACCTTCTCAAGCAGAAGCTCATGGGCCGCAAGCGCTACCCGCTTGTGCTGATGCTGGAGCCGCTGTTCCGCTGCAACCTCGCCTGCATCGGCTGCGGCAAGATCGATTATCCCGATGCGATTCTGAACCGGCGGATGTCGGTACAGGAATGTCTTGACGCGGTCGATGAATGCGGCGCGCCGATGGTTGCCATTCCGGGCGGCGAGCCGCTGATCCACAAGGAGATCGGCGAGATCGTCAAGGGCATCGTGGCGCGCAAGAAATTCGTGTCGCTGTGCACGAATGCGCTGCTGCTGGAAAAGAAGCTGCATCTGTTCGAACCATCGCCCTATCTGTTTTTCTCCGTCCATCTCGACGGTCTGCGAGAGCATCACGACAAGGCGGTGTCGCAGGAAGGTGTGTTCGACAAGGCGGTATCGGCGATCACGGCGGCGAAAGGCAAAGGTTTTGCGGTCAACGTCAACGCCACGATCTTCGACGGCCATGCTGCCGAAGACATCGCCGCCTTCCTAGATTTTGCCAAGGAGCTTGGCGTTGGCGTGTCGATCTCGCCGGGCTACGCCTATGAGCGCGCGCCGGACCAAGAGCATTTCCTCAGCCGCAGGAAGACCAAGGAATTGTTCCGCAAGGTCTTCGCGCTTGGTCGCGGCAAGGGCTGGAATTTCATGCACTCGGCGCTGTTCCTCGACTTCCTTGCCGGGAACCAGACCTACCACTGCACGCCCTGGGGCATGCCGACGCGCAACATCTTCGGCTGGCAGAAGCCCTGCTATCTGCTGGGCGAGGGCTACGCCAAGACCTTCGCCGAGTTGATGGAAACCACGGACTGGGACTCCTACGGCACCGGACGCTACGAAAAATGCGCGAATTGCATGGCGCATTGCGGCTACGAGCCAACGGCGGCGACAGCGTCGATTACCCAGCCTTTGCGCACATTGTGGGTCAGTCTGCGCGGTCCGCGCACCGAGGGAGAATTCGCGCCGGAAATTCCGCTCGACCAGCAGCGGGCCGCCGAATACGTGTTCTCGGCGCAGGTGCAAAAGAAGCTATCGGAAATCCGCACCGATGAGGCCAAATCGCGGACCGAGAAGGCGGCGAGCGCGGCGTAAGGCGAACATCGCAATGGCGGTGTCGCGTGCGGTCACCAGCAGCGCCGGGATTTGCGCGGGATCAGTCGCAAGGCTCTTCAGCACGGCGACATAATCAATGCTGCCGTCAGGTTTGAGCGCCTGTCGCGCCAGCGGCGGCAATTCGCGCTCCGCCGGATCGCAGATCACGCGCAACGCCGCCCAGGGCAGCTTGTTGTCGTCGGCGAAACTGGCCGCGATATGCGTTTCCATGTCCACGGCGGCCGCGCCCGTGGCTGCCCGCAATGCAGCCTTGCTCGCCGGATCCATGACCGGCGCCTCAGCCCCCGCAAGACTTTCCAGCTTCGTTCCCGTCGTGTGAAGCGCGGACGCCAATGCGCCGGCGAGCGTGAACGTTGCATGCCGTGTCTTCGCATTTGCCGTCACCTGGCTTGCGACGATGAGATCGCCCGGGCGCAGCGCTGGATCGAGGCCGCCCGCCAAGCCGAAACTGATCACCGCGCGAAAGTCGGACGGAACGAGCGTCGCAAGCAGCGACCGCAACCGCTGCGGATCGCCGCCGCTGCAGATCACCGAAAGATCCTGGCCGGAGGCCATGCGCGCTTCGAAAGCGGCGCCTGTCACCACAAGAATGGGTCTGGTGGTTGAAACGGGTTTCACATGCCGAACGCGACGCTGCGCGTATTGCCTGCCTTCAGGTTGCGGTAACGCGCCAGCGCCCACAGCGGAAAGAATTTCGGATAGCCGTGATAGCGCAGGTAGAACACGCGGGGGAAGCCGGTGGCAGTGAATAGACGTTCGGTCCACAGGCCGTCTGCATCCTGCATCTCGCGCAGATAGGCGATCCCGCGCTCGACAGCGGGATGATCAACTTGTCCCGCCGCCATGAGACCCAGCAGCGCCCAGGCGGTCTGCGAGGCGGTGCTGGGAGCGGGTTCGTACCCACAATAGTCGAGCTTGTAGCTCGTTCCATCCTCGCCCCAGCCGCCATCGGGATTCTGGATCGATATCAGCCAGTCGGCGGCCTTGCCGATTTCCGGCGAATCGTAGGTCAGGCCCGCAGCATTCAACGCGCACAGAACCGACCAGGTGCCGTAAATGTAATTCATGCCCCAACGGCCATACCAGCTTCCCTCCGCGTGCTGGTCGCGCCGCAAAAAGTCGATCGCCTTCTGCATCGCCGGGCTCTTTTCCGGCGTTTCGCCAAGCTGCGCCAGCATGGAAAGGCAGCGCGCCGTCAGGTCAGCGGTCGGCGGATCGAGCAACGCGCCGTGATCGGAGAAGGGGATGTTGTTCAGGTATTCATAATTATTGTCGGCATCGAAGGCGGCCCAGCCGCCGTCGCGACTCTGCAGGCCGACGATCCAGTCGCGGGCGCGCGCGATGGCCTTGCCATAGCGCGGCGATTGCTCGCCGCGCAGGCCGTCGGCTCGATCCATCGCCATGACCACGACCGCAGTGTCGTCGAGATCGGGATAATGCGCATTGGCATATTGGAAGGCCCAGCCGCCCGGCTTGACATCGGGCCGCTGCGCGACCCAGTCGCCGGCAACATCGAGAACCTGGCGCGGCTTGAGCCAGTCGAGACCCTTTTCGGCGCTTTTGACGGCGCGCTGCCCTCCCGCTTCCAGCAAGGCATGGCCGGTGAGCACGGTGTCCCAGACCGGCGAGACGCAGGGTTGGCAATAGGCTTCGTCCGGCTTGACGACCAGAAGCTTGTCGATCGAGTGGCGCGCTATTTTGACCTCGGCATGATCCCTAGGATAGCCGAGCACGTCGAACATCATCACCGCGTTGGCCATGGCCGGGAAGATGGCGCCGAGACCGTCCTCCCCGTTGAGGCGTTCCGTCACGAAGGCGACCGCCTTGTTGATCGCGCGCTGACGCGGCCCTGCCGGAAAGAACGGTTCTGCCTTGCGCAAGACGACATCGATCGCGCGAAACAGAAGAAACCAGCACCATTTCTGATGCGGCGCCTTTGGTGCGAGGCCCAGCCGCTCCGGCGAATGCGTGAACAACTCGTCGATCGTCACGCATTTCGGATTGCGGGCTTTCGGCTTCAGTGTTTGCAGCACCAGCAGCGGAACGATGACGGTTCTGGCCCAATAGGAAATCTTCGACAGATGGAAGGGAAACCATTTCGGCAGCAGCATGATTTCCACCGGCATTACCGGCACGCTCTGCCAAGGGACGATGCCGTAAAGCGCGAGCAGGATGCGGGTGAACACATTGCTGCCCGCGGCGCCGCCGCGCGCCAGAATCGCCTCGCGCGCGCGCCGCATATGCGCGGCATCGATGGGATCGTCAATCATTTTCAGCGCGAAATAGGCCTTCACGCTGGCGCTCATGTCGAAATCGCCGTCATGGAACAGCGGCCAGCCGCCATGTGCGCCCTGGATGCGGCGCAGATAGGCGGCGATTTTCGATTCCAGCGCCGTATCGATCGGTTCGCCGAGATAATGCCGGAGCAGCACATATTCAGCCGGAATGGTGGCGTCGGCCTCCAGTTCGAACACCCAGTGACCGTCGTCCTTCTGCAGATCGAGAAGCGCCGCAGTCGCGGCCTCGATGGAGTGGTCCAGGCTGCGCACGTGTGCCGGCTTTTCCTTCAGGCTCGTCGACGTGTTGGTCATTTGCTCTGCGCGTTTCTCACACATTCCGCCGCGCGGTGTCCGGAACGCACCGCGCCCTCGATGGTGGCCGGCAGGCCGGTGGCGGTCCAATCGCCGGCGAGGAAAAGATTCATCCAGTCGGTCTGCGCCGCGGGGCGCTTTGTCTCTTCCTGCGGCAATGCGGCGAAAGTGGCGCGCCGCTCCCGCACGATCTGCCACGCGGGCAGATCGCCCGCAATGCCGGCGACGACGGCCACTTCGCGCCAGATATCGCGGGCGAGGGTCTCGCGTGGTGTCTCAAGTAAATGGTCGGCGCCGCTGACGGTGACGGATA
Organism: Pseudorhodoplanes sp.; assembly: GCA_032027085.1. NCBI lineage: Bacteria > Pseudomonadati > Pseudomonadota > Alphaproteobacteria > Hyphomicrobiales > Pseudorhodoplanes > Pseudorhodoplanes sp. The sequence continues at coordinate 1,368,140 of JAVSMS010000001.1, read as the reverse complement.
GACGGTCTGGAAAGGCGAAGATCCATTGCGTCAGGGCGTTGGTGACCCCAGTCATCATGGGACAGCCGGCCGGCGGGGCGATCTTGAAATGCGCGTTGACGATTGCGCGGAATTCGGTGGGAACAACGAGACCGGGCAGGAGCGCCGCAGCAACGGGCGGCGGCACAGCCAGAATGATGGCGTCAGACGGAGCAAGCCGGACGCTCTCCTCGCCGAAATCCAGTGCCTCAATGCATCGCCCGGAAAAGGAGAGCGCGCGAAGCCGTCGCCCCAGATGCACCGTCGTGCCCGCCGCCTGCAGATAACGAAGCGCCGGATCGATGAACGCCTCCGCGAGTCCATCCCGCGCGATCAGCGGACGGCAAGCCTGACCGCCGGCCAGCAGCGTTTCGCGCACAATCGCGGCGGCAAGCGTGGCGGAGGCTTCCTTGGGATCGGTGTTCAGCGCGGCAAGCAACAGCGGATGCCATAGCCGGTCGTAGAGGAGGCCGCTGCAATTCATTGCTTCCGCAATCGTCTTGCCGGGTCCGGCCCACAGCAGCGGCAGAATGCCGGCATAATCGCCGATACCCGTATCCGGCACGCGACGCGTAGGGTTGAATATCCACCACGGGATGCGCCCGTCGTTCGGCCGCAGGTGCCAGCGTTGCCTGGATGCGAGATCGATGAAGGGAAATTCGGCGGTGGCGGGACCGACCAGCCGGTCCTCGGCTCCGATTGTCCGCAAATAGGCGAGCGCCGCCGTGTTGCCTGACAACAGCAGGTGATTGCCGTTGTCGATCATCATTTGCAGCGCCGGGTCGTGATAGGAGCGGCAGCGTCCACCAGCCTGGTTGGCCGCTTCATAGACGATCACGCTCACGCCGGATCGCGCGAGCTGCACTGCCGCCGCCAGTCCGGAAAGGCCGGCCCCAATAATATGGATGGTCGGCGCCAGCATCAGATCACGGCATAGCGCGCAAGGATCCAGAGCAATTGCGGGCGGCCGATGCGCACTCGCTCGCGCGGCGGCGCCCAGCCGCGCGCAACAAGGCCCTCAAGGATCAGCTTGTAGACTTCGCCCATCACCCTCGGCGTGCGGACCGTCTTGCGGGGAGAGCGCTGCATGACCCTGTCGGCTTCGGCAAAATGCGTGCGGATGCGCTCGATCAAAAGGTTGCAAACTTTCCCAAGATTTGGATGCGCCAGCACCGCCGATGGTTCGGTTTCGGTGATCCCATTGTTTAGCAGAGCTTCGCGCGGAAGATAGAGCCGCCCGATCCCTGCATCCTCGTCAAGGTCGCGCAGGATGTTGGTCAGTTGCAATGCGCGTCCCAGGTGATGCGATAGCGCGATGCCGTCGGCCTCATCCATGCCGAATACCTTGACGCACAGGCGCCCCACGGCGCTGGCGACCCGGTCGCAATACAGATCCAGCGTGGTGAGATCGGGCGCGCGGATGTCGGCAACGACATCCATCTGCATGCCGTCGATGATGGCAACAAAATCATCCTTTGCCAGCGCAAAGTCGCGGACAGGCTCGACGAGGCCGCGCAGGCGCGGCGGCGGTGAGCCCGCATAAAGGGAGTCAAGGTCGGCTCGCCATCGCTGCAATTTGGCAAGACGCGCCGGACGCGGGCCGCAATCATCGGCCACGTCGTCGACCTTGCGGCAGAAGGAATAGATTTCGTAGACCGCCTCGCGCTGGCGCGGCGGCAAGAGTCTCATACCGAGATAGAAGGAGCTGCCTGAGGCGCGTTGCGCTGCGGTTTGCGTCTCTGCCTCGATCGCGGTCATGGTATGTCCTCAGGCATCCTGTGCTTTGTCGCGGCCGCCGATCAGGCGCCGCCGCAGGCGCAGGCTGATACCTTCCGCAATGCCGGCCGCGCTTAGAGCCGCAACACCGGACGTCCCCAAATGCACGCGCTCGCTCAAGGGATCGCGCTGCAACAGCAGGCCGATCAGATTGCGGGCCAGCTTCTGGATGACGGCAATTTCCAGCCCGAGGCGAAGATCATTGACCAGCATCGGAAACAGCTCGGACTGGCGCAGCAGAGCGGACGTGCGCTCCGCAAGATTGCGCAGGCACCGTCGCAACCCGGGAGAAGCTTTGTCGGCACCGAGCGCCTCGACCTGCAACCCCTCGCGCGCCAAAGCATCCAGCGGAATATACACGCGATCGAGATTGCGATAGTCGGCACCGCAATCCTGCAGATGATTGATGATCTGCAATGCCGCGCATAATGCGTCGGAGGCGGGCCAGGTCGCGCGGCTCTCACCATGCACGTCCAGCACGAAGCGGCCGACCGGCATGGCCGAATAGCTGCAGTAGCGGATCAGGTCGTCCCAGTCCTGATAGCGGCGTTTGGTGACGTCCATGCGAAAAGCGGTGAGCAAATCCTGCGCATGACGCGGCGGGAGCCCTCGCGCAGCCAGCGCCGCACGCAAGGGCAGGGCCTCGGGCGCATCCTCGCTGGCGCCGAGCAATGTGTTCTCCAGCCGGTCGAGCCGCGCGAGCTTTTCGTGCTCGGGGAGCGAGGCATGATCGGCCACGTCATCTGCCGCTCGCGCAAAACGGTAAAAGGCGAGGATAGTCTGGCGATGCCGCGGATGGATGAGCACCGACGCGACCGGAAAATTCTCGTCGCGATGGGTCTTGCTGGGATGGATGTCGGCGGAGCTCATCGTTGCGTCCCGGATATGTTTGCCTGGACCCGGCCCTTCCAGAGGCCGCCCCTGCCGCGCAGATGCTGATAGGCCGAATCGAGCGTGAAAGCCATGTAGGCGCAGCCGATGGCGGGCAGGGCAATCCCCCACAGGGGGGAGACCCGGTAGAAGCGCAGCATTGGCTGGAAGGCGAGAGCCATCGCGGCCCAGACAAGTGTGCCCAATGTCTGGCCAAGACCCGTCGCGAAAAAAGTCAGGAATGGCGGCGCTAGATAGGTCAGCGCCATGCCGGCCGTCGTACCCGCCAGCAGCAGCGGCGAATAGCGCAACTGGTCATAGGCCGAGCGCGACACCATGCGACCGATGTCGCTCACCTGCGGATAGGGTCGCAAACTGCGCACCCGCTCGGTCAGGCCGAGCCAGATCGACCCGACTGATTTCAGCAACTTGCCAAGGGCACAGTCGTCAATCAGCGCATTGCTGATCGCTTCAATACCGCCCGCCTGCCGCAGCGCATCGCGGCGTACCAGCATGCAGCCGCCGGCTGCTGCGGCAGTCTTGCGGTTTGGGTCATTCACCCATGCGAAGGGGTAGAGCATCTGGAAGAAAAAGACGAAGGCGGGGATCAGGGCACGCTCGGCCCATGTCTCGCAGTGCAGCTTGGCCATCAGCGAGGTAAGGACCAGACCATTGGCTTCTGCGCGCATGACCAGGTGCCTCAACGCATCCGGCGCACAGGCAATGTCCGCATCGATGAAGAGCAGGTACGTCGATGGATGTGTCAGGCCATCGGCGTAATCGACGCCCTGCTTCATGGCCCAGACTTTACCCGTCCATCCTGCGGGCAGCGTCCGGCCGGTGACAATCATGAGCCGGTTTTCCGCCTGCAGATTGGCCGCAACGGCTCTCGCCACCGCCGACGTGCCGTCCCGGCTCTGATCGTCGACCAGGATGACGTTGAAGGCGCCCGGATAATCCTGCGTGAGCAGCGAATGCAGGCTTTGCGCAATCACATCCGCTTCATTGCGCGCCGGCACCACGGCGGTCACGTGCGGCCAGGATGGACGACCCTTGGCCGAACCTCCATCGTCGCGCACCGAGGTCAGCCAGAAGCCGCCACGCGCGACCATGAGACTGGCCCAGATCGCCGCTGAAAGACTTGCGACTGCGAGGGTTATCGTCGTCCCGCTCATTTATTTATCCGGCGGCGCGCGCCCGCATCGCGTTGTCGACCAGCGTCTTGCCGAGCGACCAGACCGCGCCCGGCACACGATGCGCGTCGGCGATCACCGCATCGAATGAGCGCTCGATCCAGTCGCAATCAGAATCCGAGATGATCAGCGGCGGCAGCAGCTTGATCGTATGAATGTCATGACCCGCGACCTGACACAGAATCTTGTGTTCCTTGAACAGCGGGATGACGATAAGCTGGCAGAACAGGCCCTTGTTGACCGCTTCGAGCGCGCTCCATGACGCCCTGAGCTTGAGGGAACGCGGCGGCCCGAACTCGATCCCGATCATTAGCCCCTTGCCGCGAACGTCCTTCACCAGTTCGTAGCGGGTGGCCATGTCCCTGAAGGACTTCAGCAGCCGCTCGCCCAGGCGCGCCGCATTCTCGACCAGACGCTCCGATTCCATGACATCGAGCGTCGCGATCCCTGCCGCCATCGCGAGATCATTCTTGGAGAACGTCGACCCATGCACGACCGCGCGATCCATTCGGTTGAACATCTTGTCGAAAATCCACTTGCGGGTCAGCAGCGCGCCGACGGGCACGTGTCCGCCCGACAATGATTTCGCCAGCAGCACCATGTCCGGCTCGATGCCCCAATGTTCGACGGCCAGAAAGCGGCCGGTGCGCCCGAGTCCGGTCTGGATCTCGTCCGCGATGAAGATCGCTCCATGCTTGCGGCACAGTTCCAGCGCGCCGCGCAAATAGCCGTCATCGGGCAGATTCACGCCCTTGCCCTGGATCGGCTCGACGATGAAAGCAGCGGCCGGTTGCGCAGTGAGCGCCCGTTCCAGCGCTGCAAGGTCGTTGAATTTCACCTCGATGCAATCGGGCAGCAGCGGGCCGAATCCATCGCGAAAGATGCGATCGCCATTGAGCGAAAGCGCGCCGTAGGTGAGACCGTGAAAGGCATGGCTGCAATAAAGGATGGGCGATCGGCCGGTCGCGGCGCGCGCGAATTTGATGGCGGATTCGACCGTCTCGGCGCCCGAATTGGCGAAGAAGACCTTGTCGAGAAAAGGGACGTGACGGAGAAGCCGTTCGGCCAGAATACCGGCGAGCGGAGACACATCCATCTGCACGAGATTTGGCAGATCGCTGTCGAGCACGTTTTTGAGCGCGTCCCGTACGCGCGGATGGTTGCGCCCCGTCGCAAAGACTCCGAAGCCGCTTAGGGTGTCGAGATAGCGGGTGCCGGTGCGGTCAAACAGGTACTGGCCGCGGCCGGATTTGAAACCCACATCGAAGCCGATGGTTTTCAGCACCCGCACCATCTGCTCGTTCACGTGCCTGGTGTGCAGCGCGTATCGCTCCGCTTCCCGCTCTGCGAATAACGATGCGATATCGATGTCCATGTCCGCCTGTCTCCCCGCCCTGTCCGGGCGAGACCGAATTAGACCGCCCCGTCTGCAACCGCAACACTGTCCGGCGCGTTAAGGGATTGCCGCAGCGCCATGAGACCTAGTGTGCCGCAAGACGGCCATTTTGTGGTGTGGCTTCTGCCCTGTTTGGCATAGGTATTCTATCCTACGAGAAGATCCTCGCCCTGGGTCCCGTGAGATAATCAAACAGCGCGATGTTGACCGTGACCTGTCATTGCTGAAGCGTTTTATGATGAAAGAAGCCTTTCGAGGTGCGGCGCAAAGTCCGATCAGCATAGCGGGCGCCGGCGTCGCGGCCGTTGGTCGGGCGGGTCTGGCCGGCAGTCCCTGTTGGGCCGGTGCCTTCTCGGGACAGCGCAAGGATCGTCGCTACTACGAGGTGGTCGAAGATACGATCTGCCGGGATTTCGATTTCCGCTACTTCATGATCAGGAATGGCGCGGGCGATATCTGTGCAATCCAGCCCTATTTCATTCTCGACCAGGATATTCTCGCCGGCATTCGCGGCAGGGCGATCAGAATCCTGACGGAGTTCGTGCGACGCTCATGGCCCGGTTTCATGCGGATGCGCACGCTGATGGTGGGCTGCGCGGCCGGCGAAGGTCATCTTGACGGAGCCGACGAATTGACGCGCTGCCGGCATGCGCGGTTGCTGGCGAGTGCCATCGAAAGGCATGCGCGTGATGCGAAGGCGTCGTTGATTGTCCTCAAGGAATTTCCCCCGGAATACCGAAGCTCATTGGCTTGTTTCCTCGACCGTGGCTACACGCGGGTGCCAAGCCTTCCCATGGTGTGCCTCAATCTCGATTATGCCGACTTTGACGATTACATGAAGCGCGGAGTCAGCGGCAAGACGCGCGCGTATCTTCGCCGCAACCTCCGCGCCACGGCCAAGGCTGATCCCATCGAGATGAGCGTTATTACCGATGCGACGCCGATCGTTGATGAACTCTACCCGCTCTATCTTCAGGTCTACGAGCGCTCGACGCTCCGCTTCGAGAGGCTGACGAAGGATTATATTTGTCAGATTGGTCGCGCCATGCCGGACAAGGTCCGGTTCTTTGTTTGGCGACAATGCGGCAGGGTTGTCGCTTTCAGTCTGTCCATGATGCAGGACGACACGATCTGCAATGAGTATCTCGGCCTAGACTACACCGTCGCCCTCGACCTGCATCTTTATTTTTACATATTTCGCGATATCATGAATTGGGCCATCGCTCTCGGCTACAGGCGTTGCCTCAGCAGCTCGCTGAATTATGATCCGAAGTGGCATTTGCGATTCCAGCTTTATCCGCTTGATCTCTATGTGCGGCACACATCACGAATTCCCAATATGGTGTTAAAGAAATTGCTGCCGCTGCTCGAGCCGACGCGTTACGACAAGACGCTGCCCCGATTTGCCAATTACCCGGAGCTTTGGGGGAGTGGGGGCGCGAGCTCTCCGGCATTTTCGGGCGGCGACGTGCGGAAGAAGGAAATAGGCTAGGTCTGCTCTCGGAGGAAGGAATGCGAAAGGTTTGCCTTGCCGCTGTCCTGTTGTCTTGCATGTGCGGCGCTGCGCTGGCCGCCGATCCGGCCGGCGAGTGGTTGGTGAAGGATGGCAACGCGCGCATCCGCATTGAGCCTTGCGACAACGGCCTCTGGGGATTCATTTCCTGGACGCGGGAGCCGGGAATCGATCGAAAAAATCCCGATCCGGCGAAACGAAACCGCCCCATTGTCGGCGTGCCGATCTTGCGGGGCATGATGCCGGTCAAGTCCAACAAGTGGGAAGGCGAGGTCTACAACGCGCAAAGCGGGAAGATGTATTCCGCCAGCATAACGCTGCTCAGCGACGACGTCCTGAAGATTGAAGGTTGCGTGTTGGGCGGCATCTTCTGCGGCGGCGAGAATTGGACGCGCGTGCAGCAGCCGGCCGATCCGAAGGCGGCTGCCAAAAAACCAAGTGGCCCTGCCACGGCCGGCGCAAGGCCGAAGGACGGCGCAGCCGCCGCGCCCAAGATTTGTCAGGATGAGTGACCGTTCGCCGGCTTCTCTTTGCCGTTGCGCGGCGGCCCCATCAGCGCCGGCTGGAACAGGACCGCGGCGCACATGGTGCAAACAAGCGACAATGCCAGCAATTTGCCCATGCTCGACGTGCCCGGGTGGCTCGAAAACCACAGGCTGCCGAAGGCCGTCGCCGTAGTGAGCGCGCTGAAGATGATTGCGCGGGTGAGACTGGATTGCAGAAGGTTGGTGCGTCCCGCGCGCCAGGCCATGATGTAGTAGATCTTGAATGCGACCCCGACGCCGAGCAGCAGCGGCAAGGCGATGATATTGGCGAAATTGAGCGGCATGCCGATCAGCACGCACACTTCCAGTGTGATGACGCCGGCCAGCAGCAACGGCACCAGTGTCAGCAGCACGTCGCCGAACCGCCGCAAGGCAATCCAGAGCAGAATGGTGATCGTCAGGAGCGCCCAGAATCCGGCCTGCAGGAAGGCGTTGACGATGGTGCGGCCCGCTTCCTGAAGCGACACCGGCGCGCCGGTGGCGCTCGGTTCAACCGCCAGCACCGCCTGGGCAAATTCACGCATCACCTCGTTGTCATTCGGGTCACCCTTGGGCACGACCTCGAGCCGCGCGCGGCCATCCGGCGTCATCCAGTCGCGGACAAGATCCTGCGGCAGCGTCTGCAGCGATACGGGTTGCGCGCGCAGCATGTTGCGCAGGTCTTCGAGCGCCGTCATAAGCGGGCCGATCAGGGCCTCCTCGGCTTTGGCTCGCAAGGCCGGATCCGATTTGGCGAGCTGCGACAGCAGGCCGGACAGGCGTTTCGCGGCAGCCGCGCCCGGACCATTCTCTTCGGCGGCCGTCTGCCTCAGGCTGTCGGCCGCGGCGTTGAGCGCGGCCACATTTTCTGCGTCGCTCGGCCGCGCGCTCACGCGTCTTGGATTGAGAACCGGCTCGAGCGCCTTTGCCGCATTGCGGATCTGCGCGAGCTTTTCATCCTGACCTTCCGGTACGAAATTCTGCAACGTCATGGTGCGCGAAACTTCCGGAAGGGGCGCAAGGCGTTTTCCTATCGCGTTCGCTTCGGCAAGCGATGGAGCCAGGATTTCAATCGAATTTGCGCCGGCTTCCGGGTCGCGCCGCAATTCCAGGAAAGTTGCGACGGATTCGACCTTGGGACTGCGCAGATTGATGGGGTTGAAATCGAACTGCAACTTCAGAAGCAGCGGTGCGCCGATCAGCGTGACCGCTCCGGTCAGGAGCACAATGGGAATCCGAAATCGCTCCATGAAGCGGTCGACCGGCGCGAGCGCGGCGTAACCGACGGGGGCGGGTTCGCCGGGCGGATTCAAGACCCTGAGCAAGGCGGGCAGCACGGTGATGCTGGTGATGAACGCAACGATCATGCCGACGCCGGCGATCAATCCGAGCTCGGACAATCCGCGATAGTCCGTCGGCAGGAATGACAGAAAGCCGGCGGCAACAGCGGCGGCGGCCAGCGTCAGGGGAATGCCCGCCTTTGCTGCAGCATTGCGCAAGGCGTCGCTGAGATCCTCGTTCTCGTGGCGCTCGGAGCGGTAACGCACGCTGAACTGGATCCCGAAATCGACACCGAGGCCGACAAAGAGCACGAAGAAGGCCACCGAGATCATATTGAAGGCACCGACCATCATCAGGCCGAGCGCGGCGGTGCTGGCGAGGCCGACCACGAGGCTGAGAAAGACCGCAAGAATGATCCGCGCCGAGCGCAGTGCCAGCCACAGGATCAGCAACACCGCGAGAATCGTGAGCACGGCATTCAGCAGTGCATTTTCCTTGAGGGTCGCGAATTCCTCATCCGCCATGGGAACCGGACCCGTCAGCCGCACCCGGGCGCCGTAATCGGAGGCCAGATTGAGATCGATGGCGGCCTGCCGGATTGCGCTAGTCGCTTCGCCGCCGGGTTCCAACGAGCTGAAGTCAAGTATGGGATCGACTTCAATGAAGCGGCGGAGCTGCCTTGCTTCAGCCTTTCCGTTCAACAGAACATGCCAGGAGAAGCTTGCAAATTTTCGGGAGAGGACATCCTCAAACGTATCGGCGAGCATGTTCATCGGTCGCGCCATGTCGTCGAGCTTGGCGCGGCCGGCACGCACCCCACCGGCGCCCAGGGCGACCACTTTCATCACCCCGCGCAGGCTGGGGTCATCGGACAACACGCCGATCAGCGGCCGCAGCTCGGTCAATCCGCCCGTGACGCGGGCGATATCTTCGGTCGAGGAGAACATGAGCGCATTCTCCGCGAAGAAGGGGCTGCCATCCGGCTGACGCACGGAACGGAAGTGGTCGCGGCGCCCGGAGATGCGCTGCGCCAGGGCGTCTGCAGCCTGCTTGGTCAATTCGGGTGTCGGCGCCTGCACCACCACAAGGATCGTCTGCGTGCGGTGCGGAAAGGCCTTTTCGAAGGCGATCTCACGCTGACGCCAAGGCGACGCGGTAGAAATGAGCTGGCTGACATCGGTGGTGATGCCAAAGTGTCGCATCGCATAAACCGACGAAGCGACCGTAAGCGCGGCGGCCAGAATGATCACCGGCCAGGCCAGCCAGGTGCAAAAACCTACAATGCGGATGATTATCGATTTCAGCATTTGCTACGAGGGACTATCGCTCTAATGTTAAGGCTGCCTTTGATGGCTTGCAGGGTGGCGGTTTTGAGGGACAAATAGATCAAAATATCGACCCTAATAAGATACCTGTTTTGCGTCAGTTGGAACTCGCAAATCCGCGACCGCCTCACATATTCGTCAACTGACGAGATTGCGTAGCAGGCTTGCTTGCCTCATTTCAAATCGGGCATCGCCAGGCGACCGGATCGAAAGCTGTCCACTGCCCGGTCGCGTGATCATCTGAGCATTGCGTCGCATTACACAAGAAATAAGCTCAGCCGCAGTCGTGCGTGCTAGGATTAAAGCGACTTGATGGGACTGATAAACAATGATGGAGGAATCAAATGGTTCACGGAGGGCTGGCTGCTCTGCTTGCGCTTATTCTGTTGTCGGCAGCAACCGGCGCCTTCGCGCAAGCGCCATCGCAAGCGCCCGCCCCCATTCCGTCCCCCTTCCAGAATCTGTTTCAGGGGACGCCGGAGGAGCAGGCTGCCTGCCGGCCGGATTCCAACAGGTTTTGCCGTGAGGCGGAGCCGGATACTTTTCGTGTGCTGGCCTGCCTGCAGCGCAACAGGACGAAGATTTCGGGCGCTTGCCGCAGGGTTCTGGAAAGTCACGGCCAGTAATCCGCCTGCCGGCCTCACAAACGCCGGAACCGGCGCGGACAATCAGGCGTTGAATATTCGGGCTTGAGGTCCGCTCTCATGCGCCTGTCGATACTCGCTCTTGCTGCTGTCTCGCTTCTGGTCGCGACACCGGCTGACGCGCCGGCGCAGGGGCTGGGTCCTATCCTGGGTCCGCTCGCAGCGCCGGTCGATTCGCTCTTGCGGCGCGGCGCGCGGGGTGTTCGACGGGTCTTGCGTCCCCCTGTGTATCGGCCGCGTGTGCGCGCTGTCCGCACGCCAAACGCTTCCCGCCGGGCGATCGCGCAGACGCCGGAGTCGTTACAGCATGCGCTTGCACAGGGACAGAGCGCGCAGCCGAAGCCGTTCTGGCCCGACGCGTCGCAGGACATCTTCGATTATGTGCTGTCGGCGAAAGCCATCGGTCTCTGGGCGCATGGCTACGGCGCCATCGTTGTCAGCATGTTCGAGCAACCGCCCAAAGCCGGCGGCGAACGTAACGCAAGTCGCGCCGATAGCGACAATGACAGGCAGACAACGGGCGCCGCGGCCGGCGATGAGACTGTCTGCGGTGAGAGCGGCGCGGATCGCGCGGAGGCGGTGACAAACCAGTTGGGCGACAAACTGGCGATTGCGAGCGATCAGCAGGCGATGCTGGCAGAGCTGCGCACGGCGCTGCATGCGGTGGACGGCGACATTCGTGCCGCTTGTCCGCGAGGGGCTCCGGCCACGCTGCCGGAGCGGCTGCGGATCATGCAGGACCGACTCTGGGCATTGCGTGTGACCACAGTCAATCTGCGCGCGCCGCTGCAGAAATTTCATGATGCGCTGACGCCTGAACAAAGAGCAAAGCTCGGCGAGCCGCAGACAGCCGCGCGCGAAAACCAGGAAAGCGCAGCGCGCGACGAGGGCGCAGCGCAGCGTTGTTATGCGTTGACGCAGATGGCGCCGCAATGGCCGGCCGAGAAGATGGCGCGCGTTCTCCGGCTGAACAAGGATCAGCAGGCGGACCTTGGAGCCTTGAACAAGACGTCGATGCAGATGGGAAAGCTGATGATGGGCTCGTGTCCGCAGCAGGCGCCGGTAACGCCGGCGGCGCGACTCGATGCCACGCTCGACTGGCTTGATTCCATGCTCTTCGCCGGGGCCAATCTGGCTGTGGCGGTCGATACGTTCTACGGCGATCTGAGCGACGAGCAAAAGGCGAAGCTCGATAAATTCGACCTGTGAGCCGCGGCTTGACCGTTGGCCGAAATCGAGACGACGGAACTCCTTTTCTTTCCGGGGTTTGATTGCAAGCAGCCAGAAACAGGGCTGCGACGCCAATTATGATTGGAGTCGTTTCATGAGACTCTTGTTCGTTCACCCAGGCCCATTGCTGTATACGCGGGTTTTCCTGCGGCTGGAACCGCTCGGACTCGAACTGGTTGCGGAGGCGGCGCGCCGCGCCGGACATGCCACCCGGCTGATTGATCTGCAGGTCGAGAGCCATGACGACTATCACCGCATGATCGCGGAATGGCGTCCCGATTTCATTGCATTTTCATGCAACTATCTCGCCAATGTTCCCGAGATTGTCGATCTGGCGAAGGAGACCAAGGTGGTTTTGCCTTCGTGCTTCATTTGCGTGGGCGGCCACAGCGCGTCATTCACGGCGCGGGCGATCATCGATCATGGGCAGGGCGCCGTCGATTGCGTGCTCAAGGGCGAAGGTGAAGCGGGGATTGTCAAACTCATCGACATTGTCGCGCAGGACCGGGACGCGGTCGCTGAAGCGCCGGGTGTTGTCACGGCGGACAGCGAGGGGCCGCAGCCGCATTTCGTACACAACCTCGATGAGTACAAGCCGGGGCGCGATCTCTTGCGCCATCGGCGCAAATATTTCATTGGCATTCTCGATCCGGCGGCCTCGATCGAATTCTCGCGCGGATGCCCGTGGGACTGCTCGTTTTGCAGCGCCTGGACATTTTATGGACGCAGCTATCGTCTAGTCAGCCCTGAATGCGTGGTCGAAGACCTTGCGTCGATCGCGGAGCCCGGCGTCTTCATCGTCGATGATGTGGCCTTCGTGCATGGCAAGCATGGCTTCGCGATCGGTGAGGCGATTGCCAGGAAGAGGATTCGTAAGAAATACTATCTGGAAACGCGCGGGGACGTGCTGTTGCGGAGCAAGGAGGTTTTCAAGTTCTGGAAGTCTATTGGACTCGAATATATGTTTCTCGGAATCGAGGCGATCGACGAGGAAGGCTTGCGCAAATTCCGCAAGCGCGTCCCACTTGGCAAGAATTTCGAGGCGCTCGAATTCGCGCGCACGCTCGGGATCGCAGTGGCGATCAATCTGATCGCCGATCCGGACTGGGACGAGGACCGCTTCGCGACGATAAGGGAGTGGTGCCTTGATGTCCCGGAAATCGTGAATATCAGCATCAACACGCCTTATCCCGGAACCGAAAGCTGGGTCACCGAACCACGGCGGCTGGCCACCCGCGACTACAGGCTGTTCGATATCCAGCACGCCGTCCTGCCAACGAAATTGCCGCTGGAAAAATTCTATCGGGAATTACTGAAGACGCAGCGTGTGCTCTATCGCAAGCACCTGAATTGGCGCACGGCTCCGAAAGTGGGCATGGCAGGTCTGGGATTGCTCATGCGCGGCCAATCGAATTTCGTGCGCGGCATGCTGCTCTACAACAAGACCTTCAACCTCGACAAAATGCTGCACGATCACGCGCAACCCGTCCGCTATGAGATCCCGCTGCCGGCGGCGGCGTTGCCGGCCGCCAGAACCGCCGGACTTTACATCCACGCGCCGCGTGGCCGCGCCGGACGTCACATTGACGATTCAACCGAGCAGTTCGTCGACCAAACGCGCATGGGAAGCGCGGCGGAGTGAGCATTTATTGCAGATTGAATTGCAGTTCTTTCTGCAAGACGACGCGGCCGTTCTGCTCGACCTGGTAGGTCGCCTGATAGGTGCCGCGATCCCAGCCCGCCGGCGGGCGGCGCTTGCCGACAAACAGGAAATTCTGCGCCTTGTTGCGGTCGAGCGGAGCCAAGCGGTTTTTTGCCAATTCCTGTCCTGACGGTGATCGAAGATGCAGCGACTGCACGTCTCCGGCCTTGAGGCCGATGGTGCGCACGAATGCGACCAATGCAGGAGAATCGGCTGTCGGCGGCGTCCGCCCGGCGTCGCCATTCTCAATCGCCGCCATGGTGAGCTTGTCGGCTGCAAAGCCGGCATTCAGTATCGTGCGCTCCTGATAAGCAAGCCGCTCGCGCAGAGAAGCGGCCCACAGCATTTCACCGCCGCGACAAGCCCCGGCGGTCGCGCCATAAGCGAACGGATCGACGGTCTTGCCGCCGTGGCGGACGGTCAGGTGAAGGTGCGGATATTCGGTTAATCCGGACAGGCCGACGCGCCCCAGCGTCTGTCCCGATGTTACCTCCTGCCCGGGCCGCACTTGCACGCTGCCGCGCTGCATGTGGCAGTATTGCGTCTCCCAGCCATCGGCATGCGCGATCACGACGCCATTGCCGCATTCCCGTCCGCTGACCGATTTGCGGTCATTGCCCCGGATGCTCACGTCCGCAACATCGTTGCGCACCCGAAGAACGCGGCCATCCGCCGCGGCAAGCACGTCAACGCCCCTGCGCTGCGCCTCCATGGACGGCAAGCGAAAATCGGTCCCGTTATGATCGTCGTAGGTCAGGGTTCCGCATCGATAGTCGCTGGCGGCGGACGAAGGGTCGGTATCGACGTAATTTTGAATAAAGCAGGTGCGCCCGAGCTCGCAGGCCACGGGCAGATTCAGCTCGAGATTTGCGGCGGGTGCAGCGGTCGTCAGTCCCATCGTGACAACGAGGGCGCCGATATGCCAGTCGCGCGTGAAATCTGTCAAAGTCACGGCCCTGTCACTTTTAACTGCGATTCGGATGGCGATCATCGCCGGCCGCACCGTCGACAACCGCTCCGGCGAGCCAAAGTTTCCATCCGTCCAGCGCGAGAAACTATGTCATCGACCAGCCGTGGCTGACATTGAGCGATTGCCCGGTCAGGGCATTGGTTTCAAATGCGGCAAAGAACAAGGCAACGCGGGCGACGTCCTCATAGGTGGTGAATTCGCCGTCGACGGTTCCGCCGAGCATCACTTTCTTGATCACATCTTCTTCGGAAATCCCGAGCGTCTTCGACTGCTCCGGAATCTGCTTCTCGACCAGGGGCGTACGCACGAAGCCGGGGCAGATCACATTGGCGCGCACGCCATGGGCGGCACCTTCCTTGGCGATCACTTTCGCCAGCCCCATCAGCCCGTGCTTGGCGGTGACATAGGGCGCCTTGAGCAGGGACGCTTCCTTGGAATGCACCGAGCCCATCAGGATGATGCTGCCGCCGCGGCCCTGCCGGTACATGTGCCGCAAGGCGGCGCGGGTGGTGAGAAAGGCGCCGTCGAGATGGATGTCGAGCAGCCGCTTCCAGTCGGCAAAGGCGAATTCGTGCAAGGGTGCCACGATCTGGATCCCGGCATTGCTGACCAGGATGTCGAGGCCGCCAAAGGTTTCGACAGTCTTCGTGACACCGGCCTCGACCTGCGTCTCGCTGGTCACGTCCATGGCGACGCCCAGAGCCTGTCCGGCGCCGGCCAGTTCCCGCGCGACGGCCTCGCTGGCCTTTTGGTCGAGGTCGGCAATGACGACCTTCGCGCCGGCTTGGAGATAGATTCTGGCGATTTCCTTGCCGATGCCGCTGGCGGCGCCGGTGACGAGGGCGACTTTTCCGTTCAAACGCATGGGACTCTTCCGTGAAATGTCGGCCGGAGGGTCGAAATCGGCCGCTCCGGCTTTGCCAACTCCTATGCCACCGCGCCTCAGACTTCACAAATGCGGCCATGCAGCCCTGTTTTGCCGCCCTCTGCGCAAAACCCCCTGATTTTGCCTCTTTTCTTGACAACACCCGGGTCCGGCGAGAGACCGCTCACATGGGAAAAGGTATGTCAATTCGATTGGCCCGGCGCCAATGGGCTGTTGCGCCGCTGGCAGCGGCTTTGCTGCTTGTTTTCATGGCGACAGGTTCCGCGCAATTTCTGGCCCCGCAACAGGCGCAGGCCCAGAATGCTGCGCCCGATCCCTTGTCCAGCCTCGAACCGGGCAAGCTGGCCCTCGATCAGCTCGAATCCACGCTTCAACGCGACGAATTGGCCGACGATGTCCTGAGCGAGACCCGCGGCAGCCTCGAACCTCTACGCGGCGAGTTGCGAGAAGCGATCGAAACGCTGGAGCGGCGGCTGGCCGATGTCGAGACGCGTCTGAAGCAGATCGGTGATCCGCCGGCGGCCGGTGCTCCCCCGGAAGAAGCACCGCTGGCCGCCGAACGAACGCAGCTCACCCAGCGACGCGCCGTGCTTGACGGCGGGGTGAAGCAGGCTCGCCTGTTGGTTCTGCGCGCCGACGACCTCGCCAAACGCATCACCGAACGCCGGCGCAATCTTTTTACACAGCGATTGCTGGGGCGTTCCTCCAGTGCGCTTGATCCCTCGTTCTGGACACAAGCCGCACGCGCGGCGCCGGACGATTTGCGCGGCATTTTCTATCTGGGACAGTCCTGGTGGAACTATGCGCTCGCCAATGGCGGGATCGGAAGCATTGTCGCTGCGCTGCTCACTCTGCTGGCGCTCTGCGGCATAGGCGCCATGGCCGGGCGTTGGCTGCAGAGCCTTGATCTTCGGCCGGCAATATCCGGCACGCGCTTTGCCAAGTCCTTCTACGCGCTGACCACGTTGCTGCGCGTCGCCCTGATTGCACCCGCCATGGTCGGAATTGCGGTCCTTGTGCTCGACAGCTTTGGCCTGGTGCCGCCGCGCATCATGGAAATGGCGCGTGGTCTCATTGTCGCCGTCGGGCTCGCTGCGTTTGGTCGCGGCGTTGCAACAGGATTATTCGCTCCCAATGACGGCGAACACCGCCTGCTCAACGTGTCGGACGAGACGGCGCGGCTTGTCACCCGACATATGGTCTGGGCGGCGCGAATTCTTGCCGTCATCGTCTTCGTAACGATCGTCCAGCGAACGGTTGTCGCGCAAGTGTCGCTGACGATCGCAACCTCGGCCCTGTTCTCAATCGCCATCGCCTTCTTGCTCGCGCACTTTCTGATCAAGATCGGATCGGTCCAGGATGACGACGGAAATGACGTCATCGGCGGGGCGCATTGGCTGCGCGGCGCCGGCTGGTTGCTGGTGGTTGGCATTGTCGTTTCCCTGGCGACCGGCTTCATCGCTTTCGCCGGCTTTCTCTCCGGCCGCTTCCTGGTCGCGGTCGGCGTTATCGGCGCACTCTACATCCTGCTGACATTCACAGATGCGCTGTTCACTGAGGTCCTGACCGCGAATACGCCGCGCGGCCGCGCAATTGCCGGTTTCTTCGGCCTGAAGCCGCGCTCCATCGAGCTGCTGGGCACTTTATTGTCGGCGGTGCTGCGGGTGATGCTGATCCTCGTTGTCCTGCTGCCGCTGCTCGGACCATGGGGACTGTTCGCGGCTGATTTCTTCGGAGTGGTCCGCGACGCCGCCTTTGGCTTCCGTATCGGCGATGTCACCATCTCGGTCACCGCAATCCTGACTGCGTTCCTGATCTTGCTGGTCGGCGTTGTGGCGACACGCGCCGTGCAGCGCTGGCTCGCCACGCGCTTTCTGCCGCGCACGACGCTGGAGCCCGGCCTGCAAAATTCCGTCTCAACCATCTTCGGCTATGTCGGCGTTATCGCCGCGCTGATGCTGGCGCTCGCTCAGATGGGGCTGGATTTTCAGAAGATCACAATCATCGCCGGCGCGCTGTCGATCGGCATCGGTTTCGGTCTGCAGTCGGTGGTGTCAAATTTCGTTTCCGGCCTCATCCTGCTCGCCGAGCGTCCGATCCGGGTCGGCGACATCATCAATGTCAAAGGCGAGGAGGGTCGCGTGCAACGCATCCATGTGCGCGCGACCGAAATCGAGACCGGCGACAATGCCAGTGTCATCATTCCGAATTCGGAGCTGATAACCGGCGTGGTCAAGAACTGGACGCACGCCAATACCTTCAGCCGCATTGTGGTGAAGGTCGGCGTCTCCTATGACAGCGACGTCGAAAAAGTGCGCGACATTCTGCTCGACATTGCCAAAGCTCATCCCCGCCTGATGCAGTCGCCGGCTCCAGTCGCTCTCATTACCGGCTTCGCCGAAAGTGCAATCAATTTCGAGCTTGGTGGGGTGGTGCGTAATATCGGTGACGGCGGCAGCGTGAAGAGCGATCTCTATTTTGCCATTCTGCAGCGCTTTCGCGCCGAGGGGATATTGATACCGTTCCCGCAGCGGGAGATCGCCGTGCGCGAGCTGGATCATAGAGAGTCGAAACCGGGCAAGGCGGCAAAGCCGTCCTGACCCTCATCTTCACCCTTCCGTCATCATTTTGCAGCCAAGTTTGTTCCGGGATCGGGAGCCTATCGATGACATCCATGCTGTTGCCGGAACGCGTTCTGCGGGCCGTCGCCCTTGTTGCGGCGCTGGCGCTTGGCGCCTGCGCATCCGAGCAAATTCCCTCGCAGCCGAGCTTTTACCAGAACCTTACCAAGGGCGGGCAACTCGATCCGGCCGCCGCCGCGTCGATGATTTCCGGCTATCGGCAAAATCACGGGCTCGGCCCGGTCTCGCTCGATCCGGCGCTGATGCAGATGGCCGAGCAGCAGGCGCGCGCCATGGCCACCAAGGACAAGCTGGATCACAACGTAGCTGGCAGCTTCAAGGAGCGCCTGCGCCGGTCCGGTTATGATGCCAAGACCGGGGCCGAGAATATCGGCGCCGGCTACCACACCTTGGCGGAGGCTTTTTCCGGCTGGCGCGATTCCCCGCCGCACAAGGCCAACATGCTGCTGCGCGGCGCGACGAGAATGGGGATCGCGGCGGTCTATGTTCCCAACACCAAATACCGAGTGTTCTGGGCGCTGATCATGGCGACGCCCGACGATGCATCGAGTTGATCGGCCTCTGGCCCGGATGAAGCGAAACGACATCGGGGTGCGGCGGGGAGGCTTGTCCCCGGATTTCGCCGGCGGCCTCGCTGTGCCCGGACCCGTTGGCACAATCCGGCCCACTTGATAGCGTTCTGCCCCGCATGCTTGCCCGCGCCGACACTTATGACGATCTCATCCGCCAATTCCGCTGGCAGGTGCCGGCGCGCTACAATATCGGCGTCGATGTCTGTGACCGCTGGGCGGAGCAGGAGCCGGAGCGCCTCGCCATCCTGCATGTGCATGGAGATGGCCGTACTGACAATGTCAGCTATGACTGGTTGAGAGGGACGTCCAACCGCCTCGCCAATGTGCTGCGTGCGCATGGCGTCGCGCGCGGCGATCGGGTGGCGATCCTGCTGCCGCAATCGCCGGAAGTGGCAGCGGCGCATGTCGGCATCTACAAGCTCGGCGCCGTCGCCTTGCCGCTCGCCTTGTTGTTCGGCGTCGAAGCGCTGTCCTACAGGTTGCAGAATTCCGGCGCCAAGGTGCTGCTGACCAACGCGCAGGGCTTGACGAAAGTCGCGAGCCTCTGCGGTCAGCTCCCCAATCTCAAGCTGATCCTGTCATTGAATGGCGCGGATCAGGGGGCGCTGGATTTCCATGCGACGCTGCAACGCGCTTCGGCAGAGTTCACGCCTGCAGACACCGCGGCCGACGATCCGGCGATGATGATCTACACGTCGGGGACGACCGGCCAGCCCAAGGGGGCGTTGCATGCGCATCGCGTGTTGCTCGGGCATCTGCCCGGCATCGAGATGCCGCATGATTTTTTCCCGCAGCCGGGAGACCGCTTCTGGACGCCGGCGGACTGGGCCTGGGCCGGCGGTCTGCTGGATGCCCTGCTGCCGTCATTGCATTTCGGTGTGCCGGTGGTGTCGCATCGTTTCGACAAGTTCGATCCCGAACAGGCCTATTGGCTCATGGCGCGCCAAGGCGTGCGCAACGCGTTCATCCCGCCCACGGCCTTGCGCATGCTGCGATCGGTGCAAAGTCCGCGCGGCCGCCATGACATCGCCTTGCGCAGCGTCGGGTCCGGCGGTGAATCCCTGGGTGCGGAGACGCTGGAATGGGGACGCGACGCCTTCGGCCTGACCATCAATGAGTTCTACGGCCAGACCGAATGCAATCTGGTACTGTCATCCTGCGCGATGCTCGGAGTGTCGCGGCCCGGCGCAATCGGCAAGCCGGTGCCCGGGCACGAGGTGGCCGTGATCGACGGCGACGGCATGGCGCTGCCGGCTGGTAAGCTCGGGCAGATCGCGGTGAAGCGGCCAAACCCGGTCATGTTCCTCGAATACTGGGACCGGCCGGAAGCAACGCGCGACAAGTTCATCGGCGACTGGATGACGACCGGCGACCAGGGAATGATTGATGAGGATGGCTACTTTCATTTCGTCGGCCGCGATGACGATGTGATCACCTCGGCGGGCTACCGCATTGGGCCGACGGAGATCGAGGATTGTCTGCTCGGTCATCCCGCGGTTGCGCTCGCCGCGGCCATCGGCAAGCCCGATCCCGTACGCACCGAAATCGTGAAGGCATTCATTGTGCTGAAAGACGGCCACATGCCCTCCGAAGCGCTGGCGGGCGAATTGCAGAGTTTCGTCAAGGAGCGATTGTCAGCCCACGAATATCCGCGCGAGATCGCCTTCATCGATCAGATGCCGATGACCACGACCGGCAAGATCATTCGCCGTCTGCTGCGGGAGCGCGCCTGATCGTGTTGCGGATGGACCGCGCCGCGCCTATGGCGGTGCGGCGCAAGGTCTCGAGATTGCAGGCGAGGCCGAAACGGACGCTGTCGCCCGGCCGCAAGGCGATCAGGCGATCGGAGAGAACCAGACGTTCCCGCCATAAATGATCGATCATCGGATGATCCGGGGTGGCGCAGGAGTCTGCCGCAGCGATGGTGACGTCCCCCAGCAGTGACTCGGTCAGATCGCGAGTCAGTTGCACGCCCGGCGAGAAACGGGCGAAGCTCTCGTCATAGGCGATCTTCCAGAGCCACGCGGCGTCCCCGCTGCGCAGGAGCAGAGTCACGGCCGCAGGCTGGCCCCCGACAGAGAGCCGGTCGGCACGTACCAGTCCGCGCCGCGCAAGTCCGGTGATGGCATTCTGCAGGAATTGACGGATGGCCTGATTTCGGGCGGCGGCGGTGCCCGCGCGGCCTTTCCAGCCTTTTTCCTCGAGCGTGAGGAATTCCTGCGCGAACGTTCCCGCCGCAAACGCATCGGACGCGGAGTCCCGCACCACGTCGCCGATCTCGGCGAGCCGACGCCGCTTGCGGCCGAGTTCCTTGCGGAGCTTGGCGCTGACAGACCTGGCGATATAGCCGGAGCGATCTTCCCCCGGTGCAAGCAGCGCTCGGGCATGCTCGCCGAAGGCCGCGCTGGCAAGGCCACGACTTTGCAGGACCTCCTGCAGCACCGGCGCGAAGGCGCCGCCTTCCGGCACATAGGGAAGCATCAGCAGCCGCGCGCCCCGCTCGCGCGCCAGATGGTCAAGCCATGCGTTGAGAATGTCTTCGGGCTGCTCGCGGTCGACCAGCGGCAAACCCAGCGGCGCGTAAGGATGCGTCCAGCCGGCAATCACGCCGGATACGATGCCATAGCGATGCAGTTCCGGTCGCGCCGGAAAAAAACCGCGCAGCACACCGTCGCTGCTGCGCACCAGCACCGCGCCTACGTCCTCTCCAAAGACATCTGCAGCGGGCAAGGCGAAATCGGGATCATAGAAGACGTTCGGCTGCAGCGCCCGCTTTGCGAGATCGCGCCATTCGTCGGCAATCGCGGCAAGCGAGCTCAGCGGTCGCCAATAGGCGCGCAGTGTTCGGGTGGCGGGGGCGAGCATCGTCGTCATTGCGCTTTCGCTCCGCCCCAAATGAAGAGATGATAGCCAAGGCGCCTCTTGGCGACGGCAAAGATCAACGCAGATTCAACGACGAAGGCGGCGGTGGTCGAGATCGCCGCGCCCATCATCCCGAAGTACGGGATGAGGATGAAGCCGAGAGCGACATTCGCCGCGAAGGCGGTCGCGACAATGGCGGCGCAAATCTTTTGTTCGCCGAGCATGTTGAGGAAGCGCTCGCCCGGACCGATGGACGCGCGCGCGAGAAAGCCGATGGCAAGAACGAACATCAGGCCATAGGCCTGCGTGTATTGTTCGCCGAACAAGCGCAGCATGGGCAGCCCGAAGGCGAGAATGCTGATGGTGGCCGCGAGCGACGGCCAGAAAGTCCATCGGATGGAAGCGGCGAGGAAACCGGCAAGCTGCTGGCGGTCGCCGGCGGCGAAATACTCGGAAAATTTGTGCGAGGAGGCGGCGACGACAGCGAAATAGACGAAAGCGACCAGCGCCAGCGTCTTGGCGCCTGCATAGTAGATTGCAACTTCCTCCGGCGGACGGAACTGCTTCAGCATCAGCACGTCGACATACATCAGCAGAAGATAAATGCCGTCGACCATGAACATCGGCAGCGAAATCGCGACCCAGCGTCCGACTTCGTAGATCTTGTCGCCCTTGCCGATTGCTGCCGCCAGCCTGCGGTTCAGAAGCAACATCTGCCCGAAGGCGGTGACCCAGATCGAGATTGCGGACGCGACAATGGCGGTGGTGGCATCGGTCGCGTATCCGAGTGCATAAGCGCCGCCAAGAAGCGCGAGCAACAAGACCTGGCGGATGATGAAAGGCGGCACCAGCGCGAGATTGATCCAGTTATACGAGCGCGCAATGCCGTCCTGCACATGCAGCAGGCCGTACATTGGAAGGATCAGGCAGGCGATGGCGAGCGGGACGAAGGTGTGATCCTCCAGCCATGGCTCCAACAGATGCAGCACGCTGAAAGCGATCACCGACAAGGCCGTTGCGGTCGCGAAGGCGAGCCAACGGCTGCCGGAGAGAAAACCGCGGAGCTGGTCCGTCGCGCGCGCTTCCGTGTAGTTCGGAATGAAACGCTGGGCAGAAGAGGCAAGGCCGAGATCGACGGCGCCGCCGAGCATCATCACCCACGTCCAGACATAGACGAAGATGCCGAATTCATGGGTGCCGAGCCAGCGCGCCAGCACGATCTGCGACAGATAGGCGAGCACGGCGCTGATAATGCGGATGAGGAATGCGGTGCCGGCGGCACGGCGGGCCAGCGAGCGGTCGCCCTGACCTGAAAGCAGATGCCGCAGACGCGCGGTCAGCGCGGCGAACGCAACGCGCGCCGAAACCTGCCCCGGATGATGTCCGGTGAGTGCCACTTAACGCCTCCGCCTGCGCCCTTGTTCTTTGCGGCGCGTTCCCTGTGGTGGAAGACCTAGCAAGAAGCCTTTAAGAATCGGTTCGGTGTTTAACTTAATAGATCGTAAGCGGCTGATATTGCTTGGATATCAATCGTCTTGCGGTCTGAACGCGGCAAGCTTTTTGATCACGAAGGGCGCGACCAAGGCGACGAGCGAAATCGCCAACAGCGTCGCCGAGATCGGACTCTGCAGCAGCACCAGCGGATCGCCGAGGCTGATCGACAAGGCGCGGCGCAACTGGCTTTCCGCCATCGGCCCGAGGATCAGACCGACCACCACCGGCGCGATGGGATAATCGTAGCGGCGCATGAGAAAGCCCATGACGCCGAAAATGGTGAGCATCAGCACTTCGATCACCGACGGCTTGGCGGCGAGCGTGCCGGTGACGGCGAACGCGAGGAATGCCGGCATAGAGCCATGGCTGTGGAATCGACAGCAGGCGCACCCAGAGGCCCACCAGCGGCAAATTCAGCACCAGCAACATCGCGTTGGCGATGAACAGGCTGGCGATGAGGCCCCAGACCAGATCAGGTTTTTCCGCAAAGAGAAGGGGGCCGGGATTGAGGCCATATTGCTGGAAACCCGCGAGCATCATCGCGGCGGTGGCCGATGTCGGCAGGCCGAGCGTCAGCAGCGGCACCAGTGTGCCGGCGGCGGAGGCGTTGTTGGCGGCTTCAGGGCCGGCGACGCCTTCGATGGCGCCTTTGCCGAAATCTCCCGGATGCCGCGCAAGGCGTTTTTCGGTCGAATAGGAGAGAAAAGTGGGGATTTCCGCGCCGCCGGCGGGCAATGCGCCGATTGGAAAACCGAGGAACGTGCCGCGAAGCCATGGTTTCCACGACCTCTTCCAGTCGTCCTTGGTCATCCACAGTGATCCTCGGACTGGTTCGACAGTTTCTTCGGAGGTCTTCCGGCGCGACGCGACATAGAGTGCCTCGCCGACCGCGAAGAGGCCGACCGCCAGCGTCGTGATCTCCACGCCGTCGAGCATTTCCGGCAGGCCGAAGGAGAGCCGCGCCTGTCCGGTCAGCTTGTCGATGCCGACAAGGCCGAGCGCGAGGCCGATGAACAGGCTGGTCAAAC
This sequence comes from Pseudorhodoplanes sp., assembly GCA_032027085.1. NCBI lineage: Bacteria > Pseudomonadati > Pseudomonadota > Alphaproteobacteria > Hyphomicrobiales > Pseudorhodoplanes > Pseudorhodoplanes sp. The sequence goes on along the minus strand of JAVSMS010000001.1, from coordinate 1,344,214 downwards.
CGCGCAGCGGCGAATTGCCGAAGGTCGCCGACACGGTGACGAAGGCGAGGCACATCAGCGCGAAATAGTCTTCCGGGCCGAAGCTGATCGCGATTTCGACCAGCCATGGCGCGAGAAAGGCAATGCCGAGTGTCGCAATGCCGCCGGCAACAAACGAGCCGATGGCCGCTGTCGCCAGCGCCGGGCCGCCACGGCCGGCCTTCGCCATCTTGTTGCCTTCAAGCGCCGTCGCCATCGATGCGCTCTCGCCCGGCGTGTTGATCAGGATAGCGGTGGTCGAGCCGCCATACATGCCGCCGTAATAGACGCCGGCGAACATGATCAGGGAACCTGCGGGATCAAGCTTGTAAGTGACCGGCAGCAGCAGCGCGACGGTGAGCGCGGGGCCGATGCCTGGCAGGACGCCGACCGCGGTGCCGAGCAACACGCCGATGAATGCGAACAGCAGGTTCAGCGGCTGCAGGGCAACGGCCATGCCATGGCCAAGAGCGGCGAGCGCGTCCATGTCAGCTCACAACAGCCGCTCGAGCGGACCATCAGGCAGCGTCAGTGTCAGCAATTTGACAAAGACGAGATAGATCACAGCGCCCAGTCCCAGTCCGATGACAAAGTCGGTGACGAAGGCGCGGCGCCCGAAGCCGGCAGCGGTGCAGGCGAACAGGATTGCGGTCGCCAGAATGAATCCGGCGCCGGCCGTAATCAGCGCCATCAAAGCGGCAAGTCCGCCAAGAATGAGCAGGATGGCTTTCGGATCGGCGTCGTCACGTTGCGGCAAATCGCGCCGGATCGCCATGACAAGATTGCCGATGCCGAGCAGGAACAAACCGGCCGCAATCACATTCGGCACTGCCTGCGGACCGAGGCCGTAAGCCGATGACACCGTCAGCCGGGACGTATCCCAGGCGATGATCGCCGATGCGGTGATAAGCAGCGCCGCCGCCGCAAGTCCGGCCGGGTCGGCGCGCCGCAGGGCCGCAAGCATGATCAGGGTTTCACAAGGCCGACGGATTTCAGCACTCCGGCGACGCGCGTCTGTTCCTGTTTCAGGAAATCCAAGAAGGCGTCGCCGCCAAGAAAGGCGTCATCCCAGCCCTTCTGTTTCAGAATCTCTTTCCAGGCCTCGGACTTCGCCATCTTGCCGATCAGGTCCACCAGTTCCCGTTTCTGTTCCGGTGTGAGTCCGGGCGGCGCCATCACCGAGCGCCAATTGGCAATCACAAGATCGATGCCCTGTTCCTTGAAGGTCGGACCATCAATATTCGGCAGGCGCCTGACGGAGGTGACACCGATCAGCCGCAGGCGCCCCGCCTTGATCTGTCCTTCATATTCTCCATAGCCGGAAATGCCGGCGGTGACCTTGCTGCCGAGGATGGCGGCGAGCGATTCACCGCCGCCCGAAAACGGGATGTAGTTGATCTTGGTCGCGTCGGCGCCGACCGCCTGCGCGAACAGAGCCGCGGTGATGTGATCGACACCGCCGGCCGAACCGCCGGCCCAGGTCACTTTCGCGGGATCGGCCTTCACCGCGGCGGCGAGATCCTGCGCAGTCTTGATCGGCGATGACGCCGGCACGACGATGACTTCGACTTCTTCGGTGAGGCGCGCGATCGGCGTTGCCTGATCGAGACTCACGGCCGACTTGTTGGTCAGCAATGCGCCGACCATGACAAAGCCGTTGACCATCAATTGATGCGGATCGCCCTTGGCGCTGTTGATCAATTGGGCGAGACCGACGCTGCCGCCGGCGCCGGGCACATTGAAGACCTGCACCGAGCGCGCAAGCTTCGCCGCCGTCAACGCCTGCTGCATGGCGCGCGCGGTCTGGTCCCAGCCGCCGCCGGGGCCGGCCGGCGCCATTATTTTCAGTTCCACCTGGGCCGAGGCGGGGCTGACCAGCAATGACGCGCAAAGAGCCGCAACGGCAGCGGTGAACTTCAACATGAGGCCTCCAGGTGATTGGAACGGCTCGACCATGGTCGAGCCCGCGGCGGTTCGCCGCAGACGCTATGGCATTGGCTTTGAGACGTCCAGCGTCAGCCGCTGAAGCCGCCGCCGTCGAGGAAGGTTTGCTCTTCCGCCGTCGTGTTGCGTCCGAGCATGGCGTTGCGATGGGGAAAGCGGCCGAAGCGGCGGATGATGTCGGCGTGAAGTTCGGCCCATTTGAGATTTTCGGCATTGCCCAATGCCCGGTACAGAGTCAGGCAACGTTCTTGATCCGCGAGATTTTCCGAATGCTCGAACGGCAGATAGAAAAAGCTGCGTTCGGCAGGAGGAAGCTGTTGATCGAAGCCGCGCGTGATCGCGCGATCGGCAACCTGTCGCGCCAGGGGATCGGCCGCGAAGGCGCGCTTGTCGCCGCGGAACATGTTGCGCGGAAACTGGTCGAGCACGATGACGAGCGCCAGCGCGCTCTCCGCTTTGTCCTCCCAACTGGCGAGCTTGCCGGCAGCCGCCGCTTCATAGGTCGGCAGGAAACGCGACCTGATCTCGGCGTCGAAAGCGTCGTTCTTGCTGAACCACCTGTCGGGCCCGGCGGCGCGCCAGAAGGCAAGCACGGTTTCTGGTGCCACGACGTCGCTCACAACTGCATTCCTTCCATCAGAGCCGAACCTCTCCGGACTGGAAGCGTTCGTAGAGCGCAGCGTCCAGCGGCACAAAAGCGCCCATCTTCGTATCGTTGAAATAGAGCGGGTCAGAAATGAGGACCGGATTGAAGCCTTCTTTCACCATGTCGACCTTCTTCTGCTTGAACGTGGTCGTCATGTCGATGCCCTTGCGGATGCGCAGGAAGAGCGGGCGCGCATAATCCGGCAGCAGCACCTGCAGATGTCGGTGCAGTTTTTCAAGATCGCACTCCTGGCACACGATGGCGGCCATGCCGGCGCGGCCCTCATGGCCGGGCACATGCACGCCATAGACATTGGTATCGCTGATACCCGGGAACTTGTTGATCGCCTCCGCCACTTCCGTGGTCGAGACGTTCTCGCCTTTCCAGCGGAAGGTGTCGCCGATGCGGTCGACAAAATAGAAATAGCCCTGCTTGTCCTTGCGCATCAGGTCGCCGGTGCGGAACCAGGCGTCGCCTTTCTCAAAGACATCCCGCAGGATTTTCTTTTCGCTTTCCTCCTTGCGGGCATAGCCCTCAAAGCGGCCGCCCGGCCGGTCCGGATCATTGACGATCTTGCCGATGGCCTCGCCGATCTCATCCGGGGCGCAGACCATGCAGAAGCCGTCGGCACCGCGGATCGGCTGCTCCTTTTCGACGTCGAAGCGGACCAGCGCGGTCGGAAACCGGCTTTCGATATACCAGGGCAGACGGCCGATGGCGCCGGTCTTGCCCTCGAAGTTGAACATCAAAACGTTGCCTTCGGTCGCCGCGTAGAATTCCAGGATCAGCGGGATACGGAAGCGCGTCTTGAAGTCCTCCCAGATATCCGGCCGCAGGCCGTTGCCGCAGGCGATGCGCAGACGATGCTTGGTTTCGTTCGGGTTGGGCGGCGAATTGATGAGATAGCGGCAGAGCTCGCCGATATATTGCATCATCGTGCAATCGTTGCGCACGATGTCGTCCCAGAATTCGCGCGCGGAAAAACGTTCGCGCAGCACCACCGACCCGCCATTGACCAGCAGCGAGCCGATCGCGCACAGCCCGCCCACCGTATGGTACATGGGCAGACAATTATACATGCGGTCGGAGGCGGATGTGTTCATGACGCCGGCAAAGCCGTAGCTCGCCAGCATGACGCGATAGTGATTGACGTTGGCCGCTTTCGGCAGCCCGGTCGTGCCGGAGGTGTAGATATAAAGCGCGTGATCCTCGATGGTGACGAGACGGCGCTCGGCCGCAGTCAATGCATGTCCCGGCAGGGCCTCGATTGCGCGGTCGATACGAGGATGATTTTCGGCGATGTCGCCGTGCAGCCAGATTTTGGGGGTGCTTTTCAGAAGCGGTTGGGCGGAGCGAAAGGCGTCAATCAATTCGGCCGCGACGACGATGTGCCTGGCGCCGACAAGGTCGATGCAATGCGCCAGCGAGGGGCCGACAAGATTGGTGTTGAGCAGGGCCATCACCCCGCCGACGCGGGTTACGCCGACCCAGATCGCGACATATTCCGGCCGGTTCGGCATCAGGAGACAGATGGTGTCGTCCTTGCGGATGCGCTCCTGCAGCGCCCATCGCGAATAGCGGTTGGAGCGCTCGAAGAGCTCGCCATAGGTGAAATTCTCGCGGCTTGAGAGCAGGGCCGGGGCTTCGGCGTGGCGCGCCGCCAGCTCTTCCAGCACATTGGGAAAAATACGATCGGGGTTCTTGGCGATATGCGTGGTCATGCGCAGCGAGCGCAGCGCGCCGCGGACAAAGACAAACTCGTTTTTCAACTGGCTGAAAAAGCCCATATCCGTCCCCGGATGAACGGCTCTACCATCGAGGAGTCGCGGCCTGCCCGCAAGAGGCCGGGTCGTTCAGCGGTCAAGCCCGCCGAACGGAACGAGCGGATTGTCGATCAGCGCGTCGCGGTCGGGCTGGTCCGGATTCAGCCGTCCGAGGAATGCATCGAAGAGTTCGCGGATCACGCGCGGTTCGATGTCGCGGACGATGAAAACCATGCGGGTGCGCCGGTCGGCATCAGGCCAGGCCGGCAGTTGCGCAGACGGGTGGAAGACGTGCTGCACGCCATGGATGACCACCGGCGTATTAGGTGTTTCCTGGATTTTCACGATTCCCTTCACCCGCAGCAGATTGGGGCCGTGCATTGATCTGAGCAGTTCCAGGAACAGGTCGAAGGTGGCGGCCGAGATCGCGTCCTCGCTGGCCAGCGTGAAGGCGCGGACCCGGTCGTCGTGACGGTTTACGTCGTGGTGATGCGCGTGATCATGGCTGTGATGATCCTGGGCTTCCGCCGCGGCGTAAGCTTCGTCGGCGAGCCAGCGGTTGACGTCGGGGATCTTCTTGTCCGGGTTGTAGAGGCCGCAATTCAGCAATCGCTCGGGCGTCGCCTCGCCGGCGGCAGCGTCCAGCACCGGCGCCGCCGGATTGAGCGCGTGCAGGCGACCGATGAGTTCGTTGCGGGCGGAGCTCCGATCGAAGTTGTCCGCGAGATCGCACTTGGTGACGACAAGGCGGTCGGCCACGGCCGCCTGTTTCACCGCTTCGGGATGTTCGCTGAGCGTGGAGAGGCCGTTCACGGCATCTACCAGTGTCACCACGCCGTCGAGCCGAAAGCGCAGCACCAGATAAGGATGCGACATCATGGTCTGCAGCAACGGCGCCGGATCGGCGAGACCGGTGGTCTCCACCATAACGCGCTTGAACGAAACGCGGCCGTTATCGAGATCGCGCAGCAGCTTTTCCAGTGCCGTGACGAGATCGCCGCGCAGATTGCAGCAGAGGCAGCCGCTCGACAGCACCATCATATTGTCCTCGATCTTCTCCACCAGGAGATGATCAAGGGGAATCTCACCGAATTCGTTGATGATGACGGCGGTGTCCTTCAGCCCAGGATCACCAAGCAATTTGTTCAGCAGCGTGGTCTTGCCGGCACCGAGAAAACCCGTGAGCAATGTGAGCGGTATCGGCGGCAACGGACCGCGCGGGCGCGGCTGATTTTGGTCGGTCACTGCGGTTTCGGCTTTGCGGCCGGCTTGGCGGTGGCTCCGGCTTGCGCCGCAGGCTTCGCGGAATTCGCCGCCGCGGGTTTGGTGTTGGCCTGCGGCTTGCTCGCTGCGGCGGCTGGTATTGCCGGCCGGGCGGCAAGTTTCGGCCGCGGCTTGGGCATCGGCACACTGCTTGCGCCATAGCCCGGCGCGCCGGCAGGTGGAGTGAAGGCGGTGGTTGAGGGATAATGTGTTGACGGCGCGAAGGCCGGCACATTGACTTGCGGCTGGCTGGAGTGCGGCGCGCCCGGCACTGCCGCAACCGCGGCGGCGGCCTCGGCGCCTGCTGCGGCGACCGGCGTGCCTTTCTTCTTCTTCGATCCGGCAAGCTGGGTGTCGGCCTGGCTCGTGTTCTTGTTCGGGCCGACATAGACTACGACCGGCTCCATCGACGGCTGCAGCGGACCGATCAGCGAAGAGGGCTTTGCGATGGTGGCGCGCAAGGTGGATAGCGTGAAGCTGTGCGCGGAGCTTGGGTCTCCGTTCGAATTGGACGCGTTCACCTGACCGGAATCATCATCGGCGTCTTCGCTTTCGGCGGCCGGACGTTTGCGGTGTTTGCCGCACATGCTGTCGCGCAGGTCGGGCGGCGCTGAATTGACCGGTATCAGCCCGTTGACCGTACCGAGCGATGGCGTCAGCCAGGACAGCGAGCCGCTGTTGAAACCGCGCTCCAGCATCGAGGCCGCCTTGACGGCGCGTACCGGGCCCGAGGGCGCGCCGAGAACGACGGCGATCAGGCGGCGGCCGTTGCGCGTGGCCGAGGCGACAAGATTGAAGCCGGAGGCGCAAATGAAGCCGGTCTTCATGCCGTCGGCGCCGGGATAGCGGTCGATTAGGGTGTTGTAGTTGCGCATGACACGCTTGCCGAACTTGATTGCGGGCAGGCGCCAGTAGAATTCGTATTCCGAAAATTCTTTCAGGATCGCGCGCGCCAAGATCGCCTGATCGCGCGCTGAGGTGACCTGACCGTCGGCGGGCAGGCCGTTCGGATTGACGTAACTTGTCTGCGTCATGCCGAGCCGCTGGGCGGCACGGTTCATGTCGTCGGCGAATTTTTCGATCGAGCCCGACACGCCTTCGGCAAGGACCACCGCCACATCGTTTGCCGATTTGACCATCAGCATCTTGATGGCATTGTCGACAGTGAGCTGTGTGCCCGGCTTGAAGCCCATCTTGGAGGGCGCCTGCGCGGCCGCATTCGCCGACACTGTGAGCAGGGAATCGAGCGTGAGCCGGCGTTCCTTCACGGCGCGCAAGGTGACATAGGCCGTCATCAGCTTGGTGACCGAGGCAGGATACCAAGGATGGGTTGCATTCTCGGCGTGCAGAACCTTGCCGCTATCGGCTTCCACCAGGAGCAGGGCTTCGGCGGCCGCCGGCCGGGTCAACCCGATGCTCAGGGCTGTGAAAAGCGCCAAAGACAGAATAGATGATCGACGGAATAGCTTGTTCGCAATAGTCACAATCGCGGTCCGGTGTCTGTTTCGGGCCTGGCGGAATTCGTGCGGTGGACAAAAATACCTAATCCGCAGGAAGGCCGGAAGCAAAAGGTTACGACCATGCTGTTTTTACCGCCCCGGGAGTGGTAATTCTCTCAAGAAAGCGACCAAAGTTCGGCAGGCCCGCTGCCATCGTGAAGCAGCCCCAGGAGAAAGTCGCCCATGACCGCTTGTATCGTTGGTTCCGCTCATAGCCCCTTCGGGAAAATGGATGCGGAAACGGTGGAAAGCCTGATCGTTCGGGTCGCCACCGATGCGCTGGCCGATGCCGGCATCGCGCCGCGCGACGTGGACGAGATCGTGCTGGGGCATTTCAACGCAGGCTTCTCACCGCAGGATTTCACAGCCTCGCTGGTGCTGCAGGCCTCGCCCGATCTGAGATTCAAGCGGGCAACCCGGGTGGAGAATGCCTGCGCCACCGGTTCCGCAGCGGTGCATCAGGGGCTGAAGGCGATCGCGGCGAAGAGCGCGCGCATTGTGCTCGTGGTCGGTGTCGAACAGATGACGCGCACGCCGTCGGCGGAGGTCGGCAGGAATCTCCTCAAGGCGTCGTATGTGAAGGACGAGGCCGATATTGAGGGCGGCTTTGCCGGGATATTCGGGAAGATCGCCGGGCTTTATTTTCAGAAATATGGCGATCAGTCGGACGCATTGGCAATGATCGCGGCCAAGAATCACAAAAACGGCGTCGGCAACCCTTATGCGCAGATGCGCAAGGATCTCGGCTTCGATTTCTGCCGTACCGAGAGCGAAAAGAATCCCTTCGTCGCCGGGCCATTGAAGCGCACGGATTGTTCGCTGGTCTCGGATGGCGCCGCGGCCGTTGTGCTCGCTGATGTCGAGACCGCCTTGCAACTCGACAAGGCGGTGGTGTTCCGTGCCGCCGCACATGTGCAGGATTTCCTGCCGATGGCCAAGCGCGACATCCTCAAATTCGAAGGCTGTGCGCTCGCCTGGCAGCAGGCGCTGGCACTGGCCGGCATCGCGCTGACCGACCTCTCATTTGTCGAGACACACGACTGTTTCACCATCGCTGAGCTGATCGAATACGAAGCGATGGGCCTGACGCCGGAAGGTCAGGGTGCGCGTGCGATCGCCGAAGGCTGGACCCAGAAAGGTGGCAAGCTGCCGGTCAATCCCTCCGGCGGCCTGAAAGCCAAGGGCCATCCAATCGGCGCGACCGGCGTGTCCATGCACACGCTGACGGCGGCGCAACTTCTGGGCAAGGCCGGCGACATCCAGGTCAAGAACGCGAAGCTGGGCGGCATCTTCAACATGGGCGGTGCCGCGGTCGCCAATTACGTCAGCATTCTCGAACGCATCAAATAGAAGACGTCACTTTTCCGGGACTTTCGTCGGCTTGTTGTCGGCGGCCAGAAACTGCGCTTTCGCCAGCTCCGCGAAAGCGCCGCCGCGCGCGATTAATTCGTCGAAGCCACCGCTTTCGATGATGTGGCCGCCCTGGAACACCAGAATGAGCGTTGCATTGCGGATCGTGGACAGGCGATGCGCAATGACGAAGGTGGTGCGGTCCTTCATCACTTCATCGAGCGCGGCTTGCACCTTGATTTCGGTCGCGGCGTCGAGTGCGCTGGTTGCTTCGTCGAGAATGAGGATCGGCGGGTTTTTCAGCAGCGCGCGCGCGATCGACAGGCGCTGACGCTCGCCGCCTGACAGAAAGCGTCCGCGTTCGCCAACCAGCGCATTCAATCCCTCGGGATTGCGCTCGACGAAATCGAGCGCCTGCGCACGCTTGAGCGCGTCGTGCATCTCGGCCTCGGTGGCGTCGGGCTTGCCGATGAACAGGTTCTCTGAGATCGAACGGTTGAGCAGCAGCACTTCCTGAAACACCACGCCGATATTCCGCCGCAGGGCGGCAAGCTTGAGGTCGCGCAGGTCGTGACCGTCGATCCTGATCGCGCCGGATTGCGGATCGAAGACGCGGTGCAGCAATGCCAGCGCAGTGGTCTTGCCGGCGCCTGTCGGTCCGACGAGCGCGATCACCTGCCCGGGCTGCGCCTTGAAGGAAATATCCTCCACCGCCGGACGCTTGCCGTCATACGAGAAGGAGACGTCATCGAACTCAACCTCGCCGCGCACGCGACCAGGATCGATGGCGCCGACGCGGTCATGCACCACCGGGTCGGTATCGAGCACGTCGAAGAATTCCTGCAGCCGTGGCGCCACCATGAACACGCCGTTCACGAAGCTGACGGTCTGATCGAGCTTGCTGACCAGCATGGTGGCGAAGCTCATGAACATGACGATCTCGCCGATGGTGGCGAGATTCTGGAAATGCAGCCAGGTACCGAGCAAGAAAATCGCCAGCATGGTGATGGTGGTGGAGGCGCGCGTCAGAACCGCCACCGCCGCCCACCAGGACAGAACCGGCATTTGCGCGCTCAAGAGCTGGTCCACGACATTGCGCAGGCCCATCACCTCCGCCTCGACGCGGGAATAGCTCTGTACCAGCGCGACATTGCCCAGCGTGTCGGACGCGCGTTCGGCGAGATCGGAATAATATTGCTCTACGGCGCTCTGCATGGCGCCGGTCTTGTGCAGGATAAGAGATGTGAGAATTGCGAAGATCACACAAAGCGCGATCAGCAACAGCGCCAGGCGCCAGTTCAGATAGAGCGACAGCGGAATCAGAATCAGCAGCGAGATGAAGCCGGAAAAATGCTCGCGAAAGAAGGAAAGCCAGAGATTCCAGAGTGAATCGGTGCCGGACAGCAGCACTTTCATCAAGCGGCCGGAATGCGCGCCGCCATGGAAAGACAGCGGCAACTGCAGGACATGCTCGAAATAATTGGTCAGCACGGCGTGGCGGCGCCGGTGCGCCAGCCGGTCGGCATAAAGCGCGACCACGACGCCGCAGCCGATATTGAACAGCCCGAATGCGACCCAGGCTGCCAACAGCGGCGTCAGGGTCAGGAAGGTGACACTGCTGTCGGTCTTCTGCGCGCCGGTCAGAGCATCGATGATTTTGCCGAATAGAACCGGCTCGGCAAATTGCGCGGCGGCCAATGCCAGATTGGCCAAGGCCAGGAACCAGCCTAGCCGGGCTTCCGGACCAAGCAGGGCAAGAACGCGCGCATAAAGACGAATCAGATGCATGACGGCTGACGCAAGACCAGAAAATTTGCGGAACCGGGTTCCGGGTTACATTATTACATAATTCGCCAGACGTATGAATTTACTCGACTATTCATGTTGGCGGCGTGGAAATAATAACTCAAATTTGATTAGGGTCACTGTGCTTCCAAACTTTGACGCGTGCCAAGATGTGAGATGAAAAAAACGGCAGGTGACGCGTTCAGCATGGTCAACATTCCTACCGAATTGTTGCGTACCCTCATCGCGGTCGTCGATCTTAGAAGTTTTACCAAGGCCGCCCAACAACTCGGCGTTACCCAGCCGGCCGTCAGCGCGCAACTCAAGCGACTTCAGCTACTGCTCGGCAGCGACATTCTCGACAAGAGCGCGCCGGGAGTCACTCTGACGACCATGGGAGAACTGGTTGTCAACTACGCGCGCCGGATGCTGTCCATCAACGATCAGATCCTGGACCTCGCCACACCCCGCCATAATGTGCAGACGATCCGGATTGCGGTACCTGGCGACATCATAGCGCCATTCATTTCCGAGACCCTGGCGACATTCCGCCAGCAATGGCCGAGTGTCCGGTTTGCAGTGAAGAGTGGGCCATTCGACGCGATGCTCCGCGATCTTCGCGCGGGCGATCTGGACATCCTGATTGCCCTGAGCACCTCCGGCCCCACCATTGATGCGCGTCATCATTGGACCGAAAGCATGGCCTGGATCAGGGGGCCCAAGACCAGTATTGATCTGAGCGAGCCGGTTCCCCTTGTCGGTTACGGCGACGTTTGCGCCTGCCATCGGCTGGCATTGATGGCCCTGAGCCAGGCCGGCCTCGATCACGACCTGGTGTTCGTCGGTTCCAGCGTCGTGAGCCTGTCGGCCGCCGTTCGGGCCGGCATGGGTGTGATGCCCTATCCCAGGAGCCGCAGCCTTAACGACGATCTGTCAGCCTGGGACGATGGTCCGTTGCCGCCGATCAATGATGCGTCCTGCGCGATTCATCTGCGGGAAGGCGGCGATCAAGGCGTGCTGGAGCAGGTCGCGGATACGCTTGCCGAGGTCTTGAAACCAGGCGCGCAGCGAAAAACGACTGTTGAAGTTGCATCACCACTGACGGCGGCCGCCTATCTGATCGGCTGAGACGGCCGCTCAGGCCTGTGCAAAACCCGACCGCTGTGCCCAGCCGGTCATGCGCGTTTCCAGTATGGCCATCAGCCAGTACATGACAATGCCCTCCACGGCGAGCGCCACGAGCCCAGCAAAGATCAGCGGCACCTGAAATTGTGCCTGCGCCTGCAGCATGAGATTGCCGAGTCCGTAATTGGACGCCACGCTTTCCGAAATCACCGTGCCGACAAAGGCCAGGGTGATAGCGATCTTCAGCGAGCCGAAGAAATACGGCAGCGAACGCGGAATGCCGACCTTGCGCATGATGTCGAGCTTGGATGCGCCGAGCGCTTTCAGCACGTCTTCGAGTTCGGGCTCGATCGTGGCGAGGCCGGTTGCCACATTCACCACGATCGGGAAGAACGAGATCAGGAAGGCCGTGAGAATGGCCGGAATGTAGCCGATGCCGAACCAGAGAACGAGAATAGGGACGACCGCCACTTTCGGTATCGCGTTGAAGCCGATCAGCAGCGGGTAGATTCCGGCATAGATCGTGCGTGACCAGCCGACGAGCAAGCCAAGCAGCAATCCGAAACCGACGGCAAGACCGAAGCCGATGACCGTCGCTTCAAGTGTGATGCGGGAATTGCGAACGATCGCCGGCCAATAATCATAAAATGCGCGCGCAATGGCGGTGGGCGGCGGCAGGAAGAATTCCGGAATCTTGAAAATGCGGACAGCCAGCTCCCAGATGACGAAGAGGCCGATCGTGAACAGCCACGGCGCGAGGCGGATCATCAGGTTGGTGCGCGTCATTGCCGCGCCTTCACGATATGCGCGCGCAGGTCATGCACGATGTCCTGAAATTCCTTGGTGAAGGTCACGTCGAGATCGCGCGGACGCGGAAGGTCGATCTTGCGCTCGTCCAGAATGCGGCCCGGCCGCGCCGACATTACGAAGACACGGTCGGCGAGGAATACGGCCTCGCGCAAGTCGTGGGTCACCAGCACCACCGTGATCTTGCGGGTTGCATGCAGATCGCGGATCACGCACCACAATTCTTCGCGCGTGAAAGCATCGAGCGCCCCGAATGGTTCATCCAGCATTAGCAATTGCGGCTCGTGGATCAGCGCGCGGCAGAGCGAGGTACGCTGCTGCATGCCGCCGGACAATTGCCATGGATATTTTGGTCCGAAGCCGCCGAGGCCGACCGAGGCCAGCAGGTTTTCGGCCCGCGTGACATATTCCGCCTTCTTGCGACGCAATTCGCTGCGATGCGGCTGCACGATCTCCAGCGGCAGCAGCAGGTTCTCCAGCGTTGTCCGCCAGGGCAGGAGTGTGGGTGCCTGGAAGGCCATGCCGGCGATTTTCACAGGCCGGGTGACGCGCTGGCCAGCGACAGCGACGGTGCCGGCGAACGGGAATTGCAATCCCGTGACCAGCTTCATCAGCGTGGACTTGCCGCATCCGGAAGGGCCGACAACCGCGGCGAATTCGCCGCGGTTGACGGAAATGCTCAAATCTTCGACGGCGAGGATGCCGTCAGGGCCGGCCTGGATGCCACCATAGCGATGGCTCACGCCATTCAGGTCGATAAACCCGGACACAAAAAACTCCCAGCCGGCGTCTGTCTTACATCTTGCGATCGGCGGGGGGAGGCAGGAACGATGAGTCGAAGATGTCGGCGCTTTTCGGCTTCGGATTCTTGAACTCATAGGTCAGCGCGATCTGCTCGACCGACTTTTGCAGCCGTGCATCATCGACCCCACCAAAGCCGTTCGCCTTCACTTCCGGTGTGATGATGTTGTCGCGCAGCGCCATTTTCAGACGTTCAAGTTCGACGTCCTTCTTCGCGACATCGTTGCGCTTGATCACCGAATCGACCGCCGTTTGCGGGCTCTTCACCGTGTCCTTCAGCCCCCTGAGGAAGGCCCTGAGGAATTTCTTGATCACCTCCGGCTTCTCAGCGGCGAATTTCGGATTCACGATGATCGCATTGCCGTAGAGATTCACGCCGTAGTCCGCCATGAGCAGCACGGTGATGTCGTCGACCGGCACGCCGCGATCCTTCAGATTAATGAAGGAGGAGAAGGAAAAGCCGGTGATGGCATCAACCTGCCCGGCTGCGAGCATCGGCTCACGCACCGGAAACCCGACATTCTCAATCGTGACTTTGGACGCATCGATGCCATTGGCCTGGGTGAATATCTTCCACTGCGCGTATGCACCGTCGGGCGCCGGAGCGCCGAGCTTCTTGCCTTCGAGATCCTTCGGTTTGCTGACGCCGCGACTCTTGCGGCCGACGATGGAGAAGGGCGGCTTGTTGTAGACCATGAACACCGCCTTGATCGGCGTGTTCGGATTGGCGTCGCGGAACTTGATCAGCGAGTTGATGTCGCCGAAGCCCATGTCGTAGGTGCCCGAGGCCAGCCGGTTGAGCGGCTCGAGCGATCCGCCGGCGGTATCGATGGTGACATCGAGGCCTTCGGCTTTGAAATAGCCTTTGTCGATGGCGACGACGAAAGGCGCGGCGGGACCTTCGAATTTCCAGTCCAGGGTGAATTTCACCGGAGTCTGCGCAAAAGCGGCGCCGCCCAGCGTCAGTGTTCCGAACACCACGACCAAAGCGGCGGTCCGGCGGATCACATCGACAGCACTCATCTCTTTTTCCTTTCTGATGGGGTGCCCGGCGCCGCGCTCAGGCCGCCCCGGTTACTGAGAAGGCGTGGTTTCATGCTCTGCCTGCCTATCAGCAAAGAACATGCCGCCGGAAAGTGCAAGGCGAAGAGGTATTTTCCAGATGTTTCTGCCCACCTGCGGGGCAGGGGTGCCGCCGATGCGTGCACACCCGCCAGAGGGTTCAGCGTCACACCGGCAGCGCCGAAGTGTTTTTCACTTCTTCCATCACAGCGAAGGTATGGGTCTCGCGGACGCCGGGCAGCGACAGCAGTACCTCGCTGAGAAACCGGCGATAGGCCGTCATGTCGGCGACGCGGGTCTTGATCAGATAGTCGAAACCGCCGGCGACCATGTGGCATTCCAGAACTTCCGGCGCATGCACGACGGCCTCGGCAAACCGCTCGAAAACGTCCGGCGTGGTGCGGTCGAGCTTGACCTCGATGAAGACCAGAAGCCCCCGTCCCAAAAGGTCGGCATTCAGCCGCGCCCCATAGCCCAGAATGTATCCGTCGCGGGTCAGGCGTTTCACGCGCTCCGTGGTTGCGGTTGGCGACAGGCCAATACGTTCGGCAAGATCGACCACTGACATGCGGCCGTCATCCTGAAGGAAAGTGAGAACCTTGCGGTCGGTCTGGTCGAGATTATCATTCATAAATCACCAGATAAAAGATTTGGTGAAGGGATTATGCCTACGTATGAGCTTGAATAAAGCGAGTAACACCAGTCGTACTGAAATATTGTAGGGTAATTCATCAGCCCAAGGGTAAGAAAGACGCACATGAGCGGAGAGACCGCGGTGTTTGAGGCTCCCTATGCCGAGGCAGATGAGGCCGTTGCCCGCATGCTTCTGGCGGCGGCCGCTGGTGATCCCGTCGCAGAAGCGAGGATCGATGCCCTGACCCACAGGCTGGTCGCCGCCATACGCGGTCACAGCGGCGGCCTGGGCGGGATCGAGGATTTTCTTCACGCCTATTCGTTGTCGACCCGCGAAGGCCTGGCGCTCATGGTACTGGCCGAGGCGTTGCTGCGGGTGCCGGATTCCGCCACGACCGACCGCCTGATCGAGGACAAGCTGGCGGCCGGAGACTGGTCGCATCCTGACCTGAAATCCGATGCGCTGCTGGTGTCGGCTTCGGCCTGGACGCTCGGCGTCACCGCGCGGCTGATCCAGCCGGGCGAGACGCCCGAAAACATCCTCGAAAGCCTCGTCAAACGGCTCGGCCTTCCCGCCGTGCGGGCCGCGGCCCGTCAGGCAATGCGGCTGCTTGGCTCGCATTTCGTGCTCGGGCAAACCATCGAGGAAGCCTTGTCGCGCGCCCGGGACCACCCGGAATTCCGGTATTCCTTCGACATGCTCGGCGAAGGTGCGCGTACTTCCGCTGATGCAGAGCGTTATTTCGCGTCTTATTCAGCAGCGATCGACGCGATCGGACATTCCGCGCAAGCGCCGGACCTGCTGCGGCGGCCGGGCATCTCCGTCAAGCTGTCGGCGCTGCATCCCCGTTACGAAGCCATCTCGCAGGATCGCGTGATGCGCGAATTACCTCCGAAAATTCTCGACCTCGCGCGCAAGGCGAAGGCGCACAATCTCAATTTCACCATCGACGCCGAGGAAGCCGATCGGCTCGAATTGTCGCTCGACATCGTGCGGGCGGTTGCCGCCGATGCATCGCTTGCGGGATGGGACGGGTTCGGGCTGGCGGTGCAGGCTTATCAGAAGCGCGCACCGGCGGTGATCGACTGGATCGTCGGTTTAGCGCAATCGCTGTCGCGCCGCTTCATGGTTCGCCTGGTGAAGGGCGCTTATTGGGATTCGGAAATCAAGCGCGCGCAGGAGCGCGGACTGCCCGACTATCCGGTGTTCACGCGCAAGGCGATGACCGACCTCTGCTACATGGATTGCGCGCGCAAGCTGCTGGCAGCGCGGCCGCAGATCTTTCCGCAATTCGCGACGCATAATGCGCTGACGGTGGCGAGCGTTGTCGAGGCCGCGGGGGGCGTCGATGGGCTGGAATTCCAGCGGCTGCACGGCATGGGCGAACAGCTTTATGCGGCGTTGCGCGCGGATATTCCGGAGGCCGCCTGCCGCGTCTATGCGCCGGTCGGCGGCCATCGCGATCTTTTGGCTTATCTGGTTCGCCGCCTGCTGGAGAACGGCGCCAACACCTCGTTCGTCTCGGTTGCGGCCGATCCGAAAATTCCAGTGTCTGAAATTCTTGAACGTCCCTGGCACGCGGTCGGACATCACGATCACGCGCGCCACCGGAAAATTCCGCTGCCACGCGATCTTTACACGCCCGCGCGCATGAATTCGACGGGCGTTGAATTCGGCGATCGTGCAAGCCTGCAATCGTTGGTCCAGAACGTTTGCCAGTCGCAGGCAAAGGTCGCGGCAACATCCCTGATCGACGGCAAGCCGCAAGCGGGCACACGGCGTGCGGTGTTGTCCCCGATCGATGGAGAACCCATCGGCGAGGTCGCGGAAGCCAGCCGCGACATTGCCGCTATGGCGATCGATGCCGCGCAGAAAGGTTTTGCGCGCTGGTCGGCGACGCCGCTTGACAGGCGCGCGACCGCGCTGGAGCGGGCGTCCGACCTGCTGGAAGAGAGGCGCGCGATGTTTCTGGCGCTACTTCAGAACGAGGGCGGCAAGACGCTTGACGACGCGGTGGCGGAGGTGCGGGAAGCGGTGGATTTCTGCCGCTATTATGCAACCGAGGCGCGCCGCGCACTCGCGTCCGAAATAATGCCGGGGCCGACCGGTGAGACCAATGAATTGCGCTATCGCGGGCGTGGCGTGTTCGCCTGCATCTCGCCGTGGAATTTTCCGCTGGCAATCTTCCTGGGCCAGGTCGCCGCGGCGCTTGTCGCCGGCAATACGGTGGTCGCGAAGCCGGCCGAGCAGACGCCACTGATCGCATTCGAGGCGGTGCGCCTATTGCACGCGGCCGGTATCCCGCCACAGGCGTTGCAGTTGGTCGCGGGCGACGGCGAGATCGGCGCGGCTCTGGTGGCTGATCTGCGGGTTGCAGGCGTCGCTTTCACCGGCTCAACCAGCGTTGCGCAAAAAATCAACCGAACGCTTGCGGGCAAGGACGGGCCGATCGTTCCCTTCATCGCCGAAACCGGCGGCATCAATGCCATGATAGCCGATGCCACCGCCTTGCCGGAGCAGGTCTGCGATGACGTCATCACGTCAGCCTTCCGCTCAGCGGGACAGCGCTGCTCGGCGCTCCGGCTTCTCTGCATTCAAGAGGATGTCGCTGACCATGTGATCGGCATGATCGTAGGCGCTGCCGCCGAACTTGCGGTCGGCGATCCGCGTGAGATCGCAACCCATGTCGGACCGGTGATCGATGAAGACGCCAGGGAGCGTCTTGATGGCTGGATCGCCGACCACAAGGGCCAATTGCGGTTTACGTGGCGTGAGACAGGCAGAATGCCGTCCAAGGGACTCTACGTGCCGCCGTCAATCATCGAGCTCAAGCGCGCCGGCGACTTGCAGGAAGAAGTTTTCGGGCCGGTGCTGCACGTGGTGCGATGGCGGGCGGACAAGCTTGATCCTCTCCTCGACGAAGTTGAATCGAACGGCACCGGGCTGACCCTCGGTATCCATTCCCGCATCGATGCGCGCATCGCGCAGATCGCGGCGCGGTTGAGCAACGGCAACGTCTACGTGAACTGCAACATGATTGGCGCGGTTGTCGGAACGCAGCCCTTCGGCGGCACGCGTCTGTCAGGGACAGGACCGAAAGCGGGCGGGCCGAATTATCTGCGCCGCTTCGCGACCGAGCAGGTTGTGACAATCAACACCGCTGCGTCAGGCGGCAACGCAAGCCTGCTGGTGGTGGATGAATGAACGCAGAATGAACGCGGCGTTGGACAACAATGCGCATTCATTACGAAAACATAATGTCGCAGGTCATTCATTCGCTGCAACTGCGCCCGATATTAGGGGTTGCACAAGGATTTGGTGCCGAAGGGCTCAACCCCAAGGAGGGATGGACATGACCACTCAGAGGAGCCGCGCGATCGCCGTCGTCACCGCAGCGGCACTCGCGCTGACATCGTTCTCGGCGGTGCCGGCGTCGGCTGCACCGAAAGCGGCAACGCAAGCGCAGCCTGCGAAGGCGCAGACGAGCACGGATTTCAGTTCGCGCAAAAGGCGTCATTATCGAAACAACGCCGCAGCCGCGGCTGCTTTCGCCGCGATCATCGGCGGCATCGCGACCTACGCCGCCGCGCGCGAATATCGCAAGGCGCGCGAACGCGAGTTGCAGTACCGCTATGGCTATTACGGCGCACCCTATGGCTATTACGCGCCGCGTCACCGCTACCGCTATTGGCGCGGCTGGTAAGACCAGCCAGGGCGACATGAGAGAACCCGGCGCTGCTGTTGGCGGCGCCGGGCTTTTTGCACCTGGCAGCCCGCATGCATTCGTTAACGCTCGCTTGGGCAATTGGAGGTAATCTGCAAGCATGAGTGATTCGCTGGAGCGCCTCTACAGATCGGTGATCGACCTTAAAAAGGGCGATCCGGCGAGTTCGCGCACGGCACGGCTGATGCGCGCCGGCCGCTCGAAAATCTCCAAGAAGCTGGCGGAGGAGGCGGTCGAGGTCGTCATCGACGCCATGCAGGGCGACCGCGACGCTGTCGTCCGCGAGAGCGCCGACCTGCTCTACAACCTCGTGGTGTTGTGGGCTTCGAGCGGAATCCGGCCACAGGATGTCTGGGCGGAGATGGAACGCCGCGAGCAGCTGTTCGGCCTGGCAGAGAAGTTGCCAAAGGATTTGCCCATGGCGGCGTCCCGTCGCAAAGTGGTGGCGCTTGAACCGCGCCGGGTCCGCAAACGGCGCTAATCCTCCCCTCCGGGCGCATGCCGCGCCCCGCCCTTTCTGAAAAGCCCCGCATGCTTCGTCGCCTCTACGACTGGTTCATTGCCGCCGCCTACAAGCCGTTCGCCACCTGGATCATGGGCGCGGTGTCGTTCGTGGAAAGCTCCTTCTTTCCGGTTCCGCCCGACGTGATGCTGATCCCGATGTCGCTGGCGCGGCCGGACAAGGCTTATTCCTATGCCTTTCTCTGCACCTGGACCTCGGTGGCCGGCGGGATGCTGGGCTACGCGATTGGCGCGGTCCTCTATGACTCCGTCGGGCAATGGGTGATTTCGCTCTATGGCTACGGCGAAAAGGTCGATGCCTTTCGGCAGGCCTATAATGAGTATGGCGCCTGGATCATCCTGCTGAAGGGGCTGACCCCGATCCCCTACAAGATCGTCACCATTACCTCCGGCTTCGCCGGCTACGATCTCCTGATGTTCGTCCTGCTGTCGTTCGTGGCCCGCGGCGGACGCTTCTATCTCCTGGCCTTTCTGCTCAGCCGCTACGGCCTGCGGGCCCGCGCCATTATCGAGGAACGCCTGGGTTTCTGGGTCACCGTCGGCGCCATTCTGATGATCGTGGGAATTGTTGCTGCGATCTTCCTGTTTTGATCATATGTGACGACTCCTCATTTTTGCCATGCCGCCTTCTTTTCATGGCGGGACAGGTGAAGGGAGGAAGAGAGTCCGTTGCCGGGTTGATGAAAGAGATGACGGTGCATGGGAGAAATTCTGCTCCCCGGTTCGCTTTGAGCGGATCGCGACTGCTGTTTTGCGTGCCGGCTCTGCTCATCGTGACGTCCGGCCTTGTGCTGGCGCAGCAGGCGCCGCTCGCTCCCGCCGGTCAGCCCCCGCCGCCAGTCCAGGCGCAGCCGGAAGCTCTGCCGCCGGCGCCAGCCGCCGAAGCCGCCCCGCCAAAAAAGAAAGGCTTCTTCGATGCGCTCGAGAAATGGTGGGACAAGTCAGCCGCCGATTTCAAGGCGAGCCTCGACAAGTCCCAGGAAGACTGGCGCAAGCTGAACGAACGCAACGAAAAAGCGGCAAGGGACGCCGCCGCTGCCGCCAAAGAGGCGGCGGAAGCGTTTTCGAAGTTGTCGGGCACGAGAATCGTCGAAGGCCGCGAGCTGTGCACCATCGCGCCGAATGGCTCCCCCGACTGCAATGCCGCAGCGGAGAAAATCTGCAAGGCAAAGGGCTTTTCCCTCGGCAAGAGCGCGGATATTCAGACCAACCGTAAATGCTCCGCGCGGGCCTGGCTGTCCGGCAATCCTTCCGACAGCGCCTGCACCATGGAAACGGTCGTGATCAAGGCCGCCTGCCAGTGAAGGAATAGCCGTGAATCTTTCAACGAAACTCCAGGAGCGCGAAAGCGCGGGGCGTCCCGTGCGCGTCGGCCTGATCGGCGCCGGCAAGTTCGGCACGATGTTTCTGTCGCAGGTGCGGCTGACGCCGGGGATGCATCTCGTCGGCCTCGCCGATCTCGATGGCGAGCGGGCGCGCAGCCAGTTGCGCAGCGCCGGCTGGAGCGACGAAATGTTTGCCGCAGCATCGCTGGGCGACGCCTTGAAAAGTCGTCGATCGCATGTGACCGAGGATGGCGGAAGCCTGATCGCCTGTCCCGACATCGATGTGATCGTTGAAGCGACAGGCGATCCGAAAACCGGCATCCGCTTTGCGCTCGACGCGATTGCGCATGGCAAGCATATCGTGATGGTCAACGTCGAAGCGGACGCACTTGCGGGGCCGCTGCTCGCGGACAAGGCGCGGCAGGCCGGCGTCGTCTACAGTCTGGCCTGGGGCGATCAGCCGGCGCTGATCTGCGAGCATGTCGACTGGGCGCGCGCCTGCGGCTTCAAGGTCATCTCTGCGGGCAAGGGCACGCGCTATCACCCGACCTATCATCGTTCCAATCCCGATACGGTCTGGGAAATCCTGGACAAATATCTGCGCATCGATGACCGCAAGTCGATCAACCCCAAGATGTTCAATTCCTTCATCGACGGCACCAAGTCCGGCATCGAGATGACGGCGGTGTGCAACGCGACCGGCCTTGTGCCGCAAAGCGCGGGCCTGAGCTTTCCGCCCGCGAGCCGCTTCGAGCTCGCCGACATCTGCAAGCCGAGGAGCGAAGGCGGCGCGCTGGAGAAAGCGGGCGTCACGGAAGTCGTGTCCTCCGTCGATCGTGACGAGCGCGACGTGCCGCACCATCTGGCGATGGGCACTTTCGTCGTGTTTGAGGGCGAAACCGAGTATGCGCGCCGCTGCTTCCGCGAATATCACCTGATGCCCGACAAGAGCGGGCGCTTCGCCGCACTCTATCGCCCGGTTCACATGATCGGACTGGAATTGGGGATTTCGATCGCCTCGGTCGCGTTGCGTAACGAGCCGACCGGCGCGCCGACCGGTTTTCGCTCGGACGTGGTCGCGACGGCGAAGCGTGACCTGAAAGCCGGCGAAATGCTGGACGGGGAAGGCGGGTTCTGCGTCTGGGGGAAGCAGACGCCGGCCGATGACTCGCTCGCACAGGAGCTTTTGCCGCTCGGGCTCGCGCATCAGGTGAAACTCACGCGCGATGTGGCGGAAGGCCAACAGTTGAAATGGAGCGATGTCGCCTGCGACCCGCAGGATGATGCGGTGAAAGTCCGCCGCAACATGGAAGCCATGTTTGCGAAGGGGAGTGCCAGCGCCGCTTGAGGCGCGCCGACTGGACCGGCATGACGCCCGGTGCACCGGGGAAATACATCGACCTGTTTAATTACAGGAAGGGGTTGTGACGTCCTGATGGCGTCATCGCCCGCGAAAGCGGGCGATCCAGTACACACAATAATCGCCGCGATTGCCCGCTTCCGCGGGGCATGACATTCAAGGTGGGCTGCGCGACCGGCCTAATCCAGCTCGATCGCGCCCTTGATCTCATGCGTGACATCGAGATCGCCGATCTTTAGCGTCATTGTGGCGTTCAGGGTTTCGTTGCCCTTCAGCTTGCCGCTTGCCACCGCGTCGCGCACGGCCTTCTCGATTTCCCGCTGCGAGGTCACGCCGACATGCTTCAAAAACTTGCGGATGGTGGTGTTGAAAACGTCCTCATTCATGGAACCTCTCCTGGCCGTGACAAGCGGCGGCTGACAGCAACATGTCAATATCGGGAATGGTGCCCCTGGCCGGGATCGAACCAGCACTCCTTGCGGAACTCGATTTTGAGTCGAGCGCGTCTACCAATTCCGCCACAGGGGCTTAACTCACCGAGCATGATCTGAACCGAAAACGGTCCATCATTTTCGGGATTATGCTCTGGCCGCCGGATCATAGCGGCGAAGGGGCAGGGGTCAATCTTGGGTCAAGTTTCGCCGCGCCCGTCGCTGACATAAAGGTGTTTGGCCCCTTGCTCAAGAGTGTTTGAATCGACAGTTGGCGGGCGAGGGCGCTATCGGGATGCACCGGAAATGACAGATGGAGTGCGCGTGACTGATATTCTGCAAAAAGCCGCCAGAGAGCCTGTTGCGTCCACCGCCTTGGCGATTGCGATCCTTGGTGCGGCCACGATCCTCGGTGCCTGGTATTTCCAGTATGGCCTCGGCCTGCAGCCCTGTCCGCTCTGCCTGGAGCAGCGCTACGCCTATTACTTTGCCATCCCGCTGGCGGTCCTGGCGGCGCTCGGCGTGTCCGTCGGGGCGTCGCGCAAGGTGATCGTCGCGGCCTTCATCGTGATCGCGCTGGGCATGCTGTGGAATGCGGGGCTCGGTGCGTATCACGCCGGCGTGGAATGGAAGTTCTGGCCCGGCCCGCAGGATTGCGGCGGGCAGCTCGGCGACCTCGGCACCGCCGGCGGGCTGCTCAAGAAGCTGGAATCGATCCGCGTCATCCGCTGCGATGAGGTCGCCTGGAGTTTCCTCGGCATTTCGCTCGCCGGCTACAACGTCCTGATCTCGCTGGCGCTCGCCGCGCTCGCCGCGTGGGGTGCAATGGCCGCGTACCGGACGCTGCCGCCGTCGGAGAGGTTGGCTTAGTCCGGCTACGGCTCGAGCTCCGTATCCCAATAGAGATAGTCCATCCAGCTTTCGTGCAGATAGTTTGGTGGAAACAGCCGGCCGTTGCGATGCAGATGCTGCACCGTAGGCTGGAAGGGATGCTGCGAGGGATGCATGCCGGCTTCGCTCGGCGTCTTGTTGCCCTTTTTCAGATTGCAGGGCGAGCAGGCGGCGACGACATTGTCCCAGGTGGTGTGTCCGCCGCGCGAACGCGGAAGCAGATGATCGAAGGTGAGATCATCCTCCGCGCCGCAGAACTGGCACATGAATTTGTCACGCAGGAAAACATTGAAGCGCGTGAAGGCGGGGTGGGTGGCCGGCTTGACGTAGGTCTTCAGCGACACGACGCTCGGCAGCTTCATCTCGAAGCTCGGCGAATGCACCGCGCGCTCGTAATTGGCGACGATATTCACGCGTTCGAGAAACACCGCCTTGATCGCGTCCTGCCAGGACCACAGCGAGAGCGGGTAGTAGCTCAAGGGACGGAAGTCCGCGTTGAGCACAAGAGCCGGAAAACCGGTCGGCGACACGTGAACGTTCAAATAAGGCGCTCCTGCAAGGCCCAAATCTGAAGCAACGCTCACTCTATAAAATAGCGTGACGGAAATGTGAAGCGCGCCCGCAGGGAGCGGAAATACGCCGATTCCGGGGTCTAAACGCGAAAGCGCCGGGCGAGGAACTCCCCGCCATGACGCAATCCTTCGCCGTCGATTGCATGTCCGATTCCCTGAGAAAGATGCCATTCGACGGGAATTTCGATCTCCGACAGCGCCCTGCAGGCAAGAAACAGCGCCTGCGCCGGGATGAGGTCGTCGCGATCACCGTGGATGAGCAGCACCGGTGGGCGCGATCTGACATCGGTCCTGATTGTCTCCGGCGGCCCGTCATTCGGCATCACGAACATCCCGGAATAGCCGACGATTGCCGCGACAGGCGCTGCGCGGCGCAGCCCGACATGCAGCGACATCATCGTGCCTTGACTGAACCCGACCAGCGCCAGCGCCGCAGGCGGCAGGCGATAGCGCGCAAGTTCCTCATCCAGAAATGCGTTCAGCATCGGCGCCGCCTTGTTGACGCCGGTCCAGCGTTCATCGGGATTGCGAAAGGTCAGTTCGAACCATTGCCGGCCGACCGGCGCTTGCCCGCACGGTTCGGGCGCATGCGGCGAGACGAAGGCGGTGTCAGGCAGGAGGTCTTGCCAGGCCTGACCGATATCAATGAGGTCGTTGCCGTCGGCGCCATAGCCGTGCAGGAAAACGACAAGACGTTTTGCTTTGCCGCTGCGCGGGTCAAGCCGCGGGCCGTCCAGCTTTGCCATTCGATTTCCTGTTTGCAGCTTGCGGCAATGGGGCGCCTTCGCGCTTCTTTGCCACCGCGTAATATTTCCAGAGCAGATGCGCCGCGACCCCGCGCCATGGCCGCCAGCTTTCGGCAAGAACAGTCAGTTCTTTCGCGGTCGGCCGCTTCTTCAAATCGAATGCGATGCGCGTCGCTTCCTGCAAGGCGAGATCGCCGGCCGGCCAGGCATCGGCGTGACCAAGGCAGAACAGAAGATAGATGTCGGCGGTCCAAGGTCCGATGCCGTGCACTGCGATCAGCGCCTGATGCGCGGTGTCGGCGTCGCTCTGCGCAATCGTGTCGAGATCGAGGCGCCCTTTGGCGATTTCGCTTGCAATCGTCTTGATCGATTTGATCTTCGGCGCCGAGAGGCCGAGGCGCGCAAGCCGTGTCGCGCGGGCGCGCCGTAGCGAGTCGTGATGAAACGGATCGAACGCCGCCGACAGCCGTCCCCAGATCGCGGCGGCGCTGGCCGTCGAAAGTTGCTGCCCGCAAACAATGGCGGCAAGGCCGCGAAAGCCTGCATCGCGGCGGCGCAGGGCGGGCGTGCCGGTTTCGGCCAGGATGGATGCGAGCCGCGGATCGGCTTTCACCAGTTTGCGGAGCGCCTTGGCCAGATCGGCGTCGGTGTGGAGGAATTGAGGCATCACGCTATTTGTCATACTTCGCGAAAGCGGAGCATCGAGTAATTTCAGGGTTTGCGATCTATCGCAATGTCGGCGTTTACTGGATTGCCCGCTTTCGCGGGCAATGACACAAGAAACCCACATGCCGCCACCCGTTTTCCGCTTCGCCCCAAGCCCGAACGGCTATCTGCATCTCGGCCATGCGCTGTCGGCGCTGCTGAATTTCGATATGGCGCGCGCGGCGGGCGGTCGTTTTCTGCTGCGCATCGAGGACATCGATGCCACCCGCTGCCGGTCCGAATACGAATCCGAAATTTATGAGGATCTCGCCTGGCTTGGCCTGGACTGGGAAAGACCGGTGCGACGGCAATCCGAGCATTTCGATGCATATCGCGCGGCGCTCGATCGATTGAATGACATGGGCCTGCTCTATCCGAGCTTCGAAAGCCGCGGCGAGATTGCGCGCATGGTGGCGGCGCTGGGCGACCGCGCGGCCCGCGATCCTGACGGCGTGCCGCTCTATCCCGGTCATGCGCTTTCCCTGAGCGCGGAAGAACGCAGTCGCCGGATGGCGGCCGGCGATCCCTATGCCATGCGTCTCGATATGACGGCCGCATTGGGAAAAGCCGGCTTGCTGTCCTGGCAGGAAACTGGCGCTGGACCCGCGGGCGAGCCTGGCGTGGTGATGGCGCAGCCGCAGGCCTGGGGCGACGTGGTGCTTGGGCGCAAGGACGTCCCGACCAGCTATCATCTGGCGGTTGTCATCGATGATGTCCTGCAGGGCATCACCCATGTCGTGCGCGGGCAGGACCTGTTCTGGGCCACCAGTGTGCACCGCCTGTTGCAGCATCTGCTGGGTTTGCCGGTACCGGCCTATCGTCATCACCGCCTGATCCTGGATGCGGACGGCCGCAAGCTGTCGAAATCGACCCAATCCACTGCCCTGCGCGAGCTGCGGGCAGACGGCGTAAAACCCGCCGAAATTCGCCGGATGGTGGGGCTTTTCTAGGCTGCGTTGGTATCGTCATCGGCGCCGTGCCATGGTGTGGCAGTGGGGAATCATGGCGCGCTCCAGAACAAAAAAGCCAGTTGTAAAGCGGCTGTCTGGCAAACCAGCGCCCGCCGCAAAGGCGCGCAAGTCGCCGCCACGCAAGTCTGAGTCCGCCGTCGAGATGGCGCTCGCTGCGCTGGCGCACGACATCCGTACGCCCCTGACCGGCATTCTGGCGCTCGCCGAATTGCTGGCGGCGAGCGACATCGGCGAACGCGAGCGCGGCTGGGCGCTGAGCATCAAGAGCGCGGCCGAGCATCTCGAGCAATTGACGACGGTCGTGACCGACGCGGTCAAGGCGCAAGCGGCGGACCTTGTCCTGCGCCGTGATGTATTCTCGCCGCGCCAGCTCACCGAGGCGGTCGGCGCGGCGTTGATCGCCCGCGCGCAAGCCATCGGGCTCAAGGCGGAGATCATCGTCGATCCCGATCTGCCGGCGAATGTCGTCGGCGATCCGGTGCGGTTGCGCGCCGCGCTGGAAAATCTCGTCGACAATGCCGTGAAATTCACCGCGCAGGGTGCAGTCACGCTCGCGGTCAGGTCGCAGCCCGCGACGCGCAACCGTGTGAAGCTCGACTTCGCCGTCACCGACAGCGGCATTGGTTTGCGCGACAGCGAGATCAGAAAGTTGTTCCGCCCGTTTTCACAGGCCAGTGCGGAAGTGTCGCGCCGCTATGGCGGCACCGGGCTCGGGCTGACGCTGGTGAAGCGGCTGGCGAAAGCGATGGGCGGCGATCTCACGGTGACAAGCAGGCTGGCGGAAGGCTCGACCTTCCGGCTCAGCGTGGTGGCCGAACGCATGCAGGGTGCAACGCCCGACAAGAGCATTTCGGCGACGGCAAAAAGAAACACGGCTCAGGCACGCGAACTCAACATCCTCTGCGTCGAAGACAATCCTTATGGCCGTGTGGTGGTCTCCACCATCATCGCCGGCCTGGGCCATCACGTCCAGTTTGCCGCCTCGGGCGAGGCCGCCCTGGCTGCGCTCGAGCGTCGCGCCTTTGATGTTGTATTGATGGATGTCACCTTGTCGGGTATGGACGGCGTCGAAACCACACGCCGTATCCGCGCGAGAGCCGACGCCAAAAGCAGAACGCCGGTCATAGGCCTGTCAGCACGCGGCGCGGCAGCGGACGAGGCCGCCGCGCGTGAAGCCGGGATGGATGCCTATCTGATCAAGCCTGTCTCGCCGCAGAGTCTGGAAACCGCGCTCGCATCGCTGACCGGACGACATACATCCTGAGTCATTTCATCGAGCCATACATCTTTCCGTCGGCGAAGGTGTAGGTCACCGTGCAGAACTTCTGTTTCGGCATGCGGCAAAATGAGCCGCTCTGGGTGAGGATGAGGGCCGGCCGGTTGCTGACGCGTCCGGTGCGCCAGTCGGACACCGTCGCGACCAGCAGCAGCCTCCAGTCGTTCTCCGCCCGCCAAGTATAGACCTCGAGCGCGCAGAAGCCGTTGACACAATAGGCCTGCGGCCGGCCCTCGCAGGGGACGTTGCCCAGATCGATGACGAAATCGGACTGGCTGTCACCGTTCACGTCGCGCGAGACCACGGCGCTGTCGAGCGAGCCGGGCTTGCCGCCGATGCCGACGCAGACCTTCTGCAGCCTTTCGAGCGCGCTTTGGATCTGCTCGGGATATTCGGCTGCCATAACCTGCGTTGAAAGCAGAGCAACGGCTGTCATCACGCAAAGCCGCAGCATCACGCCACATTCCGGGTCGCGCCATCGACGATGCGCACGACGTCCGCCATCACGCGGTTGATGTCGAAATCCTTCGGCGTATAGACCGCGGCGACACCGGCAGATTTCAGTGTGCGTTCGTCTTCCGGAGGGATGATGCCGCCAACCACGACCGGCACCTCGGCAATGCCGGCTTCCTTCATCCGCGTGACCACGTCGCGCACCAATGGCACGTGACTGCCGGAAAGGATCGATAGGCCGATCACGTCCACATTCTCGTCGATTGCGGTCTTGACGATCTCGGCCGGCGTGAAGCGGATGCCGCCATAGACCACGTCCATGCCGGCGTCGCGCGCACGCACTGCGATCTGCTCGGCGCCGTTGGAATGGCCGTCCAGACCGGGCTTGCCGACCAGGAATTTCACCCGCCGGCCGAGCTTGTGCGAGACCCGCTCGACCTCGGCGCGCACGGGATCGAGCCTTTCGCCGCCCACCTGGCGCGCGGCTTTCGGCACGCCGGTCGGCGCGCGGTATTCGCCATAGATTTCGCGGAAGACCGCACCCCATTCGCCGGTGGTGACGCCGGCCTTCGCGCAGGCGATGGAGGGCGGCATGATGTTGGCGCGGCTTCTCGCCGCCGCGCGCAGCTCCTTCAGTGCTGCGTCGACCGCTTTCTGGTCGCGCGCGGCGCGCCAGGCGTTCAGACGTTCGATCTGCTCTTTCTCCACCTCGTGCGGCACGGTGAGAATAGCGTCGATGCCGCCGGTGAGTGGGGAAGGCTCGGT
The DNA here is from genome assembly GCA_032027085.1 of Pseudorhodoplanes sp. Taxonomy (NCBI): domain Bacteria; kingdom Pseudomonadati; phylum Pseudomonadota; class Alphaproteobacteria; order Hyphomicrobiales; genus Pseudorhodoplanes; species Pseudorhodoplanes sp. The sequence continues at coordinate 1,315,776 of JAVSMS010000001.1, read as the reverse complement.
TTCGGTGAATTTGTTGACGCCGACGACAATGAGCTCGCCGCGCTCGATGGCCTCCAGCCGCGCCGTGTTGCTCTCCACGAGCTGGCTCTTCATGTAGCCCATCTCGACCGCTGCCACCGCGCCGCCAAGTTTCTCGATGCGGGCGAGCTCTTCCCTGGCTTCACGCTTGAGCTGATCGACTTTTCTTTGGACTTCGGTCGATCCGTCGAGAATGTCGCCATATTCGAGAAGATCGGTTTCATAGGCGAGGATCTGCTGCGCGCGCAGCGACCATTGCTGGTCGAACGGCCGCGGCAGGCCGAGCGCTTCGTTCCAGGCCGGCAATTGCACCGCGCGGGCGCGCGCCCTTTTCGACAGTGTCACCGCCAGCATTTCGAGCAGGATGCGGTAGACGTTGTTCTCCGGCTGCGGCTCGGTGAGGCCGAGCGAATTCACCTGCACGCCGTAACGGAACAGCCGCTGCTTGGGATCGGTGATGCCGTAGCGTTCCGCCGTGATCTCGTCCCACAATTCACAGAAGGCGCGCATCTTGCAGATTTCGGTGATGATGCGCATGCCGGCATTCACGAAAAACGAGATGCGGCCCACCACTTCGCCGAAGGCTTTGCCCTGCACCTCGCCCGAGGCCTTCACCGTGTCGAGCACGGCGATGGCGGTGGCGAGCGCATAGCTTAATTCCTGCACCGGCGTCGCGCCGGCTTCCTGCAGATGGTAGGAGCAGACATTCATGGGATTCCATTTCGGCATCTCGGAGGTCGTGAACAGGATCACGTCCTTGATCAGCCGCATGGACGGCGCCGGCGGAAACACGTAGGTGCCGCGCGAAAGATATTCCTTGATGATGTCGTTCTGCGTGGTGCCGGTGAGTTTTGCGCGCGGCACGCCGTTCTCGTCGGCGACGGCAATATAGAGCGAGAGCAGCCACGCCGCGGTCGCGTTGATCGTCATTGACGTATTCATCTCGCCGAGCGGAATCTCCTTCAGGAGCGCCCGCATATCGCCGAGATGGGAAATCGGCACGCCGACCTTGCCGACTTCGCCGGCGGCCAGCGGATGATCGGAATCGTAACCGGTCTGGGTCGGCAGATCGAAGGCGACCGACAGGCCCGTCTGGCCCTTCAGCAGATTTTGCCGGTACAGCGCGTTCGACTTTTCGGCCGTCGAGTGTCCGGCATAGGTGCGGAAAATCCAGGGTTTGTCGCGTTTGGGCGTGTCGTTCATTCCTCTCCGACCCAGACCTGTAGCAATCAGCGTTTAATCAACCCGATAATCACAAGAAGAATGACCGCGCCGATCACCGCATTGATGACGGAGGCGATGATGCCCCCGCCGATTATGATGCCGAGGCGCGGCAGCAGCCAGCCGGCGATCAGCGCGCCGACAATGCCGACGACGATGTTGCCGATAATTCCGAAGCCGTAGCCTTTGACAATCAGGCCGGCGAGCCAGCCGGCAACGCCACCGACGATCAGCCAGACGATCAGATCCCCTAACATGACGTTCTCCCCATGATATGCGGGAGCATGCCTAAGCCCGGCCCCCGCGGCTTATTGCATTGCAGCGCGGGAACCATAGCCGATCTGGGTACAAAAGCCAGTGTCGCCCAAGATGATGAGCTTATTTTTCGCCACCGCCCGTTGCGGCGCAGCATTTTCTGCGGCAGACTTCCGGCGAAATTCCGTACCCGCCGGAGCACGGACATGTCCGCCTTACCGAAGCTGAAAGCGCTGAAATCGCTCTACCAAGTCGGCGAAATCCCGCCGCTCGGTCACGTCCCCGACAACATGCATGCCTGGGCGATCCGCAAGGAGCGGCACGGTCCGCCCGAATCCTCCATGCAGGTCGAGGTGGTGCCGACCTGGCCGATCGGCGAGGATGAGGTGCTGGTCTTCGTGATGGCAGGCGGGGTGAATTACAACGGTGTCTGGGCCGGCCTCGGCGTGCCGATCTCGCCGCTCGATGTGCACAAGAACCCGTTTCATGTCGCGGGCTCGGACGCCTCCGGCGTGGTCTGGGCGGTTGGCGCCAAGGTGAAGCGCTGGAAGGTTGGCGACGAAGTCATCGTGCATTGCAATCAGGACGACGGCGATGACGAGGAATGCAACGGCGGCGACCCGATGCTGTCGCCCTCGCAGCGCATCTGGGGGTACGAGACGCCGGACGGCTCGTTCGCGCAATTTTGCCGCGTGCAGTCCCGGCAATTGATGCCCAAGCCAAAGCACCTCACCTGGGAAGAAGCGGCCTGCTACACACTCACGCTCGCGACCGCCTACCGCATGCTGTTCGGACACGCGCCGCACACGCTCAAGCCGGGTGATCACGTACTGGTCTGGGGCGCTTCGGGCGGGCTCGGCGTTTTCGGCGTGCAGCTTTGCGCCGCCTCGGGCGCCAACGCAATCGGCATCATTTCAGATGAGAGCAAGCGCGATTACGTCATGGGCCTCGGTGCCAAGGGCGTGATCAACCGCAAGGATTTCAATTGCTGGGGCCAGATGCCCAAGGTGAACACGCCGGAATACGACGCCTGGGTGAAGGAGGCGCGCAAGTTCGGCAAGGCAATCTGGGACGTCACCGGCAAGCGCGATGTCGACATCGTGTTTGAGCATCCGGGCGAGCAGACGTTTCCGGTCTCATGTCTCGTGGTGAAGCGCGGCGGCATGGTGGTCTTCTGCGCCGGCACCTCGGGCTACAATATCACCTTCGACGCGCGCTATGTCTGGATGCGGCAGAAGCGCATCCAGGGTTCGCATTTCGCGCATCTGAAGCAGGCCAGCGCCGCCAACCAGTTCGTGCTCGACCGCCGCATTGATCCCTGCATGAGCGAGGTCTTCGGCTGGGACCAGATCCCGTTGGCGCACCAGAAGATGTGGAAGAACCAGCATGCACCGGGAAACATGGCGGTGCTGGTGAATGCGCCGCGCGTTGGACTGCGCAGCTTCGAGGATGTGGTGGAAGCGGCGGGCGGATAGGGCGAAGGTTTTCGCCGTGCACCTTTCCATCGTCATGCCCGGTCTTGTGCCCGGGATTCATGTCTTCCAGGCCCTGTCGTGCAATCAAGACCTGGATGGCCGGGACAAGCCCGGTCATGACATTTACTTTCGGCCTACCGTCTCCGGCTCCTTCGGCTCGCGCAGCTTCACGATCACCGCATTCAGTTCGCCGCCATAGATGAAGATCGAGGCGGTGAAATAGAGAAACACGAGTGCGATCATCGGCGAGGCGAGGCCGGCATAATAGACCGAATAGGTGAAGGCGAATTCGGCGAGATAGCGGCCGAACAGAATGCCGGCCAAGAGCCACAGCACGAGCGTCGCAAGAATGCCTGGCAGGATCTGGCCGAAGGTGCGGCGGCCGGCCGGCAGCCATTTGTGCACCACGACCAGCGGGACGATGAGCAGCACCGTCGCCGTGGACAGCCGCACGAAGGTCACCACGTCGCCGAACGGTTCCAGCTTCGGAAATTTGCGGACCGCAGTCGCCCAAATGAGCGGCGCCAGCAGCACCAGGAACGACAGTGCCAGCATACCCCCCGCAGCGAGAATGACATAGCCGATCGATTCCAGTCGCAGCAGCCAAACAGAGCGCGTCTCGACCACGGTATAGGCGCGATTGAGGCCGATGCGGAGGCTTTCGATACCGCTCGAGGCAAAATACAACGCAAGCAAGGCGCCGACCGTCAGCACCTGTCCCTGCGCGTTGCTGAGCACATTATGGATTTCTCGCGACACGGGGCCGGCGACCTCCTCCGGCCAGGCCTCCAGCAGCAGATTGGCTGCCTCATCGGCCAGATTCTGCGAGCCGATAATGCCCGCCAGCGCCGTCAAGACGAGGAAAAAGGGGAACAGCGCCATCAAGGATGACAGCGCGATATGGCTGGCGATCGCCCAGCCGTCGTCGGCATTGAATTGCCAAAAGGCGTCGAGTCCGACTCGCCAGATTTTCTTCAGAATCGACAAGGCCCACGATCTCCGTCGAGGCCACATCATATAGCGAACGCGAAAAATCAAGGGGAGGCGAAATCTACAGCCGCGCAATGCCTCGCCAGGAGTCCGCGCTATGCCGCCTGCACTTGCGTCAGGAAATGCCGCACCTGACGCTCCAGTCCCTCCGCCTCGATCGCCAATGCATCGGCCAGCGCTTTCACGTCGGAGGCGGTGCCGCGTGCATCAACCACGGCGCTTGCGACGCGGCTCATCGCCTCGGCGCCGGTGCGAGCTTCGCCGGACGCGCTGTTCACGCCCTCCGCGATAGTGGAGACGGCGGAATTCTGCTCCTCGACGGTGACGGCGACACTTGAGGCAATCGCCGACATCTCCTCGATGATGGCATTAACCTGATTGATCGCCTGCGCGGCATCAGCGGCGGCGGATTGGATCGAACCGATCTGGCCGGCAATGTCCTCTGTCGCGCGCGCAGTTTGGCCGGCCAGCGATTTCACCTCCGAGGCGACAACGGCAAATCCGCGTCCCGCCTCCCCGGCGCGCGCGGCCTCGATCGTGGCGTTGAGCGCCAGGAGGTTGGTTTGTCCGGCGATGGCTTGAATGAGGCTGATGACTTCGCCGATGCGGGTTGCAGCATTGGCGAGTTCGCCCATGGTTGTCGTGGTGCGGCGCGCTTCCTCGACCGCCCGACTCGCCACTTCGGTCGATTTATGTGCCTGGCTGGAAATCTCGCCGATCGAGGCAGCCAGTTCTTCGACTGAACTTGCCGCTGCGGTCACGTTGCTGGAGGCGGCACGTACCCGATTTTCAGCGTGCTGCGCTTCGCCGGAGACCGAATCTGCGGCGTTGTTCAGGTTGCCGGCGGAGATCTCAAGCCGCTCCGCTGCATTGCGGACCTTGGCCAGCACTTCGTCGACTGAGCGTTCGAATTCTGTAATGGTCGCAGATATTGTTTCGGCGCGCTGTTCACGCGCGCGGCTTTGCTCGACTTGGGCGGCCGTCAGACGCTCGCGTTCGATCATGGTATCCCGGAACACGATCACGGTTCGCGCCATGTCGCCGATTTCGTCACGCGCGCGGGTTGCGGGAATTTTCGCCGATGTATCTCCGGCGGCCAGCCGCTTCATCGCGCCGGCAAGGACCGCAAGAGGTCCGGTTATGCTGCGGCCGATAAGCCAACTAAAGGCAAGGCCGATCAGCACGGCAGCCACGCCGACGGAAATCATGGTCAGCCGGGTGTGCTTCTGCGAAGATATCAGTTCGGCGGACGCCCGGCTCGCTCCGTTAGTCGCGGAAAGAATGATGTCATCCGCCGCCGGCATCATCTGCTTGGTGTCGAGATCGATCAACGTGAGATAGGGCCAGACCTTGTCGGAGCTCGCCGCCCACTCGGCAAAGGTTTCGGTGTAGCTCTTGACCTGGTTTTCGAGCTCCGAGCGCATCGCCGGTGTGCCATCAATGCCGGCAAATGTCTGGATGAAATTCTTGTACTCCTCGAAGAACATGGTGTGCGCGAAACCGCTGATGCGCAGCCTCTGTTCGGCCTCATAACGCCGCATGATCAAGAGCGAGACCATCAGTTTGCGGGCGTCGGCCTCGCCGAGCCAAGGCATCTTCTCGCTGATGATGCGCTCGACGGCGTTGCCGGCTTCGCGAATCTTGCGCCGCAGGCCTTCGTCGTCTGTGAATCCCAGATGGCGCTGACCTTCGATCACGCGCTGGAAATTCTGCCCGACTTGGTTCAGCGTTTCGCGGAGCGGCGACAGCCGCTTGCGCTGTTCATCGTCAACCGAAACCTCGATGGCATGCAGATTGCGCAGTGCGCTGCCCTGGGCATTTTCGAATTCAATGATGGATTCGTTGCCCGGACGCGCTGCGAAATCGCGGGCGCTGATGCGCATGCGGCCGATGTCTTCCTTGAAATCGCGGCTGGCATCGGCGATGGCGGCGGCCATCTTGAAACGGTCGAACGCCGCCTCGACATCCCTTTCGCCGCCAGCGAAGAAAAAGCCATTGGCGATAAAGCCTGCGACGGGAATCAGGGCAATGGCAATGATGCGATTGCGGACTGAAAAGGATGACACCAACCGCCCAAGGGACAGGCGCTGCGATCCGGCGCGGGGGCTGCTCACAGGCGGGGCGCTCATAAAACGGCCTGGGGGGTTGGCGATCCGATCTAAAAAAGCTGAAAAAGGTAAAGAATCCAGTAACTACGCGAGCTCCTGCAAAGACCGTTGCTTTTGTGCAACGCACCATTACTGTGCGGCTCCTTGCTTCCTACACGCCACAGAGGTCGTTCATGCCGCTCGCATCCACCCGCAATGACACCAGTGATCAATTCGCTTTGCAGGCGAGAGCGGCCGTGAGCGTAGCCGAGGCCTTGCTTGCCGACGCCACCATCAGCGTGCGCAAGCGCGTCATGAGCGAAGGCGGGCCGGCCGGCCAGGTTTTCGATCGCGAGCAGCGCGCCACGCATGGCCTGGCCTGGCTCGCGACCTATGTCGAAGCCTTGCGCCAACTCGCCTCCTATGCCGAGCGCATGCAGGCGGCCGGACAATTTGGCGAGGTTGAGGATCTCATCATCACTATCGGCTTCGGCGAATATCTGGCGCAGATCGTCGGCGGCATTCCGATGAGCCAGGGGGAGATCGTGCGGCTGTCCGATCTCGGATTGTCGGCCTCAGATGTCGCCGCACGACTGACACCGGATGTCGAAGCCCTCATTGCCGGCGGCAACAATGCCGAGCGGCGCGCGCGGCTGGTCGCACTTCTGCGCGATCATCATGGGGCCACGTTCGGCCAGAGCGGTCTCGATGAAACATTGGAATCGATCCGCGAGGAAATGCGGAAATTTGCGCTGAGCGAAGTGATCCCGCACGCGCAAGAGTGGCATCTGAACAATCGCTACATCCCGCTCGACGTCATTTCGCACATGTCCGAGCTCGGCGTGTTCGGCCTGACCATTTCCGAAAACTACGGCGGCCTCAGTCTTGGCAAGGAATCGATGTGCGTCGTCTCCGAGGAATTGTCGCGCGGCTATATTGGCGTCGGCTCGCTCGGCACTCGCTCGGAAATCGCAGCCGAACTCATTCTCGGCAGCGGCACCGAAGACCAGAAGCGCAAGTGGCTGCCGAAGATCGCGTCCGGCGAAATTCTCCCGACCGCCGTCTTCACCGAGCCCAATACCGGTTCCGACCTCGCGTCGCTGAAGACGCGTGCCGTGCGCGAGGGCAATGTCTACAAGGTCTATGGCAACAAGACCTGGATCACCCATCCGGTGCGCGCCGACCTGATGACGCTGCTGGTGCGCACGGACCCGAAGGAGGCCGGCTATCGCGGTCTGTCGATGTTGCTGGCGGAGAAGCCGCGTGGCACCGACGAGAATCCGTTCCCGGCGCCCGGCATGTCCGGCACCGAGATCGAAGTGCTCGGCTATCGCGGCATGAAGGAATACGAGATCGCCTTTGACGGCTTCGAGGTGAAGGCGGAAAACCTGCTCGGCGGCATCGAGGGCGCGGGCTTCAAGCAGTTGATGCAGACATTCGAATCCGCGCGCATCCAGACCGCGGCGCGGGCGGTCGGAGTCGCGCAGGCGGCAATGGACCAGGCGCTCGCTTACGCACAGCAGCGGTCGCAATTCGCCCGCCCGATCATCGAATTCCCGCGCGTCGCCGACAAGCTCGCGATGATGGCGGTGGAGGTCACCATTGCGCGCCAGCTCACCTATTTTGCCGCGCGCGAAAAGGATTCCGGCCGGCGTTGTGACCTTGAGGCCGGGATGGCGAAGCTCTTGGCGGCGCGGGTCGCCTGGGCGGCCGCCGACAATGCCGTGCAAATTCATGGCGGCAACGGCTTCGCGCTGGAATTCCCCGCCTCGCGGATTTTGTGCGACGCGCGCATCCTGAACATCTTTGAGGGCGCGGCCGAAATCCAGGCGCAGGTCATCGCCCGCCGGCTTCTCGACGGAACAAATTGATGGGCGCCCGGCGATGACAAACGCAAGGAAGTCATCGCCGCCGGCTTCTCGACGGAATGAATTGATTGACCGCCCCGGCAATGACAAACGCGAGAGAGTCATCGCCCGCCGGCTTCGTACCTCATCATTGCCTGGGCGATCTGCCGCAACCAGGGCAACCGATCACGACCTCGTGCGTTGATCTGGCGCAAGGCGCGAGCGGCCATTTCCTTTTGTTATTCGATGCTCATTGCGAGGAGGTTTTCATGCAGAAGCTGAGGGTTGAGCAGGGCGACTGGATTATTGTCTGCGACGGGACTAAGGCCCTTATTCTTGAGAATGCAGGCGACGAAAAATTTCCAAATCTGCAGACCCGCGAAGTTTTCGAACAGCAAAATCCCCGCACGCAGGAGCAAGGAACCGATGCACCCGGCCGGTCGGTTCAGTCGGTCGGCAGTGCGCGCTCGGCGATGGAGCAGACCGACTGGCACGAGCAGGCGGAGCGCGCCTTCCTTGCAGATCTCGCCGGGCGGCTGGATGCGGCGATTGGCGCTGGGGACGCATCGTGTTTTTTGATCGTGGCGCCGCCCAAGGCGCTCGGCATCCTCCGGCAAGCCTATTCACCGCAGGTGAAGCGGGCCATTCGCAATGAGGTGTCAAAAGACCTCGTGAAAAAGCCGGTGCATGAGATCGAAAGGCATCTGGTCGGGCTGCCGGCTTAGCACCGAACCGAACGCCTCTCAGTTAGACGCGTGCAGCGCGCGGTCGAGATCGGCGTAAAGGTCTTCCGGATCTTCCAGGCCGACGGAGAGCCGCAGCAGGTCGGGTGGGCAGGGCGTGTTCGGCCCCTCCACCGAGGCGCGATGCTCGATCAGGCTCTCGACGCCGCCGAGCGAGGTCGCGCGCTTCCACACCTCGACGCGCGCGGCGGTGCTGATGGCTGCCTGCTCGCCGGTGGCGACGCGGATGGACAGCATCGCACCATAGCCGCCATGCATTTGCTTGGCGGCGACGGCGTGGCCCGGATGATGTTGCAGGCCCGGATAAAGCACATGCGATACCGCCGGATGCCGCATGAGCCAGCTCGCCAGCAGTGCCGCGCTTTCGGTTTGTGTGCGCACGCGCATATCGAGCGTGCGCAACCCACGCAACAGCAGCCACGCTTCGAACGGCCCGAGAATTGCGCCGTGCTGCGCCCGCACGTTCTGAATGCGCCTCCAGAACTCATCCTCGCGTGCGGTCGCCAATGCCCCGGCGATGACGTCGGAATGTCCGTTTAGATATTTGGTGGCGGAATGCATGACGACATCGGCACCGAGCGAGATCGGCCGCGTGAAGATTGGCGTCGCCACGGTCGAGTCGACGCAGAGCCTGGCCCCGGCCTTGTGCGCGACGTCGGCGACCGCGGCGATATCGGTGATGGTCCAGAGCGGATTGCCGGGTGTCTCGACATAGACGAGAGCGGTTTCCCCGGGTCTGACCGCGGCACGCACGGCATTGATATCCGAGGTGTCGACGAATTCGATCCTATGCCCGAAGCGCGAGGCCTCGGTCAGCCAGTGGCGGAACGCCCAGTACATGATCTGCGAGGCGACGATATGTGACGGCTTCTCAAGCGCAAGAATGACCGATGTCGCCGCCGCCATGCCGGAGCCGGACAGCATCGCCTGCGGCGCTTGCTCCAGCGCTGCGATCACGGCTTCTGCCTGCCGTATGGTGGCATTGTCGGGCCGGCCATACATGTAGCCCGTGCGGTATTGATTGTCGGGATCGCGGATATAGGTCGTGGACACGTGCAAGGGCGGAACAACTGCTTTGGTCGTTGGGTCGTCGGCTCCCAGCGCCTGCGCCGCCAAGGTCCGGGCTTTGAGCCGTTTCTGTTTATCGTCCGTCATTTCAGGCTCTCTGTTGGTTTGGCGCCGCGGTCGATGCTATGAGGAATCATGACGACTTTCTTCTACTACCTCGTCCCCGTCGCCATTGCGGCGGTCGCGATCGTCCTGCTGTTTGGCCTGGCCAACATGATGCGCGGCGGACCACCAGAGACCTCGCAGAGGCTCATGCGCTTGCGTGTCTTGCTGCAATTCGTCGCCCTTGTCATCATCATGCTCACGATCTGGCTGATGGGGAAATAGATGGTTGTGCTCAACCGCATCTATACGCGCACTGGCGACGACGGCACGACGTCGCTCGGTACCGGCGAGCGACGCAAGAAATACGATCTGCGCGTCGCGGCCTATGGCACACTCGACGAAGTGAACGCAGTGGTCGGGCTGGTGCGGCTCCACACCCAGGCTGACCCGGCGCTCGATGCCATGCTGTCGCGCATCCAGAACGACCTGTTCGATGTCGAGGCCGACCTCTGCGTGGTGGGAGATCAGGGCAAGGGGCCGGGCGGCGCCAAGCTGAATGTCACCGATGCGCAGGTGTCATGGCTGGAGCGGGAGATCGACCAACTCAATGAGGACCTCGCCCCACTCCGCTCCTTCATCTTGCCGGGCGGCTCGCCGGCCGCGGCCTACCTGCATCTCGCCCGCACCGTCTGCCGGCGGGCCGAGCGGCTGATGGTGCAACTGCGCGACCAGCCCGGCGAGAGCATCACCCCGCAAGCCCTGCAATATGTGAACCGGCTTTCCGATTTTCTGTTCGTGGCCGGCCGGCACGCCAACGACAAAGGGGCCGGGGACGTGCTCTGGGTCCCGGGCGAAAACCGCTAGGCCTGTGGCAGGCCGGACTTGGCAATAGTCAACTCCCCGCGTTGACAATCCGCGTAATCCTCCCTTTAGGTAGCCCCGATTTCGCACCTGCGAAGGATGACCCATGAAAGTCCTCGTGCCCGTCAAGCGGGTAATCGATTTCAATGTGAAGGTCCGCGTCAAATCCGACGGTTCCGGCGTCGAACTGGCCAACGTCAAAATGTCGATGAATCCCTTCGACGAGATCGCCGTCGAGGAGGCGATCCGGCTGAAGGAAGCCGGCAAGGCCACCGAAATCGTATGCGTCTCGATCGGCCCGGCGCAGGCCGCCGAGACCATCCGCACCGGGCTCGCCATGGGCGCCGACCGCGGCATCCTGGTGAAGACCGACACCATGGTCGAGCCGCTGGCGGTCGCGAAAATCCTCAAAGCCATTGTCGATGAGGAAAAGCCGGGGCTGGTCATTATGGGCAAGCAGGCGATCGACGATGATTGCAACCAGACCGGACAGATGTTGGCCGCCCTGCTTGGCTGGCCGCAGGGCACCTTCGCCTCCAAGATCGTGATCGATGGCGGCGACATCTCGGTGACCCGCGAGGTCGATGGCGGCCTGCAGACGGTGAAGCTGAAAGGCCCCGCCATTGTCACGACGGATCTGCGGCTGAATGAGCCGCGCTACGCGAGCCTGCCCAACATCATGAAGGCGAAGAAGAAGCCGATCGACGAGAAAACGCCGGAGACCTATGGCGTCGACATCAAGCCGCGGCTCGAAGTCGTGAAGACGACAGAGCCCGGCGGCCGCAAGGCCGGCGTGAAGGTCGGTTCAGTCGCCGAACTTGTCGAGAAGCTGAAGAACGAGGCGGGGGTTCTGTGATGACAACTTTGCTTCTCGCCAAACACGACAACAAGACGTTGAAGGATTCCACGCACAAGGCGCTGACGGCCGCGAAGGCGCTCGGCGGCGAGGTGCATGTGCTGGTCGCAGGCAAGGGCTGTCGCGCCGTTGCCGAGGAAGCGGCAAAGCTCGACGGTGTCGCTAAGGTGTTGCTGGCTGAAAGCGACAGCCTCGAACACCGTCTCGCCGAGCCGACCGCGGCGCTGATCGTCTCGCTGGCGGATCAATACGATGCGCTGGTCGCCCCCGCGACCACGACCGGCAAGAATGTGATGCCGCGGGTCGCGGCGCTGCTCGATGTGATGCAGATTTCCGACATCACGAAAGTGATTTCGCCCGACACGTTTGAGCGGCCGATCTATGCCGGCAACGCCATCCAGACCGTGAAGTCGACCGACAACAAGAAGGTCATCACGGTGCGAACCTCGACCTTCCAGGCGACCGGTGCAGGCGGCTCAGCGCCGATCGAGACCGTCGCCGCAGCGGCCGATCCCGGCCTGTCGAGCTTTGTCGGCGAAGAGCTGTCGAAATCCGACCGCCCCGAACTTACCTCCGCCCGGATCATCATCTCCGGCGGCCGCGCCATGCAGAACCGGGAAAATTTCACCAAATATATCGAGCCGGTGGCCGACAAGCTCGGCGCTGCCATGGGCGCCTCGCGCGCGGCGGTTGATGCCGGCTATGCCCCGAATGACTGGCAGGTCGGCCAGACCGGCAAGGTAGTCGCACCCGAGCTCTATATCGCGGTCGGCATTTCAGGTGCCATTCAGCATCTGGCGGGCATGAAGGATTCCAAGGTCATCGTGGCGATCAACAAGGACGAGGAAGCGCCGATCTTCCAGGTGGCCGATTACGGCCTCGTGGCCGATCTCTATCAGGTGCTGCCCGAGCTCGATGCCGAGCTGGCCAAGCTGAAAGGGTGATCTTAAGGAACGGGTGACCGGCTTGCGATAGCAAGTCACATGAAGGCAAGGCCCGCAGTGGCAAGTCCCGAAAGATCGGCGTAAAAAGCGTCGGCTGGAGATTTGGGCGGGAAATAGCGGGCGGCTTTTGGACGGAACAACATGGCGCAACCCATTCGTAAGATCGGCGTGATCGGGGCAGGGCAGATGGGCAGCGGGATCGCCCAGGTCTGCGCGCTCGCCAACCTTGACGTGAAGCTGAACGACGTCTCGCCGGAGCGCATCAAGCAGGCGCTGGCGACCGTCAATGGCAATCTGGCGCGCCAGGTCTCCAAGCAGACTCTCACCGAGGATCAGCGGCAGGCCGTGTTGAAACGCATCGTCAGCGCGGAGAAGCTCGATGATCTCGGCGATTGCGATCTCGTGATCGAGTCCGCGATTGAAAAGGAAGAGATCAAGCGCAAGATTTTCGCCGATCTCTGTCCGTCGCTGAAGCCGGACGCCATTCTCGCCAGCAATACGTCGTCGATCTCGATCACGCGGCTCGCCTCCGCGACCGACCGGCCGGAACGTTTCATCGGCATTCACTTCATGAATCCGGTGCCGCGCATGGAACTGGTTGAGCTGATCCGCGGCATCGCCACCGCCGACCAGACCTTCGAGGCCAGCAAGGCCTTTGTCACTGCGCTGCATAAGACCATTGCGGTGTCGGAGGATTTCCCGGCCTTCATCGTCAACCGCATCCTGCTGCCGATGATCAACGAGGCGATCTACACGTTGTATGAAGGCGTCGGCACGGTGGAGGCGATCGACACCGCGATGAAGCTCGGGGCGCATCATCCGATGGGGCCGCTCGAGCTCGCCGACTTCATCGGTCTCGACACTTGCCTCTCGGTGATGCAGGTGCTGCACGAGGGGTTGGCGGATTCGAAATATCGCCCGTGCCCGCTGCTGGTGAAATATGTCGAGGCCGGTTGGCTCGGCCGCAAGACGCAGCGCGGCTTCTACGATTATCGCGGCGAAAAGCCGATCCCGACGCGGTAGCCACCCGAGTGCTATATCCATAGCCGCTCTATCGGCGGGTACGCTGCGCCAAACCGCCCGACCGTTTCTGCAATCTATTCCTTCGGAAAAAACCTGAAATACGGCTCGGCTTCCTTCAGCGCTCGTGCATAAGACGGACGCTGTGTCAGCCGCTCAAGATAGGCCACAACATTCTTGTGGCCTTCCAACGGCAGCACCTTGTTGGCGTAGAACAACGCCGGCGCTGCGGCGCAATCGGCAATGGTGAAGTCGTCACCGATAGCCCAGGTTTTCTGCGCCATGTCGCGCTCGATCATCTCGTACACGCCGGCAAGGCGCTCCTTCGCTTGCGTGACGCCGAAAGGATCCTTCTTCTCCGCCGGGCGCAGCCGATCGCCGACGATCCCCTGCATCGGCAGTTGCACGTAGAGATCGTAAAAACGATCCTGCAGTCGGCTCTGCAAGGCGAGGGTTCTGTCGGCTGGAATGAAGCGGGTCTGACCGGGAAAATGCTGATCGAGATATTCGATGATGATGCTGGTCTCCGGGATTGTCTGGTTCCTCGCGTCGTCGCGCATGACCGGAAATTTTCCGATCGGCCACATCTTCTTGAGGTTCGCCGCCGCGGTCTGGTCCATTAGATCGACGACATGCGGCGTGAACGGCGTGTCGTTCTCGTAGAGCGCAATCAGCACCTTCATGCAGAATGATGACAGAGGATGGAAATAGAGCGTGAGGGACATGCTAGGCTTCCCTACTTGGTGAGAACGATATGCATGGCCTTCGGCGTGGTGACGTGTTCGCTGCGCCGATAGCCGAGCTTCGGAAGATCGAACCCGGCAAGAAGATGCTCGCCGGTGCCGAGCAGGACCGGCGAAATGGCAAAATGCATTTCGTCGACAAGTCCTGCCTGCAGGTATTGCCGGATCGTGGACGTGCCACCGCCAACGCGGACGTCTTTTGCGCCTGCCGCGTCAGTCGCGCGTTCCAGCGCAGCGTCGATGCCGTCGGTCACAAAATGGAAGGTCGTTCCGCCCTCCATGATGATCGAAGCGCGCGGATGATTGGTGAGGACGAATACAGGGCAGTGGTAAGGCGGATTGTCGCCCCACCAGCCCTTCCAGTTATCGTCCGGCCAGTCTCCGCGGCTCGGCGCGAACATGTTGCGGCCCATGATCCAGGCTCCGATATTCTCAAAGCTACGCTTGGCAAAATCATCATCAACATCCGTTGCGCCGCCGTCCTGTCCGAACATGGTCCGGAACGTGCGGGTAGCCAACATCCATTCGTGCAGCTCCTCTCCGCCGATGCCGAGCGGGTTGTCGAGGCTCTGGTCGGGGCCGGCGCCATAGCCGTCGAGCGATATGGTGAAGGCGTGGACGCGAAGCTTGGGCATGGCGGGTTCACCAGCTGATTTAGATATGCAACCAGTTGCATCTTAGGATCGCTGATGGCAGAATGCAAGCGGTTTTTGGGGGCTTCAATGAACGACATCCACCGCTCCGGCTGCCCGATCAATCTCACCCTGGAGATTCTGGGTGACAAATGGAGCCTCCTCATCATCCGCGACATCATCTTCGGCAACCGGCGCCATTTCCGTGAATTGCTGACACGGTCGGAGGAGGGCATCGCCTCCAACATCCTCGCCGACCGCCTGAAGATGCTCCTGGAGCAGGGCATCCTCATCAAGACGGACGATCCGACCCACAAGCAGAAAGCGATCTACAGTCTTACCGAAAAGGGCATCGAACTCTTGCCGGTGCTGGCGCAGATGGCGGCGTGGGGCGTGAAATATCTTCCGGTTACCGACGACCTCGCCATCCGCGCGCATCTGCTGAGGGAGGGCGGGCCCAAGCTGTGGGCGGAGTTCATGGACGAATTGCGCGAAATGCATCTCGGGGCCGGCGCGCGGCTGAAGCCAAAGCCACGCGGGCCGTCGGTGTTCGAACGGCTGAGGAAAGCGTATGAAGAGGTTGTCGCGCGCGGCAGGTAACCGCACTGTAGCGACCGCGAACAACCGGACGGGGAAGAAGAATGACCAGGAAAACGGGAAAGGTTGCGCTCGTCACTGGCGCCGCGCGGGGCATTGGGCTGACGACGGCCAAGAAGTTTCTTTCCGAGGGCTGGCGCGTGGCGCTGCTCGACATCGATAACGAGACGCTGTCGAAAACCTATGCGGCGCTGGCCGCGCCGGAAATGACGCTGCCCCTGCATTGCGACGTCGCCGATGCCAATGGCGTTGCAACATCGGTTGCGCGGGTCGGCGAACGCTTCGGCCGGCTCGACGCACTCGTCAACAACGCCGGCATCGCGATCTTTCGACCGCTGCTGGAGACGACGCTGGAGGACTGGTCGCGCACGCTGGCGGTCAATCTCACTGGCCCTTTTCTGTGCACGCAGGCCGCAGTGCCGCTCATGCGCGAGACCGGCGGCGCTATCGTCAATATCACCTCGATCTCCTCGTTGCGCGCCTCGACGCTGCGCGTCGCCTACGGCACCAGCAAGGCGGCCCTGGCACATCTGACCAAACAGCAGGCGGTCGAACTGGCCGCCCTCGGCATTCGCGTCAATGCGGTGGCGCCAGGCCCGGTCGACACCGCGATGGCGAAGGCGGTGCACACGCCGGAGATCCGCGCCGATTATCACGACACCATTCCGCTCAATCGCTACGGGCTTGAGCAGGAACTGGCCGAAGTGATCTTCTTCCTGTGCGGCGAGCACGCGAGCTATGTCACCGGGCAGATGATCGCCGTCGATGGCGGCTTCGAGGCGACCGGCATCGGCCTTCCGACGCTGCGCGGACAGCGGAGGAATGGATAATCGAAGGCGTCTGATTGGATGCAAGAAGGCCGTGGCGAAATCTCGCCACGGCCTTTGCTCGGTCGGCCAGGGGCAGCATTGGCCGACTGAAATGGCGCGATCATTTTTTGCGCCGGTAATGCGCGGTCATGAATTCCGTCCATTGGCCGTCGTCACCTTGCACGCGCGAGGTGAGCGTGCGGTGATCGTCGCCGACGAAGGTGATGATGTCCTTGTATTTCATCATCTTGCCATCGCCGGACATGCCTGGTCCTTCGGTGTCAAGCGTCAGCATCTTGCCGGCGACGTCAAGCGCTCCCTCGTAGACCCACATGTGTGTCATCATTGACGCGATGAAGGTGCCGACAAAGCGCTGCTTTTGCGGGTCGTATCCCAGCGTCATCATGCTGATCATCTTGCTGCCGTCCGGCATTTCGCCGCTGCCTTCGCCCATGGTCCAGAGTCCGCCGATCGAGCGAACGCTTTCGACGCCTTTGCTTTTTATCGGCGGCTGATCCGGCCCCATGACGCACTCCATTTCGGAGGTCCATTCGCCGACCAGGTTTTGCAGCCACGCATGTTCCTTCTGCGGTTTGATGTCCATGACCTGGGTCCCTTCTTGGCATGTCTGTTAAGCGGCCGGCCTGATGCGGTCACCTTCGGCAATGGCCTTCAGCTTGGCGAGGCCCGCATCGAACTGCCGCTCACACATCTTGTTGCAGTCGATAAACACGTTCATGAGTTTGCCGATATAAGGTTGCGGGCCGTACATTGCCCAGGTCACTTGCGTCGCGCCGTCTTTCGGCTCGAAGGTGAATTCGACGGTGTTGTTGCATTTCATCGGCTTGGTCATGATCAGGTTCATCAGGATTTTGGACGGCGCGACCACGTCCGTGATGGAAATGCTGCCCACGCCGGTCTTGTTGCCGCCGTCGAACTGCATCATCGCACCCTTGCCGGACTCGGGCCCGCTATAGCTTCGCCTCATCCCCGCATCTTGATCGAATGGCGACCACGCGCGGTGCGCGCGCAGCTCGTTCACCAGCGGGAAGATGCTTTCCGGTCTCGCGTTGATCGTAGCCGAGCGGCTGATCCGGAAGCTGTTCGGCTTGGTGCTCGCAAAGATCAGGATGGCGGCGATGACGGCCGCAATAGCGAGAAGAATCGTTGTCAGCATGATCGTCTCCTATGAGAAAATTGGCGAATGAGTGAGTGGTTCGGCTTGCGTCACGCGTGCGGCCAGCAGTTCGAACTCTGCGTCCATGCGGCATTCATGCCGGCCAGAGCTCAACCCGACCTATCGAGCATCAACGCTTCAGAGTTCGACGAGCGACTTGAACCCGCCATAAATCATGCGCTTGCCGTCGAAGGGCATGGCGCCGGGCACCATGTCCTTCGCCAGCCGCGGGTCCTTCATCACCTTGGCAAGAACCTTGTCGCGCGATTTGCGTGACTTGTAGACGATGTAGGAAAAGACCACGGTCTCATTTGGTTTCAGCTTCACGCTGCGTGGGAACGATGTCCATTTGCCTTTCTTGACGTCGTCGGCGACACATTCCATGAACTCGAGCGCGCCGTACTCGCGCCAGATCTTGCCGGCGCGCCGCGCCATGCTGCGATAGGCGGCGATATTCTTCTTCGGAACGGGAACGACAAATCCGTCGATATAAGGCATGTGAAATTCTCCAGCTTTCTGGTTGTCACATCGGCTGCGGGACAATCACCATCCAGGTGATGCCGAAACGGTCGGCGACCATGCCGAAGCGCGGCGAAAAGAAAGTCTTGGTCAGCGGCTGCTGCACCTGACCGCCATCGGACAGGGCGGTGAAGAATTTTTCCGCCTGTGCCTCATCCTTGGCGGGGAGCGACAGCCCAAACCCCTGGAAGGACGCCTTGCCCTGGCAATTGCCGTCCGACGCCATGATTTCCGAATCGCCGATCTTGAGGCTCGCATGCATCACCTTGTCCAGATTGCCCGGCTGCACGCAGTCGGCCGATGGCGGTTCCGGGCTGTCCTTGAAACGCATCAGCATCGTGACTTCTGCGCCGAGCGCGCGCTTGTAGAAATCGAGCGCCTCTTCGCAGCGGCCGTCAAAGAAGAGATAGGGTTGGATAGGCATGAGATGTTCCTTTTCCAAGCGTGTTGCGTTCTCGTGTTGAATGGCGGTCAATCACGCCGCGGCCGCTTCGCCCGCGTAGACGCGTTTGAGCTTGGCGATGTCGAATTTCTTCATCTGTAGGAACGCGGCGGTGACGCGTTCGGTCTTTTCGGAATTGTGGTCCATCAGCATGTCGGCGAGCGCCGTCGGCACCACCTGCCAGGAGAGGCCGAACTTGTCCTTCACCCAGCCGCAGGGGCCTTCCGAGCCGCCATCCGCGGTCAGCCGGCTCCAGTAATAGTCGATCTCCTCCTGCGTCTCGCAGGGGATCTGGAAGGAGATCGCCTCGTCGAATGTGAAGATCGGACCGCCATTGAGCGCGGTGAAGGACTGCCCGTCGAGTTCGAATTCGACCGTCATCGCTGAGCCGGCCGGCCGTTTGTGGATGTCGTGGCCGGCCTTGCTGTAGCGGCTGACGCGCTTGATCTTCGAATTCTTGAAGATCGACACGTAGAATTTGGCGGCGTCCTCGGCCTGGTTGTCGAACCACAGGCAGGGCGTGATCTTCCGCGAGTTGATCGGCATGCTGTCCTCCTTCTGTCGCCGTTTGCAGATTTGCGGACCGGGTTATCCGCAACAGGCCGCTGGGGGCACCCAACGACCGATCTCGCTCACATGGCCGTCAGTGCCATAGCGGTCGTGGTGGCGCACCCAGTCGGTGAGATTATGGTTCGGGCCAGTCTCGTTGCGGCCTTTCGGTGTCAGATCAAGCAGCATGTAGGTCCCGAGCACTTCCTCCGCGCCGCGCCCGAAGGCGGAATAAGTGTGGAACATCTCGCCTCTGTCGTTCTTGTAGAATACGCTGAAGCCGGACAGGTCCTCCAGCGGCAGTGGGCCCTTCTTGTAGTTGTAGAAAGCATCGCCCTTCTCGATCTGGTCGGGCGTGAACGAGACATCGAAATCGTAGTTGAAGTCGCTGCCGAAGGACGACACCCAGTCGAAGCGCCAGCCCATGCGGGCCTTGAACGCCTCGATCTCGTTCAGCGGTGCGCGCGCAATCGACACGAACTTCACATCGTGGTGTTCCAGATGTTGCAGCGCCGCCTCGACGTGATCCATTTCGAATGAGCAGCCGACGCAGCCTTCGATCTGTCCCGGCGCCAGCATGAAATGCTTGACGATGAGTTGGCTGCGGCCTTCGAAAAGGTCGGCCAGCGTCTTCTTGCCCTTTGGCGTGTCGAACACATAGGTCTTCTCGACCCTGACCCAGGGCAGGGCGCGGCGCTCTTCGCTGATGCGGTCGCGCAGATGCGTCATCTCCTTTTCCTTCGCCAGCAGCGCCTTGCGGGCGGTGAGCCAGTCGTGGCGTGAAACGATCTTGTGCGTCTGCATGGTCGTCTCCCTTGCTCTGCGGTGTTTCGATCGCCGGCGTGATCACATCGGAACCGGCGTCATCCATCCGATCCCGGCTCCGCCGGGCTCGCGCAGGATGGTGATGCGGCCGAATTGCGGCACATCGAAAATCGGCCGCATAAATTGCGCGCCTGCACTCACTGCTTTCGCGGCACGCGCATCGACATCGTCCACGGCGAGATACGGCATCCAGCCCGGTTGAACGTCCTCGAATTCGGGCGTGTCGAGGGGGAAAATGCCCGCCACTGGCCTGCCGCCCATGTTGGCAACCCAGTAGGTGCGCCCGTCGCTCATCGGCATGGCCTCGAAAGTCCAGCCGACTGTGTCGTGATAGAACCGCTTGTCGCGTTCGACGTCGCGGCTCATCAGTTCATTCCAGTGGAATTGGCCGTGCGATGTCATGACTCTGTTCCTTGATCCGGCACGCGGTCAGGCGGCGACGGCTTCCGTTGTGGGAAACGGCTCGCGCCAGGCCGGCAATTCGTTCAGCCGATCATGCCAGCGTTGGATATGCGGGAAGCCATCAAGCGGAATATGCGCCTCCTTCGCATAGGGCAGCGTGATCGCGACCGCGAAGTCGGCGATCGTGAGCGCGTCGCCGAGCAGGAATTTGGGGCCGTTCAGATGATCGTCGAGTACGGCACCGAATTTCGTCACCCATCCCGAGGCCTCGATCACGGCGGCACGATCAATCGTGCCCAGCCCGAAACGCGGCTTGATGAGATATTCAAAGTAGAGCGCGCTGGCATGATGGGTGAAATGCTCGCTGTTCCAGCTCAGCCAGCGCATCACTTCGACCTGCCGCTCCGTCTCCTTGGGCCACAAATCGGAATCTGACGCGCCGGCAAGATGGCACATGATCGCATTGGCTTCCCACAGCTTGAGATCGCCGTCTTCCAGCGCCGGCACCTTGCCGTTGGGATTGACCGCGAGATATTGCGGACTCTTGTGCTCGCCCTTGCCGAGATTGACATGGACGAACTCGACCGGCGAATTTAGATAGCGCGCGACGGTGCAGGCTTTCCGTGGATTGAGGGTGTCGAAATAATAGAGCTTCATCACGTGTCCCTCCCACCTCAGACAAAAAACTGTTCGAGCTTGTCGAGCGTGCCTGTCCAGCCGCGCTTGTGTCCGTCGGCGGCGGCCTGATCGAAGAATTGTTCGTGCAGCAGCGTCAGCAGCGTGCCGTCGCCGTCAGGTTTGACCGTCACGGTGACGAGCGACTCGCGCTCGGTCATGGTGTGCCATGCCCAGGTGAATTGCAGCCGCTGATCCGGCACCACCTCGCGATAGACGCCGCCGACCTGATGGTATTCGCCGTCGTCGGTCGTGAAGCTGATCTGATAGCGGCCGCCTTCACGCACATCGAGATCGGCCTTCACCGAACCGTCGATCGTCTGATGCGGGCCGAACCACTTGATCAGCTTTTCCGCGTCCGTCCACGCGGCGAAGACTTTTGCCGGCGGCGCCTTGATACGGCGGGCGAGGGTGACGCTGGGCTTGGCGAGCATGAATCTTCCTCCACAAACGCGGCAAGGCGGTCGAGGGCCGAGGTCCAGAAGCGCTGGTAATGGGCGAGCCAGTGCATGGCTTCCTCCATCGGCCCCGCATTCAGTTGGCACGCGACGGTGCGGCCGGTCTTGGTGCGGGTGATCAGGCCGGCATCCGACAGCACGTCGAGATGCTTCATGATCGCTGGCAGAGACATCGTGAACGGTTCGGCCAATTGGCTGACCGACATCGTTTCTTGTTCGCTCAAACGCGTCAGGATCGCGCGCCGGGTCGGGTCGGAGAGGGCGCTGAAGGTGCGGTCGAGCGGCTGATCTGAATAGTAAACCATATGGTTAAGTATAGAGGGTTGGGCCTGAGGGTCAAGCCGGAAAAGCGGCGCCCAAAAAAAATGTGAGGGTGGAGTGTCGGCGATCGCCGTGACCATTTGACGGCGCGCCTTCCGGCGACGGTGCGCGGGTAACGTTGCGTTGAGCCGTTAAGACACAGGTAAGTTTTTGCTAACGCACCCGCCGCTATAGTTGGCCACGGAGCGAATCCATGGCTGGATCGATTCAAATCAGACGCATGGGCTGGATCCGCATGCCGACGGCATGGGAGCAGACCATGCAGTGGAAAGAGAAGCAGCAGCGCAGCAAGGAACGTCTTGAATCCATGCAGGCTGCGAGCGCTGGATTCAGCGCGGCCGCGCAGAACCATATTCAGCAATCCGGCGCGCTAGCGGTGCAGGCCGCGATTGATCGCAATGCCGCCGCCGCGAAGGCCAAGGCCGAGGCGCTGGAAAAGCAGCAGGCGGAAGCCAAGTGGGATGAACTGATCTAGCCGGACCGCAAGGAAATTCAGGTCAGCATGAACACCGCAATTGCAACGTCCTTTGCATCCGCCAGCGCGACGCAAACGCAGATCGCGCTCGGCGCCGAGATGCTGAAGATGAATGCGCAAGCCGCGGCGTCGATTGTGCAGGTGCTGGAAGAGACACTGGCCGCGACAAAAGCGGCGCTGCCGGCGGGCGTCGGCGGGAATTTGGATATTTCAGCCTGACAATTCACCTCGGCGACAGAGAGCGCGATTCCCGACCGGAGATACGCGCTCCTCATCCTTGAAACTCTTCGTCCCTTGCCCACCCGCTGGTGGCCGGCTGACGTCAGTCGCCAGTCCATTCGGAGCGGGCTGTTGACGCGCGCGCCAGGAACTATTTCTTCAATGCCGCTTCTATAAACCTCACCGCATCCTCGCTCGCCCATTCGGCGGGTCCGGCGAGTGTCGCGACTTCGCAACCCTTGCCGTCGACCAGCAGCGTCGTCGGCATGCCGAAGGCTCTGCCCATCGCTTTCAGGTCCTGGAAAATCTTGGCAGTCGGGTCGGCATAATAGGTGAGGCCGCTGATGCCGACCTCCTTCAGCCACGCCTTCGGCTTGTCGGCGTCGCGGGTATCGATATTGACGGCGACCACCTCAAAGGCAGGCCCGCCCAGCTTCTGCTGGAGGGCGTCGAGTGCCGGCATTTCCTTGCGGCAGGGCACGCACCAGGTGGCCCAGAGATTGAGCAGCACCAGGCGGTCATTCCATTCCGACAATTTGCGCTCCTTGCCGCCGGCATCCCTGAAGGCAAGGTCGCTTACGCGGACCGGGGTGGTCGCCGGGGCAAGGGCGGCAATTTCGCCCTTGATCAGGGGTTTCAGCCTGTCAGCCATCTCCGCCGCCGGGCGGCAGCCCGGATCGGTCGCCGCATTGCGAGTCAGGGTGGCAATCCCGTATACCGCCAAAAGCCCAAACGCGACGCCGGCCACGCCGCCCACCGCCATCACTGCCAGCCGCTTTTTCGCAAAGCTGCGGGCTGCATCGTAGGAGGAGGGGGTCATGGCCGGTCAACCTTCGGTGGAGAAATGAGCAACAAGATGTGGGGCGGGCGCTTCGCGTCGAGCCCTGACGCGATCATGGAGGCGATCAACGCATCGATCGACGTCGACCGGCACCTCTACCGCCAGGACATCGCCGCAAGCAAGGCCCACGCGGCCATGCTGGTGCAGCAAGGCATTATTACGGCAGAGGACGGCGCCAAAATCGCGCAGGGGCTGGACACCATCCTCGCCGAGATCGAAGCCGGCAAGTTCAAGTTCGAGCGGGCGCTGGAAGACATTCACATGAATGTCGAAAGCCGGCTGGCGGCGCTGATCGGGCCGGCGGCCGGGCGGCTGCACACCGCGCGCTCGCGCAACGACCAGGTCGCCACCGATTTCAAGCTCTGGGTGCGCGACACCATTGATACGATCGATCAGTCGCTGGTGGATTTTCAGAAGGCGCTGGCCGAAAAGGCGGAAGAACATGCCGGCACAGTGATGCCGGGCCTCACCCACCTGCAGACCGCGCAGCCGGTGACCTTCGGCCATCACTTGCTCGCCTATGTCGAGATGGTCGCGCGCGACCGCGGCCGCTTCGCCGACGCGCGCAAGCGGCTGAACGAACTGCCGCTCGGCTCCGCCGCGCTCGCCGGTACATCCTTTCCGCTCGATCGCGACATGACGGCGAAGGCGCTCGGGTTCGACCGCCCGACTGCGAATTCGCTCGATGCCGTTTCCGACCGCGACTTTGTGCTGGAGACGCTCGCAGCTTCGACGATTTGTGCCGTGCATTTGTCGCGGCTCGCGGAAGAGATCGTGATCTGGACCTCGCCGCTCACCGGCCTGATGAGCCTGTCGGACAAGTTCACCACCGGCTCCTCAATCATGCCGCAGAAGCGCAATCCCGATGCGGCGGAGCTCGTGCGCGCCAAGGTCGGACGCATCGCCGGCGCGCTGAACGCGCTGGTCATCGTGATGAAGGGCCTGCCGCTCGCCTATCAGAAGGACATGCAGGAAGACAAGGAGGGCGCGATGGAAGCCTTCGCCGCGCTCTCGCTCTGCATCGCCGCCATGACCGGCATGGTGCGCGACATCGTGCCGGACGTGCCGCGCATGAAGAAGGCGGCAGGCGAGGGCTATGCCACCGCCACCGATCTGGCCGACTGGTTGGTGCGCACGCTGAAAATCCCGTTCCGCGATGCGCATCACGTCACCGGCCGGCTCGTCGCCGAGGCTGCGAATTCGGGCATGCCCCTGCATCGTCTGCCGCTCGCCGCGATGCATGCGGTCGAGCCGCGCATCACCGCAGAAGTGTATTCGGTGCTGTCGGTCGACCGTTCAGTGAAAAGCCGGACCAGCTTCGGCGGAACAGCGCCGAAGAATGTACGGGCACAGGCGAAAAAGTGGCTGAAACGGCTGGAGAAAGACTCAAAGTGAGCTTGTCATGCCCCGTGACCCGTCTTCGCCAAGGCTTCGAAGGGCATGGAGCTTGGCCTCCGAAGCTTTAGCGGGGGGAGATGGGCATCCAGTAACCACGGTATCTCGTTGTGTACTGGATCTCCCGCATTTCGCGGGCGATGACAAAGTGAGAGGTTCTGCTATGGTCCCCGCCTCGCTGAGGAGCTATTTGTGATCCGCACTAACCGTTTGTTTTCCCGCATTGTTTTGGTGGGCGCGCTGGCCGCGGCCTTGGTTGCTGGCGGTTGCGGGCGCAAAGGTCCGCTGGACGCGCCGCCCGGCGGCGCCGTCGACCAGACGACAGGCGGCGCGCAGCAAACACAGAGCTCGCAAAGCGGCAATCTGATCGATCGCGGCAGTTCGACCGGACTTCCCCGGGTCAGAGGCGAAGACAAGCGCATTCCCCTCGACGTCCTGCTCAACTGAGACCGCGATGCATCACTTCGCCTATCGCGACGGCGTTCTGCATGCCGAGGCGGTCAATCTCGTCGCGCTCGCGGAGGAGGTTGGAACCCCGTTTTACTGCTATTCCTCCGCCACGCTCGAGCGGCATTACCGCGTCTTCGCCGAGGCTTTCGCAGATGTTCCGGCGCTGGTCTGTTACGCGGTCAAGGCGAATTCCAATCAGGCGGTGATCGGGACATTTGCCAGGCTCGGCGCCGGCGCCGATGTTGTCTCTGCCGGCGAATTGAAGCGCGCGCGCGCCGCCGGCATTCCGGCGAAGAAGATCATGTTCTCCGGCATCGGCAAGGCCGCGCATGAGCTCGCGCTCGCGGTGGACGAAGACATTCTCTGCGTCAATGTCGAATCCGAGCCGGAACTGGATTTGCTGTCGGAAATCGCCGCATCGAAAGGCAGACGCATGGACATCTCCGTGCGGGTTAATCCCGACATCGATGCAAAGACGCATGCCAAGATCGCGACCGGAAAATCCGAGAACAAGTTCGGAATTCCGATCAGCCGCGCGCGCGAGGTCTATGCGCATGCGGCGAAGCTGCAGGGCGTGCGTGTGCACGGTGTCGACATGCATATCGGCAGCCAGATCACTGATCTGACGCCGTTCGCAAACGCCTTCGCGTTGCTGTCGGATTTCGTGAAGCAATTGCGCACCGACGGGCACGAGATCGAACATGTCGATCTCGGCGGCGGCCTGGGGATCCCCTATAACAATTCTGAGAAGGCGCCGCCGCTTCCGGCCGACTATGCCGACATCGTCAAGCGCGCGACGCGCGATCTGAATTGCAGGCTGATCTTCGAGCCGGGGCGTTTGCTGGTCGGCAACGCCGGCATCCTGGTCACCCGCGTCCTGTATCTGAAGCATGGCGAAGCGAAACATTTCGTGATCGTCGACGCGGCGATGAATGATCTCGTGCGCCCGACGCTCTATGAAGCGCATCATGAGATCTGGCCGGTGTCGGAAGCCTCAAAGTCGCAGAAGATGCTGCGCGCGGACGTGGTGGGTCCGGTGTGCGAAACCGGTGATTATCTCGCGCTCAATCGCGAACTGGCGGAACCAAAGCCGGGCGACCTGCTTGCCGTCATGTCGGCGGGCGCCTATGGCGCAGTGCAGGCCGGCACCTACAATACCCGGCCGCTCGTGCCCGAGGTGCTGGTGAAAGGCGATAAATGGGCGCTCATCCGCCCCCGCCTCGAAGTCGACGCATTGATTGCGCTCGATCGGCTGCCGGACTGGCTCTGATCGCACGCAAGACCCATGTTTCGGTCATGGCTGGCCTGCGCCTTGCTTCACAATCCCGTGCGCCGGTGTTGTGAATCAGGGGCCATGGTAAGCTATTTGATGTCGTCAGCCCGGAGACCGAGGTGACCCAGACGCCGCAAGGGCCTGAAATGTCCGATCCACGGAGCGGGACTTCCCGGCTGGAACGGGCCATCGTCCGGGCCCGCAGATCGATCCTGTGGGAACGGGTCTGGCCGCCACTTGCGGCGGTGCTCACGGTTCTCGGACTTTTCCTGGCCTTGTCCTGGATCGGTCTCTGGCTGTGGCTGCCGCCTATGGGCCGCGCCATCGGCATGGCGCTGTTTGCGGTCCTGCTGCTCGCGGCCGCATGGCCCTTTGTGCATGTGCGCATGCCGGGCATCTTCGAGGGGTTGCGTCGGCTCGACCGCGTCAGCGGGCGAGCACACCGCCCCGCGACGGCAGTGGCCGACCGGCTGTCCATGGCACAGGATGATCCGGTTTCGCAGGCCTTGTGGCGTGTACATCTTGAACGCGCGCTCAGCGCGGCCCGCAATCTCAAGGCCGGCTGGCCGTCGCCGCGTCTTGTCACGCGCGATCCTTACGCTTTGCGCGCGCTGGTTCTCATCCTCGTGGTCGCGAGCTTTTTCGCGGCGGGCGGCGACCGCAATCGCCGCGTGGCGATGGCGTTCGACTGGCACGGCGTCGTCGCCCCGGCGAATTACCGCGTCGATGCATGGGTGACACCGCCGGCATATACGGCACGGCCGCCCGTCATCCTGCCCGGCCTCCGGCCTGGCGAAACCGCGCGCGCATCTGCGCCGATTGCGGTGCCGGCGGGCTCGGTGTTGGTCATTCGCTCGACCGGCGTTGCTAAGCTCGACATCGTCGCCAAAGGCGGGCTCAACGCGCCGAAGGAAGAGACCGAGACAAGCGCCGCTCCTGCCGCATCGGCGGCGCCCGCGGCGGCGGATGCGGAAGAACATCGTTTCGTGATTCAGGATCAGGGTGAAGTCGTGCTGCGCGGTCTCGGCCGTGACGTGGTCTGGTCGTTCACCGCGATTCCTGATCATGCGCCTGCCATCGCGCTGACCAAGGATCCGGAGCCGCAACTGCGCGGTTCGCTACTTCTCAATTACAAGATGGAAGACGATTACGGCGTGGTCGAAGCGCACGCGTCTTTCGCCCTCAAGCAGGCGGCTGACCCGCAGGGGCGCCGTCCGCGCGCCCTTTACGGCGCTCCGGATTTTCCGCTGGCCCTGCCGCAGGCGCGCACGCGTGCAGGCGCGGGCCAGACGACAAGGAACGTGTCCGATCATCCCTGGGCCGGCGCCGATGTCACGATGACTCTGATCGCACGCGACGAAGGCGGCAATGAAGGGCGTTCCGAGGCGATCGAATTGCAGTTGCCGCAGCGCATCTTCACCAAGCCTATGGCGCGCGCGCTGATCGAGCAGCGGCGCATTCTGGCGCTCGATGCCGAATCCAAATCGCGGGTACTGATGGCGCTCGACGCGCTCGCCATTGCGCCGGAAGTGTTCAAGATCGAAAGCGGCGTCTATCTCGGCCTGCGCTCAATCTACTGGCAGCTCACCCGCGCCCGCAGCGACGACGCCTTGCGCGACGTGGTGGCGCGGCTCTGGGACATGGCGGTGACGCTTGAGGACGGCAATGTGTCCGACGCCGAGGCTGCGTTGCGCAACGCCCAGGAAGCCCTGCGCGAGGCGCTGGAACGCGGCGCCAGCGATGAAGAGATCAAGAAGCTGACCGACGATCTGCGCGCGGCGCTCGACAAGTTCCTTCAGGCGCTGGCGGAAGAAATGCGCAGGAATCCGCAGCGGCTGTCGCGGCAGGCGGATCCCAATGCCCGCAGCCTGCGGCCGCAGGATCTCAAGAACATGATAGACCGCCTCGAGGATCTGGCGCGCTCCGGCGCCAAGGATGCGGCGCGGCGCCTGCTCGAGCAGTTGCAGTCGATGCTGGAAAACCTGCAGACGGCCCGCCCGGGTCAGCAGCAGGACGGCGATGACGGCGACGACATGATGTCGGCGCTCGACGAGCTCGGCAACATGATCCGCGAGCAGCAACAATTGCGCGACCGCACCTTCCGCCAGGGACAGGATCAGCGGCGCGAGCGCCAGCGCGGCCAGCAGGGTCAGCAAGGCCAGCAGAATTTCGGCGAATTGCGGCAGAATCAGCAGGCCCTGCGCGAGCAGCTGCAGAAGCTGCTCGAGCAATTGCGCCAGCGCGGACTCGGCCAGCAGCAGCCCAATGATCAGGGCGAGCAGGGCGACGGCGGCATGCAGCAGCTTGGCCGCGCCGGCGAGGCGATGGGAGATGCCGAAGGCTCGCTCGGCGATGGCCAGGCCGACAGCGCGGTCGACGCACAGGGGCGTGCGCTTGAAGCCTTGCGTCGCGGCGCGCAGGGGATGGCGCAGTCCATGCAGCAGCAACAGGGCATGGGGCCCGGACCCGGCCAGCCCGGCGGCCGCCAGCAGAATCGGGCGGCACAGGAGACTGACCCGCTAGGACGGCAGACCCGCGGCTATAACGACGACGTCACCGTCAAAGTGCCGGGCGAGATCGACGTGCAGCGCGCCCGCCGTATCCTGGAAGAGCTACGCCGCCGCTTCTCCGATCCGGCGCGCCCGCAGCTTGAACTCGATTATATCGAGCGCCTGCTACGAGACTTCTGAGGCTCTTCTAGGTCGTCCCCCCGCAAGTGGGGACCCATAAACACCCCGATAGCAATGTGGCTATGGGTACCCGCTTGCGCGGGGACGACATGAACGGTCACCGACACTCGCGGGCCCGCAAAGATTTTTCGCGGCCCACGTCACAAACTCGTCCGCTCCTTCGTCATCAGGGCATAACCGCCTCACGATGGAGAAAGACGATGAGTGACAGGACCCTTGCCGTCCGCTACGAGCAGGAAATCCCGGACGTTTTGCAGGCCTTGCAGAATGTTCACAAGACGATCGACGTCCACGGCTTCGACCGGACAATCTACCATCTGGTTCTGCTGCGCGCCTCGCAGATCAACGAATGTGCGCATTGTGTGAAGATGCATACACGAGAGGCACGCGAAGACGGTGAGACCAATGATCGGCTCGACCGGGTCGTCGTGTGGGAGCATGTGTCGGATTTCAGCGAGCGCGAGCGCGCTGCGCTGGCCTGGACGGAAGCGCTCACCTATCTCGATCGCAAAACCGATTATGCGGCCTTGCGGGCGCAGCTGCGCCATCACTTCACCGATAAGGAAATCGGGCTGCTGACCACGATCGCCGCAATGATCAATATGTGGAACAGACTTGGAGTGTCGAGGCACTGACATGTCTGACCAAGGCGTTCTGATTTTCGAGAACAATCGCCCCATGCTGCTGGGACTGGCCTACCGCATCCTTGGCTCGCGCGCCGACGCCGAGGATGCGGTGCAGGACACCTTCATCAAGTGGCAGATGGCCGACAAGGACGAAATCGAGAGTCCGGCAGCCTGGCTAACCACCGCCTGCACCCGCCGCTGCATCGATCTGTTACGCGCCGCGCATCGTACGCGTGTCGACTATGTCGGGCCGTGGCTGCCGGAGCCCGTGCATACGGTGACCGAGGAGATGTCGGAGGAAAAATTGTCGCTGACCTCCTCTCTTACCACGGCCTTTCTGTTGCTGCTGGAAAGGCTGACGCCGAAAGAGCGCGCCGCATATTTGCTGCACGAGATTTTCGACGTTGCCTATCCGGACATTGCAAAAGCCCTGGACATGCAGGAGTCGGCCTGCCGCAAGCTGGTATCGCGCGCCCGCGCCAACATCGATCAGACCAAGGTGCGGCATGTCACGCCGCCGGAACGCCAAAACGAGTTGCTGGCGGCTTTCGAAGCGGCCATCGTCAGCGGGCATACCCAACAATTCGCCGCGCTCCTGTCGGACGAGATCGAATTGGCGGCGGACGGCGGCGGCAAGGTGCCGGCGACGCTGGAAGTGCTGCGCGGCAAGACCAGCGTGCTCGGCTTCATCACGCAGGTCCTGCACGCGAACTGGAATGGCTATGAATGGGTGGTGACTGATATCAACGGCACCCGGGGTGTTATCGTGCGCAAGGACGGTGCGACCATCGCATCCGTCTCGTTCGCTTATGACGAGGAGGGGCGCGCGGCCGGCATCTACATCATGCGAAATCCAGACAAACTTTCCGCTCTGGGCGGCGCAGCGATCGTGTGAAGCCGGCACAGCGGTGCCGTCAATGCACCTTGCGCTCGGCCAGCGCCTCGCTCACCGCACCGCAAATGGCGGTGAGCGTGAAAGGCTTGGTGATCACGTCGTGGATCAGGAGGCTGAGGCCATGCGCGCGTTCGCGCTGGTCGGCATAGCCGGTCATCAGCAGGATGGTGAGACGCGGATAGTCGCGGCTCGCGGTCAATGCCAGTGCGATGCCGTCCATAATCGGCATGCGGATGTCGGTGAGGAGCAGATCGAATTTGCCGTTCTCGCGCACCAGGCAATCCAGCGCGGCCGCCCCGTCGCTCTGCGCGATGACGTCATGCCCGGCCTGTTTCAGTGCGCGCGCAACCAGTGCACGCAGCGAATCTTCGTCTTCTGCAAGAAGAATGCGAGCCATGCGAGTCCTCACCGGAAGCCGGACATCGCATCCCGCCGATTAAAGAAACGTATACTCACGTCCCGGCCTTCCGCCGGAGGTGAGGCAAGCCGCGAGCGAAACGGTAGGGTTTCGCCCGATGCCACCAAGGTGCGGCTCGGCATCATGGTCCAGGTATAGATTTCCTTGCCGGTCTGATCGTGAATGGCGAAGCGCAGCCGCGGCACTTCGACGATTCCCTTGCCGGAGGCGACGATCGTGCCTTCCACGACCAGCACCGGAATACCGTCCTGGGTGTCGCGGATGACACGGATATTTTCGAAATCCAATCCGCGCAGATTCACCGGCATGCCGATCGAGGCATAGAAAGATGCGGTCTGCGGCGCGAATCCGACGATCTGGTCGCGCGCCGCGAGCAGAACCACAAACACGCCGCCGAGAATCACGATCACCGTAGCGAGGCTCGGAACCCCCGGCTTCAGCCTGCGCCAGATTTGGCGCTTTTGCCGCTCCGCCTCACGGCGCGCGGCGAGGCTTTCGATGTCTTCGCCGGGCGGTGGGGTGGAATATTGCAGCGCGCTGGCATCCTCGATCGGCGGAACGATGGAGGGAGAATGGCCGAGCACGGCCGACGCGGGTTCGTCTGGAAGGGTGGCGATGTCGGCAGAGATATCGCCGTCGCGGGCACCATCCGCGACCGCAATGTCGTCACCAAGCGGCAGGCGGTCATGCGGCTCAACAGGGGCGGAGGAAATGGACTCATCGGTGACCATGTGGTCGGTCGCGCCGCTCGCGCTGTCCGGCAAGGGGACGGAAACATCCGCCGTCCCTTCCAGCACGGCTTCCACCGGTGTCGCAAACCAGATCGTGTGGCAATTGGCGCAACGAACCGAACGGCCGTCCAGGCCGAGCGAGCTGGGTGCGACCTGGTAGGACGCAGCACATTGGGGACAGACGATCAACATCATCACTACGCCACTGTGATCCGGCGGGCAGCCTAGCAGGCGACCGTTAAAGCATCGGAAACCATGACGGCCGGAAATGTCGCATTTGGCCGGCGCTGGCGGGTTGGGACCAATCCTGTAAAAGTCACAGAGATCGGCGAAAAAGGCCGAATCAGTGGGGAGCCGGCCGCCACGCAGGCTGGCCGGCGTGCAGACCATCGGAGCGGGGCGTGGTCCGGTTCGAGAATGTGGGATTGCGATACGGCCTGGGCCCGGAGGTGCTGCGCGACCTCACTTTCCGCATTGAACCGCATTCATTCCAGTTCCTGACCGGCCCCTCCGGCGCCGGCAAGACCTCCCTGCTCAAGCTGCTTTACATGTCGATCCGGCCCACCCGCGGCCTGATGACCCTGTTCAATTGCGATATCGCAAGCCTCGACAGCGACGATCTCGCCGCCCTGCGGCGGCGCATCGGCATTGTCTTCCAGGATTTCCGCCTGCTCGACCACATGACCACCTATGAGAATGTGGCGCTGCCTTTCCGGGTCATGGGCCGGGATGAGGCGAGCTACCGGTCCGAGGTGATCGAATTGCTGCAATGGGTGGGGCTCGGCGAGCGCATGTGGGCGCTGCCGCCGGTTCTCTCGGGCGGAGAGAAGCAGCGCGCGGCGATCGCTCGCGCGGTTATCGCCCGACCCGAACTGCTGCTCGCAGACGAGCCGACCGGCAATGTCGATCCCAATCTCGGCCAGCGTTTGCTGCGGCTGTTTGTCGAACTGAACAAGACCGGCACCGCGGTGGTGATCGCAACCCACGACATCGCCCTGATGGATCAATACGATGCGCGCCGTCTCGTGCTGCACGAGGGCCGCCTGCATCTTTACGATTGAGCGTGACATGAGCGATCCCCGCCAGGCTCCGACCGGTCCGCCGCAGCATCTGCCGCGCGGTGCCCTGCTGCAGGTCGAAAGCCCGATCGTGCCGAAGGATTCCATCAGCGGCCGCGCCCTGGTCGCGGTCGTGGCGATCATGACATTCCTCGCCTCCCTCACCACCGGCGCGGTCATGCTGGTGCGCACGACCGCGAGCGACTGGCAGTCGGATGTGGCGCGCGAAGTCACGGTGCAAATTCGCACGATCGCCGGCCGCGATGCCGAGGCGGAAGTGAGACGCGCCGCCGATATCGTGCGCGCCTTTCCGGGAATCTCCGAGGTTCGGGTCTATAGCCGCGAGGAGTCCGCCAAGCTGCTCGAGCCCTGGCTCGGCCGCAATCTCGCCATCGACGAGCTGCCGGTGCCGCGCCTGATCGTGGTCAAGGTCGACCCCGGGGCGGGCGCCGATCTTTCTGCGCTGCGCCGGCGTCTCGCCGAACAGGTGCAGGGCGCGACGCTGGACGATCACCGTTCCTGGGTCGACCGCATGCGCGCCATGGCCAACAGCGCCGTCATCGCCGGCATCGTCATTCTGGTGCTGATGTTCGCCGCCACCGTGCTGTCGGTGACCTTTGCCACCCGCGGCGCCATGGCTGCCAATCGCTCGATCGTGGAAGTGCTGCATCTGATCGGCGCCCGCGACCGCTTCATCGTCGGCCAGTTTCAGCGGCATTTTCTGTTTCTTGGCCTCAAGGGCGGGCTGATCGGCGGCGGCGCCGCGATCCTCTTGTTTCTCATCCTTGGTTCGGGCGCGAGCTGGTTCGCGGGCACCCCCTGGGCTGACCAGTTCGAAGCCCTGTTCGGCAGCTTTTCGATTGGCCTGAATGGTTATATTGCCATTCTCTTGCAGATCGCGCTGATTGCTGTGATCGCCGCGCTGACGTCCCGGCGCACGGTGTTTCAGACGCTGGACGGATTTTGAGGACACGCGATGCCTCCGCTGGCGCATGCCATGATTGGCAGGGATTGAGGAAATGGGCGCCGCAGAGTCTCAGGTTAACCCGGACACGGGGCATGGTCCCCGCGGCAGCCGCATGATGCGGCTGCTGAAGCTGCTGGCGCTGGTCGTCGCCGGCCTGATTGGACTCTTCGCCGCCGGCTTCGGCGTTTTCCTGCTCAATGTGCCGACCGAGGAGGTGGCTCTTCGGCGCAATGCCGACGGCATCGTGGTGCTGACCGGGGGCGCCTCGCGCATCGAGGATGCGGTCGAACTGCTGGCCAATGGGCGCGGCAAGCGATTGCTGATCACCGGCGTGCACCGCCTCACCAGCGAGCGCGAGATCAAGCGGCTCAAACCGGGCTACGGCAAGATTTTCGCCTGCTGCGTCGATCTCGACCGCTCGGCGCTGAACACCATCGGCAATGCCACCGAAACCCGGCGCTGGGTGAATGAGCGCGGCTTCAAATCGATCATCGTGGTGACATCGAATTATCACATGCCGCGGGCGATGGCCGAGCTCAGGCATCAACTGCCCGACATCGTGCTGATCGCCTTTCCGGTGGTGGGCGAGCAATTGCGCGCAAGCTGGTCGAATGGGCCGACCTTGCGGCTCCTCTTTTGGGAATATGTGAAGTATACCGTCGCCCTCGGCCGCATGTGGCTGCCGTTCCAGATTGCCTGACCGCCCCTTCGGAATTGCCCCGTGATCGCTCTTCGTTCCTTTCTGTTCAATCTCGCCTTCTATCTGGTGCTGTTCATCTATCTCATCGTGGCGCTGCCGACCCTGCTGATGCCGCGGCACGCGCTGATCTGGCTGGTGAAGAACTGGAGTCACGTCAATTTCTGGCTGCTACGCGTGATCTGCAACATCCGCATGGAAATTGTCGGTGCCGGGCGTATTCCGCACGGCGCGGTTCTTGTCGGCTCCAAGCATCAGTCCCTGTGGGAAACCTTTGCGCTGATGACGGTGTTCGACGACCCCGCATATGTGCTCAAGCGCGAGCTGATGTGGATTCCGTTTTTCGGCTGGTGCGCGCGCAAGGCCGAAATGATTCCGGTCGATCGCGGCGCCGGTTCGCAGGCGCTCACGTGGATGACCGAGAACGCGAAAAACGAAGCCGCCCGCGGCCGCCAGATCATCATCTTCCCGGAGGGTACGCGGCGCGCGCCCGGCGCCGAACCGAAATACAAGTTCGGCGTTGCGCATCTCTATGCCGAGCTCGCTATTGCCTGCGTACCGGTTGCGCTGAATTCCGGACTGTTCTGGCCGCGGCGCTCATTCATGCGCTACCCGGGGACGATCCGCGTCGAAATCCTCGAGCCGATTGTGCCCGGGCTCGACAAGCAGGATTTTGTGAGGCGGCTGCAGGACAGCATTGAAGGCGCGACGGCGCGTCTCGTCGCGGAAGGTCAGCGGGAGCTTGAACGCGCAGGCGTGACAAGAGCCGCGTGAGCACCGACCGCCGCGTGGCCGTCATGGCCGCCTTTCAGCCGCTCGGCCAGCTTATGGAGCTCGGTGTCGCGGCACCCCATCGACTCAAGTGTCTGCACCGTGGACAGCACATAGTCACGATTGGCGCCGGATTGTCCGTGTCCCTGCCGGATATGATGCAGCCGTTCGTCGAGTGACAGCCGCCCGGCATATTGCGGGTGTCCGCGGTCGACGACATAGGTCAGGGCTTGCACCCGTCGCTCCGGCTGAGTCGTGAGCCAGACGCCGCGCAGTGTCTCCACATAGACCGAGGTGACCTGCTCGCGTTCCCGGAGATAGCGAAGAGTCTTGCTGCGATCTGCCATAGTGACGCGAAAAGCGATGCCGCGGCAGGCGCCGCCGCGATCGAGGCCCAGCACCAGCCCGGGATGTTCCGGCGTGCCGCGGTGGACGAAGGAATAGACGCAGAGAGATCGATGCAGCCCGGTCATTCGCGCCGGTACTTTCTCGGCAAAGGGAAAGCCCGGCCGCCACATCAGCGAGCCGTATCCGAACACCCACAAGTCTTCCGGAATTTCGTCGATGGCAAGATTCATGGGTGGGAAAAATAGTCCGCAAAAGGCGTCCCGCTTCGGGTAACAGGAGGTGGCGGCGCTCGCAATCCAAACGATATCCTGCCAGCCGGGGCCTGTTCATCGAAACGCCGCATTTGGGGCCCTCACAGCAATACCTACCACCGGAACCGCCGCATGGATTCATACAGGATGGATTATCCCGAGCCGGCCCGGCGCCGATCCTGGCCGCTGTTGGTGCCCGTGCTCATCCTGATCATTCTGGCGGGTGGCTGGAGCGCGTTCTGGTTCTACGCCGCCGACAAGGCGCAGGACATCATCATCGACTGGCGCCAGCGTGAGGCAAAGTCCGGCCGCGTGTATGGCTGCGCGCAGGAGAGCGTCGGTGGCTTCCCGTTCCGCATCGAAGTCCGCTGCACCAATCCGCAGGCTGAATTTGGCTCGACCCGGCCGCCGGTCGCCCTGCGCGCCGCCGATCTTCTGGTGGCTCTGCAGATCTATCAGCCGAATCATCTGATCGCCGAATTCGACGGTCCGCTCTCGGTGGCCGATCCCGGCCAGCCGGCGAAGCTCGCTGCCAACTGGTCGCTTGGACGTGCGTCGATACGCGGGACGCCGCGGCAACCCGAGCGCGTCTCGATTGTGTTCGATGATCCCGTGCTGGACCGGCATGATGGCGCCGCGCCAGAACGGACATTCACCGCAAAGCACGCCGAACTGCACGGGCGTCTTGCCGGCGGCACCGTGCGCGACAAGCCGGTGATCGATCTTGCGCTCAATCTCGTCGGCGCCGTGGCGCCGAGCCTGCATCCGCTCGCCGAGCAACCTTTCGACGCCGACATCGACACCCAGCTTGTCGGTTTGCAGAATTTCGATCCGAAACCCTGGGTACAGCGTTTCCGCGAAATCCAGCAGGGGAACGGCCGTATCGAAGTGCGCGCCGCGCGCATCCGCCAGGGCGAGGCGCTTGCTGTTGCGGCGGGAACACTCACGCTGAATCCGGCCGGACAATTGAACGGCGAGTTACAGGTGACGGTGGCGGGTCTCGACAAGCTCCTGCCGGCGCTCAATGCCGACCAACTGGTGCGGGCCGACAGTGCTGCGGCGCAGAAACTCGATTCTGCCTTCAATTCGCTGGATCGCATGATTCCCGGACTCGGCGGGCTTGCACGTCAGCGTGCGGGGCTTGGCGTTGCCGCCGGCGCGGCATTGCTGGGACAACCGGCGGAACTAGAAGGCCGCAAGGCTGTGCGACTGCCGCTGCGCGTCGTCGACGGTGAGATTCAGCTTGGCCCGATTCGGCTCGGGAAGGTGGGGCCGTTGTTTTAGGCAGGGTGGTCATGCCCCGCGCAAGCGGGGCATCCAGGAGTCACCGAAGGCCTTGTATTTACGGATCCCCCGCTTTCGCAGGCGAAGACGACCAAAAATCAATCCCCATCCATCGCATAGGGCCGCGCAATCGGCGCGCCCGGCAGCGGCGCGTGCTTGCGGCCGAAATCCGGCGCGGCCGAATCCTGTCCGATGGTGATGATGCCGCGCCGGATCGCACGGGTGCGGCTGAAATGCTCGAACAGGGCTTCGCCGTCGCCGCGCCGGATTGCGCGCGTGAGCTTGGCGAGATCCTCGTTGAAGGTGCCGAGCATTTCCAAGACGGCCTCCTTGTTGTGCAGGAACACGTCGCGCCACATGGTCGGATCGGAGGCGGCGATGCGGGTGAAATCGCGGAAGCCGCCGGCGGAGTAATTCAGCACTTCGGATTCCGTCACCTCGCCGAGTTCGTTGGCGGTGCCGACGATGGTGTAGGCGATCAGATGCGGCAGATGGCTGGTGATCGCCAGCACCAGATCGTGATGCTCCGGCGTCATGGTGGCGACCTTGGCGCCGAGCTTTTCCCAGAACGCTTTCAGCTTTTCGGTCGCGGCGTCTTCAGTGCCGTGCACCGGCGTGAGGATGCACCAGCGATTGACGAACAATTCCGCGAAGCCCGAATCGGGGCCGGAATTTTCCGTGCCGGCGACCGGATGCGCGGGGATGAAATGCACGCCCTCCGGCACGAAGGGCGCCATGTCGCGCACCACCGAGCCCTTGACCGAACCGACGTCCGAAAGGATCGCGCCTGTCTTCAGGTGCGGACCGATCTCCTTCGCCACCGCGCCCGATGCCCCGACCGGGATCGAGACGATGACAAGGTCAGCGTCCTTCACCGCTTCGGCATTTGTGTCCGTCACCTGATCGGCAAAGCCAAGCTCCATCACCCGCCGCCGCGTCTCCGGAGAGCGCGCGGTGGCGACGATGGTTTTTGCTGCGCCCGATGCGCGCGCCGCACGCGCAATCGATCCGCCGATCAGCCCGGCGCCGATCAGGGCGAGTTTCGAAATGAGGGGAGGGGTAGTCATCTCGGCATCGTGTCCCGGACGCGGCGCAACGCAAGCGTTGTGCCGCAGAGCCGGGACCCATGAGAGTTGAAATCGGTCCCGGGTCTGCAGCGCAGCGTTACACGCTGCACTGCACCCGGGACACGAGGTTTGTCAGTGGTGCTCATGCCTTCCCTATGAACTCGGCCAGTGTATTCACCACCAGCCGGTTCGCCTCCTCGGTGCCGACGCTCATGCGCAACGCGTTCGGCAGGTGATAGGCCTTCACCGCGCGCAGCACGCAGCCTTTCGACGTGAGCACCTTGTCGGCCTCCGCCGCCGTCTTGCCCGGCGTGTCCGGGAAGTGGATGAGAATGAAATTGGCGACGCTGGGCGTGACCGTGAGTCCGAGTTTTGAAATCTCCTCGGTCAGCCAGGGCAGCCACTTCTCGTTGTGTGCGCGCGATTTCTCCAGATGCGCGGTGTCGGCGAGCGCCGCCACCCCGGCGGCGATCGCCGGCGCGTTGACGTTGAACGGTCCGCGGATACGGTTGAGCGCGTCGATGATATGCGCCGGCCCATAGATCCAGCCGACGCGCAACGCCGCGAGCCCGTGGATCTTTGAGAACGTCCGGCACATCACGACATTCTCGGATGTCGCCACCAGTTCGATGCCGGATTCGTAGTCATTCTTGGTCACATATTCCGCATAGGCTGCGTCGAGCACCAGCAGCACATGCGGCGGCAGCGCGCGGTGCAGACGCTTCACCTCGTCGAACGGAACGTAAGTGCCGGTCGGATTGTTCGGGTTGGCGAGGAACACGATCTTGGTTCTCGGCGTCACAGCCTTGATGATGGCGTCGACGTCCGCAGTGTAATTCTTTTCCGCCGCGACCACGGGCTTGGCGCCGGCGCCCAAAGCTGCGATCGGGTACATGAGAAAGCCGTGCGTGGTGTGGATCGCCTCATCCCCGTCGGCGAGATAGGCGCGCGCCAGAAGATTCAGCAGATCGTCCGATCCCGCGCCGCAGATGATGCGGTCCGGATCGAGGCCATAGGTTCGGCCGATCGCCTCACGCAGCTCGGTTGCCGCGCCGTCCGGATAATCCTCAAGATGCTCCGCGCAATGCCGGTAGGCCTCGATTGCCTTCGGACTCGGACCAAGTGGGCTCTCGTTCGAGGAGAGCTTGAACACCTTGGCGACGCCGGGCGCGCTGCTCTTTCCCGGCACATAGGCCGCGATATCGAGCACGCCGGGACGCGGCTGCGGACGCAAGGGGGCAGTCATTGCAACAATCCTCATTGTTCCGTCATGCCCCGCAAAAGCGGGGCATCCAGTAATCACCGTGTTTCAGGCTGAGGCAATGCGCCAAGGCCGTCAGGGGGTTACTGGATCGCCCGCTTGCGCGGGCGATGACCCATCTGTTAGGGGCGCGCCGCCGGTTCCGGCTGCCCGCCGCCGGTGACCGTATAGCGACTTGCGTGGCTGCCGACGAGGGCCGTCGAGCGGATCGACACCCCGGCCCCGATAAGGGCATCGGTGATATCGCTGAGATTCCGGTTCTGCGGCACCGAAATCAGCAGGGCCGCCCCGTCGTAGGCGCCGTCCGGCACTGCGACGGCCTCGGCGAGGCCGGCCAGCACCTTTGCTGCTTTGGCGCTCCAGCCCGACACCCGCACGCTGTAGACCTGCACGTCGGTCGCCACCGCGTCCGGCGCGGATCGAGAAATCGCGAAGACCGGCAGCGAGGCCGGGTGGTCGGGCCGCTCGACGAAGGGCAGCCGGGCGATGATCTTGGGCGCCGCCTCCGCCTCCAAAGCCGTCCACCAGGCCCCCGCGCCGGCGATTTCCGTTGCCGGCACCAGCCCGAGGTCGCCCTTTGATGTCGTCACCGCGGCGACCACGCCACCGGCGCCGGCATGTTCCTTGAGCGGCACCGTGAATCCGAAATGAAAGCGCGCGCTGTCGCGCATGGCGGGCTCGCCCGCTGTAATGTCGGCATGCACCGCATACGGCGCCTGCACATGCGTGAAGGTGGCGATGATCACGCGCCAGATGCTCTCGACGGTATCGAGCGGCAGGATGCCTTGATGCCGCTGCACCAGCCGCCGCATCATCGCGGCTTCGCGCGCCGGCCGAAAGGCGGAGCCGGATTCCTGCGTGCCCTTCACCTTGATGAGGTTCTCGATGATCTGGCTGCGCTCGATCAGCAGCCTGTGCATGCTTTCGTCGATGCGGTCGATTTCGGCGCGCAGAGCGGCAAGGGATGGAGCTTTGGTATTCTCGGACATCTCTGCTTCCAACGCCTCATCCTGAGGAGCATCGCGAGGCGATGCGTCTCGAAGAATGGGGCGCCCTGCATTGGCTTCATCCTTCGAGACGGCGGAATTTACCATCGGGCCGCGCTTTGCGCGGACCCGTTGGCCGCCTCCTCAGGATAAGGTTCAAATTCACTGGGCGCAGCCTTGATAGAGTGGGCAGGCCGCCAAATCAAAGAAAACATTGACAGAAATGACCGGGGGCCTACCTAAGACAGCCCCGGCCCGGACCGGGGAGTCCGGGTTTTACGGTATGGTTGAGGCACATCTGAACGTGGCAAAGGACGCCGCGGGGACGCGCGAGGCCGATCATCCGCGCGACTCCGAGATTGTCCGCTTCGGTCCGGACAAGCCGCTGAGGCTGGATGCCGGGGTGGCGCTGTCGCCCTTTCAGATTGCTTACAAGACCTACGGCACGCTCAACTCCGCGCGCAGCAATGCCGTGCTGATCTGCCATGCGCTGACCGGCGACCAGCATGTCGCCAGCGTTCACCCGGTGACCCGGAAGAATGGCTGGTGGGAGACCATGGTGGGCCCGGGGCGTCCCATCGATACCGAGCGCTATTTCGTCGTCTGCGCCAATGTCATCGGCGCCTGCATGGGCAGCACCGGACCCGCGTCCATCAATCCGAAAACCGGAAAGCCCTGGGGGCTCGATTTTCCCGTCATCACCATCCGCGACATGGTCCGCGCACAAGCGATGCTGCTCGATCATCTCGGCATCGGCACCTTGTTCGCCATCGCCGGCGGCTCGATGGGCGGCATGCAGGTGCTGCAATGGGCGGCGAGCTATCCGGAACGTGTCTTCACGGCGTTGCCGATCGCCTGCGCCACCCGGCATTCGGCGCAGAACATTGCGTTCCACGAGGTCGGCCGTCAGGCGATCATGGCCGATCCGGAATGGCGCGGCGGCCGCTATCTCGTCGAGAACACCAATCCGCGCCGCGGGCTTGCAGTGGCGCGCATGGGCGCGCACATCACCTATCTGTCGGACGCTGCCTTGCATCGCAAATTCGGACGCAAGTTCCAGGACCGCGAGAACCCGACCTTCTCCTTCGACGCCGATTTCGAGGTCGAGAGCTATCTGCGCCATCAGGGCATTTCCTTTGTCGAGCGCTTCGACGCCAATTCCTATCTCTATCTGACGCGGGCGATGGACTATTTCGATCTCGCCGCCGATTATGACGGTGTGCTTGCCAACGCGTTCAAGGACACGCAGACGCGCATCTGCGTCGTCTCCTTCACGTCCGACTGGCTGTTCCCCACGTCCGAATCTCGCGCCATCGTGCATGCGCTGAACGCCTCGAATGCGCGTGTCTCCTTCGCCGAGATCGTCACCGACAAGGGGCATGACGCCTTCCTGCTCGATGAGCCGGAATTGTTCGCCATCGTGCGCGGCTTTCTCGACGGCGCCGCGCATGCGCGCGGATTGCCGGTGAAATCATGACCATGCTTGCCCGCCCGCCGCAGCAGCGCGACGCCCATGCCAATCGCACGCCCGGTTCTGCGCGCGTCGACCTTCTGGTGGTCGCCGACATGGTCGAGCATGGCGCGCGCGTGCTCGATGTCGGCTGCGGCGACGGCGAGCTGCTGCGGATTCTCACCGAGACAAAGGATATCGACGGCCGCGGCATCGAGATTTCGCGAGAGGGCGTGAACCAGTGCGTCGCCAAAGGCCTCGCCGTGATCCAAGGCGACGCCGATACCGATCTCGCCGATTATCCGGACGACGCGTTTGACTATGTGATCCTGTCACAGACGCTGCAGGCGACCTGGCAGCCGCGCCAGGTGCTGGAGCACATGTTGCGCATCGGCCATTACGCCGTCGTGTCATTCCCGAATTTCGGCCACTGGAAGATCCGGCTGAAGCTTCTCTTCCTCGGCCGCATGCCGCGCACCGACAATTTGCCGGACACCTGGTACGACACGCCAAATATCCACTTCTGCACCATCCGCGATTTCCGCCAGCTCTGCGAGGAGATCGGTGCTGAGATCGAGACCGCGGTCGCGCTCAATGCCTGGGGCTCGCGCCTGCGCATCAATGCGCCGTGGTGGTTCTGGAATCTGTTCGGCGAACAGGCGGTATTCCGGCTGTCACGCGGCCGTTAACCCATTATAAATATTCGTTATTCACGCATGATCTGCTTGCATCATGCGCATACCGGCGGTTGACGCGCAACAATCGTTCGCGATCACAAGTGTTGCGAAACATTACTGCAAATTGAATCGCTTGCCGGATTCCCGTCGCATTCTCGCCCGGTTCCGTCGTCATCGCGCCATCCGACGCCCCTGTGGATAACTCAGTGGCGTTCTCGCGTGCAGCCCGGTGGGGGCGTCTGGGTCCGCGCGAGCGAGGGACAACAACACGGGACGATTTGATGAATCTCAACTCGAAAAAGACCGCCATTTGGGCGGCATGTACGTTTGGACTTTGTGGAGCCGTGCTTTTCTCGGCTCCGGCGGAAGCGCGCCGCTACAAGAAGAAAATCGTGCGTCATCAGGTGCAGCAGGTCATGCAGGCACCGGCGGCAACGGCTCTCGCCGGTGAGGCCCGCCAGCTTTATGCCACGCCCGGCAATGTCGCGGCGGTGCCCGCATCACGTGCTTCGCGCACTGCGTCGCGGCGGGCCGCGCGCGCCGCGCGCAATTCCTACGCTGCCGCCACCACCGGCGTCGGCTCCTTCGGCAGCTTCGGCGGCAGCGGACTTGTCAGCGAAGCGCGCCGCTATATCGGCACCAATCCGACCGGCAAGAGCGCACTGTGGTGCGCGCGTTTCATGAACATGGTTCTGGAACGTTCCGGGCGTAACGGCACCGGCTCCGACATGGCGAGCTCTTTCGCTTCCTACGGCCGCCGCATTTCCGGCCCGCAGGTCGGCGCCATCGCGGTTATGTCGCGCGGCAAGCGCGGCGGCCATGTCGGCATCGTCTCCGGCGTCGATGAATCGGGCAATCCGATCATCATCTCCGGCAATCACAATCGCCGCGTCGCGGAAGCGACCTATCCGCGCGGCCGCGTGTACGCCTATGTGATGCCGAACTGACGTTGCGTATGCGTTGCGTGAAGTTGCGTCGTCTGGCGTGATGGTGCGTAGCGTTTGTATCAGTCAGAATTGATCACCGGAGCCGCAGCGCGATTGATATCGTGTCTGCGGCTCTGGATTTTTGATGAACCATCACGGCCGGAACAACAGGGCCGGCCATGACGAATAAACTCGGCACGCCACCACCCGCACAATCCCTGTTCTCCATGATCCAGCAGCGCGCGATCGCGTCACCACAGGAGTGTCGAAAAGCGCTCGATTGCCTCTTGACAATATTCCTAGATAGGACTATAAGCACATCACCTCGTCCATCCGAACTCGCATGTTTGCGAGTTCGGCAGCTTGAGAGGGCGAAGCCGGATTCCGGCTTCGCTTGGGGCGCTTGTCGCGAGGCGTCGTGCAGGCGGGACGAAGGACGGAGCGCGGCGGAGATGCGCCGCGCGGCCTTCCTGGACGGCGCCCGGTAATTCCGGGCCTCGGCCGGTGCGGCGCCCGCGGGCCGGTCTCGCAAACCGGCACTCGGGCCACGTCGGGGCTCCGCCCGAGGCCACTGATGGGCCTCTGCCAGGAGCTGGCTGATCCGTCCGCACAGTGCGGCTCCGGACAAAGCGCGGCCCGGCGTTGCAGTGAAGACGCCGCGATGGTGCGTCGAGAGACGCGGCGGCCTTCGAGAGGAGGTCGTCTTTACACGGACTTGGTTGCGTCACTCGGCGCACCATCCCCCTCTTTCATTGAGAGAGGGACAAAGGGAATAAGGCGATCCCGGCGCCTCAAACAATACGGGCGGCGGAGCGTTGGCTGTTTGAAAAATGAATCGGTAGTGATTCACCTCTCCCGCTGCGCAGCGAGACATCGGTGATCTAAGCCGGGTGAGGGGTCGTGCAATGCGCCTCACCCGGCTTACCCCCTACGGGTGCTTGCCATCCTCTCCGTAAACGGGAGAGGAAAAAGCTCACTTATGTATCAGCATGCTCGCGCCGGCCCTTTATCGCAGCAATAAAAGCCATTGCTTCGATCGCGCCGACAAGCAGGATCATCGCTAGAATTTTTGGCTCCATGGCTGCCTCTCGTCAACGCGCCGGCTGCGGCGATCCGAGGCCGCCGTCGCCGGAACGGCTGCGCCAGCGTGCCGCCAGACGTTCGGTAATCGGCCGCCGCTTCGGACGCACAACGCCGCGCGTGCGCGAATGGAATTCGTCGTCGAGAGAGGGCAACGCGTCCATCACCTCGTCAAAGGAAACGACCCCGCCATTGCCGGGAATTTCGCGCAGGCCAGGCGCGGCTTCGACGGCGCAGGCGTCGGGCGCCCAGGACGACAGAATGGCGCGCTTTTCATAAAGGGTGAGGTCCGGATCGCGGACCACATCGTCGGGCTGCGAATAGGCCCTGGCGGGGTGCAACAAGACATCAAGGTCGAATGCGGCGTCGCGATTACGGCCCTTACGCTCGTCATGGCCGCGGTTCATGGATTGTCCTCCTTTCTTCGCAGATGCGAACCGGCACCCTGCCGGTCCGCGCCGGGCACCGCA
The DNA here is from genome assembly GCA_032027085.1 of Pseudorhodoplanes sp. NCBI lineage: Bacteria > Pseudomonadati > Pseudomonadota > Alphaproteobacteria > Hyphomicrobiales > Pseudorhodoplanes > Pseudorhodoplanes sp. The sequence continues at coordinate 1,270,891 of JAVSMS010000001.1, read as the reverse complement.
CACCGCCCGGCGGCAAAAAAATTTGGCAAAAGATTTTGGCGTTTCAAGAGGGGGAGGCCGCTTCGCCTCACCGCCGCTGACAGGGTGCAGCGGGCCGCTCGCTCGGCCCGTTATGGAGCTCGCCTGCGGGACCCGTTGGCCCCCGCCCGCTCTCAAGCCCCGAGGAGGGGCGAACCTACTTGTGGATCAACGTTCCCGCGCCGTGGTCCGTGAACAATTCGAGCAGCACCGCATGCGGCACCTTGCCGTCGAGAATGACCACGCCTTCGACGCCCTGTTCCAGCGCGGTGATGCAGGTTTCCACTTTCGGGATCATCCCGCCTGAGATCGTGCCATCGGCGATCAGCTTGCGCACGTCGTTGACCGACATGTCCTCGATCAGCTTCTTCGACTTGTCGAGCACCCCGGGCACGTCGGTAAGAAGAAGCAGGCGCTTCGCTTTGAGCGCGCCGGCAATGTAACCGGCGAAGGTGTCAGCGTTGACGTTGAAGGTCTCGCCGTTCGGGCCCGACGCGGTCGGCGCCAACACCGGAATGAGCTCGCGTCCGAGGATCTGGTTGAGCACGGTGACGTCGATCTTATCTGGCTCGCCGACAAAGCCGAGATCGGCACCGATTTTCTTGGCGATCACCATGTTGCCGTCCTTGCCGGACATGCCCACCGCCTTGCCGCCCGCCTGGTTGATATGACTGACGATCTGCTTGTTGATCGAACCGGCCAGCACCATCTCGACCACCTCGATGGTGGCCTCGTCAGTGACGCGCAGGCCGCCCGAAAATTTCGATTCGATGCCGAGCCGCTTCAGCATGGAGGCAATCTGCGGACCGCCGCCATGCACCACCACGGGGTTGATCGCGGTCTGCTCGAGCAGAACGATGTCGCGCGCGAACATCCTCGCGGTATCCTCCTCGCCCATGGCGTGCCCGCCATATTTGATCACCACGGTCTCCTCGTCATAGCGCTGCATATGCGGCAGCGCTTCGGAGAGGATGCGGGCCTGTTCTTGCGGGCTGGTGGTCATGCTGGGGAGTCCTTGCCGGTTCGGCGGACCTTTTAGCGGGATGGTTCCGGATGCGGAAGGGGCAGGCGTTCAGGACTTCAGGGCGGCGAACGCGGAAATCGCCAGCAGAATCCATGCGCCGATGAGGATGGCACCGCCGGTCGGCGCTGCCATCGGAAACAGGCGGTGGCCAAGATAGGCGCGCATGATGAGGTCGCCGGCAAAAAGAGCCGCGCCGCAGATCATGGCAATGAGCGCGGCGAGGGCAAGCGGCCGCGACAGCAGCCCCTGCGCGATGGCGGCGCAGGCGGCGATAATGGCGGGGGAATGAACCAGCAGCATCTGGCTGGCGCTGTCGAGCCCGGTGCCAGGTTTGGCGTGGGCGCCCGCGGCAGCGAGCGCGATGCCGGCAGCGCCCATCAGGCTGGCGAGCGCGATGAGTATCTGCAAAGACATTTATCCTCGCTCCTTGATCAGCCGCGCGATGGCCGCGCGCAGTTCGGGAATGCCGGCTCCTTCGCGCGAGGATGTGGTGAGAATGCCGGGAAACAAAGCCGCGCGTTTCTTGGTCGCCGCCTCGATCTCGGCGATGCGTTCTTCCAGCTCGGAGGCCTTCGGTTGATCGCATTTGGTCAGCACGATCTGATGGCTGACCGCGGCTTGACCGAGCAGATCGAGCATTTCGATATCGGCGCTCTTCAGCCCATGCCGGGAATCGATCAGCACATAGACACGCGCGAGATTGGCGCGACCGCGCAGATAGGCATGGATCAATTCGGTCCAGGCTTTCACCTTCGCCTTCGGCGCCTCGGCATAGCCATAGCCTGGCATGTCCGCGATGCGCAGGTCGGAGTTGCCCTCGAAGAAGATGATTTCCTGCGTGCGGCCGGGGGTATGCGAGGTACGCGCCAGCGTCTTGCGGTTCGTCAGGGCGTTGATCAGGCTCGACTTGCCGACATTGGAACGCCCCGCAAAGGCGATCTCCACGCCTTGCATCTTCGGCAGCGTTTCCAGCGAACTCGCCGCCCAGGCGAATTGCCAGTCAGCCCCGAACAGTGCGCGGCCGGCCTCCATTTCTCCGTGAGTGAACTGTTTTTCCATCGGGATCGGGGCCGGGGCAGCCGTCATCATCGGCGGGCCAGCGTGTATGGCACAACAGGCGCTGCAAATGAAATCGCCCGCTTGCGCGGGCGATTTCAGCAACATTCTAACTCTGGGGCTTTTTCTTTCCGAACAGCTCTTTGATGTTGTCCCACAATTCGATCTTGGCGCCATGCTTGTGCATGATGATCGATTGCTGCGCGACCGAGAGCGTGTTGTTCCAGGCCCAGTAAATGACAAGACCGGCCGGGAAGCTCGCCAGCATGAAGGTGAAGATCAGCGGCATCCAGTCGAAGATCATCTTCTGCGTCGGGTCCGGAGGCGACGGGTTGAGCTTCATCTGGAACCACATCGTGATGCCCATGATGATGGGCCAGATGCCGAGCATCAGGAAAGGTCCAAGCACGGGGACGACGGCGGGATTCCACGGGATCAAGCCGAACAGATTGAAGATCGTGGTCGGGTCGGGCGCTGCGAGATCCTGAATCCAGCCGAAGAAGGGCGCGTGCCGCATCTCGATGGTGACGAAGAGCACCTTGTAGAGGGCGAAGAAGACCGGGATCTGCACCACAATGGGAAGACAGCCGGCGAGCGGATTGATCTTCTCCTTCTTGTACAGCTCCATCAGTGCCTGCTGCTGCTTGACCTTGTCGTCGCCATAGCGCTCGCGGATCTGCATCATTTCCGGTTGCACCGCCTTCATCTTCGCCATCGAGGCGTAGGACTTGTTGGCGAGCGGGAAAAAGACGGCCTTGATGATCACGGTCACGGCCAGGATGGCGAGACCGAAATTGCCGAGCCAGCGGAACAGCCAATCGATCACCGAGAACAGCGGCTTGGTGATGAAGTAGAACCAGCCCCAGTCGATGAGCAATTCAAAGCGGTTGAGATTGAGCGCTCTGTCATAGCCGTCGACCACATTCACTTCCTTGGCGCCGGCGAAGAGGCGGCCTTTCGCGGTGCCAGTGCCGCCAGGCGCAACGGTGACCTGGTCCAGCAGATAGTCGGTTTGATATGTGCGCAGCGAGCCGATCTGCCCCGACGAGAAGCGCGCCTGCAGGCTGGCCGTCGTTTCCGGCAGCAGTGTCGCCGCCCAGTATTTGTCGGTAATTCCGAACCAGGCATTGGTGACCTTGAAGGTCTGTTCCTTCGCCTTTTCGATGTCGGAATAGGTGACCTCCTTTAGGCCCTGTTCGCCCATCACGCCGATCAGGCCTTCATGGAGAATGTAGTAGCCGAGCGTCTTCGGCGTGCCGTGGCGCGAGATCAGCGCATAGGGAAATAGGGAAATCGGCGCATCGGTCTTGTTGGTGACACCGTCCTCGATGGTGAACAGATATTTGTCGTCCACGGAAATGACGCGGCGGAATTCGAGACCTTCGCCGTTGTCGTAAGTCAGGGTGACCGGCTTGCTGACCGTGAGCGGGCCTGCGCCCTGTTGGGTCCAGACTGTGTCGGCGTTCGGCAATTTCACCTTGGCGCCGCTGCCGGCGACCCAGCCGAACTCGGAATAGAAGGGATGGGGCGAGCCCGACGGCGCCAGCAGCACGATCGGCGGCGATTTCGGGTCAACGGTCTCGCGGAACTTGATCAACGCGATATCGTCGAGGCGAGCGCCTTTCAGCGAGATCGAGCCTCTGAGGTCGGCGGTCTCAATGGCGACGCGGGGAGATGCTGCCAGCACGGCTTCGCGGGTTGCGGCCTGACCGGGAATGGCCGACGGCTGACCCGGCACCTGAACCTGCGGTGTGCCGCCGGGTTGCGCCGGCGCACCGGGTGCGCCTGGCGTCTGCGTCGTCTGCTGCTGGGTTTGCTGCGGCTTGAGCTGCGCTTCCTGCCGCTGCTTCTCCATCTGCGGCATGCCGACAAAATATTGCCACACGATCAGGACCAGGGCGGACAGCCCGATGGCAATAAACATGTTCTTCTGGTCGTTCATCGCGTGTTCTCGGTCGTGGGTCTGTGGCGCCTGTCTACGGCAGGCTTGCGTGCTGTCGAATTCGGGGAATGGGCGCGGGCGACCGCTTGCTCCAGATCCTGCCTGATCCGCTCGAAGGGCAGCTCCAAGGCTGACCGCCGGCCGACCAGAACATAATCATGCCCTGGCTGAAAGCGACCGCCACCACTCAGTCTGACAGCTTCGCGCAGGCGCCGCCGGACGCGATTGCGCTCGACGGCATTGCCGACTTTCTTGGATATCGTGAAGCCGATGCGGATGGGGCCCTGATCCTGACGTTTGCGGGCTTGCAGAACAAAGGCCGGCGCCGGAACCTTGATGCCGGTCGCAGCGGCCAGAAAATCCGCCCGTTGCCTCAAACGCTCCATCGCAGCAGGGCCGACATGCAGCCCGCCCTATCAGGCGCTGAGGCGCTTGCGGCCGCGCGCGCGGCGAGCTGCCACGACCCTACGGCCGCCTTTGGTGGCCATGCGGGCGCGGAAACCGTGACGGCGCTTGCGCACGAGCTTGCTCGGTTGATAGGTCCGTTTCACGGGTCTGATCTCCGCTGATCGCGGCGCAATGCCGGATGTTGTTGGATGCCGCCGCCGGGCTGGCCTCGCCTGCGCGTCGCAGGGCCGCCGACGTCAAATTCCCGCGGCTTATAAGGGAGGCGGCCCGCTTCCGTCAATGCAAAGGCCGCCTTTAGCCCTGGTTAATGGGGCGGAACGCCGCCTTGGCACAGGGCGGGATCACTTTTGGCCTCAAAAAACAGTGACATGAGCCCGCTTGCCCGGTCGTGTATAGATCGCTGCGACTTTCGCACAGGAATGGTTCATTGCCAGAGGCGGCGACCAGCAGAAGCGCGCGGGGTCGGAAAGCTGTCGTTCCATCCGGGACGGCGGGCCCATCCGCCTATGGCCTGCGCCGTTTTGTCCCGCTGGCAGTCATCTTCACCCTCGCGGCGGCTGTCTACGCGATGGGGTGGCATCACGCCCTGTCGCTGGAAACCCTTGTCCGCCACCACACGGCCTTGTCCGCCTTGGTCGATCGCCATCTGTTTCTGGCGCTCCTGGCTTATCTGGCACTTTACGTTGCGGCGGTCACTCTGTCGCTTCCCTGCGGTGCCATCCTCAGCACCACCGGCGGCGTGCTGTTCGGCGGCCTGATCGGAGGGGTTGTCGCGATCCTTGGCGCTACCATCGGCGCCACCTGCCTGTTCCTGATCGCGCGTAGCGCATTCGGAGAATTCCTGATGCGCCGCGCCGGACCGCGCCTGACCAGTCTGGCTGCCGGGTTCCGTGAAGATGCCTTCAGTTATCTCCTGTTTCTGCGGCTGGTTCCGGTCTTTCCGTTTTTTCTGGTCAATCTGGCCCCCGCTCTTGTCGGCGTGAAGCTCAGGCCTTTCTTCGCGGCCACCTTGCTCGGGATCATTCCTGCGACATTCGCCTTCGCTTTTGTCGGCGCCGGTTTCGACGATGCGGTTCAGGCGCAGACGGAGGTCTTTCGACTCTGTGAAGCGGCGGGCCGGACCGATTGCAGGACTGACATCGATCTCGTCGCCACCCTGACGCCGCAACTTGTTGCCGCGCTTGTTGCCCTCGGGCTTGTCGCGCTGGTTCCGGTCGCGGTGAAGCGGATGCAGGCTCGCAAGCAGCGGTCATGATCCAGCCGTTGCGATGAGACGCGGATGACGGACATCCTGACTCCCGATATTTGCGTGATTGGCGGAGGCTCCGGCGGACTTTCCGTTGCCGCGGCGGCAGCCGCCTTCGGCGTACCCGTGGTGTTGATCGAAAAAGGCAGAATGGGCGGCGACTGTCTGAACGTTGGATGTGTGCCATCCAAGGCGCTCATCGCGGCCGCAAGACGCGCGCATGAAGCAAGAAATGGCAAGATCTTTGGCGTCAATGCGAGTCAGGTGGACGTCGCCTTTGACAAGGTACACCGTCACGTTCAGGACGTGATCTCGGCGATTGCGCCCAATGACTCGGCTGCGCGGTTCACCGGTCTCGGGGTCAAGGTGCTGCAGGAGGAGGCGCGCTTTGTCGATGCAGAAACCATCGTTGCCGGAGAACGGCTGGTGAAAGCGCGCCGCTTCGTCATCGCGACTGGTTCCGTTCCCCGTATTCCTTCCATTCCCGGTCTCGACAAGACGCCGTATCTGACGAACGAGACGATCTTCGACCTGAAGGAATGTCCGATGCATCTCGTCGTCATCGGCGCGGGACCTGTTGGGCTTGAGCTCGCGCAAGCTTTTCGCAGGCTGGGCGCGGCGGTGACGGTTCTGGAAGCAGCCAGGCCGTTGGCGGCCGAAGATTCAGAATGCGCTCAGGCGGTTCTCAACCAGTTGCGGCGCGAAGGGATCATCCTGCGAACAGGCGTGAAGATCGCGCATACAGGCCGCATCGACGGCAGAGGAGTGAAGATCACGCTCGAAGCGGACGAGGACATCATCGAAGCCAGCCATCTTCTGATCGCGACCGGCCGGACACCGAGCTTCAGCGGCCTTGGTCTCGACAAGGCCGGTATCAGGACCGATCCGTCAGGTCTCCTCGTGAGCAAAAGACTGCGCACGACCAACATGCGGGTTTATGCGATCGGCGATGCGGCGGGCGGCCCGCAATTCACCCATGTCGCCAACTATCACGCCGGCCTTGTCGTGCGGAATGCACTGTTTCGCCTGCCGATTGCCGTCAACAACGATATTGTGCCGCGGGTGACCTTCACCGATCCGGAACTCGCGCATGTCGGACTGACCGAGGCGGATGCGCGACAGCGTCATGGCACAATCCGCATTCTGCGCTGGCCATTTCATGACAATGATCGCGCCCAGACCGAGCGCGATGCGCGAGGGCATGTCAAAGTAGTGACCACAAAGCGCGGCAAAATACTTGGCGCCACCGTCGTCGGCGCGCAGGCTGGAGATCTCATTTCAATATGGTCGTTGGCGATCAATCGCGGCCTCGATATCCGCGCAATGACTGGTGTGGTATTACCTTATCCGACGCGGGCTGAGGCGGGAAAGCGCGCCGCCATTGACTTTTTTACGCCTGGTTTGACGAGCCCTCTACTGCGCCGCATCATCGACATGTTGCGCCGGTTCGGTTGATTCACGCGCGTCCAGGACAACGATGGCACGTCGACGCAAATTCATTCGCCCTCCGCGCGAGCCGCGTTTCGGGCTTTCAGGAAAGCTCCTCATCCTGACGATTCTTTTCGTCATGATGGCGGAAGTGCTCATCTATGTGCCGTCGGTCGCCAATTTTCGTCTGACATGGCTCAATGACAGGCTCGCGGCTGCACATACGGGGGCCTTGGTGCTGGATGCCGCGCCAAGCGGTATGGTTCCGGAAAGCCTGGCGCGACAGATCCTGAACAGCGTCGGTGCGCGCGCCGTTGCCATGAAGGTAGAGCAGCAGCGCCGGTTGCTCGCCGTATCGGACATGCCGGCGCAAGTGCATCGCGAATTCGACATGCGCGACGTGACGTGGATCTCCGCTATTGTGAACGCCTTTCACGCCATGACCGATCCGCAACACTATATCTTGCGCGTAAAAGGCCCGGCGCCGCGCGGTGGTGAATTCGTCGAGATCGTGATCGACAACGCGCCGTTGCAGCGCGCGATGCTGCGCTTCTCCTGGAACATCCTGGTTCTGTCGCTCATCATATCCGCAATTACAGCGGCTTTGGTCTATCTCGCATTGCATGTCCTGTTCGTGCGTCCGATGCGCCGGATCACAGCCAACATGATCTGGTTCGGCGCCGACCCGGAAGACTTCTCGCGTGTGATGGTTCCGTCCAAGCGCGAAGATGAAATCGGCACCACGGAGCGGGAACTGGCGGTGATGCAGCGGGACCTTGCCTCCATGCTGCATCAAAAGAACCGGCTTGCTTCGTTGGGGTTGGCGGTCTCCAAGATCAATCACGATCTGCGCAATCTTCTTGCCTCCGCGCAGCTTGTGTCCGACCAGTTGTCGAGCCTGCCTGATCCGCGCGTGCAGCGCTTTGCGCCCAAGCTGGTGCGCGCCCTGGAGCGCGCGATCGCGTTCTGCCAGTCCACATTGTCCTATGGACGCGTGCAGGAGCCGCCGCCGGACCGCAAGATGATCGAGCTCGAAACCCTGGTCGAGGAAGTGCGGGAAACGCTCGGCCTGACGGATGAGAGCGGGATCGCCTGGATCACCGCCATCGAGCGTGGCGTCAAGGTCGAGGCCGACCACGATCAGCTTTTGCGCGTGCTGCTGAATCTCACGCGCAACGCGGCGCAGGCATTGGAGAGCCGCGCCCCCAACGATCCTTTCCGCGATCAGATACGCATGACCGGCCGGCGCGAGGGATCGGTCGTGGTGATTGAGGTGTCCGATACCGGACCCGGCTTGCCGTCGCGCGCGCGCGAACACTTGTTCGAGGCTTTCCAGAGCTCCACCCGAACCGGTGGCTCCGGCCTGGGTCTTGCCATCGCCGCGGAACTGGTACACGCCCATGGTGGCGAGATACGGCTGATCGAAGGCACGATCGGAGCCACATTCCAGTTCACCATTCCCGACCAGGCGGTCGATCTGGAAGCGCACCGGCCCGAACGGGCGCGGGCCTGAGGGTTCCTCGGAATAGTCCTGATCAGAGGGGGTTTACCCCGCATGCCGGGGGGCATGCGGAAGGCCGATCATGGACATTCCGGTGTCGCTGCTTGGACTGGCATGCGCCGTGCCGCCTCACAGGATTGCCCAGTCCGAGGCGACGAGAATGGCGAGAGCCATTTTTGCGCCGACCATCTCCCGATTTCCGCAACTGATCGATGTGTTCTCAAATTCGGGCATCGAGGAGCGCTATTCGGTGGCGCCGCTCGATTGGTTTGACCGCGATCACGACTGGCCCGAGCGCACGGGCGTCTATCTCGATGGCGCCGGCGCATTATTCGTCAAGACGGCGCGCGCGGCGCTCGCACAGGCGCGGCTCTCTGCGTGCGACGTCGATATCGTCGTCACCATATCCTCGACCGGCATCGCAACGCCCAGTCTTGATGCGCGGGTTGCGAATGAGCTCGGATTCCGCTCCGACATTTCGCGCATTCCGGTTTTCGGCCTGGGATGCGCGGGCGGCGTGTCAGGCCTTTCCATAGGTGCGCGCCTGTCGCGAAGCGAGCCCGGTGCGGTCGTGCTCGTCATCGCCGTCGAGTTGTGCACGCTGGCCTTTCGGCGCGACAGGACGACAAAAGCGGATGTGATTTCCTCAGCGCTATTTGGCGACGGCGCCGCAGCGGCCGTGTTGCAGGCCGGCAAGCAATCCTCCGCCTTGGCACTGATCGGCGAGGGCAACGAGCACACCTGGCCGAAAACGCTCGACGTGATGGGGTGGTCGGTCGATCCGATCGGTTTCGGGGTTGTATTGTCGCGCTCGTTGCCGAAATTCGTCGAGCAACGACTTGCTGGTCCGGTCAAGTGCTTTTTACAGAAGCTGGAGACGCGAGAGAGGCCACGCTTCATCTGCCATCCCGGCGGCATGAAAGTCCTGCGCGCGATCGAGAAGGCGCTTGGCGTCGATGCCGCGGTCTTTTCCATCGAGCGCAACGTGCTGCGGCGGTTCGGGAACATGTCGGCGCCGACGGTTCTGTTCGTGCTGGACCAGACTCTTGGCGCAGGATTTTCAGGCGATGCCATCCTGGCCGCGTTGGGGCCCGGTTTCACAGCCAGCTTTCTGTCGCTTGAGATTTGCCATGGGTGAGGGCGGCTGGCTCGTTCTGTTCATTGCGTGTCAACGCATCGGCGAATTGCTGATCGATCGCCGCAACACCATCCGGCTGCTGGCTGCCGGCGGCATTGAATGCGGGCGCGCCCATTACCCGCTGATCGTCGCATTGCACTTGGCGTGGATCGTCGGGCTCTGGATTTTTGGCCGCCTGCAGGATGTCGATCGTGCATGGCTGATCGTCTTCATCGTCCTGCAGGCGGCCCGAATCTGGTGTCTGGCCTCGCTTGGAGCGCGCTGGACTACACGCATTATCGTCCTGCCGGGCACGCCCCTGGTGGGCCGCGGACCTTATCGTTTCATGAAACACCCGAACTATGCGGTGGTGGCCGCCGAAATCGCGGTGGTGCCGCTCGCGCTCGGCCTGCCGGCCTTTGCCGCGCTATTCACCGTGGCCAACGGCCTGATTTTGCTCTGGCGCATGCATGTGGAAAATGCCGCCCTGACGGCGGCAGGGCCGATACGGGGGAAAATCCCTTGCCAATAGGTGGCTTGGGCGATAGCTATCGCCCCGTTGCGCGCGGGCGTCAGGGCCCCCGCGACACGCGCCCGTAGCTCAGCTGGATAGAGCACCAGACTACGAATCTGGGGGTCAGGAGTTCGAATCTCTTCGGGCGCGCCATTTTTCTTTCCGGGTCTTCGCGCCGGTAGCTCAGCTGGATAGAGCACCAGACTTCGAATCTGGGGGTCAGGGGTTCGAATCCCTTCCGGCGCGCCATATCCACTCGGTCCGTTCCGGACACATAGGTTACGTTTCATTCCGGAGACATGGGTCAGCGTGTCGATGTTCCTGATCACAAATCGATCGCGTGCTTGTGCAGCCTGCGCTTCCTCAAATGTGAGGCTCCGAAGAATGGGTCAGATTGCGCTCACTTTGCAGCCAAATGCAGAAAGGATTGTTCTCAATATAGAAGTGCGGAGATAGGTCCATTTTTCTGTCACAAGTCCATGACGCTGATTCATCTGACCTGAAGTCGAGAAAATCAGGAGTATGTGCCGGTTCAGCCGCCTGCGCGGCTGCCCATTGAAATTGCGGCGTGATCCGCTCATTCTTCCTATGTCGAGCCTTGGCTCGGGCCGCGATTGGGGTGTGAGGCGGGGGAATGCCGGCCATCATAGGACTCTTGAATGTGGCCGGGTTTCTGGTGGTCGCGGCGCTGGCCGTTGCGATCGGCCGTCGGCCTGCGGGCACCCTCATTGTCTACGGCGCAAGCCTTGTCATTGCCGCCGTCGGGATTGTTACAGCGTTTGTCGCACTTGTGAGCGATGGATCAGTGGCGACGCTGGCCTTGCCCTTGGGTCTGCCGCTACTCGGCGCGCATTTCCGGGTAGATGCGCTTGCCGCCTTCTTCTTGCTGGTTGTCAATCTGGGCGGTGCGGTCGCAAGTCTTTATGGGCTCGGCTATGGCCGGCACGAGCGGTCGCCGCTGCGTATCCTCCCTTATTTCCCCGCCTATCTGGGAGGAATGAACCTTGTTCTTCTCGCCGACGACGCGTTCACCTTTCTGGTCGGCTGGGAATTCATGTCGCTGGCGTCCTGGGCGCTGGTGCTGGCGCATCACCGGGAATCCGGCAATGCCCGCGCAGGATTTATCTACATCGTCATGGCGAGCGCCGGCACGCTGTGCCTGTTGCTGACCTTTGGTTTGCTGGCGGGGCCGGATGGCGGGTATGCATTTGACACCATGCGGAGTCATCCTCCGCAGTCGGCGGTCGCGATCTCTGCCTTGTTGCTTGCGCTGATCGGAGCTGGCTCGAAGGCCGGGTTGGTGCCGCTGCATGTCTGGCTGCCGCTCGCGCATCCGGCGGCGCCCAGTCACGTCTCCGCGCTGATGAGCGGGGTGATGACCAAAGTGGCGATTTACGGGTTCATCCGCATCGCTTTCGATCTGATCGATGAACCGGTCTGGTGGACCAGCCTGATCATCCTCGCGATCGGCGCCACCACCGCCGTGCTCGGCGTGCTCTATGCCTTGATGCAACAGGACATCAAGCGCCTGCTGGCCTACAGCACGGTCGAGAATGTCGGCATCATTTTCATCGGCCTCGGACTGACCATCGCCTTTCGTGCCAATGATATGCCGGTGCCGGCCGCATTGGCAATGTCTGCGGCGTTGCTGCATGTCTTCAACCACTCATTGTTCAAGAGCCTGCTTTTCTTTGGCGCCGGCGCGGTACTGCATGCGACCGGCGAACGCGACATGGAGCGCCTTGGCGGCCTTGTTCACCGCATGCCGCGTACGGCTTTCGCGTTTCTCACAGGCTGTGCGGCGATCTCGGCCTTGCCGCCCTTGAACGGGTTCGTCTCGGAATGGCTGACCTTCCAGGCCATTCTGGTCAGTCCGCAGCTTCCGCAACTCGGACTGAAATTTATGGTGCCGACGGTCGGGGCATTACTGGCGCTGGCCGCTGCGCTGGCCGCCGCGTGTTTCGTCAAGGCGTTCGGCGTCACCTTTCTCGGGCGAGCGCGGACGCCGGCCGCGCAGAATGCGCATGAAACCGATCGGTTTTCGCTCGCCGCGATGTTCATTCTGGCGGCAATGTGTCTCCTGGCTGGAATTTTGCCCGGTGTGCTGATCGATCTCCTTGCGCCCGTTGTAGGCGGTCTGGTCGGCGGTCGCATGCCACAGCAGATCACAATCAACTGGCTGTCGATCATTCCGATCGAAGCAAGCCGAAGCTCCTATAACGGCATCATCATTCTCGTGTTCCTGATTTCTTCGGGTATGTTGACCGCGATGGTGATCCATCGCTTTGCGACACGCGCCACCCGGCGCAGCGCGATCTGGGATTGCGGCTATCCCGATCCGTCGCTGGCCACGCAATATTCCGGCTCGAGCTTCTCGATGCCGATCCGCAGGGTTTTCGGCACGATGGTGTTCGACGTGCGCGAACGGGTCGACATGCCGCGTCCGGGCGCCATGCGCGCGGGGCTTTTCTATGTGAAGATATTCGATCCGGCTTGGCGGTTTGCCTATGGGCCCGCCGGGAGGGCCGTGCTCACAGTCTCGAAGAAACTCAATCGCCTGCAATTCCTGACCATACGTCGCTATCTGACACTGGTCTTTGCGGCTCTGATCGTGCTTTTGATCCTGGTGGCGGCATGGCGATGATGGTCGAGATCGCGGCGCAAGGCCTGCAAATGTTTCTGGTGCTGGTGATCGCGCCCTTGATACTCGGCATTACCCGCAAGGTGAAGGCGCGCTTGTTGCGGCGTGTCGGGCCGCCGGTCCTGCAGCCTTACCGCGATCTCTGGAAACTGATGCACAAGGAAGCGGTGCTCGCGCACAACGCTTCGTGGATATATCGGGTGACGCCTTATCTGCTCTTTGCCACGACATGGGTGGCGGTCGCGTTAATCCCGACTTACTCGACCGGCCTCATCTTTTCCTGGTCGGCCGATATCATCGCTCTTGTCGCGCTCCTGGCCACCGGCCGATTCGCGCTCGCACTCGCCGGCATGGATGTCGGCACCGCCTTCGGTGGTATCGGCTCCTCGCGCGAAATGCTGATCGCCTCGCTTGCCGAGCCAGCCATGCTGCTCGTGGTATTTGCCGTGGCGCTGATCGCCGGCACGACGCAACTCTCCGCCATCGCCGACCATATGATTCACGGATCGGTCGGCCTGCGCGTGTCGCTCGGCCTTGCGGCGTTCGCCTTCGTTTTTATCGCGATTGCCGAGAATGCGCGCATTCCCATCGACAATCCTGCGACGCATCTCGAGTTGACTATGGTGCACGAAGCCATGGTGCTCGAATATTCCGGCCGCCATCTGGCCATGATCGAGGCCGCCGCCGCACTCAAGCTCACGCTCTATTTCTCGCTCCTGGTCTGCCTGTTCATTCCGTTCGGCATGGCGACGACCGACAAGACTTTCGCCGCAATGGCATTCGGGGTTGCGAGTTACGTCGCCAAGATTGCGATCCTCGCCGTCCTGTTGCCGATCGGAGAGACCTCGGTCGCCAAGATGCGCGTGTTCCGCTACCCCGTTTTTCTGGGCAGCGCTTTTGCCACCGCGGCGCTCGCCGTGTTCCTCTTGTTCGTTTCACAGGGGTTCTGATGTCCTCGCTGCAATTCGACGTGGCGCATTTTCTCGCTGGCGGCATGCTGGTGCTCAGCCTGCTGCTGCTCTATCAGGACCGGATCCTGGCAACCCTCAACGTCTTTGCCGCGCAGGCGATCGTGCTGTCGCTCGCGGTGGCCTGGCAGTCTTATGTGCAGGAAGCGACGCATCTGGTCGTGACCGCGGCGATTGCACTGATCGCCAAGGGATTCATTATTCCCACTGCCCTCAACCGCATCGTTCACCGCCTCGGTATCCATCGGGAAATCGAACAGGTGATCGGAGCAGGTCCGACCATGTTGACCGGGCTGGGGCTGATCGCGTTGTCGATTTTGCTGGTGATGCCGGTGCAGGTCGGAGTGAGTCCGCTGGCGCGCGAGGACCTGGCCTTTGCGCTCGCCGTTATCCTGCTCGGGCTGTTGATGATGATCACGCGGCGGAACGCGGTGACGCAGATTGTCGGATTCATGTCGCTGGAAAACGGCCTCATCCTTGCCGCCACCGGCGCCAAAGGCATGCCGCTGGTGGTGGAGATTTCAGTTGCGTTCTCGATCCTGATCGCATTTTCCGTGTTCGGCGTGTTTGTGTTCCGTATCCGCGAGCGCTTCGACACGGTCGATCTGAGCGCGCTTGATCGTTTGCGTCATGAGAGAAGGCATATCTCGTGATGCATCCCGTCGAGATCATCCTGTGGCTTCCGGCGGTAGCGATGGTGCTGCTGGTCTTCATCGGTAATTACCGGATCGGCGCCGCCATCAACGTCGTCGCCTCGGGGGCGACATTTGCCGCCGGCGTCGCCCTCCTGTTCGTCGACCGTGTGCGCACGGATATCTTCATCATCGACGACTTCAACATTTATCTGGTGATCCTGACCACGTTCATTGGTTTCACCACCAGCATCTTCAGTGCGACCTATATCAGCCACGAGTTGGAGATCGGAAAGCTCACACCGGTTTTCTTGCGATTTTACCACGCGCTCTATCAGGCGATGATGGCTGCGATGAATCTGGCGCTTGTCGTCAACAATGTGGGACTATTGTGGGTCGGGGTAGAGGTGGCGACGCTGTCCACTGTGATGATGGTCGGCATCTATCGCACGCCGGAAGCGGTCGAGGCGGCCTGGAAGTATTTCATTCTCGGATCAGTGGGCATCGCGCTGGCTTTTTTTGGCACCATCTTGATCTATCTCGTGGCGCAGCCCGTGGTTGGCGAGGGGCTCCCGGCCATGGCCTGGGATACGCTTCTCAAGAATGGCGCCGGCTTTGATGCCAAGCTGTTGTCGCTCGCCTTCGTGTTCCTGCTCGTCGGTTATGGCACCAAGGTGGGGATCGCGCCGTTTCACGCCTGGCTGCCGGATGCCCATGCCGAAGGGCCAACGCCGATTTCTGCCGTGCTCTCGGGTTTGCTGCTCAACGTGGCGCTTTACGCGCTTTTGCGATTCAAGATGGTGCTCGCGGCGAATAGCGAGACGCTCGATGTCGGCCTGATCATGATCTGCCTTGGCTTGATCAGCCTGATCTTTGCCGCCTTCATGCTCTATCGCCGCCGCGACATCAAACGACTCTTCGCCTACTCGTCGATCGAGCATATGGGCATCATGACTTTTGCCTTCGGCATGGGCGGGCCACTGGCGAATTTCGCCGGCCTGCTGCACATGACCATGCATTCCCTGATCAAGTCGGCGATCTTTTTCGCGGTCGGACATATCGCGCAGGTGAAGGGCACTCAGCGCATCGCTCTCATCCGCGGCCTTTCGGTGACGCATCCGGTACTGGCCGTGGGGTTGGCAGTGGGGGTCATCGCCATCGCGGGGATGCCGCCATTCGGCATGTTCTTGAGCGAATTCATGCTGGTTTCCACGACCTTCGCGCGCCAGCCGCTGCTGGCGCTTGCACTGGTGTTCGGACTCTTGGTCGCCTTCGGCGCGCTTGTATTGCGGATGCAGGACGTCCTGTTCGGCGAGCCGAGTGGTCCGACCGGAGGCGTGAAGGCGTCCTATCTGCCGCTCTTTATCCACCTGGCCTTGGTCCTGGTCGCTGGCCTCTGGCTGCCGGAACCGGTCGTCCGCTGGTTCCGCGCTGTCGCAGCGCAACTTGGGTGAGGACGATGGCCGACGATGCGCTGACGGAAATTTTGGACTTAGCGAAAGCGCTTGACGTTCTGGCGCCCTGGCCGCGGTTTGAAGTCGATTCAAATGCATGGACGCAGATCGGTCATCTCCTGAAGGCGGGGGACGCCGACATGCTCGCGCTGTGGTGCGAGCCGCATGCAGTCCATCTTGCCCTACGTGCGCCTGCGTCCGACGCATGTGTCGTGTCGCTCGCAATCTCTGACGGCTCGTTTCCGTCGATCGGTCAATTCCATCCGCCGGCGATCCGGCTGGAGCGGACGATCCACGATCTTTACGGGATCGTTGCGAAAGGCTGCCCCGATCGCCGGCCGTGGCTCGACCACGGAGCCTGGGAATTGCAGGCGCCGCTCGGCACGCGCCCATCGGCGCCCGTACGCGATCCAGCGGACTATGCGTTCTTGCCGGTGAGAGGGCAGGGCTTGCATCAAGTCCCTGTCGGCCCCGTGCATGCGGGCACCATCGAGCCGGGGCATTTCCGTTTCACCGCGAACGGCGAGATGGTGGCGCGCGTGGAAGAGCGGTTGGGCTACACGCATAAGGGTATCGACGCTCTTATGGCGGGCAGCGACATCGATCACGCGGCGCGCATCGCCGCCCGTATTTCCGGCGATTCGACCGTTGCCTACAGCTTTGCCTTCGCGCATGCGGTTGAATCGGCGCTCGGCGTCGAGGCGCCAGCGCGGGCGCAAGTTCTCCGCGGCGTGATGGCGGAATTGGAGCGCATCGCGAATCATTTCGGCGATATCGGTGCGATCTGCAACGATGCCGCTTTTGCGCTGGCGCACGCCCATTGCGGGATTTTCCGCGAGCGCGTGCTTGCAGTGTGCGACCGCGTCTTCGGCCACCGGCTGATGATGGGTTGCATCGTGCCGGGCGGCGTCGCCGCCGACATTTCGGCGGAAAACGCCGCCGAGATTGTTGCGGTGCTCGACGATTTGACGCCGCGCTTCGCCGAGATCGTCAAGCTCTATGACGATACGCCGTCGTTGCAGGATCGCACCTGCAACACCGGAATTGTCGGCAAGGAGCTTGTCAGACGCTGGGCAGCCGGCGGCTATGTCGGGCGCGCCTCGGGCCGCGATTTCGATGCAAGGCGCGACATCGGCTATCCGCCTTATGCCGGAATGAGCGTTGACGCGCCGGTGCTAGAGCGCGGCGATGTCGATGCGCGGGTCTGGGTGCGTATTCGCGAGGCCGAAGCGAGCATGAAGCTGTTGCGGGGATGGCTTGCCGCAATTCCCGCGGGACCCCTCCAGACGGCCTTGCCTGCGGTGCGCGAGCCCCGGGAAGGCTGTGCGATGATCGAGGCGTTCCGCGGGGACATTTGGTTCTGGCTGCGTGTGGCCGATGGCCGCGTTGAGCGTGCGCATGCGCGCGACGCCTCCGTGTTTCAATGGCCGCTTCTGGAAGCCGCGATCGAAGATAACATCATCGCCGACTTCCCGATTTGCAACAAGTCGTTCAACTGTTCTTACGCTGGGCACGATCTTTAATGCGCACGCTGCTCTTGCGATCGCTCTTTGCCCGTCCGGTGACCATCGGGGCGCCGTCGCCAGAAGACGCCGCGCTCGCCGAAGTCGGCGCGGCGCTGGAGGCACAGGCGCGCCGCCTGTTCGGCCGTTCGATTACAATTCGCGAAGTCGATGCCGGCTCCTGCAATGGCTGCGAACTGGAAATTCATGCGCTGAGCAACGCGGTCTATGACGTCGAGCGCTTCGGAATCAGATTTGCGGCCTCGCCGCGCCATGCCGACGTATTGCTGGTGACCGGGCCGGTTACCAAAAACATGAAAGTTGCGCTGGAACGCACTTATGCGGCGACTCCGAATCCGAAATGGGTGGTCGCGGTCGGCGATTGCGCCTGTGGCTGCGGCATTTTCGCCGAATCCTATGCGACCGTTGGCTCGGTTGAAGCCGTGTTGCCCGTAGACCTGCACATCAAAGGTTGTCCTCCGCGGCCCATCGAATTGCTCCGGGGATTATTGGCATTGCTCAAGAGCGCGACCAGCGGTTAAGTGTTCGCAGTTTCATTCTGATGGCGCGCCACAATGCAAGCCGAGGCGGAGCGTGACGACCGACAAAGACGCAGCGGCTGATGTCCTCGACTCACGAGCGGCATGGATGCGGCTCGCCGTCGCCGTCGTGCTGGGCACGATCGGCAGCGTCGGCATGTGGTCCTACGTCGTGGTGTTGCCGGTGATCCAGGCTGATTTCGGCGTCACGCGGGCGGAGGCGTCGCTTCCCTATACGTTATCAATGGCCGGCTTCGGATTTGGAAGCGTGCTTGTAGGTCGGGTGGCGGATCGCCTCGGTATTATGCTGGCTGGCATTATCGGAGCCGTCACGCTTGCCCTCGGATACATTTCTGCCGGTTTGTCCGGCAGCTTCACGCTGCTGGTCGCCGCGCATGTCCTCATCGGCTTCGGGGCGTCGGCGACCTTCGCTCCCTTGATCGCGGACATGTCGCACTGGTTTTTGCGTCGCCGCGGCATTGCCGTCGCCATCGCGTCGTCAGGCAATTATCTCGCCGGCGTCGTCTGGCCTCCCTTGGTGCAACATGCGGTGGGAGCTTTCGGCTGGCGTCAGACGCACGTCTGGATTGGCCTGTTTGCGATTGTGTCGATGACCGCGATTGCGATGGCATTACGCAAGCGCGCGCCTGTGCACGCCGAGTTATCTGGCGACAAAAACGGCTCACGCGCCAGCGATGCGCTCGGGTTGTCCCCGCGCAGCCTGCAGATCCTGTTGAGCATTGCGGGCGTTGGCTGTTGCGTCGCCATGTCGATGCCGCAGGTTCATATTGTAGCCTATTGCGTCGATCTCGGCTATGGCGTGGCGCGCGGCGCGGAGATGCTGTCGCTGATGCTGTTTTTTGGCATTGCGAGTCGAATCGGTTCGGGCTGGATTGCGGATCAGATCGGCGGGCTGCGGACGCTCCTGCTCAGTTCGGCGCTGCAGGCGTCTGCGCTGGTGCTTTATGTTTTCTACGACGGCCTGACGTCGCTTTACATTGTCTCGGCGCTGTTTGGCCTCTTTCAGGGCGGGCTGGTGCCAACCTATGCCATCATCGTGCGGGAATATCTGCCATCGCGGGAAGCCGGCGAACGCCTCGGAGTCATCATCTTCGCGACGGTCATCGGCATGGCGCTGGGCGGCTGGATGTCGGGCGTCATCTTTGACCTGACAGCGTCATATCAAGCCGCCTTCATCAACGGCATTGCCTGGAACCTGCTGAACCTCGCGATCGTATTCTGGCTGCTGTCGCGAAGTTCAGCGAAGCTGGCGCCGGCCTGATTCTTCGGGACCGTGCCGGTCCCGCGAATTACAACCCGTGCAACCAGAAGCCGCCGGGATATCCGGCGACGCCGCCAAAATACGGCGCGTCATAGTTCGGCGGGTAGGAGCTGTGCGGCCAGCCCAGATAATTGGTGCGGGCCCGCTTTACATAGGGTGGATACCACCACCAGGGATATGGATCGTAATAGTGGAGCCGCCCGGCATTGGCTTGCCGGCCGCTGCGCTGTCGCGAACTGAATTCATCACGATCCGGATTTTGGATGCCGCTCCGTTCCGCAGCATATGCCTGCATCGGAAGCGAGGAAAACGCGAGTGTCGTGGAAAATGCGAGAGCGATAAACATCCTGGTCATGCGCAATCTCCTGCCATCTGTCGCAATCAGTCGAGACGGTTTGCGAATGGTGCGCTCCAACAGGAGCAAGGTCAACTCGGCTATCGCGCGGCTGCCGGCGTCAGGATTGTTTGCGGCGCCGTACCCGTCTGGATTTGCCGGCAGCGGCGATAAGCGACGAAAGTTCGCGCGTGGAGGGAATACGCCGGTCCTTTGCGGTCGATTCGACTTCGTCGCGGGCGAGGTTTTCCAGAATTGCCAGCAAGGTCTTTCGGGTTGTTGCAATGTCGTCCGGCGCGACGTTGCGCACGGCGATTTCGTTGACCTCTTCCGCCAACGGAACGAGCTTGTCCTTCAATTGACGGCCTTTCGCCGTCAGGAAGATAAAGTTTTTCTTCCTGTTTCCCGCGAGCTGGCGCCGCGTCACATAACCCAGTCTTACCATGGCCTGCACGGCGGAGAATGTCGTCGGCTCCATCACGCCGGCCTGTTCGCTCAGTTCGCGCTGCGTCATCCCGTCCTTCTCCCAGAGAATGCGGAGAAAGGTCCAGTGTCCGAGCGAGACCGCGTGCTCGGTCAACCGCATCTGCAACGCGCGCAGCAATGCACGGGTCGCATCCTTGACGAGATGCGCGAGACGATCATTGGGTACGGCTTCGCGCCAATGGCGAAGAATGGTTTGCGTGTTGTCGGCGCTGGCGGAACGGCTCGTCATGCAATTCTTGCCTGTGAGGATGCAGGCGCAATCTGATGCTGCATCATGACATCCACTTTATCGCGATGCGACTGCAGGATGGCGAGGCATACTTCCATCGTGGCCATGGCCCATTCGCCGCTGTGAAGGGGTGGGATGTCGTGTGCAACGGCGGCATATAGCTCGTCGATCACCTCGGCGCGCGGAATGTGCGGCACGGGCGTCGGCTGCAGATACGCCTTGGTGTCTTCATAGATCATCACGCCGCCGGGTGTCGGGCGCAGGTCTGCCCGGTCGCAGGAGACGATCACCGTCCCGAAATGCTGGTGCGCGCGCGTTTGCAAGGCGAGTTGTCGTGTCGGGGCGTAGCCGCTGCTGCCATAATTTCTGGCGCTTTTGAGCGCGGCCTCTTCATCTGCATTTTTCGCTGACCGCAGGGCGGCGCGCGCGGCTCCGTATCCACCGCGGTCCTTTGGCAGCCCCATTTCGCCGATCCAGCCGCAGAATTCGTCCGAATCGAAATGCGCGAAGCCGCTGTAAGTCACAGTTGCAAACGCGCCATTGTCGAAAGTCAAGAATGCGGCGTAGGCGCCTTCGGTCGGCCGCGATTGATCCCAGGCGCCGGTGGCGGCGCGCACGCTGTGCACCCTGCCGCCGCCTAGAAGCCGAACGATGTCGATCTGATGCGCGCCTTGGCTGAACACCACGCCGCCGCCTTGCGCGGTGTCAAGTTCTTCGGGCCGGCGTGGCCGGTACATGTAGTCGGTGTAATTCAACGCGTGAATCATGCGCACATCGCCAAAGGCGCCGCTGACGATGACCTTGTGCGCATGCAGCACAGGTCCGTTGAAGCTGTGGCTGTGCCCGACAATGAGATGGACACCGAAACGCCGCGCCGCTTCAATCATGGCCGCGCATTCGGCCATGGAGATTGCCATCGGCTTTTCGACAAGGACATGTTTGCCGCAAGCGGCGGCTGTTTCGACATGTCGGGCGTGAAGCTGGTGCGGCGTGGCCACATAGATAGCCTCGACGACCGGATCACGGCAGAGGTCTTCGACGGTTTCATAGGTCTTTGCGTTGAAGTCCGCCTCGAATTGCCGCCGGGCGTCCGTGCGCGGGTCGGCCGCAGCCACGAGTTCAAGCCGCGGGTCTGCTCCGAGCGTCGGAAGCATGAGGGTGAAAGCCCGCCCCAACCCCGCAATGCCCAGTTTGATTTTGCGCTCGGTCACGAGCCGCGCTCTCAGCGATCAATAACAATATTGGGCGTACGCGCCCGCGAAACGCAGATCATGATCTGGCTGGATCGCTCCTGCTCGGTCAGGACCAGATCACGATGATCTGCTTCGCCTTCCAGCAATTTCGTTCGGCAGGTGCCGCAGGTGCCGCTCTCGCAGGAGCTGGGCACGTCGTATCCTTTCGCACGCAGCGCTTCGAGAATGGTGACCCCGACCGGCACTTCGATGACCTCACCGGATTTTGCGAGCGTCACGGTGAACGGCTTGTCGTCCGGCGTTACCCGCGCCGGTTCGGCGAAGGCTTCAAAATGCACAGCGGTTGGCGACCAATGGCCGGTCATGTCGCGGACCGCATGCATGAGCGCGGATGGGCCGCAGCAATAGAGATGCGCCCGATTCTTTCGTTCTTCGACCACGGGCCAGAGATCGAGCGCCCGGTTCGGATCGCCGCCGTCATGATGGATAGTGACGCTGCCCTTGAGCTCCGGCGACTGTAGTTCTTCGAGATAAGCCGTTGCCTCAGGAGAACGTGTGCAGTAATAGAGCTTGAACTGCTTGCCGCCGATTGTCCGGATGTGACGGATCATCGACAGGATTGGCGTGATTCCGATGCCACCGGCAATAAATACAAAATGCTGCGCGTTCGGCGCCAGAACGAAATCATTCACAGGCGCCGAGACGAGGCAGGCTTCGCCTTCGCGTGCGTCATCAATGAGGCTGACCGAACCACCGCGGCTGTCGGGCTCGCGCTTGACGGCGATTACATAACGGTCGCGTTCGGCCGGATCGTTGCAGAGCGAGTATTTGCGGATCAGCCCATTCGGAACACGCATCTGTATATGCGCGCCGGCCGTGAAGGGCGGCAGATCTTCTCCGTCCGGATGGCGGAATTCGAATTCATAGATACCGTCCGCAATTTGTGTCTTGCGAGTGAGCCGCAACGGCATGTCGGGGTCAGTGGTAGCGGCGTTCATGGCAGTTTCAGTTAGAGCGGCACAGCGAAGCGATCAACTCATGAATCCTTGCATCGCACAATAACGTGGCGTCTTGCCCACTCGACAGCGCAGTTTGGATGTTCTATAAATGATACTTAGAGACCTAAGATAATAACACGCGAAACGCAAGTCCGGTCCTGGAGGGCGCGCCATGATGACCGCAGAAGAAAACGATCTCCTGTGCCGAGTCGAAGGCGACGCCCCGATGGGGCAGATCATGCGCAGGCACTGGATTCCCGCCTGCCTCTCTGAAGAAGTGGTCGAGCCGGATGGCAAGCCGGTGAAGATCCGGCTGCTCGGCGAAGATCTCGTCGTCTTCCGCGACAGCGACGGGCGGCTCGGTGTGCTCGACGAGTATTGCCCGCATCGGCGGGCATCGCTTGCCTATGGTCGCAACGAGGAATGTGGTCTTCGCTGCCTCTATCACGGCTGGAAAATGGACGTTGAAGGCAACGTCCTGGAGATGGCGTCCGAACCGCCGGAGAGTGGATTTGTCGAAAAGGTCAAGATGAAGGCCTATCCGGCGTGTGAGGCCGGCGGCTTTGTATGGGCCTATATGGGGCCGCGCGAGACCATGCCAACATTCGAGCCGCCGGCTTTTGCGCCGACACCGGAGACGCGCGTCAGCATCGTCAAGATTCATGTCGCCTGCAACTGGGCGCAGATTCTCGAGGGACAGATCGATTCGGCGCATTCCTCGAGCCTTCATTCGTCCGATATGAAGCCGGCAAAGGTCGACGGCGCCAAGGCGGCGGATACGCATTGGTTGCGGCCATCGACCGACAAGGCGCCGCGCATGCAGGCGGAATGCACAAGCTACGGTTTCCATTATGCTGCAATTCGCCGCCCCATCATGAATGCGGCGACCCACGACTACATTCGCCGGACCGTTTATATCGCGCCATTCACGGCACTGATCCCGCCGAACAACGCCTACAATGTTGCGACGCTGCTGGCACCGGCCGATGACACCCATACCGTCTTCCATTTCATCGCCTGGCGTGAAGAAGGCGGTATCGACCAGGAAGCCTGGCGAAAATTCAACGTGGCGCAGCCCGGTATTGATCTGGATTGCAACTTCAACAATATCCGCACCCGCGAGAACGATTATCTGCAAGACCGCAATGCGATGAAACTTGGCAATTTCACCGGCATTCGCGGCATCCCCAATCAGGACATCGCAATGTGGGAGACGATGGGACCGATCGCCGACCGCACCAAGGAGAAACTCGGCGCCAGTGATCTCGCCGTCGTCGAATTCCGCCGCCTGATGGTGGAGGCCGCGCGTCAGATGCGCGATGGCGGTCCTGCGATCGGCACGACCGACCCGCGTATTCCTCATGCAAGCATAAGATCTTTCGAAGGCGTCGTGCCCAAAGGCACCGATTGGCGCACCTGCGGAGCCAGCATGGCGGCCTCGAAACAGCCAAAGGAGGAACGTGTCGCCTGATCTCAGGTGCTGATGCAAACGTAACGTCTCGCAAGAAGACGGCTCAGAGGGAGAAAAAAATGCGAAAGGTGGGATTCGCGGGCTTTGTGGCCGTTTTCGGCGTGCTCGCAGGCATGAGCTGCGCATCTGCGCAGGACAATTTGAAACTGGCAGTGGGACAACGCGGCAACTGGGACACGTCGATTTCTGAAGTTGGCCAGCGCGGCGGCATCTTCAAGAAGCACGGACTGGAACTGGAGATCGTCTATACCCAGGGTGCAGGCGAGACCCAGCAGGCCGTGATTTCCGGCAGCGTTGATATCGGTGTGGCCGGCGGCATCATGGGAGCGCTCAGCGCTTATTCAAAGGGCGCGCCTGTCCGCATCATTGGAGCGGAGACGACGGGGGCCGGTGATCTTTACTGGTATGTGAAGGCTGATTCTCCCATCAAGAGTCTGAAGGACAGCGCCGGCAAGACCATCGCCTACTCGACAAATGGATCGTCGACGCATGGCATCGTCACTGCATTCATGAAGCAATATGGATTGACGGCGAAGCCGACATCGACGGGCGGACCTCCTGGAACGCTGACGCAAGTCATGTCCGGCCAGATCGATATCGGCTGGGCGGCTCCGCCTTTCGGGCTCGATCAACTGGACCAGAAGCAGATCCGGATTGTCGCCACGGGCAACGATGCCGCGGCCTTCAAGGGGCAAACGGTGCGTCTGCTCATCACCACCGCGTCGGTGCTGCAGTCCCGGAAGGATGTGATCAACCGCTACCTGAAGGCCTATCGGGAGACGATCGACTGGATGTACACCGACGCCGGCCTGAAACTTTATGCTGAATGGCTCGGCATTCCGGAGGCCAAGGCGCGGCGGACACGCGACCAGTTCTTTGCGAAAGAGGCGCTCAATCCCGACCGCGTTGTCGGGCTCGACACGATCATCAAGGACGCGGTTGAGCTGAAATTTACGGCCAATCAGCTTACCAAGGAGCAACTCGCGGAGCTGATCCAGATTCCGCCCCGGAAATAACGTTCATACGGCATTCTTGGCCAAGGCGGATTGCGGCTGACCTCGCAATCTGCCTTTTCCACTTTGCTTCCGGCCCTGAACATCTGCTACTACCCCGCGCGCCAACAGGCTCCCGGACAGGGGGCCACCATCCAGCCGGGGACGCGGAATTGCATGCCTGAATCTTTGCGTGCCGTCTTGCGGTTCATCAGTGTAAAGATTGGCTGGCACCGGGTCGGCTTCGTCGTCAGCCTGAGCATCATCGTTGTCGCGGTGGTCGTGCTCTACAGAATGCTGCACGACCTCAATTGGGATGATCTGATCATGGCGTTGCGGGACACGAAGCCGCGGGATGTCATGATGGCCGGGATTTTTGTGGTGGCTGGTTATTTCACCCTCACATTCTATGATCTCTTCGCGTTGCGCACCATCAATCGGAACGACGTTTCGTATCCGACGGCGGCGCTGGCCGGCTTCACAAGCTATTCAGTCGGCCACAATGTCGGCGCCAGCGTTTTTACCGGGGGCGCCGTGCGCTATCGGATCTACTCGGCCCATGGCGTCACCGCCGTCGAAGTCGCGAAAATCTGTTTCATCGCCGGACTAACCTTCTGGCTCGGCAACGCCACGGTGCTTGGCCTTGGGATCTTCTACGCGCCGGAGGCAGCCAGTGCGATCAATCAACTGCCGCCATGGTTCAACCGAGCGTTGGCCTTCCTCACGCTCGCTGTTCTCGTAGCTTATGTGATCTGGGTCTGGATGGCACCGCGCACCATCGGGCGCAGCAACTGGAAAGTCACGCTGCCGGGCGGCCCGCTGACATTGCTGCAGATCCTGATCGGAATTGTCGATCTCGGCTTCTGTGCGCTGGCGATGTACATGCTTTTGCCGGACGAGCCGCATATCAGCTTCATCCTGCTGGCGGTCGTCTTTGTGTCTGCGACGCTGCTCGGATTTGCCAGCCACTCGCCGGGCGGTCTCGGCGTGTTTGACGCCGCGATGCTGGTGGCTTTGTGGCAATTCGATAAGGAAGAGCTTCTGGCTGGCCTGCTGCTGTTTCGGCTTTTATATTACATCACGCCATTCACGCTTGCATTGTTCATTCTGGGCGGGCGGGAGATCATGAAAGGCCTGTTCACCGCGAAAGTGCCGCCGCTGGGCAATATTGCGGCAGATGTTCTGGTGTCCGGCGGCAAGACCACGCGCGCCAGCGGAAAATCGCGTTCGCGCAAGAAGGGCGCATCAAAAGCAGATGACAGCCACTGACAACGCGAGCCGGCATTTATTGCCGCGGCGGCTGCAGGTGAGGCCATATCGCGCATTGTCGATGGCGGCGGCGGCCGTCCTGATCATTTGCATTCTGGTTCTGACAGGCTCTCTGTCCTTTGGGAAAGGAGTGCTTGCCCTTGCGCTGATCGCTCTTGCCGGGTTGGCAGGCGGCATAATCGCCAAGCGTCTTTCAAAGCCGGTCGGCATTGCAGAAAGCGGCGCAGTTCGCAGCAACGTCGACGCGCTCCAGGATTTGATCGCTGCGCTTCCGGACGCGACCGTTGTATTGGCTCCTGATGGACGGGTTGTCAGTTTCAACAAGCCGGCCAGCACGATGGCACCGGCCTTGCGGCGCGGCGATCCGGTCTCGATCGGGCTGCGGGTGCCAGAGGTCGTGGAGGCGATCCGCCGCGCGCTTGCCAGCAACAAGCCGGAGCGCATCGAGTTTGCCGAACGCGTGCCTTCAGACCGCTGGTCGGAAGCTTTCGTCACGCCGGTTCATGATTCGGCGAGTGCGTCCAGCGACCATCCGGCACTGTTGCTGCTGACCTTTCACGATCTCACGCCGATCCGGCGTGTCGAGGAAATGCGCGCGGATTTTGTCGCCAATGCCAGTCATGAGTTGCGAACCCCGCTCGCCGCCCTGTCGGGCTTCATCGAAACGTTAAAGGGGCCGGCGCGCAATGACACGGCTGCGCGCGAGCGCTTTCTCGATATCATGGAGGCGCAGGCGAACCGGATGGCGCGCCTGATCGATGACCTTCTGTCCTTGTCGCGGATCGAACTGGCGGCGCATGTCCGCCCGACTACGCCGGTGGACCTTGTGCCTGTGGTGCGTCAGGTCGTTGACGCGTTGCAGACGCTGGCGCGCGATCGCGGCGTGGAGGTCAGCATCCATGCTCCGGTCGAACCTCTGGTCGTGCCGGGGGATCGCGATGAACTGATTCGGGTCTTCGAGAATCTGATCGAGAACGCGCTCAAGTATGGCGGTGCGGGCAAGCGCGTGGATATCACGTTGTCGCGCGGCAAGGCCCAGGATGGAAGCGAGGAAGCCGTGGCGTCTGTCCGCGACTATGGGCCGGGCATTGCGGCCGAGCATATTCCTCGGCTGACGGAACGCTTCTATCGCGTCGATGTCACGGGCAGCCGCGCGCTCGGCGGCACCGGTTTGGGCCTTGCCCTGGTGAAGCATGTGGTGAACCGGCATCGCGGCCGTCTTTTCATTGACAGCAAGATCGGCCAGGGCGCGAGTTTCACAATCCGGCTGCCCCTGTTCACAGAAGGCATGCCGATCGATCAGAAATTGTCAGAGAAGTCAGCAATTTAGTCTGTCATCCGGCTGTCATCTGTCCGTCATAGGACCGAGACGAACACGCCCTAGGCGACAGAGGCGAGGCGGGCGGTCGAACTCGACCGACAGGACCACAGCCGCCCCACAGAAGGAGATTTCTCGTGAACACCAAGACCTTCGCCAGCGCCTTCGTGCTCGTGGCGGCCGGCATGCTCATTGCCGGTCACGCCGAAGCCCGCGACCAGATCCGGATCGTCGGCTCCTCTACCGTTTATCCGTTCACAACCACCGTTGCCGAGCAGTTCGGCAAGTCATCGGGAATGAAGACCCCGGTGGTCGAATCGACCGGCACCGGCGGCGGCATGAAGCTGTTCTGTGCCGGCGTTGGCGTCGGCCATCCGGATGCCACCAATGCGTCGCGTGCGATGAAGAAAAGCGAATTCGAGGATTGCCAGAAGAATGGCGTAAAGGATGTCGTCGAGATCAAGGTCGGCTTCGACGGGCTGACGCTCGCGCAATCGAAGCAGGGGCCGGCCATGAAGCTGATGCTCGGTCAGCTCTTCCTGGCGCTGGCCAAGGAAGTGCCCGGATCGGACGGCAAGCTGGTCGCCAACCCGCACAAGAACTGGTCGGACATCGACAAGTCGCTGCCGAACGTCAAGATCGAAGTGCTCGGCCCGCCCCCGACCTCCGGCACGCGCGACTCGCTGCATGAGCTGTTCATGGAAGCCGGCGCCGAACAGATTCCGGCAATGAAGGCGCTCAAGACCGCCGACAAGAAGGCGTTCGACAAGGCGTGGAAGACGCTGCGTGAAGACGGCGCTTATGTGGAAGCTGGCGAAAACGACAACGTGATCGTGCAGAAGCTCGAGGCCAACAAGAATGCCTTCGGCATCTTTGGCTATTCCTTCCTTGAAGAGAACGCCGCCAAGCTGCGCGGCGTGTTGCTTGATGGCGCCGAGCCGAACTACGACAACATCGCCGGCGGCAAATACAAGGGATCGCGTCCGCTGTTTGTCTACATCAAGAAGCAGCATGTCGGCGTCGTACCCGGCCTTGACAAGTTCGCGCTTGAATATGTGTCCAACAAGGCGCTTGGCGAAGATGGCTATCTGGCCAAGAAGGGTCTTGTGACGCTGCCGAAGAAGGACCTGGAAGCCGTGCGCAAGAGCGTCACCGGCATGGCTCCGATGCAGGCACCGAGCTCCTGAATATTGCAATCGATTCGACGGCCGCGAAAGCGGCTGTCGCTTTTCGGATCACTGCGTCTCTGCTGACGCTTGTTGGAGTGAGGCATGGGCCTCCTGTATTTTCTGGGACTGATTTTGCTGGTGGCGCTTGGCTATTATTTTGGCCGCGTCCGCGCCACGACAGCCGCACAAGACGCGGCACTGCATTCCCGCCCCGGCTATCACGGCGCCTATGTCGTTATTCTCGTCGTTGTTCCGATGTTGCTGGTGTTTGTTGTGGGGCGCCTGTTTGGCGACCACATCGTCAATACCCAGGCGCTGGCTGTTTTCGATCCCGCAATCCTGGACGATGACCTCCGGCGTGGGGCAGTGCTGCATGACATCGTCTCGCTCGCCAACAACCAATATTCCGGTGAAATCAGCCCCTCTCTGCGCGCCGCCGCTGATACCTATGCGTCACTAGACGCCTTGGTGAACACGATCATTGTCGCGGCGGGATGGATATTTGGTCTGCTTGGCCTATCTTATGCCTTGCGCGCGCTGACCGCAACGTTCCGCGCCCGCAACCGGGTCGAGCGTGTCGTCAAGGTGATGTTGTTCGGTGCGGCCTGTGTCGCCGTCCTGACCACCATCGGCATCCTGTTCTCCGTGCTGTTCGAGACGATGCGATTCTTCCAGAAAGTATCGCCGCTGGAATTCCTGTTCGGATTGCAATGGAGCCCGCAGATTGCAATGCGGGCCGATCAGGGCGGTTCGTCCGGCGCCTTCGGCATCGTGCCGCTGGTCACCGGGACGCTGCTGATCACCCTGATCGCGATGCTGATCGCCGGACCGATCGGCTTGTTCGCCGCCATCTATATGGCGGAATATGCAACGCCGCGCTTCCGCGCCTTTGCGAAGCCGCTCCTGGAAATTCTCGCCGGCATTCCGACGGTGGTTCTGGGCTTTTTTGCCGCGCTCAGCCTGGCACCGTTCATCCGCCACTGGGGCCAGGCGGTCGGCATCAACGTAGCCTCCGAAAGCGCTCTGGCCGCAGGCATGGTGATGGGAATGATGATCATTCCTTTCGTCTCGTCGCTGTCGGACGATGTGATCAACGCAGTTCCGCAATCCCTGCGGGACGGCTCCCTTGCCATGGGATCGACGAAGTCGGAAACCATCAAGCGTGTTGTTCTTCCGGCTGCACTGCCCGGCATTGTTTCCGCTTTCATGCTGGCCATCAGCCGCGCCGTCGGCGAGACCATGATTGTCGTGATGGCTGCAGGTCTTGCCGCAAATCTCACCTTCAATCCGCTTGAAGCGGTCACCACATTCACCGTGCAGATCAAGACAATCCTGGTCGGTGATCAGGAATTCGACAGCGCCAAAACGCTGGCGGCATTCGCTCTAGGCTTCGTCCTTTTCTTCTTCACTCTGACGCTGAACATGATCGCCATGCAGATCGTCAAGAGATATCGTGAGCAGTATGATTGACGTGACCGCGCCGGCAATACGAACGGTGGATGTGGCGACCGATGCGGCAAAGGCCCGCATCCGCGCTCGCTATCGTGCAGAAACTCGTTTCAAGTTCTACGGCATGGCGGCGATCTTCGTGTCAGGGCTTTTTCTGGTTGTCGTGCTGGCCGATATCCTGATGAAAGGATTGCCAGCCTTCACCCAGCACCAACTGGAGATGCAAATCAAGATCGACGCCGCCGAGATCGATCCGCAGGGGGCGCGCGACCCAGTCGTCATCCGCGGCGGTGACTTTCAGTTGCTGATCCGCAATGCACTGCGCGCGCAGTTCCCGGAGGTGACCGATCGCGCCGGCCGCCGGCTGCTGGATGGCATCCTTTCGTCCGGAGCGTCCGATCTTCTGCGCGAGCGGGTGGTCGCCGATCCTGCATTGATCGGGCAGACCGTATCCGTCCCGGTCCTGATTTCAGACGACGCGGATCTTTACTACAAGGGTCTCAGCACGCAGATTGAACGCGTATTTGGCCGCGGGACGGCGACACCAAGCGGGACGTCGGGCGCAATCACGATCCAGACGCCGACGGACGATTTCGCGCAGCGCCTGGCCGAGATCAAGCAGTTCCTCTCAGTCAGCGCGCGCGCCGAACGGCTGGAGGCTGACCGCTTCAAGCAGATTGCGGCGCGGGCCAATGCCAGAAAGAAGGAGCTTGAGTCTTCGCTGGCTGGTGCAACTAGAACGGATCGGATCGCCGGGCTTGAAGATCGTATCAAGGCGGCGGGCGAAGAAGCCGAAAACTTTCTGCAACGTGCGAAGCAGCTAGAGGACAGCGCCGCGGCTCTTCAGGCGCGCTTTGACGATCATTCGGGCAGTGAAACCCTGACGGCAGATCTGCCGAGTCTGCTGGTCGCCGTCAACGGCGGCTTGGTCAAGGCCAGCGAAGTTCACAGCAACGGTATCACGGGCGACGTTCTGCTGCCTCTGCACTCGGATGCTGAGGCCCCGCCGGAAAGCTGGCAAGTCGTGACCTTCGCAACTCCGGAAAGCAATCGTCGCGTTACCGATCGGGAGGTCGCGTGGCTGGAACGCCTGCGCGAATCCGGCATGATGCGAAACAATTTCAATTGGGCGTTCTTCACCTCCGGAGACAGCCGCGAGCCGGAGCTTGCCGGCATTCGTGGCGCCCTGGTGGGTTCGGCGCTGACTTTGTTTGTCACGCTCATTTTGTGTGTACCGTTCGGTGTCGCCGGCGCCGTTTATCTTGAAGAGTTTGCCCCCAAAAACCGGCTGACCGAAATTATTGAGGTCAACATCAATA
Organism: Pseudorhodoplanes sp.; assembly: GCA_032027085.1. Classification (NCBI taxonomy): domain Bacteria; kingdom Pseudomonadati; phylum Pseudomonadota; class Alphaproteobacteria; order Hyphomicrobiales; genus Pseudorhodoplanes; species Pseudorhodoplanes sp. The sequence continues at coordinate 1,239,392 of JAVSMS010000001.1, read as the reverse complement.
ATCTTGCCGCCGTTCCTTCGATTGTATTCGGTCTTCTTGGACTGTCGGTCTTTCTCAACTTCTTCGGTCTGCCCAGATCGGCGCCGCTTGTCGGCGGGTTGGTCCTGGCATTGCTTGTCCTGCCGACGATCATCATTGCTGCCCGGGCGGCATTGAGGGCGGTCCCGCCGTCGATCAAGGAGGCGGCGCTCGGTGTCGGCGCCTCGCATCAGCAGGCGATCTTCCACCACGTGCTGCCGCTCGCGATGCCGGGTATTATGACCGGCACTATCATCGGCATGGCGCATGCGCTTGGCGAAACCGCTCCTTTGCTGATGATCGGGATGGTCGCGTTCATCGTCGAGCCGGCAACCAGCATCACCGACGCTGCAACGGTTTTGCCGGTTCAGATTTATCTGTGGTCGGATCTTCCTGAGATCGCATTCCAGTCCAAGACCGCCGCCGCAATCATTGTCTTGCTCGCATTTCTCTTCGTGATGAACGGTATGGCCATTTTCCTTCGCAGGCGGTTCGAGCGGCGGTGGTGAGCAAGAAGAACAGGAGATGCTAGCAATGGATGCCCTCGTTCAGACCGGACGGCCGCACCATGCGCCGAATGTGTCGCGCCCAAAAATCACGGCGCGCGACGTCAACGTCTATTATGGCGAGAAGCACGCGCTAAAGAATGTTACGATTGACATTCCGGAAAACTCGGTGATGGCCTTTATCGGGCCGTCGGGCTGCGGGAAGTCGACCTTCCTGCGCTGCATCAATCGCATGAACGATACGATACCGGCCGCGCGCGTCACCGGAATAATCGAAATCGACGGTCATGATGTCTATGACCGCTCCCTCGACGTCGTGCAGCTTCGGGCGCGCGTAGGGATGGTATTCCAGAAGCCAAATCCATTCCCTAAATCAATTTACGAGAACGTGGCTTACGGGCCACGCATTCACGGTCTGGCGCGCAACAAGGCCGACCTCGACGAGATCGTCATTAACAGCCTGCAAAAGGCGGGGCTGTTTGAGGAGGTGAAAGACAGGCTGGGTGATTCCGGAACCGGGCTGTCCGGCGGCCAGCAGCAGCGGCTGTGCATCGCCCGCGCGATCGCGGTGGGGCCGGAGGTCATTCTCATGGATGAACCCTGCTCCGCGCTCGATCCGATCGCAACGGCGAAGATTGAGGAATTGATGGATGAGCTGCGGGAAAACTTCACGATCGTGATCGTAACCCATTCGATGCAGCAGGCGGCGCGTGTCTCGCAGCGCACGGCCTTCTTTCATCTTGGCACGCTTGTCGAGCACGGGCCGACGGAAAAGGTCTTCACGACGCCGGAGGATCGCCGCACGCAGGATTACATCACCGGCCGCTTCGGCTAGGCGCGGTGAAACGACGGGCAAGGGCATGAATATGATGGAACATATCGCCAAGGCATTCGATGCCGATCTTGAAGAGTTGAGCCGCATGGTCGCCGAGATGGGCGGACTGGCCGAGAAAAGCGTCGCTGACGCTGTCGATGCGTTGATAAAGAGAGATACGGGCTTGGCGAACCGGGTCATCGAGCGTGATGCGGCAATCGATGAATTGCAGCGCGAGATCGAGGAGCGCGCCATCCTGACCATTGCCAGGCGTCAGCCGATGGCGGTTGATCTGCGCGAAGTTGTCGGTGCGCTGCGGGTTTGCAACGATCTCGAGCGGATCGGCGACCTCGCGAAGAATATCGCCAAGCGGGTCAATCAACTGACTGAGGATCTGCCGCCGCAGACCATTATCCGCGGCATCGAGCACATGTCCGGGCTTGTTCTCGGGCAACTCAAGCAGGTCCTCGACAGCTACGCCACCCGCAATCTCGGGAATGCGCTTGCCGTCTGGGAAGGTGATGAAGAGATCGACTCGCTTTGCACCTCGCTGTTCCGAGAGATACTCACCTACATGGCGGAAGATCCGCGCAGTATCGGCCGCGGAATTCATATGATGTTTTCAGCCAAGAATATCGAACGCATGGGCGACCATGCGACAAATATCGCCGAGACAGTGCACTACATGGTCGAAGGTCGTCCGCTCGCTGCCGAGCGGCCGAAAAGGGACACCACGGCCTTTACACCGGCGCGAAGCTAGCTGGAGATATTTATGAACGGCCAGAGTGCGCAGATTCTCATTGTGGAGGATGAAGTGCCGCTGTCGCTGCTTCTGCGCTACAATCTTGAAGCCGATGGTTACAACGTTGAAACAGTGGCCCGCGGCGATGACGCGGACATATGGCTGCGCGAGAGATTACCCGATCTGATCGTGCTCGACTGGATGCTGCCAGGCCTGTCGGGAATAGAGCTGTGCCGCAGGCTGCGGGCGCGCCAGGAAACAAAATCACTTCCCATCATCATGCTGACCGCACGTGGCGAGGAAAGCGAGCGTGTGCGCGGCCTTGCGACCGGTGCTGACGACTATGTTGTGAAGCCATTCTCCGTTCCGGAATTGTTGGCGCGGGTGCGCTCGCTGTTGCGGCGTTCAAAGCCCGAGCGCATGGCCGACACGCTGACCTTGGGTGAAATCGAACTCGACCGTATCAAGAAGCGGGTGTCGCGGGCTGGTCGCGACGTCAATCTCGGGCCTACGGAATACCGGCTGCTCGAATATCTGATGGAGCGACCGGGCCGTGTCTTCACACGCGAGCAATTGCTGGATGGGGTGTGGGGGAGCGACGTCTATATCGACGAGCGTACTGTCGACGTGCATGTCGGGCGTTTGCGCAAAGCCCTCAATCGCGGCCGCGACATCGATCCGATCCGCACTGTGCGCGGATCCGGCTATTCCATTGACGACCGCTTCGGCAAGGCGGGCTAGCGCCTAGCCCCGGACTGGCCGTTTGTCGCGGCGTGCAGCCGGCGGCTGATAGGCGATGCGGCTGTGATAGCTGCAGTAAGGGACGCCCGCCACCGACTTGCCGCCGCAGAAATAGAAATCCTGCGTGGCCGGATCGCCGATGGGCCAGCGGCAGGTTTCTTCCGTCAGTTCGAGCAACGTGCGGCGCTGACCGAGAGGGATGATGTTCTCGACGGGGGCAGGCTCCGCTTCGACGTCGTAGTCATAGGCGTAAGCGAGTGCCGTATTGCCGCGCATGGCCGGCCGCGAAACCCGCAGCATGTGTGACTGGCGAGGCTTCCGCTGCCGTGGGGTGGCGGAAGAGGGACTCTTGGCGCGACCAGACAGGCCAAGGCGATGGACCTTGCCGATGACCGCATTACGGGTAATCCCGCCCAACTCGGCGGCAATCTGGCTCGCCGACAGGCCGTCAGCCCACAGCTTCTTCAGAAGTTCCACCCGTTCGTCCGTCCAACCGATCGTCATGGCCTCTCCCGGGCTCCCTCCGGCTGATTTCTCGGCAGAATCCGCCTTCCTCATCAGGCAGCCGCATGGGCTGGCCCAACGTGACGCAGGCACAAATGGAACTAGGTGACAGTCCGCCGCACGAGATGTCGTATCTCGCTTGAAAAACCCTACAAGATGGCGGGACTCGCGTGCAAGAGTCCGGAAACCCGGCATCCCCAATTTCCGCCCTGAAAACAGCCGGTTTCCACTGCTAGTTCAACGCTGTGCGGTATGGTGTTACCGCTTCCCTCGGTTGACAGTCGGGCGAGCGGTCCTAAAATGACTATAGTGCCGCCCGAAGAGGCGGCACATTTCATTTCAAGCTGCCCGGACCCTCGTTGCCGGACCTTTGGGACGCGCTGCCGTGAGCTCACACCTTCTACCGACCTATGCGCGTGCTGATCTTGCTTTCGAGCGGGGCGAGGGCGCCTGGCTGATCACGACCAACGGCGAGCACTATCTGGACTTTGCCTGTGGTGTGGCGGTCAACGTGCTCGGCCATGCACACCCCAAATTGGTGGCTGCGCTGACCGAACAGGGGCAAAAGCTCTGGCATGTCTCCAATCTCTTTCGGATTCCGGAAGCCGAGCGGCTTGCCGCGCGGCTCTGCCAAAACAGCTTTGCCGACACGGTCTTCTTCGCAAATTCCGGGGCGGAAGCCATGGAATGCGCGATCAAGACGGCGCGCAAATTCCATGCGGTGAATGGCCATCCGGAACGGTTCCGGATCATTACCTTCGAGGGGGCTTTCCACGGCCGCACGTTGGCCACGCTCGCCGCCGGCGGACAGAAGAAATATCTCGAAGGCTTCGGACCGGTGGCCGAAGGCTTCGATCAATTGCCGTTCGGCGACATCGAGTTGGTCAAGAAATCGATCAACGACAATACGGCGGCCATTCTGATTGAACCGGTGCAGGGCGAGGGCGGCGTTCGTGTCGTGCCGCCACAATTCCTCAAGGCCCTGCGGCAGGTCTGCGACGAGCAGGGACTCTTGCTCGTTCTTGACGAAGTGCAAACCGGCGTCGGTCGTACCGGCGAGTTGTTCGCCTATCAGCGCAGCGGAATCACGCCGGATATCATGGCGCTTGCAAAGGCGCTGGGTGGCGGCTTTCCGATAGGCGCCTGCCTTGCGACAGCGGAAGCTGCAAAAGGAATGACCGTCGGTACGCACGGCTCCACATTCGGAGGCAATCCTCTGGCCATGTCCGTCGGCAATGCAGTGCTCGACGTTGTGCTCAGTGACGGCTTTCTGGAAAACGTGCGCAAGATCTCCATCCTGTTTAAACAACGACTTGCTGAACTCAAGGATCGTTACCCGACAGTGATCTCGGAAGTGCGCGGCGAAGGCCTGCTGATCGGTTTGCGAGCAGTCGTGCCGCAAGGCGATCTGGTGAATGGACTGCGCGCTGAGAAGCTTCTGACTGTCGCGGCAGGTGATAATGTCGTGCGTTTGCTGCCACCACTCATCGCCGGCGAGGCTGAAGTCACGGAGGCCATCGGCATGATCGACCGTGCCTGTGCGCGGCTTGCCCAGGCACAATCATCTCTCAAGAAGGATGCCGTGGCATGAGCGGCAGCGTGCGTCATTTTCTGGATCTGATCGATATTCCCTCTGACGAGCTCCGCGGGATGATCGAACAGGCGAGGGCGATGAAGACAGCGCGGCAATCCGGCACGAATGTACGGCCGCTCGCCGGACAAACCCTGGCGATGATCTTTGACAAGCCGTCGACGCGCACGCGGGTGTCGTTCGATGTGGCCATGCGGCAACTGGGTGGCGAAGCCATCGTATTGACCGGACAGGAAATGCAACTCGGCCGTGGCGAGACCATCGCCGATACGGCGCGGGTGATGTCGCGTTACGTCGATGTCATCATGATCCGCACGCTCGATCACAATATTGTCGATGAACTTGCAAAATACGCGTCGGTCCCGGTGATCAATGGTCTGACCAAGCGGTCGCATCCCTGCCAAGTCATGGCTGACGTGATGACATTCGAGGAACACCGGGGGCCAATCCGCGGGCGGACCGTCGCTTGGACCGGCGACGCCAACAACGTGCTGGCATCCTGGATGCACGCCGCGGAACGTTTCGAATTCCTGCTCAAGGTCGCCTCTCCGCCGGAACTGAAACCGAAAAAATGGCTGCTGGACTGGATGAAGAGTTCCGGCGCGGCTATCGAAATCGGCGAAGATCCGGAACGGGCGGTCAAAGACGCCGATTGCGTAGTCACCGACACATGGGTCTCGATGGGCGATGAGCAGTCCCAGGCTAATCGCCACAATCTGCTCAGCCGTTATCAGGTGAATGCCAAATTGATGACCAAGGCCCGGCCGGATGCGATTTTCATGCATTGTCTGCCGGCCCATCGCGGCGAGGAAGTCACGGACGAGGTGATGGACGGCCGTCAATCGGTGGTGTTCGACGAGGCGGAGAACCGCTTGCATGCGCAGAAGGGCATCCTTACTTGGTGCCTGAATGCGACCATGTGATGAAAAACATAGAGATTCCGACCAGAACGCCGGCGACCCAGTCCGCTGACGACACGATCCTGCCATTCGAAGTGGCGGCGCTGGATTTGCGCGGCCGGGCGGTCCGGCTCGGCCCGGCGGTGGATGAGATCCTGTCTCGCCATGACTATCCCGCGCCCGTCGCCAGCCTTCTTGGCGAAGCCATTGCGCTTGCCGCATTGTTCGGATCGGCCCTGAAATTCGATGGCCGCTTCATTCTGCAGACCCAGACTGACGGTCCGGTGCGGATGCTTGTCGTCGACTACGCGACCGGCGGCAAGGTGCGCGCTTGCGCGCGCTTTGACAAAAGCCGCGTCGCTTCGGCCATCGCGGAGAAGAAGACATCTTCCGCAGAGTTGCTAGGCTTTGGCCATCTTGCCATGACCGTCGACCAAGGCGGCGATATGAGCCGTTACCAGGGAGTTGTGGCGTTGGAAGGCGAGGGCCTTGAAGAAGCGGCCCATGAATATTTTCGCCGCTCGGAACAGATACCGACGCGCGTCCGGCTCGCCGTGGCGGAAGAATTCCGTAGCGACCAAAGTGACAGTCTTAAACACCGCTGGCGCGCCGGCGGGATCATGGTGCAATTCCTTCCGAAAGCGTCGGAGCGCATGCGCGTGGCCGATCTCGATCCGGGCGATGCTCCCGAGGGAATGGAAAAACACGTGATCGTAGAGGACGACGCCTGGGTGGAAGGCCGTTCGCTGGTTGAGACCGTTGCGGATATTGAACTGATTGACCCCGTTCTCTCGACGGAAGAGCTGGTTTACCGGCTGTTCCACGAACGCGGTGTCCGTGTGTTCAAGAATGCAACCGTGGTCGCGCAATGTTCCTGCTCGCGCGACAGCGTGGAAGCGATGCTACGAAGCTTCTCGCAGGATGATCGCGACCACATGGTCGAGAATGACAAGATCGCGGTGACCTGCGAATTCTGCAGCCAGACCTACACTTTCGATCCCGAAGACGTGCGGGAAGATGGCGCGGGGCCGGTCAATTGATTGTGCGGCTTGGCGTGGAATCCAGCGAAAAGGCAGGTATGTCGATATCGAAACGTTCGCCTTTTCCGGTCACCATGCCGTAGCTGCCGGTCATGAAACCGGACGGTGTCGGCAGCGGAACTCCGCTCGTATATTCAAATGATTCTCCGGGCTCCAGTACCGGCTGCTCTCCGACAACACCGGCGCCGCGGACTTCCTGCACGCGCCCCTGTGCGTCGGTGATCTGCCAATAACGGGTCATTAGCTGCACGGCATCCCGGCCAAGATTGGTGATGGCGATCGTGTAGGCCCAGAAGAAGTGACCCTTGTCCGGCGCCGATCGCTCGGGAAGGAATCGCGGCAAGACGGTGACTTCAATGTTCCGGGTCACGGCGCGGTACATGTCGGAACCTGTATCATTGCACAACGATATATTGAAAACGATACTATTGAACAGGCTCATCTCGACGCTTGCAACGGCTGATCCGGTCGGCAAATCTGACCGGATCATAGGCCGGAAATCAAAGCAATGGCTCCCACAATGCCGACGGACCGCGATCTGCGTCTCGATCTGTTTCGTGGCATTGCACTATGGCTGATCTATCTCGATCATATCCCGTCTAATATCGTCGCCTGGGTTACGATACGAAACTACGGTTTCAGCGACGCTACTGAAATTTTCATTTTTATTTCGGGATTCACCGCTGCCTTCGTATATGGCCGCGCCATGCGCGATTATGGGTTCGTCGTGTCCGGTGCGCGCATCCTGAAGCGCGCCTGGCAAATCTATGTTGCCCATATTTTTCTGTTCGCCATCTATCTGGCGCAGATCGCCTATGTGGCGCGCAGCTTCCAGAATCCTCTTTATGCCGAAGAAATGGGAGTGCTGGATTTCCTGCAGCAGCCCGATGTGACCATCTTTCAAGCGCTGCTGCTTCGGTTCAAGCCGGTCAACATGGATGTATTGCCGCTCTACATCGTGTTGATGGTCTTTTTCGCGCCGGTGCTGTGGTTGCTGCTGCGCAACGCGACGGTGGCGCTTGCTGCTTCTGTTGCGCTCTATGTCGCGACCTGGGAGTTCGGCTGGAATTTGCCGGCCTATCCCGCGGGCGTCTGGTTCTTCAATCCGTTCGCCTGGCAGTTGCTGTTTGTGTTCGGCGCGTGGTGCGGCGTGGGAGGCGCGGAGCGGCTGAAGGGACTGCTAAGATCACGCGTGACGATCATCATTGCCATCGCGTATCTGGTCTTTGCGTTTTGCATCACGCTGACATGGCATTTTCCCAGATTGGCCCCGCTGGTGCCGAAATGGCTCGCCGAATACATCTACCCGATTGATAAGACGAATCTCGACGTCTTGCGGTTTGCGCATTTCCTGGCGTTGGCGGCGGTTACGGTTCACTTCGTTCCCCGAAACTGGCCAGCCCTCAAATTGAAATGGTTGCGGCCCGCCATTCTGTGCGGGCAGCATTCGCTGGAAATTTTCTGCCTTGGCGTGTTTCTCGCCTTCGCCGCGCATTTCGCCAAGGTTGAGATTTCGGGCGGGATCGCGATGCAAATTGCGGTCAGCGCGTTAGGTATTCTTATTATGGTTGCGGTTGCATGGCTCTTGTCGTGGTACAAGACCTCGACGGGCCGCAAAGGGGCAGCCCGGCCGAAAACGCCGGACGCGGACCTCGCAGGAGGCGAGGCATGAGAAAGCTCATACTGGGCTTGTTTTTCGCGCTGTTTGCTGCCGCGCCGGGCGTGGCGCAAGATTCCGTCATATCGGCCGCGCAGGCGGATCCCTGCGAAGTGCCCGGTTACATGCTGTTGGGTGACGCGAAGCTGGAAGAGGTAAGTAAGGCGGTCAAGGAGCGACGCCAACTAAACATCCTTGTGCTAGGAACGGGTTCCTCGGCCTTATCCGGCGGCGGGGCAAAGGCCTATCCTGCCCATCTTGAGGAAGTGCTGCGGCGGCGGTTCCCGGATATCACGGTTAATGTGGTGACGGCGGCCAAACCCCGTCAAAAAGCTGCAGAGATGGTAGGGAACCTCGAAAAAATGCTGCTCGACCAGAAACCCGATCTCGTAGTATGGCAAACGGGTACTGTGGATGCCATACGCGGGGTGGATCCGGACGCATTCCGTGACACGCTGGATGAGGGCATCGATGCCATTCATGAAGCGGGCGCGGATGCCGTTCTGATGAACATGCAATACAGTCCACGCACGGAATCGATGATCCAGTCGGGCGCCTATGCGGATACGATGCGGGTTGTCGCGCGCGACCGGGAAATCCCACTTTTCGATCGCCTCGAAATCATGCGTTACTGGAACGACAACGGCAATTTCGATCTCAATACCGGCACCCGGGACAGCGCGATGGCGCAAAAGGTTCATGACTGCATTGGCCGCGCCCTGGCGTCGCTGATTGTTGAAGCCGCCGATCTCGATCGCACGAAGCTCAATCCGACCCAGTGATGCACTCGCTTCGCTTCTTTCATCTCATATTCATGGCGGGAATTGCGTGGGCCGCTGCGGCGATGGCCGGGCCGGCCAGCGCCGAAGAAGCCGGCAAATCCGTACGGCCGCAATTTGAATGCAACGCGCCGCAGGATGTCACACGGCTGGCGCATCCTTTGCCGCGGACCGGAAAGCGGCTCGCGGCTGGCGAGGCGCTGAAGATCGTCGCCATCGGCTCATCCTCGACCGCGGGCGCAGGTGCAAGCTCGGATGCAAATACTTATCCGAGTCGTCTGGCCACCGAGTTGAGGGGCATGTTTCCGCGTCAATCCATTGTCGTCGTGAATCGCGGTGTGAATGGCGACGAGGCGCGAGGAATGCTGGGCCGCTTTGAGAAAGAGGTGATTGCGGAAAATCCTGACCTCGTGCTCTGGCAGGTCGGCACCAATTCAGTGTTGCGTGACGATCCAATCGCACCGGCCGGCCGCTTGATCTACGAAGGATTGAACCGGCTGAAGGCCGCGGGCACCGATGTCATTCTGATCGACCCTCAGTTCGCCCCGATGGTTCTCGCGAAAGCGGATGTCGCCACGATGGTGGATTTGCTGGCGCATGCCGCCAAATCGCAGAACGTCGATCTGTTCCGCCGCTTCGCGGTGATGCGGCATTGGCGGCAGGTTTCGCGCATTCCGTTCGAGGTATTTATCTCGGAGGACGAACTGCACATGAACGACTGGAGCTATGGCTGCATCGCCAAGCTGCTGGCCAGCGCAATTGCGGAAGCGGCGACCCGTTCCAGCCTGACTGCAAGCGCCACCGCGCGGTGAAGGGTTCTTATGTAGGCTCATCCCTGCTGTTCCGCGATAATCACAGATAAGTGGTGTTCAGCGGCCGGATTGCCTTCCCGCCATGGCCCGGGTGGTTTACAGGCTGTTGAACTCTTCGGGACCACGACCTTGCCCCTCGATTTCTCCTCCGGTGCCGACGGTATTTTGCCAGACCATATGGTCGCTGCGCTCGCAGGCGCGGGCGGCATCCAGTCTTCAGCGCCCTTCGCCGACGACCAAATCCAGCCAGCCAGCCTTGATTTGCGGCTGGGCAAGACAGCTTACCGTGTTCGCGCCAGCTTCCTGCCGGGCCCGCAGGCGAAGGTCGAGGATCGCATCGCGCAACTCAAGCTGCACGAAATCGATTTGCGCGAGGGCGCCGTGCTTGAAACGGGATGTGTCTATATCGTGCCGTTGCAGGAAAGCCTGAATTTGCCTGCGGGGATTTCCGCGTCGGCCAATCCAAAAAGCTCCACTGGGCGGCTTGATGTCTTCACGCGTGTCATCGCGGATCACGCGCGCGGGTTCGATCGTGTCGAGGCTGGCTATCATGGTCCGCTCTATGCGGAGATCAGCCCGCGCACCTTTCCCGTTCTGGTGCGGCAAGGGTCGCGCCTCTCGCAGATACGTTTTCGGCATGGGCAGCCGCTGCTCAACGCGGCTGATTTACGCGATTTGCATGCGCGAGAAAGGCTGGTCGACCGGGACGACGCGGACGTCAGCGAGGGCGTGGCGGTCGGGGTCGATCTATCCGGCCTCGGCCCAGACCGGCTGATTGGCTATCGTGCCAAGCGCCATACCGGATTAATCGACGTCGACCGCCGCAATGGATACGACGTGCTGGATTTCTGGGAACCGATGGCGGTCAGACCCGATCGCAGTCTGATCCTCGATCCGGACGAGTTTTACATCCTGGCATCAAAGGAGGCGGTGCAAGTCCCTCCCGACTATGCATCCGAGATGGTGCCCTTTGATCCTTTGGTTGGTGAATTCCGTGTTCATTATGCTGGATTTTTCGATCCTGGCTTTGGTTATGCTGGCGCCGGGGGGCGCGGGTCGCGCGCTGTGCTCGAGGTGCGATCGCGTGAAGTACCTTTCATCCTGGAACATGGCCAGATCGTTGGCCGACTCGTTTATGAGACCATGATGGCGCGCCCAGCAAAGCTCTATGGTCAGGGGATCGGTTCGAACTACCAAGCGCAGGGGCTCAAGCTTTCCAAGCATTTCCGGGCCTGAGCGCTCGCACTTGCCGCCTGGCCGGCAGCGTGGCTATCCTGTGCCTGCGCGGGCGTAGTTCAGTGGTAGAACGACAGCTTCCCAAGCTGTATGTCGTGGGTTCGATTCCCATCGCCCGCTCCAGCTCCAACGGGCGGGCGGGTTGCCGATGAACCATTTCCGACCTATCTGAAGGCCACTGGCGCCGTCCAATCACGCCAGGTCGCAGGAGCGTCATGCCGGAGGCAGCATCAAGGCCAACGTTACAAATCGCTTCGCGCCGATTGCCTATGGCTGCGATGATCGCAGCCGGCGCGGCTGGTGTGGTGCTGGCCGCAACGGTCGCGTTGTGGGCCCATTACGGCAGTGCGGTCTTTTACGAAATGCTGCTGGCCGGGTTTGCTGCCTGCTTCTGATCTGCCGAAACCAATCCTTCGCATGACCTCCCGTACATCCCATGTTCTACTTGTTCTGACCGCCTTTGTGGCGGGCCTTGTCATATTTTCGGCCGCCATCTTTTTCGTTGCCGGCAAGGGTCCGGCGGTTCAGGCGCCCGCGCCGTCCGCAGTCGGCGGCCCTTTCCGCCTGGTCGATCACAATGGGCAAACCGTCACGGACACGGATATGAAGGGCAAGCCCTTCCTCGTATTCTTCGGGTTCACGCATTGTCCGGATATCTGCCCGACGACGTTGTTCGAAGTGTCCGAGATACTGGGCAAGCTTGGCGGCGATGCGGAGCGGGTGAATGCACTATTCGTGACCGTCGACCCGGAACGGGACACGGCAGACAAGCTGAAGGATTACTTGTCGAGTTTCCATCCGCGCTTGCGTGGACTGACAGGGACCAGCGAGGCTATCGCGGCCATGGAAAAAGCGTACCGGGTCTATTCCAAGAAGGTGCCGCTGGATGGCGGCGGCTATACGATGGATCACACCGCTTTGGTCTATCTGATGAACAAGGATGGCCGCTTCGTCGCTCCCTTCAACATGAAGCGCAAGCCGGAAGAGGCCGCTGCGGATCTACGCAAGTATCTTTAGCGGTCTTTGCAGCCCGGTCGGGATTGCGATTTACTGTGCGACGTGTCTTGTGAGAGCGTGTTCGGTCTTGTCCCACGTATAGGGTTCAAGGATCAAATCGAACAAAGCCCTCCAGGCGGCAAGCGACAACAACAGCCAGTAAAGCGGCATCAACCAGAGCGAGCTCGCGCATGACATCATGCGCCGGCGTGCGAGTCCGAGGAGGCCGAGTGTACCCGAGACTGCATAGCCTGCGATGAGTGTTGTCCAATGAAAACCTACAAAAAGAAATTCCGTCGCGCTTGATTTGTCCACCCACAGCCAGCCCATGGCGACTTGCCATCCCAAAGCGACGACGAACACGCCGTGCGCCATGGCCGTCAAAAGCGCTCCACCAATGATCAAGTGAAACGCGAGAAAGCCCGATGGTCCGAGATCCCGCCACAACCGCAGCGGATGTCGCATGTGAACCAGCCATGTCTGCATCCAACCCTTGAACCATCGCGTCCGTTGCATGAGCCATGGCATGAGGCGGGAAGGTGCCTCCTCATAGGTCGTGGAGTTGATCACGGCTGTATGAAATCCAAAGCGCGCCAGCCGCATTCCCAGATCGGCATCTTCCGTCACGTTGTACGGGTCCCAAGCGCCCGCCTCACGAAGAATCGACATCCGAAAGTGATTGGACGAGCCGCCAAGCGGTAAGGGCAATCGCCAGGTTGCGATGCCGGGCAGAAACACGTCAAACAGGCCAGCATATTCGGCGGCGAACAAGCCTGTAAACCAGTTTTGATCGAAATTATCGATGGTCAGCCGCGCTTGCACGCAAGCCAGTTTGGGACCGCCGTCGAGGAAGGCCTGCAGCGCCTTTTTTAGTTGATCTGCATCCGGCCTGTCTTCGGCGTCGAATACGGCCACGTAACTGCCGCGCGCAAAGGGCAGGGCGGCATTGAGCGCTTTTGGCTTTGTACGCGGACCGTCCTTCGGTGCCGTTATGATCGTGAAAACTGGATCGAGCTTGAGTTTGGCAAGCGCCAATCGCGTTTCGGAATCGTCCGGCTCGACGACGAAAATGATATCGAGCTTTTCTTCAGGATAATCGAATGCCTTGAGCGCCTCGACCAATCCTTCGACGGTCGCCGCTTCATGATACAGGGCGATGATGATGGAATAGACCGGCAATTCGCTGTCCGCGATTGCATTCGGTCTTCTCGACTGGAATGCCGGGATCAGCATGCTTGCGAAGCGTAGAGCCGTCCAACCGAAGAACACCAAGGCAAGCGCAATAGCGACAGCGAGCGCGATCACTGCCGGTCCAGTCATGAATGCGACAACAGCAGCAAGGCCGACGATGACAGGCAGACATGTCAGATCGGAACGGGACAGTCTTGCGGAAGATTCCGGTCGTGTCGTTCTCAGTTCGACGATTGCCTTTCGAGCAAGCGCTGCGGCCGCATGTCTGCTGACAAACTCGAACAAGTGTCGAGATGTGGTCAGCCAAACATTCTCACGCAGGTCCGGATTTTGCCGTAACACCTTGACCAGTTGGCGAGCGATAATGTCGCGGGGTGCGATCACCATCACACGGCCTTGCCCCGTCTCCAGATGCAGGACGCCGGTCTTGACCGATTCAATCAGGTTGAGATCGCTGGCGAGGCAGGCATTGCGTGGAATGTTCAGAAGACGGTCGTATCCGGTGCCCAGCGAGAACGCCAACTCCCTCGTATATCGCTCGTCCGATATCGCGCCTTGCGCGACCAAGACGCGGTCGGCGCCGGTGCCGATCTCAATGGCGCGCAATTCTGCGGCGGCGATATCGCCCGGCCCAATCAGATGGCGGACGCAATCAATTTCCGGGCAGGATATGAGCTTCCGGCGAGCTTGCCGTTCGCGTTGCGGCCAGCGCGGCGAAAAGAGCGGCCTCTCGGCATTCGCAGACGAAGTCTGCGGCCCGGCATACTGGCGCGAAGTCGCCCCAATGTGAGGATGATCCCTCACATGCCCCCTCCGACGTGAAACCAATGCTACGCCGGCTCGGTTGGTTTATAAGTTGGCCGAGGGCGCTGGCTGCCGAAATTTTATAGACCATTATGCTCACAACTACCTTTGGTTGCATAGTCAGCCGCCATATTTCTGCGGTTGTTTTTGGGGCGGTAAGCTTCGGATTTATACAAATCTCGGGTGTGGTAACCGCCCACGCGCAGACGTCGGAGGCCTTGCCTGTTCCTGGCTTTTGGGATCCTCGCCGGCGGCCGGAGCGGCCTGACCTGTCCCGCGTGACGCAGATTCGCTTTCTGACGGAAGTGGATTATCCGCCCTTCAACTATGCAGGGCCTGACGGTCATCCCGCAGGCTTAAATGTCGACCTGGCCCGGATGATTTGCGAGGAATTGAGGGTCACATGCACCATCCAGATGCGCCGCTTCGACACGCTCATTCCCGCGCTCAATGAAAATCGGGGCGAGGCGGTGATCGCCTCGATCGCGGTGACGGAAGCCTCCCGTAAGCTGCTCGACTTCAGCGATCCCTATTATCGCGTACCGGCGCGGTTTGCCGCCCAGCGCGCCGTGGCGCAGGGGGAACTGAGGCCAGAACTGGTCGAGGGCAAGAAAATCGCCGTCGTCGCCGGCAGCGCGCATGAAGCCTATCTCAAGACGCTGTTCACCGAAGCGCAGGCGGTCCCCTATCCGAGCGCTGAGACGGCGCGGGAGGCGCTGAAGCGCAATCAGGTTGATTATGTTTTTGGCGACGGGATTTCGTTGTCGTTCTGGTTGAACGGCACGGAATCCGGAGGATGCTGCGCGTTCGCCGGCGGTCCTTTTTTTGAAAGCCGGTATTTTGGCGAAGGTGTCGGTATCGCCGTCAAGCGCGGCAACGACACATTGCGTCAGGCGTTCAATTGGGCCTTGTTTCGGCTTTGGGAAAAAGGCCGCTTTACCGACCTTTGGCTGCGTTATTTCCCTGTCAGCCCGTTCTGACCCGCAGATTTGACGCCGCCCGGTGCGGTTGCTTAAAGGTCCCCGCCCCGGAGAAAAGCATGTCTGTGACCGAAACCGCTCCAAATCTGCGCGAACTTGCCGAGCAATCCGGCGCTTGGCCGTTTGAACAGGCGCGCTTGATCGTCGCGCGCCTGAAGAAGAAACCCAAGGACGAGGTAATTTTCTCCACCGGCTACGGCCCCTCCGGCCTGCCGCATATCGGCACTTTTGGCGAGGTGGCGCGCACGACCATGGTGCGCCATGCCTTCCGTGTCCTGACAGACGACAGGATCAAGACGCGGCTGATCGCTTTCTCCGACGACATGGATGGTCTGCGGAAGGTCCCGGACAATATTCCGAACAAGGACATGGTGGCCGAGCATCTCGGCAAGCCCTTGACCAGAGTGCCCGATCCCTTCGGCACGCATCCGAGTTTCGGTGAGCACAATAATGCGCGGCTGCGTGCCTTTCTCGACACATTCGGTTTCGAGTACGAATTTTTGTCGTCGACGGCTTGCTATACGTCCGGTCGTTTTGATGAGGCCTTGCTGCGCGTGCTGGCGCATTTCGACAAGGTCATGGCGATCATGCTGCCGTCCTTGCGCGAAGAGCGGGCGCAGACTTATTCGCCCTTCCTCCCGATTTCTCCCCGCACCGGAATTGTCTTACAGGTGCCGGTGCTCGCCCATGATGCAAAGGCGGGCACGATCACTTATGAGGATCCAGAGACGAAAGAGCAGGTCACCACGCCGGTCACCGGCGGCCGCTGCAAACTGCAATGGAAGCCGGACTGGGCGATGCGCTGGTATGCGCTCGGCGTCGACTACGAAATGGCGGGCAAAGACCTCATCGATTCGGTGAAGTTGTCGGGCGAAATCTGCCGCGCTATCGGCGGCACGCCGCCGGAAGGCTTCAATTACGAACTCTTCCTCGACGAGAAGGGTCAGAAGATTTCCAAGTCGAAGGGCAACGGCCTGACCATCGACGAATGGTTGCGCTATGCCAGCCCTGAATCACTTTCGCTATTCATGTATCGGGAGCCGAAAGCAGCCAAGCGGTTGTATTTCGACGTGATCCCGCGGCACGTCGACGAATATCAGCAGCTTCTGGAAGGCTATCGGCGGCAGGACCCAAAGCAGCAACTGTCAAATCCGGTATGGCACATCCATTCCGGGCGTCCGCCGCAGATCGAGATGCCGCTCTCCTTTGCGATGTTGCTCGCGCTGGTGTCGTCTTCGAACGCGGAAAACGCAGACACATTGTGGGGCTTTATTGGCCGCTACCGGCCGGGTGTGACGCCACAAACGCATCCGAAGCTGAATGACCTCGTCGAATATGCGATTCATTACTATCGCGATTTCGTCCTTCCGACGAAGAGATTCCGCGAGCCGACCGAGCAGGAGCGGGCGGCCTTGACCGGTTTGCGCGACGCGCTCTCGCAATTGCCGGCGAGTGCAACGCCCGAGGAAATCCAGGATGTGGTCTATGAAGTCGGCCGCCGCGAGCCATTCCTCGACAAGACCGGCAAGGTCAAGAGCAAGGACGGGCGACCGGGCGTGTCGCTTGAGTGGTTCAACATGCTCTATCAGGTCTTGCTGGGGCAGGAGAAAGGGCCGCGCTTCGGTTCATTCGTCGCGGCCTACGGCGTCCAGAATACGGTCGACATGATCGACGGAGCATTGGCCCGCTCGGCCTGACGGCAGGGACTTGGTTGCATGGGCTCGCTGACGCTGGGATCACTGGTGATCATCGCGGGCACGATCGTCGGTACTTCATTCATTTCCGGCGTTTTCGGCATGGCGGGCGGAATGATTCTGCTTGGCGTGCTGCTGCTGTTCTTTGACGTCGTCACCGGCATGGTGCTGTTTTCGACCATTCAGTTGGCCGCCAACGGCTGGCGTGCGATTTTATGGCGCCGATACGCGCTCTGGCGGATTTTCTGGCTGTATGTTGCAGGTGCCTTTCTGGCCTTTCTCGCCATGCGCGCAATCGCGTTCGTACCCGACAAGGCGATGGTTTATCTCGCGCTCGGCGTGATGCCGTTCGTCATCGAATTGCTGCCGGCCTCCGCCCGCCCCAATATCGAATGGCGAGGCGTTCCTTTCATTACGGGTGTGCTGACCACGCTTGTTCAGCTCATTGCCGGTGTCGGCGGGCAATTTCTGGAAATTTTCTTTCAGAAGAGCCTGCTTGACCGCAAGACCACGGTCGCAACCAAGGCGGTCACGCAGACCTTCGCGCACCTTCTGCGCCTGATTTACTTCGGCTCACTCGCAGGGCACATGGACGTGGTGCCGCTTTGGGCACATACGTCGGCAATTCTGCTGGCCGTTGCCGGCACCTCACTCGCGCCATTCGTGCTCGAACGGCTGACGGATGTCGGATTCCGGCAATGGACGCGCTGGATTATTCTTGCAATTAGCGTCGTCTATCTCGCGCGTGGCGCCTGGCTAGTTTATCAGCCGTAGCGCAGTTACTGGCTCGCCCACATGACGCGGGCAACCCAGAGCACGTCGCTCATCGGCAGCGTGCGATCAGGATGGCTTGTGTTCAACGACTGCAGTTCGATCTGTTTTGCGGTCTTGCGCGCTAGTTGTTTGACCAGCACTTCGCCTTTCTTGGTCTTGACCACGACTCGATCACCTTTGCGTATCGGCGCCGCGGGCGACACAACGATGATGTCACCCTTGCGGTAAGCCGGCAGCATCGAATCTCCGGAAATTTCCAGGCCATAGGCGTGCTCATCATTGATGCCCGGGAAGGAGATCTCATCCCACCCCTTCCCGACCGGAAAGCCGCCGTCGTCGAAATAACCCCCGCTACCAGCTTCTGCGAAGCCGATGACAGGGATGCCCTGTGTCATGGGACGTGGCTTTTCGCTGATCAAGGTGATGAATGTTTCAACGCTGGTGCCGGTTGCAGCGAGCGACTTGGCGACCGATTCGGTTGATGGCCAGCGCGGCCGCCCGTCCGGCGTGATCCGCTTGGATTTGTTATATGTCGTGGGGTCAAGTCCGGCTTTCTTGGCGAGGCCGGACGGGGAAAGGCCGGCACGCTCCGCAAGTCGGTCGATGGCGGTCCAGATCTGGGAGTGGGTCAGCATAGCGCGGCTCATGTGCGGTCTCCGGCCGACGCCCCGGGCAAAGGGCGTGCAACTATGACTATCATCCTACTAGGAATTAGTGCCTTCCGCCGAGTCTGTCCAGTGGATTTGAGGTCGCATTTTCTTGAAAGGGGCGGGGGCCACCGATAGGGTCCCGCACCCCTGTGAACCGGAGTCGGCGCTGTGATTGGCCTTTTTGACCGTTTTGCCAGGCCAATTCTGAGGGCGCTGGACCCCGAAGATGCCCACAGGCTGGCATTGCGGGGCCTCAGGCTGATGCCCATGCCCCGGACCGCGCCAGACGATCCGAAACTCGCCATCAGCGTCTTTGGGCTGAATTTTCCCAATCCCGTCGGGGTGGCGCCGGGCTTCGACAAGAATGCCGAGGTGCCCGGTCTGTTGTTGCGGCTCGGCTTTGGGTTTGTGGAGGTGGGAACGGTCACCCCCCGCCCGCAGGCTGGAAATCCCCGTCCGCGTATTTTTCGGCTGGATGCCGATGAAGCGGTCATCAACCGGCTCGGTTTCAACAACGAAGGGGAAGTCGCGGTGTCGGCGCGGCTCGCCGGACGTACAAAGGGCCGCGGCATCGTCGGGGTGAATGTCGGCGCCAATCGTGATTCTCCGGATCGGGTCGCCGACTATGTCCGGCTGATCGAAGCCTTCGCACCGGTGGCCGACTACATCACCGTCAACGTGTCCTCGCCCAACACGCCGGGCCTGCGCGATCTGCAGCAGGCCAAGAGCCTGGACGACCTGCTGGCGCGGATCACCGAGGCACGGCAGCGCGCACAGCAGCGTCACGGAGCCATTCCGGTTTTGCTCAAGATCGCCCCCGACGTTGCGCTGGCCGACCTTGACGACATTGTCGGCATCGCCCGTCGCCGCGGCATGGACGGCATGATTGTCGGTAACACCACGCTGAGCCGACCGCCGAGCCTGCGGGAGCGGCAAAAGGCTATTGAGCAGGGAGGATTGTCCGGGCGGCCGCTTTTCGCGCTTTCCACGCGTTTGCTGGCAGAGACCTATGTGCGCGTGGAAGGCGCTTTTCCGCTGATCGGCGTGGGCGGCATTGATTCAGGCAAGGCCGCCGTCGCCAAGATCAACGCCGGCGCCAGTCTGGTGCAGCTTTATACCGGCCTGGTCTTTCACGGGCTTGCGCTTCTCGGCGACATCAAGCGCGAGCTTTTGAAGGCGATCGAGAGCGGTCGCCACGCCTCGCTTGCAGATCTCGTCGGTCAAGATGCGGCCGACATGACCGCGGATACTTGGCCGGTCTGATCGCTCAACGTCCGCGCGGTGCGTTCATAGCGCGCACAATCAGCCAGATCGGGATCACGATAATCGCGCCGAGCACGAAATAGCGCCAGAGCAAGTGAATGGCGTCGAAGCCCATATTCCACAGCGCCTCGATGAGGCTGCGAATGCTTTCGATGATGTTGTACGGATTGAACCCGAAGGCGTGGAGCACGAAGCCGATCAGGATGGACAGAAGCACGAGGCGGAAAATGACTGCGAGCGGGGAGCCGCCAAAAAATCGATTCACAGCTTCATTCGACATCGATGCAAATCCTCAATCCGCCACGGTTCGAGCCCGCGCAGGAGCTATTAAAGGGCTAGTTCGCCCGCTTTCAATGCCCTCCAGCATCTTTTCCAGCGTCTCCAGCCGATCGGCCTCGCGCGGCGGCTTGTCCCAGCGCAGCCGGCTGATCCGGGGAAAGCGCATCGCAAGGCCTGATTTGTGTCGCGTTGAACGCTGCAGGCCCTCAAACGCTACTTCGAGCACCAGGCCTTTTTCTTTTTCATGTATCACTTCGCGCACTGGCCCGAAACGCTCGGTGGTATTGCGGCGAACGAAGCGGTCAATTTTGAGCAACTCCTCATCGGTGAATCCAAAGTAAGCTTTGCCGACCGGGACCAGTTCGTCGCCAGCTTCACCATTGGTCCAGACTCCGAAGGTATAATCGGAATAATAGGACGACCGCTTCCCGCTGCCGCGCTGTGCATACAGAAGCACGGCGTCGACCGTGAACGGATCGCGCTTCCATTTCCACCACAGTCCTTTCGGTCGTCCCGGCACATACGGCGCATCGTGCCGTTTCAGCATGATGCCCTCAACGGCGGTTGCATCTTCCCCGGCGCCGGCGCTGGCCGGATCGGCGCGCGCCATCGCCAATTCATCCCAGGTCTTGAACGGCACGAGCGGGGAGATATCGATGCGTGGATCGTCGAGGCGTTGTACGAAGGATTCCAGTCGCTTTCGCCTCTCAGAAAACGGCATATCCCGTAAATCATCGCCTTCCTCGGTCAGAAGATCGTACGTCCGCAGATGAGCGGGAAATTCTGCGAGCAATTTGGGCGTGACCGATTTGCGATTGAGACGTTGCTGTAGAACATTGAAGGATTGCACGCGCCCATCGCGCAGGATCAGGAGTTCGCCGTCGATCGAGCCGTTGAAGTTCAGTGATTTCAGGAGGTCGGGGAAGCTTTTGGAAATTTCTTCGCCGGTGCGCGAATACATGCGCGCAACGTGATGGCCTTTCTCGTCGATACCGGCAGAGGCCTGCACCCGGATGCCGTCCCATTTCCATTCGGCGATGAAGTCCGAGGCGCCCAGCTTCTCAAAATCCGCCTCCTCGATGGCATGCGCGAGCATTGCCGGACGAAAGGGCGCGGGGTCGAGTGTCGCGGGCTTCTCGCCGCGATCCTCGAGCCATGCGAACAAATCGAGATAGGGCGACGCCAGATTCGGCCACATCAACTCGATATCGGTGACATCCTTGTTGCCCAAGGCGGCTGCCGCAGTCTTGGCGAGACGTGCGGACACGCCGATGCGCAATGCTCCCATCACCAGCTTGAGCAGTGCCCATCGCCCGGTTTCGTCCAGCGCGTCCAGCCAGCGCGCGAGCTGTGCCGGCAATTGTGCCTTGCCTGACGTGGCGAGGGTAACGACGACCTCCGGGAGGCTGGGAACGTGATCCGGCTTTTGCCCTTCGGGGCTGGGCCACATCAACGCGACGGTCTCTGCAGTATCGCCGACAAAATCGCGCGACAGGGCGAAGAGAACCGGGTCGGTACGTTCCGCGATCAATGTGCGGATGACATTCGGCTTGGCGTGCTGGAACGACAGGGCACCGGTCAGTGCGGCGAGTGCATAACCGCGATCGGGATCGGGCGTCTTCGCAAAATAATCGGTGATCAGGCGCAGCTTGTTGTTACGCGCCGGTTCATAGGTCAGGCGGTCCAGCAATTCGGCAAAGCGGTTCATGCCGGATGTCCTGATTGCCCGGCATCCGATACGCCGTCGGTTTCGTCCTCGTCGCCGTAGCCGACGATGTCGAGCGGGCGCGCCTTCAACCCTTGAGTCTGGCACCAATACACCAGTGCATCTTCCTGCCCGTGCGTCACCCAGATCTCGCCTGCGCCGGTGGCTTTTATGGTCATGCGCAACGCATCCCAGTCAGCGTGATCGGAAATGACCAGCGGCAATTCGACCTGGCTTTGCCGCGCGCGGGCGCGCACCCGCATCCATCCGGAGGCATAGCAGGCGAGCGGATCCGGGAAGCGGCGGGACCAGAGATCTTTCAGAGCCGACGGCGGGCAGAGCGTGATGCTGCCCGCGAGCTCGGCCTTTTTCTTGTCACGCAAGGGAAGCAAATCGCCAAGATCAATCCCGCGACTCTGATAGTAGCGGGTGATGCCGTCCATTGCCCCGTGCAAATAGATCGGTCTGTCATATCCGGCCTTGCGGATAAGGGCGATCACCCGCTGCCCCTTGCCGAGCGAATAGGCGCCGACGAGATGCGCGCGTTCCGGAAACAGTGCCACCGAACGCAGCAGCCTTGCGATTTCGTCATCGGGATTGCCGTGGCGGAACACGGGCAGGCCAAACGTCGCTTCTGTGATGAAAACATCGCAAGGCACAAGTTCGAACGGGAGGCAGGTTGGATCGGCGACATCCTTGTAGTCGCCCGACGCCACGACGCGCAGGCTCCCGGCTTCGACAGCGATCTGGGCGGAGCCTAGAACATGCCCGGCCGGATGAAAGGTGGCGGTGATGCCGTTCAGCTTGATCGGCTCGCCATAGCGAATGGCTTGTGTGGACCCGGCGAAGTGCGGCCCGTAACGCAGCCGCATGATGTCCAGTGTCTCCTGCGTCGCCAGGACGGCGCCGTGGCCAGAGCGGGCGTGATCCGAATGGGCATGCGTGATCAGGGCCTTGTCGACCGGCCGCGTTGGGTCGATATGAAAGCCGCCGTGTTTGCAGCACACGCCAGCAGGTGTCGGCAGCAAAAGGTCTTTCGCGCGCATCGCTCTCAGATATGCCATAAACCCCGCTTCGCGAGATGTCTGAGGCCAATTGCGAATGCTGTTACCCCGATCCCACTCGTCCAGCGGCCTGATCGCCGACCGCCGTTTGAATGGGCGCGCGACTGCGAGGCCAAGGACGACCCTGGCGCGGTCGATCTGATGCGGCAGGCGCCGGAGATCGCGGCCCGCTATGCTTCAGCCTGGTCGCGATTGGACGCCTTCACTGTCGAAACGCATAACGGCAGTGGCGTGATCCTCAGTGAGAAACTGCGCTACGCGCATGGCGAGGCGCATGTGCGATCCGCTTTAGCCGCCGGCGGCCTCGATCTCCTCCATATCGAGCCTGCCTCCATCAGAGCGGAGAATGGCCTTACCGCTCCCGGACTTCTCATCGTTGCGGCCTCGACCCTGCCACGGTCGCGGTCCTAATCTGCTGCCGTGGCCGTCGACACCATTCCTTCCGCATCCGAACTGCCTGACGTATTCAGTCGCTGGTTTGCCAGCCGCGGCTGGCAGGCGCGCACGCATCAGCTCGAATTATTGAAACGCAGCCGCGCGGGCGCGTCTGTGTTGCTGATCGCGCCGACCGGCGGCGGCAAGACACTGGCGGGCTTTCTGCCGACACTTGTGGAATTGCATGAGCGCGGTGCGAAAAGCGAAAGGCTTGTCTCGGCCGGCCGCAATGTCCGCCGTGCCGATGGCCTGCACACGCTCTATATTTCCCCGCTCAAGGCGCTTGCTGTCGATATTGCGCGCAATCTTGAAGCGCCGGTCGCGGAGATGGGACTGCCGATCCGCATCGAAACGCGGACCGGCGATACGCCCGTTTCCAAACGGACGCGGCAGCGCCGCGATCCGCCCGACATTCTGCTCACGACCCCGGAGCAACTTGCATTGCTTCTCGCTTCAGCCGATGCGCCGTTTCTCTTCGGCACCCTGAAGCGCGTTATTCTCGATGAGTTGCATTCGCTGGTGATTTCGAAACGCGGCGATCTTCTATCGCTCGGCCTTGCGCGCTTGTTCAGTCTCGACCCCAGTCTGCAAACCATCGGCTTGTCAGCGACGGTTGCCGATCCGCAGGAACTTTGCCGCTACCTGATGCCGCAACCCGCTGGCGGAGCCGCCTTTGCCGAACTCGTCGTTGCCGCCGGCGGCGCCGAACCGCACGTGACCATGCTGCGGCCCGGCGAATATGTCCCCTGGGCCGGCCACACGGCGCGCCACGCCTATCCGGCCATCTACAATCTGATCAGGCAACACAAGACGACGCTGATCTTCGTGAACACCCGCAGTCAGGCGGAAATGATCTTTCGCGAATTGTGGGACCTCAACGAGGACAGCCTCGGGATCGCTCTGCATCACGGCTCCCTCGACGTCGCGCAGCGCCGCAAGGTCGAGGAAGCGATGGTCCGCGGCCGGTTGCGCGCGGTTGTCTGCACGTCCTCTCTCGATCTCGGCGTTGATTGGGGCGACGTCGATCTCGTGATCAATGTGGGAGCTCCAAAGGGCTCCTCCCGCCTCCTGCAACGCATCGGGCGCGCCAATCACAGGCTGGACGAGCCCTCGCGGGGAATTCTGGTTCCAGCCAATCGGTTTGAAGTCCTGGAATGCCGGGCGGCGATCGATGCTGTCGCCGAACACGCGCAGGATACGCCGCCCTTGCGCAGCGGCGCGCTCGACGTGCTGGCGCAGCATATCCTCGGCACGGCTTGCGGCGAGCCTTTTGATGCCGATAGTCTGTTCGCCGAAGTCCGAAGCGCTCTTCCCTATACCGGACTGGCGCGCGCAGACTTCGATGCTGCCGTCGATTTGGTTGCGACCGGCGGCTACGCCCTCAAGGCCTATGAACGCTACGCGAAGATCAGGCAGGACAAATCAGGTCGCTGGCGGGTGACGCATCCTCGCTTCGCGCAGCAATACCGGATGAATGTCGGCACGATTGTCGAATCGCCGATGTTAAAAGTGCGGTTGGTGCAGTCTCGCTTCAAGGGCGAAGGCCAGTCCGGGGCCATTCTCCGCGGCGGCCGGGTTTTGGGCGAAGTAGAGGAATCTTTCGCGGAAATGCTCAGCGCCGGCGACACCTTCGTCTTTGCCGGTGAAATCCTGTGCTATGAGGCGATGGTCGAAAACGAAATCTATGTTTCTCGGAGCAATGCCTCCGATCCGAAGGTGCCATCTTACGCTGGCGGGAAATTCCCGCTCTCGACATATCTTGCCGCACGCGTGCGGGCTCTGCTGGCGGATCCAAGGCAATGGGATGAACTCCCTGAGCCCGTGCACGAATGGCTGGACGTCCAGAAATGGAAATCGGTTCTGCCCGGCGCCAACGATCTTCTGGTTGAGACCTTCCCGCGCAGCAACAAACATTATCTGGTCTGTTATCCTTTCGAGGGGCGGCTCGCCCATCAGACGCTGGGCATGCTGCTGACGCGTCGCCTCGAGCGCGCGCGGATGCGCCCGCTCGGCTTTGTCGCCAATGAATACGCACTTGCGGTCTGGGGTCTCGGCGATATTGGCCATGCGGCCGTGCGTGGCGAGCTTTCGCTCGCGGCCTTGTTCGCTGAAGACATGCTGGGTGACGATCTTGAGGCTTGGATGGCGGAAACTCCCTTGATGAAACGCAGCTTCCGGCAATGCGCTGTGATTGCGGGATTGATCGAGCGGCGATTTCCCGGAAAGGAGAAAACGCGGCGGCAGGTCACGATTTCCACCGACCTTGTCTACGACGTTCTGCGCAAGCATCAGCCGGATCACATCTTGCTCCGCGCCGCCTGGGCCGACGCCGCAACCGGCCTGCTCGACATCAAGCGGCTTGGCGAGATGCTGTCGCGCGTCAAGGGACGAATCGTCCATAAATCGCTAGAGCAGGTCTCGCCGCTGGCAGTGCCGGTCATGCTGGAAATCGGCCGTGAATCTGTTTATGGCGAAGCCTCAGATGCCTTGTTGGCTGAGGCGGCGGACGATCTGGTGAAGGAGGCGATGCGTGGCCGGAACGGCGGCAAATAGGACGATCCCGCTGAAGGGCGAGAATATGGAACTCGCCGGCGCGTCCTTATGCGCCGACCTGTCCGGTGCGCTGTACTGGCCCGAGCAGAGGTTGCTGTGCGTTGCCGATCTGCATTTTGAAAAAGGATCGAGCTTCGCACGTCACGGTCAATTTCTGCCTCCTTATGATACCCGCGCGACTTTGGCTAAGCTCCAGCAGGTGATCGTGCGTTACGATCCGCGCGTTGTTGTTTGTCTGGGCGATAATTTTCATGACGGCGACGGCGCCGGTCGCCTGATTGAGGATGACCGGCGGACGTTGCTGGCGCTGCAGCGCGGGCGCGACTGGATATGGATCGCAGGTAACCATGATCCCGATCCTGCCGTCGGCATCGGCGGGCGCTTCTGCGATCAGATCAGGATTGGCAACATTGCTTTCCGGCATGAGCCGTCGGCGCATAGCGAAGAGGCTGTCATTGCCGGTCATCTTCATCCCGTCGCCCGAGTGCTCACGCGCGGCCGAATGGTCAGCCGCAAGTGCTTCGCGAGAAACAACTGGCGCATGGTGATGCCGGCATTCGGCGCGTTCACCGGCGGGCTGAATATACGCCACAGCGCGTTCCGGACGGTTTTTGCCGGGGCCGATTTCGTGGCGCACATGCTTGGCACGACGCGCCTGTATGCAGTGTCGGCCGTGCGCTGTATTCCCGATTAAGGCTAATCGCGCCGGAAGACAATCGAGGCGAACCAGCCGGTGAGCAGCGCCATCAATGCGGTGCAAACTCCATAGATGAAGCCGTAGTCGCGCGCGGCATTGGCCACGAATTGCTCAACGCCGACCTTGACCACCTCCAGGGCGGACGCCGTGCGCGCGATATTCGTGCCATCTGCGAACAATTTGACCTCAACCTCGTAGCTGCCGACCGGCGCTTCCGCCGGCAGCCGGATGCTGGCGCGGAACAGATTGGGCGTAAGGAATGTTACGCTGTTGGGCTCCTCGATATAAAGCCCGCGTTCCTTTTTCAGGCGGATTAGCGCATCACGAAACAGCAAGTCAGTCGGTTGCATCGCTGCCGTCTGTGGCAGCGGCACATTGTCCATGCCGATGTCGAGCCGCTGTTGAACGCCGAGGCTTGCGATCTCATCCAGCGGCCTGTTGCTGAGTACCGCGAGATAAGACGGCGCGCCGACGAAGGTGCGGGATTGGGCATTGGCCCAGATGCCAAAAATTCGGTCCTTCCGGCGGGTCACGAGAGTCTGGCGTGGTCCGATAACCGTCACGACAAGATTATATCCGCTGCGCCGCGGCACGGTCGCGGCGTCGCGTTCGACCGAGCCGAACAACACGAGCTCCGCTCCCGCAAAACTGGACGACACCAGAACCTGATGGCTGCTCAATGACGAGATCAGCCGTTCCGCGAAGGCGATGCCGGATGCGCTCACCATGACGGCGGCCAGAGCGGCAATGGCAAACGCGCGGGTCATGTGCTGCCGTCCACGACGCGGATGGAGAACAGCTCGTTGGGCTGCGCCAGCAGATCGATCGCGAAGCGCAGGCCGACGCTCAGCACCAGAAGTCCGAGCAGCAGCCGCAACCGTTCCGGTTTCATGAGCAGGCCGGCCCGTGCGCCGAACTGCGCGCCGGTGACGCCGCCGACCATCAGGATCAGCGCCAGCATGACGTCCACGAGATGATTGGTGGTGGCATGCATGATGGTCGCCGATCCCATCGTCACCAGCGTCAGCATCGTCGATGTTCCGATGACGGTCGCGGTCGGCACCCGCAGGAAGTAGATCAGCATTGGGACAAGGAGAAACGCGCCACCGATGCCCATGATGGCCCCGATGAAACCGATGATGAGGCCGATGATCCAGACCGGAATGGCCGAGACGTAGATTTTCGAACGCTTGAACCGGATTTTGAATGGCAGGCCGTGGATCCACGTGTGGCTGCCGGGGCGGCGGAGGACCACAGGCTTGCCCTGATACGTTCGTGCAATGGCGCGGATCGCCTCGACGATCATCAATCCGCCGACCGCGCCAAGCAGGATGACGTAGGCCAGCGCGATCAGCAGATCGAGCAAATCGGCGGATCGCAGCCAGGTGAACAGCCAGACGCCGAGCGCCGTGCCGACAATACCGCCCGCGAGCAGCATGACCGCCAGCGGCAGGTCAACCGCATTTTTTCGCCAATAGCTGATTGCGCCTGAGGCCGATGAAGCCGCGATATGGCTCGACACCGTTGCGACCGAAACCGCCGGCGAAATGCCGATGAAGATCAGGAGCGGCGTCATCAGGAATCCGCCGCCGATGCCAAACATGCCGGAGATAAATCCGACCGCAAGGCCCATCGCCAGGATGAGAAAAATGTTAACGGGCAGATCGGCGATCGGAAGATAAATCTGCACGGACGGGCCAGCCGGTTGAGAGCGTTAAAAACATCCAACGCAAAGCGGCAGACTTACGGCGCGCGGTCATCCTGCGCTGCGTTGCGGTCATCCGTACAGCATGGTGCTGAAGAGTCGATGAATTTGTGGCGCGCCGGCCACTAGATCTAGATCAGGAAGGCGTGAGCCGCAGATCCAGATCAGGAGGGCGTGACCCGCAGATCCAGATCAGGAGGGCGTGACCCGCAGATCCAGATCAGGAGGGAGTGACCCGCATCGGAGATCCGGGCTTTTGCTTTTTCTCCGGACGCGGGCTGCTGGCGGGGCGCGGCTCCCAGCCTCCGGGCGGGGCCTTGACGCCGACCGCCTCGTCCGGCTGCGGCTTGACCGCGAAGGTCTGCACCGCGAGCTTCGCCGCCATCAGCGATCCCTGGTCGAGCCTGGCGGCGACATCGTCGCGCTTGCTCGCCGAATCGCGGTCGCCCTGGTTGGCGGCAAGGGCAAACCATTTGTAGGACTCGGCCAGATTTTGCTCCACGCCGACGCCGCGGGCATAGAGGATGCCGAGATTGTGCTGGCTGTCGGCGGTGCCATGTTCGGCCGCCTTGCGGAACCAGCCCGCCGCGGTCTTGTAATCAGGTTTTCCGTCAATGCCTTCGGCATAGAGTACCGCCAGATTGTGCATGGCCTTGGCGTTGCCCTTGTTGGCGGCCGCGACATAGAGCTTGCGCGCGGTCTCCAGGTTCTTTTTGACGCCCTGGCCTTTTTCGTACAGGCCGCCGAGGCGGAATTGCGCGGGTGCAAGGTTCGCCGCCGCAGCGCGTTCCAGCCAGCGCACGGCCTCGGCGGTGTTTTGGGGAATGCCGCGGCCTTCCAGGTAGCGGATGGCGATCTCGTATTCGGCGCCGGCATCGCCGTTGAGGGCGGCTTCGCGCAGCGGGGCCGGCAGGCGGTCGGGCAGCGCGGGCCGGTTGTCGGCCGGTGTCGCCGCGGGCTTTGCAGGAGCGGGACGGGAGGCGACCGAGCCGGTAATTCCGGGATCGATAACGGGAGCAAGCGCCATATTGGCCGGCGCAGCCGGCTTGTTCTCCGGCAGAAGAATGCCGGAGGGGGGGACGAGGGCCGGCGCGCTCGCGGACTTCGTGCGCTCTTGCTCCTCTTCCTCGGCGAGCATCTTTTCCTCGATGCCGGGAGGAGGATCGGTGAAGACGACGCCGATCTCGCCCTGGTTGGCCGGATCAAAGATCTTCATGGCGACATGCATCGACGCGATCACGGCGATCACGGCGCTGCCGCCGACGATCAGCGCACGGACCCGCTGACCGATGCTTTTGCGGGATGCTTCGGGTTGCTCGTCGTCTTTCGCGCCGGATGTGGCGGGCGCGGCGGCCTGCGCCGCCCGACGCGCCGCAGCGATGAAATTGGTCGGGCCGGCATCAGCGGTAGGCATGCCAGGCGCCAGCGCGGCTTCGGAGGCGGCGATGCGCTCGGCCGCCGAGGGCTTCGGCCGCATGCGCGGCGCGCCGGAGCCCGGCTCGAGCGGGAAATCCGGCGGCAGATTGGGATTGATCGGCTGCCGTTCCTGCGCCGGGGGCATGGGGCGCGGCTTTTCGCGCGGCTGCTCCGCCACCGGTGCCGGATGTGGGCGCACGGGAGCCGGCGATACCGGCGGCAGAACCTGTTGCTGTAGCGGCAAAGATGGCGCGGAGGCGAAGGTCGGGGCTGGAGCGGCGGCTTCCGGCACCGGAATGCGCGCGGGAGGCGGCGCCGGCGGCGGGCTGACCGGCTGCGCCGGAGGCGGAGCGGGCTGCTGCGGCCCTGGCTTCACGCCATTGGCCTGGAGGCCGGATTCAATCGTCGCCAGGCGATCGACCACCAGTCCAAGCGTGCCGTGCAGCGCTTCCAGCGAATCCCGCGTGCGGTCGAGATCGTGCTTCAGATGGCTGGCCGCGTCAGGCCGCTCGCCGCCCTGCATTTCGTCGATCCGCGCCTTCAGCTCGCCGAAGCCGCGCTCGATGGCGCCAAGCACCGGAAGATCGGCGATCTTCTTTTCCAGCGAGGACAGGGCTTCCGGCCCAAAGCCGCTGCTGTTGCCGGCGACACGGTCGATCTTGGCCGCGAGGCCGCGGACCTCTTCCGACAGGCCCATCAGCGTGTCATTGGAGGCGACATGCGAGACCACCCCGCGCAAGGCGGTGATGGTCGCCTCGAGCTGCTGGAATGCCGCCGGATCGTGGTGCGACACGGCGATCTGGTCGATTTTCGCGGCAAGGCCGCGCACCGCCTGCTCGAAGCCGACCAGACTTTCCGCCGGCGTCAGGGTGCGCAACGCCTCGCGCACGTCGGCGAGGCCCCGCTCCATATTCGCGATCGTTGCCGGGTCGACACCGGCCATGCGGCTTTGTTCGATCTTGTCGGCGAGACTGCGGACGTCCGCTTCCAGCGCCTCGAGCGCGTGGCGCGGCATCGCCTCCATGAGCGTGCGGCCGATCTCGGCCAGATCCTTGCGGAGATCAGCGATGGCCTGGCTGAAACCGTCGTTGCGGTTGAGGTTTTCGATCTGCGCGGTGATGCCCTGCAGCTGACGCTCAAGGCCGGACAGGTCGAACGAGGGCGCAGCGGCCTGCGGAGGCGGCGCGTAGGCCGGGGCGGGGGGCGGCGCATAGGGCGGCGGCGCAAAAACTTGCGGTGCGAGGGGCGGATAGGCCGGCGCTGAAAAGGATTCGGGCCGCGGCATCTGCGGCTGAGGCTGAGGCTGCGGCTGCAGCGGCGGCGCGGCCGGATCGACCTCAAGCGCGTGCTGGCGCGCGGAGATTTCGGCGACCGCGCGGTCGAGATCGGCGGACCAGTCCGGCTGCGGCTGCAATTGCGGCGCCGGCATGTAGGCCGGCTGCGGCGGCAGGGGCGCAGGCATGGGCGCATAGGCCGGCGGGCCGTAATCGGCCGGCGGATAAGAGGCGGGCGGTTGCCATTGCGGCGGCGCCGGACGAGGCGGCGGCGGCGCGTAAGCCGGCTGCTGCGGCGGATAGGGTGCGTAATGCGGCTGCTGATGCGGCTGATGATGCTGTTGCGGCGGGTAGGGCGGCGCCGGCTGATGATGCTGGGCCGGATGATGATGCTGATAAGGCTGCGGAATTGGACCGCCGGCTTGTTCGATAATGGCCTGATCGAGCCATTGCCCGACCGGAATTCCCGCCCGGCGCGCGGCTTCACGTGCGGTGTCGCGGACTTCCGGCCGCACACCTTTCACGTTCCACGGGACGCGTTGCCTCATGCGCTCACCCAAAACGGCCGGCGGGGGCAGACCCGTAAAAGAGCTGATGGAACCGGCACTTGTTAACAGGTGGTGGCAAAGCGCAGCGGTCCCGTCCCCGAGCCGCCACTTTGTTCGCGGTAGGGTAAACAGCGGGTTAAATTTTGCGGCTAACGCAACAGAAGCTCCCTTTAGAAGCTCCCTTTCCCTGAAAGGTGGAGGGCTCGGGAGGGGTCATGCCGCAGACCCGCACCCGCCCGCCGTCACTTCGCTTTGGCGGACGACCTCCCCCTTGCAGGGTGCGGTAACGAGAATGCAGAGAGCTTGCAGTAAGCTTCTCAGATTCGTTTCGAGTGCCCGGGGGATTGAAATGCCGAGCTACACTGCGCCAGTCGAGGATGTGCTGTTTCTGCTCAACGATGTGTTCCACATCGAGCGGCAGAACAATCTTCCGGGCTTTGCCGACGCCACACCAGATGTAGTGGAGGCAATGCTCGTAGAAAGCGGGAAGCTCTGCAGTGAGGTGCTGTTTCCTCTCAATGCTCGCGGCGATGCTCAGGGATGTACACGCCACGAGGATGGACGGGTCACGACGCCGGACGGTTTCAAGGAGGCCTATCGGCAACTCGTCGAGGGTGGCTGGATTGGACTGTCATGCCCTGTGGAATTCGGCGGGCAGGGACTGCCGGCGACGCTGACCACGGTGGTCAACGAATTCCTGGCCTCCTCCAATCTCGCCTTCTCGATGTATTCCGGCCTGATCCAGGGCGCGGTGGCCGCGATCGTCACGCATGCTTCCGACGAGCTGAAGCACAAATTCCTGCCGAAGATGATTTCCGGCGAATGGGCCGGCACCATGAATCTCACCGAGCCGCATTGCGGCACCGACCTTGGCCTCTTGCGCACCAAGGCGGTGAAGCAGGCGGACGGCTCCTACAAAATCTCTGGCACCAAGATTTTCATTTCCGGCGGCGAGCAGGATCTCACCGACAACATCATCCATCTCGTGCTGGCGCGCATCGAAGGCGCGCCGGCCGGCACCAAGGGCATCTCGCTCTTCATCGTGCCGAAAGTGAATGTGAATGACGACGGCTCGCTCGGGCAGCGCAACGGCGTTTCCTGCGGCTCGATCGAGCACAAGATGGGCATTCACGGCAACGCCACCTGCGTGATGAATTACGACAACGCGACCGGCTTTCTGATCGGCGAGGAAAACCGCGGCCTCAACGCCATGTTCGTGATGATGAACGAGGCGCGGCTCGCGGTCGGCCTGCAGGGGCTCGCGCTCTCGGAGGTCGCCTATCAGAACGCCGTTGCCTACACGAAGGAGCGCCTGCAGGGCCGCGCGCTCACGGGACCGAAATTCCCCGACAAGCCGGCCGATCCGATCATCGTGCATCCGGACGTGCGGCGTACGCTGCTCACCATCCGCGCCTTCAACGAGGCGGCGCGCGCCTTCGTGCTCTGGGCCTCGCTGTTCGGCGACATCGCGCACCGCTCGAGCGACGCCAAGGAGAAGCAGCACGCCGAGGACATGATGGGCCTGCTCACCCCGGTGGTGAAGGGCGTGCTCACCGATCTCGGCTTTGCGAACGCGGTCTCCGCGCAGCAGATGTATGGCGGCCACGGCTACATCACCGAGACCGGCGCCGAACAATTCGTGCGCGATGCGCGCATCCCGATGATCTATGAGGGCGCGAACGGCATCCAGGCGCTCGATCTGGTCGGCCGCAAGCTGCCGAAGGACGGCGGCAGAGCTCTGCAGGCCTTCTTCGCCGAGGTGCAGGGCTTTCTGAACGCGCACAAGGATGACGAAGGGCTGAAGCCCTACATGGGGCCGGTCAATGTCTCGCTCGGCCATCTCCAGCAGGCGACCATGTGGTTCATGGCGAACGCGATGACAAAGCCCGACAATGCCGGCGCCGGCGCCACCGACTACATGCATCTCTTCGGCCTCGTCGCGCTCGGCTATATGTGGCTGCGCATCGTGAAAGCCGCGAACGAGAAGCTCGCGGCAGGCGCGGGCGGCCGCGAGCAGGCGCTCCGCAACAAGCTGATCGTCGGAAAGTTTTTCGTCGAGCGCATGCTGCCGGAAACGGCGGCGCATCTCGCGCGCATCAGCGCGGGGGCGGGGAGCGTGATGCAGATGGCGGCGGAGGGGTTTTGACAGGAATCTATGCGAAGGGCGCGCTTTTGAGAATTTGAGGACTTTGTGTGACTATGGTGCACCAACGTTTTGCCCGTGTGAGGGCATTGTAGAGTAAGCGCCTCTTATGCTCTGTGTCTCCACCGACTTGGTATGGCCATAGAATTACAACGCCTTCAAACTCGCGGTTCTTTGCTTGTTGAATTGTGAGAGCCACAAACTCACTTTCCATTCCGTAGTGTTGGCGACGTATGTGAACGTGACGTGCAATTTGAGCCTCAATTTCAGTCCGAGTGAATTCGGTTCGTTTTGTGGCGTTAACCTCTAGCTGCGCCCAACTTCTAACACCCCGTGCAATGCTACTTTGTCCCAACTTTTCCAAGGCAGATAGCGTATCGCTTATGGACGCGGTGTCTGCGATTACAAGCTCGCTATTGATTGCTGCAACCTCGTCGGCTTCGGAATTTTCCCAGCGAATGTTGTACGGCCCATTCTGGTGCTTTCCGCAGGGCTGCTGCTGAACACGACGTACAACATTGCGCGCAAAGTCTCCTTGTAGCGCGGGTGTTATTACAGCGACCTGTCCGGTGCCGCGCCATGCTATCGCATTTGCGAGATAGACGGCCGCCATTGGAACGCCTTGCGAAGGAAAAATCCTTAGATTGCCTGCCGCTACAGGAGCGTTACCCGATCGGATTGCCGTGGCCGCAGCAAGTAGTGCATTAATATTAGTACGCCGAACTTGGGTCAGAACTTCAGGCCGACAAGCTTTGTGAAGCCATTTCGTTGCTGGATTTGGGCGCAGTGTTGCGTCGAGGCACTGGAATTCGTCGGCAGCTATAAGAGTTGTTCCTGCTCGCGCTAGCGCACGAATAATTCTAAGGCGCTCTGGTTTGAGGTCTTGCGCTTCATCCACCACTACAACAGGAAAACTTGTTCGCATCCAGCTTCGTACCTCTGGCTGCTCCAATAAAATTCCGGCTACGTTGCACTGGGCGTCATATTGCCCTTCGTTAGGAATTGTAATTCCACGCGCTGACAGAAGGGTCCGCCATCTTTTTATAATTCTCTGTGCTACACTGTCTATTGTAGCGCATTCGCAGCGGCTTCTTACATTGGGGACTTTACGAACTCGGTCATTAAGTCTGCGACGTGCTCCGTGCATGAAAGTTAGCGCTAAGACTCGCTGCCCAGATTTAAGAGGCGTTTCCTTGATAGCTTCCTCAAGGGCTGCCATCAGTCGTGTAGTTTTCCCAGTTCCAGCCGCCCCCTCAACGGCGAAAATCGTCATGGCTTAAAAACTCTGACAAGGAGCTCCTGTGTTCCTGCCGGAGCGAATAGAGAATTTGGACGACCAAGCGCAATATCAGCAACGGCGTTTAACAGTGATAATGCGCGGGCTCGGCAAGAGGCTAACGATCCTATGACGCTAGCAATCGTTTCGTAAGCGATTTGGTCCTGCTTAAGGCCATGTGTTGTGCGATTTGTAGATTTTAATCGAGAAACGAGATCGGCGACTGTCTGAGGTGCCGGAGATATGGATTGCCTTAATAGCGCGACTGCGCCCGACGAATCGCCATCAAGAATCCATCCGATGGTGTCTTCAAAGGTCCATGATGCTGGCCAACGCAAGATTACCGATGGCGGGGCTGCAGCCTTTGCAAGGGCATGCGAGTAGTTCAGGCCCTCCTTATCACCGTCCACAAGGGCGACGATTTGAGGATGTATTTTTGCCAATTCAGCGATGGTTGCCTCTATTGCGGCATCGTGGGTCGGTATGACTCCAACTTCAGAGCCGAAATGACAATCACCTGCTGGACTCCAATCCTGACGCAAATCTAGGATGCGGGTAAGCAGGGTAACTAATTCGTAGTCGATGCGGCCTTCAGGAACTAGCAACGCATCGTGCATCAGGGCTTCTATCGTCTGAAGCCGGTTGATTTGAAAAAGTTTTCGCACCGAGTTGGGCGTACTCGACGGCAGTGCGTTATCTAGTAGTTGTTTTGTCGATAAAGTTCCATTCTTGTTGCGGAGAATAATTAGAGCTTGCGGATCGGCAAATGCAGCGAGCATTGGAGAGTGTGTTGACACAAATGTTTGTGTCGAAAGGGATTGGATTCTGTTGATTAGGCTGCGTTGTAGAGGTGGTGGAATATGAAGCTCGGGTTCTTCTAGGGCCATCCAGAATTCTTCTTTGGCCGCGGCTCGTCGCCGACCAAATTGTAGCAATAAAAGTAGATGCTGAAGTGAGATCAGGCCATTTCCGTGCCGCCTTGCCGGAATAGTGGGTGAGTCATTCGTATGCCTATAGTGCGGTACTACAGCATCAAGAAGTCCGTCGCTGTCGGTTGATGTGATTCTTAGTTGGAGTGAAGGCGCATTCGGAAAAAATCTGGCGAGTTCTTCATTTAGCTGTTCAACGATCGGGGAAAGCTTGGGATCCTGCTCCAACGGTTGTTGTGGTGCTCGTAGACGGTTGCGTTCTACTAGAACCGAGTCTGCTGGTTGTCCATCTCCTGACGAAACCACGCGGCGGAAGAGTTCAGAGCCGAACGATACTACGCGATCCCACGTTCGATTAGCGGGAACCAAGAAGAAACCGAGATCACGAATTAGTCGGCTCGGTAGGGGAGTTGTCGATTCTTCTGTAAAGACATCAGCGATATTGTCGTCGTCGTGGAAGTATCGAATGGTTTCGACTTCCAGAGAAGGGCGATCAAAGCGAGCACAGAAGCCTACCTGACAAGCGAGCCGCCAGGTTGCGGTGTCACGTGTAGCAGATAACCTTCCTGTTAACGGATCCCACCACTTTGGAACGCCGCGATCTTCCCGAAACCATTCTGGATGTTCGGCTGGATCGTCTTTCTCAAAATCGATAATGGTCGCAACGAAGTTTATGCGATCGGCGGGCGCAGGGTCGCTACCATAAAAATCGTGCTCTGTTAGAGAGCGGACCATGCGGTCGCGCCCAAAGAGTAAAGCCAATGCTTCTATGATTGTTGTTTTGCCACAGCCGTTACCGCCTACGAATACAGTGTGGGGACTAAATTTAATGTGAGCCTGTCTAATGCCGCGAAAATTCTCAATGCGGAGTTCTGCAATGCGCATGCAGTTTGGTCCGTCGATGAAGACGTAATTGTCAACTAATGGTATCGTGAAATGGTCGTATTGCAAATGCGCGCAACCGCGCCGCTGACGTGATGCGACGCAAAGCAAGCGTGCCCGGAAGGAGCCTCTCGCCGCGCTCTCAGTGCGCCCGAGGATAAACTCCGCGAAATCCGGGGCGCCGTTGCGTGTGGCTCCGCGGTCCCGCATCTTGCTTCGCTCCATGCGAGCTACGGCCTCGTCATCTGCCGACTGACACCGGCACAGAGACGGGGATTGCTCCTCCGAAGCGGCAGGGACTGCCGTCGGGCTTTTGACAATTCGCTCTGTCGATCAGCATCAGCACATAGCCCGCAATCAAAATCACAAAAACAATCTGCAAAAAGCGTTCGTTGCTCATCGCAAATCGTAACGCCAACAGGGGCGGCGGGCGAGGGCCGATCGGCACCCGGCATCTGATTTCCGTCATGGCAACGGGCTTGTCCCGGCCATCCACGTTTGTCTTGCGGCTCTCGCCTCAAGGCGTGCATGCCGGCACAAGGCCGGGCATGACGCGTTCGATGAAGGCTTTCATCGTGTTGACTCCGTTTCGAGTCAGGCTCTCGGGATGATGCGGAGTTGGCCGCGCGCCGCGCGGCAACAAACATGTGGACGTCGCGCAATTGCCGAAGTCGCAACGCATTGCAGCTGAAGTGATCAGGTGTATTGCGCCATCCACTGCAAGCGCAGGACAGGTTGAGCGCCGCGAACCCGTCGCGCCAGGTGTTTCTCTCCCGCCTTGCGCGAACAGGGCGGGAAATTATGCTGTCGGGTGACGCCAGACGGTGGTGGCGGCCTTGTTGCAGTCCCGGAACGGAGGATGCAATGGCTTCGACCCAGTCCGAGGTGAGAGCGCTGTTCGACAGTCGGTCCGAGGCCATTCGGACCAAGGATATCGACCGGCTCATGGCGCTCTATTCTCCCGACATTGTCTATTTCGACGTCGTGCCTCCTCTGCGCTATGCCGGATCTGCCGCGCTTCGGGACAGGTTCCTGCACTGGTTCGAAGGCTG
Source organism: Pseudorhodoplanes sp. (assembly GCA_032027085.1). NCBI lineage: Bacteria > Pseudomonadati > Pseudomonadota > Alphaproteobacteria > Hyphomicrobiales > Pseudorhodoplanes > Pseudorhodoplanes sp. The sequence goes on along the minus strand of JAVSMS010000001.1, from coordinate 1,201,743 downwards.
GACGAGCGCCATCGGCATGGAAACCCGCGACCTGGATATTCTGGCGAGCGGGGATGTCGCGGCCGCGCACATGCTTCTGCGGGCCAGCGGAACCCGGACGAACGGGCGCGAGGTTGGATACTGGGTGCGCACAAGCAACGGCTGCCGCCGCTCGGATCATGGCTGGCTGATCACGCACGAGCATGTCTCGCTGCCGGTCGAATTCGAGAGCGGGCGCGTCGTCATGGACCTCGTGCCGTGATTTGGCCGGCAGCAGCAGGATGGGTTCTGCCAGCAAGCGCAGGGTGGGTTAGCGCCAAAGGCGCGTAACCCACCGAGCGACTTTGAAGCCGGTCCCAAATGGTGGGTTACGGCGCTTCGCGCCTAACCCTACAAGTTACGCGACCGCCAGCAAAGCGTAGCGCGGATGGAGCCAACGGGTCCGCGCGAAGCGCGGCCCGATGACAGGCTTCGCGAAATCCGGAGCGGCGAAGCGTGTGGCTTTGCCGATCCGCATTACGCTTCGCTCCATGCGGGCTACAGACCTGCGTTTAACTTGAAGTGTCATGCGCGCGCTTGACCCGCGCATCCATCATTTCTCGAAAAGATGGATGGCTGGGTCACGGCGCTGCGCGCCGGCCCGGCCCTGACGGGGGAATGCTGCTTCGCTCTGCTCTGCCCCACATTCGGCAACATCCCGGCCCAGTCTGCGCGGGCGCCTGTGCTGCGGAGGTGGTGCGATGGGGCGGCGGCATTTCAATCCCTGGATTTTCGCCGGCGATCTTTTCGTCGCGAATATGCACGCCACCGCGGTGCTGTGGCATCGCCTGTCGTCGCCGCAAGGCGACGCCGAGAAGGCGCGCATGATCAGCGAGAAGATTGCGGCCGCATCGAGCGGCGCCTTCGAAATGCAGAAGGCCGCCTTGCGGCTGTCGCGCGATGCCGCGCTCGGCAAGGTCTCGCCCGGCCGCGCGGCCCATGTCGCTGCGGAACTCGGCGCCGCCGCGTCCAGGCCCGCGCTGAAGACCGTCAGGGCCAATGCGAAGCGGCTGCGCAAACGCAGCAAGCGCAAGAAGAGTTAGAGAATTGACGCGGGCTGCGAAAAGGTCGCGCGGTGCGCTACGCAGCGACCCCCACCCCGCCCGCCTTCGCCAAAGCTTCGGCGGGCGACCCTCCCCACAAGGGGGAGGGTAAGGCCGCTTCATTCTTCACGCGAGTGTCGCCGGATGGCGCCCTCGGGTCGCGCTTCCAGCGCGCCCGAGGATAAACTCCGCAAAATCCGGGAGCGGCGTTGCGTGTGATTCTGCTGGTCCCGCATTCCGCGCTCCATGCGGGCTACGGACTTTATTTTCCGAATGACAGCGGCACCGAGCCGCGGCCTCCGCCGCCGAAGCGGCACGGGTTGCCGTCGGGATTTTCACATTTTTCTCGGTCGATCAGCACGAACGCAAAGCCAATAATCAAAATCACAAAAACTATCTGCAAAAAGCGTTCGTTGCTCATTGCAAATCGTAGCGTGAGGGGCGCGCGTCTGCAAAGACGTGGATGGCCGGGACTTCAGCGCGATGACGCGCTTCGCGCTTTCGCCCGGCCATGACGATGCATTTTGACGTATCGCTTGCCGCTTTCCCCCGTGGCAGAGGCATTCCGATTTTGATAACATTGCTGTCATGACCAAGCACAGCATTGAAATTCTGCTTGAACGCATCGCCTCCTGGCCGGACGAGGCACAGGATGAGTTTGTGAAATCGGTCGCCGACATCGAGCGCAAGCATGCTGGCGTTTACAAGCTGAGCGACGATGAGCGTGCCGCCGTGCGGCGCGGGCTGGCGGATTTGCGCGCGGGCAGGCTCGCCAGCGATGACGCCGTGACGGCTTTGTTCAGTCGCTACGGCGCATGAAGGTCCGCTATACCGACACCGCGCTCCGCGAGCTTGCAGACGTTTTCAGCTACTTGTTCGACCGCAACCCTGCTGCGGCAAAGGCTGTTGCCGCGCGCGTGAAGGAAATTGCGGCGTTGCTGGCCGAGTATCCTTTCTTCGGCCATGAATCCGACGAGCCCGGCGTGCGCGTTGCATCGCTGGTACGGTATCGTTCCTAATCTTCTACGCGGTGAGCGAAGACGAGGTTGTCATCCTGCATGTGCGTCATGCAGCGCGGATCTGGCCGTGGGAGGAGCAAGCGTAGCCCGGATGGAGCCAACGGGTCCGCGCAAAGCGCGGCTCGATGACAGGTTCCGCGAAATCCGGAGCGGCGTTGCGTGCGGCTTGGCTGTCCTGCATTCCGCTTCGCTCCATGCGGGCTACAGGCCGCGCGTTGCCCGCGCCTCAGAATGGCCGGAGGTAATCGCGCTTGCCGATCTTCACGCCCGCATGCCGCAGGATGTTGTAGGCGGTGGTGATGTGGAAGCAGAAATTCAGTAGGCCGAAGCTGAACAGATAGGACGCGCCGTCGAAGGTCGGCTTGTAGTCGTGCCGGTCCAGCTCGATGATCTTGGTCTCGCTGCCGGCAAGCTGCGCTTCGGTGAAGCCGTCAAGATAGGCGAGCGTGCTGTCGATGCGCGCGTGCAGCTCCGCGAAGGTCTGTTCGGTGTCCTCCATGCGCGGGGCGGCTAGCCCGCTCAGGCGTTCGAGCGACAGCTTGGCGGTGTCGCAGGCGCGCTGCACCTGACCGGACAGCGGCAGCATGTCAGGCGCGAGGCGGGCGCCGATCAGCGCTGCGGGATCGGCACCGGTGTCGCGCACATGCGCCTCGCCCCGGTCCAGCAGGTGCGACAGGGCCTTGAGGCCGTGCACGAAAACGGGGACGGACGCCTGGTACATTGAAACGGGCATGATGGCTCTCGGCGGGTCATGGGATGCGCAGTATCACGCAGCGAAATTCAGCGGCAAAAGTGCCTGCTGTCCTTGTCTGGCGACAAGCAAATGATGCGGCGCTGCGCGCGCCCGGCCATGACAAAATCGAAGACCAGATCGCTCGCGTTGTTTTATCGCTGAACCCATCCGCGTGGTAGTTTGGTTTCCGTTCGAAACCACGGGGAGCCTTACGTGCTCGGCTTTTTTGTGCGGCTCCTGCTGATACCGGCGGGGGTCATCGCCGCCTGGTTCGTCGCGAAGGACTCGCCGAATTTCAGCGTGGTTCAGCTCGTGGTCATGCTGGTCCTGGTCGCGGTGGTGATCGCGCTGGCGGCGTTCTGGTCTGCCTTGCGCGATACCTGGCGAAAGACGCCCGACACGTGAGGCGCGCTGTCAGGCACCCATTTCAGCTGCGTAGGGTGGGTTAGCCGCGTAGGGTGGGTTAGCGCCGAAGGCGCGTAACCCACCACATGACTCGCGGCATGTGCAGCCGGTGGGTTACGGCGCTTTGCGCCTAACCCACCCTACAATGCTACGCATTGCATGCCCATGAATCGTCGAACCCGCGAAGAGTGGGTGAGCGCCGAAGGCGCGTAACCCACCACGTGACTCGCGGCATATGCAGCCGGTGGGTTACGGCGCACGATCTGATGCCGATCTCGGGCAAGCCCGAGATCGTGCGCCTAACCCACCCTACGAAAAACGCGATGCCGCAGGGCGTGAATACCGCTGCGACGAACCGCCCACCACGGTGCCCATGAATCGTCGAAGTCACGACGCATTGCAGCCGAAGTAACAAGGTGAATTGCAATCCTCAAAGCGAGGGAGGGTTGCGTGCGCAAACACATTCAATCGACGTCACTGCCTGTGTTTGCTCTTTCACTTGCAGTTCTTGGTTCACTTGCAGTCCTTGGCACCATGTTACCGGGCGCGCCCGCGCGCGCCGAAGATGACTGCATCGCAAAGCCGAATGCGCCGGCGCCGGCCGGGCAGCATTGGTGGTATCGCACCGATCGCGCAACCAAGCGCAAATGCTGGTTCCTCGGCCCGCAGGACAAGGAGGCGGCAGCGCTCAAGGCCGACCGGCGCGAGCAAGCCGCCGCAAACACGGCCGAGCCGGAGGCCCAGCCGGCGCCGCCGCAGGAGACGCCTGCGCCGGTCGCGCGCAGCGACGCCGCCGGCGTCACGTCATTTGTGTTCGTGCCGCAGGAGAGCGTGCCTTATCTGGTGGACTGGACCGGCCTTCTGAAGGAAGCCGGCATCGCAGGCGATGAGGACAACGGCCTGACCGAATGGGCGGACGAGAAGGCCGCGCGCGCCGCATGGGCCATGCGCGATTCCGCAGAGCCGGCCGAGCCGCAGCCGGCCACGGACGACGCGCGCGCCCGGCAGACACCGGCAGGCGGCGCCGATGTCGCCAGCGCCGATGTCGCCAAGGCGAGCAGCTCTCCCGCCACGCCGACCGGATTGCCGGCGTCCTATATCGCCGCATTGCTCATCGGCGGCGCGATGGGCCCGGCGATTTTCAGCATCGTTCGCGCGCGCCGGCGGCGAAATGTCCACCGCAACATCAGTGCAACCGCAATGGATGCAGACGAAGGCAAGGTTCCGGCCTTCCTGCAGATGCGTGAGGCCAGATTTGCTGCATCCGGACAAGTATCAGGCGATGCGCCCGAGACGGTGGATGATGATGTGAGCCACCCGGAAGACTATGGCCGTCCCTATGGCGGGGAGGAGGAGTTGCGGCGCATACTTGGCCTTTCACGGCGACGGGCGGCGTGAACGTATCCCGATTGCTGCGGCGGACTGGATTGCCGAGAACGGACAACTGACTGCACCGCATATTGATTGGTGCGCACCTATCCCTCTACCATCCCGGCAAGACATGGGCAGGGGGATGTCATGGATATCGCGGCACTGGTCGGCTATTGCGCGGCCTTACTCGTATTTCTGACATTCGCCATGAAAACCATGATTCCGCTGCGGATCGTGGGGCTCGTCAGCAATGTCTTCTTCATCGCCTATGGCTATCTGGATGCCGCCTATCCGGTGCTCGCCCTGCATGTCGTGTTGCTGCCGCTCAATGCCTGGCGTCTGCATCAGATGCTTGAGCTGGTCAGGCAGGTCTCCGAAGCCGCGCGCGGCGACCTCAATCTTGATTGGCTGAAATCCTTTTCCAGGCGGCGTCGGGTGAGGCCGGGCGAAGTGCTCTACCGCAAGGATGATCCGGCCGAGAGCATGGCCTTCCTGCTGTCCGGCCGCTTCCGCATTGAGGCGCTCGGGCTCGACCTTGCCCCCGGCCAGATGATCGGCGAGATGGGAATGATGGCGCCGGCGCGCGCGCGCACGCAGACTGTCATTTGCGTCGAGGAGGGCGATATTCTGGAGATCAGCTACGATCAGCTCAAGCAGCTGTATTTCCAGAATCCCAAATTCGGATTCTTCTTTCTGCAACTGACCACGCGGCGCCTGTTCGAGAACATCGCCACGCTGGAGAAGCGGCTCGCCGCAGCGGAACTGAAAACAGCCGCGGCGAAGTGAGGATGAGCACGGCAACGAAGAGTGTTTTGCGCGGAGACAAGCGGACGCAACGCATGCCGACGCTAGCGGCGTTACGGCTGCAAATCTCCTGATCCTGCCGAGATCATCCTGCGGGCGTTCTGCTGGATGCTCCGGTTTGCGGCGTCGATGTCCTTCAGCCCGTCGGCGATCGCGCTCTGAAAGGCGCCGAGCTCGTCGATCAGCTCGTTCAGCCCATCCTTGGCGAGCAGGCGTGAGCTTTCCATCTTGCCCATGATGCGTGTCACTTCCAGGCCGGTCGCGAGGCGCTTCATCTCCGCGCAATCCTGCTGGAAGCTTGCCGCCTGCGCCATGATGGCCCGCAATCCGGCGACCGCCTTGGCCTGATAGGCGGATTGCTGCTGCAGCAGCAGCGCCATTTCGCGGTCACGATCGAGTTCACCGACATTGTCTTCGGCGCGAAAATACTCGGCGACTTCCTGCTGCACCTTGGCGACGCAGATCAGGAACTGCCCTTCACTGATGGCCCGCAGCAATTGCCGCGCCGACGCCACGAAACGATCCATGCTGGCCTTGATCTCGGCGGAAATGGCGTTGTAGTCGTTCGAGATCACGCCGATGGTGGCGCCGCCTGCGCCGAGATGCTTGGCGCGGACGGTGAGATTGAGCGGCACGAGCCTGATTTTTGTATAGGCTGCGAATATCGCATCCGCCCGAACGAGCAGCGATGTCGCCTGCTCCACCAGACTGTCGAACAGCGCGAGCGTGCGATCGCCTGGGCGGCCGAGCTGCCGGTCGCGCGCGGTCATTTCCTTGCTCAGCGCGGTCGCCATGAAGGCCGCGTAATCGGTAAAGCCAAGTGCCGCCAGCCGCTGCAGCAGGATGGGTACGCCGTCCCTGGGCTCAAGCCTGTCTTGCGCCATTGTGGCGGCGAGCGCCCTGTATTCGGCCTCGATGACGGACAACAGAGCGCTCGGCTTGAGCCGGACCGACAAATAGCCATCCTCGATCGGGGTGACGATGGCGAACACCCAGTAATAGCGGCCATCCTTCGCCCGGTTCTTCACATAGGCGCCGATCGGCTCGCCCTTCTTGATCGTGTCCCAGAGCAGCCAGAACACGGTGCGCGGCATGTCTGGGTGGCGGATGATGTTGTGGGGCTTGCCGATCAGTTCGTTCCACGGATACATGCTGATCCTTTGGAACACGCCGTTTCCCGAGCGGATGACGCCTTTGGGATTGGTTCTGGAAAAGAACAGTTCTGCAAAGGAAAACGGCACGTCCTGATCGACGAGCGGGCGCTTCTGCCGTTCGGGGGTTGCAATATCCATTGTGCCGTCCCGGCGAATCGGTTGCGGGCAAATAATATCACCGCACGGCGGACGCCCGGCTTAACGTTAGTCAACGCCTGTCGTGAAATTGCGCGCCCGTGCATGCGCCATGCCGCGCTGATCCATGATAGGTGCGACGCACCAGAACGCGGACGGCCGCGACAGGGATGGCACGGGGTTCACAGCATCTCCGGCCGGAAGCGATTGCGCAGGCTCATCTCGCGTCCCGCCACCATGAATTGTCCGCCGCCCTGATAGTGGATGGTGCGCGGATATTTCGGCGACCTGGCCGCGTGCGCCTTTACCACCTCGAAGATGAAGAAGTTGTATTGGGCGACGAGCCTGTCATCGGCGAGCTCGCATTCCAGGCTGACCGGGCATTCCGCAATCAGCGGCGCCTTCACATGCGTCGCCTTCACCGGCGTGAGCCTGAACCTCGTGAATTTGTCGGTGTCCGCGCCGGAACAATTGCCGATATCCGCGACCGTCTTCGCCAGGTCCATGGTCGGCACGTTGATCACGCAGGCGCCGCTCCTGCGGATCATGTCATGGCTGTGATTGCCGCTGGCGATGATGCAGCCGACCAGCGAGGGCGTGAATTCCATCACCGTGTGCCAACCCATGGTCATGATGTTGGCTCTGTCGTTGTGATGTGAGGAGACCAGCACGACCGGCCCCGGCTCGAGATAGCGCCGGATGTCGGAGACCGGAAAGTCGCGTTTGGTGTAGGTTTTCATGGGGCATCTTTCCCACCCTCCCCGCGGGCAGGGCGATCGCATCTGGCTCGGCGGTGCGGCAAAATCGGGCTGCCTCCCCTCATAAGGGGAGGTAGCCCTGTTCGCGGCGCGGTCAAGCCAAAGGCGATCTTACATCACCCGTGATGCGCACTCACCGCTTTCGCGACCTCGGCCGTGACCCTCTGCGTAGCCGCGTGCGAGACGTCGCCGAGCGAAAGCATGCCGACCATGCGCTTGTTGGCGTCGATCACCGGCAGACGGCGGATCTGCCGGCTCTCCATGAGATCGGCCGCTTCCGCCAGATCGTCGCTGTCGTGACAATAAACGATGCCCATGGTCATCACGTCGCGCGCCGTGAGCGCGTCCGCGTCCATGCCATTCGCGAAACCCTTGCAGCAGATGTCGCGGTCGGTGACCATGCCGATCAGCTTGTCATTCTCGCCGACCGGCATTGCGCCGATGTCGCTGTGCCGCATCTTGTGGGCGATCTCGGACACCTTGGTTTCGGGGGCGACCCATTCGCAACCCTTGTGCATTGCGTCCCGGACTTTCATGGCGTTCTCCTTCCATGCCTCAATGGCCGCGGAATAAACGCGGCGCTGCGTATTCTCCCCCCTTTGAAAAGGCGGCAAGCTTCCGCCGGCGCGGCCCGCCTGTCCACAGATCAGACGGAGAAAGCGGCGCATCAATCGCGCGGATATTCACCAATGCGTGAGCCGGCACCGGCCGGCGCGGGAGCGCCGAATCGCGAGCGGCAGGTTTCACAAACCGGTTTGTGTCGGCGACGCCGGATAGTCCCAGATGCTCAGCGGCGGCTTTTTCGCCTCGTCATCTTCGGAGCAGAATTCGGAACAGTAGAAGCGTTCGTTGCGATATTTGCAGGAGCGTACGGCATCGAGCGCCCGGCCACAGCCGGCGCAGCGGAATCCGCGCATCAAGGTCTTTTCCTTCTTGCAAGTCTTCTTGTGACGCGCTGAGGGCGGCGCGACGTCTCTTAATGCGCCCGGGGCAGGGTTGTTCCGTGTCCGCAATGCAACAATTTTTGTTACACGGCGTTGGTTCCGAGGCCGGCTCACGCGGCGCCCATGACCAACCCATTGCGAGGAGAGCGATATGGCACGCAAATATTCCCGTTCGGCATCGAAGGATGTCGAGCGCGCCATGAAGAAACGCAAGAAGGGAACGCTGCGCAGCGGCCGCAGCAAGAAGAAGGTGACGAGCCGCAAACAGGCGATCGCCATCGGGCTGTCGGAGGCGCGCGCGAAGGGCAAGAAAGTGCCGAAACGCAAGAGCAAGCGCAAATCATCGCGGCGCAAATAACGGGCGAAATAGGTGACGCAAGTCAGCGCACAGGTCATACAGGAGCGGATATGGGACAGGCAGCCTACAAGATTATCCGGCATGAAGACGGCTGGGCCATCGACCACAACGGCAAGGTGATGGGCAGTTACGCCACCAAGGAAGCGGCGTTCGAATCCGCGGCGGGCGCCGCGAGCAATTCCATCAAGGAAGGCCTCGGCGTGTCGATCGAGGTGCCGCAGCGCGCGGCCGGCGAAGCCGCGATGGGCGGCAAGGCGGTCTAGTGCGTATTCTTTGTGACCCTCCCCTTGTGGGAAGGGCCGCCTGAGGGGAGGGTGAAAATCACCTGCATTGACTCTCCCGCGTCCGGCGAAAAATACTGAGTGCCGTATGATGCGCTCCGGCGCGGCCGGTGCGGCCAACGCCTAGCTGCGAAAGGATCGGGCCATGACCACCGATGCGACCGCCGGCGCTTCCAAAACCCCTGTATCTGAGACCTCCGCACATGATACCGCGACCCGCACGCATGACGGGCCGGAGCTGAAACGGGTGATCGGCCCGTGGCTGCTGCTGCTGTTCATCGTCGGCGACATTCTCGGCACCGGCATCTATGCGCTGACCGGGCAGGTGGCGAAGCAGGTGGGCGGGGTGGTGTGGCTGCCCTTTCTCTCCGCCTTCGCGGTGGCGCTGATCACCGCCTTCTCCTATCTCGAACTGGTCACCAAATATCCGCGCGCGGCGGGCGCGGCGCTCTACACGCATCGCGCCTTCGGCATCCATTTCGTCACCTTCATCATCGCCTTCGCGGTGATGTCGTCCGGCATCACCTCGGCGTCCACCGCCTCGCGCGCCTTTGCCGCGAATTTCTCCAATGCCCTCGGGCTGAATCTGCAGGCAGGCATCGGCATCACGCTGATGGGCCTCGCCTTCATGGCGGCGGTGGCGGCGATCAATTTCCGGGGCGTCGGCGAGAGCCTGGTGGCGAATGTCATCCTCACCACCATCGAGCTGACCGGCCTGCTCATCATCATCGTCATCGGGACGTGGGCGATCGGGCTCGGACAGGGCGACGTCTCGCGCGCCTTCGAGTTCAAGACGTCGCCCGACATGCACTGGGTCTGGCCGGTGGTGGCGGCAACGACGCTCGCCTTCTTCGCCATGGTCGGCTTCGAGGATTCCGTCAACATGGCAGAGGAGACCAAAGATCCGGTCGGCACCTTCCCGAAGATGCTGCTCATCGGCCTGTTGTTCACCTGCGCGATCTACATCCTGGTGTCGATTTCGGCGATCACCCTGGTGCCGCCGGCGGAGCTGGCGCAGGGCGAGACCCCGCTGCTGAAAGTGGTGGCCGCCGGCGCGCCGGACTTCCCGGTCTGGATTTTCGGTTTCATTACCATGTTCGCGGTGGCCAACACCGCGCTGATCAACATGCTGATGGCGAGCCGGCTGGTCTATGGCATGAGCCGCGAGCGTGTGCTGCCGCGCCTGCTCGGCCGCGTGCATCACACGCGCCGCACGCCCTTTGTGGCGATTGTCTTCACCACCTTGCTCGCCTTCGCGCTGATCACCTTTGTCGGCGAAATCCCTGCGCTCGGCGGCACCACGGCGCTGTTGCTGCTCTGCGTGTTCACGGTGGTGAATGTGGCGGTGCTGGCGCTGCGGCGGGACAATGTGCGGCATGCGCATTTCCGCACCCCGACCATCCTGCCGGTGCTCGGCGCCCTGTCCTGTGCGTTTCTGGTTGGGCCGTGGACCGGGCGCGATCCGGTGCAGTACAAGATCGCCGGCGTGCTGATCGCGATCGGGATCGTGCTGTGGCTGGTCACGGTCTGGATCAACCGCGCCACCGGGGTGAAGCCGATCGACCCGATCATGGAAGACGTCGGCGGACCGGGACCGCGGAATTAACTAAAAATGTGACATGAGTTCCTTCGCGCCGGCATTCCGCGAATAGCGGTCCATGCGCTGATCCATGTCGGCGATGAGCCTTGCCACGGTGCCGGTGCGGCGCGCGACCGGATTGCGCTCATAGCCGCGCTGCTGGAAGAAATTCGCGGTCGGCACGATCTCGCGCAGCTCCTGCGGCATCGACACCATGTCGATGCCGTTGCCGTCGCCGGTGAAATTCATCAGCTCGAGCTCGGCGCCGGTGAGCGCGCGCTTGACGCCGCGCTGGCGCGCGAAGCTCACCGAATTGAGCAGCTTCTGCGTCTGCAGCAGCGGGCCGATGTCGCGGTCGAGCACGGCCGCATGCATGCCGTAGCCCTGCGGCGTATCGGCGAGCTTGTCGTGCTCGGCCCACCGGTTCGGCACGGTACGGCTCGCCGCGATCATGCGGCGCAGGACTTCGATCTTGCGTGCGAGCGATGCCTTTCCGGCCCCGTCAAGCTGCACCGCCTTCTGCGTCAGAGCGCGGACGAAATCGTCGCCATGTCCGGCAAAGAGTGACACCGTGTTGGTCGCAAGCAACTGGTTGTAGCCCATGGCCGGAGAGATCGCGCGCGAATCCGGCTTCGACGGGTTGACGCCCGCCTGCATGTCATAGGTGCCGTTGCCGCCGGTCTCGAAGGCATAGACGCGAATGATCTGCTCGCGCGTCAGCCCGGAAGCGAGCGCGGTCTGCACATAAGCGCGCTTGAAATCGCGCTCGCTGGCCGGCCGATCCGGCACAAAATTGTAATGCTCGCGCGCGGCCTTCAGGAAATCTGCCACGACCGGAATGACCTTTCTGGGCGGAATGGTCTCGTCGCGCTCGGGGATCGATGGATCGACCGGCCGCGGCGGTCCGGTATAGACCGGCGGCTGCGTCAGCACATAATCCTCGCGCGTGATCGCCTCGCCGTTGCGGCGCTTCTGCGCGCGCAGCCTGCGCCTTTCCGCAATCGCATTCCAATAAGCTTCGCTTTCGGCGAGGAAGGCCTTGCGCGCGCGATGATAGTCGTCGAGCTTTTTCTGCAGTTCGGGAGGGCGCCGGGATGCCGTCTGCGCCATCGCAGCATCCGCTCCGCAGACAGCAAGCCACGCTAGGATGAAAACATATTTCATCTGATCTGCGTCACGCTCCAGAGCAAACCCATCAGAATCGGCTGATGCACGAGATAAACGAGCAAAGAATGGCGACCGGCAAGGCACAGCATGCGTGAGATGGCCGCATGCGGCTGCCAGCTGCGCCAGGTCTGCGGCCAAGCCTCCGGCGGAATGATCCGCGCAGTCGCGATGCCGAGCAGGACATAGCCGAACCACGGCAGCAGCGGACTGTAGTCATTGGACGGAATGATGTCCTGCGCAAGCCCCAGCCACACCCAGCCGAGGCCGTTGAACGCCGCCGTCGTGAGGAAATGCGGCGCGGCGATGCAGGCCATGCCGGCGATAATGACGGCGAGAACCGGCAGACGCAGGAAGAAAAGGCCGAGCACGCTGGACACGGCGATGCAATGCAGGATGCCGAACCAGATGATGCCGCCCGGATCGGTGAAATAGCTGAGAACCGTGATCGCCGCGGCTGCGGCGACAATGATCGCAAGGCGCCGCAAAAAAGACTGCCATCGCACACCCTTTGCATGACCCAGCACCAGCCCGACGCCGACCAGCGCCAGGAAACTCGCGGCAATGGCGCGCGCGAAGCCGACCCAGAGCAGATGTTCGGTCACGCCGAGATCGGCGAGTTCGAAGAATTCGAGGTCCCAAGCGAAGTGGTAGAGCGCCATCGCCGCCAACGCGAGACCGCGGGCGATATCAACGACCGGCAGGCGGGCGGAGAATATTGCAGAGGGGGCAAGCATTCGATTGATGTAGCGTACATTCTCTAAACCGTCATCCGGGGGTGCGAGCCGCGATAGTGGCGAGCCTCGAAGGACGGGCAAAGGTTTCACGGGCTGTCGCCCCACCGATCTCGGGTTCACCCGAGATCGGAATTAATAGTGCGCAAGTCCGCTGCAGCCGACTTGCTCGGGCCTTGCTTCGCGAGGCCGGCTCAGGCTGACGGATTGAGTTTGATCGTGCGTTGCAGGCTGCTACGACACCTGCATGGCGCAAAAAACAGATAAAACCGCGGCGGTGATCGGCGGCGGGCCGGCCGGATTGATGGCGGCGGAAGTGCTTGCAGATGCAGGTGTTGCCGTCACGGTCCATGACCGCATGCCCTCGCTCGGTCGCAAGTTCCTGATGGCAGGACGCGGCGGACTCAACCTCACGCACAGTGAGGCGATGCCGCGCTTTCTGTCGCGCTATGGTGCGGCGGCGGAGCATCTGCGCGCGGCGATCGATGCTTTCCCGCCGAACGATCTGCGAGCCTGGAGCGAACAGCTCGGCCAAAACACCTTCGTCGGCTCCAGCGGACGCGTGTTTCCGCAAAGCATGAAGGCGTCGCCCTTGCTGCGCGCCTGGCTGCGGCGGCTGGATGCAAAGGGCGTGCGCGTTGCGTTGCGTCACCGGTGGAAGGGATGGGACGCGCAAGGCCGGCTTGTCTTTGCCGATGCCGGCGGCAATGAGCAAAGCGTGGCGACGGATGTCGTCGTGCTCGCGCTCGGCGGCGCAAGCTGGCCGAAGCTTGGTTCCGACGGCGGCTGGGCGGAGATTCTTCGGCGCGAAGGCATTGCCGTGGCGAAACTGCGTCCGGCCAATTGCGGATTTCTGGTGCAGTGGTCGGATATCTTTCGGGATCGGTTCGAAGGCCAGCCGCTGAAGCGCATTGCGCTGTCGTTCGGTGGCGAAACCGTGCGTGGGGAAGCGATGATTTCCCGCGCGGGGCTGGAAGGCGGCGGTGTCTATGCGCTGTCGTCGCGCTTGCGGGATGCCGTTGAGCGAGATGGCGAAGCCATTTTGACTGTGGATCTGTTGCCTAACGTCTCCATTCCCGAACTCGCCAAGAAATTGGGCGCACCGCGCGGCAAGACATCGCTGTCGAATTTTCTGCGCAAGGCGGTCAATTTGTCTCCGGCCGCCATCGGGCTGGCGCAGGAGCTGGCGAAAGGAAAGCTCGCCGATCTCGCGCCCGACGCGATGGCGCGTCTGCTCAAGGCTGTGCCGGTGACGCTGATCGGCGTCGCGCCGATCACCCGCGCGATCTCAACTGCGGGCGGTGTGTCGTTCGGAGACGTCGATGCAAACTTCATGCTGCACAAAAAACCCGGCGTCTTCGTCGCCGGTGAAATGCTGGACTGGGAAGCGCCGACCGGCGGCTATCTGCTGCAGGCGTGCTTTGCGACGGGGAGAGCGGCGGGGAAGGGCGCGGCGGCTTGGGTCAGCCTCAAACCGTCATCCTGAGGTGCGAGGCGACAATGTCGGCTTGAGCCCCGCGCAAGCACCTCAGGATGACGGGGCAAGGCCTACGCACCCTCAATCTCCTCGCGCAGCAATTCCAGCTCCAGCCATTTCTCTTCCGCCGCATGCAGGTCCGCTTGCGCGGCGGCGAGCGCGGTGGATGTCGCGTCAAACGCCTTGCGGTCGCGCGCGTAGAGCTCCGGATCGTCGAGCTTCTTCTGCAATGAGGCGATGTCGGCTTCCAGTTTCGCCATCTGCTTCGGCAGATTTTCAAGGGCGTATTTTTCGTTGAAGGAGAGCTTTCGTTTCGGCCTGTCTCCGTTCTGCGCGGGCGCGGCGCGTGCTTCCTTTGGCGCTTTCCCTGCGCCATTCTTGCCCTGGCCCTTGTCAATCGCGATATCGGCGCCCCGCTGCGCCAGCATGTCCGAATAGCCGCCGGCATATTCGTTCCACTTGCCGCCGCCTTCCGGCACGATCACGGCGTTCACCACGCGGTCGAGAAAATCGCGATCGTGGCTGATCAGGATCACGGTGCCGCCATAGTCGGCAAGCGTTTCCTCCAGCACGTCGAGTGTCTCCAGATCGAGATCATTGGTCGGCTCGTCGAGCACGAGAAGGTTTGAGGGTTTCGCCAGCGCGCGGGCCAGCATGACGCGGCCGCGCTCACCGCCGGACAGCGCGCGCAGGGGCGTGCCGATCTGCTCAGGCGAGAACAGGAAGTCCTTCATGTAGCCGACAACGTGCTTTGTCTGCCCGCCGACGGTGACGGTGTCGCCCTGGCCAAAGGTCAGCGCTTCCTTCAGCGTCCAGTCCGGATCGAGCGAATCGCGGCTCTGGTCGAGCGTCGCCATCTCGATATTGGCGCCGAGCTTCACCGTGCCGGAGTCTGGCGGCAATGCGCCGATCAGCATGGAGAGCAGCGTGGTCTTGCCGCTGCCATTCGGGCCGACAATGCCGATGCGGTCGCCCCGGAAAGTACGGGTCGAGAAATCCTTCACGATCGGGCGGCCGTTATAGGCCTTCGAGATCTTGTTCGCCTCGATCACCAGCGCGCCGGACTTTTCCGCTTCCGCGGCAATGATCGACGCCTTGCCGGCTGAGCCGCGATAGTCGCGCCGCTTCTGCCGCAATGCCTGCAATTCGCCCATGCGGCGCATGTTGCGTTTGCGCCGCGCGGTGACGCCGTAGCGCACCCAATGTTCCTCCGCGACGATCTTGCGGTCGAGCTTGTGCTGTTCGAGTTCCTCTTCGGCGAGGATCTCGTCACGCCGCGCCTCGAATTTCTCGAAGCCGATCTCGAGCCGCCGCGTCCTGCCGCGGTCGAGCCAGACGGTGATGCGCGACAGCGTGTCGAGGAAGCGCCGGTCGTGGCTGATCAGCACCAAAGCGGACTTGCGGTCTTGCAGCTCGGCTTCCAGCCATTCGATGGTCGTGAGGTCGAGATGATTGGTCGGCTCGTCGAGCAGGAGAATATCGGGCGCCGGCGCCAGCACGCGGGCGAGCGCCGTGCGGCGCGCCTCGCCGCCGGAGAGATGCGCGGGGTCTTCGCTGCCGGTGAGGCCGAGCTGGTCCAGCAGATATTGCGCCTGATGGGCATCGTCGCCCGGCGCGAGGCCAGCCTGCACGTAGGATAATGTCGTCGCAAAGCCTGAGAAATCCGGCTCCTGCGGCAGATAGCGCACCGTGGCGCCAGGCTGCAGGAAACGGCTGCCGCGGTCCGGCTCAATCAGGCCGGCGGCAATCTTGAGCAGGGTGGACTTGCCGGAGCCGTTGCGGCCGACGAGGCAGACCCGCTCGCCCGCCGAAACCGACAATTCGGCGTTTTCGAGGAGCGGCGTGCCGCCAAAGGTGAGCGCGATGTCACGCAACTGGATCAGGGGTGGGGGAGCCATCGCGGGCTATATAGCGCGGACCGGGTCATGAGCCATGGCTAAAATGCCGGCCTTCGGCCACACTCGGGCGCGCCGAATCATCTTCATGTAAAAGTCATAACTCCCCGTCTGAATAAGTCTGCGTGCGCGTCTATATAAAGCGTGATCGCTGTGCAGGGAGGACCTCGTGACCGAAGCCTTCATTTACGACCATGTCCGCTCGCCGCGCGGACGCGGCAAGGCGGACGGCTCCCTGCATGAGGTGACGACGCTCAATCTGGCGACGCAGGTGCTGCAAGGTTTGCGTGAGCGCAACCAGCTCGATCCCGGACTCGTGGACGATGTGGTGCTCGGTTGCGTCGATCCCGTCGGGGAGGCGGGGGGCGATATCGCGCGCGTCTCGGCGCTCTGCGCCGGTTATGGCGACGGCGTGCCGGGCGTGCAGATCAACCGCTTCTGCGCTTCGGGTCTTGATGCGGTGAACTTTGCCGCGGCGAAAGTGATGTCAGGCCAGAGCGACATGACGGTCGGCGGCGGCGTCGAATCCATGAGCCGCGTCGGCATCGGCGCCTCCGGCGGCGCCTGGCCGGTCGATCCAATGATCGCGCTGCCGTCCTATTTCATGCCGCAGGGCGTGTCCGCCGACCTGATCGCGACCAAGTATGGCTTCAGCCGCGACGATTGCGACGCCTATGCGGTGGAGAGCCAGAAGCGTGCGGCGGCCGCGTGGGCGGACAAGCGCTTCGAGAAATCGGTGCTGCCGATCAGGGATGTCAACGGCATCACGTTGCTCAACAAGGACGAGCACATGCGGCCCGACACCACGATGCAGACGCTGGCCGCGCTGAAGCCGTCTTTTGTCGAGATGGGGCAGATGGCCGGCTTCGATGCGGTGGCGGTGCAGCGCTATCCCGAAATCGAAGAGATCAAGCACGTGCACCATCCCGGCAATTCGTCGGGCATCGTGGATGGCGCGGCGGCGGTGCTGATCGGCAACAAGGAGGCGGGTGAGAAAGCCGGCCTCAGGCCGCGCGCGCGCATCAAGGCGTTTGCGAATATCGGATCGGAGCCGGGCATCATGCTGACCGGGCCGGCGCCGGTGAGCGAGAAAGCGCTGAAGCGCGCCGGCATGAAGACAAGCGAAATCGATCTCTACGAGATCAACGAGGCGTTCGCCTCGGTGGTGCTGCGTTATCTGCAGGCGCTGGATCTCGATCCGGCGAAAGTGAATGTGAATGGCGGCGCCATTGCCATGGGGCATCCGCTTGGCGCGACCGGGGCGATGCTTTTGGGCATCGCCTTGGACGAGCTCGAGCGGCGCAATCTCAATACCGCGCTGATCACATTATGCATCGGCGCCGGCATGGGCACGGCGACGATTATCGAGAGGGTGTGAGGTTCTTCCCGCTCCCCGCAAGCGGGGAGAAGGAAGGAGGAAGCGGCGGAGCAAGACATGACCACCACCACCAATTTCACCCTCGACATCGACAGCGACGGCATCGCGCTGATCACCTGGGACATGCCCGGACGCTCGATGAACCTCATCGACCTGGCGATGATCGAGGAACTGGGCGCGATCGTCGAAAAGCTTGCCGCTGACGAGAAGGTGAAGGGGGCGGTCATTACGTCCGGCAAGGACAGCTTCTGCGCCGGCGCCGATCTGACCTTGCTGGAATCGCTGACGCGCAATTTTGCCGAACAGACGAGGGCACTTGGCGAGGAGGCGGCCGCGAAGCTCCTGTTCGAGGGCAGCCGCAAACTCTCGCAGCTTTACCGGCGCATCGAGACATGCGGGAAATCGTTCGTCGCCGCGATCAACGGCACCGCGCTCGGCGGCGGCTTCGAGCTTGCGCTCTCGTGCCATCATCGCGTGGCGTCGGACAATCCGAAGACGCGGGTCGGATTGCCGGAAATCAAGATCGGCCTGTTCCCCGGCGCGGGCGGCACGCAACGCATCGCGCGCATGCTGCAGCCGGCCGATGCGCTGCAGCTTCTGCTGAAAGGCGATCAGCTCCGCCTCAACCGCGCCAAGGCGATGAAGCTGATCGACAATGTCGTGCCTGCGGCCGACCTCTTGAAGGCCGCGAAGGACTGGATCAAGGCCGGCGGCAAGGCAGAGGCCCCGTGGGACGTGAAGGGCTTCAAGAATCCGGGCGGGCTTGTGTTCTCGAAGGCCGGCATGATGGTGTTCCCGGCGGCGAACGCGATCTATCGCCGCGAAACCTACGACAATTATCCGGCCGCGCGCGCCATCCTGCAGTCCGTGTTCGAGGGGCTGCAATTGCCGATGGACCTGGCGCTGCAGGTCGAGTCGCGCTGGTTCGCCAAAATCCTGCGCTCGAAGGAAGCGGCAGCGATGATCCGCACTTTGTTCGTGTCGATGCAGGACCTGAATAAGGGCGCGCGGCGGCCGGCCAGCGTGCCAGCTGCGACGCTCAACAAAGTCGGCGTCATCGGCGCCGGCTTCATGGGCGCGGGCATTGCGTATGTGAGTGCGCAGGCCGGGCTCGATGTGGTCCTGATCGACCGCGACCAGGCCGCCGCCGACAAGGGCAAGGCGCATTCGCAAAGCCTGATGACCGACCAGGTCAACAAGGGCCGCGCCACCGCGGCGGATCGCGAGGCGCTGCTTGCGCGCATCACACCGACCGCCGACTACAATGCACTGAAAGGCTGCGATCTTATCATCGAAGCCGTATTCGAGGACCGGAAGGTCAAGGCGGAAACGATTGCGAAGGCGCAAGCCGTGCTGCCGGATGCCGTGTTCGGCTCCAACACTTCGACCCTGCCGATCACCTCGCTCGCCGAAAGCGCGAAAGATCCGGCAAAATTCATCGGCATCCATTTCTTCTCACCGGTGGAGAAGATGATGCTGGTCGAGATCATCATGGGTGAGAAGACCGGCGATCTGGCGCTTGCCACCGCGCTGGATTTCGTGCGCGCGATCAGAAAGACGCCGATTGTGGTCAATGACTCGCGCGGCTTCTATACGTCGCGCGTCGTCGGCACCTATATCCGCGAAGGCCATCTGATGCTGACCGAAGGCGTTCCCCCCGCCATGATCGAGAATGTCGGGCGCATGGCCGGTATGCCGGTCGGGCCGCTGTCGTTGAATGATGAAGTGGCGGTCGATCTGGCCTGGAAAATCCTGAAGGCGACCGAGGCTGATCTCGGGGCGGATGCCATCGATGCGCGGCAGAAGAAGCTTCTGTCGGACATGGTGGAGAAGCACGGCCGGCTCGGGCGCAAGAACGGCAAGGGGTTTTACGATTATCCGGAGAAAGGGCCGAAGCGGCTGTGGGCGGGCCTTTCCGATCTGCAACCGGAGCAACTCGATCCCGACACCATCGATGTTGGCGAAATCAAGCAGCGGCTCCTGGTGATCCAGGCGCTGGAGACCGCGCGCTGCTTCGAAGAGGGTGTGCTGACCGATGTGCGCGAGGCCGATGTCGGATCAATTCTGGGATTTGGCTTTGCGCCATTCACGGGCGGCACGCTGTCTTACATCGACATGATGGGAGCGAAGAACTTTGTCACGCTGTGCCGCGCGCTGGAGAAAAAGCACGGCGCACGTTTCAAGCCCAACAAGCTCCTCATTGAGATGGCGGAAAAGGGCGAGAGCTTTTATCGCCGCTTCCCGCCGGCTGCGAGGAAGGCGGCGGCATAAATCTTCCGTCATTCAGCACCCGCGCAATCCTACCGCAGGCTTCTTCGATCTGTAGCGGATCGCGCGCGAAGCACAGCCGCACGAAATGCTCGCCGCCTTTGCCGAAGGCGGTGCCAGGCGCAAGCCCGACCTGCGCCTCGTCGACCAGACGGCGTGTAAGCTTTTGGGTATCGCCTTCGCCGTCCACCGTGAAGAACAGATAGAAAGCCCCCATCGGCATCGCGAAGCGGCAGCGCCCGGTCCTGCCCAGGATCTCGCAGGCGATGTCGCGGCTCTTGCGGGCGCGTGAAATCTGGTGCGCGACAAAACTTTCGCCGCGTTCGAGCGCCGCGATGCCCGCGCGCTGCATGAATTGGGCCACGCCGGAGGTCGAGTACTGGATCAGGTTCTCGATCACCTGCCCGAGAGATGGATGCGCGACGATCCAGCCCATGCGCCAACCGGTCATGCACCAGTTCTTGGAGAAGGTGTTGACGAAGAGGATGCGATCCTCCGGCGCCATCACATCGAAGAAGGACGGTGCGCGCGGGCCTTCGCCATACCAGAAACGGGCATAGGTTTCGTCGGCGATGATCCACAAGCCATGCTGTCGCGCCAGAGCCAGCAGCGCTTTCAGATCGTCATGCGTCGCGGTCCAGCCCGTAGGATTGGAAGGGGAAACGACAAACAGCACGCGCGTCCTGTCATTGATGGCAGAAGAGATGCGCTCGATGTCGAGCGTCCAGCCGCCATTGCCGAAATGCAGCGGCACTTCGACCGGATGCGCGCCGAGGATTCCGGCCGCGCCCGCCGCATTTGGCCAACTCGGTGTCGGAATGATCACCTCGCTCTCCGCCGATGCGGTCATGGCGAGCGCGATCTGGATCGCCTGCATGCCCGAGCCGGTGATGAAGAATTCCTCAGCTGAGAAGTCGCGGCCATAGAGACGCGCGTGATAGGCCGCCAGCGCCTCGCGCAACGGCGGGATGCCACGCTGCCAGGTGTAGAAGGTCTCTCCGGCCGCGAGCGCGCGCGTTGCCGCCTCGACAATGAAAGGCGGTGTCGGCGTGTCGCCTTCGCCCGCCCACAGGCCGGTGACGTCGCCGCGTGCGCGGCCATATTTCATGATTTCGACAATGCCGCTGTCGGGAGCGTTGCGCGCCGGCGCGCGCAACGCTGCCAGAAGTGCGTCAGAGGGCGACGTCATCGCGGCCGTGATCGCCCCGCTATTTCTTCGCCAGCAGGTCGCGGATCTCGGTCAGCAGCACTTCCTGCCGCGGCGGCGCCGGAGGTTCCGCCGGTTTCGCAGCTTCCTGCCGTTTTAGGCGGTTGATGCCCTTCACCACGAAGAACAGGGCGGCGGCGATGATTGCGAAATTGATGGCGACCGTGAGGAAGTTGCCCCAGGCAAAAACGGCGCCCTGCTTCTTGGCTTCCACCAGGCTGTCCGCGGTCACCGCGCTTGAAAGGGGAAGATAGTAGTTCGAGAAATCGAGACCGCCGGTGATGGCGCCGATGACCGGCATGATGATGTCGCCCACCAGCGATTCAACGATTTTGCCGAAGGCGGCGCCGATGATCACGCCAATGGCGAGATCGACGACGTTGCCCTTGACCGCGAATTCCTTGAATTCCTGAAGTATCGCCATAGGCCCCTCGTTTGGCTTGGCTGTACCGCGGCAAACGATATGCCAGCGGCCCATGGCGGACAATGCGACACTGCCGATGACACCCCCTATAATGCCCGCCAGACTGCGGGTATTATGATCCTGCGGGTGGTTTTAGCCCCCGATCGCGATTGTCGCAGATCGTGGGCCAGTAGGAGCCGGCATGCTGCAAAGCTGGGTCGTTATCGCGATCGCACTCGGCTATATTGGGCTGTTGTTCGTTGTCGCCAGCTATGGTGACCGGGCGCATTTGCTCGATCGCAGCAGCCGCTCAAGGCTGCTGATCTATCCGCTGTGCCTGGCGATTTATTGTACGTCCTGGACCTTTTTCGGGTCGGTCGGACTTGCCGCTCGGTCGGGCTTTGACTTCCTGACCATCTATGCCGGTCCGATTCTGATGATCGGCCTGTTCTGGCCGCTGATCCTGCGCATCGTGCGCCTGGCCAAGTCGCAAAACATCACATCCATCGCCGATTTCATCGCCGCGCGTTACGGCAAGCAGCAGGCCGTCGCCGCGACCGTTGCGCTGATCGCAATCGTCGGCACCATTCCGTATATCGCCCTGCAGCTGAAGGCAGTGTCCTCCTCGGTCGGCACCATCCTGGCGCATGTCACCGTGGATGCACCCGCGCCGATTCCGGTGATCGGGGACGTGTCCTTGTTTATCGCGCTGCTGATGGCGGCCTTCGCCATTCTGTTCGGCACCCGGCATATCGACGCCACTGAGCACCAGGACGGCCTGATGCTGGCGATCGCGACCGAGTCCATCGTCAAGCTCACGGCGTTTCTCGCCGTTGGAATTTTTGTCACCTGGTGGATGTTCGACGGCGCTGCGGACCTGTTCACAAAGGCGATGGCCCAGTCAAACGCGGCGGCCCTGTTCAGCCACGCGCCGAGTTTCGCGAATGTTGTTGCCATGACGCTGCTGTCGTTCGTGGCGATCGTTTTGCTGCCGCGGCAATTCCACGTCACGGTGGTCGAAAATCATTCCGAGTCGGAAGTGAAGCGCGCGTCGTGGCTGTTTCCGATCTACCTCGTCCTCATCAATCTGTTCGTCATCCCGATCGCGCTGGCCGGCCTTCTGACCTTTCCATCGGGTGGGGTCGACGGCGACATGTATGTGCTGGCGCTGCCGCTCACCGCCAACTCGCCGTTCTTCACGGTCGCCGCCTTTGTCGGCGGGCTGTCGGCGGCAACCGCGATGGTGATCGTGGAATGCGTCGCGCTCGCCATCATGGTGTCGAATGACCTGATCGTGCCGCTGGTTCTGCAACAGCGCGCGGGGCTGATCACGAACCGCGCCGATGTCGGCGCGCTGCTCCTGAAAGTGCGCCGCGTCGCCATTTTCGTCATCCTGGTGATGGCGTATCTTTATTACCGCTCGGTCGGCGACGCGCA
Organism: Pseudorhodoplanes sp.; assembly: GCA_032027085.1. Lineage (NCBI taxonomy): Bacteria > Pseudomonadati > Pseudomonadota > Alphaproteobacteria > Hyphomicrobiales > Pseudorhodoplanes > Pseudorhodoplanes sp. Next base: position 1,179,178 of record JAVSMS010000001.1, on the reverse strand, counting down.
GCTCGCCGCGATCGGCCTGTTGTCCTTCGCAGCCGTCGCCCAGCTCGCACCGGCTTTCTTCGGCGGCATGTTCTGGCGTTACGCGACGGCGCGCGGCGCGATCGCCGGCATGACCGTGGGATTCCTGGCATGGGCCTATACATTGCTGCTGCCGAGCGCGGCGGGCAGCGGCATCCTCAGCGCCTCGGTGCTCACCGACGGGCCTTGGGGCATTGCGATGTTGCGGCCGCAGGCTCTGTTCGGGCTCGATCTGCCGGAGCTGGCGCATGGCGTGTTCTGGAGCCTGGCGCTGAATATCCTGGCCTATGTCGGCTTTTCGCTCGGCCGCGCGCCGACCTCGATCGAGCGCATGCAGGCGGATGTGTTCGTGCCGAGCGGTCTTGCGCCCGCGCCGAGCTTCCGCTTCTGGCGCTCGGCGGTCACGGTGGATGAAGTCATCGCCACCGTCGCCCGCTATATCGGCGAAGAGCGCGCACGCACCTCATTCGAGACGTTCGCGCGCGCCAACCGGATCAGCCTCACGCCGTCCAACGAGGCCGATTTCCAGCTGCTGCGGCATGCCGAGCATCTGCTGGCGTCGGCGATCGGCGCCGCATCGTCACGCCTCGTGCTGTCGCTGCTTCTGCGCAAGCGGACCGTGTCGACCAAGGCCGCGCTCAAGCTGCTCGACGATGCGAATGCCGCGATCCACTATAACCGGGAAATCCTGCAGACCGCGTTGGAGCACGTCAGCGAAGGCATCGCGGTCTTCGACAAGGATCTGCAACTCATCTGCTGGAACCGGCAATTTGGCGTGATCCTCGATCTGCCGCGCGACATGATCGGCATGGGCGTGCGGCTCGAGGAAATCCTGCACTATCACGCGGCGCGCGGCATGCTGGGCGAGGGAGATCCCGGCGACCTCGTGCGCGAGCGGCTGCGCCGCTATTCGGCCGCGGCCGAGCCGTTCCAGGAGCGGTTCCCGGATCGCGGGCTGGTGATCGAAGTGCGCGCCAACAGCATGCCGGACGGTAGCATCGCGACCACCTTCACTGACATCACTCCGAGCGTCGAGGCGGCCGAGGCGCTGGAACAGCGCGTGCGCGAGCGCACCACCGAACTGACCCTGCTCAACGCCGAACTGGCACGCGCCAAGGCCGACGCCGACGAAGCCAATATCTCCAAGACCCGCTTCCTGGCAGCGGCGAGCCACGACATCCTGCAACCGCTGAACGCGGCGCGGCTCTACGTGACCTCGCTGGTCGAGCGGCAAGGAGGCGGCGAGGAGGCGCGTCTGGTCAGCAATATCGATGCATCGCTTGATGCGGTCGAGGAAATCTTCGGCGCCTTGCTCGATATTTCGCGGCTCGATACCGGCGTGATGAAGCCGGAATGGTCGTCGTTCCGCATCGACGAATTGCTGCGGCAACTGGAAGTGGAGTTTGCGCCGATGGCGCGCGAGAAGGGCCTTGAGCTCACCTTCGTGCAGTCGTCACTGACCGTGAAGTCGGATCGCCGGCTGCTGCGCCGGGTGCTGCAGAATCTGATTTCCAACGCGATCAAATATACGCCGAAGGGACGGGTTCTGGTTGGCGTGCGGCGGCGGCGCGACCGCTTGCGGATCGACGTCTACGACACCGGCCTCGGCATTCCGCGCGCGCAGCAGAAGATCATCTTCCGCGAGTTTCATCGTCTCGATGAGGGCGCCAAGGTGGCGCGCGGCCTTGGATTGGGCCTGTCGATCGTGGAGCGCATTGCCCGCGTCCTCGATTACAGGGTCGACCTGACGTCCAGGGCGGGGCAGGGCTCGCATTTCTCGGTCGAAGCGCCGCTTGCCGCGCCGATCACGACGCGCGCTGCGGTGCCGGCGCCGCTGCGCATCGATCCCGGCCAACTGGCCGGCATGACCGTGCTTTGCATCGACAACGAGCTGCAAATACTCGACGGCATGGAGGCGCTGCTCAGCGGCTGGGGCTGCGAGGTTCTCAAGGCAGCCGACCTGAAGGCTGCCCTGGCGGCATCGGACCGCGTCCAGGGTCCGCTGAGCGGATTGCTGGTCGATTATCATCTTGACAATGCGAACGGCATCGACGCCATCGTGGCCTTGCGCGCGCGCCTCGGCCGCGACCTGCCGGCCATTCTGATCACCGCGGACCGCACCCCGCGCGTGCGCGACGAAGCGCGTCGCCACAATATCCCGGTGCTGCACAAGCCGGTGAAGCCGGCGGCGTTGCGCGCGCTGCTGGCGCAATGGCGCATCCAGCGCGTGGCCGCGGCGGAGTGATTTTCTTTCGGTGATCGCGCAAACTTTTCGCTGTCATGCTTCGCGAAAGCGGAGCATCCAGCATCACTGCGCGTCGGTGGTTACTCGATCGCCCGCTTTGACGGGCGATAACAAGCCGAAAAGTGGTGTACGTGGCTCAGTTTTCCAGCGGTGCGATCTGCGGCCATTGGCCGACTTCGATCTTCGCCGCGGCAATCACTGCCTGGGTGCGGCTTTCGACGCCGAGCTTCTGCAGGATCGCGGAGACATGCGCCTTCACGGTCGCTTCCGACACACTCAATTCGTAGGCGATCTGCTTGTTGAGGAGGCCCTCTGACAACATCATCAGGACGCGTACCTGTTGCGGGGTGAGCGTCGCCAGCCGGCCCATCAGTTCGGCGGTTTCGGCGTCTGTGCCGGCATGGAGATCGATGTCGGGCGGCGTCCACACGCCGCCCTTGAGCACAGAGGCGATCGCCTTGCGCATGCCGTCGATATCGAGCGTCTTGGGAATGAAGCCGGAGGCGCCGAAATCCATGCAGCGGCGGATCACGCTCGGATCGTCGTTGGCGGAGACCACGACGACCGGGACGCTGGGATATTGTGCCCGCAGATACATCAGGCCGGAAAACCCGCGCACGCCCGGCATCGACAGATCGAGCAGGATCAGATCGACATCGCCGCTGTCGTCCAGCAGCTTGGCGACGTCGTCGAAGGACCCCGCTTCGGAAATGTCGACGCGCTCGAACAGTCCGCTGACCGCTTCGCGCAAGGCGCCACGGAAAAGGGGATGGTCATCGGCGATGACGAGGCGATAGAGGGCAGTCTCGGTCAAATCGCGAGCTCCAGGGGCCGTCCGGCACGGCAAAATATCGTGACCACTTTACAACATTTCGCGCCGTGTCCAGAGACCTTATCTGCGTACCATTGGCGCAATCGGGAGTGGGGTTAACGGCTGCACCCCACGAATTGCAGCAGAACCGTGCGCCGATGCGCGCGCGAGCGATGCTCGACCAGATAAATGCCCTGCCAGGTCCCCAGCGCCATGCGCCCGCCCATCACCGGAATATGAAGCGAAACGCCGGTCAGCATGGCCTTCACATGTGCGGGCATGTCGTCGGGGCCCTCGATGGTGTGGATCCAGCCGGCATCGTCCGGCGCGATCCGCCGCAGCGCCGTGACCAGATCGCGCTGCACGTCGGGATCGGCATTCTCCTGGATCACCAGCGAGGCCGAGGTGTGCCGCAGATACAAAAAGAGCGCACCGTCCTGCGCCTTCGCTTCGGCGATGAAGGTTTCGGCCTCCCGGGTGATCTCGGTGAAGCCTTCGCCGGGCGTGTCGACGCTCAATTCCGCGCTGGCCACAAGCTGCGGCGTCACCCTGCTGATGGCGGAGAGCGTCACGGGCACTGCAGGGTCCGTCAGATCTTTCCAAAATAGTCGCGCTGGATGGCAGCCATTTTCTCGGCGAGGCGACGCCAGACCTTGTCCATGAAGTTCAAGACGCGGTCCAGATCGGAATCACTCGGCAGCTTCAATTCCACGTCCGGCAGCTTGGCGACGGGCGCGTCCTTATTGATGCTGCCGGGCAGCGGAAGGTTGCGGGCCAGCAATTCCTTCTTCAACAGCCCGTTGTCGATCTGCAGCCGTGCAATCTCGCCTTCGAGCGCGCTTCTTTCGTCAGGCACCGGATGGCAGGACCAACCGATCGTCTTGCGAGCGCAGATCGAGACCTGTCCGGTCCGGGTGTCCAGCCGCAGATAGCCATCCTCCGCGCGGTGGAAGCTGAACCTTCCGTTTTCGCCGTCAGGCGTGGTCTGCGCCTGGGCCTGAGCCTGAGCCTGAGCGGGGACGGCTCCCCAGATGCTCGCACAGAGGGCGCTAACCAGAATGCCGGCAGCAGCTATTCGCATCATCATTCCTTCTCCCGGCTGCACCCCAAATTATCATCTCCGACAGGGGCGAACCAATGGCGTAAATCGCTTCGCGCAGCTTTATCGCGGCCGCGCCTCCGGGGCCCTTCAGCGCCGATCCAGGCCACGCGCAAGCCTTTGATTTATATTTGTTATCTGGGGTGGATCGGCGCTGCAGCAATTCTTGACTCGCTATGACCCCATCAGTATGGTCCGCGCGGCTTTTAGGGCTGCAAGGATTGATCAATCGCCTTGAACACGCGCGGGTGTCGGCATGAATGACGGCAAACGCGACAAGGGCGGTTCGGAAAATCAGGCATCCGACGAGGCTTCTTTCTCCGCGAGGCTCCGGAGTCTCGGCACCCAGCTCGGCAAGACCGAGAGGGGAAGGCCTGTCGAGGCGCCATCCGGCAGCAGATCGGGTTCCGATCCGTCCGCCATTGCGCGCGGCTTTCGGCTTTCCACAGAGCTTGTGGCGGGCGTGATTGCCGGAGCGCTGATCGGCTGGTTGCTGGATCGGTGGCTCGGCATCTCGCCTTGGGGACTGATCGTGTTTCTGCTGCTTGGTTTCGCCGCAGGCGTCCTGAACGTGATGCGCGCAGCCGGAGTGGCACCGGGAAACCAGCTTCCCGGGAAGGATGACGACCGGAAGTGACTGGACGAGAACCGACCTTCGCCGCCGCCGGCGAAATGCTTTAAGGACCTGACCCGGCCATGGCCGACCCGATCCATCAATTTGAGATCAAGAAGTTCGCGACCCTCGGCCATGTCGGGGGGCACGAAATCGCCTTCACCAATTCAGCTCTGTTCATGCTGATCGCAGTCGGGACCATCTCGCTGCTGATGCTCGGCACCACTGGCCGCCGCGCGCTGGTGCCTGGGCGCATGCAGTCGATCGCGGAACTCTCCTACGAGTTTGTCGCCGACATGCTGAAAAGTTCCGCCGGCACGGAAGGGATGAAGTTCTTTCCGTTCGTCTTCACGCTCTTCATGTTTATCCTGACGGTGAACATGATCGGGCTCATTCCCGGCACCTTCACGGTGACCAGCCACATCATCGTCACCGCGGTGCTGGCGCTGCTCGTGTTCTTCACCGTTATTGGCTATGGCGTGTACAAGAACGGCTTCAAATTTCTGAAGCTGTTCGTGCCGAGCGGCATCCCCTTTTACATCCTGCCGTTGATCACATTCATCGAGGTGCTGTCGTTCCTGTCGCGGCCGATTTCGCATTCCGTGCGACTGTTCGCAAACATGCTGGCCGGGCACATCACGCTGAAAGTGTTCGCAGGCTTCGTGACCATGCTCGGCGGAATGGGTTTTGTGGGCTGGCTCGGAGCGACATTGCCGCTGGCGCTCACGGTGGGACTGACCGCGCTCGAATTCCTGGTCGCATTCCTGCAGGCTTATGTCTTCGCCATTCTGACCTGCATCTATCTCAACGATGCCCTTCACCCGGGCCACTGAGCCCGACCTTCAATCTCAACGGAAAGAACGAAAGAGGAGTTTTCCATGGATCCGGTTGCTGCGAAGTACATTGGCGCTGGCATTGCCTGCATCGGCATGGGCGGTGCGGGCGTAGGCGTCGGTACCATTTTTGGCAATTACCTTGCCGCCGCCCTGCGCAATCCCTCGGCCGCCCAGGGCCAGTTCGGCAACCTGATCTTCGGCTTCGCGGTGACCGAAGCGCTCGGCATCTTCTCGCTGCTGATCGCGCTGCTGCTGCTGTTCGCTCTCTGAGCAGAGACGCTGACGTCTGCGCGGACGGCCTTACCGTCCGCGATCGGACTTGAGTGAAGCAAGGTTACGGGAATCATGGCGACGAACGCGCATACGGAAGTGCCAGGTGGGGGGAAGCCGCAATTTCCTCCCTTCAACAAGGAGACCTTCGCGTCCCAGCTGGTCTGGCTCGCGATCACCTTTGTCCTGCTCTATCTGCTGATGTCCCGTCTCGCGCTGCCGCGCGTGGGAGGCATCATCCAGGCGCGCCTGGGCCGGATCGAGGGCGATCTCGCCGAAGCCCAGCGGCTGAAGGACGAGACCGAAACCGCGATGGCTGGCTATGAGAAGACGCTCGCCGAAGCGCGCGCCAACGCCCAGGCGATCGCGGCCAAGACCCGTGACAGCCTAATGGCGGAAGCCGAGGAGCGCCGCAAGACGCTCGAGGGGCGCCTGCATCAGAAGCTCGAAGAGGCGGAGAAATCGATCGCCGCGACCAAGGCCGCCGCGATGAGCAATGTCCGCAGCATCGCCACCGAAGCGGCGTCGAACATCGTGGAACGCCTGATCGGCACGGCGCCGGCCGAGAAGGTCGTCGCCGACGCGGTGGCTGACAGCCTCAAGCAGTGAGAGAACGACTATGCACATCCTGATGGAGGCTGAGTTCTGGGTCGCCGTGGCCTTCGTGCTCTTCCTCGCTATTTTGATCTATGCCGGTGTGCACAAGACCATCATCGCCTCGCTGGATCAGCGTTCGGCGCGCATCAAGTCCGAACTCGACGAGGCGCGCCGCTTGAAGGACGAGGCGGCGACGCTGCTCGCCGAATACAAGCAGAAGACGGCCAACGCCCAGAAGGAGGCCGACGAGATTGTCGCCGGCGCCAAGGCCGAAGCCGAGCGCCTTGCCCAGGAAGCGCATGCACGGCTTGAGGAATTCGTGGCTCGCCGTACCAAGATGGCTGAGACCAAGATCGCGCAGGCCGAGGCGCAGGCACTTGCGGATGTGCGCAGCGCCGCAGCGGACGCGGCGACCAGCGCGGCAGAGAAAATCCTGGTCCAGGCGGCCAAGGGCAAGGTGGCGGATACGCTGATCGCCCGGGGCATCGAGGACGTGAAGAAGAAGCTGAACTGAGTCGGTTTCTTCACGCACAATGCTTTTCACAGAGGTGCTCTGCGCAAAGTAGCGCGTTTTCAACAATTTTCTTTCCCCCTGCCGCGCGAATCTGCTTATTCGTTGCTACCGGGCGTTGACTCCATTCGGCGTCATTCACAAAATTTATAGACTAGTAGCACGAATCATCGGGGCGTCCGGCGTCAGCCGGTCCGGAGGGGGTCCCTGTGATCATCTTCGACTGCAACGGGGTGCTGGTCGACAGCGAGCCGATCGCAACGGCCGTGCTTGCACAGGAATTGCAGCGCGTTGGGATCAAGGTCACTCCACAGCTCATCGCCCGCTATTTCACCGGCCGCCGGCCCACGGACGTTCTCGCCGAGGTCGAGGCAGCCACCGGTGTCGCCCTGCCGCTGAATTTTGCATCCAATGTCGCCTATTCGACGATGAGCCGCCTGCGCGCCGAACTGCGCGTGACGCCGCATGTCGGTTACGCATTGTCGTGGTTGCGCGGGCCGAAATGCGTAGCGTCGTCATCGCCGCTGGAGCGGATCAAGCTGAGCCTCGAGGTCACTGATCTGCGCCGCTATTTCGGTGCAAATCTTTTTTCTGCCAGCGACATGGCAGCGGGCAAGCCGAACCCGGATCTGTTTCTGCACGCGGCGGCGCGGGTCGGTATCGATCCGAAGGACTGCATAGTCGTCGAGGATTCACCGGCCGGCGTCAGCGCGGCGTCCGCGGCCGGGATGGCCGCGATCGGATATGTCGGCGGCAGCCATGCCCCGGCCAATCTCGGTTCGGAATTGTCGAAGGCCGGCGCCAGCGCGGTGATCCACGACATGCGGGCGCTGAAGGGCACGGTCGTTGCGCTGCGGGGATATTAGCAGAATTCAAGGTTGTCATTCCGGGCCGCGTTAAAGCGCGGACGCGCAATCCGGCGGCACGTATTGTTGTGGTTCTGGATTGCGGGTGCGCTTCGCGGCGCCACCGAACGACAAGTCACCCCGTCGGCTGCGCGCGCTTGCGTTGCGGCTGTTTCTTTGCCGGCTGCTCCTTGGCGCCCAAGGCGTCGAAGCCGACATAGACGACATAGGATTCGATCGCGTTGCCCGTCGGCATCGGCACGGTCAGATCTTCCTCCACATGCGTGAAGGCGACGTTCGGGACTCCCTCGCCAATGGTGATGGGAATACGGTAGAGCTTCGTCCAATGCGTCTTGGGCGAAGGTCCTTCCTGCACCAAGGCCAGACGCAGCGGCACCTCGATCGTGCCCGGTCCGCCGGCGGGACCGAGAATGATGCGACCCTGTATGCCGACTTTCATGTTCAGATTGCCGCCGACCTTGTGACATTCGCGCGCTGTCTGGCCGAGTGTCGCCTGATAGCGCAGGCCCATCGCGCCCTGTCCGCCGGGTGCTGTAAACGCGAGCGAAGACGCGCCGGGACGGACATCGACCGCCGGGCAGACGTCAACCGATGAGGATTCCGTCGTGGGCTGCGCCTGCGCCACGGCGGTGCCCGTCGCGGCGGCCTGATTGAATCGTTCGCCGAAGGACGACAGGCCAGGTGTGCTTGTACCCGCACCTGAAGAACATCCGCCGATGACAATCGTCGCGGCCAGCGCCGCCAGCAAATCCCGACCGCGGCGAATTCGGTTGCAGTCCAACTCAACTCTGTACATCGCTTTTCCCGACAAAGCCCGCAGAGGCGACCCCCGCCGGTTTATAGCACCGGCAAGATGGCCTGCCCAAGGCGCCCCCATGCCGCACCGGCACATTGGTTAAGCAGGATCCTGCCGCAGCCGTGCGTAAAGTAGGTGGTCCTGCCAGACGCCGTCGATGCAGAGATATTCGCGGGCATAGCCCTCCCGCTTGAAGCCGGTTCTTTCGAGGAGGCTGATCGATGCTGCGTTGGTGGGAATGCAGGCGGCTTCGAGCCGGTGCAGCCGCAGAGCGTCGAATGAGAAGGGAATGATGGCGCGCACCGCGCGCGTCATGTAGCCCTGGCGAGCGAAGGGAGCGCCGATCCAGTAACCAAGGCTTCCCGCCTGCGCCACGCCACGGCGGATATTGGCGATGGTCACGCCGCCGACCAGATGATTATGCGGCCGATCGAAGATGAAGAACGGATAGGCGAGATCGTTGCGGATATCTTCGCCGTAGCGCCTCAGACGGCGGCGGAAGGCGGCACGCGTCAGATCGTCGGCGGGCCAGACCGGCTCCCAGGGGGTGAGGAAGTCCCGGCTGGTCTCGCGCAACGTGGCCCATTCGGCGAAGTCGGAAATCTGCGGTGCGCGCAGATAGACGCCTTCGCCGTGCACAGCAGGAAAAAATTCGGTCGATGGTACGCTGCGAAAGAAAGCCATGGCACGCTCACCGCGGTCGGATGCCAGTCTAGAGCGAGCCCGCTCCAGATTGAAGCAGGCTCACACTTGTCACTACCTTCCTGAGGGAGCGCGGCGGCTTTGCCGCCTCGCGCCCCAGAATGACGGAGAGACACGGTCAGGCCGCAAGCTTTGCGAAACTCTCCACGATCGCGGCGGCGCGGTCGATGCCGCGGCCGGGCCCCAAGGCTGCGATGGCGGGACGGCTGCGGGCGATCAGCGAGCGGCCGGCGGCGCGCGCGCTGTCGACGGTGACAGCGTCGATCTTGGCGATCAGTTCGGACGTCGGGATGACACGGCCATGCACCATGATCTGGCGCGCGATTTGTTCGGTGCGCGCGCTTGAGCTTTCCAGCGCCATCAGCAGCCCGGCCTTCATCTGCGCCTTGGCGCGATTGACTTCGGGCTCGGTGATGGTTTCCGCCGCGCGGGCCATTTCTTCGATGACCACCTGCATCAGTTCCGGCGCATCCCTGTCATCGGTGCCGGAATAGAGCGCGAACACGCCGGTGTCGGCATAGGGCATGTGGAAGGCAGAAATGGTGTAGCAAAGCCCGCGCACCTCGCGCACTTCCTGGAACAGTCGCGAGGACATCCCGCCGCCCAGCACATTGGTGAAGACCTGCAGGCTGAACAAGGCGGGGTCGCGCTGCGGCAGCCCCTCCAGCGCGAAAGCCAGATGCGCCTGTTCGAGGTCGCGCTTCTCCACATAGGTGCCGCCGCCATATTTCGCGGCCTGCGGCGCAGGACCGGCCGGTCCGTCGAATGTCGTGAACAGCCTCTCGACCTGATCGACAATCGACTTGTGCTCGATCGCACCGGTCGCCGCCACGACCATGTCCGGCGCGCGGTAGTTGCGCGTCAGGTAGGTGCGCAGGCTGTCGGCCTTGAACGAGCAGACGCTTTCGCGTGTGCCCAGCACCGAGCGCCCGACCGGCTGATTGGGGAAGGCGGTCGACTGCAAATGATCGAATACAATATCGTCAGGCGTGTCTTCCGCCGCGCCGATCTCCTGCACGATGACGTTGCGCTCGCGGGCGAGTTCCTCTCCGTCAAAAGCCGGGTTGGCGAGAATGTCGGACAGAACATCGAGCCCGAGCGGCACATCCGGCTTCAGCACGCGCGCGTAATAGGTCGTGGTCTCGATGCTGGTCGCGGCATTGAGATCGCCCCCGACCGCTTCGATCTCCTCGGCGATCTGCCGCGCGCTGCGGCGGCCCGTACCCTTGAACGCCATATGTTCAAGCAAGTGCGAGATGCCATGCTCGTTCGGAAGCTCATCACGGCTGCCGGATCCGACCCAGACTCCGAGCGAGGCCGTCTCTAGATGCGGCATGGCATCGGTGACGACGGTCAGGCCGGAAGGGAGGGTGGTGACTTCAACGCTCATGCGGCGGCTCCTTCTCTCGCAGCGCGACTGGCCGCGAGTACGCAACGCTCAATCTGGTTCTGGTCGGCGGGCAGATGGGTGACATTTTCGGCGCGGCTGCAAAGATCGCTCAGCCATTCCGGCAAGGCCGGCTTGACGCCGCAGGCGGCCTGCACCGCATCCGGGAATTTCGCGGCATGGGCGGTGGAGAGAACCACCATCGGCAGAGCGGGATCGCGATGCTCTTTTTCCGCGACGGCGACGCCGACTGCCGTATGCGGGTCAATCAACTGGCCGGTTTCGCGCAAGACGGTGCGAATGGTGGCCGCCACTTCCTCTTCGCCGGCGCGATCGGCAGAGAATTCGGCGCGGATCGTCGACAGGGCCTGTGGCGCCACCGTGAAGCGCTTCGACTGCGCCAGTGAATTCATTAGCGCACGCACGGCCTGCGCATCGCGGCCATAGGCCTCGAAGAGCAGTCGTTCGAAATTGGACGAGACCTGGATGTCCATCGAGGGAGAGGAGGTAGCAACCACGTCGCGCGGTTCATAGGCGCCGGTGGACAATGTGCGCGCCAGGATGTCGTTGGTGTTGGTCGCAACGATCAACCGGTCGACCGGCAAACCCATGCGCTTTGCGACATATCCTGCGAAGATGTCGCCGAAATTTCCGGTCGGCACCGTGAAGGCGACCTTGCGATGCGGCGCGCCGAGCGCGACCGCGGCGGTGAAGTAATAGACCGCCTGCGCGACGATACGCGCCCAGTTGATAGAGTTGACGCCAGCAAGACTCACCTGGTCGGCGAAAGCGTGGTGATTGAACATCGCCTTCACCAGCGCCTGGCAATCGTCGAAGGTGCCGTCGACGGCGATCGTATGCACATTGTCGTCGGTGGCCGTGGTCATCATCCGCCGCTGCACCTCGGAGATGCGTCCGTCCGGGAACAGCACGACGAGATCAATGCGCGAGCGCCCGCGAAAGGCTTCGACTGCGGCGCCGCCGGTGTCGCCCGAGGTCGCGACCACGATGGTGACGCGCTCGCCCCGCTGCTCCAGCACATGGTCCATGAGCCGCGCCAGAAACTGCATCGCCAGATCCTTGAAGGCGAGGGTCGGCCCGTGGAAGAGCTCGAGCGCGAACGTATTGGTGTCGAGCTGGATCACCGGCGCGATGGCCGGGTGGCGGAAGGTATCATAGGCTTCATGCGCGATGCGCGAGAGGTCGTGCTCGGAGATGGTGTCGCCGGTGAACGGCCGGATCACCTCGGTTGCGACCTCGGCATAGGGGCGGCCGGCAAAGCCGGCGATGGCCGCAGGCGGCAGGCTGGGCCAGGTTTCAGGCACATAGAGGCCGCCGTCGCGCGCCAGACCAGCGAGCGTGACGTCGATAAAGCCAAGCGGTGGAGCCTCGCCCCGGGTCGAAACGTAGCGCAATGGTGATCCCTTGCTCCGCCTGGCAACCGCGAAGACGGCTGCAGGCGGTAGATCAACTAATTGAATTGTCTAAGAATTCCCCTTCTTCAACAGCAGGGGAATGCCGTAGGAGGAGAGTAATGGCTGCGCCCCCCTTTCACAAGGAAGGCTTGGCCTCTGCGTTTACGGTTTTGCGCCGCCCGTAATACAACCAGAAGGCGAAGACCCCCGCCAGGGTGCCGGCCAAGCCGAACCACGTCCAGGCATAGCCGAGGTGGTTGTTGCGCAGATTCACGGTCAGAGGACCGGGCCGGGGCAGCCCGGTGGCCGGGACGGGGCTTTCCATGTCGATATAGAAGGGCGCGACCTCACCCCAGCCGCGCATTTTCGCCATCGCGCGCTGATCGCGTACAAACCAGATGTCGCCCGCCGCATCGTGGTCGGAGACAAACAGACCCGGCTGCTCCGGCCAGCGCAGATAGCCAACGATCTCGCGGCTGCCGCTGTTCCATTGGTACTGCCGTTCGGTCGGAACCCATCCGGTATTGACGACGACAGTTTCACCGCCGGGAAGGCGCGCAGGCGCGAAGATGAAATAGCCGGGCGACTTGATGTCGGCGCGCAAGGCGGGCGCCCCGGCATAAACGGCGGCGCGTTGCAGGTCGGAAAATTCCACGCGCAGTATCACCCGGCGGAATTCGGAATGGTCCGGCGTAAGCCTTGACCATTCGGACGGCGGCGGCAGGTCGACCGGCGCTGCAGCGAGTCGCTCGTGCAAGGCTGCAATCAGCGCTTCCTTCCAGGCCAGGCGGTCGAGCTGCCACAGGCCGAGCGAGATCAGGATGAAAAGCCCGATCGTCGTCGCGGTCGACGCAATGACGACCGAGCGCAAACGGCGCGTCTGCACCGTCATTGTTTCGGATCCCGGGTCTCGAGCCGTCCTTCTGCGGCCTTGTGGTGATATTGCAGCGCCACCATCAGGCTTTTCATCGGCCGCAAGGGCAGCACCGTGACGGCAAGGACCAACGGCAGCCACAGGATGGCATGCAGCCAGAATGGAGGCTGGAAGACGACTTCGGTGATCAGCGCGGCGAAGACCACGATGAAGCCAGCCAGCAGGATGATGAAGACCGCGGGTCCGTCGCCGGAATCCATGGCGGAAAAATCCAGTCCGCATTGGTCGCAGCGCGGCCGCAAACTCAGGAATCCCTGAAACACTTTGCCCCTGCCGCAGCGCGGGCAGCGGCAGGTGAGGCCGGCGACGATGGGTGAAGGAGATTGTTCGGTCATTCAGCGATCCTTGGCCCCCAGCTATGCCTGTTTTGCCGGGGCGACAATAGAAGCGCGTTGGAAACAAGAAAGGGCGGCCGGAGCCGCCCCTTCTGCAATTCCGGTCGGCAGCGTCAGTGCGATCCGCCGCCCACCACCGGGCCGCCATAGCCCCACACGTAGATGCAGGCGAACAGGAAGATCCAGACTACGTCGACGAAATGCCAGTACCAGGCCGCGAATTCGAAGCCGAGATGCTGCTTCGGCGTGAAATGGCCGGCATAGGCACGCGCCAGGCAGACGATCAGGAAGATCGAGCCGATGATCACATGCGCGCCGTGGAAGCCGGTCGCCATGAAGAACGTGGCGCCGTAGATGTTGCCTTTGAAGTCAAAAGCGGCGTGGCTGTATTCGTAGGCCTGTACCGCGGTGAAGGTGAGGCCGAGCAGGACGGTCAACCACAGGCCCTTCTTCAGTCCGTCGCGGTCGCCTTCCAGCAACGCGTGGTGCGCCCAGGTCACGGTGGTGCCCGAGGTGAGCAGGATCAGCGTGTTGAGCAATGGCAGGTGCCAGGGATCGAAGGTCTCAATGCCCTTGGGCGGCCATACGCCACCGATGAAAGCGGTGCGGGCAACGTCCTTGGCCGCATCGGGGAAGAGCGCCACGTTGAAGTAGGCCCAGAACCAGGCGACGAAGAACATCACTTCCGAAGCGATGAACAGCAGCATGCCGTAGCGGTGATGCAACTGCACGACGCGCGTGTGATAGCCGCCATGCTCGGCTTCCAGGATGACATCGCGCCACCAGCCGAACATCGTGTAGAGAACCCCAAGCGCACCCGCGGCGAAAACCAGCGGCGCGCCGGTGAACATGTTGTGCATCCAGGCGATCGCACCGATGGCGAGAACGAAAGCCGATACCGAGCCGATCACCGGCCACGGGCTCGGATCGACAAGGTGGTAGTCATGCTGCTTGGTATGTGCGCCCGCCATTTTCATCGTCTCCATTCAAAGTCTTCGGAAAGCGGTCACCGCCCTCCGTATTCGTGGATCCCTAAATTCGGCCCTTCGCCCCGGTCTTGCTTTCCGCCACGGGCCGTTGCGGCTCGCGCTGCGGATAGAAGGTGTAGGACAGGGTGATGGTGTTGCGCCCGCGCGCGTCAGTGTCGTTTACAAGCGCCGGATCGACATAGAACACGACGGCCATTTCGCGCTTTTCGCCGGGCTTCAGTGTCTGTTCGGTGAAGCAGAAGCAGTTGATCTTCTGGAAATAGGCGCCCCAGTTCAGAGGGGCGACGTTGTAGGAGGCGATGCCGGTGGTCTCGCGCGCCGACTGATTGACGACCATGTAGTTCACGGTCACCACCTCGCCGATCCGCACGTCGATCGATGTCTGCTCCGGCGCGAATTTCCAGGGCAGGCCGGCTCCGACATTGGAATCGAACCGCACGGTGACGATGCGATCGAGAATCTGCGCGGGGGCTGAGGTTGCAACCTGCGTCGTGCCGTTGAAGCCGGTCACGCGGCAGAACCAGTCATAGAGCGGCACCGAGGCATAGGACAGCCCGACCATGCCGGCGACGAAGACGCCGCAGGCGCCGGCGACCAGCATGTCGCGGCGGGGGGAACGGGCGGTGGCGGTCTTCTTCTCGCTCATGCGCTTACATCGGCCGCTGCAATACGCCGGGACCCTTCACCAGCGTGATGACGTAAAACAGGATGACCAATGCGCCGAGCGTGACCGCGATGGCGATCGAACGGCTGCGCCGCGCGCGCTTCTGCGCTTCGGTCAGCACCACGCCTTTCTCGTTCTTGTCAGCCACGATGCTCACCACGGCAGCCGGCCGAAGGTCAGGCCGAAAACTTGCTCGACCAGCAGCACGGCAAACAGCGCAAAGAGATACAGAATGGAGAAGCCGAAGAGCTGCTTGGCGATGCGGTCGGCCTGCGCGCCTTCGGAGCGATAGAGGCGGATGGACAGCACCATCATCACGCCGCCGGTCACGGCAGAGACGATGGCATAAAGCGCGCCGGCAAAGCCGGACAGCCAGGGCGACACGCCGACAAGGAACAGGATCGCCGAATAGATCAGGATCTGGCGCTTGGTCTCGTCCGCGCCGGCCACGACCGGCAGCATGGGAATTCCTGCGCGCGCATAATCGTCGGAGCGAAACAGCGACAGCGCCCAGAAATGAGGCGGGGTCCAGAAGAAGATGATCAGGAACAGAAGGATCGATTCGAGGCCAATGGTTCCAGTCGCAGCGGCCCAGCCGATCATGGGCGGGAATGCGCCGGCGGCGCCGCCGATGACGATGTTCTGCGGCGTGAAGCGCTTCAGCCACATCGTGTAGACCACGGCGTAGAAGAAAATGGTGAAGGCGAGAAGGCCCGCGGCCAGCACATTGACCATCAGCCCCATGGTCACGACCGAGAAGACCGCAAGGATGAGCCCGAAGGCAAGCGCCTCTTCGCGGCCGACGCGACCGGCCGGCAGCGGACGCTGGGCCGTGCGTTTCATCACGGCGTCGATATCGGCCTCGTACCACATGTTCAGAGCGCCGGCGGCGCCGGCGCCCACCGCGATGCAAAGCACCGCGGTGAAGCCGAGCACGGGATGGATGTGGCCGGGCGCGATCATGAGCCCGACCAGAGCGGTGAAGATCACGAGCGACATAACCCGCGGCTTCAGCAGCAAGACGTAATCGCCGCCGGTCGCCAGACTCGGCTCATAGCGCGCGTCGCCGCCTGCAGCCGGGGGCTGCATGTTGTGCGAAGCGGTGAGGGGCGAAGCCTGGGTCATGTCGGTCCCGATTTACTTGATCTTGCTACTTGATCCTGGGCAGCACTTCGAACTGGTGGAACGGCGGTGGCGAAGACAGCGTCCATTCCAGCGTGGTCGCGCCGGCGCCCCAGGGATTGTTGCCGGCCACCTGCTTGCGCGCGAAGGCCTGCGCCACGCCGAACAGGAAGATCACGACGCCCAAGGCCGAGAGATAAGAGCCGTAGGAAGAGATGCGATTCCAGTCGACAAAGGCATCCGGATAGTCGGCGATGCGGCGCGGCATGCCGGCGAGGCCGAGGAAGTGCTGCGGGAAGAAGATGATGTTCACGCCGATGAACGTCACCCAAAAATGCAGCTTGCCGACGAATTCCGAATACATGTAGCCGGTGATCTTCGGGAACCAGTAATACCAGCCCGCGAAGATCGTGAAGACGGCGCCCATCGACAGCACGTAATGGAAATGCGCGACGACGTAATAGGTGTCGTGCAGCGCACGGTCGACGCCGGCATTGGCGAGCACGACGCCGGTCACGCCGCCGATCGTGAACAGGAAGATCATGCCGATGGCCCACAGCATGGGCGTGCGGAACTCGATCGAGCCGCCCCACATCGTCGCGATCCAGGAGAAGATCTTCACGCCGGTCGGCACCGCGATCACCATGGTGGCGGCGACGAAATAGGCCTGCGCGCCGGTCGACATGCCGACCGTGTACATGTGGTGCGCCCACACGACGAAGCCGATGCCGCCGATCGCGACCATGGCGTAGGCCATGCCGAGATAACCGAACACGGGCTTGCGTGCGAAGGTCGCGATGATCTGGCTGGCAATGCCGAAGCCCGGAAGGATCAGGATGTAGACTTCCGGATGTCCGAAGAACCAGAACAGATGCTGGTACAGGATCGGGTCGCCGCCGCCGTCCGGCGCGAAGAATGTCGTGCCGAAATTGCGGTCGGTAAGCAGCATGGTGATGGCGCCCGCCAGAACCGGCAGCGACAGCAGCAGAAGGAACACGGTCACCAGGATCGCCCACACGAACAGCGGCATCTTGTGCAGGGTCATGCCCGGCGCGCGCATGTTGAAGATCGTGGTGATGAAGTTGATGGCGCCGAGGATGGAGGAGGCGCCGGCGATGTGGATCGACAGAATGGCGAAATCGACGGCCGGTCCGGGATGGCCGGTGGTCGAGAGCGGCGCGTAGAGCGTCCAGCCGCCGCCGACGCCGTCCGCGCCCGGCTCGCCTTCCACGAACATCGAGATCAGGAGGAGCGTGAAGGAAGCGGGCAAGAGCCAGAACGAGATGTTGTTCATGCGCGGGAAGGCCATGTCCGGCGCGCCGATCATCAGCGGCACGATCCAGTTGCCGAAGCCGCCGATCATCGCCGGCATGACCATGAAGAAGATCATGATCAGGCCGTGCGCGGTCGTGAACACGTTGAACAAATGCGCGTCATGGAAAATCTGCATGCCGGGCTCTTGCAACTCCAGCCGCATGCCAATCGACAGCACGCCGCCGATGATGCCGGCGATGATCGCGAACACGAGGTACATCGTGCCGATGTCCTTGTGGTTCGTCGAATAGACGTAGCGGCGCCATCCGGTCGGATGGTCATGCGCGTCATGCGTATCGTGAGCGGCGTGAGCGTGGTCGGAATGCGCCGTCGTAGCCATGATCCAGGTCCCTTGATTTTGTCGTTATTCTTGACGTTCTTTGTGCTCGGTGCTCACCGCGCGGCCGCGCCGTCATTGGCAGCGACATTGACCGGCGAATCTGCGCCGCGCGCGAATTTCTTCTTGGCCTCATCGATCCAGGAGGCGAAGTCCTTCTCGCTGACGACGCGCACCGTGATCGGCATGAAGGCGTGGTCCTTGCCGCAGAGCTCGGAGCATTGTCCGTAATAGACGCCTTCCTTGGTGGCCTTGAACCAGGTCTCGTTCAGACGTCCGGGAACCGCGTCAATCTTGACGCCGAAGGATGGCACGGCGAAGGCGTGGATCACATCGGCGGCGGTGACCTGCATGCGCACCGTCTTGTTCACCGGCACGACGATTTCGTTGTCGACGGCGAGAAGGCGCGGCTGTCCGGCCTTGCGGTCCTTGTCCTGCAGCATCAGCGAGTCGAATTCGAAGCCGCCATTGTCGGGATAGGTGTAGCTCCAGAACCACTGCTTGCCGGTCGCCTTGATGGTCAGATCGGTCTGCGGGATGTTGAGCTGGAAGAACAGAAGACGGAAGGACGGGATCGCGATCGCGACGAGCACCAGCACCGGCACCACGGTCCAGATCATTTCGATCAGGGTGTTGTGCGTGGTCTTGGACGGGGTCGGATTGGCGCGGGCATTGAAGCGCACCATGACTACGACCAGCAGAATCAGCACCAGCGCCGTGATGGCGGTGATGATGTAGAGAAGGAAATCGTGGAACCAGACGATGTCGGCCATCACCGGCGTGACCGCGGTCTGCAGCCCGAGCTGCCATTCTGAAGGCTGGCCGGTGCCGGCCAAAGCCGCAGCCGGAAACAGGATGGTAGACACAAAAAGGGCAATCTTGCCCGCTGCCCAAGCGTTCAACTTCATCTGGTCCCGCATTGTCGTATTCGCTCCTTCGCCAAATCGGCTCCTTGCACACCTGGGTCCAGGTGCTTTCAGCCGGTTCGCGGCAGCCCGCTTGTACGCTGGGAAGTCCCGGAACCTCATCCGGCGTGAAGGGCCGGAGCAGATAACCGGAAACGCCGATTTGGCGGGCGCGCGACGGGATTTATGGGTAAATCCCGACTTCTCAAACCATAATTTAGACCTACTCGCAATGACGCTCACGCTCCGGAAAAATGCGACCAACCGCGAACAGCGCGGACCGGCGCAAAAGCCGGGAGAGAAGCCCGCGAAATAGTGGCTATTCGGCTGTTTTGCGCAGGCCCGGCAGGGAATTGTGCGTCCTTGACACCGCGCCTTGAGGCTGTAGGCAGGCGCTTCCTGCGCGCTCCGGAACACGATTCGGAACGCGGGGGCGGCGCCGAAACAGAAAAAGCCCGCCGAGGTGACAATGAGCCTGTCTGAGACCGCAATTCTCACCCGCATTCTGGGCATGGCCTGTGCCGGACTCGTCTGGGTCGCCCAGACAGCGCCCGCCGCGGCTCAGGGCGCCGTGCGCTCCGTGCATGGTGACTGGCAGGTCCGTTGCGATACTCCGCCGGGCGCCCAGGGTGAGCAATGCGCCCTGATCCAGAGCGTTACGGCCGAGGATCGCGCCAATGTCGGCCTGACCGTGATTGTGCTGAAGACGGCAGATCAGAAAAGCCGCCTGATGCGGGTGGTGGCGCCCTTGGGTGTTCTCCTGCCCTCGGGTTTGGGCCTGAAAATCGACAATAACGACGTCGGACGCGCCGGATTCGTCCGCTGCCTGCCC
Source organism: Pseudorhodoplanes sp. (assembly GCA_032027085.1). Taxonomy (NCBI): domain Bacteria; kingdom Pseudomonadati; phylum Pseudomonadota; class Alphaproteobacteria; order Hyphomicrobiales; genus Pseudorhodoplanes; species Pseudorhodoplanes sp. The sequence continues at coordinate 1,159,580 of JAVSMS010000001.1, read as the reverse complement.
AATGGCTGCGTGGCCGAGGTCGTGATGGACGACAACCTGGTGAAGCAACTTCGCAGCGGCCAAACAGCGACCTTCATCATCTTTCAGACCCCGGAAGAAGGCATCGGTTTTCCGATGGGGCTGAAAGGCTTCGGCGAAGGCTTCGACAAGCTCCCTTGAGGCCCGACCGGCGCAAGAGCGAGGACGTCCGATGCTTCCTGATCAGGCGCTGTTTGTCACCCAATTGCTGACGCTGTGGGCGGTGCTCGATCCGGTCAGCCACCTGCCCTTGTTCATTGCCGCGACATCGGGTTTCACCGCCGCCGAGCGGCGGCGGGCGGCATTGATATCCGTGCTGCTGGCCTTCGCCATTCTCGCCATATTCGGAGTGGGCGGTCAGATCCTGCTCTCAGCGATGGGCATTTCGCTCTTGTCGTTCCAGATTGCCGGCGGAATCGTGCTGTTCCTTTTCGCCGTTTCGATGGTTCTGGGCGATGGCGCGCACGCCGCCGCGCCGAAGCCTGACGCATCGTCACGGAGCGATACGGTAATGGCGACGGCTGTCTATCCGCTTGCAACGCCGATCATCGCCGGGCCCGGCGCAATGTTGTCCATGGTTCTGCTCATGGATAACAACCGCTACGCGCTGGAAGAGCAGGTCGAGACCGTCGTCGCCCTCGCCACCGCGCTCCTCGGATTGTTGGTTATTTTTCTGATCGGAGACCATGTCGAGCGTCTGATCGGCAAGGGCGGCACCCAGATGCTGCGTCGGATCATGGGCCTTTTGCTGTCTGCGCTGGCGGTCAACCTGGTATTGAGCGCCTTGGCGAGTTGGCTCAAGCTTCCGCACATCTGACGGTGGCTCGCCTCCGCGGGAACGGTTGACGGCGGCGCACTGTTGGAATTCAGTTTCGGCGTCTATCTATGAGACACAGCATTGTCGAAAGGACCTCCTTATGGCGACCACGATTTCTCTCATCGACCGCGCCGGCCTCGATTCCGGGCGCGTCCGTAGCATCGTGGCGCGCGGCCTCGAGGGCGCCGATGACGGCGAGCTGTTCCTGGAATACCGCCAGTCCGAGGCGCTCGGTTTCGACAATGGCCGACTGAAGCAGGCGACCTACGACACCTCCCAGGGTTTCGGCCTGCGCGCGGTGAAGGACGAGGCGGTCGGTTATGCGCATGCCTCCGATTTGTCGGAACAGGCGATGTTGCGCGCCGCCGACGCGGTGCGCGCGGTGAAGGGCGGCTATAGTGGCCGTTATGCGGATGCGCCGCCGCGCAGCAATGTGCGCCTCTATGGCGATGACAACCCGCTGGACGCTCCGGGCTTCGAAGCCAAGGTGAAATTGCTGCAGGAGATCGACGCCTATGCGCGCGCCAAGGATCCGCGCGTGCGTCAGGTCTCCGCCAGTCTCGGTGCGTCCTGGCAGGTGGTCGAGATTTTCCGTTCTGACGGCGAAATCTACCGCGACGTCCGACCGATGGTGCGCATCAACGTGTCCATCGTCGCCGGCGACGGCACCCGGCAGGAAACCGGCAGTCACGGCTATGGCGGGCGTGAGGGTTATGCGCGTTTCATCGAGAGCGGCGCCTGGCGCGAGGCGGTTGACGATGCGGTGCGGCAGGCGCTGGTGAATCTTGAATCGGTGCCGGCGCCCGCCGGCGAAATGGATGTGGTGCTCGGGCCCGGCTGGCCCGGTGTGATGCTGCATGAGGCGGTCGGCCACGGCCTTGAGGGTGATTTCAACCGCAAGAAGACGTCGGCTTTTGCCGGCCTGATGGGCCAGCAGGTCGCGGCCAAGGGCGTCACCGTTGTCGACGATGGCACGATCAATGCGCGGCGCGGCTCGCTTTCGATCGATGACGAGGGCACACCCACCAGCAAGACATTGCTGATCGAGGACGGCATTCTGGTCGGCTACATGCAGGACCGGCAGAATGCGCGCCTGATGAACATGCGGCCGACCGGCAACGGCCGCCGCGAATCCTATGCCCATGTGCCGATGCCGCGCATGACCAATACCTACATGCTCGCGGGCCATCACGAACCCGGCGAAATCCTCGCTTCGGTGAAGAACGGGATCTACGCAGTCAATTTCGGCGGCGGGCAGGTGGACATCACCTCGGGCAAATACGTGTTCCAGTGCACCGAGGCCTACAGGATCGAGAATGGCAAGATCGGCGCTCCGCTGAAGGGCGCCATGCTGATCGGCAACGGCCCGACCGACCTGCACCGCGTGACCATGGTCGGCAACGACCTTGCACTCGACCACGGCATCGGCACCTGCGGGAAGAACGGGCAGGGCGTGCCGGTCGGGGTCGGCCAGCCGACCTTGCGCATGGACCGCATCACCGTCGGCGGGACGGGATAACGTTCTTCACAGATACGCAATCGTCCGCCCGGTGGCAGCCACCGCTATCCATAATCCGATTGAGATGAATCCCGCCCGGCGCGCGGCCGGAGGCAACGGTATGAGCGGCGGCAGCGTTCTGACTTTTGGCGCAGTAAAAAATTCAAACCAGGTGACGTTCAAGAGCGCCAATCCGATCAGTGCCAGTTTGAGCTGAAAGACAGGATTGACGATGACATGGCTGGCTTCGGCCGTGAACAGAACGGCGCCGGTGATCAGCAAGCCGATGAAGGCGGTCACCACAAAACGACGCGCCATCTTTAAAACATGGCCAGGCGATGTTGCGGCGAGCGCGCCGGTCATGCGCACGTCCATCACTCCTACTGCACCCGCAAAGACAACGAGAGAAACGATATGGCCGACATTGGCCGCCATATAGATCCACGTCGATTGACGGATCGCGGCGCCGAGCGATGACGCCTCCAGCGCCACAAACATCGCCGGCGCGGCGTCAGTCATCAGCGCATCTCGATGGTCTTGCCGCCGACGGTGATGCGCTCGGCGCGCATTTCGTCCTTCTCAACCGTAGAGGGATAGCCATAAGCCGAAATGTCGTTGCCGACAGCGACCATGCTGGCGAGAGCACCGCGCGTGGTCATCCGCGAGGTCGGCGCAAGAACGATTGTCCACACCTTGTCGCTGCCGCGCACGGTCAGCGTGGCATGCGGGTTCTCGTATTTCGACGTCAGGATCGGTCCCGTGACCGTCACCGGCTTCGATGCGTCATAGCTGCCCCAGCCGTGATGGGCGGCGGCGGTTCCGGTGAGCAGGGCGGCGATGGCAAGAACGATATGCGGCAATCTCATCGGCGGCTCCTTAAGCAAAGGCGTCACCTGATAACACCTGAGATGCAGCAAGGCTTCCGCCGCGGTTTTGTAATCTTGTCCTTCAGGAAGCAGCGTGCACCGGGACCAATATAGCCCGGCCGCACATAAGTGAAAGCGCGGCATTTTGGATCGGCCTGGCAGGCGTCGGCACAAGCCTTTCCGGTGGGATCGGACTGCAGATCGATATTGCGGTAGTCGCCGCCAAGCCGGTCGATGGAATATTCCAGATTGCCGGTCCGTGCTTCGATCACGGCGGCGCCGCGCACACCGGAGATGCAGCAATTGTCTTCCTTGGCCGGCGTGACCTTATTCTTCAGCCAGCAAATGGCGTCGCGCCCGGCTGTGCGCGGGTAGGAAAAGCTCCAGGCCCGGCATTTGCCGTCCCGCTCGCAGCGGGCCGCGCAGACCGCCGGATCGCCGCTGCGAACCGGCAGACTGAGGTAATCGCCCCCCGGCCGGTCGAAGCCCGCTTGCGCCTGGACGGCCTTGGTCCCCGTTAGCAGCAGGACACAGCAGACCGTCAGCACGCTGAAATGCCGTTTCATTCCCGGCCAGCCCTGCAATGGGAGATCGCCCCTGATCGCATGTTAAAGAAGCGCCTGCACGGACGCGAGAGTGATGTGGGCGTTCTACAACTTCGTGAATAAACCGGCGCCAAGGGGCGGCGGGGCGGCCTCTGCCTGTTTGTTGTGCAAAGCAGCATGACACTCGGCGGGAAATTGCTCATGAATGATGTATGGGGCGAGGGGATGTTGCCGGGGATTTGTCGCGGGTGCCGGGGCTGCAAGAGCGTGTGTATGACTATGCCTGCGGCATTCTTGTCGCGGGCTTGTTGTTGCTGGTCACGCTGACGTTTCGCCATTACGGCATTTCCAACGACGAAGAAGTACAGCATCGCTATGGCGAATTGATCGTCGCCTATTACGGCAGCGGCTTCGCCGATCGCGCGCTGTTCGATTACAAAAATCTGTATCTCTATGGCGGTCTGTTCGACGTCGTCGCGGTTCTGCTCGCGAAGCTGGTGCCGCTTGACGTGTATTTGCTGCGTCATCTGCTGAGCGGCGTCATCGGCGTGGCAGGTATCGGCGTCGCGGCACTGACCGCGCGGCTGATCGCGGGAGCCCGTGCCGGATTGATTGCGGCGCTTGTGCTCGCGGCATGCGGTCCCTGGTTCGGCGCGATGTTCAACCACACCAAGGACATTCCCTTTGCAGCCGCAATGATGGGCGCCGTCTATTTTCTCCTGCGCATGTCACGGGATTTGCCGGCGGCGCGCTGGGGCGATGTGATCGGCTTTGGTCTGATGCTGGGCGCCGCGACCGGCCTGCGCGCAATAGGCCTCCTGCTGGTCGGCTATGCCGGCATTGCGGTCGCGCTGGCGATGCCGTGGACGAATTGGCGCTCCGCGAACGGCATCCGGGCTGCCGCGCTTTTTGCCTGGCGTTCAGGTTTGCGGCTGATGCCGGCGTTTCTCATCGGCTATTTGATCATGATCGCGGCATGGCCCTGGGCGGCGCAGGCACCGCTCAATCCCCTGCGCGCAATCTTCTCATTCGCGCATTTCCATTATGAGATCCGCACCATCGTCGCGGGCAACATCTACAAGATGGCGGACGTGCCGTGGTGGTATGTTCCGTTTTATCTGGCGATCAAATCTCCTCTGCTGATCTTGAGCGGCGCCGCATGTGCCATCGCTTTCGCCTGTCGTCCGCCACACAAGAGCGCCGATGACACCGATCGACGGCGCCGTGTCGATATCGCCTTCGTCGCTTTCGTCGCGATATTTCCCGTGATCTGCGAAGTGGCGACCGAGGGTCCGGCCTTCACCGGCATGCGCCATTTCCTGTTCGTGATACCGCCGCTCGCGGTCTTGTCCGGCGTCGGATTCGATGTCCTGTTGAGGTTCTTCCGGCCATGGCGCTGGGCGAAAGGCATGGCCGTCGCCGCTCTCGCCGCAGCGTTGACGTGGAATGTCTCGCTGCTCGTGCGCCTGCATCCTTACGAATACATGTTCTACAATACGCTGATCGGCGGTTTGCAGGGCGCCGAGCGCCGCTACGAAATGGATTACTGGGTCAACATGATGCCGGAAGCCGTCGGTGCGCTGGAGAATTACCTCAATCTGCGGACTGAGAAGTCGCAACGCACTTACACGGTCGGAGTCTGCGGCGAGACATTCTCCTTTCAGAACTACGCCGACAAGCGATTGCGGGCGTCGTCCGGCTGGCTGGAGGCGGATTTCTACATCGCACCGACGCACATGAATTGCGACAGGCTGGTTGATGGCCGTGTGATCGCCACGATCGAGCGCATGGGCGTCACCATCGGTGTCGTGAAGGACCGGCGCGGCTTCACGCAGAAGGCGCTCGGGCGCGCATTCTGAGTCTCGAATTGACGTTGCAAAAAGAAAGCGCCCGCCGAGGGCTCGGCGGGCGCAGATCCGCTGACGTGCGAGGGGAAGCGCGGGCGGATCATCAGGCCGGTCCGGGAGGGGACCGGCCGGGGCAGACCATCACACGGTGTGCCGCGAGGGGCGGTTGGTGTCGGGCACCGTGAAACCGTCGTGCGGGACCAGCGGCGGCGAAGCCAGAAAGGCCTTGCCGTCCGGCCTGGCACGGCGACGCCGTCGGTCCTGGGCGCGCGCCGCCAGAATGTCGGTCGGATCGCGCCAGAGCGGCTCGGCATAGGCGTCGCGCAGGTCGCTGCGGGTCAGACCGATGTCGCGCAACATGCGCTCATCCATGCCGGCGAGCGTTGCGGCATCCCGGCGGTTTTTGACCGCCTGGGCGAACTTGCGCAGGCTCGCCAGCGCTGCCGTCAGCAGCGCAGTAAAATAGGGTGGACTCGCCGTGAGATAGCCTGGAGCTGAAGCCATATTGGCCTCCCTCATTCGTTGCGGGGTCGGGCAAAACCTGGCCTCCGGACACTGCCGGCGCCACCCGATTTCCCGCCCGTTTTGGGGTTGAGCGGAATATGGCGAAGGACCATTGATAAGTGAAACGAATGTTTTTAATCTCACCAATCAGAGATGGTGATGTTTTAAAGCGAGCGCGCCCGATGACCACCATGATCGATGTCGACCAGCTCCGGACCTTCATTGCGATTGCCGAGACCGGCAGTTTCACCAAGGCGGCGGAGGTGGTGCACAAGACTCAGTCTGCAGTGTCCATGCAGATGAAGCGGCTGGAGGAGCGACTCGACAAGCCGGTCTTCGCGCGGGACGGGCGCGCCTCCAAGCTTACCGAGGACGGTGAGAAGCTGCTCGATTACGCCCGCCGCATCGTGAAGCTGAACATGGAGGCGCTGGCCGCCTTCTCCGGCAAGGAATTGTCGGGGCGCGTGCGGCTCGGCGTGCCTGACGATTATGCCGACCGCTACCTGCCGGAAATCATGGCGCGGTTTTCGCGCGCGTATCCAGGAGTCGAGCTGACGGTTTTGTGCGAGCCGTCGGTCGATCTGCTGGAGCGAATCGAATCCAATGAGCTCGATCTCGCCATCGTCACCGCGACGGAAGGGCAGCGGCCATCGGAAGCCTTTCGCCGTGAACGCTTGTTGTGGGTGACGTCGGCACGCCACGCGACGCATTGCGAGGATCTGCTGCCGCTCGCGCTCGGCAAGCAGAGCTGCTGCTGGCGGCGCCTTGCGCTCGACGCTTTGGAGAAGATCGGTCGGCCGCACCGCATTCTCTACACAAGCTCGAATGCCGGCGCCTACGCCGCCGCCGTGCTCGCGGGTCTTGCAGTATCCGTGATGCCGGAATCCGGATTGCGGCCCGGCATGCGTGTGCTGACGCCGGCCGATGGTTTCCCGGAATTGTCGCATTGCCGCATCGGCCTTGTGCGCAACCCGCATGAAAGCTCGGCGCTCGCCGATGCACTGGCCGAGCACATCATCTCCTCGCTCGACAACCTGTCGGACGCTGCGCAGGCGGCCGAGTGATTGAGTGAGCGTCTTGGGCAGGCTTGTCCCGGCCGCCACGTCTTTCTTGTGGTGAGTGCGTCAAGACGCGGGTGCCCGCGACAAGTCTACACTCCGGCCGGCCTTCGGCCGGACCGGGATGCGCGGGCGTGACGAAGAACTGACTACATGCAGAGATCGGCCGATGTGGCGGCGAGCAATCGCACGAGGTCACTCGGCGCGATCTCGATCTGCAGCCCGCGCCTTCCGCCATTCACGATGACAGTCGGATGCGCGAGTGCCGAAGCATCCATGAAATAGCTCGCGCGCTTCTTTTGCCCGAACGGCGAAATGCCGCCGACATGATAGCCGGTGGCGCGTTCGGCCTCAGCCGGCGGCAGCATGGCGGCGTCCTTGGCTTTCGCTGCCGCCGCAAGTTTCTTCAGGCTCACATCCTTGTCGGACGGCGCCAGCACGCACACGACATGACCGCCGGCTTTCGCCATCAGCGTCTTCAAAAGCCGCGCGGGCGAGACTCCAAGCGCTTCCGCGGCCTGCAAACCGATGCGCGCGGCATTTGGATCGTATTCGTATTCGTGCAGCGTGAAGGCGACACCGGTCTTTTCAAGCGCGACAATCGCAGGTGTGCCTTTGGCCACTTTTCACCTCTCCTCGCTGCGCGCGGAGAGGGAAGAACCCGCCGCTTCTTCTACGACGTCAATACGCATATTCCGTAAAGATCGGCTCCACCGAGCCCGCCCATTCGCCATGATACTTTGTCAGCAATTCTTCCGCCGGTGTCGTGCCGCGTGAGACGAGGTCTTCGAGCGGCTCGAGATAACGCGTCTCATCGGCGCCGCCGGGATCCTTGCGGGCGCGGCGCGTCAAGCCGTTGCGCGCCAGCGCCAGCGTCTCGGTCGCGAGCGAAAGCAGGGTGTGATTGCGGATTTTCGCGGCGAAGCCAAGCTTCGGCACATCGTCGCGCAGCTTCTGGCGTTCCTCCGCGGTCCAGTTCTTGACAAGATCCCATGCCGCATCGAGTGACGTCTGATCATAGAGCAGGCCGACCCAGAAGGCGGGCAAGGCCGGCAGGCGGCGCCACGGGCCGCCGTCGGAGCCGCGCATCTCCAGATAGCGCTTCAGGCGGACCTCCGGAAATATCGTCGAGATGTGGTTGGCCCAGTCGGAAATGGTCGCCTTCTCGCCTGGTAATGAGGCGAGCTTGCCGGTGAACAGATCGCGGAAGGATTGCCCCGATACGTCGAGATAGGTGTCGCCGCGCTTGATGAAATACATCGGAACGTCGAGCGCGTAATCGACCCAGCGTTCGAAGCCCATGCCGCTCTCGAACGCCCATGGCAGCATGCCAGACCGGTCGGCGTCGGTGTCGCGCCAGATTTCCGAACGGAACGAGAGAAAGCCGTTCGGCTTGCCTTCGGTGAAAGGCGAGTTGGCGAACAGGGCCGTGCCGACGGGTTGCAACGCCAGCGACACGCGCAGCTTCTTCACCATGTCGGCTTCCGAGGAGAAGTCGAGATTGGTCTGCACCGTGCAGGTCCGATACATCATGTCGAGGCCGAGCTTGCCGACCTTCGGCATATACTCGGTCATGATGCGATAGCGGCCCTTCGGCATTTTCGGAATCTCGGCGCGGGTCCATTTCGGCGTCATGCCCATGCCGAGGAAGCCGATGCCGAGCGGGCGTGCCACTTCCCGCACCTGTGCCAGATGTGCCATCAACTCGGTATGCGTCTGGTGAATGGTCTCCACCGGCGCGCCGGACAATTCAAACTGGCCGCCCGGCTCGAGCGAGATGGCGCCGCCGCCGGTCACATCGTAGAGGCCGATAATGTTCTCCCCCTCCATGATCGGCTCCCAGCCGAGCAGGAGTTGCATGCCTTCCAGTAATGCGCGGATGCCGCGCGGGCCCTCATAGGGCACCGGATTTTGACGATGCACCGTGAACGGGAATTTCTCGTGCTCGGTGCCGATCCGCCATTGCGCCCTCGGCTTGCAGCCGGCCTCGAACCAGGCGACGAGTTCGTCGCGCCGCTCGACCGGCGTCATGTCGATCTGGTCACGGGCCATTATCTATTGTCGCACTGACGATTCCGGCACAAAGGGCGGCGACCTTAGACATGGTCGCGGTCAAAGCGCAATCGCCGGTCCGGCGAGGCAGACCGTTACCGCATGACGGCGGTATCCGGCCCCGATCTTGCCTGTGACCGGCGGCGGTCATATTTGCCCACGCCTTGCGAATCAGGCCGCGCGTCCCGGGAGAGCGTCGAACGCCTCCATGATCCGGTTGCCGGAGGCGGCGAGCTCGGCCTTGCGGGCGTCGAGGCCTGCGAACAGAAGCTTGCCGTTACGCTTCACGGCGCGGCCGGCGATGAACACCGTATCAACGCTCGACACGCCGCCCTGCATCACCACCGAGCCGATCGGATTGCGCACCGGGAACATCGCCAGATCGTCCGCGCGCAAGAGGACGATGTCGGCCTGTTTGCCGGGCGTCAGCGAGCCGGTGCGATCGGCGAGGCCGGCCACGCGCGCGCCATTGATGGTCGCCCATTCCAGCGCATGCCGCGTTGTGACCGGCATCGTTTCCGGACGCTTGCCGGTCTTCTGCAGGTCATCGATGATCCAGCGGTTGCGTTCGTGCTGCAGCGTCACGCGCATCGCCGTAAACATGTCGCCGCGCGCCGCCGGCTCGACGTCGGAGCCGATCGTCACCGGCGAATTGCATTGCTGCAGGAGGCCGGTCAGCGGATCGCCATAACCCATCTGCAGCTCAACCTCGGCGGTGACGACGAACGTGCCGCCTTCGCCGACAATGGCGCGCACGGTCTCGGGGGCGACGTCGTTGCCATGCACGATATTGTAATGCGGGCCGACGAGCTTCTCCTTGAGCAGCCGCTCGTGGCCGTCGGCGACCATCGGCTTGCCGCCGCCGACATGCATGCTCGCCATCAGGCCAAGTTCTTTCGCCAGCAGCACGTCCGTGCGCGTGACCTCATAAACGGAATAATAGGGCCCAAGGATCGCAAGCCCCATGGTCAGCAGGCCGTCCTTGCTTGCGAAGCGGCCCTTCAGCAGGCGCTCCACTTCCGAGCGCGGCATCGGGACTTCGCTGAAATGCTTCTGGCCCGGCTTGGGGTTCGGCTTCGGCGAGCCGTGCAGGAACAGGGCGCGGATGCCCGACTCGTCGAGCCCGCGCACGGCGGCATTGGTGTGATCGGGGGTCGGATTGTTGTGATACCAGTCAACCAGCGTCGTCGTTCCGGAATTGATCTGGTTCAGCGCGCCCATCAGGTTGGCGATGTAGATGTCTTCCGGTCGGAACAGCGTGGCAAGGCCGCGATGCATCGCCTGCATGTATTGCGCCACCGTCCAGTCGGCGGCGATGCCGCGCAGCGCGCTTTGCCAGGTGTGAATGTGCGAATTGATCAGGCCGGGAATGACGATCATGTTGCCGGCGTCGATCACCTCGGCGCCCGCGCCATCGAGAGTCTCCGCGATCGCCGCGATCTTGCCGTTCTCGATCAGGATGTCGCCGCGCGCAAGGTCGGGGACGGCCGGGTCCATTGTGACAATCGTGCCGCCCTTGATGTGAATGCGTGACATCGAAGTCTCCTCCCAAATTGCAAGCGCTCCTTAACGCGCGCGCCGCAACTGTGCAATGTTATGGCAGGCATGCCGCTTTGCGCTTTGCTCCAAATAAGTCGCGAGGCATAAGGTGCCATGCGTCCCACTTGGTGTCCCATCTGGCTGACCAGTCTGGCTGAGACGCTGCTCATCGGCACGTTAGGCGGCGCGCTGTTCGCCTGGTTCGGTTTTCCCGCAGGCTGGCTGTCGGGTGCGATGATTGCAGTCGCCGCCGCGGCGCTGGCGCAGAGGTCGATGCATGTGCCCGCGCCTCTGGCGCGGGTGGTCTTTGTCGCAGTCGGTATTTCGCTTGGTGCCGCGGTGACGCCGGAGACTCTGCGCGGAATCGCCACCTGGCCGTTCAGCGTGATCCTTCTGGTCATGGCAACGATTTGCGTAACGTTCGCCAGCGCCTTCTATCTGCGCAAGGTGCATGGCTGGGACACGCTGTCCGCCCTGTTCGGTTCGATGCCGGGCGCATTGTCGCAGGTGATGGCCTACGCCAACCAGAACAAGTCTGATCTGCGCGGCATCGCCATCGTGCAGACGATCCGCGTGGTGATCCTGACGGCGTTTCTGCCGATGACGCTCGCGGCTCTGGGCCTCATCGATCCGGCGTCGGCCGGCTTGCAGCGCGGCCTCGATGCGCCGCTGCATGAGCTTGCCATTCTCGTCATCGTCAGCAGCGCCGTTGCGGCGCTGCTGCAGTGGATGCGCTTCCCTGGCGGTCTCATCTTCGGCGCCATGCTGGTTTCGGCGGTGCTGCATGGCAGTGGCTTCATTCACGCCGTGTTGCCGTGGTGGGTAGTCAACACGACCATGGTTGCGCTCGGCGCCATCACCGGATCGCGTTTCGCCAATACCGGTCTGCGGCTGCTGACGCAATATCTCGGTGCGGGACTGGGGTCCTTCGCGGTCGCGACCGCGGTGGTCGCGGCTTTCGCCTGGGCCGCGATCAGTCTGATGTCGTTGCGGGTCGCCGATGTCGTCGTTTCATATTCGCCGGGCGCGCTCGATGCGATGATGATTGTCGCGCTGGCCCTGCATCTTGATCCGATCTTCGTCGGCGCGCATCATGTCGCGCGCTTCATGCTGGTGTCGCTGGCGCTGCCGGTCTTCGTGCGGATGTTCGGCGGGAAGCAATGACGATGTCGTCATGCCCGGCCTTGTGCCGGGCATCCACTCGCCCTGCATCAAAACGTGGATGGCCGGGACAAGCCCGGCCATGAGGAAAAACGAAAAGCTTCGAAAGCTACTCCGCCGCGATCGCCGGCGTCTTCAACGGCAATTGCAGGCGCTGCCACACATCAACCAGAGCCTCCGCCAGCGCATCGACCAGTTGATCGTTGTGATAGGGCGTCGGCGTCACGCGCAGGCGCTCGGTACCCTTCGGCACGGTCGGATAGTTGATCGGCTGGATGTAGATGCCGTGATCAGCGAGCAGCAGATCGCTTGCCGCCTTGCACTTCTCCGGATCGCCGACAAAGATCGGAACGATATGCGTGTCGCTCGGCATCACCGGCAGGCCGGCGGCAGTGAGCACCGCCTTGACGCGCGCGACACGCTCCTGATGCCGGTCGCGTTCCCATTGCGAATTCTTCAGATGGCGGATGGACGCTGCCGCCGCAGCGCAGACCGCCGGCGGCAAGGCGGTGGTGAAGATGAAACCCGGGGCGTAGGAGCGCACCGCATCGCACACCGTATTGCTCGCTGCGACATAGCCGCCGAAGCAGCCGAATGCCTTGCCGAGGGTGCCTTCGATGACGTCGATGCGCTGCATCAGGCCGTCGCGCTCGGCGACGCCGCCGCCGCGCTTGCCGTACATGCCGACCGCGTGCACCTCGTCGATATAGGTCATCGCGTTATACTTCTCGGCGAGATCGCAGATGCCTTCGATCGGCGCGATGTCGGCATCCATGGAATAGATGCTTTCGAACACGATCAGCTTCGGACGGTCGACCGCGGCTTTCAGCAGCTCTTCGAGATGGGCGAGGTCATTGTGGCGGAAAATCTGCTTCTCGCAGCCGGACTGGCGCACGCCCTCGATCATCGAATTGTGGTTGTAGGAATCCGACAGGATCAGGACGTTGGGGATCAGCTTGGCGATGGTGGAAATGCCGGTCTGATTGGAGACATAGCCGGAGGTGAAAATCAGCGCCGATTCCTTGCCGTGCAGGTCGGCGAGCTCGCGCTCCAGCTCGACCAGCGGGTGATTGGTGCCGGAAATATTGCGGGTGCCGCCGGCGCCGGTACCCATGCGGGTCGCCGTTTCGACCATGGCGCCGATGACTTTGGGGTGCTGGCCCATGCCGAGATAATCGTTCGAGCACCAGACGATGATTTCGCGCGGGCCCTGCGGAGAATGCCAGATCGTCTCCGGAAACCGGCCGGCGATGCGCTCCAGATCGGCGAAAACCCGGTAACGGCGCTCATCATGCAAGCGATCCAGGGCGTTCTGAAAAAAGTCTTTGTAATTCATGCGCTTGCGTTCCGGAGCATAGATCCCGGCCGACATTCCGGCCCTCATGGCTTGGTCGCCACCCTTATTAGAAGCGTTCAATGGAGTTTGTCGAGAGAGAGGACCCCAATCTTTGCGGTTCAGCCTTGATCCCAGTCAAACAGGCTGCAACTGGCCCGCTTTCTTTCATCCGGAACGGCCGCGGCGGGCCCGCGTTGGTGCCGTGAGGGGGTCTGAGGAGGCGACAATGGGACGCGGATTATTGCTTTGGCTTATCGGCATTCCGCTGCCGATCATTCTGGTTGTCTGGCTGCTCGGCGGACTCAGCTAGGTTAAGCCTGATGGGCGAAGGTCGTGCGGCGCGAGCCGGCGGCCTTTTCACCTCGTGCAAGTTCAGGAATTGCGTATCGCCCGGAGATAGACGACGAGGGCGCGGGCTTCCTCTGCCGAGAGGATGAACATCGGCATGGCCGGATGCCCGGACACGATTCCCTCCTGCAGCCGCTGCTGCAATTCATCGAAATCGACGCGCGGCTCGAGCCGCCGGAAAGGCGGCGCTCCTGCCAGCGGGCTGCGCTGCCATTTGCCGATCGCATGGCAATCTGCGCACAATTTTTCCGCCAGCCGGCGGCCGCGCTCCATGGCGTCCTGGGCGGAGGCGAGGGTTGTCATCATGAGCAACGCCGCGAGCGCGTGGATGGCAGCTCTCATCGGCGGTCTCCCGGCAAGCTCAGGATGTAAGCGACGACCTGTTCGATTTCGTTCTCGTTCAGAATGAGATTGGGCATCTCACGGTGCGAGGATCGCAGCGCCACCTTCAGTGCAATGGGAGTCATCCCAGCGACGCCGGCGATATCTTCAAAGCTCGGCGCCCTGCGATTGGGCGATTCCACCTCGGCGGGACGAACAGCATGGCACTCGGCGCAGATTTGCCTGACCAGTTCGCGGCCGCTACGCACATCGTCGGCATCGGCCGCGATCGCGGGAAGAGTCGCAGCCAGCATCGCGGACAAACTGAACAGGGCTTTCCTCATGCCAAACCTCTTGCGATCATTTATCGCGGAAGTTCGGCTGTCCGGCTTTGATGTAGGTCAGGGTTTCGCTGCGCCGTCAGACCTTGAAGCCGATCCGCAACCCGCCCCAGTGCCGGCCGCGCACCATGATCGGCGCCGACACATCCTTCATCAGCACGAAATTGCCGCCGCCCATGTCGCGGCGATAAGTCTGCAACAGGAACGGCTTGGTGGAGCGTCCGGCCGAGAGGCCGGTGCGGTCATTGAAGATGCGGCGGTTGCGGCAATTGGCTGCGTTCCAGGTCGGATCGGCGCCTTGGCGCTGCGAATATTTGCGGTTGTGCGTCGGCAGATAACCGTTCCGGTCGACGGCGGCGCTGAACACGATGCGCGGATCGAATTTCAGGATCGGTTCCTGGATCGGCGGCAACAGGCGATCGGTCAGCGCCACGAATTTCGTCATCGTCTGCTGCGGATCGGTATTGGCCACAGGCCGATAATTTTCGTCGAACAGGTCGGCGATGGAAATTTCGTGTTTCTCCAGCGCCTCCTCGAACAAGGCGCCAATCCTGCGGGCATTCTCCTGGCACAGCGCCACGATCGGACTGTCCGGAGTCTCGATGCCGCTCTGGGCGATGAACAGGATGAAATCCTCGCTGATCCCGAGAATGGTTTCGGCGCGCTGTTCGGCCAGCGTGAGCTTGGCGTCGCAGACTTTCACCGTGTCCACCAGCGCCCGGAGCTCGGTGCGCAGATCGGCGTAGCTGGCAGTGTTGGATTCGACCGATTGCGACATCGCGTCGATGTCATGGGTCAGGCGATGCGCCGATTCCACCAGCGCCTGCAGCGTGGTCGTTGTTTCGCGCGCGGATTTGGCATCGGCAATGGCGGTCTGCGCGACGGCCGCATTCTTGTCGGCCTCCGCGAGCAGGGCCGTCAGTGTGCGGTTCAGCGCTTCCAGATTGCGCTGGTTCTCTGCAGTGAAGGGCCGGATCTTGTCGGCCAGAATCTTCACCGCGTCGGCGATGATGGCGAAGCCTTTGCCGGCTTCTCCCGCGCGTGCGGCCTCCACGCCGGCATTCAGCGCCAGCAACTGTGTGTCGCGCGCGATCTCCTGGATTGCCTCGCTCGCGTCCTGCACGCTTTTGATAGTTGCGCGCACATTCTCGATCGACGCTTTCAGCGTGATCGCGCCTTCGCCAAGCAAACCCAGCTTGTCTGTGGTGCGCGCCAATGTTTCCGCGACGCCGCTCGCGGTTTCGCTCAGGGTCGTTTTTGTCGAATCGGCGGAAGCGCGCGCTTCGTCCATCGCGGCCGCGAGCGCGGCATTGGTCTGATTCATCTGGCGGGCGGCGAAAACCGCGGCGCGTGCCTGCTCGGTCTGTTTGTGGCCGAGTGCCGTCAGATCGCCGATCAGCCCCGCGATGTCGGCGATTTCAACACCCAGGCGTCCGCCGCGCTCACCGATATCGGCGAGCGATTCTTGCGGACGCGCGGTGTCAGGAATTTCCAGGCGTTGGACGGCACCGTGCATTCCCGACGCTTCCTTTAGCCCGATCAAGCGATGACGTAAGCCTGTGCGAACAGGGTTAACGGGAGGTTAAACTGCAACCAAGAAATGTTAAATTGTGACCAAGAAATAATGACGTGATGTCGCAGCGGCGCGTCGCTCAGTTTCGCTCGAGCGCCTGGTCGAGTCGCTTGCTGAGCAGCCAGGCGGCTGCCAAAAAGACTGCCAGCAGGATCAGGCCGACATTCGACGCGGTGTCATTCATCGCCGTGTCGGAGATATGACCGAAGGCGTATCCGGCAAAAACGGTCACGCACGCCCAGAGCGCGGCGGCGATGAAGTTCAGTGCGAGAAACACCGGCCAGGACAGATTGGACATACCAAAGGCAAAACCGCCGATGGTGCGGATCCCGTTCGGATAGCGATGCACAAGCGGCAGCCACAGATAATGCCGGTCGACCAGCCGCGCGGCCTTCTGCAGTCCGGTTTGCAGCCGCGGCCATGGGCGCAGCCAGGACGTCCCGAATCGGCGTCCGATCCAGAAGCGGATGACGTCTCCTGCAAAACTTCCGCCCCAACAGAGCGCCAGGACATTGCCGGTCTCCAACAGGCCACTCTGGGCGGCATAGCCCGCGAGCAGAGCCACAATCATGCTGTGCGCGAAGGCGAAGGCAAAGACGATCGCCAGCCCGTGTTGCCGGATCATGTCGAGGAGATGCGCGAGGTCCATGCGATCCGGCGTTGCGATTCAAGACCGGCACCGCGTCGGCCGGGTCGGGATGGTGCTGCCGGACAGGATTGAACTGTCGACCTCTCCCTTACCAAGGGAGTGCTCTACCACTGAGCTACGGCAGCGATTCGTCTGCGGCAAAACACGTCAAGCTGGCCGGGAGACGGCGCGTTCCTTGCCATAAAGGGGGCACGGCGCGCAAGGCGCTTGCCAGCCCGGCCGGATTGCTTTTCTAGTGCCGCCGATTTGAAGGTCCTGCACCTCCTGCTGCCAGCTCAGGTCAGGAACTTCAAATCGAATCATATAGTTGCTGGTGCCCTTTGGTTTCCGAAGTTCGTGGAGTAGATCGCCGCGATGTATCACGAACTTCAGAAACCGGGCACCAGTCCGGCGAGGTGCCATGACCATGACCGAACGCCCCAAATCGGCAGCGGAACAGGCGCGAACCGCGCGCCTCGGCAAGGCTTTGCGGGAAAATCTCAAGCGCCGCAAAGCCCAGTTGCGCGGGCGCGACGCGTCGGACAAGGCCGATAAACCGCAGGATCCAGCCCTCCGGCGGCCGGACCGCTGAAGGCCTCCCAATTTCGCCCCAATCGGCGCGCGATTTGCGCTAAGGAGATAAGTGGGAACCCTGGGGCGACAATTCATGGACCGCATACGCATTTCCGGCGGCAGGCCGCTTCACGGCAAGATCGCGATTTCCGGCGCCAAGAACGCCGCTTTGCCGCTGATGATTGCGAGCCTTTTGACTGAGGACACGCTGGTCCTCGACAACGTGCCGCATCTTGCCGATGTCGTTCAGCTCCAGCGCATCCTCAACAATCACGGCGTGGACGTCATGCTGTCCGGCAAGCGGCTGGGCGAGGCCGAGAATGCCGGGCAGACCGTGAAGATTTCCGCGGAAAATATCGTCGACACCACGGCGCCCTATGAACTGGTGTCGAAGATGCGCGCGAGCTTTTGGGTCATCGCGCCGCTGCTGGCGCGGATGGGCGAGGCGAAAGTATCGTTGCCCGGCGGCTGCGCCATCGGTACGCGGCCGGTCGATCTTCTGCTGATGGCGCTGGAGCGGCTGGGCGCCAAAATCGACATCGAAGCCGGCTACGCGGTCGCCAAGGCGCCGAAAGGATTGCGCGGGGGCGAGATTATTTTCCCCAAAGTCACCGTTGGCGGCACTCATGTCGCGATCATGGCGGCGGCGCTGGCGAACGGCACGACCGTCATCGAGAACGCCGCCCAGGAGCCGGAAGTGCGCGATGTCGCGGATTGCCTCGTGAAGATGGGCGCGAAAATTTCCGGGGCCGGCACGCCCCGCATTGTCATCGAGGGCGTGTCAAAACTTGGCCCGACCCGGCACAGCGTGCTGCCGGATCGCATCGAGACCGGAACCTATGCGATGGCGGTCGCCATGACCGGCGGCGACGTGCTTCTGGAAAATGCGCGGCCGGAGTTGCTGCAATCCGCGCTCGACACGCTTGCCGATGTTGGCGCGACCGTCACCTCGACCAATGAGGGCATACGCGTCGCGCGCAACGGCGCCGGGCTCGCACCGGTGAGTGTCACGACCGAGCCGTTCCCGGGCTTTCCCACAGACCTGCAGGCGCAGCTGATGGCGCTGATGACCCGCGCCAGAGGCACCTCGCGCATCACCGAGACCATTTTCGAGAACCGCTTCATGCATGTGCAGGAGCTGGCGCGGCTCGGCGCCCGCATCTCGCTCGACGGCCAGACCGCGACCATCGAAGGCGTCGACCGCCTCAAGGGCGCGCAGGTGATGGCGACCGATCTGCGGGCCTCGGTGTCGCTCGTCATCGCCGCGCTCGCCGCCGAAGGCGAGACCGTGGTCAACCGCGTCTATCACCTCGACCGCGGCTTCGAGCGCCTGGAGGAAAAGCTCGGCGCCTGCGGCGCCGATGTGGAGCGGATTTCGGGTTAGTTGGCGATGTCCCCGAAGCCGCGCGAAGCGCGATTTTCGGGGACACACCGCACTAATTATAGGTCCCCGCTTTCGCGGGGACGACGGCCCAACGCCTTGCGCCGACCTCATCCCCTCCCTAACTGTTGCGGCATGGCTCGCTGAACCGAGGCCTTGTCATGCATTCCGACCCCCTCAAGCTGATCGCGCTCGACCGCGACGATCTGGAAGTCATCTCCGCCCATCTGCAGGACGCCGTGACAAAAGTTGGCGAGATCCTGTGGCGCCCGGCGGAGCACCGGGTGGTGATCGCGCTCAACCGTTTCGATTGGGAAGCCGCGCAGGAGGCCGTCCCCGCCTTTCAGCGCCGACGCACCGCGTTGCGTTTTGACCGTGTGATGTCCTGCAAGTGCCGCGATCTCGATTGCGGCGCGAAGGAGCAGGTTCTCAACCTGCTGGCCGTGGAATTTTCCGAAAGCGATGCGCCCGGCGGCATTGTCACCTTGCTGTTTTCCGGCGGCGGCGCCTTGCGACTCGAGGTGGAATGCCTCGAAGCCGAGGCAGTCGATCTTGGTCCGGTCTGGACCACGGTGAGATGCCCGCATCACACCGACAGTGAAGCGCAGGAACGAAATTCCCGCTCGCAGTGAATACCGGCCGCATTCATAGCCATTTGGCTATGACGTCCGTAAAATTGCTTATTTTACTTGGCCGCCGGACTGCGCTTTCCATCGTCCTGACCGACGAATCCCTGTCCGGAAATGAATTGACGTGATCGCACGCATTCTTCTGCAACGCATTCGCGCGGCCTTGGGCGCATGGCTGCGCGACATCTCCCGACGTCATCGCGACAGATACCGGCCGGAACGCCATTACATGCGCGGTCCCGGTCCCAAGGCACGCGGAAAATCAGACGCCAAGATCTGCTAGAGGATTCCGATTTGGTTGCATCGCCGGTTGGGCCGCGGCGGCTTGCTCGAGCCGAGAATTGGTGACGCGGAAATCGCTGCGGGATGAACCAAATGACATGGCCGTGTCCGGCCCTGCTCAGCGGACGGCCACCGCGCGGCGGTCGGCGAAGGGCGGAGCAGGAGGGTCGATGCTGGCAGCCGGCAGCACAATCGACATGCGCACGCGCAGGCCGTCCGGCCGGAATTCCGATGTGATGTCGCCGCCATGGCTTTTCAGGAGACGCGTCACCAGCCGGGCGCCAAATCCCGGCTCGAAAGGTTTGTCGATCGCGGGTCCGTTTTCCTCGGTCCAGACCAGAGACAGCCATGTGCCGTCCATGAACCACTCCACGCTCAACCGGCCGCCGGGGTTGCACAAGGCGCCATACTTGACGGCATTGGTCGCGAGCTCGTGCACGATCAGGGCAAACGAGCGCGCCAGCTCCGGGACGAGCTGTACATCCGGGCCGCGCAGGACGATCCGCGCGCGGTCGTAAGGATCAAGCTCGCGCGCCAGAATAACGTGCAATCCTGCGGTTTGATGATCGGATCTGGTGATGATGTCGTTCGTGGCGGAAACGGATTTGATCCGGCCGATGATGGTGTCGGCGATATCCTTTCGGTTTTGCAGAGTCTGGCTGACGATGGATTGCACGATGGCGAAGGTGTTCTTGCCGCGGTGCTCGAGTTCGCGCATCAGCAGCGCGCGTTTCCGTTCCTCCTCGTGCAGGCGGCGGGAGGCGCCGCGATAAAGCTCGGCGACGCCAACGGTCGCGGCCGAACACAACAGAAAGAGGACAACATTGGCGCCCTCCAATGCCGTCGGTGTGGGAAAGACCCACAACGCGATCGCAAGGCTGAGCAGGATCGAGAACACGCCGGCGCCCGCGCCGGCGACCAGCGATGTCAGAAGCGTCGCAGGATAATAGGCTGTGAACGGAAGCACGTTGCCGCCGACCACGACGAACAAGCCATGAATCATGGCGGAGACGGCGATCAGGGTCATCGCAAAAACATAAGCTGAAATGGAATTTGGCGGCAGGCCGTCCCGCGCGAGGTTTCTCCACCAGTTCGCAAAGCGCTCAGCCATGCATGATCACCCTCGACCCAAATATTAGGATGAGCGGGAAGAGCGCGTATAGGCCAGTTTGCGCAAAAAGAGATTCAATCGGAAGTAAAAGCGGTGTCCGCTTCCACCCATTCTTGCAAAACCATAACGTCGGTCTCGCCGTGATGGTATTCGCGTGCGAGCGCTGCAATCTCTTGCGCCGGTAACAACTTTGCGAGCGCCCACACTGCGGCGCCGCGTACCAGAGGCGAAGGGTCGCCGAGCCGGGCTTTGGCCTTTGTCGCAAGCGTGCGATCGCCGGAATTGCCGATGGCGATCAGCACATTGCGGATGAAGCGGTCGCGCCCGGTACGCTTGACCGGAGACTTGCGGAACAGGGCGCGGAAGGCCGCGTCGTCCAACTCCACCAGTTCGGCCAGCGCGGGCGCCTCCAAGCTTTCGCGCGCCGTCAGTTTCGCTTCGCGGCCTTCCTGCGCAAACTTGTTCCATGGGCAGACCGCGAGGCAGTCGTCGCAACCAAAGATGTGATTGCCCATCGCCGCGCGCAATTCGCGCGGGATCGGACCTTTGTGCTCGATGGTGAGATAGGAAATGCAGCGGCGCGGATCGAGCTTGTAGGGCGCCTCGAATGCCGCAGTCGGACAGATGTCGAGACAGGCGCTGCAGGAGCCGCAATGATCGATCTCCGCCTCGTCGAACGGCAAGTCGAGCGTGGTGAAGATCGCGCCAAGAAACAGCCAGGAGCCGAATTCGCGCGACACCAAATTTGTGTGCTTGCCTTGCCAGCCGAGACCGGCGCGCGCCGCCAGCGGCTTCTCCATCACCGCGGCGGTGTCGACAAAGACCTTCACGTCGCCGCCCGCCTGCGCGATCAGCCAGCGTGCCACCGCCTTGAGACGCGGCTTGATGATCTCGTGATAGTCGTCGCCCTGTGCATAGATCGAAATCGCGCCCAGGCTGCGCTGCTGCAGGATCGCGAGCGGGTCGGTGCCCTGCGCGTAATTGACGCCGAGCATGATGACCGAGCGCACATCCCGCCACAGCGCGCGCGGATCGGCGCGGCGCTCGGCCATCGTGACAAGCCAGTCCATGTCGCCATGCGCGCGGTCGGCGATGAATTTTTCGAACCGTTCGCGCGCCTGCGGAATGGCATCGGGTCGCGCAATGCCCAGCGTGTCGAAGCCATGCGCGCGTGCGGCGTCGCTCAAAGCATGCTTGAGTTGTGCAGGATCGCTCAGAAGTCGAGATCGGCGTAGGTCGCCGATGGCGGCAGGCCCGCCGACACGTCCGCCAGAATCGGACGGAACGAGGGGCGCGACTTCACCCGCGCATACCAGTTCTTCGCGCTCTCGTCTTCGGTCCATGGCACATCGCCGAGATAATCGGCCACTGAAAGATGGGCGGCGGCGGCAAGATCGGCATAGGACAGCCGGTCGCCGGCCAGCCAGTCGCGCTTTTGCGCCAGCCAGCCAATATAGGCCAGATGATACCGGATATTAGCCCGTGCGGCGCGCAGCATGTCGGTGTCGGGCGGGCCGCCGCCTTGGTCCTTGGTCATGTGCCGCTTGTAAAAGCGCTCGGTCACTAGGGGACCGGAGACCTCCGCGAAGAACTTCTCGTTGAACCAGGCAAGCAAGCGCCTGATCTCCACGCGCGCATGCGGCTCGCGTCCGAGCAACGGGTATTCTTCGAGCCTGTCCCCATAGGTTTCATGCAGGTATTCGGCGATTACCGACGCGCCTGGAATCGGCGGGTATCCTTCAACCACCAGAACCGGCGTTGTGCCGGCAGGGTTTAGCATCAGGAAGCTCTCGCGCCGCTCCCAGGGACGCTCCTCGCCGAGCGCTACCTCCAGCGCGTATTCGCCGAGCGCCAGCCGGACAAAACGCGAATGCGGGCAGAAAGGATGATGAAACAATGTGAGCATGGGATGTGCGGATAATCCTGACGCCTCAAGGTGTAAGACGGGTAAACACGGCTCTGGGTGTAGGCCGGACTTAGCCGTTGCCGTGCGATGAAGGTTGCGCCACAAAGCCGGTCCAGCGTCGGCCTCTCCCGATTCTTCCCCGCTTCAGACTTGCGACGGAGATTTCCCCATGTCCTTCGACATTTTCAAGGCAGCCCTGCTGGGCGTGGTCGAAGGGCTGACGGAATTCCTGCCGGTCTCCTCGACCGGACATCTGCTCCTGCTCGAACGCTTCCTCGGGATCGGCGATGACGATTTCGGCAAGACCTTTGTCGTCCTCATCCAGCTCGGCGCCATCCTCGCCATTCTGTCGATCTATTTCGGCAAGCTCTGGAGCATCGCCATCGGCATGTTCTCCAATCCGGCGGCGCGGCGCTTCGTGCTCGGCGTGCTGATCGCGTTTCTCCCCGCCGCATTGATCGGCGCCGCCGCGCATTCGATCATCAAGGGCGTTCTCTTCAATGTCTGGATCGTCTGCTTCACGCTGATCGCCGGCGGCTCGGTGCTGCTCTGGGTCGATCAGCTCGAATTGAAGCCGCGCTACCACGATGCGACGCAATTCTCGCTGCCGATGTATCTCATCATCGGCATCTTCCAGTGCTTCGCGATGATTCCGGGCGTCTCGCGCTCCGGCGCCACCATCGTGTCGGCGATGCTGCTCGGCGCCGACAAGCGCTCGGCCGCGGAATTTTCATTCTATCTGGCGATGCCGACCATGGCCGGCGCCTTCGCCTACGATCTTTACAAGAATTACGGACAGATGACTTCCAACAATGTGGTGTTGGTTGCCGTCGGTTTCGCCTGCTCGTTTATTGCCGGCTTCTTCGTGGTGAAGACGTTCCTTGGCTACGTCTCACGGCACGGTTTCGGACTGTTCGCCTGGTGGCGTGTGATTGTCGGCTGTCTCGGTCTGATCGCGCTCGCGATCGGTTGGTAGACTGCGCGCCAGATCTATGCCAGCCGGCCGGTTCGGAATTGTCCGGTCTTGCGGAAGCGCCACAGATAGCTCGGCACGATCGCGTCGGCCGGCGTTGCCGGCAGGCCAAGCCCGTCCAGCGTGCGGCGCTCTGCTATCGCCTGCTCGGAGACGACGTTGTCGACACGCAGCAATTCGACCTGATCGGGCGTGAGCGGCGGCTTTGGCAGAAACTGCAGAACGGAAGCTTGCAGCTTGGCGAGCGCAAAGGGCAACGGGACCAGCACGCGTTTGCGCTCGATGGTCGCAAGCACGTATTCCATGATCTCTTTGAACGTCCGCACTTCCGGTCCGCCCAGCTCGTAGATCGTGCCTCCGCGCGCCTTGCCGTCCACCGCGCTTGCGATGGCTTCGGCGACGTCGCCGACATAGACCGGCTGCAGGCGTGTCTGCCCGCCGCCGATCAGCGGCAGGGCGGGCAGGAGGCGCGCCATTGAGGCGAAACGGTTGAAGAAATCGTCCTCGGGCCCGAACATGATCGACGGGCGGAAAATCACGGCATCCTTTGCGGCCGCCAGGACGCCAGCCTCGCCGCGGGCCTTGGATTGCGCATAGCGCGAGGGCGAGTTTTCGTCCGCGCCGATCGCCGAGACATGGATCACCTTGGCGCCGACAGCGGACGCCGCGAGCGCCACCTGCTCGGCGCCTTGCGCCTGAACCAGGTCGAATTGCTGGCGTCCCCGCTCGAACAGTATGCCCACAAGATTGATGGCGATCGAGGCGTCGCGCATCGCGGCTTCGATGGAGCGCGGATAGCGCAGATTGGCCTGAACCGCGTGAATCTGCCCGACGCTGCCCAGCGGCTGCAGATGCCCGGCCAGCTCCGGCCGCCGGACCGCGACGCGGATACGGTAGCGGCGCTTGGCGAGGGCCCGTACGAGATGGCGGCCGAGAAAGCCGGAGCCGCCAAAGATAGTGATCAGGGTGTCGGAATTGGTCTTGATGGGCATGAGTCTGCCTTGGGACTGCTCTCGCCGGCCAGGACCGGCGCGAGAGGCGAATACAGCATCGTTTTTGGACTGTATAGAGGGCCAAAACATTGACAATGCACAAGACGCGCACTTATGTCTCGCCCCCAAGCCCAGGTGGCGGAATTGGTAGACGCGCTGGTTTCAGGTACCAGTGGTGAAAGCCGTGGAGGTTCGAGTCCTCTCCTGGGCACCAAGCTTCTTGCATGGTGTAATTCGGTGGCTTTTGAGCCGGACAGCGGTAAGACCCCAAATCATTGCTCGCCTGTGCCGTGCTTTTGAATAAGCCGGGGATAAGCCCCGGCTTATTCAAAATGGGGCGCGCGGCGGAACCGGAGCAGCCCTTTTGCAGTTGGGTGTGGCAAGGGCGTTCCTGGCCGCATCTGCGCTGTTCTCATGCCGCATCGAGAGGACCAAGCCGGCCGAGAGGTTTTTCAGCAGATCGACGATCTGTTCGACGCTCTCGATCTGTTGGATGCGGTCCAGGACGAAGAGTTCAGGCTGTTCCTCGACCATGTGCCATTTGCGATTGCAGTATCGAAGCTCGTGCGTGGCGATCAGCGCATCGTCTACGTGAACAAGGCATTCGAGACATTAACCGGCCAGACAGGTTCGCAAGTTCGTGGACAAGGTTGGTCGGTTCTCGATGCGTTCGGACAGGAAGACCCGCCGCACCTTGCATTCAGCGAAGTTCTGCCCGCCCAGGATGACTTCGTCGGAACATTCACGCGCGAGCAACCGAATTTCACCATCGTCGAAGCTTTCTCCGGCCTCATCGAAAACGACGACGCCAGCAGGACATACCGCATAGTGGCGTTCATCGATGCGACCGAGCGTGAAAAGGTGCAACGTGAAGAGCTCGCGCGGCAGCTCCGCGACAAGGACATCTTGCTCAAGGAGCTGCAGCATCGGGTCAAGAACAATCTTCAGCTGCTGACTGCGCTCATCCGGCTTGATGCGCGCAATCAGCGAAGGGGAGCCACGGTCGATCTCGACAAGCTCGCCGGGCGCGTGGAAACCCTGCAATTACTTTACCATGACCTGACTGCTGAAGGCTTAGGCGAAGCCGTCGATCTCGGGCATTACGTCAGTGAGATTGCATCCGCTGTCATGCACGCCTACGCCGTTGAAGGATTCAGGCTGGACCTGAAGGTCGATCATGCACCCGCCTCGATCAACATCGCGATGCCGGTGGGTTTGATCGTCAACGAGTTGATGACCAACGCGTTCAAGCATGCATTCGCAGGACGCGAAACGGGGACAATCACCGTCCGTTGCGTGCTTGAGGACGATGACCGTTTCCTGGTCGTGGTCGCCGACGACGGCATCGGCCTGCCGGCCGGACTCACATGGCCGGTCAAGGGCAAGCTCGCGGCGCTTGTCATTCAAATGCTGCGAGAGAACGCTCAGGCCGACTTCGCGTTGGAGAGCGCGCGGGAGAAGGGGACGCGGGCGACAATCGCATTCGTACATCGTCTGGCCGCCAAGAAGCACTGACCAGCGGCCGCGCATCGGCCGCAAAGTCGCCCTGGATGACCAAGGGTTGCGACGGGCGCAGGCCGCTGATACACAGCCCTTTCATGCGATCGGGAAAATCCCGTATTATCAACAGCTCAGGGGGCAGATGCGTCTGTTCCGTCCTGGCCTTTGACGCCGCAACGGGGCGACGAAACCGGAATGACCATCCGACTGCATCGCGGCGACCTTCCTGATATTTCCCTCTACAAGGGCGCGGTTGCCATCGATACCGAGACCCTGGGGCTCGACCCGCACCGCGACCGTCTGTGCGTGGTGCAGCTCTCCCCAGGCGATGGCTCGGCCGATGTGGTGCAGATTCCGCGCGGCGCCAAGGATGCGCCAAATCTCAAGCGGCTGCTGGCCGACCCGCACATCCTTAAGATTTTCCACTTTGCCCGCTTCGACCTGGCGGCTCTGTACAACGCCTTCGGGGTGATGCCGGGGCCGGTTTACTGCACCAAGATCGCCTCGCGGCTCACCCGCACCTATACCGACAAGCACGGCCTCAAGGACATCGTCCGCGAGCTTCTGGGAATCGAACTGTCCAAGCAGCAGCAATCGTCAGACTGGGGAGCCGAGGTTCTGTCCGAGGCGCAATTGG
The DNA here is from genome assembly GCA_032027085.1 of Pseudorhodoplanes sp. NCBI lineage: Bacteria > Pseudomonadati > Pseudomonadota > Alphaproteobacteria > Hyphomicrobiales > Pseudorhodoplanes > Pseudorhodoplanes sp. Next base: position 1,133,144 of record JAVSMS010000001.1, on the reverse strand, counting down.
CCTATGCTGCCTCCGACGTGCTGTATCTGCATGGCCTGAAGGAAAAATTCGACGCCCTGCTGGCCCGCGAGGACCGCCAGAAGCTGGCGGAAGCCTGTTTCCGGTTTTTGCCCGATCGCGCGCGCCTTGATCTGCAGGGCTGGGCCGCCGAGGACATCTTTTCTCATTCCTGAGGCCTTGCCGCCGCGGCACAGCCATATTCCCGGGGGATTTTCCCCCAGCCGGGCAGTAACCTACGTCGGGCGACGATTCTCAGCACGGAATGGCTGCCCAGAATGAACCAGATGGTTGTCGGATCGAGGGACATGAGGACGCCGGGCTATGCCGCCCAGCGCGCGCCGTCGGACAACGATGCCGCCTTTCGGGGCGCCGCGCGTCACAGCCGCCATGTCCGCTTCATGCGGTGGGCGATACCAGTCGCGATCGCGGTCGTCGTCGTGGCGATCATCGTCTCGACATTCTTCAATCCTCTGCGATTCGTCTACAAGCTGCCGAACGATCTCGGAACGCTGGTGGTGTCTGGATCGAAAATCACCATGGAGGCGCCGCGGCTTGCGGGCGTCACGCGTGACGCGCGCGCCTATGAGATCCAGGCCAAGGCGGCGGCGCAGGACATCAAGAAGCCGAACATGGTTGAGCTGAAGGAAATACGCGCCAAGGTGGATATGCAGGACAAGACCACGGTGGAAATGACTGCAGTGGACGGCAATTACGACACCAAGGCGGAATTGCTGACTCTGGGACAGAAGATCGTCCTGTCGTCGTCGACCGGCTATCAGGGGATTCTCACCGAAGCCGTCGTCGATATCAAAAAGGGCACGATCGTTTCCGAAAAGCCGGTCCAAGTGAAGATGCTGCAAGGCACGCTCAACGCCAATCGCCTGGAAGTGACCGACACCGGCGCGCTGATCCGTTTTGGCGGCGGCGTGAACATGACGCTGACGCCGGATGCGCTTAACCGCGGCATGGGGCAGACTGCCGCACCGGCGACCAATGCAGGCGTTCAGAAATGATTGTTGCAACGATGCGCGGATGCTTGACGGCGTCCCTATTGCTGATCGGATGCGCGGTCGCAGCGGCGCAAAATACCGGCGTGCCGAACGCGCTGCAGGGCTTTTCGCAAAACAAGGACCAGCCGGTTCACATCGAGGCGGCGACGCTTGAAGTCCGTGACAAGGACAAGAGAGCGACATTCAGCGGCAATGTGATTGTGAAGCAGGGCGACACGACGCTGCGCAGCAAAACGCTGGATGTTTATTACGATCAGGAAGAGTCCAAGGGCGGGATGAAAGCGGCGCAGCCTGGCCCCGGCGGCAAACAATCGATTCGCCGGCTCGAGGCCAAAGGCGGCGTCGTCGTCACGCAGAAGGAACAGACCGCCACTGGTCAGACCGGCATTTTCGACATGAAGTCGAATACCATCACCATGACCGGCGGGGTTGTCATCACTCAGGGGCAGAACGTCCTGCGCGGCGACCGCCTGATTGTGGACGTTGCCACCGGCCATGCGCGCGTCGAAGCCGGGCAGGGACGGGTCCAGGGCATGTTCAGTCCGAGTTCAAAGGACGCCAAAGACTCCAAGGATTCCAAGGACTCCAAGCCGGAATCCGCGCCCGCCGGCCAGAATAAACCATCCCCCAAAGGGACCACCCCGCGGCCACAATCTAGCCTCTCGCCCCTTTATTAACTGATCCGCGAATAATCTGTCGCGGGCAGCGCCGTTGAAAGTCGCCGGGGCTTTCGACTATGACCGTGCCAGCGACCGTCAGCCTGAAGGGCCATGCGTGCTCGACATTCTTTCGCTGTTCCGACGCAAGCGTCGCGTCCCGCCGCGCCGGCGGAAATCCTCGTCGGGCAACTGGCGGCAGGAACTGGAAAAAATTGGCGGGCTCGTCGGCAACACCAAGGCGCCCGCCAGGGTGACCGACGTCATCCCGCGTTTCGAATCGCTGCCGCGCCACGATCCGCAACCTTACGAACCGCCGGCGCCGCGATTTGACTCGCCGCCGCTGGATGGGCACGCACCCTATGAGCCGTCTTATCCGGCAACCGAACAGCCATACAGTCCGGCGTCGCGCTATGAACCGCCCGCGCAATACGACCAGCCGCCCCAATACGATCCGCGTGTCGCCGAAACCCGCACGATAGCGGAGGCGCCAAAGCGCTTCGAACCTCCGCGCCCGGCATCTGAATCGCCGCGTCGCATCCCGGCGCCGCGCGCGCCCGTAAAGCAGGGCTATCTCGCGGCGCACGGCATCGAGAAAACTTTCGGCACCCGCAAGGTGGTGAAAGGCGCGAGCCTGTATGTTCGCCGCGGCGAGGCGGTCGGATTGCTTGGTCCGAACGGCGCTGGCAAGACCACGATATTCTACATGATCACCGGGCTGATCAAAGCCGATCGCGGCCGCATCGAACTCGATGGTCACGATGTCACGGGGCTGCCGATGTACCAGCGTGCCAGACTAGGCATCGGCTATCTGCCGCAGGAAGCCTCGATCTTCCGCGGCCTGAATGTGGAAGAAAATATCCGCGCGGTGCTGGAGGTGGTCGAACCCGACAAGAAGCGCCGGGAACGCGATCTCGACGCGCTGCTTGATGAATTCAACATCACGCGCCTGCGCAAATCGCCGTCGATTGCGCTGTCGGGCGGTGAGCGGCGCCGTGTGGAAATCGCACGCGCGCTGGCTAGCCGGCCGAGCTACATGCTGCTCGACGAGCCGTTTGCCGGCATCGACCCGATCGCGGTCGGCGATATCCAGCAGTTGGTGCATCATCTGAAGCAGCGCGGCATCGGCGTACTGATCACGGACCACAACGTGCGCGAGACGCTAGGGCTGACCGACCGCGCCTATATTATCTATTCCGGCGAGGTCCTGATGGAGGGACGGGCGGAAGACATCGTCAACAACCCGGACGTGCGCCGCCTGTATCTGGGTGAGGAATTCCGCCTCTGAATCGGATTTAACTTAAATCCGGCAGGCGGCCATTTTCCACATGCACAAATCGTGCCGGGGCGCTATGAACGGCCCATGGCACTGACTACCCGTCTCGAATTCCGCCAAAGCCAGGCGCTCGTGATGACGCCGCAGCTGATGCAGGCCATCAAGCTGCTGCAGCTCTCGAATCTCGATTTGGGGGCCTATGTCGAGGAAGAGCTTGAGAAAAACCCGCTGCTGGAGCGGGCCGCCGACGATGAGCCCTCGGTTCCGGAGGCTTTCTCCTTGGCGGACGGGGCCGGGGAAGCGCCTGAGAGCGGTTCAGAGGACCAGGGCCCCGGCGACTGGATGGAAGAAAGCCTGGCGGGCCGCGATGCCCTGGAAGACCGGCTTGGCACCCGGCTCGACAATGTGTTCCCGGAGGACGGGGACCAGGCGAATGCCTCCGCCCGCAATGACGATGTAGTGGCCGCCTATTCGGAATGGGCGAGCGTTGGCACCGGCGGCCGCGATGACAGTGAATACAGCCTTGAGGCGTTCGCTTCTGCCGAACGGACGCTAGCCGAACATCTCGCCGAGCAGCTCGCCCTGGCCGAGTCCGATCCGGCGCGGCGCATGATCGGTCAGCATCTGATCGATCTGGTGGACGAGGCGGGTTACCTGTCCGGCGATCTGGCGCAGGTTGCCGAAAAGCTCGGCACGCCGGAGGCAGAGGTCAAATCCGTTCTGTCGCTGTTGCAGACATTCGATCCTTCCGGCATCTGCGCGCGCAATCTCAGCGAATGCCTGGCGATCCAGCTGCAGGATCGCAACCGCTATGACCCGGCGATGCAGGCCTTGCTCGGCCGGCTCGATCTTCTGGCCAAGCGGGATTTGGCAACGCTGCGCAAGATCTGCGGCGTGAACGACGAGGATCTCGTCGACATGATCGCCGAGATCAAGCAACTCAACCCGAAGCCGGGTCTCGCATTTGGTTCCGCAACGATCCAGGCGATCGTTCCGGATGTGTATGTTCGGCAGATGCCGGACGGATCATTCGCGGTTGAGCTGAATTCTGACACGCTGCCGCGCATTCTCCTCAATCAGAGCTATCACGCACGGGTCTCCAAGACCGCCACGCCCGCCGACAAATCCTATCTGGCGCAGCAACTGCAATCCGCCACCTGGCTGATCCGCGCTCTCGATCAGCGCGCCCGCACAATTCTGAAAGTAGCGACCGAAATCGTGAAACAGCAGGATGCCTTCTTCGTTCATGGTGTTCAGCATCTGCGTCCGCTCAATCTCAAGACCGTGGCTGATGCGATCTCAATGCATGAATCGACGGTATCGCGCGTCACCGCGAACAAATACATGGCGACTAGCCGCGGGATCTTCGAGCTGAAGTATTTCTTCACCTCCGCCATCGCGTCGGCGGATGGCGGAGAGGCTCATTCGGCGGAAGCCGTCCGCCATCGAATCAAGCTGATGATCGATGCCGAAACCTCCGACAATATTTTGTCGGATGACACGATCGTGGAGAAACTTCGTGAGTCGGGAATCGATATCGCGCGCCGCACCGTCGCAAAATATCGCGAAGGCATGCGCATTGCGTCTTCTGTGCAGCGTCGCCGGGAGAAGCAGGGCGCCGCTTTGCCGCGATGAAACAAGGTTTTTTGCGGCGTGGGATCGCTCGAACACCCGTCATGACAGGTAAAAGCAGCCATTGACGCCGTGGCGGGCCGTCCTTATGGTCCGCCGCCTTCCAACCAATTCGCTACCACCGCAACGGACTCCCGGACCGTTTTATGCCGATCACTGATATCGTTGCCCAGGCCGCCGTCATTCCGGCGCTCAAGGTCAACGGCAAGAAGCAGGCGATACAGGAACTTGCTGCGCGCGCGGCCGAGCTTTCCGGCCTGAACGAGCGCGTGATTTTCGAAACGCTGCTGCAGCGCGAGAAGCTGGGCTCGACCGGGATTGGACACGGCATCGCCATCCCGCATGGCAAACTGGCGAAGCTTGAGCGTCTGTTCGGTTTGTTCGCGCGCCTCGACCGGCCGGTCGATTTCGAGTCGCTTGACGGGCAGCCGGTTGATCTCGTGTTTTTGCTGCTGGCGCCGGAAGGGGCTGGCGCCGATCATCTCAAGGCCTTGGCGCAGGTGGCGCGTCTGCTGCGCGATCCGGAGATCGCCAACAAGCTGCGTGAATCGCGCGACGCGGAAGCGCTTTATGCCGTGCTGACGATGACCCCCTCGACGACGGTCTGACCGTTTCAGAAATGATAGCTGCCTGTTCAGTGCAGGCTGACGGTTTCGAGCTTTTCGCTCGCCGCATTGGCGATCGCCGCCTCGCGGCTGTTCGTCACCAGGATTGGCGTGCCGTCGGCGGCATGCAGAACGAAAACCCTCTGTCCCGGAGCGAGAAAAGGCGCGTCAGGGCAGATGAACGCCACCTCTTCAGAACGCGCCATCTTAATATAGGCGATGCGCGCGCCGCCGAGGACGGCAAAATCCTTGTCACTGAGTTGCGGCCAATGGCCGCGCGACCTTGAGAGAAGTATGGGCATGGCACGACGCTCCTCATCCGTTCGTCGGACGAGGAGGTCGTTCCGTTCACACCGGAGGATGGAAAACTTTGCGCGGATATCGTCGCGCTTAATGCACACTCACGGTTTCGAGTTCGTGGCTCCATGCATTGGCGACGGCCGCTTCACGGCTGTCGGTCAGCATGATCGGCGTGCCGTCGGCAGCATGCAGCGCAAACAGCTGCATCCCGGGCTGCAGTTCGGGCGCCTGTGGAAACAGCTCATTCACTTCTTCGGAGCGAATGGGTTTCACATAGGCGATCTTGCCCCCGCCCAAGCTGGCAAAATCCTGCGGCGACATCGTCGGCTTCAAGATCAACGGTTCGTTGGTCATGGCCTTCTCCTTTTCCTCAACGCCCCCTTCAGACGTTCGTTCCGTTCAATCAATCGTGCGGTGTGATCGAGATTGTCCGCACAAGTCGTTCCGGCTGCGGCCGCGCCAGATCGATCGACAGCAGGCCGTGTTTCAGATCGGCGCCGAGCACCTCCATGCCGTCTGCCAGCACGAAAGTGCGCTGGAACTGGCGCGCCGCTATGCCGCGGTGGAGAAAATGCCGGCTCTTGTCCTCGACCTGGCGGCCGCGGATGACGAGTTGATTTTCTTCAACCGAGACATCGAGCTGGTCGAGGGTAAACCCCGCGACCGCGAGCGTGATCCGCAACCGTTCAGGGTTGCGCTCGTCGCGCGGCAGGCGCTCGATATTGTAAGGGGGGTAACCGTCGGAGGCCTTGGTGACGCGGTCGAGCGCCCGCTCGATCTCGTCAAAGCCCAACAAAAACGGACTCGATAACGATGGCACTCTGGACATCTCAAAGCCCTCGCAGAAAGCGACTTTGACAGGGCCCAATCAGGCACCCCCGGGCGCCCGGCAAACCTACCGAACGTCCGCCCCCAATATGGTAGAAGGACAGCGGTTATTCAAGGAATAGGCGGGCTCCCTCCAAGGGGGTGGCAAGAGAGCGATCGGGGGGACTGGCCATGCCCGGCCGTCAGCCGTTGACCATTCGTGCAATTCGAGCCTTGGGCGTGGAAGTGCCCATGACATTTCCGCTCGGCACCAGTCGTGGCGTCATCACCAAGGCGCCCCTTCTTCTCATCAGCCTTGAGACCGAAGAAGGTATCACGGGACATTCCTACGTGTGGTGCTATCTGCGGGAGGCGCTTCCTGCGGTCGCGAGCATCTTGCAGGCCGTACTGGCAACAGTGAAGGGCGACGCGCTCACGCCGGCCGAGCTGTCGAGCAAACTTGCGAGGCGGTTCGTTCTGATCGGCAACGAAGGCATCGTGCGGATGGCCACGGCCGGCTTCGACATGGCCGCCTGGGATGCACTGGCGCAATCAGCGGAATTGCCGCTGGCAACACTGCTCGGCTCCCGGCCCAGGCCGATCCCCGCCTACAATTCGAGCGGCCTTGGCCTGATGCCCGCCGACAAGCTCGCGGACGAGGCAGAGGCCCTGCTTGCCGGGGGATTTCGCGCCGTGAAGTTGCGGCTCGGTTATGCGACGCTGGCCGAAGATCTGGCGGCTGTACGCGCAGTCAAGGCACGCATTCCCGCCGATGTCTCGCTGCTCGTCGACTATAACCAGGCCTTGGACCTTGCCGAAGCGCAAGTGCGCTGCCGTGCTCTCGACGGTGAAGGCGTTGGATGGATTGAAGAACCAATCCGCCATGACAATTACACCGCCTATGCGACGCTTGCACGCGAACTTGATGTGCCGATCCAGATCGGTGAGAATTTCTCCGGCAGTCGTGCGATGCAGGCTGCACTCGATGCACAGGCTTGCGATTTCGTGATGCCGGATCTTGAGCGTATCGGCGGCGTCACCGGCTGGCAGCGTGCGGCAGCGCTCGCTGCGACATGGCAGATCGGGATGTCTTCGCATCTTTATCCGGAGATCAGCGCGCATCTGCTCGCGACCACGCCGACCTGTCATTTTCTCGAATATGTCGACTGGGCCAACAAGATTCTTGAACAGCCATTCGCAATCGAGAACGGTCACGTCCTGATCCCGGAGCGGCCTGGCAACGGCATGACATGGAACGTCGCTGCGGTCGAACGGTATCGAGTCTGAAACGGCTACCTCGCGCCTTTCTCAAACTGCCGCAGGATGATATTGCCGCGCCGCACCGCGTCGTCGAGGGCCGCCTCGGCCGATTTTTTGCCACTGAAAGCCTGTTCCAGCTCGTCCTGGATGATGTCCCGGATCACCACGAAGGAGCCGAGCCGCAGGCCCTTGGAATGCGCTGTCGGGGGATTGAGGGTGATTTGGCGGATGGAGATATCGGTGCCGGGGTTGCGGTCGTAGAACCCGTTTGTGCGCGTCAGTTCGTAGGCGGCCCGGGTGATGGGCAAATAGCCGGTCCATTGATGCCAACTGGCCTGGACATCGGCGCGCGACAGGAAGGCGAAAAATCGCGCCACGCCCTTGTATTCGGCTTCCGGCCGTCCTTTCAGCACCCACAGGCTGCCGCCGCCGATAATCGAGTTCTGCGGCGCGCCTTCCACATGCGGCCAATAGGGCAGCATGCCGTAGCCGATCTCGAATTTGGCGTTGGCGATGATGTCGGCGCGCGCGGCCGAGGAGCCGATCATGATGCCGCATTCGCTGCTGTGGAATTTCAGCTCGGCCTGATTGGTGCGCCCGCTGTAATCGAACAGCTTGGTTCTCTGCCATTCCGCCAGCGCGGCGATATGCGCGATGACCGCCGGGTTGTTGATCATCAGTTCGGTATTCAATCCGCCAAGACCATTGTCCCGCGTGGCGATCGGCAAATTGTGGAATGCGGAAAAATTCTCGACATTGGTCCACGACGGCCACGCTGTCGTGAACCCGCAGGGAATGTTTTTGGCACGCAGTGCCTGCGCCGCAGCTTCCACCTCGGGCCACGTCGCCGGCGCCTTGTCCGGATCAAGCCCGGCAAGACGGAATTGGTCCTTGTTGTAATAGAGAATCGGCGTTGACGAATTGAACGGGAATGACAGCAGGTTGCCGTTGACGTCCGAATAATAGCTGGTGATGGCCGGCAGGTAGGCGTTGCGATCGAAGATGACCCGCTCGTTCCGCATCAGCTCGAAAACCGGGTAGATCGAATCCTTGGCCGCCATCATGGTCGCGGTTGCGACTTCCGCGGCTTGGACGATCGCCGGATGCTGACGGGAGCGAACCGCGAACAACGCCGCCGTCATGGTCTCGGTATAGAGGCCCTTGTAGATCGGGACGACCCGGAAATCGGTCTGCGACGCATTGAAGTCGGCGGCGAGCCGGTCGACCTCGCGGCCGAGTTCGCCGGGCATCGCGTGCCACCACTGGATTTCGATTGCGGCAAAGGCCGGCGTCGCCGTTATCAGGAACAGCGCAGCGGCAGCCCCGCTCAGGCGTTTTCCCAGCATCCGACCCCCATACCAACCGCGTCTATCCTACCGCCAGTTGCCGCAAACGAGGATACCGAAAAGTGCGCCAACCGCATTGCGGAGCAATTGACCTACCGTAGGCGCTTTTGGCGTAGGCTCGTCCGGAGGCCGTTTTCACATGGCGTTCGAACTAAATGGCCTTGGCTTCAGAAAAAGCGGCATAGGTGACAAGCTGCCAAGGCTTGTATTTCGTCGTATGCGGCGAACGCCGCCGTTATGGACCCCAATTCGGACCCTAAGTCATCCGTCACCCGACGCAGGTCTGCGGGATGGTCAATGCTCTGAAGGAAAAGTAAACGGATTTCATCGGGATCGGAGCTGAGCCGATCTGGCCCGCCTTCGCCTCTACCGGCTGCTGCGTGCAACCCTTCGCGAAGTTTGTCTGCTTCTGAAGCCGCCCGCGAAGGTTGGCTTGCCAACCGGAGCCGCGAAGCGGCCGATCTGCCCGCCTTTGCCCTCCGGGCTGCTGCGGGTAACCTTCGCGAATGTTTGTCCGCTTCTGAAGCCGCCCGCGAAGGTTGGCTTGCCAACCCGAGCCGCGAAGCGGCCGATCTGCCCGCCTTACGGCGGGCGACCTTTGCCGCCGCACGAAATTTGTCTGTTTCTGAAGGTGTCCGCGAAGATTGGCTTGGTTAGCTTGCCAACCGCAGCTGCGAAGCGGCGAAGGTTGGTGGAGCCAGGCGGGATCGAACCGCCGACCTCTTGCATGCCATGCAAGCGCTCTCCCAGCTGAGCTATGGCCCCTAAAAATCCTATTCGCCGCGAAGCTTGGACATTCGCGGAGGCTGCGGCGACATCCGCAACCCCAATATCAACTCTCTTCTTCCTTCTCAATGCCGTCGCCGATGATGTCGGTCACGTCATCGTCGCCTTCCTCTTCGTCGGCGATGAAGGTCGCATCGTCCATTTCGTCGTCGTCTTCGACTTCGATATCGTCATCCGCGTCCGCCGCCTCGCTCATGGGCTTCTTCTTGCCCTGCGCTTCCGCGTCCGCATCTTCCAGCGAGACGAATTCTGCGGTCTCCGTATCGGCGGTTTCGAGCTCCTGCTCCTTCTCCGCCGCGGGAGCCTTGACCGCCTCGGGGCGGCCACGCGTGACAAGCGGCGCGACAGGGACGATCTCGCCTGTGTATGGAGAGATCACAGGATCCTTGTTCAGGTCGTAGAACTTGCGTCCGGTTGTCGGACAGACGCGTTTGGTGCCGAGCTCTGACTTTGCCACGGTCGGGTGATCCTCGGAGGCCTTCGGAAAATGAGGGGCTTCAATTGGCCGCTTGCAAAGCCCCTGTCAATAGCGCCCGCCACATGTTTTCGGCGACTCGCGCCATTGTGTGCCGGATGACGCCCAGCCGGGCCCCATGCTAGGAGGGCGCCCACATTTCCGGCTCCAACAGAGGATTAACCTTTTGAATCACGCGCAGGTTTCAACGCCCCTGACCGCCCGTCAATCGCAGGGATTGCAGGGCCGCGTGCGGGTGCCGGGCGACAAGTCGATCTCCCACAGGGCGCTGATTTTGGCCGCCATGACGGTGGGGACGACCAGGATCACCGGACTGCTGGAAGGTGCGGATGTTCTCAATACCGCTCAGGCCATGCGCGCATTGGGCGCCTGGGTAGATCGTGAAGATGAAGGCGTCTGGTCGGTCCAGGGGGTCGGGATAGGCGGTTTCCGGCAGCCAGAGGGCACGCTGGATCTCGGCAATTCCGGCACCGGTTGCCGTCTGGTCATGGGCGCGGTGGCGGGTTGCCCGATCACGGTGACCTTCGACGGGGACGCATCGCTGCGCAAGCGTCCGATGCGGCGTGTCCTCGATCCATTGGAGCGGATGGGCACACGCGCCGTGAACGTCGCCGATGGCGGTCGCCTCCCGCTCACCTTGCAGGGGGCGCGGGACGCCATTCCAATTGTCTATGAGCCGCCCGCGGCTTCTGCACAGTTGAAATCGGCGGTGCTGCTCGCAGGGCTGGCAGCGCCTGGTGAAACGGTCGTGATCGAGAAGGAGGCGACCCGTGATCACACCGAGCGCATGCTTACGCATTTCGGCGCGGCCATCGGGGTCGAGCCCTACGGCGCGCATGGCCGTAAGATCACGCTCAAGGGACAGCCAGAGCTGGCGCCGGCGCCGATCGCAGTTCCCGCTGACCCATCCTCTGCGGCGTTTCCGATCGTCGCTGCTTTGATCACGTCGGGTTCGGATGTGACTGTCGAAGGCGTGATGATGAATCCGCTGCGGACGGGTCTGTTCCAGACGCTCCGTGAAATGGGGGCCAGAATTGAAATTCTCGCCGCACGTCACGAAGGAGGTGAGGACGTCGCCGATCTCCGGATTCATTCCTCGCACTTGCACGGTGTGGAGGTTCCGGCGGCGCGAGCCCCATCCATGATCGATGAATATCCGATCCTGGCCGTCGCGGCCTCTTTCGCGCAGGGTGTGACGCGCATGCGCGGTCTTTCCGAATTGCGTGTGAAGGAATCCGATCGTCTCGCCGCGACCGCCGATATGTTGCGCATCAACGGCGTAGACGTCGCCATCGAAGGCGATGATCTTGTTGTGAACGGTCGTAGCCATGTGCCCGGAGGCGGCGTCGTTGCGACGCATATGGATCATCGTCTGGCGATGTCCGGCCTGATGATGGGATTGGCGAGTGAGCAGCCGGTTGGCGTCGATGATATGGGTTTTGTCGCCACGAGCTTTCCCGGTTTCGCCGACATGATGCGCGGCCTAGGCGCGGATCTGTCATGATCATTGCGATCGATGGCCCGGCGGCTTCCGGCAAGGGCACGCTCGCGAAGCGGCTGGCGGCGCATTACGGTTACAAACATCTCGACAGCGGATTGCTCTATCGTGGGGTCGCGAAAGCCGTGCTCGAGGCCGGCAAGCCAGCGGACGACAAGGCCGCAGCAATTGCCGCAGCCAAGGTCTTCGACCCCTTGCGCTATGATGAGAGCGTGCTGAAGGGCGACGAGGTCGCGAAGGCGGCCTCTCTGGTGGCCGCAATCCCCGAGGTGCGGGCCGAATTGGTCGCATTCCAGCGCAGCTTCGCGCAGTCGAAACCCGGTGCCCTGATAGACGGGCGCGACATCGGCACCGTGATCGCGCCCAGCGCGGACGTGAAAATCTTCGTGACCGCCAGCGCCGAGGAACGGGCCCGGCGCCGCGTCCTGGAGCTGCAGGGGCGGGGAGAAAGCCCGGATCTGGAGGCAGTTCTGGCTGATATCCACGCACGCGATGCCCGCGACATGGGCCGCGCCACGGCACCCTTGAAACAGGCACCCGATGCATACTTGCTCGATACCACCCATTTAGGTATAGACGCAGCCGTCCGAGCCGCCATCGACATTGTCGAGGCCGCTCGAGCGGGCCGAAGGCCGGCTTAACCGCCCTTCGCTGTTGGAGGATAGCCCGTCTCGCGCCGCCTCTTCCGGAGGCTTCGGCAACAAACCATCGTTCCGAACGAACGGCGTGAAGCGCCGATCCGCCTGCATGCAGGCGGCTGTCACTGGTCTTGCGGGGCCATTGGCCCGTGCGCTCGGAACGCCCTTTGTCCCACCCGGCGCACCGCACTCAGGAGATTTCATGGCCCAGGCTGCCACGCGTGAAGATTTTGCTGCGATGCTCGAAGAGTCCTTTACTTCGGGAAACCTGCAGGAAGGCTCGGTCATCAAGGGGACCGTTGTCGGCATCGAGAAGGACGTCGCCATTATCGACGTCGGACTGAAGACCGAAGGGCGCGTGGCGCTCCGTGAATTCACCGGCCCCGGACGCGGAACCGAAATCAAGGTTGGCGACGAAGTCGAGGTTTACCTGGAGCGCGTCGAGAATGCGCTCGGTGAAGCCGTCCTGTCGCGCGACAAGGCCCGCCGCGAAGAAAGCTGGGGCAAGCTCGAGCAGGCCTTTAAGAGCAACGAGAAGGTCAATGGCGTCATCTTCAATCAGGTCAAGGGCGGCTTCACCGTCGACCTCGACGGTGCCGTCGCCTTCCTGCCGCGCTCGCAGGTCGATATCCGCCCGATCCGCGACGTCACCCCGCTGATGAACGCGCCGCAGCCGTTCCAGATTCTCAAGATGGATCGCCGTCGCGGCAATATCGTCGTCTCCCGCCGCACCGTGTTGGAAGAGACGCGCGCCGAGCAGCGTCAGGAGTTGGTGCAGAATCTCGAAGAAGGTCAGGTGATCGACGGCGTGGTCAAGAACATCACTGATTACGGTGCGTTCGTTGATCTCGGCGGCATCGACGGCCTGCTGCATGTCACCGACATTGCTTGGCGCCGCGTGAATCACCCGACCGAAGTGCTCAATATCGGCCAGTCGGTGAAGGTGAAGATCATCAAGATCAACCACGAGACGCACCGCATATCGCTTGGCATGAAGCAACTGCTCGACGATCCGTGGCAGGGCATCGAGGCGAAGTATCCGGTCCATGCCAAGTTCAAGGGTCGCGTGACCAACATTACCGACTATGGCGCCTTCGTCGAACTGGAACCGGGCATCGAGGGCCTGATCCACGTTTCCGAAATGTCCTGGACCAAGAAGAACGTGCATCCAGGCAAAATCGTCTCGACCTCGCAGGAAGTGGAAGTTCAGATCCTCGAAGTCGATCCGGTCAAGCGCCGCATCTCGCTCGGTCTGAAGCAGACCATGCGCAATCCGTGGGAAGTGTTCGTCGAGAAATATCCTCCCGGCTCGATCGTGGAAGGCGAAGTCAAGAACAAGACCGAATTCGGCCTGTTCCTCGGCCTCGACGGCGACGTGGACGGCATGGTCCATCTCTCCGATCTCGACTGGAAGCGTCCGGGCGAGCAGGTAATCGAGGAATACAAGAAGGGCGACATGGTGAAGGCGACCGTTCTCGACGTCGATGTCGAGAAGGAGCGCATCTCGCTCGGCATCAAGCAGCTTGCGGGCGACCCGATGGAAGAGGGCGCCGCCGGCGAACTCAAGAAGGGCGACGTCGTGACCTGCGAAGTGATCGACGTGAAGGAAGGCGGCCTCGACGTGAAGATCGTCGGCACCGATCTCGAGACCTTCATCCGCCGTGCCGATCTCGCCCGCGATCGCGGCGATCAGCGCTCGGAGCGCTTCCAGGTGGGCCAGAAGGTCGACGCCCGCGTCACCCAGTTCGATCGCAAGAGCCGCAAGGTCTCTGTCTCGATCAAGGCGCTGGAAGTGCAGGAAGAGAAGGAAGCCATCGCGCAATACGGCTCCTCAGATTCCGGGGCGACGCTCGGCGACATTCTCGGCACCGCGCTCAAGCGCGCCACCGAGGACAAGGAGAAAGCCGAGTAAGCGCCTCCGGCAACAGCATTGCCTGCTTCGGACCCCCGGGATGACCATTCCGGGGGTCCAATTTTTGTCGCTTCAATTTGTCTAAAGTCCTTGGCAGCCGGTTGCCGCCGCCGTCATGCGGCTGGTGTAGACTGAAAGATCATCGATTCACAGGAAAGGAGCGAGACACCATGTCGCTCAACCAATCATCGCTCGACGCCGACCAGATCGTGGATCGCCGTCGCATGCGGCGCAAGCTGACCTTCTGGCGCGTCGTGGCCGTCCTGGCGCTGGTGCTGGCCGTGGGCGGCATGGCTTACGTGTCGCAGCGCGCCCCGCTGAGCAGCATTACGGCGGGATCGATCGCCCGAATCAAGATTACCGGCCTCATCCGCGGCAATCAGGACCGCGTGGAGGCGTTGGATCGGCTTGGCCGCTCGTCGGCGCGCGCAGTGATCGTGCATGTCGACAGTCCTGGCGGCACCACCGCCGGCGCCGAGCAATTGCATGATGCGCTGGTGGCGCTGAAGGCCAAGAAGCCGATGGTCGTAGTGGTTGACGGCCTCGCGGCGTCCGGCGGCTATATCGCAGCGCTAGCCTCCGACCACATCATCGCGCAAAGCTCATCACTGGTCGGCTCCATCGGCGTGCTGGTGCAATATCCGAATTTCACCGATCTTCTGAAAACCGTCGGTGTGAAGGTCGAGGACGTAAAATCGTCCCCGCTCAAGGCTGCGCCCAATGGTTTCGAGCCCACCAGTCCCGAGGCGCGCGCCGCTCTCGCCGCCATTGTCATGGATTCCTATGAATGGTTCCGTGGACTCGTGCGTAATAGCCGCAAGCTCGATGGTCCGGCTCTGGAACGCGTGACCGATGGCCGTGTTTTTACCGGCCGCCAAGCGCTCGAATTGCGGCTGATCGACGAGCTGGGCAACGAAAAGACGGCTCTGGCTTGGTTGGAGCGGGAGAAGGGCATCCGCGCTACGACACCGGTCCGCGATTACCGGCTGAGCCCGCGCTTTTCCGACTTCTCCTTCCTGCATCTCGCGACGGTATCACTGCTCGATATGGCAGGCCTGAACGGCCTTGCGCGCCGCATCGAGGAGAGCGCGGCATTCGCTGCGGTTGAGCGACTCAACCTTGACGGTCTGCTGGCCCTTTGGCACCCTTCAATGGGGAACTGAGCGGCGGAGGACCAGCTGTAATAGCAGCCGGCGTCCGCCGATACGAAGTCGAACAACCGACAGGCGGGCGGCGAAGATGATCAAATCCGAACTCGTGGCGCATATAGCCGCACAGAATCCACATCTGTATCAGCGCGACGTGGAGAACATCGTCAACGCCATCCTCAATGAAATTACCGCCGCGCTGGCGCGGGGGGACCGGGTCGAGTTGCGTGGCTTCGGCGCCTTCTCGGTCAAGCACCGGCCGGCGCGTACCGGCCGCAATCCTCGCACCGGAGAGCATGTTTCGGTCGAGAAGAAATCGGTGCCCTTTTTCAAGACCGGCAAGGAAATGCGCGAGCGGCTGAACCGCGAAGGCGCGTAGAACTCGGATATTGCAGTTTGCAAGCTTAGTATCGTCATGTCCGGGCATGACGGAGGAGTTATCATGGCCCGCAAATTGGTGATCTGGCTGGTGCTGGTGCCGCTGGCGATCGTCATTCTGATGTTTGCGGTCGCCAATCGCCAGTTGGTCACGGTTTCCTTTGATCCGTTCGATACGGTACAGCCGGCCGCGTCGTTGACATTGCCGCTTTTCGTTCTGGTCTTCATCCTCGTTCTGCTCGGCGTGATCATCGGCGGTATCGCTGCATGGATGCGGCAATCTCGGTATCGCCGTGCCGCGCGTGTGCTGGAAGGCGATGTGGCCGGATTGCGCCGCGAGGTCGCTTTGCTCAATGACCGACTCGCCGCCATGCAGCCGGAAGGGCCGGCATCAAACGATACGGCACGGCTGAGCTATCATCAGCCGCGAAATTGACCGGCATGCGCATCGTCACCGCCGACGATATCGCCAATGTTCTGACCTACGGCGCGCTTGTCGACGCGCTCGCCGAAGCGTTCCGCTCCGACATCGGCCTGCCGGTGCGGCATCACCACACCATTCCGCAGCCTGGTCGCGACGCGACTTTGCTCCTGATGCCGGCATGGGCCGTTGCTGGACGCGCAGAAGGCGATCGCTATCTCGGCTGCAAGCTTGTCACAATTTTCCCGGACAATGTGCAACAGAATCGCCCCTCCCTGTACGGCGAATATCTGCTGATGTCGGGCGAAACCGGCGAGCCTCTGGCGCTGATCGACGGGCCCGCGCTGACGGCCTGGCGCACGGCAGCCGCCTCTGCGCTCGCATCGCGGTTTCTCTCGCGGGAAGATTCCTCGCATCTTGTGATGATAGGCGCTGGCACCCTGGCGCCGCATCTGGTGCGCGCGCATTGCAGCGTGCGTCCGCTGAAGCGGGTGACGGTCTGGAACCGGACCAAGGCGAAGGCGATCTCGATGGCATTCGGCCTGGCTGTCACCGGTATCGAAACCGAAGTCACGGACGATCTGGAGGAAGCAGTGCGCGAAGCGGACATCGTGTCCTGCGCGACCTTGTCCGTCGCGCCGGTGATCAAGGGTGCCTGGCTGAAGAAAGGCGCGCATGTCGATCTGGTCGGCGGCTTCACCCCGAAAATGCGGGAGGCCGACGATCAGGCGGTCAAACGGGCGCGCGTTTATGTCGACACACGGGCCGGCGCCACCAAGGAAGCAGGCGACATCGTGGTTCCGCTCAGGAAAAAGGTGATCGCCCGCACGGACATCAAAGGTGATCTGTTCGAGCTCTGCCGTGGCAAGGCCAAAAGCCGCACCTCGGCCTCCCAGATCACCCTGTTCAAGTCGGTCGGCACCGCCATCGAGGATCTGGCTGCAGCCATGCTGGTGTGGAAGGGCTTAAGGTCTTGAGGGCAGACAAGGGGGCCAGGAGAGGGTAGAACCCGCCCCCGAAGGCAGGGCTGAGGCCCTCAAGGACCCCTGAATGGCGCTTTTGGTCAAGATTTGCGGGCTGAAGACCCCCGATGCGCTCGACGCCGCCCTGGAGGCGGGCGCCGACCTTGTGGGCTTCGTATTTTTTGAGCCGTCGCCCCGGCATGTCGGCTATGACGCCGCCCGCGCCCTTGGCGCCCGGGTGCAGGGTCGGGCTGGCAAGGTCGCGCTCACGGTTGACGCCGACGATGAAACGTTTGAGCGCATTGTGGCTGTGCTCCAGCCGGACGTGCTTCAGCTGCATGGCCAGGAGAGCCCGGAACAGGTGAGGGTGCTGAAGAAGAAATTCGATCTGCCTGTGATGAAGGCGATCCCGGTCGAGACCGCCGATGATCTTGCCGCCGTCGCCGCCTACAGCAAGATCGCCGATCGCCTGCTCTTCGATGCGCGCGCGCCGCGCGAGGCGACGCGGCCGGGCGGACTCGGCAAGTCCTTCGACTGGACGTTGCTGAAGGATATTGATCCGGGGATTCCCTATATGCTGTCGGGCGGGCTCGATGCGGATAACGTGGCGGAAGCCCTGCGCATCACCCATGCGCCCGGCGTCGATGTGTCGTCCGGCGTCGAGCGTGCGCCGGGCGAGAAGGATCCCGACAAGATCAGGGCGTTCGTGCGCGCGGCGCGGGCCGCAGAGCCGGCCGAGAATTCGAAAGTTGCGAGTGGAGTATGACGATCCAGCAACCCAACACCTTCCGCTCTGGTCCCGACGAGCGCGGGCATTTCGGCATCTATGGTGGACGCTTCGTCGCCGAGACGCTGATGCCGCTTATTCTCGATCTCGAGAAGGCTTACGCCGAAGCGAAGGAGGATCCGGCCTTCAAGGCGGAGATGGATGCTTATCTGAAGAATTATATCGGGCGGCCATCGCCGCTTTATTTTGCAGAGCGGCTGACCGGACATCTTGGCGGCGCCAAAATCTATTTCAAGCGCGAGGATCTCAACCACACCGGCGCGCACAAGGTGAACAACGTGCTCGGCCAGATCATGCTGGCGCGACGCATGGGCAAGAAGCGCATCATCGCCGAGACCGGCGCTGGGATGCACGGTGTCGCCACCGCGACGCTCTGCGCGAAATTTGGTCTGGAATGCATCGTCTATATGGGCGCGGTCGACGTGGCCCGACAGGAGCCGAATGTGCTGCGCATGCGCGCGCTCGGCGCCACCGTGCGGCCGGTGACCGCCGGCGCGAAGACGCTGAAAGACGCGATGAATGAAGCACTCCGCGATTGGGTCACGAATGTCGAGACGACCTTCTACTGCATTGGCACCGTCGCCGGTCCGCATCCTTATCCGATGATGGTGCGCGACTTCCAGTCGGTGATCGGCGACGAAACGCGCGCGCAGATGCACGAGGCGGAAGGGCGGCTGCCGGATTCGCTGATCGCCTGCATCGGCGGCGGATCCAACGCGATGGGCTTGTTTCATCCCTTTCTTGATGATCGCAGTGTCGAGATTTACGGCGTGGAGGCGGCGGGCCACGGCCTCGACAAGCAGCACGCTGCGTCGATCGCGGGCGGCCGCCCGGGGGTTCTGCACGGCAACCGTACGTATCTATTGATGGATGCGGATGGACAGATCATGGAAGCCCATTCGATCTCGGCCGGCCTCGATTATCCGGGCATCGGCCCCGAGCATGCCTGGCTGAGCGATGTCGGTCGCGTGAAATTCCTGTCGGCGACTGATGACGAAGCCTTGGCTGCTTTCAAGCTGGTGTCGCGCCTCGAAGGCATCATTCCTGCGCTCGAGCCCTCGCACGCGGTGGCCAAGGTGATGGAGATCGCGCCGAAGAAGCCGAAGGATCATTTGATGGTGGTCAACATGTCCGGCCGCGGCGACAAGGACCTCGCCTCCGTTGCGCAGCATCTCGGAGGCACGTTCTGATGACCACCCGCATCGACAAACGATTTGCCGCGCTGAAAGCGGAAGGTCGCGCCGGGCTCGTCACTTTCCTGATGGCCGGCGATCCCGATCACGAAACGTCGCTCGCGATCATCGCGGCTTTGCCGAAAGCCGGTGCCGATCTGATCGAGATCGGCATGCCCTTCACCGATCCCATGGCGGACGGTCCGGCGATCCAGGCCGCGGGTCTGCGCGCGCTGCAGAGCGGCGAAACGCTGACCAAGACGATCGATCTCGTCCGTCGGTTCCGAAAGGGCGATAGCGATACGCCGATCGTGCTGATGGGCTATTACAATCCGATTTACATCTACGGCGTTGACCGTTTCCTCACCGACGCGAAGGCGGCCGGCGTCGATGGCTTGATTGTCGTCGATCTGCCGCCGGAGGAGGATGTGGAACTGTGCCTGCCGGCGATGAAGGCCGGCGTGAACTTCATCCGTCTCGCGACGCCGACGACCGACGACAAGCGCCTGCCGGCCGTGCTCGCGAACACGTCGGGCTTTGTCTATTATGTCTCCATTACCGGCATCACCGGTTCGGCAGCACCGGATACGGCGCGTGTCGCGCAGGCGGTGGCGCGCATCAAGCGGCATACCGACCTTCCTGTCGCGGTGGGCTTCGGCGTCAGGGATGCCGCGCGTGCCCGCGCCATTGCGGAAGCGGCCGACGCCGTCGTCGTCGGCTCCGCGCTGGTCGATGTCTTGGCGCAGAGCCTCGACAAGGATGGTAAAGCCAAAAAAAAGACCGTCGCGGCGGTCACTGACCTCGTTGCCTCGCTTGCCAAAGGCGTGCGCTCGGCCGGGCGCGTTGCCGCCGAGTAACAAAGGCTGAATCATGAACTGGATCTCGAACGTCGTCCGCCCGAAAATCCGCTCATTTCTGAACAGGCGCGAGACGCCGGAAAATCTCTGGATCAAATGCCCGGAGAGCGGGCAGCTTGTCTTCTACAAGGACGTTGAGTCGAACCAGTTCGTCATTCCCGGCTCGAACTATCATATGCGCATGAGCGCCACCGCGCGCCTGAAGACGATGTTCGACGGCGAGACCTGGCTTGATATCGGCATACCCGAAGTGCAGATCGACCCGCTCAAATTCCGCGACCAGCGCCGTTACACCGATCGCCTGAAGGATGCGCGAACAAGGACCGGTTTGAACGACGCCATCAAGCTTGGGGTCGGTAAGCTGGACGGTTTGCCTGTCGTGATCGGCGTGCAGGATTTCGATTTCATGGGCGGCTCGCTCGGCATGGCAGCGGGCGAGGCAGTGGTGAAGGGATTGCAGACCGCCGCCGAGCGCGGCACGCCTTTCATCATGTTTGCCGCCTCCGGCGGCGCGCGCATGCAGGAAGGCATCCTGTCGCTGATGCAATTGCCGCGCACGACGGTTGCGGTTGAAATCCTGCGCGAAGCGGGCAAGCCTTACATCGTTGTGCTGACGAATCCGACCACCGGCGGTGTCACCGCCTCCTACGCGATGCTGGGGGACGTGCATATCGCCGAACCGGGTGCATTGGTTGGCTTTGCCGGCCCGCGCGTGATCGAGCAGACCATCCGCGAAAAACTGCCGCCTGGATTCCAGCGCGCCGAGTATCTGAAGGAGCACGGCATGGTAGATATGGTCGTGCACCGGCATGAGTTGCGCAAGACGCTCGCCAATCTGTGCCATCTGCTGACCAAGGCGCCGGCGATCGCCGCAAAGTCGGAGCGGCCGGAATTGCCGTCGCCGGAGGGCGTGCCGGCGAGCGCTTGATTTCAGCCGTCAGCCGATAGCACCCTGTCAGCCATGACCCCGCTTGATGCGACCCTGCAGCGGCTGTTGACGCTGCATCCCAAGCTGATCGACCTGTCGCTTGACCGGATGTGGCGCATTCTGGACAGGCTCGGTCACCCCGAACGCAAACTGCCGCCGGTCATCCATGTGGCCGGCACCAACGGCAAGGGATCGACCGTTGCCTTCATGCGCGCCATGCTGGAAGCTGGCGGACAGCGCGTGCATGTCTACACCTCGCCGCACCTCGTGCGCTTCAATGAACGCATCCGGCTGGCAGCGCCATCGGGCGGCCGCCGTGTCGACGACGCGACCCTTGACGAGGCGTTGACCGAATGCGAGCGCGCCAATGCCGGGGAGACCATCACCTTTTTCGAAATCACGACGGCCGCGGCCTTGCTGTTGTTTTCGCGGCATTCGGCCGACGTCCTGCTTCTCGAAGTCGGTCTCGGCGGTCGCCTCGATTCCACCAACGTCATCGCGCATCCGCGCGTGAGCACGATCACCCCGGTTTCGCTGGATCATGCGGATCATCTTGGCGACACGGTAGAAAAGATCGCGGCTGAGAAGGCGGGTATTATTAAGCGCGGGGCACCGGTGGTCGTCGCGCCGCAAGCCGACGATGCATTTCGTGTTATCGAACGGCAGGCGGCGAGGCTGCGCGCGCCGATTCATGCCTGCGGCCAATCCTGGATGACCAGTGAAGAGCATGGCCGCCTCGTCTATCAGGACGAGGATGGGTTGCTCGACCTGCCGCCGCCGAAATTGGCGGGCCGGCATCAATTCGTGAATGCCGGCACTGCAATCGCGAGCTTGCGGGTGGCGGGCTTCAAGCTGCCGGCGTCAGCTTACGAAACAGGTCTGCTGAAAGCGGAGTGGCCCGCGCGCATGCAGCGTCTGACGCAAGGCAAATTGTTGCCGCTTGCGCCGGCGGGCAGCGAAATCTGGCTCGACGGCGGACACAATCCTGACGGCGGCCGGGCGGTCGCTGCCACTCTTGCCGACATCGAGGAGCGCGTGCCGCGTCCGTTGGTGCTGGTTGTCGGCATGCTGATGACCAAGGACTTTGCCGGATATCTGCGCAATTTTTCCGGCCTGGCGCGTCATCTGTTCGCGGTGCCCATCCCCAAGGCGGACAAGCCGTTGCCGCCCGAGGTGATCGCACAGACGGCGCGTGACATCGGTCTGGCAGCTGAGACGGCGCCCGATATCAAGACCGCGCTGGCGGCGGTCGCAAAGTTGCAGTTGCCGATGCCGCCGCGCATCCTGATCTGCGGGTCGCTCTATCTGGCAGGCGATGTTCTGGCTCTCAACGAGACGCCGCCGGAATGATCACGTGAGCAGCCGCATCAGGTTCGTTTGTTTCTGTTGCACCTGATCCATCGTGCATTGGCGCGGCGCCTTGTCCGGCCGCCAGCGCATCAGCGCGGTGCCGTGGCGAAACCTCCCGCCGCCGAAACGGTCGTAACAGACTTCAACAACAAGCCTGGGTTTGAGCGGCTGCCATTGCGCCGAACGTTTGGTCGACCAGCGGCTGGGCCCGCCCGGTTTGTTGCCAGTGAAGCCTGGTGGAGAGATCAGCGCCTCAAGGCGCCGGGTGAGATCAGGTTTGTCGGCCGCCTTCAGCGCCGACGTGAAGCCGACGTGATGCAGCAGGCGGTCATCGTCATAAAGGCCAAGCAGCAAGGAGCCGACGGTCTTCTTGCCTTCGTTGTAGCGAACCCGCCCACCACACAATCGGCGCTGCGGTAATTCTTGATTTTCTGCATGCCCGTTCGCTCGACCGAGCGATAGGACAGGCTGCGTTGCTTGGCGATGATGCCGTCCAGGGCGGTGCCGACACGCTTGAGCCATGATTTGGCGTCCGAGAGTTTTGTCGTTGCAGGAGATAGCCGGAATGTTCCGCCGGCAGGGAAATTGGCGCGTGCGAATTTTTCCAGAGCCGCGCGGCGAATCTCAAGGGTAGCCGGAATGAGGCTGATCTTCCTGGCGTCGACAAGCAGATCGAATGCGATGAACAAAGCGGGCGTTTCTTCGGCGAGGCGTTGAATCCGGCTGGCGGCAGGATGAATACGCTGCAGTAAATGATCGAATGAGAATCCTTTGCCTTGCGGCACGACGATCTCCCCATCGAGCACAAAACTCTTTGGTGACAGCCCGAGGGCGCCTTCCACAATCTCCGGAAAATAGCGGGTCAGCGGCCGCCCGGACTTGGATTGCAGCGTGACCCGCGCGCCCTCACGAAAGAGCAGGCAGCGAAAGCCGTCCCATTTTCGGCTCATACTGCCATTCCGGACCGAGCGGCGCTTCGTCCACCGACAAGGCTTCCATGGGTGGAAAGGGCGACCTGATCGGGAGGGTCATTCAAGCACCGTGGATTGCTGCCCTCCCTCAACGCCAACGGCCGGCTTTTGAGCCGGCCGTTATCAAATTTCTTCGTGTCTGCAGACGGCTCAAACCGCGGCAGTGATCCACTGCTCCAGCTTCGCCTTGGGCGCGGCGCCGACCTGACGCGAGGCGAGTTCGCCGTTTTTGAAGATCATCAGCGTCGGGATCGACATGATGCCGTATTTCTGCGCGACCGCGGGATTCTCGTCGACATTGAGTTTGACGATCTTCACCTTCTCGCCCATCGCGCCCTGAATTTCCTCAAGCGCGGGCGCGATCATGCGGCAGGGGCCGCACCATTCCGCCCAGAAATCCACCACAACGGGGCCGCTGGCCTTCAGGACCTGGCTCTCGAAATCCGCATCTGTCACTTTCCCAACGGCCATCTAAGCACCTCTCGAATCGGGGGAAACACTCGGAATATCTGGATGGCGAACCTATGGATGACCCCCCGCAGGGTCAAGGCAGGGTCACAGGGAGGTGAGGGGTGCCAGCGCTGCTTCCAGCGCATGGGCCGGAATCTCCATCAAATCCGGCGTTTCAGTCCAGATCAGCGCGGCGCGGACATCGCGTCCCGGATAGATCGCGGCCAACAGAGCCCGGTACAGGGCAAGCTGCAGCACATATTTGGGAAAGGCGCGGATCGCCTCATCAAGGCTGCGCGGCGGTGCGTGGTTGGTCTTGTAATCGGCGATCAGGACGACATCCGGCGTGACAAGGAGACGATCGACCTGTCCCGATACGAGCAAGGGAGCGCGGTCCGGCTGGGCAATGCGGCCAACAATCGGCACCTCGGCACGGCTTCCGGCGGCGAAAAGCGGCGCAAAGCGCACGTCCCGAAGAATCGCCAGAACCTGGGCGGTCATGTCGCTGATCTCGAGACCGGTGAAATCGTCGCGTCCGGCGCGGTCAAGATAGGCGCGCGCCGTGTCGGCGCGACGCTCAGGCGGGATGTCCGGCAATGACTGCATCAGCCGATGAATGATCGTGCCGCGCCGGATTGCTTTCCGCCGGTCGATCCCGCTTGCCGCGGGCGTGACTTCGGCATCCTCATCCCAGGCGTCGGACGGCGACAGCGGCGCGATACGCGGCGGCTCGGTTGCCCCCTTTTGCAAAAGCCAGTCGGGCAACGCGGCATCCAGGGCCTGATCCGGGTCTCCCGCGGTCCGCGCGGCCAGGTCGGGCTCCGACTTGAGATAGCGCCAGATCTGTCCGTCCCCATCTTCAGCGTCAATCTCAAAGCTTTGCATCTGATCGGGCGGTGTCTTCACCAGCGCCTCTTCGATCAGCCGATACCAGCAGCCGTCTGGAATTGACACCGCGCCGTCCCGCTTCTCTTGTCCGCCGACACCGCAAACGACGAGCCGTTGCCTGGCGCGCGTCATGGCGACATAGAGCAGGCGACGATACTCATTCTCGTTCGCAGTCAGGACACGCTGGCGTGCTGCTGCAACGGCGGCCGGATCGCTCGCCTTATTTCCGGCCCAGACAATCGCCTCCGTCCCATTCAGCGATATCGGGATCAGCTTGGGTGGATGATGCCCGGCCGGCCGGGTGGTCGTGTCGGCGAGAATGACGGTAGAAGCCTCAAGCCCTTTGGCGCCGTGCACCGTCATGACGCGGACTTCGTCGCGTCCCTGCTCCATGTCGCGCTTCACTTCCGCGTCCGCCGCCCGCAGCCATGATACGAAACCCTGCAGCGACGGCGTTTCGCGGCTTTCATAATCAAGTGCGAGATTGAGGAATTCGTCGATCGCGTCGTTGGCTTCCGGCCCAAGCCGCGACAGGAATTTCTTTCTCCCACCGCCGGGGCCGAGCAAGCGCGCATAGAAGTTGAAAGGCCCGACGCGACGCGCCTCGTCGGTCAGCTGGCCGATTGTCCGTGCCGCCGCCGCAAACTTGGTGTCGCTGGCGGCGCGGCCAAGCAGCGCCGCACGCAAAGATTTGTCTCCGCGATTCCACGCGATCTTGAACAGATCGTCATCGTCGAAACCGAAGAGCGGACTTTTCAATATTGTCGCCAGCGCCAGATCGTCTTCCGGCAGCAGCAGCGCGTCCGCGAGCACCATCAGGTCCATGACGGCGATATGTTCGGTCAGCTTCAGGCGGTCGGCGCCGGCGACCGGAATGTGCGCCGCTTTCAGCGCGCGGATGATGGCCTCGAAGAGCGGGCCGCGCTGGCGCACCAGGATGAGGATATCGCCGGGCTTTTGTCCCGCGGCCGTCCAGAGCCGCACATTGCGCGCAATCCGGCGCGCGAGACGAATCTGCGGGCTGGTTTCGCTCTGGGTATCGAAGGGCGCGTCCCAGCCCGGCGGCCGTTCTTTTGGATCGGGAACGACCAGCGGCCAGATGTCGACACAGCCGGGTGCCGTATCGGGCAGGGCGATATGCGGCGGAATTCCGTCCTTGTCTGAGGTCAGGCTGGCGTAGATCGATTGATGCCGGAACACGGTGTCGACCGCGCTCAGCACAATCTTGCCGGAGCGAAAGGACGTTTGCAGCTTGACTGGACGCAGCTCAAGTTCGGCAGCCTTGAAGGCACGGCCGAACGTGTCTTGCATGTCGGCGAATTTTTCCGGCGCGGCGCCCTGAAAGGAAAAGATCGACTGCTTGTCGTCTCCGACCGCGAAGAGAGTGCGCGTGATCGGCCTGGCGCCGGCGCCGGCCGCGAATTCCGAGACCAGCGTGGAAATAATATCCCATTGCTTGGGGCTGGTGTCCTGCGCCTCGTCGATCAGGATATGATTGACGCCGAGATCGAGCTTGAAGAGCACCCAGGCGGCCGAGGTCTTGCGGAACAGCGCCAATGTCTTGTCGATCAGATCGTCGTAGTCGAGCAGTCCGCGCCGGTCTTTTTCGATGCGGTAACGCGCGATGATTTCATGCGCGAGCGTGAGTAATGCGCGGGTCTTGTCGCGGCACACCAGAGCGTTCCTCCGCTCAAGCAGCGCGCAGATGCGCTCCTGTTCCGCCAGCAGGCGCTCGGCCAGTGCGGGGTCCGCGTCGGCTATGGCATTGGTGACGATCCGCGCTCGGCGCGTCATGTCCTTCCTGCAGAAAATTGAAAGGTAGCTGGCGAGCCGCTCCTCCCCGGAAAGACCGGCGAGACTGGCGAAAATCGAGCCTTGGCTTTGATCGCCTTTCTGCCCTTCCGCCAGGATCGCCGCCAAGGTCGCCCATTCGTGAGGCGAAAACAGCGATTGCGAGAAGAACTTCGCCTCGATCGTGTCCCGTGTCTCGTCGGGATCGACGCCGAGCATGTCTGACAGTTCTGCGATTGCGGCGTCCGCCGAACCGGCCGCCTCGACCCAGCGCAGGACGCGATCGCGGTCGCGGATGGCTTCGCGGATCACCTCATGCAGCGTCTGGTCGGCGGCCGCGGCAATGGCGGTCTGCAGCGCCCGGCCAAGCGCGCTGTCGTGCCGGGCCGCGCCTTCCAGCATCACGTCGAGCGTGAGCTTTTCCAGCAACTGGTGCTCGGTCGCCTCGTCGAGTACGGAGAAGCGCGCGGCGACATCGGCCTCAAACGGGAATTGGTGCAGCAGCCGCGTGCAGAAAGCATGGATGGTCTGGACCTTCAGCCCGCCCGGCGTTTCCAGCGCCAGCGCGAAAAGCCGCCGCGCCCGCGTGCGCGTGACGATGCCCGGCGTGCTTCCGATCGCGATCAGCTTCCGATCAAGTTCCGCATCGTCGAGCGTGGTCCATTCCGCCAGCGTGTCGAAGACCCGCGCGGCCATATTCGCCGCCGCCGCCTTGGTGAAGGTGATGCAAAGGATTTTTGCCGGATCCTCGCCCTTGAGCAGCAGGCTGATCACGCGCTGTGTCAGCACATGGGTCTTGCCCGAGCCCGCATTGGCGGTCACCCAGGCAGAGACTTCAGGGTCGGAGGCCCGGACCTGTTCGGCAATGACGCTGTCGGGAATTCGGCGCGGGGCATTCATTCCTCGTCCCCCTCGCTTTCGCCGCCCGAGGCCGACCATTCCTTCACCCGCGCCAGATGGTCGTAGTCGCTGTAAGTGCGGCCGACCCATTGCGGACGAACAAAGGAATGATAGGGCGTGTCCGCGTCTTCAAATCGCGCGATGACCTCGCGCAGCCGCGCCAGCGCCTCGTCGGCCTTCGCGTCCGGCGTTGAGTCCTTGAAATTTTTCGGACTTGGCACACCGGCCGGTTCGCCGCCGCTTAATCTCACATAAGCGAGTTCGCTGACGGATGATCCCGGCGGAATGCTCTCGAAGGCGCCCTGCCGCAGCATCGCGGCTTCCAGGGTGAGCTGCGGTGCGAGACCGATCGCGACCTCGCGGTCGCCGGGTGGCCGTCCGGTCTTGTAGTCAAGGATGGCATAGCTGCCGTCAGTGCGCCGCTCGATGCGGTCGGCGACGCCGCTCAGCGTGAAAGTCGGCGTCACCTTGAATTGGGCGGAGACTTCTGACTGAAGCGCGGTCAGCCCCTTGCGACGCCCGGCCTCCCACGCGATGAACCAGCGTGCGATGCGCTCGAAGCGCGGCCACCAGAAGGCTTTCGCTTCCGGATAGTCGTCGTATGGGACAAAGGCCTGGCGGCCCAACGCCAGCAATTCGTCAAGCGGCTTGGCAGGCCATCGGTCGGCGAAGGTGCGGGTGAACTTGCCGATGGCCTCGTGAATGATGGTGCCGCGCTCGGCCGCGCCCGGCGTGGCATCGACGTCCTCAAGCGCAATCAGTTTGAGCACATGCTTTGCGTAGATTGTGTACGGATCGCGCAGCCAGTGCTCGATCTCCGTCACGCTCAGCCGTCTTGGCCGCGCCTCCAGCGGGGGTCGCGGCGCCGGTCGTTCGGTCGGCGTGATCCTGGCGGGGCGATCGAGCTGACGCGCCCAGGAAAGATACTTCTCGCCGCGCGCGACGGCTGCGCGCCATCGATCCTCGCCGGCAATGGCGGACAATCGCTGCAGGAAACGCGACGTCACCGTCGGCGCGCCGGCCAGTTTCGTCGCATGTGTGAGAATGACCTCGCGTGCGCCCAGCGCCTGCGCGAAGTCATGCGCTGACAGGCCGATGCGGCGTTCGGGCAGATCGAGGCCGAGCTGCTGCCGCATCGGGCGGCTCAGCCAGGGGTCGGTGCGCGGCTCCGGCGGCCAGATGCCTTCAACGAGGCCACCCAGCACCACGCGGTCGGCATCCTGCAGACGCGCTTCCAGCGGACCGTAAATCCGCACCCGCGCGCCCGGCGCACCCGGCCGACGCACAATGCGCTCGGCGAGCGCCGCCTGGAACAGTTCGGGATATTCGACAAGCTGCACCGGCAGACCGCCGCCGGCAGGACTGCCGTCGATCTCATTGAAGACTTTGCTGAGGGCGTCGCCATCGCGTCCGGCAAGCGCCGTCACAACCTTCACGCCATCGGACGACATGTAAGAAGAGATATTCACGATGCATTGCCGGTGCCGCTCTGCAATCTCGGTCAGGGTGGCCGCCTTGACCTTCAATGATTCCAGCGGTTGCAGCGCCTGCGCCAGCGCGGCGGCAAGCGCATCCGCGGCGTCCAGGTCGGTGTCGCTGATCGTTTTGCGCGGATCGGTGCGATGCAGCTTGTCCCGTTGCGTGCGCAGGCTCCGCAGCGCGTGGCGCAGACCGCCGGTGCCCGGCAGCGGCCGCGGGCCGCGCAGAACGGCGCGCTCGAGCAGGGCGACGGCCGGCGCATGCGCAAATTCGTGTTTGCCGAGACGGCAGAGCGGATGCTTGAGCAAGGCGAGCAGCGGCACCGGCTCGCAGCCGCCGAGCGCAACGCTTGCCACCAGCCGCGCGAAAATGCCGGCCGGATTGTCCGACAGAGAATCGCCGCCGGAATCGTCGACCGCGACCTGCCACCGGTCGAGCGCAGCGAGCACGCGCCGCGCCAGCGCGCGATCCGGCGTGATCAGTGCGGCCGATTTTTCGTCCGTTCTGATGGCCTCATGCAACGCCGTTGCGATGGCCAATGCTTCTTCTTCCGCATTACCTGCGGCGATCATCGATATCCCGGGCAGGGCGCGATCAAGGCCAAGCTGGAATTGTGCATCCGCCACACGCTCCTGCCAGCGATCCGTTGCCGCCGCCGGACGCAGAGCCTCCGACAGATAAGCCTCGCGGCCATGGGAAGCGGGCATGCCAAGCTCCGCGACCATGTCGCGCTTGATGCCCAGCTTTTTCAGCAGGGCCTGCATGGCGAATTGCGGATGTCCGGGCGCCGGAGGGACCACGAATTGTCCGGCTGCATTATGCGCGCCCCCGATCATCTCCCATGAAGCTTCATCGAGATGCATGTCGAGTCCCGGCAGCACCACGGCGCCATTTGGCAAACCTGCGATGGTCTCGAGCAGCAATGCCGTGGAGGGCATTGAGCCGGTGGAGCCAGCGGCGATCACCGGTCCGCCCTGCATCAGCTTCAGCCGCTCGGCTTCCGTCGCGATCAGCAGATCGCGGCGTTCGGCCGGTTCCATCTTTTGTTGGTCTTGCACGATGCGCGGCCAGTGATCGCGGACATGATGGAGGAACCTCAGCGTCAGCGACCAATATTCATCAAGCTCCGTTGGCACGATGTCGCGCTCAAGCTGGTCCCACGCCACGCCGCGCGTGGTGATGTCGTCGATCAGCTTTGCGAGATCGCCCGCCAGCGCCAGGGCTGTTGCGGGATTATTGGCGACCAGCGGCGCGCCGGCGGCGGTGCGGACGTCCGGCGATGCAGCCCACTTCAGGATGAGCCGTGCCAGCAGCAGCTTGCGTTCCAGCGGTCCTAGTGCCTCCGGCGTCGTCAGCACGGTGTCGGGAAATGCGTCATGCGCAGCTTGCGCGAAGACGAACTCGTCCTCATCGACATCGCCGATTGCAGCAATCCGCGGCAGGATCGCCGCATCGACCGCCAGCACCTCGAGAAACAGGTCGCGCGCTAGCCGGCAGGCGCGCCGCGTCGGCAGATACAGCGTGCTCTTCGCGAGCGACAGCGAATCGCCTGCGTCGGGGAAGCCCGGAACCAGCCGCCCCTCGATCAGCTCGCTCAAGAGCGTGCGAAGGAAAGGAGCGGAGGATGGAATCGTGAAAAGGCGCGGGAAACGGACAACCATGAGTCGATCATAAGCAGGACGGGAAGCGGCAGGCCACCCTTTGCTGATTGGCGTCAGGCCGCGCTTTCCAGGATGGCGTTTTCCGCCAGTGCAATGGCGTCCGGCGTGCCGACATGCATCCACAGGCCTTCCAGCCGCAACCCGAACAGGCGGCCTGATTCGGCGGCCCGGTCGAACAGCGTGGTCAGCGAAAAGGGCCTAGCCTCGGCGTTGGCGAAAAGCGCGGGCGACAGAATCGCCACCCCGGCATAAACAAAGGGCACAACCTCGCGCTCGGCGCGACTGCGCAGCCGCCCGTCCGGCGCCATGGCGAAATCGCCACGGCCCGAATAGCCGATGCTGCCGGCGGACGGCGCGAGCAGCAGCAACGCATCCATCATTTGCGGGTCAAAGGCCGCCGCGAGCCGGTGCAGGTTGCCGTGCACGCCATCGATCCAGATGCTGTCAGAATTGACGTGAAAGAATGGCGCAGCGCCAAGATGCGGGAGCGCCTTCACTACGCCGCCGCCGGTGCCAAGGATTTCCGTGCGCTCATCCGAAATGACGACGCGCGGCTTTGCCCTTTTTGCGACATGGGTTTCGATCTGGTCGGCGAGATAGTGGACATTGATGACCGCGGTCTCGACACCCGCTTCGGCGAGACGATCGAGTACATGGTCGAGCAGGGGCTTGCCGGCGACCTCGACCATGGGCTTCGGCATACGGTCGGTCAGCGGTCGCATACGTTCGCCAAAGCCCGCCGCGAGCACCATCGCGGTGCGGGGAGTGCTTGCTCTGTTGATGGCTTGCGCCATTCAGATCTCCGGATTGCTAGGACGAATGTCGCCAGGCGGGAACATGGCTGCGATACCATGCTTGCAGCGACGTCAGCGAGGGATGGGTCAGCGAACGCTGCAGATATCCCCATATCCGCGGCATGTGGCGAAGATATTGCGGTTTGCCGTCGCGCCGGTCGAGCCGGGCGAAAATCCCGAGGATTTTGGTCGCCCGCTGCGCGGCGAGAATGGCGTAAGTCTCCGCAAAGGGCACGACCTGGAATTGGGGATCGCGGTATTTGCGGACACGGCAATAATGCGTGAGCAGGGAGACTTCCATCGTCTCCGGCACGTCAGCGCGCGCGTCCTGCAAGAGCGAGGCCAGATCATAGGCCGGCGGCCCCATCACCGCGTCCTGAAAATCGAGAAGGCCGATATGCTGGATGCCCTCGCGCTCCGGAAGCCAGAGCAGGTTGGGAGAGTGGTAATCGCGCAGAACCCAGGTTGGTTGGGCGGTCAGGACTGGCAGCATGGCCCCGCGCCACAGATCGGTGAACATGGTGCGCATGCTGTCGGAAACGGCGCCGCCGGCGGCGGGAATGTACCAGTCGAGCAGCAATTCCGACTCGATGAGCAGCGCGTCCAGGCTGTAACGGGGAATGCTATGCTCGATGCCGGGGGCGATCGGAAGAATATCCGGAAGCCAAAGTCCATGCAGCGCAAGCAGCGTATCCACCGCCGCTTCATAGCGTTTTTGGATCGGAGCCGGCGGCGTGCCGGACACGATCGGTTCGGATCCGAGATCTTCGATGATCAGAAAGCCGTGCTCGAGATCCGCTTCCAGGATTTCCGGAGCTGAGAAGCCACGCTCGCGCAATCCGGTTGCGAGGGCGACGAACGGCTTCACATCTTCCGCCAGGTGCGCGATGGCGCTGTAGGGCTTGTTGCCCCGCACGGCCGGCCCGTCGGCGCGGCGCGGGGAGTTCATCAGGATGACGCTTTTTCCCTCGCACAGAATTTGTTCGTAGACGCGCGTCGACGCGTCGCCCTGCATGCGGCGGCGGTCGACGCCGGCATAGCCCGTCCGCTCCAGGAAATCGCGTAGGGCGGCGACGCGCTCGACGCGCTTTGCCAGCGTACCGTAGCCGGTGATGTG
Source organism: Pseudorhodoplanes sp. (assembly GCA_032027085.1). Classification (NCBI taxonomy): domain Bacteria; kingdom Pseudomonadati; phylum Pseudomonadota; class Alphaproteobacteria; order Hyphomicrobiales; genus Pseudorhodoplanes; species Pseudorhodoplanes sp. The sequence goes on along the minus strand of JAVSMS010000001.1, from coordinate 1,100,889 downwards.
CACATTCCGGTATTCGAGGCCTTGCTCCGGCGACAAAGTGAAAGCGATGTCGATCCGGTCGGCGGGTAGAAGGCTGCCCGCGCGATCCGGCCATTCCATGAGCACCACTGTTTCCGGCGCAAAATCATCGAACCCGAGTTCGCCCAGTTCGTCCGGTCCGGACAGTCGATAAAGGTCGGCATGAACGACGGGAAACCGCGGAAGCTCATAGGATTGCACGAGCGTGAATGTCGGACTCGGCACCGAAATTGTCGGATTGCCGGCAAGATGACGGATCAAGGCGCGCGCGAAGGTCGTTTTGCCTGCCCCGAGATCCCCGGACAACGTGACCATGTTGCCTGGCTCGAGTGCATTGGCGATGTCGACGACAAGCTGGTGCGTCGCCTGTTCGTTTTCGAGGGCAAGACTGAGGGTGGTGCCGCCTGATGTTGTCGAAAGCATCGGCGGCCCGTCAGCTGGTCACGCGGCGGCGATGTGCCGGCTCGTCTGCTCGAGCGGAAAGGTGCATGTTACGGTGGTCCCGCGACCCACGGCGGAGTCGACATCCACTGTACCACCGTGCAACTCCACAAAGGAACGCACGATCGACAGGCCAAGTCCTGCCCCGCGGTGCCGGGACCCGAGCGGGTCGGATTCAAAGGATTTGAATATGCGATCCTTCTTGTCGGCGGGGATGCCCGGACCCTGATCTGTGACCGAGAAGATCACCGCGGCGGGGGTCCGTTCGGCGGTCAGACGCACGGTCGCGCCGGCCGGTGAGAAGCCGATCGCATTTGACAGCAGGTTGTAGAGAATCTGGCGGACACGGCGTTCGTCGGCGATGAAGCTGCCGATATCGGCCGAGACGCGGGTGTCGAGCCGGATGCCGTTATTGACGAGCCGGTCGCGAATGCCTTCGGCGGCTTCATCCATGGTCCGGCGGATGTCGACCGGGCCGAGATTGAGCCGCATCGCGCCGGCATCGATGGTCGCAAGATCGAGAATGTCGTTGATGATCGCGAGCAAAGCATTGGTCGAGACGGTGATGTAGCCGAGATATTCCGCCTGCTTGGTGTTGAGCGGCCCGGTCACGGGATCGCCGAGGAAGTGCGCAAAGCCGATGATGTTGGTCAGCGGAGAACGCAATTCATAGGACACGTGGTGCAGGAAATCGACCTTGATCCGGTCGGCGGCTTCCAGCGCCTCGTTGCGCTCGCGCAAGGCGCGCTCGACATTCACGGTATCGGTGACATCCTGGAATGTGACCAACGTCGCGCCGTCGGGCAGCGACAGCGTGGCGCAATCGATCACGCTGCCGTCGCGCCGCTCCAGGCGGCCGGTCACCGGCTCGCTCTGGCCGATCGACGTGATCGCACCGCGCAGCGCGCGCAGCGTTTCGTCTTCGGGATGCAGCGGCGCGCACCAGGCGATGACCGCTTCGATATGCGGGCGCTCTTCCAGCACTTCTGGCGCCAGTTTCCACATTCTCGCAAAAGCAGGGTTGTGCAGTCGCAGGCGGCCGTCGCTCGCGAACACCGCCACGGCTTCGGCGAGATTGTCGAGGGTCTCGCCCTGCACGCGAATCAGCGCGTCATAGCGGCGCTCGAGGTCGAGCCTTTCGGTGACGTCGTCGAACAGATAGGTGACGCCGCCTTCGGGATTGGGCGTCGTGACCACGCGCAGGGTGCGCCCGCGCGGCAGGAACCACATGTCTTCCCGCGCTTCGAGGGCGCGGTAAGCCTCGTGCAACTGCGCTTTCCAGGATCGGAAATCTTGCTGCTCGGGAAGTTTCCGAGCTGCTCGCAGCTTGTCCAGGATGGCGGAATCGGTCGGGGCCTGATCGAGGAAACCGCTGTCGAGGTCCCAGAGCGAGCGATAGGCGGTGTTGTAGAATTTCAGCGACTGGTCCGCGCCGAAGATCGCAACCCCGGTCGCGAGCTGGTCGAGCGTCCGACGATGCGCCTCGGTCACGCGGCCAAGTTCGGCGTGCATGTTTTCGACATCCGAGGCATCGATGGCGGCACCGGCACTGCCGCCACGGGCCGGTGCTTCCACCACGTCGAAAATTCGCCGGGCGCCGGCGACGACGGCGGGCGCGCGGCCGCGATAGATTTGACCGCTGGCGCGCATGCCAGCTGCGTCTTCGCGCTCGGCGCGGTCCAGCAATTCCAGTCCGCGTTCGACCGCGTCGGTGGCATCCGCCGCTTCTACCGCGCTGACATAGGCTGCATTCACGAAGGTGAGCCGGCCGGCGGCATCGCGCGCCCAAACCGGGCAGGGCAGCGCGTCGATCAGAGTGCGCAAGGCGCCGATATGGTCGAGCAATTGTTGATGCCGCGCAGTCAGCTCGGCCAGATCGCTTTTGATGCCGCTGACGTCGCGCAGCCGCATCACTGCGCGACCACCGATGGCGCGCCCTTCGGCCTCGACGGTTTTTCCGGCATGCGTCGTGACCGTCATGAAAAAGGATTGCCCCCGTCCCCGCAGTGCCTCAACGGCAGTTTCGAGCGCCTGCGCCTCGTCCGGCGACAGCCACGATCCGAATGCCAGCACACGGTGCGGCAAGGTGGAGGATGTGACGATCCCGGTGTCGCCGATGATCTCCGGTGTTTCGGAAGCCGCAGCCCAGGCGATCACTACCTGAGGCTCAGACAGTAACAGCGTGTTGGCGCGGTCGGCCTCCGCGGCCAGCGCGCTGATCTGGCTGCGGAGCGCTGCCTCGTTCTCGGCGCTCTGGCGGCGAGCCCGCAGTAGAAGGAAGGAGGTCACGACGGCGAAGAACAGGACGCCAAGCGACAGTGCCGCGCTGGCGATCTCATGGCGGTCCAGCATCGAAATGGCCGTGAGATATGCGCTGAAGGTTGCGCCGATGCTTTCCTCGGCGGCCGCCGTAGGGGGCACCAGATTTACCGCGACGACAACCGGCCAGCCTCCTCGCAGCGCATCAGCCCGAAGCCAGCCGCCTGTCGTCCGATTCATGCCCGCATACCTGCTGTCCTGGCGCCGGTTCGGCAGACGCCTGCGCGCAGCCAGCCCGGTGCTCCTCGTATGTCATTTGGTTAGGAGACGCAGAACCCGCAGGCAGGAAGGGTCCGCATCCACCCGCCCGAATCATTTGACTTTAACTCCAAGCGGAGTCGGCCCGTAAGAGTCCAGACCGTGAACATCGCCACCTTGCGATGCCGGAGCGCGTCAATGTGGATGACGGGCGGCGTTGCTCACCAACTCTTCGACGTTGATTTTGCCGAGCGCGGCGGCAAAGGCACGTTCGGCCTGAGCAAGAGCGGGAAGCACGACTGTCTTGATTTGCGACGAGGTCGGAAAATCCATTTCACTGTCTTCGTCGGTGGTTCCTGCGGCGCGCAGGATATCGACCGCCGTGATTTGCTTCTGCTCACGGCCGAGTTCGTAGCCGCCGCGCGGTCCTCTCACTCCCCGGAGAATTCCGTCATGCACGAGCGCCTGCAAGACAGGCTCGAGATGCCGTGGCGGCAGTCCATGTCGTGCCGCGAGTGTCTTGGCCGAAACCGGCCTGTGACGGGAATTGAGCGCAACGTCGATGACCGCCGCGATGGCCAAGATGCCTTTGCGAGACAGCAGCGGCATTCCAATATTACCTGCATCCTAATGTGATTTTATGATGCATAACGGTAATAAATTACACGGAACTGTCTAGCCCTTACTCCGGTTAGTCTCATATTTTATGCCGGTCGAGCCGAAACCACCTGCGCCCCGCGCTGTTTCTGACAAGCCCGTGACAATTTTGACCTCTGTAGAAACAAATTTCGCGACAACTAACTGTGCAATTCGCATTCCGCGCGAGACCGCAAAGGCCTCGCTGCCGTGATTGATTAGAATGATCTTAACTTCGCCTCGATAGTCGGCGTCTATCGTGCCAGGACTGTTAAGCACCGTCACGCCGTGCTTGGCAGCCAATCCCGAACGCGGACGCACTTGGGCCTCGGTCCCCGGCGGCAAGGCGATGCAAAGGCCGGTTGGGACCATCGCATAGGCGTGCGGCGCGATGATGAGCGGGGAGTCCGCAGGCACCGCTGCCAAGAGATCGAGACCGGCCGCATGCTCGCTCTGGTGTTCGGGCAGCGGCAGATCGGCGGCGTGCGGCAGCCGCATCACCTGCAATTCCATCTTGCTCACGGATTTGCTCCGAGCGCCTCGGCCACCCGCGTGATCAAAGCGCGCGCCACATCTTCTTTGGATTGCGACGGCCAGGACTCAACACCATTGTCAGTGACCAGATGGACGGTGTTGCGATCTCCGCCCATAATACCGCTTTGCGGCGAGACATCATTGGCGACGATCCAGTCGCAACCCTTGCGGCGGAGCTTTGCCTTGGCATGTTCGATGACATGTTCGGTCTCGGCGGCAAAGCCGATGACCAATTTCGGACGCCTGTCTTTGAGATGCGCGACGGTCGCAAGAATGTCCGGGTTTTCCACCAGTGACAGGGACGGCAATCCGTCTTTGCTCTTCTTGATCTTCTGCTCACCCGGGGTCGCAATGCTCCAGTCGGCAACCGCGGCGGCAAAGATCGCAACATCTGCGGGCAACGCCTTCTCAACCGCTGCCAGCATGTCGCGCGCGGTCGTCACCCGCACAGTTCGGATGTTATCAGGGTCAGGCAAATTCACCGGGCCCGAAACGAGCGTCACATCCGCACCGGCCTGGGCCGCCGCTGCCGCAATGGCATGGCCCTGCTTGCCGGACGAGCGGTTGGCGATATAGCGGACGGGATCGATGGGCTCATGCGTCGGGCCCGATGTGATCAGCAGCCGCCGCCCCGCGAGTAGCCGGGCGCCGCCTGGCTTTGCAAAGAGGCCTTCGATGGCGGCGACGATCTCCAGCGGCTCAGCCATGCGGCCGACGCCGCGTTCGCCGCTTTCCGCCATCTCGCCGTCATTGGGTCCGACAAAACGCGCACCATCTGCGGTGAGTTGCGCGACGTTGCGTTGCGTGGCGGCATGATCCCACATTCGCGGATTCATCGCCGGCGCCAGCAAGACGGGTTTGTCGGTCGCCAGCAGGACCGTCGATGCGAGATCATCGGCATGCCCGCCGGCCATTTTCGCCATCAGATCGGCTGTCGCCGGCGCAACCACAACCAGATCGGCACCCCGCGCGATGCGGATATGACCGACATCGAATTCGCTTTGTAAGTCGAATAGATCGAAGAAGGCGCGTTCGCCGCAAATGGCGCTGACCGACAAGGGCGTAACGAATTCTTGCCCGGCTTTGGTGAGAATGCAGCGCACCTGCCCACCGCGCTCGCGCAAACGGCGGATCAGGTCAAGGGATTTGTAGGCGGCGATGCCGCCGCCAATGATCAGTAGGATGCGCCTGTTGGTCAGCATGGACGGCATCAATACCCGGTCAGGCTTAACTATTGGACCCAGCTTATACGGCTCGCCGGGCATGGTTAACGCTCCAGGACCCTACAGGAGCAGATACACGATATACGTCAGGAGCGCGGCAATCGCCCACAAGGCCAGGGCTGTCCAGCGGTTGCGGCGCGCCTCGGCCCGGCCGATGGCTGCCACCGTTTCAGGCGCCAGGACGAGACCGTCCCGGGTGATGGCGTCGAGCTGCTCCATGAGGAGGGCGCCGCGCGAGAGCAGGCCCGGCACGCCAAGCAGGAAGCGTCCGGTTTCCATCGCGCTGCCCGCCGCGTCTTCCAGCCGGCCGGCTGGCCCGAGATGGCGCTCGATCCACTCCCGAACCACGGGTTCGGCGGTCGACCACATATCAAGTCTGGGATCGAGATTGCGGGCGACGCCCTCCACCACCACCATGGTCTTCTGCAGAAGCAGCAATTCCGGCCGGGTACGCATGTCGAACAGGCCCGTGACCTCGAACAGCAGCATCAAGAGGCGCGCCATTGAGATTTCTTCGGCCGTGCGATTGTGGATCGGCTCGCCAATGGCACGGATTGCTTGGGCGAAGCTTTCCACCGAATGATGCGGCGGCACGTAGCCGGCTTCGAAATGCACCTCGGCGGTCCGCTGATAATTGCGAGTGATGAAGCCGTAGAGAATCTCGGCGAGGAAGCGGCGTTCTTTTGACCCGAGGCGCCCCATGATGCCGAAATCCACCGCGACAATACGGCCCTCGTCATCCGCGAACAGATTGCCGGGATGCATGTCGGCGTGGAAAAAGCCGTCGCGCAATGCGTGGCGCAGGAAGGACTGGATCACCTTGCGGCCGAGATCCGGCAGATCGAATCCCTTGGCGCGCAGTGCAGCATGATCGTTCAGCGGCGTGCCGTCGATCCATTCCAATGTCAGCACATCCTTGGCCGTGCGTTCCCAATCCACTGACGGGACATGGAAGTCGACGTCATTGCGGGTGTTTTCCGCCATCTCCGACAGGGCGGCGGCTTCAAGGCGGAAATCCATTTCCAGGATGACGGAGCGCCGCAAGGTTTCCGCCGTCTCGATCAGGCGCAGCCGACGCGCTTCGGCTGACCACGCTTCGGCCTTGCGCGCGACAAAGGCGAAAGCGTCCTGGTCGGTCCTGAAACGCCGCTCGACGCCCGGCCGCAGCACCTTCACGGCGACTGGCTTCACCCCTTCCGGCGTCATCACATCGGCGCGATGCACTTGCGCGATTGAGGCAGCCGCGACCGGAGGGCCGACCGTGACGAAAATCTCGTTCAGCTTTTTTCCGAAGGCTCGCTCGATGGCCGCTTCCGCCTGCGCTTGCGGAAAAGGCGGCATGCGATCCTGCAAACTTTCGAGGTCACGCGCCAGCGTCACACCGACAATGTCGGGGCGCGTCGCCAGGAACTGCCCGAGCTTGACGTAAGTGGGGCCAAGCCGGGTCAGCGCCACGGACAGCCGCCCGGCTTTGCTTTCTTTCGTGGGCCGCTCGATCAGGCGTGCGCACCACAAAACGGCGCGGGCTGGCAACGGAAGCGGGGAGGGATCGACAAGTCCGAACACGCCTTCGCGCGCGAACACATAATTCGCACGGGCCAGACGCGTGAGATGAGCGAGGGATGAGATCACGTTACGACGCAATAGGCTCAACTAAGTGATTCATAGCCGCCAGCCGGAATGCAGGGCGACCACGCCGCCGCTCATCTTCCGGTATGATACGCGGCCAAAGCCGGCCTTGCGGATCATCGCGGAGAAGGCTTCGGGCTTGGGAAATCTGCGGATCGATTCCACGAGATAGCGATAAGCCTCAGCGTCGCCGGTGACCGCGCGGCCGATCGCAGGAATCACGTTGAAGGAATACAAATCGTAAATCCTGTCGAGGCCCGGGACATCGACAGACGAGAATTCCAGGCAGAGAAAATGGCCGCCCGGCCGCAAGACGCGGAACGCTTCAGCCAGCGCCACTTCGATTCGCGGCACATTGCGGATACCGAAGGCGATTGTGTAGGCGTCGAAGGACTTGTCAGGCAGCGGCAGCGCCTCGGCATTGCCCTCGATGAAGGTGAGCGCGTGATTGAGGCCGCGTTTTACCGCGCGCTCGCGGCCGACCGCCAGCATGTCGCCGTTGATATCCAGAATTGCGGCGTGGGTTCCGGCGCCGCCGGCCTCGATTACCCGGAAAGCTATATCGCCGGTGCCGCCCGCCACATCAAGCAAGTGGAAATCGTGCGCCCCCTTCGGGGGATTCACGGCCGTGACGAGATCGTTCTTCCAGGCACGATGCAGTCCGCCCGACATCAGGTCGTTCATCAGGTCGTAGCGGCGGGCGACGCTATGAAAGACATCGTCGACCAGCGCCTGCTTGTCCGCCAGGGGCACGCGGCGGAAGCCGAAATCGGCCTGTTTTGTTGGATTTTCCATCATGTCTGTCCTGTTGCGGCGGACGATAGCCCAGCCCGCGCCGCCACGCTACAAATCACCGCTCAGATAAGTTAATGCCGATCGTCGCGGAGCCTGAAGATATGACCGTCGCCTTCAACAAGGCCGTTCCGGTATTCCGGATTTCCTCCGAGGAGAAGGCACGGGAGTTCTATCTCGGCTTTCTGAGTTGCAAGGTGGATTGGGAGCATCGTTTCCATCCGGACGCGCCGGTTTATATGCAGGTGTCCCGGAACGGGCTCGTCATTCATCTGAGCGAGCATCATGGTGACGGCACGCTGGGTTCACATGCCTATGTTTACACGAGCGGCGTCGAGAGCCTGCATCGCGAATTGAACGAGAAGAACTATAAACATAACAGACCGGGGCTGGATCGGCAGGATTGGGGCATGACGGAAATGACGGTCGTGGATCCGTTCAATAACCGCATCATCTTCGGCGAGCCGACTGCGCCGGTTGTCGCGTGACGGTGGCCGGCTCGAATGCCTGAACTTCCCGAAGTCGAAACTGTTCGCCGTGGCCTTGCGCCCATCATGGAGGGCGCGCGTTTCGTGAAGGTCGAGGCGCGTCGCGGCGATCTGCGCTGGCCGCTGCCGAAGGACTTCGTCGCCCGTCTGGAGGGCCAGACCGTTACCGGACTCGGGCGGCGCGCCAAATATATTCTTGCCGACCTGTCGTCCGGCGACGTGCTGCTGATGCACCTCGGCATGTCCGGATCGTTCCGCGTGATGAAGGCGGGCTGCGAACACAGGCCAGGGAACTTTCATCACGAACGCTCGAAGCTCGCGGCGCATGATCACATCGTCTTCCACATGTCAAATGGCGGGGTCGCCGTTTTCAACGATCCGCGGCGCTTCGGCTGCATGAAGATTTTTCCGCGCGCGAAGATCGAGAATGAACCGCTGCTGCGATCGCTCGGCCCGGAACCGCTCGGAAATGAATTCGATGCCGCCATGCTGGCGCGCGCCTGCAAGGGCAAGAAAACGAATCTGAAAGCGGCAATGAGCGATCAGCGCATCGTGGCCGGTCTTGGCAATATCTATGTCTGCGAAGCGCTGCATCGCGCACATTTGTCGCCGATGCGCATGGCCTCGACCATCGCGGGACGGAACGGCGCGCCGAATGGGCGCGCCAAGGATTTGGCACAGGCCATTCGCGATGTTCTTGCCGACGCCATCAAGGCGGGAGGCTCATCGCTGCGCGATCACAGGCGGACGGACGGCGAGCTGGGCTATTTCCAGCACTCCTTCCGGGTCTATGACCGCGAAGGTGCGGCATGCCCGACGCGCGGCTGCAAGGGCAGGATCCGCCGCATCGTGCAATCGGCCCGCTCGACCTTTTTTTGTCCGGTATGCCAGAAATAGGAAGAGGCCCGTGCGGGCCTCTTCAAGCGCGCTTGTGTCGGGCGAAAGTCTAGCACGAGACGCGACGCAGCTTTCCAGAGCGTGTGCGGATGTAGCAGGGCTCGGGCGGAGTGGTCGCGGCGCCGATCAGGCCGCCTGCAGCCGCGCCGATCACGCCCCCGGCGAGCGCGGCGCCGGCCGATCCGCCGGCAACACCACCGATGACGGCGCCCGTCGCGCCGCCTAGGAGCGCGCCTGTCCCGGCGTTGCGTTCCTGCATCGTCTGGCAACCCGCCAGGGCCAGCGCCGATACAGTCACAAAAAACAATGTCCGCATGCGTGTCTCCCTCCCTTTGCCCGCCGCCCGTTGCGCCTGCCATCGCACAGATTTCCCGCGGTGCGGTGGTAATTTCTCACTGTGAATTGCGTGCCCGGAGTGGGGAACTCCGAGGAACTATTTCGGCCTCCGGCGCTTTCCCTTTCGGTTCGCCGCTAAATGGAGGCACACATGTTCGGCTGGGCATTGACGTTCTTGATCGTCGCACTGATTGCGGCTGTCCTCGGTTTTGGCGGCATCGCCACATTCGCGGTCGATATTGCCAAGATCATTTTCTTCGTCGCGATCGTGCTTTTCGTAATTTCCGCGGTCATCGGACTGGTGCGCGGACGCAGGCCAACCGTGTCTTAAATCACCACGAAGTGCAGGACAGCAGAGCGCCGCGTTGACAGGACGCGGCGTTTTTCTTTTTGGCTTAAGTGACTTGACTTAATTATCGTGGCCAATCAAGACCGCCCGCGTCGCGTGGTCGGGGCCGAAGTCGTCGACATTATCGATCGCCAGCAATTTTGCGAGACGGCTGCGCGCACGATTAACCCGGCTCTTGATGGTGCCGACTGCGCATTCGCAAATGTCAGCCGCCTCTTCGTACGAGAAGCCTGACGCACCGACAAGAATCAGCGCCTCGCGTTGCTCCGCCGGCAATTGCGCCAGGGCTGCGCGGAATTCCTGAAACTCCACCCGGCCGACTTGCTCGGGATAGGATTTGAGGCTCTCGGCGAAATTGCCGTCCGTGTCCTCCACCTCGCGTTTGCGCTTGCGGTATTCCGACCTGAACAAGTTTCGCAGGATCGTGAACAGCCATGCCGACAGGTTTGTGCCGGGCTGGAAGGAATGAATATTGGCGAGCGCGCGCAGAAGCGTCTCCTGCACGAGATCGTCTGCACGGTCGACATTGCCGCTCAAGGAAATGGCGAACGCGCGCAGGCTGGGCACGGTCGCAAGGATCTGATCACGGAGGGCCGGATCGATCTTCATTCCGGCTTTCCTTCATCTGAGTGGTTGTCAATGCGGCGCAGCAGCTCAGCAAAGCGGTCGGGCACGCCCTCCTGCACGACATCGTCGTACATGGCGCGGAGCTGTTGCCCGATCTTGGCTTGAATTTCCCGGTTCAGACCGGAATGGGGCTTTCCCCCCGTGGAATCGGTGTGCATTTTTTCCGATGGTTGGCCAGGTTTTCGCGTGCTCATCTCGTCCTCGTCCCGTCCCGATAAATCCTGGTGGTACGGGTCCCCTTGCGTGCTTCCAATGCATTGAAATTGGCTTGGTTCCCCCATGAGGAACTTTATTTGATAAGAGGAGTTGGGAGCCTGTTCATTTCCTTAACGGGAGGGTCTTTCGTGTCCGCCGCGCAGACAATTGCTCCGTATTTGCCGTTTTTACGCCGATATGCCCGGGCTCTGACGGGCAATCAAAGCTCCGGGGACGCCTATGTGGCGGCCTCGCTGGAGGCGCTGATCGAGGACCCCACCATCCTGGAGGCTTCGGCCTCGCCCCGGGTCGCCCTGTACCGGCTGTTCAGCAAGATCTGGAATTCCGTCGTGGTGAATGGCGGCCTGGACGTCGACGACAAGACCATGCCGGCAGAGCAGCGGCTGGGCCAGATCACCCCGCGGCCGCGCCAGGCTTTCCTGCTGGTTGCGCTGGAAGGCTTCTCCGAAGCCGACGCTGCTCAGGTGCTGGATGTCGATATTCCGACCCTGCGCCAACTGGTTGAAGAATCCGGCCGAGAATTGGCCGCCGAGATTGCCACCGACGTGATGATCATTGAGGACGAACCCTTCATCGCCATGGACCTGGAGGGGCTCGTGGAAAGTTTGGGTCACAAGGTCCTCGGCGTCGCGCGCACGCATTCGGAAGCAGTCACCTTGGCCAAGGCCAAGCGGCCGGGCCTGATCCTTGCCGATATTCAACTTGCCGACGGCAGCTCTGGTCTGGACGCCGTCAATGAATTGCTGCGCTCCTTCGAAGTGCCGGTCATCTTCATCACCGCCTATCCGGAGCGCTTCCTGACCGGCGAACGGCCAGAACCCGCGTTTCTGATCGCCAAGCCGTTCCAGCCGGCCACTGTTTCCGCCGTGGTCAGCCAGGCACTGTTTTTTGAGCGCAAGGCGCGCCGCAGTGAGCGGCGGGCAAGTGCCTGACAAGAAAACGGAGGCCGACGGCCTCCGTTTTCTTTTGCAGGAATGGCAAATCCTCAGTCGCGAGTGCGGGCGCGCTTGCTGCGCGACGATAGCGAAAAGCCCATGATCACCGCTTCGATGATCATTGCGATTTTCTGATCCCGAGTAAGCGCATTCGCTTCGGCGTGGGCGCGTTCGACGACGCTCGGCGTGTGGAACAACCGCGGCAGCAGTACGGCGCCGCAGCCGATGATGATGAATGCGGCTGCGATCAGGAGGCGCGCATAAACGTCGCCGACAAGCGGCTCGAGCGCCAGCAAAACAGCAGAGAGCAAGTAGAAAAGCGCGCCAATGGCGCTGGCTGCGGCGACGGCAATGGCAATCGTCATGCGGCGCACGGCCGTGATCGGCCCATCTAGACTTGAACCAATATAATCGGGGAGTGACATGGCGCCGCTAGTCCTGACGGCGCGCCAAGCCGGCGATAAATCCAATACCGGCCGCAATGGCAAGGGTCAGCAGCGGGCGCTTGTCGATCTGCGCCGCCACCTCGCGGATGGCCTGATTGCTGATCTTGGTCGCATCGTCTGTCACCGCACGGGCGTTGTCCCGCACCCGGTCGGTTACGCCGCTGACTGCGCCGTAAACCAGATCATTGACGCCATCTGCGGCATGTCCGGCCCCGCGTTTGGTCAGCACGTTCAGTCGTTCGATGCGATCCTCGAGATCGCTCATCAACTGCCGCACCTCCGCCTGCATCTCCGCAATATCGGGAGTTACGGCTCGCGCCAGGACATTGCGGGCGCGTGATAGCGTGTTGCGTTTCTTGGAACGACGCGTCCGTCGGCCCGACGATCTCACCTTGCGCCGCGTTTTTGGCGCACCGTTCTTGCGCTGAGCCACTGCCATGACTGACACCCTCATGCTGGCTGAATGAATCGATGGAATTGAACGCCGCAAAACCGGCAAAGTTCCTGTGACGGCTGCCAGACCGGTCTCTTGCGACGGCGGCCAAAAAGAAGAACGGCGCAGCCGGGTATCCGGCTGCGCCGAAGATTGGGCCGACCGAGCACGAGGGGGAGGGGATGACGGCCGGCCGGACATTGAACTCCCAATAGAGGGATTGGTTCCTGCTGATGCTGCGTTTCGCACTTGGGCTCGCTCCACTGGGTGCGAATTTCTGAAAAATCTTGGAAACACCTGAGGTTCCCGTGCGTTAACGGGTACCGTAGCCGGTGGGGCAGCCCGCGCAGAGAGCTGTGTCCCGCGTCGGTCAATAGTGAAACGCCGTGCCAATGATCGACGATGCGATGCCCATCCGAACCGAAAGCGGTCCAGCGCGGAAGGATAACGAACTGCAAACAACCGCCGAGAACGTAACGGTTGAGAATTTGTACAAGCTGAAATCTCGTCTCGACCGGGAGATCTCAGAACACAATACGACGCGTCGTGAACTCGCCAATGTTAGGCGCGAACTTGCGTCAACTCGCCTCGAGCTTGAACGTCGCGTTGAGCAACGCACCCATGAGCTCAGCCTTGTCAAGGCGCGCTTTGAAACGGCACTGCACGGCGCAAAGATCTACATTTTTTCGCAGGATCGCGACCTGCGATACACCTGGGTTTACAGCCCCCGTGGGGAGGCGGCAGCGGCCGAAATGATCGGGCGCACCGACGATGAGATCATCCCGTCGCCGGAGCATGAGACGGTTGTCGCGGTCAAACGGCAGGTGCTGGAAACCGGCATTTCGGAGGACTGCGAAGTGTCCTACATTATGCCGGAAAGGCGAGCGCTATTCGCTCTGCACATCGATCCGATTTTCGGCATTGACGGCAAAATTGTCGGCATCACCTGCGCGGCGATCGATATCAGCCGCATCCGTTCTCTTGAGAGTGAACAGAGGCGCCTTGCCGAAGAGCTCGGCACCGCCGTGCAGCGTTACGATACGGCGTTGCGCGGATCCAATGTGTCGGTCTTTACCCAGGACCTTGAGCTTCGCTACACCTCGCTGAGCAAGGCCTTGTTTGGCCTCGACAGCAACGAGATTGTCGGCCGAACCGACGGCGAGATATTGCCCAAGGCAAGTGCGGCCTCGATCCTTGCAGTCAAGCGCGAAGTGCTGGCGAAAGGTCATCCCAAGGATGCGGAGTTGCGTGTCGACAGCGACAACGGCGTTCACTGGTACGATCTGCACATGGAGCCGTTGCGCGATGTCACTGGCGGCATTGTCGGCCTGACATGCGCGGCTGTCGACATTACCGAGCGCAAGGAAAGCGAGGCGCATTTGCGCCTGCTGATGCGTGAGCTCACGCACCGGTCGAAAAACCTTCTGGCGGTGATTCAGGCGATGGCGCGACAGACCGCGCGGCAGGGCGGCACAATCGCCAAATTTCTCGAACGCTTCGGCGCGCGCCTGCAAGCATTGTCGCGGTCCCACGACCTCCTCGTCCAGGAGAGTTGGCACGGCGCGTCATTACAGGACCTGGTGCGCTCTCAGCTTGGCCATTATTTCGACCGCGATCAGCCGCAGGTTACGCTCGCAGGTCCGGATGTTCATTTGCGGCCGGAGGCGGCGCAGAGCCTTGGCCTTGCGCTGCATGAGCTTGCAACTAACGCCGCCAAGTATGGGGCCTTGTCTAGAATGAAAGGACGGGTCGCCATCGAATGGCGCCTTCTCTCCGCTGAACAGGGTGGCGGGCTCGAGATCACATGGACCGAAAGCAAGGGTCCGAAAGTTGGCGAACCGCGTCGACGCGGATTCGGCAGCATGGTGATCGAACATAACCTGGCGCGGTCATTGAATGCCGACGTGGGCTTGAGCTTCCAGCCGGGCGGACTGCAGTGCCGGGTGATGATCCCGCCTTCGCAGCTATCCGCCGGCCGCTAGCGGAACGCTTTTACCTTCCCGACGTTGATAAGCGAATGGCGGGCGTGGTCTGCCACGCTTGGCCTGATCACAAACTCTCGAGATATCCCCATGTGGCATGGTACAGCACATATCGCGGGGGGCCTGTTGGCAGTTTGCGCCGCGGCGTGCCTGGTCCCTCTGACTGGGTCGGTCGCTCAATCGAGTTTCGACGCGCGCTGGCTGGCTGTTAATCCGACGCAGAAAGCCGACCGTATCGACGAACCAAAGGCTCGCTTTGACGGGAAAATATACTTTTTTGATCTGCCGACCATGCAAACAACGGTCGTGATCAAGGACTATCGCCAACCGGTCACAAATGAGCCTAGGCAGACGGACGGCATTGATTTGCCCCAGAGCGGTTTGCAGAACGGTTCAATGAAACAGAGCCCCGTGCGGATTCTGCCGCACAACGTCAAGGGGAAGGAGAAGATGCCGGTGGGGTGCGAATCCTCCTTTAGCCCGGTGACAACGCCGGCCATGGCAAATGTTAGCGGACGCTGTCTGTCCTGATGCAAAATGCAATGTTGCAAGTAGCAAAATGAAACGGGCCGGCATGACCGGCCCGTTTCATTTTGTGTAAGCGCCTTCCAGTATCAGATGCGTCCCAGCAACAACAGGATCAGAACAATAACCAGTAAGACGCCGAGGATGCCGGACGGGCCATAGCCCCAACCGCTGCTATAGGGCCAGGAAGGAATGGCGCCAATCAGCAACAGGATCAATATGATGATAAGGATGGTGCCGAGAGACATAAGTAAGACTCCGCTTGAAAATTATCGAGAGCTCTGGCTTCCCAAAGCGGATACTGCATTGCTGCTGAACGCGTTTTTGGACGCCGAAACAGCAACGGTAAAATCTCATATTCGTTCCGTACCATTGAACACCGGCGCCCGGACACCGGCGTTTGCCAAGGTGGCAAGCCTGCGACCAAGTGTGTGGGCCGAAAATTCTGCGGAACAAAAGGAGCCGTACCAACGTTTGGCCACATTGGCGCGTGTTCTGACGGCTCGTGCGTCTGACAGGACGCGTCAATTGCTTTCGCCTTTTCGCTTTTTCCGACTGATCTCAGGAGGTTGCCCATGACTCGCTTTGCTCTGGCTGGTGTTGCTGCGCTTGCCGCTCTTGCCGCTTTTCCGCTCGGTGCGCAGGCGCAGAGCCGGGTCAAGGTCGGCATGCTCGACTGTCAGATGTCTGGCGGCGTTGGTATGATTGTCGCCTCGCAAAAAGAATTGCTGTGCCGCTTTACGCCGACCGCACGCGGCTGGCGCGGCGAGTTCTACGCGGGCTCGATCCGCCGCGTAGGCCTTGATCTTGGCGCCACTTCCGGCGGCAACCTGCTCTGGGCGGTTTATGCCCCGACCAGCGCCCCCCGCTATGCACTCGCCGGCGCCTATGGCGGCGCCAGCGCGGAAGCCACAGTTGGGGCTGGCGTCGGCGCCAATGCGCTGGTCGGCGGAAACAACCGCACCGTGACCCTGCAACCTGTGTCCGTGCAGGGACAGACCGGCGTCAGCGTGGCTGCAGGCGTCGCCGGGCTTGAACTGCATCCGGCGCAGCCGCCGCGCCGCCGACGTTGACGGATCAGAAGAACAGGTGAAACGGCCGCGGAGAGCGGCCGTTTTGCTATTCTGAACGATGCGCGCGATCACACTCATACCTGGCGTTCCGAATTCCGCCGGCCTCGAAAATGTGCCTGAACCCGATATCGCAGAAGGGGCGCTTCTGGTGCGTACGATCGCGCTCGGCGTCTGCGGCACCGACCATGAAATTTTGGCGGGCGTGCATGGCTCAGCGCCGCCCGGCCAACAGAGGCTTATCCTCGGCCATGAATCTCTGGGCGAGGTTATCGACGCCCCACCAGAAACCGGTTTCCGTCCCGGCGATCGCGTGGTCGGCATTGTGCGCCGTCCCGATCCTGTTCCGTGCACCGCCTGCGCCTCAGGCGAATGGGATATGTGCCATAATGGTCTTTACACCGAGCGTGGGATCAAGGAGCGGCACGGCTTCGGCTCTGACGTCTTTCGCTTGGAGCCCGATTTCGCGGTGAAGGTGGAGCCCGCCCTGGAGCTCAGGGCCGTGCTGATGGAGCCCGCCAGTATCGTCGCCAAGGCCTGGCAACATGCCGATCGCATTGGCCGCCGGACAAAGTCGTGGCGGCCTCGCAATCTGCTGGTCACTGGCGCGGGGCCGATTGGCCTCCTGGCGGCGTTGATGGGGGTGCAGCGTGGCCTCGATCTGCACGTTATCGATCGCAACAGGACCGGCCCGAAGCCCGAACTCGTGCGCGCCCTTGGCGGCAGAATACATGCGAGCGCCGCGGAGATCGCCGACCTCTCTTTCGATCTGGTCATGGAATGCACCGCCGCCGCGCCCTTGATCGTCGACGCCATGGCGCGCTGTGCCCCGGCCGGCATTGTCTGTCTGTTTGGCGTCTCAACGCCCGGAAAAAAAACAGAATTCGATATCGGCGGATTGAACCGGACGCTGGTTCTGAACAACCAAGTGGTATTCGGGACGGTCAATGCCAATCGCGGTCACTATGACATGGCTGCGGAAGCATTGTCGGGTGCGGAGCGCTCATGGCTGGATCGCCTTATCACCCGCCGCGTCCCGCTGACGCGATGGCATGAGGCTCTGCAGCCGCGGCGGGACGACATTAAAGTTGTGATTGATTTTAGAGAATGACGTTTCAGAAGCGCGCCAGCAATATGCCGAATGCGAGACAGATAAGCACGGTACTCACAAGCAATATAATCAGCACCGGGCGGTCGAGGAAACCCTGCCGCGCTTCCACCGCGTTCAATTCAGGTCTGCCGAGCCAGCGTCTCCAAATCATCGAGCAGTCTCCAGAAAATACCTAATAAAACGCTGCATTAACGAAGAGGTTCCAGTCGCCCGATATTGTCAAATCGTCGCGGAACCATGTTAATCTTGTGCCAGCTTTGCGACGGGTTGTGTTCTGAACGCTGTCTTTTTTGGAAACTGGAGATTTTCATGTCCACCTCGACCTGGATTGTCCTTGGCGTGATTGCGGCCATCGTGCTGTGGGCTGTCACGATCTATAACGGCCTTGTCGCTCTCCGGCAGCGTGTCAGTCAGGCCTTCGCCGACATCGACGTTCAGCTCAAACAACGTCATGATCTCATTCCCAACCTGGTCGAGACGGTCAAAGGCTACGCGGCACATGAGCGCGAAACGCTGGATGCCGTCGTGAAGGCGCGCAACTCGGCGATCGCGGCGCAGGGACCGGCCGCGCAGGCGGCGGCAGAAAACGTATTGACCGGTGCACTGCGTGGCTTGTTCGCATTGGCCGAGGCCTATCCGGACCTCAAGGCCAACACCAATTTCCAGCAATTGCAGACGGAATTGTCGGACATCGAAAACAAGATCGCCGCGGCGCGGCGTTTCTTCAACAACGCCGTCCAGGAATACAATACGGGAATCGAACAGTTTCCTGCGGCGCTCTTTGCCACTTCGTTCGGCTTCACGCGCAGGGAATTTTTCGACCTCGGCGAAACGCGCGCACAGGTCGAACAGACCCCGCAGGTCAAATTCTAGGGCTGTCGAGAGCCGCCGCGGGAGGCGCTTGAACTATGGCGGCTTACGGACTGTACACGCACATCCGGAAGAACCGCCGGCGCTCGCTCGCGCTGCTGATCGGATTGTTCTTCCTGGTCTATCTTTTGACCTTCGCTGGGGCGCTGCTCGGGCGCGCCTTCACGCAATCGGGCGCGCCGCTCGATTATCTGATCGGGCAGGCTTGGAACGATATGGTTGTGGCGATACCCCTCGCCACGATCGGCACGGCAACCTGGATTTTGTTCGCTTACAATTTCCATCAGTCATTGATCGACGCCCT
This sequence comes from Pseudorhodoplanes sp., assembly GCA_032027085.1. Lineage (NCBI taxonomy): Bacteria > Pseudomonadati > Pseudomonadota > Alphaproteobacteria > Hyphomicrobiales > Pseudorhodoplanes > Pseudorhodoplanes sp. The sequence continues at coordinate 1,082,510 of JAVSMS010000001.1, read as the reverse complement.
GACCGGCGGCCATGAAGTGTCGCGGGTAGAGCAGCCGCGGCTGTACAATCTGCTGGAGAACCTCTGCATCTCGCGCGGCATTACGATGCCGAAGTTGAAGGTGATGGACAGCCCGGCGCTGAATGCCTTCGCCGCCGGGCTGAACGAGAAGCAATATTCCATCACCGTCACCAGCGGGCTGCTGAATCGGCTTGACGATGCGGAAACCGAAGCGGTGCTCGCGCATGAATTGACGCATATCCGCAATGGCGATGTGCGGATGATGGTGATCGCGGTTATCATCGCCGGCGTCATTTCCTTTGTCGCCGAATTGTTCTTTCGCGTCATGTTTCGCTCCGGTGCACGCTGGAGCGGCGGGGGCTCGCGCAGCTCTTCGTCGAACAGGAAGGGCGGCGCCGGCGCGGCTATTCTGATTGCCGTTGTGATTATCGCGGCGGCTTGGGCGCTCTCGATCGTGATCCGCTTCGCTCTGTCTCGTACGCGCGAATTTCTGGCCGATGCCGGTGCGGTCGAACTCACCAAGAATCCTGACGCCATGATCATGGCGTTACGAAAGATTGAAGGCCGGGGCGAACTGCCGGGTGTCACTTCGTCGGTGATGGAAATGTGCGTTGATAATCCGCGCGAAGGATTTGCGGATTTGTTTGCAACGCATCCCTCGATCGAGAGCCGCGTCGAGGCGCTCGTGCAGACGGCCGGCGGTCGCGATCCGGGTCCCCTGATCTTGTCCGAACCCGACGATGAGGAATTCGCCGATGAATCCAAAACGCCGATGGGCGAAGCGGCAGATCAGCCTGCGCCGCAGAAAAAACCAGGCCCTCCTCGCGGTCCGTGGAATCCGGCGGAAATTCTGACCCGTGGCCCTTGGGGGAGCCGCGGCTAACCTCAGGGATGATAGATGCCCGTGCGCGGATCGCGCTTGAGGGTGGGGTGCTGCGCGCGTTCCGCCTTGCTCGCGACCGTCGCCATGCGGGCCTGGTCAAGCTCGTCATTCACGCGCCGGTATTCACGCCGGATGAATTTCGCCAGCGCAATGGCGCCGACAACGCCGACAGTCCAGAGCAATATTGGTGGCATCCGGTCTCTCCTTGCCATTCAAAGTCCGTAGCGTGCCCAAAGCGCGCGTGCCTCGATGGCCGACAAGGTGCTCTCGGCCAGTTCCAGGTTCATCAGCGCCTGTTCCATCTGTCCTATTCCGACTCCGGGAACCCGGCGCCCGAACCAGCCGCGGTCGGCGATGAGCGGAGTGCGCACCTTCTCGCCGTAACGCCGGCGCAGAAAGCCACGCAGATCGTCCACCCCGTCCGCTAGGCCAAGTGCCACGGCCTGTTTTCCATCCCAATATTCCCCCGAGAACAAGGCCGATTCTTGGCCCTTCAGCCTGTCGCCACGCCGTTCCTTCACCAATGCGATAAAAGCCTCGTGAATATTCTCCTGGATCGCCTTCAGGCGGCGCACGTCGTCGGCATTTTCCGGCAGGAAGGGATCGAGCATGACCTTGCGTTTGCCCGCGGTATACACACGGCGTTCGACGCCGAGCTTCTTGATCGCCTTGTCGAGGCCGAAGGTCGCACCTACGACGCCGATGGAACCGAGGATAGAGGAAGCATCGCAGAGGATTTCATCGGCCGCGCAGGCGATCATGTAGCCGCCGGAGGCGCCGACATCCTCGATGAAGGCCAGCACGGGAATCTTCTTTTCGTCCGACAGTTGGCGGATGCGCCGGTAGATCAGATGCGACTGCACCGGCGAACCGCCCGGAGAATTGATAATCAACGCCACGGCTTTCGCCTTTTTGATGCCGAAGGCGCGTTCGAGGTTGCGCGCCGTCGCGGCGATCGTCAGGCCCGGCTTGAGCGGCGTCGAAAAGCCGATGGTGCCGGTCAGTCGCACCACGGGGACAATGGGAATGCCGCTGCGCCATTTCTCAGGAAGAAGCTTGTTGATCCATTCGTGCATGCCGCGTCGTCCTTGTGATCATGAATTCGTGATCGCCGGGAATTGTCTTAAGACGGTCGCAACTGCCGCTCAAGTTACGCAACATTAACCCTTATGAGGTCTTTCTCCGATGTTCAAAACGCCGCTCGGCCGGGGCTGTTGTCGCGTGATGAGTGAGGAAGACTTGCCATGAAGATCTATCTTCTCGTCGTTCTGCTCGGCGCCATCACCGCTCTTGCCCATTTGTCTTGGAACTCGGAGCGACGTCAGCAGCCGACGGAGTGATTTCCGCGCGTTCAAGCGGCAGGCCGCTGCGCAGAATCGCTTCTGCGTCAACGCTGGGCCTCCTGTCCTGATCGGCGAGCGTAAGCCCTGAAAGATTGCGCACGCCTTTCTCCGCTCCCTTGCGCGCATTGACCAGAATGCGGATCGGCGGTTGACCTGGCGCCGGATGCACGGGCACCACGGTGATCCCACCGAACGCGATGTCCAGTTCCCTCAGCACTTTTTGTTGACTGTCGGCGCGCCAGATCAGCGAAAGATTGCCCGATGATCGCAGCAGATGCGCCGCGCGTTGCAGCCATACGCGAGGTGTTTCTTCCGGCGCGACGTGGGCGATTCTGCGGGCCATGTCAGGCGACGCCTGCAGCGAGGGGTCGTTGAAGGGCGGATTCATCAGAACCTGATCGAACGAGCCTGCCCTTAGGCCCGCCTCCTCGAACACTGAATCAGGCGCGCCCACGTCCAGCCGCACGGCGCGCGCCTTTTCCGCAAAGCCGTTGCGCGCAATATTCTCGGAAGCAAGCGCGACCAGTGCGGGATCGATATCGATTAATGTGACGTGGATGTCGGGGATGCGCGCCAGCAAGGCGAGGCTGGCCGCGCCGACGCCCGAGCCCAGCTCTACGATACGGTCGCCGGGCTTCGCCGGGGTCGCCGCTGCCAGAAGAATGGCATCATGACCAAAGCGGTGACCGCGTTTGGGTTGAAAGAGCCGCAGCCGGCCGTTCAGGACGGCGTCGTCGGTGACCTCGGGCCGTTCAGCGGTCATCGGCGCGCAGCTCGTGTCCGAGCCCGGCATCGCGCAAGACCTCGCGCGCGGCTTTTTCGCGGTCGGCAGCGACCATGATCCGCCGCTGCAGAAAGCCAAGCGATCCTTCCAATACGCTCATATTCTGGTCCAGGACCATATGCGGGATGCCGGCGCCGGTGAGCAAGGCCTCGATGGCCGAGACCAGCACAGGGTCATTGGTGCGGACAATTTCGCGCACGAGCTTCTCAGGAATGCCGGGAGCGGGCGGCGGATAATCTCGTCCGGGCGCTTGCCTTTTTATCGCACATCGGGGGAATGTCGCCTCCGTAATACGCTGGCACTTGCGGCCAAGGGGCCACTTGCCGCATTACCATAGCGTTTCTATCCTCGCGTGTCCGTTTTGAGGGAGACTTCTTTGGCCGTCATCGTTCCCTTCGAAAGCCAGCCGCTGGCCAGCATCGACCGGCTGGTCGGGCTGGTCGCAGCGGACATGGAGCGGGTGAATTCCACCATTCTGTCGCGCACCGGGTCGGAAGTGACGATGATTCCGGAGGTGGCCAATCACCTGATCAATTCGGGCGGCAAGCGGCTCCGGCCCATGCTGACCTTGGCGATGGCTCAGATCGCCCGCTACCAGGGCGACGGCCATATCCGGCTCGCCGCTGCGGTCGAATTCATGCATACGGCAACGCTGCTGCATGACGATGTTGTCGACGAAAGCGACATGCGGCGCGGCAAGCTCGCGGCCCGCAAGGTGTGGGGCAACGAAGCGAGCGTTCTGGTCGGCGATTTCCTACTGGGCCAGGCCTTCAGGATGATGGTAGAGGTCGCGAATCTGCGGGCGCTGGAAATTCTCTCCTCTGCCGCCGTGGTGATCGCCGAGGGCGAGGTGATGCAGCTGGCCGCGGCAAAGAACACCGCCACCACCGAAGATGAGTATCTCGCCGTCATCCGTGGCAAAACCGCCGAATTGTTCGCTGCCGCCTGCGAAGTCGGACCTGTGCTGGCCGACCGGCCGAAGGCGGATCTCGCGGCCTGCCGTTCCTTCGGCATGAATCTCGGCATCGCCTTCCAGCTCATCGACGACGCGCTCGACTACGGAGGCAAGTCCGCCAAGCTTGGCAAGAATACCGGCGACGACTTCCGCGAGGGCAAGATCACCTTGCCGGTCGTGCTGTCATTCCGGCGCGGCAATGCGGAGGAGCGCGCCTTCTGGACCCGCGCGCTGGAGCAGGGCGAGGCGAGCGACAATGATCTCGAACACGCGCTCGCTTTGATGACCAGGCACCGCGCGCTGGAAGATACCGTCAAGCGCGCGCAGCATTACGGCGCGATGGCGCGTGACGCGCTTGCCTTGTATCCCACATCTCCGATGAAGACCGCGCTGGAAGAAGCCGTCGATTTCTGCATCGCGCGCGCGCATTAGAACGCCCGAAGCCTCTTTCAGCCGAGATTCGTCGGCGCGATCCACCAACCGGGATGTTTGGCCGTAAGCTCCCGCGCAGCGTCATCGACGCGCGCCATGTCGAACAATCCGAAACAGGTCGCGCCGGATCCCGACATCCGCGCGAGGCGGCATCCAGGCAAGGTGCGCAAGGCGTCAAGCACATCTGCGACGACCGGATGCAATGAGATTGCAGGTGCCTGCAAATCATTATCCGAGCGACGCAAGGCGTCGATCAACTCGCCCGCATCCGGCATTCCCGCTTCGGATGTCGCGCCTTCCGCCAGAGCGATGGCGGGGTCGTCCTGACGCCGCGGCGCCGCCATGCCGGCGCGCGCGGCAAAGACGGCCGCCGTCGGAACGGCGACCCGCGGATTGACCAGGATGGCCGGCAGTTTCGGCAGATGCAGCGGTGCAGACAGCAGGTCGCCGATGCCACGCATGATCCTGGGTTTCGGGTCGAGACATACAGGAACATCGGCGCCGGTCTGGCGCGCAGCGCTCATCATGCGGGGATCGCCCGACAGCTTTTTGTCCTGATTAGCTTGTCCCAGCAGGCGCAACGCCGCGGCGGCATCGGACGAGCCGCCGCCAAGTCCTGCCGCCACCGGCAGCGATTTGGTCAGCTTAAAATGCCCGACACGCACACCCGCCACCTGGGCCGCCAGTGCGCGTGCGGCTTTCAGCACCAGATTGTCTGCGACTATGCCGGCGTCGCGCGCCGTATCGCCGTCGACGGCGAGCGACAGTGTGTCGCCCGTTGTCAGCCGCAGATGATCGCCGATGTCGGCGAACACCACGAGGCTTTCCAGGTCGTGATAGCCGTCAGGACGGCGTTGCCGGATACGAAGGGTCAGATTGATCTTGGCAGGCGCGAAATCGGCGAGCATGTGGCGGTTTATCTCTCCCCCGACCAGGAGAGATAAACGAAATCATCCGCCGTTGCCGGTCTTTTTTGTCCGCTCGGCCGTGGTCGAGGTTTCCTCCGGCAGGCCGCTGCGGAGCTTTTCCTCGATCTTTTTCAGCTCTTCCGGCTCCGGCTTCAGATCGCGGGCATGCGACCACTGGAATTGCGCCTCCAGTTCGCGCCCGGTCCTCCAATAGACATCGCCGAGGTGGTCATTGATCGTCGGATCGTCCGGCTTCAGCTCGACCGCGCGTTCCAGATGCTTGCTGGCTTCCTCGTAATTGCCGATGCGGAAATAGGCCCAGCCCAGCGAGTCGACGATATAGCCGTCGTCGGGGCGCTGCTCGACCGCGCGGCGGATCATGCGCATGCCCTCATCTAGATTGAGGCCCTGATCGACCCAGGAATAGCCGAGATAGTTCAGAACATGCGCCTGGTCGGGAAAAAGCTCGAGCGCCTTCTTCAGGTCAGGCTCGGCTTTCGCCCATTGCTTGGCGCGCTCATAACAGATGCCGCGGAAATAGAAGATCAGCCAGTTCGGTTTTTCCGGATTGGTGATCAGGTCGATGCCCTTGCTGTAGACCTCCGCGCATTCGGTATAGTGCTTGCGGGCGCGCAGGATATTGCCCAGCGCCATGATCGCTTCGCTGTCCTTCGGATTGTCCGCGATCAACTTCTCCAGCTTGGCGCGCGCCTCGTCCGTCCGGTCAAGCGTATCCAGGTTCGTCGCCATCTGGATGTCGGAATTACGCTTCAGCGGCGAATCGGCCGGGATCTTCTCGTAGATCTTGATCGCCAGCGCCGGCTTCTTCATCGCCTCGTAGAGATCGGCGAGCGAAAGCAGGGCGAGCGTGTGCTGCGGCGCCAGATACAGCGACAATTGCAGATAGGCGAGGCCGAGATCCTCGCCGCCGCGACGTCCCAGCGCGGCACCGAGTCCATACAGGACTTCAGCGGCGCCGGCCTGCGCCGATTGCGCGAGCGGCGCCAGCTTGCGACCGCCGTCGATGTCTTTCATCGCCTGCACGACCAGCGGATGGTTTGGTAGCGCCTTGTTGAAGGTCTGGTAGACCTTCAGCGCATCTTCCTTTTTGCCTTCGCGCGATAGATAGCTGCCATAGGCCTCGACCACGCGCAGCGCGCTGCTGTCGGCCTTGTAGGCGCGTTCAAGCCGGCGGCCGGCCTCTTTGCGCTGACCCGCGGCATCCAGAATCATGCCGGAATGCAGATCCTTGAACAGGGCATACCAGTCGGCGCCAACCAGGCGGTCGACGGTTTCAACCGCCGCCTTCACATCGCCGGCACCATATTGGGCCCAGGCGATCAGAAGGGCGGCGGTCAGGTCGGTGACCGGACCGCGCACCGAGGCGGCCAGATTCTGCCGCGCCGACGACCATTGCTTGGTCTTGATCGAGCGGATACCGATTACAAGGCGCGCGACGCGATCATTCTTGTTGACCTGGATGACGCGCTCGCCGAGCTTGACGGCTTCGTCGATATCTCCGTCCGCCAGCACGGAAATGAAGGCGCGTTCTAGCAACTCGGTATTTTTGGGATCGGCGCGCAAGGCGGCGCGATAATAGGCGGCGGCCGCGGCGGCGTCGCGCTGGGCGCTGGCGTGCCGCGCCGCAAGATAGCTGCCGAAGGAACTGGACCGCGAGAAATCTTGCCGGACCGGCGACCGTGCCGGTTCCTGCCGCGCCAGGGATTGCGCTGCGAGGGCGCTGGGAAGGATCAGCACGCTGGCCGTCAGGCCGAGTGCAGCCGCATACCTGAACAAGGTCGAAACGGTCACAGGTCGATGATCTCCATGAGGCGGGGCATAGATTCGCATGTCCCGCGGGCCTCCGGTCGAGAATGGCCTTTTTGCGCTTGCGCCGCAACAAGCGCAAATCCGGCCCTCAACCCTTAGGGTTTTATGAGGCGGGATCGTGACCGACAGCCAAATTGTTACATGCTGGGATAATTCGGCCCGCCCGCGCCTTCCGGGGGCACCCAGGTGATGTTTCGGTTGGGGTCCTTGATATCGCAGGTTTTGCAGTGGACGCAGTTTTGCGCATTGATCACATAGCGCAAATCCGCGCCTTCACCGACCCATTCATAGACGCCGGCCGGACAATAGCGCGCCGAGGGACCGCCAAAGACGTCATGTTCCGACGCCTTCTGCAGAGCCATGTCGGTTACCACGAGATGCGGCGGCTGGTCTTCCTCATGATTCGTGTTTGAGAGGAACACCGACGACAGCCTGTCGAAGGTTAGCTTGCCGTCCGGCTTTGGATAAGTGATCCGCGTGCAATCTTTGGCCGGTTTCAGGCATTCCGGGTCGGCCTTGTTATGCGAGAGCGTGCCGAACAGTGAAAATCCTAAAGCGTTGGTCCACATGTCGAGACCGCCGAGCGCGATGCCAAGCACAGTGCCGAATTTTGACCAGAGCGGCTTGACGTTGCGGACCTTCCACAAATCCTTGCCGATAGGCGAACTGCGCCATGCATTCTCGTAGTTTGCGAGTTCATCGTTGCTGCGCCCGGCCGCCAGCGCCTCGGTCACATGCTCGGCAGCAAGCATCCCTGACGCCATCGCGTTGTGCGTTCCCTTGATGCGCGGCACATTGACGAATCCCGCCGCGCAGCCGATCAGCGCGCCGCCGGGAAATGTCAGCTTCGGCACCGACTGATAGCCGCCTTCGGTGATTGCGCGCGCGCCATAAGCGATGCGCTTCCCGCCTTCGAAGGTTTCGCGCACGGAAGGGTGTGTCTTATAGCGCTGGAATTCCTCGAAGGGCGACAGATAGGGATTCTCGTAATTCAGGTGTACGACGAACCCGACCGACACCAGATTGTCGCCGTAGTGATAGAGGAACGATCCGCCGCCGGTCCTGTTGCCAAGTGGCCAGCCGAATGAATGCTGCACCAGACCCGGTTTGTGCTTGGCGGGGTCGATCTGCCAGATTTCCTTCAGCCCGATGCCGAATTTCGGCGGCTGGCGATCTTTCGCGAGGTCGAAACGCTTGAGCAATTGCTTGGTCAGGCTGCCGCGCGCGCCTTCGGCGAAGAGCGTGTACTTGGCGCGGAGCTCCATGCCGCGCGTGAAATTCGCGTTCGGCTCGCCGCTCTTGCCGATGCCCATGTCGCCGGTGGCGATGCCTTGTACTTCGCCACCATCCCCGTAGAGGATTTCCGCGGCCGCAAAGCCGGGATAGATTTCGACGCCGAGTGCTTCAGCTTTGGCCGCCAGCCATTTGCAGGTGTCGCCCAGTGAACCGATGAAGCAGCCATGGTTGCTCATCAGCGGCGGCGCAAGAAAGAGCGGCACAGGGGCTGCGCCGACTTCGGTCAGCCAGCGGAAGCGGTCGTCGGTGACCTCGGTCTTCAGCGGCCGGTCATCCTCTTTGCGCCAGTCGGGCAGCAGCCGGTCGAGCGCAGACGGGTCAATCACCGCGCCGGAGAGAATATGGGCTCCGACCTCGGAGCCTTTTTCCACCACCACCACCGACAGATCGGACGAGATCTGCTTGAGGCGGATCGCAGCGGACAATCCGGCAGGCCCTGCGCCCACGATCACGACGTCGAATTCCATGGATTCACGGGCGGGCAGGTCAGTCATTCCAGGGGACTCCGTTCAGATTGATTCCAATTTTCCACTTTTACGCACAGGCCACAATCGCCCGCCAAGGGGATTGTGCCGGCGTAATATGCTAACTTGCCCGACATGACCCCCGATCACAGCAAAGTGGCCCGCGATCTGCTCGCCTTCTATGTGGAGGCGGGCGTGGACGCGACTCTGGCCGACACGCCGGCAAATTGCTTTGGCAAAGATCAGGCGCCGGCGCCGGTCGAACAGCGCGCGGTGAAGGCGGCTGCATCCGCCTCGCTGCCATCGCGCAGCCCGGCGCCGCCTGCGGCATCGGTTCCGCCGCCGCCCGAGGAAGCCATCATGGCGGCGCGGGCGGCAGCAAGATCGGCCGGGTCGCTGGAGGGCCTGCGCGCCATTCTTGAAACTTTCGAGGGCTGCGCGCTGCGCCAGACCGCCAAGCGCTTGGTCTTCGCTGACGGCAATCCGCAGGCGCGGGTGATGTTCGTCGGTGAAGCCCCTGGCTATGACGAAGACATCCAGGGCCTGCCCTTTGTCGGCCGGTCCGGCCAGTTGCTGGACAAGATGCTGGCGGCGATCGGGCTCGACCGCAGCAGCGCCTATATTACCAACATCATCCCTTGGCGCCCGCCGGGCAACCGCGATCCTTCATTGCACGAGACCTCGATCTGCCTGCCGTTTATCCAGCGCCATATCGAGCTCGTCGATCCGAATGTGCTGGTCTGTCTGGGCAAGCCGTCAACGGCGGCTCTGCTCGGCATTTCCGATGGCATCCGCAAGACCCGCGGCCGCTGGTTCACCTACAATACCGGCGCCCGCGAGATCCGCGCGATGGCGTGTTTTCATCCCGCTTATCTTTTGCGATCGCCGCTGGAGAAGCGGCTGGCTTGGCGGGATTTTCTGGCGATCGGGAAGGCGTTGACGAACTGAGCGTGTCAAAATCAGAAGACCGGCGCTGACCTGTTCAACGCCGGTCTTGGCAATACTGTCAGCGCAAGATTCACCCGCCCGGCACAAGGATCAGCTTCACCGCAAAGATGATCGCGAGTGACGCCACGGCGATCGACACGTCCTTGTAACGGCCGGCGATTAGCTTGATTACGGCATAAGTGATGAAGCCAAGCCCGATACCGGTGGCGATGGAGTAAGTGAGCGGCATGGTGATGGCCGCAATCACAGCAGGCGCTGCCTCTGTGATGTCGTCCCACTCCAGATTTGCCATGAGACTCGCCATGACGCACGCGACAAACAGGAGCGCTGCGGCCGAGGCATAGGCCGGGATCATTCCCGCGAGCGGCGAGAAGAACAGGGCGAACAGAAAAAGGATGCCGACGAACACCGCAGTTAGGCCGGTGCGGCCGCCCGCTTCAACGCCGGCGGCGCTCTCGATATAGCTTGTCGTAGTCGAGGTGCCGATCGAGGCGCCGAACATCGCCGCGAAGCTGTCCGAGATCAGCGCCTGTTTCATGCGTGGCACATTGCCGTCCTTGTCAACGAATCCCGCCTTCTCGGTCACCGCAATGAGCGTGCCGGCATTGTCGAACACGTCGATCATCAGGATACTGAATACGACAACAATGAAGGACAGTTCGAAAGTCCTTGAGAAGTCCCACTTGAACAGCGTTGGCAGGATCGACGGCGGCATCGACACGATGCCGGTGAATTTCGACAGCCCAAGCGGGATACCGATGATGCCGACAATCAGGATGCCGATCAGTGTCGCGCCGTGAATTTTACGGGCATGCAGCGCCACGATCAGAATGAAGCCGAGCAGACAGAGAAGTGGAGCCCCAACACGCAGAGTGAAGCCTGACAAGGTCAGGACCGGACTTCCCACATTGAGATTGCCGAGCGTTACCAGCGTCGCGGGATGATCAATGATGATGCCGGCATTTTCGAGCGCGATGATGCCAAGAAATAGTCCAACACCCGCACCGATCGCGTATTTCAGGTTTCTCGGGATCTGGTTGATGATGTATTCGCGCAAGCCTGTCACCGACAGGATGAAGAACAGCACGCCCGACAGGAACACGGCCGCGAGCGCCTGCTGCCAGGAATATTTGTAGGTCAGGACGACTGTGAAGGCGAAGAAGGCGTTCAGCCCCATGCCCGGCGCCAGCGCGATGGGGTAGTTCGCGTAGAGGCCCATCACGATGCTGCACACCGCGGCGGCGATGCATGTGGCGACGAAGACCGCTCCCTGGTCCATTCCCGCCTTCGCAAGAATGCTCGGGTTGACAAAGATGATGTAGGCCATCGTCAAAAAGGTGGTCAGGCCGGCCACAGCTTCCGTACGGATATCGGTATTGTTTTGCTTCAGGCCGAAATAGTTATCCAGTATTGCCCCAAAACCCTCCGGGCCTTCGCCCGTCCTGGAAGTCCGCGCATTCTTGGCCATAATCTCCCCCTGCCACTGTGGCAGTCAGAATAGCCAACCCGCTCAATAGGATCGCCGTCGTAGCGAAGTTGTCCACTGGATCAATGGAGCAGCCTGCAGCGACGCGGAACAGGCAGACGCCGCCGGTGTTATGGGCATAGTGCCTGCAGGATTATTATATTTGTGAATCGTTCTCTGGAGGGTTCAACCTCGGGAGTGACCAAATGGATTTTGATCCAGTCCTTCTTGCCCGCATCCAGTTCGCGTTTACAGTCACTTTTCACATCATTTTTCCAAGTTTTACGATCGGACTGTCCGCCTATATCGCGACGCTGGGCCTGCTATGGCTGCGGCGGGAGGAGGACCGCTACCAGCGCCTGATGCGGTTCTGGACCAAGATTTTCGCGGTATCGTTTGCGATGGGCGTGGTCTCCGGAATCGTGCTCAGCTATCAGTTCGGGACCAACTGGAGCCGCTTCTCGGTAGTAGCGGGCAACGTCGTCGGCCCGCTGATTGGCTACGAGGTGCTGACCGCCTTCTTCCTCGAAGCGACCTTCCTCGGCGTCCTGCTGTTCGGGTTCAACCGTGTGCCGCCCTGGCTATACGTATTGTCTGCGGCAATCGTGGCGGTGGGGACCGCAACATCGGCTTTCTGGATTCTCTCCGCCAATAGCTGGATGCAGACTCCGGTCGGGCATGAAATGCGTAACGGCATCGCATATCCGCTGGACTGGATCACCATCGTCTTCAATCCGAGCTTTCCGTATCGCTTCGCGCACATGCTCAATGCCGCCTATCTGACCACCGGCTTTGTGGTGCTGGCAGTCGGCGCACGTTACCTGCTGGCGGGAAAATTTATGCCCGAAGCGCGCACGATGGTGAAGATGGCGATCGGCCTCCTGGTTATCCTCGCGCCCTTGCAGCTCTTCATCGGCGATCAGCACGGTCTGAACACGCTCAAGCATCAGCCGATCAAGATCGCGGCAATGGAAGGCCATTGGGACGGCTCAAAGCCCGGCGATTTCCACATCTTCGCCTGGCCGGACGAGGAGAACGAGCGCAATCTGTTCGAGATATCAATTCCACGCGGGTCCTCGCTGATCCTGACACATGACCCGAACGGATTGTTTCCCGGTTTAACCAGCGTTCCCGCGAGCGAGCGTCCGCCCGTGAAGAATATCTTCTTCGCCTTCCGCATCATGCTTTACATCGGTTTCTTCATGATTGCGGTCTCGCTCTTCGGCGCCTTTCTGTGGTGGCGCGAGACATTGTTCGAGACGCGCTGGTTCCTGCAGATTTTGTCGATGAGCTGGTGGACCGGCTTTGTTGCGGTCATTGCCGGCTGGGTCGTGACCGAAAGCGGGCGCCAGCCCTGGCTCGTCTACGGCATCCAGCGCACCGCCGATGCCACTTCGCCGGTGCCCGGAGCCAGCATTCTTGGCACGCTGGCTCTGTTCGTGTTCGCCTACGGCATCGTGTTCTGGATGGGCATTTATTACATCAACCGGCTGATCGCGAAGGGGCCGGAAGGCCGCGCGGTCGAGGTTTCTGAAGGCTTACCGAGCCGTCCGCTTACGGCCGCCGAAGGCGCCGCAAGCCAGGCCATTTCGAGAGGGCGGTGATGTCATGGAATGGTATTTGCCAGTCATATGGGCGGCGCTGATCGGTATCTCGGTTGCTATGTATGTCATTCTTGACGGATTCGATCTTGGCATCGGCATCCTGTTCCCGTTCGCTCGCAACGAGGCGCAGCGCGACCAGATGATGCGCTCCGTCGCGCCCTTCTGGGATGGAAACGAGACATGGCTGGTGCTTGGTGGCGGCGGTCTGCTCGTCGCGTTTCCGCTGGCATATTCGATCATCATGCCGGCACTTTATTTGCCGGTCATCATCATGCTGCTGGCGCTGGTTTTCCGCGGCGTCGCCTTCGAATTCCGTCTGGTCTCCCACAGCAAGACTTGGTGGAACTATGCATTCACCATCGGTTCGATCCTGGCAGCCTTTTCGCAGGGCGTCATTCTTGGCGGATTGATTCAGGGCATTCGGGTCGAGAATGGGCAATATGCCGGCGGTCCGCTGGAATGGCTGACACCCTTTGCACTCCTCTGCGGCGTTGCGCTGGTTGCCGGTTACGCCCTGCTCGGGGCGACCTGGCTCATCATGAAGGCGGAAGGCGATGTCGCCGAGCGGTCGCGCGGACAGGCGAAGTTTCTTGTTATTGTAGTCTTGGCCTTCATGGCTGTCGTCAGCCTGTATACCCCGCTGGCTTTCGATCGCATTGCGCAACGGTGGTTCAGCTTGCCTAATTTCTATTTCTTGTGGCCTGTACCGACAGTCACCGCTTTGGTAGCGGCGGGCCTTTGGATCGCCATCAATCAGCGGCGCGAAGTGCTGCCGTTCGTAGCAGTGATTGGGTTGTTCCTGCTCGGTTATCTGGGGCTGGTGATTTCCAGTTATCCATATCTCGTGCCGCCCTCGCTGACCGTTTGGGATACAGCGGCCGCTCCTGCAAGCCAGATTTTTATGCTGATCGGCACAATCTTCCTGCTGCCGATTATTCTAGGCTACATCATTTTCATCTACTGGCTGTTCCGCGGCAAGGTCCGCGAAGGTGAAGCCTATCACTGAGCCACTGAGGGAATTTGCGCCTGCGGCAGCGTCTGCGCCTTCGGGCGGATCATCGCCCAGCCGAGCCGTAATTGCGGCAGGCGTCCCTCGATGCGCCGTTCGAACACGCGCGGCACTTCCGGGACAAGACCAGGAAAGCGCGCGCGGATATCGTTTGGCGGCGTTCCTGCGCTGTCGGTTGCGCGCCATATCACGATCGCGCCTTTGTCGAACAATTGGTCTTGCGTCATCAATCGCAGGTGGCCTGCGTCGCCGGCGTCGAACACAAAGGGTCGGCTTGGCGAGCCCACCGCAATCAGGGCCGCGAGCGCAGGATCGCCGGTGACGAATGCGAGCTTCTGGCCGGTGCGACGCTCAAAATTTTCGGTGAAGAAACGTCCCATCTCCTTCGACGGCATTGCGACGCGCGGGTCGGCGACCGCCGCCCAGGGCAGCAGCATTGCCGTCATCACGGCGATCGCAGGCGGGGCCAAGAGAAACGCGAACCAGGTGAAGACGGTCGTGCGCTGCCGGAAGATCGCGACAATGTCTCCGGCCGCAAGCACAATCGCGAGTCCGGAAAGAAGCACGACCGGACCGAAACTGACGGGACCGCTATGGCCCGCGATCACCGCCACGATGACTAGAAGCAGCGGGGGGACAAGCGCGAAGTAATAGATGAAGGGCGAGGCGAGTTCCGCCGGCGGTGTTCTGATGATGAGCGCCGCTTCGGAGCGCGACTTGCGAAAGGCGCTGGCTGCGACGATGGCAATGACGGAGAGGCCGGCATGGCCGATCAACAGGAGCGCAAGCATGCGCATCAAGGCATAAACGTTTTTCTCGAACAGTTCGGCGCTGCGCAGGTTCGGCAGAGCCGGCAAGATCAGGTTGCCACCGGCTTTCAGCCAGATAGCGTGCGGGATCAGCATGAAGAGCACAACAAGCGCCGCGCACGTCGCGCCGGTCGTCGCGAGTTTCGACCGGCTATGCGGATTCAACAACCCGAACAGCACGAGAAGTCCGATGAGAAACGTCGCGAGGTAGGTCGTGAGCAGCAGCAGGACCAGGTCGACAGCGAGTGCCAGCCAATAGAGCTCTCGGCCTTCGGCCACGGCACGCCAGAAATGCAGAAGCGCAAGCGCCCAGAGCGGCATTGCGAGGATTGCAGGTGAAAATTCCGGTGTCGGCACCGTGATGAAATAGATGCCGGTCATTAGCAGCGTGCCAAGTGCGGCATGCCTTTCGCCGAGCGTGGCTCTCCCGAGCGTGAAGACGGCCCATAGTGCAACGACGATGCAGATTTGCGAGAGGACATAGACGCCGAAAAACCCGGCCAGGCGCAAAGCTATTTCGGCGAGCCAGTAGGCAAGCGGCGGAACAATCGGCAGCAGGCGCTCAAAATGGCGCGCCGTCGATAACAGCTCGGCAAGCTCGCCAGGCGGCGTCGCATAGAACAGCGAGGGGACCAGAATCCACAACGTGGCCTGTGTCAGCACCGCCAGCCAGAACACGAGTCTGGGTTTGGTCCGCAGGATTTCGATAGGCAGGGAGACGAAATGCATCGCTGCGGCTGCTCGCGGGGTCGGCCGGAAGAGATAGCCGGGCGAGGGCTAGAGAGGCAACAAGCTTTCCGGATCGGTCAGCCCGGACATGTCCACGGTATCGCCGGACAGTCTCGCATGCGCCAGCGCGACCGGAGCAAAGGAGCGCCGGTGATGGATGGTTGGGCCGAGTTTGTCTAGCGCGGCGAAATGTTCCGGCACCGAATAACCCATATGCCGCTCGAAACCGTAGCCTGGATGCTCGGCGCCGACGCGCATCATCAGCCTGTCGCGCGTGACCTTGGCGACGATCGAGGCGGCGGCGATCGAGAGCACCAACGCGTCGCCGGAAATCACCGCCTGGCATTCGCAGGGAACGTCGATGCGGTCGCGGCCGTCGACAAAAACGAGTTGCGGCTTCACTGGCAGCGCCGCCACAGCCCGCGCCAGCGCCCAGAGCGACGCCTGCAGAATATTCTGGCGATCGATGCGTTCGGTGGAACCGAAGGCGACGGCGACTTCTGCGGTGGCGCAGATTTTCGCGTAAAGCTTCTCGCGCTCCGCATGCGTGAGCTTCTTGGAATCATTGAGCCCGCGCGGAATGCGCTGCGGATCGAGGATGACTGCGGCGGCGACAACCGGACCGGCCAGCGGCCCGCGCCCGGCCTCGTCGCAGCCCGCGATTGGCCATATGCCGCGCTTCATTGCCGCGCGTTCCCGCCGGAAGCTGGGCCGGAGAATGTCCTCTTTCAGCGGCAGGCGGGGTGCAGAACCGGCAGGCTTGCGAGTCATGCCGCGATGGTGCGCAGTCGGCCTCGCAAGTCAACGCAGGAAATCGCCGGTGTGAAAGGCGGGGAAAAACTCACGCTCATTCGGGCAGAACCAGCCGGCCGTCTTCAGTCAATGAAAATCCCGGGACATGCACGATTTCCCAGGCATGGCCGTCAAGATCAGCGAAATAGCCGCCATAGCCGCCGTAGTCTGTCGTCTGCGCCGGCTTCAACAAGGTTCCGCCCGCCTTCAACGCATTTGCCAGGCCTTGATCCACCTCGGCCCGGCTGGCCCGATTCCAGGCCAGCGTCATCCCGCGAAACGCTACAGGCGCCGGCTCGGCGGCCAGCTTTGCGTCTGCTGCGAGGTCCTTCCAGCGAAACAGCGCCAGCACGACGCCGCCCGCATCGAAGAATGCAATCTCGTCGCCGGTCGCCCGCATCTTGCGGATAAATCCGAGCGCTTCGTAGAAGCGGACGCTAGCCGCGAAATCGTGCACGCCGAGAGTGATGGCGGTGAGGCGGGGATAGGCTGTCATGTGTATCCTTTCTCCGGCACCCGAGGGCGACCCCGGCGGAAGCCGGCGGAGCCTTGAAGGGCGATGGCTCAAGAATGCATTAATGCGATTGGCTCCGCGGCTTCGCCGTGCGCCTCAGGATAGCGGATCAGAACAAGCTCAACTGCTCGGTTCCCTTCGCCAGCTTCTGAAAATGTTCGGTGGTGAGTTTGCGGCGTTCGGTGTTGAGACCAAGCTTGGCGCAATGCGCCTCGAACCTGCGCCCGATCATCCAGGCATAGGGTCCGCCGCCGGTCATGCGCTGCCCCCAGCTGGAATCGTAATCCTTGCCGCCGCGCATGTCGCGAACGAGCTTCATCACATGGCTATAGCGGTCGGGGTAATTCGCTATTAGCCATTCCTTGAACAGGTCGCGCACTTCCAGCGGCAGCCGCAGGATCACATAGCCCGCGCCTTCGACGCCCGCCATCGCCGCCGCATCAAGAATGCGCTCGATGTCGGCATCGTTGATCGCCGGAATGATCGGCGCCACCATCGCCGTGCTCGGAATGCCGGCGTCGGCCAATTGCCGCAAGGCTTCGAGCCGCTTGCCGGGCGTCGATGCCCGCGGCTCCATGGTGCGTGCGAGCTTCGGATCGAGCGTCGTCACCGACAATGCGACCTTGACCAGATTGCGCTTCGCCATGCGCGAGAGGATGTCGATGTCGCGCGTCACCAGCGCCGATTTGGTGACGATGCCGACCGGATGTCCTGCGCGCTCCAGCACTTCCAGGATGCGGCGCATAATCTCGTGTTTCTTCTCGATCGGCTGGTACGGGTCGGTATTGGTGCCGATGGCGATGGTGCGCGGCGTGTAGGAGGCCGCCGCCAGTTCGCGTTCCAGCAAGGTTGGCGCGTCCGGCTTCATGAACAATTTTGATTCGAAGTCGAGTCCAGCCGACAATCCGAGATAGGCGTGGGTCGGCCGCGCGAAGCAATAGACGCAACCATGCTCGCAGCCGCGATAGGGATTGATCGAACGGTCGAAGGAGATGTCCGGCGACTCGTTGCGGGTGATGATCTTGCGCGTCGCATCGACCTGCACTTCGGTCTTGAACGGCGGCAATTCCTCAAGGCTCTGCCAGCCGTCGTCGAAGGCGATGCGCGCGAGCGGCTCGTAGCGGCCGGAGGCGTTGGACAGCGTGCCGCGCCCGCGCCGGCGCTCCCGCTCCACCGCGCTGTCCATGAGGCCCGTCGTGTCGGGACCGCTTCGGTCAAAGCCGCCCGCCGGCCTGGAGGGCAATCCCACCGGCGGGCGGCTTCGGGCTGCAGAGGATGATCTGGCCATAGCCCAATTTAGGCGCGCTTTGTGAACAAAACAAGAACATACTCAGCGGAGGCTGGATGGCCGAATATGGTGGGCTGTCGAGAGAAGGACCCCATGATATGGGGCACCCCACCAGAGAACATTGCAGATCGAAGAATGCTGAGCGTCATCATTCCCACTCACGAATCGGAACGGCTGGTGGTGCGCACGCTGGCCTGTCTGGTGCAGGGCGCGACCGCGGGGCTCGTCCGCGAGGTGATTCTGGCCGACGGCGGTTCGACGGACGAAACGCAGAAGGTGGCCGATGTCGCCGGCTGCCGCTTCATGATTTTGTCCGGGCCGACGGGTGCCCGCCTCAAGGCGGCGGCGAGTGATGCGCGCGGGCCCTGGCTGCTGTTTCTGCGTCCGGGCGCGATTCTCGATCCCGAGTGGGTTACCGACATCCAGCGCTTCCTGATGACGGCCGGCGATGAAAGCGCGCCGAAGGCTGCTGCCTTCAGGCCGGCGGTCGACAGCACGCAATCCGTCTCCGGACAATTCCTGCAGCTTCTGCGTCAACTCTGGAGCGGCGGGCCGAAACCTGATCACGGCTTGCTGGTCGCGAAGATCATCTACGAGCAGCTCGGCGGGCATGTCGCCGACAGCGGCGATGCGGAAGCCGCGTTGCTCCGCAAGATCGGTCGCCGGCGGATTGCAGTGCTGCGTTCGGGCATCAGCAACTTTGGTTGAACGGCCTCTTGGAAAGTGAGTGCTTCTGCACAACTGACTCGTTCATTGCAAATGACGAGGTTGCCATGCTGATCGATTTGAAGAACAAGCGCGCGGTTGTCACCGGCTCCACCGCTGGCATCGGTTTTGCTATCGCCAAAGGTCTTGCCGCGTCCGGTGCCCATGTGGTGATCAACGGCCGCACCAGGGAGAAGGTGGAAGCCGCAAAGAAAGTCTCGCCGCTCAGATCCCCGACGCGCAGCTTACAGGCGTCGCCGCCGACCTCGGCTCTGCACAGGGTGTCAGCGATTTTGTCAGGCAGGTACCGGAGACCGACATTCTGGTGAACAACATTGGTATCTTCGAACCGAAAGCCTTTGAAGAAATTTCCGACCACGACTGGCAGCGCTTCTTCGAGGTCAATGTGATGAGCGGCGTGCGGCTCTCGCGCACTTATCTCGCCGGCATGAAAAAGAAGAATTGGGGTCGCATCGTTTTCATCTCCTCCGAGTCGGCACTGAACATTCCAGTGGAGATGATCCACTACGGGATGACCAAGACTGCGCAGCTTGCGATTTCGCGCGGCCTTGCCGAGTCGCTCGCCGGCACCGGCATCACCGTGAACTCGGTTCTGCCCGGCCCGACCCGGTCGGAAGGCGTGATCGATTTCTTCGGCAAGATGGCGAAGGAGCAGGGGCTACCGCAGGCGGAGATGGAGAAGCAGTTCATCGCGCTGCATCGCCCCACTTCGATCATCAGGCGGCTCGCCAGTGTCGATGAGGTCGCCAATATGGTGGTCTATGTTTGCTCGGAACAGGCCTCGGCGACCAGCGGGGCCGCCTTGCGCGTCGATGGCGGCCTGCTGCGCCATCTCGGGTGATAGTTGACTTAGTCAAATAACTGTTTGACACTGGCAAGCATATCGCTTGCTGATGTCATGCGCCTGATGCCCGATCCCGCTTTCGAACATCGCGTCAACGCGGTGCGGCGTTTTTCGCGCTTTTACACCCGCAAGATCGGTCTCTTGCAGGACGGACTGCTGGATTCGCCTTTCTCGCTGACCCAGGCGCGCGTGCTTTACGAGCTGGCGCACACGCCGGGTCAGACCGCGACCGACATCGCGTCCGCCCTCGGGCTTGATCCCGGTTATCTCAGCCGCATCCTGCGCGCCTTTGACGAGCAGGGGCTGATCGACCGCGAGCGTGCGCGCGCCGATGGTCGCCAGGTCGTGCTCTCCCTCACCACCAACGGTCGCAAGGCTTTTGCCGCGCTCGATCATCGCTCGCAACGCGACATGGGCATGATTTTGCGCAACCTCTCGCTCGCCGATCAGGAGCGCGTGGTCGCTGCGATGCGCAGGATCGAGGCGCTGGTTGGCGATGGCGATGGATCGGCTGCGCGCTGCATTTTGCGACGGCACCGGCCCGGTGACATGGGCTGGGTCGTCTCCGTGCATGGTGCGCTCTATGCGCAGGAATATGGCTGGGACATCAGTTTCGAGGCGCTCGTCGCCGATATCGTCGCGCAATTCATCAGGCGGTTCGATGCTCAACGCGAGCATTGCTGGATCGCCGACATGGACGGAGAGCCGGTGGGATCGGCATTTCTGGTGAAAGGCGACACCGCTGATGTAGCAAAACTGCGACTACTGATTGTCGACCCGAAAGCTCGCGGACTTGGGCTTGGCCGCAGGCTGGTCGATGAATGCATCGCTTTCGCGCGCGCCGAGGACTACCGGCAGATCACGCTTTGGACGCAAAGCATCCTTATCAGCGCACGTCGAATCTATCAGGCGGCCGGGTTCCGCTTGGTGGAAAGCAAACCGCATACAAGCTGGGGTGCGTCGCTGGTCGGAGAGACTTGGCGGCTGGATTTGTGAAACATCGCTCACGGCCCTCTCACAAGAGAGAGGGCCGCAATCGCGATTGCGTCAAGCCTGACGTTCGTCAGCCGGCAAAGGTCTCTTCTTTGCGCTCTGCCGTTTCTGTCGACGTCTTGTGCTCGTGCTCGGGGTCGGCCGGCAATTGCAGCACGGTCGCTGTCTGTCCTTCACGGAGCACGGTGACGAGCACGGTCTCTCCATTCGGGAATTCCAGAGCATCGTGATGCGAATTCGGTCGATCCATATCGATCTGTCGGAAACGGGCGACCTTTTCGCGGATAGTCGTGTATCCCATTTTCGGCAAGATCAGCCCGAGGCCGCGTTCATAGGCGACATCCTGGTCGAACGCGACTTCGGTGCCGGGACGGAGGCAGACGGCGACTTCAGGTTCGCCGACGGCCGCGAAACCGCCCGTTGTCGAGTTCATGAATTTCGTAGAAACCAGCCTGTCGCCGACTTTTGCCGGCCGCGAGGCAACATGATGCAGACTATAGTCGCACATTGAAGACATCCTTCTTCCTGCGAACAGCCGGAATGGTTGTCCTACATCAAGCAATATAGAAACGCAGAGCGGCGATGTTATGTCGGGCAAGGGGCATTGCGTCGCAATCAACTAATCTTGAATTGGATCAGTCGGTACGTGGCACTGAGCCGACAAGAGTGACAACCCGAAGATGCTGCATTGCGTTCCAAAACCGAACGTGATGAGCAACGAGGAGACTGATTACTCTTCGCCGCTTTTTTATTGGGGGTTCGCCTTGCTGCGCCGCTTTTGCGGTGCGGCGCGAGCGCTGGACCGCGTTTTTGGAAGCGCGTGCTGCCAGGCCATGACGAGCGCGGCCTTCAGTTCGGGTGCGCTGAGCCTGGCGAGGGTCGCGGTTGTCCAGCCTTGCCGGCCCCACGCATTCGGCGCGGGCGCGAATGCGTCCGGCCCAACCAGACATTTCAGCTGCTGCTCATCGGGAGTGAATTTGAGATTGGCGGTGCGTCCGTCGGCTGCAAGCGTCGCATAGATGCGAGTGACTTTGAACGCGGTGCGGTCGAAATGCGGCGCTTGCGTTGTGCCTGCGAGGGACAGCGCGGTGCGGCGGAAGTCGGCTGGGCTGGCCATATGTCCTCGGTGGATCTGCCCTCGGCTAAACCGTCGCGCCCTTAGCCTTGGCGCGGAGCAGATGCTCGTCGAGGCGCGGCATGATTTCCACGAAATTGCAGGGCCGGTAGCGATAATCGAGTTGATGGACGAGAATTTCGTCCCACGCGTCTTTGCAGGCGCCGGGCGATCCCGGCAAGCAAAAGATGTAGGTCGCGCCTGCAACGCCCGCGGTCGCGCGCGTCTGGATCGCCGATGTCCCGATCTTCGCGTGGCTGACCATCAGGAAGAGGGTAGAAAATCCTTCCATCCGTTTTTCGAACAGAGGTTCCAGCGCTTCAGGCGTCACGTCGCGGCCGGTGAAGCCGGTGCCGCCGGTGCTGATGATGACGTCGATCGCCGGGTCGCCGATCCATTGCTTCACCTGCGCGCGGATTTTCTCCACGTCATCGGTGACGATGGCGCGCGCGCCGACAGTGTGTCCTGCCTTCTCAATGCGCTCAACAAGTGTTGCGCCCGATTTGTCGTCGGCGAACGCGCGCGTATCGGATACGGTAAGGACCGCGATCTTGAGCGGAATGAATTGTCTGGTTTCGTCGATGCCGGGCATGATTTCTATTTACGTCATCCTGCGGCGCGGGCGAATCCCGCGAACCCGGAATCCAGAACTAAACGCAAATCGTTGAATCTGGATTCCGGGTCCGGCGCAACTGCGCCTCCCGGCATGACCAGTCACAGATTCGCCGCCTGGAACGTATTGCAGGCCGACACCCGGCCTTCCTTGAAGCCGATGGTGAACCAGCGCTGCCGCTGCGCGGCCGAGCCATGCGTGAATGAGTCAGGCACGACGCGACCCTGTGCCTTGCGCTGCAAGGTGTCGTCCCCGATCGCGGACGCGGTCGACAGCGCCGCCTCGATATCGCCGGGCTCGATAAAGTTGACTTTGCGCTGCGCGTGATTGGCCCAGACGCCGCCGAAGCAGTCCGCCTGCAATTCCACCCGGACCTGGATGTTGTTCGCTTGCGCGCGGCTGCCGGCCTGCTGCTGCATCTGTTGCGCGCGCGGCAAGATGCCGAGCAAATTCTGGATGTGATGGCCGACCTCATGCGCGATCACATAGGCCTGCGCAAATTCGCATTGCTTGCCGCGACAGGCGTTGAAGCGCGTTTCCATTTCTCGAAAGAAAGACGTGTCAAGAAATACGCGGCGATCGAGGGGACAATAAAATGGCCCCATCGCCGACTGCGCGAAGCCGCAGGCGGATTGCGTCGCGCCGGCGAAAAGGCGCAGCCGCGGCGGGCGGTATTGCTGTCCGTTTTGTGCGAAGATTTCGGTCCACACATCTTCGGTCGAGCCGAGCACGGCGGATACGAATTGGCCTTGCCGGTCGCTCGGGGCGCCCGCCTGCCGATCCGGCGTCTGCTGGCGCTCGATCTGCTGCTGGCCGCCGCCGATGATTTCCGCACCGCCAATCAGGATCCGAGGGTCAATCCCGAGAGCCCATCCGAGCAGGCCAAGCACGATAATGGTTCCGATGCCGAGGCCGCCGCTGCCGCCAGGGATGGGAAAACCTCCGCCGCGCCCAACGCCGCCTTCGCCGCGCACATCTTCGACATTGTCGCTGCGGCGAAAATCCTCCCAGCGCATCGCGATCCTCCAGCACATCCGGTGCTTGTAATTGTCACCGATGAAAAGTGTTCCGTCCACACCGTCGCGCGAGGGTATTTATGTACGCCCGCGCAAATTGCGACATCCAAATTATCGTTACCAAAAGGTTGTCGGCGACGGCATCCAAATACTTAAAATCATTTGCGAATTTTTTACCTTGGGACGCGACACTGCGCGCGTGTCGGTTGTAGGTCCCGCGTCGCCGACCGCGTCGCCTGAGTCAGAGTTCTGAGTCATGGTTGTTTCGCGTCGCGGGGCGCCCCTTCGGGCGCCCCGTCTGACTTCAGACAAGGCTGAACCCAGCGCCCGCATTCTAGTGGGCGATTGCGTGGCGCAGATGGCCAAGCTGCCGGCCGCGAGTGTCGATCTGGTCTTCGCCGATCCGCCATATAATTTGCAATTGCAGAGCGACCTGAAACGTCCGGACGATTCCCGCGTCGATGCAGTCGACGATGACTGGGACAAGTTTTCAAGCTTCGCTGCTTACGACGATTTCACCCGCGCCTGGCTCCTGGCTGCGCGGCGGCTGATGAAGCCCTCCGCCACGATCTGGGTGATCGGCTCCTATCACAACATCTTCCGCGTCGGCGCGATCATGCAGGACCTCGGCTTCTGGATTCTCAATGATGTGATCTGGCGCAAGAACAATCCGATGCCGAATTTCCGCGGCCGGCGGTTCACCAACGCACATGAGACCATGATCTGGGCATCGCGCGATGCAAATGCCAAGGGCTACACCTTCAACTACGAAGCTTTGAAAGCCGGCAACGAGGATGTGCAGGTCCGCTCCGACTGGACCTTGCCGCTATGCACGGGCGAGGAGCGGCTGAAAGGCGGGGACGGCAAGAAGCTGCATCCAACCCAGAAACCGGAAGCCTTGCTCGCCCGCGTGATCTTGTCGTCATCGCGGCCCGACGATCTGGTGCTCGATCCATTCAACGGCACCGGCACGACAGGCGCCGTCGCCAAGCGCCTCGGCCGCCGTTATATCGGCTGTGAGCGCGACGAAACCTATGCCAAGGCGGCGATGAAACGCATCGCGGCGGTCGAGCCGCTGGAAAAGCCGACGCTGGCCCCTTTCATGACCGCGCGGGAAGCGCCGCGCGTGCCCTTCTCGGCCCTACTGGAGCGCGGTCTGGTCTCGGCCGGTGCGAAGCTGGTCGATGCCAAGAAGCGGCACAAGGCGCTGGTGCGCGCCGACGGCGCCATCTCTCTCGGCGAGAATGTCGGCTCCATCCACCGCATCGGTGCGCTGGCGCAGGGTCTGGAAGCCTGCAACGGCTGGACCTTCTGGCATGTCGAAACCAAGAAGGGCCTCACCCTGATCGACGAACTCCGCGCGCAGGTCCGCGCGGAGATGGCGTGATTTAAGCGCGGTGCTCAATTTTCGGGGTCATGGCCGGGCTTGTCCCGGCCATCCACGCCCTTGCGGGCGGCAAAGACGGGGATGCCCGCGACAAGCGCCGGCATGACGTCATCTGTTGATCGACTTACCGCTTGGGGCCATTTCCCGCGCCGCTGCTGTAGCGTGACAGGATCGCCACGATCATCAGCCCGCCGATCACGGTGACATGCTCGGTCGCGGTGTGGAAAGCCTTGATCGCGTCCGGCCCCTGCATGCTCCAGAAATGATGCACCAGCGGAATGGTCAGCGCGGTGAACACCGCGAGCGCGCCGGCCCCGAGCCAGGTCCAGCGGTTGACGATGATCAGCAGCGAGCCGCCGAGCTGGGTGATGATCGTCGCGACATTCATCAGCACCGGCTGCGGCAGGTTGAACATCGCCATCTCGGCGACGCCTTCCTGGAAATTGATCAGCTTGGCGAGGCCGCTGCCCCAAAAGGTGAAGGTGAGCACGACGCGGGCGAGGAAAGCAAACCAGCTCTGGTCGAGCAGGCGAGCGATGATCTCGGGCATATCAGGGTCCCCGGGCATTGAATGCGCCTTGATTCGCAACGGCCGCGAATCGTCGACACGATGTGCTGCATAGCATGAGTGCGACGCATGGCTGCAACGCCCGCGGTCGCGTCGATTTGAAGCAAAAGCCGGTATTCGCTGTGCGCAGCAGCCGCTAGAATTGCCAATCATTCGAGGGAGGCTGTCATGCCCAGGATGCTGACGATGGATGCGGAGGCCCTGAAGAAATACCGCCTCTGGTACATGATTTATGGACTCATTCTGATCGCGCTGGGATTGTTCGCGATCGCCATGCCCTATGTCGCAACCATTGCCGTCGAGCTGACGGTGGGTTGGCTGCTGGTGATCGGCGGCGTGCTTGGGCTGATCGCCTCGTTCTCCGGCGGGCAATCGGCGCCGGGCTTCTGGTGGAATCTTCTGATCGCCATTCTCTCTCTGCTCGCCGGCGTTGCGCTGCTCTGGCATCCGGTCGCCGGCACGGTGACGCTGACGCTCATCCTTGTCGCCTATCTGATCTCCGGCGGCGTCGCCAAGGCCTTGATGGCCGTCAATATGCGCAACCCTTTGCCAAAGGCCTGGGGCTGGATGCTGTTCAGCGCGCTGGTCGATATCGGGCTTGCGGTGCTGATTATGTCCGGCTGGCCGGGCACCGCCGGCTGGGTGATCGGGCTGTTCGTGGGCATCAACCTGCTGATGACCGGCGTGGCGCTTGTCGTCGCCTCGATCTACAGCCGTGACATCACGCGGGTGACAGTCAGGGCGGCGTAGCACTTCCCGTCATGGCCGGGCCGCGCCTGAAGGCGCGAGTCCCGGCCATCACGTCTCTATGCAAGGAAGACGTGGATGCCCGCGACAAGTGCGAGCATGACCAAAATTTACTTCTGCAACGAGTGTCACCGCGCCGCCGTCACCATGATCTCCACCTTGTAATCCGGCGTCGCGAGCTTTGCCTCGACCGTCGCACGTGCCGGCGTATTGCCGGGCGAAACCCAGGCGTCCCACACCGCGTTCATCTCAGCGAAGTTCGCCATGTCGGTGATCCAGATATTGGCAGTCAAAAGCTTGCTCTTGTCGGAGCCCGCCTTGGCGAGAAAGCCGTCGATCTGCGCCAGGATATTCTTGGTCTGCTCGGTGACGCTCTTGCCCTTCGGCTCGTCGGCGACAATGCCCGCCAGATAGACGGTGTTGCCGTGCACCACGGCCTTGCTCATGCGCGGGCCAGTCTCGAAACGCTGGATGGTCATTTTCTATCCTCTTCTGACACAATCGGCATTCCTAACGGCCGGGTCGCGTCTTGCAAGTCCCGCGGCTTTAGGGTTGAAGCCCGAGTGGAGCCAACGGGTCCGCGCAAAGCGCGGCCTGATGGTAAACTCAGCGGAATGCGTGGAAGACATCCCGGATTTCGCTTCGCTTTATCCGGAACTGGCAAGCCCGCCGGCATAGGCTATTCTTGCCGCAACCGGGGCGCTGTGACAGAACCCGCACTACTGTTACGTAAGGGACCTTTCTCATGACCGTGCTTGTGGCCGGGGGCGGCATCGGCGGCCTCACCGTGGCGCTTAGCCTGCATCAGATCGGCGTGCAGGTGCGGGTATTCGAAAGCGTGGCCGAGCTGAAGCCGCTCGGCGTCGGCATCAATGTGCTGCCGCATGCATGCCGCGAGCTGATCGAGCTCGGCCTGCTCGACAAACTGGACGAGACCGGCGTGCGCACCCGCGAGCTCGCCTATTACTCCAAACACGGCAAGCAGATCTGGACGGAGCCGCGCGGCCTCGAGGCCGGTTACAAATGGCCGCAATTCTCTATTCACCGCGGCATCCTCCACCAGTTGCTGCTCAATACCGCGCGCGAGCGCATTGGCAGCGGCAACATCCTCACCGGACATCATCTGCAGGACTGGACCGAAACTGCGAATGGCGTGCGCGCCCGCTTCACTGACAAGACTGGCGCGCTTGCCGGCGAGCATGAAGGCGCGCTCCTGATCGGCGCCGACGGCATCCATTCGGCGATGCGGGCGAAGCTCTATCCGGACGAGGGCGCGCCGATCTGGAACGGCCGCATCCTCTGGCGTGGCGTCACCGAAAGCGAGCCGTTCCTGTCCGGCCGCACCATGATCATGGCCGGCCATGAGGTCCTGAAATTCGTCTGCTATCCGATCTCGCGCGCCGCCACCGAACGCGGCCGGCCGATGATCAACTGGATCGCCGAGCGTCTCTTGCCTCCCGACTATCAATGGCGACGCGAAGATTATAACCGCGCCGGCAAGCTGGACGAGTTCCTGCCGTATTTCGAGTCATGGAAGTTCGACTGGCTCGACGTGCCGAGCCTGATCCGCAACGCGCAATATTGCTACGAATATCCGCTGGTTGACCGCGACCCGTTGGAGAAATGGACCTTCGGTCGCGTCACTCTGCTGGGCGATGCCGCACATCCTATGTACCCCATCGGCTCCAACGGCGCCTCGCAGGCGATCCTCGATGCGCGGGTGCTGGCGCGCGAAATCCTCGCCAGGGGTGAGACGCCGGAAGCCTTGCAGGCCTATGAGGACGAGCGCAGGCCGGCGACCACGCAGCTTGTGCTGCTGAACCGCAAGAACGGTCCCGAGCAGGTGATGCAGCTTGTGGAGGAGCGCGCCCCTGATGGCTTCGAGACCGTCACCGACGTGCTGACCCGGCAGGAGCTGGAGGACATCGCCGCAAACTACAAGAAGGTCGCCGGCTTCCAGGTCGATGCGCTGAACGCCAAGCCGCCAATCGTGCCGGTCCCGGCAGTGGCGGTCGGCCGACGCGTCGAGGCAGCGGAATAAGGCAGGCTTTCGCCTGCCGCTTCAACTTCGTCACCCTGAGATGCCCGCCGAAAAGACGGGCCTCGAAGGGTATCAGCCGCCATTCTTCGAGGCTCGCTCAGGTCGTCCGCTTGCACCTCAGGATGACGGTACAGGGACGGAGCAAGTGGCTCCGGAACTTCCGCAGCCCCTGCCGCTTATCTCTTTTGATCCCCACAGCAGGAGGCGAAGATGGGTTGGTTTTCTCCCGACATCGAGAACATGAACGATCTGTTCGTGCACGGCATGCAGGACATTTATTACGCCGAACATCAGATCGAAAAGGCGCTGCCGGACATGATCGCCAAGGCGTCCGACGGCGAGCTGAAAAAGGGCTTTCAGATGCATCTGAAGCAGACCAAAAGCCAGATCAAGCGGCTCGATCAAGCCTTCAAGAAAATGAAGATGCAGCCGCAGGGCCATAAATGCCCGGCCATTGACGGCATCATCGACGAGGCCAACGAGATCGCCAGCGAGGTCGACGACAAGATGGTGCTGAACGCGGCGCTGATCGGCGCGGCTCAGGCGGTCGAGCATTACGAGATCACGCGCTACGGCACGCTGGTGACCTGGGCGAAGCTCCTCGGGCGCAACGATGTCGCAAAACTTCTCTATACCAATCTGCGCGAGGAAAAGGCGACCGACACCAAGCTCAACGGCATCGCCAAGCGCAAAATCAACAAGAAGGCGGCGGCCAAGATGGCGAAGAAAAGGAAAGTGAGCCGCAAGGATGAAGAACGCATGATGATGGCTGCCGCAGGAATCCCGGCGGTGTAGCGTCAGGTTCATTCATGTTGAATTACTCCGCCCTCATCCAGAGGAGCGTAGCGTAGCTGCGCGTCTCGAAGGACAAGCAAGTCGCTGTTGCGCGACTTGCGCAGCTAAATGAGCCAATCTCGGGCAAGCCCGAAATTGGTGGCCCATCCTTCGAGACGCATTGCTTCGCAATGCTCCTCAGAGCCTGGCCGAAAATGCAGCCAATGAAAATCAGGCCTTTGCAGTTACGGTCATGCCCGCGCCCCGTTCCGGCCGAAGGCCGGCCGGAGTGAAACTTGTCGCGGGCATCCACGTCTTAATCCCATTCCCAAGAAAACCTGGATAGCCGGGGCAAGAAAGAATCGCATTTCAAGTGGTTAGCGAGGGCCTGAAAAAGCTGGCTGTATCTTTAGTCAGACTAGACAAGCGCTTCAGCCAAGCGCCGGGTGGAATAGCAGGCGTTATTCGCCCAGCGAACCGCGGAAGACCCGCAGCTTGTCGTTCACGACACAGACGCCCGGCGTGCATTCGGCGACCACGCACGCGGCCTTGCGCTCTTCCTCGCTGCCAACAACGCCCCACAGGTCGACAGTGCCGTCGCGGACGATCACATTGATCATGCCGTGTCCCCACGGCTTGTTCTCGATCTCGGCCGTCACCGCCTGACGCAGCCTGTCATCGGCGTCGTCGACCGGGGCGTCATGCCTGCCGCTCGCGAGCGCCTGCACGAGATTGGCCCGGCTGATGATGCCCACGATATTCCCGTCCTTGACGATCGGCACGCGCTTCACGCCGTGCCGCTCCATCAGATCCGCGACCGTCTCCAGCGGCGTGTCGGGATCCGCTGTCAGGACCTGCGTCGTCATCACATCCTTGGCCTTGAGGCCGTGCGCCTTTGTGAATTCCGCCGCGAGGCTGCGGTTGGAACTGATCATTTCGAGCCACCAGGGATGGCGGCGCTCGGTGCCCGTTTCCACGCGCCGGATCAGATCGCCTTCCGATACGATGCCCACCAGCTTGCCGTCCATCGACACAACCGGCACGGCGCTGATGCCGTTCTTGACCAGCGTGTTGGCAACCGCCTGAACCGACAGATCGGGTCCGACGCATATGGCGTGACTTGTCATGACATCGCGGGCTTGCATGGCCATTCCTCTTTCCTAAACGTAGTAAAACATGCCGGTGCGGTCGAGGTTTTGAGGCAGATCAAGCAGTGCAGATCTGCGACGAACCCGCAGGTGGTGCTATCGCACTGGCACGCTGCATGATGATGTCTTTGGCGCCACGTATGCATGACGCTTGTGCTCAACACATGGCGCAAGCCCAGTATCGCCGCGGCGCCGCCGCCAAGCGACCGCGCCCGCAATATAGGAATCTGTTGAAAATAGCCGATCAAGGCTAGGATGCCTGCAATCGCCGCGAGGCAATAACGGCATCTTGAACAGTCGGTGCTGGTCGGACCGGGAAACAGGTCCGAATGCCGGTAGGGCGGATTAGCGAAGCGTAATCCGCCACTCACGGTGCCTCGCGTGAAATCGGCGCAATACGCTTCTTTATTACGCCCTACGTCTTCATCCCATGCGCGATCACCTTGCGCATGACGTTTGGAAACGCCTCGCCGTCGATCTCATCGAACGCAATCCAGCGCATGCCGTTCGGTGCGCGTGTTGCCTTCGCCACCTGCGCGCGATAGACGGCAAGCTCAAGCGGGAAATGCGTGAATACGTGACTCACGACACCGACGCCGCGATGCCATTTTGCTTTCAGCGGCGCGTGCCTGAGCGCAGCCGTCTCATCGAAGCCGTGCGTCCACGCCGTGGTCGGCACTTCCGTCATCTTCGCCAGCAATCCCTTGTCCGGCCGCGTGCGCACGAGCAGGGCGCCATCCGCGCGCGTGACCACGAAGGCCGCGCCGCGCCGCAGCTTGCCGTTCGCCTTTGGGACTTTGCGCGGAAACGTCTCCTGGTCGCCGCGCCGGCGCGCAAG
This sequence comes from Pseudorhodoplanes sp., assembly GCA_032027085.1. NCBI lineage: Bacteria > Pseudomonadati > Pseudomonadota > Alphaproteobacteria > Hyphomicrobiales > Pseudorhodoplanes > Pseudorhodoplanes sp. The sequence goes on along the minus strand of JAVSMS010000001.1, from coordinate 1,051,648 downwards.
GCACGGCTCGCTCCACGGGCATAAAGAGCAGGCCGGCTTCTTTGGCGAACAGATGGTTGCGCCGAGATCCATCATCGCCTGCGCGAAATCGCCGGGCCGGTGCGCGGGCGTCAAGGTTTCCGCCAGCGCCTTGATGTGCGGCTTCGCGCCTGGCAATGGCTCTTCAACAGCGAAGAGCCGTGAAATCACCCGCTCGATATTGCCGTCGACCGGCGTCGCCTTGCGGTCGAAGGCGATAGCAGCGATAGCCGCCGCCGTGTAGGGGCCGATCCCGGGCAGGGCGAGCAATTCGTCCTCAGTATCGGGAAAGACGCCGCCGTGCTTTTCGATGATCGCACGAGCACAGGCGTGAAGATTGCGAGCTCGCGCGTAATAGCCCAGTCCCGCCCAGAGCTTCAGCACTTCTATGAGCATTGCGGAACCGAGATCGGACACCGTCGGCCAGCGCTGAAGGAAGCGCGCGTAATAGGGCGCGACCGCTTTCACGGTCGTCTGCTGCAGCATGATTTCCGACAGCCACACCGCGTAAGGGTCTGGTCGCGCGCCCTTTTCCGCGCGCCACGGAAGCCTGCGCCGGTGCCGGTCGTACCAGGCGAGAAGGGCGCCGGCCGATGCCAGTGGCATCTGTTCTTTCGCTGTTGCTTTCTTTTGCCGCGTGCGCGCTTTTGCTAGCGTCATATAAGTGATCTGACAGAGGCTTTTGCAGTGAACAAGCCCAGACCCCATGCCCGTCCACTGGCGGATGTTGCGGCCGCGCTGCTCAATGACAGTTTTCGGAAACAGGGCTTCGCCTCGAAGGAGCTCGTCACATCATGGCCCGAGATCATCGGTGCCGATGTCGCCATCTGTGCCGAACCTGTCAAAATCCAGTGGCCGCGCGGGCTTGAGGGCGATGCCCAGCAGCCCGGCACGCTGGTGCTGCGGGTGGAAGGGCCTGCGGCCATCGAAATCCAGCATCTGTCCGGAGTGATCCTGGAGCGGGTAAACCGCTTTTTCGGCTGGCAGGCGGTCAGCCGCCTCGCCATCCGGCAGGCGCCGGTCTCCGCGCGGCGGAAGAAGGAACGGCGGAATATCGACCCGGAAAAGGCGAGGAACATCGAAAAAACACTGGGAATCATCGAGGACGATGATCTACGGCGGGCACTCGGGCGTCTGGGGGCTGCCATCAAACGCTCGTGACTGCGAAATCGCCCTTGCGATGTGGCCCGCCATTGCCACATTTGCCGGGAAAAGGTAGCCCAGACGCGAATTTAGCTTCAGCGCAGGAGTTTTCAGTGAGCATCACCCGACGGAATTTTCTGACAGGCACGGCCGCCCTCGCGTTCGCCGCGACGGCTCTGTCTGCGCTGGACCTGCGCCTGATCGACTCCGCTTTCGCGCAATCGCCAAGCCCGGCCGATCTCGCCGTTGCCGGACCTTTGGGCGATCAGGTTCTGGGCAAAGATGATGCTCCCGTGACCATCATCGAATACGCCTCGATGACCTGCAGTCACTGCGCCACTTTCCATAACAGCACCTATCCGGAGCTCAAGAAGCGCTACATCGACACCGGCAAGGTCAAATACATCCTGCGGGAATTCCCTCTCGATCCGCTGGCCGCCGGCGCCTTCATGCTCGCTCGCTGCGCCGGCAAGGACAAATACTACCCGATGGTCGAAATCCTGTTCCAGAAGCAGAAAGACTGGGTGGTGCAGAAGCCGATCGAGCCGCTGATGGCGATCGCCAAACAGGCCGGGTTCACCGAGGAAAGCTTCAATTCCTGCCTGCAGGACCAGAAGATGCTGGAAGGCATCGAGCAGGTCCGCGCCCGGGCCTCCGAGAAGCTGGGCGTCAACTCCACCCCTACTTTCTTCATCAATGGCAAGGTCCATCGCGGCTCCCTCACCATTGAGGAACTGGAAAAGCAGATTGCGCCCCTTCTTAAGAGCTAGGCGGGGCTTTCTGTGGGTTCCGGAAGGTAAAATACGGGGGAAGGCTTGCTCCCGCCCGCCCGGCTATTCATTCTCCGCGCCAACGAGCGCTTCGGAAGTGAGTCGCTGTTCCGAGGTCGCGTATGGATCGTCCGGCCGGGCGTTCGCCGGCTTCGGACAGAAACGTCATTACTGGAAAGAAAAACTCATCCATGAAGCTGAGTCGTCTGCGGCTGATTGGCTTTAAGTCCTTTGTCGAACCAACAGATTTCCTGATTGAGCCGGGTCTTACCGGCGTCGTCGGGCCGAATGGCTGCGGCAAGTCGAATCTTGTCGAGGCCCTGCGGTGGGTCATGGGCGAGACGTCGCATAAATCCATGCGCGCCGCCGACATGAACGACGTCATCTTCAGCGGCTCCGGCAACCGGCCTTCGCGCAACAATGCCGAAGTGGCGATGGCGATCGACAATTCCGACAAGACCGCGCCGGCAGCGTTCAATGAATTCGACACGCTGGAGGTCTCACGCCGTATCGAACGCGATCAGGGCTCGACCTATCGCATCAACGGCCGTGAAGTGCGCGCCCGCGACGTGCAGATCCTGTTTGCTGATGCTTCGACCGGCGCGCGTTCGCCGGCGCTGGTGCATCAGGGCCGCATCGGCGAGATTATCCAGGCGAAACCGGAACAGCGTCGCCGCGTGCTCGAAGAGGCGGCCGGCATCTCCGGCCTGCATGCGCGTCGTCATGAAGCGGAACTGCGCCTGCGAGCAGCCGAGCAGAATTTGCAGCGCTTGGAGGACGTGATCGGTCAACTCTCCGGCCAGATGGACGCGCTCAAACGTCAGGCGCGGCAGGCCGTGCGCTATCGTGAAGTTGCAGCGAAAGTCCGCCGGCAGGAAGCGACGCTATTCCACCTGCGCTGGGTGAACGCCAATACCGAAGTTGGCGAGTCGGAACGCGCGCGCGATCTCGGTGTGCGTGAAGTTGCAGCGGCCACCTTGGCGCAGACTGAAGCTGCAAAATTGCAGGAGGAAGCGGCAGCGGCAGTGCCGCCCTTGCGCGACGCCGAAGCCCGCGCGGGCGCCGCCCTGCAGCGGCTGGTCGTCGCGCGCGAGACTCTGGATCGCGAGGAAGCGCGCGCCAGGGAGCGTATCGCCGAACTCGAACGCCGCATCGTGCAGATGAACGAGGACATCGCGCGCGAGCGTCAGCTTGCGGCCGATTCCGAATCCTCGCTCGAGCGTTTGACTGCCGAGGCGGGCGAATTGCGCCGCCAGCTTGAGGCCGGCGAAAGCCGCCGCAATGACGTCGGCCAGCGCGTGGTGGATGCCGACAGCGTCCTCTCCGTGTCGGAAAAATCCTTTGCTGAACTGACCGGCCAGCTTGCCGATCTGACTGCCCGCCGAAACGCGCTTGAAGGGTCGGCACGCGAACAGACCGAGCGTGTGTCGCGGCTTGAGCGTGAGGTCGCCGAAGTCGACGCCGAAATGGCGCGCATCGCCAGCGAGGCGAGCGGCGGTCCCGATCTTGCCCAGCTTGCCGCCGCCGTCGAAGCCGCGCAGCAGGCCGTTCTGGAAGGTGAGGCTGCCGCCACCCGCGCCGAAGTCGCGCATTCGACCGCGCGCCAGGGGCTTGATGCTGCCCGCAAGCCCTTGGCGGAAGCCGAGCGCCGTGCGCATCGGCTGGAGACGGAAGCCAAGACCTTGGCCAAATTGCTGCACGTCGACGCCGGCAATTTGTGGCCTTCGGTGATCGACCAACTGACTGTCGAGAAAGGGTACGAGACTGCGCTTGGCGCGGCTTTGGGCGATGATCTGGAAGCGCCCATCGATCCGCAAGCGCCGATGCGCTGGGGTGGCGCGGCAATCGATCCGTCCGATCCGGCCTTGCCGGCGGGCGTCGAAGCTTTGGCGACGCATGTCAACGCGCCTCAGGAATTGTCGCGCCGCCTGCGCCAGATTGGCGTGGTCGATCGCAATGAAGCCGCCCGTTTCGTGTCCGCGCTGAAACCGGGCCAGCGCTTGGTATCGCGTGAGGGCGACCTGTGGCGCTGGGACGGCTTTGCCGTCGCCGCCAACGCGCCGACCGGAGCGGCACGTCGTCTCGCCGAGCGCAATCGCCTGACCGAGATCGAAGCTGAATTGCAGGCCGCCCGCGCCGATGCCGATGCCAAGCGGCAGGCGGTTGCGGCGGCGGAGGCCGAGGCCAAGGCAGCGACGGAAGCCGAAACCGCCGCCCGCACACGTTGGCGCGATCTGCAGCGGGAAGCCGACGCCGCGCGCGAGCGTCATGCTGCCGCCGAACGCGAAATCAACCAGAAGACGGCTCGCCGGTCTGCACTGACCGAGGCAAAGACCCGTCTCGGCGACAACCTCGCCGAAGCCGTTGCCGCGCGTGACGAGGCCCAGCGTGCATTGTCCGATCTCCCGCCGGCCGCCGAACTTGAAAGCGAGCTCGGTACCGTGCGTGAGGAAATCGGCGCGCATCGCGTCCATCTCGCTGAAGTGCGTGCGGAAGCGCAGGCGCTGGCGCGCGAAGCGGAAATCGCCCGCAAGCGGCTGGAAGCGATTGCCAGCGAGCAGCGGTCCTGGATTGAAACCAGGGAGCGTACGGCAACCCAGACTGCCACGCTTGAACAGCGCCTGACCGAAGCCCAGACCGAGCGCGACGGACTCGCCGACGCTCCGCAACTGTTCGAGGAAAAGCGTGTCGCGCTGATCGGCGAGGTGCAGGCCGCGGAGGCTGCCCAGCGCGAAGCGGGCGACCGACTGGCGCAGGGCGAAAGGGTTCTGTCTGAAGCCAATGCCGCGGTGCGCGCCGCATTGGAAGCTTTGAGCGCGGCACGCGAGCAATCGGCGCGCTCCGAGGAGCGCGCGGAGGCCGCCAAGCGCCGTCTAGCCGATATCGCGCATGAAATTCGCGAGATGCTGGAGGTTGAACCTGAAGGCGTTGCGGCACTTGCCGAAATTGCGGATGGGGCGGTGCTTCCCGACGTTGCTGACATAGAAGCCGATCTCGAAAAGCTGCGGCGGGATCGCGAGCGGCTTGGCGCGGTCAATCTGCGCGCCGAAGAAGAATTGCGCGAGGTCGAAACCCAGCATACGTCGCTGGTCACCGAGCGCGACGACCTGGTCGAAGCGATCAAGCGCCTGCGTCAGGGCATCCAGAACCTGAACCGCGAGGCGCGTGAGCGCCTGCTCGCATCATTTGAAGTCGTCAATGGTCACTTCAAGAAGCTGTTCACCGAATTGTTCGGCGGCGGCCAGGCCGAATTGCAGTTGATCGAGAGCGATGATCCGCTCGAGGCGGGCCTCGAAATTCTGGCCAAGCCTCCGGGCAAGAAGCCGCAGACGCTGTCGCTGCTCTCCGGTGGTGAGCAAGCATTGACCGCAATGGCATTGATCTTCGCGGTGTTCCTCACCAATCCGGCGCCGATCTGCGTGCTGGACGAGGTGGACGCGCCGCTCGACGACCACAATGTGGAGCGCTTCTGCGATCTGCTTGATGAGATGACGAAGCTTACCGACACGCGCTTCGTCATCATCACCCACAATCCGATCACCATGGCGCGCATGAACCGGCTGTTCGGCGTCACCATGGCGGAGCGCGGCGTGTCGCAGCTCGTTTCGGTGGACCTCGAAGCCGCCGTGAAGATCAGGGATCAGGCCGGCGCGGCCTGATCCATCGCGACTGTTCACACAGACGTTAGGATATAGGATTTCTTCCGCCCCTTTTGTCGTTCATGCGACTCAGCGCATGCTGGCCCAATGAGCGAAGAACGCAGAGGCAGCAAGCGCCAGACGGTCGAATATCCGGTGTGGATCGACACGACCGATGGTCGGGTCCTGCAGGGCACGCTCGCCGACGCGTCGGAGACCGGCGCCCGAGTTCGCATGAACAGCCCCTCGGACCTGCCGGGCCGGGTGCTGTTGAGATTGACCGAGGCGGCAAGCCCTCGGCGTGTCTGCGATGTCATCTGGCGGTCGGAGACCGAACTTGGCCTTCGCTTCCAGACCCGGGCTTTGCCCTTCAGGAAAAAGGCCTGGATCGGCTAATGCCGGCGCACGACACCCCGCTTCTCTAGCGCAGGGTTGACGCCACACCGGCCGCACGTCATTCAGCGGGGATGGCGCCGTCAGCGCCGGCCGGACCTGAGCATGCCTATCCGTCTCGACAGCCAAGCCTCCGATTTTGCGAAGCAATTTGAGGCTTTTCTCGCCACCAAGCGCGAGGTATCGGCCGACGTGGAGAAGGCGGCGCGCGACATCATCACCGATGTTGTGACGCGCGGGGACGCCGCGCTGATCGAGTTGAGCAGGAAATTCGACCGGATCGATCTCGGGCAGGGGGGCCTGCGCGTCATGCCGGAAGAGATCGCCAGCGCCGAGAAATCCTGCGACAGCAAAACGCTGGATGCCCTCAAGCTCGCGCGTGAGCGCATCGAAGCTTTTCATACGCGTCAGAAACCGAGAGATGACCGGTTCACCGATCCGCTCGGCGTTGAACTCGGCCATCGCTGGACCGCAATCGAAGCCGTCGGTCTTTATGTGCCGGGCGGCACGGCCGCCTATCCTTCGTCGGTGCTCATGAATGCAGTGCCGGCGAAGGTCGCCGGCGTGCCGCGCATTGTCATGGTCGTGCCGGCGCCGGACGGCGCTCTCAATCCGCTGGTTCTGGCGGCAGCGAAGCTTGGCGGTGTGGATGAAATCTACCGCGTCGGCGGTGCACAGGCGGTCGCCGCCCTTGCTCATGGCACCCAGACCATCAAGCCGGTCGCGAAAATCGTCGGGCCGGGCAACGCCTATGTCGCCGCTGCCAAGCGGCTCGTTTTCGGCAAGGTCGGCATCGACATGATCGCCGGCCCTTCGGAAGTGCTGGTGCTCGCCGACGGCAGCGCCAATGCAGACTGGATCGCCGCCGATCTCCTGGCACAGGCCGAGCATGACGAGGCGGCGCAGTCGATCCTCATCACCAATGACGCCACGCTGGCCGGTAGTGTCGAAGCCGCGCTCGCGTCGCAATTGAAGACATTGCCGCGCGCCGCCATCGCCGGAAAATCCTGGAACGACTTCGGCGCGATCATCCTGGTGAAAACGCTTGAAGAGGCGCTGCCGATGGTCGATGCGATTGCGCCCGAACATCTGGAGCTGATCGCGGCCGACGCGGAAACGCTGCTCGGCAAGATCCGCAATGCCGGCGCGATCTTTGTCGGCGGGCATACGCCGGAAGCCATCGGCGACTATGTCGGCGGCTCCAATCATGTGCTGCCGACCGCACGCTCGGCGCGTTTCTCATCCGGGCTTGGCGTGCTGGACTTCATGAAACGCACGTCGATTCTCAAATGCGGCGCGGATCAACTGGCCGCCCTCGGGCCTGCCGCCATGGTCCTCGGTGAGGCGGAGGGGCTTGCCGCGCATGCGCGCTCGGTTGCCATCCGGCTCAACAGGAGATGAGCGGCAAGAAAAAAACGTCCGCGCGCCTCGTCGAGATCACGCTCGATGAGGACTCGATTGGCCGCTCCGGTCCCGATATCGAGCACGAGCGCGCTGTCGCGATCTACGATCTGATCGAGGACAATTCCTTCCGGCCCGCCGGCCATGACGGCGGCCCCTACACCTTGCGCCTGAGCATGGCTGACAACCGGCTGGTCTTCGACATCCGCCTCGCCGACGGCACAGCGGTGATGGCGCATCTGTTGTCGCTCACGCCATTCCGTCGCATCGTCAAGGATTATTTCCTGATCTGCGACAGCTATTACCAGGCGATCCGCAGCGCGACGCCGGAACGCATCGAGGCCATCGATATGGGGCGTCGCGGCTTGCACGACGAAGGCTCCCGCATCCTGATGGAGCGCCTGAAAGACAAGGTCACCGTGGATTTCGACACGGCGCGGCGTTTGTTTACGCTCATCTGCGTGCTTCACTGGAAGGGCTGAGGCGCGGGCCATGGCCGACAGCGGGCGCATTGCAAAGCCGCAGGCGGTTTTGTTTGCCTGCGGCCTGAACTCGATCCGCTCGCCAATGGCCATGGGCCTGTTCAAGCATATGTTCGGAAAGAACATCTATGTCGGGTCGGCCGGCGTGAAGAAGGCCGACCTCGATCCGTTCGCCGTCGCGGTCATGGAGGAGATCGGGATCGACATCGGCAAGCACCGGCCGCACACATTTGAGGAACTGGACGAGTGGGAGGGTCTGAACTTCGATCTCATCGTGACGTTGTCGCCGGAAGCGCATCACAAGGCGCTTGATCTCACGCGAATGCTGGCGGCCAAGGTGGAATATTGGCCGACGCCGGACCCGACCGGCGTGGTCGGCAATCGCGAGCAGATGCTCGACGCCTATCGCGAGGTTCGCGATCAACTCATGGCCCGAATCAAGCAGAGGTTCGGTACGCCGTTCCGGGGGAACGAGTGAGTCGCAGTGTTTCAGGCCTGCCGTGCGGTTGTGAAAAAGCTGGGATTCCGCTAGGTTCCGCGCCCATTGAAGGCTGAAAATGAGTAGGGCGGGTACCGGAGATCGGTCGAGGTCCTGGTATCGATACCCGGTCATAACGACGCTGGATATCGATGGCGAAGGAAGAACTGCTGGAATTTCCCGGTGTTGTGACGGAGTTGCTCCCGAACGCCACGTTTCGCGTCAAGCTTGAAAATGATCACGAAATCATCGCTCATACCGCCGGCCGCATGCGCAAGAACCGTATTCGCGTCCTTGCCGGCGACAAGGTGCTCGTCGAGATGACGCCCTACGATCTCACCAAGGGCCGCATCACGTACCGCTTCAAGTGATCCGCCACGCAGCCCCCTCGCCAAATCTTGACGCCAACCTCTTTCATTTGAAAAAGACACAGGAATGATCGGCCGGCCCAAACTTGTCCTCGCTTCCGGCTCGCCGCGGCGGCTGGCGCTTATCAACCAGGCCGGCATTGAGCCGGATGCCCTGCAGCCGGCGGATATCGACGAGATGCCGCTGAAGGGCGAGTTACCGCGCGCCTGCGCCAACCGGCTGGCGCGCGCCAAGGCGGAAGCCGCGCTTGCCGCGGTGCGGCTGGATGAGGAATTGCGTGGCGCCTATATCGTCGCCGCCGATACCGTGGTTGCGGTCGGCCGCCGCATCCTGCCGAAAGCGGAGCTGATCGATGAAGCCGCGCAATGTCTGCGGCTGCTCTCGGGCCGCAATCACCGGGTTCATACCGCGATCTGTCTGGTGACGCCGAAAGAGGCGTTCCGGCAGCGGCTGGTGGAGACGCGTGTGCGCTTCAAGCGGCTGTCCGACCAGGATATCGAAGCCTATCTCGCCTCGGGGGAATGGCGCGGCAAGGCCGGCGGCTATGCCATTCAGGGGTTGGCCGGCTCTTTCGTGGTCAAGATTGTCGGCTCCTATACCAATGTTGTGGGTCTGCCGCTGTTCGAGACGGTGAACCTGCTTCAGGGCGAAGGCTTTCCGTTTCATTTTGGATGGCTGAATACGTGAGCACTCGTCCGGGCCGAGCTCGCGGCGAGCGCGAGGCGGGGCCGGTGACCATTGTCGATAGCTGTTCCGGCTCTCGCGCAAAGCGCTCGGCCGGAACGACGAGAGCACCATGAATCTGGCATTGTGGCTTGAGCGTGCAGGCAGGAACAATCCGACAAGTCCGGCGGTCGGACATGGCGGGCATCTCCTGCACGACTACGCCACGCTGGCGGGGCGGACGGCGCGGCTGGCCGGCGCGCTTCGAAGCCGTTTCGGCTTGAAGCCAGGCGATCGTGTCGCCATCGCAGCGAAGAACTGCCCTGAATATCTGGAAGCGCTCTACGCCGTGTGGCATGCCGGTCTTGCGGCCGTGCCCGTCAATGCCAAGCTGCATGGCGCCGAGCTTGGCTACATCCTCGAACATTCCGGCGCGCGACTATGCTTCGTCTCGGAAGGGCTGGACGCGGATATCGCACCGCATGCACCGCCGACGCTTGAGCGCATGATTGTTTTCGGCAGCGCAGATTATGCGAGTCTGTTTACCGCTGACCCAATCGGCGTCGCCGATTGCTCGCCGGATGACCTCGCCTGGCTGTTCTACACTTCCGGCACGACCGGTCGCCCCAAGGGCGCCATGCTCAGCCACCGCAATCTGATTGCGATGAGCGAGGCCTATGCCGGTGAAGTCGATCCGATCGCGTCGGGCGATGCCATCCTGCATGCCGCGCCGATGAGCCATGGGTCGGGCCTCTACATCATGGCGCATGTCATGCAAGGCGGGGTGAATGTCGTTCCCGAATCCGGCGGTTTCGAGCCGGATGAAATCTTCTCACTGCACAGGGCATGGCCGGGCGCGTCGATGTTTGCCGCGCCCACCATGGTGAAGCGCATGGTCGAATGCCCGTCCGATTGTCCGGTCGAGAATATCCGCACCATCGTCTGGGGCGGCGCGCCGATGTATGTCGAGGACGCTTTGCGCGCGCTTGATCGTTTCGGCCCGCGCCTTGCGCAAATCTACGGCCAGGGCGAGAGCCCGATGACCATCACAAGATTGACCAGGCAGGAGATCGCCGCGCAGGACCATCCGCGCTGGCGCGAACGATTGGGGTCGGCAGGCCGTGCTTTCGCCTGCATGGAGGTCATCGTGGCCGGCGCGAATGACGCGCCGCTCGCGACCGGCGAGACCGGTGAAATCCTGTGTCGCGGGGCGCCGGTTATGCGCGGTTATTGGAAAAACGAGGAGGCAAGCGCGCAGAGCCTGCGCGGTGGCTGGCTGCATACCGGTGATGTCGGCGCGTTCGACGGTGACGGCTATCTGTCGCTGAGGGACCGCTCCAAGGATCTGATCATTTCCGGCGGCACCAACATCTATCCGCGCGAAGTGGAGGAGGTGCTGCTGCGGCACGACAAGGTACGCGAAGTCTCGGTGATCGGACGGCCGGACCGCGAATGGGGTGAAGTGGTGGTGGCCTATGTCGTCGGGGAGGCGTCCGCGCAGGAACTGGATTCGCTGTGCCTCGCCTCGATTGCCCGCTTCAAGCGGCCGAAGGATTATGTCTTCATCGATGCCCTGCCCAAGAACAATTACGGCAAGGTCCTGAAAACGGAATTGCGGGCGCGCGACGCCCAGACCCGGGACCGGGCGAGCGGAGCGTGATCCGCTTTACGTTCAACTCGAGCCGACTATCTCTAGCGCATGACCAGCCCGTCCCTCGCACCCGGCAAACCCTGTCCGCTCTGCGGGAAGCCTGCCGTCGTGGAGTTCCGGCCCTTCTGCAGCAAGCGTTGCGCCGACATCGACCTCAATCGCTGGCTGTCAGGAGTCTATGCCATTCCGGCCGAGGAAACCGACGATGATCAGGAGCGGCCCCGGGATGCGGAGGACGGTCCGCAATAGGCGGCGGCCGGCCCCTATCTCCATGATTTCTCGCGTGAACTTCTCGCGCGCCTGTGGCGGCAAGCGGGTGGACAGGCGTCATCCGGCCCTCTATAAGGCACCGCTCACCTCAAGCCTCCACGCCTCGCGCTGGCAGGCTTCGGCGCCCAGGTAGCTCAGTTGGTAGAGCATGCGACTGAAAATCGCAGTGTCGGTGGTTCGATTCCGCCCCTGGGCACCAAAGCAGCAAGAAATATCACGTAAATCAATCGTTTATAGATAAAACTGCCCCACTCTGCAGAAGCTTGGGAACCACCCTCCGATCATAAAGGCGTCGCTCGGCAGCAATGTCCGCCCTGTGTAGTAGAGCCGACGTGTCTCGCTGCTACAGGCGCTGTGACGCACAGCCAGGGAGGGAGACTTGGCAGCGCTAACTCAATGGTACAGTAGGTTGCAGGACTCAAGCAGCACCGGCGTTCGATTTTGCCGGAGCTTGCTTTTCAGGAGATGCGCCCATGACCCAATTGACACGGCGTGATCTTGGAAAGGCCGCTGGCACTCTTGTTACCGGCATCATCGCGGCGGCCGCCTCCCACGCACAAGCTCAGGACACAACGCCGGACGAGCGCGCGCGGAACACTGAGCAGAGGATGACTGACGACGAGCGGTTCTCGCTCATCATCAGCCTCTTGGGGCCAGCCTCAATTGTTCCGCGCGATCCCCGCATTCCCGCTGACATTAAGAACGTAAGCGCGGGCTACACGTCCGGCGTCCCGCGGCTCGGCATCCCGGCACTGCAGTCGAGCGACGCCAGCATGGGCGTCACCAATCCCGGCTACCGGGCCGACGACAAGGGCGCGACGGCCTTTCCTGCGTCCATCCTTGTCGGCTCAAGCTTCAATCCGCAGCTCGCGCGCGAGGGCGGCGTTGCGATAGGGCGCGAGGCCCGCATACGCGGCTTCAACATCATGCTGGCGGGCGGAATGAATCTCGCCCGCGACGTGCGTAACGGCCGCAACTACGAGTACTACTCCGAGGACCCGTGGGTGAGCGCCGTCATGGCCGGCGAAGCGGTCAACGGCATCCAGAGCCAGAACGTCATCTCTACACTCAAGCACTACACGCTCAACTGCAACGAAACCAACCGCCACTGGCTGGACGCGATCATCGACCCGGTGGCGCACCGCGAGTCCGATCTGCTCGCGTTTCAGATCGCAATCGAACAATCACAGCCGGGCTCGATCATGTCGGGCTACAACAAGATCAACGGCGTTTATGCAAGCGGCCATCCGCACCTGCTCAACGACGTGCTCAAAGGCGCGTGGGGCTACAAGGGCTACGTGATGTCGGACTGGGGCGCAGTGCCGGAGTGGGAGTACGCGCTCAAAGGACTAGATCAGGAATCCGGCATCCAGCTGGACGTGAAGCAATGGGGTGCCGAGGCGTTCACTGACAGGCTCAAAACGGCCTACCGCGACGGCAAATTTCCCAAGGAGCGGCTCTCCGACATGGTGCGCCGAATCCTGCGCTCGGCGTACGCTGTGGGCATCGACAAGTGGGGTCCCGCTCCTGCGGTCGACATGGCCAAGCACAACGAAATCGCGCTTGAGATCGCGCGCCAAGGCATTGTGCTGTTGAAGAACGATGGCGCGCTGCCGCTCGCAATCGACAGGCCGCTGAAGATCGCCGTGATCGGCGGCTATGCCCAGCAAGGGGTGATCAGCGGCACGGGTTCTGGGGCAGTTGCGCCGGTGGGTGGCTTTGTCGGCGTCGTCAAAATCGGCGGGGCGGGCATCATGGGTGGCCTGCGTAACCTCTTCCTGTTTCCGCCGTCTCCGCTCGACCAGCTGAAGAAAGCTCTGCCGCAGGCCCAGATCGAATTCGACCCGGGTTACACGCCTGCAGAAGCCGCATTGACGGCGAGGCGCTCGGATGTCGTCATCGCTTTCGGCATCCGCGTCGAGGGCGAAGGCTTCGACCTGCCGGACCTGAGCCTGCCGTGGGGGCAGGACGCCGTGATCGACGCGGTCGCATCCGCCAATCCCAATACCATCGTCGTGCTGGAGACTGGCAATCCGGTGTCGATGCCATGGCGCGACAAGGTGAAGGCGATCGTGCAGGCCTGGTATCCGGGACAGGCGGGAGGGCAGGCGATTGCCGAAATTCTCGCCGGCAAGGTGAACCCGTCTGGGCGCTTGCCGATCACATTCCCTGCGAGCCTTGCACAGACGCCGCGTCCCGAATTGCCCGGGCTCGGCACACCGTGGGGAACGCCGACGACCATCCGCTATGACGAGGGGCCTGAGGTTGGCTATCGCTGGTACGCGCAAAAGAACATTAAATCGCTCTACTCATTCGGCCACGGTCTGAGTTACACAACGTTCTCTTACAGTGACCTGAAGGTTCGAGGCGGTGAAACCATCACCGCGACGTTTACCGTCACCAATAAAGGCGAGGTCGCGGGAACGGATGTGCCGCAAGTTTACCTGGCCGACGCCCCAGATGGGAAACGCATGCGGCTGCTCGGATTCGAGCGCGTCGAACTGACACCCGGCGCATCACGCACCGTAACCCTCACTGCGGACCCGCGGCTACTCGCGCGGTTTGACGGCGCAGCCGGCCGATGGCGCATTGCTGAGGGCAGTTACCGCATTGCCCTCGGCAAATCGGCAGAGGCCCTCCTGCTAAACGCCGAGGTGCAGTTAGAATCACGCCTGTTTGGCGTATAAGATGTGGTGATATGCGGGGCGGAGATCAGCCGACATCCGTTTCGGGGCCAAGTCCGGTCATGGTGTCGAAGCCCTATTCACTTCCGATGCTCCAGCATAACCGGACGGTGTCAGCAGTTATCTCGTGGAGCATGTGCGGCGGGGCATTCAAAAGAAAAACATAAGGAAACTATGGGAAGGTTTTGCTGTCCTACCGAATCATAAAGCATTGATTTCAATGAACTCAGCAAGCCCGCCCCTGGGAACCACTTTCCTAGGCCGCTCAGCAGCCTACACATCAAAGAACACCGTCTCGTTGTCGCCCTGCAGGACGATATCGAATGTGTAGACGGTCTTGCCGTCGCGCTGGCTGCGCCTGGCGATCAGTGTTGCGCGCCGCTCTTCCTGCTCGATCAAGTTGAGCACCGGATCGGCGGCATTTGCCTCCGTCTCGTCGGAGAAATACATGCGGGTGTGCAGGCCAATATTGATGCCGCGGGCCACGATCCAGATATTGATATGCGGCGCCATCGTGCGCGTGTGCCGGCCAGGCACGATGCCCGGCTTAATGGTCTCGAAGGTGTAGAGTCCGGTCTTGAAATCTGCGCCGGTGCGGCCCCAGCCGCGGAAATTCGGATCGACGGCCTTCTTCTGGTGATCGGCGGGATGGTTGTAGCGGCCATCCGCATTCGCCTGCCAGATTTCCAGCAGTGCATCGCGCACCGGCGTGCCGGTGCCGTCGATCACGCGGCCTTCGATGATGATGCGCTCACCCTTGGTGTCGGCGCCCGCAACCACATTGCCGAAATTGTTCTGGAAGATGTCGAAGCCGGCCTGGTGCGGAATCAGGCCGATATGGACGTAGGGGCCAGCCGTCTGCGACGCGGTTTCCTTCAGGTAGCCGAGAGCCTGCGCCATGGGTCAGTTTCCTTCCAGTCTGTTTTCGAAGAGCGTCGACCTGCGGCCGCGCAGCACAATGTCAAAGCGATAGGCGAGCGTATCCATCGGGACGGCGGCGTTCACATCGAGCGGCGCGATCAGGCGGTCGATCGCGGCTTCGTCCGGGACCGTGTGCACGATGGGGCAGATTTTGATCAGCGGATCGCCCTCAAAATACATCTGGGTGATCAGCCGCTGCGCGAAGCCCGTGCCAAAGATCGAGAAATGGATATGCGCGGGGCGCCAGCTATTGACGTAGTTGCGCCAGGGATAGGGTCCCGGCTTGATGGTGCGAAAATAATAATAGCCGTTTTCGTCAGTCAGCGCGCGGCCGCAACCGCCGAAATTCGGATCGATGGGCGCGAGATAGGTGTCGTTCTTGTGCCGGTAGCGGCCAGCCGCGTTGGCCTGCCAGAACTCAACCAGCGTGTTCGGCACCGGCCTGCGATTCTCGTCAAGCACCTGGCCGTGCACGATGATGCGCTCGCCAATCGGGTCGCCGGTCTTGGCGTAGTTGCGGATCAGGTCGTTATCGAGCAGGCCGATGTCATTGTGGCCAAAGACCGGGCCGGTAACCTCGGAGAGGGAATTCTGCAGCGAGAGCAGTGCGCGGCGCGGTGAACGGGTGACGCTGGTCTTGTAACCCGGCGCATAGGCCGGCGGATGGATCGAGCGGTCACGCTGGAAAAACTCGATGGGGCGAACGGCCGGCTGGAACGGCTCGTGAACAAGCTCGGAATCCTGGTCGGAAACTTGCTGCCGGACGTTCATACAGAATCCTCCTGCTCTTTGTTTTGCAGCAGCCTAGGAGGTCGGCGACAGATTGAATTTGATCCAGATCAAGCTTCCCGCTCGGTCGAGGGCCGCGCGGGGGGCGTGACGAGGTCGTCGTCATCCAGAACTCGCAGCGCGGCGCCTTCGAGGTCGTCATACTGGTTGTTGCGCAGCGACCAGAGGAAGGCGAAGAGCCCGGTCAGGCCAAGACCGAGCGCGATGGGGACAAGCCAGACCAGGACGCTCATGCCGTCCTCGCCACAGATTCAAGCGGCTGGATGGCTGTGACGGCCTTGCCGCCGCTGCGGGCGCGCAGCGCGTTCAGGGTCACCAGCAGGGACGAGCCCGACATCGCCAGAGCGGCGATCAGCGGCGTGACGAGGCCGGCGACGGCCAGCGGCACCGCGATGGCGTTGTAGATGACCGCGAGTGCCAAATTCTGGTGCATCAGCCGCCGCGCCTTGCGCGCAGCCGTCACGGTTTCGATGACCGGATCGAGCCGCTCGCCGAGGAAGACTGCGTCCGCCTGCGCCTGTGACAGGTCGGCGGCGGTGATGGGCGACATCGAGACATAAGCGGCGGCGAGGGAGGGGGCATCGTTGATGCCGTCGCCGACCATCAGCACGCGCCGGCCCTGCGCCTTCATGCCTTCCAGGGCCGCCACCTTTTCAGCCGGGGTCATGCCGCCCTGCCAGTTGCGGACTGAAAGCGCGGTCGCGATCTGCGCCACCGCCGCCGGGCGGTCGCCGGAGAGGATGTGAATGTCGAAGCCGCGGGCCGCGAGCGCGGCAATCGCGTCTGCTGCGCCCGGCCGCAGGGACTGATGCACAATGAACACGGCCTGCCGCTCGCCCCAGCGGAAGCAGATGGTCGAGGCACCGAGCCGCTCGGCCTCGGCAAAAGCGGGATCGCCGATGATATCGCAGAATTCGGCGCTGCCGAGACGCATCGTTCGGTCATCGACGGTCGCACCCACGCCGCGACCGGGCTCCTCCACCGCCTTGTCGAAGGGCGCTGTGACATCAGTGTGCCGGGCCAGTGCCGCAGCCAGCGGATGCCGGCTTGCCAAAGCCAGCCGCGCCGCTGCCACCGTCATGTCCGGGTCAATGATGTGAGCGTTGATGACGCGCGGCTCCGGCAGCGTCAGCGTTCCGGTCTTGTCAAAGACGATGGTGTCGGCTTCGGCCAGGCGCTCGATGGCGTCGCCCGCATTCAGGAATATGCCTGAACGGAACAGCTTGCCTGCGGCCACGACCTGCACGGCAGGAATGGCGAGCGCAAGCGCGCAAGGGCAGGTGATGATCAGCACGGAAATCGCGATGAGGATCGAGGTGTGGAATCCCGCGCCCGCAAGCATCCAGCCGGCGAAGGTCAGCGCCGCGGCGCTGTGAACCACGGGCGCGTAGTAACCGGCGGCGCGATCCGCCAGCCGTACATAGCGCGAACGCGCCTTCACCGCCTTGTCGAGCAGGCGGTCGATCTCGTCGATGAGGCTGTTCTCAGCGGCGCCAGTGACGCGCAGCGTCAGCGTGCCCTCGAGGTTGATGCTGCCGGCATAGACGGTGTCGCCGCTCCCGACCTTGTGCGGTAAGGTTTCGCCGGTGATCAGGCTCTGGTCGAGGCTGGAGCGGCCACTGACGACAATGCCATCTGCCGCCACGCGCTCGCCGGCACGGACAAGAATGCATTGACCCATTTCCAAGGCCGCTGCCGGCACCTGCACGAGTTCGCCGCTGTCAAGCATGCGATACGCGGTTTCGGCCTTCAGCGCCGCCAGGTTGCCGGCCACCGCCCGCGTCTTCTGGCGCATGGCGTGATCGAGATAGCGCCCGCAGAGCAGGAAGAAGATCAGCATCACCGCAGAGTCGAAATAGGCATGCTCGGCATGGGTGATGGTTTCGGCGAGCGACAATCCGAGCGCAAGAATGATGCCGATCGAGATCGGCACATCCATGTTGGTGCGCCGTCCCGCGAGCGCGCGATACGCGCTCATGAAGAAGGGTCTGCCGGCGTAAGCCGCTGCGGGAAGCGCAATCAGCGCCGAGAGCCAGTGGAACAGGTCGCGCGTCTCCGGCGTGATGTCGGTAACATTGCCGGACCAGACCGAGACCGACAGCAGCATGATATTCATGGCAGCAAAGCCCGCCACCGCGAGGCAACGCAGCAGAAACTTCGCCTGTTTCGCGTCTTCTTCCTCCGCATTGCGCGCAGCGAAGGGGTAGGCGCGATAGCCCATGCGCCCCAGCGCGTCGATGGCGCTTCCGGGCTCGAAGCGCGGATCCTGCCAGGCGATCGTCAGACGACGGTTGGTGAAATTGAGACGCGCGTCGGCGACACCGGGGAGGTGTTTGACGGTGTTCTCGATACGGTTGATGCAGCCGCCGCAATTGATGCCCTCGATGGCAATCTCCATCTGCGAGCCGCCGTCCGGGCGCGGCCGCGTAAAGAGGGAGAAGTCGCGCGTTTCGGCCATGACTTACTTCACCATGATCCGGCTTCTCGAGCGGAAGGTGCGTTCGCCGTCTCGGCTAAAATCGACGATCAGGTCCCATTGGCCGGGCGGGAGGTCGGCGATACCGCGGAACCGGCCGCCGGATTCGTCGAGGGCCACTACTTTGTCATGCCGCGCGTCCGCCGGATGTGCGAGTCTGGCGACCGCCGTCAGGCCCGCCGGAATGTTTCCGAGGGCATCACGCACGGTCGCTTCGATGGTCACGTCATCGGATTGGCGGGTGAGGCTCGCCTGCACGTTCCAGCCGAGCGCATCCTGCGCGCGGGCGGCGTCGGTTTCCTGCCGGAAGGCGAGCCCTGCCTTATAGGAGCTCGCGGTTTCGACGCCGCCGAAGGTCGATGTCGCCGCGCGCACCAGGATCGCGTTGGCCGCAAAAACAACGCCAAAGAATGCGATGAAGGCCAGCAGAACGGTGCGTCCTGTCACTTCGCGCGGTCGGCTTGCATTCGAGGGACGGAGCATGGCGTCAATCCTTCTGTGGCGCGCGGAAATAGTCGCGCGCCTGCGCGCGTTCGTTCGTCTTGGTGTCGACAATTTGGAAAACAATGGGGGTGGATGCGGCCGGCGCGTGCTCGTAGTTGCTCACGAGGACTCGAATTTCCTGCGTCTGGTCCGGGCCGATTTCGATCACGCGGCGCGCGCCGATCGGCAATCCGACAATTTCAACGACACTTGAGGGGAGCCCTTCGAGCGACAGGGAGAATTCGCGCGGGGCGAGATTCTTGTTGATGATCCGCAGGTTGTACCCGTTACGGATGCCGCCGTCGGCCAGCGTGACGAAGATCGGATTGCGATCATGGATGACGCTGAGGGCCACGCTGTGGCGTGTGGCCAAAGTGTACAGCATGAATCCGCCCACGATCGCGATTACGGCCGTGTACAGGGCGGTCCTGGCGCGCACCGGCTTGAACACGGCCGGCAGTCCGGCGAGGCGACGCTTTATGTTGATTTCATTGTCGTAGGCGATGAGCCGTTCAGGCCGACCGATCTTGCGCATGACAGTGTCGCAGGCGTCGATGCAAAGGCCGCATTGAATGCAATCGAGCTGCGAGCCCTTTCGAATGTCCACACCGGTCGGGCAGACATTCACACATTGGAAGCAGTCGATGCAGTCGCCCGCCGGCAATCCTTCAAGGCGCAATTGCGCGTTCTTCTTTATCGAGCCACGCGGCTCGCCGCGATCGTAGCGGTAGGTTACGTTGAAGGCATGTTCGTCGGTGAGCGCCGCCTGGATGCGCGGCCACGGACACATATAGATGCAGACTTGCTCGCGCATGTGTCCGGCGAGCAGATAGGTGGTGGTGGTAAGGATGCCGATCCAGACATAGGCGGCCATGGGCGCGGTGCCGGTAGCCAGCTCCCGCACCAATGTCGGTGCATCGGCGAAGTAGAGAACCCAGGCGCCGCCCGTCCACCAGGCGATCATGATCCAGACGAAGTGCTTGCCGGCCTTCCTGATACTGCGCTGCAGTGTCCACGGGCCCGCATCGGCCAGCATGCGATCACGGCGGTCGCCCTCAAAGAAACGTTCCACCGCCAAGAACAGATCGGTCCAGACCGTTTGCGGGCAGAGATATCCGCACCACACGCGGCCGGCGATCGCGTTCATCAGAAACAGGACGAGCGCTGCAATCACCAGCAGGCCCGTCAAATAATAGACTTCCTGCGGCCAGATTTCGATGAAGAAGAAATAGAGGCGGCCGTTGGCCAGATCGATGAGAACCGCCTGATCCGGCGCATGCGGACCGCGATCCCAGCGCACGAACGGCAAGCCATAATAGATGCCGAGGGTTACAAACAGAACGATCCATTTGATCGTCCTGTATGTGCCTTTTACACGCTGCGGATAGATTTTGCGGCGGCCCTCATACAGCGGAATGTCGACCTCCGGTTCGAGTTCTTGGGTGAGAACCTGCTCCTTTGGTTGCGCTGTAATTTTGCGATCGAGTGATATCTGGACCATTACATCTATTTCTGACCACCGCCCAGGCTGTGAACATAGACCGTCAGCGACTTGATGGTTGTGTCGTCGAGTCGTGCGCGCCAAGTCGGCATGACGCTGCCGCGTCCATTCGAGATACCTTCAATAATTGTATCGCGAGCCGGGCCGAACAGCCAGATCGGGTCGGTCAGGTCGGGTGCGCCAAGCTCGCTGTTGCCTTTCCCGGTCTCGCCGTGGCAAGCTGCACAGTTCTCAGCGAACACCTTCTTGCCGCGGTCAAGATCGGCTGTCTTTGCCACCGCAAGAT
Organism: Pseudorhodoplanes sp.; assembly: GCA_032027085.1. NCBI lineage: Bacteria > Pseudomonadati > Pseudomonadota > Alphaproteobacteria > Hyphomicrobiales > Pseudorhodoplanes > Pseudorhodoplanes sp. The sequence goes on along the minus strand of JAVSMS010000001.1, from coordinate 1,031,232 downwards.
TTGACAGCGACCGGACATAATCCGCGGCGGCAAGGATATCGGGCCGTTCCAACATCTTGTCGCGACCAAAAGCAGGCATCGTGCCGGAGCGCGTCTGCTCGTCCGTTGAACGGATGCCATGGCGGATGGTGAAGGCGATATCCTCCAGTTTTCCGCCCCACAGCCAGTCGTCATCGACGAGGTTGGGGTAGCCTTTGGCGCCACCGCCTCCCGCGCCATGGCACGGCGCGCAATTGTCCGCGAATGCAGCCCGGCCCTGCGCGCGGGCGAAACTCAGCATCTGCTGATCGGACAGAATCTCCTCGAGCGTGGAGGATTGAATGCGGTCGACCATGGCAGCGCGCTGAGCCTTGAGTGCCGCCATGTCATCCATGATGGCCTGACGCGAATTCCAATTGAGAAGGCCGTCGGTATAGGTCGTCACGAGGGGCCATGCCGGATAGAGGATCCAGTAGCCAATCGACCAGATAATTGTGGCGTAGAAAATCCACAGCCACCAGCGCGGCAGCGGCATGTTGAGTTCGCGTATGCCATCCCATTCATGCCCGGTGGTCGCAACTCCGGTCACAGGATCGATGGTCTTGTTGCGGTCGGCGGACATGATCAATCTTCCCCCAACGGAATGCGCGAGGCCTCTTCGAAGCGCTTCTTTCTCGAAGGCCAGAAGACATAGGCAACGACCAGCAGGAACACGATGACGAAGTAGACAAGTCCCCAGGACTGGGCGAATTCAGCCAGAACCCTGTAAGTGTGCGGCAGGGTGGAGTTCATCGGATGTTGGCCTTGTTGTCGTAAAGCTTGAAATCGACCTGTGTGCCGAGCAGCTGCAGATACGCGATCAGCGCGTCGGCCTCGGTAATCCGCTGCGGATCGCCGTCATAATCGCGCGCCTGCGCCTTCCCATAGCGTTTCTCAAGCTCGCTAACGTCCGGATGGTCCGTCGTCGCCTGGATCTTGAGATCGGTCGCGGCGTTTTTGATCATGTCGGCGGAATAGGGGACGCCCAGTTTCGTCTGAACGGTCAGATCATTCGTAATGTGCCTGAAGTCGAGTTCCGTGCGCGCAAGCCAGGGATAGGCCGGCATGACGGTGCCGGGCACGACGCTCGACGGCCGGTTCAGATGGTCGCGGTGCCATTCGTCGGAATATTTGCCGCCAACGCGCGCAAGATCAGGACCGGTGCGCTTCGATCCCCATTGGAATGGCCGATCATACATGCTCTCGGCCGCAAGGGAATAATGACCGTAGCGCTCGATCTCGTCGCGCAGCGGCCGGATCATCTGCGAGTGACAATTGTAACAGCCCTCGCGCACGTAGATGTTGCGCCCGGCGAGCTCGAGCGGCGTGTAAGGGCGGATGCCCTCCACCTTCTCGATCGTGCTTTTCAGATAGAAAAGCGGAACGATCTCGACGAGGCCGCCGACGGCAATGACGATGAGAATGCCGATCAGCAGAACGATCGAGTTCTTTTCCAAGACGGCGTGTTTCGACCAGAGCGACATCGTGTTTACTCCGCCGGCGCCAGTGCCGGCTCGCGGCGTGCGACCGGTTCGCCCGTCTTCACGGTTTTCCAGAGATTAAAGGCCATCAGCAGCGCGCCTGCGAGGAACAGGGCGCCTCCGAGCGCGCGGATGAGATAGAAGGGATGCATCGCCTCGACGGTCTCGATGAAGGAATATTCGAGGAAGCCGAGGCTTGTGTAGGCGCGCCACATCAGGCCCTGCAGGATGCCCGAGACCCACATCGCGGAGATGTAGAGCACGATGCCCATGGTCGAGATCCAGAAATGCCACTCGACCAGCCGGTTCGAGTAGAGCCGTTCGCGGTTCCACAGCCATGGCACGAGACAATAGATCGCGCCGAACGAGATATACCCGACCCAGCCAAGCGCGCCGGAATGCACGTGACCAATGGTCCAGTCGGTATAATGGCTGAGCGAGTTGACGGCCTTCACCGACATCAGCGGACCTTCAAAGGTCGACATGCCGTAGAAGGCGACCGACACGACCATCATGCGCAGCACCGGATCGGTACGCAGCTTGTCCCACGCGCCGGATAGCGTCATCAGGCCGTTGATCATGCCGCCCCAGGACGGCATCCACAGCATGACAGAGAATGTCATGCCGAGCGTCTGTGCCCAGTCGGGTAGCGCCGTGAAGTGCAGATGATGCGGGCCGGCCCAGATGTAGAGAAAGATCAGCGACCAGAAGTGTATGATCGACAGCCGATATGAATAGACCGGGCGGTCGACGCGTTTCGGAATGAAATAATACATGATCCCGAGAAAGCCGGCGGTTAGGAAGAAGCCGACCGCGTTGTGGCCGTACCACCACTGCACCATGGCGTCCTGTACGCCGGACCAGACGATGTAGGACTTGGGCGAGAACAGAGAAACTGGAATCGCCGCGTTGTTGCCCAGATGCAGGACCGCGATGGTCAGGATGAAGGCGAGATAGAACCAGTTGGCGACGTAAATATGCGGCTCCTTGCGCCGCATGATGGTGCCGAGGAATACCAGAAGATAGACGACCCAGACCACGGTGAGCCACAGGTCAGCATACCATTCAGGTTCGGCATATTCCTTGGATTGCGTGATGCCGAGGAGGTAGCCGGTGCCGGCGATGACGATGAAGAAGTTGTAGCCCAGCACGACGAACCAGGGCGAAAGATCGCCGGCAAGCCGGGCGCGGGATGTCCGCTGCACGACGTAGAACGACGTCCCAATCAGGACGTTTCCGCCGAAGGCAAAGATGACCGCTGACGTGTGGAGCGGGCGGACGCGCCCGAATGACAGCCAGGGCAGGTCGAAATTGAGGACAGGAAAGGCAAGCTCAAGCGCCGCCCACAGGCCGATCGAGAATCCCGCAATGCCCCAGATCACCGCCGCGATCGTGGCAAACTTGATCGGCGCCATGTTGTAGTTGGGCTTGCCGTCGATCGTCAGCGGCGGCAATTGTGCTGGCCGGTTGAAATAGCGGTCGATGATCGCAAACACGGCGGCAAGACCGCCTGCTGCGAACAGATAAGCGTGGAACGCATATTCGGGCGTATGCGCCATGGCGGCGACGAGCAGCGATCCAAAAGAGAGGATGGCGAATATGATCGCCGCGCCCGCCTCGCTGACAGTGATCGATTTCTGGGACAGGGTTTGAGGGTGCATCCTCGCCAACTTCCGTATGAGCAGCAAAATTCCGGTTGAAATCCCGGATTGGAATAAAGGCCCAATCTCGGAGGCGGTAACCTTGATGCAGATCAACCTCATGGCTGCGGGGTCGCAAAAAAAAGCGGATTCGATGGTTGATGTGGCTCAATGTCGGTGGGAGCGGACCTGCTAGTAAAAAAATAAAAGGAGGTCAGCCATGACCGAACTCGCAATTGACAGACCCGGGTTGTTTCAATCGATCGTCGAGGCCTTTCAGCGCTTCCAGAAGCGACAGACAAAGCGCGCCGAGATTGCCGCCCTTGGCACCGTCGAAACAAAACTCGTCGCCCAGGACGTCGGCCTGACGGAGTCCGATCTGGTGGCGCTGACCGCGGAGGACGAGGATTCCGCGTCTCTGATGGAACGGCGCCTTGCCGACTGCGGCGTCGACATCAAGTCCGTCAACCCCATCCTTCTGCGGGACATGCAGCGCTGTTGCTCGCAATGCAACAGCAAGCGGCGATGCGCGTATGAACTGGATAAAAAGCCGAAAGCAGCGGCTTGGCCGAGCTATTGCCCGAATGAGCAGACGATGGCGGCACTGGCAGCGGCAAAATGCCATTAACCGGCCTTGGAGCTTGAGGATGCGGGCGTTGCGCTTTGCGGGCGCCGCCGCAGCTCTTGCCCTGTCGTTGGCGTTGGGCACGCCTGAAGCCAGCTTGGCGCAGGTGCGGCAGGCGCAATGGGCCAAATCGCCGAGCGTTCAGCGCGGTGTCGTGATCGCGCGGACCTATTGTGCGCGCTGCCATTCGATTGACAAGGTGAGCCGGAGCCCGCTCGCCATCGCGCCGCCTTTCCGCGACCTCCATAAGAGCTATCCCGTCGAGCGCCTGGAAGAGCCGCTTGCCGAGGGACTTGTCACCGGGCATCCCTCGATGCCCGAGTTCCGATTCGACCCCGATCAGATCGGCGATTTCATCGCATTCCTGAAGTCGCTGGAATAGACATCCTGTCCTCCTGGTCAATGAAGGACGGCGCGAATCCGGTTCCGGATTTGCGCCGTCTAAACACCCTAGCCCAACCTGCAGACGCTGGTCTCAGGAATTCAGGCTATGCAATGCACCCCGGTTGCGCAGCAGGATACGGCGCGAATTCGGTAGATCGATCGACGCTTCCTGCTGAAACAGCGACAGCGTGCGTGACACCGTTTCGATGGTCAGGCCGAGATAATCGGCAATGTCCTGGCGCGACATCGGCAATTCCACGGCATTCCCTGTCCCCAGCCGGGCCATGTCGAGAAGGAACGCGGCAACCCGCTCCTGCGCGCTCTTCACCAGCAGCAGGGCATGTTTGCGGGCCTGGTCGAGCTGGCGCGCGGTCAGCTTCCAGAGTTGGTTGGCAACAGTCATGTCGCGCTCTGCGGCGGCGAGAACGGTGCTGCGGCGGATGACCAGAACGGTCGCGGCGGTGACGGCCTCGGCCGACGAGTTATGCTCGGCGCCGGTATCGAGACCGAAGACATCGCCTGCGAAGTGAAAGCCTTCGATCTGGCGGCGGCCGTCGCTCAGAATTCTGTAGCTGCGCACTGTGCCGGATACGACCATGTAGACATAATCCGCGGGCTCATGCTCTCCGTAGATTTCGGCGCCTTTCCCGAAGGACATCGTCGCGCCCAATAACTCGGGGCAATTGAAGAAGGTCGCTATTTTGCGCGGGGGCAGGGTATTGGAAACGGCGAGGGCGGTGGTCTGGGGATGCGGGCGCATGGGTTCCTCCTATGTCCGTATCCGCCTGATAAAGTCGATTTGACGTATCTAAAATTTGGATATTACCCCTAAGGAGAATCCCGGAGGCGCCCGAGGGACTGCGGTAAATACTTGAAAATGCTGCCTGATTCAGCAAAATTGGGTGTAATTGACAGCGGGATGAACGTTTTTGGCTTCTGAGACCAGTCAGAAAAGAGCGGGCGGCCGGTATATGCCCCGTCGGCATGACGTCATCGTCTATGCCCTCGCCATCTGCATTGTGCTGCTGACCTATGCCGTGCGGCTGGCGCTCAATCCGGATCTGCCGCCGTATCTGTTTTTCGTGCCGGCCGTGCTGGTGGCGAGCGCTCTCGGCGGTTTCGGGCCAGGCTTTGTCGCGACGATTCTGAGCGCCGTGCTTGGTGCCAGTATCTTTTCAGGCGAGCTGTCGCAGAGTGAGCTGACGCTCACAATCGCTTTTTGCAGCATCGGCATCGGAATGGCCTGGCTTGGCGGCCGCGTGCAGAAATCGCGTCAGCAGGCCGACACCATCAATCAGACGCTGTCGGCACGGGAAGCACATCTGCGGTCGATTCTCGACACCATGCCCGATGCGATGGTGGTCATTGATGAACGCGGTATCATGCGCTCCTTCAGCAATGCCGCGGAACGTCTGTTTGGATATTCGGCGGCGGAGGTGATCGGTCAGAATGTGAAAATGCTGATGCCTTCGCCCTATCGGGAAGCGCACGACGGTTACATCGACCGTTATCTGCGCACTGGGGAGCGGCGCATCATCGGCGTTGGGCGCGTGGTTGTCGGCGAGCGCAAGGACGGCTCGACATTTCCCATGGAGCTTGCCGTGGGCGAGATGCACTCGAACGACCGGCGCTTCTTCACCGGCTTTGTCCGCGACTTGACGGAGCGACAGAAAACCGAAGCGCGTTTACAGGAGCTTCAGGCCGAGCTCGTGCACATCTCGCGACTGACTGCGATGGGCGAGATGGCGTCCACGCTCGCGCATGAACTGAACCAGCCGCTGGCTGCGATCACGAATTATCTCAAAGGCTCGCAGCGGCTGCTTGAATCTGCCGATGCTTCTTCCGCTGCGCTCATCCGCGATGCAATCGAAAAAGCCGGCGATCAGGCCCTGCGGGCGGGGCAGATCATCCGCAGGTTGCGCGATTTCGTGGCGCGCGGCGAAAGCGAAAAGAAGGTCGAGAACCTGCCCAAGCTGATCGAAGAAGCGAGCGCGCTGGCGCTGGTCGGTGCGAAAGAGCAGGGTGTTCGCGTTCGCATCGATCTCGACAGGAATCTCGATCTGGTGCTGGTGGACAAGGTGCAGATACAACAGGTGCTGCTCAACCTGATCCGCAACGCGATCGATGCCATGATTGGTGCAAAAGACCGCAATCTCACCATCTGGACGCAGGCGGCCGCAGCCCGGATGGTGCAAGTCAGCGTCTCGGATACCGGTTCCGGGATTCCGCCGGAGATGGATGCGCAGTTGTTCCAGCCCTTCATTACGACCAAGAGCGATGGCATGGGAGTCGGTCTGTCGATCTCCAAAACCATCGTCGAGTCGCATGGCGGCCGCATCTGGGTCGAGCCCAATCGGGGCGGAGGAACGATCTTTCACTTTACCTTGAGACTAGTCGATACCGAGGAATTGAAGGATGGCCGATAGTATCGTTCACATCATCGACGACGACGCGGCGGTGCGGGATTCGCTGGCTTTTCTCCTGGGAACGGCCGCGATCAAGAGTCGCCAGCATGAATCGGCGATCGAGTTCCTGTCGAGCTTCAACGTGGAAGAGGCGGGCTGCATCATCACCGACATGCGCATGCCCGGCATGGACGGCCTTGAACTTCTGCGCAAGCTGCAGGATGCGAAGAATCCCGTGCCGGTCATTGTGGTGACCGGGCACGGCGATATATCCCTCGCGGTCGAGGCCATGAAGGCCGGGGCGAGCGATTTCCTGGAGAAGCCGTTCGATCAGGATGCGGTTCTGTCGTCCGTGCGCTCCGCCTTGAGCCGTCGCCAGCGCGATGACGGCCAGACGGCCGAACAAGCGGCGGCGGCACAGCGCTTTGCCACGCTGTCGCCGCGAGAGAAACAGGTCCTGGAAGGCCTGGTGGCCGGGCTGCCGAACAAGACCATTGCCTATGATCTGGCTATCAGCGCGCGCACCGTTGAAGTCTATCGGGCCAATCTGATGACAAAGATGGAAGCCAACAGCCTGGCCGACCTCGTGCGCATGACACTGACCGCCAATCTGATCAGTAAGAAATGACCGGCAGGGCATCAAGCCAGGCGATAGCTGACGATGCTTAAAGCCTGGTCGTCCGGGTCGGGGGCAATGTTGAAGCCCAGTTCTTCGCACATCCGCAGCATGACCGTATTTTCGCGGAGCACCTCGCCCTGGATCTGCTTGATGCCGTCGGCCCTGGCATATTCGATCACGAGCTGCATGAGCTTCCACCCCAGTCCGCGGCCCTTGAGATCCGAGCGCACCAGGATGGCGTATTCTGCGACGTCATGATTGGCGTCGGCATGCAGGCGAACCGCGCCGAGGAGCTTTCCGGAGGTCTGATCGAAGGCGACGAACGCCATCGATCTCGCATAGTCGATTTGCGTCAACCGCGCGATGAATGAATGGCTGAAATCCTTGATCGGAGCAAAGAATCGCAGCCGCAAATCGCTGTCTGATATCTGCGTGAAGAATTCGGTAAACAGACCCTCGTCCTCCGGCCGGACCGGCCGTACCAAGATCGGCCAATCCGGCGCAAGCAAAAGTACGCGTTCCCACTCTTTCGGATAGGGCCGGATCGCCAAGTGGGATTGGCTCCTGGCAATCTGTTTGCGGGATACCGACACGCGCGCGTCGAGCGCCAGAACACCGCGCTCGTCGGCCAGCAGCGGATTGATGTCGATTTCATCTATTTCCGGATGATCGGCTGCCAGTTGCGAGATCTTGACCAGCGTCATGGCGATGTCTTCACGGCGGGCCGCTGGCACATCGCGGTAAGCCGACAGGATGCGGGAGACCCGTGTTTGGCCGATCAGATCGTTCGCCAAGTTCAAATCGAGAGGCGGCAAGGCCAGTGCCTTGTCATTGATGACTTCAACCGCGGTGCCGCCGCGGCCAAACAGAATGACTGGACCAAAGACAGGATCGGTGGCAATGCCTAGAATGAGTTCACGGGCATATTTGCGCTGGATCATCGGTTGTACGATGAGGCCTTCAATGCGGGCATCGGGCCGCAATCGCTTCGCGTTGTTGAAAATTTCGGAAGCCGCCCGCGCCACATCATCCGCGGACGATAGTCCGACCCGCACCCCGCCCACATCCGATTTGTGAACAATGTCCCGGGAATGAATCTTGAGGACGACCTTCTGCCCTTCGGCCAGAAGAGGTGCTGCGATCCGGCCAGCCGCATCAGGATCAGTGGCGTGATAAGTCGGCGTGATCGGGATGGCATAAGCTGCCATCAACGCGGCGACTTCAAGAGGGTCGAGCCAGCGCCGGTCCTCGGACAAGGCCCCGTCGACGATTTTTCGCGCCGCCTTCTCGTCCGTCTTGAAGTCGTCCGGAAGACTTGGCGGGGTTTCCATAAGGGAAGCGATGGCTTCCTGGTAGCGCACCAAGTGCATCATGCCGCGAACGGCTTCGACCTCTGTCGAATAATGCGGGATAGCGGTGTGATTGAAAATGTCTACCGTTGTCTGGTCGCCGCCGACCCATGATGTAAAGACGGGTTTGGGTTGCAGACTTCTGGAACGCTGGCTTGCGACCTTGTTGGCCACGGCCTGTGCGACCTCGCGCGGCGACGCCATGGCCGTCGGAACGTTGAAGACTAAAATCGCATCATTCGCGGGATCGGCAAGCAAAGCCTCCAGTGCGGCGACATAGCGGTCGGGGCCCGCATCGCCCACGATGTCAACAGGATTCGCGCCCGACCAGGTCGAAGGAAGCACGCTGTCCAGCCGTTCCTTGATCGCCGGCGACACGGCTGCCACCGTACCGCCCATATCGCGCAGCCGGTCAATCGCCAGAACGCCGATGCCGCCGCCATTGGTGAGGATCGCGAGCCGCTTTCCTTTCAGGTTTCTGACATGACTGAGCGTCTCGGCGGCGTCGAACAATTCGTCCATATCAAAGACCCGCAGCAGCCCGGCGCGGCGGAAGGCGGCGCCATAGACCGCGTCGGAGCCGGCCATGGCGCCGGTATGCGTCGCCGCCGCTTGCGCGCCTTCAATATGACGGCCTGCCTTTATGACAACGACAGGTTTGATGCGTGCGGCCGCGCGGGCAGCCGACATGAATTTGCGGGCGCGTGAGATGGACTCGACGTAGAGCAGGATTGCGCGGGTCTTCGAGTCGAGCGCGAAATAATCCAGCAGGTCGCCGATATCGACATCGATCTGATCGCCAATCGAGGCGATGGCGGAGAAGCCGCTCGCATTCGTGATGCCCCATTCCGCAATCGCCGCAGCGATCGCGCCGGATTGCGAAATGACCGCGAGATGGCCGGGCGCCGGCATGCGCGAGGCAAAACTGCCATTAAGCTTGGCATAGGGTGCAATCAGCCCGAGGCAATTTGGGCCGAGCAGGCGCAATCCGGATTGGCGTGCAATCTGCTCGCTCTGCGCCGCCAGCGAATCGGGACCATGCCCGAGCCCTGCGGTCACGATGATCGCCGCGCCAACGCCTTTCGCGCCGGCTGCTCGGACCAAAGACGGAACAGTGGGGGCAGGTGTTGCGACGATCATGAGGTCCGGAGTCTCGGCAAGGTCTCCGATTGCCGGCACGCATTTCAAGCCATCGATCTCATGATGATGCGGATTCACGGGATAGATCGGGCCCGAAAATCCGGCGTCTTTCAAATTCTTGAGCAACGCGTATCCCAGCGAGCCCCGGCGGGGGCTCGCGCCGATCAGGGCGACGGATCGCGGCGAAAGGAGTTGCTGAAGCCTGTAGGTGGACATGAATGATCGTGCTCGCAGGATAAGATGGCTTTGCCGAATGACTGCGTGTTGATCTGTCTCAAGCTACGAGCGGGTTTAATCGGAATTGAGGCCGGGTGTTTCATGTCGCCACGGCCGGGCGCCCCGCTTTCCCGACCTTGTGGCTGCGGCGCCCCAAGACTACTAAAATCCGAACAAATTCGCCGGATTGTCCACCAGCATCAGGTGCCGTGTTTTCTCGTTCGGCGCGATCTCGGCGATAAGATCGACCAGCTCGCCGTCATTGGGTATGGCGGTGTGGTTGGGGTGCGGCCAGTCGGTGCCCCAGACCACGCGCTCCGGCGCATGCGCGGCGAGACCGCGCGCGAATGGCACCCCGTCGCGCCAGGGGGCGCCCTGCTTGCTGATCCGGTCGACGCCGGAGAGCTTCACCCAGACATTGCCGCGGTCGAGCAGGCGACGCAAAGCCGAAAAGGTCTTGCCGTCGAGCCCCTCGCCGATATCGATGCGGCCGATGTGATCAATCACAACCGGCGCCTCGATCGCGGCGATGAAATCGTATTGCTCGAGGATGCCCTGTCCTCCGACATGGATCGCGATATGCCAGCCGAGCGGCGCCACCATGCCGATCACGGCGCGGATGTCGGCCTCGGGCGTCGGCGCGCCGAGATGCGGGAAGAAATGGAAACGCACGCCGCACATGCCGGCGTCGTGCAGCCGCATCAACGCGGTCTTCGGAAATGACGGATCGATCAGGCCGACTGCGCGATAACGTCCGTTTCCGGCGGCGAGAAGATCAAGCACCACGGCATGGTCGCTGCCGTGGCAGCCCGACTGCACGAATACGCCGCGCTCGAAGCCGAGGAATTTGTGCAGCCGGAACAGGTCTTCCTACGGGGCGTCCTGCGGCGTGAATGTGCGGTCCGCCGCAAAAGGGAACACATGCCGCGGGCCGAACACATGGAAATGGGAATCGCAGCTCAGCGGCGGCAGGCGCAGGCCGGGCTTTTTCGGGTTGTGGTCCGGCGGCAGGCAGGACGGCGCATTGTCTCCGCGTGCGACAATCATGGCGTTCAGTCGCAGCGCGCGGTCATGCCGCCATCGACCACGATTTCCGTTCCGGTAATGAACCGCGCTTCGTCGGAGGCCAGAAACAGGGCGGCGTTGGCGGTGTCGCGCCCGTCGCCCATGAAGCCGAGCGGAATGCGCGCAACGCGCTGCTTCAGCAAAGTCTCGATGTCGCCGCCGCTGCGTTGCCTGGCGAGCCGTGCCTCCACCATCGGCGTATGCATCTGTCCCGGCACCACGGTGTTTACGCGAATGCCTTTGCTCGCATATTGCACGGCGGTAACGCGGGACAAGTGGATGACGCCTGCTTTCGATGCGGCATAGGCGGCCTGCGGTGAGCCGGTATAGCGAATGCCCGATGTCGACGACGTATTCACGATGGCGCCGCCGCCCTGTTCGATCATGAACGGGATCACGTGCCGGCAGGTCAGGAAAATGCTTTTGAGATTGTAATCGATCTGCTTGTCCCAATTCTCTTCGGAAAGCTCGGCGGCGCCGCCGGGCGCGGAACCGCCGACATTGTTCACCAGGATATCGATGCGCCCATAAGTGGCGCGGCAGGCCCGCACCATGTCCGTCACTTGCCAGTCGTCGGTGACATCGCAAGTGTGGGTGCTGATCTCACCGGCCTCCTGCGCCAGCGCGACCGTTTCCGTCATGGCGTCGGGGTTCTTGTCGACGGCAAAGACTTTTGCGCCTTCGCGCGCAAAGATCACCGCCGCGGCGCGGCCATTGCCCCAGCCGGGACCGATGCAACCAGCCCCGGTGATGAGCGCAACTTTTCCAGCGAGACGTCCGGACATGGATTACCTTAATCCGTCATCCTGAGGTGCGAGCCGCGTAAGCGCGAGCCATCGCAAGTCGGCCTGGCCGACTTGCTCACTGTTGAATCCAATCTCGGACAAGCCGATTGGTGAATGACGGGCAATGTCGGGGCCCTCGCCCTTCGAGGGCCGCTCTGCGGCCGCTGACAGGGTGATGGAGTGAAGGAGGAGCGGGCTGTGATCCGAAAGGACTTCGCGCCCGCCTACTTGTCGGTCTTCACGCCCGCGTCCTTGATCACCTTCGCCCACTTCTTGATCTCGCTGTCGATGAAGACGCGGAACTGCTCCGGCGTGTCACCGACCAGAGTGGCGCCCTGCGCGGCAAGCTTTGAGGCGACGCCCGGATCCTTCATGGCTTCGACGGCGGCCTTGTTGAGAATGGCGATCACGGCCGGCGGCGTCTTTGCAGGCGCAACCATGCCGTACCAGTTCTCGGTCTGCAGGTCCGGCATGCCGGCTTCGGTCGTGGTCGGCACATCAGGGGCACTCGGGACGCGCTTGGGCGCGCCGATCGCGATCGGTTTCAGCTTGCCGGCCTTGACCTGTGGCAGCAGGACCGGGAGATCGAGGAACACCATCTGGACCTGCTGTCCCAGCAGGTCATTCACGGCGGGAGCTGCACCGCGATAGGGCACGTGGACGATATCGATCTTGGCGGTGAGCTTGAACAATTCACCGGCGAGATGCGGCAGGCTGCCCGGGCCGGAGGAGGCGAAATTGAGCTTGCCCGGCTGCGATTTCGCCAGCGCAACGAGTTCCTTCATGTTGTTCGCCGGAACGTTGGTCGCAACCACCAGCATCTCCGGGACCTTGGCGACCAGTGTCACCGGCGCCAGATCTTTCAGGGTGTCATAGGCGATCGCCTGCATGCTCGGGCTGATGGCGAGTGCACCGGCGCTGGTGATGGCGATCGTGTAGCCGTCCGGCTCCGCCTTCGCGACCGAGTCGGTGCCGAGCACGCCGCCCTGTCCGCCGCGGTTGTCGATCAGGACGGGCTGCTTGAGAATTTCCGACATTCGCTGGCCCACCGTGCGCGCAATGATGTCGTTCGGCCCACCAGCCGGGAACGGCACGATCAGCTTGATCGGCTTGTTGGGGAAATCCTGCCCGACGGCCAGGGCCGGGGACAGCAGCATGCTCAGTCCGATGAGCAGGATCTTCAAGCTTCTCACGGCAATCCTCCCGAAGTCTTCTTAGGTGATCGTCGAATGCACAAGTTTGGCCGTTCGCCTTTCTGCGCTGCGAAACCAACTTGGCAGCCAACCCGGCAAATGATGTTGCAATAAACAAGATTAGTGCATGGCGAACTTCATTTGAAGTTCACGAGCGATACTTTCTCGGCATGACGAATGACAGGACGGGATGATCAGCTTCAGCAAAGCTGCGCGCCCGCCCATTGCTTGCTTCGCACCAGCATACGGCACACCTCAAGCAATATCTCGCTTGCATATTGGGTCGTCTTGGGAGGCTGGTCTCTCGGCGTCACGATCGTGACCCTGGTTGATAGCGCCGGCCGCACGATGGGATAGGCAGCGAGACGCTTGCGCGCCACTTCCTCCTGCACGGCGGCGTAGGTCAGGATTGTGTAGCCGAGTCCTCGCTCAACCATCGCCTTGGCGAACGCGACGCTGTCGACTTCCGTCCTGATGCGCAGCCGGACGCCATGTTCGAGCGCCGCCTGTTCGACCAGCCGTCGATTGTTGTGCGCCATGCTGGGCAGGATCAGTGGCAGCTCGGCAAGATCGCGAATGCGGAACGTGGTGCGCGGCTTTTTGCCCGGCCCGTGATGCGGCGGAGCGATGACATGCATCCTTTCCGTCAAAACAGGGCTGATATTCAAGGCTTCCAGATGAGGCGGGTTATGCAGGATGGCGATATCGATCCGCTTCTCAAGCAGCCATTCCTGCAGTGAAGAGGTGACACCTTCGCGCATATGCAGAGCGATCCTTGGCCAGGCTTTCTGGAACTGCTCGACGAAGGTCGGGATCAGAAGCCGCCCGGCCGCGGGCGGGACGCCAAGCGTGACGCGGCCGGCGGTCAGCGATCGGTCTTCCCTGATCTCGTCGCTGGTCTGTCGGACCAGATGCACGATCGCCTCGGCCCGTTCGAGCAATAGCGACCCGGCTGCGCTGAGCCGCACGCCGCGACCATGCCTTGAGAAGAGAGAGACGCCGAGTTCGCGTTCGAGCTTGCTGATTTGCCGGCTCAGGGCCGGTTGCGCCAGCCGCAGCTCATCGGCGGCGCGGCTGACGCTGCCGGCGCGCGCAACGCGCATGAAGTTGCGGAGTTCTTTCAGTTCCATGACATCTGCACCAAGCTATGCCGAAAAAGTATATCTCGGAATGTCGTTGAAGGCCACGAAAGAACGCGGGATTGAAATGTATCCAAGGGGCGATTTGGAGCGGTTGCCCCGGTATGCTCCCATTGCCTCGGAGGGAGCGCCGGTCCTTTCAAACTCTTGCAGAACAGTCGTCCGCGGTTTTCAGACAAATCTGCAGCTTTTCGTGCTCGATCTGGACCGTGGCGTGATCGATTGAGAAGCGATGGTCCAGATCGTGCGTCAGCTTTGACAGGAATTGATCGCCAGGATGACCGCCGGTCATTACAAGATGGCAGGTCAGCGCGGTGTTTGTCGTGCTGATCGGCCAGATATGCAGGTCATGGACGTCGCTGACGCCCGGCAACCCCGCGAGAAATGTCCGCACCTCCTGCGGATCGATCGCATCCGGCACCGCATCGAGCGACATGCGCACCGATCGCGCCAGGAGCGTCCACGTGCTCCACAGAATGACGGCGCAGATCACGAGGCTGGCCAGCGGGTCGAACCAGAGCCAGCCGGTCACAAGAATGGCCGCGCCGGCAATAACGACACCGGCAGAGACTGCGGCGTCCGCCGCCATGTGCAGAAAGGCGCCTTCGATATTGATGTCGCTCTTGCGGCCGGACACGAACAGCCAGGCGGTGAGGCCGTTGATCAGGATACCGACAGCCGCGACGATCATGATGGTCCCGCTCGCCACCGGCTGCGGCGTGACGAACCGGAGAAGGGCCTCCCCTCCGATGGCGCCGACCGCGACCAGAAGAAACATGGCATTGAACAGGGCGGCCAGAATGGAGGAACTGCGCAGGCCATAGGTGAAACGCTCGGTCGGCGGGCGCTGTGTCAGTGCCGCCGCGCCCCAGGCGATCAGCAAGCCGAGAATGTCGCTGACATTATGAGCCGCGTCGGCGAGCAGCGCCGTGGAATTGCTAATCAGGCCGAAGATGACTTCGACAACAACAAAAAGCGTATTGAGCGTGACGCCAATTGCAAACGCGCGTCCAAAGTCACGCGGCGCGTGTTGGTGTCCGCCGTGATCGTGCGCATGGGCATGCATGGCGCTGTGCCATGCGCGGATTGGTCCGGCAAGTCAAGACACAGATGCGCATCAAGAAGAGTTAAAAAGCAAATGGTTATAGCGTTCGAGTTTGCATTGGCGTGCAACTCTCATTCTTCACTTCGGGATCAGCATCGAGACGGCGCTCTCAGCGCAGGAACTGAGGCTTTTCCCTGCGCAAATCAGCCTGACGTCTTGCGGCCTTTTCGGCTTCGCGCGGATTTCTAAACGACTGCCCTTCAAGGCCGGCAAACTCGCTCTTAGCCGCGAAGAAGCGGAACTTGCCGCCGTCGCGCACGACCAATCCGGCCGCCCCGCCACCAACTTCAATGATGTAACTGTCCGACATCACAAACCTCCAGCCATTGCGCGAGCTGAATCGGCGACCGGCATGTCAGGGGCATGACAGGGCCCGTAACGGAAAGTAAGCGATTATGCTGATGCATCCGCAGAGGCGGCGCTTTTCGCGAATGCGAGAGAATCGCGGCGACATGCTGATAACGATGTCACATCGCGGCATCGCCGCAAGCGGTCTTTCGCCGCAGGTTATCCTGCGTTGCAACAATGCGAGTGGGGTTTGGTTTACGGCAATACCTGGTAGCGGATCGACGGCGCGGGCCTTGTCCTCCGCGCGGCCGCTGCATCATCTGCGGGCCGTGCCTGTCGCTCCGCGATAAACGAATTCTTTTTGACCGCCGGCGAATAGTCGAAGGTGTAGGTTGACGTCGTGCCGATGAGAGAGAAGATCAGAGCCAGCCCCCACATCGCTATCGAGATCAGCGCCGTCCACATCGCGAAGGTGAGATAGGTGTCGCGCAGGATGGTCGCGCTCGCCCATTGGGCGTAGGCTTCCGGCGGACGGAATTGCTTGTCGACGTAGAGCCACATCTCGGTCTTGCGATAATCCTTGGTCAGCGCCTCGCGCGACTTCAAGATCAGAACAAAGGCCATGACGGTGGTGAGGAACCCGCCCGCCTGGAAGGCGCGCCGGGGATCGAACGACATGCCGATCATCACGCAGAAAATGGCGAGCGATGAGAAGCCGCAGGCGCGCAGGACGGTCTCATACGCTACCCGCCGCATATGCTCCATGTCGCCCTCGCGCGTGCATCCGAGGGGATTTTAACCTCGGCGATGGAACGCGGCGCGGGCCGGCTTTTCAATTCAGCGTGATGACAAAAGCGGTTCCGAACAGGGCAGCGGAAACGGCCGCCGCACCCTTGGCGAAACGAAGCAGGATTTCCTCCAGGCGCTCCTGGGCCTGCCTGATGGCGGACGCGCCATGCGGCAGCTCCTCGGGCTTCATGAATTGCCAGATTTCAGTTTGGCAAATGCCCTTTTTCTGAAGCTCATTCAGCCGGTGGATCAGACGCAAAGCAAAGACCAGGGCGACGCCTGCGCCGATTTTCAGCGCCAAGGCGGGGTCGAAACTGAAGGCAAACATCAAAATCAGGGCCGCCATGAAGACAAAGGCCGCGTCGCAGGCGGTCGCGGACCATGCGCACTGAGCAAACCGGTCAGAAAATCCGCTCATCGGGCTGTCTCCTCGAGAACACCCCCTCGGCAAGCTTCCATCCAGACACGAATTCTAACGCAAGTGTCGTGCCAGAAGATTGCCAGCGCGTAAAAACCAACCCTCAAACGCCGCCGAAGCGGACGAGGTTCCAGGCTCGCCAAACCATACCAGCATTTTTGACGGTTTGGCGGCTCGCTTAGAGGCCGAATTGAAGAAAATTGCTGATCGCCGGCAGGGTCAGGATGGCGGTGCCAGCCAGCCAGATCCAGAGCGAGACGACGGTCGAATCATCCTTCGCCCCGACATAGCGCTCATAAATCGCCGCCGGTATCCCCGCCAGGATGATCGTGCCGGTGGATACCATCAGCGAGGCGAACATCAGGGTCAGAGGCACACTGCCGAAGAGGAGGGACGGTGCCAGAATCTGCGTATGGATCAGGGCGAAGATCAGCGCGAGCTGATTGAAAATGCCGTTGATCATCCCGAAAAAGGCAATGCCGATGTAATAGAAATTGCGCTCGCTCATAGCTCTGTCATCCCGCCTTCGGAATCGCGCCGATCAACAGGAAAACATAGAGCAGCGCCACTCGTAGCCAGAACAGCCAGACGAAGCCGAACAGCCATTGCACCACCGGGACGGTGGCTTTCGGCGTTACGAGGGCAAATATTCTGAGGAACGGGTCGGTAATCGCACGAAATCCGCGCCAGATATAGTTCTTGGAATTCTCGTCCATGATCAGGCCGAGCAGGGCGCGGCCGAGCATGGTGTACATCACCGCCGCCAGAACGAAGTTCGGCAGGTGGAAGTACCAGAGTGACCAGAAGGAAGCTGACACGCTTGGCGCTCCGCGCTGTCTGATTTGCCGCTGTCTTGTAACCGAAAGCGATGGTTCGGTCGCGAAAAAAAAGTGGGGCCCCGAAAGGCCCCACTCGTTATCGGTAAGGTCTGAGAATATCTCAGTCCTTCTCTTGCAGCACGGTGCCGCCGCGAGGCTTGCGGATCTCGTCGACGAAGGCCTGCATTTCCCTCGACGGCTCCTTGCCCATCAAGCTCACGACGTAGATGACCAGGAAGCCGAGCGGCATGCCCAGCAATCCGCACAGGATGTTGTTCATCCCGAACCAGCCGATCTTGGACTGGAGCGGATTTGCCGCGCTTGCCGGAACGTCGGCCAGCCACTTCGGATCAGCCATGGTCTTCGCGACGTCGACCAGCGGCGCACCGGTGACCGGATTAGTCAGTGCCGACATGCCGAACCAGCTAACGCCCGCCTGCGGATAATATCTCGTGGTGACGAGATAGAAGATGCAGAGACCGAAGCCGGCGATCATGCCTGCCACAGCACCGGTGGTTGTTGCACGTTTCCACCAGATGCCCATGATCAGCGCCGGGAAGTTGCCCGCCATGGCGAGCGAGAATGCCCAGCCCACCATCGCGAGAATGTCGCCCGGTTTGGTGGCGGCCAGCGAGGCGGCACCCACAGCGACAACCAGCAAGAGGACGCGTGCCACCATCAGACGCCGGACCGTTGGCGCGTTGGGGTCGATCATCTTGTAATAGATGTCGTGCGAGAGTGCGTTTGCGATGGCCAGCAGCAGGCCGTCGGCGGTCGAGAGCGCGGCGGCAAGACCGCCGGCGGCGACCAGACCCGAGATCACATAGGGAAGTCCCGCGATTTCCGGGGTGGAAAGCACGATCACGTCCGTGTTGATCACGAAGTCCTGCAGGCGCACCACGCCAGGATGGCCGGCGACGGTTTTACATGCGGCCACTATAGCGTCGATGCTGGCTGCGTTCTGACCGCAGATCTTGATCAGGCCGAGTTCGCCCCAGGTGAAAAGCCACGGTCGGATATCGGTCAACTCCCTGCCGATGATGTTGGTGTACACCTCGAGCTTGGAGAACGCCGCGTAGGCCGGCGCCGAGAAGTACAGCAGGAAGATGAAGAACAGCGACCAGGCCACCGACTGCCGCGCCTCACGCACCGACGGGGTGGTGAAATAGCGCATCAGGATGTGTGGCAGCGATGCCGTGCCCACCATCATGCAGAAGATGATGCCGAAGAAGTTCAGCGGGCTGTAGGTGTAGAATGGCGCTATATGCGGCTTGAGTGTCGCCGCCGTCGTCAGCCCATCCTTCAGCATCTGTGCTTCGCGGGCCGTGATGTCCGCGATCGCCGCTCCGTAGGTCAATTGCGGAATCGGAATGCCGTAGTTCTTGGTGGACAGGATGATGATCGGCGTCAGGTAGGCGACGATCAGCACGATGTACTGGGCGATCTGCGTCCAGGTCACCGCCCGCATGCCGCCCAGCATCGAGCAGAGCAGGATGCCGGCAAGGCCCACGAACACCGCGATCTCAAAGGACATGCCAAGGAAGCGCGAGGCGATGATGCCGGTGCCGTAAATCTGCGCCGTCACATAAGTGAAGGACGCGGAGAACAGCACGAGCACGCCGATGAAACGGGCGAAGTTGCCGCCGAACCGGTAGGCCATGAAGTCGGGAACCGTATAGGCGCCGAACTTGCGCAGATACGGACCGACCAGCACCGAGACGAGCACGTAGCCGCCGGTCCAGCCGAGCACCCAGGCGAGGCCGTCATAGCCGAGCAGGAAGAGCGTGCCGGCCATGCCGACGAAGGATGCCGCCGACATCCAGTCGGCGCCGGTCGCCATGCCGTTATAAATCGCCGGAACACGCCGGCCGGCGACATAATATTCCGACACCTGCGCGGTCCGCGATAGGACGCCGATGATGGCGTAGACCGCGATCGTGAAGAACACGAACAGATAGCCGAGGACGCGGTTCGGAACGCCGACTTGTTCGAGAATGCCGAGCAAGACGACGAAGAGGAGGAAGCCGCCGGCGTAGAAGCCGTAAATCTTCCCAAGATTGTTGATAAAGTCGCCGCTGCCTGAAGTCTGAGTAGCCATGTTCTGTCCTCCCTCAGTCGTCTTCAGCGACGCCGAATTCGCGGTCGATCTGGTCCTGCTTCTTTGCAAACACGAAAAGCATGACGACGAACGCGATCAGCGAGCCTTGCGCGGCCATGTAGAAGCCGAGCGGGAAGCCGAGAATTACGATCTTGTTCAGCACATTGACGAACATGTGGATGATGTAACCAAAGAAGATCCACAACCCGATCATGATCCACATCAGGTTGGTGGTTTTCTTCCAATGGGCTTGGTCGTTTTCTGACGTAGCCATGGAGCGATACCCTCCGCGATTGACCGGCATCCTGTAGGAAGCCAGGTATGGAAATCCGAGGGGCGCCGACGACCGGCTAGGGTGCGACACCCCCCTGGTTGCCGCTGCTCCGCGCCCGATCTTGATGCCAAGTCGCGAGTCTATGAAAAATGGTAACATTGCGGCACGCCCGCCCGTATAAGACTTTCGGCGAAATTGGGATGTTTTACCCGCTGAAGAGGTTAGACTTTTTTCCGAGAACGGTTTGTTCGCAACCGCGAAAGAACTGTTGCAACGCGAACATGCAGGACATGCGGGCATGAGTTTTGTCGATTTCGTGCGCGGCATTTTTCGTCGCAAGCCGCCGATCTCCGATGTGGGCGATCTGGCCGATTTCATCGACGCGCAATCCGCCTTCTTGATTCAGAAGGGAATGTACGAATACGCACGCGCCCGCTCCGGGCCTTACGCCAAGGTGATGATGAAGGAGCCTGAATTCATTGAGGCGGCGAATCGGTCGCGCTGGGAGGGATATCCGCTTGGTCTCGCCATGGTCGGTGAAATGGTCGAGGGCGTGCTGGCCCCGCAGGCTGGTGGAGATCGCCGCGCGCTCCTCGATCCGCTGGTCAAGCTCGTGCTTTCGGTATTCGACCGCTATCCCGTGCCGCCGTTGCTGACGGTCGAGCAATGGAGCAAGGCGCGAGCGGAACTGGCTCTGCATTTGGAGCGATTGACGACCCATCCACCCAAACGGGTGATCGATATTCCCGTGCCGTTCGCCGAACGCGTCTTCAGCCTGATGCCAATCCACAAGGACTTGCTGACGGAGGACGCGCCGACCTCGCGCGGTTTTCTGCAGCTCAATCTGGTCCAGATGCAGGAAGAATTGATCAGGCGCATGGATGTCTCCGCCATGGCCGCCAGGCTGCGCGAGCTGGATCGGTCATGAACAGGAGCGGCCGACGCGATCTGCGGTGACATGACATGACCATCACCAATGCCACGCCGCTGATCGCGCTCGACGGCGTCGTCATCGATACCGAGACCACGGGTCTCGATCCGAACAAGTCCTTCATTGTCGAGATTGGTGCGGTGAAAATCACTGGCGGGCGGGTTGATGCCAACCAGACATTCCGCCGCCTGTTGCGTCCGCCGGTGCCGATCCCGGCACAATCCACGGCCATTCACGCGATCGACGACGGCATGGTTGCCGGTGCGCCGGATTTTGCAGTGGTGTGGAAGGAATTCGAGAGATTTGCAGGCGACGCCGTGATCGTCGGCCATACGCTCGGCTTCGATTTCTCGATCATTCAGCGGGAATGCGCGCGCAGCGGAATTGCCTGGAAGCGGCCGAAGGCACTCGACACCCAGCTGCTGATGCTGGTGGCGGAGCCGAATTTCGGCGGACTTTCGCTGGAGCAGCTCGCCAACTGGCTTGATGTCGAAGTCACCGAGCGACATTCGGCGCTCGGTGATGCCATCACCACCGCGCATATTTTCAATGCGCTGATTCCGCATTTGCGCGCCAAAGGAATTCGGACCCTGGCCGAGGCAATGCAGGCCTGCCGCGCGCTGACCGATGTGCTGGACAAGCAACACCAGGCCGGCTGGAGCGACGTGGCGGAGGCGCCGGTGCGCGAACAGCCGGTCCGTTCGCTCGAGCGCTTCGACAGCTATCCCTATCGCCACCGCATCCGCAATGTGATGAGCGCGCCGCCGAAAATCATTGCGGGTGACAGGGCGTTGTCTGACGCCTTGACGCGCATGAGCACCGAAAAGGTGTCGTCGCTTTTCGTGTGCCCGGGAAGACAGGATGACACGGCGCTGGCCGCCGCCGATGCCGGCATTATCACAGAGCGCGATGTGCTGCGGGCGCTGGCGACGAGAGGAGCGGACGCGCTGCGATTGCCAATCCATGAATTCATGAGCCGGCCGCTGGCGGTGATACGGGTCGATGCGTTCGTTTATCGTGCCATCGGCCGCATGCAGCGGCTGAAAATCCGCCATCTCGGCGTCATGGATAATCTTGGCATGGTCGCTGGCGCTCTGTCGGCGCGCGACCTTCTGCGGCTGCGTGCGAGCGAGGCGATCTCGCTCGGGGACGAAATCGATGAGGCGACGAATGTCCACGAGCTGGGAAAGGCCTGGGCAAAGCTGCCGCAGGTCGCATCCTCGCTCTTGTCGGAAGGCGTTGCATCCCACGATATCGCGGCGGTGATTTCAAGTGAGCTCGGTGCGCTGACGCGGCAGGCGGCGGTGCTCGCCGAGCAACGCATGCGTCAGGACGGGCGCGGCGAGCCGCCCTGCGCCTACTCGGTCGCGGTGCTCGGCTCGGCCGGCCGCGGCGAAAGCCTTCTGGCAATGGACCAGGACAATGCGCTGATCTTCGAGGACGGTGCGCCGGGGGGTCCGGAAGATCGCTGGTTCGCCGAACTTGCCGTGCACATTGCCGATTACCTGCACGAAGTCGGCGTGCCTTATTGCAAGGGCGGCGTGATGGCGAAGAACCCGCAATGGCGCGGGTCGCTCGCCACCTGGCGCGAGCGCGTCGCGGACTGGATCACCCGCTCCAATCCGGCCGACCTTATGGCGGTCGATATTTTCTTCGATCTGCACGGGGTGCACGGCGCCAACGTGCTAGCCGAAACGCTCTGGCGCGACGGCTTTGAAATGGCGAAAGGGCAGGTGGAATTCGCCAAGTTGCTGGCGGAAGCGGCCGGCGAGGTGGAGCCCGGCCTGAACTTCATCGGCGGCATCAAGACCGAGCGCGGCCGCATCGATCTCAAGAAGGCCGGCCTGTTCGGCATCGTCACTGCGGCGCGGGTGCTCGCCATCCGCCATCACGTGCTGGAACGCGCAACGCCGCGTCGGATCGCCGGGGTGATGGCGCTGAAGCTCGGCGGCGAACGCGATCTCGAAGCGCTGGCGGAGGCGCAGATGATTTTCCTCAGCCTGATCCTCGATCAGCAGATCGATGACATCGAGCATGGCCATCCGCCCACCAATAAGGTCGCGGTAAAACGCTTGTCGGCGACCGAACGGGAATTGCTGCAGCGTGCCTTGCGCTCCGTGCGCCATCTGGGCGATCTGACGCGGGAATTGCTGTTCAAGCAATAATGATCAGCCATCCTCAGAGTTCTGAGCCAGAGTGCAGCCAATGAAATTGGGGGACCTTGCAGTTCGGTCCGGCCGATGGCCGGAATGTAAACTTGTCCCGGACATCTACCTCTTGATGCATAAATTCTGCTGCCCGCCGCTATCGGTATATATATATATATCAAAGCGTACATCCTAGCTGCGTCATAGCGAACGAGGGACAGTTGCGGCTTACGACTTTCTCCGATTACGCCCTGCGCGTGCTGCTTTACGCAGCGAATGCTGGCGACCGGCTGATCACGATCGACGAGACCGCCAAGGTCTATGGCGTATCACGCGCACATCTGATGAAGGTCGTGAATGTGCTCACCCGGGCGGGATACTTGAAAGCCGTTCGCGGCCGCTCCGGCGGGCTGCTGCTGGCGCGATCGCCGGAGAAAATTCGGCTTGGCGACATTATCCGGCTGTCGGAGCCGGATTTTACGCTGGTGGAATGTTTCTCGATCGGCAATGAGTGCATCCTCACACGATGTTGCGGGCTGCCACGGGTCGTCAATGAAGCGCTCAATGCCTTCATCAGCACCTTCGACCGCTATACGCTGGCCGATATCGCGCTGAAAGGACGCGATTTTTTGCCGCCCCACGGGAAGAAGCTGGGCACACGGGGGCCGCATTTCGCCCGCCCGCGCGCATCACATTGATCGCTCGCCGCGCAATCGCGTGCGTTCGCGCGGCTACCAGGAAAGGTGCTTCGTCAGCCGATGCAGCAAAGCGTTGAAGCGGCGTTCGCCATGCGGGTCGCTGTGCCGCAGGGTTACGCAGGCATGACCGGCGAGGCGGCAGGCTTCCTCGACGTTTCCCGCCGCCGCCAGCTTTTCGAGACTGCGCAACAGCAGGTCGCTAAGCGTCGGCGTGTCGCGCGTTTCCGGCCTTTGTTGAGGCGCGTTCACCAGCCCACCCCATCGGCCACGCCGAGATATTTCTTGGCCTCGGCGCTCATCATCTCGGGTGTCCACGGGGGGTCATAGGTCAACGTGACGTCGACCGTTTTCACGCCGGAGATCGTACTGGCACTTTCGCGGGCACCCTCCTTCAGAAAACTCGTGGCCGGGCAGCCGCGCGTCGTCGTAGTCATGGTGATAAGGGCGACGTCGCTCTCGACGGCAATGCTGTAGATGAGACCGAGGTCGACGATGTTGAAGCCGAGCTCAGGATCGATCACAGTCCGCAGCGCGTTGCGGACCTCGTCGGCGAGATCGCTCTTGACGTCGGTACTCATGCCATAGCCTCCCGCCGTGCGCCGACCCGTATAACGATCTTGTAGGTCTTCCCATCCGCCTCGAAGCCGCCGCGCCAGCGGTGTCCGCGCTTCGCCAGTTCGGGAAGAAGAAACGTCGGCTCGCGGCAGAGCAGCGAAGAAAGCACCTCACCCTCCTTCAGCGCCTCGGTCGCAGCGAGAATGCGCACCATCGGTTCCGGCGGGTCGAGATCGCGGTTGTCGAGATGCTGCGACGGTGCAGGCCATTCCGAGTCGTCGTTGGGCGATATGAGCGCCTGAGCCTGGTCGGGCGTAGCCGTTGACGTCGGCCGGAACAGCACTTCCCAGTCGCCGCCGTCGAGGGACTTGGCCTCGTGGGTGAAACCCTTGGATCCGAGCACGTGAAAGAGCGGCGTCGGCTCGAACGTGGCGTACAGCCGCAGTCCCTTTCCCGGTTCGAGCGAGGAGATGGTCTGCATGATCTGCTCGAATGGCTCGCCGCCAGCGCGCAGGATCGGTCGCACGTCCAAATCAATGTATGTCATTGTCATCGTACCGGCCTTTCAGGTTTGTTGAGACACACAAAGGAAGAGCCGTGGGCGGTGGGCGCCGGCCGGGAGGCGATTGGCCGCATCTACCTCGACGAGGCACCGCGCACGAACGAGTTCGGCGATGATGGCGACGCTCGCGGCAAGCATCACTGCCGCGGCCGCTCGAAATACCGCAGTCGCATCGAGCATCAGCGCTATGGTACCGAGCCACACCGCCGCAAAGTACAGCCAGAACCATTTGGCTGCGCGCGACTCCGCGACCAGGTCCTGCACGCGTGGCGTCAACGTCTTGCCCAGGACCGGCCCGTAGCATTCGAGCCAGGTCAGGAATGCGACGATCTTGTAGAGCTTTGCCAGACCGAGTCCGGAGAGCCATCCGAACGCGATGAGGAAGACGATGGCGCCCACGTCGTGCGAAAGGCTGCCGCGCGCCAGCGCGGCAGCGAGAAGCGTGGCTGCTGCAACGAGGGAGGCGAGGGCGAGGCCGGCCATGCGGCTGTTAAGTTCCATGTGGCGCCGTTTGCGCGCGCGATAGAGCCGAGCGACATCGAAGACGTAAACCGCAAGAGCAGCGGCTCCGAGCACCGCTGCGGCAGCGAGCAAGGTGTTCAACTCGAGGCCATGGCAGACGGCAATGATGCCGCCGAGAATGACAAGCGCGAGCGCAAGCGTTCCGGACGAGAGGGCAGCACGAACGCTCCAGCCCTCGACATCCGGCGCGAGCATGAACATGGCGAGCAGCCGGTAGCTCACGCCTATCGCGCTGAACGTCAGCCAGCCGCCGAGTCCTGCGATGATGTGGATCGGAACGCCGGCCGCCGTGAGCTGAATCAGGCGCTCGTTTGTGGTCGTGCCGCTGAGCACGAGCGTAAAGACGATTCCCAGGGCGACCGTCACCACGACGCTAAGCAGACCGATCACGACAAAGCGCGCCGGCAGGGGCAAGCCGCGCAGGGGCCACAGCGTGCGGCCCAGATTCCACAGATTGAGAGCGAACCCAACGCCGAGCAGCGGTCCGGCGATTGGAAGCAGGGGCATGGCCCATGTGAGCCGTCCGTCCAGTTGCAGGAAGCCGCCGAGCAGCGCGATGAGCCCGGCAACAAGCGCGAGCAGCGCCGGGAGCGGCAGGGTATCGCTGTAGAGCGGCCGTGCGACCAGCACCGGCACGAACTGCAGGAGCGCGCCTGACATCAGCAGGCTCAGCCAGCCAAGCGCGACCAGATGCACCAGAAAGAGCGTCTCTACAGACCGGAGCTCGGCGAAGGGAAAGCCATAGCCCGACGCCATCAAGGTCTCGGCGGCCAGCAGTGCAAGAAGCGCGGCCGCGAAATACGACATGGTCCAACGGGACAGTGAGGCGCCGATCATCGAAGCTCTCCGTCTGTGGCCGCCGTCAGCAAGTCCTTCACATCCGGTCGCCACGGCAATCTTTGCGCAAAAAGAAATATTGTCAATATATCATTTAAGAGCTAGCTTCGGCATCAAGGCGCCGAAGCGTCTAATTGCTGTTCGGTGCTTTCGTCAGATTGGAAGGAGCGCGCCGTGCCCTATGTCGTCACCGAGAATTGCATCAAGTGCAAGCACATGGACTGCGTCGAGGTCTGTCCGGTGGACTGCTTCTACGCCGGCGAGAACATGCTGGTCATCCACCCGGACGAATGCATTGATTGCGGGGTGTGCGAGCCGGAATGCCCCGTGCAAGCCATCCATCCGGACACCACACCGGGTCTTGAGCAATGGCTGGCGCTCAACCGTGAATATTCGGCGAAATGGCCCAACATAACGGTGCGTGGCATTGCGCCTGCCGACGCCAAGGACTGGGACGGCGTCCCCGGCAAGCTGGCTCACTTCAGCCCAAATCCGCATGTGGATGATCAACCATCCGCTGAGCAAGTTGTGACAGTGGCTCACGAAGGAGCCTGAGTCGCATATCGATTGATCGCGAGCTTGCCTCGCCGTGAGCAAATAGATATATTTTAAATGTATGTTATAATTGCCAACTTCACAGCAACTGAAGAGGAGACGAAAATGGAAAATGGTACGGTTTTGGATGTACGACAGCTCCCGCCACCACAGCGTCACGCGCTGATCTTCGACACTTATGGGAAATTGAACGGCGGCGAAGGCTTCGTTCTCGTGAACGATCACGACCCGAAGCCGCTCTACTATCAATTTCAGGCGGAAAAGCCCGGCGAAGTGAGCTGGGAATATCTCGAACGTGGCCCTGATGTCTGGCGTGTTCGTATCGGCCGGCAAGGCGCGGCGACGAACTAAAGCTCCGTCGCGGCAGCCGCACTGGTGCCGCGATCGCTATCCGGCGAGGCCGAGTATCCGAAGCACGTCATCGGTGAACTCGGCCAGCCGGCAACCACGGCAGCCTGGACCAAACGGATGGCCGACCGGATTCCTCAGCCGCACCACATCGTGAACGATGTCATGCGTCGATGGCCGGAGACGGTATGGCTGTTCATGCACTACGGCATGGCGTGTGCGGGATGTCCGGTCGGCGCGTTGCACACCGTCGAAGACGCGGCACTGGAATATCAGGTTCCACTGAAGACTTTTCTCTCCGAGCTGCGCATCGCGGCCGCCACCAGGCCGAAGCCGCACACGGCCAAGAGCGACCACACGTATGTTGGCAAACGCCCAAGTGCTTCGCGTATGCGGCGGCGCAAAGATCGCCGACAGCATTTGGATTGAAAATGCAGCAACACATAATTCAGGAGACGCCTCAACCTTCGGCGACATTACAGTCCGCCGCTTGAGTCGCCGCAAGACATTCAGCAAGGAGAGCCGCGATGACAGTCGACACAATCAGTTATGCCACTCTGATCGATCAGTTATCGGCTGAACATGCCGAATTGCTGCCCTGGGTCGATCGACTCCTCGCCCTCGCGGCCGGCGCCGATGCTGAATTGCGCGAAGCAGTCGCCAGTGGCGCCGACAAGATTGCCGGGCCGCTTGAGCGTCACATCGCCCAGGAGGACAACGTCCTATTTCCGGCCTATGCGCAGGCGAGCGGTGGTCCCGGTCTGGTTGCCCAATTCGAAGCGGAGCATCGCGAGATTCTGCAGCTTCGTGACGAATTGCTGGCGGCGTGCGAGAGCAACGACGGTCGCCGGCTCGGCATGCTCACCGCGCGCTTCGCCGAACTCATCGGCGACCATATGCGGCGGGAAGACATGATGCTGTTCCCATCGGCGCGCGACGCGCTGGGATGAGTCGCGCCGCCGATTGATAGCTAATTTGGCGGCTGCCTTGATCAAAGTCAAAGCGTCCCGTGGCATTAAATACGCATTCTAGTACCGAATTACGTATTTGCCGGAAAGGAGCGCAGGCCATGACCACTGCCACCACCGCGGAAGCCGAGCTCAATGTCGTCCTCGAATACTGCAATGACGTGCGGATGGCGCCGATCCCGGATGCGGGCTCGCTGCCGGAAGGCTTTGCCGGCACGCTTGGCCACTTCCCCGTCTATTTCCCGGAGGAGGTTGCGCATGCCGCCGGCCTGCTACCGGTCGCGGTCCTCGGCGGCGGTAACCGGCTTGAACTCAAGCACGCCGACGCGCGCATGGGTTCATTCGTCTGCTCGATCTGCCGTTCGACCGCGGAGCTCGGGCTCAATGGCTCGCTGCAGGGGTTGTCCGGCTTCATCACCCACCCGATCTGCGATGCCGCCAAACACCTTGCCGGCATCTGGGCGCGCAATTTTCCTGAACAGCTCTCGCAGATCCTTTATCTGCCGCAGAACGTCAATACGCCGGGTGCGGTGCGCTACATCGCCGCAGAGTTTCAGCGCCTGCGCAGCGAACTGGAAAAGAAATCCGGGCGCAGTGTCGATGATGAGTCGTTACGCCGCAGCATCGGCATCTACAACGATAACCGCAGACTGTTGCGCGAGATTTATGCGTTGCGCCGTGACGAGCCGTGGAAGCTGAGCTGCACCGAATCCTATCTGTTGACCCGGGCGCGCAGTCGCATGCCGGCCGAGGAGCATAACGGTCTGCTGAAACGCGCGCTTGATGCCGCCCGCCAGCGCAACCTGCCGGCCCAGGACAAGCCGCGCGTCGTCTTCGTCGGTGGTTTCTGTGAGCAGCCACCAATCGAGATGCTCGAAGCAATTGATAGCAATTGCTATGTGGTCGACGACGACCTGCTGATCGGGCTGCGCTGGCTCACGCAGGACGTTCCCGAGGCCGGCGATCCGATCTGGGCGCTGGCGGAGAGCTTTGTCGAGCGTTCCGCGGCGAGTCCGGTGCAGCATGACGAGCGCAAGACCAAGGAAGGCTACTTGATGGAGATGATCCGCTCCAGCAAGGCCGATGCCGCTATTCTTACCGCGGCGAAGTTCTGCGAGCCCGGCCTCGACGAGCAGATCGCCTGGGCGAAGCATCTCGACAACACCGACATTCAGTATCTCGTGCTCGAATTCGAGGAGAAGATGACCTCGTTCGAGCAGATGGCGATGCAGCTCGAGACCTTTGCCGAATCGCTGCTGTTCGCGGTTGCCGCCTAGAGGAGGACGCCATGAGAATCGAAACAGTTGACGCCATTCCGCCCGCTGCCGCACCGTTCGACGCCCGGGTCGAAGGCCAGCGTTTGATGCGCGATTGGTATACCGCCCTCGAACAGGCGCCTGCCCGCGGCCAACACGTCGCCAATGTGTTCGTGATGGGCAATGCCGTCGAGATCCTGCGAACCTTCGATTTCCAGTTGGTATTCCCGGAAATCAATTCGCTGCAGACCGGCGTGCGCAAGGCCTCGGAAGAGTATATCCGCCTCTCGGAGGACTACGGCATGTCGCCGGACGTGTGCTCCTATGTGAAGGCCGATGTCGGTCTGATCCTGAAGGAGAACGAGCACCCGGCCGGCCGCATTCCGAAGGCGGACATCGCCATCGCATCAAATATGTGCAGCACCTTCATCAAATGGGCCGAAATCTGGGAACGGTTGCTGAAGACGCCGACATTCGTGCTCGATCTGCCGGGTCAGCGCGCAGGAAACTGGAAGGTACGCCCGGGCGACGCGCAGCACGCCGCCGACGCGCGCTGGGTCGAGGCGCAGTTTCGCGATCTGATCGAGAAGTGCGAGACCATTACTGGCAAGCGCTTCGACATGGATCGCCTCGCCGAAGTGGAAGACCGCGTCAACAAGATGGTGTTTCACTGGAACAACGTCATGGCGCTCAATCGCGTCTGCCCGGCGCCGTTCAACGCAATGCTCGACGGGCTCACCTACATCGGCATCATGAACGTCTATCGCGGTGCGCAGGAAGGCGTCGACTTCATGCGTAATATTGAAGCCGAGCTCCGCGCCAAGGTCGCTCGCGGCGAAGGGCGCGTTCCCGAGGAGCGTTACAGGCTCTTGTTCTCAGGCACGCCCTGCTACGTGTCGATGCGCCGCCTGGTCGAGCTGTTCGAGACCTGGGGCGGCGTTTTCGCCTATTCGGATTACTTGACATTCGCCGCCGGAGGCATGGATGCGGGCGAACTCGTCTACGACACGTCGCGGCCGCTAGAAAGCCTCGCCGAGATCACCGCGCTGGCCGCGCAGCGCGGGCTGTCCAATCAGTTTTTCGCGCATGAGCGGCTCGCGCAGCAGATACGTGACTACGATGTCGACGGCATCGTTTTCCACGGCATCAAGAGCTGCCGATTCGTCTCCTCCGGCATGGCCGACACCCGCGACTACCTCAACAAGCGGCTGAAGATGCCGAGTCTCTACATCGAATCCGATCTGATCGATCCACGCTACTGGTCGGACGCGCAGATCAAGAACCGCGTCGATGCATTCTTCGAAACCTTGCACCAGAGCGGCGGTGCGCCGCGCGCCAACAAGTCCGTTTCGTCTGAAAGCGGGAGGGCAGCATGAAATACGTTGCGGGAGTTGACGTCGGATCGACGCAGACCAAGGCGGTGATCATCGACGAGAACAAGACCATCGTGGGGCGCGCGCTGCTCGACATGGAGACCAGCATGGCCACCGTCGCGCAGGACGCGTTCAGGGCGGCAGTCGCCGATGCGAAGATCAGCGAGGCCGATGTCGTTCGCGTCGTTGGCACAGGGTATGGCCGCTATAACGTGACCTTCGGCAGCGAGCAGGTCACCGAGATCAGTTGCCACGCGCGCGGCGCGGTCACGCTGTTTCCGGGGACGCGCACAGTCATTGACATCGGCGGCCAGGACACCAAGGCGATCCGCGTCAAGGAGGATGGCCAGGTCGGCGATTTCACCATGAACGACAAGTGCGCCGCCGGCACCGGACGCTTCCTCGGCGCCGCGTCCTATGCGCTGGAAATGCCGCTGTCCGAGCTCGGGGCGCTGGCGCTCAAGTCGCAGAACCCGGTGCGCATCACAACAACCTGCACCGTATTCGCCGAGTCGGAGATCATAAGCCATCTTGCAAAAGGTCTCTTGCCGGAAGACGTGCTGATGGGCGTGCACCAGGCCATCACCAGCCGCTGCGTGTCGCTCGCGCGGCGCGTCGGCATCGAGTCGGAAGTAACGTTCACCGGCGGGGTGAGCCGCAATATCGCCATCGTCAAGCTGATCGAGGAAGCCGCCGGCGCCAGGATCAATGTCAGCCCGGACGCGCATTTCTGCGGTGCGCTCGGGGCCGCGTTGTTTTCGCACGACCGCGTCTTTGGCGGTCAGGCGCATCCGGTGGCAGCTTAGGGGAGGAGCACATGCTACACGTTGCAGGTATCGACATCGGGTCGACCTATTCCAAGGCAATCGTGCTCAATGAACGGAGCGAAGTCGTCGGCACGGCGGTGCGGCGCACCGGATTCAAGCTCGCGCTTGCCGCCGAGGCGGTGTTCGAGGAGCTGTTAAAGTCCAGCAACCTCGACCGCGCAGCGATCACCTATGTCGCCGCCACGGGCTACGGCCGCTATACTGTGCCGTTCCGCAATACGCAGATCACCGAACTCACTGCGCATGCGCAGGCCGCGGTGCATCTTTACCCGGACACCCGCACAATCCTCGATATTGGCGGGCAGGACATCAAGGCCATCAAGGTCGACGGCGAGGGGCGCGTGAAGGTGTTCCGCCTTAACGACAAATGCGCCGCCGGCACAGGCGCTTTTCTCGAAAAGACCGCCCGCTATCTCGGACTTACGACCGCCGATCTCGGCCCCTATGCGCTGCGCGCCACAAACCCGGTGCCGATCAGCAGCGTTTGCGCGGTGTTCGCCGAATCGGAGGTGATCAGCCATCTGTCGAAAGGTGTACCGGCGGAAGACATCGTCATGGGCGCGATGATTTCGCTCGGCGGCCGTGCGATTCAGCTCATGCGCCGTGTCGGGATCGAGCCGGGTTACATGCTGACCGGTGGAATGACGCGCAACGCGGCGATGGTCAAGGCGCTGGAAGAAAGCCTGGGCGCCCGTTTCCACGTCGCGCCCGATGGGCTCGGTCAGCTAAACGGCGCATATGGCGCCGCCTTCCTCGGGCTGCGCCGCGTTGAGAAGCTTCTCGCCGAAGGCAAGCCTATTCCGCCGACCGCGGCGCAGCAGGCGCCTGGTGAAGCGGGCACGACGGTGCGCCGCTGGTCGGCGTTGGCGCCGAAGAAGAGCATCGAGCCGTGCCGCGTGACCGGCACCTGTCCGGTCGTCGGCAAGCCTGTCAACAAGGCGCTCGAAACTGCAGCCTGAAATAAGGGTGAGGTTTTTGTCGATCGGTCTAGTTTGGGTTCTTGGGCTGTATCCGGGATAACGTGAGGTGAAGCGGCACACGCAGAGAAAAAGATATCCGCATTGGTGGGTAACGGCTGATCACGCGTAACCTTCGATGCTCGCCGCTGACGCGGTTCGCACCTCAAGGTGACGGAGAGAGTTATATCTCCCCGATCTCCCGCAAAATCTCCTGCGTGTGCTGCCCGACATCGGGCGGCGCCAAGTCGGACTCTGTCGGCCTTCCGTTGATCACCAGCGGTGTGCGCACGCCGGGAATGGCGCCGCCTTTCGCCAGGTCGCTTTTCGGCGCGATCTGCATGCCGCGCGCCACGATCTGCGGGTCTCTGAACACCTCGTCGATGGTGTTGATGGGTCCGGCCGGCACGCCGGCCGCTTCGCATTTTTCCAGAAGGTCGGCGCGGGTGCGCTGCGCGGTCAGGGCGGTCAATTGCGGGATCAGCGTGCCGCGATTGACCACGCGGTCGCCGTTGGTCTTGTAGCGGGTGTCCTGCGCCAGTTCGGGGACGCCGAGGATCTGGCAGAATTTCGCATATTGCCCGTCATTTCCGACGGCGATGATCATGTGCCCGTCCGAGGTCGGGAACACTTGATACGGCACCACGGTCGGGTGCGCGTTGCCCATGCGGGTGGGCACCTCCCCGGACACCAGATAGCTCAGCGCCTGGTTCGCCAGCACGCTCGTCATGGTATCGAACAATGCCATGTCAACATACGAGCCGCAGCCGGTGCGCTCGCGTTTGTGCAGCGCCGCGAGGATGCCGACAACCGAATAAACGCCGGTAAACACATCGGCGAAGGCGACGCCGAGTCGCATCGGTTCGCGCTCCGGCTCGCCGGTGATGCTCATGATCCCGCCCATCCCCTGGATGATCAGGTCATAGCCGGCGCGGTGAGCATAGGGACCGGTCTGGCCGAAGCCGGTGATCGAGCAATAGATCAGGCGAGGATTTTCGGCGGACAAACTCTCGTAATCGAGCCCGAACTTCTTTAATCCGCCGAGCTTGAAGTTTTCCACGAGGATGTCGGAGCGCATGGCGAGCTTGTGTGCGATGCGCCGGCCGCGCTCGCTCTCGAAATTGAGCGCGATCGACCTCTTTCCTCTGTTGCAGGAATGATAATAGGAGCCGCCGAGATTTTCACCGTTCTTGCCTTCGACAAAGGGCGGACCCCATTGCCGGGTGTCGTCGCCCAGACCTTCGCGCTCGACCTTGATCACGTCTGCGCCGAGGTCGGCGAGAATCTGCCCGGCCCATGGTCCCGCCAGCACGCGGGCAAGTTCGAGAACGCGGATTCCGGCAAGAGGTCCGGGCATGTAATGGTTCCATCCTCTTGGTCGTCAAACCCGGTCTTGTGCCGGTCATCCACATCTTGGCCACGAACCGAGACGTGGATGGCCGGGACAGCCCGGCCGTGACGATGGAAATGATGTTGGCCCGTTATACCTTGAACCTTGGGTCGAGGAAGTCGCGCAGGCTGTCGCCGAACAGGTTGAATGCGAAAACTGCAAGGCTGATGGCGATGCCTGGGAAAATGATCATCCAGGGTGCCTGGCTGTAGAATTCCTGCGAGGTGCCGGACAGCATCAGGCCCCAGGCCGGGGTCGGCTCGGTGACGCCGAGCCCGAGGAAGGACAGCGAAGCCTCGAGCAGGATCGCCTGCGCGATAAAAGCTGTGAACATGATCAGGAACGGCGCCACGACGTTGGGCGCGATATGGCGGAAGATGATGCGTGGATGGCTGTAGCCGGCGGCGCGCGCGGCGTCGACGTAGGGCAAGCCACGGATCGCCAGCGCTGCCGAACGCACCACGCGCGCGATCTTCGGGATCATCGGGATGGCGATCGCGATGATCAGGTTGACGTCAAGCCCCATGACCGGAAATTTGCCAAGCACGGCGACAACGGCGAGCGCCAGCACGATGATCGGGAAGGCGAGCAGTACGTCCATGAATCGCTCGATGATCATGTCGATGCGTCCGCCGAAATAGGCGGAGATCACGCCGATCATCGCCCCGATGCCAGAGCCGAGCAGGGAGGCGAAGAAACCCACCGCCAGCGCGGTACGCGCACCGTAGATGATGCGCGAGAACACATCCCGCCCGAAGGCATCGGTCCCCATCCAGTGCTCCCAGGATGGCGGGGCAAGCATCGCACCGTAATCCAGCGCCAGCGGGTCGTAGGGCGCGACAAATTCCGCGAGCACACCGCACAAAAAGAGAATGACGATGAAGGCCATGCCGGCGCTGCCGGTTGGCTGCGCGCGGATG
Organism: Pseudorhodoplanes sp.; assembly: GCA_032027085.1. NCBI lineage: Bacteria > Pseudomonadati > Pseudomonadota > Alphaproteobacteria > Hyphomicrobiales > Pseudorhodoplanes > Pseudorhodoplanes sp. The sequence continues at coordinate 996,538 of JAVSMS010000001.1, read as the reverse complement.
AATTCGATGATCGGATGGCGAACCTTGCGCGTGCGATACGGGATCTCGGTCGTGGTGATCGTCGTCATGTCAGCTGTACCGGATACGCGGGTCGAGCACGGCGTAGAGCAGATCGACCACAAAATTGATCAGAATGAAGAACGCCGCGACCAGCATGACGAGGGCCTGCACCATCGTGTAGTCGTTACGGGTCACGGTCTCGACGAACAGCTTTCCGATGCCGTTCAGGTTAAAGACCTGCTCCGTCACCACGAGCCCTCCGATCAGGAAGGCGAATTCGAGGCCGACGACGGTCACGACCGGCAGCATGGCATTGCGGACGGCGTGGCGTGAAATGACCAGGCGCTCATAAACGCCCTTTGCGCGCGCGGTGCGGATGTAATCCTCATGCAGCACTTCCAGCAGTGTGGAACGTGTCATGCGCGTCGCGACGGCGGAATAGCGATAACCCACCGCGATCGCCGGCCAGATGAGCTGCGACAGATTGTGCAGCGGATCCTCCCAGATCGGGACATAGGTCAGCGGCGGAATCCATTCAAAGCTGTAGAGCAGCGCGAGGATGATGAGCATGCCGAGCCAGAAAGAGGGCACGGCGAGCCCCGCAATCGCGAAGACGCGGATGGCGTGATCGATCCATGAATTGTTGTAGAGCGCCGCAATGGTGCCGAGCGGGATGGCGATAATGATCGCGAGGACCGTCGCCATGATGGCGACCTGCAGCGACAATCCCAGCCGGCTGCCGATTTCGTCGATTACCGGACGTCCGGTCCACATCGAGGTGCCGAAATCCCCGACCATGATGCCGGTTATCCAGTCGTAGAATTGCAACCAGAGCGACTTGTCGAGGCCGAGACGGGCGCGTTCGGTGGCGAGCGCCTCCGGGCTCACCTGCCCGCCGTCCATGAGGAGCCGCAGTTCGACGATGTCGCCCGGCATCATGCGCAACAATACGAAAACGAGAACCGCGACGCCGAACAGGGTCGGGATCATCAGCAGCAGGCGATGGATGGTGTAGCGGAGCATAGCGAAGTTACACACCGGAAAGGAGAAAAGCCGGGCGGCGTGCAGGCCGCCCGGCGACTAGGCATTTACTGGTCCAGCCAGACGTCCTGGAGGTCCTGGTTGATGTAGTGGCTTGGCGACATGTGCCAGCCTTTCAACTGTTTCCAGTTTACGATGATGCGGTGCCACCAGATGGTCGGGAAGGTATAGGCCTCGGTGAGGGCGTGTTTCTCGAAATCACGCAGCAGCGCCATCCGCTTCTTGGGATCGAGCTCCCGCTTCTGCTTCTCGTACAGGTCGTCAAGCTTGCGGTCGTTGTAGCGGCCGTAATTGATCGACGACTTGTCGGCCGAGATGTATTTAAGCAGCTGCAGGTTGGGATCGTCGACCGCGTCGCAATTGAAGTCGAGACCGACGTCGTAATTGCCGCTACGCAGATTGCCGATATAAGCCTTGGTCTCCGGCTGGTCATGTTCGGCGGTGACGCCGATCTGGCGCCATTGGTCGATCACGAACACGCCGACCGGCGTATAGGGCATCGGCACATTGCGATTGAGGAACTTGAACTTCAGGTCCTTTACGCCGGCGTCTGCCAGAAGCTTCTTGGCTTCGGCGCGCGCCTTGCTGATGTCCTTGCCATAGCCCGGATACTGCACGATCTCCTTTTCGCTAACGGCGAGCTCATAGCCCGGCCGCAACAAGCCGCCGACATGGCGGACCAGCGCGATCTTGGACAACGCCTGTGCACCCTGCCAGCGGTCGATAGCGAGCGAAAGTGCGCGCCGCACCCGGGCATCGTCGAATGGCTTTTTCTCTGTGTTGAAGGTGACAACCAGGCTGCACACCCAAGGCGATTCATGCACATTCACCTTGTCGCCAAGAGCATTGACAAGCTTGGTCTGATCGGCAGGAGAATGTCCGCGGAATTCGGCCAGCACTTCGCCAGCCTGCAACGCATTCACGCGCGCCGCCGTGTTGCGGATGAAGATCGCGCGATAGCCGTCGAGATAGGGCTTGCCTTTCTCGAAATAGTCGGCAAAGCGCTCACCGACCCAGTGCGAGCCGGCCGCATGTTCAACGAACTTGAACGGGCCCGTCCCCATTACGTTCTTTTCGGGGAATTTGGGATCTTGCTTCAGCTTCGCCGCGCTGTAGATGCAATCCCAGGGCGAGGCGAAATTGGTCAGCATCGAGGCGTTGCGCGCCTTCAGCTTAAAAACGACCGTCTGCGGATCGGGTGTCTCGATTGAGGCAACGTCTTCATAGGCGGCCTTGCGGATCGACACCACGCCTGCCGGCGGAGTGGCGATGCGCTCATAGGTGGCTTTCACGTCGGCTGACGTCATCGGCGAGCCGTCGTGGAATTTGATGTTGGGCTTCAGCTTGAACGTGTAGGTGAGCCCGTCCGGTGACACCGTCCATGATTGCGCCAGATCACCTTTGACCTTCGGATAGTTCGGCTCGTCAAACTTCAACAGCGTGTTGTAATGCGGCCGGACCGGGTGAATGAACGCAAACGATGTCGCGCCGTGGCAATCGTAATTCGGCGGCTCGGCGCTGACCGCGAATTTGAGAATGCCGCCTCTCTTCGGCGTCTGCGCATCGGCCGTGCCCGTGGCAAAAGCAAGTGCCCCTGCCGCGAGGATGAAAGCCCCATATCTTTTCAGCATCTCGTTTCCTCCGTGGATTTCAGTATGCCGGCCTTGTTCGCGGCCGATTCTTGTTCAGTTCAGTCGCCCCAAAGTCAGTCTCGCAATCTTCACACTTTGATGCACGCGGCAAAATGACCCCGGCGTATCTCGCGCAGCTCCGGAACGACCTGGCGGCATTCCTCGCTTGCCAGCGGGCAACGTGTATTAAAGACGCATCCCGTGGGCGGCGCCAGATGGCTCGGCAATTCGCCTTTGATTAGCCGCGGCGCGCGCCCCTTTTCCACCGCGGGATCAGGCACGGGAGCGGCGTCGAGTAGCACTTTCGTATAGGGGTGCAGCGGGCCGCGATAGATGGAGTCGCTGTCGGCGACTTCCATGACCCGTCCGAAATACATCACAACGACGCGCATCGAGATGTGGCGAACGACCGCGAGATCGTGCGCAATAAAAAGATAGGCGAGGTCAAGCCTGCGTTGCAGGTCTTCGAGCAGATTGATGATCTGGCCCTGGATCGACACATCGAGCGCCGACACCGCCTCGTCGCAGACGATGAAGGAGGGCTCCATCGCCAGCGCCCGCGCGATGCCGACGCGCTGACGCTGTCCGCCGGAGAGCTGATGCGGGTAGCGCGTCGCCATTTCGGGACGCAGTCCAACCTGCTCCAGCAATTGAGCGACACGCTCTTCCTGCGCCTTCCTGCCGGGCGCGAGCTTGTAGACATGCAGCGGTTCGCCGATGATCTGGCCGACCGTCATACGCGGATTGAGCGACGAATAAGGATCCTGGAAGATGACCTGCACCTTGCGCCGCACCGCCTTCAGCTCGGCGGCCGAGGTCTTGGCGAGATCCTTGCCTTCGAACAGGATCTCTCCGGAGGTCGGCTCTTCGAGTTGCAGAATAAGGCGGCCGACAGTGGTCTTCCCGCATCCGGATTCGCCGACCAGCCCAAGCGTCTCGCCCGGATAGATATTGAAGTTCACGTCCTGCACCGCGCGCACGACGCCCGACTTGTCGCGCAGACCGCCGCTGACGGCGAAATGCTTGACGAGATTCTTGACCGACAAAAGAGGAGGTCCGCTTTCTTTTGTGACCTGCCGGCTTCCTGCTTCCGACGCGCTCCACACAATCTTGCCCTCGGCAATCTCGGTGTGGCGATGGCAACGCGACAGGCCGCCGGTGTCGGTCTTGTAAAGTGGCGGCTCCTGGTCGCAGACTGCAATCTTGTAAGGGCAGCGCGGGGCGAAGCGGCAGCCGGCGGGCGGGGCCGCTGCATTGGGTGGCAGGCCCTCAATTGTTTCCAGCTTGGTGCCGCGCGGCCGGTCGAGCCGCGGCACCGAACGCAGCAGCCCCATGGTGTAGGGATGACGCGGCCGGTGGAAGACCGGGTCGGCGTCCCCTTCCTCAACGAGCTTCGCCGCGTACATCACGATCACGCGGTCGGCATAGCGGGCCACCACGCCGAGATTATGCGTGATGACGATCAGCGCGATGTTCAGCTTCCGCGACAGATCCTTCATCAGTTCGAGGATCTGCGCCTGAATGGTGACGTCGAGCGCGGTGGTCGGCTCGTCGGCAATGATGAGTCTCGGATTGCAGGCAAGGCCGATCGCGATCATCACGCGCTGGCGCATGCCGCCGGAGAACTGGTGCGGATACTGGTCGAGCCGCCGCGCCGGATCGGGAATGCCGACCAGCGTCAGCAATTCGACGGCGCGCGCTTTCGCCTGCTCCTGGGTCATGCCCATATGGATGAGGAGTGGCTCGGTGATCTGCATGCCGATCGTGAGGATCGGGTTGAGCGAGGTCATCGGTTCCTGGAAGATCATCGAAATGTCGCGGCCGCGGATTTCCCGCATCTGTTCGTCATCAAGATCGAGCAGATTGCGGCCGTTGAAGATGATGCGGCCTCTTGGAATGCGCCCGGTGTGCTTCGGGAGCAATCGCATGACCGACAGCGCCGAGACCGACTTGCCCGACCCCGATTCACCGACAATGGCGACGATCTCGCCCGGATTGACGTGATAGCTGAGGCCTTCGACGGCCCGCACCACGCCGCGCGAGGTCAGAAAATGGACATGGAGGTCCTCGACCGCAAGCAGTGGCGATTTTGCCTGAACCTGCGGTGACATCGGCGGAGCGTCCACGAGTGTCTCGGTCATGCTCACCCTGATTGCTCCTCACCAGACGTTTCTATCCGAGCATGATTTTGCAGGGCACAAAACACGCGCGTGATTTTATGGAACGGGGCATCAGACCAGAACGGCGGCCGGTTGCAATCGCGTCCCGGTGGAATGACTGCGCTGCTTTGACGCGCTCTTTGGCCGTGGGTTTGCATCCTCACCCGGTCCGCTTCATCGTTCGAATGGATGCGACGAGATCGGTAAAGCGTTCGCCCTGAACAAGGACATGCGCGCGCAGCCGGTCGGCGGCCAGTTCGCTGTTTCCGGCGGCGATCGCTTCAAGCACTCCGCCATGTTCGCGGTAGGATGCCGCCAGCCGGTTGCGTACCCGCACTTGCAGACGGCGGTAAGGCTGTAGGCGGCGGTGCAAGGCGCGCGCCTGCTCGGCCAGAAATTCGTTGTGGCTGCTGTTGTAGATCGCGATGTGAAATCGCGCATTTTCGTAATAATAGCGGTCGCAGTCACCCGCCTCTTGCGCCAGCCCGCAAGCCTCATGCGCGGCAACCAGTTCGCGGTGGTCGGCCTCGGTCATGCGGCGCGCGGTATGGCGGGCGCACATGGCCTCAAGCTCCGCCATCACCTCGAACATCTCCAGCAGACGGTCGGGGCCGATATCGACGACAATCGCACCACGATGCGGGCGCACTTCGACCAGTCCGGATGCCGCCAGTGAGTGCAGGGCTTCCCGGATCGGCGTGCGCGAGACGCCGTAACGCTCCGCAAGCGAAACCTCGTCCAGTCGGTCGCCCGGGAGCAGGCGGCCGGCCGCGATTTCATTCTCGATGTCGTCCTTCAGGCGTTCGGTCGCATGTGCGGCCATGAAGCCTGTCCTCCCTTGCACCCGTCCCTGGATTTTTTGTATACAATCTATTCTTTCTTGTAGACATTATCAGGTCAGCTCTGGGCAAATTGCAAGGCATAAATAGAACAGTCGCTAGGGGGACGGTTCGGAAATTCGCTCCATTCTTGCGGCAAGTCCCGCGAGCGAATTTCCGAACCAAACCATGTAGAAGCAGGGGTTCCTCGATCCCGACGTTCGCTCCGGGGAGCGGCAAATTCCTGCGGACTTTGGGATCGAGACACTAGGTGCCAATGAGAAGGGCGTCGCCGCCGTTGGATGCGGCGGCAGAGGAGTCGGAATGAGCACCTCATTCTTCAGCGATCTGCTGCAGACCATATCCGATCGTGGCCGTGCATTGCTCGAGCGCACCGGTGCGCGGCGCACCGATGCCGGCACACGTTCGGAGGATTTTGTCGAACTTTGCGAGGAGCTGTTGTCAGGCCGGGGCGAGGCGTCGGGTGTCGCCTTGGCGCGCGAGATTCTCAATCGCTACGAAGAATTGACCATCGGGCCGCGCATCCATTTTTTTGAAGCGCTGGCACAGCGTTTCGGCCCGGATCGCGAGCTGCTTGAAGCTGCGATCAAGGATTGGCAGGAATCTCCGTCGGATTCCTCGGCCCTGCGCCTGCACGAAGCCGCCGAGCCGCGCCGGCAGGAATTGTTCCGCAGGCTCAATCTCGCGCCCGGCGGCACCGCTGGGCTGGTGCGCATGCGCGAACAACTGATCGACGCCATGGACCATCGCGAGGATCTCGCGGTGGTCGACGCCGATTTCGTGCATCTGTTTTCGTCCTGGTTCAATCGTGGCTTTCTGGTCTTGCGGCGCATCGACTGGTCGACGCCGGCCAACATCCTGGAAAAGATCATCAGGCACGAAGCCGTGCACAAGATTAACTCCTGGGATGATCTGCGCCGCCGCATCGATCCTGCCGACAGGCACTGCTATGCCTTCTTCCATCCGGCTCTGGTTGACGAACCGCTGATTTTCGTCGAGGTCGCGCTCATGCGTGACATTCCCGGCGCGATTGCGCCGATCCTGACCGCGCATCGTGAATCCATCGACCCCGAAAAGGCGACGACCGCGGTCTTCTATTCGATCTCCAACTGCCAGCGCGGCCTCGCCGGCGTGTCCTTCGGCAATTTCCTGATCAAGCAGGTGGTTGAGGAAATCTCGCGCGACATTCCGCGGCTGTCGAATTTCGTCACGCTGTCGCCGGTGCCCGGCTTTGCCGAATGGCTGCGCCGCGAACGGCAGGCCGACAAGTCCCTCGCCTTGTCGCAGGACGACCTCGAAGCGCTGACCAAACTCGATGTCGAAGGCTGGTGGCAGCGTCCGGATACGCGCGAAGGCGTGCAAGAGCCGCTGTTGCGCGCCGCCGCCTGGTACTTGCTGCATGCCCGCAACCGACGCGGTTTACCGGTCGACCCGGTGGCGCGGTTCCATCTGGGAAATGGCGCGCGACTCGAGCAGATCCATTCTCTGGCCGACGGCTCGGAAAATGGCATGCGCCAGTCGTTCGGGGTAATGGTTAACTATCTGTACGATCTCGATGACATCGAGAAAAACCATGAAGCCTATGCGGCAAGCCGAACCATCGCGGCCTCGAACGCGGTGAAGAAACTGGCGCGCGCGGCCCCCGGCGAAGTCGTGCCGCTCGCAAGCTGATCGTTCAATCCATCTTCCTTGTCTGACTTGTCATGAATCTCTTCGGTCTCATCCGTCAAAGCATTCCCTCGCAGGAAAAGGTGTTTCTGCAAGACGCCGCCGGCGGCCGCATCACCTATGGCGACATGCTCTCGCGATCCGGCCGGATCGCCAATGTACTGGCGCAGCGCGGCGTCAAGCCGGGGGACCGCGTGGCGGTGCAGGTCGAGAAGACTCCAGAAAATCTGCTGCTTTACCTCGCGACCTTGCGGGCGGGCGCAGTCTATCTGCCGCTGAACACGGCCTATACGCTTGCCGAACTCGATTACTTCATCGGCGACGCGGAGCCGGCGCTGGTGGTCTGCGACCCGGCCAAGCACGACGGTGTCGCGGAGATCGCGAAGAAGCGCGGCGTCGGGGCAGTCGAGACATTGGATGCAAAAGGGGCAGGCAGTCTGATCGACGCCGCCGCGAAAGCGCCCGTCGATTTCACCGATGTGGCGCGCGCGGACGACGATCTCGCCGCCATCCTCTATACGTCCGGAACGACCGGCCGCTCCAAGGGGGCGATGCTGACGCATCGCAATCTCACCTCCAACGCGCAGACGCTGAAGCAATACTGGCGCTTCACTGAGCAGGATGTGCTGCTGCACGCTCTGCCGATCTACCACACGCATGGCCTGTTCGTGGCGTCGAACACGGTGATGCTCGCCGGCGGGTCGATGATCTTTTTGCCGAAATTCGACGCCGATCAGGTGATGGCAGTGTTGCCGCAGGCCACCTCGATGATGGGCGTGCCGACCTTCTATACGCGCCTGCTCAAGCATCCCGGCCTGACGAGGGCCGCCTGCGCTCACATGCGGCTCTTCACATCGGGTTCGGCGCCGCTGCTGGCGGAGACGCATATCGAGTTCAAGGACAAGACCGGTCACGCCATTCTGGAACGCTATGGCATGACCGAGACCAACATGAACACCTCCAATCCCTATGACGGTGAGCGCATCGCCGGCACCGTCGGGTTTCCGCTGCCGGGCGTCGAGCTTCGCATCGTCGAGCCGGACAGCGGCAGGGAATTGCCGCAGGGCGAGATCGGCGGCATCGAGGTGAGGGGGCCGAACGTATTCGCCGGCTACTGGCGGATGCCGGACAAGACCATGGCCGAATTCCGCGCCGATGGTTTTTTCATCACCGGCGATGTCGGCAAGATCGACGCGCGCGGATACGTGCACATTGTTGGCCGCGCCAAGGATATGGTGATCACCGGCGGCTTCAACGTGTATCCGGTCGAGATCGAGGCAGAGATCGACGCGTTGCCGGGCGTTGTCGAATCGGCGGTGATTGGCTGCCCGCATCCGGATTTCGGCGAGGGCGTGACCGCTGTCGTGGTCTGCAAGCCGGACACGACGCTGACTGAAAAAGGCATCATCGCCCAGCTTGAACCGCGCCTTGCCAAATTCAAATTGCCCAAGCGCGTGATCTTTGTCGACGATCTGCCCCGCAACACCATGGGCAAGGTGCAGAAGAATGTGCTGCGCGAGCAGAACAAGGGACTGTACGCGTAAAACGGATCAGCCGAAGGCGTAATCCGGAGAGCCGCTACAATGGCGGATTGCGCTGCGCTGATCCGTCCTGCGCTTCAAACAAAACGGCCCGCATCGCTGCGGGCCGTTTGCCTTTGATCCGAGACCGCCTCAGTTCATGGTGATGCCGGCCTTCTTGATCACATCGCCCCAGCGCTTGTACTCGCTGTCCACGAATTTCTTTGTCTCCTCCGGCGTCGCCAGCGCGGCGGTCAGTCCCTGCTTTTCCCATTGCGCCTTCACGTCGGGCGCGGAGAAGGCCTTCTTGGCCTCCGCATACAGCCAGTCGACGACCGGCTTCGGAGTCTTGGCCGGCACGAAGAAGCCGAACCAGGGGCCGCTTTCGAGCTGCGGGAATCCGGCTTCGGCGACGGTCGGAACATCCGGCAGCAGCGGAACGCGTCCAGGCGAGGCGACCGCGAGCGCCTTCACCTTGCCGCCCTTGACCTGCGGAACCGCGAGCGTAAGCACGTCGAACATCATCGTGACGTGACCGGCGATCAGGTCCTGCACCGCTGGCGCGCCGCCGCGATAGGGGACGTGCACGATGTTGACCCCGGCGACTTCCTTGAATTGTTCGCCGACGATGTGCCCGGTCGAGCCGTTGCCCTGCGAGGCGAAGGTCACCTTGCCCGGATTGGCCTTGGCATGGGCGACCAGGTCCTTCATCGATTTGGCGGGAACATCGGGATGTACGACCAGGATGTTGGCGGTGCGGCCGGCGATCGTGACGGGGATGAAGTCCTTCGTTGCGTCATAGTTGAGCTTCTGCAGATGCGGCAGGATGGCGTTGGTCGCATGAAACCCGACATAAACGGTGTAGCCGTCCGGCGCTGACTTCGCGACGAAATCCGCGGCGATGGCGCCGCCGGCGCCGGTCTTGTTCTCCACCACTGCGGTCTTCCCCGCTTCGGTGAGTTTTGTTGCTAAGGTGCGGCCGACGATATCGGCGACGCCGCCGGGCGCGGTCGGAACAATGATCTTGATCGGCTGCGACGGATAAGTCTGCGCCGCCGCCGGCTGCACCAATGCGCCTGCAATCAGCACTGCAAATAATGCAAATAGGACCCGTTGACGAAACATGGCGTTCCTCTTCTGGCGTTGTTTCTTGGCTCGAATGGATCGTGCAATCGGACATTTTTACCACGGATTGACCGGACAAGTCGTCACGGTCTATGCAGCGCATCGATAATTTCGTCCCGTATCGTGGGCCTTTTCGGCGATCATCACGGGCGGGAGCCGTCCGGATCAGGTCACCGCAGTTTTTGGCTGGCCGCCTCTTCCATTCCGGGTGCGGAGATTTACATCGCCGGTGGGACCAGCATGCAATCCGTGATTTCTGTCTCCAGCCTTTCCAAGACCTACGCCTCCGGCTTCCAGGCCCTCAAGGGAATCGATCTGGACATCCGGCGCGGCGAGATTTTTGCGCTGCTCGGGCCGAACGGCGCCGGCAAGACAACGCTGATCAGCATCATCTGCGGCATCGTGAATCCCTCCGTCGGCAAGGTGACGGTCGGCGGGCATGACATCATTGATGATTACCGCGCGGCGCGCGACATGATCGGCCTGGTGCCGCAGGAACTGCACACCGACGCCTTCGAGACAGTGTGGGCGACCACGACCTTCAGCCGCGGCCTGTTCGGCAAGCCGAAGAATCCGGCTCATATCGAGAAGGTGCTCCGCGATCTGTCGCTGTGGGACAAGAAGGACTCCAAGATCATCACGCTGTCCGGCGGCATGAAGCGGCGCGTGATGATTGCAAAAGCTTTGTCGCATGAGCCGCAAATCCTGTTTCTCGATGAGCCGACCGCCGGCGTCGACGTCAATCTGCGCAAGGACATGTGGAATGTTGTGCGTGCGCTGCGCGCCTCCGGCGTCACTATCATCCTCACCACGCATTATATCGAGGAAGCCGAGGAGATGGCCGACCGCATCGGCGTCATCAATGGCGGCAAGATCATCCTGATCGAGGACAAGAAGGAGCTGATGCGCAAGCTCGGCCAGAAGCAGTTGACACTGCATCTTCACGACAGGCTCGACGCCGTGCCGGCCAATCTCGCTGCGCATCGCCTCGCCCTGGCGAATGACGGCCACGATCTGATCTACAGCTACGACACCCAGGGCGAGCGCACCGGCATCACCGCCCTGCTCGGCGACCTGAACAAGGCGGGGATCAGATTCCGCGATCTGGAAACGAGCCAGTCCTCGTTGGAAGACATTTTTGTCGGTCTTGTGAGCGGAAAGCCATGAAGACGCGACCCGGCACCTTGCTCCGTCACCCTGAGGTGCGAGCGGCCGAATGGCCGCGCGCCTCGATGGGCGACAGGCCGAATATTGCCCGTCATTTTTCGAGGCTCGCGATCTTCGATCATTGGCGCCTCGGGATGACGGCGATAGATTTGAAGCGAGAACAGGAATGAACTACCGGGCCGTCGCTGCGATCTACAAATTCGAGATGGCGCGCACCGGGCGCACGCTGCTGCAGAGCATCGTTTCGCCGGTGATCTCGACCTCGCTTTACTTCGTCGTGTTCGGGGCCGCCATCGGCACCCGCATCAGCGAGATCGAGGGCGTGGAATACGGCGCTTTCATCGTGCCCGGTCTGATCATGATGATGTTGCTCACGCAGAGCGTCGCCAACGCCTCGTTCGGCATCTATTTCCCGCGCTTCACCGGCACGATCTACGAAATCCTCTCCGCGCCGGTTTCCTATATCGAGATCGTCATCGGCTATGTCGGCGCGGCGGCGACCAAGTCGATCATTCTCGGCCTCATTATCCTTGTGACCTCCTTCCTGTTCGTCCCGATCCGGATCGAACACCCCATATGGATGCTGACCTTCCTGATCCTGACCGCGGTCACCTTCAGCCTGTTCGGCTTCATCATCGGCGTCTGGGCTGACGGTTTCGAGAAACTGCAACTGGTGCCGCTCCTGATTATCACCCCGCTCACTTTCCTTGGCGGTTCGTTCTATTCCATCAGCGTGCTGCCGCCGGTCTGGCAGACCATCACCCTGTTCAACCCGGTGGTCTATCTGGTGTCCGGCTTTCGCTGGGCTTTTTTCGAGATCGCCGATGTCGGGGTTGGCATCAGCCTCGGCATGACCTTGGCTTTCCTCGCCGCCTGCATGGTCGCAGTCTGGTGGATCTTCAAAACCGGCTATCGGCTGAAGAACTAGGGATATTTTCCGCCGTGGCCCGCGAACCTTCGCGGCGGCGCGGCGTTAACGTCGCACCGGTTGTCGCGCCGCGTCCGGCGTGACACCATGCGGACTATTGCTGACCCGCACCTTTGCGTCCCATGCCCCGGAAAATTTCCCTCGCCCAAATTCCTGAAGACAAGCTGCTCAAGCTTCAGCTCAAGGACTTGAGGTTGAGCCTCAAGGGCACGTGGGTGAACCGCTGCCTGAACGACCTTGATGAGGAACTGACCGAGAAGGGTCTGAGAATCCGCCCGCACGTCTGGCTCTCCAATGAGTGGTTCAGTCCCACCACTTCGCCGGGCATCGCCATCCCTTTTTATCTTGTGCATCCGCGCCTGATGCGCCTTGAGCGCAAGATGATCATCGATGTCGAGGGTGGGACGGTGTGGGAGTGCATGCGTATTCTGCGCCACGAGATGGGACATGTGGTGCAGCACGCCTATCAGCTCCAGCGCCGCCGCCGCTGGCAGCAATTGTTCGGCCGTTCCTCGATGCACTATCCGACCTATTATCGGCCCAATCCCGCCAGCAAGAACTACGTCCAGCATCTGCGGCTCTGGTATGCGCAGAGTCACCCCGACGAGGATTTTGCCGAGACCTTTGCGGTGTGGCTGAAGCCGCGCTCCGACTGGCGCAAGCGCTATGCCGGCTGGGGCGCGCTGAAGAAGCTCGAATACGTCGACGAGCTGATGGCGGAAATCGCCGATCAGAAGCCGGTCCTGAACGGCCGCGCCGTTGTCGATCCGTTAAGCAAGCTGACCGACACCTTGGAAGAGCATTACAGGAAGAAGCAGGCGCTTTACGCGGTCGACACGCCGAAGACCTATGACCGTGAATTGCATCGCATCTTCTCCGCCGATCCGCGCCATCGCCGCTCGCTCGCGGCGTCAGCTTTCATCCGCCGTCATCGCGCCGAAATCCGCGAGATCGTGTCGCGCTGGACCGGCGAATATCAGCTCACCATCGATTCCGTGCTTGATGATATGATCGACCGCTGCCGCGAGCTGAACTTGCGGGCGGTCGGTTCCGAGCGGCGGCTGAAAACGGATTTTACCGTGTTGTTAACGGCCAAGACGGTACATTCACTCTATGGTCCCGCGCGGAGGCAGTGGTTCGCACTATGAAGAAGCTTCGGGTTCTGGTGCTCTTGCACCCGGAGCAGGAGCCGCCCGCGTCGCCTAAAGGTTATAGTGATCAGGAAGCGCTGGCCTGGAAAACCGGATACGACGTCGTCAAGACATTGCGCGCCACGGGGCACGAGGTGCGCGTGCTCGGCGTGCAGCATGAGCTGCGCCCGATCCGCGACGAGATCGAGAGCTTCAAGGCCGACGTCGTCTTCAACCTGCTCGAGGAATTCCACGGCGAAACCGCTTACGACCAGAATGTCGCAAGCTATCTCGAGCTCGTGCGCATTCCTTTCACCGGCTGCAATCCGCGCGGCCTGATGCTGGCGCGCGGCAAGGATCTGTCGAAAAAGCTTCTCTCCTATCACCGCATCCCGGTGCCGGCCTTTGCCGTCTTCCCGCTGCGCCGCAAGGTCAAGCGGCTGGCACGACTGCAGTTTCCGCTGATTGTGAAAAGTCTGAGCGAGGATGCGTCCGTCGGTATCGCGCAGAAGTCGCTGGTCGACAGCGACGAGAAGCTCGCCGAGCGCGTCGCCTTCATTCACGAGCGCATCGGCACCGCCGCCATCGCAGAGCAATATATTGAAGGCCGCGAAATCTATGTCGGCGTTCTCGGCAACGAGCGGCTGCGAGTCCTGCCGCCCTGGGAGCTGGAATTCGGCGACGGCAGCCGCATCGCCACCGAGAAGCTGAAATTTGACATCAAGTATCAGGAGAGGCGCGGCGTTGTGCAGGGCCCGGCGAAGGATCTCAGCCCGGACATCGCGGCGCGCATTGCCAACCTGACCAAGCGCATCTGCCGCACGCTGGAGCTCGACGGCTATTCACGCATCGATTTCCGCCTGACGCCGGAGGGCGTGCCATTCTTCATCGAGGCCAATCCCAATCCGGAAATCTCCCGCGACGAGGTATTCGCGGAAGCCGCCATGCATGACGGCCTGACCTATTCGGAGATGCTCAACCGCATCCTTGCGCTCGGCGTGAACCGGGCAAGGGTGCGGGGGATTGAGTGAACGCAGGTCACTGCTTGGCAGAGGCGCCGTTTGCCTTGCTCTGCAGATATCGTGCAAGCCGCCAGTCTTGATAGGTCCAAGCCCGCCAGTCGTTCATTCGATTGAGATGGGCCGCGGCGAGCATGTTGCGCCGCTTGTGCCAATTCTGTGTGATATTGGCGTATGCCTCGTTCCACACGGGATCTTTGTTCAACGTTGAGCCGACAATTGCGACGTAAGAATCAAAGGCCGGAATCGCATGCGCGCCCAGACTCATTAGATAATGCACGTCAAGAATTCTGCCGTTTCCAGTCGCGGCCTTGCTGTGCCACACATTGTAGTTGGCAATAAGCCTTGGGAAGTTGATGAACGCGCATACGTAGAGGGCCACCGCTAGCGAGCTTAAGTTCATTCCCACCAGCCACACGTTGGAGCGTCCCGAGATGATGCGCAACACGATCAGGACCAGCCCGATTGCGACCAGCAGCATCCAGACAAAGGCGGCGACGCGCCAATAGGTCAGCGAGTAGACGTCGACATAGAGATCGAGACGCAGTATCGACGAAATTACCAGCAGAACATTTTGCGCGATCCAGAGAAAGACGAGATTGCGGATCAGAAACGAACGTTCGGCCTCGCTTCCCGGGCGAGTCGCCAGGATGACAAAGACAGCGGCCAGAAGGGCGGTGACAACTAACGGATAGGCGCCGCGGTGCGCATACGATGCGTAGCTCATGCCTTCCGGAAGTGCGACCCCGCCCCAGAGATAAGCGGTATCCAGCAAGGTCTGCACTGCGAAGAGCAGGTTAAACAGAATCAGGGAGCGCAGGATGGCGTCCTTGCCGAACAATTGCGCGGAGAGGCTGCTGCCCGCGGGCAGCTCAGCGGCGACAGACCGCAGTTCTTTTTCCACTTTTTCTTCCAACTGGGCGCGAAAGCGGATGAAGATGAATGGCCACGTCAGCGCGAGCAGAGCGATCCAGAACGCCACGCGCGAGACACTGATACGCTCCAGCAGGAATCTCAGGTCGATATGTGTGAACCAGTTCTCGATGAGGGGATTGGCAGATGAAAACAGCGTGAGAAAAATGACGCCAAGCACCAGCGGCACGATCCAGACGATCAGTGCGCGGCCACTGTCCGTTGCGCGTTCACTGCGCAACCATTGGCCAATGCCGCAAGATAAATCCGGAAAAATCCGCCAGAAGCCATCGAGCAACAGAGCGACCGCACCAATGAGCCGCTCCGTCCAAGTGGCGCCCGTGTGCGTAACAATGAGTGCGGCATAGGCTGCGCCCGTTGCCGCGAAGGCAAGGCCGATCAGGCTTGTTTCCACAATCAGCGGGGCGATGGCGAGAAGAAAAACGACGGCACCGTTCAGCAGCGCGCGCCGGGTCGCGTAAACTGGGTTGGTCAGCATCGCGCCGATACAAAGCGCTAGCAGGAACAGGACTAGAGAAATGCCCAACGCATGTCCGTAGAACAGCCAGTCCGCCAGCGCAGCGATGGCGGCGGCAATCGCGAGTTTGCCTGGACGAATTGGGCTGACGGCGGACGAGTCATGGGGCGCTATGGCAGTGCTGATCATGTGAGGCGATCCTTTAGGCATTAAAAAAAGGCCGTCACGATCCGCGATGCGGACCGGAAGAACGGGAAATGCTGTTGGATGGCGGCGAGGAGCAAAGCCACCAGCCGTCATTCACGAGGCGGGCGGGGAGCGCGGACCACAGATGGCGCGGAAGCTTCTTTCGTCGGGCGCGTAGCGCGAGGGAAATGCAAGCGCCTTTCACTTTCTTATTCAATGAACTTTGCATTGCAAAGTGTCCTGTCAAAAAAATTACGCGGGGGCGAGACCGGGTTGCGTCAGATCGCCCTTGGCGGCATCCGCCGCGTCACGGACGACCTGTTCGAGCACATTGAGATAGCGCATGTAGCGCTTGCGGCCTTCTGCCGTGATCCGGCAGAGTGTTTGCGGACGATTGTGCCGGAAACTCTTTGCGATATCGACGAGACCTGCTTCTTCGAGGACCTGCAGATGTCGACTGAGATTGCCGTCGGTCAATCCGCATAGCTGCTTGAGATCGCCGAACAGAAGGCCCTTTGGATGGGCGATCAGGGAGGTCAGCAGGCCGAGGCGGGCCTTTTCGTGGATGACGCGGTCGAGCCCGTCATACGCGAAGCGCGCCTTGTCCTGCTCCTTGCCCTTAGTCTTCCGCATCGTTCACTCCGACCAGGTGGATCAGTGCGGCTGAGAGGAATTGGCCAAGACCGAACGGCAGGCCCATCGCCCAGGGCGAGAATGCGTATGAATCGTTTGCGAGCGCGAGACATACCAGTCCGGTTGCGAGGTACCAGAAGCCAACAGCGATAAGCGGCGCCGGCAGCGAACGGCAGGAGGCGAACACGCCAAGACTGAGGACAATCTGCCAGAGGCCCGGCAGCATCCAGAGACTCTGCGGCGCGAATTGAAAGATGACAAAGGTCAGGAGCGCGCCGGTCGCCATTGCCGGTAGCAACTGCTCGGCTGCCGACTGGATCATTTCGTCAGCCAGTCCCGAGTGAACCCGACGTGAGCGAGTGACGACATCGATTCCGATGACCAACGCCGACAGTGCTGCGGTTGCGATCCAAAGGATAAGATAGGAGACGATGTCATTCGCCGGATTTTCGATCCAGTGCGCCTGGATGAAAGCCGCACAAATCGCTAACATTCCGGTCGTTGCGAAGGCGGCAGGCCCGTAACCTCGAAATACGGTGCCGCGCGCAATCTGGCTTCGCACCGTTCTGATATCGGTCAGCGCCTTGTGCAGGTCATACATGACAAGCAATCCTATGCTTTGTATCGCAAAGTACATTGGATTGCAGGGCCTGGCAAGTCCCCGTTTTCCGCTACAATCACGTCTTTCCGTAAACCTGCACCACCGCTCCCCGCGTGACCCTGTTCTCCGGCGACGCCAGAAACAGGATCGTCGCCGCAACCTCGTCCACCTTTGGCCATTTCGCGTGATCGGCCTTCGGCATCGCCGCTCGATTGGCGGCCGTATCCATGACCGACGGTGCAACGGCATTCACCAGAATATCCTGCCTGACCACTTCCTCCGCGAGCGCGGCAGTCAACGCCGCGACGCCGGCCTTGCTCACCGTGTAAGCGGTCATGCCTGCACCCGACCGCGGCTCCAGCGCCGGCCGCGCGGCGACATTGACGACCCGACCGCTGCCGCCGCGCGTCATGATCTTCACTGCCTCGCGTGAACACAGGAACGCGCTCACCAGATTCGTGTCGATCATCTGCATGAGATCGGCCTTCGATGTGTCGGTGATCTTCGATGCGGCGAATCCGCCGGCCAGATGGATCGAAGCCCAGAGCGAGGGCAGGGCGGCATAGAGCTTTGTCACCTGCGCGTCATCGCTGAGATCGACCTGTGCGTGCAGCGTCACGCTTGCGTTCTGCGCATGCTCGAAATGCGGACTGGCACGTGTTTCGATGAATGGGACATGGCAATGCGCGCCCGCCCGGATGAGCGCGCCGACAAGCGCGGTCCCGAGCGCTCCGGTGCCGCCAGTCACAATCACATGGCGTCCGGAGAAATTCATGACTATTCCCGCCCGCGCTTCGAACGCATCGGCAGCACCTGATGCGTGATCCAGTTCTGGATTTCCTTCGTCCGGTTGCGCTTGTCGAGGATGAGATGATCGAGTGCGTGGCGCCAGGCCAGCCACTTGACAGTGGGATCGCGGCCGATGGTGTCGAGCTCGTGCGAATAGGCGGCGAGATTGGCCTCGTCGGGAAAGAAGCCTTCCTTGACCAGCGTCTTGCCGTAGCGCCGCAGCGTCGCGGCGATGTCATGCAGCGTATATTCCGGATGATATTGCACCCCCCAGGCGGTGCTGCCGTTCTGCACGATCTCGATCGCCTGCACCGCCGAGAAGGCGTTGGAGGCAAGCACCCTGGTACCGGGCGCGAGCGATTCGACCTCGTCGCGATGCACCGTCACTGAATTGAACACCTCGTCCTTGCCGGCATACATCGGGTGTCCACGGCCCGCCGCGGTGAGGCGGATGCGGCGGCCGAAGCCGATCTCGAGGCCCTTGGGATTGCGCCGTACGCTGCCTCCGGCCGCGACCGTCAGCACCTGCAGCCCCCAGCAGCTTCCGAAGACCGGCAGCCCGGTCTTCAGCACGGTTCGGGCGAGCGCGATCTGCGGATCGACATGCGGCCCGCCGTCATAGACATGCAGCGCCGAGCCGGTGATGACGACCCCGTCATAGCCCTCGATGCCGCAGGCGTCGGGCAGGTTGGCGCCGGCATCGGCCGGATAGCAGATGTCGGCGACGACGCCGGGCCAGAGCTCCCGCAGCAGGCTCGCATAGCCGACGCTTGGCGCCTCGCCGCCGGCCGCCTTGACCAGAGCGCGGCCATCGGCCGTGTTTCCTTCGACAACAAGCAGACGGGGGGCGGGCATTTCAGGTCCGGCGGCGGGTCAAAGCGGATCAAGTATGGCTGGTAACGTCATATAGGTCTTTACGGCAAAGTTGCGAAGGGCGGTAACACATTGACGACCTTGTGAGACGGGGTGAAGGCGCGCCATGCTGTCGGCAGCAGGAATCAGCATGGCAGACCCGGACCTGGCGCAATACGACCTCGCCATCATCGGCGGTGGCATCAATGGCGTCGGCATCGCCCGCGACGCCGCCGGGCGCGGTCTGCGCGTGCTGCTGGTGGAGCAGAACGACCTGGCCTCGGGAACCTCGTCGACCTCCACCAAGCTTATCCATGGCGGGCTGCGCTATCTCGAACACGGCGCTTTTCTGCTGGTGCGCGAGGCGCTGGCCGAGCGCGAGGTGCTGTGGCGGCTCGCGCCGCATATCATCTGGCCGCTGCGCTTCACGCTGCCGCCGCAGCCGGAGCAGCGCTCGCCGCTGCTGCTGCGTCTGGGCCTGTTCATCTACGACCATCTCGGCGGCCGCAAAATCCTGCCGGCCACCAAGACGATCGATCTCACCCATCATCCGGTCGGGGCGCCGCTGAAACGGCGCTATCGCTTCGCCTTCCAGTATTCCGATTGCTGGGTGGACGACGCACGCCTTGTTGTGCTGAACGCGGTCGATGCCGCCGAGCGAGGCGCGGTTATTCGCACCCGCACCAGATGCGTACGCGCCGAGCGGTCCGATATCTGGCGCCTCGTCCTGATGTCGCGCGGCCGGCGCGAAGTCGTCACCGCGCGTGTGTTGGTGAATGCGTCGGGACCCTGGGTCGGCGCGGTGATGGACAATGTGCTGCGCACGCAGGAGGCCGCGCACGCGCGGCTGGTCAAGGGCAGCCACATCGTGGTGCCAAAGCTGTTCGACCACGATAGCGCCTATATCTTCCAGAACAGCGACGGTCGGATCGTTTTTGCGCTGCCTTATGAGCGGGATTTCACGCTGATCGGCACCACCGACGAGGATTTCGTGGGCGACCCGGCGGGCGTTGCGCCCTCGCATGCCGAGATCAATTATCTCTGCAAGGTGGTGATGGACTATTTCCGCGCTGTCATCGGCCCGGCCGATGTCGTGTGGTCATTCGCCGGGGTGCGCTCGCTATATGACGACGGCTCGAAAAAGGCGAAGGACACCACGCGCGACTATCATCTTGTGCTCGACGAAGGATTCCGCCGGGCGCCGCTCCTCACCATCTATGGCGGCAAGATCACTACCTATCGCCGCCTGGCGGAAGTCGCGCTCAAGCGCATGGCGCATTTCTTTGTCACACGCCCGGCCTGGACGGCGACGGCCCCGTTGCCGGGCGGAGATTTTGCGCACGATGCGGTGGACTCCAAGATCGCGCAGGCGCGCCGCACCTGGCCGTTCCTCACGGAAGGTCACGCGCGGCGCCTCGTCCGCGCTTACGGCACCCGCATCGATCGCGTGCTGGGCGAAGCGAAGGCATTCGCCGATCTCGGCGCCTGTTTCGGCGCCGATCTCACCGAGGCGGAGGTGCGCTATCTGATGACGCAGGAATGGACGCAGGAGCC
This sequence comes from Pseudorhodoplanes sp., assembly GCA_032027085.1. Classification (NCBI taxonomy): domain Bacteria; kingdom Pseudomonadati; phylum Pseudomonadota; class Alphaproteobacteria; order Hyphomicrobiales; genus Pseudorhodoplanes; species Pseudorhodoplanes sp. The sequence continues at coordinate 976,306 of JAVSMS010000001.1, read as the reverse complement.
GGACGATATTCTGTGGCGGCGGACCAAGCTCGGCCTGCGGTTCGATGCCGGCCAGCAGGCGGCGCTCGCGGCTTTTATGGCCGGCAGCGCTGTGAACGCGGCGGAGTAAGACATGGATGCGCTCATTGCCATTGATCAGGGCACGACTTCGACGCGCAGCATCGTTTTCGATCGCCATCTGAAGCCGCTGGCAATCGCGCAACGCGAATTTGCGCAGATTTATCCATCTCCCGGCTGGGTCGAACATGATCCGGAAGAAATCTGGTCGACAACCCTCGTCACGCTGCGCGAGGCGGTAACAGTAGCGGGTCTCGCCGCAAAGGATATCGCCGGCATCGGCATCACCAACCAGCGCGAGACGACCCTGATCTGGGATCGCTCGACCGGCAAGCCGATTCACAATGCCATCGTCTGGCAGGACCGGCGCACCGCGCCGCTATGCGACAAGCTGCGGGAGGCCGGGCACGAGGCGACAGTGTCACAGCACACCGGCCTGTTGCTCGACCCTTATTTCTCCGCCACGAAAATCGCCTGGCTGCTCGACAACGTCTCCGGCGCCCGCGCGGCGGCGGAGGCGGGCCAGCTTGCCTTCGGTACGGTCGACACATTTTTGCTGTGGCGGCTGACCGGCGGTCGCGTCCACGTAACTGATGCCACCAATGCCGCGCGCACCCTGCTGCTGGATATTCGCAGCGGCCAATGGGATGCGAGGCTGTGCGAGCTGTTTCGCATTCCGATGAGTCTGTTGCCGGAGGTGCGCGACTGCGTCAGCGATTTCGGCACAACAGATTTGCTCGGCGGCACCACAGGAATTCTGGGCATCGCCGGGGACCAGCAGGCGGCCACCGTCGGGCAGGGCTGTTTCCGGCCGGGCATGATGAAATCGACCTACGGCACCGGCTGCTTCGCCTTGCTCAATACGGGCGTCACGCCCGTCGCCTCGCGCAACCGCCTGCTCACCACCATCGCCTATCAGTTCGGGGGCAAGCGCACTTATGCCTTGGAAGGCGCGATCTTCATTGCCGGTGCCGCGGTGCAATGGCTGCGTGATGCGATGAAGCTTGTCGCCACCGCGCCCGACATCAACGCGCTGGCGGCGCGTGCCGACCCGAGCGAGGAGGTGTATCTGGTGCCGGCTTTCGTCGGCCTCGGCGCGCCTTACTGGGACACCCAGGCACGCGGGGCGATCTACGGTCTCACCCGCAACGCCGGCGCGGCGGAGCTTGCACGCGCGGCGCTCGAGTCGGTCGCCTATCAGACCCGCGATCTGCTGGACGCCATGCGCGGCGACTGGCCGCAGATGGGGAGCGACACAGTTCTGCGCGTTGATGGCGGGCTTACCGCCAGCGACCTCACCATGCAATTCCTCGCCGACATGCTCGGCGCGCCGGTCGATCGCCCTGCCGTGAAGGAAACCACCGCCATCGGTGCTGCTTATCTCGCCGGCCTGGGCGCCGGCGTGTGCCCGGACATCGACAGCTTTGCCGGCAACTGGAGGAGCGAACGGCGCTTCCTGCCGGCCATGGATGACACGCAGCGCGCGCTCAAATATGCCGGCTGGCAGGAGGCCGTGCGCCGCACGTTAACCCGTCATTGACCTGGAATTACACGCCGGTGCCAGTTCTTCCCGGGAGGACCATCATCTGTAGAGGTAAACAATCAATTTTAACGATCGCCGACACGCGCCGGTAATGCGGCAACGTTTTTTATAAACCCGTCTCAAATTGTTGGGTCGGGCAGAAGTCATGCCTTCATGGAATTCCAAGGATATCGATGCATTGGTCAAGGCCACCCGCACGCTGGTGGTCGATGACGATCACTACATGCGCAAGCTCCTGCGCAGCCTGCTGCTGTCGAACGGCATCAAGGACATCAACGAGGCGCATAGCGGCAGCGCCGGGCTGGACGCGATCTGCGCCTTCAATCCTGACGTCGTCCTGCTGAGCTGGGATATGCCCGACAATGGCGGCGCCGAATTCATGCGGCGGGTGCGCTCGCCGGAGACGTTTCCGGTCCCGCATGTGCCGGTGGTGATGCTGACCAGCAACCACAGCCGTGAAACCGTCGTGAACGCCGTGCGCGCTGGCGTGAACGAGTTCCTCTGCAAGCCGGTTTCCGCCAAGGCGCTGTATGAGCGCATCCTGTCAATTCGGGCCAAGCCGCGGCCGATGATCCGCAAGGGCGACTATTACGGGCCGGAGCCGCGCAAGATGGTGACGCCACCGAAATCGGCGGTCACTGTGCCGGAAATCCGGCAGGCCTGATTTCGCATTATCCCCATCGCTCGGCAAACCGCTTGAGCCGGCACCCCGCCGCCATTAGCGTGGCGGCCGCACGATTGCACGTGTCGTGCGTTATCGGGGATGGTGCAAGACATCATGGGGACCGACCGCGCCGGCTGGACCGGCGATGCGGCAGAACGCGGGCCGCTGGTGCGTTTCGAGCGCGTGACCAAGCGTTATGGCGGCGTCGAGGCGGTGCGCGATCTCTCGCTCGAGATCGGCACCGGCGAATTCTTCGCGCTGCTCGGTCCCTCCGGTTGCGGCAAATCCACGCTGCTGCGCATGCTGGCCGGCTTCGAGACGCCGGATGAGGGCCGCATCCTGCTCGATGGTGAGGATATTGTGGCAGTGCCGCCGCATCTGCGGCCCGTGAACATGATGTTCCAGAGCTACGCGCTGTTTCCGCACCTGACCGTCGCCGGCAATATCGCCTTCGGTCTCAAGCAGGAGCACTTGCCGAAATCCGAGATCGACGCGCGGGTTGCAGCGATGCTCTCGCTGGTGCAGCTCGACAAGCTGGCCGTCCGCAAGCCGCATCAATTGTCCGGCGGACAGCGCCAGCGCGTCGCGCTCGCCCGCGCGCTGGTGAAGCGGCCGAAAGTGTTCCTGCTCGACGAGCCGCTGGCGGCGCTCGACAAGAAGCTGCGCACCGAAACGCAATTCGAACTGATGGCGCTGCAGGAAAATCTCGGCCTCTCCTTCATCATCGTCACCCACGACCAGGAAGAGGCGATGACCATGGCCGACCGCATCGGCGTGATGAATCACGGCCGCCTCGCGCAAGTCGGCACCGCTGCGGAAATCTATGAGCAGCCGGCGACGCGCTGGGTCGCCGAATTCATCGGCGACGTGAATCTGCTGGAAGGCACGGTGAGCGAGGCGGCGGGGGAGGCGGTTACCGTCACCACCAGCGCCGGGCCGCTGCGCGCCACCAGTCCGGCCGCGGTGAAATCCGGCGACAATGTCGCGGTCGCCATCCGCCCGGAGAAATTCCGCATCTCGCAGGAGAAGCCGCATATGCAGGCCAACTGCCTCTCCGGGGAGGTCCTCGATATCGGCTATCTCGGCGACATGTCGCTCTACAAAATCAAGCTCGACACCGGCGTGGTTGTGAGGGCGGCAAGCCTGAACATGACCCGCCTCCTGCATCGGCCGATCGGCTGGAACGAGCGTGTCTTTCTCAGCGTCGCGCCCGACGCCGCCATCGTGCTGACGGGCTGACAGCATGAACCGCATGTCGCAGACCGGACTGGCGCAGACAAGGTGGGGCAGGCGGCTCGTGATTGCGCTGCCTTATCTCTGGCTTGCGGTGTTCTTCATCGTGCCGTTCCTGATCGTGGCCAGGCTCAGCCTGTCACAGACGACATTGGCTCAGCCGCCCTACACGCCGGTATTCGATCCGAGTGCCGGCTGGGAGGGGTTGAAGAATTTTGTCGGCGCGCTGTCGTTCGACAATTACCGTTTTCTGTTCAGCGACATGCTTTACATCGGCTCCTATCTCAAAAGCCTGTGGATCGCGCTGGTCTCGACCATTCTGCTCGCGATCCTCGGTCTGCCGGTCGCCTACGCGGTGGCGCGCGCGCCGCGCCGCTGGCAGCCGCTGCTGATCACCGCGGTGATCCTGCCGTTCTGGACCGCCTTTCTCATCCGCGTCTATGCCTGGATCAACATCCTGCAGCGCGAGGGTCTGCTCAATGACGTGCTGATGGCGCTGCGCATCATCGACGCGCCGGTCGGCTGGCTCGCGAGCGACACCGCGGTCTATATCGGCATCGTCTATTCCTACCTGCCGTTCATGGTGCTGCCGGTTTACGCGACGCTGGAGAAGATGGACGAGGCGCTCCTGGAAGCCGCGGCCGATCTCGGCTGTCCGCGCTGGAAGGCCTTCTGGCTGATCACGCTGCCGGTCGCGCTGCCAGGCATTTTTGCCGGCGCGCTGCTCTGCTTCATCCCCATCGTCGGCGAATTCGTCATCCCCGATCTCCTGGGTGGCTCGCAATCGATCATGATTGGGCAGACGCTGTGGACGGAATTCTTCTCCAACAAGGACTGGCCGGTCGCCTCCGCGCTCGCCATCGTCTTGTTCGCGCTGCTGCTCATTCCGATCATGATCTATCAGCGTCTGCAGACCCGCAAAGTGGAGGGCCGCTGACATGCTGCGCGGCTTCTCCCGTTTCAATCTGGCATCGCTGGCCCTGGGCTTGGCCTTCCTCTATCTGCCGATCGTTATTCTCGTCATCTATTCGTTCAACGATTCCAGGCTGGTGACGGTCTGGGGCGGCTGGTCGACGCGCTGGTACCGCGCATTGCTGGACGACAGCGCCATGCTGCAGGCCGCCTGGGTGTCGCTGCGCATCGCGCTTTTGTCGGCCACCGCCGCGACCGTGCTCGGCACGCTTGCCGCACTTGCGCTGGTCCGGGCGGGGCATTTTCGTGGTCGTCTGCCATTCTCGGCGATGATCTATGCGCCGCTGGTGCTGCCCGAAGTGATCATCGGGCTGTCGCTGCTGCTGCTGTTCGTCGCGCTCAATGTCGACCGCGGCTTCTGGACCACGACGCTCGCCCACACCACGCTGACCATGTGCTTCGTCACCGTGATCGTGCAGTCGCGGCTTCTGTCTTTCGACTGGTCGCTGGAAGAGGCGGCGATGGATCTGGGATGCCCTCCCATGCGCGCATTTCTCACGGTCACGCTGCCGCTGATCCTGCCGGCCATCATCTCCGGCTGGATGCTCGCCTTCACGCTGTCGCTCGACGATTTCGTGATCGCAAGCTTCACCACCGGCCCCGGCGCCACGACCTTGCCGATCCGCATCTATTCGGAAGTGCGCCTCGGCGTGAAACCGGAAATCAACGCCATCAGCACACTGATGATCGCGACGGTCGCGGTCATCGTCGTGATGGCCTCGCTTCTGTCCAAGCGCAATGCCGACCGCGAGCAGCACGGCGCGCTCGGCGCGCCGATGTAATGCTGTTCTTGCGACAACTGACCCGCCCCTTGAAAGGGGGAGGGGTTTTATTGGGCGACCCCCACTCGACTTGCTTCGCAAGTCGCTCCGGAGGTTAAAAAAGAGAGACCTACTCCCGGCTCGGCCCCGCCGGCGTGAACAGGAAGATCACGAACCAGATCGGCAGAATGAAGATCGCGCCCAGCATCACATTGGGCAAAGCCCAGTCCCAGGCCTGACGCCCCATCTCGGCGATGCGCTCCGGCGTCAGCCCGACTTCGCTCATGAGCTTTTCGCTGGTGATGCCGAAATGCGAAAGAATGGTGCCGACGATCAGCGAGGCGATCACGATCTTCATCAGGGTCAGGATCAGGCGGTGCATCGGCGCGGGATATTGGCGACAGGTCAGCCTCTGATTCGTCTGCAAAGATCATAGACCATCGCCGTTGCCTCGCCATCGCAGGTGGAGTTGTCCGGCGCGCGGGTTGACTTCTCGGGCTGCAGGCCTATTATTCAACCTGAAGGTTGAATAATAAATGAGCCTGGAAACGGCCCTTGATCACACCCTGATGGCGCTCGCAGACCCGACGCGGCGGGCCATTCTGCAGCGGCTCACGCAGGGTGAGGCGCGGGTGACGGAACTTGCGAAACCCTTCGACATGTCGCTGAACGCGGTGTCGAAGCACATCCAGGTGCTGGAGCGCGCCCATCTGGTGAAGCGGCGCAAGGTCGGCCGCGAGCATTTCCTCGCCGCCAATCCGGAGCCGCTCGATGCCGCGGCGGCGTGGATCGAGAAGCAGCGGGCGTTCTGGAGCCAGCGGCTCGATCTGCTGGAACGGGAATTGAAGAAGCTCGATGCCAATCAGGACAAGCGGAGGAAGACATGACTGGGTATGGCGTTGTCACCGCGCCGCAGACCGTCAGGCTTGAACGGCTTTTGCCGGGTCCACCCGAGCGCATCTGGGCTTACCTGACCGAGTCCGAAAAGCGCGGCAAATGGCTTGCTCCGGGCGAGATGGAGCTGCGCGTCGGCGGCAGGGTCACGCTCAATTTCCTGCACGCCGATCTCTCCTCCGAAAAAGCGGTTCCCGAAAAATACAAGGCGATGGAATGTGGCCATGTCATGCAGGGCATGATCACGCGCTGCGAGCCGCCGCATGTGCTGGCCTATACCTGGGGGCATCCGCAGGATTCCGAAGTCACGTTCGAGTTGTTTGCGCGCGGCGACAAGACATTGCTGGTCATCACCCATGTCCGCCTCGGCGATCGCGGCAACATGCTCAGCGTCGCCGCCGGATGGCACGCGCATACCGATATTCTGGAAGACCAGCTGAACGGCGTTGAACCGCGGCCATTCTGGACGACCCATGCGAGGCTTGAAGCCGAATATGACCGCCGGCTTGCACCGTGAGGGTCATATGACTGCGCCAGTCAGTGTGAAGGTCTCACGCGTCTTTGAAGCGACGGCCGAACGCGTCTTCGACGCCTGGCTCGATCCGGCGATGATTGGCCGCTTCATGTTCGGTCCGGCCTTGCGGGAGGAGACGATCATTCACCTGAAGGTTGATGCGCGCGTCGGCGGCGCATTCTCGTTCAAGGTCGACCGCGCAGGGCAGGAGATCGACCATATTGGCGTCTATCGCGAGATCGACCGCCCGCGCCGCCTCGTCTTTACGTGGGGCATCGCCGGAACGTCGGACGGCGAAAGTGTGGTCACCATCGACATAACGCCGCGCGATGGTGGCTGCGACTTGACGCTCGTGCATGAAATGCAACCGCAATGGGCGGATTATGCGGGCCGCGTGGAGCAGGGCTGGACCACCATGCTGACGGCGCTCGGCAAGACGCTCTGAACGCGTGTTATTCCGCCGCGTCCTGCGTGCCGCTTGCCGGCGCCGCCGCCGGCGTTTCGTCCGGTGTCGCAGACGCCGGCATGGACTTGCCGCTGAGCTTCTCGATGGTCGAGCGCACAGCGTCGCGGGTGCGGCGGTCGCGCACCGCATTGAGCAGCGGTGCCGCTGCGCCGGAGCGGCGGATCAGGATTTGCGGATCGGGCAGCATCACCGGATCGTCCCAATGGCCATAGACCACAAACGGCAATTCGAATGTGGTGCGGCCCTCGCTGCTGCTCGCGCCGAGCAGGGTGGCGGTGCCTTGCAGATCAAGGTCGCGCGCGGGGATGGAGGCACTGCCGGTCATCGACACGTTCACCGCGGGGCCTTCCAATGCCACTTTCTCGACATTGGCAAGTCCCTGCATGACCTTGATGTCAACGTTGAGGGTCTCGAACGGTGTGCGGCCGGTGCGGAATTCGCTGCCGCCGGAGAGCGGACGCCGCTCCAGCCGCCGCAGCAATTGCTCCACATTCAGTCCCGTCAGTGCGCCCTTGTTGCCGGTCAGCGTTACGGTGCCGTTCAGCGTGCGGGTCAGCGCATGCACATTCGGACCGGAACCGTCGAGGGTCAGATTGAGATTGCCTTTGCCCTCGATGCGGCGGATGCCGAATAATTCGCCAATGCAGTTTTCCAGATCAACATTGGAGAATTGCAGCTGCGATTTGAAATCGGCGCCGCGCGGGGACGCGGCGAGGCCGAGCGAACCCTTGATCACGCCGCCGAAGGCTTGCGATTCTCCAACAGTGACTGTCATGCGTCCATTGCGCAGATTGGCGGCGATCGCGGTGCGGCCGAGCTTCGCCGAGCCGATCGTCATTCTGGCGGCGGAGAGCCGCAGGTCGAGCTCGTTGGCGGCGAGGCCTTCAAGATTGAGCGGGGTGCGGCTCCATTCGCGATCGCTGACGGCGAGCAGGCGGATAGTGGACAGATAGGGCGTCAGATCGATTTCATCCGCCGCTAGCGTGCCCTGCACCACTTGGCGGCCATTGACGGCGAAGGTCAGCACGCCCTCGGTGATATTGCCGTCGATTTCCAGATTGACTTGTGTCAGCGCGATGGTGCCGGCCACCACATTGGTCTGCGCCTTCAGCGAGAATTTGCCGAAGCCGCCGCCCGGCAACGGCTGGCCGCCGGCCCAGATCAGGGCGCGGCGCAGCGAGCTGGAATCCGCCGCCAGCGCGCCGTCGATCTTCAGCGTCGGGCGCAGGCTCATGGCGCCGTCAAAGGCGGCTCTCAGCGGCTGACCGGAGGCGCGGATTTTCAGCCCCGAACGGTCGCCCTGCAAGGCCGCGGCGAAATCGGCGAGCGTGACGCTCACCTCCATCGGCTCGTAGCGCCAGATCAGCCGGCCGGTGGCGGCGAAGCTCTTGGAAATGGCCGGCCAGGCCAGCGACATATTCACATCGCGCAGTCGCTCGGAAACGCCCCGGATTTCATCCTGCAGCCAGACATTGCCGCCGGTGATCAGGATTTCCGAGAATGACACCGTCTTCTCGGCCGCCTGCACCTTGGGATCGAAATTGCGCTGCAGGGATGCGAGCAGCGGCCCCCAGTTCGACGAGCCGTCCTTGTGCAGGATCAGCGCGATGCGCGGATTGACCAGCGAAACGTCGGAGACCTCGATGCGGCCGAGCAGCAGCGGGAAGAAGCGCAGCCGTGCGGTCAGCTTTTCCGCCGTCAGCGGCGGCTCCGCCGCATTGGCGTCGCCGAGGATGATGTCGGAGAGGGCGACGTGCCCCGTGGGGAACAGCGAAACCTGCGTCTCCCCGCGCAGGATCGGGTCGAGCCCGGTCACCGCCCGGATTTCGGCTTTGACCGCATCGCGGACCTGGTCGGCCGGAACCAGGAAGGAGACCACCGCCAGCGCCCCGAACGTGACCAGCACGAGGGCAAGGATGGCAAATCCCAGGCGCTTGAAGCCGGTGACTGCGGACAAGAGAGTTTTTCCGATTTAGAGCTGGACGCCGTCGGACTATACCGGGCGGGTCTCAGCGCGCAACATGGGCTGCAACCATAGCGCGCTCTGTGACGCTTTTGGGGCCACCTTCAGGCTTGCATGTGTAAAACGTGTCTGGTTTCAGACATTTGAGTAAACGAGGGGACGAGATGGCAGACCAGCCCTTGTGGACGCCGGGTCGGGAGCGCGCCGCGGCGGCCCAGATTTTCACATTCATCGCGCGGGTGAATGCCGGATACGGCACCGCGTTGAAAAGCTACCGTGACCTGCATGCCTGGTCGGTCGAGAACCGTGCCGAATTCTGGAACGAGATCTGGGACTATTGCGAGGTCATCGGCGAGAAGGGCGCCCGCCGGCTGATCGACGGCGACAAAATGCCGGGTGCGACATTCTTCCCTGATGCAAAGCTCAACTTTGCCGAGAACCTGCTGCGCGAAGCTGGCTCCGGCACCGCCATGGTGTTCCGCGGCGAGGACAAGGTCGCTTACAGGCTGACCTGGGATGAGCTGCGCGCGCTGGTGTCGCGTGCGCAGCAGGCCTTGAAGGCGGCCGGCGTGCAGCCCGGCGACCGTGTCGCCGCCATGCTGCCCAATCTTCCGGAATCAGTCGCGCTGATGCTGGCGGTTACCTCCGTCGGCGCCATCTGGTCGTCCTGCTCGCCGGATTTCGGGGAGCGCGGCGTGCTCGATCGCTTCGGTCAGATCGAACCCAAGCTGTTCTTCGCGGTGGATGGCTATTGGTATAATGGCAAGTCCATCGATCTCACCGAGCGTCTCGCCGCCATCGCCGCGCAATTGCCGACCGCGCAACAGGTGGTGATCGTTCCGTATCTCAAGACAGCGGACAAGGTCGCGGCCAGCGTGCCGCGCGCGACCACGCTCGATGCCTTCCTCGCGCCCTTCGAAGCGAGGCCGCTCGTCTTCGAGCGCATGCCGTTCAATCATCCAGTCTATATCCTGTTCTCGTCGGGCACCACGGGTGTGCCGAAATGCATCGTGCACGGAGCCGGCGGCACGCTGCTGCAGCATCTGAAGGAGCATCGCCTGCATTGCGACCTGCGCGCAGGCGACAATCTGTTCTACTTCACCACGCTCGGCTGGATGATGTGGAACTGGCTGGTCTCGGGCATCGCCTGCGGCGCGACGCTCATTCTATGGGACGGCTCGCCGTTCGCGCCGAAGCCGGAAGTGCTGTTCGACTATGCGCAGGACGAGGGCATCGCCGTCTTCGGCACCTCGGCAAAATACATCGACGCCTGCAAAAAAGCCGGCCTTGCGCCGGCAAGGACGCACGATCTGTCCGCCATGAAGGTGATGACGTCGACGGGCTCGCCGCTCGCCGCCGAAAGCTTCGACTATGTCTACAACGACATCAAGCAGGATCTGCACCTTGCCTCGATTTCGGGCGGCACCGACATCGTCTCCTGCTTCGTGCTCGGCGATCCGACCTCGCCCGTGTATCGCGGCGAGATCCAGGCGCCTGGCTTGGGGCTTGCGATGGATGTCTGGTCGGACGACGGCAAGCATATCGTGGGAGAGAAGGGCGAACTCGTTTGCACCAAAGCCTTCCCCTCGATGCCGGTGATGTTCTGGAACGATCCTGAGGGCAAGAAGTATCACGCTGCCTATTTCGAGCGATTCGATAATGTCTGGTGCCACGGCGATTTCGCGGAATGGACGAAGCATGGCGGCATGATCATCCACGGCCGCTCGGACGCCACCCTCAATCCCGGCGGCGTGCGCATCGGCACCGCGGAAATCTACGCGCAGGTTGAGCAGATCCCGGAAGTTCTGGAGGCCATCGCCATCGGCCAGGACTGGGACAATGATGTGCGCGTCGTCCTGTTCGTGCGATTGAAGGAAGGTGTCACGCTCGACGACGCCTTGCGCGACAAGATCAAGCTGAAAATCCGCACCGGCGCGTCGCCGCGCCACGTGCCGGCGAAGGTGATCCAGGTCGCCGACATCCCGCGTACCAAGTCCGGGAAGATCACCGAGCTTGCGGTGCGCGATGTGGTGTGCGGCCGCGCGGTGAAGAACACCGAGGCGCTGGCGAATCCGGAAGCGCTGGCCTTGTACAAGGATCTGGCCGAGTTGCGGACGTGAATGCGGCGGCGGCTATTCCGCAAAGCGTCCTGAAACACGGACGGCGATGGGCCATGCGATTGCGAGGATGATTGTGGAGGACACAAAGAAGACTAGCAGGCTCGCCATGTCGTTGATCCTGTCGGTGATCAATCCAAGGCCGACAGCAACGAATTCACCGGCGGCGGCAATCACCACATAGGTGCCGATCAACGCAAGTCCGCCCATAGGTCCCTCCACCCTTTCGAGAGCGGGAGGCTACGCGACGATGCTGTGGGCAACTCGGTGCCAAATGCGCGCAGTGCTGAATGGTCGCATTCATCCGCGTGCAATCCGACGTCGCGACCAGCAGATACTGTAGCTGCCTGCCTTGGGCGGAACCGATCGCGTCATGTCGGGTTGAGGGGGATGGTGAAACAGCCCGTCCAGCCGCCCGAGCGTGAGCCTCCGAAACCCAGCAAGCCGCCGGTTGAGGAACCCAGAAAACCGTATCCGGTCGAAAAACCTCCGGCCCCCGCTCCGAATGAGGATCGCCCGCTGGTCGATCCGGTGCCGCCGGACCGCGACAGGCCCCGCATGTGATCGCTGTTGCCGCTGTTAATTGTCGCAAAAAAGGCAGCCCGCCTTGTCGCGCCGTCAAAAATCTTCAGTGATCTTCAGTGCCGGCTTTGCCAAGGAACCGCATGGCCGCCCCGGGGCGACCTGAAACTTTTTGACCGGCGCCGCCCTACCTCTGCACCTCTAACCTTTCGGTCATGGGTTTATGGTGTGCTGGCTCGGTGGGACAAGTTGTGTCGTGTGCATCCGAACATTTGCGAACCGCGTCAGGACTCCTGGAATGCGTCTGCTGGGCAACCCTCTGATCCTTTCCGCTTTGGCCGTGCCATTATGGTGCGTGTCCGCGCTGGCGGCCGATATTGGTCCCGGTCCGGTGGTCCCGCCCGTGCAGGCGCAGGAACGCCAGTACGACGTCGTGCTGGAACTCGGCATGGGCGCCGCCTATGGCCCGGCTTATGAGGGCGCCAGCGAGGATCGCTTCACGCCCTGGCCCATCGTCACCCTGCATTATCTCTGGCTGCCTGGCCTTGGCGAGGTGAAGGGCAACCGTCGCGACGGCTTCTCTTTCGGTCCGGACTTTCGCTACGTGCGCAAGCGCGAAGCTGCCGACTACGACGCACTGCGCGGCATGAACGATGTCGACGGCGCCTTCGAGGCCGGCGGCAAGTTTGCCTACACCTTTGGCATGTTCCGGGCGCACGCCTCGCTGCGGCGCGGCTTCGGCGGCCACGAGGGTTTTGTCGGCGAGGCGGGCGTCGACGTGACATTCTATCCTACGGCGGTAACGGAGGTCAGCTTCGGTCCGCGCATGAGCTACGCCGACGGCGAATACATGCGCACCTATCTCGGCGTGACCCCGGCGGAATCGTTGACGTCGGGTCTTGCCGCTTACGATCCGAGCGGCGGCATCAAGGGCGTCGGCGCGGAGCTGAACGCGCGCTACATGTTCACACCGCAATGGTCGCTGCTCGGCTCGCTGCAATACGAGCGGCTGGTCGGCGACGCCGCCGACTCGCCGATCGCGCAAGCCGGCAGCGTCGACCAGTTCACCGCCAAGCTCGGCCTGAGCTATCGGTTTGGTTTGAATCTGTTCCGGTAGGGCGCTTCGAGGCGCTGCGCTCATTCCCTCTCATTCGTGCGCGCCTAGTGGCCGCCGACCAGCACCCTCACGGGAAGCAGCAGCGCCTGTGCGCGCAATATCAAGGCGTGAACAAGCGCGACCGCATCGACCGCATGCAGGAAGAAGCCGTGCAGGACACCGACATTGCCCTTCGCCAGACGATCGTGATTGCTGGTGTAGACATTGGCGATGCAGGAGCTGCCGGGTGTGACGCCGTCGAGCGCTCCCTTGAAGAGTGGCGCAAGGTAGACCAGGATCGTTCCCGGCTGCCGGACAGACTGGACATCGATCAGCTGCTCGCCCGCACGCACCTGGCCGGCGGCGATGAAATCCTGAACGTCGGTCACGACCATCGGGATGATGGTCAGCGGCTTGGAAATGCAGGTAGCCTCGGCTGCCAGACCCACCTTGATCACTTGTGACTCGATCTGTCCGAAGCCGGCCAGCAATGCTTGTCGTCCGCCGCCGGCCGGGATCAGGACGCCGGCGGGCCGCATCAGCGGATTGACGACGTCGCCAACGCGCAGTGAGAACTGCTCGACATGGCCGCTGACGCCGGCATAGACGGTGGTTTTTCTCAGGTCGTTCTCGGCCTGTTCGAGCGTGGCCTGCGCAGTCGCCTTCTGTGCTGGCAACAGCGTGGTGAGCCGGGTCTCTGCCGCCTGCCTTGCGGCCTCGGCCGCGGTCACCTGCGCCCTTCGGCCGTCGGCAAGCACTTGCAGTTGCTCGATCTCGCGGGTCGCAACGATTCCCGGATTGCGCCGCGCCAGCTCCTGTTTGGTGCGCAATTCGTCGAGCGCCTGCTGTTCGGAGCTCCTGGCCTGCTGGATCTGCGCTTCGGCGGCGGCAAGGTCGGCTCGCGAAACCAGGATGTTTGCCTCGACTTCCGCGATCCGCCGCCGCGCCACCTCGACGGCGGCTTCCTGCGTGCTGCTGTCAAGTTTGAAGATGGGTTGGCCCTGTTCGACCGTATCGGTCAAACTCACAAAGATTTCGCTCACCCGCCCGTTGGTCTCGGGCAGGATCGGGATGGCGCGGAAGGACGCCGTCACCGACTTTGTTGAGGGATGATAGTAGAAGATGATGGTGATCAGCAGCACGGTGAGCATCAGGCATCCCGTGAGGCCGTAGCGAAGCTCATACCATACCGAATAGATCGTGATCTCCTTGCCGATGCGTTTTCCCTGCACGTAGCGGCGGAAAAGATAGTCCGGAAGGATGGTGACGAGCGAACACAGGACAATTTCGAGCATCGCTTAACCGGCCGGTCCGGATCTTTTGGCCGCCTTGGCCTCGTCCTGCTCTTCCGCCGGTGGCGGCGTACCCGCCAGCTTTTCGAGCGCGCCCGCCATGCGCCGCCAGGGCGTCATGAAGTCAGGCAGTTCGATCAGCGCCAGCAACAGGCCGATCACCCAGAACAGGTGATTATGCGTGAACAGGGAGAGCAAGCCGAGCACCGCCACGATCTCGAATTGCAGCTTCTTGTGTCCGAGCCGCTCCGGAAGCGAATGCAGCCAGAAGAACATCACGCCCAGTATCGCAACGGTGCCGACGACCAGAATGGCCGTGATGACGAACAGGATGTCTGTCTGCCCGGGCGCGGTGATGAACCACGGGAGATGTTGCGCCGTCGCCGCTTGCTCAGATGCCGCCATTAAAACGCATCCCCGGGTCCTGCTTAGCTGAGCCAAGGATACAGGGGCAGGGCGGTTCCGCAACGGGTTTTGCGTCCGCTCTGCGCCGCGAAGGATTACCGCCCGGTCGAACTCGCCACCGGTGCCGGCGCGATGTCGGCGAAACGGGTGAGGTGGATCACCGGCAGGATGCCGACGGCGACGATGATCAATGCCGCCAGCGAGCCTTCCTCGAAATTGCCGCGCGTGGCGAACTGATAGATGTAGGTCGACAGCGTCTCGACATTGAGCGGCCGCAGCAAGAGCGTCGCCGGCAATTCCTTCAGGCAGTCGACGAATACGAGCAGCGCCGCGCCGCCGAGCGTCGCGCGCGACAGCGGCAGATGGATCAGGCGGGCCACGCCCGCAGGTTTTTCACCGAGCGTGCGGGCAACGTCGTCCATCTGGTGCGGGATGCGCGCCAGCCCTGCCTGCGCCGAGCCCGTGGCGATCGTCAGGAAGCGCAGCACATAGGCGATGATCAGCGCCGCGCTGGAGCCGGCGAGGATCAGCCCCATATGCGGCGCACCCAGCGCGCGCGCCAGCGCATTCAGCGTCTCGTCGATGGAGACAAGCGGCGTCATCAGGCCGAGCGCCAGCACGGTGCCGGGCACCGCATAGCCGAGACCGGCCACCACGATGGCGAAGCTTGCGAGATGCGTCTTGGCCATCCGCACGCAGATCGCGGCGGCCAGCCCCAGCACGATGGCAATGACGGTGGCGGCGGCCGAGAGTGACACGGTGGTGAGCGTGTGGCCGAACAGGTCCGGGTCGAAACCGATCAGGAGGCCGCGGCGGATCACCTCCAGCAGCAGCACGGCGGCGGGAAGAGCGAAACCGAGCAGCACCGGCAGGATACAGAGCGCAAAGGCGGCGAAACCGGCGCGGCCTTTCAGCGGGATGCGCTGGGCGATGCGGCTGTTGCGACTCGAAACGATGAAGCGGCGATGTCTTCGGCCATACCGTTCCAGCACCATCAGCGCGACGATCGCGATCAGCATCACGCAGGCGATCTGCGCCGCGCCGGGCAGGCTCGAGCGGTTGATCCAGGTAGTGAAGACGGAGAGGGTCATCGTCTGCACGCCGAGATATTCGCTGGCGCCGATATCGTTCAGCGTCTCCAGCAGGGCGAGCGACAGACCGACCGCGAGCGCCGGGCGCGCCAGCGGCAGCGCCACATGCCGCGCCAGCATCCAGCGCGAAGCGCCGAGCGTGCGCCCGACTTCGATCAGCGAGGCGCTTTGCGTCTGGAACATCGCGCGCGCGGCGAGGAACACATAAGGATAGAGCACGAGGCCCATCACGAGGATGGCGCCGCCGATCGAGCGGATCGGCGGAAACCAGTATTGCGCGGCGGTCTCGTAACCGAACAGCGCGCGATACAGCGACTGCACCGGGCCGGCGGAGTCGAGAATATCGACATAGACATAGGCGACGATATAGGTCGGGAAGGCGAGCGGCAGCGGCAGCAGCCAGCAGAGCGCGTCGCGGCCGGGAAAATGATAGGTGGTGACGAGCCAGGCGGTGCCGATGCCGATCACGGCGGTCAGCGCCGCGACGCCGGCGAGCAGCAGTGAGGTGTCGACAATCGCTCTCGGCAGAACGTAAGCCGCCAGATGCGGCCAGATGTCGGCATCCCCCTGCCGTGCGATGGCGCCGAGGCTGACCAGCGGCGCCAGCATCACGACGGCGAGCAGCACCACGAACAAAGTCGCAAAAACATGCGAGCGCCGCAGCAGACGGCGCGGCGCCCGGAATATTTCGCTGGTCGTTGTGGCGGAGGTCATATCTGCTACTTCACTCCGGTCGTCCCCGCGAAAGCGGGGACCCATGCCCGCCGATCTCAATGTTGGTGTTTATGGGTCCGGCTCGCGCTCGTTGCACTCGCTTGGCCGGGACGACACAAACACAAGTGAGCGGTCAGTTATCAAACCCCACCTTGTCGACCAGATTGGCGGCGGCCTTCTTGTTCTGCGCGATTTTGTCCATCGGCATGGGGTCGGGCTTGAGCTTGCCGTAGCCGGCGATGGTCTTGTTGATCTCGATGCCGGCCTTCACCGGATATTCGAAATTGCTGTCGGCATACATGTGCTGCGCCTTGTCGCCGACCAGCCACTCGATCAGCTTCATGGCTTCGGCCTTGTGCGGCGCATGCTTGGCGAGCACCACGCCGGAGACATTCACATGCGTGCCGCCGTCCTTGAAGGTCGGCAGGATCACCTTGGTGGCGTCGGCCCAGGCCTTCTGCTGCGGATTGTTGAGCATCAGCGCCCAGTAATAGGTGTTGCCGATGCCGATGTCGCATTTGCCGGCCGCCACGTCGCGCGCCTGCTCGCGGTCGCCGCCGGACGGCTTCTGCGCCAGATTGGCTTTCAGGCCCTTCAGCCATTCCTCGGTCTTGGCCTCGCCGTGCTTGGCGATCATCGCCGCAAACAGCGCGTTGTTATAGATATGCTGGCCGGAGCGGATGCAGATCTTGCCCTTCCATTTCGGATCGGCGAGTTCCTCATAGGTGATCGCGTCCTGCTTCACGCGGTCCTTGGCGGCATAGACGACGCGCGCGCGCATCGACACGCCGATCCAATGGCCCTCCGCATCGCGATATTGCGCAGGCACCGCCTTCTCGACGACGTCGGACTTGATCGGCTGGGTGATGCCCGCCTGCACGGCGTCTTCCAGGCGGCCGATATCGACGGTGAGCAGCACGTCGGCGGGGCTGTTGGCGCCTTCGGTCTTGATGCGCTGCTCGAGGCCGGACGAGGCGGACACCATGTTCACCTTGATGCCGGTGTCCTTGGTGAAGGCATCGAAGAGCGGCTGGACCAGCTTCTGCTCACGGTAGGTATAGACATTGACCTCACCCTGGGCGGCAGCGCCGCCGGCACCGGCGGCGACGATCAGGGTTGCAACGGAAATGCGCGCAAGCGCGCGGAAGGTGACGGCTGCCATGGATATGCGCTCCCTCTGGACACACTGCTCGTATGGAGAGAGACAGCGGCCGGTCAAGATAAATTCCTGTGCTGGATCAATACCTTGGAACGTTTCTAGACTGCTGCAGTCTGGAACGACTCGAAAATGCGCGCTTGCCTGCTGAGCCGACACGCAGATTGCCGTGTCCGAAAATTTGCGAGCCGCGCCGCGGCCTTGCAGCAAAATGTCTCAGTCGGCGCGGGCGAGACCGGTGGTTGAGGCGGGCGCCGGCTGCGCGGCGATCTCGGCGACCAGCTTGTTGATCAGCGCCTCGCCAAAGGAGTGGAAATTCTCCGCAACGATCACGAAGGCGCCCGGTCCGCCGATGACATTCTCGCGATAGTAATGTGGCAGCCCGCCGGGCGGGTTGGTGTGTTCGGGATTCCAGGCGAGCGGCCGCTCGCTGAGAATGGTGAGCCCGTTGATGGTGATGCCTTGCGCTACCGCTTCGTCGCGCACATTGACGACGTCGCGTCCGGAATTGTTGGTGCCGTCGCCGGAGACATCGATGGCACGGCGCGCGCTTTCGAACGGCGCGCGGGCAAGCTGCGACATGGCAAATTCGATTCCGGCGGAAATCGAGGTGCGGTCGGCGAAAGAGCGCGGCGCTTCCACGATGGCGTCGGCGAATTTCTTCGCCGCCTCCGGCCCGTCGATCATCATCCAGTCGATCACGAGTTTCTGCGCGCCGATGCCGGACCATTCGACGAAGCAGATGGCGATGCGCCGATGCACGCCGGCCGAGATCGCTTCGAGCACGCGCGGATCGGAAATCGCCGCCGCATAGCCGTCCCGCTGCAACTGGAATTTCGGCTGGTCGACGGAACGCGATACGTCGGCGGCCAGCACCAGCAACAGGTCCACGGCTTCGCCCGCGCGGGCCGGCAGCGAGAACGCCGCGATGGCAACTGAAACCAGGATCGCGAGAGCGAGCTTACGCATCAGCTAGTGTCCCGATTCCGAAGTTCGCAAGAGGTTGCAGCCTGCTCTGGAGCGAACTTCGGAATCGAAGGACACTAGCAGGCCTTGATTCTAG
Source organism: Pseudorhodoplanes sp. (assembly GCA_032027085.1). Taxonomy (NCBI): domain Bacteria; kingdom Pseudomonadati; phylum Pseudomonadota; class Alphaproteobacteria; order Hyphomicrobiales; genus Pseudorhodoplanes; species Pseudorhodoplanes sp. Next base: position 957,783 of record JAVSMS010000001.1, on the reverse strand, counting down.
TGTGGTTTTGTTCGGACATTCGCTCACATGACTCGCCGCGAGCATGGAGCGAATGTCCGCACCACCGCACTCCCATGCTAGCGGTGAAGGTGGCGAAAGTCAGCCGCTCGCTGCACCTATTCCGCGGCGCGCACCGCCGGAAACACGATTTCCACCAGGGTTCCGGCATTGACCGCGCTTTTGATCGAGAAGCGCGCGCTATTGGCCTCCACCAGCGCCTTGGTCAGCGGCAGGCCGAGACCGGAGCCGTGCGAATCCGAGCGGGCGGCGGTGCCGAGTTGCCGGAACGGTTCGAGCGCGGTCGCAATATCCTTGTCGCTCATGCCGACGCCGGTATCGCGCACGCGCAGCACCGCCTCGCCATGATCGGTGCGCGCGGTCGAGAGAATGACCTGCCCGCCGGCGCCGGTGAACTTGATCGAGTTGGACAGAAGATTGAGCACGATCTGCCGCACCGAGCGCGCATCCGCGACCACCGGCGGCAATTCCGGCGCCAGCGCCGTGCGGATGATGATGCGCTCGCGGCTCGCCTGCGGCTGCAGCATCGCCACCGTCTGCTGCGTCAGGTCGTTGAGATTGACCGGCTCGAAAGCGAGATCGAGCTTGCCGGCTTCGATCTTCGACAGATCGAGAAGGTCGTTCACCAGCGACACCAGATGGGTGCCGGACGCGTGGATGTCCTTGAGATATTCCTTGTAGCGTTCGTTGCCGATCGGGCCGAAGCGCTCATTCATCATCACGTCGGAGAATCCGATGATGGCGTTGAGCGGCGTGCGGATTTCGTGGCTGACCTTGGCGAGAAAATCGGATTTCGCCGATGAGGCCGCTTCCGCCTGCTTGCGCGCGGCGATCAGCTCGCGCTCGGCAGCTTTCCAGCGCGAGAGATTCTGGAAGGCCGCGCAGAAGTGGCCCGCGTCGGCATCGATCTGCCCAATCGACATCTGCAGCGGCAGGGTTTCGCCGCGGCGCGTGCGGGCGGTGACGTCGCGGCTCTTCTCCGCGCCGGCGCCGGTCGCCACAATATTGCGCGCGAGCGCGGCGCTGTCGGCGGCGAAGAGATTGGTGAACGGCAATCCGATGAGCTGGCCGCTGTCATAGCCGAACAGCCGCTCGGCGCCGGCACTGGCGGTGAGGACGTGTCCGTCGCGGTCGAAGGTGACGACGCCGTCATTGGCAATGTCGAGGATCGCTTTCCATTCGTCGCGCGCCGGTACGGCTGCGACGGCGGCCGCGGCGGGCTGTGCCGGCGCCTCGCTCTCGCCCTCCATCGTCACCAGCATCATGGCGGTCGAATCCGCCCAGGGAATGCTGAACAGATGGCCGGTCACCGGCGGGATTTTTTCGCCGGGCGCGGCGATGCGCAGCGTCTGATCCTTGTCATTCTGCTGCGGCTCGATGAACAGCGTGTCGAGCCCGCCGGCTTCGGCAAAATCCTGCACCGAGTCATGCCCGGACCAGCGCAGGAAGGCGCGATTGGCATAGAAGAAATGCTCGTGGCGATAGATCAGGACGCCGACCGGCAACAGATCAAGCAGCGGGCGATCCTGCTTGATGGTCGTCTGCTCCTGCTGTTGCGCCGGCCGGGTAAGGCGCGGCTCGGCAGCCTCGTCGGTTGCTTTCGGCGCGGCGGGCGCCGGCTCGGCATCATTGACGGCCGGCATTGTCTCTCCGCGCGCGACCTGATCGGCGCCTTTGAGCCGTGCCGACAGGCGCGTCGCCAGTTCCTGGAAGGCGTTCTCCTCGACGACGTTGAGTGTCGCTGATCTGTTGTCATTCGACAGCGGACGAAACGGCACCACATTTTCCGAAGCCGGCACGAGGCTGAGCGGGGGGCGGGCCGGCGCCGCGTCGGCCGCGGGTGGCGCCTCTTCCACGGCGGGCGGCGGGAGGCTTGCCTCGTCTGCCACGCTCTGCTGCCGGCGTTCCGCCAGCAGCGCGCCGATCCGCGCGAGATCACGGCAGACGCCGAAACCGCGATAGCCGCGGAAATTGCGGTCGCGATCATAGACTGGCAGCCCGGCAAGCTCGACCGCGATCCGCTCGTCGCTCCCGTCCACAGGCCACTGGATCCTGATGCCGCTCCAGGTATCGCGCGAGGCGATCGCGTGTCCAACCTCGCCGTCGGGATCAAGCGCAAGGTCGGCGGCAATGGAGACCCAGGGCCGGTTCAGTTCCGCCGCCATCTTCGGTCCGATGGCCTCGAGAAAATCACCGGGCTCGATCGAGAAACGGTTGTCGGCATCGATCATCCAGACGAACCGCACCGGATGCCGCCGTTCGGTTGATGTGTGTTCTGTCGAAGGCCCGCCGTCTGTGTCGCCGGACGCATCCGCCGAAACAGGTCGCGCACCGGATGCAGCCGCCTCATCCGTTGCTGCAGCGTCCGCCTCCGTCTGTGCGGCGCGCTCAACCGCCATGGCTTTCTGTGCTTCGCTGATGGCTTGCGCGATCGGACTGAGATCGATGAGATCGGTTGGGCCGGCGTGCCGGTCATCTGCCGTCGTCGGGATGTCGGTCGCCGGCGCGGCATGCGGCAGCCGCACATAGCGCACTTCACTGTCGCCGTCGCCGAGCTTCACGGCCTGCTCGGGAAATCGCGGCGCGCCTGCAATCGGTGCCGGCACGTCTGACGAGACAAACAGCAACTCGCCATTGGCGGAATAGACCGCAACCGGCTCGCCGCAGGCGTCAAACAGGCGGCGCACCCGCTCCGCAAGCGAGAGACGAGGGCCCGCCGGCTCGGCGGCGGTCACCAGAATGGCCGGTTCATCCCCGCAGAAGACGCGTGCGCAGATGCAGGTCAGCCTGTGACCGAACCGCCCTGCGAAACCGCGCAGTCGCTCAAGCCGCGGGGCGCCGCTGACCGGAAGGCTGCCTGCAATGGCGGCGATCTGCGCTGCGACAGCATGATCGGCGTCGAAATGCCGTCCGCTGGCGGCCGCGCAATTGTCAGCGCCGAAAATCAGGGCGCCGCCGGGATTGGCCCAAAGCAGCCGCCGCCCGTCCGTGCTCCACAGCCAGGCGGGACGCGCGCCGGTCGCGTGAACGGCGAGCGCCGGCTCGCTCAGAAGACGCCACGGAAACGCGTTTTCGCGCATGGAGGTTACTTTAATCGACAGCCTAAACGGGGCTGCGGCATGTTAGCGGATTGTTAATAGTATTGGCACGGAACGCCGTCCATCGGGCCGGCCGAATGCCCATAGCGTTAATTGGGCCTGCTTTTTGCGTCCCCACGCAACCGGTTGGATAGTGTTGTGTTTTATATGTGTTAGAGCGCAAATCCAGAATGGAGAGGGCGATGGCCATCGATCCGATGAAATCATTCGAAATTCCCGCCGACATGCGGAAATTTGCCGAACAGAGCGTCGCCCAGGCCCGCCAGGCCTTTGAGGGCTTTATGTCCGCGGCCAACAAGGCGGTGGTCGACATGGAAGCGCGCACCACCATGGCAAGTTCGGGGATGATGGACGTGAGCAGCCGGGCCGTCAGCTTTGCCCAGCGTAATATCGCGGCGTCCTTCGATTTCGCGCAGAAACTGGTTCAGGCGAAGAATGTCCAGGAGGTCGTGAAGCTGCACCAGGATTACATTCAGGAGCAGATCCGTGCGCTGAACGAGCAGGCGAAGGAATTGAGCGAGGTCGCCGCCCAGATGACGCGCGAGACCACAAAACCTCAATAATTCCGTCACCCGCAGGGCTGATGTGGTCCGGACAGGCCGCAATGTGGCAATATTGCGACGCAATAAGTCCTATTGCGACGCACAATAAAAAGTGATAGGCAAGCTAATTCCCGGATCGCCCCAGGGACGAACCGATCCGCAGCGGAAGCAGCGCCCAACCGAAGGATTTGCGCCATGACCGAGGCCACTACGACCGTGAAGGCGAAGAAACCTGCCTCCAGCTTCGAGGCCCCGAAGCTTGAGTTTCCGAACTTTGAAATGCCGAAAATGGAAGTCCCCGCCGCTTTCCGCGAATTTGCGGAAAAGGGCGTGTCCCAGGCCAAGGACAACTGGGAAAAGATGAAGGCCGCAACCGAAGAAGCCACCGACGTGCTGGAATCCACCTATTCGACCGCCGCCAAGGGTGCTGCCGATTACGGTTTGGCGTTGATCGATGCGGCCCGCAACAACATGAATGCCACGTTCGATTTCTACAGCGAGATCGTTACCGCGAAGTCGCTCTCCGAAGTTGTCGAGCTGTCCACCGCGCATGCCCGCAAGCAGTTCGAGACCGCGACCGCGCAGGCCAGGGAACTGACGACTCTGGCTCAGAAGGTCGCGACCGAAACCACCGAGCCGCTCAAGAGCGGCATGAACTCGGCCTTCAAGAAAGCCTCCTGAGCCCTTCGCTCAGGCCGCACCGAATGCGCATCAGGCCCGGCTTGCTCCGGGCCTGATGCTTTTTGAAGATCGTCGTTCCGGGACGGCGCGAAGTGTCGGAGCCGGAATGCAGACGCACGTTCAGAAAATGCATCCGGATTCGGGGTTCGCGCGCCTTCGCGCGCTTCGGCCGGCGCCCCGGAATGCCCGTTCAACAACTGCCTTGTGCTGACGCGTGCCCGCTTGCCAGGCATGCTCGGGTTGCTTGCCAAACCGGATCTTTGCTCCTAGTTTCCGCCCGCTCGCGTGCAGGTGTAGCTCAGTTGGTTAGAGCGCCGGTCTGTGGAACCGGAGGTCGGTGGTTCGAGCCCACCCACCTGTACCATTCCAGGGATTCCCAGAACTTCTGATTTTGCTTCCTCGCGGCCCGTTTTCGCGGATGGGCGCGCTTGTTATGGCGCGCGTTCCCCTTGCGGGAGAGGGCTACGCCAAGCTTTCAACAGGCCCCATTGGGCGGGTGACGCTCCCCCTCACGCAACTTCACGTGCTGAACTGCGAGTGGCCCTCTCTCGCGAGAGGAGCGGGCGCAAATACGGGCAGAGGGCGTAGATTTGAGCGGCCGATCATTTCTCGGAATACCCATCGCGCTTGACCCGTTAAATTGTTCTTCCGAAATACCTCGTCGTAAGATGCCCTCTCTGGAGGACACAGCGCGCAGGCGCGAGGGGAAGGGTAAGGGCGTGGAATTTGGAATTTTTGACCATCTCGACCAGAACGGCGACGCATTGGGATCCCTGTTCGAGAGCCGACTGAAACTCATCGAACTTATCGAGCAGCAGGGCTTTTACGGCTATCATTTGGCGGAGCACCATTCGACGCCGCTTGGCGCCGTGCCCTCGCCGAGCGTCTTCCTGGCGGCGGCGATCCAGCGCACCCGCCGCATCAGGCTCGGGCCGCTCGTTTACGTGCTGCCGCTCCATCATCCGCTGCGTCTGTTTGAAGAAATCTGCATGCTCGATCACATGAGCAATGGCCGGCTGATGCTCGGCGTCGGCCGCGGCGGTGCGCTGCTGGAGCATGAGCGCTACGGCATCGACGCTGCGACGGCAGCCGCGCGCTATCACGAGGCGTTCGTTGTGCTGCTGCGCGCGTTCGAGAATGACGTTGTGAATTTCGAGGGCGAGTTTTTCAAATACAGGGATTATCTCGTGCAGGCACGGCCGCTGCAGCAGCCGCATCCGCCGATCTGGTACGGCGCGCCAAGCGCGGAAGCGATCATGTGGGGCGTCTCGCGCGGCATCAATGTCGTCTCGCTCGGGCCTGCGTCGCGGTCGCGCGAGATCAGCGAGCGCTACCGCAAGGAATGGGCCGAACTCGGCCGCCGGCCGGCGGCACTGCCGCGCATCGGAATCACGCGCCATGTCGTGGTCGCCGACACCGACGCCGCAGCGGAGAAGCTCGCGCAGCGTGCCTATGCGCGCTGGCGCGAGGCCATCGACTATCTCTGGCGACACGCCCGCGCCGATTTCCCGCTGAAGGAGATTTATCCCGAAACCTTCGATGAATTGTCGGCGCTCGGTCATGGCATCGCCGGCTCTCCGGCGACCGTCCACGGCTATCTCGCGACGCTGGAACAGGAGGCCGGCGTCAATTACGTCCTGGGGCAGATGATTTTCGGCGACATGAGCTTTGATGAAGCGGCATCTTCCATCAATCTCTTTGGCCGCGACGTGATGCCCGCCTTTGCCAGACGCTCCGCTCTGGTATCGTGAACCTTCTGTGACCCGGTGAACACGGGCAACAGGCGGGCCGCTTATCCTTCGAGGCGCGCGTAGTTTACCATCGGGCCGCGCTTTGCGCGGACCCGTTGGCGCGCACCTTTAGGATGACGGCGATCATTTGGAGAGCGTTTGATCCATGAGCCTTTCGCAACAGGCGGCTGACACGCATCGTCTCCACGAAACGCTGAAAAGCAAACGCTTCGTCGTCACCGCCGAAATCACGCCGCCGGTCTCCTGTGATCGGAACGATCTACTCGCCAAGGCGCTGCCGCTCAAGGGCCTGGCTGACGCCGTCAATGTCACCGACGGCGCCGGCGCGCGCCCGCACATGGACAGCGTGACCGCCGCCGCCATTCTCATCGACAATGGCATCGATCCGGTGTTGCAACTCACCTGCCGCGACCGCAACCGCATCGCGCTGCAGAGCGCGCTGCTCGCGGCGGCGACGCTCGGCGTGCGCAATCTGCTGGCTCTGCGCGGTGACAATCCCGACGCCGGCGACCAGCCCGATGCCAAGGCGGTCTTCGATCTTGATGCCCGCACCCTGTTGCAGACGGCGGCGCGGATGCGCGATCAGGGCGAATTGCCAAGCGGACGGAAGATTGCCGGCGAGGCGGATTTTTTCCTCGGTGCCGCCGACATGCCGATCGACCCGCCGGCCGAGTGGAAGCCCGCCGCGCTGACCGCGAAGATCGCCGCCGGCGCGCAATTCGCGCAGACGCAATTCTGCATGGACGCGCAGATCCTGCGCCGCTACATGGCGCGGCTTTCCGATTTCGGAATCCCTGAGAAGCTGTTCATGCTGATCGGGGTGGTGCCGTTGCGCTCAGCGAAATCCGCGCGCTGGATCAGGCAGCATCTGTTCGGTTCGATCATTCCCGACGCGATGGTCGATCGCATGGAGCAGGCCGCCGATCCCGCGCGCGAAGGCAAGGCGATCCTGGTCGAATATCTGGAGGAGATTGCCACCATCCCAGGCGTCGCCGGCGCGCATATCATGGCGCCGAACCATGACGACGCCGTGCCCGAGGTGATCACGGAGATCAGGCGGAGGAGCGGGTGGTAGCGCATTTGGTTTGTAGGTCGGGTTAGCGCAGGCACTGCGGCGCTATCAGCTTCGGATTGGATCTGCGCGTAACCCGACATTCACGGGCATCAGGTCGTATGCTCGCTCCCGCGCTGTGTAGGTGTCCTTGACACGTGTCCTTGGCGCCGCCGCTTCCCGAAACCCGGCGCGCGCTCGCAACGGATTCTGCGGCGCCCTCCCGAATCTGCGCGTCAGTGAGGACCAAAGGCCCCGCTGATGCGCGTGCTGGTGCCGGGGCGGATGTTCTGGTTGTGGTGGAAGACGTTGTCGGGGTCATACGTCGTCTTCACGTCGACCAGCCGGTCGTAAACGGAGTCGCCATACGCCTCCCGGACCCGGTCGGGGTCTTCGTCACCGCCGAGGAAGTTGACATAGACGCCTTCGCGGAAGCGGCCGAGCGCGGCGAAGAATCCTCGCGTCCAGGCGGTGTCTCGGTCGCCGAAGTCCTCGCCGGGCCGCCACACAGCGTCGAGGGTGATTGCGTGCGACGCCTGCCGGTTCCCGAATGCCGTCACCTCCTCGGCCATCCGGCTCACCGCCCCCTTGAGATGGAACATCGCTGCGTAGGACCGCGGCGACGAGCCGGAGAACGCATGCTCGGAAATTACGTCGATGAGGTCGTCACGGAGCGTGGGGAGGTAGGTGGACTTCCAGTAATAGTTCCAACCGTGAACGACGGTCGAGTCGAGCGCGCTCTGGAAATCCACATAGGGCGCCGGCCCGACGAGGTCGAGGAGCGGAGTCCGGAATGCACGGAGCGGACGGAGCACCTGCTCACCGTCCTCGATGGGCCCGGCATAGCAGGTGCCGACCATCATCACCGGGCGCCAGTGCAGATCCTCGGGGATGACCGGCAGCGGCGGCGCGGCGCCGAACCTCACGATCGTGCCAAGCTCGTCCGGCGCGTCGCCGATGAAGTCGCGGTAGAAGCGGAGAACCTCACCGGCGTTGGTTGCGTCCCAGATGACGGGCCCGGCCAGAACGGCGGGCCCGACGGGGTGGAGGCGGAACTCGAACGAGGTGACCACGCCGAAATTTCCGCCTCCGCCGCGCACCGCCCAGAACAGGTCGGGATGCTCGTTCTCGGACGCCCGCAGCAACTCGCCGTCGGCCGTTACGACGTCGGCGGTGAGGAGGTTGTCTATCGTGAGGCCGTGCTTGCGCATCAGCCAGCCGACGCCACCGCCGAGCGTCAGTCCGGCGACGCCGGTGTGGCTCACGATTCCGCCGGTGGTGGCGAGCCCGTGCGCTTGTGTTTCGTGGTCAACGTCGCCCCACAAGGCACCACCTTGCACCCAGGCCCTGCGGCCGGCGGGATCGACTCGCACGCCCCGCATCGCCGAGAGGTCGATAACGATCCCGTCGTCGCAAACGGCGGTGCCTGCGACGTTGTGGCCTCCACCCCGTATGGCGATCTCCAGATCGTGGTCGCGGGCGAAACGCACGGCTGCGACCACGTCGGCGGTCCCGATGCATTGGGCGATCAGGCGCGGGCGCCGGTTGATAGCACCGTTCCAGACTGCACGGGCGATGTCGTAGTCGGCGTGGTCGGCACTAATCAATCGGCCTCGGAATCCGTCGATCTCCGCGACGGTCGGCTTCTTGCTTCCGTGCCTGAGTTCCGCGGTCGTCGGGGTTGTCATTGTGTCCTCCTCTGGTGTTGTCCTCCTCTCCCGACCGCGACATCGGGCCACCGCGGACCACGGCCGTAAAGTCAAGAATCTGGACTTCACAGCCGAAGGCGGTTGAGGAACACTGGCGTCATGAGGACGTACGGCCAGTACTGCCCCATCGCACGCGGCGCCGAGATTTTCGCCGAGCGCTGGACACCGCTGATCATCCGCAACCTGCATCTTGGCTGTGGAAGTTTCTGTGAGATCCTGGATGGCGCGCCTGGACTCTCCCGCACTCTGCTTTCACTGCGGCTCAAGCAGCTCGAACGGGTCGGTGTCGTTGAGTCGGCATCCAAGCCCGGCGGACGCGGGCACCATTACGAGCTCACGTCCGCGGGCCACGAACTCTTCACGGTCTGCCAGTCGCTCGGTGAGTGGGGCGCGCGTTGGCTCGAAATCGCGCCCGAGAACCTAGACCCCTTTGTGGCGCTGTGGTCGATGTGCAATGCGCTCCGCCGGGACCGGCTCCCGCATCGACGCGTCGTCATCCGCTTCGACTTCACCGGCCGCCCGCACCGTGAGCGTTATTGGCTGCTCATCGAACGCGGAGACACAGAGATCTGCAAGACGAATCCCGGCTTCGACGAGGATCTCTACATCACGGCGGAAGCCGAAGCCTTCGTCAAATGGCACGCCGGCCAGCTCTCCTGGTCCCAAGCCACCCGGGAGGACCGCATCCAGCTCGACGGCGACCCGTCGCTCATAAGAGCCTTTCCAACCTGGAATGCGCGCAGCATGTTCGCACATATCAGGCCGGTGTCGCGCGCTGCAGGCACTGCAGCGCCGTGAGCGTCGGAATCGGTCTGCGCGTAACCCGACATTCACATGCACAGAACGTCGGTTACGCGCAGACGGTCTCCGAAACATTCTCGCAAACGGCGGGCCGCGCTCACCCGACCTGCGATCTTCTCTGCAATTACCGCAGCCGCCGTCTCGCGCCGCCGCCTTCAGCGTAGAGCGTCTGCAAGAACACCGGCCCTGGATATCCATCCGGCACTTGCCCGGCCTTCGTCTGAATATCCCTGATCGCGTCGCGCAATTCGAAATCGATCAGCCCCTCGAAATTGCTGACGTTGTAGCCGAGTTCGGCGATGCGCTTCTGCATGCGCTGCCGCGCCTCGCGCGTCAATTGCAGATCGTCCTCCGGCCAGCGCCCCGCGATCGGCGCGCCGCCGCGCAGGCGGTCGGCCAGATGCCCGATCGCGAGCGCATACACATCGGATGTGTTGTAGGTCTTCAGCACGTTGAAATTTTCGGTCGCGAGAAACGCCGGCCCGCGAATGCCGCTCGGAAAGAACAGGATGGCATCGCCTTGCGCCGGAAATGCGCGGCCGTCGGCGCGCCGCACGCCGAGCGCGGCCCAGTCGGCAAAGCTTGCGCGGCTGCGGTGGAAATCGAACTGGCGCGGAAGCATCACCTCGAAGCCCCAGGGCAGGCCCGTTACCCAGCCATGTGCCTTCAGGTAATTGGCGATCGAGCCCAGCACGTCGGGCACGTTGGTCCAGATGTCGCGCCGGCCGTCCCCGGAAAAATCCACCGCCCATTTCAGATAGCTCGACGGAATGAATTGCGGCTGGCCCATGGCGCCGGCCCAGGAGCCGACCATGCGATCGCGCGGCACGTCGCCCTGCTGCAGGATCAGCAGCGCATCGATCAATTCGTTCTGGAACAGGTCGCCCTTGTAGCGGGCGAAAGAAGTGCTCGCGAGTGAGCGGATCACCGACTTGCTGCCCGGATTGGCGCCGAAGCCGGTCTCGATGCCCCAGATGGCGATCAGAATTTCCCGGTCGACGCCGAATCGTCGCTCGGCCGCGTCAAGTGTCGCGCGCCAGTCGGCTAGCCTTCTGACGCCGCCTTGAATCCGCGCTTGCGAGACCATGCTCCCGAGATAGGCGCCGATCGCCTTGCCGTATTCCGGCTGCCGCCTCGTCAAGGCCATCGCTTCGGTGTCGGGTTGGAGCCCGCTCAATGCAAAATCAAAAGTTGCGCGGGTGACGCCGCGCGCCTGTGCCTTCGGCCACAGCGATTCAAGGAATGCGCGGAAATCGGATTGAGCGGGTTGCGCGACAACGGGGAGGGAGAAAATCAGAAGGCAGCACAACGCAAGCGCGCCCGTCAGGCGGCGATCATGTTTTCTTTCCCGTTCCGAGATAGGCCGCGACAACGCGTTCATCCTTCAGCACTGTTTCCGCCGGTCCCGAGGCGAGCGTGCGGCCATAGTCGAGCACATGAATCCGGTCGGCAAGATCGGCCACCATCTGCATGTCGTGCTCGATCCAGATCATGGCGATGTTCAGCTCGTGTTTAATGCGCAGGATGAAACGCGCAAGGTCTTCGCGTTCCTCACGGTTAAGCCCTGCCGATGGCTCATCCAGCAGCAATATGGCCGGTTCCAGCGCCAAAGCGCGCGCAAAACCAATGATTTTCTGGGTGCCGAAGGGCAGCCCGCCCACTGGCGTATGGCGATATCGCTCCAGTTCCACGAATTCGATGATGCGTTCAATGGCTTCGCGCTGGCTCACTTCCTCGCGTTTGACGGACGGCAGAAACAGCATTTCCGCCAGCGGATTGGTGCAGATCCGGGCATGGCGGCCGGTGAGCAGGTTTTCAATCACGGTCATGTGAGCAAACAGCTCGCCGTGCTGGAAGGTGCGGGCGACGCCAAGGCGCGCGATCTCGTGCGGGGCCTTGCCGCGAAGATCCTCTTCGCGAAAGCGGATCTCGCCCTCGCCGTGATAGATGCCGCTGATGCAGTTGAACACGCTGGTCTTGCCGGCGCCGTTCGGGCCGATCAATGCGAGCAATTCGCCGGCCTCGACCGAGAAGGACACACCGTCCAGTACGACAAGCCCGCCGAAGCGCAGCGTCAGATTGTCGATCGCCAGTTCAGCCATACCACCTCCGGCTGCGGCGATATTGCTTCACGTCGCGGTAGCTCCGGCGGTCGCCGGACGACTGTCCGAGATAGAATTCCTGGATGTCGCCATGCGAGGTGAGGCGTTCGCGGTCGCCGTCCAGCACCACGCGGCCGTTCTCCAGCACATAGCCGTAATCGGCGATGTCCAGCGCCACCGCCGCACTCTGCTCGACGAGGACAATGGTGATGCCGAGTTCCTTGCGGATATGCACCAGCCTTTGCATCAGGTCTTCGACGACGACCGGCGCCAGCCCGAGCGACAATTCGTCGATCAGGAGCAATTCCGGCTTGCAGACAAGGCCTGAGGCCACCGCCAGCATCTGCCGCTCGCCGCCCGAGAGAAGCCCGCCGATGCGCGCGCGCAGGTCGGCGAGCCGGGGAAAGAACTGGTAGATCAACTCCTCGCGCTCGCGCCGCTGCGCATTGCTCATCGTTGGCGCGAAGGGTGCGGAGAGATTTTCCGCAACGGTCAAATTGGGAAACACCTTGTCGCGCTCCGGCACCAGCACGATGCCGAGCCGCGTCACCTCGTTCGGCGGCCGGTTCTCGATGCGCCGGCCTTTGAAGGTGACGCTGCCTTCGGTGACACGCGCGTCATCGATGCCAAGAAAGCCGGAAATCGCCCGCAAGGTGGTCGACTTTCCGGCGCCGTTGGTGCCCAGAATGGCGACGATCTGCCCTTGCTGCACCGAAAGATTGATGCCCTGCACGGCGGTGATGGCGCGGTGATAGACGACTTCCAGCTTTTCAACCGAGAGCAGCGCCGTCATTTGCGCGCTCCCGCCACGGGCTTGTGCTTGAACGGCCAGAGCAGAAAGTAAGTCTGGATGCGGCGCCAGATGCCGACCAGGCCCTGTGGCTCGAACACCAGGAACAGGATCATCACCACGCCGAACGCTGCGTAGTTCACTGCAAACAGCACGCCGGCATAGCTCTGCGCGTCCGGCAGCCGCAGCAAGGCGGCCTCAATCAGATAGGGAAACAGCGTGACAAACAGCGCGCCGAGAAGCGCCCCGAGCAGTGACCCCATCCCGCCGATGATGATCATAGCCACATACTGGATCGACAGGAACAGCGAGAACGCCTCGACCGAGACGAAGCTGCGGTAATAGGCGAACAAGGCGCCGGCGACCGCCGCCATCGCGGAGGAAATCACGAAGGCCAGCAGCTTGTAGCCGGCGACGCTGATGCCGAGCGCTTCCGCCACCGTTTCGTGGGCATGGATCGCGCGCCACGCGCGGCCGGTGCGGCTGCGCAGCAGATTGACGCAGATCAGCAAGGTCGCCGCGGCAAAGGCGAGCAGGATGAAATACCAGATCTTGCCGCCATAGAGCCGGAATCCGAAGATCACCGGCGCGTCGATCGTGATGCCCGTGGAAAATCCGCGCTTGGTTTCGTATTCGCCGCCCAGATAGACGACCACGAAGTGCAGCGCGAGCGTGGAGACGGCGAGATAAAGTCCGCGCAGCCGCAGCGACGGCAACCCGAAAATCACGCCGAGCAGGGCGCCGACGACGGCCGCCGCGGGAATGGTCACAAAGATCGGAGCGCCGAATTCCTTGAACAGAATCCCGGCGGTAAAGGCGCCCGCGGCCAGCAATCCGGCATGGCCGAGCGAGACCTGTCCCGCATATCCGGTCAGCAGCATCAACGACAGGGCGCCGATGCAGGCGAGAAAGACCTGGTTGGCGAGATCAAGATAGAAGGCTGATGCCACATAGGGATAGACAAGCAATAGCGCGATGAACGTGAACAGACTGACGCGTTCAAGCCGCGTCTTGGTCAGCGCCATTTCCTGCGCGTAGCCGGTGCGGAAATAGCCGCTGGCGCGGGGCGTGCGGTCAGACACGGTCGAGCTCCTCGCGGGTGCCGAACAGACCCCAGGGCCGCACCACCAGCATGACGATCAGCACAAGAAACGGAATGACGTCGGAGAGCAGGGGATCGATATACTGGATCGAGAGCACTTCGGCGGCGCCGATGATCAGCGCGCCGACCAGCGCCCCGACCAGGCTGTCGAGGCCGCCCACAAGCGCCGCCGGGAACGCCTTCAGCCCGATGATCACCATCGTATTGGTGAGGCCGGAATCGAGCGCGATCAGCATGCCGGCAACGGAACCGGTCAGCGTCGACAGCCCCCAGGCCAGCGCGTAGACGGCGTGCAGATTGATGCCGCGCTGCGCTGCGAGCAGCGGATTCTGCCCTGCCGCGCGCATGCGGACGCCCCAGCGTCCGAAGCGCAGGAAGATGAACAAGGCGGCATAGGTGAGGGCGGTGATCACGACAAGAATCGCCGCGAATGTGGAAATGCGCCCGCCGCCCGGCAATGCGATGGCCGGATTGCTAAATCCGAGCGCCTGGCCGGGATATTGTTGTTGTGCCGACCAGATCAACACCATCACGCCGCGCAACAGGATTCCCAGCGCCACGGTGGTCAGCACGGCGGCGAGCACCATTTCGCCGGTCATTTTCCGCATCAGGAAGACATAGACCATCACGCCGACAGCAAGGCTCAGCACCACGGCAGCGGCGATCGCGGCGAAGGGATTTCCGGAAAAGCTCGATGCGGTCGCTAGCAGCAGATACGCACCCAGCATCATCAGTTCGCCATGCGCAAGATTGAGCACGCGGCTGACGCGATAGATCAGCACATAGCCGCAGGCGATCAGCGCGTAGATCGACGAGAGGACGATGATATTGACGGCAAGCTGCACGCGGAATTTCCTTGAACGCCATGCCCGCGCTTGTCGCGGGCATCCACGCCTTGAAGGTGGCACACTCCAGACATCATGGCCGGGACAAGCCCGGCCATGACGTCAAGAGATGATCGTCCTACTTCACGTCGTAGGCATACCAATCCTTCGCGACGGCGATCTTGGAACCGCCCCACTTGTAGACGCGATAGAATTGCTTGGTGCGGAAGTGGTTGTCCTTGGTCCATTCGATCGGACCGCCGCGCAGACCTTTCAAATCGACTTTCAGGTTGGACATCGAGGCCTGGATTTTCGCGGGCGTGGCCGGCCAGCCGGCGCCTTTCAGCGCGGCTTCGATCACCATGCCGGCGATCCAGCCTTCGGTCATCTGCTCGGGCGGATACTTGCTGCCGGCTTTCTTGTTGGCCTCGATGATCTCCTTGTGGATCGGCAGATTGTCCTCGAACAGCGCGTTGGCGCCGATCACGTAGAGCTTGTTGTCCTTGATGCGCTTGAGTTCGCCCTCGGCTTCCAGATGCGCCCAGGTGATGAAGTCGCCCTTCCAGTCAAGGCGGCGCAGCGCCTCGAAGGTGCGCACCTGCGTCACCCACGGCGCCCAGGAGAAGACCCAGTTGGCGCCGGCGTCCTTCAGCTTGGTCGCAAAGGGCGTGTAGTCGGCGGTGGGCGGCGGGATCACTTCAACCGGCAGTGCGGTCATGCCCATTTCGCCGGCAAGCTTGTTGGCGAAGTCCATTTCGCCGCGCGAGAGCGGAATGGCCATCGCCGAGAAACCGATCTTGACCGGCTCTTTCGCGGTTTCCTTCACGAATGACAGCGCGGCGCGGCTGTCGAAATTCGCTGCATAGGCCGTGGTGCAGAACTGGCCCGGATTGGCGGGTGGATAGACGTCTTTCGGGCAGACGCCGCTGGCGAAGAGAAGGGGCACTTGGGCATTCCTCGCTTCAGCCACAACCGGCGCATAGGTCGACGACAGGCTGGCATTGACAAGCAAGACGGCACTGTCCTGCGTCAGCAGCTTTTTGGCATTGGCGGCCGCTTTCGACGGTTCGGCCGAATCGTCGGCGATCACCAGGTTGATCTTCTTGCCGTTGACGCCGCCGCGCGCATTCACCCCGTCGATATAGATGCGCAGCGCGTCCATCGCCGGCGCGTAAGTGGATGCGGGCGGGCCGGTCAGCGCAGCGGTGATGCCGACGACATAGGCGTCCTGCGCGTGTGCGGAGCCGGTTAGTCCAGCCGCGAGCGCCGCGGCGACGACGATTGATGGACGCATGTTTTTTCCTCCCTCGAAATTTTATTGTCAGGTCAGGCAACACAATCAGGCACGCAAGGCATCTCCCACTTCGCCGGCCAGCAGCCGGCTTTCTCCGTCGTCATACATCTCCTCGACGAGCGTCTTGAACCGCTCATACATCTGGCTGCGCTTCACCTTGCGCGTCGGCGTCACCGGCTCGCCTTCCTCTTCCGGATCGAGCGCCTTCGGCAGGATGCGGAACGCCTTGATCTGTTCGACGCGTGCGAGGTCGGCATTGGCCTTGTCGATTTCGGCACGGATCAGCTTTTGCACTTGCGGATTTTCGGCAAGGCTGGTGAAGCCGGTGTAAGCGACATCGCGGCTGCGAGCCCAGTCGGCCACCGTGTCGAAATCGATTTCGATCAGCGCGGTGAGATATTTGCGGGCGTGCCCGAACACGATCGCTTCCGCGATATAGGGGCTCGCGCGCAGGCCATTTTCGATCGTCGAGGGCGAAAGCGTCTTGCCGCCTGCTGTCACCATGAAATCGCGGGCGCGGTCGACCAGCTTCAGCGAACCGTTGACCCATTCGCCGATATCGCCGGTATGCCAGAAGCCGCCCTCGGCCTTCAGCTCCTGGGTTGCCTGTTCGTTGTTCCAGTAGCCGTCGAACAGGTCCTCGCTCCTGACCAGCACTTCACCGTCGTCGCCAAGCTTGACCTCCCAGCCGTCCGGCACGGTGCCGACATTTCCGGGCGCTGGAAAAGGTCCGCGCTGGCCGGCGACGATGCCGCCTGCGCCCTCGGTCTGCCCGTACATCTCCACGACATTGATGCCGTACATGTGCCAAAGCGCCATGGTCTCGGCCGGCAGCGGCGCGCCGCCGGAAACCACCAGCTGAAGCTTGTCGAAGCCGAGCTTGTTGAGGATCGGACGGAAGATCGCGGCATGGAACGCACGATAAACCGCTTCTTGCGCGGCATTGCTGCCGCCATTCCAGCGCCGCCGCGCATGCGCGCGGGCGAAGCGCATGGCGAGGTCGTAGCTGACCCGCTTCGTCTTCGAGGAATTCATGATGCCGACGAGAATCTGCGACGCGAATTTCTGCAGATAGCGCGGCACCGTGAAGATCACCGTGGGAGCAACCTCGAAGAATGTCGTCGGCAGATCTTCCGCGTCCTCGCCGAAATGCGGCACGAGGCGGGTGAACAGCGGCAGCGTGGACGCCACATCGCGGCCGAGTACGTGACATAGCGGCAGATAGACCAGCGTCCGGTGATCCTTCTGGTATAGGGTCGGATAGTGGTCGGACACGGTTGCGGTGGCGGCCAGATGCTTGCCGTGTGAGACCAGCGCGCCCTTCGGATGTCCCGTTGTGCCCGAGGTGTAGACGATGAAGGCCGGAGACTCGGGCTTTATGCGGGCGGCCTGCGCCTCCAGCCAATCGAGGTCGGCGTCTGCTGCAAGCATCTGCCTGTAGCTTTTCAGCCTGGGGTGGTCATAAGCGAACATCGCCGAATCGTCGATCACGACGACGGCGCGCACATTCGGCAGGCGATCGATCAACGGCAGGATCTTGTCGACATATTCCTGATCCTCCGCAATGAAGATCGCGGCGCCGCCGTCGCGCATCTGATATTCGACCTCGGGGGGCGACGCGGTCGGATAGATGCCATAGACGATGGCGCCGAGCGACTGCGCCGCGAAGTCGCAGATCAGCCATTCTTCGCAGACGTCACCCATGATGGCGACGCGTTCACCGGCTTTCAGCCCGAGTTGCGCCAGGGCTTTCGCGGTCCGCGCGACGAGAGTTGCGTAATCGCGCCAGGTGCGTTCGCGATAGATGCCGAGATGCTTGGAGCGGAAGGCGACGCGATCGGGAATGCTGCGCGCCCGCGCGCAAAGCAGCGCTGGCGCCGTCGTGCGGCGCAAGGCGTCTCGAGTGACCGTATTCCCTTCGGTCATCACGTGCCTGTTCTCAAGCGTTTCCCCTGGCGCCGACTATAGCCCGGGACGGTACGGAATTCTATAGGCCAATCGAATTCCTGCACGGATCAGCGCCGGCGCGGGCCGCTCCTCGTCTTCTTGATCAGCCCCTGCAATGTCAGTGCCACGAATTCGCCGCCGATCCGCTCGATCGAGGTGTTTTCCTTTGCATACCAGCCGGCGACGCCGTTCGCCATGCCGAGCAGGGCGAGCGTCGTCAGCCGCGGATCGACATCGCTGCGAAATTCGCCCGAGCGAATGCCGGCGCGGATCACCGTTTCAAAGATTTTTTCGATCTGTTGCGACCATTTGCCGACCCGCCGGCGGCTTTCGTTGGGCAGGAATTGCCGTTGGGTGAGGAAGACCTTGACGAAATCGCCACGATCGAGAATCGGCGAGATATGCGAGCGGATCAGGGCGGCAAGCCGTTCCGCGGCCGAGCCCGGCCCGTCGGCGATGGCCTGCGCGGCCTTGTAGAAATCCTCCACGCCGCGCGTGCAGACGATTTCCAGCGCCACCTCCTTTGAGGGAAAATAGTAATACAGGCTGGCCTGCCGGATATTGAGAACGTCCGCGATGTCCTGCGTGGTCGCGCCATGATAGCCGCGTTCGGCGAAGACGCGGGCGGCGGCCTCGATGATTTCGGGAGAGCGGCGATGCGTGCTGCGCTTGCGCGGCAGGGTTTCGTCGGCGGCTGCCGCCGCTTTTGCGGCGGCGCGGTCGGTCCTGCGATTGGCCCTTGCGCGGAGGTGGGCGGACGATCTAGATTTCATCTATAGACCTATAGAAAATGGCGCGCCTCATTGGCCGCATCTCGGGAGAAACGCCCATGGCCCTCACTGCGTCCGGTCGCCCGCCATTCCGCGCCGATCATGTCGGAAGCCTGCTGCGCCCGCCGGTCTTGCGCCAGGCCTTCAAGGATCACCTGGCCAGGCGCATCGACGACGCGCATTTTGCACAGATTCAGGATCAGTGCATCCGCGACGTGGTGAAGCTTCAGGAAGAGGCGGGATTGCAGGTCGTCAATGACGGCGAATTCCGCCGCGGCTCCTACTGGAGCCGGTTCGTCGAAGGCGTTGAAGGCTTCACGATCAAGCCTGCGGTGTTCAAATTTCGCGATGACGCCGGTCACGAGGTGGAATTCACCGCGCCTTATGCCGCCGCAAAGCTGCGCCGGGTCAAGCCGCTGGCGCTCGATGAATTCAATTTCGTCAAGGCCATCACCAGCGCGACGCCCAAGGTCACGCTGCCATCGCCGTCGACCATGCATTTTTACCGGTGCAGCGACTTCGCGGACAAGAGCGTCTATGCCGATGCCGATGCGTTCTTCGCCGATCTGGCGCGCGTGTTTCAGGAAGAGATCGCCGATCTGGTCAAGGCCGGTTGCCGCTATATTCAGCTCGACGAGGTGGCGATCGCCTTGCTGTGCGATCCGGCCATTCGCCGGAAAGTGGAAGAGGCGGGTCAGAAGCCCGATCATCTGGTCGACCTCTATATCCAAAGTCTGAATGATGCGGTGGCGGGCGCGCCGTCTGGCGTTGTTTTCGGCGTGCATATGTGCCGCGGGAATTTCAAGGGCCATTATCTGGCTGCCGGCGGCTATGAATCGGTCGCCGAACGCTTTTTCACCAATACCAAGGTCAATCATTTCCTGCTGGAATACGACACCGAGCGCGCCGGCGATTTCAGGCCGCTGCGTTTCGTCAAGGGCAAGGGAGTCGTGCTCGGTCTGGTCTCAAGCAAGGTGCCGACGCTTGAAACGTTGGATGACCTCAAGCGCCGCACCAGCGAGGCCGCACAATTCATAGATCTCGACCGTCTCGCGATCAGTCCGCAATGCGGCTTTGCGTCAACGGTCGCCGGCAATCCGGTGACCGAAGACATCGAGCGGCGCAAGTTGAAGCTGTGCGTCGACGCCGCAAAGGCGATCTGGGGCTGACAGCAGCGGGCACAGCCTGCTCCCTCCCCCTGCAAGGGGGAGGGGGTCAAACGCGAAAAGGATTCCACGACCCCCACCCGATTTGCTTCGCAAATCGACCTCCCCCTTTCAGGGGGAGGTGACACGCGTCAAGGATTTCCGCCCACACAACAAAACATGCAAAAAAACGCCCCGCGATGCGGGGCGCCTGCAACGAAGCGTTTTGCTAAACCTGTCTAGGCCGCCTTCTGCGCCGCTGCGGCCTTGGCCAGCACGAAATCGTACTTCACTTCATAGAACGGCGCGTCGACCGTCTCGCCGTTCGGCGCCTTGCTGCCGGCCGGCTTCTTCACGAAGTCGGTGATCAGCGGCTCCTTCACGCCGAACACCACGTCGGTATCGATATAGTCGTCGCCTTTCTGGAACAGATGCGTGGTCAGGCTCTTGTAGCCCGGCGCCGCAATATGGAAGTGGATATGCGCGGGCCGCATGTGGCTGATCTTGGTCTTGCGCATCAATTCGCCGATCGGGCCATCCATCGGAATGGTGTAGCCGATCGGAGCGACGGTCCGCACCGAATAGCTGCCGTCCGCGTTCGAGTGATAGATGCCGCGCATGTAACCTTCGGCGCCGGCGATCTGCGCCTCGTACAGGCCTTCGCCGTCGGTCTGCCACATGTCGAGCATCGCGCCTGCGATCGGCTTGCCGTCGAGGTCGATGACCTTGCCGGTGACGAAGCAGGGGATGCCGGGGGCGCCTTCCGCCATGTTGCCCCCGTCGGGGATTTCCGGCGAATCTGCGATGTGGAAGGGGCCTTCCACCGTCGAGGGAGTGGCCTTGCCCGGCGCGCGATTGTTGATCGCATCGACCAGCATGCTGATCCCCATGACGTCGGACATCAGGATGAATTCCTGCCGCTTGGCGTCGCAGATCTGGCCGATGCGGGTCAGCCACTGGATGGCAGCAAACCATTCCTCCTGCGTCAGTTCCACCTCCCGCACAAATCCATGCAGGTGCTTCACCGCCGCCATCATCACCTGGCGCAGGCGCGGATCGGGAATGTTGCTCCAGCGCTCGACGGCGAGGTCGGTCAGGTTCTCTTCGGTGACGTAAGTCATGCGTTTCTCCCACACTCCATGCGCACATCTGCGCCGCGGCAACGGCCCTTGTCAGACTGAGCGGCGTCAACTGGGCCGGGCGATCGTGCGTCAATACCACAAACTGCCCTGGCAATTAAACCAAGGCGGCCGGGAGATG
This sequence comes from Pseudorhodoplanes sp., assembly GCA_032027085.1. Classification (NCBI taxonomy): domain Bacteria; kingdom Pseudomonadati; phylum Pseudomonadota; class Alphaproteobacteria; order Hyphomicrobiales; genus Pseudorhodoplanes; species Pseudorhodoplanes sp. The sequence goes on along the minus strand of JAVSMS010000001.1, from coordinate 936,898 downwards.
ATACGCGTGCGCTGAGGTCCGCTCGCCCGCCATATTGCCCGAACCCGCTGCCGCCGGACGCGGCAGATCCTCAGGCTGTGCCTGTCCGGGCCGTTCGATCCGAAGACGGCGGGACCGGGGTTGTTGCGTCTGCTGACGCGCGCCGCCGACGTGCCGGATTTCGTCACGCTCAATGCGACCCTGTTCGAGACGCAGGCCAAGGTGCGCGCCAGCTTGGTGCGGATCTTGGGCGGGGAGCCGTAAATCCGCCACAGCCAGGCGGCTGTCATGTGCGGCCTTGAGCCTCGTTGTCTCATTCAGTTAGGGAGTTTTTCGACAGGTGGACATTCCGCGGATATTCAACATCAGTGAAAGCGCTCACCGCATCCACAACCCGATCACTGCCGACAAACTCGCCACGCTCGGAGCGGCGCTGCGTCTGGAAGTGGGGGCTCGCGTGCTTGATCTCGGTAGCGGTTCGGGCGAGATGCTATGCACCTGGTCGCGCGATCACGGCGTCGTCGGCACTGGTATCGACAAGAGCCGGTTGTTCACTGAGCAAGCGAAGCGTCGTGCGGTCGAACTCGGCGTCGCCGATCGCGTCAATTTCATCCACGGCGACGCTGCCGGCTATGTCGCCGACGAGAAGGTCGATTTGGCAGCTTGTGTCGGCGCCACCTGGATTGGCGGCGGGGTCGCCGGCACGATCGAACTCCTGGCGCAGAGTCTGCGCCCCGGCGGGATGATCCTTGTCGGGGAGCCCTTTTGGCGGCAGCTACCGCCCACGGAAGATGCCGCGAAGGGTTGTCTTGCCAATTCGATCGCCGATTTTCTCATGCTGCCAGAACTTCTCGCGTCCTTTGGCCGCCTCGGCTACGACGTCGTCGAAATGGTTCTGGCTGACCAGGACGGTTGGGACCGATACGAGGCGGCCAAATGGCTCACCATGCGCCGATGGCTTGACGCCAATCCAGGCGACGCTTTCGCGCAAGAGGTCCGCGCCAAACTGACCTCGGAACCCGAGCGCTACGCCGCATATACGCGTGAATATCTGGGCTGGGGTGTGTTCGCGCTGATGAAGCGCTGACTGCGGGCCGAGCTCTGGGCCGCTTCTTCCTTCGGCAGCTGGCACTGCGGCGACAAGGGCAGGCGCACCGTGACGATGGTGCCCTTGCCGAGCGCCGAGCGGATGCGCATCGAGCCGTCATGCGGTTCGGATAGCGACTTGGCGAGGCGGGGCCAAGGCCCGAACCCTGATGTGTTTTGGTGATGTGGCTTTCGCCCCGCGCGAACGGGCGGCCGAGCCGGGTTAATGCATCGGCAGAGATGCCAATGCCGGTGTCGGCGATGCTGAGCACGACGCAGTGATCGGTGGCACGGCCGCGCACGGTGATCTCGCCGCCGGCCGGCGTGAACTTGACCGCGTTCGACAGGAGATTGAGCGCGATCTGCTTGAGCGCGCGGCAGTCGGCGCGCAGCTTCAGATCGGGAGCGATGCGGGCGCCGAGCGCGACGTTCTTCTCCTGCGCGCGCGCCGAGACGACGCGCATGGATTCGGCGAGCAGGGCGTCGAGCGACAGGTCCTCGAAGTCGAGCCGCATGCGGCCGGCTTCGATCTTGGACATGTCGAGGATGTCGTTCCCCAGAACCCCGGATAGGCGCGTCTCGCGGACACCGCCGATGAGTTGAAGGCCGTTGCGCAACGAGTCGGAGCTTCGACGCGCCCCCCGGACCTGCCGAGCTGTGCGAAAGCTCTCGGATCGGGCTCTTGACAATATTCCTACATAGGACTATACTCCGCCGCATCCTGTCCCACGCAAGGGGCGTCTGATCAGCGTCATGAGATGCGGGGCAGGGTGCGGTGGCCGCGAAAGGGCGTGAGACGCACGCCCCGTCGCGGAGGCCCAAGCCGCGATGATCCGGCCCACCGGCCGTGGGTCACCAGCGGAGGATACCAAGACCAGCCGCCCGGCCATGCCGGTCCACGGTGTCTGTCCTCCGGGGTTGTCGCGGAGCAAGCCTCACACACCGCGCGCGGAACGCCGGCGTTCACGGCTTTCCGTGGTGACTAAAAAATCTCGTGTGGCCAACAACGGCTTGCTGCACGAGGCCGCGGGCAGGCTGAGAGCCCGGCGTTCCGCGCGCCCTTGCAGATCGAGCAAGGGAAGGAACACAAGCTGGAATGAAGGCGGACCCGGCGCCTCAAAGAATACGGGCGATGGAGCGCGCCTGCGTTTCAGCGTGTCGTCGGGGCGAGCGGGTTCGCGCCGCTCACTCGCCGGCTTCGGCGGCGGCGAGCTTCGTGCGCCAGTCGCGCCGTGCCACGATCGCCCCATAGATCGCAAGCCCGAGCAGGATGGCGCAGATGGCGAGCAGCACGAGAGCGATCGGCCGATGCAGAAAAATCTCCCACGAGCCGCCCGACATGATCAGCGATTGCCGCAGGCTCATCTCGAAGATCGGGGCGATGACAAGTCCGAGCACCAGCGGCGCCGGGTCGAAACTAAATTTCTTCAGACAATAGCCGAGCACGCCCATGATCAGCATGATCCAGACGTCGATGATCGAATTGTTCACTTCATAGACGCCGATCACGCAGAACATGATGATCATCGGATAGAGATAGGCGTAGGGAATGCGCAGCACGGTGACGAACACGCTCACCAGCGGCAGGTTGAGCGCAAGCAGCATCAGGTTGCCGACATACATCGAGGCGACGAACCCCCAGAACAGGTTGGGGTGGTCGTTGACGAGCGTGGGGCCCGGCGGGATGCCGTGAATGAGCAGCGCCGCCATCAGCACCGCGATCACCGGCCCGGTCGGAATGCCGAGCGCCAGCATCGGCACAAAGGCGCCGGTGGAGGCGGCGTTGTTGGCGGATTCAGGACCTGCGACACCGGCGACCGCGCCCTTGCCGAATTCTTCCGGGTGTTTGGCGATCTTCCGTTCCAGGGCATAGGATGCAAAGCTGGAAATGATATGCGCAGAGCCGGGAATGACGCCGATGAAAAACCCGAGCAGCGAGCCACGCGCCATCGGCCATCGCGCCTCCTGCCATTCCTTTCGGGTCGGCAGCAATTCGCGCAGCCGCGGACTGGTGACATTGGCGGTGACATTGCGGCTCGGCGTCGACAGGATTTCGCCGAGGCCGAACAGCCCGACCGCGACCGGCACGATGCCGATGCCGTCGCCAAGTTCGGGAATATCGAAGCTGAAGCGGAAATGCCCTGTCATCACATCGATGCCGATGGTGCCGATGAGAAGGCCGAGCGCCGCCATCAGCAACGTGCGCAGCAGCGACGAGGTCGACATATAGGCGAGAAAGATCAGGCCGAGCACCAGCAACGCGGTGTATTCCGGCGGTCCGAAGCGCAGGGCGAAGGTCGCAAGCGGCGGCGCGATCAGGGTCAGCATGATCACGCCGAAGGTGCCGGCGAGGAAAGAGCCGACCGCGGCAATGCACAAGGCCGCGCCGGCGCGGCCTTTCTTCGCCATCGCATTGCCGTCGATGCAGGTCATCACCGAGGCGGCTTCGCCGGGAATGCGCAGCAGGATCGACGTTGTCGAGCCGCCATATTGCGAGCCGTAATAGATGCCGGCCAGCATCACGATGGCCTTGGTCGGATCAAGCCCGAAGGTCAGCGGCAACAGGATGCTGACGCCGGCCAGGGGACCAATGCCCGGCAGCATGCCGACCAGCGTGCCAACCAGGCATCCGATGAAGGCGTAAAGCAGCACGTCCGGCCGCAACGCCACGGAAAATCCCAGGAACAGGCTGTCGAGAATTTCCATGGCCGTTCACAACCAGAACAGGCCGCGTTCGAGCGGCGCTTTCAGCAAGATGCCGAACAGCCAATAGGCGAAGAGGGTGAGTCCGCAGGCATAGGCGGCGGCCGCGATGACGTTCTTGCGCTCGATGACCGCCAGCAGCGTGAAGACAAGCAGCGACATGGTGATCAGAAAGCCGAGCGTGGTGTAGAGCGAGACGGCAACCGCAGTGATCGCTGTCACCTGCGCCGCATGCGTCCAGTCGTCCCAGGGCAGGTGCGACAGCGGCTGACTTTCGGCTCCGGTCGCGACGATGCCGAGGCCGAACAGGATCAGCAATCCGGCCATGAGCTTCGGCAGCATGCCGGCGCCAGGCGTCGACAGCGTGCCGAAGGGCAGGTCCCAGCCGATGATAAAAACAAGGACGCCGAGGGCGGCGAAGACGCCCCCGGCGACGTGATCGGAATGCAGCGTCATGGCCGGTTTGTCGGGCCCGCTCACTGGCTAGCCTTGCACCTTGCCGATCGACTGCACCGCGGATTCCACACGCTTGGCGTCCGCGTCCCAGAATGCTTTGAATTCGGACTGATCCTGATAGGCGACTTCCTGACCGAGATTCTTCACAGCAGCGACGAATTGCTCGGCAGAGGCCGCCTTTTTTGCGGTGTCGCGCCAGAAGGTCACGACATTGTCGGGTGTGCCTTTGGGTGCAAACAGTCCGACCCACAGATAAAATTCAATGTCGTAGCCCAGCTCCTTCATGGTCGGCACGTTTGGAACCGAGGCCGCCCGCTTGTCGCCAAAACAGGCGAGCGGACGCAGCTTTCCGGCCTTCATTTGTGCATTTGCCGCCGCAATCGACGAAACCAGCACCTGCGAATTGTTGCCGAGGATCGCCGTCAAAGCCGGTCCGCCGCCGTTGGTCGGCAGATGTTTCATGCGGATGTCGGCAGCCTTCATGAACAAGGCGGTCGGCAAATGCAGCGCGCCATAGAGACCCGACGAAGAGAAGATCAGCTTGTCGGGATTCTTCTTGGCGTCGTCGACCAGTTCCTTGAGCGACTTGTAAGGTTGTTGATCGTTCACAACCAAAACCATCGGGTCGGCGATGAAGCGCGCGATCGGAATGAACGAGTCGCGCGTGAATTTGGGCTGACGGCCAAAGAGTTTGTCCACCTCGGCAAAGCCCGAGATCGATACGATGTGCAGCAGCAGTGTGTAGCCGTCCGGTTTGGCATTTGCGGCAAATTGTGCGCCGACGGCGCCGGCAGCACCTGCTTTCGTTTCGATGACGGCCGGCTGCTTGATGATCGGTTCAAACACCGACGCCAGTGGGCGCGCGACCACGTCCACAGCGCCGCCCGGCGGGAATGGATTGATCAGCGTGACCGGGCGGGACGGATAGGTGTCTTGTGCGAATGACGGTTGAACGGAAAGTGTTGCGACAGCCGCGGCAGAGCCCGCGACGAACTGACGTCGGTCCATGAGCTGCTCCCTTGAAAAGGGGCCGCCATGCGTGTGCCGGCCCTTGTTATGCCGGAAGCCTAACGGCTCAGGATGGATGCGTCGAGCGTCAATCGAGGATCGCCACGGCACGCGTCCAGCCGGCGGAGCCGCCGCGCACCTTCACCGGAAAACAACTGATCATAAAACCTGTTGGCGGTAATAATTCGAGATGATGCAGCTTCTCGAGATGGCAATAACCGATGTCGCGGCCGGCCTTGTGGCCTTCCCAGATCAGACTCGCGTCCTTGGTTGCGGCATATCTCTCCTTGGTGTGCACGAACGGCGCATCCCAGCTCCATCCGTCGGTACCGGTCACACGCACGCCGCGCTCAAGAAGATACAGCGTCGCCTCGCGCCCCATGCCGCAGCCGCGGGAGACGTAATCCGGCTGGCCGTAAGCGGCGCCGGCCGCAGTGTTCACAACCACGATTTCAAATGGTGAAAGTTCGTGACCGATCCTTTTCAGTTCAGCTTCAACGTCGGCTGCGGTTGCGACATAGCCGTCGGGAAAATGCCGGAAATCCAGCTTCACACCCGGATTGAAGCACCATTCGAGCGGCACTTCGTCGATGGTGATGGCGCGTTTGCCGCGGTCCATGGTGGAGGCGAAATGCCACGGTGCGTCGAGATGCGTCGTGCAATGCGTCGACAGCTTTATCCACTCGATCGCCCAGCCTTCGCCGTCTGGAAGATCGCTTTCCTTCAGGCCGGGAAAGAATTTGACGACGTCCGCCGCCGTCTGCCTATGATCAAGATAGTCGATGGTCGGCCCGTAGCCGGGCGGATCGGCGAAAGTCGTGTTCTCGAGTGGAACTGAGATGTCGATCAGTTTGCGTGGCATGACAAAGTCTCTCGGCAGAAAGTTTCTGAACCTGTCTGGCGCATGACGCTCGCGCCTTCACGCCGAGTGAAACAGCGCAGGCGTTGTTGTCCGCAGATGGCTGCGCACTCTATGATAAGGATGTGAATGGGTTTTGACAGCCAAACCGGAGCAAGCAATGCCTGCTTATTGGGTTGCACGGTCGAAGATCAACGATCCCGTGGAGTACAAGAAATATACCGACCGTGTGCCTGACATCCTCGCGAAATACGGCGGCAAAGTGCTGGCGCGCGGCGGCCGCTTCCAGATCATGGAAGGACCGGACAAGTTCCACCGTTTCGTGGTGATCGAATTTCCGACGTTCGAGCAGGGCGTGGCGTGCTTCACTTCCGATGAATACAACGAAGCCGCCGCCTTCCGCCGCAATGGGGCGGGCGAGGTGGAAACGATCATGGTCGAGGGCGGTGAGGCGACGGTCAGATAGCGACGCTGCGACAGAGGCGAGGCGACGGTGCGGTGGACTTCGCCTCTCCCCGCGCGCGCGGAGAGGTCGGTTGCCTAAGCGAAGAGGGCGCGTTGTCACAGTGAGGGCCTTGGCGAAGCCTCGCCCGACTCGCTTCGTTCGCCACTCTGTCCCGCGCGAGGAGAGGTAAATCAGAGACCCAGATAGAACTTGCGGATCAGGTCGTTGTTGTTCAGCTCATCCGCCGACTTGCCGTGGAAGGCGATCTCGCCGTGCACGATCACATAGCCGGAATCGGCGATGCGGATGGCCTGATTGAAATTCTGCTCCGCCATCATCACCGTGAGCTGATACTTGTTCTTCAGGTCGCGGATGGCGTCGATCGTGCGCCCGACTAGGAGCGGCGACAGCCCGACTGACGGCTCGTCCACCAGGAGGATCTTCGGCGCCAGCATCAGGGCGCGCGCCAAAGCCAGCATCTGCTGCTCGCCGCCGCTCATCGAGCCGGCGAGCTGCTTGCGGCGTTCGGCCAGGCGCGGGAAGGTCTCGAGGCAGAATTCAAGATTGGTCTTCATCTGCTGGCGCGCGGTCTTGCGGAAAGCGCCGAGCGCGAGATTTTCCTCCACCGTCAGCTTTGGAAACAGGCGGCGGCCTTCCGGCACCAGCGCGATGCCGAGATCGACGATTTCTTCCGTGGTCTTGCCGATCAGATCGTGCTTGACCCCGTCAATCTCCGCGACGATGCGCCCTTCGCTGGGGCGGCACAGTCCCATGATGCATTTGATGAGCGTGCTCTTGCCGTTGCCGTTGGTGCCGAGCAGCACCACGGTCTGGCCGGAGCCCACATGCATCGAGACATTCTCGATGACGCGCACCGCGCCATAGCCGGCATGGATATTCTCGATGGTCAAACTATTGGCCAAGATACGCCCTCTCGACCTCGGGATCGCGAATGACGTCATCGGGATTGCCGTCGGCGATCTTCTTGCCGGAGACCAGCACCACCAGACGCTGTGAGAAACTCATCACCGCCGACATGATATGCTCGATCAGGATGATGGTAATGCCACGCTCGTTCAGGCGGATGAGCAGCGCGACAATGTCCTTCACCTCGGACTGCGACAGCCCGGCCATCGCCTCGTCGGCGATTAGAAGCTTTGGATCGGCCGCCATCGCACGCGCCAATTCCAGCTTGCGCATCTCGACCTGCGTCAGGTCGCGGGGCATCCTGTGCGCCTTGTGGTCAAGCGCCACAAGGCCAAGAAACTCGTGACAGCGGTCCTTGATCTCGCTGTCGGACAGCGACGTGCCGGGCCGCGCATTGACTGTATAGAGCAGCGGCACGCGAAGGTTCTCCGCCACGGTCAGCGTGTGAAATGGCCGCGGTAGCTGGAAGCTGCGCGCCATGCCGAGATGCGTGCGCTGGTGCGCATGCAATCCGTTCACAAGGCGGCCGTCGAAATGCACAGTGCCGGCTTCGTTGTGCAGCGTGCCGCACAGGCAGTTCACCATGGTGCTCTTGCCTGAGCCGTTCGGTCCGATCAGGCCCAGCCGCTCGCCTTGCGCAACATCGAAGCTGACATTGTCCAGCGCGACGAATCCGCCGAAACGCTTGCTCAGATTCTGGATCTGAAGAAGGGGCTGCGTCATGCTGCGCCCTCCGCTTCACGCTCCCGTTCCCGCACTTCCGGTTCCTTGCTCGGAAAGAATTTGTGCCAGAGGCCAATGATGCCGTTTGGCGCGATGATGACGAAGAAGACCAGCAACAGGCCGACAATCAGCAGGCTTACGGCCGACGAGATTGTGACCGAGGCGACCTGTTGCAGCGTGCCGAGCATGATGGCGCCGATCAGCGGCCCGACCCAGCTCGTGGTACCGCCGATCATCGGCATGGCAATGGCGTTCACCGCATAGGCCAGTCCGAATGCCGAGGCCGGCTCCAGATAGCCGATATAATAAGGGAAGGGGGCGCCGGCCATCCCCATAAAGGCGCCGCTTAATGTCGTCGCGATCAGTTTCAGCCGCAGCGTCGGAACGCCCGAGGCCTCGGCCGCCAATTCATCGTCGCGGATGGTTGCAAAACCGTATCCGAGTTGCGAACGCTCAATGCTGCGGGCCACCGTGATTGCAACAATGGCCAAAACCAGCAGGACCAGGAACAGATATTCGATGTAGTTGATGTTGAAATAGTCTGTGGTGTTCGGGCGGATGATATAGGCGCCGCGCGAGCCGCCGACATAGTCCCAGTTGACGATCAGGGTCTGCAGCACGACTGCAAGGGCAAGTGTCGCGATGGCGAAGAACACACCGCGCAGCCGCAATGTGAGATAACCGGTTCCCAGTCCGACCAGACCCGCAATGAGACCGCCGAGAACGATCAGCACCGGTATCGGCAGCGGGAAAATCCACTCGACCACGGCGTTCAAGTTCTCGGGCAGATACCTCTCGCTGAAGCGCGGAAACTTGTTCAACGCGACGGTCGTATAAGCGCCCATCGCGAAGAAAGCGGCTGATCCGAAATTCACATAACCGCAATAGCCGCCCAGGATGTTCCAGGCGGTAGCAAGCACCACAAATTGCAGCACGACATAGCCGGCAAAATAGACATAGTCGTTGCCGATCATCCGCGCGGCGATAAAGGCGATGATGCCGACGGCGAGCGCTGCAAGGAAAAACTGCCAATTCCGCACGGTCAGCGCCCCAGCAATCCAGCCGGCCGCACAGCCAGCGTCACCAAAAGAAATCCGAAGGCCACGGCCGGCGCCCAGGACGGGCCGTAGAAGGTCGCCGTAATGCTCTCGACAATCCCGAGCAAGAGAGCCGCGATGACCGTACCCGGCAGACTGCCCATGCCGCCCAGGACGCAGATCGCAAACACGCGGCCGATATATTCGCGGCCAACCGAGGGCTCAACCGGCTGGATGACGATCAGCAGCGCGCCGGCAATGGCGGCGGTCGCGATCGAAATCGCAAACGCGATGCGCTTGATGCGGATCGGGTCGGCGGCCATCAGCGACAGCGCAAGCTGGTCCTGTGCCACCGCCATGATCGCCCGGCCGGTGAAGGTCTTGCTCAGGAAAATCTGCAACCCGACCAGCAGCACGGCCGAAACAATGAAGGGGATCAGCATGCGCAGGGGCAGGTCGAAAAAGCTAAAGCGCAATGTGGTCTGGATATAGTCCGCCTGCACGTAGCGGTAATCCACGCCGAAGACCAGAATCAGCAGCACTTCGGTTACGAACAGCAATCCAAAGAAGAAGGCGAGACCGCGCAAGGCTTCCTGTCCGCGCTTCTCGAACGAAAGGTAATAGACCTGATAGACCGCCGATCCGAGCGCATAGAAGATCGGCAGCACGATGATGGCAGTCAGGATCGGATCGACGCCCAGCCGCTGGTTGACGATATAGGCGATGTAGGAGCCGAGAATGATGAAAGCGGGATGCGCGATATTGACGATATCGAGAATGCCGAACGAGATCGAAATGCCGACGGTCACGGCCGCATAGAAGCCGCCGAGAAGCAGGCCGGCAATCAGCGCGTTGATGAAAAGTTCAACAGGAAAGTCCATGCGGTTGCTCGGGTAGGCTCAGACGCGGGTCAGGTCGCCCATTGCGGGCGCGCAACTTCGTGTCGTCGGAAAAAACTGGCCTGAGCAAGCCATTATCGGTCCCCCCCTCGCGGCGCTTCTAACGCCTTCTTATGATTTTCACTACGCCTTGCCAAACGCCTTATCGAGTCAGTGTGCAGGAACCTTGCGCGCTTGGCTAGCCCATTTCAAGCGGCTGCGCATCCGTGACATGGCGCCGCGCTCGCGCTGCCCACATTTCCGATCGATGAAACGCCGGGCGGCAGACCCCGGCGTGCTTGTCTGCATTCGGCAACCAGAATCACGCGGCTTTCAGCCGCACATGCTCCGGCAAGGGCAGGGGCTTGTTGGCGCTGTTGAGGAACTCGACGGTCATGAAGACCATTTCCGTGTCGCCGATATTCTGCAGATCATGCACCTTGAATTCGCCCGAGGCATAGGACTCGTGCCGGGTTTCACCGGGTTGATAGGTATATTCGACCGTCGTGCCGTCATGCACATGCTGGCGGCCGCGCCCGCCCGTCACCGAGGTCCAGAAATAGTCGAGCACGTGGCGATGGAAACCGAAGCGCTTGCCTGGCTGCAGCCGGATCATCCACACGCGCGTGCGCTCGCTTTCCGACAGCAAATGCGATCCGACGCAGGGGTTGGGGTTGTTGCGCTCGCGTTCGAACTCGGCCTTGAGCTCGGCCGTCCATTCGGACCGGTCGGTGGTCAGAGCCGCCTTGTCTTTCATGGTCATGGCCATGGCATTTCCTCCAAAGCGTCTTGAGAAGAAGATATATAGCAGTCCGGGTGGGACGACAAATGCCGGTGAGTCTGACAAATGGCCTGCATGGTGGGCGAGCGCTGGTCATCGGCGGCTCGATGAGCGGCTTGTTTGCAGGCCTCCTGTTGCGCAAGGCCGGATGGGACGTGGACATCTTCGAGCGGGTCGAAGGCGAATTGTCGGGGCGCGGCGCCGGCATCGTCGCGCAGCCGGACCTGATCGCCGCGCTCAACAATCTGGCGCTTGTGCCGCGCGACCTCGGTGTGCAGGTCGAGAAGCGGCGGGTCTTCGACGCCGCCGGCGCGATGACGCTTGAGGGCGACTGCCCACAGGTGATGACGGCGTGGGAGCGAGTCTACCGGCTTCTGCGCGACGCCTTCCCGCCGGAGCGCTATCATCGGGGACAATCGCTGCAGCGATTTGACGATGTCGGAAAATCGGTGATCGCGCATTTCACGAATGGCCGCCGCATCGAGGCGGACCTTCTGATCGGCGCGGACGGCTTGCGATCCACCGTTCGGCAGCAATGCCTTCCCGACGTCGCGCCGCTCTATGCCGGCTACGTCGCTTGGCGCGCGCTGATCGATGAGTATGCGATATCGCCCGAAACCCACCGCGACATCTTCCCGTATATGGCGTTCTGTCTGCCTCCGGGTGAGCAGATGCTCGGTTATCCGGTGGCGGGGCCCGGCGATGACCTGCGCCCAGGTTACCGCCGCTACAACATGGTCTGGTACCGTCCGGCGGACGAACGCACCGAGCTTGCGCGCCTGCTCACCGATGACGGCGGGGTGACCCACGCCATCTCGATCCCGCCGCATCTGATCCGCAAAGCCTGCCTTGATGACATGCGTGCCGCGGCGCACAGGCTACTGGCGCCGCAATTCGTCGAGATCGTCGAGCTTGCCGCGCAACCGCTGCTGCAGCCGATCTACGATCTGGAATCGCCGCGCATGGCATTCGGCCGCGTCGCATTGATCGGGGACGCGGCCTTTGTCGCGCGGCCGCATGTCGGCGCCGGTGTCACCAAGGCGGCGGAGGATGCGCGCGAGCTCGTGGACGCTTTGAGCGAGGCAAACGATGTGCCGCAGGCCTTATTGCGTTTCGAGCAGTCGCGGTTGCGCGCCGGACGCCGCATTATCCAGCGTGCGCGGCATCTCGGCGCCTATCTGCAGGCCGAGCAGCGCACCGACGAAGAGCGCTCGCGCTCCGCGCAGCACAGCATTCCGCAGGCAGTGATGATCGAGACTGCGACACTGGATTTCATGCGATGATGCCGTCACCCTGAAGTGCGAGGCGATGAAGTTGCCGAGCCTCGAAGGGTGATCGGACGTCATCCTTCGAAAGCGGCCTTCGGCCGCTCCTCTGGATGACGAGATCAACGTTTCTTTTTGCGTCCCCGCCTCACGCCGGCCCATTTTTCCAGCACGGCGCAGACGGCGCCGGTATCTTCCTCGGCATAACCGGTCGACATCGCCGAGGCATAGACCGGCAAGGTTGCGCTGAACAACGGCGTGGGCACGCCGAGCCTGGCGGCGAACGCGCCGATCACCGCCATGTCCTTCTGCCAGACATAGTTCTTCATGGTGGCGTCGGAATAGTCGCCTTTCACCATCATCGGCCCGCGCACTTCCAGCATCCGCGAATTGCCGGCGCCGCCGGTGGCAAATTCGAAAATATGCTTGGGATCGAGCCCTGCCTTCATGCCCAGGACCATCGCTTCCGCCGCCGCCACATTGTGGATCGCCACCAGCAGATTGGCCACGTATTTCATCTTGCTGCCGTTGCCGAACTCACCGAGATCGTGCGTTTGCCGCGAGAAATCTGCGAAAGCGGGACGCAGCCTGCGGATCGCGGCTTTGTCCCCGCTGGCATAGATCAGAAGATCTTTCACCGCCGCCTGCGCGCCGGTGCCGCTGACCGGGCAATCAAGTAGGGTATGGCCGGCCTTGCGCAGGATTTTCTCCGCCCTTTGCTTGTCCTCGATGGTGAAGGTGCTGCACTCAGCGATGATGCGCGGCGAAACTTGCGCGGCGGCGATGCCCTCAGCGGTGGCGGCCAGGGCGTCGGGATGCGGAAGACTGGTGAGGATGTGCGGCGCCGCGGCGGCAACGCTTTTCACATCATTAACGATCTGCACACCCAGCCTGGCCAGCGCCTTGCGCCGCGCCGGATCGATGTCGTAGCCAAAAACCTTCCAGCCGGCTGCCGCTAGATGTTTGGCAAAGGCGCCGCCCATGATTCCGAGCCCGATGACGCCGATGCTGCCCTTCCGCCCCTGAGACATTTTTATATCTCCCATTAGCATGCCCGTATTGGCCGAACTCGGACGTTACTATATTGGTTTGATTGGTGGCGGTAGATTGCTTGTGCGTGTCGAAGGGGACGTTGATGCGGCCAAAGGTGTTTGTGACGCAGCCGATCGCGGAAAGTGCGCTGGTGCGGTTGAGGGAATTTGCAGATGTCGAAGTCAATCAGGACTCCAGCCGCATCCTGGCCAAGTCGAAGCTGATTCAGGGCGTCGCCCGCAACGACATTCTCCTGTCGCTGCTGCATGACACCGTTGATCGGGACGTGCTGGCGGCCAATCCGAATCTGAAGGCGGTGGCGTCGATGACAATCACGCCCGACCACATCGATGTGGCCGAGGCCACCGCCCGGAAAATCGCCGTGACCAACATTCCCGCGGTGGTTACTGACGCCACCGCCGACCTTGCTTTCGGGCTGCTTCTCGCGGTCGCGCGCCGCATGGTCGAAGGCGATCGGCTGGTGCGGGCCGGCGCCTTTCCGGGCTCGCAATCCAATCATCTGGCCGGCATCGGCGTCACCGGAAAGACCCTCGGCATTGTCGGCGGCGGCCGTATCGGACAGGCGACGGCGCGCCGCGCGTCGGGCTTCGGCATGCGTATTCTCTATGCCGATCCGCGCCGGATGCCGGAGGAGGACGAACAGAGGCTCGGCGCGACGTACACGGATTTGGAGCGCCTGCTCGGCGATTCCGATTTTGTGTCGCTGCATTGCCCGCTCAACAAGGAAACGCATCATCTGATCTCAACGCGACAATTCGCGCTGATGAAGCGCACGGCCGTCCTGATCAACACTGCGCGCGGTCCGGTGGTCGACGAAGCCGCTCTTGCACGCGCGCTGGAGGAGGGCCGCATTGCCGGCGCCGGCATCGACGTCTATGAGAATGAACCCAAGATCCAGCCGGCATTGCTCAAAATGAACAATGTGGTGCTGACGCCGCATCTGGGCAGTGCGGTTTTCGAATTGCGCGAATCAATGGCGCATATCGTCGTTGACAATATCCATGCCATTGTCGAAGGTCGTCGGCCGCCCAACTGCATCAATATGGAAGTGTTTACGTCGGCCGGCTGACGCTTATCGATTTTCTCTGTCATTGCCTGTGAAAGCGGGCGGTCCGGTACGCAATGAATCCCCGCTTTCGCGTGGCGCAATTTATTTTGCGAGATTGCGCATCCGCCGCACGCCGTCCGGGATGACCGCTTCGCGGTCATTTGATCGCCTGCGGGTTGATCGGCGAGCCGGTTCCGCCGGTGATGATCAGCGGCGGGCCAGCGAAGAAGAATTCGTAGATGCCGTCATTGGCGCAGTCTTCTGCCAGCTCCTTGAGATAGAAGATTTCGCCCATGCACAGGCCCATGGCCGGGATCACCACCCAGTGCCAGGGTTGGTTCGCTTCGTCGGTTTCGTTGGGCCGCACTTCCACGCCCCAGGTGTCGGAGCAGATCGCGGCGATTTGCTTGTCCTGGCACCAGTAGCAATTCTCGAACTTTACGCCGGGTGCGTCGCCGCCGGCATAGCCGCCCCATTCGCCTTCCTTCAGGCAGCGTTCCATCTGGCCGGTGCGGATAATGACGAAGTCAGCCTTGCGAATTTCTACATTCTGCTGCTTGGCGCATTGGTCGAGTTCGTCGTTGGAAATGCCTTCGCCGTCCTTCAGCCAGTCGACGCCGCGATGCCGCGCGATGTCGAGCAGCACGCCGCGGCCGATCATCTTGCTCCTGGAATGCTCGATGCCGAGCACGGAAAGGCCGCGCGAGTCGATCAGCCGCGCATCGTGCCCGTTATAGGCCTTGTCTTCATAGAAGATATGCCCGAGCGCGTCCCAGTGCGTCGCGCCCTGTACGCAAAGATTTAGCGTGTCATCGGCGTAGCGGATCTTGTTCCAGTCCTGCTGGCCAGCCACCGCATCGGTGCCGGTTGCCAGCATCTGGTGGATGGGATTGAAGCGGCCGCCGAACAGGCCAGTCTGCGGGCCGTTGCGATCGAGTGGAATGCCGAGCGCGAACACCTTGCCGATGCGGATCAGGCTGGCGGCATGGACAATATCCTGCGGCGTGATGTGATTGAGCGTGCCGATCTGGTCGTCCTTGCCCCAGCGACCCCAGTTGCTCAGTTCGCGCGACGCGCGTTCGATGGCTTCGCGGCCGACTTTGATGTTCACACGGACCTCCCGTCATCGCCGTTGTTGCGGCGTTTTGTTGCGGGAGTGATTTTGACTGGGCGAGGCGACATCGTCCAGCACCCGGCAGATACCTCTTCCGGGTTTTTGGAGTGACGAGCCGCAGGCGATTACATCTTTTTCGACTCATGAAAACTGGGCCGAGCTAGCGCCCGGCCCAGTTTTAGCGCGATTAATGCGTCAGGGGCTTCCAGCCCGCGTGGTTGAAATACTTGCCGTACAGATCGAGTGCTTGCACGATCTTGACTGCTCCCTTATCGCCACCGGACGCGGCTTTCATCTCGGCCACGCCGTCAATGATCTGTTCGAGCACGATGTGCAGTTGCGCGTCGGCGTCCTCCGGCAGTTTGCAATTGCCGACGACATAGTCGATCTGCGTCTGAACACGATCCGCCAAGGCCTCGTACTGCTTGGGCGTGAATTTCTTCTTGTGGATCGGGGCGAGTGAGCCAGCCATGGCAGTGCGAATCTCGCCCATGCCGCGGCGCAGGGCATCATCGGTCTGCCACTTATTTCCATTGTCGAGCTTGAGTTGGACGGCTGCACCGGCATGCGCGTGAGGCTCGGCTGCGAAGCCTGCAACTGGCATGCCCCACAGCAATGCGGCTATAATAGCAGGGACTAAGAATTTCGATACGAGTGACATAGCGCTCCCTCATCTGTGAGACACCAAAATCTTGGTTTCCACACAGATAGGAATGCGGGCGAAGAGGATGGTTGCGCCCGGTCAATGTTTGGGTCGAATTATCTCTTTTGAATCAACAAGATTTGGCGGCGCGGGTCGATGCGATCATTTGCAGCCGTCGCAGGTCGCGCACGATCACGCGCTTGCGGGCACTCAGCAATATTTCGCGTTCCTGCCAATCGCTGAACAGGCGGCTGACCGAATAGTGTGCTGTGCCGGTCATGGCGGCAATATCCTTGCGCGTGAGCGGAAAGCCGATCTCAATGCCCAACTGGGTCTTATGGCCAGCCTGTTCGGCGAGCCGGACCAGCGCACGCGCAACACGTTGCTCCACCCGTTCTGTCGACAATTCTCGAAGCCGGTCCTGCATCTCGCCGAGCCGTCGGCCGACAATGCGGAGCGCATTGAGGGCGATGCGGGGGTGCCGTTCCATGATCGTCATCAGCGTTGCCGCAGACCACTGGATTTCCACACAATCCGTGACGGCGGTGGCATCAGCGGGGAAGTGGCCGCCGTGGAAAAGGGCCACCGCACCAAATATCTCCCCTGCGCCAACATAGCGTATCACCACAGCATCGCTGTCATCGACGAATTGCGCGATACGGACGCGTCCCGAGATGAGCGCATGGCATGCAGTTGCTTTGTCACCACGCCTGAAGATTCTCACGCCCCGCCGGATGCGTCGCGTACGCCCGCGACGAGCGATGTCGTCAAGCGCCTGCGGGTCGACGCCCGCGAACAGTTCCATCCGCCGGAGAATTGCTGAGTTGAGACCCATCGGATCAACGGTCCTTTGGCGGGTCCCGACTAGACCTTTCCAATCGCCCTAAGTATCACCCCTGGCGTGAAGGGCATTGCAGTCAGCGGCTTGGCGCCGAGCGGACGCAGCGCGTCATTGATCGCGTTCATCACGGCCGCGGGCGCACCGGCGGTGCCTGCCTCGCCGGCACCCTTGGCGCCGAGTTCTGAATCGGCGGTGGGAGTCACCACGTGGCCGATCTCAATGTCCGGCATCTCCACCGCCATCGGCACGAGATAGTCGGCCATGTTGCCGTTCAGCATCTGACCGCGCTCGTCATAAAGACAATGCTCAAAAAGCGCGCCGCCCAGCCCCTGCACGATGCCGCCGCGGATTTGCTCGTCCACGAGCTGCGGATTGATCACGGTGCCGCAATCTTCCACGCACCAGTGTTTCAGAAGCTTCACAAAGCCGGTGTCGGTGTCGACTTCGAGATAGCTCGCCTGGATACCGTTGGTGAAGGCGAAGGGCCAGGCGCGTGGAACATAATGCCGTGTCGCCATCAGTTCGGCCTGGAAGCCGGGCGGCAAGGTGTCGGGCCGGAAATAACAGATGCGCGCCACCTCATCGAGCGTAATGCGCTCGCGCGTCGTGCCCTTGTCGACGACGATGCCGTTCACGATGTCGAGGCCTTCCGGCTGCGCTTGCAGGATCGACGCGGCGGCGGCGAGCACATTCTGCCGCAACGCCTTGCCGGCCTGCCACGCTGCTTCGCCGCCGATACCGGCTGCGCGCGAAGCCCAGGTGCCGCCGCCATAGGGGACATTGTCGGTGTCGCCGGTGACCACACGCACGCGCTCGATCGGCACGCCGAAGGAGGACGCGACGCATTGCGCCAGCACCGCTTCCGCGCCCTGGCCCTGCTCCGTCACGCCGGAATGGATGAAGATCGCGCCGGTCGCGTCGAGCCGCACCGTCGCGCCGTCCTGTGAGGAGATACGTGCGCCGCCGACGCCGTAGAAGGCGGCGCTTGGATTGGTCACCTCTATGAAAGAGGCGAGGCCGATCCCGCGATAGATGCCTTCCTTGCGTTTTGCATCGCGCTCAGCGCAGAGCGCCTCGTACTCCATCATCGACAGAATCTTGTCGAGGGATGCGTGATGCGACAGTTTCTCGAACTTGAGACCGGACGCGGCGGTCGCCGGATAGCCGTCATCGGGATAAAGATTTTTTCGACGCAACTCCGCCGGATCGATGCCGATTTTTGCCGCGGCGAGATCGACCAGCCCTTCGGTCACGCCAGTCGCGATCGGATGTCCGACGGCTCGATACTGGCACATGACATTCTTGTTCTGGAACACCACGCGCGCGCGGGCGCGATAGTTCGGACATTGGTAGGGGCCGCCGACCAGGTTGACGACCTGGTTGGCCTCGATGCCGCTGGTACGTGGATAGACGGAGTAGGGGCCGATGCCGGTGAGATCATCGATCTCGAAGGCGGTGATGGTGCCGTCTTTCTTGACGCCGATCTTGCCTTTCACGCGGTGATCGCGGGCGTGGATGTCGGTGACGAAGCTCTCGATGCGGTCGGCGACGAATTTCACCGGGCGCTTGAGCAACTTTGACAGCGCCACCGTCGCCATCTCGTCTGCATAGGTATGCACCTTGATGCCGAACGAGCCGCCGACATCCTTGGTAAGTACGCGAACCTGATGCTCCTCGAGGCCGAGATGCTTGGCGAACAGGTTCTGCATCATGTGCGGCGCCTGTGTGCCCTGATAGACGGTCAGGCGCTGCTCGCCCGGATTCCAGTCGGCGACGATGGCGCGCGGTTCGTTGGTGACGCCGGTGTGACGGCCAAAGAGGAAGGTTGCTTCCACGACAGCGTCGGATTCGGCAAAGGCCTTGTCGACCTCGCCGACATCGAGCGTGCGCTCGAAGGTGAGATTGTCGCCAAGTTCGGGGTGAATCACCGGCGTTTTCGGGGCAAGGGCGGTTTCCGGATCGGTGACCGGTGTCAGCTCTTCGTATTCGATATCGATCAGTTCGCAGGCGTCTTCCGCCTCCGCCCGCGTGCGGGCGACCACGGCGCAGACCGCTTCGCCCTGCCAGCACGCGCGATCGACCGCAATCGCGTGCTGCGGCGCCGATTTGATGCCCTTCAGATGTGAAAGTACACCCACCCAGGGGGTGATCACCTCCGACAATTCCGTGCCGGTGACAACAGCGACCACGCCCCTGGCTTTCTCGGCCGCACTCTTGTCGATCTTGACGATGCGAGCATGCGCATAAGGCGAGCGAAGGAAGGTCACATGCGCCATCCGCGGGAGCACCACGTCGCTGACATATTGCGCGCGGCCCTGCGTCATCCGCGCCAGGTTCGGCCGCGGCACCGCGCGCCCTATATAGGAATTCGGCCGATCGAGCGCGGTGAGTGGCGAGGGGACGTCGGCGGTGATCTTCACTTGCGGCCTCCCGCGCGCGCTTGCGCCACAGCTGTCACCGCATCCACGATGGCGTGATAGCCGGTGCAGCGGCAGTAATTGCCGGAAATGTGTTCGCGAATGTCCTCACGGCTCGGCACGCTGCCATTCCTCAGCAAGGCCTGCGCCGTCAGCAGCATGCCGGGCGTGCAGAAGCCGCATTGCAATGCATTGCGTTGCTGAAACGCCTCCTGCAGATCGGCGATCTCGCCACTGTCGGACACGCCCTCGATGGTCTCGACACTGGCCCCGTCGCACTGCACCGCCAGCATGAGGCAGCCGCGCACGATCTCGCCGTCCACGCGCACGGTGCAGGCGCCGCAGACCCCGTGCTCGCAGCCGACATGGCTGCCGGTGAGCGTCAGGTCCTCGCGCAGGAAATCGACGAGGGATTTACGCGCCTCCACCCGCTCGTTGACGCGTTCGCCATTGACGGTCAGCGAAATATCGCAGAACGCGTTCATGCGCGATCTCCCATCAATTGCCGGGCGACCCGGCGCAACAGCACGCCTGCCAGATGTTTCTTCACTGCGCCGGTTTCCTGCACATCGTCCGGCGGGTCGAGATCGGAGGCGAGGGCAGCGACGGCATTTTCGATATCGCCGGTGGACAGGGCGATTTCCGCATGCCTTGCGCGTATAGGCGTCAGATCGACGCCGAAAAACGCAAGCCGAATATCGCTCAGCTTGCCATTGCCGGCCTGTGCAGATGCGGCGAGGCCAACGATCGCATAATCGCCATGGCGGCGTGATAATTCAGCAAAGCCGTATCGTAGCGTGGGCTGCGCGGCGGGCAGGCGGACGGACGTCAGCACTTCTTCGGGTTCCATAGCGGTCTCGTAAAGGCCCTTGAAGAAATCGTCCGCCTGGACCGCACGCCGGCCTTTTGGTCCGGTCATTTCCACCGTGCCGCCAAGCGCCAGCAGGCACGCCGGCAATTCCGCCGCCGGGTCGGCAAATGCGATGGAGCCGCCGACGGTGCCCCGATTGCGGATTGCGGGATGCGCGATATGTGGCACCGCCATTGCGATGAGCGGCGCGTGCTTGGCAATCGTGTCCGAATTCTCGATTTCGGTATGCCGTGTCATCGCGCCAATACGGACTTCACTGTCCTTCACATCGACGCCAGAAAGGCCCGCAATACCGTTGAGGTCGATCAGAATTTTCGGCGCCGACAGCCGCATATTCAGCGTCGCGATCAGGCTTTGTCCGCCGGCCAGCAGCTTGGCACCCTCGCCATGCTGCGCCAGAAGCGTCACCGCATCTTCGACCGAAACGACCTTCGCATAGGCAAACGGCGCCGGCTTCACGCGTGACCTCCCCGGACACTTCGCGATTTTGGTTTTTTCTTATTCTGAATGCGCGCGGGTCAGCGCGTCAACGTACTTTTGTCAGCGTCCGGCCGGCCGCTCCATGAAAACGGGTAGTTCGGTCATGCCAGGTTGGGGCCAATTGGAAAATACCTCGGCATAGCTATGCGACATGATTTCGATGACATTCCCCCAAGGGTCTTCGCAATAGCAAAGCCGCCAGGGTCTGCCGGGCACGAAGTTGATCGGCTCGTGCCGTTTTTTGCCGCCCTTTGCAACAATTTGCGATGCCAGCGCATCGACGTCGGGATGGGTGATTGCGATGTGGAAGACGCCGCGATTCCAGTAGGGCATGTTTTCTGCCGGACATTGTACGGGCGGCTCGACAAACTGAAAGAGTTCAAGCCCGACGCCGTTTGCCAGCAACAAATGGGCTTGATAAGCGCGCCGGAACTTGCGGCCGAATATGCCAGGCGTTTCGTGGGCGGCCTTGGCGTCGGATTGCAGCAGGCGTGGGCCCATGATGTGGGCAGCGCCGAACACGGCGCCATACCAGTCGATGGCGTCGAAAATGTCCGGCACGGTCAGACCGATGTGATTGAGCGCGAGCGCGGCGGACTTTGACATGCAGCTGGCCTCGAATTGAGCTGAGGCGGCATGTCTAGCCCAGTGCGGCGTTTTGCGCGAGCGCGCAGCGAAGGTCAATCGTCCTTGCGGTTTGTGAACTTGGCGTTGCCCAGCCCGGTGCCAATGGTCAAGACCGCCCAGTGCTGCACATCCTGCATGAAGGGTGCTTCCGACAGGCCTTGAACCACCGCGTCGTTATGCAGCACGATCGCGGTATCGTCTTCGCCGATCTTCGGAATCGCATTGTGCAGGCTTTGCGGCAGGTTGAAACGGCTGGATTCCCAGTTTCCCGGCAAATTCTGTGCACCGCGATCGATCGAGCCGTCCTCCTGTATCATGCCTGGACAGCCCATCCCGATGAAGGGCGCGAGTTGCATGTCTTCCTTTTTTGCTTTCGCGATCAACCGTTTCAGCATGCCGGCGAGTGCGTCCACGGCGTCTTCCCGCTTCACATCATCCTCGTCCGCGTGCCGCCACAGCTCGTATTTCCAAACGTTGGCCTTCGACAGGTCGCTCTTCTTTTTGAGATTGAGATTGACAACCCCCGCGCGGATGTTGGTCCCGCCGATATCGACGCCCAGAATGGCCTCATGCGCCTTGAACATCCAGGCGGGTGCCAAATGCACCGCACCGATCAGGCCCGCTTCATCCGGATCGCTACGGATCGGCACCAGATCGACATTGATCTTGTCCGCCTTCAGGATGACGGCAGTGCGTCCGATGACCAGTTCGCCGATGCGGCTTGCGCGGAATCCGCCGCCCACGACAATGCGTTCTGTCTTCGCCCAGCTCTTCAGCTTCAGGAACCGCCGAATAATCAGAGCGAGTTGCTGCGAAAAATCTTCGATCGCCCCCTGCACGATACCGGCGGCTTCCGCATCGCCCTTGCTGAGGAGGTCATCGAGCGTCTTCTTGTTCAGGTCTTCACTTGGTGTGTCACCGAATGGGTCCTCGCCGGCCTTGCGCAGCGGCTTGCGCCAGTTTTCGATAATGTCGCGGAACGCCCCCTTGCTGGCGCGGTCGCCCAGGAATCCCTCATCGTCCTTCAATTCGACATTATAGCTGTCGACCTCAACCGACGGCAGGCGCGATGCGCCATGCGCGGCGACGGCAGCAAGCGTTTTCTGATTCGGCATGATGCAACCCTCCGGCGGTAGCTAACGCCGAAGTGGTCGGAAGGTTTCATATTTGGTGCGGCCGCAGTGGCTTGGTGCCGCATTTTTTTCTCGACTATTCGGAAATCGCCTTCACGATGTCGATCGCCCGCCGCAGCAGCGTCATGGAGGCTTCCAGGGTGCGGAAGGCCGAATGCGCGGTGATGGTCACATTTTCCATCCGCGTGAAGGGGTGGTCGGCAGGCAGCGGCTCGGTGGTGAACACGTCCAGCCCGGCATGCGAAATTTGGCCGGATTGCAGCGCTGTGATCAGTGCGGCTTCGTCCGTTAGCGCGCCACGGGCCGTGTTGACGAAAATCGC
This sequence comes from Pseudorhodoplanes sp., assembly GCA_032027085.1. Lineage (NCBI taxonomy): Bacteria > Pseudomonadati > Pseudomonadota > Alphaproteobacteria > Hyphomicrobiales > Pseudorhodoplanes > Pseudorhodoplanes sp. Next base: position 914,202 of record JAVSMS010000001.1, on the reverse strand, counting down.
GCCCTTCTTCATGCGCGCAATACGCTCGGCATTCAGGAAGTTGCGCGTTTCATCACCGAGCGTAAGATTCATCGACACGACATCGGAGCGCTCCAGCAATTCATCGATGCCGACCAGCGGCACCGTAACGTCGGTGCGCTTGGTGCGATTCCAGCCGATCACCTCCATGCCGATGCCCTTGGCGATGCGCGCCACTTCGCGACCGATGCCGCCAAGCCCGATCACACCCAATGTCTTGTCGAGAAGCTGCGTCCCCTCCAGCGGCTTCCAGGCTCCCGCGCGCAACGCGCGATCCATCTTCGTCACGTCGCGCGCGGCGGCGAATATCAGCGCGATCGTGTGCTCGGCCACGGCCGTGTCGCCATAGCCGCGGATTGTGTGGACGGTGATGCCGAAATCCTTCAGCTCGGCGATGTTCATGTAGCTCGCCGCGCCCGTGCCGAGAAAGACGATGTGCTTGAGGCTGCGGCACTGCGCCACGATCGAGGTCGGCATATGCGAGTGATCGTCGAGCGCGATGGCATAGCCGTCCAGCAATCGCGGCAGGTCTTCGGTCTTGAAGGCATGCGTATTGACGCTGATTGGCGGGTCATCCGGCCGATGCACGCGGGCGAACACCGAAGCGAGCTGGTGATTGCAGTCGATGAAGAGGGATTTCATGGTCCTCGAATAGCGCCGATTCATCCCGGCGTCATCCTGAAGGTGCGAGCGAAGCAAGCCTTGAAAGATGACAGCCGCAACCCTTCGAGCTCGCGCTCCGCGCAAGCGCCTCAGGGTGATTGATCAGCGCGCCACGATGGGCTGCGCCTCCAGCACCGGCTGCCGCACCGACACGCCTTGGAATGTCGAACCCTCCTCGAACCAGGATTTCGGCGCCGGCTGGCCCCACAGGGTCTGCCGTTGCGGGTCGCGCAGCGACCAGCGGTACGGCTCAAGATCGGGGTCGACGGTAAGATAGTCGGAAGTGAACAATTCCACACGGTGATTGTCGGGATCTCGGCAATAGAGAAAGAATGCGTTGGAAATGCCGTGCCGACCGGGTCCGCGTTCCATGTTTGCCAGAAAGCCCGAGGACGCCATCACGTCGCAGATGTGCAGGATGTCGGCCGAGCTTGCCGTCCATACGCCGATGTGATGCAGGCGCGGTCCGGCGCCATTGGTGAAGGCGAGGTCATGCACGTTGCCCTTGCGATGCATCCACACCGCCCAAAGCTCCGGGTTATCGCCGTCGGTCTCCGTATATTCCGTGAGCCGGAAGCCGATCTCAGTGTAGAAGTCATAGGAGGCCTGCACGTCCGGCGTGAAGCAGTTGATATGGTCAATGCGCTGGATGCGCGCGCCGCGATATTCCGCGTATTTGCGCAGCATGCATTCGGCCTGGTCCATGCGGAAATAGAATTCCAGCGGCATCCCGAACATGTCGCAGGTGCGCAGCGTGCGACCCTGATACGGCATTTCCGGGAATGAGGTCGGAAATCCCTTGTGTGCAAACCAGAAAGCGGCGCGGTCGAGGTCCTCCTCGCTCGCCACCTTGAAGCCGAGCGCGTGCACTGTAGGTTCGCTTGTTTGACGCAACGCGATGGAGTGATGGTTTCGTTCTTCCACGGCGCGAAGGTAGAGCGCGTCTTTGGTTTCGACGGTCACCAGATAGCCGAGGCAATCGACGTAGAAGGCTTTCGACTTGGCAAGGTCACGGACGCCGAAATCGACGTGGCTTGCGCGCACGATGTTGAAAGGCGGATTGAAATTCGGCTTGCGGATCGGCATGCGGTCTCCTCCCGGTCATTCCGGGGCGCGAGCGGGGCTCGCGATCCCGAAATCCGGATAAAAATATAGGCGGATCTGAGGATGCATCTGGATTTCGACTCGCGCCCAAAGGCGCGCAGCCGGAATGACGCATAAGGGTCGCTGCGTTGCGCGCATGCTCACCCCCCGATCTTCGGTATCTTGTGATTGTCGAGCGCGATCGCGATGTTCTTCGTCTCCATGTAGAAGTCGAAGGAATAATCGCCGCCGTCTCGACCGATGCCCGACGACTTCACGCCGCCGAACGGCGTCGGCAGATGCCGCACATTTTCGGAATTGACCCACACCATGCCGGCTTCCACCTGCTGCGCCACGCGATGCGCGCGACCGACATCGCGAGTCCAGAGATAGGCGGCGAGGCCGTAGCGCACGTCGTTGGCGATCGACAAGGCTTCCGCTTCGTCCGCGAAGGGAATCATGGTCAGCACCGGGCCAAAGATTTCCTCCTGCGCGATCTTCATGCCTTGCCGCGCCTGAGTGTAGAGCGTCGGCTGGACGAAATTGCCTGTCCCGGTGTTTGCGCGTCCGCCGCCGGCGGCAATGGTGGCGCCTTCTTTCTGCGCGGCGCTGACATAGCTCAGGACCTTTTCGACATGCCGCTCGTGGATCAGCGGCCCGATCTCGGTCGCAGCATCGAGAGGGTGGCCGACCTTGATTTTCTTCACCCGTTCGGCCGCTCTCTTAGAGAACTCGTCATAGATCGAGGCTTCCACCAGCGCACGGCTGGAGGAAGTGCAGCGCTCGCCGTTCAGCGAGTAGATCATGAACAGGCAGGCATCGAGCGCGCGATCGAGGTCGGCATCGGCGAAGATGATCACCGGATTCTTGCCGCCCAGTTCGAAATGCACGCGCTTCAGCGTCGGGCCGCCCTGCTGCATGATTAGCGAACCGGTCGCGCTTTCGCCGACAAAACCGATCGCCTTGATGTCTGGATGTTCGGTCAGCGCCTTGCCGGCGTCCTCGCCGAAGCCGTGCACGACGTTAAGCACGCCTGCCGGCAATCCCGCCTCGAGGCAGATTTCCGCCAGCAACACGGCGGAGAGGGGAGACCATTCGGCCGGCTTGTGCACGACCGTGCAGCCGGCGGCGAGCGCCGGCGCGATCTTCCAGGTCGACAGCATGAATGGCGTGTTCCAGGGTGTGATCACACCCACGGGACCTATCGGCTGGCGGATGGTGTAGTTCAGATGCGTGCCGGTCGGCAGCGACAACCCGTCGCTCGCTGCAGGCGCGCGGTCGGCATAGAAGCGGAAATTCTCCGCGCCGCGCAGGGCTGCCTTCGACATGTAGCGGATCGGCTGACCTGTATCTATGCATTCGACATAGGCGATCTCTTCCGCGCGCGCCTCGATCGCATCGGCGATCCTGTGCATGATCGCGCGGCGCTCCTCGCCGCTGGTACGCCCCCAGATTGTGCGGAAGGCCTTCATCGCCACTTTCGCCGCGCGGTCGATCTCGGTCGCGCCGCCACGTGCGACATTGGCCAGCAGGGCATTGTCCACCGGCGACAGCGTTTCGAATGTGCCGTTGCCGGAGACCTCCGGCTTGCCGTCGATCAGATGTCCGACCGTGCTCTTGCGGAACCGGTCGAGATAGTGGTTCGCTTTGGCAATGGCGGTATCGAGGTCGCTCACGCAATCTTCTCCGGCATACGAATGGTGTTCTTCCGCGCAGTGAGATTGTCGATCTCTTCCATCTCCACCGTGATCGCGATGCCATGCGTGGCATAGGCGCGCTGCAGATTTTTGTCGGTGGCGGCAAGCAGGGCGTCCGCCAGCTTGTTGCGCTGATCTTCGCTGCGGCCGATGCGCAGCCGCATCGTCACATGCACGAAAGCGTTTTTCGGATCGCCGTCGGCCACGCGGTAGACATCGCGGCGCTCGGCGCGGGTGCGGATGGCGGCAAGATCGGCCACGCCGCTGTCGACCACGACCTGATGCAGGTCGTCGACCAGCCGCCGGACATCGAGATCGCTCTCCAGGTTGGCGGAATATTCCACAATGATGTGCGGCACGGGGCTGTCCTCCTGCACGCTGCAGCGGGGGCGTTGACGCGACCCTCTCAAAACACTTAACATGTTAATCATTGGTCCTGGGTCGGCGTCAAGCCGCTCGGGACCGAAATGCATGAGCGCCAATCGCGCAAAACCGGAGGCCGCCCGATGCCCTTACCGCTCGACCGCCTGAACGGCTCGATCCCGCCGCTGCTGACGCCGTTCAAGAATGGCGAGGTGGATTACGACGCCTATGTGCGGCTGGTGCAGATGCAGATCGACGAGGGCTCGCACGGCATTCTGGTCAACGGCACGACCTCCGAGCCCGCGACGCTGACAACCGAAGAGCGCAACCGCTTGGTGTCGCTGACGGTCGAGATCGTGAAGGGCAGGGTGCCGGTCGTCGCCGCCACCGGCTCGCAATCGATCTGGGAAACGAAAATGCTCACCGAGCATGCAGCGAAAGCCGGTGCCGACGCTCTCCTGATCGTCACGCCCTATTACACGCGCCCGCCGCAGCGCGGCATCATCGCCTATTATCTCGAAGCGATGCGCGGTATCGATCTGCCCTGGATGATCTATCACATCCCTGGCCGCGCCGCGATCGACGTCAAGGTCGACACGGTGAAGGAGCTGAGGGACAAGTCGGCGAATTTCGTCGGCATGAAACATGCCTCGCTTGATCTCAATTTCGTCACCGAATGCCTCGCGGCTGTCGGCTCCGATTTCAAGATTTTCGTCGGGCTCGAGGAATTGTCGTTTCCGATGATGGCGATCGGCGCCTGCGGACTGATGAACGCGGTCGGCAATTTGCGCCCGCGCCTGCTCTCGGATATGTGCGAGGCGGTCTGGCGTGGTGATCTCAAGACCGCGCAGGACCTGCATCACCGCCTGCATGGCCTGAACAAAGCCATTTTCTACGACACCAATCCGATCCCGATCAAATACATGGCCAAACGCCTCGGCATCATTCCGCGCAATGAGCACCGCCTGCCGATGGTGCCGGCGACGCCCGAACTCGAAAAGCGCCTGGACGCCGTGCTTGTGCAAGCCGGCCTGTTGCCGGCGCAGGAAGCTGCTGAATGAAACTTGCAAGTTATGTGCTGCGCGGCCGGCCGAGCTTCGGCGCAGTTGTCGATGACGGTCTGGTCGATCTGCGGCAGCGGCTGCCGCGTTTCAGGACGTTGCTGGATGTTCTGAAGGCGGGCGCTTTGGAAGAGGTGAAGGCCTCCGCCGCCGGCGTGCGGGCGGATTTTCCGCTGTCGGACGCAGAATTGCTGCCGCCGATTGTCGCGCCGGAGAAAATCCTCTGCGTCGGCGTGAACTACGCCAACCGCAACGCCGAATACAAAGACAATTCGGAACAGCCGAAATATCCGAGCTTGTTCTTCCGGGTGCCGGATTCCTTCGTCGGCCATGGTCAGCCGATCATCCGCCCGCCGGAATCCGAGCAGCTCGATTATGAAGGCGAGATCGTGCTGGTGATCGGCCGGCACGGCCGCCGTGTGCCGAAGGAGAATGCGCTCGGCTATATCGCCGGTTATTCCTTGTGCAATGAGGGCACAATCCGCGATTGGGTCCGCCACGCCAAGTTCAATGTCACTCAGGGCAAGAATTTCGACCGCACCGGCAGCATCGGCCCCTGGATGGTGACCGCCGACGAGATCGATCCGGCAAAGCCGTTGCACCTGACAACCAAGGTCAACGGGGACGTTCGTCAGGACGATACCACCGCCAATCTCATCTTCGATTTTGCCGCTCTGATCGCGTACATCACCACTTTCATGAGCATTAAACCCGGCGATCTCATTGTGTCGGGAACCCCTGTCGGGGCCGGCGCACGCTTTGATCCGCCCCGCTGGCTCAAGCCCGGCGATATTGTCGAAGTGTCGGTTCCGGAGATCGGCACCTTGCGCAACCAGGTGGCGGACGAGAAATGACGGCCTCGCGCATGCGTCCTTTCGAGCGTTCGCTGCCGATGCAGCTCATGCTGGCGCGTGAAGCGGTGATGCAGCGGTTCCGTCCGCATCTCAACGCGCAGGGCCTGACTGATCAGCAATGGCGCATCATCCGCGCGCTCAACGAAGTGGACGAAATCGAAATCGTTGAACTGGGCAAGAGCTGTTGCCTGCACGCCGCAAGCCTGTCGCGCATCCTGCCGAAGCTGGAAGCGGACGGCCTGATCCTGCGCCGCGCTCACAAAAACGACCAGCGGCGCGTGGTCGTGTCGCTGACGTCCAAAGGCCGCCGCCTGTTCTTGAGCGTGGCGCCGCAATCGGAGGCGATCTATGCAGCTCTGGCGCGAGAGATCGGGCCGGCGAAGCTCGAGCAGATCTACGATCTGCTTGATGACGTGATCGACCGTCTCGCGCAGCCGCATGCAAAGCGGGGGAGTGCCGCGGCACGGGCCCGGACGCCTGTCAAACGCGCTCCTCGGCGCACGCGTCCGTAAACTAAGCGTGATTGCCGATCGCTCCGTCGGGGCGGAATAAGTCGCTGGAAGCCGGGGTTGCCCCTTGGTCCGCGCGGTAAGCGCGAAGGCGGACTTTGGGAGGATCGCATGATTGCAAGATGTCTGGTCGCCCTGGCGGCGGTCATTCTGGCGTCGGGCAGCGTGTTGGCACAGCAAAATGTGCGTGTGCGCGGCGAGATCGCGGCCGTCGACGGACAGACTCTGGTGGTCAAGTCGCGCGATGGTGCGGAACTGAAGATCAGGCTTGCCGACAACGTGAACGTGTCCGGCATCGTCAAGACGCAACTGACCGACATCAAACCCGGTTCCTATATCGGCGTGTCGGCAATGCCGCAGCCGGATGGCAGCCAGCGCGCCTTGCATGTCCACATTTTTCCCGAGCCGATGCGTGGTGTCGCTGAAGGGCATTTCCCCTGGGACGTACGTCCGAACAGCACCATGACCAACGCGACTGTTGCTGAGACAGTAGCGGGCGTCGACGGTCAGACCATCACAGTGAAATACAAGGACGGAGAGAAAAAAGTCGTCGTGCCGCCGGAAGCGCCAATCGTCACCTATGTGCCGGGCGATAGGGCGGACTTGAAGCCTGGAGCGAAGATTTTCATTGTCGCCGCGCAGAAACAGCCGGACGGAACATTGTCGGCCGCGCGTGTCTCGGTCGGCCGTGACGGGCTGACACCCCCGATGTGAGGGGCGAGCAGAGTAGGCTCTACACCTCCCCCGCAATATGCTTCTTGCGGATTCTCCGGACCAGCCACGCGATGAAAAGCACCGCGAAAGGCACGAAGGCCGCGGTTGCATGGCTCGGCTCGACATGCACCAGTCCGGAATCGTGCGCGCCTTTCACAAGGTAACCGAACAGCCCGACGACATAATAGCTGATCGCTGCGACCGACAATCCTTCCACCGTCGCCTGCAGACGTAGTTGCAGCCGCGTGCGCGTGTTCATGGATTGCAGCAATTCCTGGTTCTGCCGTTCCTGATCGACATCCACGCGCGTGCGCAGAAGGTTTGCGGTGCGCGCCAGCTTGCGCGAGAGGTTCGCCTGACGCTCTTCCGTGGTGACACAGGTGCGCATCGCCGGCGACATGCGCCGCGCAAGAAAGGACGACCATGTCGGCAGGCCGCCGACCTTCCGTTCGCCGATGGTCTGCAGCCGCAACTTGACGATCTCGTCATAAGCGCGGCTGGCGCCGAAGCGGAACAGGCTTTGCGCTGCGCCCGCCTCCAGTTCGGCGGCAAGCGCGGTCAATTCGTCGAGCAGGCGATGATTGTCGGCCAGATTGTGCGCATTGCGCATCTCCTCCGTCACTTCCGCCAGACGCCGTTCGATCCGGTTGATCGAGGGCGCAAGCTGCTGCGCCTTTGGCAGTCCGAGCAAAGCAACCGTGCGATAGGTCTCGAGTTCGATGACCCTTTGCACCAGCGCGCCCGCCCGTTCGCTGCCCAGGCCGCGATCGACGAGCAGAATACGCACGAATCCGGAAGGGTCAGTCTGGAAGTCGGTGGCATAAAGTGCAGTGCCGTCGGAATTTTCCGCCACGGCTAAGCTTGCGCGCTGAAACAGCTTTTCGGGAGACGTACGCTCGGCCGCGTCCGCGATGAGATGCAGATCGATCGCGACCAGCAAAGGCCCGGGTTGCGGCACCAGCGCCATGGATGAGGCCAGCGAGGACGCTGGGGGATGGAAGGGCAGGGCCTCCGGTTCGGCAGGCAACTCCCAAGTATAAGTCGTAAATTCCGAATGCTGCTCCCAGCGCAGGATGCTCGTGCCGAAAGCGACGCGATGATGCTTGTCGGAAGGCCTCGGCGCCTTCAGTCCATGCTTCCGGCACAACTCCGCGAGCGCCGTACGGCCCGCCGCGGCATGCTCGCCCGGCGTGTCGAACGCGAAATGCAGAACCCGCGCCGGCGTTGCGATCGGCGTGAAGGGACGGGCATGCACCTCGCCCAGGATCGCGGCACGCAAGGGATGAGGCGCCAGGTGATTCCCGCCGCCGATTGTCACTTCGGTTGCCACCGTCGGCCCCCTGACTCGGTCGCCCAAGTCTGCCGAAAAGAGGGGCCGTTGCACAATTACATTTACATTCTGCTGGCGGGACGGCCGCTGCTCCCGATCGACTGCGAATGCGCGCCGCCTGGTTCGGAGATGCCGCAGAGTGCGCCGCCGACGGGCTGCGGCCCGCTGGTCAATGCCATGTCGCCGAGGGAGAGGATGCCGACCAGACGCTTCTCGTGATTGAGCACCGGCAGACGGCGCACCTTGAGGTCGGACATGTTCTGCGCGATCTCCTCAAGGTCGTCGTCGTCGAAGCAATATTTGACTTCCCGGCTCATCACCTCGCGGATCGGCGTGGTCGGTGGTTTTCCGGCGGCGACGGCGCGGATCGCGATGTCGCGATCGGTGATCATGCCGACCAGCCGGTCATTCTCGCCGACCGGCAGCACGCCGGCATCGAGATCGGCCATCATCTTCGCGGCATCGCAGATGGCCTGGTTCGGATCGGCAATCATCACCTCGGGGGTCATGGCTTCACTGACTTTCATGGCGGCTTCTCCCGTGTATTGAGTTTGCGCTCAAGCGCCGCGTCAGGCGGCGGCGTGGCTCGTCGTGTCCGGCCAGAGCGTCTGCAGCGGTTGCGGCAGTGCCTCGCGCACATTCTGGACCTGGCCAGGATCGAGGCGATGGTTGATCACGCGGAACACCGCGCGCACCGCATGCTCGATATTCACCGGGCGGGTGCTCTTCAGGTCGGCGGCGACGCGCTCGAAAAATTCTTCGCGCGTGCGCGATTTCGCCGGCTGCTCGCTCGGCCGCCATTGATCGAAATAGAGGCCGCGCACCAGCAGCGGCAATTGCGCGGCGAGATGCGCCGACAATTCCATCGGTAGCCGGTCGCGCAGCGCGCGCAATACCGCGCCCAGCACGTGCCAGGCGACCTGCCGGTCGGGGCCGAGATCGAGCATGATCTCGTCCAGCCAGATATGAGTTGTCTGCAGGGTCTTGTCGAAAACATCGAGGCCGGTTGCGCTCATCTGTCTTTTCCATTGCCGAGAGAGGTTGCGCCCGTTTGTCTTTCGGGCCAACGCCGGCCCGGCGGCGCCGTTCCGGCGCCATAGCCAGCGGCGCTCAATATTCCTCGGCCGGCGGGCGCGAGGTTCCCATCAGGGCGGCGGCGAGCGCGAGATTGAGCGCGGCCAGCGTGGCGAGAATGGCGATGGTCGGCGCGGCGCCGAAGGCGGTGATCAGGAGCGCCCCGGCCGACGGCGCCAGTGCCTGCACGACAAGGCTCGGCAAGGCGAGCCGGCTGATCACCAGCGGGTAGCGGGCGGCGCCGAAGATCGCGAGCGGCACCGTGCCGCGCGCGATCCAGCTAATGCCGTAGCCACCGGCATAAAGAATAATGGCGAGCGCGGCAAAGGCTGGCGCGGCGAGCAGCAGAACGAGGCCGATAAGCATCAGCAGCGCGGCAGCGAGCAGCGTCCAGACCGGGTGATAATGCTGCCCGAACAGCCGCTCGACCATGCGCGCGCCGACCTGCGCCGGACCGAACAGCATGCCGAGCGACACCGCGGCGGCCATGCCGATGCCGCCGGCCTGCAGGAAGGTGAGGAGATGCACCACCACGATCGAGCCGATGCCGGCGGCGAGCGAAAGAATGAGCCCAAGCAGCACGGTGACGCCACGCCGCGCCGGCGGGTTAGACGACCCTTTGTCGTGCGTGGGTGCCGCGTCTGCCGCGGCCGGCTGGCCGTCGCCGCGCAGCACCAAAAGCTGCAGCGGCAAACCGAGCAGCAGATGCAGGCCGGCATAGATAAGACAGGCGCCGCGCCAGCCAATCTGTTCGAGCAGCAAGGCGGAGAGGGGCCAGCACACTGTGCTGGCAAAGCCGCCGAACAGGGTGAGAGTGGCGATGGCAGCGCGCGCGCCCTGTCCATAGCGGCGGCCGAGCGCAGCAAAGACCGCATCATAGAGTCCGGTGCCCATGCCGAGGCCGACCACGCACCAGGCGGCGAGATAGACCGCCAGGCTTGAGGCGAGGCCGATGCCGACCAGGCCGATCGCGAACAGCAGCGAACTCGCACCGAGCAGCGGGCGTCCGCCATGCCGCGCGATCAGCCGGCCGACAAGCGGCGAGATCAGCCCGCCGACCAGGAGCCCGATTGAGACACCGCCCACCACCCAGGCTAGCGGCCAGCCGGTTTCCGCCGCGATCGGCGCGGCGAATACGGCGGGGAAATAGAACGAGGAGCCCCAGGCCAGGATCTGCACCAGGCCCAGCGCGGCGACGACCGTGCGTGAGCTGGGTCCGGCAGTGCGCATGCCGCAGACTAAATCACAGAGTGGTCCCCGCGAAAGCGGGAACGCGTAGCCACATTGCGATCGGCGTGTTTATGGGTCCCCGCTTTCGCGGGGGTGACAATGGAGGAAAAGGCAGGCCGTCACACCGGCAGGCTCACGCGAAAACAGCTCGCCGCGTCCGGCCGCGTCACCACCGCGATGTCGCCGTCGTGCAGGCGCGCGATCTGCCGCGCCAGCGACAGGCCGAGTCCGGTACCCGTTTGCTCGGTGGCAAGGCGATAGAACGGCGTGAAAACGTGCTCGCTCTCGGTCTCGGGAATGCCGGAGCCACTGTCGATCACATCGATGATGGCCTGCTCCGGCGAGCGCTGCACCTCGATCCGCACCGGCGGCTTGCCGTGGCGATGTGCGTTCTCCAGAAGATTGCGTATCAGGCGCCGCAGCAGCCGCGCATCTCCCTTGATGATCACCGGCTCGCCTTGCGCCAGGCAGTCGTCGTAATGCGCGCATTCCTCCGCCGCCAGCGCCAGCACGTCGATCTCCTCGGCGGTTTGCAATGTCTTGGTGACGTCGAGACGGCTCTGCAGCAGAATTTCATCCACCAGCGCATCGAGTTCGTTGATGTCGCGTTCCAGATCGGCCTTGTATTTCGCGTCTCCCGTCTTCTGGAACAGCTCGACCGCCAGCCGCAGACGCGACAGCGGCGTGCGCAATTCATGTGAGGCATTGGCCAGCAGCAGACGGTGCGCGTTCACGAGTTCCTCGATGCGGCCCGCGGAACGGTTGAAGCTCTCCGCCAGCCGCGCCACCTCGTCGCGACCCTCGACTTTGACTCGCGCCGACAATTGGCCGGCGCCGAGCGTTTCCACGCCGTGTTGCAACCGCTCGAGCCGGCGCGTCAAGCCGCGCACCACGGGGTAGGCGCACAGGCCGACCGCCAGTGCGACGCCGCCCAGCACCAGCACGAGCCCGAGCGCGGGGTGGCGATGACGCGGCGGCGCGCGCGCCACGATCCAGCGGCCGTCCGGCAATTGCGCCGCCCAGGCCGGCCCGCCGGGACCGAACAGGAAGGTGCCGCTTTGACCATGCGGCGGCGGAGGCGGCAGCGGCCGCCCCGCCTGCGCGATCGGGCGGCGCGATGCGTCGAACAATGCGACATCGGCTCCGAGCCGGCGCGACAGATCCGCAATGGCGCGCTGTTGCGCCTCCCGCGAGGCGGTCTGCGGCGGCAGATGCGCGGCGACGAGTTCGGCGGCGGTCTCCAGAGTTTCGTGCAGCGGCGAGCGGTCGACACCCAGCCGCCAGATCGTCCCGCCCACCAGCACGACCAGAAGCAGGCTGACGATGATGGTGAGATAGATTTTGAGGTAGAGGCGTTTCATGGACGCATCACTATGAAACTTGCGCTTTGCGCAAGCATCTCGGGGTGGCAGCCATAGAAATGAGTGCGCTGCAGTATTCTAAAGGCATTCCTGTTAATCCTGCGCCTTCGCAAACACGTAGCCCGCGCCGCGCACGGTGATGACGCGGCGCGGCTTTTTCGGATCGTCCTCGATCGCCGCGCGGATGCGCGAGATATGCACGTCGATGGAGCGGTCGAAGGCTTCCAGCTTCTCGCTCTTCACCATGTCCATCAATGCTTCGCGCGAGAGCACGCGCCCGGCATGCTGCGCGAGCGCCAGCAGCAATGCGAATTGATAGCTGGTCAATGCGCGCTCCGCCCCGTCGAGGCGGACCTGACGCGCGCCGATGTCGATCTCCAACCGCCCGAAACTCAGAATCTCGGCCGGCTTGTCGCTCCTGGCCCGCCGCAGCAGCGCGCGCAGCCGCGCCAGCAGTTCGCGCGGCTCGAACGGTTTCGGCAGATAATCGTCGGCGCCCATTTCCAGGCCGACCACGCGGTCCATGGTGTCGCCACGCGCCGTCAGCATGAGGATCGGCGTCGAGGATTGCTTGCGGATGCGACGGCAGACTTCGAGGCCATCCATGTCGGGCAGCATGAGATCGAGAATCAACGCGTCGAAGGCCTCGCGGTCGTGCAGCGCGATGCCATGCCCGCCGGTCGGCGCCACGACGGCGCGAAAGCCGGCCTCGCCGAGATAGTTCATCACCATCTCGGCAAGCCTTTTGTCGTCTTCGATGATCAGGATGCGGTCGGACACGGGGGGACTTTAATCTGAATCGTGGTGAAGAAGAGCAGGGCGACGATGCGAGCTCCGTTTGCTCCGTCCACAAGTGTAGAGCGATCGCGTATGGCGCGACAGTGCAGCAAACCCCGGGTACCTCCCCCTGAAAGGGGGAGGTCGATTTGCGAAGCAAATCGGGTGGGGGTCGATTGCATCAGCGTCGGCGAACTGACCCCCACCCCAACCCTCCCCCTTTCAGGGGGACGGAGTGCGCCGAGCCTGCCGCGAGGCCGTGATCCTAGCCATGCCGCCAGCCGCGGCCGAAACCCCGATGGCCGAAGGCCGGAAAATTCTCATCCAGTTTCTTGCGCTGGTCCGGTGTCAGGATTTCCGCCGCCTCGGTGATCGCCTGGACGATGCGCTTGCTCACGCTGTCGGCCAGCGCGATCTGCTCGGCGCGCAGCTTCTCGATCGCCGCGCGGTCGATCGTCGCCGCGCTCAGCAGGCTGCGGGCCTGCTGCCGTGCGGCCACCATCTTTTCGCGCGCCGGCAGCACCTCCTTGACGGCGGCCTTCGCGACGTTGCGCAGCTTGTCCTGCTGTTCGGTGGTGGCGTCGATCTCGACCGCAAGATGCCGCACCATGCGGTCGAGGCGTTCTTCCGCGCGCGCCGGATCGAAGCCGAACCGCATCATTGGGCCGCCATGCATGCGGCCATGCCATCCTCCATGCCAACCGCCGTAGCCGAAAGGCTGGCTGACGGCGGCGGTGACGGCGGCGCCGGTCAGGCCGGCCGCCACAACAATCGCGGCGATGGTCAGGCCGCGCCGCTTGCGGCGGGGGGCGGCGGGTTCGCGGGTGGAATCCGATGGGCTGGGTGTCATCTGCTCGTTCACGGGTCTCTCTCCTTGGTATCGTGACAGGGGGATCGTCACGGCTGCAAGATGAGAGTGCTGCGTTTCGCGCGCTTCTCCGCGATGTAAAGTTTTGTAAAGCGCTTGCTGCCGGTTGCCACGAACCCCGTTCGGTCCCGCGCAAGCGGGAACCTGGTACGACTTGGCCCTGGTCCCGCTCTACGCGGGATGAACGGAGCGATGAGATAATCTGATTGAATGTTCTAGCCTTCCGCCTTGGCCGGCTCCTTGGTCTGTTTCGCTCTGGCCCGCGGCGTTGACTTCTTCGCGGTCTCGGTCACGGCACTAGGCCCGCCCACCAGCACTTGCGGCCCGATCTCGCTCACCTTGCTGACTCCGCACAGCGCCATGGTCACGTCGAGCTCCTTGCGCAGGATGTCGATGGCCTTGGTCACGCCCGCCTGTCCGGCGGCGCCGAGCCCGTAGACATAGGCGCGGCCGATGAAGCAGCCTTTGGCGCCGAGCGCGAGCGCTCGCATGATGTCCTGACCCGAGCGCACGCCGCCGTCGAACAGCACTTCGATGTCCTTGCCGACCGCGTCGGCGATCTGCGGCAGCATCGAGATCGACGAGGCCGCGCCGTCGAGCTGGCGTCCGCCGTGATTAGAGACGACGAGCGCGTCGGCGCCGGACTTGGCGGCGAGCTTCGCATCGTCCACGTCCATGATGCCCTTGAGGATCAATTTGCCCGGCCACAGCTTCCTGATCCAGGCGACGTCCTTCCAGCTCAGCGTCGGGTCGAACTGGCTGGCGGTCCATTCCGCCAGCGAATTGACATTCTCCATGCCTTTGACGTGGCCGGCGAGATTGCCGAAGGTCTTGCTGCGGCTGTGCGCCATGCTCCAGAGCCATTGCGGCTTGGTCACGATGTCGATGATATTCGACAGCTTGATTTCCGGCGGAACGGTAAGGCCGTTCTTCACGTCCCGGTGACGCTGTCCGAGAATCTGTAGATCGAGCGTCAGCACCAGCGCCGAGCATTTTGCCGCTTTCGCGCGGTTGATCAGATCTTCGATGAAGGCGCGGTCGCGGATCACGTAGACCTGGAACCAGAACGGCTTGCCGGTCGCCTCCGCCACCTGCTCGATCGAACAAACCGACATGGTGGAAAGACAAAAAGGCACGCCCGCCTCATTCGCCGCTTTCGCCGCAAGAATTTCGCCGTCGCCATGCTGCATGCCGAGAAGGCCGACCGGCGCCAGCGCGATCGGCAGCGACACCTTCTGGCCGACAATCGTCGTTGACGGATCGCGCTTGTCGACATCGATCAGGATGCGCTGGCGCAGCTTGATGGCCTCGAGGTCGGCGCGGTTCGCGCGCAAGGTCTCCTCGTTATAGGAGCCGCTGATGGCATATTCGAAGAAGGCGCGGGGCACCCGTCGCTTGGCTTGGTCTCGCAGGTCGGAAATGCAGGTGAATGGGGTCATGAAACGTCGTGCTCTCGAAGGTTGCCTCGACTGGCGGGGCTTCTTGTCCGGATAGGCGCTGGAACAGCTTACCGGTTATGGGCGTTGAAAACGATTGATCTCGATTACAGCGGATTTGGCAAGACGGCTGAAACGGAGGCTCGGATGGAATCGGACACGTCTAATGGACGGAAGCAAAAGTCGGAGGCCGAGGTGAAGGAAAAGAAGCGGCTGGATCGGGCTCTGGATGAGGGCCTGGAAGAAACCTTCCCTGCGTCGGACCCCGTCAATCTCACCCAGCCGCCAAAATCGGTACCTGACAAGGACGGGAAGAAGAAGGCCTGAGGCGCGGGGGCCAAGGACGGGGGGCCGTGCCGAATTCATTATAAGTAACAATTGCTTCCGCCCTGCAACGGAAGCTCACATTTTTTGAAGCCTTCTGCGCTATGATGCCCCTATATTCCGCGCCTCGGGCGAGGGGGTCATCTTCAATGGGTCGCAAGTATTTCGGGACGGATGGTATTCGTGGCCGCGCCAACTCCGCGATCACGCCGGAACTGGCGCTGAAGGTCGGACAGGCGGCCGGGCTTGTTTTCCTGCGCGGCGACCACCGCCACCGGGTGGTGATAGGCAAGGATACCCGCCTCTCCGGATATATGATCGAAACCGCGCTCGTCGCGGGCTTCACCTCCGTTGGCATGGACGTGCTGCTGCTCGGCCCGATGCCGACGCCGGCGGTGGCCATGCTGACGCGGTCCATGCGCGCCGATCTCGGCGTCATGATTTCCGCCTCGCACAATCCTTACGACGATAACGGCATCAAGCTGTTCGGTCCGGATGGCTACAAATTGTCGGACGAGGTCGAACGCGAGATCGAGCGATGGCTCGAGGCCGACGTGGGGAAGAAGCTCGCCAAGTCCGGCGATCTCGGTCGCGCCAAGCGCATCGACGGCGTGCAGGACCGCTATATCGAATTCGCCAAGCGCACCTTGCCGCGTGATCTGTCGCTTGACGGCTTGCGTGTCGTCGTGGATTGCGCGAACGGCGCAGGCTATCGCGTGGCGCCGGAGGCGCTCTGGGAGCTGGGTGCGGAGGTCATTCCGCTCGGCGTCGATCCCGACGGCTTCAACATTAACAAGGAATGCGGCTCCACCGAACCCCTGGCGCTCTGCGCCAAGGTGCGTGAGTTGCGCGCCGATGTCGGCATCGCGCTCGATGGCGACGCCGATCGTGTGCTGATCATCGACGAGCGCGGCCGTGTGGTCGATGGCGATCAATTGATGGCGGTGATCGCCGAAAGCTGGAAGGAAGACGGCCGCCTCGCCAAAGCTGGCATCGTCGCCACCATCATGTCCAATCTCGGGCTCGAGCGGCATCTCGCCTCGATCGGCCTCACGCTGGTGCGCACGCCGGTCGGCGACCGCTATGTGCTGGAGCATATGCGCGAACATGGCTTCAATGTCGGCGGCGAACAGTCCGGGCACATTATCCTGTCCGATTACACCACGACCGGCGATGGCCTGGTGGCGGCGCTGCAGGTGCTCGCGGTGGTGAAGCGGCGGAACCGGCCGGTGTCGGAGGTCTGCCATAAATTCGAGCCGCTGCCGCAGGTGCTGAAGAATGTGCGCTACAAGAAGGGCAAGCCGCTGGAGGATGCCAAGGTCAAGACCGTGATTAGCGGCGCCAGTGCGCGGCTGAACGGCAACGGGCGTCTGGTGATCCGCCCCTCCGGTACCGAGCCGGTCATCCGGGTCATGGGCGAGGGCGACGACCAGATGCTGGTGGAGGAAATCGTCGACGAGATTGTGGATGCGCTGAACCAGGCGGCGGCGTAGTAGAACTCTCTTCGCATTTGAGGGTGTGGATTTGGCGGGTTAGCGACACCCGGATCGGCGCTTCGCGCCATCCCGGCGCAGGCTCCGCCGCGTAATCCGCCAGATCAATGCGATGGAACCGATTGCAGCCTTGCGACCGATCGCGCGTTACGGCGCTTTGCGCCAAACCCCGCCTACATTAGAGCCGATACAATCTACAGATTAGATTACGTATAAGTTCGGCTTTTTGATTTTGCGCAAGGCAAGCAGGCCCTGTAACGGTAGTTGCTATTGGCTACCAATTGCTGCCGGGCTCGCGATGATCGTCTGCTCCTGCAATGTCCTGTCTGACGGCGATGTGCGCCGCGCCTGCATGGCGGAGGTTCCGCCGCGGACGGCCAGTCAGGTCTATGGGTGCCTCGGCTGCAGCGCACAGTGCGGACGCTGCGCCCGCACCATCAAGAAAGTCATGGACGAGGCCCTGGGCGCTTGCGCCGCCGGCTGCGCTATCTGCCCGCATACTGGCAATTTGTTACCGGCCCGCGCTCCCGACCGGTCCTGATATCCACTTTTTTGCGATCCTGCCGGCGCAGCCCTTGTCCTGCCCCTTTTTCCTGTTTAGAAAAACTCTAAATCGTTTTCGTACCTAAAAATTTTGCGGAGAATGGGCATGCAAGGCGACGCCAGGGTCATTGAATTTCTCAACCGCGGGCTTCGCAGCGAATTGACGGCCATCAATCAGTACTGGCTGCATTACCGGATGCTGGACAATTGGGGCCTGAAGGACCTCGCCAAGAAATGGCGCGAGGAATCCATCGACGAGATGAAGCACGCCGACAAGTTCGTCGAGCGCATCATCTTCCTCGACGGCTTTCCCAACCTGCAGGTGCTGGATCCGCTGCGCATCGGCCAGTCGGTGAAGGAAATCCTGGAATGCGATCTCGCCGCGGAGCATGACGCGCGCAACCTCTATCAGGAGGCGGCGACCTATTGCCACAGCGTGAAGGATTACGTCTCGCGCGATCTGTTCGAGGAACTGATGAAGGATGAGGAAGGCCACATCGACTTCCTCGAGACGCAGCTCGATCTTGTCGCCAAGCTCGGCGTCGAGCTTTACTCGCAGCATCACATCGGCGAACTCGAAGACTGACCGCGGCTGTGCGGTTCTGTTTTTCCGCGGCCGTCTCCGCCAGGAGGCGGCCGCTTGCATTTCTTGAATCTGATGTTTCGTCATCCCGACCTTTTGCGCAGCGAAAGAGCGGGACCGAAAGCCGAATGAGTCCGTTGCACACGATCCCGGATAGCGAATCTGCGCGCCGTCCGGGAGGACAGTGACGCCGTTAACCATTCTTGCCGCGCGTTAACACATGCGGTGCCTCGGTGCGCAAATCGCCCCCTGTGCGCGGGCGCAGGACCAAACACGGTTAAAGAACGTCGTTAAAAAATACGGTTAAGCGGCGTTTAACGTTTCGCTGGCATCGTTTGCTCACGACAGAGTCCCGGATGGACGGGAAGGGATATGTGATGAGCAGCGTCAAACAGCGTCTTCTGACAGGTATCGCCGTCGCCGCCTTGTGCGGCAGCCAGGCCTATGCGGCCGACTATCCGTCGCCGCCGCCTCCGCAGCAGGTGATCTACCAGCAGGTGCCGGTGCCCGTTCCGGTGCAGGATTTCGGCGGCTGGTATCTGCGCGGCGATATCGGGATGAGCAATCAGAAGATCAAAGGCATTGATTATTTTCGTAATGCGACCGCGCCAGGGTTCACTTGGCTGGACGAGGGTGGTGTCGATTCCGCTCCTTTTTTTGGACTTGGTATCGGCTACCAATACAACGACTGGCTGCGTTTCGATCTGACCGGGGAATATCGTGGCAAAGCCAATTTTCATGCTTTGGCGCGGTATAACGATGGCGCATTTGGGTCGGATGATTATCGAGGCACGAAGCGGGAATGGCTGTTTCTTGCCAATGCTTATCTTGATCTCGGCACATGGTGGTGCATAACGCCATTCATTGGTGCTGGCGTCGGCTTTGCCAATATCACCATCGATCATTTCTACGACAACAACGTCCTCACTGGCGGTGGTGGTTATGCTGATTCAGGTTCTGTCACTAATTTTGCTTGGGCCGTGCATGCGGGTCTCGCCTACAAGGTTAATCCAAACTTCACCGTCGAACTGGCCTACCGCTATCTCAACATGGGCGATGGCGAGACCGGGATCGCCTACAACCTAGATGGCTCGACCAGCAATCAGGTGTTCACCATCAAAGACATCACCTCGCACGATCTGAAATTCGGCGTGCGCTGGAACCTGCAGGACTCAACGCCCGGCGTCAGGCCTGCGGTCTTTACGCCGCCGCCGGCGCCAGTTTACGCGCAGCCGCAGCAGCAAGTGATCACCATGCCGCAGCAGGTGATCACGGCACCGCCGCAGGTAGTCACCGCGCCGCCGCCTGCGCCGGTTTATGCGCAGCCGCAGCCGCTCTATCAGCCGCAATATACGCCAGCGCCGGCCCCGCAGCCGCAATACGCGCCACCGCCGCCGAACTGGCAATATCAGCAACAGCCGCCGCTGATGCGGCGCGGCTGACGCGGCCGGTTGTTGAGCAGCGGATGGACATTGGCGACGGCGCGGAACCTTCCGCGCCGTTGTCGTTGAGGAGCCGGCGTTAACGCTAATGCAGGGTTTCCAAAGTCGAGCCCTAGCGATGACGCAATCGCCGCGCGATCTTGGGCTGCATGAGCGCGACCCGGGCAAGGTGGCGCATAGGGACCAGCGGTGACACGAGAACGGGCCAAGGAAGCGGCCTCACGCATCGCCTTTGTCGATTACGGCAAGGGCTTTTGTATCATCCTTGTCGTGATGATGCATTCGGTGCTCGGCCTTGAGGCTGCGGTCGGCCATGAGGGCTGGCTGCACGCGGTCGTCGCATTCGCCAAGCCGTTCCGTATTCCCTCCTTCTTTCTGATTGCGGGTCTGTTCCTGTCGCGCGGCATCGACAGCGACTGGCGCAGCTATCTCGATCGCAAGGTCCTGCATTTCGTCTATTTCTACGCGCTGTGGCTGACCATCCAGTTCGCCTTCAAGTTCCCCGGCATGGCGCACGGGCAGGGAATTGGCGCGGCGAGCTGGACCTATCTCGAAGCCTTCGTGCAGCCGTTCGGAACGCTGTGGTTCATCTATCTCCTGCCCATCTTCTTCGTCGTCACCAAGCTGACCCGTCCGTTGCCGCCGCTGCTGGTGTGGCTGGTCGCCGCGGCGCTGGAAATGGCACATGTCGACACCGGCGCCATCGTCATTGACGAATTCGCATCGCGCTTCGTCTATTTCTATTCGGGCTATCTGTTCGCGCGCGCGGTGTTCACGTTCTCGGATGAGGTCACGCCGCGCGCGCCGTTGGCGCTGATCGGACTATTGGCCTGGGGCGCCCTCAATGGCGTTCTGGTGGCGCGCGGCTGGGCGGAGCTTCCGTTGGTATCGCTGGCGCTTGGCCTGGTCGGCGCCGCCGCGCTGATCGCCGCCGCGGCCTTGCTCGCGCGACGCGATCTTTGTCCGCCGCTGCGCTGGTGCGGGCAGAACTCGCTGATCATCTATCTCGCCTTCTTCCTGCCGATGGCGCTGGCGCGCGAAAGCCTGGTGCGCAGCGGTATCATCGCCGATGCGGGGACAATGTCGCTGATCGTCACCATCGTCGCGGTCGTCGTTCCGCTTATGATCGAACCGCTGGTCCGCAACACGCGTCTGCGTTTCCTGTTCGAGCGCCCCGACGTGTTTCGTCTCAAGCCCGACATGCGGCTCGCGCCACAGCGGTGATCGCTTGGTGTCATGCCCCGCGAGCGGGGCACCAGTAATCGCAGACGCTGGTGTTTGCTCGATCGCCCGCTTTCACCGGCGATGACACAGCACGAGGCATTCACATTCCTTAACCCGCGTTAGGGTTACGCGCGCGATTAACTTCGTGAAAATACATGGTTAAGCGCGGCTTAACCTCTCTCGTGCATTGTCTTTTCCGGATTTGTTTCTGGTGGCGTCTGGGGAAGGACAGGTCATGAGTCGTTCGAGCATCTTTGCAATCGCCGGGGCCGCGGCCTCCATCCTCGCCGCGCCCGCCCAGGCCGCCGATGCGCCGGAGCCGATCTTTGCGCCCGCGCAACCGGTCGTCGTGCAGGAATTTGCGTCCGGCTGGTACATCCGCGGCGACATCGGCTATCGCCTGAACAGCGTCGACGGTGCCAGCACGCTCTTCGCCGATCCGATCACTGCCACCTCGATTGACGACACCGCAGTGTTCGGTGGTGGCGGCGGCTACAAGGCCGGCTGGTTCCGCGCTGACCTGACGGTCGACTACAGCGGCAGGGCAAAGTTCAACGCCGATGTCGCCAGCGTGCCGGCAGGCACTTTCGCCACCAAGATTGAAATGGTGACCACGCTCGCGAATCTCTATGCGGATCTTGGCACCTGGTGGGGCTTCACGCCCTATGTCGGCATCGGCGCCGGCGCCGGATACATGCGGACCGTGGAATTCTATCAGGACGGCGTGTTGATTCCGGGCAATAAGATCGACAAATGGAATTTCGCCTGGGCGGCCATCGCCGGCATGAGCTACCGCATCGGCGTCAATCTGCTGGCCGACGCGAGCTATCGCTATCTCGATCTGGGCGACGCGGTGACAGCGGTGAACGCCGCCGGCAATCAGCTCACGGTCAGAGACATCACCGCGCACGAATTCCGCATCGGGTTGCGCTACAATCTCGATTGATTGCTGGCAGTGCATCCCAAGCCGGGTCGTCCCCGCGCAAGCGGGGACCCATGCCCGCGCGACCGTTACACAGGCCGAGGTTATGGGTCCCGGCTCTCGGAGCTAACGCTCCTCGGCCGGGACGACTGAAATATTATTAGACTTTGGATCGCTACGATTCCTGCCGGATATCCTTGACGTCCGCCATCTCCTTCCTTAATCCGGATCGCGGGACACCCCTCCCCAACGAGGGGCGCCCATCTGGAAGGATGGATGACATGACAGCAAAGATGCCCGGTCTACGGCCGGTGACCCCGCACTTCTCCTCCGGCCCCTGCGCCAAGCGCCCCGGCTGGAGTCTGCAAGCTCTCACAGATGCGCTGCTCGGACGTTCGCACCGGTCGAAACCCGGCAAGGCGAAGCTCAAGCGCGCCATCGATCTCACCCGCGAAATCCTGCAAGTGCCGGCGGATTGCCGCATCGGCATCGTGCCTGCCTCCGACACCGGCGCCGTCGAAATGGCGATGTGGTCGCTCCTGGGCGCGCGTCCCGTCACCATGCTCGCCTGGGAATCCTTCGGCGAAGGATGGGTGACCGACGTCGAGAAACAATTGAAGCTGAAAGACGTGACGGTGCTGAAGGCGCCGTACGGCGAAATTCCCGATCTGTCGAAAGTCGATTCCGACACCGACATCGTCTTCACCTGGAACGGCACCACCTCCGGCGTGCGCGTGCCGAACGCCGACTGGATCCGCGCCGACCGCAAGGGCCTGACCATCTGCGACGCCACCTCGGCCGCGTTCGCGCAGCCGCTCGATTTCGCCAAGCTCGATGTGGTGACCTTCTCCTGGCAGAAGGCGCTCGGCGGCGAAGCGGCGCACGGCATGCTCATTCTTTCGCCACGCGCCGTCGAACGGCTGGAAAGCCACAAGCCGGCCTGGCCGCTGCCGAAAATCTTCCGCATGACCAAGGGCGGCAAGCTGAACGAGGGCATCTTCGTCGGCGAGACGATCAACACGCCCTCGATGCTGTGCGTGGAGGATTATCTCGACACGCTCAGCTGGGCGAAGTCGGTCGGCGGCCTGAAGGCGCTGATCGCGCGCGCGGATGCCAATACGAAAACGATCGCCGACTGGGTCACGCGAACGTCGTGGATCGAGAATCTCGCAACCAATCCTGCGACGCGCTCCAACACCTCGGTCTGCCTGAAGATCGTCGACCCCACGGTCACGGCCCTGTCGGTCGACGCGCAATGGACCTTCGTGAAGGACATTGTCGCTCTGGTCGAGAAGGAGGGCGTCGCCTACGACTTCGCCAATCATCGCGATGCGCTGCCGGGACTTCGCATCTGGTGCGGCGCAACGGTCGAGACGCGCGACGTCGAAGCGCTGCTGCCGTGGCTCGACTGGGCCTACGCTAAGGCGAAAGAGTCGCTGGCAAAGGCCGCTTAGCTTGCCGGTCGTCCCCGCGAAAGCGGGGACCCACACTCACAGCACCGCAAATAGAACCCTTAACTCTGAGGCTATGGATTCCGGCTCTCGCACGCAGGCAAGTTTACGCAGCCTGCGCAAAAAATGACCCGGCCGGAACGACCAAGCTCAAAAGCCGAGACGTAAGTCATGACCGCCCCCAAAGTTCTCATTTCCGACGCTCTCTCTCCCGCCGCCGTGCAGATCTTCAAGGATCGCGGCATCGATGTCGATTTCCAGCCGGCGCTCGGCAAGGACAAGGAGAAGCTCGCCGAAATCATCGGCAAGTATGACGGCCTTGCGATCCGCTCTGCGACCAAGGTGACGCCGAAGATTCTCGCCAACGCGAAGAACCTGAAGGTGATCGGCCGCGCCGGCATCGGCGTCGACAATGTCGACATTCCGGCGGCGACCGCCAAGGGCATCATCGTGATGAACACGCCCTTCGGCAATTCGATCACCACCGCCGAGCACGCGATCACGCTGATGCTGGCGCTGGCGCGCGAGATTCCGCAGGCTGACGCCTCGACGCAGGCAGGCAAGTGGGAAAAGAACCGCTTCATGGGCGTGGAAATCACCGCCAAGACGCTCGGCGTGATCGGCTGCGGCAATATCGGCTCGATCGTTGCCGACCGCGGCCTCGGCCTGAAGATGAAGGTCATCGCCTTCGATCCGTTCCTGTCGCCTGAGCGCGCGCGTGACATCGGGGTCGAAAAGGTCGATCTCGACGACCTCTTGAAGCGTGCCGACTTCATCACCCTGCATACGCCACTCACCGACAAGACCAGGAACATTATCGACGCCAACGCGCTCGCCAAGACCAAGAAGGGCGTGCGCATCATCAACTGCGCCCGCGGCGGTCTTGTCGATGAAGCCGCGCTGCGCGCAGCGCTCGATTCGAAACATGTCGCCGGCGCCGCCTTCGACGTTTTCGTCGAAGAGCCGGCCACCAAGAACGTGTTGTTCGGTCATCCGAACGTCATCTGCACGCCGCATCTCGGCGCCTCCACCGCGGAAGCGCAGGAGAACGTCGCGCTGCAGGTGGCCGAGCAGATGGCCGACTACCTGATGACCGGCGCGATCACCAACGCCATCAACTTCCCCTCGATCAGCGCGGAAGAAGCGCCGAAGCTCAAGCCGTTCGTCGAACTCGCCGAAAAGCTCGGCTCGTTCGCCGGCCAGCTCACCGAAACCGGTCTCACCAAGGTGCAGATCGCTTTTGAGGGCGCCGTCGCGCAGATGAACACGCGCGCGCTCACCTCGGCGGCGCTCGCCGGCCTCCTGCGGCCGATGCTCGGCGACGTCAACGTCGTGTCGGCGCCGGTGATTGCCAAGGAGCGCGGCATGATCATCGAAGAGACCCGGCGCGAGATGGCGGGCGACTATGAAAGCCTGATCACCATCACCGTGGTGACCGAGCGCCAGTCGCGCCATGTGTCGGGCACGGTGTTCGCCGACGGCCGTCCGCGCATCGTCAACATCAAGGGCATTCGCATGGACGCCGAGTTCGGCCCGTCGATGATCTACATCACCAACCTCGACAAGCCGGGCTTCATCGGCAAGTTCTCCGGCACCCTGGGCGAGGCCGGCATCAACATCGCCACCTTCCACGTCGGCCGCGAGGCGCCTGGCGGCAACGCCGTCGCGCTGATCGAGATCGACGGCGACCTGCCGGAGGATGTGCTCGACAAGGTGCGTGCGCTGCCGCAGGTGAAACAGGCCAAGCCGCTGCGGTTCTGACCGGCGATCTACGTGGCGCGCGGCCCGCGCGTCGCCACGATCACGCCGGCGAAGACCAGCACATAGCCGATGGCATGGAAGAGCTGCGGCGTTTCGCCAAGCATCGGTATCGCTACCACCGATCCGAATACCACGATCAGCGGATAGAGCGCCGCGGCGCGATTGGAGCCAACGAGCTCGACTCCGCGGTTGTAGCAGACATAGGCGACGACGGAGGGAAACACCGCTGAATAGGCGAGCACAAAAACAGTCTTGAGGTCGAATATGGGAACCGCGCCGCTGCTCATCTCCCAGAGCAGCACCGGCGTCAGCCAGAGCGTGCCCCATCCCATGGTGAAGGCGAGGAACGAGGCGGGATGCATCTTCGGCCGTTTGCGCAGCAGCACTGCGTAGATGGCAAAGAGCGTCATCGCCACCACAAACCAGGTGTCGCCCCGATTGAAATCGACGGCGCGCAGCACAGCGAAATCGCCGCGGCACAGGATGATGGCGACGCCGACGAACGAGGTGAGGATTCCGAGCGCCTGCGCCGTTGTCAGCCGGTCGCGGAAAATCGCGAAGCCGACCAGCGCCACCATCAGCGGCGAAGTGGCCTGGATCAGCATGGCGTTGATCGATTGCGTATAGTGCAGAGCCCAATAGGCGATGGCGTTGAATCCGGTGGTGCCGATCACCGCCAGCGCCGTCATCAACACTGGGCGGGAGCGGATCGCCGGCCAGTCGCGCTTCAGATGCGGCCAGGCGAAGGGCAGCACGATCAGGAAGGCGAGGCCCCAGCGCAGCCAGGTCAGCGCCATCGGCGGAATGTGACCGACGG
Organism: Pseudorhodoplanes sp.; assembly: GCA_032027085.1. NCBI lineage: Bacteria > Pseudomonadati > Pseudomonadota > Alphaproteobacteria > Hyphomicrobiales > Pseudorhodoplanes > Pseudorhodoplanes sp. Next base: position 888,604 of record JAVSMS010000001.1, on the reverse strand, counting down.
CGTAGCGCCCGATCACGAGGTTAACCCCCCACGTGAAATAGGTGATGGCGAGCAAGAGATAGGGCTGCTGATAGAGCCAGCCGCCGATCCGGCCGGAGAGGTCGGTCATCTGGGAATGTCTCCAGCCGGGGAGGGAAGGCGATGCGCCGGACGCTGGTTCTTTGCTATAGACAGCGCGTCCGGACCAGAGCGCGCCTGCATGGCGGCCTTGCCGAAGGCGGTGAAAACATCCACAGCCGCGCCGGGCCCAGCCTCGAAAACCTCGATAATCCAGCACTTTGTCTCGGGCTCGCGGCGGCTCCGCCTTGCCTCCACAGCCGGCATCCTTTATCCCCGGGCGGAAGCCCCGCGCTTCGGCCGGGCTTCCCGGTGGTTGATTGAGGGTCCGGGAAGCGGCCCTGCGAGGGAAGGTGCCTGATGGCGAATGTGGTGGTCGTCGGTTCGCAATGGGGCGACGAAGGCAAAGGCAAGATTGTCGACTGGCTCTCGGAGCAGGCCGATGTGGTGGTCCGTTTCCAGGGTGGGCATAACGCCGGCCACACGCTGGTGATCGATGGAAAAACCTACAAGCTGTCGCTCTTGCCGTCTGGTGTCGTGCGCGGCGGCAAGCTGTCGGTGATCGGCAACGGCGTGGTGATCGATCCGCGCGCACTCGTCGACGAGATCGATCGTCTGACCGCGCAGGGCGTCGCGGTCACGCCCGACAATCTGCGCATTGCGGAAAATGCCTCGCTGATTCTTTCGTTGCATCGCGAACTCGACGCGCTGCGCGAGGAAGCGTCCAGCGCTTCTACCCGCATCGGCACCACCAAGCGCGGTATCGGCCCGGCTTATGAAGACAAGGTCGGCCGCCGCGCCATCCGCGTCATGGATCTCGCCGACGGGCAGAGTCTCGTGCACAAGATCGAGCGCCTGCTCACGCATCACAATGCACTGCGGCGCGGCCTCAATCTGCCGGAAATCAGCAGCGCAGCGCTGCACAAGGAACTGATGGATCTCGCTCCGCGCGTTCTGCCTTATGTCGCGTCGAGTTGGTGGTTGCTCGACGAGAAGCGGCGCGAGGGCAAGCGCATCCTGTTTGAGGGTGCGCAGGGCGCGCTGCTGGATGTCGACCACGGCACATATCCTTACGTGACGTCGTCGAATACCGTGGCCGCACAGGCGGCGACCGGATCGGGTCTCGGGCCAGGCGCGATCGATTATGTGCTCGGCATCTGCAAGGCCTACACCACTCGCGTCGGCGAGGGACCCTTCCCGACCGAGCAGGACAACGACATCGGCCGGGAGATCGGCAAGCGCGGAAATGAATTCGGAACGGTAACCGGCCGCCCGCGCCGCTGCGGCTGGTTCGACGCGGTGCTGGTGCGGCAAACTGTCCGCACCAGCGGCATTAACGGCATCGCCTTGACCAAGCTCGACATTCTCGACGGTTTTGAGGAAATTCAGGTTTGCGTCCGCTATCGCCTGGACGGTCGGGAGATCGACTATCTGCCCGCCAGCGAGCATGCACAGGCGCGCGTGGAACCTGTTTATGAAACCGTCGAGGGCTGGCAAGATGTCACCGCTGGGGCGCGCTCCTGGGCCGAACTGCCGGCCCAGGCCATCAAATATGTGCGCCGGATCGAGGAATTGATCGGATGTCCGGTAGCCTTGTTGTCCACTTCTCCGGAGCGCGAAGACACGATCCTGGTTCAGAATCCGTTCGAGGCGTGAGACGCTAAGACGAATGGCAGATTATTACCCCCTCGTTGCCCGTGCCGTCGCCGGTCTTGAGAAGAACACCGGCGAAGCCCGCCGTGCGCTGTATGAACGCGCACGCACGGCGCTGGTCGCACAATTGCGGGGAACCGATCCGCCGCTCGACGAGGCCGAAATCACCCGCGAACGGCTGGCGCTTGAGGAGGCGATCCGCAAGGTTGAGACCGAAGCCGCGCGTCGCGCCCGTCAGGAATCGGTCGCCGGCGCCGTACCGCAGCCGGCCGCGGCGCCTCGCCCGCAACAAACGACAGCAGAGCCGCGCCCGGCTGCGCCGCGGCCCGATTCCGCCCACACGCCGTCGGCCGCGCCGCCTAAGCCCTTGGCTGCACCGCAGCCCGGACAGAATGCGCAGCAGCCCGCACGCAAACCGCTTCAGCCGTCCGCGCCGCGTACCTCGCTGACTGAGGAAGCCATGAAAGGCTTCCGCGAATCGGCCGGCACCGCGGCGCCGGCACGTCCCGCCGCGTCGTCGGCGCCGCGAACGCCGCCGCGCGATCCGTTTGCGGAGATTTCGGCCTCGCATGATTTCGACCGTCTGGAGACGAAAGCGCCACCGCGGCTCGATTCAGATGCGTTGCGGCCCAAGCGCCGCGGCACCCCGCTCGTCGAATCCCTGGAGGAAATTCAGGAACCTGAAGAGCTCCCCTTTAACCGCGGTCCGCGGGGGCCCGACGAGACTATGCCGCGACTGCGGCGCGCCCCCCGCAATTATGGTGGACTGATCAAGGCGGTGGTCGCGGTGGCGCTGGTCGCCGGCTTGCTCGGCTTCTTCTATTGGCAGCGCGATACCATCTCCGAACTTTATTCGGCACTGCGCGGCGCGCCGCAGCAGGCGCAGAAGGAAACGCCGCAGCAGCAGGGCAAACCGAAAATTTCCGACCGTATCGGTCCGGGCGCGCAGAAGGACCAGGCCGCCGTTCCCGCCGTCGCGCAGCGCGTGGTGCTTTACGAAGAAGAGCCGAGCGATCCGCAGGGCAAGCGCTTCATCGGGTCTGCGATCTGGCGCACGGAAAATGTCTCATCCGGCCCCGGCCAGCCCGCCGATCTCGCGGTACGCGCCGATGTTGAAATTCCTGAGCGCCGGATGACCATGTCACTCACCATCCGCCGCAACACCGACCAGACCTTGCCGGCGTCGCATACGGCCGAGGTGATGTTCAATCTGCCGGCCGATTTCCCCGGGGGCAGCATTTCCAATGTGCCCGGCATCCTGATGAAGCAGGCCGAGCAGACGCGCGGCACGCCGCTCGCCGGCCTCGCCGTAAAAGTCACCAACGGCTTCTTCCTGATCGGGCTGTCGGCGGTCGAGTCGGATCTGCAGCGCAACATCCAGCTTCTGAAGGAGCGCTCCTGGTTCGACATTCCGATCGTCTATGCGAACAATCGCCGCGCGATCCTGGCGATCGAGAAGGGCACTCCGGGCGAGAAAGCCTTTGCGGAAGCCTTTGCGGCCTGGAAGCAGTGACATCGCTCGTGATCGTCCGGCGTCAGTTTGTCAGTGTGAACTGACGCTTCCTGATCCTCTGAACCGGAATTTTTGCATCGCGCCAGAAGGAGTCTGGTGATCTTGCGCGCGGGCTCCACGACCGAGGCGCTGCGATTGCTGGAAGCGCCTGTAAAACGCGGGCTTCCAAAATGAACGCGTGCAGTGCCTACTGTGACGGCGGTTCCATCGGCGTCAGGTCCGAAGCTGCCGCCCGCGCTTCGGCAAGCTCTTGCGCCGGCAGCGGGATGAGACCCTTTCTGGTCAGATAGCCATCTTCGCCGACAGCCTTGTTTGACAGATATTCCTGGATGAACTTGTCGATGCCCGGCACGACGCCGATATGCGCCTTCTTGAAATAGACGTAGATGCGTCGGCCACCCTTGTATTTGCCACTGGTGATTGAATCGTAGTCCGGCGCGACGCCGTCGAAAGCGACACCCCGCAGCTTGGCGGCATTTTCCTCCAGAAAGGAGTAACCGAGAATCCCGAAGGCGTCATGGTTGCCTTCCAGCTTCTGGACGATGGCATTGTCGTTTTCGCCGGCCTCGACATAAGCGCCATCCTCGCGGATCGATTTCCAGATGCGTTCAAACTTTTTGGGATTGTTCTTCTTCAGCGCGGCATAGTCGGGCACATCTTCGGCGCCCTTTTGCATCAGAAGTTCATGCAGCGAGTCGCGGGTGCCGGATGTCGGCGGAGGCCCGAAAATCTCAATCTTGGTATATGGCAGGGATTTGTCGATGTCGGACCAATAGATGTGCGGATTGGCGACGAGTTCTTCGTTTTCATTGAGCACGTCCTTGACCAGTGCCAGGAACAATTGCGCCAGTGTCAGCCTGAGCGGCCGGGCTTTCTTTGCGTGAACCAGCGTGAGCCCGTCAAATCCGATATTGAGCTCGATGATGTCCTTGACGCCCTTGGCCTGGCAGTCGTTGAACTCGCTCAGCTTCATGCGACGCGATGCATTGGTAGCGTCCGGACGATTGACGCCGAGGCCAGCGCAAAACAGCTTGATGCCGCCGCCCGTGCCGGTCGCTTCGACAACCGGTGTCTTGAAGGTTGAGCTTCGTCCAAACTGCTCCGCCGCCGTCGTGGTGAACGGATAAACGGTGGACGAGCCGACGACACGGATTTGGTCGCGCGCATGCGCGACATTTGACGATGCGATGGCGACAATGCTCGCCAGACTCAGCCGCTTTAGCAATCTCAAGTCGCGCTCCCGGTTGCGGGACTTATAGCGCGGCAAGGCTGGTAGCCGAAATCTCAGAGCCGGGCTGCCGCGTCCGAGGCCAAATTGCCCTTGACAGGCGCGGCAATCTGGATTATATTCCTAATAACCTCGTCCGTCCGAACTCGCATGTTTGCGAGTTCGGCAGCTTGAGAGGGCGAAGCCGGAACTTCCGGCTTCGCTTGGGGCGCTTGTCGCGAGGCGTCGTGCAGGCGGGACGAAGGACGGAGCGCGGCGGAGATGCGCCGCGCGGCCGTCCTGGACGGCGCCCGGTAATTCCGGGCCTCGGCCGGTGTGGCGCCCGCGGGTCGGTCTCGCAAACCGGCACTCGGGCCACGTCGGGGCTCCGCCCGAGGCCACTGACGGGCCTCCGCCAGGAGCTGGCTGAGTCCGTCCGCACAGTGCGGCTCCGGACAAAGCGCGGCCCGGCGTTGCAGTGAAGACGCCGCGATGGTGCGTCGAGAGACGCGGCGGCCTTCGAGAGGAGGTCGTCTCTACACGGACTTGGTTGCGTCACTCGGCGCACCATCCCCCTCTCTCATTGGAGAGAGGGACAAAGGGAATAAGGCGATCCCGGCGCCTCAAACAATACGGGCGGCGGAGCGTTGGCTGTTTGAAAAATGAATCTCTCCCGCTGTCGCCCCGCGAAGACGAAGGCCCATATAGAGCGGTGGTGGTCATCGCGGGAACGACTCCGCGTATATTAAGCATGCAAACACAATCGCCGGGCTTTCACCCGGCGATTTCAGCATTCAACAAGCGGGCTGCGCTCAGTGTACCGGCAGCGGTGCGCGTTCGGCAGCGGCCGGCGGTGTTTCCATCGCCGCCACCTTGTTCTTCACCGCCTTCTGCACCTTCTCGAAAGCGCGCACCTCGATCTGGCGCACGCGCTCGCGCGACACGCCGAATTCCTCGGCGAGTTCCTCCAGCGTCACCGGATCATCGGCGAGCCGACGCGCCTCGAAGATGCGACGTTCGCGATCATTCAGGACGGACAGCGCATGCGACAGCGCCTTGCGGCGGTTGTCCATCTCTTCGCTCTCGGCGAGGATTTCCTCCTGGCCGGCGGATTCATCCGCAAGCCAGTCCTGCCATTCGCCGCTGTCGCCGTCGTCGCGGATAGGCGCGTTGAGCGAGGCATCGCCCGACAGACGCCGGTTCATGTCCACGACGTCCTTTTCGGTGACGCCGAGGCGCTTGGCGATGCTTTCGACCTGCTCGGGACGCAAATCCCCGTCGCCGAGCGCGGAAATCTTGCTCTTTGCCTTGCGCAGGTTGAAGAAAAGCTTCTTCTGGTTCGCGGTGGTGCCCATTTTCACGAGCGACCACGAACGCAGGATGTATTCCTGGATCGAAGCCTTGATCCACCACATCGCGTAGGTGGCGAGGCGGAAGCCCTTTTCCGGCTCAAAGCGTTTGACGGCCTGCATCAGACCGACATTGCCTTCGGAAATGACTTCGGAAATCGGCAGGCCATACCCGCGGTAACCCATCGCGATCTTGGCGACGAGACGCAGATGGCTCGTGACCAGCTTGTGCGCGGCTTCACGGTCATCGTGTTCGCGCCAGCGTTTGGCCAGCATGTATTCTTCCTGCGGTTCCAGCATCGGGAACCGGCGGATTTCTTCCATATAACGGGCGAGACCGCCTTCAGCGGTCACAATCGGCAGAGCCGTAGCACGGGCCATATTTGCCCTCCATTTTTCATGCCCCCGAACCATTCGGCAGGCAAATGGGCCGACCCCTCAGTGGCGGACGGCGCATGTTGCGACTGCGAAATCCCAGCCGCAGGTGCAGCATATGGGACGGACGCGGCGAAAGAAAGTTAACTTCCTGTCACCTCGTCGTGACCTGGCCGCTGCCGGCCAAGCCTTTGGTGGATATCAGTTTATCGCTTCTTCCCGGTCGGAAGGGTTGCGGTGCCATGATCCCTCAGGGCACTACGCAAACGGGCAAGGTCAGCCGGGAGTTCCGAGCGGAATACCAGCTCCTCACCTGAAATGGGATGTTCGAATCCGAGGAGATAGGCATGCAGGGCCTGTCTTCCAAGGTCCTGCAGGGCCTCGCGGGCGGCCGGGGCGAGAAGCGCGGATTTGGTCCGGAAACCCGGACCATAGGTCGAATCGCCGATCAGCGGATGGCCGAGATGCGCCAGATGCACCCGGATCTGATGGGTGCGGCCGGTTTCCAGCCGGCATTCAATCAGGCTCGCCAGCCACTTTTTGTCGAGGCCCGGAAAACGTTCAACGACCTGCCAATGGGTAATGGCCTCACGTCCACTCGGCCGGACCGCCATTTTATCGCGGGCATGGGGGTGGCGGTCGATCGGGGCGTCGATCGTGCCCTTGGGCCGCTCGGGGGCGCCCCAGACCAATGCGAAATACCCCCGCTGCAAAGGCCCGGTGCGGCCGTGGTCGGCGAATTGTTCCGCTAGCGCCTGGTGCGCCCGGTCGGTCTTGGCCACCACCATCAGGCCGGTGGTGTCCTTGTCGAGCCGATGCACGATGCCCGGCCGCTTCACCCCGCCGATGCCGGACAGGCTGTCGCCGCAATGGGCGATCAGGGCATTCACCAATGTCCCGGTGGGGTGGCCGGCCGCCGGATGCACCACCAGCCCCGAAGGCTTGTCGATGACAATGAGCTGGTCATCTTCGTAGACAATATTGAGTGGAATGTTTTCCGGTTTGGGCTCGGGCTCCTCCGGCGGCGGAACGGTAACCTCGATTTTCTCTCCCGCATTGACGCGATGGCCGGGATCAAGGATGGTCCGGCCGCCGATCGTGACCGCACCGTCCAGGATCAGGGCTTTCAGTCGCGTGCGCGACAGGGCCGCGAGGCGCTGGGCCAGCAGGCGGTCGAGCCGATCGCCGCTTTCCGCGTCGGCGACGACGACCGTTTCGATTTGCTCCTGTGTGACGCTCATGACCAGCCCTGCCAACGATGACGAAAAGCCTCTCAATCCGGAACAGGAGCGCCTTGTCGCGCGCGTGCGCTGGATGTCGATGCTGTCGGGTGTCGCCACCCTGATCGGCATCGCGGTGGTCATCGGCGTTGTCGGCTATCGTATTTTCCGCAGCGAGGGAAGTGTCGCGACCTCGGCCGAACTCGTTACCATGCTGCCGAAAGGCGCCAAGGTGATCGCAACCGCCACCGCCGGCGAGCGCATTGTCGTGACCATCGACGTGCAGGGATCGACCGAAATCCGCGCTTTCGACGCCCGCACCCTGCAGCCGGCCGGACGGCTGCGCTTTGTCAACGAACCCTGATCGCCCCAGCTTGCCTCGCGCGGTCTTCGGGGCTATCTGAAGGCGCACGCTCCCTTCGTCTAGCGGTTAGGACGCGGCCCTCTCAAGGCTGAAACAGGGGTTCGATTCCCCTAGGGAGCGCCAATGATTTCAATGATTTACGACATCTAACGTTCGGCATTTGTGGGACGTACGGAAATTATACGGAAACCCTGCATGCACAATATTCTTTCCTTCCTCAGTTCTTTCGAATGATCGCTGCATGAGCGCAGGGCGGATAGTCGTTGGTGCAGACTTTGCAGCCGCCGCATCACCCCAACAATGGTACAAGCCGAATTGGTCGCGCCTCGAACAGGTTTACGACTGCGCTATTCCTGAGTTGGTCAAAGATCAAATATCGTTCGCTACAATTTTCTTCGGCAGATTGGCTTTGCTTGGAACGTCCACGAAAAGAAAGAGCGAAATTATCAAGCATGTCAAAGCCTGGCAGAAGACGACCGAAAATTTGTTCGAACATTCGGGAATTGTGCTGCTCGATCCAAAGCTGCCTAAAAAAATAACTCCAGAAGTTGTTAGCAAGAAATTCAATCAGTCCAAGTGGGGCAGCACTGGTCGGAATGGTCCGGACCGTGCATTCAGCTACTTTGCAGACTCGCTTGAGACCGCACTGGCATCCAGCAACCTTATGCTCTTGGGGATCAACCAGGCGAAAGCAAGCCGAGTCAAAGACCAATGGGAAGTATGGGTGTCAATTGTAAGGACTAGCTTCATTGAATCCGGCTTGAGAGCAACTGCGTCTAGCGGCGACAAGCATCCTGATCACTCTAAGTTTGTTAAGTTCATTGAAGCATTTCAAATGACTCTGCCGAAGGAGTGTCGCCGATTTAGCGATGCCACCACGATAGCAAAAGGCATTCAATCGGCAACGCGAAGGTTTGGATCTATCGAATCCAAGACGTTGTTGTGGCTCATCTATTTGTTGGCCGTTGGCCAAGGGCCAGAAAGTCTGCGCCGAATTGCAAATAACAATGATGAGGTTGCAGCGGTCATTCGCGAGCTGCTTCGTTTAAAAAAAAGAGAACCGGGAATTTTCGTGTTCTAATAAGGTGGCGGTATTTCCCGCTACTTCTCTGCAATCTCTCTATCGTCCTCATGCGCCCAAATTGGATTGGGCCACTTAATGAGGACGAACATGCAGAAAAGCCGAATTGCTCTGTCAATAAAGGAGGCCGCGGCCACTTCCGGCGTTGGCCGAACACTGATTTGCGAAGAAATCCGTGAAGGTCGATTGATTGCGCGCAAAGTTAAGCGGAGAACTGTGATTCTCCTCGTAGATTTGGAGCAGTGGCTCGAAACAAGGCCACTGGCCAAGCCGTGCGGGGGCTCGATCGATGGATAATCTTCAGGCTACCCCGCGAACTGTGGTGAGCAACGAAACAGCGCATGTCGTGGAGTTTCGGAACTTGCTGGGTGAAGTGAGAACCGAGCTCATCGGCCTGCATCTGTTTAGTCAGCCGTCCAAGATCTGGGCAGAGTTAGGCAGAATCGGCGCCGAGCTCGATGCGCATGCCCATGAAGCCTGCTGCCGGCCGTTTGTCGGCGTCGGCTTGCAGCACCCAGCACGCAGTGGTGTGATGCAGCACAGGCGGTCTTACCTTGCCCTCGAGACCTGCCAACTCGACTGCGCACTTGAAAGGAGACTTGATCGATTTCACGGGCTGATCGTTTGCCCGCCTGAATCGAATGTTGGTGAATGCGGTAATGGATTGGAAGAGGGCGGCGGCCATGGATGGTAAGAAGCGTAGCAAGATAAAGTGGTCCAAGTATAACAGCCGACGACAACCGCCATCGCACACGGTTTTGGCAGAGGGTGCGATTTCGATTCCAAAGGCTGAATACTTTCGGGTCAAGATCGAGAAGATTCGGCTTCGTCCTGAGCAGTCGATGACGGACGAGGACGTTGTGTCGTCCATCGCCGAAGGGTTCATCGTAACTGGCCAGATTCATCCCGTAATTGTGCGTCCGGTGGGTTTGGGAAAATACGCGCTGATCTGGGGCGCTGACGTTCTCGCTGCTGCACAATTTGCCGGAGTTAAGCGCATCGAATGTCGGCTTTTTATAGGTAGCGACGAGGAGGCGCGTCTGCTTCAGATCGCCGAATCTCTGTTCCGGAAGAAACTGACCGCCTTGGAGAAGGCCGAGCACTGGACAGATTGGGCCAAAACCGTTCTGAAGGCCAAGGGGCTATTTTCGGGACAACCTGTCCCGAAAAAGGGTCGTCCCGAGGGTGATCTCCTTAAGTCCGCGCGCCTGCTGCCAGCATATGGGCGCACAGTTGATACCCGAAAGAAGATGTTGGCGCGTGCCTTCAAGATCGCTCGCTTGCCGTCAGACGTGAAGTCGGCGGTCAAGGACGCGGGTCTTGATGACAACCAGAGCGCCTTGCTTGCTATCGCCTCTGCAGGGGGTGCAGAAGCTCAGCACCGAAAATTGGCCCAGCTTCTAAAGAAACTTGCCGAAGTCCCAGAGGTTCAAAGCCCGCCGCTCCAGCCTGCCGAAGCCCCGACTACCTCGGACGATGAAGGTAGCGAATCCAACGACACCGACTCTGATGCGCAGAAAGATCGGGCCGGTAAAGATGATGACGACGAGGTGTCGGCGGATGACGACGGGCAAAGGGAGGAAGCCTACGAAAAAGGGGACGAAGGCGGCAGTGAAGACGATAAATCCGTACTAGAAACGGATTTTCGACAGCTGCGTAAATTTTGGAAGGACCAGGGCGGGATCAAGCTCTGGGCCCGCACCCCGATGACCGTTCGCAAAGAGTTCGTGAACTGGCTCGAGAGCCGACCTTGCCGGGCCAGCAGCGATGTGGGCCGATACGTGAGAGATGTGTTTGCCGGACGGAAGAATATAGAAATAAGCGTTCTGAAGGCGCATTCGATTTCGAAAGGGCTCTCTTGGAAATCACTCCGGAAATACTTTAAAGCGAATGGCTACAGGAGAAAGAAGCACGGCGGCGACCCGCGCGCGTTACAAACCTACGAGAATCGAGATCCAGATTTCAGCGGATGCTCCAGTATTACCGAAAAGGAGTTGCAGGCGCCTCGTCACGCGGAGCTCGATGTTCAATCTCGACTCGAGAGTCAACGAACGCCGACCAATTTGTCCAATAAGGCGGATGATTATTACGAACTGTAAAATCGGACAGGGCGCGCGTCCATCCCCGGGCGCGCTTCCTTTCGCGTTGACGCGACTGGCGGCCCTCTAACAGGATGCGTGTGGCGGACCGTCCGGCCAAAAGCACGCGTTTACACGTCCACGGAACATCGCGGCTTAACTGCGCCGTCGAACGAAATACTCCACGCCGACATCAGTCACGAGGTAATATGAGCATGTCGTCGGCGGACATATCGAAACGCTTTAAGCCCTTCACGGCATATCCTGCTGCTTTTCTCGAGCTTTCTTGAATTTGTCGAACGTCAACTTCGCTGAGGTTTTGCGTCCGAAATACATTCTGGTGTTGGATGAAATACTTCTCTAGCGACATTTGAATGCGTCCAAAAGGATGAGCCGCAATAATCCCATGCACGTGTAGCCCATCATTCACCAGCACTTGTGAGGTTACATTCCTTCGCCTTTTGTTTGTTTTCCGAACCGGCATGTCGAACATAAATACCCCTACTGGCAGCCACCCCTTGACGCTATCCGAGCGGGGCCTACGGAAGAACCTCGTCAGCAATTTATTGAACATATTTATGGTCTCAGTTCGCATTGTTTCCTTGCGACGCTCCCGATTCCCTCCCATTTGGTTGAAGCTCAAGGTAACTAGATAAAGTTGCCAGTGAGGCTTCTCGAGGCCGACGAGAAGATCTGAGTAAGCTTCGATCAGATCTTTTTTTTCGATCCGTGAACCGCTTTCCAAATTGACATAGTTTTTGCAATTGCGAAGCGAGTTGTTCCGCATTGAATCCTCCGTATTAGGTAGCGGCTATTGTCTGCGGCTTCTCCGACGGACTTTTGCTTCTACGATCTAAATTAGCGAAACGCGGTGCATCAGGCATACGGGTAAGTCCGCGTTTGGCGCGTCAAAACCCGAAGTTGCGTCGCCTGAGGCGCAAACGATGCTGTATGTAGAAAGCTAATTTCGCTCATGAGAACTCGTGTACCGAAGGAGTCTCCATGAGAGTGTTTGTTGAAGCGGATCTGCTCGGTTGGGCAGGCGGCTGGCAGAGCAAGAGGGTGATTGATGGGCGACTAGCCGCCAGATTGCGCAAAATGCACCAGAGCGGAAACGCTATGCTCTGCCTAGAAGGGAACGCCTTGGTTTGGCGATCAACACCCGCAATAAAGCGTCATCTGCGAGATCAGGCGGCGGATGCCGTCGCTGATCTTTCAGAATGTTAGCTGTGTGCCACATGAAGCCGGCTGGCGAAGAGCTTCTGGAGTTCGAGAGGTTTGAAGTATCCGGAAGGCCCATACTGACCTACTCCGATAGATCTCTGTGGGCTGAACTCCAAAGAGTTCGCGGTGTTTGGGATGAGGTGGTGTCTCAACGAGGGCGTGCTGCGATCTATCGCTATCTTGACGCGGTTTGGAAGCTGGTCGCTTTGTGGAGGGCAGTGTCTAGACCGCTTCAGAACTGCGAACGCGCAATTCGGCTAACCGAGTTGGATATCCCATTATCCGAGAATGTGTTTTCGATGGTTATCGCCTGCACTTCGGATCCTGTGCTTGTGGATAGGCGGACCCGCCATAAGTGGGGGCGGGCTTTGCAATACGCGAACGAAAACAAAAAGCCCTCAGAGTTATCCAGTGCATATATCCGTCGCAAAGGCGGTATCAATCGCTGTGCTTGCCTGGGGTCTAGGGCCGCTTAGCGGCCGAGCGTCCATATTTCGCAAACTTGTAAAGAAGACGATTACAGCAAGATGCTGGATGAGTGCGCGACTGAAATCGCGCTGCTAAAGGATTGAATATGAAAAAGTTGAAACTGGAGCAGGATCTTCACGCTAATATATTCGCAAGATTTGATGCCCTTGAAGCAATCCTAGGGGAAACGCTTTATGAGATTGGAATATTAGGTGGAGAGACGTCTCGTTCAAGAACGAGAGCCGAGCAATTTTTTGATCGAGCCTTCGATAGAATGCGGCGCAACGTGCAAAGCGAAAAATCTAATCCCGATAGTGATAAAACAGTTAAACGTGTGACCAAGTTTTTACGAGGCGTCTTTGAAGAAACCGTACAGTATTTGGAACGAGACGAATAAGACGAAATAAGCCTCCGGCACATTCGTGCCGGAGGTGCTTCTATCCACTCGATACAAAATACATCTCTCGTATCAGGCTCGTAGAACATTACTCGATACAATTGACACATTTTGTAGCGAGTAGTGACTGGATACGTTTTGACTCTTTTTTATCAAGTTGAATGACTGCTCGTATAATGGACATTAATGCGCAGACGTTTGCGCGCGAATCTCTTCCGCAGCGCGTTTCAATAGGATGAAGTATCGTTCCTTTGCCGTCGCCTCGTCGATCGTTCCGGAAATCAAACTCACGCTGATGGCGGCTACGACCGAACGGCTGTTGTCCCTTAACGGCACAGCCGCAAATGGAAGGATCAAGCTCACCGTCGATCCAGGCGTAGCCTTGCGCGGCCACACGCTCGAGTTCCTTCTCCAGAACGCTTCGATCAACGATCGTGCGCGGGGTCAGGCGGGGGAATTTGATTTTCGACAGCTGAATATCGCGCTCCCCTTTTGACAGCCCGGCGAGGAGAACACGTCCCAGCGAAACAACGTGCGCCGGCAGCCGGCTTCCGATGCCAAGATTCGTGGTCAGGATCCGGCGTGCTGGCAAGCGCAGGACATAGACAATGTCAGTCCCGTCGAGAACGGCCAGCGCGCAGGATTCACCGATCTCGTTGCGAAGCTCCTCGAGAGTTTGCGGTCGGGGCATCGCCATGTTGCCCCGACCAGCAATTTTCTGCCTTTCTCAGCGAAGGCCGGTTCATGCTGCAGCGCTGTCTGGCCGACGGATCGTTTTGGTTCTACCCGCGCGTTCTGTGTCCGCATTGCGGATCGTCCGAATTTGAATGGTCGGAGGTGTCGGGCAATGGCGCGGTCTATTCGACTACCGTCATCCGCAGGGAGGTCGAGGAAGGCGGAGATCACAACGTCATCCTTGTCGACATTACGAAGGGCCCGGGATGATGACATATTCGGTGCCGAGCACCTCGCGGTGCAGTGCGAGGCCTTTGTCGAAGATCTCTCCTAGAGTTTTCTATTGGATCCTGCTTGTGATTCGTCATCGGTTCTCCGGGGGCGTCCATAAATGCCGGATCCCTATTGCGCGGGCGCAATCAAATTAGTCAATACGAATCAGGGCTTTGCCGCTGATCCTTCCGCATTCTATAGCCTCATGGGCGGCCGCGGTCTCAGACAATGGAAATTCTTTCGCAATGCGATGCAAAAGACCATCAGTCTCGAGGATTGCGTTGATACCTGCTGCGATGGCCCGAAGCGTCTCGTTGGAAAGATGGTAGAGCGTCATGAAGCGCATGGTCGCACAGCGCAGTCGAAAGTCGCGAACAGGAATTTGCGCAGTGAGCAGGCTTGACCCATAGCTGGCCAGATGCCCGTCCTGGGCAATTATCTTGGCGATGAACTCCGCGTTAACGGTGGTGTCGACGTCAACTATCACATCTGCACCGTGACCACCGGTCGCTTGCATAGCATGTTCGATGGCGTCAGCATCGCGGTAATTGATTGTTACATGCGCGCCGGCATCTTTCGCTTCGCGTGCCTTGTCGTCGGAACTGACCGTTGCGATGACAAATGCCCCATGCCTGCGCGCCAACTGAACGGCATAATGACCGACGGCGCCTGCTCCGCCTGTGACGAGAACCTTTCGGCCGGCGATGGGTGGTCCGTTCAGGACTGCGTGCCAAGCCGTCATCACAGGAATGCCGAGGCACGCTCCGATCTTTAGCGGCACATTGTACGGCAGCATTACGACATTGGTTCGGTCAATGGTGATATATTGCGACGCCGTGCCGAAAGGGCGCTGATATTGTGCGCTGAAGAGCCAAACCGGCTGCCCAATCAAAGCGCGGTCGACATTTGCCCCGACATCTTCAACGATCCCGGCCCCGTCGTGATGTGGCACGATGCGCTTGAACGGCATGGTCCGACCAGGCGCGCCGCCCCGCGCCTTCACATCGGCCGGGTTGACCCCCGAAAAGCGGAGCCGGACGAGGACTTCGTCCGGCTCGGGCGCACGCGGCTCCATCTCACCGAGGACCAGCACGTCACGCGCTGGTCCGGTCTTCTCGTAAAAGACGCAATGTGACTGCATGAGTGAAGCGTACTAATCGCTGAGCTGAACGCCTTTGGTCTCCGGCCCGAACCAGATCGCAATCATGCCGACGATATAGAACACCGCTGTCGAGGCGGCTGCAGCAGGGAAGGAGCCGAATGTGCCGACCAGAACGCCGCCGATAAGCGGACCGATGGCGGTCACACAGCGCGCTGCGTTCCAGCAGAAGCCCTGTCCGCTTGCTCGTACCCGGGTCGGAAACAATTCTGGCAGGTAGGCCGCGAACGTTCCGTAGCCACCGATGATGAAGTAGCCAAACACCGGCATGAACCACAACAGCGTGCCGAGATCTGTCACCCGCGTGAACAGGTAGAGAGAGACCAGCAAACTACCG
Organism: Pseudorhodoplanes sp.; assembly: GCA_032027085.1. NCBI lineage: Bacteria > Pseudomonadati > Pseudomonadota > Alphaproteobacteria > Hyphomicrobiales > Pseudorhodoplanes > Pseudorhodoplanes sp. The sequence continues at coordinate 873,174 of JAVSMS010000001.1, read as the reverse complement.
GTTGCAAATATGAAGTAGGACATACGTCGGCCAACCGCATCGCACAGGAAGATGAGCGAGGCGTATCCAAGAACAGCGCCGACCATCATCAGCATAAAAGCGTAGCTGATGGTCTGCACGCCCATGGCCGCTCCGCCTCCAGAGGCGCGAACGAGTTGCTGGATCCAGCTCGGCAGCAGTGTAAGGCCGCCCCAGCTGCCGATCATCATGGCCGCTGAGATAAGGAAGCCCACGATCGTGCGGCGCCGCAGCTCTGGCGAGAAGATGGCCGAGAAGGTCTGCATCGCCGTCATCGAAGCGACGGTCTTGTCCTGGCGGATACGGACCCATCGCTCCGGTTCCGACACGAACCAGCGAACGGCGAGAGCAATCAGGGCTGGAAGCGCACCAGCCGCAAGCACCCAGCGCCAGCTGATCGGTCCGAGCAAAAGATTGTCGAGCGCGGCCAGGAAAAAACCGAAGGCAAAGGCCATCTGCATCACCTGCATGGCGCGCGCGCGGCTCTTTTCCGGCCAGGTCTCCGCAATCAGTGCGGCCCCTGCTGCCCATTCACCACCTATTCCGAAGCCGGCGATGGCCTGCAACACGGCGAGCTGGGTCCAGGATTGCGCGAGTCCGCTCAGACCTGTGAAGACCGAATAGATCAGGATGGTGATCACCATCGTACGAGTACGGCCGATACGGTCTGCGACTACGCCGAAAAAGATGCCGCCAATACCCCAGCAGAACAGCTTGATGGCGACGATGTAGCCGCCGTATTGCGCCACCTGGGCAGGGTTCGTGGAGCCTGTGAGTTCTGCCACGCTCGGAAAAAGTACGAGCGTGAACAGGTTGAGGTCCATCGAGTCGAACATCCAGCCAAGGAAGCCGGATATCAGTGCGAGCCACTGCACGCTAATCGGTTGCCTCTCGCTAGACGCAGCTGCGCTTTGGTTGATTGTCATTCCTGAAACCTCCCCGTCGCTCGATCTTGTCAATGGCGCGTCTTGTCCGAGTGACGCGATTTTTTTTGCGAACGGCCTTGACGATGCCACGGCGATGATTTCCAATCAATAAAAATCAATTCCGATAAACGGAAATTAAAGGAAGCGTACGTTGAAGCTCGAAAATTCATTTCGCGTCGATTTACCGGTGGAATCCACGTGGTCGACGCTGCTCGACATCCCCTCAATCGTGCCGTGCATGCCGGGTGCCGAGCTGCTCGCCGTCGAGGACAACCGCAACTACCAAGGCCAGGTGAAAGTGAAGCTTGGTCCGGTCGCGGTTGCATTCCAGGGCCGCGCGAAGCTTGTCGAAGTCGATGAGTCCAATCACAGAGTTCGTGTAAATGCCTCGGGCACAGAGAACAAAGGTCGGGGTTCAGCGCAGGCGGATGTGACGTTCGTGCTAGTTCCAGAAGGGCGAGCGACGCGGGTCGATATTGTGACCGATCTTTCGCTCGCCGGTGCAGTTGCACAATATGGCCGTGCGCAGGGCGTAATCGCAGACGTGTCGCGCGTGATAATCGAGAATTTTGCCAACAACCTTCGAATTAGAATTGGCACCTTAGCCGGTGATGTTGCGGTGCCCGAGAATGGCGTGGTGAATGCGCCACAACGTGCTCAGGCGCTGTCGATTTTCTCAATTATCGCCGCGGTGATCCGCGGATGGTTGTCGCGCAGGAAGGAGCAGGGCTAGTCATGAGTAATGTCAGCAAGATGGCGGTCAATCCGGATGCGGCAAACGCCGATCCGCATTTTGTCGCCCCCAACCTTGTGCGTATCGATGCGTCAGGGAGCGCGCATCTGATCGGCGGCCGTTGCAAGAATTGCGGCGCATTTAGCTTTCCGAGTGCAATGGTCTGCACGTCATGCCTGTTCGAAGACATCGAGGCGGTGGATCTTGGCGACGAGGGCACACTTTATTCGTACTCCGTCGTGCATCAGGCCCCCAAGGGTTGGACGACGCCTTACGCGCTAGGGTACGTCGACTTACCCAATGGTGTCCGTGTCCTGGCCCATATCGACGTGCCGCTCAATTCGATTGCCATCAACATGCCAATGAAACTCGGCGTTGGCGTTGTCGGAACGGATCCGACTGGCGCTTCGCTGATGAGTTACACCTTTATCCGCCGATGAGGTCACCCATGCGTGAAGTCTGTGTCATCGGAACGGGGCTCATTCCGTTCGGAAAATATCCCGACAAGACGCTGGCCGAAATCGGTTGGCCGGCCGTGAAGCAGGCGCTGCTCGAAGCTGAAATCCCACCGAAATCGATCGAGGCGGTGTATTGTGGGTCCGCGCTCGGCGGTATGCTGTCCGGCCAGCGGGTGATGAAATCACTCGGTATCACCGGCATGCCCATCATCAATGTCGAGAATGCTTGCTCATCGAGTTCTTCTGCACTCGCCGCGGCTTGGACGGCGGTGGCCAGCGGGCAGAAAGACATTGCCTTGGTGATCGGGGTCGAGAAACTGACCAAGTTCGGCGGCGGTACGCTGCCGCTTGAGAAGGAGGACTGGGAAGTCAATCAGGGCATGATCATGCCGGCGCTCTACGCGATGCGCGCTAAGCGTTACATGCATGAATACGGTTTGACGGAGAAGCAGCTCGCTGAGGTTTCGGTGAAAGCGCATGACCACGGCGCGCTCAATCCAAATGCGCAAATTCGTAAGCGGGTCACACTCGAAGAGGTGATGAATTCGCGGCCAGTCGCAGATCCGTTCACGCTCTGGCATTGTTGCCCGATGGGGGATGGTGCGGCGGCGCTCGTCATCGCGTCCGGGGAGGTTGCGCGCAAAGTCCGCAGCAATCCGGTCTGCATCGTGGCGTCGGAAGTGACTTCCGGTATCTACACCAACGGCTATCGCGACATGACCTGGGCCGAACTCACGGCGCGCGGAGCGCATGAGGCCTACGAAATGGCGGGCATTGGCCCGAAGGATGCCGATGTCGCCGAGATCCACGACGCTTTTACGATTGCAGAACTGATGTATTACGAAGCATTCGGATTCTGCGAACGCGGCAGCGCCTATCATCTCCTATCGAGTGGAGCGACATCCCTTGGCGGCGATATTGTCGTCAATCCATCCGGCGGGCTGTTGTCGCGCGGCCATCCCGTCGGTGCCACCGGCGCAGCGCAAGCGGTTGAGATCGTCCGTCAGCTTGAAGGCCGCGCTGGCGCTCATCAGGTCGCAGGTGCCAAGGTCGGAATTGCGCATGCCACTGGCGGAGGCATCGCTGGTTTCGATCACGGCGCCTGTTCAATCCACATTTTTTCACGATGAAACCAGCACCTTTCGACTATCACGCACCCCATACCCTTGAAGAGGCCATTGGATTGCTGGCCTCGCTTGAGAACGCGAAGGTGCTCGCCGGCGGCCAGTCGCTCGTCCCGATGCTCAACTTCCGCTACGTGATCGTCGATCATCTGGTCGACCTTGCGAAGGTCGAGGGGCTGGCCGGCTTCAAGGTGGCGAATGGCGTGATGCGGATCGGCGCCATGACGCGGCAGCGCGACCTCGAATTTTCGAAAGACGTTGCCGAGCATATTCCGCTGCTTCAGGTCGCCCTGAAGCATGTGGGTCACCGTCAAACGCGCAATCGGGGCACGATCGGCGGCAGTCTCGTGCATGCCGATCCGGCTGCGGAGCAGCCTGCTGTTTGCGCGGCCTATGACGCCATCGTTGAGATCGCGGGCAAGCGGGGAACCCGAAAGGTGAAATTCTCCGAATTTGGCGGTGGCTTCATGAGCACCGTGGTTGAACCAGACGAGATCGTCACTGCCATAGAGATTCCGCTTTGGCCGAAGGGGCATGGCTACGGCTTTCACGAGTTTGCTCGTCGACGCGGCGATTTTGCAATCGTTGGCGCCGCCGTGCTGCTTGATGTGAACGATGACAAGATGGTCAAGCGCGCTTCATTGGCATTGTGTGGCGTCGCCACTGCGCCGATGCGCCTGACGGATGCGGAAGCGGCATTGATTGGAAAATCGCTTGATGCAGCATCTGTGAATCAGATGATTTCGACGCTCGGAACGCTCGAGCCAATCAGCGATATCCATGCGACATCTGACTATCGTCGCCATCTCGCCGCGGTTCTTCTCACTCGCGCCTTGCGGGATGCGGCGGCCGTTTGCAATATCACGATCTGAGTGTGTCACGATGAAGAAAAAAGTATCCATCAAGATCAACGGCAAGATGTACGAGCGCGAGGTCGAACCACGGCTCACGCTTGTGGATTTTCTGCGGCATGAAATCGATCTTACCGGCACTCATGTCGGCTGCGAACACGGTGTGTGCGGCGCCTGCACGGTGTTGATCAATGGCCATTCCGGCCGTTCCTGCTTGACCTTCGCAGTGCAAGCCGACGGCGCCGAAATCACGACGGTTGAAGGCCTTGCAGCGGCGGATGGCGAACTCAATGCGCTGCAACAGTCGCTGCGGGACAACCATGGTCTGCAGTGCGGTTTCTGCACGCCGGGTGTCTTGATCAGCCTGACTGAATTGCTGCGCGACAATCCCGATCCTTCGGAAGAGCAGGTTCGCGACGTCCTGACCGGAAATCTGTGCCGGTGTACCGGTTATGCCGGGATCGTCGCTGCGGCGCTGGAAACGGCGCGGCGTGCGCATGGTGAGGCGAGGTCCTAATCATGGGTGTCAAGCTATTCGGTGCACGTGTCGCACGCCTTGAGGATCCCGCCCTTCTTTCCGGCAAGGGTCGCTTTGTCGATGACGTAAAGCTGCCGGCCATGCTGCATGCCTGTTTCGTGCGTTCGCCGCACGCCCATGCATTTATCCGCGGCATTGATACGAGTGCGGCGAAAGCGCTCCCGGGCGTGCACGCGGTGTTCGTCGCAGACGATCTGCCGGCTCCGATGAGTGGCAATCGCATGCCGATGCTGGTCCCTAATCCCGCGATTGCTACGCAGCTGACCCAATATTGCCTTGCACGCGAAGAGGTCTGCTACGTCGGCCAGACCGTAGCCGTTGTCATCGCCGATAGTCGCTATATCGCGGAAGACGCGGCCGCACTCGTCGATGTCGATTACGAGCCGCTGCCGGCCGCGAGCGACTGTCGTGAGGCGGCCGAGCCGGGGTCCCCGCGCGTCCACTCCGAGCTTCAGAACAATATCGCTTCGAAGTTTCGTCAGAGCTATGGAGATGTCGATGCGGCATTTGCCTCGGCAACGCATATCTTCGAAGAAGACATCTGGCAGCACCGTGGTGGCGGTATGGCGATGGAGACGCGCGCGGTGGTCGGTGATTTCGATCCCGTGCGAGATCTGCTGACGGTCTGGTCGGCAACGCAAACGCCGCATATCGGCCGTCGGATGTTGGCTGATCTGATCGATCGCAATCTGGAATCGATCCGCTTCATTGCTCCCGATGTTGGCGGCGGCTTTGGCCCGAAGGCGATCTTCTACGCCGAGGAAGCCGTCATTCCTGCGGTGGCGATGAAGCTACGTCGGCCGGTTAAATGGATCGAAGATCGGCGCGAGCATTTTCTCTGCGCGACACAGGAGCGTGACCAGTACTGGAAGGTTGCGATTGGCGTTGACCACAATGGCAAGATTAAGGGCGTACGCGGCACGCTTCTTCATGATACCGGTGCCTTCGTGCCTTGGGGCATCATTATGCCTTACATCGCGGGTGCGACGATGCCTGGGCCGTATGTCATCCCGGCGTATGGTCTCGACGTTACGGTTGTACTGACCAACAAGGTCGCAACGACCCCCGTGCGGGGTGCAGGCCGTCCCCAGGCGGTATTCGCGATGGAGCGGTTGATGGACCGCGTCGCTCGCGAACTCGGCCTCGATCCGGCCGAAGTCCGCTTCCGCAACCTTATCCAACCGGAGCAAATGCCTTACTCGGTGGGCCTGACCTTCCGCGATGGCAAGCCGTTGATCTATGACAGCGGCGATTATCCGCAGGCGCAGCGCGAAGCATTGCGCCTCGTCAATTACGACACCTTCAAAGAGCGGAAAGCTGCACTGCTCGCCAAGGGCCGTTTCGTCGGTCTCGGTATCGCCAATTATGTCGAGGGCACCGGCCTCGGCCCATATGAGGGCGTCACAGTGCGCGTGCTCCCGAGCGGCAAAGTGGCAGTCGCGACCGGTGCCACGAATCAGGGGCAGGGGACACGGACGACGATCTCCCAGATCGTGGCCGATCAGGTCGGCTGCCGGATCGAAGACATCGTCATCACGATTGGCGACACCGCGGCGATCTCGCAGGGCGTGGGTGCTTTCGCCAGTCGCCAGGCCGTTAATGCTGGTTCTTCCGCCAAGATTGCCGGCGGGACGGTGCGAACCCAGATTGTCAAGTTGGCGGCACAAGCATTGGGACTGCCAGAAGGTGATATTGAGATCGAAGATGGTGTTGCATTTGGCCGCGGCGGCAACAAGCCATCGATTTCATTCCGCGATCTCTACCGCCTTGCGCAGGGCATGCCCGGATTTTCGCTGGCGCCGGGGCAGACGGCCGGACTCGAGCACACGGCATATTTTACGCCGCCGCAGGCGTCGTATTGCTCCGGCACCCATGTGGTCGAGCTCGAAGTCGATCCGATGACCGGCGCGGTCAAATTCCTGAATTATGCCGTCGCGCACGATAGTGGCACAATCATCAACCCGCTCATTGTGGATGGCCAGGTCCAGGGCGGTGTCGCGCACGGCATTGGCAATGCGCTGCTTGAGTGGATGAAATATGACGAGAACGCCCAGCCACTCACCATCACCTTAGCCGATTATCTGTTGCCCATGGCGACCGATGTGCCCACCTGCAAGATTGCGCACATTGAAAGTCCCACGCCGCTCAATCCGCTCGGCGTGAAGGGAGCAGGAGAGGGCGGCACTATTCCTGCACCGGCGGCGATCATTGCCGCCATCGAGGACGCCCTGTCGGAATTCGGCGTGCATTTCACCGAGACCCCGCTGATGCCAGATCGAATAGTCGCTGCGCTCAAGGACGCGGGCGCGTACGAAAAATTGAAAGTCGTAGCATGACCAAACGGCAGCCAGGAGAATCGCTTGGAACGGTGCAGCGGGTTGTGGAGGTGCTGCGATTTTTTGCCGAGCGGGGCGAAGCCAACCTGAAGGAGCTGTCGCTTGCGCTGTCGCTTGCGCCGAGCACTTGTCATCGGCTTCTTGATCTTTTGGGACGTGACGGGCTTATAGAACAGGATAGCACGCATAGACGCTACCGCGTTGGAACAGAGATGTTCCGTATTTCCGCATTGATCCAGTCGCGAGACGACATTCGCAGTATTGCCAGACCGCTGCTTCGCCAATTGGTCGATGCCTGTGACGAAACCTGTGTCCTCAGTGTCTATTTGCCGAGCGAGGGCAAGATCTTTTTTGCCGAGCGCGTGGATTCTAGTCGTGCCCTTCGTTATCAGGTTACAATGAACGTGCCGATGTCGGTACTATGGGGCGCTAGTGGACGTGCGATCCTTGCGTTCCTCGATAACGAGACCGTTGATCGTATTTACAAATCGGAAGGTCGAGCGCCCGGCTCAGGGGAAGCGTTGCCTTCCCGGCGCGCTCTGGACCGAGATATCGCTACCATTCGGGAGCGCGGTTACGACGTAACGCACGGACAGAAAATTCAGGGTGCGGTCGGTATTAGTGCGCCGGTGTTCGGCGTTGATGGCAAGGTGGTGGGGAGCATATGCGTCACCACGCCAGAGAGCAGGATAAAGGCGAAAGACTATCCGAGTCTTGGCGCGTTGGTGCGTTCCACGGCCACGCGACTGTCGCAGTCCATCGGTTCGCCGCGCATGGAAAAATCTGCATAAGGTCTGAGTATGAAAAACGTTCAGTTTTGCGGTCCCTTGTCGCAATTGCGCGTGCTTGATTTCACGCAGTTCCTGTCCGGACCGTATGCAACACAGATTCTTGGTGATCTCGGCGCCGATGTGATCAAGATTGAGGCCGTCGATGGCGACATGACGCGCCGGCTTCCCCCCTATTTTGTGGGAAGCGAGAGCGCCTACTACCTTTCCATAAATCGCAACAAGCGGAGTCTTGCGATCGATCTCAAGTCGAAGACGGGTCGAGAACTGGCGCGGGAATTGGCCTTGAATTGCGACGTCGTGGTGGAGAATTTTCGCCCTCGTGTACTCGAGAAACTCGGACTTTCCTATGCCGACATTGCAGCCGCAAAGCCTGAGATCATCTGGTGTAGCATCTCCGGATTCGGACAGGATGGTCCATACCGCGATCGCCCCGCATACGACATGATCGTACAGGCGATGTCGGGCGGGATGTCGATTACCGGTGAGAAGGATGGCCATCCGGTGCGCTCTGGAATTCCGATCGGAGATATCTCCGCCGGGATGTATGGCGTAATCGGCGTCCTCGCGGCGCTGGCAGAAAAGAACCGCACAGGAAAGGGGAAGCTGATCGACGTCAGCATGCTCGATTGCCAGATCGCGATGCTATCCTATCAGGCCGCGTATTATCTCGCTTCCGGCGATGTGCCGGCGCGGCAGGGAAGCGGCCACGATTCGATCCCGACCTATCGTTCATTCACCTGTGGGGATGGCATGGATATCGCGATCACTGCGAACACGGAACGAATGTGGATCAATCTTTGCGGCGTGCTCGGGCACCCGGAACTGCCCGCCGACAAACGTTTCGTTACAAACGAGCGGCGCTACGCAAATCGCGATGCGCTGTGGAATATTCTGGAGCCGGCATTTCTGACCAAGTCGGCGTCGGAATGGGTAGAGGCGCTCATTGCGGCGGAAGTGCCTGCCGCGATCGTGAACACGCTGGATCGCAGCCTCAACGATCCGCAGGTTCTTCATCGCAAGATGGTGCTCGCGATGCAGGGGCCTAAAGGCGAAAAGCTGCGCGTTGCCGGGAACCCGCTTAAATTCATAGGCGAGGGAGACCCTGCGTATAGATATCCTCCGCAGCTTGGCGCGGATACATCCGCGGTCCTCAAATCTGTGCTCGGTCTAGAGCAGGAACGGATCGATGCGTTGGCCAACGACGGCGCATTCGGCGCTAAGAAACAGCCGACGAAAGAAGCCGCCAAGCAACGGGTGCCCTCATGACGGACGCTATCCGTTTGGCCAGCAAAGATGCTGTGGCCACGATTACCATCGACCGCGCTTCGGACGGCAATCAATTGACTATTGCTATGTTACGCGAACTTGCTGCGGCGTTCAGGGACGCGGGCAAATCCGATGCGAAGGTGATCGCCTTGCGAACGACTGGGCATGAATTCTGTCTTGGTCGCGACCCGCGTGGGGGGCCGCCTCCCGGCCCGCCACCCAATGCTCTGCAAATGCGTAACAACCTGATCACGCCGATCCTTGACGTTTACGATGCGATCTCGGCTGCACCGCAGCCTGTAGTTTGTTCGGTGCAAGGAGCCGCCATGGGATTTGGCTGTGCGCTTGCAACGTCATGCGATATCACGATCGCATCGCAGGCCGCCCGCTTCTGCTTGCCGGAACTGGAAAAGAATCTGCCGCCGACACTCGCCATTTCCGCGATGATGTCGCGCGTGCCGCAAAAGGCGCTGATATGGCTCGTTTATTCTATGCATGAAATCGATGCGCAGGCCGCATTGCGGCTTGGTCTCGTCAGCTATGTTGTTCCCCCGGCGCAGCTCGAAACGCAATCCGATAAGCTTATCGACGAGCTCTGCACCCGTTCGCGCGATACGTTGGTGGGCGTGAAGGACTATTTTCGTGTCGCTCCGACGTTGCAAGGTCGGGCGGCGTCTGATCTTGCCGGAAACCTGCTCGCGACTGTTTTTTCTTCAGTGCCGCGGGGATAGCGCAGATGTCCGCCGCAGAGGGGGCGTTTCTGGATCGGTGGCGTATCGGATCTGTCACGGTTACTGCGATCGCGGACGGCTATGTCGCGATCGATCCGAAGCTGCTGCCAAAGGCAACCCCAGAAGAGGTCGCTCCGCTGCTAGAAGCGGCAGGTCTGCCGCAAGGCCCAGTGCAGGCTTCGATTAATACGTTTGTTGTGGATCTTCCCGACCGCCGAATTCTAGTTGACGCAGGCCTTGGTCCCGGTCTTGCCGATACTGCGGGACGCATGCACGACAATTTGGTCGGCACCGGTATTGCGCCGGAATCGGTCGACGTCATTTTGCTGACGCACTTGCACCGCGATCATGTGCGCGGCATTACCGATAGTCATGGCCAGGCAGTTTTTCCGAACGCCGAGGTCATCTTGCATGAAAGAGATCATGCATTCTGGATAGATGAAGGCGAAGAGAGCAGGGCCCCTGCCTTCGCCAAGCAGTATTTTCCGATTGCCCGTGCTGCGCTGCAGCCGTACGCGGGGCGGACGACTACGTTTTCCTCCGCAGGTGAGGTGCTGCCCGGAATTCAAGCAATCCATGCTCCGGGCCATACCCCGGGCCACACCATGTATCGCATTACATCAGAAGGAGAATCGTTGCTGATTGCTGCGGACATCGCCCACCTACCTGCGCTGCAATTTTCACGGCCGGATTGGTCCATCGCACTCGATGTCGATCCTGAGCAAGCGGCAAAAACGCGTATTCGCGTGCTCGATGCTGCAGTTACAAGCCGTGAACTCGTGACTGGTATGCACTTCACCGGCGGACGCGCAGGTCGCTTCCGCAAGGTCAACCAAAGTTATCTTTTCGAACCCGAGCCCGTTTGCTGAAGCCCGATCGAAATGGTCCGGCTGGGCCGGATATGGCGAAATTCAGAACGCTACCTATTGAGCGATCGACTGGATACTTTTCTATAATTTTGTATCGAGCGGCTTGCCGGTAAACTCGCTTAGGCGGCACATATTATCTGAGGATTTAAACCATGGCAGACGACAAAAAGAAGGTGGGAAGGCAAGATGACAATCTCATTGCTTTCAAGCAGAGGTACGAATTCGATTACGCTGCTAAGCAGTTGCAAAAGCAGGTAGTCGGCGCGACGAGACAGGAAGCAAAGGAAGCGCTTACAAAAGCCGCAAAGAAAGTGAGTCCCAGTGAGGGAAGAGAGAAGGTTATGCGTGAAGCGCGCAAAATACTAAGAGATTAACCTACTCGATTTTCATTCGATGTGCGGCGCCGTCTGTGTCTCTCGACCGCCCATTCCCACCGGCTAGATGACTCTATGAAACCCGGGATCCGCCAGCTGTTGGTTTTTGAGATCACCACATAGCGATTTCTTGCGCCTTCATCGGTGAGATGCTTGCGGCTGCGAACATCAGCGTTCTTGGCCTGACCAGCGTGGCAACTGTTCGCTTTACGAAAGCTGGAGGCGCATGTTTCAAGGCTGATTTGGCCATGTTTTTCTTTTTGATTTGAGGGTGACTGTTCGGAAATCGGCTGTTTTACGAACAAGCAATAGCCCGTTTAGCCACGACGGCGAGCCGTAAGGCGTCTATGCAAAATGCGCTATCGCGCTACAGCACGGCCAACAGGATGGTTCAAGCTCCCGAATGCGAACAAGCCTAGTCGCTCTTGGCGGGGGTTTTAGACCTTCAGCACGCCTAGCGTGCCGACCCATTCCCGCAAGTTCTTCTCGGTCAGGGCACGATCCGTCAGAGGCTTCTCGTGGTGGGCCACATAAGTGTTGCGGAACTCGTTGAGGTCGCTCACCCGCTTCAGGTGGTCTTTGGCGTTCGGCACGGAAAACACCTTCCGAACCACCTCGAACACCCCACCGATGGACGGTGCTCCCTGAACCGCGTGATCCAGGCACGAGCGGGTCAGGCCGATAGCCGAATGCACTGAGCCGAAGACCAGAGCCCGCTTTAGCGAAGCCGCCATGTTCTGAAAATGACGCAGCTCACGGTGAGGGACATCGGCGAAATCAGGCTCGAACCACCTTTGCTGGTCGAACTTGTTCGGCGGCAGATTGGGTTGCAGCAGGCGAAGGATGAAGGTCTTGGCCGCCTCATCAACCGACCCAAGCAGTACGGTGAAGACGGGCGCCAGACCTGTGACATCCGTCTTCTTTTCGAGGTAACGGTAAATCTCCAGTGCTTCCTCGGCGGCCTTCTTGGCGCGTGGTGTGAGCTTGGCCAGCGCTTCCTTGCCGAAGAACACTTCGGCATCCCCATCCGCTTTCCCCGCGAACAGCGGCAACTCAGGAGCGCTGCTAGTCTCGCTAAGCAGGTTCTGGAGAGCCGGCGCACATGCCCTCACCAAATCGGCAAACTGGTTGCTGGTAAGCCCCTCCATGACGTTCTGGGGGATGAAGACGTACTCCCAGTCGGTCTTCGACCGCGAAGCCGCTTTGCACCATGCCACCGCCGCCGTCGCCTTCCGGGGCACATCCCGGTCTTGGCGTCCCTTCGTTTCAACGAGATAGAGCTTTCCACCGGTGTCGCGAACGAAGAAATCCGGGGTGTAAAAGGCGAGCCTCTGGTCGGCTGTCAGATAATCAATACGGACAGCTTGGGGACCAGCATTCTTAGCGAACGAGGCTACATCCGGGCTCACATCCGCGAAGTTTGTAAGCGCTACTTCAAGAGAGCGATTGCACGGCACCAGGTTGAAGAGGGTGTGCGCCGCCTTTAGAACGGGCCGCTCAGCCGAATACGACGCTTGGAAGGGCTTCCAGTGGCGAAGGGACTCGGCTGCGCCCGCAACGCGCCGCTTCTCGGTAGTCACGGTCCGCTCGCGGATAAGTGGGATAAATACAGCGCGGATGTGCTCGCGCACATCCTGATCGGCAAGGCGGGCGGATAGCCGTTTGTCGACCAATGACACCTGTTCCCCAAAAAGAATTGCACCAAGGAACGTTTGGAGAAGTGGCGCCAGAACGGCATGTGCGCTCTGCACCTTACAGGCTGCTTCAAGCTCCCGAATGTAGAACGAGATAGCTGTCAGGCCGTTTTGGAGAAGCGGCAAGTTGACCTTCATCTCCTCGACGACTTCATTCGTAATGAGGTGCCGCCCCTCGTATTTGAGCTCCGTCGCCCCTTTGTTTCCGAGTGGCAGCACCTTAAGCGGGCGAAACCTCTCGCGCACATGCTCGATCATCAGTCCTTCAAGCTTAGGCTGGATCTCATGCGCCGCCGTAAGCACGGGCAACAGGATGTCGAGCTTATCGAAATCCTTGGATTGGTCCGGAAAGATCGTGACCGTCGTCGCCGGCACGTCCTCGGCAGCGATCACCTCCAGCGGCAATCCTTCCTGCTCCAGCTCTTGCTCGTACAGGCTCGCGAAAGCAGGGTGCTCAATGACCGTGACCAGTTCGGTTGCCTGCCCGGGAGGCGTCATGCGGCGAAGGCCGCGACCCAATGTCTGCTCGGGCAGGATGTTTGCTCCCGAGCTGTAAGGGCGCAGCGGCACAATCGTGGTCACGTTCCTTACGTCCCAGCCTTCACGCAACATGAGAACCGAAACGATGCAGCTGTAAGGGCTCTCGTTCGTGTCGAGCTCCCGGCTGATGCGCCGGATCGCCTTCAAATCGTCGTCCGAGATCGCCTTCTCGTCCTCGACGAAAATTTCGACCTTCTTTCCCTCCTGCTTGATCGTCTTGATCTTGCCTTTGAGGTTGGTGTGAAGGTTGATCGTTCTCTGGTTCAGAGCCTGAAATACCGGGTCGTTGTTGAGGCGCTTTGCAATCTGATCAGCCGCGTCCGTGTTCTCGCACATGACGAACAGAAGCGGTTTTTTGCCCGACTTGCCCCACTCTTCCTGGCTCTTCTTCCAACGTTCATAGCCGAGGCGAAGGTGCGCCTCATACCGATAGGCGGCGTCATCGTGAACCTGCTCGATCAGCTCTTTGGTACGGCCGAGAACCGGCGTCTTTACGATTCCCGCGTCGACCGCCTCTCCGAGAGGTGTATCGCAAACGACGTGTGGGAAGACACGGCCGTTGTTGTCCTTCGGCGTTGCAGAGAAATCGAGCTGCGAAACAACGCCGCCGCCGCCCGTCTCCTTCATCGCGTCATGAAGAGCGCGGATCGATTGGTTCCAGGCCGAACCAGGGTCCCAAACGTGATGGGCCTCATCGTTCAGAACCATGATCCGGCCGTGGGCCGCAATCCGCTTTCGCAGCTCCGAAGCTGTTTCAAGTGCCTTGGCTTTGGAAATCTTCGGTCCTGCCCAAGCGACCTCATCGTCCGATCCGCTCTCGCCGCGAGCGTCGAAGAGACGATGGACGTTTGTAAGGTAAAGAACGCCTCCGGCAGTCGCCCCGCCAGCCTCATCTTGCAGGACCACTGACAGATTCCAGTCGCCCTTCCATTCGGCCGGAATGAGCGGGTCCGCCGTGAAAATATCCGGGCCGCCCGCTTCTGGGCGGAAATCCTCCTTGAGCCGTTCGAACACGGTGAGATTTGGCGCAACCACGACGAAGTGCTTGGCCATCGGGGAGTCACTTTCACGCAGTGCGTGGAAATAACTCCAGACGATTGCAAGGCTCATGCACTTGGTCTTGCCTGCACCCGTGGCCAGCTTAAAGGCGTAACGCGCCCACTCATCGTCCTCCGGGCGAATGCCAAGGGCTTCCGTTTCACCGGTCGGCCCGCCGAACTCAGCTAGAAGGAACGAGAGAGCGTTGATGCCTCTCACCTCCAGCAAATAGATAAAGGTCTCGATCGCCTCGCGTTGGCAAAAGTAGTAGCGGAACTCGAACTCGTCGCCGTTAGCGTTCGTGGCCCGATGAGGTCGGTCGAACCAATGGCTTAGGAGTTCGCGCGTCGTATCGCTCGCGCCCGGATAGCGGAGATCTCGCCACTCCTTCACGGCGAATCGTAGCGCGTTCACCAACCGGATTGGCGAAGGCCGGCGATAGGTCTTGATCTCAGGCGGCCCGCCGGGCTTCGACGCCCGCACGCGATGGCGGGAAGCCTCTTCCCAAGGCGCAAACAACGGCTCCAGCGCAGCCGAGTTAATGACGTGCGCGCCATCGGTGGTGCTCATACCGTAACCTCGACCGTAATGCTCGTATCGCAACCAAAGACATCCACGACCTTCACGCAGGCGGTGTATGTGCCGGCCTTCGGATAAATGTGCTCGGCATCGCTTACCGTTTTCAGTGTGCGATCCTTGCGGGTCCGGAAGTCCTGCCAGTGGTGGTTAAAAGGACGGTTCGGGTTCCAATCGAAGTCGATTGCCCAGAAATCGATGAAATCAAAGCCGCTCTCAACAGCGCGCTCCTGTAACGCTTCGAGTTCCTTGCTGGGCACTTCGGAAAGAGACGGGAGAAAGTTTTCCAGCTTGATGTCGACTTTTCGCTTAGCACCCTCCTTGCGGATGACGGGCGCCGCATCAAGCACAGCAACTTCAAAGAACGGCGGCACCTCGGCCCGGTTCTTTTCCATGATCTCGCGAGGGATACGCGCCAACCTCAACTTCACACCAGTCTCGGCCTCAACAGCCGCAGCGACCTGCCGAATATCCATCTCGAAGTCCCATGCAAGGACATATACTTCCTTGCCGCCCGCAGACGCTACGGCTTGCGCCAGCTCTTTCACCTCGGTTCGGGTAAAAATGCTGTCGATGCCGTCAACGTGAACGAACGCCGTTCCTTTTCGGGCGTGGAGCAGTGGAGATGGCGCTCTCGTCAGTACTTCGGCTTTAAAGAACTTCAAGACGATCGCGCGATGCTCATCATTCGCGCCGCGAAGCGATTCGTTTTGCCACCACTGGCGCTCATAGCGGCCGAGGTTGTAGAGGTCGAAAGAGCGATACGGCCGGCCGCCCTCATGCAGCTCGCGCTGTATTCGGATCATTCTCTTCCGTGTGGTGTGGATTGAAAACCGGCCGAGGTCGCAAGCAATCCAGCGGCGACCAAGTTTTTCGGCTACCGCCGGCGTGGTGCCGGACCCACAGAAGAAGTCGGCGACGATATCGCCTTCGTTCGATGAGCTCTTGATAATTCGTTCGAGCAGAGCCTCGGGCTTCTGGGTATCGTAGCCGGTATCTTCATGGGCCTGAGAATTCACCGGCGGGATATCAGACCACACCGAAGCGTTGCGGGAATCCTAGTAAAATCGGGTTTTCCTGCATCCCAAAAAGGTGCGGCCGGCCTCGGGGGAAGGTCGGCCACGCACAAACCTGATCGGGGAAGCGAATACTAAGTCCCATGGCTATATCGACGATACGGATGCTTCCGGCGTGGCGCACAAGACTGCCTTGGGACACTGGGCATCCGTAACTTGCGACAAAATTCTGCAAATGTATCCAGTCCGGAGCTCACCAAGGTCTGCACCTCCAGGACACAACGAATTCATTGTCAGATCTAAGAGGGCGTTCGATTTTGTAGTAGGTCGTCCCACCACGATCGTCACCGCAATCACCAGGATGAGATTGTCCTGAGTGCATTTGTGCCGCGAATAATGCCGTTGAATACAGAGACGTTTGTTCCGGGGTAAGTGCGGGCAAGCCTTTGTCCATCAAAGTGCCGGCGCAATATCGGATATTGTTACCCTTATCGTAGTTCTGCTGCCTTATTCTTCCAATGTCTGTTTGGATCATTGATAGTATTCTAATCGCGGAATCTGATGCATCGCTTTTCATCGCCCTCAATGAATCGCTGAGCTTCTCCCGGAAAATTACAAACCTTCTGAGCACGACTTCTTTGACTGCTGGGTCATCGCACTGAGGGACTTCATTTCCATGTGACGGGCCACAACCTAGAACTGATATCGCCACCAGTGCGCAAGAAGAAAGACTGGAGACCGCATTCCTTAATTGGCGCTTCAAAAGATACCTCATTACTAATCCTCCTGAAAAATATGTAGACGATAGTCTACAATCATAGCAGGTAGTGAATGTGACTCATAGTCCGTAGACCAATGGTCTACGATCAGGCCGATTTGCCCCATGGGACGGGCATCGGACGAAACCGGGATTATTGCGATTGTCGCGGAAAACGTGCGTTCGGCGCGTAAGGCGGCCGGGCTATCGCAGGAGGGGTTGGCTCACGAGGCCGAAATTGACCGGACATACGTCAGTCAAGTCGAACGACGTGAACGGAATCCCACTATCACTGTCCTTGCACGAATAGCCAAAGCGCTAGGGATGACACCCGACCGCCTGTTGGTAGACCCGCGGGCAGCTAGGTCAAAGAAGCTGAAGTGAGCTGACTAGTACTCGTCGGCCAGCATGATAGTGATCACTCGTTCGGTTACGGAGGGGTCGGCGGGATTTGGCGATCCGGCTGCCAGGGTCTTGTCGTAATAATCGATCTTGAAGAAGACAGTGGTTCCTTCCGCCTGAAAGGATCCGAAGTCATGTTCTTGGTAAGGATCGTTGGCATGATGGAAGTCATCGAAGACCGCGACAGTCTTGACCAGTCTTTCAACGGCATCGTGACCTAAAGCCGCTACGCCCGGCGTTATAACAGCAAGGCCGCCCAGGAGAGTGCGACGGAGTTCATCATTCAAGTGTCGGATCGTCTCGGTATCAGAGCGCATGACATGTCCTTTCCAGCGAGAGCTTGTCTCGCTCGATTGCAGGGGGTTGCGAATTGGAGGTTGAAGAGAGCTGCTCCGGGTGAAGCCCGGAGCAGCCGCGTTGTCATCAATCCCGGTTACCGGAGTAGAGTAGGGCGACTGCCGACCGATGGCGCAAGGCCGGCTGTTCCTTGGGGAACTGGCACCATTTGAGCGTCAGCATGTCACCGTCCATGCCCGCCACGATTGCTGGCCACCAGCCAGCATCCGGGTCGCTGTCACAAGCTATGACAAGATCACCGTCGGTTATTGACGGCCAATCTCTTGGCAGGCTCTGCTTGGTGATATCCGGCGCGGGCGAATGTTGGGACGTAGCTTCAGCCTCAAGCTTTACGCCCATCAGCTCTGCGATCTTCACAGCTCGGTCGCGGCGGATGAAAGGTACGAAACCTCGCCCGTTGGAATAGAGTCGGCCCAACGGCAACTTGGCAATCGTTGGGTCGAGCTTGCTAGTTTCGGCTTCAAAAGCCTGCAGACCGAGAGCCTGCACGGCTTTGAGTACAAGATCACGCTGAGCACCGTAGAAACGACCAGCGTGGTGCTTTCCCTCACTGTCAGTGCCAATGACGATAATCGTGTGAGCACTCGCCTCGTTCGTCTTTGAACGTGCTTTTGCCATTAGTAGAGGTCTCCAGAAATGCCGAAGGGGCCCGCTTGGGGCCCCTTTGAAGTCTTCGGCTGTTTGGCGGAATTCCTCCGCCTAGGTACTCGGGTCACTTTCTCGAAATTGTGTCGCCTTCTCTCGTGTTTCGAGCGCCAAATCATGATGGTATAATCATACTATCAATGAGTTGGCATTCTGTCAATGGCGTAAGATATTGAAATATAATGTCTTTTTTGCCTCAAAATCAGCCGTTGGCACGACGCAAAAAGCGCGCATTGCGTGTTCTTGCAGCGCTGGCTGTCGTCGATGCGATTGCCGTTGCAGACGTCAAATTCATCTGTTGAGCAAAAGCGCCAGATCGCGTGCTGTACGAACCGGGGAAAATATCTTGGGTAGGCTAGGTTAATGCGGCTTGCATCAATCTTGCTCGAGATGTGGCGAATGATGTCGGCACAGCCGCCATCCCGATAACAACCCGGCCCATAGGCATGCTGTCGGCCGAGTGAACTGAGAATGCCGGACCGGTAAAGGAAATTGTGAACCAGAGTGTCGATTGCGATCAGGCTATACCCAACGTTCCGCCAACCTGGCTTCGACGCGGGCGCGGCTAGCAGCAACTCTGACATGGCCATTGCGATGACCTTGTCAGAAACGCCAAAAATATTCCGCAAGGGTCCCGCCAAGGCTTCGCTGGATTGAGCCACGTCGTCAGGTTCATTGGTGTGAGCCTTATGACACTGCTTATCCAGCCATTCGACCAAATTACCTTCCGCTACGTCACGAATGAACAGGAACAAGCTGTACGCCGTCTGATTAAGGCGCCCGTTCCGAAGCCTGTGTCGTGGGAGAGGGCATCGTTCTAGTAGAGTTGGCTCGGAACATGTCTGGCGTGTCTTGTCGTAGCTGCACCCGTGAAACTGCCAATAGCTGTGCAACCGCGGGCAACGGATCCTTCTGGACAGTCGGGTATCCAGGTTGTCCCAAGTGACGGATCCATGCTTTTCGATGTAGCTGGAGGCAACGCGGTCTGAAATCCCCTGAAAGCTGAATGCGCGAATGAGCCAATCAAAGAGATACGGCGTTTGGTAGCATTCAATGGCCCGCGACAACTTGTGCCGCTCTGGGCTGGCGCTGACATCCAACAGGTTGCTTGCACCTACGAGATGACAGAGGCGGTCAAGAACTCGAATAGCTCTGTCGAGGTCGGCGGTCGGATGAGTGTTAGCAAATTCGGAGAGTGCTGATGGAGGGTTGGCGGCCATCAGATCAGTGATACGAGGCGCCGCTGGGCGTCGGTATCGCCGTCAATGTAGCGTTCGGTCGTCTGTATTGAACGGTGACCGGCAAGCAGCTGGACGTCGCGCAGCGAGCCGCCGGCCTTGTGAACAACACGTGCGGCACGGGTAATAAACGTTCGGCGACCCGAATGCGACGAACAACCGTCCAGCCCGATATGTCGGTAGGCAGTCGCAAACCAGAGAACGATGCTCCGTGGCGTCATTGCGCGACCGGTTCGTTCCGAGGCGACGATTGGACCATCGCCCTTTGAGTTCTGCCGCAAGTCCTGCAACGCCTGCCGAAGCTCGTTATGTACCGGGATTCTGCGGCCGCTGCCTTTCTTGGCGGCGGCGTCATGCAACTCGATAGCCGGCCCGATGTCGCCACCAGCGTCGAGGACCATTCGCCAAGTTAGCTTTGCAATTTCGCCAGCGCGAAGCCCGGCTTTCACAGATAGCAAGACAATGATCCGGTTTCGCAGCGGATATCGGGTGTTATCGGCGTAGACAAGGAGATCGCGCACATGGGGATCAGTGAGTATCTTTGCCTGCTTGCCAGCCATGCGTGATCGAATCAGTTGCGCGATCAGTATGAAATCGACTGATCAGTCTGCAATATCAAATGGCGGATGAACTTTAGATTATTGCGGAACCAGCGTGATTTCAGGACTCAATGTAAATCGTTGAAAATGTATCGAGTCATGGCGCCTTTCGGGTCGATCAGAATTGCTCTTCGTTCCGATCCCACTCGTACTTCACATTCGATACTGAGAGAGGTTCCATATAGGTAGAGACCATGCTCGTGCGCGAAAACTCGCCCGGCATAAAGAGATCAATAGAGGCATAGCCGTGGTAGCGCAGGGACATTCTCCAAAGGTCGCTCAAACTCGCGTAGCAGGTATGGGATGGAGTATGAATTGACGGAGAGAGTTATTGCCATCCAAGAGTCTCTCGAAAAATGACACGGCTGCCTGTGTTTAACCTATCAAGTAGAATATGCTTCCCAATACCACGACGAAAATCAATATCCACGCCAGCGCGCGAAGGCTTCCCGTTTCGACGCTTTTTCTCCCGAAGAGAAAGCGGGCCAGCCTGTCATCATTGAAGGCGAGTAGGCGGCTAGCATCGTCATCCATTGCAATTCAATCCGCTATAGAGGGTCGGAAAACCGGCCCCTTTTTTTGTCACGAGCTGGTGGAGTTTCTAGTCCAGTAGGTCGCCCCATTTTTCTGTTCAAAGCGTGATATCAGAAACGCTATAATGTTTGTGGCCAACGACTGGTGCAGGAACAGCTTTATAGGTCCGCCTGCGTTCCGACGTAGCCGCGATCTGCTTCTCGCAATGGTGAATACGCAGAACTCTCCGAACTTACCGGCTTGAAAACACTTGTGACAACGCTCGCCAAGCACATAGCTGCTGAAGCAGCAAGAATCTAGCGCGATGAAGCGGCGAGCTTGTACACGATCCTTAACCTCTCCGATCTGTCAACCGGCGTTCAAATTGACCCCTGTGGAGCGCACCACTTGGGGTGGACAGATCGGGATGAGGAATTGACCAGCCGACCGGGGTTTCGGAAAGAATACCCATGGCAAAACACCTAGTGTCAGCGTGAAACCATCGGTGAAGCCTTCCAGATGTACAGCTCAATGTCAGGGTTTTGAATGCTCATCGTTGGAACTCGGTGCCAATAAATAGGAAAGAAGCCGGAGCGACCCTGTCAGGCCGCGCCGGCAGGCGACGCCACAGCTGCGGGAAGCGGGAGGAAGCTCGCGCGGCTGCGCGCCTCGAGGGATGAGAGAAAGCGCCAGACGAAGAATAATGTCACTAGAAGGAGTCCCGGATAGCCAACGCCTGCCATCATGTAGGGGAAGATAGAGCTGCCCTGTTGCACGGTGCTGAGATTGAAGCTGAGCAGGCCGAGCGTGATGATGCCGCCAAACACCCACATGGCAAGCAGCCACAGTCCGGTCTCCCACCCGGTCAACCAGTACTCCCAGCGCGTCGGCGCACCCGAGACGGCCATCATCGTTGCAGGAACGTTGGACACGACGCTGCGACGGTGTCCAAGCGTAAGCAGGTCAAACACCAACAGACAGACGCCGACCGCGAACACGAAACCGAAGATCGGCACCATGATCTTGGTAATCTGCATCGCGGGCGCCACGTCGCCGCCGAACCAGTCGAGTCCCAGCGTGCGATAGACGAAGATCTGAATGGTGCCACCGATCGCGAAGGCGAAGCCGAGCCCCAGCATACCAGTGAACACCAGCCAGAACGCGAGCTTGCCGGCGCGCTGGTCGAAGTGCTCCGCGCCGCGCATGATCGGTACGGCATAATAGGCCGCCGACAGACCGAGCATGCCAAAAGTACCGAACAGAGCCAGGTGTGCGTGGCTGGCCGTCACCCAGGTGCCGTGCGACCAGACATTGGTGAGGGCGAAGGTCATGGTGAAGCCGAGGATACCGGCGCCGACCTGCTCAAGCACGACCGAGCCGAGCAGAAAAGCGAAGGCCGGCATATTGGAGATTGGCTTTCCGTCCTCGTGGGCGTCGAGATAGATATGCCAGAAGCAGAAGATTAGCGGCAGGGGCTCCAGGGCGCTGAACAGCGAACCCCAGAACTGCCAGAACTCGGGCGTGCCGATCCAGAAATAGTGGTGCGCGTTTCCGAGCAGGCCCGACAGCCACACCAGCGAGATGCCCCAGAACACGGCATAGCCGACTGACTTCACATCGGCCTTGAACATCAAGACCAGCAGGAAGCCGACCAGCGAGATATGGATCACCTCCCACACGCCCTCGACCCAGTAGTGGACGACGTACCAGCGGAAATACTCCTGTAGGTCGAGACGCTCGACGAAGAACATGCCGAATACCCACACCGCCGTCAGCGCGAGCACGCCAAGTCCAAGGCCCCAATGGATTTCGTTCCACTGCGACAGAGGCGGAAAGGTGCGCAGCACGACATAGCACAGGATCGCGAAGCCGATCAGGATGATTACGTCGGCGATACGACCGGCCTCGAGATATTCGAGGCCCTCTTGTAGCAGCGGCTGACCCATCCACCATCCGGCGATGCCCTTCTGCGCCAACATCTGCGTTGCCAAGTTCCACACGACCACAGCTAGAAGGGCGTAGAACAGAAACTTGATCAGCCATGGCGCGGCGAGCTCGCGTTTTGACAACAGCGGGCCGACAAACAGGATGGTGCCAATAAAGCCCGACAGTACCCAGAAGATCGCCAGATTGAGGTGCTGGGTGCGAATGACGTTGAAGCTCAGCGTTCCGGCCAGCAGCGTCGGATCGATATGCTGAGCGGACAGCAGAAG
Source organism: Pseudorhodoplanes sp. (assembly GCA_032027085.1). Classification (NCBI taxonomy): domain Bacteria; kingdom Pseudomonadati; phylum Pseudomonadota; class Alphaproteobacteria; order Hyphomicrobiales; genus Pseudorhodoplanes; species Pseudorhodoplanes sp. The sequence continues at coordinate 850,571 of JAVSMS010000001.1, read as the reverse complement.
ACCGAGGCCGGTCTGAACGAAGAACAGCACCAGCATAACCATAAAGAAACGCAGGCTGAGGCGCTGGGTCGTGTATTCGATCCGGATCATGGCTTACGTCCCTTCAGACTACGGATATAGCCAACGATGGCGGCGATCTGGTCGGCATCGAGTATTTCGGCGAAAGACGGCATGACTCCCGCCTCATACCCCGCGACGAGCTTGGCGTCGGGCTTCAGTATCTTCTCGGTCAGATAGGCATCGTCCGCGACCACGCTCGAGCCATTAGCGAGCTTGACGGTCGAGCCGTAAAGGCCGCCCCAGCCGGGGCCGACCAGCTTCTCTTTGGTCGGCGCATGACAGGCGATGCAGCCGTTGTCCTTTGCCAGCGTCTCGCCGAGCGCAATCCTGGAGATTGGCTGGGCCGCTCCTGTCTGAAGGCTCGCCACCGTGACAGAGGTGGATTGAGCCGCGACGGGGATCGGCTTGGCATGCGGGAAGCTGAGCCCGTTCACCTTTGGCACCGGTGGCCAGCCTTCGGTGTTCATCTCGGAGGTGTATTTGAGAAAGGCGGTTAACTGGCCGACTTCCTCACGGCTGAGCGGCAGGTTCGGCATCAGCGTCGCGTGACCGCCGCGCCGGCCGATGCGCTCGGCGGCATCGGGATATTTTTCAAGATAGCCGTCGATCGTGTCGGTACCTGCTTCGGCCGCAATCGCCTTGTTCTGCAGCTGCAACCGCACCGCGCCGCTCGTCGGCCAGCTTCCCGCGGCCGGCAGAAACGCCTCGATCCACGCAGGCCCGACCTTACCGTAGAGCTTTGTGAGATCTGGCCCAAGATAGGCGCCGTTACCGACGATGGTGTGACAGCCCATGCAATTGTAGGCTTGGAAAATTCGCTTTCCCGCTACTACATCGTGGCTGGCATAACTGACTTTCGACGGCACGATCTGGCCGCGCGAATCGACGAACGAGGCAGCCGACAGGGCAAGAAAAATAACGGCCATCAGGGCGAGGACCGCAAGTGCACGATGGCGCTTCACGCTCTCATAACATAGTTGCCCAGGCTTGCAGCTCATGACGTACCTCCCGTGCTCGGAGATACTTTGGTGTCCGGCTGCTCGCCGCGCTCAAGCGCATCGTGCTCGAACAGCGTGCCCAGGCTATTGAAGAATACAGAGAAGACATAAACAGCCAGCGCGAAACCAACTGCGAAATAGACCAGCCACATCGTGTGTGACTCGCCCCAGTAGCCGAAGTCGCGCCAGTAGGGCCAGGACAGCGCCAGGCTCGCGCCACTGGCAAGGATCGACAGAGCCAACCGTATGATGCGCTGCGTAGACATCAGCCCCCTCCACGGCCGTCTATAGGCTGTTAATGGGCCGAGGACCCATCGCGCGACAGCCAAGCTCGAAGTTAGTACTCGTGATCAAGGCTTATAGGTCAAAAAACATACATTGTAAATATATCTAATAAGCCTACTCCGTTTTAGGACGAGCACTAACACGTGCCGATCAATTATTTCGATCACGCCGATACATGGAATGAACTCGCTATCGAAGGCGATATCGCAAGCAAGAATTGCCTGTTTCGCTGTAAACGCACGGCCGCGCGTTGGCCGTCACATCGGTCTTCCGCGACGTAAACCAGGGAACAAACTGTTGAGGCTCACAGCTAGCATCGATTGCCGTTTTCTTCTTCGTTTGTCCGATCATCGAGATCGGGCGACGCCGTGTGAGCGCCTCAAGAAATGCGCGAAATGATTGAAGATTTCCGCGGCGGTGTTCGGACCAGGTGGCGACGTATGGTTCCCGATTTAAGAGCGTCGCGCCAGGCGTGACGTTTCGGCGCACCACGGCCGCTCGGGTTCGCCGCGTCACAACTGTTTATCCTCTTCGCGCACGCGGAAGTCTATGCCTCGACTGAGCAAACGTCATCTTGCGACTTGCCGCTCGGAGCAATTGCGTTTGCGAAAAGCCACGCACAGAGCCCTGCGAGCTTGACATCAGAAACGTTCGGCGCAATCATATGGTCATTGGACCATAGCGCCTTGATCATATGCGCCTGGTGAATAGTCCGATCGTCGGCGTAACCAGCTCGCGCTGCGGCCCGAGCGAAGGCAACGCGCTGGGAGTAGGAAGCGATGGCTTATGTTTTCAATCAGGATGAAATGCCAAAAATGACTTCGGTCATTCCGGGGCGCGAGCGAATCCCGTTCGTCAATAAAGATCTCGCTGGAACTCAAGATCTACTCGCTGGCGTGCAGCGTTTGAGCGCTAAATCGAGTTCGCCGTATCACTACCACGAGAAGTGTGAGCACTTTTACTTCATCCTTGAAGGCAGCGGCAGTATCGATACCGAGGACGGAAACAAGAAGATTGAGGCCGGCGATTTGGTTTTTATTCCCGAAGAGGAGAAGCACCGGCTTAATGCTGTGGAGGACATCCTCATGTTTGAGTTTCAGGGTCCATACAAGCACAAGACCGTAATTCTCGATGGCGGAGCTCAAGGCCTGACGTGGAAACAGGTCGACGGCACGGTCCGCTCTCATATCAAATAGGTGATGAACGTCGTTTAAGGGTATCGCCATGGCCACGACAATTGTGAAAACGGCTTCCATTCCGATGGTCAAAGATTCGAGTGGATCATCGGCGGAAATTTTGAACCAAGAGTTATGTGGCGCGGTCTATTCGCATGGGGTTCTTCGCGTCATTGAAGGCGGGGCGCAATTCGAAGTTGTTGCCGACCGACCAACGCACCAGCTCATTTATTTTTTAGAGGGTTGTGGTGTCATCAAGATCGATTCCGCCGAGTATGAGGTTGAGAAGGGCGGTGGTGTTTACTTGGCGCCACGAGAGACTGCAAAAATTAGGCAGACGGGATCGGGAATGTTGAAACTGTTTCATCTCACTGTTCCTGAAGGGACAGCGTGAGGTGATTCAGGTTGTATAAAAAACGGGAGGACTTGTGATGAAGGTTGGAATTGGACCTCGGTTTATCGCGATTTCGGCCGTTTTAATCACTGCCGTCTTCGTCGTCTTCATGACGACGGCGAAAGCGGAAGACGATGTCAAGCTCTCCCTCGAGTGGCTGATCAGCGGCCGACATGTGGGATTTTTTGTCGCAAAGGAGAAGGGTTACTACAAGGAGGAGGGGCTGAATGTCGCTATCGAGCGCGGCTATGGTACTGCCGATTCAATCAAGCGAATTTCTACCGGCTCCGCTGACTTCGCCATTTTGAGTGTGGCTTCGTTGATAGCGGCCAAAGCGGAGAGCAATCCTCCAGTCATGTTGGTTGCTTCGTTTTTTAACAAAGGGCCGGAAACCATCTTAGTTCTTAGAAGCTCCAAGATTAGGTCTCCGAAAGATTTAGCCGGTAAGCGCATCGGCAGTGCGTCCGCCGGTTCTTCGCTCGATCTGCTGAAGGCATTCGCGAAGACTACTCAACTCGAGGGATATCAGTCCGTCCTTATGGCGAGCGACCAGACATACCCAGCGCTGTTGACCAAGCAAGTGGACGCCATTACCGGATTCACTGACAACGCGGCGGTCATGCGGCCAATTGCGCAACGGCAGGGCGACGATATCGAGATAATGCCATACTCGGATTATGGCGTTGATAATTACGGAACGGGAATTGTCGTCAATTCGAAACTTGCGCAATCCAAAAGCCCTAAGATCCGTGGGTTTCTCAGAGCCTCTCTAAGGGGCATTGCGTGGTCCTTAAAGAACCCAGAAGAGGCAGTTGCAATTCTGAAGAAGCATGTTCCGACGATGAGCACAGACATCGCGCTTGCGACCTGGAAGATCGATGAAAAGCTAATTTCGACGAGCGAGACTAAAAAGCACGGACTGGGTTATCTGTCCAAAGAGCGTATGGCAGTAACTTACGATATGGCCCAAAAGTACATGGGCGTGACCAAGCCCCTGTCGCTGGAGAATGTTTATACAGCAGAGTTCATTCCCAGGATTGACGTGCCGTGAGTGCTAAGTAGCGTGGCCGCACCCATGATTGCCCCAAATCTGCTGCGCCGGACCACTCGTGGAGCCGTTGGCATTTCAATAGTAATCATCGCCTGGGAAGCGATGGTTCGGCTCTTCGGAATCTCCGATTTTTTGTTGCCCGCTCCGTCCAGTATCGCTCAACGGATCATTGGGGACTGGCGTCTCCTCACCCAGCATCTGTCGATTACGATGTTGGAGACGATACTTGGATTTGCAGCTGCTGTGCTTGTCGGGGTTGTCGTTGCGATTATCGTCACAACATCGGAGCGGACGAAAGATGTCGTCATGCCGATCGTAATCGCCACCCAGCTAATCCCGAAAGTGGCGGTAGCTCCACTTGTGCTGTTGTGGTTTGGATACGGAATTTCATCTAAGGTGGTCGTCGCCTTTCTGATCGCCTTTTTTCCGATCGTAATCGATATGGCCACCGGCCTCACGATGGTTGAAAAAGAATTGGTCGATCTGTTGCGGTCGTTGGGCGCCAAGAGATGGAAAGTATTTGTTAAAGCGCAAATTCCTCACAGCTTGCCGTTTCTTTTTAGTGGGATGCGCATTGCCGTCACCCTGGCGGTTATTGGCGCGATTGTAGGTGAATTCATCGGAGGCAGTCAGGGGATAGGTTACTTAATCGTCATCTCAACCTCTGAATTAAAGACAGACTTGGTATTCGCTTGCCTGATGGTCCTTACGGCCGCTGGCTTCGTGCTGTTTGCACTTATCGGGTTTCTTGAGCGGCTCGTCGTACCGTGGAGCGCGGCCGAACGTGAGGAACTCATGGTTATTACGGGAATGTAGCATGCCAGGTACCGCAATTGCATTACAGGACGTTTCAATGCGGTATAAAACTCGCGATAGCGATACTTTGGCACTTTCCAATGTTAATCTTGAAATAAAGGAAGGGGAGTTTGTGGCCGTCGTTGGACCAAGTGGATGCGGCAAGTCCACACTCCTGAAGCTGGTTGCAGGTCTTATCTCGCCGACGGCTGGTAAAGTCATTGTAGATGGAAATATCGTCACAAAGCCACTACTCAATGTTGGTATTGTTTTCCAATCTCCTGTCTTAATGAAATGGCGAACGGTCTACGAGAACGTATCGCTTCCGCTTGAAGTGCTCGGTATAGATGTTAAATCGCAGCACGATCATATTCTCGGGTTACTTGAACTTGCTGGAATTGGAGACTTTGCGAAGAACTATCCGAAAGAACTGTCCGGAGGCATGCAGCAGCGAGTTTCGATCTGCCGCGCCTTGGTTCACAATCCGGGAATTTTGCTGCTGGATGAACCATTCGGGGCGCTTGACGCGATGACGCGAAACCGGATGAACCTAGATCTCGCGGATATCTGGGCAAAGTCGCGAAAAACAACAATTCTCATTACGCACAGTGTTGCGGAAGCTGTCTTTCTCGCCGATCGCGTCGTCGTTATGTCGTTCCGCCCGGGCCGAGTTCAGGCCGTTTTGGATGTGCCAGTTGCACGGCCTCGTACGGTTGAGACCCGATCATCTCCGGAGGTTGGCCAACTTATACAGAAAGTTGGAAGCTACATCGGCTTCGAGTATTCGTAGCTGCCTGTGGTCAAAAGACCATTATGTGCAGTTCAATGCTCGGCCGACCCGTCATTGTGCGAGAGACCTTGCATAATAAGGTCGTTAAAGTATGGTCGTAGAACCATAATAAACCTGCATCGGACATGCATACCGATTTTCAAAAGGCCGCTGCTTATATTACGCCGGAGACGGTGCGTGTCGTTTTGCAGGATATGATCGATATCCGCAGCCCGACCGGCCACGAATCTGGCATGGCAAGCTATATCGTGCACCGCTTGGTCGGCGCGGGTCTGGACGCGTTTGAGCAACCCGTTGAAGAGGGTCGTCCCAATGCGGTGGCGCATTTGCGGGGCGCCGGTACCGGCCTGAACCTCCTTCTTACCGGCCACATGGACACCTCCTATAGCGGAGATGAAGATTACCTGGTGGGTGAGGGCTTCAAGCCGAAGGGCGTCTATCGGGACGGATGGATTTGGGGTCTCGGGGCGAACAACATGAAAAGTGGTCTCGCGGGGCTCGTCGTGGCTCTCGAGGCAATCGCAAAGTCTGGTATCCGGCTGAAGGGCGACATCTCTTTCGGTGCTGTCGTCGGCGAGATCGAAAAAGCCCCGGCCGAAGAGTTTCAGGGGCGCGATTATTCCGGCTATGGAATCGGAAGCAAGCACCTGGTGTCGCATGGCGTGACAGCCGATTACGCCATTCTCGCTGAACCGACCTCCTTGCGCATTTGCACCGCAAATATGGGTTGTCTGTGGGTGCGCTTGACCGTGCAAGGGACGGTCGCTCATTCGGCTTTGACCAACAAGCCTGGCACGGTGAACGCCATCAGGATTGCGCGCTTGCTGTGCGACGACATCGACCGCTGGGCGTCCGAATTCCAGGCCGCGAACGAATTCATGGACGAGCGAGCGAACGTGACGCTCGCGTGCATCCGCGGCGGCGCACCGTGGCGTTTGTCACGAAATCCGCAGGAATGCAGCGTCTATCTTGATATCCGGACACTGCCTGGACAAACGGCAGATCAAGTGAAGCGGCAATTGCGTGCGATGTTGCGAGATTTTGCCAAGCGGCACGACACGCCGGAGCCGAAGCTGGAATTCCTCGTCACGGATCCACCATTGCTCCTGGATGAAAAGCTTCCAGTCGTTGAAGCGATGGGCAATGCCCAGACCGCCATCATGGGGGAGCGGCCGCCGTCGTTCATCCGCCGACCTGGGTCTGATGCAGTTCATCTCAGCAGGTACGACGTGCCTTGCGTTCAGTTCGGGCCGGGCGGCCGCCTGCATCCGGACGCAAAAGGCAAGTCGATGCATTCAATCGGGGACCACGTCTTGCTCGATGACGTTGTAACAGCCTCGCGAATCTATCTCGCCGCCGCGCTCGACCTCTGTAACAGGCCGGCGGGCCAATAATGGCATCCGGAAGAGATCAATCGGCAATGTGCAACTGCAAACATGAGTAGGGAAAGAACGATGTTCCGGCTTATTTCGAGTGCTATTCTGGCGGTGCTGATGCTCGGCACCGCAACGGCCCAGAATTATCCCAATCGACCGATCACCTTCGTCGTGTCGTTCGCGCCGGGCGGATTGTCGGACGTGCCGGCGCGTCTCCTCGCTGCCGAGATGCAAAAACGGACCGGCGCCACAATTGTCGTGGAGAATAAGCCTGGCGCCTCTGGTGTGAACGGCGGGCATTATGTCGTTCGCTCGGAGCCCGATGGCTACACGTTGCTGGTCAGCGCCATCTCAGAAACGCAGAACCTGCACTATCTCTCCGTGCCCTATAATGCTCTGACGGATCTCACTCCAATCGGCAAGATTGCTGATGGGCCAACGCTTGTCCTGATTGCGAACGCCCAGTCGGAGTTCAAGACCCTTCCCGATCTGATCGCCTTTGCCAAGGCCAATCCGACAAAGGTCAATTTCTCGACATCAGGACCCGCGACTTCACCGGCTATTGCTGTATCGCAGCTGAATTCACTCGCGGGCACGAAGATCGTCGAGGTTGCCTATCGCGGCACCGGGCCAGCGGCAGCTGCCGTGGCCAGCGGAGAAGTGCAGGGCGCCTTCGTCTTCTACCCAAGTGCAAAGCCATTAATCGACGGCGGCAAGGTTCGCGCTCTTGCGGTCACCAATGCCAAACGCATTGAAGGGCTACCGAATGTTCCTACAATGGCGGAGCTTGGCTTCAAGAATTTCGAGCACAATGCCTTTGTGGGTCTAAGCGCGCCGCGCGGCACGCCAAAGGAGGTCGTTGCCACGTTGAACAAGTATCTCAACGAGACGATCAACACCCCGGAATTCCGCAGCCGCCTGGAGCCGCTGGGGATGACCTTGCCGGCGCAGCCGAATACGCCGGAGAGTTACGGCAAGTACCTGGAGGAGCAAACGGCGTTTCAGGCCGGACTTGCCAAGCTGACGGGGCACAGGAAGAAGGAATAAACTGAGCAACGGCGTGGAGGCGGGAAAATCCGCCTCCCAGCCCATCAGCCGGCTCTGGCCTTGCGCGCGCGGGCACCGCGTCTCCACTGTGCTTTGATTGATTTGCACCAATCAATCATGAGTCTGCGGCTGTCAGTTTCCAGGACGATGTTGGAATAGGTGCCGAACAGTGGGTGCCGGGCAGGCGGAGGAAAGGTAATATCATTCTCCTCCTGCAAGTATTTGCTATGAGCATCCAGTTCCTCGATTTCCGCTTGGACAATCGCGATCTGCTTGTCGAGCAATCCGATCGCCTCGTTAGGCGCGAGTAACCAAAGAGCATGGGCACGAATGTTAAGTTCGCGGCGGCTGGAGAACATGCTGGGCGGCGAAGCTACCCATGTTCGAAGCGTTTCGCGTCCAAGTTTCGTAAGCGAATAGACCTTCTTGTCGAAAGGGCGGGCTTCCTTGATGATCCGGAACGTCACATAGCCGCGCGTTTTCAGCTTGGCTAACTCCTTGTAGATGTTGCTGTGCCCAGATGAGGAAAAAATCATGCTGCGGGCGCCAGATGTAAAGCGCGACAGCTCATAACCGGTCCGATCCTTGCGGGCGAGGAGGCTCAAAAGCGAATAGCCGAGCACCGACACGTCGGTGCTCTTCCTTGCGTCGCTGCCTTTGGCCCGTTTCATCCCGAATCTCGAATCAGCTGTCGAGTGTCATGCCAGCTTGTCCGCTTGGCGTAAATCTCGATTTGCATGATGTGAATATCCATCCGCTTGCAACGCTTCGCAATCCAATTTATGGTACTTGGACCATAAATCCAATACGTGCATGTTTTGAGCACTGACCGGCCTGGGAGCAGACGGAGAGTTTACGTGTCCAGACCTTATTACCATCCCAATCCCGTTCGCGGTGGTGGACCCGAACAATATATCGGTGTGGATCATCAACTGACAGAGCCGTGGCCTGAGGAGGCGCGCAACGTCAGGCTGGTGGCGCATTCAGATTTAAACGGGTGGGGCGATGCGTTTCAGATCCAAGTCGGAAAGGGTATCTGCTACGTCGCAGCGTCAGGCGTGAACGGACATGACGGTATGACGATCCTGGATGTGTCCAACCCGTCGAAACCAAAGATTATGAACCAGATTGTCGATTCTCGCGCTGCGAGAACGCACAAGGTTCTGCGTATCAACGATGAGGTTCTGCTGACAAACAGCGAATTGCGTCCCAGGCTGCGCAATGATTTTCCCGACGCGGTGCCCGGTTTGCGGATTTTCGACAATACTGATCCGTTCAATCCGAAGTTTGTCCGATACATCCGCACGGACGGTTTCGGCATACATCGGCCGATCTATGATCGGAAACGCAACTTGCTTTATAGCTCCGGCTTCAAGGACGGCTACAAGGGCAAGGTCCTACTCGTCCATGACATGAGAGACCCGTGGAATCCGGAGCTGATCGGGTTTGGTGCGATCCCTGGCCAAAAGGAGGGAGAAGCGCCGAGCTGGAACAACGACATCGTCGATGGAAAAGGTGTCTGGATTCACGAGGGCAATCCGTTCGGGAATTACGTCGCTGCTGGCTATTGGGATGGCGGCATCGCGATGTTTGATTTGACCGATCCTCGCAAGCCTACCCTGATGTGGCGAGAAAATCCGCACGAGACGCATGGTTGGCCCGGTTGCTATCATAGCTTCCTGGTGCCGGAAGGATCGGAATTCGCGATTGCGACGCAAGAGACAACGACCGTCAATTGTGACTATCCGCCCGCCTTCGTGAGCTTCTACGATCTGCGTAATGTGCATAAGCCGCAGCTTGTCAGCACCTTCATGCCCTATGAGATTGATCCTTATACGATGCGGCCGATTGACCAGAAATGGTGCCGAACCGGTGCGAGATATGGCGCACACAATATCTGGCTCGACATGAAGAAGGATGACCTAGTCTACATCTGCTGGTTCAATGCCGGCCTGCGTATTATCGACTGGTCCAATCCATTCAACCCAAAGGAAGTCGGCTACTACATTCCGGCGGGCAACAAGGAGCGCTGCTGCCCACAGAGCAACGATGTGCAAGTCGATCCTGAAACTGGCTTGATCTACATGGCTGATCGCTGGGGATTGGGGCTGCACATCCTGGAATATACAGGCTAGGAGATGTCATTAGGATAATATGGGTAGCTTTTGCCGCATTCGACGCACCAAGCAAAATCAAAGCGGTCTTGTCGCATGAATTTCCATTTTTAGCGTACATGCCTAGTGATCGGCAGCATTGATGATATCGCCGAATGGCGACCTTCCGCGTATCCAGATTGGTCGCCCCAATAAGGCTACAAGCGTTCCCGAAATCATTGTCCGCCACACAGCGGCGCAAGGGCCGAATGACGCGTCCTCCGGTGTATACCAACTGCCGGTGGTTGCGACGACGCTGTCCGGATAATCGGTGGAAGGCAGGTCTGGATGCCCGGAACTGTTATCGAGCGCTCAATGTTAAAGGACGTTCGTGCATCGCCGACAAAGTGATAAACTCATCTATTCTTCGGTGAGGTTACAAATGTCCTCGGCTTTGATCACGGGTGCCAATCGTGGAATCGGACTTGAGTTTGTGCGGCAGTATTTGAAGGATGGCTGGCAGGTCTATGCAGCTTGCCGCGATCCCGAACGCGCCGAGCACTTGCAAGCGCTTGCCAAGGAGTCTGGCGATCGGCTGAAGCTGCTGCGCATCGATGTGACCAATGCTGACGAGGTGAACGCCGCCGCCGAGCGGATCAAGGGCAAACCGCTTGAGGTGTTGATAAACAATGCCGGTGTGGTGGAGCCTGTCTTCTATGGCAGCGGGGCATATGAAGGAACGGACGATCCGGACCTGCGCACTTACGATTACCAGGGCTGGCTGGACGTGCTGAACACGAATCTGTTGGGACCGGCACGCGTTTGCGGCGCCTTCGTGGACAATCTCGCCGCCGGGCAGCGACCCGTTGCAGTCATGATGGTGTCGACCCTGGCATCAATCTCGAGCACATGGCAGGCGGGCCGCTATGCTTATCGCACGAGCAAGGCCGCACTCAACATGCTTACGTGCAGCGCAGGTGAATGGTACCAGAGCAGAGGTATCATTCTTGTGTCCATTTCGCCTGGCTGGACACAGACCGATATGGGCGGCCCGAAGGCAACAAATTCCGTTGATCAATCGGTCACTGGAGTGCGGACCGTGATTGCGAACTTGACCGCGGCCGATGCCGGCAAGTTTTTCAACTTCAACGGCGAGATTTTCCCATGGTAAGAGCTGGATCGCCAGACTTCCGCTGCAGGCCAGTCAACTGCCTGCAGTGGGTGTCCGTTCACAGATCCGACCTTTTCCAAAGGGGGCTTGAACATGAACCGTTCATGTGTGTATGGCGAAGGCCCCCAACTTAGGCAAGTAGACTTCGCCGTTAGCCAAATAGCGACTTCGCACTCATAAGTCTCTTTGATCAACCTCTTAGTCTCGAAGTCACCGCGCGTCGCCACGACTTGTCGCAACGTCAATGTAAACGAGGTCAAGCTCGATCGCCGCGCGTGATCGGCGCCCTATAGCTCGAGCGTCTCCTTGTGGCCAAATCCCTTTGTGTTGTCGATCAGAACAATGCGTTTGGGATCTAGACGATAAACCGCGCTTTGGGCGTAAGCGTCGTGCATCTTCTTCGGGCCTTCGGCCGAGCGTTTGAGAAAAGCATAACGCGCTTCTAAAATCTATTTTTGACCTGCCTAGGTGATCGGCAGCATTGCTGATATCTCCGAAAGCCGAAACTGCCGCGTGTTCAGATCAGCACACTCGGTCTATCCGAGAACTACCTGTTGAGGCCTCGGCTAGCCCACCAGCATATTGCGGATGATTACCGCCTCGTTGCGCTCTTGGTCGCGCGCGGCGTAGATGAGCGTAACCGTGCCCCGCCGCGCAAACTGGCGTATTTTGTTGAGCGCCTCCGCATGTTGGCGAATCTCTGCGGTGTAACGGCGCCGAAACTCTGTCCAGCGGCCGGGGTCGTGGCCGAACCACTTCCGCAGCTCCGTGCTGGGCGCAAGGTCCTTGACCCAAAGATCGATCGCCGCGGCCTCCTTCTTCACCCCGCGCGGCCAAAGGCGATCGACTAGAATCCGCATTCCGTCCGCTGCCGCAGGATCATCGTAGGCGCGCTTGAGCTTAACATTCTTCGCCGGCGGCTTGCTTCTCACCATCCATCCTCCGCAAACGTCAAATGCCGGTTGTCAAAATCGATCCGCGACTGCAGCTGTGGTCCATATGCTGCCAAATGCAGCACGCGGCGACTTTGCGCACTTGGCCGCGGCACAGTTCAGCCGTGGACGATGATGCCGATGACCACTGCTGCATCATGTATCACCCACCCGACGCATGCCGGGTAGATTGTCTTGTCTCGCTTCTGTATTCCGTAAACAAACCGCAGGCACGCTGCGAAAGACAGGAACGCCCACGATACCAGAGAAGCTCCGGCAGCGTTGCCGCCGACCTAATTCTTCAGCACCCGCGGCACCGTCATAAGGATTGTCAGGACAGAGAGAAGTCTCAGAGCCCTTTCCAGCCCGCTGGCCGGTGCCGATTGCGGTGGCTGATTAACCGGCACAACCTTCAGGAGAGCGAATTGTCATCATTCTCCCCGCGAATGTGGACGGCGTCTTTAGGCAAACTGTTTGGCAAATTGCTTCGCCAGGGCGTCGGCTGTCGCATCCGCGATTTGGTAAACGTGGTTTTTCATATCTTCCCAAGTCTGGGCCTCGGCTTCATATCGGCGCTCCTTCAGTTGCTGGATCTGCTGGATGTGATGACCGCCATGAGCCAGTAGTAGGCCTTGGACGGCATCTTTCGGCAGATGCGGATTTGCCTTGCTCAGAAACGTCGCAATCGCGTCGGCATTCTTCGTAAGGGCCTCCGTTGCCGTTGATTGGCCGGAGCCGTCCCCCGCCACAGTCGCCACGAGATAAGCCTTGACCGCCCCGTAATGGCCCGCGAGAAGCTTGAAGAAGCTGTCTTTGGCTGCTGAACCGTAAAACGGTTGGATCGTTTCGGAGATCGACCGCGCATTAGCGACGGCTTGCTGCTCGGCGGCCTTCATCGCCAACTCGTTCTTATCGATAACGGCTGCCGACACGGCCCTGACCCAAAATATATGACCGATCCATACATCCCGTAAGGCAGCGGCAGTTTGAGACGTCTTATAGGTGCGTGCAGCTTCTCTTGTGCCAGTCCGATTTGCTGTCACGGTGGCGTATGAGTGATGCGTGTCGGCGAGAGCGATCCCCGCCATTGGGAAAAGCGCCACAGCGGCCCCACCGACGGTCAAAAACGTTCGACGATCCTTGAGCACTTCCTGTGATGTAGTATGTGACATTGATGCCTCCTGGATGAAAGCTAACGGTCACATCAAGTGGCCGCTTCCTGCATCTCATATTTCATCTGCAATGACTCGCGGCAAACGAATTCAATTGTCATTTCAGTTCATGGATATTGCTGCTTCCTCGTTCAAACGGATAGCGTCCGGCGCAGCAGAGAATTTCGCGGCCGGCAAGAGGATTGATCCTTGAAAGCCTCTGCATAGCTGAGAAGGGCGCACACGTCGCGAGCCGGGAGAAAATCATGCAGAAAGACGTCAATCAGACAACAATCGACGAGAAGATGGCGAAGAAAAAGCTCGACATGGAGCTGGACCGAGAACTGGAGGCCACATTTCCGGCGAGCGACGCGCTCAAGATCACCCGCGCCGACATCCGGACGCGATTTTCAAAACGGAACTGCAGGATGTGAAACACTCACTGACTCGTTTCTTAACAAGAGCGGACCATTGTCTGCATAAGTAACCGATAGTTTACCAGCGGTGCCGGCAAAGTCTTAATGACCGAGTGGCTTGTCATCTTCGATGGCTGGAAAGAAAAGATCGACCTCGGTGCCGCGACCAAACTCGCTGCTGATGCTAACATGGCCGCCTATGCGTCGCATGAAGGCGCCGACCTGTGGGACGCCAAGGCCCGTCCCTTTCTCGCCCTTCGTGGTAAAGAACGGATCGAATACCCGTTGGACCACGTGATCAGGCATTCCCGAACCATTATCTTGCACTCTAACCCGTACGTACACGCCGTCGAATCCTGGTTGCGAAGTCTCGGAGGTCGTCTGGAGGAGAGCCGTACAGATCCGTACGTCGCCGCCACCGCTGGGCATGGCGTCACGCGCATTGACGACAAGATTCAGGATCGCTGCGGCGAATTGAGAGCGCTCCACAAGGCACTTTGGAAGTGTTGGCCAGTAATCATAAACAATTCGAACAGACGGCCCGGCGCCGTATTTCAAAAACACCTCAAGATTCTTGAGGAGGGTATTTACATCTGCAGCGTATGTTCTGATCTCGCCTTGTTGTGCGAAGTCGAGAAGCTGAGAGGTTAGTCTTACTCCGCGAACGATTCCTTCATGTGCGCCGGAAATGAAGGTGCGAACCTTGTCCGGATCGCTGAGGTTTGATTCAGCGAGTCTCAAGCTGGAATCGATGAGCGAAAGTATGTTCCTGAAGTCATGAGCAATACCGCCAGTCATCTCTCCAAGTATCGAGAGCCGCTGCGTGGCTCGCGTCAGTAGCGGCGCTGGCGAGGGGCTGCTATCAATCAGCAACGGCGCGCCGACATCATTGCTTACTTCATTCAGTTGTCTGGTATTTTCTACGAGCAGCATGGTGTTCACTCGTGTCTTTATGTAATTCCAGCATGGACTTTTCGTTAGGTCATAGGGGCGCAGCGTGCAGACTTGCTTGAGCGCATGCAAACGAATTTAATTGGTGTTCTACAGCAAGGTTTTTGCTGAGTTTCGACGTCGGGAAAGCGGATATAGCTTTGTGCCACCCGGTCCTCCAATCGCGCTCGCGGTCGGATGTATCCGATCCGCTGCCGTGGCCGCAAAATGCAAAAAGATCATTTTCCCCGGACGATCAATACTTAGCAATGATGCCTCTGTTGCACCGCGAATTCGCGAGCTTACGTTTGAGTGCGTGTGTCCCCTCAAGCCGCTCGGTCACATCGTACATGGCGGTCAATGGCCCTGCGGTAGCGGTCCTAGTGGCGCTGTCGCAACGCATCGGAGTGGTAATGTCCAATGATCGGTCAATCACCTCCGTCCTGACAAAGCCAATAATCCGCTCCACACCGGGGACACGGACATGATCGATCCCTCCGTATCTGCTGCGATAAATCAGGTCGGATTCCGCCCAAAGAATCGCGTCTTCATCCGCCGGTTGTCGTCAGTCGCGACAATAATTGTTGACGGCGGCGACGGTCTGGAAATGGATAGCAATCACCTGCGAGGAGGCAATCAGCTGGGCGGCGTCGTGATCATAGGCGGCGCGCAGTTTGTCACGTACCTCGGCTCATGGCTGAGCCACCTTGACGCCGACCCGCGCCAGCTTGGTGGCAAGATCAAACCGCTCCTGGGGAGTCGCCGTTTTGAGTGAGGGAATCCAAGTGTCAGCCATGATGTTCCCTTCCAACGAAGTAGCTATGCAAAACGAACATACTGTACCTGACCCGGCGGCGAGAGCACTGCACCAGGACGGCTTGGAAGCGTCGCGCGCGGGGTTCGCCTACAATTCCTCTGCACGAGCAAACTGCTTCATAAGTTGGATCCATCTCACAAATCTGCTTTTCCCACGTCCCTCACTTAATAGTTTTTGCTGCCGCTGATGCCTGCGCACTCTCGCGGCAAACGCGTAGAATGAAACGGATCTAGAAATCGGGACACTAGCGATAGAGTGGTAACTCTGGTCGCGCGTCGGGGATGAAACCGTCCCTGTTCGGCATCACTATCTTCGGCAGCGTCTTGTCGTCCATCGTCTCGGTTGGCTTGATGATCTTCGCCTCCGAAAGGATATAAGCGATTACCGCATAGACGTCGGAATCGCTGAGCGAGCCCGGCGCGGAGAACGGCATCGCCCGCTTGACGTAGTCGAATAACGTCGTCGTATAGGGCCAGTAGCTCTCGACCGTCTTTACTGGCGTCTTACTCGCTAGCGAGCCGCGGCCGCCGATCAAGCGATCGCCGCCGATGCCTGGATCGGGAATCCCCTGCAGCTTGTCGCCGTGGCAGGCGAGACAATTCTTAGCATAGATCTTGGCGCCGGCTTGCGCCGTGCCGCTGCCGGGCGGCAGACCACGCCCGTCTGGATGTATAGACAGATATTTTGCCAGTTCATCGGCGCCGACCGGCACACCGAAGCCGAAATGCCCGGCCGGCGTCTGCGCTATGGCCGGACTAATGGGCGGAACCGCAGCGGCGGCGAAGAACAGCACCGCGGCAGCTGTTTTCAAGATATCAGGCGTGGACATTGGTTACCTCCCCGGTCGCACTGACGGCCCAGCTCTGGATGGCATTGAGGTGATAGATCGAACCAAACGGACCGTTGTTGCCGCGGATCGCTACGAGTTGCTTCAGCGTCGGCTGCAAATAGCCGGTCTCGTCAGTGCAGCGGCTTTGCAGCACCGCCGGCTTACCGTCCCAGATCCATGGAAAGCTGAAGCGCACCGTGCAGATCGGCTCTGGTACATTGTCGAGATGCGCCGGATACCAGGTCTCGCCGGCGTCGGTGGATACCTCGACCGACTGGATGCGGCCGCGGCCGCTCCAGGCGAGGCCCTGGATGTTGTAGAAGCCGGCCCCCGGCAGCTTCATATCCCCCGAGGGAAAAGTAATGACCGACTTGGCGTCCATCTCCAGGCTGAATTGCCGGGCTTTACCGCTGCCGAGCAGGTCGGTGTATTTCGACGTCTCCTCACGCGTCATGAACGGCTTATCGCTGACATCGAGGCGGCGCAGCCACTTGATCTGGGTGTTGCCCTCATAGCCCGGCAGGACGAGCCGCAGCGGATAGCCCTGTTCGGGGCGCAGCGCCTCGCCGTTCTGCCCGTAGACGATCATCGCATCCGTGAGCATCTTCTCCATCGGGATGCTTCGCGTCATCACCGCCGCGTCGGCGCCCTCCGCCAGCACCCACAGGGCGCCCTCCCGCAAGCCGACTTCGCGCGCAAACGTGGCGAAGGGCACGCCGGTCCATTCCGAAGTGCTGAGCAGGCCATGCGTACCCTGCACCGTCTTCAGCGTCGGCTTGTTCCATTCGGTCAGTCCGTTGCCGGAACACTCGATGAAGCATTTGCGGGTAACCGATGGAAAGCGCTTAATGTCGGCTACCGAGAATTTCTTCGGCGTATCGACCATGCCATGCACGATTAGGCTGTGCCGCTGCGGGTCAATGGTTGGGATGCCGCCGTGATGACGCTCAAAATGCAGACCCGACGCTGTCAGGTTGCCAAGCATCTTGTCGAGCGGCGTCATACTCCACGAAGTATTCTCGTTCGGCGTCGGATAGCGCCAACGCACTTCAGTCTCAAACTGCGAGCGCGACCCGTAACCACCATCGGCACCAACTGGACGACCCTGCTCCTTGGTCGGATCCTCCGGCACATCGAAATGGAACGCGCCGGGCGGCGCTTTCGGTGTGCCGGACGATTGCGCCAGGGTCGGGGTCGCAGCGATGCTCGCAAGCGAAGAACCGGCCGCAACAAGGAATGTGCGCCGATCGGGTATGCCCGAACGCGGAAACATACCGTCCTTGCAGTCGCACGCCTGGGCTTGGGCTTCCGCCCTACGCTGAGCGATATGGCGCGCTTCTGCGGCTTTCATCGCCTCGACTATGCGCCTGGCCTTCTCATTGTAAACAACCGAGTGTGTCATCTTCATAATTCCTTCCCGGACAGAACGAACCTTGCCAGTTTCACAGCAGTGCGGCGTCAGAATTTTGAAGGCTCATCGTCGGAATTCCGTTCTAAGAAAATGAGGAAAAAGCCGGAGCGACCCCTGTGATGCAGTATGTGACACGATGCCTACGGACGCGCGATCTGGTCATCGCTCGATCCCCAGTGAAGCCGTGCGGCCTTGTGTTGCGATACGATGCATCATTGCCGCAGTCGATCCGGCGCCATTCTATCCGCTCAATGGCTGCGCCAGACAAACGAAAAGTATTGGCGCTTCAGTGCAAGATCGTTGCAGTCGAAGGAGAAGTGCTCGTCCGTGCAGGGACTGGCCGCAGGGCGTGCCGTTATTTCACTTCGATGGTCGTCACTGCACGGAGGATAGCGAGTGCCGAACCCAACGTGGTTGGGTCGATATTTGCCGGGTGCGCAACATAGACCGGAAACGAGAAATGAGGGGCGCCCGGGACCAGATGAAGTTCTCCGGATTCCAGATACGGCTGAACCGAATGCATTCTGAAGTAACCGGAGCCGCCTTCCAAAAGCACGTAATTAAGAGCGAGAGGGCCGAGATTGGCGACCAGCGCCGGTGTCGAATCGGGAAAGCTTGCCTCATGGTGAAGGGTGAAATCCGGGCCCCATTCTACGTGAACGTATCGAGGACTATTTGCGCGATAGTTCGATAAGTCCGTTGTTACGAGTACGAGCTCTTCCTCCATCAACAAGTCGATTTCCAAGCCTGGCCGATGCTGGGGCGCGTACATGATCGCGATGTCAATGAGACCGGCCGCTACATGTGTGATCAGATCCTGGGGGACGTCGACGTGAACGCGAAGCGCGATGTCTGGATGTGATCGCCGCATCATCCTGATCCACTCGAGCAGGAGCGGCTGCCACAGACTGACCTCGCTGCCCACGGTCAACACCGCACGGTGACCTTCGGGTACCGCCACCTGCTGCCTTGCTCGCTGCCACAACTGAACGAAACTCGGCGCGAAACGTAAGAACTGCTCGCCCGCTGGGGTGAGGGTCGCGCCGCCTTTGTTGCGGACAAACAGAGGCCGTCCCAGTTGCTGTTCAAGCAAGCGCACGCGCGCGCTGACCGTCGTTTGAGCGACGTGCAGGCGATCTGCAGCTTTGATGAAGCTTCCGGTGGAAACAATCTCCACGAAAGTCTTGGCAAGTTCGATGTCCATAGCTCATCTAGCATAATCAATGCAGAGAAGCGTCAATTATATTCGTTTGTCTCGTCCATAAGCCAGTGGGATGTTATCGGCGTACCGCGGCTGACCTCGGGTCGCCCTGACGTTGAAGGAAACTGGATGTCTGATCGTCCTGAGCCCAGTGGGCCTGATCTCACGCTCGGCATTGCGCAAGACAAGCTAGCCGACGGCGCCACGTTACTCGGCCATGTCGGTGAGGACGACGTGATACTGGCGCGGATTGGCAACGAATTTTTTGCGGTTGGCGCCCATTGCACGCACTACCACGGCCCACTTGCCGAAGGATTAGTGGCCGAAGGCACGATTCGATGCCCCTGGCATCATGCATGTTTTGACCTGCGGACCGGTGAGGCCGTTCGCGCGCCGGCCTTTGACTCCTTGTCGTGTTGGGCCGTGGAGCTGCGGGGCGACCGCGTCTTTGTCGCAGGCAAAAAAGAGCAGCCTAGGCGTTCGCGTACCGGTCGGACTTTCAATGATACACCGGAAAAAATTGTAATTGTGGGCGGTGGTGCTGCTGGCTTTGCGGCCGCTGAGATGCTGCGGCGAGAAGGGTTCGCAGGCAGCGTCGCCATGCTGAGTAACGATACTGGGGCTCCCGTCGACCGGCCGAACTTGTCGAAAGATTATCTTGCGGGCAGCGCCCCAGAGGATTGGCTGCCCCTTCGGCCGGAATCGTTTTATTCGGAAAATGCCATCGATCTTCGGCTTACAACAGAGGTCGTCGGCGTTGATCCAGCCTCACGAGTAGTTAAACTCTCGGATGGAAACACCATTGGGTATGACCGACTGCTTCTGGCGACGGGCGCTGAGCCGGTTCGCCTCTGGATCCCTGGAAGCGACCAAGCGCACGTGCATTCGCTTCGCTCGCTTGATGATTGCCGCGCGATCATTGCGCACGCACAAACTGCGCGCCGCGCCATCATCCTTGGTGCAAGCTTCATCGGCCTTGAAGTCGCGGCAGCCTTGCGCAGTCGCAACCTCGAAGTTCATGTTATCGCGCCGGAAAGGCGGCCACTGGAGCGTATTCTAGGCCCAGATATTGGCCAATTCATACAAACGCTGCATGAAGAGCATGGCGTTATTTTTCATCTCAATGAGACCGCCGTATCTATTTCCGGACACCAAATAACTCTGAAGGGCGGCGGTATCCTGGAAGGAGACTTCGTAGTCGCCGGCATCGGTGTTCGACCCCGAATTGAGCTTGCCGCAAGAGCGGGGTTGGCTGTCGATCGCGGAATCGTTGTGAGCTCATATCTTGAAACGAGTGCGAAGGGCATATTTGCCGCCGGCGATATTGCACGCTGGCCCGACGCTCACTCTGGCGGCAACATTCGCGTTGAGCACTGGATTGTTGCGGAGCGACAGGGACAAACCGCCGCGCTGAATATGATGGGGCAGCGAGAGAAATTTACTGCCGTCCCGTTTTTTTGGAGCCAGCATTACGACGTGCCGATCAATTATGTCGGCCATGCCGAGACATGGGATGAAATCGCAATCGATGGCGACATAGCAAGCAAGAATTGTCTGCTTCGCTTCAAACGCAACGGCCGCACGCTGGCTGTCGCATCGATCTCCCGTGACGTAGAAAATCTGCAAGCAGAAATGATGATGGAACAGGATGCGGCGCATTGAGGCCGCCGCGCCTCGTGGCTGGTCGGCTGCCACCGCCCGTGCCGGATGACGGCACGCCGTTAAAGAGTCTGTGTTATTCTTCCTAGAAGCGTTCGACTTCGGCGGGCCTTATCAGCGTAAAATGCGCGACAATGATGTCGCCCTGGCGGCATCAGAGACTCAATAACGCCCGAAGGTCTCACGATCCTTTCCTAGCTCGCCGATGACCTGATGATGTGGTTTGGCGGAGACAGGCGCGTGGCCGAAATGATCGCGCGTCAGGTTAGCGCGCTTTTGGAAACAGCAATTTTCTTGCACTCAATCCACAAATAGATCCGTTTGCTGGCAGCATTGTTAGGGCGCATCTGAAGAATGTCATACGCAGCGTGTGGGCTCCGAGAACGAAACGCCAACGGCGACCCCGACGAAATGGATGGCCTTGCGGAGCGTCTGGACTGTGTGGATCTGCATTGCTTCTTGATGTCACGGCGCCTGGGTCTGGGCACGACCTTTTTGCGCGTTCGGATGCGTCAGTTCAGCTCCGTATTTTGCCCTCACCACGACATAGATCGCCGGGATGACGAGCACGGTGAGTGCCGTCGAGGAGGCGAGGCCGAACAGGAGCGAGATCGCAAGCCCTTGGAAAATGGGATCTGTCAGGATGACCGCCGCTCCGATCATAGCGGCGAGTGCGGTGAGCAGGATCGGCTTGAAGCGGATGGCGCCGGCCTCCAGCAGCACCTCGATCAGTGGGCGCTCGGCCGTACGCGCGTGGCGGATGAAGTCCACAAGCAGGATCGAGTTTCGGACGATAATGCCGGCGAGCGCGATGAAGCCGATCATGGAGGTTGCCGTGAACGGCGCACGGAATAGCCAGTGGCCAAGCATGATGCCGATGAACGTGAGCGGAATCGGCGTGAGGATTACGAGCGGCAGCTTGAATGAGCCGAACTGCGCGACGACGAGAATGTAGATCCCGAGGATCGCGACCGCGAAGGCGGCGCCCATATCGCGGAAGGTGACCCAGGTCACTTCCCATTCGCCATCCCAGAGGAGGATCGGGCGGGACTCGTCGCTGGGCTGGCCATGGAGTGTGAGCGCGGGCTTCGGCAGTTCGCCCCAGTCCGCCTTTGCGATGGCGTCGGCGACTGCGATCATGCCATACACGGGCGCTTCGAACGTGCCGGCAAGCTCGGCCATGACCATCTCGGCAGCGCGGCCATTATGCCGGAAGATCGGATAGGAAGCGCGCTCCCGCGTCACGGAGACGACATCGCCAAGCTCGACGATGGAGCGATCGCCGGGCAGCGCATTGGCTGGCACTGGTGTCGCCAGCGTGCGCTCATTGACGACTCGCTCGCTCTTGGACAAAGCGATGCGGATCGGAATCGGCTGGCGGCCGCCACCCCGATGTGAATAGCCGACGGTGGTGCCGCTGCCGAAGGTACGAACCGTGTCGTACACATCACCCTGTTCGACCCGATAATATTCAAGGTTGTCCTGATCGATGGCGAGGCGCACGCGGTCCGGCCGATTGTGGAAGCTGTCGTTCGTATCGACGATGAAGGGCACGCTTTCGAAGGCTTCGCGCACCTTTGTCGCAACGGCTCGCCGCGTCTCCGGATCGGGTCCGTAAATTTCGGCGAGCAGCGTGCCAAGCACCGGTGGGCCGGGCGGCGGCTCTACAACTTTCACAATGGTGCGGTTGGGAAGGGTCAGGTCCTTGAGGCGCGTGCGAAGCTCAAGGGCGATCTCATGGCTTGCACGCGCGCGTTCGTCCTTGGGGGAAAGAGTCACGGCGATGTCGCCCTGATGCGGCTGCGCACGTAGATAATAATGGCGCACCAGACCGTTGAAGTTGAACGGTGCCGCGGTGCCGGCATAGGTCTGGAAGGAAACAGTCTCCTTGACCGGTGCGAGCCGTTCGACCATCGCCTGCAGCAACCGTTCGGTATCCTCGACCGACGATCCCGTCGGCAGATCAACCATCACCTGCAGGTCGGTCTTGTTGTCGAACGGCAGCAACTTGACGGTAACGTGCTGCGTATAGAGCAGCCCGAGTGAGGCAAGTGTGACGAGGCCGACCGCGCCGAGGAAAATCCACGAGCGTATTCTTGTCCGCAAGATCGGTTGAGCTACGGCGATATAGGCGCGGCCGAGCCAGCCGCTCCCCTGTGCGGCGCCGTGAGCGGACGCTTCTGTATGCGCCTTACCCCCGAGCTTCATCATCAGCCAGGGGGTCAGCATCACGGCAACGAAGAAGGAGAACAGCATCGCCGCCGAGGCATTGGCGGGAATCGGGCTCATATAGGGGCCCATCATGCCGGAGACGAACAGCATCGGCAGCAATGCGGCGACCACCGTGAGGGTCGCGACAATGGTCGGATTGCCCACTTCCGCCACCGCCTCGATTGCGGCCTGCACGCGTGGCCGACCGTCTTTCATCGCCCAGTGGCGGGCGATATTCTCGATGACGACGATAGCATCGTCGACCAGGATGCCGATCGAGAAGATCAGCGCAAACAGGCTGACGCGATTGAGCGTATAACCCATGATGTGGGCGGCGAAGAGGGTCAGCAGGATGGTGGTCGGGATGACCACCGCCACCACCAGCGCCTCGCGCCAGCCAATGGCAAACCCGACCAGGATCACGATCGAGATTGTCGCCAAGCCGAGATGGAAGAGGAGTTCATTCGCCTTCTCGTTTGCCGTCTCGCCATAGTTGCGAGTGACTGTCATCTCGACGTCGGCCGGAAATATCTGACCGCGCGCCTGTTCGAGGCGTTCGACAATATTGTGAGCGATGACGACGGCGTTGGTTCCCGGCCGCTTGGCAATGGCGAGCGATACAGCAGGCGTCCTCTCGAGACCGGCTGCGGTCTTGCGCACATTCGTGACGCGCGCCTCGTTGGGCTCGGTCGCCAGCACGATTGAAGCCACGTCGCGCACATAGACAGGACGGCCGTCGCGGGCCGTGAGAAGCAGGTTGCCGATCTCGGAGAGCGATTGCAGGGTTTGGCCGGCGACGAGAGTGCGCTGCTCACCGACTTCCCGCACCCGACCGGCCTGGAATGAGCGGTTAGCACCCGCGACCTTCGCGGCGAGCTGCTGCAGGGTGATGCCGTAGAGCGACAGCCGTTCCGGGTAGGGCTCGATGCGCATTTCCTCGGGTTGCTCGCCGACAATATAGGTGAGCCCGATGTCGGGCAGCTTGAGCACCTCGACTTGCAGTTCGCGGGCGAGGCGGGTCAGGCCGTTCGTGCTCCAGCGGTCAGCCGCATCCGGGGTCGGGGTCAGTGTGATGACGACAATGGCGACGTCGTCGATCCCGCGGCCTACGATCAGCGGCTCGGGGATGCCGACCGGAATGCGGTTCATGTTGGCGCGGATCTTCTCGTGCACGCGCAAAATGGCAGCATCGGCATTGGTGCCGACAAGAAAGCGGGCAGTGACAACGGTTCCGTCGTCCTCGGTCTGCGAATAGACGTGCTCGACGCCGTCGATGCTCTTGATGATCGTCTCCAGCGGCTCAGTGATGAGCTTGACCGCATCCTCGGCCTTGAGCCCGTTGGCCTCGACATGGATGTCAACCATGGGCACTGAGATCTGCGGCTCTTCCTCGCGCGGCAGCATGACGAGAGCGACAAGTCCGAGCGCGAAGGCGGCGAGCAGGAACAGAGGTGTCAGCGGTGAGGCGATGAAGGCGCGGGTGAGGCCGCCGGCAATCCCAAATTTCATGACTTGCGATCCGGCATGACCACGCGGTCGCCCTCGCGCAGTCCGGTCAGCACCTCGATACGTGGACCATCCGCGGTCTGGATTGCCTCGCCAAGGATCACGGCGACTTCGAGAGGACCGGTTTCGGCAGCGACCCGGATGTAATCGACGCCGTGACGCGTGGTCACGGCCTCTGGCGGGAC
This sequence comes from Pseudorhodoplanes sp., assembly GCA_032027085.1. NCBI lineage: Bacteria > Pseudomonadati > Pseudomonadota > Alphaproteobacteria > Hyphomicrobiales > Pseudorhodoplanes > Pseudorhodoplanes sp. Next base: position 826,088 of record JAVSMS010000001.1, on the reverse strand, counting down.
GACGATCGCCGGACGCTCGGCAACCCGAATCCAAACCAGCGTTCGCTCATTGACGAAATAGCCTCCAAGGCCCTCTACCTCGACGTCGGCAATCACGCGGCCGCCCGCGATCTCCGGATAGACCTTGGCGACACGGCCGGGCCGTGCCTCCGCGATGCGGCCGCTCGTCGCTGGCGAAAGACCGCGCTGTCCGATCCGAACGATGGCATCCGGCCTGATCTCTGCGGCGTGCCGCTCGGGCAGCGAAAGGCGCAGATAATAGCGGCCGCTTGCGATGCGCGCGATTTCTTCGCCGGCGAGGACAACGGAACCGAGTGTCACCGGGACTGTGAGAATTCGGCCGTCCGCGGGAGCGAGCACGTCGCCCTCGCGCGCCCGCTGGCCGATCACAGCTTTCTCGGCCTGGGCGGCGGCGACCTGGCTGACGATGACGTCGAACTGCGTCCTCGCCTGATCGACGCGCGCCTGAGTCGCGGCGCCGCGGGCGAGGAGCTGTTGCGCCCGGTCAAGTTCAGTACGAGCGTTCTCAAGTTGTGAATTGAGCGCCTCGATCTTGGCGTCGGCGGCGTTAAGCTCCAGCGCGAGCTTGTCATCGACGACCACCGCAACGACCTGGCCTTCCTTAACCTGATCGCCTTCACCGACCCCGATGGCTCGGATCGACCCGCCGATCCGCGCCCGCGCAGGAACGATCCTTGTACTTTCGACCCGACCGAACACGGCCTTCATGTCCGGCACCATAATGCTTTTGACAACGAAATCGTTTGCCTCCGCCGGCATGCTGCCGACGAAGATGGATACGAGGACAGGAAAGATAAAATTGGTACGCGGCGGCATGATAATATTATCAGGAGAGAGATGTACTTGCGACGACGGACGCGCTCCTCTCTGATCTTCGTAGCTAGTTGAAGACTTTTCCGGCCTTGACGCCGAGTTTCTTGAACACCATGGCCGCGGGACAAAAACCCGTCACCGAAGCTTGTATGAGGTTCAGTCCGACGAAGGCCGTCAACAGGTACCAATAGGGCGACCCATAGAAGCCGAGCACCAAAGACAGAAGAATGATGAAGCCGGCGAACATCATAACGGCGTGATCGAGAGTCATTGTCCTACTCCTTTGAACGTGATCGGCGGGGCGTCGTGAAATGCGGTGCGGGTTGCCGCGACTTTGATCCAGCGCAATAGGCCGCGTAGAGAACCTGCATAACATCAAGCGCTGGTTTGCTAGCGATGCGATACCGGATGGTCTGGCCATCTCGGTGGCCGGAAATAATGCGGTCTCGTCGGAGCAGCGCCAGATGCTGAGAGGCGGTGGAGTCGCGAATTCCCAGAAAGTCGGCCAGCTGGCCGACCGATTTCTCACCGTCGATGAGCTGGCAAAGGATCAGAAGGCGGTGCCGATTGGACAGCGCTTTCAAGAGTGCTCCGGCCTCATCTGCGGCGACGCGCATGACTTTTGGGTCGATCTTCGCCGAAATATTCATAATTGCGAATATACGAGTTATTGAATATATGTCAAGCGAGCGGGAAGATCATTTGCCCGTCAAAGAGAGGGCCCGGACGTGTCCGATAGCCACCATGTCGTTTGCCCGCATTGTGCAGCCGTCAATCGAGTGCCGGCGCGCCGTGCCGCAACTGCAGCACAATGCGGGGCCTGCAAGCAGCCGCTGTTCGTCGCAGCACCCCTTGATGCCGATCGGGCTACGTTTGAGCGTCAGATTGAGCGCAGCTCTATCCCGGTTCTGGTTGATGTCTGGGCGCCATGGTGCGGGCCATGCCGGACGATGGCGCCAGCCTTTGCGCAGGCCGCCCATGTGCTCGAACCGGGCATGCGCCTCATCAAGCTGAATTCGCAGGACGAACCGGACGTTGCCGGCCGGCTCGGAATTCAGGGCATTCCGACCATGCTGCTGTTTGCGAACGGCCGCGAGGTCGCTCGCATCTCCGGCGCGATGAATGCGGCCGCCATTGTTTCCTGGGCGAAAAAACATGCCGGCACGCAGTCGGCACGTGGATGACAATCTCAATGATCGAAAGGCGAGGGGAGAGAAGCAATGCGACGATGTGATCCGGATCAACGAGAGGTAGAGCTTGATCATGGATGATTCTGTGCATTTAGCCGCCGTCAAGGCCGGAAAGTCATCCGGACTGACGAAAAAAAAGGCCGGCTTGTCCGCCTTGCTGCGCAAACCGGCGGTGACTTATACGCTGGCGGTGGCGGGCCTCATTGCTGTCATTGCCGTTGCCGGCCTGGTCTACTCCAATCGACCGATCGATGTTCAGGTTGCGGCGCCTGAGCAGAATGTTCCGGTCCGGGTATTTGGCCTCGGAACCACCGAGGCACGCGTCCTCTCAAAGATCGGGTTCGAAGTCGGCGCCACGCTTGCCGAACTGCACGCCGACCATGGTGATCACGTCAGCAGAGGGCAAGTGCTGGCCCGGCTCGCTACCGGCGAGCAGGATGCCAAGGTTGCTAAAGCACGCGCCTCGCTGCTGATCGCCGAGGTCAATATCGCCAAGAGCGCCGCCAATTTGGAGAAGGCGCGTGCCACATTCACGCAGAAGCAGGAGACAAATCGGCGCAAACAGGCCTTGGCTGGTCGCGATGTGGTCTCCCAGCAGGCGGCGGAAGAGGCCGTTCGCGACGAGGCCGTGGCCAAGGCGGATGTAGCGGTGGCGGAAAGCGAGGTGGAAAGCGCCAAGGCGCAACTGACAGACGCCCGCGCCCAGCTTCAATACGAGGAGACCATGCTGCGGCATCGCACGCTTGTTGCTCCCTTCGATGCCGTGGTCATTGAGCGCCACAAGGAGCTAGGCTCGGTAATAAAGGCCGGCGACCCGATCTTTACTCTGATTGCCGTTGGAAGTTATTGGGGCCTCGCTTATGTCGATGAGGCCCGCGCGGGCTTTATCGAGGAGGGCCAGCCCGTCGAGGCGCGCTTGCGCTCCCGTCCCCTCGAATCCTTCACGGGCCGCGTGGTTCGCATCGGGCTTGAAAGCGACCGGGTCACCGAGGAGCGACGCGTCTATCTCAGGGGCGATAATCCGCCAGCTCGCGTCTACCTCGGAGAGCAGGTGGAGTTCTGGATCACCGTGGCCAGCCTCGACAACGCCCTGCTTGTGCCATCAGCCGCGGTGCATGGCTATGACGGGCGACAGGGTACGGTGTGGACGGTCGAGGACGGTCGTTTGCATCGCCGTCTGGTCCAGTTCCGGCATCGCACCGAGGATTCGCGCCTGGAGATCATCGGCGGCCTTCCGGCAAACGCTCGTGTTGTGAGCCGGCTGGAGAGTGGGTTGCGTGAAGGCCGAGCAGCGCGCGTGACCGAGGTGGGGTCCAAATGAACCTCGCGTATCGTGACATCCGGCACGCGCTCGGTCGCTTCCTGCTGACATGTGTGGGGCTCGGGCTGCTGCTCGGCGTCGTGCTGGCCATGATCGGCATTTATCGCGGTCTGATCGTCGACGCCCTGACGATTGCCCGGGCGCCGGCTGTTGACCTGTGGGTGGTGGAGGCCAATACACGCGGTCCCTTCGCCGAGGCGTCCCGGATTCCCGGAGACATCCGTGAAGCGGTGGCACGCATTGCCGACGTGACCGCCGCCGGCAGCATCACCTATCAGACCGTCGAGACTGAGTATCGCGGCGGCAAACTGAGGCTGTATGTCATCGGCTACGAATTGACGCGGCCCGGAGGTCCACCGGAAATTTCCGAGGGGCGCGAGATTGGACGCAGGCACTACGAAATGGTCGCCGAYCRTTCAACCGGATTGACTTTRGGCGAACGSATCCARCTCGGYCGYMACACCTTCACGGTCGTGGGATTGACCCGGCACCAGGTCAACTCCGGTGGTGATCCTGCCGTCTACATCATGCTAGCCGATGCGCAAAGACTGCAATTCGACCTCGCGCCGTCCGCCGCGCGCGTGCAACTCGCTCGCGGCACTGGCGGTGCCAGCCGCGATACCGTCAACGCCGTTGTTGCCCGGCTGCATCCGAATGCCTCCCCCGATGCCACTGCTGCCGCGATACGGCGCTGGAAGCATCTCGCCGCCATCACGCAGGAGGCGCAGGAAAACATCCTGACAAGCTCGCTGGTTGATCGGGCCCGACGTCAGATCGGACTTTTCACGTCTCTCTTGCTGGCGGTCTCTGCCGTTATCATTGCGCTCATTATTTACACGATGACCATGGAGAAGCTGAAACAGATCGCGACTCTTAAGTTGATCGGGGCCCCAGACCGCACCATCATCGGCATGATCGTGCAGCAGGCTCTGGCCCTCGGTTTTATCGGCTTTGCCATCGGAGCCACGCTGATCCTCAGCATCAAGGACTACTTCCCGCGCCGCGTGATCCTGGAACCGGACAATGTCGTGATCCTCGGCCTGATCGTGTTCGTAGTGTGCCTTTTGTCGAGCGGGCTCGGCGTGCGCGCAGCGCTAAGGGTCGACCCGGCAACGGCGCTCGGAGGCTGACATGACAGGGGCAGGCGAAAGCTCAAGTGTCCCGCTCGTGCGTCTGGATGGCATCTCCAAGCATTTCGGCGAGGGCGAGACTCGCGTAGACGCATTACGGGACGTTTCGCTCGAGGTGTATCCGCGCCAGGTGGTGGCGCTGCTCGGACCTTCCGGGTCCGGCAAGACCACGCTCCTCAACATCATCGGCTGCATCCTCGATCCCTCAGCGGGCTCCATGGAGCTCGATGGTGAACTCGTCCTGAAAGATAGCCAATGGGAGCGCAGCGACTTGAGACGACTGCGGCTCGACAAGATTGGTTTCATCTTCCAGTTCCATAATCTACTGCCGTTCCTCGATGCGACAGATAACGTGGCGATTGTCCGCCAGTTGGCGGGCGCCGACATCGCCGCCGCACGCGAGCGGGCTGGCGAGCTTCTCGACTATCTGGAGGTTGGTCATCGCAGCAGCTCCATGCCGGCCAAGCTCTCGGGCGGGGAGGCGCAACGCGTGGCCATCGCCCGTGCGCTGGCCAATAGTCCGCGGATCATATTGGCCGATGAGCCGACCGCTGCGCTCGACTCCAAGCGCGCCGGCATTGTCATGGACCTGTTGCGCAGGCTTGCCGTTGAGCATGACGCTGCCATCATCGCCGTCACACACGACGAGAAAATCTTCGACCGCTTCGATCATATCTTCCAGTTGCGCGATGGCCGGCTGGAATAGGCACGATTGGATGCTCAGAGCAGCGAGAAAGCCCCCTCAAGACCTGCCGGCGACCGAGCCCCTCGGCACCGCCGCAAAAGCCCTGAATCCGGTCCTCCGCCAGATCGTGCAGAACCCTCATGCGATCGATTTCAGCACGGCTCGTCGCAATCACTGTCGTCGGCCGCTCCATGCCAATCCAAAACTGGGGAGAGACATACTAACTGGGCCAGGGGGTGACATCTCTATCGGCGTCTGCAAACGGTCCAATACTCTAGTCCTGGTTAGAATTTGATTGCACCTCTGTCAGTACGGGCGAGATGGTCGACGGAAATTCCACACAAACCGTGCTCACACCGGTCATAGTGCAAGGGTGTGCTTTTTAACGGCGGGCCGTGATTCACGACGGTTCACGCTGACAACTTGCGCCTTGAGAAAGAGTTCGACTGAGTGATTCCCGAGCGTGGAGTTTCGCGGTACTGCCCATTCCAGGGGCGAACAAAAGTCCCGTGACGCGGGAACGGGGGAGATGGGGGGAGAGGTCCTGACGTCGGTCAGGAAAGAGTCCGAGGTGAAACCTGACGAAATCGCGATTCTTCGGCGCAAGATGGACCGCGCCGTCCCATTAGACGGTTATCTCTAGAATCTTGTTGGCGCCTTCCTCGTTGCCGTACACAGACACCTGAACGATCCCTGATCTCGCTCAAAAAATCCCTGTTTTAAGTCTTAGGGAAGCGGCAGCTATCGCGTTGAAATTGTGCCGAGGTTTTTCCGCACCGAAGGGACTGCGTATTATCTCTCCTATGGCTGATCCAAGATAAGCAACGAGCGAGCCGGGCCGCCAAGATTACTCAGCTTGGCCGCGTAACTTTCTCTACAACCAATGATTGAAAAAATCTGAGTCAGGCTTTTGCGTCATTTGACACAGACTTATGGCCCAAAGATCCAGACTTATGCGTCACCCGACAAGAACAACCGAGGACACTGCGCTGCTGCTGGCCGACTGCACATTCTCCTGGATGAAGTCGCGGTGTGGCTCGACTGGTTAGCCTATCAGCCGATACCGCGAATGTCCGCGAAACGCCAATCAAGCAGATGTCTCGCGGTTGAACGGACGGAGGCGGGTGTCCTGGTTGCTTGCAATGAGTTCGAAATTGTCCGATCCGGTCCTAAGCACCTTCTCTAACCGCATCGAGCAGTCGCCGGACCGTCTGCATCGCCGGCCATCCGCCTTTGATCATATAAGTGATGGGACTTTGGCGATCGAAGTGCTGGTTGGAGCTCGGCAATCGGACCCAGGCATTTGCAAGCTCTTCCGAGTAGAGAATGTTCAACGCCTTGTAGATGCCGACGAGGCACGAGATACGGGTTAGGGCGTCGGCATCCAGTATCCGCCGTGGCAGAGTCCTGAGTTCGTCGTAGTCCTCTCTGGGGATGTTACCCAGGAGCGCGCGAGCATCGTCGTCGCCGGTCTTCCATGTTTGCATGACAGCGAAGAATGCATGAATCGCAACGGGGCTTAGCCGCTCGCGCACGCTCGCATCGGACAGGTCAGCGGGCTGCAAGACCTCATCAATAATGGGATAAAACTGTTGCGCCATTCGGTATCTCACGAATTTCAGTCGTCGCTATTGGCGAGCCTTTCGGGCGTTCGTTACGCGCCGGCCGTCACACCGTTCAGTGCTTGATGTTATTTTTCTCCCGGGCGCGCAGAAGCACTTCGATGAGTCGGCGCAATCTGCGCACCGAGCCGCCTTTCCATCGTTCCGCGGCAAGGTCCCGCTCCCATCCGGCGAGCGGGGTGATCCATCTGACGTCGAGCCCGCGCTCGGTGGCGATGTCGGCGAGAATGGCCGGCAGCAGCGCCTCCATGTCCTGTGGTCGCGGCTTGGGGAATTCCACGATCCGGAATCTGTCGCGCAGAGGCGAGGGAATGGGGTCGAGGGAGTTTGCGGTCGCGACGTAGCTGACGTGGCTGAGGTCGAGATTGGCCTGCAGCGCCGGGTCCGGATAGCGGCTCGCGGTTTCCGATTCGAGGAAGCCGAGCAGGCAATCCCAGAAGCGGCCGTAGTCGCTGCGGGTGCCGGCCTTCTCGATCTCGTCGATCAGCACCAGCGGATTGGCGTGCCTTGCCTTTGCGATGGCAAGAAACGGATGACAGGGCTCGGCCGTGTACCAGCGCTTGTCGGTGCCGGCGAAGGCGTTGCCGTCACTGCGGGAGGCGTCGGTGCGCCAGACGCCAAGCCCGAGGATGTCGCCGAGCCGGCGGACGAATCGTGATTTGCCGCCGCCCGGTTCTCCGACAAGGATGAGCGGCCGCAGCCTGATCGTCTGCCGGCCGACGAGATCATTGAGCACAAAGTCGATCACCTTCTCTGCGTAGGGGAATTCGAACAGCAGCCTGCCGCGCACCTCGTGCAGCGCCGGCACCGGCACAAGCGGCAGCGGTTCGTTCAGAACTTGCTTGAGCGGGCCGACAATGTCCTTCAGTTTCGGGTTCTTCAGCGCCGCCTCCTCGATCCGGCAGACCATCACGTGACCGGGCGGGATCTCGGGCTCCGGCGCGTCCGCCCCACTATTCCCCTTGTTGTCGTCGTTCTTCTTCTCGTTACGTTCGTCCTCGTATTTGCGCTCCACATCCCGCCTGACCTTGGCGACGCGCCGGTCGGCCATGCGGCTGCCGACAAATTCCGCGCCATGAAGGGCGATGTGCGAATAGTGTTCAGGAACCTTGTCCTTCAGAAGCGGCAGGGCCGCCCAGCCATGGGTGACCTCCTCAATGATGACCGTGACCTCGAGGGGTTCGGTCCGCACATGCCTGTCGTCATTCTCCTTCGCAGCGCGCAGCAGACTCTTTACCGTGCGCACATAGCCGGGCGGCAATCGCCCGGCCGCCGGCATCGGCAGGGTCAGGAGGCGCAGACTGTCGGCAAGGCTCCTGAAGTCCGGCGTGTTTCGCCATCGCTGCATTCGAAGACGGGTTTCGGCTGCGTGTAGCAGTTGTTCTTAATCGCCCAGCCGATGAATTTGCTCAGTCCATTGTGATAGCGGTTCTTGAGCGTGCTGATCGTCACACGCGACAACGTCCCCCAGCCCGCGCTTTGGGCATAACGGTATCTCTTGTAGAGCGAGCCGCGATGTTCCTTCGGCACATTGCGGTGATGCGGGATGTCCGGCAGGGCTTCGTCCAATCGTTCCCAGTCCGCCGCGGAGACAGCCTCAAGGACCGGATCTCCGAGGAAGTCGATCGCAAATTGCACGATGACGGCGGCATCCGCCGTCCCCTTGAGTTCGCGTCGGCGCGGGCTCGTAGACGCCTTCAAAAACAGTTTCAGAACTTGCGATATCCGCAGGCCGCTTTGGAGGCGTGACGCATCCTGTCCCGCCGTCTGCGGGCTGGCGAGTTGTGCAAGCCGCCTCTCAAGTTCCTGCTTTACGATTGAATCAATGGTCTGATGGACCTCGTGCGTCAGCGTCACGGGAGAGTGCGGCGACAAAGGCGCAGTGGTGCCGGAGGATTGCCCTTGAATTGGGCTCTTGACGCCCGCAAAGGCGTGATCGAGGGCCCTGTATGCGTCCGAGCGCCCTTTCTTGTAGGCTTGGGCCTGTTTGGCGTCTGAGAGCGCCTTTTCAGCCGCCTTGTTAGCGTTGATGAAGTCCACCCAGTTGGATGAGAAGTGCTCGAACTGGCGCGCGAAAAGATAACCGGCCTCGTTGGCGCGCGCGATGTAACGCACGGCGTGATGCTCGAAGCCGAGGCGTTCCGTCAGGGTGCGTTCGGTTTGCGGGATGCCGGCAGCGACATATCCCTTGAGGCGGCTGTGAATTATTCCGCCCAATGTTTCGAAATCCGGCGCCGCCGCGAGATGGCGGGCATAATCGAGATGGTCCATGAGCCTGATACGCGCTTCACTAAAATCGGCTGTCATCAAGGACGCGCGCAGAAATGCTTTGCCGTAAAGAGCCTAGGCGGCTTTCCCAAGGCGTATCCTCAGAAAATAACGGCCGCCCTCCCGGCGGGAGAGGTAGCTGGGCCGAGCCAAGGGATATGCTCCGGGGAGGCTCGGGGCACGTGCGCGTGTCACGTGACCCGGTGGCTCCGCAACCTCGAACCGACTAAGGACTTGGAATTAAATTTCACGGACATATGGGGAATTGGTATCGAATCCACCCCCCCGTACCAATTCCGTACTAAGCCTTTCAAAAGCCTCGCCTTACCGATCGGGAAGATTGAAACTAGATGTGACACGCGCGCATCAGCGGGGCAGGTATGGTCCAACGGTCAAGAGCATGGTGAGCGTTGGGCACCAAACAAGTTTCCAAATCGCCGCTGCAGTTTTGGGGAAGCCTCTTTGAGCGGAGCCTTCGATCGCTGTATTGCAGCTCTGATGGCGTGCGTGGTCATGGCGCTGCCATGTAGTATCTGTCTCATAGCCGATCCTCCAGTCGGGATCAGCTAACCTGATTTCATCATACTGCGGGACCAGACACCTAGTCTAATGCAGGCTAGCGCCGATCCGCAGCGAAACCAGAACGTCCGCATTCGGGCAATAGTCCTGGAAGTCAGCTTCGCAGGTGCCTTGTTTCAGCTCCGTGTCGCAGCGTTCGTGGGATTCGCAGGCGATGCATTTGCGCTGCAAATCGCGGAACAGCGGTGCGTCCGCCTGTTCGACCCGGGCCGGATCGAGTCCAAGCGCGCGCATCAATCGTTGCAGAATATGTGACGCTGCCCAGTGCCGCAGGCGAAAGCGGCGCGCCTTGCCGGTCGCAGTGCGCGGAATCGTGTCGACGAATACGATACGCCTCGGACACTTGTATTTCGAGAGCGTTTGCAAGAGCCGTTCCTGCACGCGCTCTAGCAAGGTCTCGCTGTCGCCCTCCGGCGCGACCAGAAACATGTTCAGCCGCACCAGCCCGTCTTCATCCTGTGCGCCGACGACGATGGCTTCCGCCACGCCCGGCACCGCGGTCGCGCATTCCTCGATCTCCGCCGGGCTGACCCATTGCCCGGATATCTTAAGCAGGTCGTCGGCGCGGCCCTGGTGATGCCACCAGCCGCCTTCATCGACGACGAAGACGTCGCCGGTGCGGAACCAGCCGTCGCGGAAGGCCGCATCGGTCTTTTCAGGCTGTTGCCAGTAGCCTCTGCACAGCGAGCCCAGACGCACCCAGAGCGTCCCCGGCGATCCCGGTTCAACCGGCCGGTCTTCGGGATCGAGGAGCTTAACCTCGGTATAGGAGAAGGGCTTGCCGGTGGCGCCCGGCAAATGATCCTGCGGCGTGCCACCCACCACCATGAATATCGTTTCGGTCATGCCGATGCCTTCGACGATCGGCGCGCCCGTTGCCTCGCGCCAGCGGTGGTAGACGTTTTCCGGAAGCGACTCGCCCGCCGACAAATAGCAGCGCACATCCTTGAAGGCGGGCCGCTCGGCAATTCCGTCGCGCAGCAGACCGCGGAAGAAGGCAGGAACGCTCAGCATGATGGTCGGACGGTAACGGTCGACCGTAGCAGCGATGGAATCTCCGTCCGGCCAGCCCTCGAAGAGAATGAGGGTCGCGCCTGAGCGCAATCCACCGATCAGTACATGTCCGAGCGCAAATGCAAAGAATAGTTTGGATGAGGAAAAGATGCGTTGGCCCGGGCCGTAACCGAAGGCTTGCAGATAGGAATCGCCGATCACGACGTCGCCGTGGCAATGCACGGCCGCCTTCGGCGTCCCCGTCGTGCCTGACGTATAGAGCCAGAAGGCCATGTCGGTCGCGGTCGTATTGGCCGGCAGCCGCTGTGTGTCTGCACCCGCCAGAAATTCCGCAATCGAACGCATCCCTTCAGCCGGCTTACCGCGGACCACCACGAGGCACGGCCGGCTTTCCATCAAGGTCAGCGACTGGGCATAGAGCGGCAGGAATTCATCGTCGATCAAAAGCACTTTCGCGCCGCTGTCGCCGATGGCGAAGGCAAGGTCATGTGCGGAGACGCGCGTGCTCAGCGCGACCGCGACCGCGCCGATGCGCATAGTGCCGAGATGCGCGGCGACAAAGTCTGGACTGTCTTTCAGGAGCAGCAGCACACGGTCACACTTGTTCAGATAAGGCCGGAGCGCATTGCCGAAACGGTTGGTTTCGGCATCGAGCTCGCTGAAAGTTATCTTCTGGTCGCGATACAGGATGGCGATATCGTTACCGCGGCCACGCTTTAGCGTCGGTCCGAGCAGTTCATCTGTGGCATTGAGCAATAGCGGAGGGGTGTTCGGATCCTTGATGCTCATTGCTCACTCCGGGAATTATCAGTGCCCGCTGTCGAATTCGTGCAGCGCCCGCACCTGTGCATCCGGCTTCAAGCATCCGATTGCGATGCACATCGACGGGCGATCGTGAATGGTGGAAAGTCCGTCGAGCACGGCCTGCGCCTGTGACATCCGATCGGGCGTGTCGGCCTGATTGAGAAAAACGAGGCGCCGTGCCTGCGGCGCTGCGCCACGCATTAGCCCCTGCGGATGCGCAATGATGCGCGCGAGGGAATTGGGCGTGATGGTGCCGCCGGCCGGCAGACCTGTCAGCTCTGACCAGATTTCCGGGCGGAATACCGTGTTCTCGTGCAGCGGCCGCCCGAGGCCGCTGAGTCCCGCCACCGCAATGACGGTATCAGTTGTGGCCGGAAAGACCGGCTCCTCCGCATTCGGTGCCTTCAGGGGCCGGCGGCGCGAGCCGTCCGCTTCCACGATGATGCGGGTATATTCGTTATCCTGCGCCAGCGCGTCGACGACGCTGGGTGGAAATCCAAGAAGCCGGCCGCGCTCCGGATCGAGGCGGCGATAGACCAGCACGGGCTCCGCTCTTTTTGTGGAGCGCATCGCTTCCGCGTCATCCGCCTGGTGCGGATGCCAGGGGCCGTCGATCTCGTCCAGCCCGAATTTTGTGGTGGTGGTCGCGAGGATATGCTCCGCAGGACTGCCTGCAAAGGCGCGAACCAGTGTGGACAACAGGCTGGTTTTTCCTCCTGAACCGCACAGTGCGATGACGCGGGACTTTTCCAGTCTAAGCGCTTCGACCAAATTGAATGCGCTTTCCGCATCCCTCGCAAGCGCACCTATGTCGTTTGGCCGATCCACATCGCAGAAGGGCAAAGAGCGCGTGAAATTGACAGGCACGCAGTCGTCGCGATGGGCGTCAATCACAGAGCGTCCGCCGCTGTCACCCGTCAGCTGCCGCAGTTCGGAAAAATAGCGTGCTCCGAAGACGACTGGATTACCGCGCCTCTTTCCGAAGACGGGGTAGCAGATGCCGCCGTTCGACTGTTCAAAGGCCAAAATCATCCGGTCGATGATCTGATGGTCGACCAGCGGCTGGTCGCCGACCAGAAACATCGCGCCGGCGCATCCGTGCGGCAGGGTCGCCATTCCGGCCAGCACCGACGCGCTCTGGCCTTCACAATAAGAGGGGTTGAAGGTCAGGGTCAGACGCGGATCGGCTGTCAATCCGTCGAGTGCCGCTCTTGTCTTGTCCTGTTCGAACCCCAGCACGACATTCACCAATGTCAGGCGCGATTGCAGTGCCGCTTCGACCACCCAGCGCAGCAGCGGCTTGCCGCGAAAAACCTCGATCAACTTGTTTCGTCCGAAGCGCCTGGACAGACCGCCCGCCAGCACGATGCCGGCAACGGTCAAGCCGTGCGCGCGAGCTTTCGCGCTCCCTTGACGATTCTTTCCGGCGTGAACGGCGTGGATGTCATGTATACGCCCGTCGCATCGTAGATTGCGTTTGAGATCGCGGCGAGGATGCCCGATACCAGCCCTTCGCCGACCTCCTTGGTGCGGTATGGCTTGCCGACGCTGTATTGCTCGGTGATCACGTCAGCATCCTCGGACTCCGCCATCTCGTGAATGGTGGGCATGCGGTAGTCGAGCCACGTCGGATTGAGCGTGTAGCCGTTTTTGGTGAGCACTTCCTCGAGGAAAGCATGGCCGAGCGCCATGGAAACCTGGCCGTCGATCTGTCCTTTCACCAGCGCTGGATTGATCGGGAAGCCGCAATCATGCACGGTCAAGGCCTTGATCAGGCGTGCTTCGCCGGTTTCGATATCAACCTCGACCTCGGCAACCTGGCAGCTGAAGGCATAGTTCTCGGTCCAGCGCCCCTTGGTGGTGGCGAGGCTCGGATGCGTCGGCTCGTCGCGCATGGTGCGCCAAAAGCCCTCACCGAGGATCGTGTCGCCGCGCCGCGTGGCGATGCTGTAGGCAATAATGTCGCGATAGCTGATCCGCTCGGCCGGATTGCTGCGCCGGAAGATGGTCTTGTCCTTGATCGCGAGATCTTCGATGTCGGTGTTGAAGCGCAACGCGGCAAGCTCCAGCATCTTCTGCCGCGCGTTACCAGCCGCCTGCCGCGCCGCATTGCCGGTCACATAGGTCATGCCGCTGATCCAGGCGCCGATATCCTGCGGCGTGGTGTCGGTGTCGGACGAAATGATCTTCACCTCGTCGATATCAACCGAAAGCTCCTCGGCGACGATCTGGCAGATTACCGTCTCGGAGCCCTGGCCGACATCGATGCCGCCGGTCAGCACGGTCGGCGTGCCATCGTCGTTCATCTTCACGATCACGCCGGAGCCGTTGGGATAAATCAGCGATCCGCCGAAATATCCGCTCACACCCATTCCGATGCCGCGGCGAATGTTGCCGCTGGCGTTGCGGCCCTTGCCGTATTTTGCAAGGAAATTGGATTTCTCCGCCGCCACCTTGATGCATTCGATGAGACCCGCCTCATGCACGTTGTCGCCATTGGGCAATTCTTCCCACGGCTCGCGCGCATTGCGCAGACGGATGGTGACCGGATCGATGCCGAGGTCTTCGGCGATCTTGTCGAGCTGAGATTCGATGGCGAAGCGGATTTGTGGGCAGCCATGCCCGCGCTGCGGCGCGCGCACGGTGTAATTTGTATAAACCGACAACCCTTCGAACTTCAGGTTGGGGATGCGATAGGGGATCATGGTGAATCCCCAGGCGAGGAAGATCACGACCACGCCGGAGCCGCGATAGCCGCCCGAATTGTTGATGACGCGAATTTCCTGGGCGACGATGGTGCCGTCCTTCTTCACGCCCGTCTTGATCTCCATGGCGAGCGGCTGGCCGTGGCGATAGGCGGAGAAGATTTCCTCGCGGGACGCGACGATGCGCACCGGCCGGCGCGCGATCATGGACAGGCGCGATGCGCAATATTCGTGCGAATAGAGGTCGATCTTGCCGCCGAAGGTGCCGCCGACATAGACCTTGTGGACGCGGACGGCTGAATAGGGCAGGTCGAGGGTGCGGGCGAGCTTCGCGCGCTTGATGAAGGTTCCCATGGACGAGGTCCACACATTGAGACGATCGTTCTCCCAATGTGCGATGGTCGTCTGCGGCTCCAGATAACCGTGCGTGCGCAGGTGACTCTCGAAGCGGTCGATCCGCACATAGTCGGATTCCGCGAAGCCTGCCTCTACATCGCCCCAACCTGACGTCGTGCGACCGCCAATATTGGAATAGGGCAGTTCGTCCCTCACTTTGGGATGCGACGGATGGATTTGTGGCGCCTGCGGCTCCATGGCCTGGACGGGATCGAACACCGCCGGCAGGATCTCGTAATCGATCTCGATCAGCTCCAGCGCCTGCTGCGCGGTAATATGGTCGACCGCCGCGACCGCGGCGATTTCTTCGCCGACATAAACCACACGTTCGCGCGCCAGCACCTCCTGATCGGGCGGGTATCGCGGTGTCTCCACGAAGCCGTGCTTGATGCCCTTGGTGTCATCGACGGTGATCACTGCCTTTACGCCCGGCAGGGCGGCCGCCTTGGAGGTGTCGATCCGCAAGATGCGAGCGTGCGGATGGGGGCTGCGAAGGATGCGGCCGATCAGGGTTCCCGGCAGCTTGACGTCCTGGCTGTAGGTGGCGCGGCCGGTGACTTTGTCCGGTCCGTCCTTCCGGCGATAGCTTTTGCCGATGTGGCTGAGTTCGCTCATGACCGCTCCGACGTCGATCTTTACTGCATCACCGGATCGACGCCCTGGCCTGAAGCCTGGCGGACGGCGGCGACGATCGCGTTGTAGCCGGTGCAGCGGCAGAGATTGCCTTCCAGCGCTTTCTTGATCTCCGGCAACGACGGCTTCGGATTCTTTTCGAGGAGGGCCGTAGCCGACATCAGCATGCCGGGCGTACAGAAACCGCACTGAACCGCGCCCTGGTCGAGGAAGGCCTGCTGGATCGCGGTGACCTTTTCGCCGTTTGCGAGCCCCTCGACGGTGCGCACTTTCTTTCCGTCACACTCGATCGCGAGCGTCAGGCAGGAGAGCGCCGGGCGGCCTTCCAGAAGGATCGTACAGGCGCCACAAACGCCCTGCTCACAGCCGTCTTTTGTTCCGGTCAGCCCGATTTTCTCGCGCAGCACCTCCACCAGCGTGTGGCGCGGCCGGACGGTGACCTCGTGCAATTCGCCATTGACCTCGATCGAAATGACTTGCGATTTGCCGCTCAATTCGCGCGAACGGTCTGCCATGACCGCAATTCCCTATGCCACCATGCCACTTGCACGGGCGCGCTCGACCGCATGCGCAAGAACACGCCGCAGGTAAACGCGCAGGTTGTCGACAATGAAGCTCTTGGTGAAGCCGTGATGCGGCAGCGGTTTGATTTCATGCACGGCGGCCGCAGCAGCGTCATAGGCCGCGGCGCCAACCTCGTGCCCCACGAGAGCCTTTTCCGCCGCCTCCGCGCGAATCGGCTGCTCGCGCACAGCACCGATAACGATGCGGGCTTGGGTGCAGCGCATCAGCGCGTCGTCAAGGCGCAACGCCACGGCAATGACGGACGTTGCGAACTCGAGTCCGCCACGACGCGACGATTTGTGATAGCCATAGCCCGATCGCGCAGGCGTCGCAGGCACGATTACGGCTTCGATGACCTCGTTTTTTCCAAGCGTGAACGGCTTCAGTCCGTTGCCGCTGTAAAGCTGCTCGAGCGGCAATCGGCGCATGCCGGATTCGCCGACGATAGAGATTTCCGCTTCCAGCGCGATCAACGCGGGCGCGATGTCCGACATATAGACGGACCAGCAGACGTCCGGCTTGTTTTGCGGAAACGGATAGCAGCATGAGCCTGCGCGCTTGTAACAGGGGGCGACAAACTGGAAGTCGTGCTGCTGGTTGAGATAGAGGCACCGCGTGTCCTGGCAGAGATTGCCGCCAAGCGTTCCCATTTGCCGGATTTGGTTGCTGGCGACGGCCCGCGCCGCCTCGGCGAGCATGGGCTGGCGCTTCCGGATGAGTGGAGAGTCGGCAATCGCGGCAAGGCGCGTCAGGGCATCGATGCGAATATTGTCCTCGGCGTCGACCTGCGGCTCCGCGGCAGTGATGCCGCCAAGACCGACCAAAGCTGCCGGTCGCGCGATCTCGGTACGCATGTTCGGGAGTAAATCCGTGCCGCCGGCCATGACTCGGGCATCGGGTCCGAGACTGGCCAAAAGGGTTGCGGCCTCAGCAAGCGAACGGGCGCGTTCGTACTGGAAATCAAAGAGGATCATATGTCCCCCGCGCTCTCCGGCGGCGATTTCGAGAGGCTGGCGCGCACAGCACCAGCCTGCAAATTCAAACAAGACTAACTCTAATTAGTTTGATTAGCAAACTAATTTTTTGAAGTTGACATGGATGCACGGCATGCGCCGCAACCCCCTTCAGCGATTGAAAACGCGTGAAATTCGCTTAAGCATGTCCAGCATCTGCGCGCGTTCGCCCGCCCGCAGCACCGTATCCATTGCCTTCTCCTGCGCTTCCACATGGGCGCGGAAGCGCGCGAGCAAGGCGGTGCCGGCGCGGGTCAGCCACAAGGTGTAATAGCGCCCGTCCTTGGGGCTGCGTGTGCGCCTGACCAGCCCCCGCTTGCCGAGCCGGCTGACGGCGAGCGACAGCGTGGACTTGTCGAGCCCGTAGACCTGGGCGAGGGCGATCTGGCTGATGCCGGGATTGGCATCGAGCAGGCTCAGCAAGCCATATTCGCCGGGCGTAATGTTAAGCGCCGAGGTCGATGCCGAAAGATCGCGGAAAATCGCAGCCTGTGCCTGTCGGATCTGATACCCGAGATAGCCGGGCAGGGGCCCAAACTTTACGAGACCGTTTGCCTGCGGCGAGTGGCGTTTGCCCGTGCCTCCGCCCCCGGCGCGTCTTGCCGCGCTTTCGGCCTTTCTTTTGATGGATTTCATTCAGCCAACTTCAATATGTCCCGGCACGTCAGATTCGACGATTTCGCCGACCTGTGCAACGGCCAGCACTCCGCGGTCGTTGAGGTCGGCGATCAGTGACGTCAATTTGGCTTTCTCCACGGCGATTAACAATCCCCCTGACGTCTGGGCATCGGCAAGCAGCAGCTGCTCGGCTTCTCCGATCGCCAGGGAGAATATCACGTTCGGGGCTGAATATTGGAGATTGCGGCGCGTCCCCGCCGGGCACAATCCTTCCCCGAGATAGCTGCGGACATTTTCGAAAACCGGAACCTGATTGAAGAATATCCGGGCGCCGAGGCCTCGCCCGCGCGCCTCGCTCGACGCCCGCAGCATGTTGCCGAGGTGGCCGAGCAATCCGAAGCCTGTGATATCAGTTGCGGCGTGCGCCTGCGCTGCAACCATTGCCTCAGCGGCGGCCCGGTTTAGCGTCGTCATCGAGTGGATCGCCTGCGACAGACCCTCGACAGGCATGCGACCGCGCTTGACCGCGGTAGTGAGAATGCCCGTTCCAAGCGGCTTGGTGAGTACCAGGATATCGTCGGGACGCAGACCGGCATTGCTGACGATTTTTTCAGGATGGACCAATCCAGTCACAAACAGACCGAATTTAGGTTCTTCATCCACAATCGAATGACCGCCGGAGATGGAAATCCCGGCTTCGTCGCAGACCGCGGCCGCGCCTTCGAACACTCGCCCCAATGGGCCGAGCCCTACCGCTTGGACCGGCCACGCCACGAAGCTCAGCGCATTCAGCGGTCGCGCGCCCATGGCATAGATATCGCTCAGCGCGTTGGCGGCCGCGATCCGCCCGTAGTCATAGGGGTCATCGACAATCGGCGGAAAGATGTCGACGGTCTCGACCAGAGCGACATCGTCGGTCAGCCGGATGACGGCGGCGTCATCGCTCGTCGAATGTCCGACCAACACCCGCGGATCATGGGTTGTGGGCAGGCGCGCCAGCGCCGCCCGCAGATCGGCCTGACTGACCTTGGCGGCGCAGCCGGCCGCACGGGCCAGCTGGGTCAGCGGGCGAGGAGTGGGCGCATCCATTCAGGCCTCGTCTGTCCTCGTAGCGCGTGCCGCTCCCGCACCAGTTGCGTCAGGATGCTGACGGCGATCTCCGAGGGGGTGTTGTCGCCGAACTTCTCGCCGATCGGGCACCTGATGCGCTTGATGAAATCGTCAGACACGCCGCTCTCCTTGAGCTCGCGCCGCATGATGGCAGCCTTCGAATTGCTGCCGAGCGCGCCGATGAAAGGCGCCTGCGCCTTCTTGCTCCAGAGCGCCCGCAGAACCGGGAGGTCGGTCGCGTGTCCCATGGTCATGACGACCACAAAGGCGCCGCGCCCGACAAATTCAATCCCGTCGGGGAATTCGGTGACGAGATGCCTTTCCAACCGGTCGCTATCCGGCAGGCGGTTGAGCCACTCAGGACGGGTGTCGATGCAGGTGATCTTGCAGTCCATCTCCACCGCAAGCCGGCAGAGCTTCTGCGCAACATGCCCGGCGCCGAAAATCGTTACGTTCCATTCAAAATCCCGCCGAAACACCTCGTAGACGAGCGTCATCTCACCGGCACAGGTCATGCCGATGTCTTTGTAGAGATTGACACGCTCGACCAGTATGCGCTGATCGGAAGCCGGTGCGAGTAGGTCGCGGACTTTCTTCAGGCCATGCACCTCGATCTTCCCTCCGCCGATTGTGCCATGGACGAGACCATTGCCGTCGATGATGGCTTTGGCGCCAATCTCCTGGGGAATGCTGCCGCGCGCATCGACGACAGTCACAATGCAAAACGGCGCGCCCGTCTCGATCAGCCGGTTGGCCTCCTTCATCAGCGAGATGGGATCCGTAGCCATGATCAAGATTGCCGAGCGCAGTTATCCTGTGCCGATTGCGGCCGAGCAAAATCAGTTTCTCACATAATAGTTTGATTAGCAAACTATTTGGTTATAGTATTGATTTGTCGGCGTCGAATGCGAAGTCGGGGCGCCCGACGCGAGGTTTTGGTGCCGGGCGGTACATCTGGAGCGGACGAGCGATGGCTCTGGTCGACTCTGCAAGGATTTCTCCGGTTGTCCTGATCCGGGGCGCCGGAGAGATGGCAAGCGCTGTCGCCTGGCGTCTTCACATGGCGAATTTCCACCGCATCATCATGACGGATCTGGATGCACCGTTGTGCGTGCGGCGGACAGTCTCATTCTGCACGGCGCTGCAGGAAGGGCGCTCCCGGGTGGAAGGCGTGGAGGCGAGCGCCGTGCGAACGGTTGACGCTCTTGAGCCGACCTGGCGCGAGGACCGCATTGCCATCATGCCGCTCAGCCGATGGGACGATTTTGCTGCGATCGCCGCGGATATCGTGATCGACGCGATCCTCGCCAAGCAGAACATCGCAACGCATATGAGCGATGCGCCGCTTGTTGTGGCGCTTGGTCCGGGCTTTGTCGCGGGTCGCGATTGTCATTACGTGATCGAGACGAATCGCGGCCACCATCTCGGTCGTATCGTCGAGCGAGGTGCCGCAGAACCCAATTCCGGCATTCCCGGCGATATCGCCGGTCATACGCAGGCGCGCGTGTTCCGCGCCCCCGCCGACGGCGTGTTCGAGACCGAGCGGAAGATCGGCGATCGGATCGAAACGGGCGACTGCATCGGATATGTGGCGGGTGAGGCGATCAATGCAGGGATCGGCGGAATTCTGCGCGGTCTCCTCCAACCGGGCACATGGATATCGAAGGGCGTCAAGCTCGGCGATATCGATCCGAGAGCAAGGCCGGACTATTGCGACACAATTTCCGACAAGGCGCGCGCGATTGCCGGTTCGGTGCTGGAATGTGTCATGCGCCGCTACAATAGAGCAAATTGTCTGATCGGTCCGAAAGGAGACGCGCCCTAGCGCGAACAGGCGGCAAGATCGTTGTAGCGCTCAAGGCTAGCTCGTCGGCGGAGATGGCGGCAGGAATGCCGCCCGGTTGGTCCGCCGCCCCATCAGCACCTCGACTCCGGCGCTCCGGTTCTTTCGCCAGGCAATCAATATCGCCGCATCAGCCGGCTTGGCCGGTTTCTGGCCAGGCTCCCTGTTAGGATGGCCCAGCGGTCGGGAATGTGAGTATTTGCGTGAAGCGCTCATAAGTACAATGGGGCGTGAACGACCTATGAGCTCAATCGCTAATGAATTTTTCCGTTGGGAAATTCGCCACGCACTATTTTCCGGTATGTCTATTACCAACAGTTCATTTTTAGGCCCGGCGGCTTCATTTCCCAACTCTTCCACGACGCGAACTAGGTCCGGATCATTTCGCGCGACGTAATGGCTGGTCGAATTCCAACTACTCGCTCGCCGCTCCCTTTTTACTCAAACAAAAAGAGGCTGCCACAGATCAATTCAGCACGATCTTCATAGTCGGTACATCCCTAAGTTTACTCTACACCATAAGTTAGGCAGATATTTCATCACGTCAATCTGTCTTTGCAATGCACGACAATCGCCTGAAAAAGATGGAGCTTTTTACGATGATCGCGACGATTTCTAGCCCATGTTGCTCCGAGCGGGAACCGGGGAAGAGCCTTGACCGCTGGCCCAGAGCGCCCCTCAAACTGAGTTGTATCGATGAACAAGGTAAATCGCATCGCGGTAGCTATCATCAGTTCTATAGCTCCAAGATTTCCTTGTGGCCGAATCCCCTTGTGTTATCGATCAGAACAATACGGTTCGGGTCCAAGCAATAAATGGCGCTTTTGGCATAAGCATCGTGCATCTTCTTCAGTCCCGAAAATTTGAGAAAAGCATAACGCGCCTCGAGTAGCCTCAGATACCGTGCGCGTTCAACCTGTTCTATTCTGCGGGCAGTTCCCCAAATTTGCAGCCCGCGAATCTGCGCAAAATCGGCATAATCTGGCGCGACAGTCGCAGCAACGCGAGGCTCCGTATCGACGTCGCGGGAATGGCGCGACGCGGGGTCGGAAATCCAGATTAGTTCAAAGCTATCGTAAGCGTAAAACAAGCTTGCGGCATGCGGGCCATTATGTCCAAAGGTGGCGAGGGACATCACATGATGCGCGGCCAGAAACGCTTCGATCCGCTCACGCAACTCATTCATCAGTTAGAACCGCCATCTCGCGAACATCTTATTCAAATTATTCAAATATCGCACTTTTTGGGTCCAAACATAAGGCACTAGCGGCCAGCTTCCGCAGCATAATGCGCCGACTGGTTCTGTGCGTATACTGAAATATCACCTTTACATCACAAAAAACATTGTTAAACTTCGCACCGGTGGGACTTGTGTTGACCGCTACCAAACAGGGCGATTGGGCGGGCGAGGTGCGTCTTCTAAAGAGGGGAACGCAATGCATAGGTCGGCCAAATTGATCAGCCGTCGCAGGGCGGTGTTTGGACTAAGTGCAGGGCTGGCATGGGGTCTGTCGTCGACAAGCACCCGGGCACAAACAAGTCCGATAGTGATGAAACTCGGCACCCAGACCCTGAATGATTCTCAACATGAATGGATGAATATCTTTGCGCGTCTCGTCGAGACCAATAGCAAGGGTCAGATCAAAGTCGAGCTTTACCCGGCGAGCCAGCTCGGCACCGGACCGCGGATGATCGAAAGTACGCAGTTCGGCGCAATCCAGGGATTCGTCGGGCCGCCCGAGTTTCTTGCCGGCGTTGACAGTCGCTTCGAGGTCCTCGGATCTCCCGGCCTGTTCAAGAACGCCGAACATGCCAATCGGACATTGCAAGAACCGGAATTCAACAAGGCCTTTCTCGCACTCGGCGCCAACAAGGGATTGAAGGGCGTTGGTCTGTTCATCTCGGGCCCGACTATCTTCAATACGCGCGCAAAGGCAACGAAGCTCTCGGATCTCGAGAACCACAAGATTCGCGTCTTTGCGGCCGCTGTACAGATGGAGCAGATTCGAAGAATGAAAGCCACGCCGGTGCCGATGCCGCTCGGCGAGGTGCTGCCAGCGCTGCAGCAGGGCACCATCGATGGCGTCATGAGCGTGCTGCCGGTGCTGACCGCGCTGCGCTACTACGATGCTGCCAAATACATTCTCGAAACCGAGCAGGCGATGGTCAGTGTTGTCACCGTGCTAAGCAAGCTGTGGTACGACAAGCTGCCAAAGGATCTTCAGACGGTCATTGACAAAGCCGGCCAGACGGCCAGCACCGAGGTCTTCCCTTGGGCAGTCGATTTCATCGCCAAGCAGCGGCAGGTCTGGCAGGCGAATGGCGGCGAGATCGCACGCTTGAGCCCCGAGGAGCAGAAACAGATGAGCGCGATGCTCCTGCCGATCGGCGCTGAAGTGGCATCCAAGAAGCCCGATCAGGCAGCGATCTATGAGGTGCTGAAAAAATCCGCCCAGAAGATGGCTTGATCGGCCGCAATGACAACCGAGCGTCAAATCGAGACGGCGTCCGCAGGCGGCTTGGTCGGCCGCCTCGGCGACGCCGTCTGTCGCATCTGCCTCGTCATCGCGGCGCTCTCGCTGCTGGCGATCGTCGTGATCAACGTCGCCAACGTGACCGGCCGCTATGTCTTTGGCTCTCCCTTCACGTGGGCGGAAGAGCTGATGCTGTTCTTGATGATCCTGATTGTCTTTACCGCCGCCCCCGTAGCGGCGTGGCGTAACCAGCATATCCGCATCGAGGCATTCATCGATCACGCCTCGTCCGCGATCCGCTGGGGACTTCTCGCAATCGGCGCAATCGTCTCGGTAGTGATCCTGACGCTCGTCGCCGCAGCCGGCTACCAAATTGTCGCCATGCTATATCTCTTCGACCAGCGCAGCGACGCGCTACATATGCCGATGTGGATACCCCAGGCCTTCCTGGTCTTCGGCCTTGCGCTGACCGCAGTAATGTTCGGCGCCGCCGTCCTCAGCGGCCGTACCCGATGATGGCAGCCCGGCATATCCGATGACCAGCATATTTGTCCTCGTCGTTCTGCCGCTGGTGCTGCTTGCGATCGGCGTACCGATCTTTCTCGTGCTGATGGCGACGGCACTGGCTGGCGTCTTCATCGTCGATAGTCCGGTGCATGCCGTGCATACGGCGATGTTCGGAAGTCTCGACAGTTTTCCGCTGCTCGCGGTCCCGCTATTCATCTATGCTGGAGACATCATGGCGCGCGGCGGCATCGCACGCCGGCTGATAGAGATGATCCTGTCGTTGGTGGGTGGAGTCCGCGGCTCGCTCGCGCTTGCAACGATCGCGTCCTCCTCGGCCTTCGGCGTGCTGTCAGGCTCGAGCGTTGCTTGTGTTGCCGCCATCGGCAAGCTCACCGTCCCGGCGTTGCGCAAAAACGGCTATGGCGACCGCTTCTCGGTGAGCCTGGTGACGGCCTCCGGCGTGATTGATGTCATTATCCCACCCTCGATCCCGATGATCATCTATGCCGTCACCGCGCAGCAGTCGATCACGGTGCTGTTCCTGGCCGGCTTCGTGCCGGGCCTTCTCGTCGCCTTCGTGCTCTCGGTCTATGTCTATCTCCATGCGCGCGCGAAGATGATCCCTATCACGGCGGCTGCGCGGTGGAAGAATATCTGGGCGACGACTAGAGAGGCCATCTGGTCGTTGCTCGCGCCAATTGTCATCCTCGGCGGCATCTACGGTGGCATCTTCACTCCAACGGAGGCGGCCGGATTCGCCTGCGTCTATGCCATCATCGTCTCCGTCTTCATCCACCGCGAGCTGGACTGGTCGCAGCTCTGGCAGATCACTATCGATTCGGTCGTGCTGATTGCGCAGATCCTGATTATCGTGTCTGCGGCGGGCGCCTTTGCCTGGCTGATCACGACCAGCGGCCTGCCGGGCAAGCTGATCGGTTTTGTCGATGCCCTGCGCCTGGATACCTGGGTCCTGCTCCTTGTCATCAACTTCGTGCTGCTGTTCGTCGGCAGCGTCCTCGAGCCGCCGGCTGCGATCTTGATGCTGACGCCGTTGCTGACGCCCATTGCCTACAAAGCAGGCGTCGATCCGGTCCATTTCGGCATTGTGGTCACTGTCAATTTGGCGGTCGGCATGTTCATGCCGCCGTTTGGGCTCAACCTCTTTGCGTCTCATGCCTTGTTTGGAACGCCGTTGCCCGCCCTCTATCGAGGCGTGCTTCCCTTCTTTTTCCTCTATCTCGGCGTGCTCCTGGTGCTGACCTACATTCCGGCCATCACCTTGTGGCCGCTTCAACTCTTCCGCTAGCTCGGAACGGAGCTGTCGAGCACGCGAGGCGCGCAGCTAACGTGCACCGGGAGCCGCGGCAATAAACGCGAATGGCCGGGATCCGGCCATTCCATGCGGTGTCAACAACTTCTGCTCAAGCGCCGTTACGAATTTTCGAGGCGCAACATAGCCCGCTTCGGGATCGGAAATTCCGGAAGCTCGCTCGCCTTCCACACGTCCAGCGCCTTCATCATCATGTCTTTCGGCGGCAGCGAGAAGGGTCCCGACTCGATCTTCTGCGTGGCGTCGATGACCATCTTTGATCCCTGCGTGACCTTGCCGTAGGCGTCGCGTACAGACGGATCGATCTGCAGCGGAACGTAAACATCATCGATCAGAACCGTGTCGCGCTGTGGACTGAAACGGGAGTTCATCGCCCATTCGATGTGGCTCGGATCGCGGATGTCGACATCCGAATCGACGACGGTTACCCGCTTGATCAGCGTCGCGTCGGCAACGATGCGGCCGACCTTTTTCCCATGCGCTGGGAATTTCGGCGTCATCGCGATGATGCAATGGGCGAGCAGACCGCCGAATGTCAGGTCGATCCACACGTCGGTCACCGATTGCTCTCCGATGTGATCCCGGAGCATTTGCAGGATTACGCCAGCATTCATCAGGCTTTGGATCGTGGTGCTTTCCGACGGCGGCATCTGGCTGGTGTAGCCATAGAAAACTGGATCTTTCCGATGTGTCAAAGCCGTCACATGCGCGACCGGGCGCTTGTCCACCACGCCCATATAGCCGGCAAACTCGCCGAAGGGGCCTTCATTATCGACTTCGCCGGGGGCGATTTCGGCTTCGACGATGATCTCGGATCGAGCCGGAACCAACAGGTCAATTGTCTTGCAGCGAACGAGTTCGATTGGCTCGCCTGTCAGGCCGCCAGCCAATTCGATTTCGTCCTTGCCGTAGGGCAGGTTGGCGACGGTGGCGAGGTGAACTGCGGGCTCGGCCGCAATCACCCAGGCGATCGGTGCCTTCTTGCCCTTGTCGTGCCAGGACTTGACATTGATCGTCCCTTGGCGGTTTGGAGAGAGATTGACCACGAGGCTATGATCATCCCGCACCATGGTGCGATAGACCGCCATATTGGCGATCCCAGTGTCGTGGTCGCGCGTGACGACGATGGTGGTGAGATAGGGCGCCTTGTCCTTGCCCGGCGTCCAGGTCACGATCGGTAGCCTGCCGAGGCCGGCGTCCTTGCCGGTGAAAACCACCTCTTGGCAAAAACCTTTATCTACGACGCGCGGCTTCAACGGGCGGCGCAGGGCCTCGATGACCTTGTTATTAATTTCCTCGACCTCGCACTGAAGCGCGAGCGCAACGCTGGCCGGCGAGGCGCCGAGCGCACCGGTGATGACATGAATTTTTGAGTTCCTGATGTTATCGAAATACAGACCAAATCGTCGTTCGACCGGCAGCGCCTGATACATCCACTTGGCGAGGCAGGCCACCTCCCAATTGTGGTCGGTTTCGCGGCTCACGCGCCGGAGGAGCCCCTGCTGCTGAAGCACCGCCAGATAATCACGCATGTCACGGTACGCCATTTGCAACTCCTGCTTTGATGAACATAACAATTATCTCGTAGCCCGGCGTTTGCAGCCGTGATCGGCATGGTCCTCAGGCATTTGCCGCGCTCGGGGTCGCGAGCGAAATCCCGACATAGAACATCACTATCGATATGACCGCCTCGCGCGTATTCTGATCAAGCTGGCGGGCGAAATACTCGACATGGACGTGTACCTGCTCGTCTATGCGGTGCAGGGTATTCATTCCCTTCGCCGTGATCGCCGAAAACATAACGCGCTGGTCGTCTTCGCTGCGCACACGGGTGACGTAACCTTTCCGCTCCAGCGATTTCACAAGTCCGGAAGCGAATGCCGGAGCGATATCCAGTCGCTCGGCGACTTCTTTCACGCGCAAGCGTTTGCTCGGGCTCCCATAGATTTGAATCAATCCTTGGTGCTCGAGCGGATCAAGTCCGGCGAGCTTTGCCTGCTCCTCAATCAGCCTAAACACCTTGCGCAAAACGAACCGCGCTTGGGCGACGCCTTCGAAATAGCGATGACGATCGACAATTGTTCGAGATCGGACCGCTTCTCGCCGCTTTCTTTCAAGCCGGTTGGAACTGAGGATAATGGTCATGTCTGCTTCGACATTTTCCGCGCTGCAGCATAGATGTGAGCGCTCTCTGCAGTCCATTAGTGCTGTTAAATAAGGTTGTCAACTAACATTGTTGGCGATTATAATTATCACATTGATCGTACCGGCCGACGCAAATGTCCCAGTAGATCGCAACGAAATTTTGGGTTGCAGAAAAGGAAGGCCAATGAAGCGGCGATTGATCGTAGGAATGACCGGGGCGACCGGCGCGATTCTCGGGATCCGCCTGCTGGAGGCCCTAAAGAAATGCGATGTGGAAACGCATCTCATCATCACTAAGTGGGCGCAACAAACTATCGAGCATGAAACGCCCTATAGCGTCGATGATGTCCGCACGCTGGCCAGCGTAACACATAACTTGGCGGATATGGGTGCTTCCGTCTCTTCCGGTTCTTTCCTGACCGACGGAATGGTCGTCATTCCCTGCTCGATGCGGACGTTGAGCGGCATTGCGCATGGTTATGGCGAACATCTCGTGCACCGGGCCGCCGACGTCATTCTCAAGGAGCGACGCAAGCTGGTGCTCGTCGCGCGCGAAACCCCGCTGTCTCCCATACATCTCGAAAACATGCTCAAGTTGGCTGCCATGGGCGTGACTATTCTGCCTCCGATGCCGGCCTTCTATAACCATCCGCAATCGGTGGACGATATTGTCGATCACATCGTTGCACGTGTGCTCGATCAATTCGGGCTTTCTGCTCCTTTCGCGAAACGCTGGAATGGCCAGATGCGCAAGCTCAGAAAACACGACGAAAGAGGGTGCGCGCCAGGAAATCAGAAGATCGCCAGCAATAAGTGAGCCATCGATGCCCTACAATGATTTTCGGGAGTTTCTTCAGACCCTTCGTGATCATGACGACCTGATAGAGATCGATCGGCCAGTCAACCTGCAATACGATGTTGCAAAGGTGCTTAAGCAGAGCTACGCGCAGCAGGGACCTGCCATCATCTTTACGCAAAACGGGACGCAATATCCTCTCGTTGGCGGGGTCTACTCCACGCGCAAGAAAGCTTTGCTGGCGTTCGAGGCAACGGAACAAACGATATTTGAAAAGGTGTTGTCGGGTTTAAACAATCCGATCGGTCCAGTTCTGGTTTCAAGCGGTGCGCCGAGTCACGAGGTCGTGCTGACCGGTGACGAGATCGACATCACCCGCTTTCCGATCCCGATCTACAGCCCTCAGGACGGCGGACGTTACATCACCGCCGGCATTTTCATCTCGAAGGATCCGGAAATCGGCGTCAGCGACATCGGGCATTACCGTGCGCAAATCATCGATCGTGATCACTTCACGTTCTTTGCTCAGCCGTTTCATCGTTTCGGCAAGTATCTTTTGAAATGCAAGCGCGCCGGGATAACTCCGGTGGGGGCTATTGTCATCGGCGTCGATCCCATTCTTGCATACACCTGCCAAGTGCAGACCAGCGATGATACTGATGACTGGTACATTGCTGGCGGCTTACGGGGCGCGCCCGTCGAACTGGTCCGTTGCAAGACCGTTGATCTTGAAGTCCCGGCCACGGCCGAGGTTGTCATCGAGTTTGAGGTCGACCTGGACAGTGCCGTTTCGGAAGGTCCGCTGGGCGAATACACTGGCTACTACACGCCGGCCTCCCACAAACCTGTCGCACGGATAACAGCCATCACGCATCGGCAACGGCCGTACTTCCAGGGTCTTTTGACTGGTAAGCCAATCACCGAAAATCACATCCTGAAATCGATTCCGTTCGAGACGTCGGTTTGCCGGACGTTGCGAGCACAGTTCCCCACAATCGAACGCGTCGCGATCTCGCCCTCGGGAGGCGTGTCATTCCGAGTGGTGATCTCCATGCGGCCGCGCTTCGCCGGAGAGGCTCGGCAGGCAATCCTGGCTACCATGGCAAGCAACATCCGCCCCAAATGGGTGATAGTCGTCGAGCCAGATATCAATATTCACGATTCAGCCGAAGTGGAATGGGCCACCTGCTTCCGCGTGCGTCCCGATCGCGATGTGTTCCTGGTCGATGAGTTGCCGGCAGGGCCACTTGATCCCTCCGTTGGCGAAACGCGCTCTACCGCTGCCCGCATTTCATCGGCCGTCGGCGTCGATGCAACGCGTCCGTTCGGAGAGACGTTTCCGGACGTCGCCGACGTTCCGGGATGGCAGGATTGCCTGGTACCCGAACTGGGGCAACGGTAATGTCGATTGCAACCGACAGGCTGGCGCAGTCGCAGCTCAAGCGGAGCAATCAGACCGCCACCACATCCTTGTATGCGGGATTTCCTGAAAGGATGCCACGCTTGCGTGCGAAGTTGTTCATGCCGGCAATGAAGTCCTGCGAAATTGACGTGGTGTAATAGGGCAGGTCGCGTTCCACCAAAGTGGCGATCAGCGACGCCTCACGTTCCGGGAAGACCTTGCGGCCGACCTGTTCCGCCAGTGCGATATCTCCCTTCAGAGCCGCATGCGTCTCGTTCATTGCGGCGATAAGGCGTGCAGAGGCGCCCGGGTCTTGCGCGAAAAAATCATCGTTTACCGCAAGCGAAGCCATTGTGTAGTTGAAACACTCGGGCGGGCCGTCGCCGCGCCGTATATCGAGCACGACCTTGCCTGCGCCGCTGCGCACTGCGACTTCCGTGCCCATTCCGTTGGCCCAAAAGCCATCGATAAGCCGCTCTTCCAGCGCTTTCGCCGCCATTAGGCCGAAATTGACGCTGGAACTTCCCGTATTCGGCACGGGCGCAATTGTGACGTTGTCGCGCATTTCATCGATGCCGGCGGCGACCAGCAACTGCTTCAGGCCGAGATCGACCCAGGGAGCGGCACCAATCTTGCGGCCCTTGACGACACTCACGTCGCCACGCGCGCATTCGATATCTGAGCGCATGACGAGGAACCAGTACATGCCTTGTCCCTGCGCACAGACAAGCTTCACGCCCCTCCATTCCGGAAATGTTGAAAGAGCCGAATGGGCTGATCCCGCGACGCAATCCACCGTGCCATCGCGCAAAGCTGCGTAGGCTTTGTTGACCGGAAAGACCAGCTCGATCTCCGCGTCAAAGCCATGGTCTTTGAACTTGCCAAGCTCGACGGCGGCGACGGCCGGAAAGTAAGAATTCGAGATCAGATCGGGGACGGCGATCTTCAGCCTGGAATTAGCGGTCATGGGGCAGCCTTCTGCTTGCGTACGCTCTCCAGAAGGGATGTGCGCATCAGGAACGCACGATGTGCAGGCGGATCTTCGGCCATGCGGCGCAGGGACTCGAAATTGGTCTCCCGGACGGCGGGATCCTTTTCCTCCAACCGCTTCTTGTTGGCGATGGTCTGCTGCTGCACATATTCGATGTTCATCGGCCGGCGCACGGCATCGTAGGTGTCGAGGTCGCTGTGCGGGCGCTCTTCGCGCAGCACGGTCGACAGCAACTTTGCAAGATGAGTGGCGTCATGGATGCCGCAATTGAGCCCGAGCCCGCCAATGGGGTTGTTGACGTGCGCAGAGTCGCCCGCAAGAAATACACGGCCGTGCCGGAAATTCGCTGCGACACGCTGGTGCACGCGATATATGTTGCGATGGACGATCTCATAGCGTCCCGCCTTCGGGAAAAATTTCTGAAGGCGGGATTCGGTCGCCATCTCGTTGAGGACGTCCTCGTCAGTCTGGCCGGGCAGGGTTGGGAAAACCGCACGCCAGCGGCCCTTGCCGTCGTCACCGGCGACCTTGAACAGGTTGGTCCACTCGTCCGGGTCGGAGAAATAGGCGCGATATGCAACGCCGTGCTCGGCTGCGAAATCGAACAGCGTCGTCAGTACAAGGAACCGTTCGGGGAATGTATATCCTTCGAAGTCGATGCCGAGCGACTTTCGCACCAGCGAACGGCCGCCGTCTGCACCCACAAGATAGCTACCCGAGATAGTCTGCGGCTTGCCGGATATCTCGACGGTAATCTCGACACGATCATCCAGCGGGTTAATCGCTATGACCGGCGATGCGAAATTCACCTCAGCATGCTTGAATGTCTTTAGCCTAGCGATGCCCATATTGGCGATCTTGTGCTGCTCGCACTGAACGACGAACGGATATGGTGTGTCATCTTTCAGGATCGCGTGGTCGAATTCAGCGACCACGCTCCTGGTCGGCCTGTCCCAGAACTGGAAGGTGCGCGCGACAAGTCCGCGCGCAATGATCCCATCCAGTAATTCCATATCCGCCAGCATTTCCAGCGTCGCCGGGTGCAGAGTCGAAGCGCGCGGTGCGTCGTTGACGCTTTGCGCGGCCTCAAACACGCGAACTGGGATGTCGCGCTGTGCGAGAGCGACAGCGGTAATGATGCCGACCGGGCCACCGCCTGCGATCAGGACAGGAGACATGCCCATCCATCTCTCCTATCGCGTGACGCCGGCAATGTTAACGACGTCGGCCCAGGTCGCGACATCTTTGGCGAGCATCGTCCTGTATTCCTCCGGGGAACTGCCGAGCGGATCGACGCCGAATTCGGAGAGCCGCGCGGAGAATTTTGGATCCTTAATCGCCGCGGCGACGACCCCAGCGATCTTGTCAACGATCGGCTTTGGTGTATCGGACGGTGCCATCAGGCCATTCCAGGTCAGGATGTTAAAATCCGGAAAGCCAGATTCAGCCACGGTCGGAAGATCCTTTGCGAGCGGCGAACGCTCCTTCGAGGAGAGCGCTAGCATACGCACGTGACCGGCATTGGCCTGCGGCAGCGCGTCCGAGAAATTTGAGAACATCGCCGGAACGTGACCCGCGACGACGTCGGATAATGCCGGTGCATTCCCCTTGTAGGGCACGTGCGTCATCTCAATACCGGCTTTTTTTAGGAAGAGCGCCATGGAGAGATGATTAAGGCTACCGATGCCGGCGGAGCCGTATGTCAACTGTCCGTCGCGAGCCTTTACATAGGCGATGAATTCCTTGAGGGTTTTTACCGGAACGTCCTTGTTCACAACCAGCACGAACGGATTGGTCGCGATGTTGGTAATTGGCGTGAAGTTCTTCTGCGCATCGTAACGCACCTTATTGATTGCTGGCACGATGGCCATGACCGGCAGGGCGGCGATGAGCAGCGTGTAGCCGTCAGGCGGGGACTTTGCCACGGTCTCGGCCGCAAGCGCGCCGCCGGCGCCGGGCCGGTTTTCGACCACGAACTGGCCACCAAGCGTTTCTGTCAGGCGCTGCGCCGTGATGCGTGCAATGCCGTCAGTATTGCCGCCCGCGGCGAACGGCACGATGATCGTCACCGGCCGCTGCGGCCAATCCTGTGCCAGGGCAGTTGAGGCGTTCGTGCCGATGATGGCGGCAGCGACCGCGAGTCCTGCTGTCGATACGATGAATTCGCGACGATTGCGCATGGCAAACTCCATTCTGTTTGGCGTTGTCTCAGAGGGCGATGTGATGATTCGGGCGCCAGTGCGGTTTGCACTGACCCGCGTCGTGGAGAGTACAGCCGATACCGGACTTGAAGGGCCATGAAGGTTTTCCAGAATTCTGACGCTGATGTGTCGTCCCTGCAGTTCGATCCGCGACGCGGCAGGTCACTCGTGAAGATGAGATGTATGGATCAAAGGTGCGCGCGGGGTGATTTCACCCCCAACACTTTCAACTCGGCAATGTGCTGTGCCACAGCGCCAGCGTTTCCCCCAGTCTAGCCAGCGATGGTGACTTGGGGTTGTCATTATATCGCCACGGCGCGTTTCGAATCGTGGAACTGAATGATCCAGCATATCCATTCGATCGTGATATTTCACTATAATATCTGCTTTGTAAAGCGAATTGACATGCGTCTCGCCTGGTTATTGTCCGAAGAACACTCAGGCGCGTTCTTCTCGCCGCAAGGATTTTGGAGGGGCGTTATGGCTCGCTACTGTCGACGTGGCCTACTGTTGCACGAGATTCGGCAGAGCTTCGCTTATGCGAAATCTGTTGCGCAAAGAAGCCGCGCCCGGAGACGTGCGTGTCCGATCTTGTGAGGTTCGTATGCGTCGCTTGCTTCTACCCCGGCCGAGAAGACCGACGCGGCCTCTATCGTGCCTTCCATTTACCTCAAAATCGACGAGCGAGCGTGCAGATCCGGTTCTTGTGACGGCTCCGGCAAGGCTCAATTCGAAAAGTCTCAGTGTGAAATGAGGGGCAATGGCGGGTCTGCGCGGCACGGCGCACCTCGTCGCCTTCTCGGAATGTATGAATTGCCCTCTCATGCCGCCGTACGGCATGAGTCTGCGACCGTCTGCTGGGATCGCGTTGCATTCGCCCGCCGCGCTGCGACGGTCATCCAATGGCGGAGAAGCCCTTTGTCTTCCTTGGTGAACCGCGCACGGTGCAGGAGATCCGTGAACGTGTCCTCCGGATGGCATCGTTCATAATCGGCTTGAATCAATAGCGCGTGATCTATCCATTCGCGTTCGTAGGCTGGCTGGATCGCATTGAAAATTCCATTCCTGTTACTGTGCACGCCATTGTCTGAAGTACCCATCCTATCCTCCTGTCGCCCAGCCAGTCCCGGTGGTGGCGCTCGCGCACCTCACTCGCGATGATCCTGCGAGCCCTCATGACAGTGTTCTCAAGATAATTTACGCACCGGTCACGATCTGACCTCCGCGCGATCTCGACGGTGCAGCCGGACGCGCCAGACGTCCGGGCCTTGTTCAAGATAAATCCACTCGCAATGGCTGCCGTGCTGCGCCTCAAGCTGGAGGTGCAAGGGTCGTGGATCATGATCGGTAATAAGCTGAAGCGAGTTTGTCTCGTCGAGGCGCTCAAAGAGCTGGAAAATCACCGTATGGCGGACGCGCGGCTTGATCTCGCGTACATCGACCAAGCGTTCGTTTGTAATCGGAGTCCTTTCGGTCACCCGCGCCCCCCTACGATGGCTGGGAAGCGGAGCTTGGCGTCCGCACAAGTCGGCGATGTGGCCCAAAAGGCGGTCGGCAACCGGCCGCGGCAGGATGCCGGCAAACAGTTCATGCAAATAGGGCTTTAGGATCCGCCCCGTGACGCCGCGCTCAGCCCACATCAGCTCAACAATATTTCGAGCGAGCGGCGCAAGATCGTTTTGTGTGGCGGAGGGATCGAGAATGGCCCGAAGAGCTTGTTCGATCCGCTCCCATTTCGCGCCGCTAATGTGAGTCATCACGTTGCTGATATGCGGATGCCGGCGAAACGCTGCGACCAATCGTTGCACAAGATCGCCAAGGTCGACTCCAGGCAGATCGTTTGCCGTGCATGGAAAGACATGTCCGCTGGCACTGGCTATATCATCGGCCACGATCTCCCTATCCGGTGAGGCGTCCTGTCGCTTGAGCAAATTTCCGATGCTGCGGACTTTAATAGCGGCACCATCCACCATATCCGTGGGCTCGCGGGTTGCAACACTAAGGGTCGGGGCGATCGCATATTCGCCGGGCTGAATCAGCATCGCGCTCTCCATTTCGAATTCCTGAATATTGCCAGTCGCGCTCTCTTTAGACACATAGATCCAAAAAGATATATTGACAATATATCTTTTAAGGGAGACAGTACCAGCACCGTTCCCACAGGTGCTGGGGTGATGATCATGAACAAGGCACTCTCATTCGAAAGTTGCGCGAGCGTATCCCCGGCGAACGCATCCCCACCGGTCGCGCGGCAACGCCGGTCCCGTTTCAGCTTGGCGTTAGATGGCGCCAGAAACACGGTCGGTCATTGGGGCAAGGCGCTCGCCGAAGGAATTGCCGAGGCCCGTCGAATGTCACAGCTCTACGACGAACTGGTCGGCATGACCGACCGGGAGCTCGCCGAGCTCGGCATCGGCCGCGCTGATATTTCCGCCGTGATCGCAGGTAGATACGCCAAAGGTCAGCATGTCGCTGATCCCAATCTTAACGGCAGGCAAAAGCTGTCGCCGCCGCCAGGCGTTTCGGATCAACCCAGCAGTGAGCAAGGAGCTTTTTCATGACAAACGCCACCAATGTGTCCGCCGCCAACGTGGTTGACGTGCGCAGCCTCGTGCCTGCACAGCGCCACGCAAAAATCTTCGAGCTTGTCAATGAGCTGACGGGTGGCGCCTCATTTATACTTGTCAACGATCACGACCCGAAGCCGCTCTACTATCAGCTCGAAGCGGAATATCCGAAGCAGTTCTCCTGGACCTATCTCGAACGCGGACCAGAAGTCTGGCGGGTCGAAATCGGCAAGCTTGCGAAGGCTGCCTGAGTTCATTCTCCGGATCTCGAGTCGATTTGAGTATCAGGGCGAGCCTCCAGGGGGTTGTGATGTTTGTCGTTCACTCTTCTGATGGACGACATCCAATTTTGCCGCGGCGCTCCGTCAGGCCCGCTGCCGTGTCCGTATTCAGCAGGGATCGTGTGAGCCATGTTCATTCAGACCGAAGCGACAGCGGATCCAGCCCGCTTGAAGTTCCTGCCTGACCGCCAGGTTCTCTCCGCGGGTACCGTCGAACTGCCCGGCCGGATGGAAGCTGCAGTCTCGCCGCTCGCTGAACGGCTCTTTGCCATCTCGGGCATTGCGTCCGTCTCGCTTGGCAAGGATTCAATCACAATAACCAAGTCGGACGGCGACTGGCAGCACCTCAAGCCGGCGATCTTCGGAGCGATCATGGAGCATTTCATGTCCGGTGCGCCGATTCTGCGCCAGAGTGCTCCCGCAGAAGGGTTGTCACCTGCATCCTTGCCTGACGATGATCAGGCCGTTGTGGTCGAGCGCATCAGAGATGCGCTGCGCCGGGTGATCGATCCGGAACTTGGCTGCAACATCGTCGATCTGGGCCTCGTCTATAATGTGGTCATGGAAGAGGACGGCATTGTCCGTATCACCATGACCACCACGACGCCGGGATGCCCGGCGACGAACTATCTGAAACGGGGTGCAGGCGACGCGGCGAGTGACGTGCCGGGGGTTAAGTTCGTCGAGGTAACGCTCACCTACGAGCCCCGCTGGACGCCGGAGATGATGAGCTCCGAAGGCAAGGCGCATCTCGGAATACGCGACGGAGGAAGATGGTGAGCCTGGATGGTTTGGCGGAAGCGAGTGCGGCCGAGTGTGCGCGGCGACTCGTGCGGTGCTGCTGGGTCGCCTGCATCCAAAGTCAGGAAGTTGAGCAAACGCGCGGTTCATTTGCACCGCGCGTTTTGCGTTCTCGGCATCTCATGGTGCGCCTACTGGAAATTGCAAAAATCTGAGTCAGGCTTCTGTCATTGCACAGGCGCATAGAGAACCAAACTTATACTCACCCGACACAAAAAGGTCACTGCGCTTTGCTGGCCGACTGCTCAGTCTCCTGGATTGGAAGTTGCGGTTGGCTCGACTACTTGGCCCATCGTTTCATTGCGAATCAAACAAATTACCCCTGCGTCCGATCTCGAAACGCAGCTTAATCGATGCCGATTATTGCGCTTGGCATTGTACGCCGGGGACCGCTTGCAGGTTACCAACCATTCAGCTAGTGCCGGTTGCTTTGAACGGCACCACGTTAACCGATTGGCCAATCCCGATGCGCCCATATGCAGCGCGAACAGTGTCCGCGATATAGCTCGGCGTTAGATGTCCATAGTGCTTTTCGACCATTCGCGTGTCAGCATGACCGAGTTGCGCTGCCACGACGGCAAGCGGCGCGCCGTTCATGACGAGGCGAGACGCATAAGTGTGCCTTAGACCGTGAAAGCGGACCGACTTTAATGATGCGACTCCACAGGCCGCAAGAAACGGTCGCTGCTGTTCTGCTCGTTTCCAGCCACGCCCATTGGTTTTCCTGAACAAGAGATCTGCACTCGTTCGGCCCGCAGTCTCCTGCCGAAAGAAAGCAAGGCCTTCGTCTGCGAGCACAACATGCCGTGGCTTTCCGCTCTTGCTATACCTAATGCGAATACTGCCCACGTCTGCATTGAAGTCATCGACGTTGAGGGCAATCAATTCGCCATATCGGCAACCTGTCATCAAAGCTGCGATAACCAGCTTGCGGAAATCTGGCTCGCATGCATTGACCAGCCGACGGCATTCTTCGTCAGTCAGGTATTGGACGCGTGATGTGTCCACGCCGCGAAACGCTTTCACCCGTCGCCAAGCATCATCGTGCGCCACCAACCCTTCGTGGTAGGCATGATTGAGCGCAGCCTTCAGGATCGTGAGGACCCGGTTGGCGGTTGCTTGTCGCTGTCGCTGACCATCACGCGTCTTTGCAGGCGAGCGGAATCTTTGCGGCTTCCCCGCTGAGGTGCGAACCCGAGCCGGGGAACTGGCGATGTCTTGCAGCCACTTCTCGATGCGGCCTTTGGTGAGCTTGGCGACCGGTATGCTGCCGAGCTCGTCCAAAATGTAGTTCTTGGCGACGCTGGCAATCTTTTCGGGCTCTTTACCGCCGCGGCGATTGTAGTATTCGGCATAGCGGTCGATCGCATCGGCAACGACAAACGGACCGATCAGGGGAGCCATATCGCCGGCGAGCTCGCGAGCGCGCCGCTCAAAAAATGCCTGGGCAAGTGCTTGGGCCTGTGGAAAGGAGAAGACAGTGAGGTTGTCCGGGTCGCGGGCGTCGTCCGCGGCTCCTAGGGCTTCGTAGTGCTGTTTTCCGGTTTCGTCGCGCAGTCTTGCCACCCAAGTGCCACCGTACGCACCACGGCGGTAGCCAAGGGCACAGCCGGCCGAAATAACCGTCCAGTAAGGCTCGCGCCGCGCTGGCAAGCGAGCGCGCGCAGAACGGCTATCGATTTTGGCGTTGCGGACGGCGCGGGCCACGTGATTTCGTTCCTAGAGGCGGCGCCGCGTACGGAAACTGTACGGAAAAGATGTTGCAGAACATCGGCGAACGCTGAAGGCAGACTAGCGAAAAACATCAATAAAATCAACGTTTGCAGACGTTCGTCGACGTTCGCCGACGACCGAAAAGATTTCTCTCAAGGCTGAAACAGGGGTTCGATTCCCCTAGGGAGCGCCATTCAAGTTAAGCCACATTGATGGCATTGTGGTTTTTCGGGCTTTTGTCCCACCGCTATACAGAGTGGGACATGATCCGTTCGACAAATGGTCTCCGTGTGAATTCCTAAATTGAGCCGTAAGCCTTTAGGATGCGATAGGTGGCCTGACCATCAATCAAACAATATTTTCGTGGCCGCCCCGGATATACCGTGAGGCTACGTAGTGTTGCTCGGACGGCCTCACCGATCAGATGCGCATGCTGTACAATTGAAATATCCGCGCCAGAGTTAGTTAGTCGATAAATCTGATCGGCGCGCTTTCCGCACATATCCATAGTCATTTCACGAAAAACGGCCGGCCCTTTGAACATGAAGGCGGCGGTCCGCCGACGACCCGCGACAGTAACGTTACTTGAAAAATGATCGTTCGATTCTCCGCCCCAATCTTTCTTGAATGGCTCGCCGAGTAGGGCAGCAAATGCCTTCTTCACATCCTCTTCGGGAAGGTTTTTCATTACGCTCATCCATTCATCCGGCGAGCCGACCTTAATGTCCGCGAGTTTCGAAAATTGCTCAATATCTTCTGGCAATAATTCGCCAAAGTCGCGACCGAACCAAACCAACTCCGATCCGTCTTGATTTCGCGGATGCTCCAGCCAAGGTGCGCCGATCACGAGCGGCTCAATTGTGAATTGCTTCGGGCGATCGTGGAGAATACCAACCATCGACTCGACGTACCCCTCGGGGGCGCCTTCCGACAATGTCATTTTGCCCGTGTCGCTCACTAGATGTTTTGTGTGATAGGAGATGCGCACCGGCTTTCCAAAATCGATGTCGAGTAAAACATCGTGACTCACACGATCAGCGCTATATATTTCAGGGCAGGGTGCCAGTCGTTCGGTGCTCCGAAACACGCATCTGGGATGACCCATTTGTAGCGCCTCAAGGAGTGTCGGAGCATGCGACGCATCGCACACATCCAGAAGCAGCGTTACAAGAAAATGATCATTCCAGAGGCGATCAAGATGGTTCGAATCGTCGCGTGATTTCGATATGAACTCATAGCGCAATGCTTGTGGAAGCGCAGTCAAGCAAAGTCTACGATTAATGAATCCCATGTCGATGTGTTGGAACACATCCATGGTTCGAACTTTTGCCGGAACGAGATGAGCGGTCATTTTTGAAATCTTAGTGGTCAATCATGTCGGCGCATTTTTTTCATCGCTGAATCTGCTAGCCGGGCTTTTTGTGCACCCCGCGTATACCGCTCGACCTCTTCAAGTGAGCGATGCCCGGTAATTGCCATGATCTCGTGAGGGGTTGCGCCGCGCTCGGCGAGACGTGAGGCGGCGGCTTTGCGCAAGCCGTGCGCTGAGCAGTAAGGCAAATTGGCCTTATTACACCATTCGCGGAATTTGTTTCCGAAACCCGCAGCCGAAAATGGCTTCCCATATTCCGTCACCAGAAACGTTAGATGGCTTGAGGGTGTCGCGTCGATAACATCCGCAAGATCAGGGTGAACGGGAATATCCAGTGTCACCGGGCTGCGATGTTCGTTTTTCGCTTGAACGTAGTGCAAGCGGCCGTTGCGTATGTGTTGAGGGCCAAGGCGAACGGCATCCTCTCGCCGGCAAGCGGTGTAAAGCATGATTGCCATCGCCAGTCGGGCTTTGGTTCCGACCGGATGTTTGGCCTCGAAGGCTTCTACCTCCTCAAGCGACCATGAGTGATGCCCCTTGGTGACATAGCGGGTCAATTGCACTTCGCGTGCAGGATCATGTGGCGCCTCGTCCGCCTCGACAGCCCAACGAAACAGCGCGCGCAACGCCTTAACCCGCATGTTCGCTGCGCCCGGCGTGTTCGCCTTTTCATCGCGCAATGCGCGCACATGACGCGGCTGCATCATGGCGATCGGATGGCTACCCTTTTTCTCGCAGATTTCGTCCAGCGTGCGCCGCCGCCAACTCTGGGTACTACCGTCCAAGGCTTTGAATGCGGCACTGGCATAATAAGCTCGGCAGACGTAACCGAATGAACCGCGCGCCATCACGCGCGCTTGACGCGGCGCTTCAACCTTATCGGCGAGTGCGGCGTGATACTCGCTCATGAATTCTTCGCTGCCGGGATAAGCGCGCAGGCGGACCTTCTTGCGGCCAGGCAAGCGCACATAGCGGCGCACGTTGCCGTGGCGGTCAACGTCCTCACAAAGGAATTTAAGCCGAATTCGCATGTGAATTAGTTTTCGTCCCACGGGTTGCTACCGTTCCCGACATCGTCCAAGGCGTCGAACGCGCAGTCAAGTCGGCGGACCTCCCAAACGACCCGCCCATCAATGCGCTTTGGCTGAGGCATCCGGCCATCCTTGACCAACTTATCAAAGGTAGACGGGCTGATTCCGATATACTCGGCCGCCTGCTCACGCGAGATACCGCGTGGCGGTAGCGATGGGGGCAGGACCGACAGCCTGCGCCCTCGCTGTGGATTGGGTGAGTTCATCGGAATTGCTTTGGAAAATGGTGCGGCCTTGCTTTCCTTGACCCACGAAACGCACCGGCCGGCGGCGCGCCGACAAGCAAAGGCGGGGAAGGGAGGAAAGCTTTCGTTATTGGACGGGCCGCGACGCCCTCAGAGAAGACCCCGCCGCGTCCTAGAGATTATTCACCGGGATTCAGATACGTGCCCCGCCAATCGGCAATGCCGCATCCGAAATCCAAAACGGCGCGGAATTCGGCGCCGAGTGTCGTCCACCCCTCACGGGTTTCAAGCACCGGACCCTCGCGACCATTAAGATACGCGATCACGATTGTTGCAAGCTCCGCAGGATCGGCAAAAATGCGCCAGCCATTGCCAGTGAAGCGTGGTTCAACATGCAACGTCAGCTTGCCGCTGAACGGGTTGGCGTCAGCCACTTGCGCCGCTGCGATCGCCGCCAAAACCTGTTCAGCCTGCGTTTCCTTCGCCGGCCCCACAACCAAATGCCGAGGCGTTACGCCAATCGGTGTCTTGCCATCAAGCCCCTTGGTTTCGCGCATAGCTTGACGGCCCGCGCCGAGCGTCGTTACGTCAAGAGCGGCACCGGCCGCTGCCTTGTTCTTGCGGCCGGTCGTATAGATCGGATTGCCGTCATCGAGATTAACACCATTGCCGGAATTCGCGGTGAACAGCGATACCAGCAGATCGGCCTCGGTTTCGGCGGCTGCACGCCCCCACGCCATATTCGAATCGGCAAACGCGCCAAGATCATCATTGATGATCGCCTGACGGGAGAGCGAGAAGATGCGCGCAAAGGTTTCGACCTTAAAGCCCTCCTTCGCCTCCGAGCGGCTTCCGTAAGTCACCTCGCCAGCCTCGCCAACCTTTTGTAGGCGGGGCGCCTCGCTCAGCTTCCCCAGCGACAGCGGACGAAAATCAGCCGCGTTACGCCGGCGCGCAAGCCGCTTGAGCGGACATTCGGCGGCCTTGTAAGCATCGAGGAGGACGCGATTTCCGGCGCCTGTCAGGAGAACCGGAAAATCGCTTGTGGTGTGATAGTTGCGCGTGAGGATTTGTGAAGCCAATGCTTCACGGTTCGACCACGACACCCGCTCACCATTCGCCTGCAAGAGCAGGGAGCCCATATCGAGCAGCGATCGTCCCATGAGTTCGCGGGCGGCACCTTCCGGCGCCTTGCCTGTCATGCGGGCATACAGGGCCTGTTCAATCGACTGACCGAGGAATTCCGGATTATTAAAGCTTCGTTCCTCTCCTTGGTGAGCGAAACTGACAGTGCGCGAGCGATCCGCCTCGTTGGCTTTCTCGTTGAGAATGATCGTCCGGAATTCTTTGAGCGTAACGCCGGATTCGATGTGCTGGCGAGCGAACTCGGCCGAAAAACCAGCCCGTGCGGCAATGGTGTACGCCTCGCGCGCGTGCCGATCAGACATGGTGCGTCGGACCTGGGAAATGTCGGAGCCATCGTCCGACGCAAGAGCGGCGGACTCGATCGGGTCGGCCTCCCGGGTGTCGGTGTCGTCATTGATCGCGGTCTTATCCATACTTTTTCCTTTCATGGATCGGATGTGAGCTTGAGGATCAGCGGGAATCGACACGAGGCTAAGCTCAGCCGGCTCCCAATCTGTGCGGATAATCACGGACATGCCACCAGCGCCTTCCGCCTCCTCGCTTGCGTAGACGCTATAACCAACGCTCACATTGCGGATGACGCCGGCGGCGAGGTCAGCGCGAATTTGCTTCATCCGATCGTCGTTCCGGTCGGAAAGCTTTACGCGCACGGTGAGTTGGTCGCTCTCAATGCGCGCGCCAGTAATGACGCCAATCTGATCTGCGATCGAGCCTGCGCGATGGCTATCGAGCAGCGGTGCGCGGCCGGACCGGAACCGATCGAGGCGGACGGATTCGGGCCGCATCGACAAGACTTCAAAAACGGTTTCACCAAAGATGCGGCGCTGAACGGGAGATGAGGTCGCTGCGATCGCCGTGAATGTCCCGGATTTGGAGTCGTATGATCCGGCGCTCAGATCAGCTCGCCGGGTTGCAATAGTCGGATTATCCATTGTCTGCGCTTTCTTTTGGACGCAAAAAAACGCCCGCCGGCCGCAGGCCGGCGGGTCCGTGCATTTCAGACTTGATGAGGTGCGCTAATGCGGCTTGGCGTCCGTTGACGGATCAACCAGCACGGGTTGGCCGGTCAGCAATGCGAGATGGACTGCAGAAACGGCCGACAGAAATTCGAAATCGACGCCGAGCAATTCGGCCGCCTGTTCCATCGTAAACTGCTGACCGGCGCGTCGCCGACGCCGAAATTCTTTCTGACGGCGCGCAAAATCAGGAGGCAGATGGACGATGGTGATTTCATCGTTCGGCATCATCACCCTCAAAGTCATAACCGGCGATTTCAATTCCAAGCTCTTCCGCTCGCTTGCGAAGGCGCCGGTCGGCGGCCGAAATGTTGGTCATGAAGATGCGCGCCGGGTCCGAGTCCGGATAGGCTTCCTCGTCGCGAAGCATCCACTCCTTGACCTCGCTCATCACGTCATCGATGATTCCGCAGAAATGGATTTGGCTCCAATACTCGCCCGGCCCAAACCCCGTCACGGGCCAAGAGCCGCGCGGCGCCGATCCCCACGTATTGCGGGACGCCATCACCGCAACCCAGAAATCCGAAAGCGTTTTGCTCCGCACAGAGACCGTGGTGGCTGTCGCAAAGAATTTCCGAATCGCATCGGCGGACATTTGAATCTTGAGTGCCTCATAAAGCCCAATGCCGTTGGCATCCAAGAACTGGCGGCCCGCTTCGCTGTCGTGAAATTGGCGACTGACTTCGATTGCCAGAGCATCAGCGTAGGTCCACCGAAGCTGTCGCTCCGAAAGCAAACGCCCCCTCGATCCCGGAAGAAAGCCAGATTCGGGAGCCTGAACGAGCTTTTGCAGAAACTCCTCTTTGCTCATTTGGCAAAGGGCGGCGATCCCATCGATCCGCACGCCCACTTCACGTCTAGTCATTGCTACCTCTGATCTGGGAAAAGAATACGCCCGGCGATGGGCTCGCCGGGCGCAATAATCTGTATAAAAAAACTAGCGCGATTCTCAGTACCGGCCAAATCCGGACTATCCTGAGTACCCGGGAATTCTGAGGAGATGCGCCACCTGC
This sequence comes from Pseudorhodoplanes sp., assembly GCA_032027085.1. Taxonomy (NCBI): domain Bacteria; kingdom Pseudomonadati; phylum Pseudomonadota; class Alphaproteobacteria; order Hyphomicrobiales; genus Pseudorhodoplanes; species Pseudorhodoplanes sp. The sequence continues at coordinate 782,728 of JAVSMS010000001.1, read as the reverse complement.
ATGAGCGCGTCACGTAGGCGTTCCCTAGTTCTCTCTTCTTGTAGCTTCCCGGCGAAGCCGAATATTTTCTCCGCAGCTTCGCTGATAGTGCGGTTTTCCGCGACGATGAGCTTGAGGATTTCTTTGTGCCAAACCGACAACCCGGATTTCAGCCCCACGCGCGTTTTGCTAAGATTGAAATCCCAATCTAAGCGTTTCGCAATTCTGTCTTCCATGCGCGCCATCACAGAGGCGTCATCGACGCGCACTCGCCCGGGATCAATCGCGGAAAGTTCCACGTGACCGTCGGCGTCGCACATGATCCGAAACCATTCGCCCCCAGCCTGCCAAAGCATCTTGTTTGTGTCGACGTTGGCATCTAGGGAGCCCCTAACGGCCAGGTACGCGAGAGTTGAGAGGTGACGCTCGTTCTTTTTCTTCTCGCTGGCGGACTGTTTTGGCACGCCAGTACGTTGCTTCGATTTCATCTCTGCCTTCATTGATTCTTCAGTCGCACAAGGCTGTGCCGCCGCAGTAAACGGCTGGTAAAGTGGCGCCCTAACTATTTAAAATGACCAGCAATTCGGAGTTCGGCAATGCCGGCAACCGAAAACCGTCCGTGAGACAAGAGCGAATCACCTAACCAAATCTATTTGCAGGAGATCGCGGATGGCCGGCTAAGCTGCCGCAGCGTGGCGCCACAAGATCGTTCCATCCGGAAGAATGCGCTCTGACAAGTTTTCGTAGCGCGCCTTAAAGGAGTCTCGGATCATGGATTCTAGGCGAATTACCTTTACCGATCTTGGTGCCAGAAGCCTCAAGGCCGAGTCAGGCTTCAAAGCCAAATTAAAGCCTTCGCTCCTAGCCGCCGTTGGGTATGCCAATCCGTCAATTCTCTCGCTAATCAGGAAAGACTGACTTATTGCGGCACTCAGAAGATAGGCCCTTTCATCATTGGAAGAAAACGCGCCAGAGAAAAACCGCTCTATCATCAAGATGCGCTCAAGGTTTGCTCCCAATCGTTTAATTTGTTCGATCGACTCGTCGGGACTATTTCCTATCATCGAGCGCTTTGTTCGATACCGATGAAGGACCTCTCCTATTGAAAAAACAAAGGGTCGCTCTGCGGCAAGCCCAACCTCAAGTATGGCAACGTGATCTCCGACTTTGCCCCCAACCTCATTTATTGCAACCAATTCGCGGTCTGAGCAGTAAAGAACTGGGCTGTGCGGCAAGTTCACCCGACCGAACTTAAGGACCTGACCGGGGAGCGGATGCCATAGTTCGCTCAAGTTGGAAGGCATCACTCCGGGTTTAAGCAGGCGCGCACGATAGGCGGCCTTCAGGCTTAGATGAATCGGAACGGTGACATAACCTGTCCGAATCTTCAGAAGCGCATCGAACAACCGATCACAATAGCCGTCAGTACGCGCTATTTCTTTGGCGTTATGGATAAGCTTGCGCAGGTCTTGATGTTTCATTGCGCGCCAGACTGCAGGGCTCCGAATCGCTATAATTTACCACAGCAGGGGTCGGCGAATCGGGGGCAGTGCGGAGCGGCGCTCTTGGCTGGCCAGTCTACGCTTGACCGAATGTCCTTGTCTGTTTGGAATTTCATGCAGTAACAAGAGCTTTAAGCTGTATCCTCAAAAAAGATGTGAAGCGAGTATGTCCGAGCTTCTGAATATATATTGCGACGAGTCCTGCCATTTGGAGCGGGATGGGCACTCAGCGATGGTGTTCGGGGCTGTCTGGTGCCCGGATGATAAGAAACGAGAGATCGCGGAGAGGGTGAATGACATTCGCTCTCGGCATCACATGCCGCGGTCGTTTGAATTCAAGTGGACTAAGGTTGGTGTCAGCAAAGTCCGAATGTATCTGGATTTAGTTGATTACTTTTTTGACGATGACCATCTCAAGTTTCGCTGTCTTGTAATTCCAGACAAATCGAAAATTGATCATGAGCGGTTCAACCAATCGCATGATGATTGGTACTACAAAATGTATTTCAATATGTTGAAGGTGATCCTCAAGCCGACCGACGCTTATCATGTTTATCTAGATATCAAAGACACGCGCAGTAAGACCAAAGTGGAAAAGCTGCACGATGTGCTTTGTAACAACGCATATGATTTCTCGCGGAGTGTTATTCGCAAGGTTCAGCAGATTAGATCGCACGAGTCTGCGCCATTGCAGATGGCCGATGTTCTAATCGGCGCGATGTCCTACAAATTCAGAGGTGGCGAAAAGAATGCAGGCAAGGCGGAGATTATAAAGAGAATTGCGCAGCGCAGCGGATATTCTCTAGAGCGAACCACGCTCTACAAAGAAGAAAAGTTCAACATCTTCGTTTGGCAAGGCGGCGACGATTGATGTTGCCAGCATGGCTCCCAGAATTGATTTTGCTAACCGATCACAATGGAGATTGGGAGCAATACCTTGAAGCGGTGTACGCCGTTTTTCACAACGATTTTGTTGGCGCAAATCTTGAGTATCAGGGCAGGAGGCTCGGGCTGAAGCGGCATCCCGTTGAGAACGGAAAGGAAGCGACATTTTGGCACTTCATTTCCTCTGGGAAGAGTGAATCCGATCGACTAGTCGACCTAAGACGATGCGAAAGGATAGGTTGGCCTAGAGCAATTTTGGATAATTGCACTGATCCATGCTTGAAAGTCTGGGAGGAACAGAAGAATAGCGAAACGAGAATTCACATCTGGTGCGAACCAGCGGAATACTTGGTAGTGCTGGCGGATCGCGAAAGCTTTCTTCTTCCGTGGACAGCTTTTGACGTGCCGCAAGCTCACTACCAAAGGAAATTGCAGGGGAGGTGGGAAGCCAATAATGAGCCCACAAATGGCTAGCCCCGCCGGAGCGGGGCTGTAACTCCTTCCACACTGACGCTTGAGGCTGGTGGATGAGCTAGCATCAATATACGCGTGCCAACCAATTTTTCAAGCATTCCAGTAGGAAAAACTGACCTATTTTCAGTGTATTAACAAGAGTTTATCAGTCAAGTTCCGTCCTAAAAATCCCCTTGCTGTCAGATACTTGGATTCAGCCGCAGCGCTACCGGGCGTCAACCGTGTCAGGTCAGATTTTTCACTGCGTCGCTAGCGCGATCTCGGGCCGCCGCGCGGGCGCACCCCCCGGGGGCCGGGGAAGGACCCGTCGATTCAAGGCGCGCTGAAAGCGGCGCCCAATTGTCTGCACCGATCGCACGCCATTCGTCAGGCCGTAGATCACGGAGGATAGCTCTGCCAGCATCGCTTGCTATCCAGATCGGGCAGCCCTCTCTGCTGTGGGCAGTCACAACAGCCAGGCCACACCGGATCAATGCATACAGAAGCGGATCACCGCGCTCGCTTGCGGTGAGCGGAAACGGGAACATGATCAGAGATCGCAGCACGGCCCATTGTTTCGATGTCATCTGGTGAGCAAAGTCGATCTGCTGTAAGCGAGAAGCCGAGGCCGTTCAGCGTGGATAATTCCACGGCATGATTTTATCGATACGGCTATTGGGCCATCCGTTGGCGATGCGTTCAAGAGTGCGGGTGAGCCAGGCCAGTGGATCGACCTGGTTCATTCTGGCTGTCGCCAACAGGGTCGCGATGGTCGCCCATGTTTGACCGCCGCCATCGCTGCCGGCGAACAGGCTGTTCTTGCGCGTAATCGTTTGCGGTCGGATCGCACGCTCGACGGTGTTGGAATCGATTTCGATCCGGCCGTCGGTGAGGAAGCGTTCGAGTGCGCCGCGCCGGGAGACGGCGTAGCGGATCGCTTCAGCGAGCTTCGACTTGCCCGACAGTTTCGGCAATTCCTTTTCCCACAGCGCGAAGAGAGCGGCGACGGTGGGAGCGGACTTATCCTGGCGCGTTTTCATCCGTATTTCGGGATCGTGGCCGCGGACCTCCGCCTCGATGGTCCACAGCGGTGCCATCAGCGCGATCGTGTGCGAAGCGATCGCTGACTGGTCCGCGACGTGCAGTTCATAGAACTTGCGCCGCACGTGCGACCAGCACGCGGCCAGCGTCACGCCGTCGTTGCCCTGATCGGTGCGGGCCAGTCGCCGATATCCGGCATATCCATCGACTTGCAGGATGCCGCTATAGCCATCCAGATGACGGGCAACGCATGCACCGGCGCGACTGTCCTCGAAGCGATACGCCACCATCGGCGGGTCGCTGCCGCCGAAGGGGCGATCGTCCCGGACATACGCCCAAAGATACGCTGTCCTGGTCTTTCCCGATCCCGGCGCCAGCGTCGGCAAGGTCGTCTCATCGGCAAAAATCCGCTCGCCTTGCTTGATCCGCAGCAGCAGATGTTCGGCCAGCGGCTCAAGTTCGAAGCCGATCCGACCCATCCACTGCGCCATCAACGCCCGGTCGATCTCGACCTTGTCGCGCGCGTAGATCGCTTCCTGGCGGTAAAGCGGCAGGCCATCGGCATACTTCGCCACCGCGATCTGCGCCAGCAGCGCCTCCGTCGGAATGCCGCTCTCGATGATGCGGGCGGGCGCAGCCGCCTGCGCAACCCCATCCCAGCCCTTGTAGACGTATCTGGGACGGCGCGTGACGATCACCCGGAACTTCGCCGGCGTCACGTCGAGCCGTTCGGAGACGTCCTCGCCGATCAGAATACGCTCCAGCCCCTCGCAACCGACCGGGACCTCGGGCTCGATCACGATCTCGACTCGCTCGAGATGATCGGAAAAGTTCTTGCGTGGACGCGGTGCACGCGGGTTCTTCGACGGTCCCGCCGCCTTGGCGAGTTGCGCCCTGATCGCCGCCACGCCGGTTGCGATCTCATCGAACACCAACGCGTACTGCTCTTCGCTCAGCGCATCGGCGCCCAGCCGTTCGGAGCGGCGACCGAAGCGGCCCCGTTCCAGGACCTTGATCGTCGCCGTCAGCCGCGCAATGCGCTCGTCGGCGGCTTTGGTCATCGCCTCAAGATGGGTGTTGCGCTGTTCGAGTTCGACATTCCGCGCCTCGACCTGCGCCCGCTGCGCATCCATGGCGAGGATCATCGCCTTCAGCGCATCGACGTCATCCGGAAGCTCAGGTTCAGGGGACCCCATGTCCAATCAGAGCACACCCGGCGATGGTTTGCCCGCTGCTTTCGCGGCCTGATTCACTGTGCCGCAGCGATATCTAGCCGACTGATTCCGGACGCACCATCGGTGTCGCCTGGACCCGCTTCCAATCCATCCCGTCGACCAAAGCCATCAATTGGGCATGATGCAGCTGGACCCGATGATGGCCGATCGGCGGCCAGACAAATCGTGCCTTCTCCAGCCGCTTCAAATACAAACACGCGCCACTGCCGTCCCACCACACGATCTTGATCCGGTCCGCCCGTTTCGCCCGGAACACATACAGTGCGCCATCGAACGGATCCGAGCCAGCATCCCGCACCAGCGCCAGCAAACCATCGATTCCTTTGCGGAAGTCGACCGGGTGGCTCGCCAGATAAACCTTTACGCCTGCCGGGATCATGCCGAACGCACCGTGCGCAGAAAACGCCGCAAATGTGCTTCGTCAACATCCGCGTCAGCGCGAACCGTCATGCCGTTGACGTCGATCTCAATGACCCGCGACGGCGCCCTTTGCGGCTCACAGCTGACCCCGCAACCCGCCGCGTCACGGCGCTCAATTGCGCCTTTCCGGACCAAAACCGAACGCCATCCAAACAACTGCGACGGGCTGATTCCGATCTCCCGGGCCAGCGCCGAAACGTTCGCGCCCGGTTCACAACTCCGCGCCGCCATCTCCGCCTTGAAGGCATCCGACCAGCGCCGGCGCCCCGCCACTGGCGCACCCTCGATGCGATCCGCAACCGCCTCGATCAACTGAAAGCTTCTATCTCCAGGCATAGGCGTAGACATGAAAATTGACACCCCGCTCGCAATAGCAGGGCCACCATCGCTCCTTTGCCACCCGCTACGCTAGATGGGATGTCCTTGTCGCTTACGATCTGCTCCTGTGTGGGATTAGTCATCACTACCTCTTTCTTGCTTTGGTCCTAGCGGTCTAGGCATCGATGGAATGCCCAGACCAAAGGAAACCCTTATGCTGCGCCGCTTGGTCCTAGCGGTCCTAGTGGTCTAGGTATTTTCAAAAACTAGTAGGATCGCGGACGGAGCGGTGCCATCCATCGTCTGCACCTCTCACACGCACGCGAGTCTCCTAGGACCGCTAGGACCGCTAGGACCAACCCGTGATTTTATTGGCTTAGTTTCGGTCTATGCGACAAAAGCGCGCCCAGACCGCCTAGACCGGAACGGCGTCCAGATCATCTTCCTGCGCCGGCGCTTCGCTCTCGCCCGCTTGGAAAGCCGGCCAATCGATTGACTGTCCGATCGCATCCTCGAACGCATCGCGACAGGCGTCCAGCGGCGGCAAGGAATAGCACCATATCCGCCGCTCGGCGCCATCATCCCCCTCGCGACGCGGGCGCGTCCTGCCAATACCCGGCACAAGTTTCGCAAGCTTTAATCCGAACGTCGCCGGATCGCGCTTGCGTCCGACGCCGATCGTATCGGAGGTTTTGATATAGTCGTCAAACACGGCAGAGATTGCGATTTCACTCGGCCAGCCATCCAGCGACCGAACCGGCGAGCCGTCCATGAGTCGATTGTACCACCAGCTCTCGACTGAATCGAAAGATCGAACCTTTTGCTCCAAGAGCGCGCGTGTGCGCGGAATCTGGCGAAGATTGACGGTACTGAGATCGAAATCTAGAAGGTCGCGCAACAGCGCCTCGCGTCCACCCGCGTTCAGTTCTTCATCCATCTCGCGAAAGTAATGATGATTTTGGGCGCAGCGCGGGTGAACATCAAGCACACAGAATCGCCGCTCATCCTTTCCAGCCGGAACAACCCAATCCTCATTGCTGGTCATCATCAAGCGCACGTAATTCTTGATGCGGATCGGATCGATTCCCTTGCTCTCGATCATCTGCGATTCTGCGGTGATCAAGCCTTTCAATCGGCCTTCGGCATGCTTGTCGCCGGCCCAAACCGCCTCCTCCGCTTGCAGCAAGAGGCAACTAGCCATGTGAGCGTTGAATTGGCCCACGATGTATCGCGGATCGTCAACCATGAAATAGTGGGCCGGGATCAGCGAGCCGATGACCTCGCCAACCTTTGTTTTTCCGGAACCCATGCGCCCCCTCAGGACGAGCGCCGTCCCAATGCGCTCACGCGGCCTCTGAAAAATGTGAGCAAACCACGCCCACACGTAAGCAAATATCTCGGGATCGCCGTCGCACACGTTGTTGAACAGATGATCGCGAAAGATCGCGTAACTTCCCGCTCTAGCAGACTCGACTCCATAGCCGCGCCATAGATTGAGATAGTCGTGTGTGCCTTCGGCGCCGTCCGGATTGGGAAAAAACTCGATCCCGGCATATTGCCGGCGGCGTTTATGGGTAAGCCAGGCCGCGCCCCAGTTCGTCGCCTTGATCTTCCCATCTGATCCAACCACCTCGGTCGGACGATTGCTGTACCACGCCCGAAACGCCTCAATGGACAGGACGCGGACCCGATCTTCGATCGGTCCGGCCGGCTGCTCTTTCACGACAACGGCCTTGGACCCCATCAGGACAAGCGCGTGCTCGCGGTTGATTTCCGCAACATCAAAACCCATTGCTCGTGGCGTGGCGGGCGCATCGCTTTCGGCTGCAGACGGCCGCTCAGCGGCTGCCGGGGCATCTGAAGCGGTTTCCTCCGCTTCGATCATATCCGCGATACGATTGGCGGCTTCTAGCGCTTGGGTGGTGTCAGTCACGGGATATTCCAAACGAAAAACCCGGCCGCCTTTCGGCGCCGGGCTGCAATCGTGGACAATGGCGAGTCTGCGTGATTCGCGTGTACACGAGGTTAATTGATTAGATTAGCAGCGCGACATCGGTGGGACACTAAGGGCAAAAAGCATTGGAATTACGTGGAACGATGTCGTGTCCCACTTTTCCATAAGCTCTTGATTTATATAGCTCTGCGCAGTCCCCTAGGGAGCGCCACTATGGTCCGGATAAAATAGAGACCTTTTTGCCGTGATCGGTAAGTTGAACGCGTTTGCCAGACAGCTGCGCGGCAAGCCATCAGCAGTCCCGACTGCAGCACTCACTACGTCACTCACCGGATCGCGAACGACGTCATCATTGCGGATGTGATTGCGCTTGGCGTTAGGTCGCCGCCGACCTTTGTCTGTCCAAGCCTAGGGATTGCTGCTCATTCCCCGCAATAGTCTCTTGTCGACCTTCCCGACTGTCGTCTTCGGGAGCGACTCGACGATACGGATTTCGCACGGGACCTTGTAGTGCACGAGTCGCTCAGCAAGATAGGCACGCAGGTCATCGGGTTGCGCCGGCAGCCCGGCCGGAACGACAAATCCGACCAGTGCTTCACCGCGATAGGAATCAGGCACGCCGACAACCGCGGCCTCTAGCACGGCGGGATGAGCGTAAAGAACTTCCTCGACTTCGCGCGGATAGACGTTGAACCCGCTGACGATCACCATGTCCTTCTTGCGGTCGCGGATATAGAGATAACCGTCCGCGTCAAGTTCGCCGATATCTCCAGTATAGAGCCAGCCGTCGCGCAATGCCTCGTCAGTTTCCCTGGCAAGACCGCGATAGCCACGCATGATCTGCGGCCCGCGCGCACGTATCTCACCCGCCTCGCCAATACCGAGCGCGCGTGTACCGGTCGCTGCATCGACAATCTGGATATTCGTCGCCGGAACGACCACGCCGACCGATCCAGCCTTGCGCCGGCCATTGCGGGGATTGAAGGTGAGCACAGGTCCGGCTTCGCTTTGACCATAACCTTCGCAGACCGGGCATGCCGTAGCGGCCTCCCAGCGACGCAACGTCTCCTCCGAAAGCGCCGATGCGCCGGAGAAACACAGTCGCAGCGAACTCAAATCGGTTGCGCCGAAACGCTCATGCGCCAACAATCCCGTGTAGATCGTTGGGCTGCCGGACAATAATGTAATCCTGTTATTTTCAATTGCCTCGAGCACAAGATCGGCTCGGTAGCGAGGGAGGATGAACAACGCGCTCCGGCAATAGGCGGCGAGATAAAGTCCCATGGCCACGGCATAGACGTGAAAGAGCGGAGTGATGGCGAGAATGCGCTCGCGCTCAGGTTCGGTCGGAAGCAATGCTTCGCGTTGCGCCACGTTGATTGATATGCTGCGATGCGAAAGATCTGCGCCTTTCGGGCGACCGGTGGTGCCGCCTGTATATTGTAGGGTGGACAGCGAATCCGGATCGGGTAGCTGGATCGTGCGAGCGAGATCGGTTCGCGCGCGCCATTCGGTGAATCGCTGCGCGCATGGACCCACGGCTATCCGTTGAGGCAGGGCGACGCGCTGTGCGAGATCTTCGATCATGTCTGCAATGGCAGTGTCGTGTATCAAGACCGTGGGCGCGGCATTCTGGAGGATTGGTGCCAACTCATGGCTGGTATAGGCCGGATTTAACGGAACCACCTGGGCGCCGGCCGATTGGACGGCGAATGTTGCCACTGCGATGTCGATCGAGTTGGCCATCAGCAGTGCCACGCGGCCGCCAGCTGCACCTAGTGCGCTAAGCTCCTGCGCGAGCCCGGCGACGCAGGTTGCATATTCGCCATAGCTCAGCCTTTCGCCTTCACAAACCAGCGCGGTTGCGTCCGGGCTGCGAAGCGCGGCGTCGCGCAGCATGTGCACCACGGTTTCGTGCGCGAAGGGCATTTGTGCCGTCACGTCATGCCTCCGGTCGCGGCCCGCTTCGAAGCCGCTGTTTGTCCTGGATCCATTCTCGCAAGATTGGCGGTCTACGGGCGTATCTGTTCCTCAAAGAGTCAGCGAATTATGCGGTCAATTTCGAGATCAAATTTGCCTTTGGTCAATTAAGCGAGTTGCCGGGCATCGATAATTATTTGCTTTTTTGGGCAACGCATCCGCGGTGAATCAGTGATGACGAGCTTTGCTAATCCACTCCTGTACAAACCCGGCCGCGGTCTGCCGAAGACAGTAGCGGTGATTGGCGCCGGCACGATCGGTCCCGATATCGGCTATTACCTCAAGGCCGCGATTCCTAACCTCACGTTGCATCTTGTTGACGTGGCGCAGCCACAGCTCGATCGCGCCGTTCAGCGGTTTCACGATTACGCGCGCAAGGCGACGGAGCGCGGCAAGATGAGCGAGGCGCAGGCGCGTCAGGTAACCGAAAGACTGAATGCCACGCTCGATTATGATTCCATCCGAGAGGCCGATTGGGTGATCGAGGCCGCCACCGAGGATCTTGCGCTCAAGCGGAAGATTTTTGCGCGCGTGGAAGCCGTTGTATCGCCACATGCGCTGATTACATCGAACACCAGCTCGCTGCCCGCTGCGCGAATTTTCTCGGAGCTGGTTCACAAGCGGCGCGCGACGGTCACTCACTTCTTCGCGCCGGCCTGGCGCAATCCAATTGTCGAGGTTGTGCGCACGCCGGCCGTCGATACCGGGGTCGTGGATTATCTCAATTGGTTATTCTGCGTCACCGGCAAGGTGCCGATGGTTACCGACGATGTCGTCTGCTTCATGCTGGACCGGGTTTTCGACAATTGGTGCAACGAGTCGGGGCAGATGCTCGATCGGGCGACCGCCGCCGAGATTGACACCGTGGCGTCCGAGTTTGTTCATGCCGGGCCCTTCTTCGTTCTCAATCTTGCGCACGGCAATCCGATCATTGTCGAAACCAACACGCTGCAGGCGAATGAGGAGGGAGAGCACTATGCGCCGGCTGCAATCTTCCGTTCGGTCGAGAAATGGCACACCGTTGCGCCCGGCAAGCAGGCCCTCGTCGATGCAAAGGTCGCCGCTGACGTGCGCGACCGGCTGCTTGGTGTCCTGATTTCGCAGACCGGGGACATTCTCGACCGCGGCATCGGAGAGCCGGCAGATCTCGAACTCGGCTGCCGGCTGGCTCTCGGCTTCAAGTCCGGTCCGCTTGAGCTGATGCGTAAGCTCGGTGACGCCGAAGTCATACGCGTCGCCGCGCGCTTCACGCGCGAGCGACCAGGCATGCCGGTCCCGCGCCGGGCGCTCCGCGACTATCAGCAATTTCGCCGTCATGTGCTCGTTGATGACGTTGGCGACGTGAGGATCATAACGTTGCGGCGGCCGGAGGCGCTCAACGCGATGCATGACGAACTGACCGACGAGATTCTTGATGTCATCCGCGCCTCCGAAAGCTCCACCCTGGTCGCGGGCTTTGTGATCACGGGCTACGGCATGCGCGCTTTCTCTGCCGGCGCCGACATCGGCCGTTTCCCCCGCGTCCTCGGCGATGCCGCCGCTGCTGCGCAATACGCGCGCGACTGTTCGCGGTTGCTCGTTCATCTGGACGGCATGCGCAAACCGGTGGTGGCCGCCTTGAACGGCATGGCGCTTGGCGGCGGTCTGGAGCTGGCGCTGCGATGCCACCGCATCGTCGCCATGCGCGGCGCGTGGCTGCAGTTGCCGGAGATCATGCTGGGAATGGTGCCGGCATTGGGGGCCATGGTGGTGCCGTATCGGCGCTGGCCTGCGGCGGCGGCAGTATTTCATGGCATGCTGCGCCGAGCGGAGAGGCTCACGGCGGAAGCCGCGCACGATATGGGCATCGTCGCAGCCCTGGCGGAGGATTACGCCGGCCTGATCGCTGCCGCGGTGGCGCAAGTCCATGCGCTGGCTGGCAAGGTCCGGCCGCTCGACGGGACTTCCGTGAACATCGCTGACTTCGATCCGATCACGCCTGTCGCCGCAGACGGCCAGGCACTGAGCACTGAGGTCATGCGCATCCTGGAAAATACTATTCGCGAAGCTGCCGCGGCGCCGACTTTGAACGATGCGCTCGAAATCGGATACGCCGCATTCGGAGTGAGCGCATGCACTGCCGCGGTCCGCGAGGGCATCAGCGCCTTTCAGGAGCGCCGAGCCCCTGACTTTGCAAAGACAGGATAGGCAGGTCGGCCATGCGTTCGACCGACCGCAACTTGGTTCATATCGTAGTACGCGCAAAACGCCCGGACAGGCCGAGATAGGTTTGTATCACACGCGGATTGCTGGCCAGCGCACAGGCGGTGCCTTCAAGGACAACTTCGCCAGTCTCGAGCACATAGCCGTAGTCGGCCACCTGCAATGCGGCGTGCGCATTTTGTTCGACGAGCAGGATCGAGACGCCGGAGCGTCTGAGATCGGCAATAGCGTAAAAGGTGTCACGTACGATGCGCGGCGCGAGCCCGAGGCTCGGCTCGTCCAGCATGAGCAACTGCGGCTTGGCCATCAACGCCCGGCCGAGGGCAAGCATCTGTCGCTCACCACCCGACAGCGTGCCTGCGAGTTGGTTGCGCCGCTCAAGCAGGCGCGGGAAGCGCTGATAGACGCCGTCCAGGTCGGACCGGATGGCTTGCGTCGCCTTGCCGATACGCGGGAATGCCCCCAGCAAAAGGTTGTCTTCAACCCGCAACCCGCCGAACAGCTCGCGCCGCTCCGGGACAAGGCAAAGTCCTTGTGCCACCCGCGTCTCGGTCGTGCAGCCGGAAATGTCATTGCCGTCGTAGGTCACCGTCCCGCGTCCCGCCAGCAATCCCATCAGGACCGCAAGCAGCGTTGTCTTGCCGGCGCCGTTGGGGCCGATCACAGTGACGATCTTGCCGCGCGGCACGTTGATATGGATGCCGTGCAAGGCCTCAACCTTGCCGTAGGCGGCGCTGAGCCCTTGCACATCAAGCAACAAGCTCATTGATGCCTCCCAGATAGGCCTCGATCACCGCCGGATCGCGCTGGACCTGGTGCGGCGCGCCTTCGCTCAGCTTCTCGCCGAAATTCATCACCACGAGACGGTCGACCAGACCCATCACGAAATCCATGTCGTGCTCGACCAGCAGTATGCTGATACCGGCTTCGCGCAGATCGCGCAGAAGGTCGGCCAGCCTTTGTTTTTCGAGATGCCGCAGCCCGGCTGCCGGCTCGTCCAAAAGGAGAAGCACCGGGTCCGCGCACATCGCACGGGCGATCTCGACCGTTCGCTGCGATCCGAGCGAGAGATTGCCAGCATGGTCGAACATGTGTGCGGCTAGGCCGACCTGCTCGATCCGCGTCCTTGCTTCCCACAACAGGCGCGCTTCGTCGGCACGATCGAGCCTAAGCGAGGCTGAAACGACGCCGGCCGTACCGCGCAGATGAGCACCGAGCGCAACGTTGTCGAGCACGGTCATGCCCGGCAAAATATTGGCGTGCTGAAAGGTGCGGGCGATTCCGCGGCGGGCGATCTCGCGCGCATGCAGCCGGTCGATGCGTTCGCCCCGAAAGCAAATCTCGCCGCCATTGGCCGGCAACACGCCGCTGACGAGGTTGAACATCGTGGTTTTGCCGGCGCCGTTCGGGCCGATCAAGCCAAGGATTTCGCCTGCATACAATTCGAATGACAGGTCACGCACTGCCGCCAGTGCCTCGAAGCTCTTTTGGACCTGGCGCACTTCAAGCAGGCGCTCGCCGTTCGCAGGCCGCGGCCGCCTGGGCAGTGCCGGAGCGGCCGCAGGCGGCTTTGGACGCTCGCCCGCTGGGAGAAGACGCATGAGGAACGGCAATATTCCGTCGCGGGTGCGGTGCATGAGCACGACGATCAGCAGCCCAAATACGACGATCTCGTAGTTGCCGCTGTGCTCGATCAGCTTTGGCAGAATATCCTTGAGCCATTCCTTGAGCAGGGTAAGAACGCCTGCGCCGATAACGGCGCCCCAGACATGGCTCGACCCGCCGATCACAGCCATGAACAGGTAGTCGATCCCGGAATTGATGTTGAAAGGGGTTGGGTTCACGTAGCGCATGAAATGTGCGTAGAGCCACCCGGACATGCCGGCGAGGAGTGCGGCGAGCAGGAAGATGATGATCTTCAGCCGGCTTGTGTCGACGCCGACACTTTCCGCCATGGTGCCGCGCGATTTCAGGGCCCGGACTGCGCGGCCGACGCGTGAATCAAGCAAGTTGCGAACCGCAAACATCATGCCGATCGTGACGATCCAGATCGGATAATAGATCTCTCGCCCGTCGCTGAGCGGGTTGCTGAATAGCTGGATGGGAGGGATCTCGGCGATGCCGCTGTATTTGCCCAGTATCTCCAGGTTGCCGAACATGAAATAGATGGCGATGCCCCAGGCGATGGTGCCCAGCGGAAGAAAGTGGCCAGAAAGGCGCAGCGTAATTGTGCCAAGGAAAAGTGCGACGACCGCAATCAGCGCCAAACCGGCGGGAAGCGTGAGCCACGGCGAAATGCCGTACGAGGTGGTGAGCACGGCGCTGGTATATGCACCAATGCCGACGAAGGCTGCCTGTCCGAATGAGGTGAGCCCGGCGACGCCCGTCAATAGCACTAAACCAAGCGTCACGATGCTGGCGAGCCCGATATAGTTGAGCAAAGCGACGTGAAAATCCGACAGCAGAAAGGGTGCAACCGCCAGCAACCCAAGCAGCGCGATTCCAGCAGCCGACCGCGACATCACTCATCGTCCTCTTCGATGTGGCGCGTCGTCAGCGATCGCCACAGCAGCACCGGGATGATCAGGGTGAACACGATCGATTCCTTGAACGCGCTCCACCAGAATGAGGAGAACGACTCCAGAAATCCGACCAGCAGCGCGCCGGCCGCGGCCAGCGGGTAGCTGACCATGCCACCGATGATGGCTCCGACGAATCCCTTGAGGCTGATCAGAAAGCCGGTGTCGTAATAGATTGTGGTGATCGGCGAGATCAGAATTCCGGCAATTGCCCCGATCAGCGCGGCGAGGGTGAAGCTGAGCGAGCCTGCGAACGCCGCCGATATGCCGACGAGCCGCGCGCCGACGCGGTTAATCGCAGTCGCGCGCAACGCCTTGCCATAGAGCGTGCGTTCGAACAACAGCCAGAGCGCGAAGATTAGAACGAAACTGGAAAAGATCACCCACAGGCTCTGCGCCGTGATGTTGAGGACGCCGACGTGGAGAGAGAAATCGGACCAGGGAGACGAACGCAGTCCCTCACCGCCGAAGAACACCAATCCGAGACCGGTCAATAGGTAATGGACGGCGACGGCGACGATGAGAAGGACAAGGACCGACATTTCGGCGAGCGGCTGAAACGCCAGGCGATAGATAATCGGTCCGAATGGGGTTACGATCGCAAGCGTCACCAGCATTTGAAGCCATAGATTATCGGGACGTTGCGCCGCAAACCAGGCAGCAGCGGCGACTAACGCCGGCAACCCGATGTTAAGGAGTCCGATCCCGAACAGCCGTCGCAGATGACCGGACCGAAAGGCTGCCGCGCCATCAAGAAGGGCTACGAGAGCGCCACCCGCTATCAGAAGGTAGACGGTGCCCGGCACTTTGCCTGCCTGCAAGGTGGCAAGCGACAGCGCCGCAAAAGAAATAAACTCGCCCTGCGGAACAAAGATGACGCGCGTCACCGTGTAGACAAGCACAAGCGCCAGCGCGAGCAATGCGTACACGGCGCCGTTGGTCACGGCGTCCTGAGTCAGCCAGAGCGCGATATCGATCGTCATGACGCCGGTCGCGGGGCCGGAAGGAGGCGATCGCGCCTCCTTCCGCTGCTCCGCTTTCCCTTATTTCATCAGGCGCCAGGCTCCGTCCTTTACCTGCACGAGCACGCGCGCCCGATTGTCAAGGCCGGTGTGATCCTTGGCTGTCATGTTGTAGATGCCGTGCGCTCCGACGACGTTCTTCGCCGATTCGATGGCGTCGCGCAGTGCTGACCGGAATTCCGGCGTTCCTGGCTTGGCTTTCGCCATGGCACCAGGCACGGCCGCATTCAAGAGCAGAAAGCCGTCATAGCTGTAGCCGGCGAAGGCATTGCGGCTTCCTGCGCCGAATGTCTGCTCATAGCGCTGGATGAATTCGCCGGCCACTTTCTTGATCGGATTGTCGGCGGGCAATTCTTCCGGAACGATCAGCGGCCCGGTCGGCGCGATGGCGCCCTCGACTGCCTTGGAGCCCACCTTGATGAATTCGCGATTCACCGTTCCGTGATTGTGATAGATTTGCTTTTTGTAGCCTCGTTCCACCAAACCGAGATGGGGCAGGGCGCCGCCTGTACCTGAGCCGCCGACGACGACGGCATCAGGGTTTGCTGCCAGAACCTTGATCACCTGTCCGGTCACGCTGGTATCGGCACGCGCATAGCGTTCGTTCGTCACAACCTTGATGCCCGCGGGATTCGCGTGCTGTTCCAGCGCCTTCAGCACGAGATCTCCCCAGGAATCCGAGAAGCCGACATAGCCAACCGTTTTGACGCCTTTGGTCTTCATGTGCTCGACGACCGCGCTCATCATCAGCGGGACCGGTTGCGGCACGACAAACGTCCACTCAAGCTTGTCAGGCGGCAAGGCCACCGGTGAAAGCGCAATCATTGGCGTTTTCGCTTCGGTTGCGATCTGTGCCACCTGCGTCGTGGAGGGAACGGACACCGATCCCATGATGACGTCGACCTTGTCTTCGGCGATCAGCTTGCGCGCGTTCTTCGCTGCATTGGCCGGATCGGTCGCGTCTTCAAGGATGATGTACTTGACGGGATGGCCGCCCAAGGTTTTCGGAAAGAGCTGGAAGGCGTTCTTGTAATGGATACCGAGCGACGCGCCCGGACCGGTTGCCCCGAGCGTAACGCCAACGGTTACTTCCTGCGCCGACGCCGCACAGGCGAGCGAGGCGAGCAGGGCGGATGCCAGCAGAAAACTGCGTCTCGACATTGTCATTTCCTCCTCTAGGTAGCTGCATCGTTCATGCGATGCATTTCTGTGCTTTGGGACCCCGCGCGATGCGCGAAGCAGGTATCGTGTCCGTTCGCAGATGCGATCAGAGACGCGATCACGTCGGCCATGGCGGATCATGACCAGAAATCGGCAGACGCTCGGGCCTGGACGTGTGCGGACGCACGACAAACCGGCAGGTGTCGCTGCGGCCGGCTGCGGCGCACGAAATCTCCTCCGCAACCGCCGGCATTCCGAAGATCGTTCCGCCAACTGCACGCAGCATGCCGATAACCGCAGCGCAGACCGGTTCTTGCGCTTCTCCCGCGCCGGCAGCGAACGGGCTGTTCGTCACGACAAGACGGATCTCATCTTCGGCGGCGCGCTCGAAGCGCCAGCGCCCCCAGCCGAGCTGTGCTGCGGTTTCCGCAATCACGTCCATGAGTGACTCGGTCGCCGGAGCTGTTTGGCAATAGTTTTCAACCGAGCGACGACCGTGGCTCGCCACCGATTCGGCAAATGCATCAAGCGCGGCTTGCCGCGTTGCCGCGGGCAACAGGCCAAACATGCCCGTCAGCGAATCGTGACGGATCATCAAATAGCGCGCATCGCCGTCGCGCCATTCGCCGCGGTGTTCGTCGAATGTCAACCGCTCCCTGAATGAAGCCGATGCGCTCATGCAACAGCACCCGATGCGGCGAGCGCGTCGATCTCGCCTGTGGTGTATCCCGCTTCAGCCAGAACCTTGCGGGTATCGTCTCCGTATTTCGGCGGGAAGGGCAGATCGAGAGAGGCGTTCGGGATGTCGACCGCCATCGGCTGCATGTGCACAACACGGCCATCCGGCAGGGCGGTGCGCGTCAGCTTGTCGGCAAGCTGCGGCAATTCGCGGACCTGCCGGATATCGAAGATTTTCGTCGCCGGAATTGTGGCAGCACGCAAGTCCGACAGGAGCTCGTCGGCCATGTAGTTGATCGTCACCGCCGCCATGTCGCGGTGAATCGAGTTGCGCTCGATATGGCGTCCCTCGTTGGTCGCGCGCACGTCGTTGGCGAGACTCTTGAATTTCTCCGATCCGGTAAGCCGTCGCCACTGAACATCGCTGCCGATCGCCAGATAGATGAAGCCGTCCTTGGCCGGATAGACGTTGGTCGGAATGAATTTGCGATGCTCGTTGCCGGCGCGCGTGATCTCGTTCGGCTGACACCCGAAATCGATGAGGGGCAGCACGGTGATCAGCCAGGACGCGGCCGCTTGCAGCATGGAGATATTGATCTCTTTGCCACGCCCCGTCGCGCTGCGTTCGAGCAAGGCGAGCAGGATGTTGGAATAGACCTCGTCGCCGGCTTTCAGGTCGATCACCGGCAATCCCATCACTGTCGGCGTGCCCTCCGGATGACCCGTCACTTCCATGTAACCGCACATCGCCTGGATCACCGGGTCATAGCCCGGTGCATTGGGATAAGCCGGCCCCATGGCCGAAATACCCGCCCAGATCAGGTCCGGCTTCGCCGCCGACAAGGTCGCATAGTCGATGCCGAGCGACTGGTAGCGCGACGGCACGGTGTTGCAGCAGAACACATCGACATCGAGCGCCGTGATCAGCCGCCGCAACACCTCCTGCGCGGTCTGATCCTTCAGGTTGAGAGCGATCGCTTCCTTGCCGACATTCGGTGCAATGAAATAGCTGCGCCGGTCGTCGTCGGCGATCCGGCTGCCGATATAGCGGTTGGGATCACCGGGCAGGCCGTTGCCGGAAGGCGTGGCTTCGATGCGGATCACGCGCCATCCAAGCTGAGCAAAGCGCAGTGTCGCCGATGGCAGCGACAGAGCCTGCTCCATGCTCAGCACGGTGTAGCGTTTCACGGCGCGACCCTCCAGACCGGCGGCCGCGCCTGCTGCTTGAGCGCCCGATAGACATTTTCCGGCGTGAACGGCAAGGCATAGAGCCTGACGCCGGTGGCGTTGTAGATCGCGTTGGCGACCGCCGCCGCAACACAGATGGCTGGTGCTTCGCCGACGCCCTTGGCGCCCTGCGGACCCTCGCCGTCCATCGTCTCAATGAACGAAATGTCGATTTCAGGAATCTCGGGCGCGGTGACAAGCTTGTAGTCGCGGAAGCTGGGGTTGCGCACGACGCCATTCTCAACGATCAGGTCTTCGGTCGTGGCATAGCCCTGTCCCATGACGATGCCGCCCTCGATCTGGCCCTCGATGCCGAGGCGGTTAAGCACGCGCCCGACGTCATGCGCGCCGGTGACGCGGAGCAGCCGCACGATGCCGGTCATCGTGTCGACCTCGACCTCGACGACCTGCGTGGCCCAGGCATAAGCCGCGGATACGTCGCCCTTGAATTCACGATCCTGATGCTGGCTCGGCGGCTCGTAATAATGCGTCGTCATGACCAGCTCAGCCTTGTCGGAGAAGTGGAGCGAGCGGATCAGCTTGCCGATCTCGATGAATCTGTTGCCGCTGTCCTTCTCCACGATGTGGCCGGCGCGCAGTTCGAGGCGATCGACCGGCAGCTCGAACTTTGCCGAAGCCGCAGCGAGAATCTTTGCCTTCGCCTTGCGCGCTGCGCCGATCGCCGAATTGCCGGCGATGAAGGTGGTGCGCGATGCGTGCACGCCCACGTCCCAGGGTGTGATATCGGTGTCGTTGTTGACCACCGTCACGGCTGACAGAGGCAGGGCCAACTCCTCGCAAACGAGTTGCGCCAGCACCGTTTCGGAGCCCTGACCGATCTCCGAGGCCCCGGTGATCAGGGTCACATGCGCGAAGTCATCGATCTTGAGGATCGTGCCGCAGCCATCGGACGGATAGATTTTTGCGCCCCCGGCGACATGCAGCATCGAGGCCATGCCGACGCCGCGCTTGACTGGATTCCCGTCGTGCCATTTCGCCCGGTATTCGGCGTGCTTGCGGCTGTAATCGCTGCGCAAGGCCGCCGTCTCCAGACAGTCCTTGAAGCCGCAGGATTTGAACAACATGCCTTGCGGCGTGACCTCGCCCGGTTCCTGCGCGTTCTTGAAGCGGAAGGCGAGGGGGTCCATGCCGATCGCATCGGCAAGCTTGTCCATATGCGCTTCGACCGCGAACGTCGCCTGCAGGTTGCCGTAGCCGCGGAAGGAGCCGGCGTAAGGATTGTTGGTGTACACTGCACGTGTGCGATATTGGCAATGCGGCACGCGGTACAGCGATGAAAACGTCTGCATCATCACGAAGGGCGTCGTCGCCCCCCAGGACGTATACGCGCCGTTATCATGCAGCGTATCAATGGTGCGGAAGGTCAAGGTGCCGTCGCGCTTGCAGCCGGAACGGAGCCTGAGCAAGACAGGCTGGCGCGTCGGAGAGGCCATGAATTCCTCTTCGCGCGTAAAGACAAGCTTGATCGGTCGCCGCGTGATCTTCGCCAGGAAGATCGCAATCGGTTCAAACGGATAGATATCGAGTTTAGAACCGAAACCGCCGCCGATGGGCGGCTGGATGATACGGACCCGGCCCGGATCAATACCGAGAAGTTCGGCAAATTCGCGCTTGTGCAGGAACGGTACTTGCGTGTTCGAGTAGAGCCGCAGGTTTTCATTGGCTTCGAACTCGGCGATGACGCCGGAGACACCCATGCAGCAATGCGTGACGTAATGCAGCCAGAAGACGTCCTCGACGACCGCGTCGGACTCCGCTTCGCCGTACGTCACATCGCCCTGTGCGTAGTTGAATGTCATGGCGACGTTGTCAAGCGAGGGCGCGTGCAGCACTTCGCGGCGCCCGTCAGGTGACGTCCATGCCAGCTCCTCGCCGTGCAGGAGCGGCGCGCCTGGTTGCAGGGCGTCCTCGGCACTGCTCACGATGGGGAGGGGGTCATATACAACCTTGATCAGGTTGAGCGCGGCTTCGGCAATTTCCGCGCTGTCGGCCGCAACCGCGGCGATCTCGTCGCGCGGGCTACGCACGCGGTCTGTCTTAAGCGGCAGATGATCCTTGGCGACGCCGATCGGCCGTTGCCAGGGCACGTCGGCTGCGGTGATCACCGCGTGCACGCCCGGCAGCGCCCTGGCGGCGCTGGTGTCGATCGAAACAATCCGGGCGTGAACGACGCCGGCGTGCAGGATCTTGGCATGAAGCTGACCCGGCAGGTTGATGTCGTGGATGTAGCGGGTCTTGCCGCTCGCCTTCTCCGGCGCGTCCATCTTGGGGACGCGCTTGCCGATCAGCGTTTCACCTCGAGTGATGTCCAACGCCACACCCATGTCAGGCTCCTTCATCCGCGGCCACGCACGCCTCGGCCATCGAATCGATGATCTTTACGTAGCCGGTGCACCGGCACAGGTTGCCTTCGATCGTGCGCTTCAGATCGGCGGGCTCGCAGCTCCCGTGCTTTTGCAATACGCTGTGCGCCTGCATCATGATGCCAGGCGTGCAGAATCCACACTGCACGGCCCCGTTCCTGGTGAAGCTCGCCCTGAGCGCCTCGCCGACTGAGCTCGCTGCAAGTCCCTCGATGGTCATCAGCTCGCGCCCGTCGCAGTCGGCTGCAAACATCAGGCACGAATTGACCGTGACGCCATCCACACTGATGGTGCAGGCGCCGCACTCGCCCTCGCCGCAGGCGTACTTGGTGCCGGTCAGGTCAAGACGATCACGCAGCATTTCCAGCGCGCTCATGGTCGCCGGCACCGACACCTCGGTGTCGACGCCGTTGAGCCGGAATCGGATATCAATGGTCGCGGACATGGGTCAGCATCCTCGTGAACATGTTTCTCACCATCTCGCGTCGGTACCAGTCGGAAGCGCGCACATCGCTGATCGGATGAATTTCCGCGTCGGCCGCCTTTGCCGCAGCGCCGATGACATTGTCGTCGAGCGCCTTGCCCTCGAGCGCAGCCTCGGTCGCCGGTGCCCGGATCGGCCGCGGCGCCACGGCGCCGAAGGCAACGCGAACATCACGCAGCGTCTTTCCGGCGCGCCGTGCCGCAAACCCAATTGAGATCATCGAAATATCGAGCGCCGGCCGCGTTCCGAACTTGAAGAATGAGCTGATGAAATCCTCAGGCGACGACGCAACGACGATGCCGGAGAGGAGCTCGGTTGAGGCACGGGCGGTCTGGCCGGGCCCGAGCACGAAATCCGCAAGGGGCAGGGCACGCTTCGCAAGCGCGCCGTTCGGCTTGCTCGCGAGTTCTACTTGCGCATCGAGAACAAGGAGAGGCACGAGCGTGTCGCCGGCCGGCGAGGCATTGCAGATGTTGCCTCCAATGGTCGCGGCGTTGCGGACCTGGTCGCTGGCGAAGCTGTCGCATGCCTGCCACAGCGCCTGCAGGCGTTCGCGCACGAGAGCTGAGTCGCGCAGCTCGGTGATGGTGGCAAGCGGTCCGATCCGGATCGTGCCGCCGGATTCCGAGAGGCCACGCAATTCCGGAATGCGCCGGATGTTCACCAGCGTCGGCCGCAATGGTGTACGGCCGCTGCGGCTCTGCGGCATCAGGTCGGTTCCGCCGGCAAGAAGTGTGACATTGCCCGCGCGCAGCGCTTCTGCGGCTTCATCAAGCGAGCGTGGGGCGACGTAATTGTTGATATCCGACATGCATGAACCCCTAGAACTTCACCGGCTCGCGGTAACGCCCGTACACTGCCGCAAGCTCCGTGGTGATCTCTCCGACTGACGCGTAGGCATTCACCGCTTCGACGATGGCGGGCATCACATTGCGGCCAGCCTGCGCATCGCTGCGCAGGCGCGCGAGTGTGTCGCGGACGCACGTTGCGTCGCGGCTGCGCCGCGTCGCGTTCAGATCGGCAATCTGCCGTGCGCCGTCCTCCTCGTCGTAAGGATGCATCTCCACGTCGATATCCTCGGCGGTTTCGTTGCGGTAGCAATTGACGCCAACCTTGGGAAACTCGCCGGATTCAATCGCGCGCTGGGTGCTATAGGCCTGCGCGGAGACCCTGGCCTGGATAGTACCATCGGCGATGAGCGCCTTGATGCCGCCCTCCGCATCTAACTCCGCCATCACCTCTTCCATGCGCTGACGCATCTGGTTGGTCAGCGTCTCGACGTACCAGGAGCCGCCCAGCGGATCGACGGTGTCGGCCAGTCCCATCTCCGTGATGAGCAATTGCAAGGTGCGGAGCGATATGCGCTGGGCATATTCGCTCGGAATCGTGTAGGCCTCGTCGAAGCAGCACAAAGCCGTGGTCTGCGCGCCGGAAAGTGCGGCGATCAGCCCGTAGTAGGCGCCACGAACGATATTGATTTCCGGCTGCTCGAAGGTCAGTCCGCCGCCGCCGCCGCCGGCCAGCATCCGCAGCCACAGCGATTCCGGCTTTTGCGCGCCATATTGCTCCTTGATGATCTTCGCCCACAGGCCGCGGCCGGCGCGAAACTTCGCCACCTGCTCGAAGATGTTGCCGAAGACGTTGAAGTTGAACGACAGGCGACCGGCGAATTCGTCAATGTCGAGACCGCGCGCGACCACCTCGTCGGCATAGGCCTTGGCGATGCAAAAGCCGTAGGCCATTTCCTGGATCGGGTTCGCGCCGGATTCGCGGATGTGATAGCCGCAGACCGAAACCGGGCTGTATTTCGGAGCGTGCTGCGCGCAGTACTCAATCGTATCACCGACGAGCCTGACCGACGGTTCGACCGGGTAGATCCAGGTGCCGCGTCCAATGAATTCCTTGAGGATGTCGTTCTGCGCTGTGCCGCGCAGCTTGCGCACGTCGTAGCCGCGCTTTTGCGCCATTGCGAGATACATGGCGATGAGCTGGGGCGCCGCGCCGTTGATGGTGAGCGAGACCGTGATCTTGTCGAGGTCGATGCCATCGAAGGCGATTTCGAAATCGCGCAAGGTATCGACCGCCATGCCGACGCGGCCGATCTCTCCATGCGCAAGCGGGTCGTCGGAGTCGAGCCCGCATTGGGTCGGCAGATCGAAGGCGACATTGAGCCCGGTCTGGCCGTTGGCAATCAGGTATTTGAAGCGGGCATTGGTATCGGCGGCATTCCCGAAGCCGGTATATTGCCGCATGGTATAGGGCCGGTGGCGGTACATCAGCGGATGGATGCCGCGCACGAAGGGGTAGGCGCCGGGCTCGCCGATGAATGAGAAGCCGCCGCTCTGCTCCACGTCGGCCGGCGTATAGACCGGCTTGATCTCGATGCCGGATTCATTGACCACCCGGCGAGTGTTTGAACGACGCTCGTCACTCATGGCACGTTACTCATGGCACGTTCGCCCGGACGTAGTTGACGATGTCGTCGAGTCGCGAGCTCGACGGAAAGATGCCGCGAAAACCGAGCTGCCGCAGATGATCGTGATCGCGCTTGGGCAAATTGCCGCCGATGATGCAAAGGCGGTCGGCAAGCCCCGCTTTTTCCAGAAGCGGCGTCAACTTCTCGCAGAACGGCACGTGCGAACCCGCCATCGAGGACAACGCGATGACATCCGCGTCATTGTCCTTGGCGGCGCGCACCACTGCCTCCGGAGTTTGGCGAAGACCGGTGTAGATGACCTCGAATCCGGCCTCCATCAACGCGCGCGCCACGACCTTGGCGCCCTGGTCATGTCCGTCGAGGCCAGGCTTGGCGAGCAATATGCGGATTGGGCTCGTGCGCGTCATGCGCAGACCTCCTTGGCGATAACAAGCTGGAGGATTTCACTGGTTCCGCCACCGATCAGTGTGAAGCGAACGTCGCGAAGGAAGCGCTGCGCCGGGTATTCCATCGCGTAGCCGTAGGAGGCGAAAATGCGCGCCGCGCGGTCGCAGATGCGCGCCGCCGCTTCGCTGGCAAACAGCTTGGCCATGGCCGCTTCCTTGTGGTGCGGCCTGCCATTGTCGCGCAGCCAAGCAGCATGGTGAACGAGATGGGTCGCGGCTTTGAGATTGGTCGCCATCTCGGCCAGTTTCATCTGGGTCGCCTGATAGCGGTCGATCGGCTTGCCGAATTGCTTGCGCTCCGCCGCGTAGTGCACCGCTGCGTCGAGCGCTGCACGCGCGATTCCGTTCGACATCGCGCCGGTGATGATGCGGATTTCGGCCAGTGTCTTGCGCAGGTGCACCTCGCCGTCGCCCTCTTCCTGCGACAGGCGGTGGCTTTCCGGCACGAAGCAATCGGAGAATGCGACTTCCGAGGTCGGCAGAGCCCAGACCCCCATCTTTTCGATGCTGCGTCCGATCGTGAGTCCGCGGAAGTTCCGCTCGACGAGGAAGATCGTCAGCTTCTTCTCGTTCCCCGCCTTGGCGAACACCGTGAAGAAGTCGGCGACCGGCGCCGAAGTCACCCAGGTCTTCTGGCCGTTGAGCAGGTAGCCGCCATCGACCCTGGATGCCCTGGTCGCGATCCCGTTGAGATCGCTGCCGGCATTCGGCTCGGTCATGCAGATGGCGCCGATCTTTTCGCCCTTGAGTGCCGGTCTGAACAGGCGCTCGCGAATGTCGGCGTTGCCGAGCATGTGCAGAAATTTTGTCGCCATCAGCGATTGCATGGCGACGCAGCCGGCCACCGACATGGAGCCGCGCGCGATCTCTTCGAGCGCAAGGCAGAATTCGGTGAGGGCGAGCCCGGAGCCGCCGTCCTCCTCCGGATAGCGCATGCTGAAGAGCCCCAGGGCGGCAAGCTCGCCGAACAGCGCGCGTGGAAACGCGTGCGCGGCATCGAGCGCGGCCGCTTGCGGGGCGATGCGTTCGTCACAGAAGCGGGCGAAGGTTTCGCGGATCGCGCGCTGCTCGGGGCTGAGGTCAAAGTCCATAGAACCTCCGCGCGGCATCCTCGGAAATGACCCCGTCGCGCACCTCCTCGGCGAGCTTCACACGATCGCGCAGCTTCGGATCGCCGTAGCCGCCGCCGCCGCCCGCCTGCTGGTGATAGCGGGTGCCGGCGGGCACGCCGGTGATCAGGTCCTTGTTGCGCGGTGTGCGCACGGTACCGTCCGGGTAGGTGAGGCGGATGAAATTGAGCGTGCCGGGCCCGCCGCCGAACAGGCCGAAGGCAGGCTCGAAATCGCCGTCGCCGAAGGTCACCAACTGGGTGTCATCGGAGCCGATCTCGAAGATCGTCTCGACGCCGAGGCCGCCGCGCCACTGGCCGGGGCCGGCCGAGTCGCACAGATATTCGTGCTTGATCAGCCGATGCGGCGTCTGCTGCTCGAACATCTCGTAGTCCTGATCGAGCACGCCGCCGGACGCGTCGATCATGCCGATATGGTCATAGCCGTCGGTGCCGCGCATGGCGCCCGAGCCTCCTTTGAGGCCCATGAAACCGATGTCGACGTATTTCTCATTCTTCTGGGGATCGATGCCGGTGGTGAGCGAGCAGAGGAGGTTGTTCCAGCCAGCGGTGACACGCTCCGGCATGACCGGCGCCAGTGCGCGCTGGATGGCGTCGGCGTTGGGCGGACAGAGATGGTTGCCGAAGGTTGTGGCCTTGGGATAGGCGGCGTTGAGGATGGTGCCTTGCGGAATGACGATCTCGATCGGCTCAACCATTCCCTCATTGTGCGGGATGTCGGGATTGACCATCTGCAGCAGCGTCAGAATGGTAGCCGACGCGCTGGAGGTGAACGTGCCGTTGACGAAGCCGTTGGTCTGCGGATCGGATTCCGAATAGTCGAACGTGATGCGCTTGTCCTCGACCGTGATCTTGACCCTCACCTTAAACTGTGAGTCCGGATGGCGGCCGTCGTAGTAGACCGAGCCTTCGCCTTTGTAGGTACCGTTGGGGATGGTCGCGATTTCCGCTTCCATCATCTTACGCGTCGCCTCGAACAGTGCCTGCTTGTGAAGTTCGAAGCTTTCGCGGCCGTATTTCTTCAAGAGCTCGATGACACGCCGCTCGCCGACGCGGCAGGCGCCGATCTCGGCCTTCATGTCGTGCTGCACGATATCGAAGCGAATATTGGCGAAGATCAGGTCCCAGACGTCCTTGCGCAGCTTGCCGCGCTCATAGACCTTGACTGGGGGGATGCGCAGCGCCTCCTGCCACACCTCGACGGCGTTGGGGTTGTAACCGCCGGCAACCGCGCCGCCGATGTCGGCTTGATGACCCTTGACCGCGGTCCAGGCGACCAGTTCATCCTCGAAGAAGACCGGTTTGTAGACCGCGACGTCGTTGTTCTGATTGCCGAGCGAGAAGACGTCATTATGAAAGATGACGTCGCCGGGATGGATATCATCGCCAAAATACGAGCGTATGTGCTTGCAGACCGGTGCGAGCGAGAAGGCGAGGATCGGCAGATTTTCCGTCTGCTCGAGCATCCGGCCCTCGGCATCATAAAGGCCGGTAACGAAATCCTTCGCCTCGCACAGAATGGGCGATCGGGTGGTGCGCGTCATCGAGATCGACATCTCGTCGGTGATCGATCTGAAGGTGCGTGCATAGACCGACAGCAGGATCGGATCGACCTTCATGCCAGAGCCTCCGCTTCCTCGCGCCGAAGGCAATGGCGGACGAGGTCCTCGCGGCCTTTTTGATAGAGAACGAACGACCCGTAGCCATCGACCACGCAGTCAAAATTCGCCGAAACAAGTACAGTGGTTGTGACCGTTTCGATCAAGGCGGGGCCGGTGATCCGGTTGCCGTGGCGCAGGGCGTGGCCGTCGTAAACGCCAACGTCATCGAACGAGGCCTTTTCCGGCACGTAGACGGAGCGGAGGCTCTTCAGGGCATGGCCGGCACTTCCGCGATGATAAGGCTCCTCGGCATGCTCGCGGCCTTCGACGGCTCCAATCGCTTGCAGCCGCACGTTGATGAGCTCGATCGGTGTGCCTTCCGACTCCAGCGAATAGCCGTAGAGCCTGTTGTGCTCGGCATGGAAATCGCGTGCGATCGACTTGGTATCGCGGCGGTCGAGCGCGGACTGCGTCACCGCAAAGGAAACCTCGTGATACTGCTTCGCATAGCGGCAATCGAATCGAACGGCGAACCGTCGTCGCGACTGGGGTATGCGCTCTTCTTCCAGCACGCTTTCGCCCTCGCGCCGCAACTCGGACAACACCGCTTCAAGGCGCTGCCAGTCGAGGGAGTCGAGGCGCGACACGAAGGTGCGGACATAGTCGTGCTTGAGTTCCGACAGCAGCATACCGAACGCGCACAGAACCGATGAGGAGCGCGGCACGATCTGGAGTGGGATTTCCAACTCGTTGCAGATCAGGCACGAGTGAATTGGACCGGCGCCACCGGCGGCGATGAGCGGGAATTCGCGCGGGTCATAGCCGCGCTTGATCGTCACTTCCCGCACGCCCTGCGCCATGTTGTTGCAGGCGACGCGATACATGCCGGCGGCGGCCTGCTCGATGGTCAGCTTCATGCGCTCGGCGATGTGCTCGCGGATGGCGCGGCGCGCGGCTTCCGGATCGAGCCTGATCTTGCCGCCCGCAAAATAACCTGCGTCGAGGTAGCCGAGGACCAGATTGGCATCGGTCACCGTCGGCACGGTGCCGCCCTGGCCGTAGCAGGCCGGACCTGGCGCCGCGCCTGCGCTCTGTGGACCCATGCGCAGCAGGCCGCCCTCGTCGAGCCAGCCGATCGAGCCGCCGCCCGCGCCGATGGTGTGGATGTCGAGCATCGGCAGCGCGATCTTGTGGCGGGCGATCTCGCCATCGTTGACCAACGCGGGAGTGCCAAACGACACCGACGCCTCAAAGCTAGTGCCGCCCATGTCGGTCGTGATGCATTTGTCGATGCCATGCGCCCCCGCGTAGAACAGCCCGGCCGCCGGTCCACCGGCCGGTCCCGACAGCAGCGTGAGCGCAGCTTTTTCTCGGGCAATTTGCGGTGACATCACACCGCCGTTTGATTGCATGATCAGCAGGATGCCGCCGAAGCCGACCTCCTTCAGGCTGATGACCAACCGGTCGAGATAGCGATTCAGTTTCGGTCCGACATAGGAATTGAGCGCAGTCGTGCTTACCCGTTCGTAGAAGCGGATGGTTGGCAGCAGCGCCGTCGATACCGTCAGATAGGCATCCGGAAGCTCCCGGCGCACAAGGTCTGCTGCGGCACGCTCGTGTTGTGGGGATGCGAAGGCATTCATGAAGCAAATGGAGATCGCCTCAACCTTCTCCGCCTTGAACAGCGCGATGGCTTGACGGATGTCGGCGAGCGAGAGCGGCTCTATCTCGCGGCCGTTGCGGTCCAGCCGCCCGCCAACGCCAATCCGCAGATAGCGCGGGACCAGCGGCAGCACGTTGGTGTAGCGGTTGTCGTATTGGCATTCGCGAATGCCGCGACGCATTTCCAGCGCGTCGCGGACGCCGCTCGTCGTGAGAAGGGCAGAACGCGCGCCGGTGTGCGTAAGCGTTGCATTGGTCGTCACCGTCGTGCCGTGAACGATTGTGCCGATCGAGCCGACGAAGCGTTCGAAAGTCTCGCCCGGCGCCAGCCTTTCGGCGAGTTCGCGTAAGCCAGCAATCACCGCGATTGACGGGTCGTTCGGCGAGGACAAGATTTTGTGAATGAGCGGTTCGGCGCCGTGTCCGGCGACGATGAAGTCGGTGAAGGTGCCGCCGACGTCGATGCCAATCTTGAGTGCCATGGTTACGTTCCGCATCCCGTTCATGCCATCGCCGGTTCAACGGCTTGCAGCGCCGACCGCTTGATCTTGCCGAGCTCGGTGCGCGGCAAGGCGTCCACGAAGCGCACGGCGCGTGGATGCTTGTAGCGGGCTATGCGGCCGGCAAAGAGCGCGAGTACATCCGCTTCGTTCATGGATGCAGACGGCTGCAGCGCCACGAACGCCACGACAATCTCTCCCCAATGCTGGTCCTGCTGGCCGACGACGCAGGCCTCGCGGATGGCCGGGCATTCGGCGAGGATGGTCTCGAGCTCGGCCGGGTAGATGTTTTCGCCGCCGGAAATGATCATGTCGCTCTTGCGCGACACAACGTGCAGATAGCCTTCATCGTCGAAGTGCCCGATATCACTCGAGCGGTACCAACCGCCGCGCAGCGCGGCGGCAGTGGCTGGCGGCGCGTTCCAATAGCCGTGCATCACATTGGGTCCGCGCACCACGATCTCGCCGTCACAACCAGGCGCAAGTTCGTTGCCGTCGTCATCGACCACACGCACCTCGCAGTGCAGCGCCGGCAGCCCAGCAGCGCCGGCTTTGCGATCGGACTCCTCGGCGCGCAGATAGGCTGCAATCGGGCAGGTCTCGGTGGAGCCATAAACCTGAATGAGCCGCAGCCCGCGAGCATTGACGCGCCGCACGAACGATTCAGGTACGATCGTTGAACCGGTGGTGATCGAGCGCAGGCTCGACAAATCAGCCTCTGCCCAGCGCGGATGCTCCATCATCGCTATGAGCTGCGCGGGAACCAGCACGGTCAGGGTGATACGATCGCGTTCGATGGTCTCGATTGTAGCCAGAGGATCGAATCGCGCATGCAGCGTCACGCAGGCACCCGCACGCAAAGCCGGCAAGGTCTGGATATTGAGCCCGCCGACATGAAACATGGGAAGCGTCGTCAGCACGCGGTCGGCACTGGTCAGATCGTGCATGTGCGCGCTGTTGACCGAATTCCAGAACAACGCGCCCTGGGTGAGCGCGACCCCCTTGGGGGCGCCGGTCGATCCGGAGGTCTGACACAACAAGACCGGGAGATCGGCCTCATCGGCCGAGGTGCGCGTCTGCGCAGGTCCAGGCTTCTCCTGGAGGCTTTCCCAAGCCCGATCCGCCGCCAAGAGATCGTCGACAACTGTCCAAATGACGTCGGGGTGCGCATCGCGCAGCTCCTGGCTGCTCGCGAGGAACGCTTCCTCGATCAGGACCATGCAGGGCGTGCACTGTCCGAGCACGCGCGCATGTTCCGGCAAAGCGAGGCGCCAGTTGAGCGGCATCAGCATCGCGCCCAGTCGCGCGCATGCGAACAAAGCCACCAGCATGTCCGGACTGTTGTGGCCGAGAAACGCGACGATGTCGCCCTCTGCGACGCCGAGTGCGCCGAGCCGCGCGACAGCCTGTCGAATACGCCGTGCAAAAGCCGCGTAGGTCAGGGCGCCACCGCCAAAGCGGATCGCAGGCCTTTCAGGCGAGAACGCCGCGTGCCGCTCGATCCAATGGGCGAGATCCATTTTCGTTGACCTACTCGTCGCCTACCTCGATCACCGCCGCCATTGCCGTGTCGCCGGCCGCGCACCCTGTAAACAGACCAAGGCCACCACCGCGGCTGGCCAGTTCCTCAATAAGTTCGATGATGGCGCGCGTTCCCATGGGAGCCTGAGGATGGCCCCAGACCAGCGAGCATCCGAAATTGTTCATGCGCGCGAGATCGACGCCGGTCTGACGCGCGAACAGAACATCGTTCACCGCGAAGGGATTATGAGTCTTGATCGCGTCCATCTGCTCAATGCTGAGCCCAGCCGCGTCGAGCGCGCGCCGGGCCGCCGGAATGGGCGCCTCCGGCATATGGGCAAGCGCCGCGCGCACCGCGCCGAAGCCGCGCAGCCGAATGCGAATCTTCGGATCACGGCTGAGCTCGCGGGCGCGCTCAGGAGCGGCAACGATGATCGCCGCGTTGCCATCGGCAGGATGGGTCTGCCCGCCGAATGTCACGCTGCCGCCATCAACCACCGGCTTGAGTTTGGCAAGAACTTCGGCTGTTGAGAGCTTGACGCCTTCATCCGACGGCAGGCTCGCGACCGATTTCCGATACGATGGATCGGGCACCTCGAACGGCAGAGTCAGGAAGCGTTTCTGGAAGGCGCAATCATCCGCCAGTGCATCGCGGTACTGCGCCTCGCGCATCAACACGACGTCATGCTGCTCGGCCGTCGAGATCTGGTGTTTGGTGGCGACATTCTCAGCCGTGCTCAGCATCGAGTGGGGACCGAGCGGGTCACAGCCGAAATTGTCCATCACCCAGTCTTCGTGCCCTCCGGTGCCGCCGGGTCCGCGTGGATTAGGGTAGTAGAGATGCGGCCCATTCGAGGTGCGATCGCACGTCACGGCGAGCGTTACCGCCGATCTCCCGGCGCCGACCTCCTCGGCCGCCGTCAGCAGCACGCGCGCACCCGTTGCGCAGGCCTGCATGACGGTCGGTCCGCCAACATGCCCAAGGCCGGCAAGCCCGCAAAGCCAAGGCATGCCATAGAACGAATGCTTTTGCGGAACGCTCATGCCGAGTACGCCGTAATCGATTGCCTCGCCGGCAATCCCGCGTCGAGCCATTTCTCCTTTTGCGACGAAGGCGGCGAACTCGATGGCATGCAGGTTGGAGAATGCACCCTGCCAGCGTGCGAACGGCGTGCTCCAATAAGCGCCGTATGGAATCTCAGCCCGGTATGCCACGGCCGTTCTCTCCCTTGTCCCGTCGGCTGAGAAGCTCCTGCAGAATACGCTTCGCCTCCGACAGGTGATGGCGCATGGCGGCGGCAGCGGCGTCCGCGTCTCTCGAAGAAAGCGCTGTGGCCAGGCGTTCGAGGCCATGCAGCACGACCTGCCGCGTTTGCGGCTTTCCGAGTGTCAGCGCTCGTAAGTAACGGACGTGATCCGCATAGAGCTCGATGGCACGCAAAAGCCTTTGATTTGGAACGAGCGCCAGCCATGCCGCTCGATAGCGATAATTGGCCTGCATAAATGCGCTCGCATCGCTGTTGGAGTGAGCAGCCGCCATGCTGGCCAGTTCGTGGCGCAGCGGCATCAAGGTTTTGGCCGCATCGACACAGAGAGCGACCTGCCGAAGCGCCTCCGGCTCGAGCAGGAGGCGCAGTTCATAGATGTCGTTGATATCAGCTTCTGACAGCGATGGAACGATGAGACTGCGTCCCAGAGTGTCGAGCAGTCCCTCGCTGGCAAGCCTGCCAAGTGCTTCTCTGACGGGAGTGCGCGATACGCCAAGCTGCGCGGCGAGGGCTGCTTCCTGAAGCGGTTGTCCGCTTGGCAATCGTCCGGAACAGACATGCTCGCGCAAGGTCTGATAGACGCGATCAGTCAACGATTGGGGCCGATCAATTGCACCCAGTAACATGACGTCGCGTCCCGATGCCTGTGTCCTGTATACGGGATACTTGAAATCGGTCGGCTAGACGTCCTTGACTTTGGTCAATGGTGAGTGAGACCTCACAGCATCGTTGGTCTGTGAAGATCAATATTTTTCAAAACACATGCGTTGCTGCGTCGCGGAATCAGACAACGTTCTGATCTTGCGCATCCGGAACGTTGGCATTCGCAGAAACTGAATCTGAGATCCGTGATCGCGTCGATCGAGTGTTTGGCAACGCAAAACCCATCAACCTGATGCCGACCAACGTCCTCCGATATTTTCGGTGAGCCGGCGGCAGAGCGTTTTGAGCTGTTCTATAATGGCCGCGTCCTCGGCGGGATCGAAAGCGCGTGTCGCCATGACGGTGGCGACCAGAGCGACGCGTCCCTGGATGTCAAGAATAGGTGCGGCTGTTGCCCGCAATCCGGCGATCAAGAGCTCGTCGACCGACGCACTCATGTCGGCGCGCACCCGCGCGCGGATAGCGCGAATGTTGAATGGCTTCTGCATGCGCGCCGTCGTAAGCTCGCGGGAGACTTCCTTTGCGGTCTCGTTTTCCGGCAGGAAAGACAGAAATACGCGACCGGTGGCCGAGCGCAGGTAGGGCAGCACGGATCCGACAGAGACCGAGGTGATCACCGGGATGCGCCCGGCGTGCCACCGCACGACCGTCGGGCCGAGCGGGCCGCGCGCAGCGAGCAGTGAACTGCGACCTGTCGTGCGTGTGAATTCGGCGATCGCCGGGTCGGCGAGCGCGAACACATCCGTGCGCGCCAGGGCGGCCAAGCCGATCTGGATGGCCTCCGGACCCAGGTCGTACAATCCCGAATCCGGATTCTGCCGTGCGAAGCCGGCGCGGATCAGGCTCGCCAGATAGCGATGCGTCTGCGAGGCAGAAAGGCCCGCGCGCCGCGCCACCGCGGTCAGCCCGGCGGCCTCTGGTTCGGCGGCCAGCGCTGAGAGCACGTCAAAAGCAATTCCCGCCGACTGGATACCGCGGCGGACCAGCACGGTTGCGGGCGCGCGGCGCAGTGCCGGCGTCGCTGTCCGCCGCTGTCCGCTTCTGGAGCGCTTAGCCATGCTCGCGGCCTGCTCCGGCGCGTCCACCGTTCTTTGTGCGATTCATTGAAACAGCGCCACGATCCCGGGCTTGACCTTGGTCATGTCTGCCCGGCCCCAGTTTGGATATTGGAAAAACACTTGCACAAAAGGCAATAAAATAAAATGTAAGGGAGAGTCGATGCTGCCGGGGTGCGTTCCGTGGCCCGAAGAGCTCGGGCGTGAGTATCGCCGCAAGGGCTATTGGCTCGACGTTTCAATCCCGCAGTATTTCGCGCGCCTTGCCGGCGCTGCGCCTGAGCGCCTTGCTATCGTCGACGGCGAACGCCGCATAAGCCTCGGCCAGCTTTGGGAGCAGAGCGGGCAGTTGGCCGCGCACTTTCGCGGCCTTGGCCTGCAGTCTCGCCAGCGCGCGGTCTTTCAGTTGCCGAACGGCGCCGAATTCCTGATTGCTTTCCTGGCGCTGCTACGCGTCGGTGTCATCCCGGTGATGGCGCTGCCGTCGCACCGACAAACCGAAATCGCTCATTATATCAGATCGGCGGAGTCGTCTTCTCTTCTGATCCCCGACCGGATCAAGGAATTCGACTTCAGACAGATGGCCGACGCTGTCAAAGCCGAAGCGCCATTGCTGCAAAACGTCTTCGTTCTTGGCGAAGCCCGCGAGCAGGATGTCTCGCTCAATGCGCTAATGGCGCGTCGCGCGGATGCCAACGATGTGGCTGCCATCGACCGGATCGAGCATGATCCCGGCGACGTCGCTTTCATGCTGCTCTCCGGCGGAACCACCGCATTGCCCAAGCTCATTCCGCGGACTCACAACGACTATATCTACAACTTTTCGCAGAGCGCGCGCGTTGCCGGCCTCGGTCCGGATACCGTGCTGCTGCTGACGTTGCCTCTGGCGCACAATTACAATCTGGGTTCGCCGGGAATGCTGGGCGCGCTCGCGCTGGGCGGGCGCGTCATCATCGCCCCACGCGGTGACTGCAGCACTGTCTTCTCACTGGTCGAGAAAGAGCGCGTCACCGTCATCCAGGCGGCGGTGCCGCTTATCGTCAACTGGCTCAACGATCCGGCGCTTGATCGCTTCGATCTCTCGTCGCTGAAGGTGGTGCAGCAGGGCGGAGCGCGGCTGTCGTCCGAATTACGCGACCGCCTGCGTAAGCGGCTCGGCTGTCAGTTCCAGGAAGATTATGGAACGGCGGAAGGTTTGCTCAATCTGACGCGGCTCGACGATCCCGACGACGTCGTTCTGCACAGTTCCGGCGCGCCGATTTGCGACGACGACGAGATCAAGGTGCTCGACGAGAAAGGAAACGAAGTCGCCGATGGCGAGGTCGGCGAGCTCGTCGCGCGCGGGCCCTATACGATTCGTGGCTATTACAATGCGCCGCAGATCAACGCTCGGGCCTTCACGGCGGACGGCTTCTACCGGATGGGGGATTATGTTCGCAAATCGGGGCGCTATGTGACCGTCGAAGGTCGAAAGAACGACCTGATCAACCGCGGCGGCGAAAAGATCAGCGTCGACGAAGTCGAGAATTTGATTCTCAAGCATCCGGCCGTCCGCAGCGTTGCAATCGTGGCGATGCCGGATCCGGCTTTCGGCGAACGCGCCTGCGCTTTCGTCGTGCTCAATCCGGGCACGACGCTGACATTCGAGGAACTGAGCCGGTTTCTGCTCACGCAGCGGATTGCGAAATTCAAGCTGCCCGAACGCCTGGAAATCCTCGCGGAATTCCCGGTCTCGGGCGCCGGCAAGATCTTGCGCCGCACATTGCGCGAGATGATCGAAACCAAGCTACGCAACGAACAGTCCCTTTCTTCGTAACAGGTGCCAACGATGACCAAGCCGGGTGAAGTGAAGCTGTCCCATCTGTTCCAACGCGCCAAGTGGGGACGGTTCGAACTGAAGAACCGTGTCAAGTACGGCGCCTGCTGCGTGTCCAACTACAACACCCGCGACGGTTTCATTACGCCGCGCGAGCTGGCGCGCACCAAGGTAATCGCCGAGACCGGCTGCGGGATGATCACCAACCAGGGCGCCTATCCCGATCCGCATGGCGAGGGCAAAGCCTATTTCCGGCAGGTGGCGATCTTTGACGACAAGTTCCTGCCGCAGTTCGAAGTCATCGCGCGCATGATCCGCGACAATGGCGGCATTGCGATCCAGCAAATCCTGCATGCGGGCCGCTATGGCGGCATTGATCTCGGCTATTGCATCCAGCCGTCCGTCGTGCCGCAGACGCTGCCGCACTTCCGGCCACCCCGGGAAATCACCAAAGAGCAGATCCGGCAGACGATCAAAGAGCATGCCGAAGCCGCCGTTCGCGCCGTCAAGGCGGGATTCCACGGCACCGAGGTCACGAGCTTCATGGGCTATCTGCTCGCGACCTTCAATTCTCGCTTTACCAACCAGCGCACCGATGAATATGGCGGCTCCATCGAGAATCGCGGCCGCTTCATGCGCGAGCTGATCGACAGCATCAAGCAGGCGACGCCGGATAATCCGCTGATCGTGCGCCTCAACGGTGCCGAGCTGATGGACCGCTGGGGCGGCAATTCCGAGGACGAGTGCTTCGAGCTGATGCAGCAGGCCGCCTCCTGCGGTGTCGACATGATCAGTGTCACCGTGGGCTGGCAGGAGGCGCCGGATTCCTCCATCGGCCGCGATATTCCGCCCGGCCACTGGAACCGGCTCGCCGCGCGCGCCAAGAAACTTCTGCCGAATACGCCGATCGCCTTCGGCGTGCGTCTGCCGGATCCGGCGATGGCCAACGAATGCATCAAAAACGGCGAGTTTGATTTCTGGGAAGTGTGCCGTCCTTTGCTGGCCGATCCACAGATGCTGCACAAGGCGGCGGAAGACCGGATGGACGAGGTGCGCCGCTGCGTCGGCTCGCTGAACTGCCTCTCGCGGCTGTTCCGCGATCTACCTTACACCTGCACGATGAATCCGGCGCTCGGGCATGAGGTCGAGCCGGAATATGCGATCACGCCCGCCGCGGTGAAGAAGCAGATCATGGTGGTCGGCGCTGGTCCAGCCGGCATGGAATTCGCGATCACTGCCTCGCAGCGCGGCCACGAGGTCACCGTGTTCGACAAGTCGGACAAGGTCGGCGGCGCGCTGCTCGGCTATGCCGCCAACGATCTCGCCAACCGTAACGATCTTCTCTCGGTGATTTCCTACTACGAGACCATGGCGAGGAAGCAGGGCGTCGAGCTGCGGCTTGGCACGACGGTCGATCCGCGGCTAATGCGCGAGATGCTGCATACCTACGACGTGGCGGTGATTGCCACAGGCACGGTACTGCATCGCGCGGCGTTGCCGCCCTGTGAGGACGGCCGCAAGATTCTCGATGCGCTCGATGTTGCGCTCGGGAAGGAGAGGGCAACCGGAACGGTGGCCGTGCTGGGCGGCGGCAAGGTCGGTTTGACGATCGCGGAATCGCTTGCCACGCAGGGGCACACCGTCACCATCATTGAGGCGCAGAAACGGCTGGCGGGCGACGTTATGCCCTCGTTCAAGTGGCGGCATAGCGCATGGGTCGAAGAGCTCAAGATCGCGTCCATCACCGGGGCGCGCACGCTCAAGGTGGCGGCTGATGGCGTGCATGTCGTCGACGGCAAGGGCGAAAACCGGATCGTCGCCGCCGACACGGTGATCGCGGCGTCGCCGCGCATCGCAAGCCGCTCGCTGATGCACGACTTCGAATGGATGATCGACGAGCTGCATGTCTGCGGCGACGCGGTGGTGCCGCGCGGGCTCGGCCAGTCGATCCATGACGGCTATCGTCTCGGGTGCCGCATATGAGGGCGCTGCCCGATCCGGACGCCTGGCAGGGCATGCTGGACCGCTACGGCGCGGCTTTCGGCAATTTACGCTCGGGTTCGCGCATCGGCGTCGGGCGCCGCTCCGATCTCTCCCGCGATGATGCCAGCATCGTCGTGTGGGAAGCGCGGCGCGGCCGGCTCTACGCGGAGCGGATGCCGTTCGGCGGCTATGGTGACCGGTCGCTCGACGTCATGCTGGTGGGCGACGATGCGGCCGTGGATGAGGTCGCGCAGAATCTCGACGGGGAGGGCCTGCCGGCGTTGAAGGAGCAGGTGCGCCAGGGCGGCTTTGTCTGCTTCCTGATGCGGACGCAATGCGATCTTGTCGAAGCCGGCTATGAGGACGTACTACAATCCATGGGCGTCGTGTTCATGGGCGCCTGCCGCTAGGGTGGTGTCCGGGCCGGCAGAAGCCAAGGGAGGCAAGAGAGTCGATGATCTTCCGCAATCCCAAAGGTGC
The DNA here is from genome assembly GCA_032027085.1 of Pseudorhodoplanes sp. NCBI lineage: Bacteria > Pseudomonadati > Pseudomonadota > Alphaproteobacteria > Hyphomicrobiales > Pseudorhodoplanes > Pseudorhodoplanes sp. Next base: position 744,663 of record JAVSMS010000001.1, on the reverse strand, counting down.
GCCGGAACTCGCATGCAACGAATGCGGTTGCCGCTGGTACGATCGTCAGACCAATTCCTGCTACGAATGCGGGACGCCGGTATCGCAAGAAGAGCTGAGCGATTATTTGCGTACTCTGCGCGATTTCCACGTCGCAAAGGGGATTGTCGTTGACACGACGCGGACGTCGCGGACCACAGGTCACTAATGCTCACCAATACCCGTGCCGTTACCGTCGAATTTGGCCACTGCGATCCGTCGGGGATCGTCTACAATCCAAATTTCTTCATCTGGTTCGATGTCTCCGTCCATGCCCTGCTGACGCATGGCGGCATCAGTCTGAAAAAGGCCATCGCCGAATTCGGTATCGACGGCATCCCGGTCGCCGAATACAAGGTCAGATTTCTGGCGCCGTCCCGATGGGGCGACGAACTGCTCATCGAAACGAGCGTGATCAAGCTGCATCGCTGCGCCTTCGATATCCGTCACCGTATTTTCAATTCCGGCACGCTCGCCGTTGAATGCGACGAGACGCGCGTGCTCACCGCGTTCGATCCCTTGCAGGGGCGGGTGAAGGCGCTACCGTGGCCGAAACAATTGCTCGAGTCGCTGACCGGCGGATAAGCTTCAGGCAAATTTTGGAGGCAGGCAGGCACTTTCTGATCTGCGAGTCGACATTTAGGGAAGAGCTATTCGCGAAGAGATCAGGATGCAGTTTCCTCCCAATACCGGTTGCGATTTCGAGGGCCGACGGCCCAAACAGAAAGAACGGGCCTGCATCAATCGCCATCAGCATCATCTGTCTCTCAACTTGAAAGCGTCGGAGAGCAGTTTCAGCTTGTCAGTTGGAGCCCCGGTGATGACCTTGATCACAGTCATTGGATGTGTCGTATAAATCCGATCAACGGACGATACTATGTCATTCAGGACTCCATTTGCAGGCCGGTAAGCGACCTGGTCCGGTTGATCCTCGGCGATGAGTCCAATTTTATGAAGGCCTTGGATGGCTGTGTTGACGGCCGATTCACTGCCGCGCAACTCGCGAATAAGCTCCTGGCGGCTCCAACCGCGTGGAGCGCTGCGAGATAGAAGCAGCAAGAGCTCCAATCCCCAGACCGATGACAAATTCGATTGAATGAAGAGGAGAGTCTCTTCTTCGTCCACGGAGGATTCCCGAATGCTTGTGGGAGCCCACCCTGTATGTCCGCCTGGATCATCGGAAGCAACCCTGACTGGCGGTCCAATTGACGCAGCAAACGTCTTTCCATGTGGAACCAATCCACGGCTGCTGGGTTTGTGGTCAGTTTTACCGCTGGCCGTGCGATGGCCATGCATTGGATAGGCGGCCCGCATGCGGGAGGGTGTGTGCGACAAAGTGCCATCAAGTATTTGAAATATCTACATTAATTGTTTTGCGCGAGGCGGGTTTGGCGGCCTCGGATCGCACTGGGGGGAATCGTGACCAAGATCGAAACAGCCGTTGCCAAGCCCGGTTCGGCAGCGGAATTCATCCTCAGTCCAAGTGTGTTGCTGCGTGCTCTGGAAGGAGTTCGCGCAGGAGATTTTTCGGTGCGATTGCCGTCAGACACGACCGGCATCGACGGAAAGATCGCCGACGTTTTCAATGCCATCGTCGCTTCGAACGAACGCATAGCCAGGGAGCTCGAACGTGCCGGTCAGGCGGTTGGTCGGGACGGAAAGACCAAGCACCGCGTGAAATTTGGTTCTGGCCATGGCGCGTGGGGCGAAATGGAAAGCTCCGTCAACGCTTTGATTGACGATCTGCTGTGGCCGACGGCGGAAGTCACGAACGCGGTAGCGGCGGTGGCGCAAGGCGACCTGCTCAAGACTGTGCGTCTCGACGTCGACGGCCGGCCGCTGAAAGGCGAATTTCTGCGCTCCGCCAACATCGTCAACACGATGATCAAGCAGCTTGGCGTGTTCACGTCGGAAGTGACGCGCGTTGCGCGCGAAGTCGGGACCGAGGGCAAGCTCGGCGGCCAGGCACAGGTGCCTGAGATGACCGGGGTCTGGAAAGATCTGACCGAAAACGTGAACTCGATGGCGTCGAACCTGACGGGTCAGGTTCGCAATATCGCCGAGGTGACGATCGCGGTCGCGAACGGAGATCTGTCAAAGAAGATCACCGTCGATGTCCGCGGCGAAATTCTGCAATTGAAGGAAGCCATCAACACGATGGTGGATCAGCTTCGCTCCTTTGCCTCGGAAGTGACCCGCGTAGCGCGCGAAGTGGGCACCGACGGCAAGCTTGGCGGTCAAGCGATCGTGCCGGGAGTTGCCGGAACCTGGAAGGATCTGACCGACAACGTCAATCTGCTCGCCGGCAATCTGACAACCCAGGTCCGCAATATCGCGCAGGTGACAACCGCGGTTGCGCGCGGCGACCTCTCGCGCAAGATTACCGTGGACGTGAAGGGCGAGGTGCTCGAGCTGAAGGACACCATCAACACCATGGTGGATCAGCTCAACGCCTTTGCCTCGGAAGTCACCCGCGTCGCGCGCGAAGTCGGTACCGAGGGCAAGCTCGGCGGCCAAGCGCAGGTCCCGGGCGTCGGCGGCACCTGGAAAGATCTTACCGACAACGTCAACTTCATGGCGTCGAACCTGACCGCGCAGGTCCGCAACATCGCGGAAGTGACGACAGCGGTGGCGCGCGGCGATCTCTCGCGCAAGATCACCGTGGATGTGAAGGGCGAAATCCTTGAACTGAAAGACACCATCAACACGATGGTGGACCAGCTTAATGCCTTTGCCGGCGAAGTGACGCGCGTCGCGCGCGAGGTCGGCACCGAAGGCCGGCTGGGCGGTCAGGCCGAAGTGCCGGGTGTCGCCGGCACATGGAAAGACCTGACCGACAACGTCAATTCCATGGCCAGTAATCTAACCGCCCAAGTACGCAACATCGCTGAGGTGTCGACGGCAATTGCGAGCGGGGACTTGTCGAAGAAGATCACCGTAGACGTGAAGGGCGAAATTCTCGAATTGAAGGACACCATCAATACGATGGTGGACCAGCTCAACGCCTTTGCGGGCGAAGTGACCCGCGTGGCGCGCGAGGTAGGTACGGAGGGTAAGCTCGGCGGCCAAGCGGTTGTGCGCGGCGTCGGCGGCACCTGGAAGGACCTCACCGACAACGTCAATTCGATGGCGTCCAACCTGACGGGGCAGGTACGAAACATTGCTGAAGTGACAACCGCGGTGGCGAGCGGCGATCTCTCGCGCAAGATCACGGTGGACGTAAAGGGTGAAATTCTCGAACTGAAGAACACCATCAACACGATGGTTGATCAGCTCAACGCGTTTGCCTCTGAGGTGACGCGTGTTGCACGCGAGGTGGGCACCGAAGGCAAGCTCGGCGGCCAGGCCGAGGTTCCGGGCGTCGCCGGCACCTGGAAGGACCTCACCGACAACGTCAATTTCATGGCCTCGAATTTGACGGCGCAGGTTCGCAATATCGCCGAAGTGGCGACCGCGATTGCCAGCGGCGATCTCTCGAAAAAGATCACCGTCGATGTCCGCGGCGAGCTGCTGCAACTGAAGGAAACGCTGAATACCACCACAGACCAGCTCCGCTCATTTGCTGGTGAGGTGACGCGTGTGGCGCGCGAAGTCGGTACGGAAGGGCGTCTTGGCGGGCAGGCCAACGTGCCAGGCGCGGCCGGCACGTGGAAGGACCTCACCGACAACGTCAATCTTCTCGCCGCGAACCTCACAACGCAAGTCCGCAATATCGCGGAAGTGACGACGGCGGTGGCACGCGGCGACCTGTCGCGCAAGATCACTGTTGATGTGAAGGGTGAAATCCTGGAGCTGAAAAACACCATCAATACGATGGTGGACCAGCTCAATGCTTTCGCCTCGGAAGTGACGCGCGTTGCCCGCGAAGTGGGCACGGAAGGCAAGCTTGGCGGTCAGGCGCAAGTGTCGGGCGTCGCCGGCACCTGGAAAGACCTGACCGACACCGTCAACGTCATGGCGGCGAATCTGACGGAGCAGGTGCGCGGTATCGTGAAGGTCGTGACCGCCGTCGCCAACGGTGATCTCAAGCAGAACCTGACGGTGAAATCGAAAGGCGAGGTCGCCGCGCTCGCCGAAACGATCAACAACATGACTCAGACGCTTGCGACATTCGCGGACCAGGTCACGAGTGTTGCGCGCGAGGTCGGCGTCGAAGGCCGTCTTGGCGGCCAAGCCAACGTGCCGGGCGCATCAGGAACGTGGAAGGATCTGACGGGCAACGTCAATCTTCTCGCCGCCAACCTGACAACTCAAGTGCGAGCGATCGCGGAAGTGGCGACGGCCGTGACCAAGGGTGACCTGACGCGCTCAATCGACGTCGACGCCCGGGGCGAGGTGGCCGAGCTGAAAGACAACATCAACACGATGATCGATAACCTGCGGCTGACGACAGACCGCAATACGGAACAGGACTGGCTTAAGACCAACCTCGCCAAGTTCACCAATATGCTGCAGGGCCAGCGCGATCTTTCGACAGTCGGTCGGCTGCTGCTGTCTGAATTGACGCCGCTGGTGAACGCGCAGATGGGCGTCATTTATCAGCTCGCGGGCGAAGACAACCGCACGCTCCGCCTTCTCTCCGCCTATGCCGATGACGGGACCGGCGGACACCCGCAGGTGTTGAATGTGGGCGAAGGGCTGGTCGGCCAATGCGCGGCCGACAAGCGCAGGCTGCTGATCACCGACATGCCGCCCTATGCCGTCCCCATCGGCTCAGCGCTGTTCAAGGCACTGCCGCAAAATGTCATTGTTCTCCCGGTGCTGTTCGAAAACCAGGTCAAGGCCGTTATCGAACTCGCCTCCGTCTCCAACTTCACCAATCTGCAGATCACGTTTCTCGAGCACCTGACCACCAGCATCGGCATTGTGCTCAATTCAATCGAGGCGACGATGCAGACCGAGGGGCTGCTGCAACAGTCCCAGCAGCTGGCGGCGGAACTGCAGACCCAGCAGGCGGAGCTGCAGCAGACCAACGACCAACTCGAGCAGAAGGCGCAGCAGCTCGCTGAACGCAATGTGGAGGTGGAACGCAAGAATCAGGAAATTGAGCAGGCGCGGCGCGCACTTGAAGAAAAGGCCGGCGAGCTTGCGCTGACGTCGAAGTACAAGTCCGAGTTCCTTGCCAACATGTCGCATGAACTGCGGACGCCACTCAACAGCATTCTGATCCTCGGTCAGCAATTGACCGAAAATCCGGACGGCAATCTGACCGCTCGGCAGGTCGAGTTTGCAAGAACAATTCATGGCGCCGGTACCGATCTGCTCAACCTGATCAGTGATATCCTTGATCTGTCGAAGATCGAATCCGGAACGGTGACGGTCGACGCGGAGGAGGTGCCGCTTGCCAACCTGCTGGAGACTATCGGCCGCCCCTTCCGACACGAGGCGGAAGGGCGGCAATTGTCGTTCGAAACGCAAATCGATCCACATCTGAACCGCAACATCACGACGGACGCCAAACGGCTCCAGCAGATACTCAAGAATCTTCTGTCGAACGCGTTCAAGTTCACCCAACATGGCGGCGTGCGGTTGTCGGTGTCGTCTGCGATAGGAGGATGGAGCTTCGATCACCCGGTGCTCAGTACGTCCTCCGCGGTGGTTGCCTTCGAGGTGACCGACACGGGCATCGGGATTCCGGCCGACAAGCAGCGAATCATATTCGAGGCGTTTCAGCAGGCTGATGCCAGCACCAGTCGGAAATACGGCGGGACCGGCCTTGGCCTCGCCATCAGTCGCGAACTCGCCAGTCTGCTCGGTGGAGAAATTCAGTTGCGCAGCGTTGCCGGGCAGGGGAGCACTTTCACGCTCTTCCTGCCGCTGGCCTATGCCGGCCCATCCAGTACCGTACGCATGGTCTCAAGTGAAAACGACGTTGTCTCGCAACCGGCGGTGTCAGCGATATTACAGCCCGCTCTGCCCGAGAAGCCTGTAGAGCAGATCGCCGATGACCGGCTGCAAATCGAGCCCGGCGATTCCATTCTGCTTATCGTCGAGGACGACCCGCATTTCGCAAGGATTATTCTGGATCTCGCCCGCGATAGCGGTTTCAAGGGGATCGTCGCGGCGCGCGGTGCCGATGCTTTGGACCTCGCCAAACAATATCTGCCGACGGCGGTTTCGCTCGATGTGTTTTTGCCGGACATGCTCGGCTGGGCCGTCCTCAGCCAGCTCAAGCAGAATCCTCTCACCCGCCATATTCCCGTGCAGGTGGTCACGCATGACGAAGACCGCCAGCATGCGTTGGCGCAGGGAGCATTCTCCTTCGTCAACAAACCGACGACGCCGGAAGGCGTTGAGCTGGCGATCCGCAAGATCAGGGATTACGTGCAGTCGCGCCGCAAGCGGTTGCTTGTTGTCGAAGACAATGCGGCCGAACAACTGAGTATCCGCGAACTGCTCGGGCATGACGATATCGAGATTGTCATCACCGATACCGGCAGTGAGGCACTTGCGACATTGCGCAACAGTTCGTGCGACTGTGTCGTCCTCGATCTTCGTCTTCCCGACATGAGCGGATTTGACGTACTGGAGGAGATTCGTTCCGATCAACAATTGTCCGACGTTCCGGTCATCGTGTTCACCGGACGGGAATTATCGCCCGAGGAAGACGCGCGTCTGCACAGCATGGCGCGCAGCATCGTCGTCAAGGGCGTCGAGTCGCCGGAACGGCTGCTGGATGAAACCGCCTTGTTCCTGCATCGCGTCATCACCGATCTGCCCGCCAGCAAGCGCCAGATGCTGGAACGCCTCACCAGTTCCGACGAGGATCTGGTCGGCAAGACCGCGCTCCTGGTTGACGATGACGCGCGCAACATCTTTGCGCTGAGCAGCGTTCTCGAACGCCGCGGCATGCATGTGCTGACAGCGACAACGGGCCGAGAAGCGGTCGATCTTGTCGAGTCCTGCCCGGACATTGCGATCGTTCTCATGGACATCATGATGCCGCACATGGACGGCTACCAGACCATGAATGTCATCCGTGCCAGTCCCAAGTGCCGGCGCCTTCCGATCATTGCGCTCACGGCCAAGGCAATGAAAGGTGATCGGGAGAAATGCCTGGAGGCGGGTGCCTCCGACTATCTGGCCAAGCCAGTCAACATCGAGCAGTTGCTATCCGCTTTGCGAATGTGGCTGCACCGGTGATGAGTATGGCCATGTCGCTACAGGATCCGGTTAACATCCTTCTGGTCGACGATCAGCCGGGGAAGCTATTGACTTATGAAGCGATCCTGCACGACCTCAACGAGAAGCTGTTGAGAGCTGCATCCGGGCGGGAGGCTCTCGAGCATCTGCTGAAAAACGATGTAGCCGTCATCCTGGTTGACGTGTGTATGCCGGACCTGGACGGCTTTCAACTCGCAGCCATGATCCGCGAGCACCCGCGCTTTCAGAAGACCGCTATCATCTTTATTTCAGCGATCCATTTGAGCGATATGGACCGTCTGCGCGGTTACGAAATGGGCGCGGTCGACTACGTTCCGGTGCCGGTGATACCGGAGGTGCTGTGCGCCAAAGTTCGGGTGTTCTGTGATCTCTACCGAAAAACGCGTCAACTGGAATTGCTCAATCTCGATCTGGAAAAGCGGGTGGCGGAACGGACAATGGAACTGGAAAGTGCCGCGGAGAAACTCGTTGAAAGTGAGCGGCGCCGCAGTTTGGCCCTCGCAGCAGGGAACATGGGGTCATGGGAATGGGACCGCGAGGCTGATCAGTATGTATGGGATGAAGGTCAGTATCGCATCTTCGGCGTAGACCCCGGCACTTTTGAACTCACCTCGGAGAACATCCGAAGTCGGATTCACCCTGACGACTGGATGAACCTGCAGATCGGACTCGAACGCCTCATCGCTCGGGGAGAGCATCACCAAGGCGAATTCAGAGTGGTGCGCCCCAATGGTCAAACACGCTGGTGCATTGGGACCGCCGCCACCAGCGAGGCTTCGGGGACGCGCAGCCGCATCAGCGGTGTAACCATAGACATCACCGATCGCAAAAAGGCGGAGGAACGGCAGGCCTTGCTCGCGCGGGAAGTCGATCATCGCGCCAAGAATGCGCTGGCGCTTGTTCAATCCATTATCAGGCTGACAAAAGCTAACGATCAGCAGGCGTATATAGCCGCGGTGGAGGGGCGCATCCGAGCGCTGTCGAAAGCCCATAACGTCCTGGCGCAGTCACGTTGGCAAGGCGCCAATCTTCAAAGACTGGTGGAGGAGGAGTTCGCTCCGTACAAGACTGGCGATCCAGGCCGGATCAAAGCCAGCGGCCCGGAAATCGTATTGCAACCGGCCGCCGCGCAGAGTCTTGCATTGGCGCTGCATGAGCTCACGACAAATGCAGCAAAGTACGGAGCCCTGTCTTCACTCGCGGGCAAATTGGCTGTCGCATGGGATCTGAAGGACGGTGACTTGTTTCTCAATTGGACCGAAACCGGTGGGCCATCGGTAACGGAGCCCGCGACGTATGGATTTGGCTCCCGGATCATACGGACAAGTATCGAGCGGCAGCTGGGTGGGCGTATCACATTTGATTGGCGGCAGGATGGATTACGATGCGAATTTGCCGTGCCTTGCGGAGAGAAAACCGGGATTGCCGACCTTCTCGTCAAGGGTATGCAAGACAGCAGCAACAGCGACATTGAGCGGCTGATTGCCTTATCCGGAAATCGAATCCTGGTTGTTGAGGATGAGGCAATTGTCGCCTTGGCCCTCTGCGATCTTCTGCATGAGCTGGGTTTCGAGGTGATCGGACCATTCGGCAATCTTGGCGACGCCGTCCATGCCACCGAGGCATTGGATTTCGAGGCTGCGATCCTCGATGTGAATGTCGACGGACAAATGATCTATCGTGTCGCGGATGTGCTCTCCAAGAGGGACATACCTTTTGTATTCGTGACTGGATATGGCCCGGAGAGCATTAGTTCCCGTTTCAGGCATATTCCGGTCATTCAGAAACCGATCGAGCGAGAAAAAATAGAAAGAATGTTTATCCGCCGCGTCAACGATGACGTCACAAGTGCCAAATCCGCGTAGGAAATGCGGCCATCCGAGCGCGCTTGGACGGCTATATGGCTGACCGCAACGGCCGCAGATGGCGAATTGGGGCGCCGGGCGCGATCTGCTGCGCCGCCGCCACGATCGCATTCGCATCAATGCCGTAATGCCGGTAGAGGTCAGCGATCGAACCAGTCTGGCCGAAATGTTCAACGCCGAGCGCGCGAACGCGATGGCCGCAGACCGCGCCCAGCCAGGCGAGAGTCGCCGGATGTCCGTCGAGGACAGTCACCAGGCCGCAATGGTCCGGCACGCTCATCAACAGACGTTCGATGTGAGAACGCGCGTGCGCAAGCCCGCGCTCGCGCGCCCGCTGCGCCGCCATCCAGCCTGCATTGAGACGGTCGGCCGACGTAACGGCCAGAAGACCGACATCGCGCCGGTCCTCGCTCATAAGCCCCACAGCCTGGATCGCCTCGGGCGCAACTGCGCCGGTAAAAGCCACGACGACCTGGCAATTGGGGCCGGGCTCGCGCAACCAGTAGGCGCCATCGACGATGCCCTGCTGTAGTTCCGGTGTCATCGTCCGGCGGATTTGTTCGATCGGTCGGGTGGACAGCCGCAGATAAACCGAGCCGCCGGTCGCGTCGCGCAGCCAGTTGCGCTCCGACGCGGCGCCGTCGCCATCCCTCTGGATGTAGTCGAGAGAGAAGCGAAGAATTTCCGCAAGCTCGTCGACATAGGCCGGCTCGAATGCAGCAAGCCCGTCTTGCGCCATGCCGATCAGCGGCTGCGCGATCGATTGATGGGCGCCTCCCTCCGGCGCCAGCGTAATACCCGAAGGCGTTGCCACGACAATGAAACGCGCATCCTGATAGCAGGCGTAGTTCAGCGCATCGAGGCCGCGCGCAATGAACGGATCATAGAGCGTTCCGATCGGCAGCAGGCGCTCGCCGTTGATCGTGTGCGACAGCCCGAGCGCGGACAGAAGGATGAACAAATTCATCTCGGCGATGCCGAGCTCGATATGCTGACCTTTGGGTGAGAACTCCCAGTTGAAGGTGGAGGGGATGCGCTCGTTCCTGAAGGTGTCGGGCATCCGCTCATGCGCGAACAGGCCGCGCCGGTTCACCCATGGGCCGAGATTGGTCGAGACCGTGACGTCCGGCGAGGCGGTCACGATGCGCTCGGCAAGCACGGTCTTCTCGCGCGCCAGCTCATTGAGTAGCGCTCCGAATCCGGTTTGTGTCGACATCTCCGGCGAGATCGTCACCTTGAGTTGATCCGGCACCTCGATCCGCGGTGCGGTGAGGCGGCGAGGGCCTTTTTGCGCGAACGGCACGGCGTCAAGGAAGGCCTGGATTTGCGAATGGTCCGTCTGCAAGCCTTCGAACCCGTCCCATTCATGACCCGGCCGAATATTCATCGCCGCGCGAAAGCTTTCCATCTGCGCGGGCGTCATCAGCCCGGCGTGATTGTCCTTGTGACCGGCGAAGGGCAGGCCAAAGCCTTTCACGGTGTAACAGATGAAGCAGGTGGGCCGGTCGTGGTCGATTCTGTCAAAAGCATTGAGCAGGGCCGGCAGATCATGGCCTCCGAGATTGTTCATCAGGCAGGCTAGCTGCTCATCGGAGCGCGACTCGATCAGCGTCGTCACGTCACCCTGATCTCCGATGTCGTCGAGCAGACGCTTGCGCCAGGCCGCGCCGCCCTGAAACACCAGCGCCGAGTAAAGCTGATTGGGACACGTGTCGATCCAGCGTCGCAGCGCTTCGCCGCCGGGCTCACGGAATGCGGCTTCCTGCAATGAACCGTATTTTACGATCGTCACATCCCAGCCGAAATTCCTGAAGAGCTGTTCGTAACGCTCCCACAATCCCTCGCGCACCACGGCGTCGAGACTCTGACGGTTGTAGTCGATGATCCACCAGCAATTGCGCAGCCCCTGCTTCCAGCCCTCAAGCAACGCTTCAAAGATATTGCCTTCGTCGAGTTCGGCGTCGCCGACCAGTGCGATCATCCGCCCTTCAGGGCGATCCATCCCCCAGCCGTGGGCGCGTATGTAATCCTGCACCAGCGATGAAAAGAGCGTCTGCGCACCGCCGAGCCCGACCGAACCGGTGGAGAAATCCACGTCATCCGTATCCTTGGTGCGCGAAGGATAGCTTTGCGCACCCTTGTAGCCGCGAAAGTTCTCCAGTGCCTCGCGTGTCTGCCGGCCGAGCAGATACTGGATCGCATGATAGATCGGCGAGGCATGCGGCTTCACCGCGACGCGGTCCTGCGCCCGCAGAACATGGAAATAGAGCGCTGTGAGGATTGTTGCCACCGAGGCGGAGGAAGCCTGGTGACCGCCGACCTTCAGGCCGTCCGTGTTCTCGCGCAGATGATTGGCGTTGTGGATCATCCAGCTGGCGAGCCAAAGCACCTTGCGTTCGAGCTCGCCGAGAATGCGCAGTTGTTCGTGGGATGCTTTTTGCTGACGGCCCATGGCGTTCGCTCGCTTTGCCAAGCGCCGCATTATGCGCCTGACAATATGGCAGAACCTGCCAAAATCAGCTATCTTTCCATGGAAAATTGGCGAATCCTGCCAAGGTGAGCCACGAATTAGGTGAAAGATGTCAACTCCAAATCTGGATGCGCTCGACCGGAAAATCCTCGAAAGTCTGCAGGCCGACGGGCGTATCAGCGTTGCCGACCTCGCGGCCAAGGTGGGACTTTCGCCGTCCCCTTGCCTGCGGCGGGTGCGTAACCTGGAAAAAGCGGGCGTGATTTCGCGGTACGTCGCGCTGCTGGATCAGCGCGCGGTTGGACTGCCCGTCAGCGTCTTCGTTTCGATCAAGCTGGAAAAGCAGAAACAGGAATCGCTCGACCGGTTCGAGAAGGCGATCCAGCGCTGGCCGGAAATTCTGGAATGCTATCTGATGACTGGCTCGCGCGACTATTGGCTGCGTGTCGTCGTCCCGGATCTGGACGCCTACGAGCGCTTTGTGAAGCAGAAACTGACACGTATCGAGGGCATTGCGTCGATCGAATCGAGCTTTGCACTGCAACAGGTCAAATACAGCAACGTTTTGCCGATCACTGCGTCACCGTGACCATGAAAAACGGTCTCGGACAGGTGTGACGGCACAGCCGAGGGCAGGCACGCATTGTCAACCGAAAATGTCAAAATTGCCCGCCGGCGGCGGTCTGCGAGCAGAACATTCCTCCGACTGGCTGACCGGAGGCGATTCTGCCGGCGCAATTGGCATTGCGATTGCAACTTGGCATTGCGATTGCAGGAGCATGTGGTGCTCTCATCCTTTGGAGGGCATTCGCACAGGCGACCTGTAATTACCTACTTGCCGCAGGCGTCGCGAAGCGCAACCATGTCTACTGTCAGCGTGAGGGATGGCGCTCGATGGGGCATCACGACTAGGGGAGTAACAAATAATGAGGACTGCGAGCAAATGGGCGGCTACCGGCATTGCAGCCGTGCTTCTCAGCATGGCCTGGGCGGATGCCGAGGCGAAGGACAAGGTCAAGGTCGGCTTCATCGGACCGCTGACCGGCGGCGTCTCCGTCAACGGTATCGGCGGCCGCAACTCCGCCGATCTGGCGGTGAAGCTGCGCAACGCCGATCCGAAGTCCAAATATGAATACGAACTGGTCGTGCTCGACGACGAGTGCAAGCCGAACGTGGCGGTGCAGGTTGCGACCAAGATGGCGGCCGACAGGGAGATCATCGCCGGCGCTACGCATTATTGTTCGGCGGCGGCGATTGCCACCGTCGACGTCTATCACAAGTTCGGTTTTCCGGTGATCGTCTGGGGCGCGGTGCTGCCCGATATCACCTATCGCAACAAGTACGCGGAAATTCATCGCGTCAACGGCACGATGATCAACCAGAACGACGCCAATGCGGAGTTGATCTCGAAGCTCGGCTACAAGACCGTGGCCGTCATCCATGACACCACCGACTACGGCAAGGGCCATAACGAGTATTTCAGCAAGGCGCTCGCCAAGATCGGCAAGGCGAAGATCGTCGGTACCTTCGGCGTCACCGCCGATCAGCAGGATTTCGCCACCGAACTGACCAAGATAAAGGCACTCAATCCCGACGTGATCTACTTCGGCGGGCTGACGCCAATCGGCGTGCGCATCCGTTCGCAGATGGACAAGCTCGGCATCAAGGCCCTGTTCGACGGTACCTCCGGCATTGTGTCCGATGCCTTTATTCAGGGGCTTGGCCCGCTGGCCGAAGGCTCGCTCGCCTTCCGTGAAGGCGCGCCGGTCGAGAAATTGCCGGGCGGCAAGTTCTTCATGGAGAAATACGCCGCCCAGAAATACGACAATCCGCCGGAGGCCTACGGCCCCTTCGCGTTTGCGGCGATGGACATGATCCTCGACACGATTGAGAAAGTCGGACCTGACCGGAAGAAGTTTATTGCCGAGCTCGCCAAGGTCAAGGATCGCGATTCAATCGTCGGCAAGATCACGTTCGACGATCACGGGCAGAATACCGTGCCGGTAATCACCAAATATGTGGTTCAGGACGGCAAATTCGTCGAGTGGGACGACAGCGAATATGCCAGTGGCAAGCGCAAGCTGCCGGGGCAAAAATAGCATTGTGCAGTAGGGGCCGCCCGCCAAGCGCGCGGCCCCTGTTTCACGCTGATCTCACCTCGGACCAATACACATCATGGACGCTGGTTTGCTTGCCCAGTACGTCATGAACGGGCTGATGCTCGGCATGATGTATGCTCTGGTTGCGGTCGGTTTCACGCTGTTCTTCGGCGTACTTGACATCATCAAGTTTTCGCATGGCGACGTGCTTACGGTCGGGGCCTTCACGGCGCTGGCGGTCTTTGCGGGTCTCAATCTACTCGGCCTGAAGTCGCATTGGATCACGCTCATCGTCATTTTGGTGATCGCGATTCTGACGATGGCGCTGCTCGGGATGCTGATCGCGCGCTATCTCGTGATGCCGCTGCGTTCGGCCCCGGCGCTTAATACGCTGCTGATCACCTTGATGCTCGGTACGGTGCTGCGTGAAAGCGTGCGACTGTTCTATCCGCAGGGAGCCAATCCGAAGCCGTTTCCCGCGTTGCTGCCGCGCGGTTCGGTCGATATCGGCGGATTCAATTTGCGACTCGACAATGTACTCATGCTCGGGGCGGGCGTGCTTGTGATAGTCGGGCTTCAATTCCTGCTCAATCGCACCAAGCTTGGCCTCGCAATCCGTGCGGTCGCACAGGATGAGGAAACCGCCCGCACCATGGGGATTAATTTCACGGCCATCGTTCTCGTCACTTTCGCCATCGGATCGGGCCTCGCGGCCTATGCCGGCGTGATGAACGGGCTCTATTACAGCGAGATCAATTTCGGGATCGGACTTTATCTCGGTGTGGTCGGCTTCTCCGCCGCGATCATCGGCGGTCTCGGCAGCATCTATGGCGCCATCCTGGGCGGCTTCCTCTTTGCCGCACTGCAGATCATCGGCACGGTATTGCTGCCATTCGCCAGCGCCTACAAGGATGTTTTCGCCTTCGCCATTGTCATTGCCATCATGGCCTGGCGGCCGACCGGCCTGATCCAGGAAAAGATCAGTGAGCGGGTTTGACGCAATGGGGAGGAAAGACAGGAAGGCCGCAGGGATGTGGCCGGGGGTCGCCGGAGTCGCCATTGCCGCCGCTTATCTCGCCGTCCTGCTGGCGGCGGAAAAGCAGAGCATGATCATTTCACTGCTGGCGGCCGGAGTCATCGTTGTCATCGGCGCCGGCTGGCTTGGCTTGCTCGATCGGGTCAGCCGCTCCTTTGCCGATCACGAGAACGCCATGGGCGGCGTCGCGATCGTGGCGGCGCTGGCTCTCGCCGGCTTCTTTCGCGAGGATCACTTCGTCCTTCTGTTGATCATCACCGTGCTGCTCTACACGGTGGCGACGCTGGGGCTGAATATCCAGTTCGGATATGCCGGCGTGCTGAATTTCGCCGGTGCCTCGTTTTTCGGCATCGGCGCCTACACGTCGGCGGTGCTCAACAACACAGCGATGCCGCATTTGCTCGTGCTGCTGATCGGCGGCCTGCTGGCCGCTCTGATCGGCTCCCTGCTGTTGCTGCCGGTCTTGCGCACGCGCGGCCATTACGCCGCGGTGGTGACCATCGCCTTTGCGCTGCTGTTGAAGACGTTTCTTGAGGTCAACGACGTCCTCGGCGGTCCGCAGGGCATGCAGGTGAAGGGCATGTCGCTGTTCGGCTGGTCGTTCAACGACAATGTCGAGATCGGCAACATCACCCTGTCGTTCTACATGAATTACTTCGTGCTCAGCCTCGCCTTGCTGGCGGTAGCATTCGTGCTGGTGCGGCGGCTGGAACGCTCTTGGATCGGCCTCAATCTGGATGCCTTGCGGCTGGACGAGACCGCCGCTAGCTGTTTCGGCCTCAATGTCACGCGCTGGAAGATCACCGCCTTCCTGATCGGCAATTTTCTGATCGGCATCGCCGGCGCGCTGTTCGGCATGGTCGGCGGCTTCGTCGCCCCGAACAACTACACCTTCGCCGACTCGCTGATCCTCGTGTCCATCCTCTTGCTCGGCGGGATCGGCAACCCCTGGGGCCTTGTGGTTGCGACCTTCATCGTTGTCGTGGTGCCCGAAAAGCTGCAGACGATTCAGGAATACCGCTTCCTGCTCTACGCGCTGATGGTCATCGGCGTGCTGCTGTTCCGGCCGGAAGGCCTGCTGCCGCGGCCGGTCCGCCGCTATTTCCCGGGATGGCGCCCATGACCGCCTTGCTCGAAGCGCGCGGCTTGGTGCGGCGATTCGGCGGCGTGGTGGCGCTCGATAATCTCGACCTCGTTGTGCAGCCGAACGAGATCCTCGGGCTCATCGGCCCGAACGGGTCCGGCAAGACGACGTTCTTCAACGTCGCCACCGGCATCTACAGCGCCAATGCAGGCTCGATCACCTTCGATGGCGCCGACATCACCAACGCGGCGCCGCGCGCGGTCTATCAGTCCGGCATTTCCCGCACCTTCCAGCGGTCCCGCCTGTCGCTGCCGTTGTCGATCTTCGACAACATCATGATCGGCAATCACAAGCGCCTCAATCAGGGACTCTGGTTCAATCTCGTCCGGCGCGGCGATTTCAAGCGCGAATTCGAGGAGAACTATCATGCCGCCCGGCTGCTGATGGAGGTCTTCGAGCCGCAGCTGGCCGATCGCATGTTCGAGCCGGTCGCCGGCCTGCCGATGATCGACCGCCGGCGCATCGAGATCTGCCGTGCGCTCATCAGCGCGCCGAAGCTGCTGCTGCTGGATGAGCCGTCCGCAGGCATGACGCATGACGAGACCGCCGAACTGATGGACGACATTCTGCTGGTGCGCGAACGCAACAAGAATTTGACCATCGTGATCGTTGAGCATGAAATGGGTGTGATCGAGCGCATCACCGATCGTTGCGTTGTCCTCAATTTCGGCCGCAAGATTGCCGAAGGTCCCTACCGCGAGGTCGCTGCAGACCGGCAGGTCCAGGAAGCCTATCTCGGGGTGGCATGATGACGGCAATCCTCGAACTCGACAGCGTCACGACAGCCTACGACAAGGCCGACGTGCTGCAGGGGGTGTCGCTCACCGTTCGACAGGGCAGCATCACTTGCCTGCTCGGCTCGAACGGCTCAGGCAAAACGACGCTGGTGCGCTCGATTCTCGGGCTCACGCCCGCGCGCGCGGGCCGGATCGTGTTCAATGGCGTCGATATTACCCGCCTGTCGACGCACAAGATCATCGCGACCGGCATTGCCTGTATCCCGGAAGGCCGCAAGGTCTTCCCCAAGCTGACGGTCGAGGAGAATTTGCGCGTCGGCGCCTATCAGGAGCCTTCCGACAGGCTCATGCGCGCCCGCATGGCCGAGATATTCGAGATATTTCCGCGCCTGGCCGAGCGGCGCGACCAGCTTGCGGGAACGATGTCGGGCGGCGAGCAAGCCATGGTTTCGATCGGGCGGGGGCTGATGTGCGCGCCCAAGCTTCTTCTGATCGACGAGCCCTCGCTGGGCTTGTCGCCGCTATTCGTGAAGGAAAACTTCAATATTATCCAGCAGATCAACGAGCGCGGCATCACCGTGCTGCTTGTCGAGCAAAATGTGCATCAGACGCTGGCCATTTCCCACTTCGGCTTTGTATTGTCGAAAGGCCGCGTTGCCACCAGCGGCACGCCATCAGAACTCGCGGCCCGCGAAGAAGTGCGGGCGGCCTATTTCGGGTAGATCATGTTGTCATCCGTCACGCTGACGCAGGAACTCGTTCGCTTCAACACCATCAATCCGCCGGGCGCGGAACGTCCCTGTGCGGAGCATCTCGCGGCGCTGCTGGAAGCTGCCGGTTTCGGGGTCAAGCTACTTTCCTTCGGCGAGGGAAGGGCGCAACTGATCGCGCGCATCGGCGGCCGGGCGGACCGCCTGCCGCTCGCCTTCACCGGCCATCTCGACACCGTGCCGCTTGGCGCGCAGCCCTGGTCGGTTGATCCTTTCGCCGGCGAGATCGCAGACGGCAGGCTCTATGGCCGCGGCTCCTCCGACATGAAGAGCGGTGTCGCCGCCTTCGTCACCACCTGCATCGCACTCGCCGATAGGCTGGCGGCAAGTCCCGGCGTTCTGCTTGTGATCACCGCCGGCGAAGAGACAGGGTGTGAAGGCGCGGCAGCGATTCCCGCCGCCGATATCGGCAAGGCCGGAGCCTTCATCGTGGCGGAGCCGACCGGCAACAAGCCGCTGGTTGGACACAAGGGCGCGCTCTGGCTCGAAGCGGAAACGAGGGGTGTCACCGCGCACGGATCGATGCCTGACAAGGGCGTCAACGCTGTCTACAAGGCCGCACGTGCGGTGACGGCGCTGGAGGGATTTGATTTCAACGTAGCGCGCCACGATGTGCTCGGCGGTCCAACGCTCAATGTCGGCACCGTTCACGGAGGCATCAACGTCAATTCGGTGCCGGACCGCGCGGCGATCGGCATCGATATCCGCACGATCCCGGGGCAAAGCCACGCGAAGCTGCGCGAGCAACTCGCGAGTTATCTGGGAACGGAGGTGACGTTCAAGCCGCTACTCGATGCACAAGGTGTCTGGACCAATCCTGACGATACCTGGATCAGGGATGTGTTTCGCACCGCGCGGGACATAACGGGTTTCGACGGCAGGCTGGGAAGTGCGCCGTATTTCACCGATGCGTCGGTGCTGACGCCCATGTTGGGGGCGCCGCCGACCGTGATCCTCGGCCCCGGTGAACTGGCGCTGGCGCATCAGACGGATGAATATTGTCTCGTATCCAATATTGAACAGGCGACCGAGCTTTATTCGCGACTGGCGCGGGACTGGTGCGGCATTTAGCTAGTGCGCGGTTGCGTTCGATCGAAACAGCCTTCTGACTATGGCCGTCACGTCGAGGCTCGCCGCTGACGCGGCTCGCACCTTAGGATGACGGATACGCTCTCAGTCCATTCAGATAAGAACCAAAAAGTTTCAGCAAAATCGTGTCATCTCCTTTCGATCTGCCTGCAATGTAATCCGGCTCACATTCGGCTGGCTGGGCAAGGATTAGTTTTCGAATGCCGATGATCCCACATCGGCCTTCGGAGGACGTCATGCGGCCAGGCCTTTCTGATCCGGAATTTGCAACCTTTGGCAAGGGTCGGCTTGCTTACATCAGGCGCATTCCTTCGGAACGGGTCGCATTTCTCTGCGCCGAAGCGCCGATGTTGCCGCCGGGCTACGTCGTCTTCGTGCTGCATTCGGCCGACGGCCGGCCGGTCCTGGTAACCGGCAGCAGGGAATCCGCCGTGGCGAATGCCGCCGACAGCCATCTGGACGCGATGTACATCACCTGAAAATCGATCGCGCGACAGCGAACCGGCGTCCCGCCGCCTTCCAATTCAACCTGTTTTGCTTGCGCCGTCGTAATGCCGCGCATGATCGGCGTGTGACCCCGCTTACAGTCATCCTGCATGATCTGCGCCTAGCCTTCCTCCTGCGACGCCCTTTCGAGGGCGTCGCCAACAGAGGAGGAACGATCATGATGTCCAAAGCCAGTGTGGCTATTGCGCTCATCGTTCTTATGGGTTCGACGCAATTGTCGGCGGGCAAAGAGCTCGATACCGACATGTGTTGCCCGCATCCAGGCGGAGCACACAGGCGTGCGCTCCACGCGCAGGATATGCGCTGGGAGACGCATGGGATCAGGCCCCTACCGACGGGCGAGCGGCATGTGATCGAACGTAACTGGGAGATCGACTGACTGAACGGGCCGGTTTCTGCGGAGCCGGCCCGCTTTTTTGGCGCTCCCGATCAGGAGAGCGAGTGTCATGACCGACTGCACCTTACATCCACATCCGAACACATCAGTGAGCTTCCACGCCGAACTGGCCGCATTCGCCATCGAGCTGCGCAAGCTCTTCCAGCCTTACCGGCCCGAACTGCACTATATGCGCGGTCCCGGTCCGAAATGGCAGGCCAAGCACGACCTGCCAACGCGTAAGCCGGCCGCACGAACGCCAATCTGGAATGTGGACCAGATCACATACATCCTCGGCGCGCCGCGGCATCGTCCATGCGCTGATGTCACCCTTGGCATCGCCAACAGAGGAGGAATGAACATGTTGAACATTCGAGCCGCCATCGTCGCCATCGCCGCCGTCACGGTCGCGCTGTTTGCTTTCTCCGCCAATGCGCATGAATACAGGGCGCAGGGCGGCGGCGGCATCAGCCAGGCCAATCAGTGGGATGTCACCAAGGCTGCCCCCTTCGCACGCGACGAGAACGACCGGTTTACCCCGTAAGGCCTGGGAGCGCGGGACAACCGATCGGTTGTCCAAATGCCGGCGGATCATTATTCGCCGGCATTTCCATTGGCTGGCGCGGCGTCCGCATCGCAGGTTTCCGCTATGGACGGACACCGTCTTTGGTGAGAAGATGCACGATAAGACTTCATTCAGGGACAGCCTTCGATTTCGACATCTTGTTTGTGACTGATCGAGTTAAACGGAGCCGATCATGAGCGAGCAGCACGACCGAGGCGCGGCGGGTGACGCCGATCTACTGAAGCGAATTCAATCCCTGGAGAAAGAACTCCGGGTGCTGAAGCGATCTGCCGAGAGGCCGAAGGCGACATCGTTCAGCGGCGCCTTTGCCATGCCGCCCCCGCCGGCGCCCACCACGCTGCCCGCAGCCGCGCCGATGATGCTGGCCTGGATGCTATCGTGGCTTTTCTCGACGCCGCAATCCAGCCCGAACATGCTGGAATCGATGGCGCGCTTCGCCGCGACGCGCGGAGACTTCTGGCACCATTCATTCGAGGCGCTCGCCGCCATGGCGCACCAGGCGGCGCATGTAAGCAAGTCCGGCGGGCTTTCGGGCTTGCAGGTCAGTCCGGAAGACAAGCTCAAGGTCAAGGCGGTTCTCGAAGAGCGGGAATTTCCATCGCACGTCATCGATTCTGTATTGCATGCCATGAACGCGCTGGACGCGCTGCAGTCCTACCGGGACGCGGCCATGGGGGAGCGCCACACCTGATCGGAAGCAATGGATTTGTATTATTGATGTGATCACGTGCCATGTCGTCTCATTGGGTGTTCAAACGTCTGGCAGGCTTTGGCGACAGGCCGGCGCTGATTTGGCAGGGTCGGACATTCAGCTATCGAATCCTTTGCGAGAAAGCCGTCCAACAACTTGACGCGCTGAAAGGCGCCGGCATCGGTGCCGGCCAGGTTTTGGCCATGTCCGGCGATTATTCGCCGAACACCTGCGCTCTCTTCATCGCGGCGATTGTCAACAGAAACATCATTGTGCCGCTGACGGCGGCGACCTCCGACGCTCACGGTAGATTCAAAGAGATCGCGCAAGTCTCCGCTCAGGTTGAGTTTGATGAGCAGGACCAGCCGCGCCTTGCGACGCTGCACAGGCGAGAGACTGCGCATCCCTTGTTGCGGCAGATCGCAGCCAATGAGGCCGCAGGCCTGATCCTGTTCACCTCCGGTTCGACCGGCGCCGGCAAGGCGGTGCTGCTTGACCTCGACAGGCTGCTGACACGATTCAAGCAGCCACGTCCGGCTTTGCGAACGCTGGTATTTCTCCAGCTCGATCACATCGGTGGCATCAACACCATGCTGCACGTGTTGTGCAACGGTGGAACGCTGGTCACCGCGCACGGCCGAACCGTCGATGCGGTTTGCGCCGCGATCGATGCGGAAGGCGTCGAGCTTCTCCCCACGACGCCGACCTTTCTCAGGATGATGCTGATTGCGGATGCCGCACGCCGTTACAGCCTGCGTTCGCTCACCATGGTGACGTACGGCACCGAGCCGATGCCGGATTCCACGCTCGCGGCCGTGCGGCAGGCCATGCCGTGGGTGCGTTTGAAGCAGACCTATGGTCTTTCGGAACTGGGAATTCTGCCAAGCCGTTCGGAGACGACGGACTCGACCTGGATCAGACTAGGGTCCGATGGTTTCAATGTCCGGGTGGTCGATGGCGTGCTTTGGATCAAATCGCCGACAGCGATGCTCGGCTACCTGAACGCCCCGTCCCCGTTCATCGAGGACGGCTGGTTCAATACGCAGGATGCGGTCGAGATCAGGGGGGATTATCTGCGCATTCTCGGCCGCAAGACCGAGTTTATCAATGTCGGCGGAGAGAAAGTGCATCCGGCTGAAGTCGAGAACGTCCTGCTGACAATGAGCAATATCCGCGACGCAACGGTGTTCGGCCGGCCGAATCCGATGACCGGGCAGGTGGTCTGTGCGCGTGTCACGCTGCAAAGGCACGAAGATGCCGGCATCCTCAAGCAGCGGCTGCGCGCTTTCTGCAAGGATCGCCTGCAGCCTTACAAGATTCCGGTCGCGGTGGAAGTGACCGGCGAAGATCAGCATTCGTATCGATTTAAGAAATTGCGCAGTTCTGCGGGGCTTTCATTGCGTTCTTAGTGGTGAAATGGTCATGGCCAAACGGGTTGCAAGCCGGAAGCCGGTCGCGCTCATCAGCGGCGGTAGCCGTGGTCTCGGCGCAGAGCTCGTCACCGGCTTTCAGGAACGCGGCTACCGCATTGCGACGATCAGCCGGTCCGCCACGTCCTTCATCGAAAGAATGCAGACAAAGGACCCGCGCGGAAGGGACTTCCTCTGGGCCGCCGTGGATGGCCAGGATGCCGAGGCCGTGCGCGCCTTTGTGAAGGAGGTCATTGCGAAGTTCGACCGTATCGACGTCCTTGTCAACAACGCCGGCGTCGGCGCGGAAGGCGTTCTTGCGACCATGCGCGTGCAGGATATCCGCGACTGCATCAGCGCCAATCTGACGGCGGCGGCGTTGCTCGCACAAGCGTGCTCCCGCGTCATGCTGCGGCAGGCATCGGGCTGCATCATCAATATCTCGTCGGTGAATGCGCTGCGTGGCCATGCGGGCGTCTGTATTTACAGCGCCGCGAAAGCGGGCGTTGACGGACTGACGCGGAGCCTGGCGCGCGAACTCGGCCCGCGCAACATCCGGGTCAATTCCGTCGCGCCCGGATATTTCGAAAGTCGGATGGTGGCCGGCGTTTCCGACAAGACGCGCCAGCAGATCGCAAGGCGGACGCCGATGGGTCGGCTCGGCCGCACGGTAGACATTGCCAATGCCGTCCACTTTCTGGCGTCGGACCAGGCGGCCTTTGTTACCGGTCAGGTCATTGCGGTCGACGGGGGGCTGACATGTTGACGGCTGATAAATCTGCCCGCGTCGAAGCGATCGTGCATGAGCAGATCCACGCCATTCTGAGAGAGCAGTCGCGCGATGTGCCGAAGCTCTCCGCCAAGGACAAGCTGAGCGACACATTAGGTCTGTCTTCGCTCGATCTTGCGACGCTGATCTCCGAGCTTGAACTGGCGCTCGACGCAGATCCGTTTGCCGAACTGGTTCCCGTGACCAACCTGCGAACCGTTGGCGATCTGGTGCAGGCCTATCGGCTGGCTTTGCAGCCGGGGGACGCATTGGTTCATCGCGGGCAGGACCTGTCGCCGGCCATGGCACGGGCGCATCTGCGGCGGACGCGGAGGAAAAAGTGAAACCCCGGTCGGATCAGCCGGGGGTCGCCATCATCGGAATGTCTTGCCGGTTTCCCGGCGCGCCCAATTGCCACGCCTTCTGGAACAATCTGATCGCCGGCGTCGAATCCATCACGCAGATTTCCGACAGGGATCTGTTGAGCGCCGGCGTCCCGCAGGAGACAATCCGCAACCCGGACTATGTAAAAGCCGCCCCTCTTCTAGACCATATCGAATATTTCGACGCGCCTTTCTTTGAATATTCGCCGGGCGAGGCGCGGCTCATGGACCCGCAGCAACGGCTGCTGCTGGAAGTCGCCTGGGAGGCCTTCGAGGATGCCGGCTATCGGCCGGGCGGGGCAACGGGCGTCTTTGTCGGCTGCGGCGGCATCGCCAGCTCCTATCTGCTCGACCGCATTGCCGCGAGCAGCGACCTGCGGGGGTATACCGGCAGCCTGTCACATCTTGGCAACGACAAGGACTTTGTCAGTACGCGCATCTCCTACAAACTCAACCTGACCGGGCCGAGCATCAATGTGCAGACGGCATGCTCGACGTCGCTGGTGGCAGTGCACCTGGCCTGTCAGTCGATTCTGTCCGGCGAATGCGACATGGCGCTGGCGGGCGCAAGTACGGTGCGGGTCCCGCAGAAGGTCGGCTATCAGAGCATCAAGGGTGGCATCCTGTCTCGCGACGGGCGTTGCCGTGCGTTTGACGCGGACGCGACAGGAACACTCTTTGGCAGCGGTGTCGGCGCTGTCCTCCTCAAGGACGTGAGCCGGGCGCTGGAGGATCGCGACCGGATTTATGCCGTTATTCGCGGATCGGCGATCAACAACGACGGCGCAGACAAGGTGAGCTATACGGCGTCAAGCGTTCAGGGCCAGGCCAATGCCATGGTCGAGGCCATGAATGTTGCGCAAGTCGACGCAGGCGATATCGGCTATGTTGAATGTCACGGCACCGGAACGGTCGTCGGCGATCCCCTCGAACTTGGCGCATTGTCGCGGGCATTTCGCACCGCGACGGACAAGCGTCAATTCTGCGCCATCGGTTCGGTCAAGACCAATTTTGGCCATCTCGAGCAATGCGCCGGCATGGCGGGATTGATCAAGACTGCGCTCGCGCTGCATCATAAAAAGATTCCGCCGAGTCTTCACTTTCTCAGGCCAAATCCGAAGTTTGACTTGGCCGCCAGCGCCTTTTTCGTGAACACCGAATGCCGCGACTGGTCCGGCAAGGGGCGCCGGCGCCATGCCGCAGTGAATTCGCTTGGGTTGGGCGGCACTAACGCCTTCGCGGTTCTGGAAGAGGCGCCTCCTGTTAAAGGTAAGACTCAATCTGCGTCCCAGCCGCTTCTGTTCGTCTTCTCCGCAAAGACAGCAGACGCATTGAAGGCATCGCTTCACAACCACGCAGCTTTTACCAATGAGAGCTCCGATATCTCGCTTGCGGATGCCAGCCGGACCCTGACAGAAGGCAGGCAGCATTTCCCCTTTCGGTTTGCCGTCGTCGCCGATGCGATGCCGGAACTGAGAGACAAATTGCGCGCCGCTGCATCCTTGTCCTTTCCTGCGCCGCAGGACGAAGCGCCCGGCCTTGCATTCCTGTTCTCCGGACAGGCCTCGCAATATCCCGGAATGGGGGCGGAGCTTTACCGCCGTGAACCGCTTTTCCGCGAGACTTTTGACCGCTGCGACGAAATCTTTGCCGCGACCCGCGGCTATAGATTGAAGGACATCGTGTTCGGATCGGGTGATCGCACGCGACTCGATCAGACCTGCAACACCCAGCCTGCGCTCTATGCCGTTCAGTGCGCGCTGGTCAATCTGTGGCAATCCTGGGGCGTCGTGCCGGACATTGTGCTGGGGCACAGCGTCGGCGAATTTGCCGCCGCATTCTGCGCCGGCGCCTATACGCTGGAGGACGGACTGTCGCTCATCCTCCGGCGATCCGAGCTGATGCAGTCGCTGCGGCCGGGCAGCATGGCGGCCATCGCCGCAGATCAGCAGTGTGTCTCTGCCGCAATGAACGAGCTGCAATGCGAGGACCTGGCGATCGCGGCGCTGAACGCGCCTGAGAGCACGGTCATTTCGGGCTCCGACGAGAGCGTGATGCAGATGCTCACCGCTCTCGAACAGCGTGGCGTGGCCGGTCAAAAGCTGTCGGTGTCGCATGCCTTCCATTCACCGCTCATGCTTCCTGCCATGGCTGCATTCAAGGACGCCGCTTCGCGCATTCCGTCTTCGGCGCCCAAGATCGGCTGGATATCGACGGTGACCGGAAATCTGATGTCGGAAGCGCCGTCCGCCGATTACTGGGTTGAGCATGCCATCAAGCCGGTGCGCTTCAACGAGTCGCTGTCCGTCGCGACGGGACGCGGCATAATGCAATATGTCGAGATCGGTCCGGGCGATGTGCTGCTTGCGTTGGGCCGCCAATGCGCCGCCGACGTGCAGTCGGCATGGCTCCCGTCCTTGCGCAAGGGGCGGGAGGTCCGGACGCTTCTTGAAAGTGTCGGTGAATTGTACACGCGCGCCCACGATATTGACTGGACCGCCTTCAACGCTGGCGCCGGAGGTCGTCGTATATCGCTGCCAACCTATCCCTTCGAGCGTCATCGATACTGGATCGACGGACATGGCAGACCCGAAGACGGTGTTTCGGCGCCGGTCGGAAGTCTGGCGGGACGGCGTCTGCCCTCGGCCTCGAACGATGCGATCTTCGAACAGACCTTTTCTCTCCGTGACTTTCCCTATCTGAGCGATCACCGCATCTACGGGTTTCCGGTCTTGCCATTCGTCGCCGCACTGGCGGCGATGTCGGACGCCGCGCGCGGGCTTGGTTTGTCGGGCCAGGTTCAATTGGCGAATGTCCAGTATCACAGGGCCATGATTGTTCCGGAGGAAGAGAGATGCGATGTGCAGATCATTCTTTCGCCTGCCGACAATGGTGGGAGGAACATTCGTCTTGCCAGTTTTGTCGGGGAACAGTGGCAATCGCACATCGCGGGTCAGGTACGGCTCGACACAGCCGACAATCGAAGGATCACGATCTCCACATCCGTTGACGCGATCAAGGCGCGATGCGCGACGGAGATTGAGGGGGAAGCCTGTTACGCATTCCTTCGGGCATTGGGCCTTCAATACGGCCCATCGTTTCGCGGCATTGCAAAACTCTACCGCGGCACCGGCGAGACGCTGACCCGGGTGAGCCTTCCTCCGCATCTGTCGCTGCCGGGCGCCGGCCAGCATCCGGCCTTGCTCGATGCCTGCCTGCACGTCTATCCGGCCCTCGCCGAGGAATACGGCGAGCTGGATGTAGAGCCGGATGCGCAATCCACATATTTGCCCGTCGGGCTCGAACGCTTTGTTCTGTCCGGCCCGCCGCGTCGCGATGTCTGGGTTCACGCGCGGCGACGCGAGCAGGATCCGCAACAGCAAACATTGACCGTCGATATAAACGTTCTTGACGACGACGGTCGCAGCGTCGCCGTGATGGACGGGTTGCTGCTGAAAATCTTGCCCGCGGCTGCTTTGGCCGGCGATCGTGAGCCGGATACGAAGAAGTGGTTCTATCGGCTTGAATGGTCCTCCTATGACAGAGACGCCTTTCCCGAAAAAGCCGGCGTGCCGCGTTCGTCCTGGCTGATCCTTGCCGACAGACGGGGTGTGGGAGGGGAACTCGCCGCACAATTGACCAGACGGGGCGATGCCTGCCAGCTGCTTCATGCAGACCATCTCGACCGGCAGGTTCAGCCGGCCTCGCTGATCGATGACATGATTGCGTCTCTTGAGCGCACAATGAACGCCATGTCGGACGCCGAGACGCCGCCCTTGCGGGGAGTTATCGATCTCCGCCATTTGGACATAGACGAGAGGATCAGGAGCGCGGCGGATATCGACCGTCTGCAGCACAGGATTGTGGGAGGCGCTGCCGCCGTATTCCGCGCGCTTGCGCAAGCGCCCGTGTCGCAATCTGCGGCAGCGCGCGTGTGGCTGGTGACGCGGGGCGTCGTTGCCGTCCAGGGAGATGGTGCACCTGTCGATCCGATGGGCGCCACGATCTGGGGATTGGGCCGCAGCGCCGCGTTGGAGCATCCGAATGCCTGGGGTGGGCTGATTGATCTTGACCCACAGGCTTCAGCGCGGATAGCGGCCGAAACGGTGTTTGAGCACATCCTGAATGGCGGGCGCGAAGACCAGGCTGCCATGCGCGACGGCAAGCGTTTCGCAGCGCGTCTGGTCCGCATGCCAGCGCCTGGCGTTCAGGCGCATTTCGATCCCGATGCTTGCTATCTCATTACGGGAGGGCTTGGCGCTGTTGGCTCCGAACTCGCAAAGTGGCTGGTGACGCGGCACAAGATCAGGCATCTCGTACTGGTCAGCCGGCAAGGCGAGGGCGATCCGCGCGCGCCAATGCTTTGTAACGAACTGACGACCTTGGGCGCAGAGGTCATTGTGCGTCAGGCCGACGTCACAAGCGAACGCGACCTGAAGGTGCTGTTTGCGAAGCTGGACAGAAGCAAGCCCGTCAAGGGCGTGTTCCACTGCGCCGGATCGCTCGACGACGGCATTCTTGCGCAGATGGATTGGCGGAAATTCTGGCGCGTGATGGAGGCGAAAGTCGTCGGCGCCTGGCTTCTGGACAAGCTCACCCGCAAATATCCGCTCGAGCATTTCGTATTGTTTTCGTCTGTACTCAGCCTCATGGGTTCGGCCGGGCAGGCCAATTACGTCGCGGCCAACACGTTCCTCGATGCGCTTGCCGCCCGCCGCCGGCAGGAGGGGCTTGCGAGCCTTGCCTTGAACTGGGGGCCGTGGGCCGCAGAGGGACTGGCGACCGCCTCCGGCGACAAGGGACGCGCCTTGTGGCGCGCCCGCGGAACGCAATATATCGAGACGAATGAGGCTTGGGCCGCGTTCGATGCATTGATCGGCAAATGCCAGGGGCATGCGGCGATTACCATCACCGACTGGCCAGTGTTTTTCCGTCAATTCAAGAACGTGCCGCCGCTCTATGATGAGTTGCGGCGCGAGTTTTCCGCCGCCGCGCCTGCTGCGCAGCCCGAACGCGATGCTGCCGATCTGCGCGCGCACCTGGCGAAGGCGACGGCTCCAGAGCAGCGCGCGCTGCTGGCGGATTTTACTGCGAAGGCGGTTGCGAGCACGTTGGGCATTGCAGGATCGATCGATCCTGCGCGCTCACTGCAGCAATATGGTCTCGATTCATTGATGTCGATCACGTTGATCAACCGGCTGGAAAGCGCATTGGGCACGCGCATTCCGATGGCAAAGCTGATCCGCGGGCCGAGCCTGAACGAATTGGTCGATGGCATCATGGCTGGAACCGGCGGGGCATTTGCCGGCGTGCAAGCAGATGAGCCGACGCAGCCGCAAGCGGAAAGCGGGAGGTGGCTGACGCCGATTGGTCCGCGCAACGATCCGCGCTTTCGATTGTTCTGCTTTCCTTTTGCCGGCGGCGGGTCGGCAGTCTACCGCACATGGGTGCCATCCATTGACAAGGATATTGAAGTCATCGCGACGGAGCCGCCGGGCCGGCTGAATCGCATCTCGGAAGAGGCCGTCAGCGACATTGATGAATTCGTCGACCATGTGGTGTCGGAGCTTGAGGGCAGGCTGGATCGGCCTTTCGCCTTTTTCGGGCATTGTCTCGGCGGGCTCACAATGTATGAGACCACACGCCGGCTTGTGCACACGACGCCATATCGGCCACATCATTTGTTCGTGTCAGGTGCCCGACCTCCCGACAAGCTTGCCGACCAAGGTGCGTTTGAGGAGCAATTGCTGCGTGACTTGATGCATCTCGCCGGCTTCCGCATGAATTTGCCGTCCCATGCCCAGCCCGACGATGTCTTCGCCACTATTATCCGCCGCTTCAACATCCTCGCGACAGAGCAGCTTCTGGATGAGCCCGAGCTTCGCGAGCTGATGCTGCCGGTCATCCGCGCGGAGTTCCGCATGGCCAATAACTACATCTTTAAGGCGGAGCCGCCTTGGGACATTCCGGTGACGTGTTTCTACGCACGGGAGGATCCTTACGTCACGCGCGAGCATGCGCTCGGCTGGGGCCGCTTCACCAACAGCAGGTTGCAGACCTATATGCGGGAGGGCGCGCATTTTGCCGTGGTCGACGACAAAGACTTCATCGTCAACGTCATTAACCGCGAATGCAATTGTGACTAAAAAGTGACCGCGCGCCAAAGTCCAAGAAAACTGAGCGGCTTGGCTGCGTTTCTACCGGAACGGGTACCGGGCGATGCCATGACACGCCGCACCGAAGCTGATATAAAATTTGGCGAAATCGACGGTTAGACGCTGCTTGTCTCTATCTTAAGGCATCATGTGTCGTGAGCGCGATTGCGGTCTGGCTCGATAAGATCGGCCTTGGACAATACGCCGCAGTTTTTGCGGACAATGCTGTAGACATCGATATCCTGACTGAACTCACCGATGCGGATCTTGAACGCATGGGGGTTCTGCTTGGGCATCGAAAAGCCATGCTGCGCAGCATTCGCGCCATGGCAGCCGAGTCAGGCGCATCGTCCGGTGCAACAGACCACGCGTTAACTCCTTCCGTTGTTGAGTCTCGTTCAGTCATGCAGGCTGCGGCCGCCCAGCGCCCGGCTGAACGGCGGCATCTGACCGTCCTGTTCTGCGATCTGGTCGAATCCACAACATTGTCGAGCCATCTTGATCCTGAAGACTTCAGCCGCATCATCAGCGACTTTCAGTCCGTTTGCGCCCAAGCGATCGCGGAACTGGGCGGGTATACGGCCCGTTTCATGGGCGATGGTCTGTTAGCCTATTTCGGTTATCCGCGCGCGCACGAGGATGATGCCGGTCGCGCGGTCAAGGCAGGGTTGAGTCTTGTGGAGAAGGTCGGGGCCTTGTCGCTCCCGTCGGGCGAGCCGTTGCAAGTCAGAATTGGAATTGCGACCGGTCTCGTCGTCGTCGACACGATTGCCGGCGGTCAGGCGAACGAAAAGGCGGCCATTGGCGAAACACCAAATTTGGCAGCCCGGCTGCAGAGTATGGCCGACCCCAACTCGGTTCTGATCGCCGAGAATACGTTTCGGCTTGTGCACGGACATTTCGTTTGCGAATCGAAAGGCACACACGAACTCAAAGGCATTGCAGGCGAGGTTCCGGTTTGGCGTGTCGTTTCTGAAAGCGCCGGGGGCGGGCGGTTTGGAAGGAGGCACAGGGAAATCCTGACCCCATTCATCGGCCGAAAAGACGAACTCGAACAGCTTACAAGATTGTGGAACCGTTCACGACAAACGGACGGACAGGCGATTCTGATTTCCGGAGAGGCGGGAATCGGAAAATCGCGGATCGTCGAGGCGTTGCAGGAGCAAATCGCCGATGAGGATCACATTGTCCTTCGCTATCACTGTTCTCCGTATTACGACAACACGCCGCTACGGCCCATCATCGGACAGATCGAGCAAGAGGCGGGATTTGAGCGTGACGACAATCCGGGAACGAAGCTTTGCAAGCTTGAGAAGCTTCTGAACAAAACGGGGCCGTCGGCGAATGCCGATTTTGGGCTGTATGCCTCGCTGCTGTCGATTCCCGGTGCGACCCGTCCTGCCGACGCCGACATGACCCCACGCCGGACCAAGGAACTGACGATCAATGCGCTGATCCGTTATTTTCGGATATCCTCGCAATCACAGCCGGTTCTGATTATCGTCGAGGATGCGCATTGGATCGATCCGACCACGCTCGAATTGCTCGATCGCCTGATCCAGGACCTTGCCTCTGCCGCCATTTGCGTCGTGGTGACCGCGCGGCCCGAATTCGTCGCCCCCTGGGCCGACAATCCGAACGCCACCATGATCCGCTTGAACCGGCTGTCCCGTGAACAATGCTCGGCGCTGCTTCTCAACATGACGGACGGCAAGACATTGCCGGCGGAAATTCACGAGCAGATCGTCAGCAAGACGGATGGCGTACCACTTTTTATCGAAGAACTGACAAGAACCGTCATTGAATCAGGTCTCATGCACGACCAGGGCGATCGCTTCGCGATCAGCGGGACGCTGCCAGCGCTCGCGATCCCTGCGACGCTGCAGGACTCGCTGATGGCGAGGCTGGATCGGCTGGGCCCGAGCCGCGAGATTGCCCAGATCGGGGCGGCGCTTGGCCGCTCGTTCTCGCACCAGTTGATCGCAGCGGTTGCGCCGATCTCTGAAAAGGCCTTGCACGCGGCACTGCATCAGCTATCCGCGGCCGATCTCGTGTATCGGCGCGGGGAGCCGCCGGATGCGACCTATATCTTCAAGCATGCGCTGGTTCAGGATGTCGCCTATGAGAGTCTGCTTCGCAGCCGGCGCTCGCAATTGCACAGCCGCATTGCCGACGTTCTCAGCGGTCATTTCGCCGACACGGTCGAGAACGAGCCTGAAATTATGGCGCACCATCTCGCGCAGGCCGGCCGCCTTGAGGAAGCGATCGCCTATCTGCGCAAGGCCGGTGAGCGCGCGGTTCTGCGGTCGGCGAATGTGGAAGCCATCCGGCATCTGCAGAAAGGGCTGGATCTGCTGCAAATGCTGCCCGAATCGTCGGAGCGGGAAAGGGTTCAGCTTGGCATCGACGTCATCCTTGGGCAGGCGCTGATTGCAGGCCGCGGCTATGCGGCCTCCGAAACCAAGGACGTGCTGCTGCGCGCCAAAGGTCTGCTCCATCATCTGACCGAATCGTCGGACCGCTTCGCCGTCCTGTACGGGATTTGGGCTTGTTATTATGTCGCCGGAGAAGTTGCGCTTCAGCAGCAGGCGGCCGTCGAATTCCTGAAGGCAGCCGAACAGGCCAAGGACCGCGCGGCGCTTTGTATAGCGCACCGTACGCTCGGCACCACGTATGTAACGATGGGAGAATTTGTCCCGGGGCGGCGGCATCTTGAGGAAGCGAGATCGCTTTACGATCCGCTCAATCACGCGCGCTTCCGCTATCAATACGGGCAGGATATCGGCGCTGCAGGTCTTTGCTATCTGTCATGGGCGCTGTGGCATCTCGGCCATGTCGAACAGGCCGCGCAGGTCGCGAAAGAAGCCGTCGCGTCGGCCGAACGGCTCGGTCACCCGCACACAACGGCCTATACGATCTGTCACGCCCGCGGGATGCTCGACGTATTCCGGCGCGATGCTTCCGGCACCATCGCTTATACCGAGGTTGTCATTGCGCTCTGCCAGGAACACGGCTTCCCGTTCTGGGCAGCCGGTGCAGAGATCCTGAACGGCTGGGCGAAGTTCATGCAGAATCAGCCTGCGGAGGGCATCGAGGTGCTACAGGCCGGTCTAAAAAAATGGCGCAAGACCGGCGCCCGCTTGTGGCTGCCCTTGTTCCTGGCCATCGAAGCGCAAGCTTATGCCGCGATCGGCCGGATGGATCGGGCGCTGGTCACGATCGAACAGGCCATTGCGGTTGCCTCAGAGACAGGCGAACGTTGGGCCATCGCCGAAATACTTCGTGTGAAGGCGGCGCTGATTTTGGCCGCCAGCAGCGCCGGTACGGCGGAAGCAGAGGCGCTTCTGTCCGAGAGCATCACTGTATCAAGAACGCAGCAGGCACGGTCCTGGGAGTTGCGCGCGTCCTGCGATCTGGCGCGGCTCTGGCAGCAGAACGGTCGCCCGCATGATGCGCTGCTCTTGCTTCAGGATGTCATTGGCCAGTTCAAGTCAACCGAGATCAGTGAAGACCTCGTGACTGCAAGAGCGACGCTGCGCGATCTGACGACGTCATTGGCGGGCCTCGCTGGCCAGCAAGCGGCAAGTGTAAACATGCATCGTTATAGCCATTCTTGAAAAATCAGCTTTGCGCGACTGGGGCCTTGCCAGGACGGATGGGAACCAGATGAATCGGCGGGAAAATCTGCAAAAGAAAGAGAAGATGACGGCGCTTTTCCTGGGAGGAGGTGCGCCAAATTTTACTCTGATGTCAGGAGCACTTCTGGCGCTTCACCAGAAAGGCATCCGGTTTGACATCATATCCATGGCGGGCGCCGGCGCCGTCGTCGGCCTGATGTATGTGTCTCCCAAAGGACTGACCGCCGAACAGGCGCTGGAGAACACCGTCAATTTCGGCATCTCCGACCAGATCTATGCAATGTTTCCGGTGAACTACAAGACTTTCACAAAATGGGGACGCTCGGCCGATGAATTCAACGCTTATTGGTTCAATCTGCCGCAAGTGCAAGCCGCCGCGCATCAGTACGGAATGAGTCCCGAGGAAAAGCTTCGGGCCGACTGGCTGCTGTTTCTCGGCGCAATGCTGTGCCCGTCCGATTTGACCTATGCGAGCCTTGGCCTTTGCGAGCATCCGCATTTCATCGACAACCTCATCGATTTCGACAATCTGCCAAATGTTGAGCAGGACATCGAGGTCAATGCCTTTCGTCTGCGCGACCAGACCGTTGTCGATTTTTCCAAGGATGTCATCACTCCGGATCACCTGCGCGCCGCGCTTTCATTTCCGTTCATCTATCCGCCGCACAAGATCGGTGATGAATATTATTACGAAGGCGCGGCGTTCCAGTGCATCAATCCAGCCCGGCTAAACCCGGAGATTATCGATCATTTCGTCGTCTTGCAGCCGATGGCGTCGCAACAGATCCGCAGCCCCCGTAACCTGTGGGACGCTTATGCCCAATCGGTCATGATGCCGGTGGCGGCGTTGGCACAATATGGAACCGAGGTGGTCAAGGACGCCGCGATCCTTGACATCGACGAACAGCTTATCGCGACGGTTGCGAGGATCTCGAAGCGGAAGATCGAGAAGAAAGAGTATTCAACCGTCTGCGGTCTTGCAAAGGACGCCATCGCTTATGCGCAGAAAAGGAGACTTGACGAAGCGGCTGTGTGCAAGCCGGGAGGTTGCGTGCCCCTATCAAGCCTGTTCCCGCAGGTGCAGGACCGCTGGTACGAGGCGAAGTTCGACATTGATCCCGATCGTCTCCCGTTCGTGTTCGATTGGTCGCGCTCCAATCTGGAATATCTGTTCGACCTTGGATACGTGACTGGAGAAGATCTGGCGGATGAACTGATAGCGGAAGGATGGACACCCTGAACGTACGTTGCAGGTGAAAGATGGGCCCGACACCTTCAAGTCAGCACACGAAACCCGGCGACAGGCTGGCGTTCCTGCGCAACCATCCGATCTTCAGCGTGCTCGGGCCGGAGCTGCTGCAGCAGTTGCAGGCGCATGTGTCGGAGCAATTGATCGGGCGCGGGCAAACGATTTTTGCCAAGGGCGATTCGGGGACCAGCCTCTTCGCCATCCTCGAAGGGCAGGTGAAGGTCGTTTCGTTTTCGATACAGGGCAAGAATGCGGTGCTGAATTTCCTGGGTCCTGGAGATATTTTTGGTGAAATCGCTCTGCTGGATGGAGGCGCGCGCACGGCGGATGTGACCGCCGTCACCAATTGCAAGCTGATGGTGATTGACCGGAGGGACTTCCTGCCGCTTATTCACAGCAAGCCGGATATCGCGCAGAAGCTGATCGAAATGTTGTGCGCGCGTTTGCGCAATACCAGCCGCCAGCTCGAGGAGGTCATGTTTCTTGATTTGTCCGGCAAGCTCGCCAAGACGTTGCTGCGCATGAGCAACCCGAAGGCTGCACCGGGCAACAGGAAGGTCCTGCTGACACAGAACGAAATCGCCCAGATCATCGGCGCGTCACGCGAAAGCACCAACAAGCAATTGCGCGAATGGGAGGAGCGCAAATGGATCCGCATTGAAAGAGGGGGGCTTGTTCTGTTGTCGCCCGAGGCGCTGTCGGACTGCGCGGACGCTGAGATATGATTCTGTAATTGCGGCGGCCGTCTGGCTGAGCCCTCGAATAGACCGGATAGGCGCTGTGATCGATCCTGTTCTTCGGTCTGCGGGCCGGGGCCGCAACGAGGGGAGCGGCGCGGCCGGTCTCGCTTTATATTACGAGGTGATTCGCTCGACGGACCTTGGGATGAAGGCCTTCCTGCGCCTTTTGGCGCCCCTTGCCTGGCTAATTGTCTCGCTGTCGCTAGCCCTGGCGCAGGGATCGACGCTGGCTGGCTTTGGCGTCGTATTGCTGCATGGTAAGGGCGGCACGCCTACCAGCATGATCGAAGGTCTCAGCGAGACGCTCAGGAAGGAAGGCGCATTGGTTGAAGCGCCGGAATTGCCGTGGTCGAGCCGGCGCATCTATGACGCGACCTATGATCAGGCAATGGCGGAAATTGATCTCGCCGTGCAAAAGCTCAAGTGGGCGGGCGCCACGCGCATTGTCGTCGCCGGGCACAGTCTCGGCGGCAATGCCGCCATCGGATATGCGGCGCGGCGGCAGGATCTTGCCGCGGTTATTACGCTGGCGCCCGGCCATTTGCCGGAGGCCTGGGCGCTACGGATCCGGACCAAAGGCGCGATCGCGAGAGCCAAGCAGCTCGTTGCCGACGGCAAGGGCGATGTCCGCATGTCGTTTCCCGACCTGGCGCAGGGCATCCCGTTTCAGGTCACGGCGACGCCCAATGTCTATCTCAGCATGTTCGACCCGGATGGGCCGGCGGTCATTCCGAAAAACGCCGCGGCGATGGGCGCGGTGCCGTTTCTGTGGGTGGTCGGCATTGGCGATCCGATCTTTTTCCATGGCCGCGATTACGGGTTTGATCCCGGCGCCAAGCATCCGAAAAGCAAATATCTGGTCATTCCCGGCCTGCATCTGACCACGCCGTTCCAGGCGCGCAATTCGATCGTGGAATGGCTCAAGTCGCTGTAGGCGGATAGAGCGTCAATTGGCGAGGTTGTTGACCTTGGCTACCCAGGCGCGCACGTCCGGCAGGATGTATGGCAGCAATTGGCGCACTTCGTCGGCGCTCATGCCAGGCTTGATCCGCTGATCATAGAGAATATTCAGCAGATACTGGTCGTAGATGTCGAAGAATCCCATCTGCACGTCGTCGTTGAACATCGTCCAGGGGAGGCTTGCGTCATCATTGATGGGACCCAGAGACTGCAGAATTTCCTCGTAGGCGCAGTCGTAGAAGATGAAGTCGCCGGCGTCGGTCACGATGATGACATCGGACTTCACGATGCGGAAAAAGTCGTCCTTGCGGAAACCGGACAGGCATTGTGGTTCCAGCGATTGCAGGATCGTCTTTGCACGGGCGCGGCCGTAAAATGAGCGGATGGTTTTCTCGATGTCGCGGTCCCGCACCAGAGTGACCGTGACATTGGCTTCTTTCCGGTTCTTGATGACATCGATGTCCAGACCCCTGACCTTGTCGCGGATATCCGCAATCACGGCGGCGATTTGCGCGCGGCGGTCGGGCTTGGCGCGGTTGTCGATATAGACGCGGACCGGCACAGCGTATTTGCGGATGCGGTCGGTCCGGCCGGCCACATGGAACTCCGCGCCAAATACGATCTTGAAAAATCCGTCGATGATCTCCTGATCGGTAAAGCTTTTTCTTTCGGCGGCCTGGCTTTTCGCGATCTGAGGATCCTGGGCGCGAGCCGGTTGCCATACCGCCACCGCCACAAAAGCCAGACATGCTGCGACGAGGGGCGCTGTCAGAGAGCGGGAGCATCTTGCCGGGTTCCCGCGGTGCGGGACGCTGGATAAGGTTTCTGACATGGTGGTGAAATCCGGTCCCGGCGCATCATCGCCGCGTCATAGGGGCCCTGCAAGTATGGTTCGATGCCGAGTCGGCTAGGTGGTTGGCGTGAGCCTTGAGGCGCGGCTCTGCAGGGCGCGCATGCGATCTGCGAGATTTCCAGAGGCTTGCGCCGGTGAGGCTTTGGCCTTGCCGACGTCGCTCTGGACCGTCTGGCCATTGGATGTCGCGCGCCTTTGCGCCTCATTTCCGAGAATGGTGTCGATGGGGGAGTTCGGTCCTTCCAACACCACGGCAAGTTTGGTCACTTCCGCCGCGATATCGTTGATCCGCTCGCGCAACAAGGCATTCTCGACCCGCTCCGCCGCCCAGCTCGATTCGGCATCGCGCTTCATCGCCGCGATGTCGTGCTCCAGCTTCATGCGATCGGCTTTCGCCTGCGTGAGCTCTTTTTCAAGCTGTTCTTTTGCGCGGCGCAGATTGGCGGTCGCCTCATTGTGATGCTCGCGCGTCGAGGCGAGTTCCTCGCGCAGATTGGTTTCGGTCTGACGGCTGGCGGCAAGGTCCTTGCGCAGTGTTCCGCACTCGGAATCTCGTTCCGTCAGCAAGCGGCCCTGATCGGCGACGCGGCCTTCCAGTTCCTGCACGCGCCGCGCGAAATTTTCGGCTTCTTCCGTCTGCTTGGCGAGTTGCTGCTCGAGTTGCGCCACCCGCGCGCCAAGATTCTGCACGCGGCCGCGCTCTTCGTTCAGGTCCTTGGTGGCGCTGGCGACCTCCTGCCGCTCGCGCTCAAGCCGCTCTTCGGTGGTCTTGATCTCGCGCTCGTAATCTTCGATCCGCAATTTCAGCGCGTCGATCTGGGTCTTCAGCGCAATGAGCTCCACCCGCTGGCCGTCATTTTGAGCCTTGTGCTCGCCAAGTTCGGCCGAAACCCGCGCAAGTTCGGCTTCCTTGTCGGCCAGCGAGCGTTCCGTTTCCCGCAAGGCCGTCGTCTTGACCGAATATTCCTCCTCGGTCGTGCGGATTTGATCCTTCAGCGCCTTTTCCCGCGCCTCCAGCGCGAAAATCGTCGCCGTCTTGTCGCCCAGCTCGACCTTGAGGCGGTTGATTGCGTCGGATTTCTTGCCCAGCTCGGCCAACTGGCTGGTGGTCTTGGCCTTCAACTGGTCCACGCTCATTTCCAGCCGGCGTGTGGACATGGCGAATTCGGCCCGCAACTGGTCCTTGTCAGCCTGGATTTCGGCCATCGACAGGGGGGTGGACGCTTCCAGCCGGCGCATGGTGAGGCGCACGGCGCGGGCATGGACTAGGGGGATAAAGACGATGCCGAGGAGGCTGGCGAACAGGAAGCCGATGCCGAAATACATGGCCGGCTCAATCATGGTCTCACTCCAACCCCACTGAAAAACGCTGTCATGACAAGACCATGAAGGTAAAGGCGATATTGCGACGCCGGTACCCTAAACCGGAAGCCGGGGCGCGGTGAAGCTCATTTCTTGCCGGTCGAACGCGAGAACACGGGCATGCGGCGCAATTTCTGTTTCAGAACGGGTTCCAGGTCGGCTTCGGCGTGAACTTCAGATAGCCGATATTGGCGCCCAGCCTGAGGCCGACACCGGAGCGGATCGGCACCAGGACCACGTTGTTGGCGGTGAGGGCGGTCATCCCGAAGCCGCCAATGAAATAAGCCGAGCCGTCGATCCCCGCGAAACGCTCATAGATCGCCTCGGTGGCCGGCAGGTTATAGACCAGCATCATGGTGCGGGCGCCGTCGCCCCCGGCGTCGAAGCCGAGCGATGGCCCCTGCCAGAACACCCGCAGATCACCGGCATTCTTGGTGTAAAGCGTGCCCTCGCCGTAGCGCAGGCCGGCGACGAAAGCGCCGCCCGCTTCTTCGCCAAGGACATAACCGTTCGGCAGACCCCATTGGCTGAAGGCTTTTTCGACCACCTGCGCCAGACCGCGCGAGACGCCGCCGAAGAAGCGATGACCGGCGTCCAGAATTTCGTTGGACGAATATTGGCTCTGCTGTGCCGCGGCCGGCAGGGTTGCCGCCCAAAGCACAAACAGGGCCAGGCCAAAACTCCGAATTACGGCGCGCATTGAGTGCTCCATCGCTTGCGATCAGACAGGGCCGCTTAACCCGATGCTCATGGTGAGGCTGCTAGTGTCCCGATTCCGAAATCCGCAACAATATGGCGCCCGCTCTCGGCGAACTTCGGAATCGAAGGACTCCGGCAAACCTATGAGCCTAGTGTGGTTTGGTTCGGAAATTCGCTCTCGGGCTAACCGCAAGAAATGAGCGAATCTCCGAACCACCACACCAGGGGTTTCAGCATCCGAATCGGAACACTTATGGACCGAATCATGACCGCACGACGCCGTCAACGGATTGGACCGCCAGCCGGTATCGGCGTGCAGCTTGCGGGGCTGTTTTTTGCTCTGGTGCTCGGAACGGCGCAGCCAGTACGGGCAGACAACATCACAGAACGCGTCGTCACCGATCCGCTGAGCGGGCTCGCGATCAGCGGCTTTGACCCGGTGGCCTATTTTACCGACGGCAAACCCAGCATCGGCAGCGCCGATTTCGAATACCGTGCGGAAGGCGTGATCTGGCGGTTCCGCAACGAAGGCAATCGCTCAGCTTTTGCCGCCGATGTCCATGTCTACCGGCCGCGCTTTGGCGGTTACGACCCGGTTGCCGTCGGACGCGGCGTGGCGACGGCGGGCCATCCGCAAATCTGGGCGATTTCCGGCAACCGGCTTTATCTTTTCCATGATGAGCGGTCGCGGGCGAGATTCCTCAGCAATCCGAACGAAGCGATTCATCTCGCCGACGAGAAATGGGCCGAGGTGTTGCGCATCCTGGCGCCGTGAAGTCCTTGATTTTCAAGCCGGAGGTGGCCTGTTTCACGTGAAAAAATTCCTATCGCGCCACGCGTGCCGATCTGAAAAACCGTCCCGGTCATGCTCGTAGAAATGCCGTTCCTCGGCCGCGAGCACCGCTTCCTCCCGAGTGAGCACCGCTTCCTCGGCCGCGAGTGCCCCTTCCTCGCCAGCGAGCGCCGCTTCTCGCCAACGAGCGCCGCTTCTCGCCAAGCTCGGCCGAAACACGCGCGAGTTCGGCTTCCTTGGCGACGAGCGCCGCTTCCTCGCCTGCGAGCACGGTGTTTGCCATTGCTCTCATGTTGAATTGCTTCCGCCTCATCCTGAGCAGCGCTCCGCAGAAGCGCGTCTCGAAGGGCGAGGGCGGCCCCATCCTTCGAGACCACGTTGCTTCGCAATGATCCTCAGGATGAGGCCGATTGAGACAACCGCTTCAACCAAGCTGAATCAGGTTCCAGCGTTTTTCATCTCCCGGCCGCCGGCGGCCTGCCCCAGGCGATGAATTCCGGAATGCGAAGCCCGCGCCCGGTCTGGCCATAGACCAGCGGCGCGCCGTCGGGCGTCAGCACGGCGCCGCCGGCGGCGGTCAGCACTGCGTCGCCGGCCGCGACGTCCCACTCCATTGTCGGCGCAAGGCGCGGATAGACATCGGCCGAGCCTTCGGCCAGACGGCAGAATTTCAGCGACGATCCGCATGCGGTTAATGCGACGCCGCTGCGCTGCGCGAGCCAGGCCGTGGTGCGCTCATCCAGATGCGAGCGGCTGACCAGCGCGCGCAGGCGATTGGCCTCCGGCATGGCGGTGCGGATGTCGGTCCTGTCGTGCGCCTCCTGCGAAGGCGCGCCGGGTTGCAGATGCAGCCGCTCGGCGCCGCCTTCGGCCTTGCTGCGCCAGACCAGTTGCAGCGCCGGCGCCGCCACCAGACCGACAACCGGGCGGCCCTGCGCAATGATGGCGAGGTTGACGGTGAAATCATCGTGCCCGGCGACGAATTCGCGGGTGCCGTCGAGCGGATCGATCAGCGCGAAAGTTGCGCCGACCGATTGCGGTGCCGAATGCGCCGCCGCTTCTTCCGAAATGATGTCCAGGCCCGGAAGCAGTCGTTGCAGGCCCCGCGCAATGATGTCTTCAGATGCGTCGTCGGCGGCCGTGACCGGGCTCGAATCGGATTTATGCCGGACCGCGAGCGCGGAGGAACGGATCTTCATCACGGCCGCGGCCGCGCGCGAGACCAGGTCAGTCATCTCGTCGACCAGACGCGGTTGCAGAAAATCCTTCACGCGCTCGCTCGCTTCGGCCCGTTCTCAGCCATGGTGAAATTGCACCTGGGGTATGATCCGTTCAGATTGAGCCGGATCATGCCCTAGATTCCTTTTTTTGATCGCGTTTTCTACGGCGAACCGGTTTCCACTTCGCCGGAAAACGCTCTTGTCCGCCGCATCTTGGCGGGTCGGCGGCTGCAGTGTATCAACCCGTCGGCCCCGCACGTCCATCTGATTCGCTCATCCGCGTCACCGAAATCCCGGAGACAGGTTCAATGACTGCCACTGCCCTCGAGTCGCTCGATCTTGCCGCCCTGCTGTGCTCGCGGGTCTGTCACGATCTGATCAGCCCAGTCGGCGCGATCGTCAATGGCCTCGAGGTGATGGAGGACGACAATGATCAGGAGACCAAGGACTTTGCGCTCGAACTGATCAAGAAGAGCGTCAAGACGGCGTCGGCCCGGTTGCAATTCTGCCGGCTGGCCTTCGGCGCCGCGGGCTCGGCCGGCGCCCAGATTGACCTTGGCGATGCCGAAAAGGTCGCGCGTGGCTTCATGGAAGACGACAAGACCAAGCTGACATGGAATCTGCCGCGGCTGCTGCTGGCGAAGAACCGGGTGAAGCTTCTGCTCAACATGCTGATCATCGCCGGGCAGACGATTCCGCGCGGTGGCGTGGTGACGGTGGACCCGATCGGCACGAACGACGATCTGGCCTTCAAGGTGACGACCACGGGCCTCAATGCCAAGGTCCCGCAGGCCATCCCGCCGCTGCTCGCCGGCGGCTCGCATGAGGGCGGCGTCGATGCGCACGCGATCCAGCCCTATTACACGGGGCTGCTGGCGAGGCATTGCGGGCTGTCTGTGAGGATTGCGCCGGACGGCGAGAGCGTGGTGATCACGGCGCAGTAGCTCGTGAAGGCGCTGTCATTGTCTGGTGAGCGTGCAGCAAGTCAGGCTACCGCCCTTTTCAAAGGAGGTAGCAGGTCGGTCGCGGCGCAGTCAAACCAAAACCATATGTGATTGCCCTGCCTCACCAGGGAAGAGGGCACAAATGCGAGCGCTCTTCCGCTCAAGCTGTTTCCCCTTCGCCATCCCACGGATAGATACGCGGGATCGCATAGTTCAGCAGCGAAGCGACTGCGACCGCAAGCGTTGTTGCTACAAAGAATTGCGTCCAGTCGTTCGGTCGCAGCGCCCCGAGCGACACGATCACAACAAGGATCGGGATATCCAGGAAATGTGTGAACGAGGCGAGCTGCTCGCTGCGGGCGCGCGCGAGCTCCGGGGTCAGGCGCCCGGCCGCGAGGGCCTCTCTCGCGAGACGGCGCAATCGCGTGAAGTACAGCCGCGTGATCGTGTTCCCCTCGATGAACTCGAAGGCGAAAAGAAGCACCATGCCGGCAAGCCACGGAACCGCGACGAAGCTCCATCCGTCATGGTAGGAGATGATCAACCAGGTGCCGCTTCCGAGCAGAAGAAGAGCGCCCGGAACGACCAGCCCGTCGTAGAACACCGCGATCAGCGTCACCGCCTGCGCAAACAGCTTCAGATCGCGCACCTGACGGGAGCGCATATCCGACACAAAGACGCCAATGAGGCCGGCCGACATGAGCATGAGGCCGACAAGATGTGCGAACCGCAGGAGCAGGAACTGGTCCATCGCCGGCCTTCAATTCCGGGATCGTCCAAACGCTGGTTTCAGCGTGGCGAGGAAGATGGTGACCAGGGCCAGAACCAGATTAGCAGCACCGAACATGGCTTCCCGATTTTTGATTGCGTTAAAGGTCTCCATCGATCCACCGCCTCGGATCATTTCGGCGGCCACATCGAGAAGGCTGACCCCAGCCGGCACCAGGACAAATGCAGCGTTGAGAATGATCAGGACGCCAATCATCTGATGCGCGGTGAGCCATCGCCTCCGCCCGAAGCCGAGCTTGCCGTAAAGAGTCATGAACAGACCGGTGACGACGAGGAGCGCGAGCCCCGGGATCGTCAGCGACCATGTGGCGATTTCGATGGCCAGCCGCCCGAACAGCATCGCTTGCGTCTGGTCTTTGGCACCGGGCACGAATCCGATCGTGATGTGGCCGAGGATGCTGCCAAGGAACATGGCCAAACCGACGAAATGCGCCGCCTTTGTACATTGAGTGCCTTGTCCTGAAGCTTTGGGTCCGAAGACAGGTGAAATTCTCAAGTGCGCCCGTACCTCATTGACATTATGATGTCAATAGGTGACTATGGTTACAAATGCGTAAGGCCAAGCGAACGCCGGCGGGCGAAGCCCTGAGCGGCCTCATGCTCGATCTGTTCCGGCTCAACAGTCATGTTCTGACCGCGGGGGATCGTCTGGTGGCCCGGCTCGGGCTGACCAGCGCCCGCTGGCAGATTCTTGGCACCATCGTCGCGGCGGACCGGCCGCAGCCGGTCGCATGGCTCGCGCGCGACATGGGTGCCAACCGCCAGAACGTTCAGCGCATCGTCAACGACCTTCACGGGGAAGGGCTCGTCGCATTCAAGACCAACCCGCATCACCGGCGGGCGCAACTCGTCATCCTGACTGACAAGGGAAAGCGGGCCTTCGAAGCGGCCATGGACCTGCAGGCCCCCTGGATCAACAGCCTCGCGCATGGGCTCTCGGTCACGGAGATAGACGGTGTCCATCGGGTGATAACTGCCCTCCGCCAAAAGCTGGAGCGCAACGACGAACGTGAAGAGCGAGACTGATCGCTTCCGATGATTCAAATCTTGCGATGACTGTGCCGGAAGACGAAGCAGTGGCGATCACGGCGCAGTAGGGCCGCTCGCCAGGGGCGTGTACTCACAAACCTGACGGGGAAATCGCAGGCTGATCTCTGTCACCAAGTCATTTGACGACGACGACGGGCAGTTTCGACAAGACGGTGAGGGACGCCGCCGGCCCGAAGGACAAGCCCAATGTTCCGGCAAGCCAACGATGCAGCATTCCCGGCTTTTCCCCGCCGATCACAATGGCATCGCAATGCTCCTGCATCGCCTTTCCCAAAATGGTTTCAACCGGCTCTCCAATCTCGACACGGCCTTGGACACGAAGACCCGCTTTCTCAAGACGGCGGCTGATATGCGAGACAATCGGCATTCCGAATTCCTTGATCAGCCTGTTGTCGATCTCGCTCTGCTTGAAAGTCTGGTAGCCCCTCAATCGATGGTCCCGCCGCTTGGATTGCACGTTGAGAACGAAGAT
The DNA here is from genome assembly GCA_032027085.1 of Pseudorhodoplanes sp. Classification (NCBI taxonomy): domain Bacteria; kingdom Pseudomonadati; phylum Pseudomonadota; class Alphaproteobacteria; order Hyphomicrobiales; genus Pseudorhodoplanes; species Pseudorhodoplanes sp. The sequence goes on along the minus strand of JAVSMS010000001.1, from coordinate 700,626 downwards.
ATCAATCGGCGCGCCGCGCGTAGCAAGCATGGTCAGGTATTCTACGACCCGATTTGTCTGCGCGGTTCCTTCTACCACGGCAAGAATCCGCATTGCGTCCCGACCCTGATGCGTCGGAGATTGTGCGCTCTGTGAAGCTAGTTCTGAGCCAGTCGTGGCCATGGACTCGGTCTCCGTCATTGTTCAAGGCAAGAGCATGAAGGCCGCCGCGGCGACCAGCGTGGGCACGGCCGCGCCTGCAAACAGTCCGGCCGGACTGATGACCCCGTTTTTGAAGCTGCCCTTGAGGATGGCAAAGCCTGCGGGGTTTGGTGCGTTGGCAATCACGGTCAGACCGCCGCCGGTTACAGCACCGGCGACGAGCGAGTACTTGAACTCGTCTGACACTCCCTCAACCAGCGAGCCAAGATAGGTCAGCGCCGCGTTGTCGGTGATAGCAGTGAGAAGCGTTGCGCCCGTGAACAGGGCGGTCGGACCCATGTCGCTCAACAGCGGCTGAAGCCACCATTTCTGCTGGCCGCCGAGCACGACGAGCCCGGCAAGAAAGAAACCAACGAGCAGCCCCTCACGCAGTATCAGGGATGACTGGTATTGCTTGTATGCATGGGCAAAGCCGAGAAAGAACAGAAACAGAGCCAGGAAGACCACGAGGTGATGATTGAAGATTACAATCGCCGCGAGGAATGCAAGATGCACGGCGACGATCCATATTGGTGTCTCGAGTTTGCCGAGAGAGGGCGGCAGGCCGGGAAGTTCATTGAGATAGGAGCGAAACAGAAACGTCGCGCCCGTCGCATTTACGACGACGGCAACCGCCGCTTTCCAGCCAAATGTTTGCAGCATGAAGGCCAGATCAAAGCCCCAACGCTCCGCAACCATCAACACCGGGGGCGCCGCATAGGGCGTCAACGTTCCGCCGATCGAGACATTGACGAACAGCACGCCAATCGTGACGTACATGAATTTTTGCGGAGCATTGGCGCCGAAATAACGGTTGCGCAATAGCAACGCGGTCAGCGTCATCGCCGCCGGTTCCGTGATGAACGATCCAAGCAAGGGGCCAACCGACAGCAACGTCACGTAATAGGCCATTGGCCGTGCAATTGGCAGCGTTGAAGAAATGAAGCTGAGCAGCAACGCCGCGAAATCGATGACCGGCCGGCTGGCGGCGATCACCATAATGGCGAAGACGAATGCAGGCTCGGTGAAATTGCGGCTCTCAAGATATTGCAGGGCCTCGCGTGTTCCGACATGGGAGGCCATAAACAGGATGAGGATCGCCGCCCAGAAGCCGAACACGACTTCGACCTCGGCCATGAGCCTCCAGAAGCCGGCATGTGCCGTGTCGAGATGAGCCAGCCGCTCGAATGCGCGGGTTGCGAAGGTATGAATGATCGCCACAGCGAAAATTATGGCCGAGGCAATGGCGACTGTGTCTGGCGCGGAAATTTGCGAAACCATGCGGCCGACTGCTCCGGGCGAAGGGGCTGGATACGCCGATGGTGCAAGTTGGCGGCCGCACCCTTCAGCAGACAATCCGGTGCGTCGCCCGAGGATTTGCCCTACAGGGTAGCTACTAGAGTAGAACTACCTAATCGGAGTGAGGCGTTGCCGGGAGTATGACGGAATGACGAGACAGCCTTGGGAAAGGGTCGATCCTCGCATGCCGCTTGCGCGTCTGATCTCACGCTCGCATGTCGGAATCGGACTTCTCTATCTTGCCGCCTATGTGTTGCTGGATTGGGTTAGTTACGTCCACCCGTTTGCGACGTTTGGAATCACGCCCTGGAATCCCCACGTCGGCTTGAGCTTCGCCCTGATCTTGTTGTTTGGCTATTACTTCGTGCCCTGGCTTGTTTTGGCTCCCCTGCTTGGCGACCTAATTGTGCGTGGCCTGCCACTGCCAATCACGGCAGAAGTTCCGACCGTTCTGATCAATGGGCTGGCTTACGGCGCAGCCGCGGCGCTTCTTCTGTCGCCGCACATTAAATTCGATCACACATTGTCCTCACGACGTTCTCTGCTGTGGCTCCTAGCAGTGGCGATTGTCAGCATTGGGCTGGTGGCATCCAGCCATGTCCTAATTCTGTTTGCGCACGGCATGGTGTCGTCGGCCGATTTTTGGTCGGCGACAATGCGCGCTTTTGTCGGCGATCTCATTGGCGTCATGGTTTTTACGCCATTTCTTCTGATCGTATTCACGCGCCGCCATTTACCATCTCTCTCCTGGGAGCTCGCGTTTATCGTCGCTCTCACCTTTCTTGCATTGTGGGGTGTTTTCGGATTCACCGAGGCCTACCGCTTCCAGCTCTTTTATGCTTTTTTCATACCGGTTGTCTGGATTGCAGTCCGCTTCGGCCTGGAAGGAGTGACGCTTGCGCTCGTCATCACGCAAATCGGACTGCTCGTCGCCATTCATATATCGGGTCAGAGCGCAGTCGATGTCGTGTCCTATCAGGCCTTGATGGTTGTGCTCACGATCACCGGACTTGCCATCGGGGTGATTGTCAATGAGCAGAGGCGTACGCAGCAACAATTGCGGCTTCATCAGGAAGCGCTCAGTCGCGCGGCACGACTCGGAACGATGGGCGAATTTGCAGCGGCTGTCGCGCACGAAATCAACCAGCCACTGACCGCCATCGCCAATTATTCGCAGTTGGCGAAGGACGCTGCAGAGAGAAGTCCTCCCGACAACAGGGCTGCCGCGCAAGCCGCGTCAGGCGCGATCGATCAGGTGGATCGCGCGGCAGCAGTCATCCGTCGCCTACGCGATCTGATCAACTTTGGGCGGATCGAACAGAGTCCGACCTTGGTTGCGCGGCTGGTCGACGACGCCTATTCAATCTGCCGCCCCGAACTTGAACGGCACAATGTGGAATGCCACGCGCGGATCGCACGCGATCTTCCCCCTGTGATGGCCGATGTGCTGCAGATAGAGCAGGTGATTCTCAATCTTCTGCGCAATTCGTTGGAGGCGCTCGTTCACGCCGGACGCTATGACGGCTGGATCGAGATTGAAGCCGAGCGAGCGGCGCCCGACCAGATTGTCATACGGGTGCGTGACAACGGTCCTGGTCTCGACCCTGATCTTGTCGGTCAGCCCATTAATGCCTTTACGACAACGAAAAGCGACGGTCTCGGGTTAGGCTTGGCTTTGTCCCGCTCCATTGTGGAAGCACACGGCGGCCAGTTACAGATAGATAGCAGCACCAGTGGATTTTGTGTTTCCTTCACGCTGCGCGCCGTCGCCAGTGGAGAGCATGCAGCATGACTATCGCGCTAATCGAGGATGATGAAGCGATTCTCAGATCGCTAAGCCAGCTACTCGAGACACGCGGCATGACCGTGCGCTGCTTTGCAACCGCGGAGAGCTTTCTGGGATCGTTTGGGACGGACCCACTGGATTGTGTGATTTCCGATATTCGGATGCCAGGAATGTCAGGGCTCGAATTGCAGCGTGAGTTGCGCGAGCGCGATGCGGCCGTTCCGATCATTCTCATCACCGGACACGGCGACATCGCGATGGCGGTCAGTGCAATCAAGGGTGGGGCGTTTGATTTTATCGAGAAGCCTTTTGATGCTGAACGGCTCGTGGAAAGCATTGGATTGGCGGTGGAGCGGGGAATGCGCGCTCGCATCGAGCACAATGAGCGGGTGCGGCTGCAGCAGCAGATGTCAGAATTGTCCCCGCGTCAGTTGGAGGTGATGTGGCTGGTGGCGGAAGGCCTCTCCAACAAGGAAATTGCGCTCAAGCTTCGTATCAGCCCACGGACAGTCGAGAATTACCGCGCCTGGGTAATGGAAAAGATGGGCGCAAAGAATCTCGCCGATCTGGTGCGCAAGGTCATGGCATTGGGCTGACTGCTGGCCGCGACTCAGCTTGTAAGGCAGCTAGTCCCAGGCAGCATCCACTCCGCCAAACGTGAACGGGGCATCGTTGACTGATTCGCTAACGCTTTAGGTGAGGGTAGCCCTGCCAGCCGAACTGATGTAGGGCCAGCCCGCCTGGTTAAGACAGAACAATGAGCACCGCAGTTTCCACATCTCTTGCATTTGATCATTCGCCGAGGCCGCTCCCTTAACAAGCCGTTAATCGTCCGTTTTTGCGCTCTGCCTTACCCAAAATTTAATCGTTACCGAACACACTCCGCGACAGCCGTTGGGTGGAGGCCGCCGGGATTTGCCCAGGCGCGCCATGGCGTGTGCTTATGGACGAGTTGCTGCGCGAGTTCCTGACCGAGACCAACGAAAGCCTCGACGTCGTGGACGTCGAGCTTGTTCGCTTGGAGCAGGAGCCCAATAACGCCGACATCATCGCCAATGTCTTCCGGCTCGTTCACACCATCAAGGGCACGTGCGGGTTTCTGAGCCTGCCGCGGCTGGCCGCGCTCGCGCATGCCGCCGAATCCATGATCGGCAAATTCCGTGACGGCGCGCCGGTCACCGGCGACGCGATCACACTCATTCTCTCCACCATCGACCGCATCAAGGACATTCTTGACGCGCTCGAGACCGAACAGCGCGAGCCGGACGGCGACGATGCCGACCTGATCAGCAGGCTCGATCAGATGGCGGCGCAGGGCACGCGTCCGGCGGTCGCCCACACCAGCGGTTCTCTCGTTTATCAGGTGCTGGAACGGCCGCTGCGTCCGGGCGAAGTGTCGCTCGACGAACTGGAGCGCGTGTTCCGTGAAACCCCGGGACCGACGCCCGCGGCAGCCAAGGAAAAGAGCGCCGGCAAAGACGATGACAAACCGGATCAACGGGTCGCCAACCAGTCCATCCGCGTCAATGTCGACACGCTTGAACATCTGATGACGATGGTGTCGGAGCTGGTACTGACCCGCAACCAGCTCCTCGAGCTGGCGCGCCGGCAATCCGAATCCGAATTCAAGGTGCCGCTGCAGCGGTTGTCGCATGTCACCGCCGAATTGCAGGAAAGCGTCATGAAGACGCGCATGCAGCCCATCGGCAATGCCTGGCAGAAGCTGCCGCGCATCGTGCGCGATCTGTCGAGCGAACTCGGCAAGCATATCGAACTCGAAATGCACGGCGCCGACACCGAACTCGACCGCCAGGTGCTGGACCGGATCAAGGATCCGCTCACGCACATGATCCGCAATTCCGCCGATCACGGCATCGAATTCCCGCAGGAACGCGTGGTCGCGGGCAAACCGGAAAAGGGCACGATCCGGCTCACCGCCTATCATGAGAGCGGGCACATCATCATTGAAGTCGCCGACGATGGCCGCGGCCTGAATACGGCGCAGATCAAGGCCAAGGCCATTGCGCAAGGTCTCGCCACCGAGAGCGAGATCGCGAAGATGACGGAAACGCAGATCCACCGCTTCATCTTTGCCCCGGGATTTTCGACCGCCAAAGAGATTACCAACATTTCCGGCCGCGGCGTCGGCATGGATGTTGTGCAAAACAACATCGATCAGCTTGGCGGCGCGATCGACGTCAAATCCGTCAGCGGGGAAGGCTCGGTCTTCATCATCAAGATCCCGCTGACGCTGGCGATCATCTCGGCGCTGATCATCTCGTCCGGCGGCGAGCGCTTCGCCGTACCACAGCCCGCCGTCGTCGAGCTGGTGCGGGTGAAGCAGGGCTCCGAGCACAAGATCGAGCGCATCAAGAACACGCCGGTACTGCGGCTGCGCAACAAGTTGCTGCCGCTCATCTATCTCAGCAAGTTGCTGCGGCTCGGCGACAATCCGGACGCTGAATCCGACCGCGGATTTGTCGTGGTCATGCAGGTGGGACCGCACAGCTTCGGCATGGTCGTCGACGCGGTCTTTCACACCGAGGAGATAGTGGTCAAGCCGATGGCGACGCGGTTGCGCCACATCAACACCTTCTCGGGCAATACCATTCTGGGCGACGGATCGGTGATCATGATTCTCGATCCGAACGGCATCGCCAATGCGTTCGGATCGGCGGTTTCACAGGTTGCGAAAATCGCCGATGTGTTCGCCGACGACGCCGAAAAAGACTCCGGTGCCGAGAAAACCTCGCTTCTCGTCTTCCGCGCCGGTTCGGTCGCGCCGAAGGCGGTCCCGCTGTCGCTGGTGACGCGTCTGGAAGAAATCGACGTCAAGAAGATCGAAATCGCGAATTCCCGCCACATGATCCAGTATCGCGGCCACCTGATGCCGCTGATCCAGGTCAACAGCGACGTCAAGATCAGGGAAGACGGCACGCAGCCGCTGCTCGTCTTCTCCGACGGCGCGCGCTCCATGGCGCTGGTGGTGGATCAGATCGTCGACATCGTGGAAGACACGCTCGACATCCAGGTCGTGGGCGATCGTCCGGGAATCCTGGGCTCGGCCATCGTCAAGGGTGAGGCGACCGAAATCATCGATGTCGGGCATTTCCTGCCTCTCGCCTTTGCCGACTGGTTCCGCCGCAAGGACGTGCGCGCCGATGCGCGCCGCAACCTTCTCTTTGTCGAGGATTCGGCCTTCTTCCAGAACATGCTGGTGCCGGTCCTGCGCGCCGCCGGTTACAACGTCACCACCGCCGGGGGCGGGCAGGAGGCGTTGTCCATTCTCAGGAACGGCGCACGCTTCGAGGCCATTGTGACCGATCTCGACATGCCGGACATGGACGGCGTCGCGCTCGCGGCCGCCATTCGCGCCGACAGGCAATGGGCCGGCATTCCGCTGATCGCGCTGTCGTCGGTTGCGACGGACGACGCTATCGCGCGTGTGCGCCAGGCGGGCTTCCACGATTTTGTTGCCAAGTTCGATCGGCAGGGGCTGATTGCCGCGCTGAAAGAGCAGATCGGCAACGTTCACAGGGCCGCATGAGTGACGCCATGACCGAGGTCCAGACCGAGAATCGTCTTGAATATGTCACCGTCACGATCGGCGGCCAGTTGTTCGGCCTGCCGATCGGACAGGTGCAGGACGTCTTCGTCCCCGGCCATCTGACGCCGGTGCCGCTGGCGCCCGAAGAGATCACCGGCGTGCTCAATCTGCGCGGCCGCATCGTCACCGCCGTCGACATGCGCTGCCGGCTCGGATTGCCGAAACGCGACACGCGGCAGAATGCGATGGCGGTCGGAATCGATCTGAACGGCGAGTCCTATGGCCTGATCATCGACACGGTCGGGGAGGTTCTCAAGCTGCATGAGAACACCCGCGAACCGGTGCCCATCAATCTCGACGCGCGGCTGGCGCAGGTGACCGCCGCCGTTCACCGGCTTGATGGCGAGCTTCTTGTGGTTCTTAACGTCGCGCGTGTGCTCGACGTCAAGCCGCGCGACATGGCGGCCTGAGAAAGACTGCGAAGGATGAATGCGGGCGCGGAAGGCGTCTGCGAAAGCGAGGATGTGATGAAAACCTGTCTTGTCGTCGATGACTCCAGCGTCATCCGCAAGGTGGCGAGACGCATACTGGAAGGGCTCGACTTCCAGATCGTTGAGGCCGAAGACGGCCAGCAGGCGCTCGACGCCTGCCAGCGCGATCTCCCGGATGCAATCCTGCTCGACTGGAACATGCCGAAGATGGACGGCTACGATTTCCTGAAGGCGCTGCGGCGGCTGCCGGGCGGCGACCGTCCGAAAGTCGTGTTCTGCACCACCGAAAACGATGTCGCGCATATCGCCCGCGCGCTGCATGCCGGCGCCAATGAATACATCATGAAGCCGTTCGACAAGGAAATCGTCGAGGCCAAGCTTCAGGAAGTCGGCCTGATCTGACCGCTATTTCCCGTGCCTCGTAAGCGTTGAGTAGTGCGTATCGTGCCAGTCGCAGTGTCAGCAGAAGAGACCGTCGCGCCCGCCCTGCTCGGGCCGGTGCGGGTCATGGTGGTTGATGATTCAGCGGTGGCGCGCGGATTGGTGCGCCGCTGGGTCGAGGAAGAGCCCAACCTCGAGATCGTCGCCTCGCTGCGGACCGGGCGCGAGGCCATCGATTATCTCGACCGCACGCATCCCGACGTCGTCGTGCTTGATGTCGACATGCCGGACATGGACGGCATTTCGGCGTTGCCGCTGATGCTGAAGAAGCGGCCGGATCTGGCGGTGATCATGGCGTCGACGCTGACGCGCCGCAACGCCGAGATCACGCTGAAGGCGCTGGCGCTCGGCGCGCTCGATTATGTGCAGAAGCCGGAAGCGAACGGCGTCGTCACCAACCCGGAATTCCGCCGCGATCTGCTCGCCAAGATTCGCGAATTCGGCGCGCGCGCGCGCCGCGTGGCGCTGCGCCGGAACGCGCCGCCATCCGCCGAAGTCCGGCGTGTTCCCGAATTCACCGATCCCTCGATCGTTCCCTTCGAGCCGGCGCGGCGGCCGGAAACCCGGCTGCGCCCGTTCCCGAAGAGCATGCCGCGCGTGCTGGTGATCGGCTCCTCGACCGGCGGCCCGCAGGCGCTGACGGCGCTTTGCGCCGGGCTGGGCCCGGTGATCGATCACGCGCCGGTGCTGATTACCCAGCACATGCCGCCGACCTTCACCACCATCCTCGCCGAGCATCTGTCACGCGCGATCGAGCGCCCGGTGCGGGAAGCCGAGCATGGCGAGCATATCCGCTCGGGGCACGTTTATATCGCGCCGGGCGCGCGCCACATGCGCGTATCGCGCCGCGACAACCAGGCGGTGATTGCGATCGACGACTCGCCGGCGGTGAATTTCTGCAAGCCATCGGTCGATGTCCTGTTCTCCTCGGCGGCCGATGTCTGGGGCGCCTGGGTGCTGGGGCTGATCCTGACCGGGATGGGCGCCGATGGTACGCGTGGCGGTCAAGATATTGTCGCCGCCGGCGGCTCAATCATCGCACAGGACGAGGCGACCAGCGTGGTCTGGGGCATGCCGGGATCGGCGGCCGGCGCGGGCCTGTGTTCCGCCGTCCTGCCGATCGGGGAGATCGCGCCGAAGCTGGTCCGCATGTTCACAGCCGGGGAGCGCACGTGACCCCGAGCGATTACGACTTCCTGCGCAAGCTGCTGAAGGAACGGTCCGGCCTGATGCTGTCGGCTGACAAGCATTATCTCGTCGAGAGCCGCCTCTTGCCGGTCGCGCGCAAGGCCGGCTTTGCGGACCTTGGCGAACTGGTGCAGAAGCTGAAAGGCTTCACCGCCGAACCGCTGACGACCGAGGTGGTCGAGGCGATGACCACCAACGAGACTTTCTTCTTCCGCGACAAGATTCCCTTCGAGCATTTCCGCGAATTCATTTTGCCGACCCTGATGGGCGCGCGCGGCAAGCATCAGCGCATCCGCATCTGGTGCGCGGCGGCCTCGACCGGGCAGGAGCCCTATTCGCTGGCGATGATCCTGAAGGAGATGGAGCATCGGCTCGACGGCTGCCGCTTCGAAATCCTGGCGACCGACATTTCCACCGAGGTGCTGGAAAAGGCGAAATCCGGCATCTACAGCCAGTTCGAGGTGCAGCGCGGACTGCCGATCCAGCTTCTGGTCAAGTATTTCACCAAGGTCGGCGAGATGTGGCAGATCGCGCCTGATATCCGCGCCATGGTGCAGTTCCGGCCGTTCAACCTGCTGCACGATTTCTCGCGCTTTGGCACCTTCGACCTCGTCATGTGCCGCAATGTGCTGATCTATCTGGACCAGGCGACCAAGATCGACATCCTTGACCGTCTCAGCCGCGTCGTCGCGGCCGACGGCTATCTGGTCCTCGGTGCCGCGGAAACGGTCATCGGATTGACGCACAGCTTCCGCGCATTGTCCGACAAGCGCGGGCTTTATATGCCGAACCATGCGGCCGAAGCGGGCGCTGAGGCGGTGCTGCTGAAATTTCCGGTGCAGCGTCCGCTGGTCGCCGCCGGCAGCGCATGACGCAGGCAAGCCGCTGATTCGAAGGACACTCGCAAAATTATAATTCGAGTGTGGTTTTGGATCAGAACTTCGCTTGATGGACGCGCCGCGAAGGTCTGAGCCACCCCACTAGAACAATTTCGGCCAGAAGCTGCGTTTCGCGGCGAATGCCGGCGCTTTCTCAAGGCGGGCGACCACAATCATGCGCTCCACCTCGCCGCGTTTGAAGGCGGCGAGAAATTTTTGATAGTCCTTGACGGAGACGCAGCCATTCGACTGGCCGTTCGGGCCAAGCAGATACGGATGCACGAGAATGCCGGCGCGGCCGAACATGGCCTCCCTGTTCTCGGGATTCATGCGGATGGCCTCGTGGCCGTGGAACAGCGCTTCGCGCATGGTCAGCTTGTAGCTGTTCGGCGGGGTGACGCCGCGCATGCGAAGTCGCACATGCTTCGGATTGTCCATGAATTCGCCGAAGCCCGAATGCGCTTCGAGCTTGTCGCCATTGGGCATGTAAACGGTGCGCGCCGTGATGTCATAGATCGCCGTTTTCGCGGTTTGCGCATCCTCCTCGAGCTGGATCGGCATATCGGCGGGCGTGAGCGAGGCAAGCTGCGGACGCGCGCGCGGCAGCGGCCGGGGCGGAGGATTGTCCACCCTCAGGGACGTTTCGATGCGGACCGTTGGCGGCGCGGGTTCGGCGCCGGGGTTGGCCGCGGTGATGCCGCCGATGGAACCGGTAAAGATCACATCGTCATCACTGAGCGAGCCGGAGGCGGCCTGCAGGACGAAGCGCCATCCGTCGGGCGCCGCCGAAGACTCGGCTTCAAGGATCTGCGGTATCATTGTCGTGTCGGGCTCGGCGAACCAGGCCAGCCCGGCGGACGGCCGGGCCAGGCCGACCAGCGATCGCGTATCGGAACGAGCGTCGATGGCCAGCGCCAGCACATGTCCAGCCGCAGCGATGGTCGTGCCCGCGACCGTGCAAGCGATCGCCGCCGCGGCGCCGCCGCGCGCGAGCGCAGCGAGCCATCGATTGGCAGACGATTTTCCCGGGCGTTTAGGCGCCCTGCCGTGCCGAGCGGGCACGGCCTCCCCCGAAACAGACATTACGCAACTTCGTCCCCGGATAGGTCCCCTTGACCATCCCTGACGGTGGTTAAGCGCGCGTAAAGGGCGGCAAAAGGGTGCTGGCGGGACGAAAAGATGGCCTCTTCGCGACCGGGCGCGTCTCCTGCGCTCACTGCCTCCGGTCCAGAGGGGGCCCGACAGGGCGCGGAGTTACGCCATCCATTCCAGCAGGGCGTCCGAGCGGCCCAAACGAAGTGGATGGCTCAGTTGATCCGCTGCACCCGCGCGGCCATCCCCGGATTCAATCGCACCCGGTAGGTGACGTTCTGACACTTGAGGATCCAGGCTGCCTGGTCAGGCCGCGACAGCGCCTTGTCGCGCACTGCGCTCAACGGCTTCTCGCAGGCAAAGCCCTGGCTGCGGATCTGGACCGCCAGAATTTCGGGCGGCATCTCCTGCGCCGCCGCCGGGATTGGCTCGATGGCCAGGGCGGCGGCAAGAATGAAGCCGAAGCCCGTGCAATAAAGATTCGTCCTCATGGCACGATCGCCCTCTGTGTTGGCGAACCGAATTTCCGGTGTCGCCGTCGTCTATGTTCGACGTCACTGCTGACCTCTGTATGAATCATCATCCACCGCCTTTGAAGGGATTTCGCACAGATTGGCTCCGCGGATATGTTCCACCTTATCATGCTGCAACGATCAGAATCCGAAGTTGCATGATGAGCGCAAAAAAAACCCGCCGTTTCCGGCGGGGGTTTGTTGCCGGTGGAGAACAGGCCAGTGGGTGGCCACGGCTTTTATTTCGCCGGCGTATACCAGATCGGCGAGGTATATGCGCGCTCCGTCACGGTCGTCTGCGTCCCTGGCAGCAACTTGATGCCGAAGCGTTTGGCGTCATAGGCGGTCCAGCGTGGCGTCGGAATCTCGATCACCCGCCCGTAATAGAAGGCGCGCTGGTTCGGATCGAAATCAGGATCTCTCCATACCGCGATCAACTCCGGTGCACCGATGGTATTGGTCCATGTGGCATTCGGAATGTCGACCGTGCTGCCCACCGAGGGGAGCTTGCCGTCCGCACTAGGCTTCCGATTGCCGGACCACGCCACGTCGTGGACCTTCTCGTGCAGCTTGCCGTCCTTGTCCATCCAGCCTTTCACGATCTGGTAGCGATCGAGATTGGCACCGATCGGGTCCTTGAGCGCGGCGACAAGGAACGTCGGAGCTCTACCCTGCGGTGCGTCGCGCAGGTCGCCGCCCATCGGGACACCCTTGGTGTAGCCGACATAGGCCGGCATGCGGTTGCCGGCATCCTGAGGCTCGAAATCCCAGCCGCCGAAGAAGCGGACGACCATGCGCGAACCGGTGGTGGCATAAGTCTCCCTCCGCTGCATCGCGTCCCAGATCGAGGCACGGCTATTTTCCGTCGCCCAGACTGCTGCATAGCCGGACGATGAGACCTGCCAGTCCATGATATTGATGCCGGTCTTGTCGTTTTTGACAAATGTCGCCGTCGTGCGATGGGGGCTTGGCTCCTGCGGGGTCGTCTTGCCGAGGAAATTTTCTTCCTCCATCGCTGCGAGACCCGTATGCGCGTCGCTGCCGCTGACCAGTCCGAATTTGTAGGGGTTCGTGCCAAGCGATTGCTCCAGCCTGAGACCGTTTTTCAACGCCGAACGGGCGTATTCGAACTCGAGCATTTCGGGCTTCTTGGCCTCACTGGCGTCCAGATTACCAACGTCCCAGCGCTCGAAACTGGCGAACTCGTCGTTCGGCGACAGGACGGGATGTGTCTCGCCATCTCCTTTGGACTGTGTCGCTTCGTAAAGCCGTTCCCATTTTGCGCGCGTCTCGACGTACTGGCGGTCGAGTTTCTTGCCAAAGGCTTTGACAACCGGGAACATCCGGCCGTTGCTCAGATTGCCGTTATGCGCGATCGCCAGAACGTTGCCGCCGGTTTTCTTTTCATAGTCCTCCATCCACTTCCAGAGTTGCTCAGGATTGTCGCTTCCAAGCGGGGCGAAAGTGGTGAACGGCTCGACCTGGCTGGCCTTGTCGCCGTTATCGCGGAAAATGACGTTGCGGTGCAGGTTGTTGCCTGCGGTCGTGGACGTCCATTCGTAGCCAATGAAGGCCGTGAAGCGACCCGGATCGTTATAGTGCTCCGCTGCCGCAATCGTCTCCTGCCATGCATTGCGGTAGGGACGCGTGCCTGGATTGTAGATCAGGTCCTTCGGGAAAGTGCCGTCCGTGAACGAAAAGATGATTTCCAGTGCGGCCTCGCCGCCTTTGCCCGACTGGATCATCTCGTACCATCGCTTACCCTTCGGGTCGGCCAGAATCTCCGGCTTGCCTGCGAGCAAGTCCGGAAAGAAGCCCATATTGTCGGAATGATCAGCGACCACGAGAAAATCCAGCGGCCGCGAAAGCTTGACCGGCTGTCCGCTTGAGGCCGTGATCTGCTCGCCTCTGGCGAACCGAAAAGCGTCCCGCGGGCCGAGCCGCGCGCCGAACGCACCGGCGTCGAAGGAGAATGAGGTGTGCAGATGCGTGTCGCCAAAAAGCGGGCGGGTCGGGAAGTCTCGATTGGCATAGGGGGAATACGGCGGCTTCGCGGGAAAAGCCTTGTCGGCTTGCTCCTTCTCCAGCGTGCCGGAAATCCCAACCCCCGCTGGCGGGGTTTGCCCGACTGCCGGCCATGCCACGCCAACCGCCAGGAATCCCGCCAAGGCTATCCGCCGCGATGGAAACTTGGTCATGATTTTTCTCCCAAGTAGGATCGCTGCATCAAAAAGCGGAAACACGTTCGAACACCCAGAACATCGCGATGCTGCCAACCGCATACGGCGCTGTGAGTTTCACCCATCTCGGCTGCGCCACGGGAATTCGACGGATCAGGGCAGCCAGGCCCAGCACCGCTGCAATAAACACGAGTTGGCCAATTTCGACGCCCAGGTTGAAGAACAGCAACGCCGTTGGAATGTGACCAGGCGGCAGCCCGACTTCGCTCAACGCGCCAGCGAAGCCGAGTCCGTGCAGCAGGCCGAATGCGAAGGCGATAAGCCAGGGCTTTCTGGCGGTCAGGCCCTCACGCCCACGATGCAGGTGCACAACTTCCACCGCAACAAAGACAATGCTCAGTGCAATCAGCGCCTCGACCGGTGCGGGCGGCACATGCACATAGCCAAGCGTCGCAAGCGCCAGCGTGATGCTGTGCGCGACAGTGAAAGCCGTCACAGTCCTAACGAGCGGCCACATCCCGCGTGTGAGCAGCACAAGACCCAGCACGAAAAGAAGATGATCGATGCCGAGCAAAATGTGCTCGAATACACATGCCGGAACGATATGCGCGCCTCGGTACGAAAACGCTCGCGATGTGCCTGATAGAATTTCTGCAGTTCGTCGTCTGTCGGTTCGGCGCGGCGCGAGGTATCCTCGATGATGAAGGAGAGCTTCTGCGCCAGCCGCCGCCGGATGACGAGGTCATTGTCCTCGAGTCCGAGCGCGCGTGCCTCGCGCGCGAGCAATTGCTCGTTGACATAATCCGTCACCAATCCCCGTAATTCATCCTGTGTGGGCGGGCGACGCCATTGCCGCGTCCAGTTCTCGGCGAGCCAGGTCACATCGCCCGAGGTAACGTGGATACGTTGTGCCACCGCTTCGGGCGCCGCATCCTTGCCTTTGAGGATCGAATAGCCGCCAAAGAGCACCCCGCCAGCGACCGCGAAATGAAGCAAAGGCTCTCTGAGCAGCCTTATCATGCTCCTCACCTTGCCCGATCGCTGGGCAGAGGCTGTCACTTGAGGTTCGGCCGCGCTGACGCCTTGGTCGGATGAGGATGCGGCGGTGAAATCACGAATGTGACCCATGTATTCCAACCCTCTGGCCGGTTCTTCGCATCAAACTCCCAGTAGCCCTTGAGATTGAGATAGCCCTGCATGTTGCCGACAGGAAAAACAAAGCCCATCTGCGGGCCGATTGCGGCGACGCGGGAGCGGAAGCCGTCCAGCATGGCGGGCGCGCCGCTGTCGTCGGTGAGCTGGTTGTAATAATATCCGACCGCGCCGATGTGGAACTGCTTGGAGAGAAACTTCGACAGTCCCCATTCGACATGAAAGTCGATGCCGTTGCGGTAATCGACGTCGGAATTCTTGAAATTGTAGGTCAGGCCGGCGACGGCGGAGAATTCGTTGCCTTGGGCCGCATCGAAATAGGTATAGCCCGCGCCGCCATCGATCGCGGCGTGTCCGATCCCGAGATTCGCGAGCCGCGTGACCTCGTAGGAGCCGACCGGAATATCCCCCATGGCATAGGTCATGAAGTTGTGCACGCCGGCATTCCAGCGCAGTTCGGCCCTGGGGTAGAGATCACCGAAGCCGGCGACGGAGCTGTCGATCGAGCCCTGTCGCGTGACCGCCAGACCGCCGACCGACGCGGTCAGCGTTCCGTCGAGGCTGGTCCTGTTGCGGCCGATGACGGTCGCCATGCTCAGGGCCAGCTGGCCGCCGAAAACCGGGGTTTCGAACACGTAACTGGGAATGATCAGCGCCATATCGGCGCGGGCGTCGAGATTGGCGTTGAGATTGATGTTCAGCGTCGGACTGAGCCTCTCCAGCGTGGCTTGCCGGGACGCCGACACCGCACCGCCCGCACTGACGGATGTATGATAATAGACCGTCGCCAGCGCCCAGCCCGGCATCTGCGGTGTGGCCGCGAGACTTCCATAGGTGCCGGGAAGCCAGAAGCTTACGCCACCCTGATCTGCATGGGCGGCGTCGATCAGCTGGGTCATCGGCAGGCCGGCCAACAGCGCGACCGCCAATGTGGCCCGTTTCAACCCTCGCATCTGACGTCCCACGAGTTTTTTTGAACTAATTCAAACGTGGACTGCATTCTGAGAAATATCAAATCACCGACGGTTATTGTTGAATATCGGGCATTATCAGCGCATAGAAATACGAGCTTCGGGGGCGCTCCGTGCGGCGCTCCGCTGCAAACAAAAAAACCCCGCCGTTTCCGGCGGGGTTTTTGTTGGTCTTTGTAACGAGATCAGGCCGGGATGCGGGCCTCTTCGTCGGAGGGCTCGCGCAGCACATAGCCGCGGCCCCAGACCGTCTCGATGTAGTTCTTGCCGTTCGAGGCATTCGCCAGCTTCTTGCGTAGCTTGCAGATGAACACGTCGATAATCTTCAGCTCGGGCTCGTCCATGCCGCCATAGAGGTGATTGAGGAACATCTCCTTGGTCAGCGTCGTGCCCTTGCGCAGCGAGAGCAGCTCGAGCATCTGGTATTCCTTGCCGGTCAGATGCACGCGGGCGCCGTTCACTTCCACCGTCTTCTGGTCGAGATTGACGATGAGGTCGCCGGTATTGATGACCGACTGCGCATGGCCCTTGGAGCGGCGCACGATCGCGTGGATGCGGGCGATCAGCTCGTCCTTGTGGAAGGGCTTGGTCATGTAGTCGTCGGCGCCGAAGCCGAGACCGCGCACCTTGTCCTCGATGCCGGCGAGGCCGGAGAGGATGAGGATCGGCGTCTTCACCTTGGAGACCCGCAGGGAGCGCAGAACCTCGAAACCCGACATGTCGGGCAAATTCAAATCCAGGAGGATGATGTCGTAGTCGTACAGCTTGCCCAGATCGACCCCTTCCTCGCCGAGGTCGGTGGTGTAGACGTTGAAGCTCTCGGATTTGAGCATCAATTCGATCGATTGCGCTGTCGCGCTATCATCCTCGATCAGCAGAACGCGCATGCCAGTCCCCTCTTTCGCCGCTGCGGGGCTTAAGGTCGGCACGCCGCAGGCGGCGGCCCTCGAAACGCTTCGCAACGCTACGATTCGGGAACACTAATTTGACATGGTTAACAAAACCTGATTCTCCGTTGCAAGCATTACTAGGCAGAAAATGTCGAATCGGCCTAAAATCTTTCAACGTAAGGGTTTTCTACCACGCGTCAGTTCATGTTCCACCTTAAGAGTCGGTGGTAACCGACTCTCCGGACTCGCCGCTTCCATTCTGGTCCTGGCGGTTCGCGTTTCGTCGCAGAAACGGTGACGCAATGATTAACGACGCGAGTAAACAGGCGGTTAAAATTCGATCGACCGGAAACCTTCCATGAAGGCTCTGGCCGAGCAGATCGCCGAATTGGATGGCGTCGAGATCTATGGCCGGGTCGTGGGCGTGCGCGGCCTGATGGTGGAGGTCGCCGGTCCCATTCATGCGATGTCGGTCGGCGCGCGGGTGCTGGTGGAGACCGGGCCGGGCCGGCCGATCGCCTGCGAAGTCGTGGGGTTCACCGGCGCGCATGCGCTGTTGATGCCGTTCTCCAACCTAGAAGGCGTCCGGCGCGGCTGCCGCGCCATCGTCACCGCGGTGCCGGGTGCGGTGCGGCCCACCTCCGGCTGGCTTGGACGCGTGGTCAACGCGATGGGCGAGCCGATCGACGGCAAGGGGCCGCTGCCGGCGGGACCCGATCCCGTTCCTTTCCGCAACAATCCGCCGCCCGCGCATGCGCGCCAGCGTGTCGGCGATGCGCTCGATCTCGGCGTGCGCGCATTGAACACATTCACCACCTGCTGCCGCGGCCAGCGCATGGGCATCTTCGCCGGCTCGGGCGTCGGCAAGTCGGTGCTGCTGTCGATGATGGCGCGCAACGTGAAGGCCGACGTGTCGGTCATTGGCCTGGTCGGCGAGCGCGGCCGCGAGGTGCAGGAATTTCTGCAGGAAGACCTCGGCGAGGCGGGACTTGCGCGCTCGGTCGTCGTGGTCGCGACCTCCGACGAACCGGCCTTGATGCGCCGGCAGGCGGCCTATCTCACGCTCTCGATCGCCGAATATTTCCGCGACGAGAAGAAGGACGTGCTGGTGCTGATGGATTCGGTCACGCGCTTCGCCATGGCACAGCGCGAGATCGGCCTGTCGGCCGGTGAACCACCCACCGCCAAGGGTTACACGCCGACCGTGTTCACCGAATTGCCGCGCCTGCTCGAACGCGCCGGTCCCGGCACGGCGGAGCAGGGGTCGATCACCGGCATCTTCACCGTGCTGGTCGATGGCGATGATCACAATGAGCCGGTGGCCGACGCGGTGCGCGGCATTCTCGATGGGCACATCGTGATGCAGCGCGCGATCGCCGAGCGCGGACGTTATCCGGCGATCAATGTGCTGAAGTCGGTCTCGCGCACCATGCCGCGTGCGGCAGACCCGCAATATTTACCCTTCGTTAACCAGGCCAAGCAGGTGATGGCGACCTACGCCGACATGGAAGAACTGATCCGGCTCGGGGCCTACCGGCCGGGCTCGAGCGCCGAAGTCGACGAGGCGATCCGGCTGCACAAGCCGCTGGAGGCGTTTCTGGCTCAGGGCAAGGATGAAGCGACCGGGCTTCTCGAAGGATACCAGCAGCTTGAACAAATTCTCCCGGTCTCGGATACGGAAAAATAACGATAGCGGGACACAATCGCCACGGTTGATCCGCGCCCGCCTGTTGCCGGCGCGGCCCTCGTGTGTTGGGGGGCTTCGGGGAGTATGAGTCGATGAAGTCACGAGAGACGCTGATCCGGCTGCGGAAATTTCAGGTGGACGAGAAGCGCCGCCGCACCGCCCAGATCGAAAGCATGATCGCCGAGTTCGAGCGCATGACCGCCGATCTCGACCGCGAAATCAAATCCGAACAGGACAAGGTCGGCATCTCCGATCCCGCGCATTTCGCCTATCCGACCTATGCCAAGGCCGCCAAGCAGCGGCGTGAAAATCTGGTGCGCTCGGTCGACGACCTGAAGGTGCAACTCGATAGCGCCAAAGCCGAGCTCGCCGAAGCCTTTGAGGAATTGAAGAAGGTCGAACTGCTCAACGAGCGCGATCAGGCCAACGAGCGGGCCGAACAGAATGCGCAGGAGCAGCGCGAGCTCGACTCGATCGGCATCATGCGCATCCGGGATGCTGCCCGGGCGTAAACCCCTCTTCACTTATCTCAAGCTGGAACGTTGAATGGCCGGGCTTGTCCCGGCCATTTTCGCGTCGGCAGACAGAATGCAGCCCCTATCGGCATGTGCGCCGGTTAAACCGGCGCCCAACCCAGGTTCGCTCGTTCAATTTTCCACCTTCAGCACCGTCAGTGAACGCCAGCCGCCGCTCGGCGTCTGCCATTCAATCGACTGGCTGACCGACAAGCCGATCAGCGCCGCGCCGACTGGCGTGAGCACGGAGATCCTGCCTTCTGTGACATCGGCGTCGGGCGGATAGACTAGCGTCACCGTGCGCTCCTGGTTGGTGGTATCGTCGCGAAACGTGACGCGCGATCCCATCTTCACGAGACCGGGGCGGGTTTCGATGTCATCGATCAGCTGCGCGCGCTCGATTTCGCGGGCAAGAAAGTCCGCGGTGCGCGGAAATGTTTCCGCCGCCGCGTTGGCGATGCGGGCGAGCTTTTCGGAATCGCCGCGCGTGATGGCGATCGGCGGCAAGTCGGGCAGCAAATAGCTGGTCATGGTTTCTCCTTTCTCTGGAGTTTGCAAACGCATGGACAGCCTGTGCGACGACAGGCCTGTCGAAGAATATGCGGGAGTGAGCGGATGAGTGTCAGCCCGGAAGGCTGACAAATGCGCAGCCGTCCGGGTCAGTGGCCTGTGTGCAGGCGACCGGCGCGAAGGAACGAGCGGAGTTGGTGCGCGATATAAAGCATGTGCCAAAAGTAGGAAGCTGGCGGAGAAAGTCAAGCCGAGGGCGGGTCTCCGGGTCGGCCCTACGAAGCGTCGGCCGGACCTGCTATAAGGCGCGCCTAATCCGGGGGCAAAGAGGCTCCCGCCGCCCGGGACCCTTCATGCTCACCTCCGCCGATCTTGCCGATCTTCTGGCCGCCACCGCGCGGGGCGATGAGGCGGCTTTTCAGCGGCTTTACGAGGCGACGCGGGCGAAACTTTATGGCGTGGCGCTGCGTATCTTGAAACGCCACGACCTCACCGAGGAGGTCGTGCAGGAGACCTATGTGAAGATTTGGGGCAGCGCCGGGCGCTTCGACGCTTCGGTCGCATCCCCGATCACCTGGATGGCGACGATCGCGCGCAACCGCGCGATCGACCTTGTGCGCAAGCGGGGCGAGGCTTCGATCGAGGAGGAGCCCGAAGCGATGGACATCGCGGCCGATGTGCCGAACCCGCTCGCAGCGCGCGAGATGACCGAAGATTTGCAGCGACTGATGGCCTGCCTTGGCAAGCTCGACGCGGAGCGTAAAGAACTCGTGCTGCTTGCCTATTATAATGGACTGTCGCGCGAGCAATTGGCGGCGCGACTGGCGAAGCCTGTGAACACGATCAAGACCTGGCTGCGCCGCAGCCTGATGGAAATCCGGGCGTGTCTTGGCGCGCCTGGAGACGAGTGACGACGATGCTGAGTGAAGATCGCGAGGCGCTGGCCGCCGAATACGTACTGGGCACGCTCGATGCGAACGAGCGGGCTCAGGCGGAGGCGTTGCATGCATCGGATCAGGAATTCGCAGCGCGCGTGCGTTACTGGGAGAATTATCTGGGCGGGCTCGTGGACGGCGTTGCGCCGGTCGAACCGCGCCGCGACCTGTTTCCGGGCATCAAGGCGCGCATCGCGCGCGAGGCCGCAACGAGCGGTGTGCGCGGCGCCAACGTCGTCGACCTGACGCGGCGGCTGAATCGCTGGCGCGGCGCGGCTGTCGCAGCGTCGGCGCTCGCGGCATCGTTGCTTGTGTTTGTGGCCCTACGCGATTTCGCACCCAACTATCTGCCGTCAGCGTTGCGGCCTGATGGCGTGCGCTATGTGGCGGTGATCCAGCAGAGCAAGGATGCGCCGGCATTTCTGCTCACCGTCGACACGGGCAACAAATCCTTCACCGTGCGCAGGGTCGGTGCCGAGCCGCCGCAGGGGCGCGCCTATGAACTGTGGCTGGTGCATGACAAATTCCCAGGCCCGCGCTCGCTCGGTGTCGTCAGCGAGCATGAATTCACGCGGCCCGCAGCCTTTGCCAATTACGATCCGCAGGTCATCAACGAGGCGACCTATGCGGTGTCGGTCGAACCGCCGGGCGGTTCGCCAACCGGCGCGCCGACGGGGCCGGTGGTGTTCACCGGCAGGCTGATTGAGGCGGAGAGGTAGTTCGTTTCCCTCTCCCCGCACGCGGGAGAGGGAAGAAAAAAAACAACGCGCCTTCGGGGGAAAGGCGCGTTGCAGTCTTGGGCGTTCAACTAGGGATCACTTCGGAAAAAATTGGGTTCTGAAAAAACTAGCGAATGGTTGCTGTCTCTCCGGCTGTGACGGCCATCGGTTTGCCGGCGCGGATGACAGGTCCGGTTGCTTCCATACGGGTCGCCGTCGCGCCGCCCTGATTGAACGAAGGGCTGGCGGCGATGCCCACACCGATCACCAGAATGCCGGCGATCAGCGAAACCACGACCACCTTCAGGTGGGTGTGGCTGTCGGCGCTGGTCAGCGACGTATTGTTCATGGCACGGGACCTTCGTTTTCCTTTTGTCGGAGCCGGCGCCCTTCCGGTTCACCGTTTCCTTTGGATGCAGAAACCCGTTCCGCAGCAAGACCTTGGCCCCGCGGCGGTACCGGCTCCCGCATCCCTTGATACCCAAGAAACGTAGGAACCCGCTGCTGGTTCCCAAGGGGGTATCATGAGACTTCACGTTCGCTTGATGGCCCGTGAGGGGGCGTGAAGGGTGGCTTACGCGACCCGTTTCCAACACCCGGAGGTGCGAGCCGAATAAGCGGCGAGCCATCGCATACCGGCTTTTGCCGACAGCTCATTGTTGAATCCGATCCCGGGAAAATCCCGGATCGTCGGGTGGCGGCCGTCATCTTTCGAGGAGATCGCGCCGCCGCAATAGCGCAAATCTAGATGCTGCCCACCGTCTTCAGCCGGACACGCGGATGGATTTCTGCCTGTGACAATACGGTGGTTTGCGCGCGGAACCGCTCGGTAATGTTGCGCACGAAGGGGCGGATGCCAGCGGAGGTGACCAGCACCGGGTTTTCGCCCTGGCGGGCGGCTTCCTCGAAGCGCTCGCGCACCAGGGTGATGAATTCCGACAACCGCGAGGGCTGCATGGCGAGGCTGCGCTCCTCGCCCTGGCCGACGATGGAGTCGGCGAAGGCCTGCTCCCATTTCGGCGACAACCCGATCAGCGGCAGATAGCCCGATGGCGTCGTGTATTGTGCGCAAATCTGGCGGGCAAGGCGTGTGCGCACATGCTCGGCAATGCTCGACGGGTTGCGGGTGAAGGAGAGGGCGTCGGCAATGCCTTCGAGAATGGTCGACAGATCGCGGATCGATACTCGCTCGCTCAGCAGCAACTGCAGAACGCGCTGGACTCCCGACATGGTGATCTGGCCGGGGATGATGTCCTTGATCAGCTCGCTCTGTTCCTTCGGCAATTCCTTCAGGAGCTTGGAGACCTCGCCATAGGAGAGAAGGTCAGCGGTGTTGTTCTTCAACAGTTCGGTCAGATGCGTAGACAATACGGTCGCGGCATCGACCACAGTATAGCCGCGGACCGCCGCTTCTTCTTTCTGCGCGGGATCGACCCAGGTCGCGGGCAGGCCGAAGGTCGGCTCTGTCGTGTGCACGCCGGGCAGATTCACCTGACCGCCCATCGGATCCATGACCATGAACTGGCCGGGCCAGATTCGGCCGGAGCCGGCTTCCACTTCCTTGATCTTGATCGAATAGAGGTTGGCCTCAAGCTGCACATTGTCAAGAATGCGCACCGCCGGCATGACAAAGCCCATCTCGATCGCGAGCGCGCGCCGCAACGCCTTGATCTGCTCGGTCAGGCGGTCGCCGCCTTCGGGCGAGTTGACGAGTGGTAGCAGCGCGTAGCCGAGCTCGATCTTCAGATCGTCGATCTTCAGCGCGCTGGAGATTGGTTCTTCCGCCGGTGCTGCCGCCGTTGCCGCGGCGGCTTCGGTCTGTTTCTGTTGCGCCTGTTCGGTCTTGATGCGCTTGGCGCTGTACCAGGCGAGTGTGGAGGCGCCGCCGCCGAGAATGAAGAAGGGCAGCATCGGAATGCCAGGCAGCATGCCGAGCAGGATCATCACGCCGCCCGCCATGCCGAGCGCCTTCGGATAGCCGGAGAGTTGCTTCGCCAGCGCCTTGTCGGCGGCGCCGGACACGCCGGCTTTGGAGACAAGCAGACCGGCGGCAGTGGATACGATCAGCGCCGGCACCTGGGTGACAAGGCCGTCGCCGACGGTGAGCAGCGTGTAAGTGCGCGCGGCATCCATGAAACCCATGCTCTGCTGCGCGACGCCGATGATGATGCCGCCGATCACGTTGATGAACACGATCAGGAGGCCGGCAATGGCGTCGCCGCGCACGAATTTGGAGGCGCCGTCCATGGCGCCGAAGAAGCCGCTCTCGTCCTCCAGCTCCTTGCGCCGCTTGCGGGCTTCGTCCTCGGTGATCAGGCCGGCGGAGAGATCGGCGTCGATCGCCATCTGCTTGCCGGGCATGGCGTCGAGGTGGAAGCGCGCGGCAACCTCGGCGATGCGGCCGGAGCCCTTCGTAATGACCACGAAGTTCACGATGATCAGGATCGTGAACACGATGATGCCGATCACGAAGTTGCCTGCCATCACGAAATTGCCGAAGGCCTCGATCACGTGGCCGGCGGCGGCGGTGCCGTTATGCCCGTTCGACAGGATCAGGCGGGTCGAGGCGAGATTGAGCGCCAGCCGCAGCATGGTGGCGATCAGGAGCACGGTCGGAAAGGACGAGAATTCCAGCGGCGTCTGGATGAACAGGGCCGTCATCAGGATCAGCACCGAAATGGTGATCGAGATGGCGAGGCAGACATCCAGCAATACCGGCGGCAGCGGCAGGATGAGGATGACCAGGATGGTCATCACGCCGATGGCGAGCAGCAGGTCGCCACGCTTGAGCGCGGCGGTAAAATCCGACAGCGGCGGGAACGTGAATTTCGGACCGCCCCTCGGGGCGGCCTCTGCTGCGGTGACGTCGGTCATGCGTTCCGGACTAAAGCTTAGGTAATCAGCGGGAAATCACTGAAACAACAGACGCGTGAAATGCATGTCAGCCCCCCGGCTGGATGCCACAGCCCCAATCGCAACCCGCGACCGGACCCGTCCCCTAGGTAAAATTTGCCGCCTTATGGTTAGCAAGGTGTTAACGGCGGTACTTATTGCGGAAATGCGGTACTTATTGCAGCCGGAGTTGCGCTGCGGCCACACAGAGGGGCGCGGGGAGGAGTCGAGTCGCGCGGCGCTAAACGCCGCACCTCGAATTCCAGATAGGAATCGATCACCCCGCCGGCATGGCTGCGCAGCCGCAAGATCTGCTGGCCGTCGCGCAGGCAAAGGCGTACCAGGGAAAATCGGTGTTCGGTTCGTTCGGCACGGCTCTGTAATTCTCGCCGAGTACGCGGCGGGTGCTGTCAGCATCGCCAAGCGTGATGCCGTGCACGCTGCTGTCAGCGGTGGCAGCCGGGCCCCCTTTTCGGCGCGGCGTCCGCGGAAATGGGGCAGCGCCAGCACCACGACCGCAGCTGCAAGCACAAGACGGCGCGTCGGCAGACCTCACTTCACGGTGGCGCGATAGACCGTCGGCCAGTCTTCCAACGGCACGCCGCGGCAATGCGGCATGGTTTTCACTTCGGCCAGCCGAAACATCTTGCCGTCATAGACCCAGCGTTCCTCGTCGCCGCAATCGCCGATGCCACGGCCCTTGTTGAAGGTGGTCATGGTCATGTCGGCATTCGAGAAGTCGGCATTGATCAGCAAATCCTCGCCCTCGGAATCTTTTTCCCTGTCGCCGATTTTCACCGGCCAGCGGAATTTCGGCGTGCGGGCGGATTGCGGCTGGCCGGCGCGCGCGATCAGGAATGTATATGCGTGATTGTAGGCGCCGCTCGAGTCGGGGCAGCGGATCGGATAAAGGAACGTATCGGGGGAGAGGGCGCTTGCCTCTTCCAGTTCGCCCTCGTCGCCTTCGCCGCATTGCTGCACGGCTTTCTTCTTGATGGCGGCCAAGTCGCGTTCCGACGGCGTCCTGTCGGCTGAGGCGCCGGACAATCCCTTGGCGGCGACGATGACCGGCGCTTTCGGCTGCGGTGGAACTGAGGACTCGGGCTTGTCGCCGCGCCGGATCAAAGCGGTCGCCGTGCCGAGGCGCTTCTGCTGTTCGTCGATCCAGAGCAGGGCGGCGACGGCGCCGTTGAGGGAAATCGTCGACACGGCCGTCTCACTCTTCTTGCCCGGCGGATCGACGCGGGTGATGACGATGGTCTTCGCCTTGCGCAGGGACTCGATCAGCGGCGCGACCGTATCGCCGTCAAACGTGACGCGGCGCATGTCGCTGGCATCGACCTCGTCACCGGACTGCACATCAGCGGGCAGGCCGGGCAAGGCAGGATCGTCGAACGAGAGTCTGAAGGTCACGCCGTCAGGCGCATAGGCCACGAGAATAATTTTCGCCTGCGCTGACGGCCCGCCGCCACGTTCGATGCGGATATAGCCGCCGCCGGTCAATTGCGTATCGAAACCATAGGCCGAGCAATTGCGGAGATTGTCGCAGGCGGCCCACCAGTCGCGGAATTCCTTGTCGGTGGATGCCGAGGCGGGCAGGGCGAGCAATGTCGTGGCGAGCAGCGTCGTGATCAAACGCATGGCGGCGATGGTCCGGTTTGATTCTCTTGGTCGTGCGGGAGGCGGTCAGGTTCAATTCCGGCAGCCCGGCTGCTCTAGCACGTGCCTGTGAGTTGCAAGAAGTAGCACCTTGCAAGAAGAGGTGACTTGCGGAAGGGGCGGCCGGAACGACATGCTGTCAGAATGCTGTGAGAGCCGGAGTCTTGCCATGCACCCTGAAACCTGCGGTCGCCGGTCATTCCTTGCGGGGCTTGCCGCGATCCTGCTGTCGCCTGGCCAGGCCGCCGCCAGCGCGCACAAGCCGCGCGTCACCGTTCACAAGGATCCCGATTGCGGTTGCTGCAGCGGCTGGGCCGATCATCTGAAGGCGGCAGGATTTCCGGTCACCATCATCGAGAGTCGTGACCTGAATGCCGTGCGGGCGCGGCTCGGCGTGTCGGATGATCTCGCCGGATGCCACACCGCCGAGCTGGACGGCTATGTCGTGGAGGGCCATGTCCCGGCGCGCGCGATCGAGCGGCTCTTGCGCGAACGACCGCAGGCCAAAGGACTTGCCGTGCCCGGCATGCCGCTGGGTTCTCCCGGCATGGGCGGCAAACCGGAAACCTATGACGTGATCCTGTTCGGTGCGGGTCCCGCGCGCTCTTACGGAAAATTCCGCGGCGACCGCGAAGCCTGATCCGGTCAGCGGCTCAGTTCAGCGATGCTGCGCCTGACGCCGTCGCCGACGATCTCCATGAAAGCGCGCACGCGCGCTGTATC
Source organism: Pseudorhodoplanes sp. (assembly GCA_032027085.1). NCBI lineage: Bacteria > Pseudomonadati > Pseudomonadota > Alphaproteobacteria > Hyphomicrobiales > Pseudorhodoplanes > Pseudorhodoplanes sp. The sequence continues at coordinate 674,379 of JAVSMS010000001.1, read as the reverse complement.
CTTCAGCGAGCGGTGGGTGACGATCCACATTTCGGTGACGAGGTCTTTGAGCGGACCAAAGGCGCGCATGAGGCTTGCGTCGCCGGCCGGCAGATAGATCGGGAGCAGCGCGACACCAAGTCCGTCTTTCGCGGCGATGTACTGGTTCAGCAGCGTGCTGGAACGGAAGTTCATCGCCGACGGCGGCACATGCTTCAGCAGCCAGGCGGCCGCCTTGGTTTGCGGCGCTGAATCCGACCAGCCGATGATGACGTGCTTGGCCAGATCGTCGGCGCGTTTCGGCAATCCATGCGCCTTCGCGTAATCGGCGGACGCGAAAAAGCCCCAGCGAATATCGGCGAGCTTGCGGCCGAACAGGTCGCCTTCGCTTGGGCGCATGGCGCGCAAGGCGACATCCGCTTCGCGGCGCGACAGATCGATGGTTTTGTTGTCCACCGACAGGTCCACAATGATGCCGGGATGCTGTTTGCCGAAGCGCGCAATCTCGCCGGTGAGAATCTTGAAACCCAGCGTCTCCGAACAGGTGACGCGCAAGTGCCCGCTCAGCCGCGTGTCGCGACCGGTCAGTTCACGGTCGAGCGCGAGAGCTTCGGTTTCCATACGCTCGGCGGTTTCAATCAGGCGAAGGCCGCTGTCGGTTGCGCGGTAGCCGGCGGGAAGCCGTTCGAACAGCTTTGACCCAAGCGCTTTCTCCAGCGCGTTCAGTCTTCGGAACATGGTGGAGTGATTGACGCCGAGCGCCTGCGCCGCAGCGGCGAGATTGCCGTTGCGGGCGATGGCGAGAGCCACATGCAGGTCATCCCAGGCAAAGGCGCGGCGTTGCATTTTTGCAAACTTGATTGGCAGATACGCTTATATCATTGCGAATCGGCAACGACTAGATACGCGACATCGAAATTGTCCGGCCCGGTCAAGAGCGGCGAATGGCTCGCCGCAGGCTCAAAGGTCGGAACAGGAGACGTGTTATGGCTGCAAACACCGCTTCGGCGACCGATCCCGGGGATCTCGCCGCTTTCATTCTTCGTGTATCGCTCGGCGTTCTGTTCCTTGCCCATGCCGGGTTGAAGATTTTCGTATTCACCCTGCCGGGCACCGCGGCTTATTTCGCCGCGCAGGGCTTTCCGGGCTGGACCGCCTATGCGGTGGTCGCCGGCGAACTTGCGATCGGCGCCGGGTTGATCCTCGGCATCCTGGTGCGCGTGGCCTCCATCGCGAGCCTGCCGATCCTTGTCGGCGCGCTGGCCGTGCATCTGCCGAACGGCTGGGTGTTCTCCGCCCCCAATGGCGGCTGGGAGTTTCCGGCGCTCTGGATTGTGCTGGCGGTGGTGCAGGCCCTGCTCGGCGCCGGCGCCTATGCGGTCAAGCTGCCTTATCTGAGCAGCCGCCTCGCGCATGCCTGATCGCGGCGTGAGGAAGGAAGAAGCCGGAGCGAAAGCTCCGGCTTCTTTTTTAACGTGCGTCATGCCCGCGCGCCCCGATCCGGCCGAAGCCGGCCGGAGCATAAACGTGTCGAAGGCATCCAGCGACGCAGAGCCTTTCTCAGCGGGATCGCCGGGACAAGCCCGGCGATGACGTGGATAAGGTTCAAGCCAGATCAGGAAAGACGTGGCGGCCGTCAGGGCCAAGCGGCAGCTTTTCGGCGCGTGTGACGTGCTTCACGTCAAGCACATCATACAGATGTGGAAACAGATCGCCGCCGCGCGAGGGTTCCCATTGCAGCTTGTCGCCGAGCGCCGCGCTGTCGATCCACAGCAGCACCAGATCATTCTGCCCGGCGAAATGCTTCGCAGCCGTTTCCTTCACCTGCTGCGCAGTCGAGAAATGGATATAGCCGTCGGCGAGATCGATCGGCGCGCCGCGGAGAACGCCGAGGCTTTTGGCGTCCTCCCACAAGTCGGCGGGACAGATCTTGTAGATGGTCGGCATGACTCTCCTTTGCCGCAAAGCGAGCCGGCAATCGGGTGTTGCGATTCACCTGTTGTGACGAGCTCATAAAAAGAACCGGAGCCAATGACCCCGGTTCTTTGTCTATCGCTCAAACCGCGTATCGTGCATCCGCTGCATTGCCCGGCGGCGGCACCGCGATGCCGTCATTGGCGTATTCGTTCAGCTTGTTGCGCAGGGTGCGGATCGAAATGCCGAGGATGTTGGCAGCGTGCGTGCGGTTGCCGAGGCAATGTTTCAGTGTCTCAAGGATGAGCTCACGCTCAACATCGGCCACGGTGCGCCCGACCAGCGAGCGGGTGACCTGCTCGGCGGTCTGCGCCGCCTGCGAGGCGACCGACGAATTGGCGGACGGCTCGAATGTGCCGCCGTCCGGCGTCATCAGCGCGTCGGCGCCGATGGTCTCGCCCGAGGTGAGCAGCACCGCGCGATGCAGCGTGTTTTCCAGCTCGCGTACATTGCCCGGCCAGCGATTGGCGGCGAGCACATCGCGTGCTTCCGGCGACAGCGGCCGCACCGGCAGGCCATTGGCCGCCGCATATTTCGTGACGAAATGCTCGGCGAGGGCCAGCACGTCCTGCGGGCGCTCGCGCAGCGGCGGGATTTTGAGATTCACAACATTGAGACGGAACAGCAGGTCCTCGCGGAACTGCCCGTTGCGGGCAGCTTCGGTCAGATTGCGGTTCGACGTCGCGATGATGCGGATGTCGACCGGCACCGGCTTGCCGCCGCCGACGCGATCGATCACGCGCTCCTGGATCGCGCGCAGCAATTTGGCCTGCAGCCGCACGTCCATCTCGGAGATCTCATCGAGCAGAAGCGTGCCGCCATTGGCCTCCTCGAACTTGCCGATGCGGCGCGCGATGGCGCCGGTGAAGGCGCCTTTCTCATGTCCGAACAGTTCGGATTCGAGAAGCGTGTCCGGGATCGCGGCGCAATTGACACAGATGAATGGCTTGTTGGCGCGAGGCGAGCGGGTGTGCACATAGCGCGCCAGCACTTCCTTGCCCGTGCCGCTCTCGCCGGTGATCAGCACCGAGGCGTCGGAGCCCGCGATCTGCTGTGCCAGCTTCATGACCTTGCCCATGGCTTCATCGCGCCAGATCAGGTCGCGGCTGTCTTCGGCGACGGCGGCGAGCACGGCGCCGATCAGTTCGGGATCGGGCGGCAGCGGGATGTATTCCTTCGCGCCGGCGTGGATGGCCGCGACCGCGGCGCGGGCATTGTTCTCGGTGCCGCAGGCGACGACCGGGGCGTGGATGCGCTCGCTTGTCAGTTGCGCAATCAGACTGGCGATGTCGATGGCAACGTCAACCATCAGGAGGTCCGCGCCCTTGCCCGAGCGCAGCACGGCCAGCGCCTGCGCGATATCGGTCGCATGCGTGACCGCGGCGCCCTTGTCGATGGCGTATTTGGTGGCGAGCGTGAGCTGGCCCTTCAGTGTGCCGACGATCAGGAGGCGCATGTTTCTTCTCCTCTATTCTTGTTGGCCATTCCGGGCGCGCGTAGCGCGATCCGCAATCCATTTGTCTTGTCTGGATTGCGGGTCTGCCCGCCTTTGGCGGGCGCCCGACAACGACGAGCGATGCGGGTCTTCATCACCGGTCCGCCTTGATGATTTCCGTCATGGTCACGCCGAGCTTCTCCTCGACCAGCACGACTTCGCCGCGCGCGACCAGGCGATTGTTGACGTAGATGTCGATGGCTTCGCCGACCTTGCGGTCGAGCTCGAGCACCGTGCCAGGCCCCAGGCGCAACAGATCGCCGACATCGACCTTGCAGCGGCCGAGCACCGCCGACACCTGCACCGGCACGTCGAACATCGCTTCCAAATCGGCGGCGGTGCGGTCCGTGTCCTGATCGCCGGGCGCGAGCGGGCTCTCATTCTCGACCGCCAGCACGCCGCCGTTATTCTCCAGATCGGGTAGCGGGACCTGATTGTCGTCGTCACTCATGTTCTGTGCCTTTCACGGAAAAATCGGAAACGCCGCGCCGGGCGGCGACGAAGCGGCCGACATTCTCGGCAATCGCGGCTTCTGTACGGGTTGTGTCGCGGGTGACGCCGCCATCGGCCCATTCGATGCGGCAGTCGCCGTCGCGGATATCGGGCTCGGCCAGCACCACGAGCCGGCCCTGGAAGCCGGATTCGTTGGCGATGACATCGAGCCTTTCCAGAATATGCGGATAGAGGTCTTCGCCGACACGGACCACGACATGCGGGGTCGTCGACAATTGCCGGAAGCAGTCGCGCACGAGCGTCTCAATCTCGACCAGCGGCTCGCGCGCGACGAGCTCGGCGGCAAGCTTTCTGGCCACCGCGGCGGCGACTTCCACCGCTTCCGCCTCCAGCCGGTTTTCGATGGTCTGCAGCCCGCCGACAATCGTGGTCAGGGTCTGGCTGATCCGTTCCAGCGTCTGCGCGAGGCGGCGCGCGGTCTGCGCTTCCGCTTCCTGCTGTCCGGCGGCGAAGCCCTTGGCATAGCCGCGCGATTCCGCCTCGGTCAGTTGCGCCTGATGGTCGGCGAGCGGGATCGTGTTCGCGACTTTCGGCGTGGCGAAGTCCAGATCGAACAGAAATTTCGAGGGCGCGGTCATCAATACACCAGTTCTTCATCGCCGCGCTGCTTGGCGATCACGATCTCGCCCTTGGCAGCCAGATCCTTGGCGAGATTGACAAGCAGCACCTGCGCCTCATCCACATCGCGCAGACGCACAGGTCCCATGGCCTGCATGTCGTCGACCAGCATCTTGGCGGCGCGCGAGGACATGTTGGAGAGGAAGAATTTGCGCACGCCGTCGCCGGCGCCCTTGAGCGCGACGGCGAGCTTGTCCTTGTCGATATGGCGCATCAGTGTCTGCGCCGAGCCGGTGTCGAGCTTGATCAGGTCGTCGAAGGTGAACATCAGCGTCTTGATGCGCTCGGCGGCCTCGCGGTTTTCCTCTTCCAGCGCAGTGAGGAAGCGGGTTTCGGTCTGACGGTCGAAATTGTTGAAGATTTCCGCCATGACCTCGTGCGCATCGCGGCGGCGTGTCTGCGCAATATTGGACATGAATTCGGTGCGCAGCGTCATCTCGACGCGGTCGATGACCTCCTTCTGCACCGCCTCCATCTTCAGCATGCGGTAGACAACGTCGAAGGCGATGTCCTCCGGCAGGATCGCCAGCACGCGCGCGGCGTGCTCCGGCCGCAGCTTGGAGAGAACGACGGCGATGGTTTGCGGATATTCGTTCTTCAGATAATTGGCGAGCACCTCTTCCTGGACATTGGAGAGTTTCTCCCACATGTTGCGGCCGGCCGGACCGCGTATTTCGTCCATGATGCCGCCGACGCGCTCGGGCGGCAGGAATTGCTGCAGCAGGCGCTCGGTCGCCTCGTAATTGCCCATCAGCGCGCCTGAAGCGGAAAGGCGGCCGACGAATTCCAGCAACAGGTTTTCCACCGATCCGGAATCGATCGTGCCGAGCGTGGACATGGTGATCGACAATTCGCGCAGCTCGTCGTCGTCCAGCATGTTCCAGATCTTGCCGCCATATTCTTCGCCGAGCGAGAGCATCAGCACGGCGGCACGTTCCGGTCCGGTCAGCTCCTTGAGCGGAACCGGCGCCTGCTCGCCCTGCCGGCTCGCGGCCAGCGTGGCGACGATGTTCGCAATATCCTGTTGCGATTTCTCGGCGGCTTTTTCGTCAACTGCAACCATGCGTCAATTTCTCACTTACGGTGTGTCGTGCAGCCACTGGCGAATGATCGCGACGGTTTCGTGCGGGTTGCGGTCGGCGAGTTCGCCGACCTTCTGCACGGTTTGCGCATGCACCTGTCCCTGCACCTGCGCGATGTCTATCATGGCCGAGGCGTGATTGGATATCTGCACGGCCTGCTCTCCGCCGACGAGCGAGACGTTGGGTCCGGCGGGGACGAGAGCAGGCGAGTCGACCGCCGGGATTTCCTTCGCTTCCGGTGTGATGATGCGGCGGACCAGCGGACGGACGACGAAGAAGAGGACGACAAGGCCGAGCAGCAGCATCACCATCATTTCGACGCCGCGCATGATGTCTTCCTTGGTCAGTGCAAGCCGCTCCAGCCAGTCGCTCGGTTCGGCGACGGCGGCGGGGGGTGTCTCGGCGAGGCGGAGATTGACCACCTCGACCTGGTCGCCGCGCTTCTGATCAAAGCCGATGGCGGAGCGGACCAGTGCGGAAATACGGTCGATCTCCGCCGGATCGCGCGGCGAATAGACAAGCTGACCCTGCGCGTTGCGGCTGTAATTGCCGTCGACCAGCACCGCGACCGAGATGCGGTTGACCCGCCCGCCCTCGATCACTTCCGTCTTCGTGGTGCGGGAAATCTCGTAATTGACGATTTCCTCCGATTTCTTGCTCTGGTCCTGCCGCTGATTGCCGGCGCCCTGCTGGGCGGCCTGGGCGCTCGGCAATTCGTTGCCGACGGTGACCTGATTGTCGCGTCCATCCGCGCTCGAGGCGCTTTCCTCGCGCGTCTGACTGGAGCGGACCACGCGGCTTTCCGGATCGTAGCGGTCGGAGGTCTGGGTGATGCGGTTGAAATCGAAATCGGCGGTGAGTTGCACGCGGGCGCGACCCGGTCCGACGACGGAGGAGACGATCTGCTCGACCTGATCGCGCAGTCGGCGTTCATACGCGATCTTGCGCTCATCGGCGCCGAGCGAGATGCCCTGCGCATCGTCGGCACCGTCGGCGAGCAGACGGCCGTTCTCGTCAACAATCGAGACGCGGGTCGGCTTCAGACCATTGACGGCGGACGCCACCAAATGGCGGATGGCGCGCACCTGCTGGCTGTCGAGGGAGCCGCGCAGCTTCAGCACGATGGAGGCCGAGGGCTCCGGCTTGTCACGGGAGAAGAGCGGCCGCTCCGGCAGGACGAGATGCACGCGCGCCGACTGCACACGGTCGATGGCGCGGATGGTGCGGGAGAGTTCGCCTTCCAGGGCGCGGAGATGATTGATGTTCTGGACGAAGCTGGTGGCGCCGAGCGCGTCGGACTTGTCGAAAATCTCGTAGCCGACGCCGCCGCCCTTCGGCAGGTTCGACTCGGCCATCTTCATGCGCAGCCGGGTGACATAATCCTTGGGCACCAGGATCAGGGCGCCTTCATTGCGGGCGACGTAGGGGATCGCCTGCCGTTCCAGTTCCTTCATGATGGCGGCGGAATCCTCCATCGCGAGGTCGGAATACAGAACTGCCATCTGCGGCGCGGTCACCCGCAAGATGATGAAGGCAAAGAAGCCGATCAGGGCCACAGCGACCGCGGCCATGGCCGCGATGCGGGTCGCGCCCAACGTTTTGACGAACTCGACCAGGCCCTGCACGAATGTCCCCCCAGGGATTCGAACACCACATGTTCACCCGGCAAAAAATGCCCGGTTCATGGTTTCCATCTGGTTAATGCGGGGTTCCGTGATGCGGGGCAGACGCGAAAAAGGCGGGCTTTTGGGCCCGCCTTCGCGCGAAATGATCCGAACGGTGAACTCTCAATTACAATAATCGTGGCGGCCGAAGCCGATGTCGGTCACACAGATTCCACGATGGCGGCGGACGGAGGTCTTCTTGACTGAGGCCTTCTTTACATAGACGCGCTTCACGACTGGCCGGCTGTAGTCCGCGGCCCGGCGCAGGTAATAGCCTCGCACATAGACATATCTGTAACCCTTGGGGGTGGCATAAATCGGCTCGCGGAAGGCATAGCCGAGGCTTGTGTCAGTGGGCGTCCAGGCATAGCCGACCGACCGGTTGAACACGGCAACGGCCTCATAGCCCGGCGGCACTTCGTAGCCAGCGGCGGCGCCCACGGCCAGGCGGCGTCCGGCGAAAGCGTCGGTTGCGCCCAAAAACGCAAAGGCCGTGGCTGCTAAAGCAAGAATGACCCGCTGCATCGTCGCCTCCGTGACTCGTCTCGAGTCCCCTTTATAGGGCAAAATCGGGCTGTTGAAACGGGCGTTTGCGATCGTCCACGCAAGACGCGCGGTAAAGCGAAACGCCAGCCTCGCGGCTGGCGTTCAGGCGGAAGCTGCTCGGAGCGCTTATTGCCGATATTGCTGGATGCGGGTGGTCCGCAGCCCGGCAAGCCCATGCTGATCAATGGAATATTGCCAGGACAGAAATTCTTCGGTGGTCAGAGTGTAGCGCTTGCAGGCTTCCTCCAGCGAAAGGAGCCCGCCGCGTACGGCAGCAACAACTTCCGCCTTGCGGCGGATCACCCAACGTTTCGTGCTCGGAGGCGGCAGATCCGCAATCGTCAGCGGAGAACCGTCCGGCCCGATGACGTACTTCACCCTCGGGCGATGGGCCTCTGTCATTGGAAAACTCACACACTCGACCAACAAACTCCCGGGAATGTAGTCCCTGCCGCTTAAGATTTGCCTAAGCGTCACATTCAATTGGGAAATGATCGGCAGATGCGAAGCCGTCACCAAGGTCTTAACCGCTTCTTAATGCGATAGATAAAATTGCAAGCAACGCGCTACGAAGAGGTGCCGCTGTTGTCGCTTTCGCTCGGCGCCTGGTAACGCACAACGCGCTTGATCTTGTCGATGGTATAATCCTTGCCGCCGACATTCAGCATCGGCGGCGTCTTCGAGACGTCGACTGAATCGACGACACCCTGGATTTCCGTCGAAACGGCGGTCGTCTGCCCGTTGGCATCGGTTGCCGTGATCGACAGCGTGTATTCACCGTCCGGCATCGTGTTGCCGTTGTTATCCTTACCATCCCAGACGAAATTCTGTGTGCCCGCCTGCAGCGAGAATGTGCCGGTATAAACGGTGGAGCCGGCGGCGTTCTGGATGTTGATGGTAGCAGTCGACGGCTTGGTCGCGTTGAAGCTCCAGCCGGCCATGCCATTCACCAGCGTCGTCGTCTTGCCTTCGATTGCCACGATGTGACCGACATAGCCCAGCGCCTGCGTGGTCTGCATCGACTGCTGAACTGAAATCAGCGTGGCGAGCTGGTCGTTGGACTTTAGCTGCTGCTCGACTTGCGCAAATTGCACGAGCTGCTGCGTGAACTGGTTGGTGTCGAGCGGATCGAGCGGATTCTGGTTCTGCAATTGCGTCGTCAGCAACTGCAGGAAAGTCTGGAAGTTGTCGGCCAGCGTCGGACTGTCATTCGTCGTGCCGTTGCCGGTGATTGCCGAGGTGACGTTGGTGGTAACGCCGTTGACGGCCATGACTTGCTCCTAGATCCTGATATCGACGCCGCCGCCAAGGCCGAGCACGCGGCCATAGCCGCTCGCCGCTTCGGCCGACGGAATATCGGCGTCGGGAATGATGCCCCGCTCGGCATTGCGCAGGTTCTGCTCGCGCGCATCGCGCTGCGCCGAACCTTGATCGCGCAAGGTGAATTCCAGTCCGTTATCAGATGTCTTCAGGCCCGCCTGCTGCAGCGCGCGCTCGAGCGTGGAGGAATCGCGGCGCAGAAGATCGTAGGTGTCGGACCGTTCGATGACGAGACGGGATTTCACGTTGCCGTCCTGATCGACATCCAGGCGCACGTCGATGCGTCCCAGTTCCGGCGGGTCGAGGCGAATTTCGAAACGGTTATTCCCTGCGCGCGCTTGCGCGGCGATTTCGACGGCGAGGCCGGAGACCGGCACGGGCGTCTGCGCCATCAATGTCGCCGCGCGCGGACTGGCCGTGAGCGAGGCGACATCGGTTGCGACCGGCTGATGGACCTGCGGCAGGGGCGTGCTCGCTGTCTCGGTGTCAAAGGCCGCCAGATGCGGCATTGCTGCCGGTTTGTTTTGTACGGGCTCAGCCGGCTGCTTCGCGTCAGCCTCCGGCTTGACTTCGGCGGGCTGCGGTTTCGCATCTGCCTGTTGGACCTGCGGCCGGATTTGATCAGCCTTGGCCGGCTGTTGCGGCAGAACGGTCTCACCTTCCGCCTCTGCGGTCTGATCGGCGGGGGCTGCCGGCTGCTCGGCTACCTTCAGTTCGATCTTCCCTTTGATCTCCGGAACATCCTTGCCGCCTTGCGTTTCGACGACCGGCCTCTCCGGAATGTCGGTGACCGGCATATCAACTGGCGCGTCGACCGGCTCTGCGGCTGGGGTATTACCGGCGGCAACAGGCTTCACGGTCAGATTGGGGTCGGCCTTGCCGTCGCTTTCGCCTTGCGCCGGTGCAGTGACATCAGGGGTTGTCAGTGCGGGCGCTGCAATCGGACCTTCCGGCGCGGCGGCCGGCTGCGGCCGGGCGGGGTCGGTCTGGACCTGAACAACAACGGCGTCAGCATCGACAGAATCCGAACCAACTTCCGTCAGGTCGTCCGTCTGCGGGATTTCGGGCAAATCTCCCTCGGCAATCGGCGTTTCGCCTTCCGCCGCGGCTTCCTGCGCTGCCTTCTCTTCCGCCGGGTTTTTGTCCGCTGGCGCGGAGGTTTCGGTTGCCCTTTTCTCGGGCTCGGGCGTGTCGGCTGTGCTGGGCTTCTTGGGGTCGGCCGGTGCGGCGGCGGTCTTTTCCGCGGGCTTCACCTGTTCCGGCTGGCGCGGGGCCGTGTCGGCAGGGGGCGCGCTCGCCTCCAGCATCATCGCAAAGGGCGTGTCGTTGTCCGGCGCCTGGTTCGCGGAATGGCTGCGCTGGAACTGCGGGGTTCGGCTGGAGAAAGTGACCGATTCTGACGCGACGCTTGTCACGGGACGACCTCAGGCATGGGCAAAATGGCTCTGCCAAGAGCTTTGCAATCATTGCGCCAAAGCTGGAGTTCTTAAAAAAGTCTAGTAATTACAATTATTTATGCTTGGCGTTGAGCATTTTTAGGCTTGCGCAGGAAGGGCTTTGCCCGGCAAGAAATGCCGTGTGGCAATCCCTATATGCCGTGCTGGGCCGGCGCAGATCGCTCCGCATTGCGTGGGCCCGCTGACGCCTATAGTAAAAAGTCAGGTGGATCCACCGGATGAGGCGCATCGAGGCAGGACCTTTGGGGGCAAGACAAGAATAAAGGAGTGCGGCGGCGGCCGCGACCCGGAATGCTGAACAGTCTTGATGTGAAGGGCGAGCCGAAGAATACGCGCGTGGTCGTGGCGATGTCGGGCGGGGTGGATTCCTCGGTGACGGCGGCGATCCTCGCGGCGGAAGGCTATGACGTGGTCGGTGTCACGCTGCAGCTTTACGACCATGGCGCCGCAAGCCACCGCAAGGGCGCCTGCTGCGCCGGCCGTGACATCCATGATGCGCGCGCGGTGGCCGAAAAGCTCGGCATTCCGCACTACGTCCTGGATTACGAGAGCCGCTTCAAGGAAGAGGTGATCGACCGTTTTGCCGAAAGCTATGCCGGCGGTGAAACGCCGGTGCCGTGCATCTCCTGCAACCAGTCGATCAAGTTCCGCGATCTTCTGGAAACCGCGAAAGAACTCGGCGCCGACGTGATGGCGACCGGTCACTACGTCGCCTCGCGCATTCTGCCATCGGGCCAGCGCGGCCTGTTTCGCGCGCGCGAGGAGGAGCGCGACCAGAGCTATTTCCTGTTCGCCACGACGCGCGAGCAACTCGACGTGCTGCGGTTTCCGCTCGGCGATCTGACGAAGAGCGAGACGCGGGAGCTGGCACGCCGCTTCGGATTGCCGGTCGCCGACAAGCATGACAGCCAGGACATCTGCTTCGTGCCGCAGGGCAAATATACCGATGTGATCGAGAAGCTCATGCCGGGCGCTGCAGAGAAGGGCGATATCGTCGATCTCGCCGGCAATGTCTTGGGACATCATGACGGCATCATCCGCTTCACCGTCGGCCAGCGGAAGGGACTTGGCATTGCCGCCGGCGCGCCGCTTTATGTGATCAAGCTTGATGCCGCAAACCGCCGCGTGATTGTCGGTCCGCGCGATGCGCTGCGCACGCGTCGCATTCTGCTGCGCGACATCAATTGGATCGGCGACGGCACGATCTCCGATGCGGTCGCGTCCGGGCGCTGCGAGGTGTTCGTGAAGGTGCGATCCACCCGCGCGCCGCAGCCGGGCTGGCTGATTTACGGCGAGAACGGCTATGAAGTCGAGCTGATTGACGGCGAAGACGGCGTGTCCCCCGGCCAGGCCTGCGTCTTCTACGACGCGATCGACGGCCAGGCGCGCGTTCTGGGCGGCGGCTTCATCCGCAGCACCATCGCGATGTTTGACGCGGTCGCGGACCGCAATCCCGAAAACCTTTCGGCTGTCTCGATGCGTGCATAAGTCGGCAGGCGGGGCGAATGGGGGACATCGACAAGGCGAGCGTGACGAAGGCGTATGCGCGCTGGGCGCCGGTCTATGACCTCGTCTTCGGCCGCGTGTTCGAAACCGGGCGCAAATCCTCGATCGCCGCGGCGGAGCACATCGGCGGACGGATTCTGGAGGTCGGGGTCGGCACCGGCATTTCGCTGCCGGATTATGCGCGGACCAACAGGCTTGTCGGCATCGACATATCGGAGCCGATGCTGCGCAAGGCGAAGGAACGCGTCGCGCAGTTCAATCTGGCCAATGTCGAGGCGCTGGCGGTGATGGATGTCGCCCATCTCGGCTTCGCCGACGGCTTTTTCGACGTCGTGGTGGCACAGTATGTCATCACTGCGGTCCCCGACCCCGAAGCCGCCCTCAACGAGTTTGCGCGTGTGCTGAAGCCGGGCGGCGAGATGATCCTGGTCAATCACATCAGCGCGGAAAGCGGATTGCGGCGCGCCTTCGAACTCGGCTTTGCGCCGGTCGCACGGAAGCTTGGCTGGCGGCCGGAATTCGAATGGGCGCGGCTGCAGCGCTGGATCGACGCGCGGCCCGATATGCGGGTGATCGCGCGCATGCCGATGCCGCCGCTTGGCCATTTCTCCATGATCCGGTTCGGCAAGGTCTGATCTTCGCCGGAACCTGATGCGCGCGCTTGCCGTTGTCTCTCGTGATGCGGGAGATCGATATGATCAGATGGATGCCGCTTGTCCTGGCGTTTTTGCTCGCGGCGAATGGCATCGCCGCGGCGCAGGCGAGGCCCCCCGGTCTGGACGCGGCGCCGCTCGACCGCAAAGCCTGTGCCGAGCACAATCTGCAAGGACCGGGTGACACCCACGAGACGCAGGGCCGTGCGCCGTCCGGTCAGGACCTCAGCGACAAGCTCGCGCAATCGGGCGGGGTGATTTGCCCGCCGCAAGGGCTCGATCCGGAGATCCGCGCGCCGGCGCCGAATGGCGGCCGAACGCCGGTGATCCCGCCGCCAGCCCCCGGGGCGCCGCCGGCTGAGCCGAAGTGATCAGGGCTGGCTGGTTTTCCCGCCGCCATTTGCTGAACTTGACAGCTTTTCCGGTGGCTTCCTATATGCGGCCTCGCTTGCAGGCCAAATGGCGTGCCCGGCTTCCGGGACGTCCACGCCTGACCGGCGGCGGAGTAGCTCAGGTGGTTAGAGCAGAGGAATCATAATCCTTGTGTCGGCGGTTCGAATCCGTCCTCCGCTACCAAATTCGCAAACTGCCTAAAAAGCTTTTGAATTCAAATGGTTCGCCCTCAAAGGGGTTCCGGACTTCTGTGTGACGTCTCACTGCGAGGTGACACAGGGATTCGGCCCCAGGAGCGAGGGCATGGCGCGCGCGCCTTATCTGACCCGCCGAGATGGCGGTCGTTATTACCTCCAAATTCGGCTGGGAAAAGTCGCCGCCGATCTTTACGGACGCGCGCTTTTGAGGGCGTCCTTGAGGACGTCCAACTATGCGGAAGCAAGGAGGCGACTTGTGGACAGTCTCGGCTGGGCCTGCGAACTCATTGATGCACCCGACCTCGAAACGCTCGGGACGGTGCTTCATTCACGGCTCGTAGCCTATTCCGGCCGAGGCGCACCGGTGACCGAGCGAGAGTTGGCGGAGCGCGTTGCGTTCGAGAACCAGGTTAGGAGCTTTATCGTGCGCTCGCAGGAGCGTGGCTATTCATTCTGCCAGCGCTTTCATTCGTTTGCGAGCAACTGGGTCGATTTCGTCAACCAGAATAAGACCAGCGAAGAGTGTCTGATCCGCGCTGGACAACGTCGTGAATACGAACGTGGCAGGGCGGACGCGGGCGAGGCGATCGGCCATGGATGGACCCACAGCCCATTGATGCATCAAATGCGGAGCACGGACGGCGTCTCGGTGGCACCGCACTTGAGCGAACTCCGACCGATTAATGGGAAACAGGAGGCAATGCCTGGTCCGCTTCCGGCCGAGTCGGCACTTCGGTTATCGCAAGTAGCCAAGTTGTTTTACGAAGATAAGTATAAACTCAACGATGACGACAGGGCGCGCGGCGAGTATGAGCCGCTGATTTCATTTGTCATCAAGTTGCTGGGTGACCCCGAGCTGAGTTCGATGACGCCTTCAGATTTCCAAAAGATCGACGATGCGCTCCCCGAAATCCCGAACAGAAAAGGATTGCCAACGGGTGATCGGGTAACGCTGATGTCTCGCTTCAAGTTCGCCAAGGCGAATGGTTGGGACAAGCTCGAGCGTATGACCGTGACGACGATCAAATCATACCATATTGCTTTACGTGCGTTCTTCGGTTGGGCGATCGACAACGGTTACTTTCACGGGCCCAAACCCACTTTTAAAAAGATCAGTCCAGAAAACCTGACTGCGTTGCCCCGGGACGCCTTCGAGGACGATGAATTGCTCGCCCTTGTAAATCTTCCTTTATTTACGGGGTGCCGAGGAACTAGTCGGATGTGGACAAAGGGCGGCTATTTCCTGCAAAACCATATCTACTGGGGCTTTCTTATTCTGATCTTGACCGGCATGCGTGCAGGTGAGGTTGGGCAATTGCGTTGTGCCGATGTGGTGACGGACGGTGAATTTTTCTTCTTTGATTTGCGACCTTTTGATGCTCGTGCCGGGCGCGTAGCCCTGAAGGATCAGCGCAAATTCAAGACGCAGTCTTCGGCACGCGTCGTTCCAATTCACCCGCTCTTGATCGACTTGGGTTTGCTGGACCGAGTTTGGGAGCTGCAGAAAAATAAGATCGACCGCCTGTTCCCCCAGTGGCAGCCTTATAAAAAGCCGACCGGCGAACTGCGCTGGGGACAGCCCATGACGAAATCCTGGCAGTATGTGAAAGGCCTGCTTGAGATCACTCGCAAGGATCTCACCTTGTATGGCACTCGCCATTTGATGGCGGACCTCCTCGATAACGAAGCAGTAGCGCAGCGCACTCGCAATCGTATTCTCGGCCATGTCGGTTCAGTGCCTGATGGATATGGCAGGAAGGGAATGCTTTCTCCGGAACAATCCGCTGCGATCGCGGCCCTTGAGCCTCCTGTAATCAAGAAAATGCGTGAGGTCCTGCTGAATGCGAAGACAAAGGCGGATTGCGGACAACTGACTGTGCTGAAGCCGTGGCTGCGTGGTCTGAACTCTTAACGGAAAGCGCTCGTCGCCGGGGTCAAACCCCGGATCAATCGCCGCGTAGTCCGGGCGCGCCACGTCATGAGCGAAGTTTGGACGCAATGTATTTGTAACGGCCGCAAACGGACCTTACAGCACTAGGGAGGCGCGCGAAGCATTTCCTCCCAGCTTGGTCCTCGAGACCTCTGAGAAGAGCCTTTCCCGGCGTCTCAGGACCAATTTTTCCAGCTGCCATCCCGCAAGTGTACGCGAACAGGTCTCCGCCGCTGGATATTTTTGTCGGTTGTCGCGCGAAGAATCTTCTTTCCGGGCGCGCGGCGCGCCCGGCCTGTGCCATTGGGGCTATGAACCACGCGGGCTGTTTATTGGGCCTGCAATATTGACCCCCTGAGTCGGGGATAGGCGTCCAAAACTGGCCCGGCGTATCGGAACGGGATCTCTGGCGCATTCGTATACGAAGGATTTGACTTGCCGCTGGCGCCGGCAGGGCGATGATGCGCTAGCATGGCTGGCACTTGGCGATCAGTCCTGGCGCGGTCAGTTCCTGATCCGTTTTGAGCAAGCTTATAGCCGCCTCGGCAGGACCGACACGATTTGCTCGGCCTCGGCGGCGCATCAGGTCTGTGATTGACCGGGCATAGGCTTCCGAAACTTTGCCGGGAATTTTTCGATACGGTTAGTGGGACTGGGTTCGGTGGAGCGAGCACCGCTCCATCCGTCCGTGGCGAACTCGGGATAGAAATTCGAGAACGGATGGGGCTGACTGGGATCGGTACGCACATAGATATGGACGCTGCCGGTGATGTCGTCGCCGATCTCGTCCACTTCGAGGATGTTGTCGAGTGCGATGACGCCCTTGACGATCAGCCACGCCTGATTACCGCGCGGGAGTGATGACCAAAACTCCCAAAGCTCTTGTCTCTCGGGGGAGCCACCGTCCTTTCCCCGCCAAGGATCGCTGTGCGAGCTTAGCGATGCATCATCGAGTACGTTGGCATAGTCCCAGTGGGTCTGGTCATCGTCGATGAAGGCGAAGAACCGTTTGGCCTCACATTCCAGACCCCGGAACGTGAGTTTTAGGTTGCGGTACACCCACCATCGGTGATCGTCTCTCTCGCGGTGTGCGAATGGATATTCGCGATCATCAACGTCGCGGAATAGCACTTCGATTTTGTCGCTGAACGCGCGTTTGATCTTGCGCTTGATCGTCGTCTGCGCCCTTAGCCTCGCTTGATCGGAGCGCTTCCGAATGGAGAGGGACAAGCCGAAATAGGCAAAGAGAAGATGATCGTTCTTGGGCTGGAAGAGCGCGTCTTCGAGCTCGGCCCTGCCCCACAGGTAGCATTCGGAGATTCCGTTTTCAGAACACCAGTCCCTGAATTGATCGCGCGCCTTCTTGGAAAAATCTGCGGGTGCGGCGAGTATGACGCCGTACAGATTCGGACGCTCGGATTTGGGAATGGTGTCGAGATAGCCGATAAGCTTCGAAGGGCCGATGGACTTCTCGCGCTTGCATTGAACAAGCCAAATTCGGTCCGTTCCTTCTAGGACTGATGGTTCGCCTTCTTCTTCTACAGGCTCCGCCGCTGACCCGGTCCCGACGATCTCACAACCTCGCGCATCAAAGCCATCATCCGATCCAGACCTTCCGGTCGCCTCAAGCTGTCGCCATACTCGGAAGTCGTAGATGAGCTGGCGAACCAGGTCCTCGAACCGCTTTGGCTCCAAGGCCTCGAATTGCAGTGGATTGACCGTTCGCGTGTAGTTTATCGGAGGCATTGCGCGACCATCATTTCTGCCTCGCTGCCGCGCCTGCGTCGGCCTGAAGGCCGCCAATCAGCTTTTCGATTAGGACTGTTACATCGCGCACCATATCGGCTCGCACGACAATACGCTGGCCGATCCTGTACCGCGTATCACCGCTCTTGGAGAGATAGTCCTGATCGACAAGTCCTTGCGTGTGCGCCAGCAAGTGCCGCAGCTGGAACGCGCGCTGCAAGTCAGCCAATTCGTTGGAAGCCAGATGATCGATGTACGCCTTCCCGGTTGCGCCCTGCCAAAGCTGATCGCCCTCGCTCAGATTTTGGAAAGCGTTGCGACGTGCTTTTGGCGCAGAGGGTAAGCCAGCAAAGATGGCTTCGGCGCATCTCTGGAAGGCCGTGACCGCGTTCTGCAGACCGTTTTCCACAATCAATCGGACGGTGTTTTCAGCCGTATCGCGGTCGGCGACGGCGGCGCGTACTGCGTCGAGCGCGTCAAGTGATTGTCTGATTCCGCCGATGGTCAGCGCAAACTGCTGGTCGGCCGCGTTGTGACCGCAAGCCGGGCAGAAGTAAGCCGCGCCAATCACCGCATAGCGGCAGGCGCATGTGGGGCACGTAATCTTGAGCCGCATAGGCTCGGTCGCCGCGGACGGCAGCGGCACATGCTGCGGCCGGTTATCGACCTTCATCGTCATGGAAATGAAGCTGTTGCGCGGCTGCCGCCGATTCCATTGGTTGGCATCACGGCGCAAGGCGCCGCTTATACTGGCCTTCACCTGGGCAAGCGCCGCCTGCTTGGCGTACTTAAGTTGCTCCTGCGTCCACCAACTGCCGGAATCTGCTGTGTGGCCGCAGTTGGGACAGAACACCTCCTTATCCCTGACCTTTTCCTTCCAATCCTCACCAAAAATCTTGAACTGGAACAGACATTCCGCGGAGGGGCACTCGCGATCAAAGTAGCCTTCCTCATCGTCGCTGATCGGGACAGAAACCTGCGTCTGTCCTTCCAGCTGGCGGAGGGTGCGGATGGTCTCTTTGAACATCGTCATTTACTAGCCTGTGCCTACTCTGCCCTGGAATCACGTTCGCACTGAATCAGGCGAGCGGCTCTAGGTCGTAGGCGTATTTCGGGGACGGCTGCTCGGCCAGCTCCGATATGCCTTCTACGATCTCGACGGCGTTCATGTCGCCGCTGTCCCCCGAAGCACGCGCATGACGTTACGAGGCCCGCTGATCTGTGGATCGGCCACGAAATGGCGGATTTCACCGCGTCCGTCACCTACAGGTCGTAAGCCTCGATGCCTCGGCTTTTACGAAATTGCCGGGTTGAACGGGAGCTGCCAGCCTGATCTCCCTTGCGTCATTTCCCTGCGAGGTTGACACAATCTATACTGCCGCCTCATCTTTGTGTGGGGTAGTTTTTCTTTCAGAGTTCATTGCTGAGACGCGCGACGCCGATAAGTATTCAGTGAATAGTTTGGAGGGGGCGCATTTGGAGAAGGGAAAACGGCAAACGCAACACCGCGTCGCCGGGTTGGCGATCTACGCGGCTGTGCTCGGCATCATCCAGTACTTCGTTGTCGTCTCGGGCTTCACCCCTAACGAAAACTCCATCTGGCTCTTAAGTGGGTTCGCCAGCCTCCTGTTCGGCAGTCGTCTCCTGAACCCGCATTTCACGCCGCCCGCGGACTCGGCCACGAACTCTTTCATGGCGCTGGCGGCATTGCTCGCGAGCTCACTCGCGGTTCAGCCGGAGAGCGCCGACTGGTGGCTGCTTTGGACGACAATTGTGTTCTGCGCAGCCGTTTGCCTCGTCTCCGTCCTCGTCCTGCTGGTCCGGCCCCCCATCGGTATGGAAACCCGCCCCGTCGTCCGCCTCGCCGATAGGGCTGTTCGCAGCCTTGGCAGCCCAGTCGTCATCTTCACTATCGTGATCCTGCTATGCGTCTGGCTGTTTCACCGTACCCGCCCCCACGAGGTCATCGCGATCCTGAGCACGTGGGCCATGATCGTTGTGCTGCGCCCGGTAGAGTCCGTCTTGGACTTCGTTGGATGGGCGCGCGAGCATTGGAATGTCCTCCGTCCCGATCAGATCGTGGGGGCGATTGCGGCACACCAGTCGCCCGGCATCGTGCTTGTCCGGCAGCTGGGTCAGGCCGATGTGGAGCGGGGAACGCCGCTCGTGGTCGCCGATAGCCACGGACCATGGATGCTTGGCGTGGCGCTCAACTATGTCGGTCGCGACGAGGGAAATCTGCTGCGAGTTCTGACCGCTCCGCTGCCTGCCGGGTTGCGGGACAGGATCGGGAACCTCCCGGACTCGAAGGGCGCGGCGACTGCGCTGGCGCTGAACGCGACCCCTGAGGAGTTAGAGGACGTCCCTGCCATACAGTGGATCAATCGCCTTTGCGGTGTAGTCGTCAGCGACACAAGTCTGGACTACGTCCTCTTTGAGGTGACCGAGGAGCGCAACTTATCCGAAGGTCGGTTGGTGGAAGCGCGGATTGGTGATTCCTTTGTCATTTTTCAAATTATCGACGGACTGACGCGCGAGGAGATCGTCCAGCAGAAGAACACCTACGGCTATGCGCGGGCCAAGGCGCGCAAGATCGGCCGATGGGATGCGGATGCTGGAAAATTCATGCCGGTGAAATGGCTGCCGCGCATGAATGCGCCGGTGTTCCTGCGCGACGACGAGGGCGCGGCGGACGCAGCCTCGACCATCGGCCATTTTCCAAATACGGGCTTCGGCGTCGGTCTCGATATGTCGGCGGCCGTGACGCATAACACCGCCGTCCTTGGCATCCTCGGAATCGGCAAAAGCTACCTCGCCATTGAGCTCGTCGAGCGCATGATCGCCGATGGCATCAAGGTGATCTGCCTCGACCTCACCGATCAGTACGCCAAGCTGCTTGGGGATTTTGTTGACGTAGCGCGTGAAAAGCAACTGGACGATGAACTCCACGCGGTTTCTGGTCGGGGAAAGGTCGAACAGAACCGTGAGGAAGGCGGTACCGTTGGACGCTTCTCGCAGAAGCTGACCGAGCAAATTCGCGCATTCCTGGCAGAAAATGGGCGCAATCTCCGTATCGTGAATCCTGCGGCATTTGATGTGTGGCGGCAGACTGGTTTCAAGGATTTCAAAACAGGCGACGCGTCGATGGCGTCGCTCACACCGACCGAGATCACGGCCTTAATCTCGGATGCCGCGCTTAGGGTGTGCCAGGAACTCGGCATGACCGATCAGGGCCGGCTGTGCTTGGTCTATGAGGAGGCGCACTCACTGGTGCCGGAGTGGAACTCCGTCGTCGCCGAGGGCGACAAAGCGGCGACGGCGCGCACCGCTCGCGCCATCCTGCAGGGTCGCAAGTACGGCCTCGGTTGCCTGTTGATCACGCAGCGGACCGCCAACGTAACGAAGACGATCCTGAACCAGTGCAACACTATTTTTGCAATGCGGACTTTCGACGACACCGGCAAAGAATTTCTGTCGAACTACATTGGCGGCGATTATGCAGGGGTTCTGCCAAGCCTTGAGGCGCGACATGCGGTGGTGTTCGGGAAAGCGTCCAGCTGTGAAAATCCCGTTCTGGTGCGGCTGAACGACCGTGAAGCCTTCGTGCAGAGATTCCGCGCGATTCATCCGGTTCCTGCTCTGCCTGCGGCCGCGATGACACCGCCGGCAGCTGCTCAGGCCGCTCAAGACGGTCTCGGCGCTCTTTCCGCGCCGGACTGAAGGTGTCGCGGCGGCCGATAGTTTTGCGGAACACGTTGAGCCTGGGCTGAGGTTGTAGCTGTGGGGCGACGAATTAAGCTTTCAACGGGCGGCGTCTGTAGAACTTTCTTAAGAACGTCGAGTTCGGCCGGGCATTGGCCGATCATGTGGACAGTAGCCAACCGCGGGCAGAACTTCGGGACGCCGGTGCTGGTGGAAGTCGAGATTGTGGGGCCGGGCGCCGGGGGCATGACCTGTCGTCCGGACGAGAACGTGAGTGTTTGTACGCAATCCGTTTGTAACGGCCGGAAACGGACCTTACGGCGGTGGGAAGCCCCGCGAAGCATTTCCTCCCAGCTTGGTCCTCGAGACCTCTGAGAAGAGCCTTTCCCGGCGTCTCAGGACCAATTTTTCCAGCTGCCCTCCCGCACTCCCGCTCTTGGGTATTTATCGGTTGCCGGCAAGGGATATTCCTTCCGGCGCGCGCGCCGGCCTGTGCCATTGGACCATCGTCAAATTCGAACCACGCGGGCTAGATCGTTGGCAATTTGCTTAATCCGCCGTGTTGATCCAATGGTCGGCCGATCGAGGCGACCGCGGTTGTTGTAGCGGTAATAGTAAACGATGCCAGCACGGTCATCGGCCGTGATGTTGCAGGCTTCATCGTGATCACGGCTTGGGTTACCTGTTGCCGGGCATGCGACCATCGTTGACAAGCTCAAGGGCCATCTCCTTCCGCATGATTTGCCGCTCTTCCTCTTCTACTAGTTTGAGATCGTGATTGACGACGGCGATCCCCGCTCTCGTGGCGGCGCGCGTAATCGCTTCTCGCCATTCCGGTGTCCCCCCGGTGACAGTGATTTCTTGCCAGCCACGGGCGTGAGCGTGAGAGATCATCACGGACACGGTTTCGTCCGTTGCTTGATCGGCAACAGCCCGATCGGGCATCGTGATAACTGTAACGCCGGACCGCAAAGTGATCTTGCAGCAACCCGCCTCTCTCTGTTCTACCCAGCGTAATACCGGCCCGATTTTGCGGGGAAGGCGCGCAAGATCGGCTTTGAATGCATCGCGCCAGCCTGGAATCCCGATGGCTGGCAACGCGGGGTCCCCCCCAAGTCTGGCAACGCGCTGACGCAAGTGCTGGGCAAGATCCTTGTCTTCTGCGATTTTCTCTTGCTGCGCCGTTGCCAACTCGGCTTCGATTTCCCGAAGTACCTTTTGCGCGAATTCAGCGCTCCCATAAGCGAGCGCATCTTCAAACGCCTGAGCAGCAGCCATTTGTGCGGGCGTGAGCAATATATCCTCTGTAGTGGGCGCGTCGAAACTAGTCGGTTCAGCTGCGTTTGCGAACGACCAGGAATGGTTTTCCTCGACTTGGGCGGACGGATACTTGGGATCTGGAACAGGGATGCTTCGATCAAGGCCGACGATGGAAAACAACTGATCAACTGGGCATGCCGGTTGGCTTTTGAGCACATCGTCGAGCGCTGGAAGTATATGGTCGGCGATCCGCTGCCGGATGTCGCTTTTACGTACCGAATCGCAACCCGCGCGGCGTGCGCCGTTCGAAACAGCTCGCCGCAAACTGGTCACGCTACCACGCGGGCCAACAAGAACTGGACCGCGGCTGCCCTCCGCGATGCTCAACCCTTCGGCCTGCAATGCTGCAACGAAGGATGCAGCGTCATTCGAGCGGCACCAGGCACTATGCGCGCGCATCCAGATTGCATCGGGGGCGAGATCTTCCTTCTGCTCGGCTGCGGCGCGTTCAGCTGGCGACGGTGCAACGGGTAGCGGCCCCGTCGTCAGGCCCGCATTCACCAAGGCCTGCGCTTCAAGCTCGAGTCCCTGCCGTTCCAACGCTTTCACTACAGCCCTGCTGTGCCGACCTTTTGTTAGCGGCTCGCCGGCATCCAGCTCCGCCAGTCGTGAGAGCTTTTCCATGCGCTTGTGGCTGTGCGAATACGGAATTGCGGTCCTATCTGGCCGGATGCGGACGTAAACACGATGCTTGTGCTCCGCGGTGCGCCCCCCGAGACCGAGCTTTATATGCGTGACTTCGACATACGGCTGTAATTCAAGGCCAAACTCCTTTTCAAATCTGGCCCAATACCGGCTCCAACCGCCCTTTGAGTACAATCGCGTAGGGCTGGCCCAAACGTGGATTAGCGGCTTTTTAGTACCACAGCCTCTCGACATCAGGCCGAGCTCAGTGATGCCGTCTTTGATTGTGTCAGCCGCGAGACCTCGTGTAGCAACAGAAACGCTCTCATTGTTGTCGTGCCGGGCGAGATGCCGGGCGAGAGCCGTTCCACCTGAATGCACGCAAAAGCCGGTAATCATGGCTTTATCTCCAGAAGCGCGTCGCGAATGCATGCGAGCGTCTTGCGTGCGTCGATAATCAATTTCTCGATCTCAGCATGGAGTGAGGAAGCCCCTCCATTCGCCCGCACCGACTTGGCGAGTTGAACGAGTGCTCCGGTCTGGCGCCCAACATGGGTGCCGGCTGTGGCGAACAATCGTTCAATATCCGTAACGCGAGACACGGGTGCCGTTGCTTGCAATTCAGTAACCGAAGCGGGCGCGGGGGTTTCTTGTTCGAGGTGATGTAGCAATAGCGCGCGCACGAAGGCGGGACGCGTTGAACCGCCGGCCCTTGCTGCGGCGCCGAGCTTGTTGGCGAGCTGATCGTCAAGGCGCACGAGCAACGTGCACTGCATTTGTCGTTTTTCAGATCGTCTGCATTTTTTATCAGTCGTCATCGTTCGTCTCAAAGGGGGGTGCACGGGGGCTTCGCCCCCTGCCCAGGTGCGTGCGGATATCCGCACGCACACCTGGCTATCGCTGTCCTTCCGTCACCAGAATGATTTCTGAGCCTGCAAGAGGCGAACAAATAATTTCAATCACGCGGACGATTTTGGTTTTGCAGGCCGACGAACGATATTGAGAGGATCCGCACCTTAGGAGATGCACATGTCGGACAATGAGTTTGGTGAAAATGGATGGAGTGAGGAGGTGGAGCAGCCGGTTAGGGCGCCTACAATTCCATCACTTTTTCGCGTACTGAACGGCCACATTGCGAGCCAGACGGCCGTACTCCAGGACCTTGCTAAGATCCGGGATGGCCAGCGCATAGCCAAACGAGATGGAGTTTCCGTTGCACTAGCATGCGCGGCATTGGAGGAAAAATATCCCCCGCTGGAAATCGACGGGCGGTTTGGAACTTTTGTGGGTCAGGCGCGCGAGGGCGCGTTTGATAAGTTTGCGGCTCTTGCATGCGATCTGGTCGGTCAGGCGATTGCGGTGACGCATTCCGCGCTTGAGGGCGTGAGGTTTCTCGACGCTATCAACGAAGCAATTCCGCCTCAGTGGTCGAACCTCCCGATCTCTGAACTCAGTCGCGAAGTGAACCGCTATGCGTTTACGAAAATGCGCGGCCGGCTCCCCGGCTGGTCGGAGAGAGCACGGTGACGCATCCCCTCACCGTCTCGGCTGTGACAAGGGCAATTGAGGCGATCGGCACACCGGTCGACCTCGGGATGATTTTTCCGCCCCGCCCCGGTGAAGTGCGCGGTCGCGGGTACTGGCAAAACCGGGACCTTGCCACGTCTGATGTGCTTGCTCTG
The DNA here is from genome assembly GCA_032027085.1 of Pseudorhodoplanes sp. Lineage (NCBI taxonomy): Bacteria > Pseudomonadati > Pseudomonadota > Alphaproteobacteria > Hyphomicrobiales > Pseudorhodoplanes > Pseudorhodoplanes sp. The sequence goes on along the minus strand of JAVSMS010000001.1, from coordinate 649,978 downwards.
CTGCCGCGCGCGTGTGCCGCGAACGCGCGCGGCGCGCACGTGTACCTGCGCGTTCGCGCTAACACGGGAGGACATCCTGGCGTCGTACTGCTTGACGATGTGACGGCTGGCAACGTTGCGCGCTTGACGTCAAATGACTTTCCGCCCGTTCTTACGGTGGAAACTTCACCTGGAAATTTTCAGGTGTGGATTCGCTTGGTGCCCGTCGGGGCGTGGCTCAGCCCGGAGCTTGTGCAAGCCGCATTGCGGCACCTCATTCAGACGTTTGACGCTGATCCGCGCGCGGCCTCTGCGTGGCAGCCGGGCAGGGTGCCGGGCCTTACAAATCGCAAGGACAAGTATCGCCAGCCGAATGGTCTCTTTCCATTTGTGCGCGTGATCCACACTGCGCCGGGTCTTGTTGCGCCCCGGGCAGCCGCTCTCCTGGCGGAGATTGAGCCAGCATGTGCGTCACAGGCGCGGGCGGGCGCGGGGCGCCGCCCGGAAAAAGCGGCCTTGTCTGCTCCTGAAATCAAAATGCCGCTTTGGAAACAGCTCGACGTATTTCGCGCTCGCGCGGCCAAGCGCATCGACGGGCAACTTGCTGCTGGACGTCGGCCTGCTTCCAGCGGATCCCGCTCGGAAATTGACTTCGCGTCTGCCGTAGAAGCTTTGGCACATGGTATTGACGGAAGCGAGATCGCGGCCTGGCTCGCCCAGACCCGCCCCGACAAGGACTATTCGTACGCCTGGCGCACGGTCGAGGCTGCTTCGATGCATCTTGAGGGTAAGAGCAGTTATTCGCCCATTAACCCTCTCGGTTGAACTTCAGTGCGCCCTTCTTGATATACTGTCTCGCTACTTCCCATTTAATAGCAGCCGCATCCTGCGGCTGGTCAGGCAGCGACCGCACTTAAGGGCGGCCGCGCCGGGGGTGCAACCCCGGCACGACCTGGCCATTCGACCACCTGCTACCACAGGAGATCGTCATGGTTCCCAATACCATGCGGGCGACGCAGCGCGTCGTCAATAATGGACCCATCGGACGCCGGGTCCGAGCCCTCTATCAGGTAATCTCGACTGCTGCTGCTGCGGCTGCGCTAATTCGCGCGGGAGGGGCGTGATCATGCATATCGTCACGCTTGTGGCTGGCGCGGACGGGCACGTACGTATTTTGGCAACGAGGGCGCCGGATTTGGCTAGGCGACAGATTGCTGCCGAAACCGGCGACGCCTACTTGGTTTATTGCGGCGTTGCTCCGCCACAGATCGGTTCGCGTGCCTTTGTCGTAATGCTGCGGCAAGCGCTCGACCACGCCCATCTGGGTAATTCAACCTTCGCGCTTTCGCCGAATTCTGCGATCAGGACCGTCTATTTGCTGCTCGCTGTTACGCGGTTGCAGCGGGACCTCCAGATGTTGGTCCGTTTACTCAAGCGTTTGTTTCGACGGTGAGGTGCATTGGTGCATTGATCGGTAATCCAGCCGGCCAATCAAAACGGCCGGGTCGCAACGTTCGCGACCTGGCCGGAGGGGCGATTCAGGATTTTTGTCGAGCAAGCGGCCGCCGCAAGCTGCTACGGAAGCGCGCTGGTGGCTAGGCAAGCCGGAGAACGCCCGGAAACAGCCCTTGCAGGTGCGTCGCAGGTTCGGCCGGGTCTTTTCTGGGGTTCGCAGTGCGAGCTCTCTAGGAGAGGCCCTGGGCGTCTTTGGTGGGCAAAGGGCGACGAAGCCCCGCTCCAGATTGACGGCTTCAAAACGGTGACCTGCTCCCCTTAATTGCCCCCGTTTTTGGGTAGAGTCCGTTCCTAGTTGAGCTGCACCCCGTCTTTGGATCACGCGGCTGGGGAATTTCCAGCCTGTTCGACCAGTGGCGGGCCGTGCGCCGCTGATCGATTCAGCACGTCGATCGGCGGTCGGTTGCCGATCGCGCTGTGTGGTCGCTCCTCGTTGTAGTGTCTACGCCAAGCCTCGCATTTTCGCTGCGCATCGTCGAGGCTCATGAACCAGTGTGCGTTCAGACACTCGCTCCGGAACTTGCCGTTGAACGACTCGATGAATGCGTTGTCGGTGGGCTTGCCTGGCCGGGAGAAGTCGAGCGTGACGTCACGCTGGTAGGCCCAGAGATCGAGATCGCGCGAGACGAACTCGCTGCCCTGGTCGACCCGGATGGCCTTTGGATAGCCAAGCTGGCGGCCGACACGTTCAAGCACCTCGACAACATCGGCACCGCGAAAGTTGAAGCGCACTTCCGTCGCCGGCGAAAACCGGGAGAACGTGTCCACGATGGTGAGCACGCGCAACTTGCGGCCGGTGGCGAGTTGATCGTGCACGAAGTCCATCGCCCAGATCTCGTTCGAGCGGGTCGCTGGCTGACGGTCGTCTCGCAGCCTGGCCTTGACCCGGCGCCTGGGCGTTTTGTTGCGCAATTGCAGGCCCATCTCGCGATACAGCCGATAGACGCGCTTGGCGTTCACCGGCCAGCCCTCACGCCGCAGCAGCACATGAATCCGCCGGTAGCCGTAGCGCACCCGTGTTGCGGCGATCTCCTTCATCCGGTGGCAAAGGGGCGCCTGCCCAGCGCGGCGGCTCTTGTAGTGGTAGGTCGAGGGCTCCGTCACCAGGACTGAACAGGCGCGACGGATCGAGACCTTCCAGGTCGATCGCGCATGATCGACCAACTGCCGACGCCGGGCAGGCTTCATAGTTTGCGGCGAAGAACATCCTGCAGCATGGCGCGATCAAGCGACAGGTCGGCGACCAGCTTCTTGAGCTTGCCGTTCTCATCCTCGAGCTGACGCAGGCGCTTCATCTCCGAGGGCATCAGACCGGCATACTTCTTACGCCAGTTGTAGAACGTGGCTTCGGAGATCCCTGCCTTCCGGCAGACTTCGCCGATCGCGGTGCCGTCCTCCGCCTGCTTCAGCACGAAGGCAATCTGCGCCTCCGAAAACTTCGATCTCTTCATGGTTCGCTCCGTCCTCCGGCCGTTGCCGCAAAACTGGAATTTTCCAGCTTAGCGCAGTCCAGAAAACCGGAGGCAGGTCATAGTCGGGCAGCGCCCAACTTGAAGCGTCCTCTCATCCCATCCTCACGAGTCGTGTCGTAACAATTTGTCAGCCCCAACAAATTCAGGATGTCGCACGTCCTACTCACTCCCAATCAGCGGCCTTCAGTCCAAGACTGCGGGCGTTTTCAGAAACTGCGCGCTTTATCGAGTCATTTACCCCGTCGGGAAAGTCGGCAGAAATCTCGACGGTGAGGCGAATATTCGCGTTTGGATCGGAAGCAAGCACGGAGACGATCTCGTCGGCAATCTGCACCAAGCGCATCTTCGCGGTGGCGGTCGGAATGTCGGCTGAGCCGAAGAAAGATTTGACTTTTGCCGCTCCCGGTACCAACGGCTTTCCACCTGGGTCCGAGAGTCCGCCGCCAGGTGTGGTGGAGGGCAGAGGATAGTCCGGACTGGTATCTGCTCCCGTAGTCACGGTTGGACCGGACCCGACATCGGAGTTCGGAGCTTTCGTCCGGTTTGCCTGCTCGTAAGCGCGTGCCGTCTCTGGCTCAATCAGAAGCAGGGTATCGTCGAACACCACACTGCCGCTGCCCAGGCCGAAGCCCTCGAACTTACCGTCGGCCTGACCATAGGCCGTGCCGAAGAAATCCTTGCTGGCCACGCCAGCGTGAATTACCTGCCCTAGAACATCCCGCGATTTCAGGCGCGGCATATAAAGATACCGCAGCGTATCCTCAAAGAAGGCGGAAGCGTTGGCGGCGTTCTGGCCGCCTTTCCAGTAAAGTTCCTTCAGCTTTGCGCGCAGGTGGATTGGCGACCAGGTGGTGATGACAAGTTCGTTGTCGGTGCAAACCCGCTCAATCTCTGCGCCAGCGCCGCCAGCGGTGTTCAGAGGGAACGCCTCGATGCCAGACTTGTCAGCGGGCGCATCCTGGGTCGGGCAGAGCAGCCACTTGTAACATTCGCGCGCCGCACGCGGTAGAACGTCCTCGGCGCTCTTGAGTTCTTTCTCGGCCTGGCTCTTTTGCAAAAGGTCAATATTGAGTCGACCTTCCTTTACATCATCGACGATCGAGCTCCAGGCGAGTGCCACACGCGCAACATCCCTGAGTCTAGCAAGCGCGCCGTGGTCAGCAGCAAGGAAGATCAGGCGATTGCTGCGATAACGTGGCGTCGCACCATTTTTAGTAATGATCTCCAGAGCGAGATCGAATGCAAGCCGCGCCTCGTCCCTCGTGTACCAGTTTTCAGGGGGCAGGACGACAAGCCGCAGCGCGCTGTCGTCAGGCACATCGGCGTGGGATGTGAAGATATGTACGCCATCGAAAAATGACGCCCCGCTAAGGGTCTTTTTGAGCGTGTCCGCGATCTTGACGCGAACCTCCGTGAGATCGTCAAACCGGCGTTTGCGATCTTCCATCTCACGGCGCAGGTTGGCGCGGGTGTCAAACCAGAAACGCGTCGCATCCTGGCTTTTGTCGCCGGAAGCGTTGAGATAATGCAGCCGGTCGGCGAGACGGCTAAGGGCATCGGTATAGACCGATGAAGTTTGCCCCGGCTGCAAGCACCCCAGTACAATATGCGCGCGGTCGATACCACGTGCGGCAGCATTGGACACAACGGACGATGGCGCGCTGCCAAGGAAGATCGTGCGCGCAATGCGCCGGGCGGCTCCGACCTGGCCGAAGCGCGGCTCCCGGCTTTCGAGCGCGGTGGTTTCCGCGCGCTCGCCGTCGATGTCGCGCTCGATCACGGCATCCCAGCCGGCGGGCAGATAGTAGGTGAGTTCGTTACGGCTGCTGCCGTCATGCAGCGGCAGGCTGCCGGGCATGATGAGCAGGTCTTTGTTGTCGTCCTTCCAGAGGCGAAAGATGACCTTTGCCATCAGTTTGAGCACGCCACGTGTACGCTGGAAGCCGTCAATGGTCGTCCAGTCCTCATATAGCCGGTCGAAGATTTCCGGATGGATGGGATAAGCTTGCAGTAGCCTGTCGTAATAGCGTCGTTCCTGCGTTTCAGATGGAAGCTTGACACCCTCGGCAATGTAGAGATCGGCGAAAGCGCGACACACGGCTTCGCGGGTTTTTTCGTCGCCTACCTTCTCGAATAGCCGTCGTCTCACTATCTCGAAAGCCTCTTCGGTCGCTACCGGCTTCCAAATCGCCTGCACGCGCCCGAAAGTCTTTTCGAGAGCCCGGAGCGCAGCAACGCCGCGCTGGCTGCCGGCCTCAACATCGGACTCGGGCAATGACGCTAGAACGATGGCGCGGGGCACCCGTGTGACCGCATTAGTCAACGCTTGAACAAAGGATAGATTGGTATCGTAGCTGCCGCCGCTTATGGTCTGCGATTCGGGGAATTGTCGAAAATAAGCCACAAGTTCGTCGATCAGAACGACACAAGGTGCATATTTCTCCAAGAGCGGCTGCAGCACTTCTGCGCCGCATGTACCCGTCGCGTCAGCCTCGGCAACGAGTGCGTAGCCTTCGGCACCGCCAAGCTGCCAGGCAAGTTCGCCCCAAAGTGTCCTGACGGTCTGACCGCCGCGCTTCCATGGCTGACCCGGCGCATGGGCGGTTCCGTCGATCACGGCCACGCGTGCCTGTGGCACGTCCATCAACCCGGCCCGGTCAACAAGGGCCGGAATGCCCGCGAGTTCGGACAAGACGCCCTTGCGGGTCGCAAGGTGATAAACGGCCAGCATGGTGTGGGTCTTGCCGCCGCCGAACGCGGTTTGAAGCTGTACGACCGGCTCGCCGCCCTTGCCGGCAAGCCGCTGCGCCACCTGCGTCAGAAGAAGCGCCATGCCCTCAGTAATGAAGGTACGATCGAAGAAAGCGGCGGCGTCCTGATATTCACGGCTCGCCTTGCCGGTACTGACCGCCGTAATATCGGCCGCAAACTCCGATTGCTGAAACGTGCCTTCGAGTACGTCCTGATGGGGAACAGCCACTTCCCTCCAAGGTTTCATATCAGCCCCCTCATCCGAATAGATCAGCCTGCTGCGCCTTCGGAGCCGCTGCGGCGGCGGACTCGATGGCGCTCCAGCTTGTGACAATTTCATTGTAAGCGCGGGCATCCTCAGCCCAGCCCGCGCGCTCGCACAGCGTATAAAGACGATAGGCAAGCTGTCGCGTCGGCTCGGCTTTCGCGGCGACGGCCGCAAGGACTTTTCCCGCGCCGCTCTCGCCTTCCGTCTTGAAGATGCGGATCAGGTGATGCAGGGCTTCCCATACCGGCAGGCGATCATCCTCTGTCGGATTCCAGGTCGCCGGGTAGTCACCCCATTTCAGCAGGCGGACGACGCCACCGGTAGCATAGAGCACGCCGGTCTGCTTCACGCCGTCAACGCTGGTGCCTTTTCCGCGTGCCAGAACGTCGGCATCGCCGAACTTGCCTTCCTTCCATCCGTACTGCTCAAACCAGTGCAGGCAGAATTGCGTATCGTGGTCGAAGTCGTCCTCGGCGAGGAAGCGATTGATGAGCCGCAAAGCGGTCTGCACCGTCATTGGAGTACCGTCGGCCTCAAGCACGGCGGCGTATTTTGAGAACACGGCCATGCCGGGACCGATGATGGCCTGGGAAAGATCGACCGGCGCGACCGGAGAACGGTCGTCGCCGGAGCCGCGTGTCATTTCATCAAGCGCCTCGGGTAGAACCTGATTCAACTCGCGCAGGAATGCGCGGCGAGAAATGGTTTCCGCCGTCGCGGGTCGCGGGCGGCAAACAAGGACGATACTGGATGCGAGGGCGTTTGTACCGGTCTTCACACCACTTGGCCGCTCAGTACGCATCGGCCAAGTTCCAGTCAGCGCAAATCCGGCCCGCTTGGTCGCTTCTAGGAATGTCTCCCAACCTGTTGATGTCGTGCCAGTCTCTGTGGCCGTTTCGGATTGTCTGAATGCGTAGTAGATAGTCAGCGGGAAACTTGGATGGGCCAAAGCGGCGAGACGGGTTAGCGATAGAGCCATGCCGTCAAGAAAGAACATCTCGGCCCTTTCCTTCCCGCCGTGGCGATAGGCAGAAGCGACAAGCTCCTCCACCTTGGGTGTCTCAACGGTTGCCAACAGACTCGGGAAGACTGGCCGAAGGGACTTTCTAATCCAGACGTAAAAGAAGTCAGCTAGGTCAGCATAAGCCACGTTGTCGTAGTAGGGCGGGTCTGTCGAGATCAGCTTTGACCTAGATATTTCCTGCGTCTGCGCGTCTGCCTGCTGCACGTGCGCAGACCGTATCAAGGCTTGCGACACTATTTTCGCAATGGACGTTGTTGTAGCTCCGAAATCACCAGCCGCGCCTGCGAAGGGATTTACCTCTGGGAAGTCCCACGCCATCGGTATGGCTTGTCTACTAAACAAATTGACGCTCTGTTCGCGGCTTTGAGACCATACAGCAAGAGAATTTATTGTATTCGCCGTCCTGCTGACGGCCAGGCCGAGATACACCGCGATAGCATCAGCATAGGCTTTTGCGCCTGAGCCGCCCGATTCGAGTGCGGTGTCGTCGTTGGGCAGGTTGGCGGCCAGCGCGTCGTGCTCAATTTGTTTTCGAGCTTCCGTAACGAGATCGCTGAACATCGTCAGCGCCACAAGCTGGCGCGGGGTGAAGAGGTCGCCCCATTCGGTCAGGCCATAAGGAACGCACGTACCGCCCGTGAGGCGGGCAGGCACATTGCCAGAGGGCTTCCAAGCGGGTTGCGCCAGCCGAGCGGCATTCTCGTGTTCGAGGGTCGGCGCCAAAAAGACACGGCCTCGCGTACCTTCTGCGACGATGGCCATGAGCCTTGCGCCCATGCGCCCGGCTCGCCCCTCAGCTTTGATGTAGTCGCCGCCAATGGGTGTATGTGAGAGCACGCAACGAAAGTTCGCGCCACGACCGCCGGCCTTGGTGCCTTCACTAGCTTCCTGCGGCGGCTTACCTACCTTCACCGTGAAGCTGTACTTGTCTTCATTGACGATGGGCTGAACGTAGGCTCCTTTGCCTTCCTTGCTTGAAAGAACAAACGTTGAGGCCAACGGCACATCGACGTGACGGAAGGCGGGATTCGGGCTTTTCACCGTCCGCGCCCAGAGCCAGGCGATGACCGTGAGTTTCTTTCCGACAAGCGGTTTCAGATCGGGCCGATCATCTGCCATGTCCTTCGTAATCTCGACAGGCGGGTAGAGATGCCCGATGCGCTTTTGCGCTTGCTCGCGCATCCATTGGCCGTAATAGCGGACGTCTTCGGCGATTCCTTGCGCCGCACTCCACTGGTTGCTCCAAGAGTCATGGCTTGCGCGCGCTTCCGGGTTCACCGGCGGGCGTCCCGCAAACTTTGGCGGAATCTCTAACATCGCCTTGTTGATGAGGACGGCGACGGGGTTGAGGTCGGACGCATAGGCTTCAAGCCCAAGCCGTTGCGCCTCCAGCGGCAAGGCGCCGCCGCCGGCAAACGGATCGTGGAAAGCGGGCAACTTTCCGGGGTCGAACAGTTCCGCAGCCTGCGGGTGATCCTTGTTGAGGTCGCAAGTTTCGCGCCAGGACTTGCGGATTTCAACGCGGGCTCTTTCCAGCACTTCTTCGTTGGTGGTGTTTTCCCAGGTCACCATATCTTTGATGATGGCGAATAACCGATTGCGGCTTTTGGCCCAGCTTGCCTTGAGATTGTTGGGCGGAACCTCGCCGGGATGCTCAAGCTCCCATTTCCACGATGGATCATTGACCATCTGTGCAAATATCACGGCCCGCGCCGCAGCCAGCGGTCGTCGCGCCCACCACAGATGCAATGTGCTGGGATGGCCGTGTCGAATGGATTTTTCGCGAGCCGCAGCAATATTAATCGCGTCCAGTGGGAGCGACACCTCGATAAGCTTGCGGGGGGATTTTATTGTTGAAGTCAAGATTCTAACCCTCTCAAGACGAAACATCATCGAAGCCGCAGATCGCGTCGATGATTTCTTTTGCGCTTTTGGAAAGAATTAGAAAGCTTTGTGGCGGACTGTATTTCACCCTCTCGGTGAGAGTAGAGCGATGCAGCGCGACGGATGGGATCTGAAACGAGCCGAGATGATAGCATCCGACTCGGCCGTCGTGCCCCACGTACTGCGCTATTGCATCTGGAGGAAGGTTGAGTTGCTCGGCAAGTCGAATTGCTTGCTGCAAGGTGATCATAGTAATTTTGTCGATTCTAACTCGTCCACAGATCGCGCTTATCGGGCTATTGACGTGAAAATATAGCCAGTCAAAACTTCGTTCTTTAGGCACGCGTTTCCGAATGACGGCACCCAGTGTCCCGCCTAACAAACTGCGATGCCACTTAGCATCGAAGGAAACGACAATCGCATTCGATTGCTCTGCCGTCGTCAGCGCGGTGGCGACCACCAGGGCCTGCTTTCCCATAACATCGGCGGCGCTCATTGAACTTCTGCCTTGGCGAGCAGATCGCCCAAGCTGTAATTGATCGACGCGACTCCCCAGCCGGGCTCGCGGTCGAAAGGATTGCGGATGTAATGCGGGCCGTCGATGGAGTCGTCCTCGCCGACCAGCGCGATGGCCAGTACGAACTTGTCGCCCTGATTGAAGGCGTAGAGCATTTCGTTACGGGTGATGGTAACGGTGCTGGCGCCCTTCACTCGGCCCTTCACCTCGATATGGCGCGGGTCGGGCTGTTTGCCGTCGATGGCAGGGGGATAGGAACTCAAATCCCACCCGCATTTTGCAGCGGATACATCGACGACGCGGCAGCCGCGCGCTTCCTCAGCCTTCTGCACGGCCTGCATGGCAAGCTGCTCGATGCGCGAGCGTGCCGCCGGGTCGGCGGCAAAGGTCGCCGCCGCCGGATCGACCGGCTCATCACCGCGCAGTTTTGCCATAAGGCCCGCCGGAACGATCAGCGCCGCGCCCAGCACGACTGGGGTGCCGTTGACGACGTGCCGCATGGCCTGAAGCTCTTTCTTGCGGTTTTCCAGGCGGCTTTGCAGATCGGAAAGCGTGCGCTCGATATTTTGGAGGTTGAGGCGAACGTCCCTGCCGGCCTCGCCGTCCTCCTTGAGCTTGAGCCAGCGATCCTGCCAGAAGGCGATTTCCTTGCTCAGGCGCTCGTGCACGGCGTTGAGGGTCTTTTCGACATGGGCGATACGCCGCTGGGCGACCTCGCCATAGTGTTCGGGCACAAGCGTCGTTGCCGCCAGCGACAAGGCACGCTGTTCCTGGCCCGAGGCAAGCCACGACGCCTTGAGGGTATCCCTGAGCAAAACGCGTTCGCTCTCTGACATCGGCTCAAGGTCAAGATGCGGCGCCCAGCCCGCGAACTCCGCCTTGCCGTCCGGCCTAACGCGCACGAATTGCAGACGCTTGGAAAGAACGGCGCCGTCACCCGATTTGATTTCGTGGGTGAGAAGAAACAGCAGCGCGGGATCAAGACCTTCGTCGGCAGGGTCGATAAGAACGGCACCCTGCCGCAGCAGGTTGGCATGCTGCTCAAGGATCATGTCCGACATGGCGAGCATAAGCGGATGGCCGGGGTGCATGAGAACGGCGCGCTCCAGCCCGGGCTTGTCGAGCGGCTGAATGGCCTCCCGTTCGAAACAGATGCGGCTATACCGCCGCAGCACCGGCTCATTCTCTCGCCGGTTCCGCCCGGTCAAGCGGCGGTCGCGTTCGCGGATCGCTGCGGGGACATGAGTGACCTCATAGCGGCTGGATTCGCGCGGATGCGCCGTTCCGCCGAGGGTATCCAGCGCCTTGGTGAAGAAGGCGCGCACAAAGAAGGGCTGGAGCCGCCGGGCTTCGGCCTTCTCCATTTCTTCCTTGACGGCGAATAGCCGCTCGGCACTCATAGTTTCCTGCGCGAGAGCATTGCGGTTGAGAAGGTTCTTGAGGTGATCGTGGTCGAGCGCCTGGTCGATCTTTTGCGTCAAACGCGCACGCACCTCAGGCTGGTCACCGTAGCGGATAGCTTGAATGAGGAGGTCTTTGAGACTGGTTTCCTCGAAAACCTCGCCCAGAATGTCGAAGACGCGGCCCTTCAGCGCGGCACTTTCGACCTCCAGCTTCTTAAGCAGCCGATGATAGACGTCACCCTCACGAGTTTCTTTGGCGACCAGATTCCACAGGTGGCAGACTTCAGTCTGCCCGATACGGTGGATGCGACCGAACCTCTGCTCCAGCCGGTTCGGGTTCCAGGGCAGGTCATAGTTGACCATGAGGTTCGCGTTCTGAAGGTTTACGCCTTCGCCGGCTGCGTCGGTTGCCACCAGCACGCGAACATCGGGATCGGAACGGAACAATGCCTGGAGTCGGCGGCGCTCATCACGATGCGTGCCGCCGTGAATGGTGACGATGGCATCGGGATTTCCAATCACGCCGGCAACCTTGGCATGAAGGTAATTCAGCGTATCCCGATGCTCTGAGAAGATGATGATCTTGCGCTGCCGGCCGGCGGCATCGCGCATTTCGGGATTATTCTGCAAAATCTTGGACAGCTCATCCCACTTGCGATCCTGGCCTGACGCGACAACGGCCTTGGCCTGGGCTTCCAGCCCTTTGAGGATGACGATCTCGGCCTCAAGCTCGGTAACGGTCTTGGCGGCGGTCGCCTCGTCGATCAGATTTTCTTCAAGAGTTTCCTGTTCTTCGGCGCTGAGGTCGTCGTCATCCTCAGGGATTCCGGGATAAGTCTCGGCAATGGGCTGGCGGCCCCGGATACCCAGTTTTTCTTCGCGCAGCCGATTCTCAAGCCGCTCGCGGCGGCGTTTGAGCGATTGGAAGATGGCCTCTGGGCTTGAGGCAAGTCGCCGTTGCAGCGCGGTGAGCGCAAAACCGACCGATCCCTTGCGCGCGCCTTGGAGTTGGTCAGCCTTGCCCATCTCCGTTTGCACGTAGTTGGTAACGGCCTCATAGAGCGCAGCTTCGATCGGTGATAACTCGTAATTGACTGTATAGGCGCGACGCTCCGGAAACAGCGGGGTACCGTCAAATTTCAGTAGTTCTTCCTTGACCATGCGACGCATCAGGTCGGAGGGATCGACCTTATGAACGCCATCCCGGAATTTTCCGTAGAAGCGGTCCGAATCCAGAAGCGACAGGAAAAGCTGGAAGTCTTCTTCCTTGCCGTTGTGGGGCGTCGCCGTCATCAGCAGTAGGTGCCGAACATGCTTGCCCAGCTTCTCCGCGAACCGAAAACGTGCCGTCTTTTCAAGCTTAGATCCGAAATAGTGCGCCGACAGCTTATGTGCCTCGTCGAACACGGCGAGGTCCCAGCCAGGATTGCACAACTTGTCCTGTAGCTCCTCGTTGCGGGAAAGCTGATCGAGGCGGACGATCAGGCGCGGGAAGTCGTCGAAGGGATTGCCGCTGGGCGAGGTCTGCTCCAGCAGGCTCGAATAAACGTGAAACTCCAGCCCAAATTTCTCAAACAGTTCGTCGCGCCACTGCTCGACCAGGCTGCCTGGCGCGACAATTAGAATGCGGTGCGAGTCCGCGCGCATGATAAGCTCGCGGATGTAGAGGCCCGCCATAATGGTCTTGCCGGCGCCAGGATCGTCGGCAAGAACAAAGCGCAGCGGCTGGCGCGGCAACAGTGACTCGTAAACGGCGGTGATCTGGTGCGGCAGCGGCTCGACGTTCGAGCTGTGCACCGCCATCATCGGATCAAACAGGAAGGCAAGGTCTATCCGCTTGGCCTCGCAGGCCAGTTGGAAGGCACCACCGTCGCCGTCGAACGAGAACGGGCGCTCGGTACTGGCAACGGCGATTGTTGCTTCTTCCGCCCGCCCGAGCAGGCGTTCCTTCATCGTCCCGTCAGGCGCGCGGTAAATTAGCTGCACAGACCCTTCGGCCAGCGGTACGACCGCCACAACGGTCACAATGTCAGTTGGTTCGATCCCCGAGAGGCTTTGCCCGGGTGCAACTTCTTCAAGTCTCATTGCTCCGGGATGGCCTTCAGGCAGGCTTCTGTCACCATCGATCTCCCCCAAGTCGGACGCACTTCTCTTTACAGCAACGGCGGCCGCAAAGCCTCGGTTCTCGTAGCGGGTTGTGGAAAGCTGAAGCTCAGGATACCTTTACCCCACAAAGCTACCCCACAATTCGGGACTCGCCGGCTAAGTGGCTGAGCCGGTTCACTTTTGTTCTTAGACTCGGAGTCCTATACCCAAGCCAAATGGCCGTTATGAGTAAGTGGCCTGCACCCGGTTCCGAAGAGATCGCGCGGCTCAAGCGCGAAGTGAACAAGCTGAAAGCGGAGCGGGACATCCAAAAAAAAAAGCCGCAGCCTACTTCGCGAAGGAATCGACGTGAAGTGCTCCATCATCGCGAAGCACCGGGGGATCTGGCCGGCGGATTGGATGTGCGGGGCGCTCGGTGTCTCGCGGGGCGGCTTCTATGCGTGGCTGAAGCGGCCGCAGCCAGCGCAGTCGCAATGACGAAGCGCTCGGCGCGAAGGTGCGAGCGAGCTTCCTGGCGAGCGACCGGACCTATGGCGCCAGGCGGGTCTGGCATGATCTGCTCGCCGAAGGGATATCCTGCGGACTGCACCTGTTCGAGCGGTTGATGCGGTGCCAGGAGCTTAAAGCCCGCCCGCGCCGGCGTCGGCTGCCGCCTGACCTGGGTCCGCGGCAGGCCGCCGCCGTCGCTCCGAACGTGCTTGACCGCGCCTTTGCCGCTCCCGCTCCCAACCGTCGATGGATTGCCGACTTCACCTATGTCTGGACAGCCGAGGGCTGGCTTTACGTCTTGACCGTCGTGGACCTGTTCTCTCGTCGTCGTCGGCTGGTCGATGAGTGCCGCCATGACGGCTCAGCTCGTCACCGATGCGCTGGTGATGGCGATCTGGCGGCGGGGCAAGCCTGACGCGCTGCTGCATCACCGATCGTGGCAGTCAATATACCAGTGAGCCATTCCAGCGGCTGGTGGCAGATCATGGCATCGTCTGCTCAATGAGCCGCTCCGGCAATGTCTGGGACAATGCGGCGATGGAGAGCTTCTTCTCGTCGCTGAAAACCGAGCGCACGGCGCGCAAGACCTACCGGACACGGGACGAAGCCAAGGCCGACGTGTTCGACTATATCGAGCGCTTCTACAATCCGAAGCGCAGGCACTCGACCATCGGCTATCTCAGCCCTATGGAGTTCGAGCGGAAGCACGGGTTAGCTTAAGTGCGTGTCAACAAAACCGGGTGCAGGCCATAGGTCTAATACGTGGGCCTCCAGGACTTGCAGATAAGAGCGCTCTAATCTTAGAATGTAAGTATGTGACATTACCCATTGGCGACTTTGGGCGAGCTGGATTCTTTGAAATCAAGAGCTTAGCGGTGAGCAGGTCGCGGGTCCGTCCTCCGCTACCAAATTCCGCGCTAAGCCACTGAAAAAGCGCGCCTAGCCGATAACGAATTTGGCGCAATGCCGATTGACGCAGCTTCTCCGTTCTCGCATGGCGCCATCGTCCGTCACGCCGTGACGGCGTGTTCGTAACTGTCTGCCCCCCAACTCTGAACCGCAACGCGAGACCGCGCGGCATGTCTCTTAATGGGGCCGCCGCCGATCCGCAGAGAAACAAGGACATCCGCATTCGGGCAATAGTCCTGGAAGTCGGCTTCGTAGGTGCCTTGTTGTAGCTCGGCGTCGCAGCGTTCGTGGGAGTCGCAGGAGACGCATTTTCGCTGCAGATTGCGGAACAGTGGCGCATTCGCCTGTTCGAGGCGAACCGGATCGAGTCCGAGCGCGCGCATCAATCGTTGCAGGAAATGCCGCCCAGTTCCGCAGGCGAAAGCGTCGCGCCTTTCCGGTCGCGGTGCGTGGAATCGCATCGACGAACACAATGCGCCTCGGGCACTTGTATTTTGAGAGCGTCTGCAGGAGACGTTCCTGCACACGCTGCAGCAAGGTCTCGCTGTCCCCCTCGGGCGCGACCAGGAACATGCTCAGCCGAACCAGCCCGTCTTCATCCTGTGCGCCAACGACGATGGCTTCCGCCACACCGGGCACTGTCGTCGCACATTCCTCGATCTCCGCCGGGCTGACCCATTGCCCGGATATCTTGAGCAGATCGTCGGCGCGGCCCTGATGATCGCCACCAGCCTTCTTCATCGATGACGAAGACGTCGCCGGTGCGGAACCAGCCGTCGCGGAAGGCCGCGTCGGTCTTTTCCGGCTGCTGCCAATAATCTTTGCACAGCGAGCCCAGACGGAGCGTCCCCGGTGATCCCGGTTCGACCGGCTGGTCTTCGGGATCGAGGAGCTTCACTTCGGTATAGGAAAAGGGCTTGCCGGTGGCGCCCGGCCGATGGTCCTGCGGCGTGCCGCCTATCACCATGAATATTGTTTCGGTCATGCCGATGCCTTCGACGATCGGCGCGCCCGTGGCCTCGCGCCAACGGTTATAGACGTTTTCGGGAAGCGACTCGCCCGCCGACAAATAGCAGCGCACGCCCTTGAATCCAAACTGTTGCTGTGGCGGGGGTTCTTCAGAAAATTGCCAGCCATCGGCTAGTCAGACCCAAGAGGCACCAAACGTCTTATTTATCCGCGTTAAACTCAAATCGCAGATCGCGTGCGCCGAGATCATTGGCAAGACCGCCTTGACGGCTTCAAAGTGGGCCGGGTGACTGTTGTAAGTCTGCAGATCCTCGAAGCTTCTGAAGTCGCACACCAAGCCATAGTCCCAGTGTCCGCTGCGCCCGCTGGGAGGCGACCGATGCGCTCCCAGGGTCCAGTTGATGATTCCCGGCACTTTTGCCGGCAGAGCATTGAGGATGTCGATAGCCGCCTGCAGATCGGCCTCGGGCACCATCCTGTAGAGAGACACATGCCGGAACATAGGTCGCTTCCTTCTTATGCTGTTTTGAGGGACAGTGGGTGATGAGCTCGAACAAACGCAAAATCTATTCCATCGACGGCATCGCACCGGTCATCGATCCGACCGCTTTCGTGCACCCCGATGCCATCATCATTGGCGATGTGGTGATCGGCGCAGGCTGCTACGTGGCGCCGGGTGCATCGCTGCGCGGAGATTTCAGCCGCATCGTGCTGGAGCATGGCTCCAATGTGCAGGACAACTGCACGCTGCACACGTTGCCCGGCACGGACGTCGTAATCGGACCCGACGGACATATCGGGCACGGCGCCATTATCCACAGCGCGCGCATCGGAAGGAACGCAATGGTCGGCATGCATTCGGTGATCATGGACCACGCCGTCATCGGCGAATCCGCGATCATCGCGGCCATGAGCTTTGTTGCGACCGACGTCGAGATTCCGCCGTGTCATCTGGCGGCGGGCATTCCGGCCAGGGTCTTGCGCGAACTGACCGACGATGAGCTGGCCATCAAGATCGAGGCGACCCAGCAATATCATCAGTTGGCGAAAAGAAGCCTGGCGACGCATATTGCGGCGCAGCCGTTGACGCATTTCGACCCCGGCCGGAAGCGGATGGATGAGGGTATGTCGCTTCCCTTGCGCGATGCGAGGCGAAAGCGCCGCAATCCTCGTCATGACCGAAAGTAGGGCAGAGCTGTCGTCACGGTGCGCTTTATGGGAGAGCCTGTGATCTCTTCTCCCAAAGCGCGTTTCACCCTAAGCCGCTCATAACTCGCCGGCGGATTTGCGCACATCAGACCGTTGAAGTTTGCGCGGCCACAACGTCGGTTGCCAGTTCTGCCGGCATTTTTCTTGACTATAAATCGGCCTTTCGACCGGAAGATGAGTGGTTCATGCCTCTGCAAAATGCCGGAGAGTCCAGTGCCGTTGTGCACTTGATTGCGAGTGCAGAACGACGCTCGACGGCGCGCTCGAGCGTTTCTCGGACCTCGAATTTCGCCGCCGATTTCGCAGCGCGCTTCGACAGGGGCGCCGGCAGAGGGATTGGATCGCGGCTCAGCTCTATTTTCTTGCCGAGCTCGATGACATCAACGGAGGGGAAGACGACCCAGGTGTGTTCGAGGAAATGGCGACACTGTTCGACTAGATTCGTATATCTGCGGCGAACGCAGCCCAGGCGATGCGTGAGGCACAGGCCCTGATTGTGACGGGCAAGGACCTGCGGATCGCGCACGAGGAAACTCAACCCCGATGAATCTCATGCCGGGCGAAAAGCAAGGCAAATATCGGGATCGGTCTCGATTCGTCCGGCTCCAATCAGGTCCAAACAATAGGGGATCGCCGGAAATACTGCGTCGAGGCACACGGCGATTGAGGTCGGCTTTCCAGGCAGGGTCACAATCAATGTATGGCCGCGTATGCCGGCGGATTGGCGCGACAGGATCGCCGTCGGCACCGTGTTGAAGCTGACGCGCCGCATGAGCTCACCAAACCCGGGCAACTCGCGCACAATCACAGCCCGCATTGCTTCGGGTGTTAGGTCGCGCGGCGCGGGGCCGGTGCCGCCGGTGGTCAAGACGAGATCGGCACCGTCGTCGTCGCACAGCGCGATCAGGGCGTCGCACACCGATTCAAGGCCGTCGGGGACGATGCGGCGACACGAGGTCCACGGGGAACGAATCGCGCGCGTGAGCCAAGCTTCGATCGCAGGACCGCTCACGTCTTCATACTGTCCGCCACTTGCCCGGTCTGAAATGGTAAGAATGCCAATGCGCACCATGTCTGCTCACGTCCAACAGAGGAACATCGTATTTCCTTAGCCCTTCCACGTCTTTGCAGTCGGCTCTGCGACGTGGAGAAGATCGATCGCACGGCGCGCGATCTGTTCGATCACATCCTGAATGCCGGAAGGGTGCAGATAGAAAGCGGGGACCGGCGGCATCACGATTGCCCCCATCTCGGTGACAGCGGTCATCGCCTTCAGATGTCCAAGGTGGAGCGGCGTCTCGCGGGCGATGAGCACAAGAGGGCGGCGTTCTTTCAAGTGGACGTCGGCCGCACGGACCAGCAGATTGTGAGACAGCGAGTGAGCGATCGCCGCAAGCGTGCGCATAGAGCAGGGCGCGACGATCATGCCCGCAGTCTGAACCGAGCCGGAGGCTATGGCTGCGCCGAGGTTGCTCGCGTCGTGGCGGCGGACAGGCAGTGTGGTGATCTTGTCTAGGGCCTCGGCACCTGTTTCCATTGCGATCGTTCGTTCCGCATCGGTAGAAATAACGAGATCGATCTCGGCTTTTAGCTCTGCGAGAAGCTCAACGACACGAATGCCGATGGCGGCACCGGACGCGCCGCTGATTCCGACAACGACACGCGCGCTCATTGTTCCATCCCGCCAATGCCGGCACGCAGCTTGAATGCGAGTTGCGGCCATATTTTATCGACGCGCGTCGTCACTTCCGGCGACATTACGAGTGGCCGGCCCCATTCGCGGTGTGTCTCGCTGCCAATCTTGGTTGTGGCGTCGATGCCGAGCTTGCCGCCCAGGCCGGATTCCGGCGAGGCGAAGTCGAGATAGTCGATAGGCGTTCGGTCAAGCACCAGGAGATCCCGCGCCGGGTCCATCCGCGTGGACGTTGCCCACAGCACATCCGCTCCGCTGCGGACATCGATGTCGTCGTCCACCACGACGATCATTTTGGTGTAGCTGAATTGCGGGAGCATCCCCCACAGCGCCATCATCACGCGCCGCGCCTGCCCAGGATAGCGCTTTGCGATGGAGACCACCGCGATGCGATAGGAGCAGGCGGCGGGTGGCAGGTAGAGATCAGCGATTTCCGGTATCTGCTGGCGGATGAGCGGCAAGGCGAGTTCGTTCAGCGCTTCGCCGATGACCGACGGCTCGTCCGGCGGTCTGCCGGTAAAGGTCGACAAATATAGAGGATCGGCCCGGCTCGTGATTGCGGTCACGCGCAAGACCGGGAAGTTCTCAACGCCATTGTAGTAGCCCGTGTGGTCGCCATAGGGACCTTCGGGCGCCGTTTCCCGCGGGCTGACCCAGCCCTCAATGACAATTTCTGCGTCTGCAGGAACCATGACAGGGACGCTGACGGCGGGGGTTATACGCGGCCGTTCGCCTCGCAACAGGCCTGCGAAGTTCATTTCCGACAATGCTTCGGGGAGAGGCAGCACTGCGGCGAGCATGGTGGCCGGATCTGCACCAATGGCGACTGCAACCGGCATGTCCTGGTTCAGCGCGGCCCAGGCGCGATGATGCGCCGCGCCGCCGCGATGAGCGAGCCAGCGAACTATTAATCGCTCCCGGTCCAGCACCTGCAGGCGATAGACGCCGACATTCATGCGGCCGACGTCGGCCGCATCGGCATTTGGCGGACGGGTGATGACAAGAGGCCATGTGATGAGCGGGGCTGGTTCTCCCGGCCAGCAGGTCTGGATCGGCAACGCGCCAAGGTCGATATCACCATGGCGCCGAGTGATCGTCTGCACAGCTGCGCGTTGCACCAATTGGGCGCGCGTTGCCAGCGCGGCCCGTAGCATGGGCCAGCGCTTGAGGGCATCACGGACCCCGTTCAACGGGCGCGGGTTGCGCAAAGCCGCCAATGCTTCGCCAAGCTCACCAAGACGATTGCGCCGGACGCCAAAACCCGCCGCGACCCGTTCCACCGTCCCGAACAGATTGACGATGACCGGCATGGAAGCCGGCGCGCCAGCCTCATGCAAGGCTTTGTCGAAACGTAAGACAGGGCCTTCCGCGTGAAGAACGCGCCGATGAATCTCGGTCATCTCATGGACAAGCGAGACCGGCTCAGCGATGCGGACTAGGTCCTTCGTGATCGCAAGATGGTCGAGAAAATCCCGCAAATTGCGAAATGGTGGCAGATCGCGGACGAGCACCAGCATCTCCTTGCGGCGATCCATGTCTGCGCGGAAGCCCCTGCGCTTTGCTCTGGAGCAAAGACGCAGCATTTCTCCCCAGCTATGTTTTGTTATGCATAATGCGACCAATGTTCCTATCGTCCCGGCTCCGCTCGCGCTGCTTCTGAGGCCTCTGCCGTTGTGGCCATTGCGTCTCATTTTGCAGCGCGCAGCAGAGAGCGTGCGACGGCAGCAGCCCGCCCTGTTTGCGCGGCTCGAGGGGCACGCCGAGAAGATTTTTCTGGTCGATCCGGTCGATCTCCCATTCGTTTTCCGGCTCAGGCCGCATCCCGATCGACCCATGGTCGAGCCGCGGCGCCGCGAAGATGCGGGCGCGTGGGACGCGCGCATAGCCGGGCCGCTCGCGGCGCTACTGGGCATGCTCCATGGTGCCTATGATGGCGACGCCTTGTTCTTCTCCCGCGACATCGTGTTTGAGGGCGATACGGAAGCCGTGCTGGCGCTGCGCAATGCGCTAGACGATGCAGACATCGACCTCCCGAGCGAAATTGCAGCCGCGCTCGCGCCGACCGGCGCCGCCGAGCAACTCGCACGCCGCATCATTCCGTCGGTGATTCGCGTCGCCGGCCTTGCTCCTCAAGCGAACCGATGAATTGTGATTGATTGTAATGAATGCAGCGCAGAGCCTTGAACTCGTATGCCCCGCGGGGACGCCAGCCGCGCTGCGGGCGGCCGTCGATGCCGGTGCCGACAGCGTCTATTGTGGATTCCGTGACGAGACGAACGCGCGCAATTTTCCCGGCCTGAACTTTTCAAGAGACGAACTGACAGGGGCCGTTCAATACGCGCATGCTCGCGGCGCGCGGGTGTTCGTCGCTATCAACACCTTTCCCCGCGCGGGCGCGCTGGACATTTGGCATTGCGCGGTCGATGATGCGGCGCGCATTGGTGTCGACGCTGTCATTGTCGCGGATATCGGGTTGCTCGCCTATACGGCCGAGCGGCATCCGGACATGCGGCGGCACCTTTCGGTGCAGGCCGCCGCTGCCAATGCAGATGCCATCCGTTTCTATGCCGAAACCTTTGACGTCAAACGGGTGGTGCTGCCGCGCGTGCTGACGGTGTCCGAGATCGCTGCGATCAATGCGGAGATTCCTTGCGAAACGGAAGTCTTTGTGTTCGGCGGACTCTGCGTCATGGCGGAAGGGCGCTGCGCACTATCGTCCTACGTGACGGGAAAGTCGCCCAATATGCATGGAGTGTGCTCTCCGGCGAGCCATGTGCATTACAGCGTCGAAGGCGATGAGCTCGTTTCCCGCCTGGGGGAATTCACCATCGACCGCGTGCCCAAAGATCAGAGCGCACCGTATCCGACGATCTGTAAGGGCGCCTTCTCGGCGGGTCCGTATCGCGGTCACGTGTTCGAGGATCCGGTGAGCCTCGACGCCGCGACGCTGTTGCCGCAATTGTCTGCCGCCGGCGTGACCGCGATCAAGATCGAGGGCCGCCAGCGCAGCCGTTCCTATGTTCGCGACGTGGTCGCGAGCTTCCGGCGCGCTCTCGGCGCGCAGACAATCGGTGTTTCCATTCCGGCAGGTGAACTAAGACGCTTGAGCGAGGGGCAAGCAACAACTGCCGGTGCTTATCAAAAGACCTGGCGCTAAGCGGAGGTGACACATGACAAGCGATTCCATGCTCACCCTTGGACCGCTGTTGTTCAACTGGAGCCCTGAACGATGGAGCGACTTTTACGCCCGTATTGCCGATGAGGCTCCGATCGACCGCGTGTGCATTGGCGAGGTCGTATGTTCCAAACGACTGCCATACTATGTCGACCGGATTCCCCAGGCAATCGAGCGGCTCCAGCGCGCCGGCAAGACTGTGGTGCTTTCCTCCCTGGCTCTGGTCACCCTCAAGCGCGAGCGGGAGATGTGCGCCGACATCGCCGCAAACGGCGATCTCGAAATCGAGGTCAACGATCTGACCATGCTCGCTTATCTTGAGCCTGGTCGCGCATTTTCGGTCGGTCCGCTGACCAATGTGTACAATGAGGGGACGCTCGGCTTCCTGGCCGGGCGAGGTGCGAACCATATCTGTCTGCCGCCCGAACTGCCATTCGCGTCCGTCTCGGTGCTTGCCAGGGTGGCGGCGGCTCATCGTGCCAGGACGGAAATGTGGGCCTTTGGCCGCGTTCCGCTCGCCATTTCGGCGCGCTGCTACCATGCCCGCGTCCATGGTCTTGCCAAGGATAACTGCCAGTTTGTTTGTGGTGAGGATTGCGACGGGCTCATGGTGGAAACGCTTGATGGCCAGGATTTCCTTGCCGTCAACGGTGTGCAGACGCTGTCGGCCACCTATTGCAACCTGCTCGGCGATCTTGAGCGCCTGCGGGCTGCGGGCGTCACTTCGTTCCGCCTATCGCCGCATAATTGTGACATGATCGCGGTGGCCGAACTTTTCCGGCGTGCGCTGGACTGCCGGCTTGACGGTGAGGAGGCCCTCCGCGAATTGAAATCGCTTATGCCTATCGCAGCCTTTTCCAACGGATTCCTCGCCGGGAGCTCAGGCGCGGCTTTCATGCATGGGCAAGCGCAAGAGGCTTATCGGGCTGAATAGCCCGTCCCTTGCACGATGTGAGCAAGCTTACTATCGCACGAGTTCCGGTAGATTGCCGGAACAGGGTCGGAAAATAAGATTTGGCGTCACGGTCCACGGTGACGAGCACCACGCCGACAGCGATTCTGAAATCCGCCGCCATTGCGGTCATCCCTGTTCATGACGCAGTGATTGTCAGTTCGCCGGCGTGCCCGGTAGTGCGAACAGGCTGCTGATGAGTTTCAGCAAGATCGCGACCATGCGCTTGCCGTGAAGGCCGGGGAGCTTGACACTTTTCACCTTGTCGAGATTGGGGGCGACATCACCGACCTGAATCAGGGCGACCACGTCGTGACCTTCGCAGTTCCAAGTCTCTACGGCAGCAAGTGCCTGCCGCATGTAGGCGTGGGAATGAAACCAAAGTCACATGGCTCGGCCGGGACGCTCCGGTAACGGATTTCCGGCGGCGAGGGCATCGGCAAAGGCGTGATTGATGTCGCGATGAATTGCCTCATCCTCGCGCATGGCGACAATCAGGTCGCTCAACTGTGCGTCGGGTTCCAGGTTCCAGTACGCGATGGCGAAAGCGGGGGCGGCAACATTCTCCCGGCTGAGCGATTCGATGCCGGCGAGATATTGCGAATAGCCGCGCACCGCGGCTTCCGACAGATAGCCGGCCAGCCGGTGGGCGGTGCGCGGCGAGCAGAGGTAAAGAAGGAAAAATGCGTTATAGAAAAAACCCTGAGCCAGGACGATGAGCAGACGTTCGGCGGCGCTGGGTTGCTGGATGGCGACAAAGACCATCAGATGAGCACGCTGGTTCTCCGCTTCGTCCATGAATCTACGGACCCAGCCTCGGTCGTCGATCATTGCGCGCAGGCATTTGAGATGCAGGAGGGTGGCCGCAACCATGCCAGGCACAGCCGCGATGGTCTCCAGAACGACCACCCGGTCGCCATAACGGCGTCCGAACAATACGGATGCCGTCGACGCCATCATCCGCACAACGCCGGCTGCCACGCGGTCGGAGAATGTCGCGGCAGCGCGGTCGCGGTTGAGGTCTGATTTGTCAATGTTGAGCATCGATCCCGCCGCCCGGGCGTCCGCCTACCTGTCCAGGACGCCGCAGCTATGGGGCGCAACGCGATCGCGCGCCCCAACGCCTGCCGCCGGATTTCACAGCGTCACCATAATTTTTATAATATATACAGATATTTCGTGGGGTCCTTGATGCCGGTCAAAGAGAATACCCCACACCGGTGATTTATGTCCCATTGCGGGCTCTGCTTACCGCGTTGCCGGACCTCGAATGAGGCGCGGGATGGAGTGTCAAACAGATCTCGGCATCCTCAATCGAGCGGATCTCTTTCGCGACGTTGCCCCTGAAATTCTTGATGAAATCCGGGCGACCGGATTTTTCAAGCATGCGGTTCAGCACGATGTCATCTTTCACCAGGGGGATAACGCCGCGATATTCTATCTTGTACTCGACGGCCGTCTCAGGGCGACCCAATCGACCCCCGAAGGCGAACAGGTGATCATCCGCTATTTTGGCCCGGCCGACGTCGTTGGTTATGCCGTCCTGAGCGGGGACAGCCAGCATCCGAGCACTGTGACGTCTGTCATCGAAAGCCGTCTTCTCGGCTGGCCCCGCGCCTATATCCGTCAGATCATGGCGCGCCGCCCCGAGGTGGCGATGAATGCGCTGACGATCATTGCTCGGCGCTACACTGAAATTCAGCAGCGTCTGCGGGAATTTTCAACCCAGGGAGTTGAGCGTCGCATTGCACATACGGTGCTGCGGCTTGCCCGCCAGGCCGGGCGGCGGACATCGCGCGGAATCGAGATCGCATTTCCCCTTTTGCGGCAAGATCTTGCCGAAATGACGGGGGCAACGCTTCATACGGCGAGCCGCACACTCAGCGCCTGGGAAAATCGAGGTGTTGTGGCGAGCGCTCGGCGGAGGGTGATCGTCCACGATATGAATGAACTCGCGCGCATCGCGGGAGAAGAGGGTTAGCGGCACGCCTGTTCAATCGAGCCTGGTCCATTGATGCCAGGGACGATTGCGAGGAGTCTCCTCAACGTTGCGGATGCGTAGGAACAGGCGAGAGAGCTGCGACACCTGCGCCGGCTCATCATCTCGCACCAGCCTGAATCCGAGATGGGTGGGCGGGGTGCCAATGGAGCAGCCGCCAGACTTCGGGTCGCGGATGAAATCGGAAACGTAGCTGCGATGTTCGCCGGCGACGACCCGTACGCCGCAATTGATCGTGGGAGTCTCATCGGGGCGGCCGGCGGCGTCGAGCGTTTGGCGAATGAAACAGGTATCGGTCCATTCCCAGACATTGCCGGCGATGTCGAGAAGCCCGTGCTCGTTGGCACCAAAGGCACCGAAAGGCCGCAATGTCCGCTCGGCGGCTCGTTCCGCGCGATCTTCCTGGCCGTATTTCGCCAGCCAGCGTTTGCTGAAATCGCCAGCGTCTTCCGCGGCTACGGCGTCATCCTTGAACCGTGAGCCAGCCGCATAAGACCATTCTTCATCTGTGGGCAGGCGCCAGCGTTGTCCGGTTTTGGCGGATAGCCACTTCGCGTAGGCGGCAGCGTCATGCCAACTCACGCCGGTGACCGGCAAATCTGACCGTTTTGGCTCAGTGTCTCGCGATCGGCAGGCACCGTCGGCGACGCAACGGTCGAAATCCGCTGCGCTGACCTGCATCCTCATGATGATGAGGGGATAATCGATTCGCATGCTGACGAGCGGGGCATTGACCGGGCGGTTGGTTTGTGTGAACTCGCCGGCAACGCGATAGGTGAAGACACCCGGATCAATGTGGACAACTTCCGGCTGGTGGAATGCCGCGCCTGTTTGGATGTCTCCGATCAAAGCGGCAGCGACAACCAGCCCTGCTGCAAATCGAATGAGGCTTGTCGTCTCGAAGGACGTCGAATTCGATCGCATGGCTGTTGCCGCTGCCGTTCCTGATGATGTTTACCGGGTTGTTACGCTTGGTTTCGTGTCCAGCGCGCCAAGCCTGCCATCGCGGATGGGAGCGGGCGGGCGCACCTGTTTCATCAGGTCATCGTTCCAGGTGCCGTCGACCTTGAAGTGTGCCGCGGCGCCAAGTTCGAAGGCTTCGATGAGGTTATGATTCAGGTACGCATAGATTCCAGGCTGGAGGAATTTGTAGAGCGCGGCTGATGCCGACCCGCCGCGAACGAACCAGGTTTCCAGATCTTTCTCGGGTGGATTGGCGAACTTGCCGGTTTCCCAGACGTAGTCGCCGTGACCGCCAATAAGATGCGGACGGCTGTCGCGGTTGGCCTGCGAATGGATAATCAAGACCGTCTCGCCGACCTTGGCTTGTAGGGCGTTCTTGCCGGTCAGCGCGCCGACCCTGCCGTTAAAGACGACATGGGTCGGAATAAGCTTGCGCATTACCTCGGTCGTATCGGCATGGGATTCGCCGGGAGTGGCGTAAGTCTTGAAACGCCCCTTCTCGTCGCGCGGCACGTAGAAGTCGTTCTCGCCGATATAATAGACGCGATCGTAACGCAGAGGCTTGTCATTCCTGTCTTTCAGGCCGTCGCGCGGAAGGACCATGATGGCCCCGCTCATGCCTGACACCACATGCCAGGGGACCATGCCCTCTGGTGCGCAGTGATAGACGAAGACTCCGGAACGCGTTGCCTTAAAGCGCAGCACGACATCTTCGCCGGGATGAATCAGCGTTAAACCGCCGCCGCCCAGCGCACCGGTCGCCGAATGAAAATCGATGTTGTGCGGCATCGAGTTGGTCGCGGGATTGATCAGAGTCAGTTCGACATAGTCGCCTTCATGCACGACCATCAACGGACCTGGGACCGAACCGTCGAAGGTCATCGCGTGCACTTTGGTGCCCGCGTCATCGATAACCATTTCCTTCTCTTGAATCGTCATCCGAAACTGGACGATCTTGGGGCCTTCCTTTGTGGCCTGTTCATGCGGATGAACGAAAGGCGGCGGAACCAGTTGAACTTGTTGGCGGGGAAGTTTGTACAAGTCATTGCTCAAGGCGGGCGCGGCGAGCGCAACGCTTGCTAACGCAACCCCTGCCAGCAAGACATATCGGGTGAACATGATTATCTCCGCAGGCTATTGTTTGCCGATGTTCGGAGACTGTGGCGCGTGTAACGCGTGTGCGTTGCGGATCAGCAAATTAGACCGGCCGCTGAAGACGATTTGCGCAGCGGCGGTCGATATTTGATCGATATAGTTTTTAATTTTTCAAAAGAGAAACTGTGAGAAAAATCAAATAAGTAGTTCTTCGTTGCGCGAAATCAAACTGAGGTGACAATCGCCTTTTTATAGTTTTCGCGATCAAGACAGCCGAATTGCCATCCAGATCAAACCCAACTGACGAACCGCGGTCCAGCGAACAGTGCTGGCTTCATGTGCTGCGGCGAGTCGCATGTTCAGTCGATTGCCCCGGGGGGAGCTGGAATGAGCGCGGATGCCGAAGATCGAATCACTTGCACGGGACAGAGGCCGGAGGCGCCTCGAAAAGGCAGAACGAGGTGTCTGACTGGCCTGGCGACTGGACTGCTGCTGTCGACCGTAAGTCATGCCTGCTTCGCGCAATCGGCCACGCCGGGTTCTACGATCACACTCGATACGATCACTGTGGAAGACCGGCGGCAGGCGCCTGCGCGCGCGGCGTCCGGCGCGCCCGCGACCGCACAGAGTACTGCACCTGCCGCGCCGGCTGCGGCGACGGTGGCGGAACGGTTTCAGGCGCTGCCCGGCGGCGTCACCCTTGTACGTCAGCAAGACTTCCCCGACACCGCCAATCTCACGATCGCAAGGGCGCTCGAGAGCGCGCCAGGCGTCGTGGTGCAGAATTTCTTCGGCGGCAATGACCAGCCGCGCATCCAGATCCGCGGCTCCGGATTGCAACAGAACCCGGTCGAGCGCGGCGTTCTGGTGTTGCAGAACGGCCTGCCGATCAACCGCGCCGACGGCTCTTACATCGTCGGCTTCGCCAATCCGCAGCAGGCGCAGGCGATCGAGGTCTATCGCGGCTATATGGCGAACCGCCTCGGCGCCACCGTGCTCGGCGGCGCGCTCAACTTCGTCTCGCCGACCGGCTCGACACAGCCGGGTGCGCAGCTCTCGGCGAGCGGTGGCAGCTTCGGCCAGATCAGCGCCGGCGGACAGGCTGGCTTCCGCAAGGATAATGTCGACGGCATGATCCAGTTCGACACCAACCAGCGCGATGGCTTCCGCGTCTACAATGATTCCGAGCGCAATGCCGTGAACGCCAATATCGGTATCAAGCATTCGGAGAATGTCAGTACTCGCGTGTTCCTGGGCTATACCGACCTGAAATTCGATGTGGCCGGCCCGCTGACCAAGGCGGGGATGTATGCCGATCCGCGGCAGGTGCATTCCGGGCCGACACCTGCCCCGGGAGGCGCCATCAATCCCGGCCCCAATGTGCTGCGCGACCGGCCGATGCGCGAAGCGAGCCAGTTCCTGGCCGGATCGCGCACCACCGCGACCTACGGCGCACACCTGATCGATGCCGCGGTCGGCTATACCTACACCGACGACACCTTCCGTTTTCCGATTTCGTCCGGCGTGCGCACCACCGAGGGCGGGGATTTCACCGGCTTGTTGCGCTACGCCTTCAACCCCGGCTTCAATGTTCTGCCGCTGTTCGAGGCGACGGGTCAGTACACCATCGGCTCCGCCGACCGCGGCAACTTCATCAACCAGGGCGGAACCACGGGCGCGAAATTCGGCGAGAGCGAGCTTGATGCCTCGACGCTGTCGCTGTTTGCCGGCTTCAACATCCCGATCTGGGAAAACGTCACGCTCTCGCCCGCGATTTCGTATGCACATGCAACGCGCGACAACAAGGACACCTATGGCCTCGCGACTCGGCCGTGGATTCAATACTTCGCCAACAATCCAAATGTGCTGCAGGCAACTGGCTCGCGGCCGACGGTCAGTACGAGCTATGCGCACAACTATGACGGCTGGAGTCCGAGCCTCGCCTTGTCCTACCGGCCGGACAATGTGCAGACCTATTTCGCCGCGGTCAGCCGCAGCTTCGAGCCGCCCACGCACGACGATCTGCTGGCCACAGTGAATGGTACGCCCAATTCAAGCGCCGGCCGCAATCCGCAGCAGCCGTTGGCCATAGCGGTGTTCACCACGCCCAACCTGGAAGCGCAGACCGCAACCACGGTCGAGGGCGGCTGGCGCGGCCGCACCGCGCAATTTTCATGGGATGCGGTCGTCTATTACTCCTGGGTGGATAACGAATTGCTGAGCCTGCGTGACGCGACGGGCGCCTCGCTCGGCGCCATCAACGCCGACAAGACCACGCATTTCGGCGTCGAGCTCGGTGTCGGAGCGGCGCTCACCGATAAGCTGTCGGGGCGCGTCGTTTATACCTACCAGGATTTCCGCTTCGACAACGATCCGGTCCGCGGCAACAATAAGCTTGCCGGCGCGCCGAGCCATCTTGTCAACGCGATGCTTCAGTACCAGGCGACCGGCAAGTGGATGATCCAGGGTGCGGTCCGCTGGGTTCCGCAGGAGACGCCGGTCGATAACATGAATACGCTCTACGCCGATCCCTATGTGGTGGTCGATCTGCGTTCCGAATACAGGGTCAATGACACAATCTCGATCTTCGGCGAGATCACAAACCTGTTCAACGAAACCTATGCCGCTTCAACCCTCGTCGTCGATCAGGCACGTTCCGATCAGGCGGCGTTCCTGCCCGGCGACGGGCGCGGTTACTTCGGGGGCGTGAAAGCGAGATTCTGAGTGGTCAGGCTAGAAAACCCTCTCCGAGGGTCGGACAAACGGCGCGCGCTTAAGGCGCGCGCCCAATAACAAGGAGGTTCGCATGCTGAACCGCCGCAGTTTCGTCGCCGGTTTGCCGTTTGCGCTCGCCGCACCGCGTCTTGCGCGGGCGGCGGCGCCGTTGACGCTGTGGGGGCCGCCGGCGGCGCCTTCGATCGTGCTTGCGCAAGCCATCGCGAACGGAGCGCTCAAGGAGATCGACGCGTCGGCTGTCTTCAAGACATGGCGCACACCGGACGAAATGCGCGCGGGGTTGAGTTCCGGCGCGATGCAAGCCGTCATCGTCCCCAGCAACGTGGCGGCGAATCTCCACAATCGCGGGCTCGGCGTCCATCTGCTCAACATCATGACGCGCGGGCTTCTCTACATCGTGGGGAACGACCGGTTCCGCCGGATTGAGGATTTCGCCGGCAAGAAGATTGCGGTGCCGTTCCGCAACGACATGCCTGATCTTCTTCTGCGCCGCCTGCTGGCAAAGGCGGGCTTGAAGGCCGGAAAGGACATTCAGTTCGACTATGCCGGAACGCCGCCCGAAGCAGTTCAAATGCTGCTTGCCGGCCGCGTCGATGGCGCGCTCATGGCGGAACCCGCCGTCACCGCCGCGATCCTGCGCGGGAAAGTCAGCTTGAGCGGTCTCACCCGTGCGATCGATTTTCAGAAGGAATGGGCAAGGGTCGTCGGGGGCAGCGGCTTCATCCCGCAGGCCGGCCTTGCCGTCACACGGCCGTTTGTCGACGCACTCGGCCACGCCGGGCTTGTAGGGTTTCAGGCGACCTTGCAGTCCGCCGTGGACTTCGTCGTCAACCATCCGTACCGCGCGTCTCTTGTTTCGGCGACGGAACTCGGGCTGATGAGTCCCGTGGTTGCGGAGGCGATTCCCCACAGCAATCTTGCTGCGCTGCCAGCCTCCTCAATTCGCCCGGAACTGGAGGCATTCTTTTCCATCCTGGCCAAGGACGATCCGCGCATCATCGGCGGCAAGTTGCCAGGCGACGCGTTTTACCCATTGTGACACCGTTCGCGCAGAGCATGGCCTTCGTCGGCTGGACCGGCCGCTACATTTGGTCGGCTTGGGCCGGCGCTGCAGGCCTGTTCTGCCTTGCAGCAGCCTGGCAGGCAGGTCATGAGTTCTACGGGTCTTTCATCCTGCCGTCGCCGCTCGAGACACTGGCAGCATTGTCCGCCATCATACACGAGCCGACCTTCGCCGAAGCGGCAAAGCTGACCGCCGAGCGGGCCGCCATAGGCTTCCTGCTGGCTGTCGGCTTTGGCACGACCGCCGGCGCGATCGCGGGATATTCTTTCGCCGCGATGCGGCTGATGCGCCCCATCGTCACCGTTATCCTCGGCGTCCCGCCCATCGCGTGGATCGTGCTGGCGCTGATCTGGTTCGGATCGACCGGTGGCTCTGCCGTCATGACCGTGGTTGTTGCGGCCCTGCCGATCTCATTTGCCGGCGGGCTTGAAGGGGTCGCAACACGCGACCGCGCGCTTGATGTCATGGCGCGCTCGTTCGGCGCTGGCGCCTGGATGCGCTTTCGCACAGTGACAAGACCGCACCTGATCTCCTACCTCTTCCCGGCCTGGACGACGACGGCGGGCTCGGCCTGGAAAATAACGGTTATGGCCGAGCTTCTATCCAATACAGGAGGGATCGGCGGCGAACTGGCGACGGCACGGGCGCTGTTCGACATCCCGCGGGTGATGGCCCTGATCGTGGCCGTCGTCGCCTTTGCGCTGGTCACGGAATACATATTGCTGCATCCGCTTCGCGACCGGTTTGAACGCTGGCGGGAAGCCGGACTGCCCTGGGGCGTCAAGCGATGAAGCTCCTGCTCGAGGACGTGGGTCATGCTTTTCTTGGCCGCCCCGTGTTTGAAAAGCTCGATCTTTCGCTCGCGACAGGCGAGGTCGTGGCGCTGCTGGGGCCGTCGGGCTGCGGTAAGACGACAGTGCTGCAAATTGCCGCCGGCCTGATCGACCCGCTGCGTGGGCGGGTGCGGCGCAGTTATCACCGTCATGCGGTCGTGTTCCAGGAGCCGCGGCTGCTGCCCTGGCTGACTGCGCAGGACAACATCGCCTATGGTCTGCGCGCGAGCGGGACGGGGCAGGCGGCGAGCCGACAAGCCGCGGAACGGCGTGCCCAGGAAGTCGGCTTGCATCCGCGAGATCTCGAAAAATATCCGGTGGAGCTTTCCGGCGGCATGCGTCAACGGGTGGCAGTGGCCCGCGCGCTGGCGGTCGGTCCGGACGTCGTGTTCTTCGATGAGCCGTTCACCGCGGTCGATGTCGGGCTGAAGCGGATCCTTCAGGATCTGGTGATTGAGGCAGCGGCACGCGAGAATT
Source organism: Pseudorhodoplanes sp. (assembly GCA_032027085.1). NCBI lineage: Bacteria > Pseudomonadati > Pseudomonadota > Alphaproteobacteria > Hyphomicrobiales > Pseudorhodoplanes > Pseudorhodoplanes sp. The sequence continues at coordinate 618,497 of JAVSMS010000001.1, read as the reverse complement.
TCTCCGCATTGTTCGTGACGCATGACCTGTCGGAGGCGGTGCGCGTTGCGCATCGTCTCGTCGTTCTCTCCGGCCGCGCGGAAGGTCTGGTCACGAACCGGGTGATTGAGGGAAAGCCCGGAGAGCGCAGTGATCGCGCCGTCTTTGAAATAGTCGAATCGTGGTCGCGGGATCCAGAATTCCGGGAGCTGTTCGACGGTGAGCGGGAGAATGCCGCTTGACGCTCGCGTGTCGTACCGACCAACCGACCAGCATCGCCAGTCCGCTGCTGGGGGAAGGACTCCTCCTTTTCTTCCCTGTTGCCGCCTGTTACGCCGTGCTCTCTCCGCTGGCGTGGGTCGCAATGTTTGCTTTCGCGCTGCCGCTTGCACACGATATTCCCGCAAGCCAATGGCATGCGCATGAAATGATTTTCGGTACTTATGGCGCGGCGCTGGCGGGGTTTCTCATGTCGGCTACTCCGGAATGGACCGACACTCCGCCGCGCCGAGGCCGTACGCTCCTCGTTCTTGTGTTTCTTTGGCTTCCGGGACGGCTGATCGGCTTTGTGGGTGCTGACGCGCTTGTTGTCGTCGCGGCTGTTACTGATCTGATCTTTCTCGGCCTGCTGTTCTGGTATGTCTCGAAGGCGCTGATCGAACGCGGCAGCACGCGACATACCTCCTTCGCCGTCTGGGTGGGGTTGCTCTGGTTCACCGAACTGGCCATTCGGCTCGCGTGGCTGAACGGAATGACGGACCTCGCCTCGCGGTTGCTGCACGCGGCGCTCATGATTTTTCTGATCTTCTTCTCGCTCGCCATTGCCCGCATCAACGTCGTGATCATCAACCTTGCGCTGGATCCAAGCGGGGAGACGACGCCCTATCGTCCCCATCCCGGCCGGCAGAACCTCACGGCCGCTCTGGTCGCAATCTATGCCATAGCGGCTTTGGTCGCGCCGGCCTCGACCGTTCCCGCTTATCTGGCGCTCGCGGCGGCGGCGGCCTTCTTCGACCGTCTGGCCGAGTGGTTCATTGGGAAGGCTGTCTTCCGGACGCAGGTGCTTGCGCTCGCCGGCGCCAATGCGTTCGCCGGCGTCGGGTTTTTGCTGATCGGTCTGGCAAAACTCGGCGCTCCTGTCGCAACGGCCAGCGGATTGCATCTGCTCTCGGTGGCTAGCCTCGGCCTTGCCGTGATGAGCGTGTTCATCATTGCCGGCCTGCGCCACACCGGCCGATCGCTCGACCTTCCCTGGCACGCGCATGCGGCGGTCATCGTGATGACGTGCGCTGGTCTCGTCAGAGTGTTGCCGGAAATCCAGGTTGGCGCCTTCATGCTGGGCGGACACTATGTCCTTAGCGCGATACTGTGGTCGCTCGCCTTTGCGATCTGGCTCGTCGGCTTCTTGCCTTTGTTGAGGAATCCCCTTTGATGAGGCGGAGCCATTGCTGATGACCCGCAGCGATTCAAATCATCTCGATGACACGGCACTAGACGCAAACCGCAGCTCCAAACTGGATCAGTTCACAAGCGGGAGAGTCTGTCTCCGCTCTCCGTATTGGTGCTCCGGCAAGCTGTAATCGTGAACAGCATTGAGCTTATCAAAACCGAAGGAGTTCTCTGATATACTGATAGAGTTGCGAATGGCAGGGTGGGCGATGTGACTGTCCCGGACCCCCGCTTCGGATGCGCCTCCCGCTCCAGTCGTGGTCTGCTCAGCCTTGCCCTGTGGTGCCGCCAGATTGTCTTCCAATTTTTCTGAAGCAGGCGACCAACTATCGGATCGCGCGGCGGTACCAGCACCCAGCGGCAGAGAGGCAAAGGTGGCGACCGCGACGGCCAGAGCAAGCGACATGCCCCTCGACCGGTCGATGAGGGGAAGCTGATTGTTGGTGAATCGGACCCTTAACGTATGCATGGACGCCTCCTTTAAACAAAAATTGCATCCACCCAATTAGCGCAGGATTGGCCGTTGTTCTGTCAGCTATCTCACAATGACGAGATGATCTTGCGGATGGGAATGGCTCGGCCGAACTTGCTACTTCTGAGCCAGAGCTGGATAGACGCCAGGCGCAGTTTCCGGCCGCACTGCGGGCAGACGATGCGATACTGCGACCGGCACTGCTTCAGGACACGTCTGTATCCTCATTGTCGGCAAGTCAAACCACGTCCTGGTCAGAACGCTCCGCTTCAACTCATCGTCGATGTACGGTGAGATCAGCGCCTTAAAGGCAAATTCGTTTGTCTGGTATTCATAACGGCAATGCTTCGCGCGGCTTATCGGCAGCATACCAACGCTGACTGCTTCGGAAAACATGACGGGGTTTGCACCGTAGGCCATACACCAGCGATTGAAGTGACGTTGTGCTGGTAAAGAATGAGTATCGGCCAATAGGCGCAGTTCTGGCGCCTTTCCTTGCTCTTCGATCGCTTCCCTGCCGCTGACAAAGGAAGCACCAAGGATCAGCCGCCGGGCGTCGTCCATGCACAACTGGAGCAAAATGTAGGTCGCGAAATAATCCGCGACCTCTTCTTCGCGACCAAAAAATGGAATATCCAGCACCTCCACAACGGCGTGCCCGGCTTCGTGCAAGAAGACATCGACCGTGGAACCAATCAAAGCATCTCTCGGCGATAATCCGCCGGTTGCCACATTGGACGCATGGTTCCATACGTGTTCGATATATTCATAGCAGACTTTGATGACGTCGTCCCAGAAGGTTGCGTTGGCAATACCATCGCATCCCTCCAACTTCAGCGTAATACGGACCGGTAATTTCACCGGCGCGAGGACCGCCTGCATTTTCTCCAGGATGTGTTCCTCTTTCAGCATTTCAAAAATCGGACGATGTATCGGGTTTTTCGGCTCCGCATATGCGATATCAAACTGATTTGTATTCAGCGCGCTTGAGCCGGTAGCCTCCGAGGTTTTTTCGAACGGCGCTTGTAACTCGCCCTTCGGCTTGTGTGACAAGGAAGATGCCGGTTCCTGGAATCGCGCTGCGGTGCTGCCGGAACTCAGCAGCAGTGCTGACAAGATTGCGATCCCGACGATCGAAGCAAGAGACATGACCGCCCACCGGTCAAGCTGGCGGAGTTGACCCTCGCTAGATCTGTCGTCGATTGGCCTGCGCATCGGGTGCTTTCGGTCGGTAATGGAGACTGCATGAGTAATTAGCGCGAGCACGGTCTCGCGTGTGTCATCTAGTTCACATTGGCGAAGCCATTGCGGCCCGCTATTCGGGACCAGTGGTATGCATTTTCGTGCCAGGGCGACCTTTCAGGCACGGCTTTGCTTTTCAACCATTCCGAGCAGCGCGCAATGTCCGGGAGCGTCTTCTTCCGTGATATCCGAGGGCGGCGATACCTCAGACCGCCCAAAAAAGCGGACGGAAATGCGGGGCAGCGGTGCGGGCAGGTTCTGGTGAGGGCAGGGCCTCCCAGTGACTTCAGGGCGCTACAGCTTCAGTTCGACTGTGCCCCTGGCTTCACAAGGCACGGCGCAGATATTTCCAAACAACGTCGTTCGCGCGGATCGTAATGCGATGCGCCAAGAGCGGAGTTTGCAATGCACTCACCTTCGCGCCCGACATCTGCCGACGGCGGCATTGCTGCATGGTCGCGAACATGCAATTCACCGTGGCCGTCTCGCGCTGCATCAGACAGAAGAGGTTGTTCGGAGCAAGCACGCCGGAGCGGTTGGCCGGCGCGAATCCGTGGCCAAAACCGGCCGCCGCAATCGAAATGCTCGGCAACATCGTCCGCAGCATGGAATCTCTCCCGCTGACTTTGTTATCCGCCGTACATCTTCCGCAGCAGCTTTTCGGAGGCGGAATACATGCCTCTCAGCAAATTCCGTCCATCGGCAAAGCGAATCCCGTGATTTCTGACGATTGACGCGCTGAGCAGGCTGATCGCATAAAGGGTCACCCCGGCCGAGGCGCCCGCGGTCGCTTCCGCCATCCGCTCCGCCATTTTCTTGGCCTGTTCGAATTCGGCCGGTGTCAGTTCGCTATTCGCCATGCAGGTACTCGCTTTTGGAGACCCCGGGCAATAGGGTGGGGCCTTCGTCGTGTCAAGCCGAGAGCGAAATGGTTCGTCTGAACATATTGCGGTGGCGACGCGCGCATATTGCGCCGCTGCTTGCGGCTTCCATAGCCGCGACGGCCTTTGCGAGCGGTGTTGTCCAAGCGGAAAAATCCAAACCGCGGCCGTCCTGCGATCAGACGCAGTTCCGGGTACTGCTCGATGTGGGGCACACCGCTGAAGAGCCCGGCGCCATTTCCGCACGCAGCATGACCGAATATGACTTCAACCTGCGCCTTGCCCGTGAGATTGAGCGGGCGCTGTTGGAGGCGGGATTTGCGAAGACGGCTTTGCAGGTTGCGTCGGGCGCGGCGCGCAGTGCCTTGATCAAGCGGGTCGTGGATGCGAATGCGGCCAACGCCGATCTTCTGCTGTCAATCCATCATGATTCCGTTCCGGACTGGCTGCTGCTTCATATGGACGAGGAGGGCGGCCCGAAACGCTTCAACGATCGCTTTAAGGGGCATTCGATTTTCATATCTTATGAGAATGCCGATCGCGCCGGCAGCCTGCAATTTGCCAGGATGCTGGGTCGTGCGTTGAAGGAAGAGGGTCTGCAATTCACGCCGCACTATACCGAGAAATTTATGCGCTCCCGGCGGCGCCAATTGCTCGACAAGCAGGCGGGCATTTATCGCTTCGATAAGCTGTATGTACTGCGTGGGGCGCGCATGCCGGCGGTTCTTTTTGAAGCGGGTATGATCATCAATCCCGACGAAGAAGCGATCCTAGCCAGCGAGGCGCGGCAGCGGCTTCTGGCTGCGGCGACTAAAGAGGCTGTCGAGAAATTCTGCCGGTCGCGCGGATCGCGCGAGGCGAGCTCAGGTCGCAAGCGCAAATAACTGGCCTCACTTGGCGGATTGGCGCAGAACGGTGCCGCTTTTTCCGGAGCAGAAAAAGTCGACATCATCATCCGGTCGCGGATGCCCGACGTAAGGAACGCCGCTTTCAAGAAAGCCTCGAACGCGGACCGAATTTGTTCCTGCTGAATGGGTAAAGTCGATCGCTCCGGCCGCATGTTTTCCCACATAGACGTTGATGTCGCAGGCGGCGACCCAGTCACCCGGTTGTCCGAGTACGATGCCCCTGCAGGGCGGAGCGCCCTCCAGCGGACCTTCAAGCCGCGCGGTCATGATGATCTCGCTGGTGCGGACCAGTACATTGATGCCGTTGCCGGCGGCAAAGAAGCGGCAGGCATCGAATGTCGTGCCATGGCCGGCCGCGTAGACGTTCGCGGAGAAGGCGCCTTCGAACTGGCAGCCGATGAAATCGTTGCCGCCGGAGGTGTCATAGAGTCCGTAACGATGCCGGTTCGGTCTGTTTGAGCGCGCCCAGGAATGGCAGGTCACGAAACGTGACGTCGCGCGCCCCTCAATGCGAAAAGCGTCCCATGCCGCACGCTCGGACTGCGACGGATCCACAACCAGTACGTTGCTGATCGTTGAATCATGCGGGCCAGCGAACCAGAAACCGTGTTTGCCGCAGGTGTCGATATAGACATCGCGGATAATGCCTTCCATGCCAAAGGGCGGGCCGGCGCTGCCCCACTCGGTGCGCCAGCCATGTTCGGCGACATTGCCGATAAAGAGTTTGTCAATGATTGGCTTGAAGCCGTAGATCCAGACGCCGTTGCCGGACTTATTCTTTGCGCGGTTACCGTCAAGTTCAATATTGACGATTGACCAGTTCTGCAGGCCGTCGGCTGACTCACTGCCCCAAAGCCGCTCCACCCCGGAGGGGCCATAGATGAGCGTCTTGTTAGCTCCGTCCTCTAATTTCAGAATGACCGCGCGCGGCGCCTCGCCTTGTAGCGTGACATGCGAGCGCAGTTGCAGACCGCCGATGCCGTTCGGCTCCGCGCCGATCAGATAAACGCCTTTCGGGAAATAAACGGAGCCGCCGCCATTATTCGCCGCCGCGTGAATGGCCGCTTGAATCGCGGCGCGATCGTCGCTGCGACCATCGCCCTTGGCGCCGAAGGGCGGCGCTGTCACGTTGACAAAGGGAGGCCTGGTCATGCTTGCGCCACTCAGGAACGCGGATTGCGTCCCGCGCGAGGATTGGCCCGACAGACGCCTCCCACACCGCTAACGGCTGCGTGGCAGCTTTGCAGTGTAGGAAAGCCGCAATTGGTCGAGCCATTCGAGTATGTCGCGCAATAGGGCCATTCGCGTCTGGTGGGGCGACGCGTGGAAGCGACGGCCGGGCCGGCATCGGGTGGAGGCCCGACGTCAACGGGCGCAAACGCAGGTCCGTTGCCCTGCATCAGACGCTGCAGGAAGCCTGGCGGAGCTGCCCCGCCCGGGGCACGCGGGTTTGGGTTGCAGGCGCCGCCGACACCGCTCACTGTGGCGAGGCAGCTTTGCAGGGTCGGATAGCTGCAATCCATGCCGCCGTCGCCGCTCAATATCGCGCAATAGGGCGAGCGGCCGGTCCTCTGCGCCTCGGCGGTCCCGGAGGTGGCAAGCAAAGCCGCGGCACACAATACGAACAGGATCGCCTGCGCCTTTGAAAAATTGAATAACTTGCGAGTCATCAGACTTCTCCTCGCATCACCAGACGCTAGTTGAACGCCATGTTCAAGAGCCTTGCGGCATTGCCCGACTTGATCTTACGGAGATTTGCTTCATCGAGGCCGAGTCTGTCGACAACTCCGATCGTCGGCTTGATCGGGCCAAGCGGCGCATCGGTTGCGAACACGAGGCGGTCGGCGCCGAAGAATTCGTAACCGCAACGCACGCCGTATTGGCCTCCAAACATGGCAGTGTCGGCGTAGAAGCCGCGGAAATATTCCAGATGCGGCCGCTTCAGCGAAGGAAGGATTTGCGAATAGTCCTCGTCGCTGGTGCGGCTGCCGAGCACTTCCAGGCCCGCCCCGACGCGCTCATCAAAATAGGGGATCATGCCGCCACAATGATGGGTGATGATCTTTATGCTCGGGTGGCGATCGAACAACCCGGAAAAGACCAGTCGCGCCATGGCCACCGAGGTGTCATAGGGCCAGCCGAAGCACCACCACATTTCGAAGCGAGATTTCGGCTCGGCGGGATAGTCGGTCATCGCCGCAGTACGCACGGGGTGTAGCCAGACTGGCAGGTCGTAATGCGCCATGAGGTCGAAGACCGGGCGGAAGGAGGGGGCGTCCAGTGGACGTCCCGCGACATTGGTGAAAATCTGGATCCCGCGCGCGCCCAGGGTATCGATGGCGCGTCTGGCTTCGGCGAGCGATCCTTCGATGTCGGTCAGGCACAAGGCGGCGGCGAAGGCTGGAAACCGTTCCGGATGCTTGCGGCACAGGTCGGCCATCGCGTCATTGGCAATGCGCGCGAGGTCGAGGCCGATCGCGGATTGGGCTATGTCTTCAATGGGAGGATTGGGCAGTGAAATGATCTGCCGGTAGTCGCCCAGCGTGTCCATCTCGCGGAATCGTTCATCGAGATCGAACAACTTTCGGACCGAGCGCAGGCGTTTGCCCAGATTCTCGAGTTGCGGAGAAACTTTGGTCATCTCCTGAAAGAATCGATCCGGATAGATGTGGCAGAAAATGTCAATCAGGAGATCCCGATTCATTCTTTCCTCCCGCGGTCAGCCGCCCAGAATCACCGGGCCGCATTTCAACTGCCATAGCGGTCTCGATATTCCGGCGAATGCCGGCGCAAAGGAAGTCCTTCCAGAAGCGCGAGGTTTTCCGTGAAGGGGGATGACCATATTGGCCCGCTTCAGGTGCGGCCGCGGATCGCCAATCAATCCTTTCGCTGCTCGACCCGCCGCGCCAGCGGAAACAGCTCCCAGCCGAAACGGTCCGCGACATAACCCCAGAGGCCCTTCGGTGTCTTCAGCATCACCGCGATGGCGACGACCCCGAGCATCAGAAGATAGATCGCGCCGAGATCGGCCATGGTCTCTCGCAGCAGGAAAAAGGCGATGGTACCGATGATCGGGCCTTCCAGCCGGCCGACGCCACCGATCACCACGATGAAGATGACGAAGGCGGTCCATTCATTGACGCTGAAAGCGGTATCCGGCGAAATCCGCAGCTTCTGCAGAAAGATGAGCGCGCCGACCATCGCCGTGCCGGCGGCGGTGATCACATAGACCACAAGCTTGGTGCGGGTGACATTGACGCCGTTCGACAAGGCGGCGGTCTCATTGTCACGGATCGCGGTGAGCGCGAGCCCGTAGCGTGAGCGCAGCAGCATCACGATCAGGCCAAGAATAACGACGAGCAGCGCCAGTGCGATCCAGTAGATCAGAAATTCGCGCATCTGCCGCGTCTCGGCGATGGCGGTGACGGTTGCGACCGGCAGGGAGATGCCGGAGCCGCCACCGAGCGGGCCGATCTGCGCTGCGAGCAGCCGGAAGACTTCCGCCACCACCCAGGTGCCAATGGCGAAATAATGCCCGCGCAGGCGGAAGATCAGGAGAGCAACGGGGTAGGCAACGATGGCGGAAATGACGCCTGCAACGGGAATGGTCCAGACGGGATTGAGGCCGGCGAAGATCGCAAGCCCGAAAAGAATGTAGGCGCCGAGCCCGACGTAAGCCTGCTGGCCGACCGACACGAGGCCGGCATAGCCCGCGAGCAGATTCCAGAGGCTTGCCAGCGTCACGTAGGTGAAGATCTCCGCCAGCAGACGCAGGTCAGAGCGCTCGGCCCAATAGGGCGCCGTCGCCAGCGCAATCAAGAGCAGGGCGAAGCCCGCGATGCCGATCTGGCTGGAGCGGGTGAAGTGGACGACGCGAATGGCGGCGCTGCTCATCACTGCACCTTCGGGAACAGGCCTTGCGGGCGGATTGCAAGGATGAAAAGAAAGACAAAATGACCGGCGAGCAATTGCCAGCCGGGATCGATCTTGGCGCCAATCGCCTGCGACACGCCGAGGATGATGCCGCCGGCGAGCGTACCCCACATCGACCCGAGCCCGCCGATAATGACTGCTTCAAAGCCGAAGATCAGCCGGGCAGGGCCGATCGAGGGATCAAAATTGGCGCGCACGGCGAGGAGCACGCCGGCGATGGCGACAATGGCTAGCGACAAGGCCATCGCAAGACCGAAAATGTGGCGGTTGTCGAGACCCATAAGCTGCGACACCGGCTGGTCGTCGGACGTGGCGCGGAATGCACGCCCCATCGCCGTGCGGTAGAACACCATCTGCATCAGTGCAATCACGGCGACGGCAATGATGAATTGCGCCAGCGGCAGAATACCGAGCGAGACGCCGGGCAAAACCTCCATGCTTGCGGTTTCAATCGGACCGGCATTGAGCTTGCGGCTGTCGGCGGTGAAGACTTCCAGCAACGCATTCTGGATGATGACCGAGAGGCCAAACGTCACCAGCAGCGGCGGCAGCAGATCATCGCCCAGCGTGCGGTTGAGGATCGTGCGCTGCAGGACATATCCAATCACGGCCATGATCGGCACGACGAAGAGTAGCGACATCAGCGGATCGATACCCAGCGTCTCGACCACGACGAGCGCGATATAGGCCGCAAGCACGATCAGGTCGCCATGCGCGATGTTGACAAGGCGCATGACGCCGAAGATGAGTGAAAGGCCCGCGGCGAACATGGCATAGAGCCCGCCGGTCAGAATACCTTGCACGATCGTGTTCACCCATTCCACGTTTCACACCCCGAAATACGCGGCCGATACCGCCTCGCGCGTAACTTCGCCGGCTTTGCCGTGCAGCACGACACGGCCTTCCTGCAGGCAATAAATGCGGTCGGCGGCCTTCAGCGCCTGCGCCACGTCCTGCTCTACGACGATGAGCGTGATGCCCGCGGCTGCGATCTGCGGCAGCCGTGCATAGATGTCGCGCACCACGATGGGCGCGAGGCCGAGGCTGATCTCGTCGCACATCAAGAGGCGTGGATTGGACATCAGCGCGCGTCCGATGGCGCACATCTGTTGCTGTCCGCCGGACAGAGATGTTGCGGGCACACGGCGGCGTTCGAACAGAACCGGGAAGAGTTCATAGATGCGCGCCAGTGACCACTGTCCCTCGCGGCCGAGCTGGCCGCCGATCATCAGGTTTTCCTCGACCGACAGGGATGGAAAGAGCCGGCGGCCTTCAGGCACCAATGCAATGCCGCGCTTGGCAACCTCGTAGGCGGGTCTGTCGCCGATCTCTTCGCCGGCGAACACAATCGCATCGCGGCGGCCGGGCATCAGCCCGGCGATGCTTTTCAGGAGTGTGCTCTTTCCCGCACCATTGGCGCCAACAAACGACACCACCTCGCCTGCGGGCACCGCTAATGAAATGTCGAACAGCGCCTGGAAATCGCCGTAGAACGCATTGAGCGACCGGATGGCGAGCAGCGGCTCAGGCATCGGCGGGGATCCCCATATAGATTTCGTTGACCTGCGGCGAGCGGATCACGGTCTGCGGGTCACCCTGGGCAATGAAAGCGCCGCCATGCAGCACCACGAGACGGTCGATGACAGCGAGCAGGGCGTGCACGATATGCTCGATCCAGACGATGGTGATGCCGATCTTGCGGATGTCCTTGATCAGCGTCACCAGCGCTTCGCATTCATGCTCGGTGAGGCCGCCGGCCACTTCATCGAGCAGCAGCAATTGCGGGCCGGTCGCCAGTGCGCGGGCAAGCTCTAGCCGCTTGCGATCGAGCAGCGTGAGCGCGCCCGCCGGCCGGTTTGCCTTCGCGGCGAGACCGCAATGCTCGAGGACAAGATGGCTGTCAGCGTAAACATCGCGCTCGCTTCGGCCCTGGCCGAAGGCGGCGGCGACGACGAGATTTTCGAACACGGTCATGCCGCCGAAGGGCTGCGGAACCTGGAACGAGCGTGCGATGCCCATGCGACAACGTTTGTCCGGCGCGAGGCGCGTAATGTCGCGGCCGTCGAATGCCACCTGACCTGAGTCCGGCGGCACGGTGCCGCTGATGATACCGAACAAGGTGGTCTTGCCGGCGCCGTTCGGCCCGATGATGCCGAGCGCCTCGCCCTTCTCGACCGAAAGGTCGATGCCATCGGCGATAATGACGGCGCCGAAGCGTTTGGAAGTTTGCGTCAAGGTGAGGAGGGGCACGATGCAAATCCTGCCTTGGCAACGTTATCCTGAGGTGCCCGGCCGCAGGCCGGGCCTCGAAGGATGTCGGCCACGTCGTCGCCCTTCGTAGCTCGCGACCTTCGGCCGCTCGCACCTCAGGGTGACGACGTGGAGGGCTACGACAACAATTCCAACTTGCCGCCGACCGGAATTTCCGGTGCCCGCTTGTTCGCCGTAATCACCAGATCGAACTTGTCGTCTACGCGCTTCCATTGCCCGGCGACCAGCGGCGTCTTGGTCACATTCTTCACCGGCTGGCCGGTCCATTTCACCGGACCGACGATTGAACGGTAGTCGGTCGCAATGATGGAATTCAGGATCGCCTTCGGCTCGAGCGATTTGGCCCGCTTGAGCGTATCGATGGCGACTTCGAACAGCGCGTGCTGGTATCCGATCGGTTGCGTCCACGGACGATTCGCAGCTTTCATGTAAGCCTCGGCCAGCTCTCTCGCCGACTGCCCTGTGAGACCCGATTTGAAGGGATGGTTCGGTGTCCACCAGATTTCGGTGGTGAGGCCATGGCCGCGCGCGCCGAGCGCGTTCACGGCCGAGGGGAACAGCAGCGCCTTGCCGATGGTGACGATCTTCGGCTTGAAGCCCTGTTGCGCCGCCTGCGACCAGAAGGTCGCAAAATCCGGCGGGATCATGTTGCCGGTGACAATTTCGCAGCCCGCCGCCTTGAACGCGGAGATTTGCGAGGTGAAGTCGTTGTTCATCACCTGATAGCGGCCCGGATCGATGAGCTTGTAGCCCGCTTGCGCAAGCGCCGGCGGCAGACCCAGCTTGGAATCGCCCCAGGCATTGCCGTCGGCGTCATTGGGGAACACGCCACCCACAACCTTGTTGGTCGGCGCGCCGTCCCACAAGGCAAGAAATGCGGCGATGACGTCTTCCAGACCCCAGAAGAAGTGATAGGTCCAGTTGAAGCCCTTTTTGGGGTCGCCCTTGCGGCCGAAGAAATAGGGCTGCCACGGACAGTTGGTGGTGATGCAGGGGACTTCATTGACCTCCGCCTGATCGGCGACCGGATTGGTCGTGTCCGGCGTGCCGGCGCCGACCAGCAGATCGACTTTGTCGCGCAGGATCAGCTCGGCCGCGACTTCGGCGGCGCGGCTGGCATTCGACTGGCTGTCCTTGGAGATGATCTCGGCCGGATAAGTCTTGCCGCCGCTCTGGATGCCTTTCGAGAGAATGCCCTTCACCTGATCGATGATGAAAGGATCGGCCTCGCCGAAGCCGGCCAGCGGGCCGGTGCGCGGGCTCACATTGCCGATCTTGATGACCTTGCTTTGCGCGTTGGCGGGAATGATCCGCAAAACGGCGGGTGCGGCGACCAGAGTGGCTGCGCCTGCCTGAATGACGTTTCGGCGCGAGACGCCATTGCCGAGCTTGTTCTTGGAAGTGCCGTTGTCCTTCGTCACGATGTTCCTCCCGTATGACCTGAATAATGATCAGGCGTCTTCTGCGCGCGCCTTTTTGAGATGTCGGGTAATCTTTGCCCTGAGCTCTGCTTGCTGCTCAGGTACCCATTTCCGGAAACCCTCGCCGGATTTCATGCCGAGCTTGCCTTCTGCGACCAGTTTTTCGAGATAAGGCGAAGCGCCGCGCCGACTGTCGATCTCAGGAAGCACGGTCTTGTGGATGGCGAGCGTCAGATCGGTGCCGACGAGGTCGGCGTTCTCCAGCGGGCCGAGCACCGCCAGCCGGCCTCCGAAGCTCGCCTTGATCACGGTATCGACGGTTTCGGCATCGCAGATTCCGTTTTCAACCAGCGAGACCGCCTCGCGCCACAATGCGTGCTGCAGGCGGTTGCCGACAAAGCCGGCGACGTCTTTCTTCACGTGCACAGGCGTCTTGCCAATGGCCTTGTGCAGATTCATGGTCCAGCCGATCGTCGCTTGTGACGACCATTGGGTGCCGATCACTTCGACCAGCGGCACGAGATAGGGAGGATTCCACCAATGCGTGCCGAGCGCACGCTCTCGGTGTTGCAGCCCCTCCATGATTTTCGTGATCGGAATGACCGACGTGTTGCTGGCGAGAATCGTGTCCGGCCGGACGTGGCTTTCGATTTCAGAGAAGAGTTTCTGCTTCAGCGGCAGATCCTCCAGCACGGCCTCGACCACATAATCAGCATTGCGTACGGCGGCAGCGAGATCGCTTTGCGGCGTCACGCGTTCGACGGCTTTCGGATCGTCGCCGAGATCGCGCAAATTCGTGCTGATGCGGTCCTTCAATGTCTGCAGATTGCCGTCGAAGGAATCGTAGACGGTGACATCATGACCGTGCAGCGCAAAGACCTGCGCGATGCCGTGGCCCATGAGCCCGGCGCCGATGACGGCGATGCGGGGCGTGCCAGCCATGTCAGCCTGCGGTGTAGCCGCCGTCGGCATACAGGATGTGGCCCGTATAGAAATCGGACGCCGAGGAGGCGAGGAAGAGAAGGGGTCCCGCGAGATCGGAGGGTTCCCCGAGCCGGCCCTTCGGCACACGGGCGAGGAAGCCCTTGCGCACATCCTTGGCCTTGTCGGTGTCCTCATACATCCAGGCGGTGAGCGCCGATCGGAATACGGTTGGCGCGATGGCGTTGACGGTGATGCCGGTGTCCCCCCATTCGCAGCCGAGAGCCTTGGTGATGCCATCGACGGCCGATTTCGAGGCGCAATAGGCGGTGTAGCCGGCGGGGTGCCCAAGCAGCCCGCGTGCCGAAGACATCAGCACGATCTTGCCGCCGCCGCCTTGCTTCAGCATCTGCCGGCCGGCGGCGCGTGCCATCAGCCAGGATTGGGTGACATTGGCGTCCATGACGTCGAGAAAGCGTTCGGGCGACATGTCGACGATTTTCGACACGTCATTCTTGCCGGAACCGACGACGAGGATATCGACACGGCCGAATTTATCGACGGCCGCCTGTACGATCTTGTCGCAGTTCGCTTCCGAGCTAGGGCGGATCGCCACGCTCTCGACCTTGGCGCCGAGCTTTTCGCATTCGGCCGCTGTCTTCTTGAGCTCATCCGCTTTTCCGGCGGCCAGCACGACGTACGCGCCGGCACCCGCAAGGACCCGCGCCGCGAGGGCGCCGAAAGCGCCGGACGCGCCAGTGACGATTGCAGTTTTGCCCTTGATGTCGAACAGCGACAGCGGATTTTTGAGCCAGGCTTCGGTCATTGATTTCTCCCTTGCTTTACCTCTCCCCGCTTGCGGGGAGAGTTCGCCCGCCGAAGCTTTGCGAAGGCGGGCGGGTGAGGGGCCTCCAGAAACTCAGAGCGTCTGCAGATGCCCCCTTCACCCCGACCCTCTCCCCGCAAGCGGGGAGAGGGAGCAGGCTTACACCTGCGGATTGTTCATCGCCGTGATGATCGTCACCACTTCGTTGGTGCGGTTGATGATCTCGCGCTTCTCGTTCGGCCCGATGAAGCAGGAGTCACCCGGCCCGAGCACCGTTTCCTTGCCGTCCACGATCAGCGTGAGCTTGCCGGCTACGACCACATAGACCTTCTCGGTCGGCGAGGCGTCCGGGCCGGCGCCACCGCCAGGCAGGAAATGCGAGAGGCCCACAATGAACTTGGACGGCCCGCCTGCGTCCATGCCGAAGAGGCGCAGCGAGGCGCAGGCGCGGTGATTGGGCGCTTCGTAGGATTTTGCGTCGTTGAGCTTGCGGACGATCATTTCAGGTCCTCCCCGCGTTCGATACGGTAGCCGCCGTTTTTGTCGATCATCGCGACGAGGCGGATGATGCAACCGTCGCCGCGATCCCAATTCCACGGGAAGAAGGCGAAGGTGCAGCGCTTGCCGGTGACCTTGTCGAGGTCGCCGCCGACATTCTCGATGCCAAGGATGCCGTTCGAGAACAACTTGCGGTGCACCGGCTCCCATTCGGGGAAATCGTCCTTCCAGTCGCGGCCGCCCGACCACTCCTTGTATTCTTCGGCGAGATGCGGATGCAGCGGACCGTTGCGCTGCGGGCCGATGGCGGTGGCGAGCGGATGGTCGTTGGCCTGGGTGTCATGGCCCACGACTTTCACCTTCTTCTCCACGAACCAGTCGCCGGCTGATGGCACGAAGCCCGGCGCGCGGCAGAAATAGTCCTCGCTATCTTCGTACTGATGATGCCAACCGGTATTGACGATCACCACGTCATGCGGGCGCACATGCTTGCCGGCGGCCTTTTCCAGATCGTCATAGGTGATCGGCTCCCACTTTTTCTTCGTGATCGAGACCACGATTCCGGTGCCGAAGAAATGGGGCAGCGGCACCTCGTCGATGAACGGCGTACCCTGCACCACGTGTGCCGGCGCATCGATATGCGTGGTGTTGTGCATGGAGGTCGTGATGCGTTGCGACAGCACGCCCGACTTCGCCATGTAGTGGATGCGTTCGATCTTGACGTCCTCGAAATAGGGCCAATTCGGTGATTGGTAACCGAAGCGATGCGACAGATTGTAGAATTCCAGCCCCATGCTGTTCTCAAGATTGTCCTCGAACGCAATGCCGCGGATTTTGATTGTCATCTTCTAAGTCTCCCGTTTTTTGGCGCGCAATGTGCGCTTGTTCGTCAAATCCCGGCCGTCACTTCATCGCGGCATTGATA
This sequence comes from Pseudorhodoplanes sp., assembly GCA_032027085.1. NCBI lineage: Bacteria > Pseudomonadati > Pseudomonadota > Alphaproteobacteria > Hyphomicrobiales > Pseudorhodoplanes > Pseudorhodoplanes sp. The sequence goes on along the minus strand of JAVSMS010000001.1, from coordinate 602,771 downwards.
TGCTCCTCGAGCGACGCCTTGGTGCGTAAAAGCCGCTCGGCGATATCTTTTTGTTGCTCCTTGAACCGCTGGCTCGGTACCGGCACAGAGATGGCGACCGGGTTGCCGTGGAAGTCATGCAGTGCGATGCCGGCCGCACTGATGCCGAGCGTATGTTCCTCGCGGTCGAAAGCGACGCCATGGCGGCGCACGGAGTTCAGTTCATCAAGCAGCGCATCGAGCCGGGTGATGGTTTTGGGCGTGCGCGCCTCATAGGAGGCGCCGATCAGCTTCTCGATTTCCTCATCGGCAAGTTGCGCCAGATAGGCCTTGCCATTGGCCGTGCAATAGAGAGGAAAGGATTCGCCGACTGCGGAAACCGTACGCAGGCGCTGCGATCCTATGACCTGATCGATGAAGACCATGTGATCATTTTTCACCGCCGCGAGATCGACCGTCTCATGCAGGTCATGCGACAGCTTGGTGATGAATGGCTTGGCGATGGTGACAAAATCAGTACGAACGGAAGCGGCGAGCCGCAGGATCGTCGGTCCAAGACGCACCCGTCCGTTCGGCGAGGCTGCAATCACCAGTTTCTCGGTCTCCAGCGCCGAAACGATGCGCTGCACGGTGGAGCGCGCGAGGTTTACCCGCTGCGCAATCTGACCCAGGCTCAATCCCGGCGTGGCGTCTTCCAGCGCGCGCAGAATGGACGCAGCGCGGGCGATCACCTGCACACTGCTCTTGTCGTGGGTGCCTGTGGGCTGTGCTGTCACGTGTTTGTTCATCGTTGTGATCCCGAGGGTTCAGTTCGGAAGTCGCAAGATCTTTCGGGCGTTCGAAAACGCGATCTGCTCGCGCAATTTCTCATCGAGAGGCACGGTATCCATGAAATGCGCGGCTTCCTCGGCGGATTCGAAGGGGTAATCGGCCGAGAACATGACCCGGTCGGCGCCCAGTGCGGCGATCGCACAATTGAGCGGCTCCGCCGAGTACATGCCGGACAGCGTCACCACCATGTTCTCCCGGATGTAGTCGGAAGGCTGACGTTTGAGCTTGATCCCGTAGAGCTTGGCGCGGCTGTCCAAGCGCCAAAGCAGATAGGGCAGGGTTTCGCCGAGATGGCCGAGCGCAAGGGTCGCCTTCGGGAAACGGTCGAACAGACCGCCGAACACCATGCGCAAGGCGTGCGAGCCGGTTTCGAGGGTCCATTCCCAGGTCGCGCGCTTCAGGCCCTTGTAGCCGTCAAGCACGGCAAAAGGCGACACGGGGTCGGCGGGATGCAGATAGACGATTGTCTCGAGCGCCTCGGCGCGTTCCCAAAACGGAGAGAGCGAGGGATCGTCGAGATATTGCCCGTTGGTGTGGCCATTGATCATGCAGCCGGCGAAGCCGAGCTCTTTCACGCAGCGCTCCAGCTCGTTTGCCGCGGCGACCGGATCCTGCAAAGCAATGTGCGCGAGGCCGGAATAGCGTGGGGGATTTTTCGCAATTTCGCCGGCGAGAAAATCGTTTGCCTCGATGGCTTTGCGCGTGGCCTTGCCAACATCGCGCTCGGCCTGCACGCCGGGACCGGCCAGCGACAGCACCGAACGTTCGATACCCGCCTTGTCCATGGCCGCAATGCGCAATTCCCCGAAATCCTTCAGGCGCGACAGCACCTGGCCGTAGAGCTTCGGGTCAACGTCCTCGACCGTCCTCAGCCAATACTCCTCAAAGCCGGGAGCCAAGAAATGCTCTTCGAGCGCAATCTTTTTGACAGACTTCGTCAACGCGACCTCCCGACAGGCGTGCGGCTTCTTGGTCCGCTATGCAGTACACATGTATCACCATTTGGTAGCGTGAAATCACGACGCTGGCAAGCGCTCGCCGGCGGGCAAAGGGGCCAAATGACCGCGTTGCTTTCGGCTCCCTCCTGATGCAAGGCACCCCGGATGTTGATCCGTTCGTCGCTTGCTTTCTCCATCCTCATATTTTGTGCTGCGCAGCCGGCTCATGCCGCAGCGCTGGACGGCTCGGTCTTGTCGTGGCCTTGGGCTTTGCCCTTTGCCGGCCTTTTGCTGACGATCGCGACTGGACCTCTACTGTTTCCGAAAATCTGGCATGCGCATTACGGCAAGATTGCTGCGGGATGGGCTCTGCTGACACTGGCGCCGCTGGCAGCGGGATTTGGCGTGGCCACGGCGTTTGAAGTGTTCGTTCACGCCATGCTGGCTGAATATCTGAGCTTCATCGTTCTCTTGTTCGCGCTGTACACGGTCGCCGGCGGCATTCTGGTCAGCGGACAGATCCGCGCGACGCCCGTCAACAACACGATCATGCTGGCGCTCGGCACGGCAAGCGCCAGTATCGTCGGGACGACGGGCGCGGCGATGATCCTGATCCGCCCGCTGCTGCGCGCGATCGAGCAGCGGCAAAACCGCGTCCATGTCGTCGTGTTCTTCATCATCCTTGTCGGCAATGTCGGCGGCGCGCTGACGCCGCTCGGCGATCCGCCACTCTTTGTCGGTTTTCTGCGGGGCGTCGATTTCTTCTGGACCGCGCAGAATCTGTGGTTGCAGACCACCATCGTCGCCACTGTGGTGCTGACGCTGTTCTTTGTTCTGGATGAATTCCTCTGGCGCAAGGAGAAGGACGCCGCCGATCAATTCCAGGCGCCATCGCAGATCCGCCTGCGGGGCAAGATCAATTTCCTGCTGATTGCAGGCATCGTCGGCAGTATCCTGCTGCCCGCCTTCTGGCGGCCGGGCATCACATTCAATGTATTCGGAACTGAGGTTGCGTTACAAAATCTCTTGCGCGATCTCGAACTGATCGCGATTGCTTTACTGTCGCTATGGTTGACGCCGAATGAGCATCGGGAATCGAACGGCTTCACCTGGGAACCGATCCGGGAAGTGGCGATTCTTTTCGCGGGGATATTCACCGCAATCGTGCCGGTGCTGGCGATGCTGCAGGCTGGGCGCGACGGTCAATTTGCCTTCCTGCTGAGCGCGGTCACCGCAAATGACGGGCTTCCGCACGAGGCGGCCTATTTCTGGCTGACGGGCATTCTGTCGGCGTTCCTCGACAATGCGCCGACATATCTTGTGTTTTTTGAGCTTGCCGGCGGCGATCCAGCCGAATTGATGGGTCCGCTAGGGGGAACCCTTGCCGCAATTTCGATGGGCGCAGTCTATATGGGCGCGCTCACCTATATCGGGAACGCGCCCAATTTCATGATCTACACGATTGCCGAGGAACGCGGCATCAAGATGCCCAGCTTTTTCGCGTATTTCTTCTGGGCATCGCTCATTCTGGTGCCGCTATTCCTGCTGCTGACTTTCCTGCCGATCTCGCCGGTCCTGAAGTTTCTTTAGCCATGCACTACGGCGATCGAAGTGGGCGCGAGATCCACGCGCTTCTTGTGTCCCTCATCCGGGTGCCAGCCGAGAACGGCGAGCATGACGAAAAAACCGACCACATAGGCCACGGCGATGTACCAGCCGTGGCGCAACCAGAGGCCGACAGATTTCGCTTCCGGGTACATGTTGGACAGCGCAACACCGGCGGATGATCCGAACCACATCATCGAGCCGCCGAAGCCGACTGCGAAAGCGAGAAAGCCCCAGTCATAGCCGCCCTGTTTAAGCGCCAGTGCCGTGAGCGGAATGTTGTCGAACACGGCGGAGACGAAGCCAAGCCCGAGCGCGGTTTGCCATGACGCGAGCGGCAGTTTTTCGACCGGCATCATGGATGCGCACGTGACGAGCGCGAGCAGGAAGATTGTACCCTTGAAGGTTTCCGGCATTACCTCCCAATCCGGACGGCGCCACGGCGCCGTGATCAGGATCACCGCCCAGACCGCAAGGCCGATGACAGGGATCAGATCGAGCAGCGCGGGATATTTCAGATTGGCCGTGACATTGGCGAGAATGGCGGCAACCAGAATGAGAGCGACGATGGCCACGCGCGGCCATTCGATCTGAAGCTCTCTCGGTGCCTCCTTCACAATAGGCGAATGACGATGCTGCTGGAACGCGGCTGGAATCCCGAGAATGACAAGCGCCACCACGGCGGCGATATAGGCGTCAAACACGATCAGCGGGCTGACGCCGTCGATCCACATCATCGTCGTCGTCGTGTCGCCGACCACGCTGCCGGAGCCGCCGGCATTGGAGGCGGCGACAATCGCCGCCAGATAGCCAATATGGACTTTGCCGCGAAACACATGGCGCGCCATGGTGCCACCGATCAGCGCGGCGGCAATATTATCGAGAAAGCTCGACAAGACGAAGACGATGGCCAAGAGTGCAAAAGCACCCTTCCAGTCATCGGGCAGGAAGCGTGGCATCTCTTCGGGAATTTGGCTTTTCTCGAAATGCCGGGAGAGCAGCGCAAAACCCATTAGCAGCAAAAACAGGTTCGCCAGGATCACCCATTCATGGTGCAGGTGCTGCACAAAGCCCGAAATGCCGGTGCCGAATTTGAAGCCCGTGAAAATGATCTTGTAAAGCGAGATCGCCGCGAGCCCGGTCAGCGCGACCTGGAGGGTGTAGTGGTGTAAGAGGGCGACGCCAAGCAGGGTCAGCGCGAACAGGATGAAATCAACTGGAATGCCCAGCAGGTAGAACGGCTCGACCATAATCCCCCCAACAGCCTGGGTCCGGTGCGGACCCGCTTTTCATTCTCTATTAGCGCGGAGAAACGCCGTGGGCCATCGGCAAAAGGGGGAATTCATCCAGAGATGAATTTCTCGACCGCAGCAAGAAATTCCTGCGGCTGCTCCAGGGGAGGGCAATGGCCGCAGCCTTTCAGCTCGACTACCCTCGCGCCCGGCACCTTGCTTGCAATGACCATGTTGAGCGCGGGCGGGGTCGCCTGATCGAGTTCCCCATACACCACCAGTGTGGGCGTTTTCACCTTCGGCAGGTCGGGCACCAGATCGGCATCGACCAGGATTTGGCAGGCGGCGCGGAACGCCACAGGATCGATGTTGAGCAAAACGGCGCGGCGCTCCTCGACCGCCTGCGGGTGCTGGGCGAGATAGGCTTGGTGAAAAACCCGATTGGCTGCGATATCCACAATGGCGCCGAGTCCGACCGCCGCAACCTTCTCTGACATCACGCGGAAGGCCTGTTTGCCCTGCTCCGGGAAGCCGGGCGCGACATCGACCAGCACCAGCCGTCCCAGGCGGTTGGAATGGGCGATGGCAAAAGCCAGCGCGACTGTGCCGCCATAGCCGTTGCCCATCAGGATGGTATCGTGCGCGATGCCGAATTCGTCGAAGGCGCGCTGTACGAAAGCCACGGCGTCACCAAGCGTTCCCTCCACCGGCTGCGAGCCGTGGAAGCCGGGCAGGTTGATCAGCGTGACGCGGAAATTCGCTGCAAGTTGCGGCAGGACCGGATCGAAGGCATGCCGGTCCGTCAGCAACGAATGCAAAATCACCAAGTCCGGTCCGTCGCCAGTGCGTGCAGCCGTGATACGGCCGTCAACGCTGTGAAGACTGCTGACCGACATGCGACGCGCCCCTGAGACGGGGCAACCTAGCGCAATTGCGCAAGGAGGGGAAGAAATGCGCGGGCCGGTGCACCAGCCCGCGCATGGTCTGGGAGTGTCTTGGACGGTTATTTGCGGCGGGTGCTCCGCCGGGTTGCGGTGGTTTTGCGCGCTGCTGCGCGACGGACTTTCGGCGCTGAGCGGCGCTTGCGGCCTGTTGTGCTGCGGCTCGCTGCGCGACGCGCCGCGGTGCGGCGCGTACTCGACCGGCGTCCGCCACCGGTTGTCTTCTTTCGAAGCGCATCCAGCAAATGGCCGGTGTCAAACTTGCTCAGGAACGTGCTGACGGCATCATTGACCTGCTTGCTGCCGGAGCGGACATAGCCGCCGACCGCACGTTGAGCTTCATTCAGCGATTGCTTGATGCCGGAGGCACGTCGTGCTCCGGCGCGGCGTCGTGAGCGTGTAGCCATATTTTGTCTCCCTCGATATCGAGGCAGGCGGGCCGTGAACATGGAATGCGGATAAAATGTGCCTCGCCTGCGTCAGCAATAACGCGCAAGTTTGCATTTAGCTCCCCAATTGCGGCGCAAATCCGTTGTCGGCGCATGTCCTCAATCGTGCGGCAGCATGTCGTATGTTTTTCGTATGCCTTTTGATCAATTAAGAAAAACGATCATTGATTCAGTGTTTTAGGGATTACCATGGTGCCTCACGATCGCGTGCGAGCGGCTGCGCGATGTCCCGTTTGGCGCTAGTGTCCCGAATCCGAAGTCCGCTTCAATCTGCGGCCTGGCCGTGAGCGGACTTCGGATTCGAAGGACACTAGCAAGCCTATGATTCTAGTGTGGTTTGGTTCGGAAGTCCTGAAGAGCATGCGGCAAGAATGAAGCGGACTTCCGAACCACCACGCTAGGCTGACAGGGAACCATGCACGTTTGTTGGCATTGTGAGTGTGCGCACCCACTCTATATGTCCCGCCTACGATGGAGATAATGAATGCCGACCGCGACCTCCTTGCGGAAGCAGGACAGTATGGAGCGTTCCGGCAGTGAAGCGCATGCCCGCCCTTATTGGGTGAGCGCCTTCCGCCGCGTGCGCAGCGAAACTGAAACACGCGCCGCGCGTCTGTCGCCGGAAGATCAGGTCGTGCAATCGATGCCGGATGCCAGCCCGACGAAATGGCACCGCGCACACGTCACGTGGTTTTTCGAGACGTTCCTGCTCGTCCCGCATATGCCCGGCTACAGGGTCTATGACGAGCGTTTTCCGTTTCTGTTCAACTCTTATTATGTTGCGGCCGGTCCGCGGCATGCACGCCCGAAACGTGGTCTGATCACGCGCCCCAGTGCGGAGGAAGTTGCCGCTTACCGGGCGCATGTCGATGACGCGGTGGTGGCGCTGATCGAGCAGGCGGACGAGAGCACCTGTGCCCAGATTTTTCCGATCGTCGAGATCGGCCTGCATCACGAGCAGCAACATCAGGAATTGCTGCTGACCGATATCCTGCATGCCTTCGCGCAGAATCCGACCTTTCCGGCTTATGATCCAGATTGGGTGATGCCACCTGCACAGGCCGGGCGGGATGCCTTCGCAAGTCTGCCCGCCGGCATCCACACGGTCGGGCACGCAGGCGGCGATTTCCATTTCGACAATGAGAGACCCGCTCATTCGACCTTGTTGCAGCCAGCGCGGATTGAACGGCATCTGGTCAGCAACATGCTATGGCTCGAATTCATGGCGGACGGCGGCTACACCACGCCCTCACTCTGGCTGTCGGATGGTTGGGCCCAGGTCGAGAACGAAGGCTGGGAAGGGCCGGGCTATTGGCAGCAGCGTGACGGTCAATGGCACGCTATGACACTTGGAGGAGTGCAGCCGGTCGATCTAGCCGCGCCGGTCTGCCACGTGAGCTACTACGAGGCGGACGCCTTTGCGCGCTGGGCCGGCAAGTATCTGCCGACTGAAATGGAATGGGAGGTGGCGGCGCGAGAAGGGCTGATCGACGACGCCTTCGGCATCGTCTGGCAATGGACACGCAGTGCCTATGCGCCTTATCCGGGCTATCGCGCGCCGGAGGGTGCGCTGGGCGAATATAACGGCAAGTTCATGGTCAATCAGATGGTCCTGCGTGGGTCCTCGCTGGCGACACCGCAAGGTCACGCCCGTGCGACCTATCGCAATTTCTTCTACCCGCAGGCGCGCTGGCAATTCACCGGCCTGCGGCTGGTCGATTATCGATAAAAAGCGGGGTCGTCATGGGCGCGCTGGCCAAACCACGGGTTCAGTTCAATGCAGAATCGCACGAAGCTGCAATCTTCGCTGTCGACGCAGTCGCCGGGTTGACACGCACTCCGAAATGCATTCCGCCGAAATATTTTTACGACCAGGAAGGTTCACGGCTGTTCGAGGAAATTACGCGACAGCCCGAATATTATCCGACCCGCTGCGAACTTGAGATTTTGCGCGCACATGCCGGAAAGATGGCGGCGCTTATCCCTGATGGGGCGGTATTGATCGAGTTTGGCAGCGGCTCCGCCACCAAGGCGAAAATTCTGCTGGACGCCGCAGCTGCGAAACTGGCCGCCTATGTCCCGGTGGATATTTCAGGCGAGTTTCTGGAGCGCGAAGCTGCGGAATTGCGCAAGGCATTTCCGGCGCTGACGGTCGCACCGGTGGCGGCCGATTTCATGCAGCCTTTCGACCTGCCAATGATCGCGGCGAACAAGCCGCGGGTCGGCTTTTTCCCCGGCTCGACCATCGGCAATCTCGAGCCGCATGATGCCGCGGCGTTTCTGAAGCATGCCTGTCTGCTGCTTGGAGACAATTCGCTGCTGATCATCGGCGTCGACCTGGTGAAGGACGTCGATATCCTGAACGCCGCCTACAACGACAAGGCCGGCATCACCGAGGCGTTCAATTTCAATTTGCTCGATCGGATGAATCGGGAACTGGCGGCCGATTTTAAGCGCGAGACCTTTGAACATCACGCTTTCTATAACCGCGAGCGGCGGCGCATCGAGATGCACCTCGCCTCGTTGAAACGGCAAAAGGTGCGGGTGGCCGGGCAGGTGATCGATTTCCGCGCCGGGGACACCATCCACACCGAGAACAGCTACAAATATACCCCGGGCTCATTCAGCGCACTGGCGCGCGGCTCGCGCTGGACGCCGGTTGAGATTTGGACCGACAGTCAGAACCTGTTCGCCGTATATGCGCTGGTTCGCAAATAACGGCGTTGCCTAAGTTCTGCTGCGTCGGGCGCGCGGACGCTTTTCTGCCGCGACCTGATGGAGAGCCGCGCGGCTCAACCGCGCCGTCGTCAGGAAATGTTCGCTGAGCAATGCGGCCGCCTTGTCAGCGTCGCGTGCGACGGTTGCTTCCATGATCATGCGGTGTTCGTCGTTGCGACGTCGCATACCTGCCTGCGGTGCCAGGCGTGACAGATGACGGTAACGGTCGGCCAAATCGAAGAGCTGCGTGCAGAAGCCGATCAGCCAGCGCGACCCGCAAGCCGCGGTCAGTTGCCGATGAAAGGTGGCATGCGCGGCATCCCAGGCAGGATCGATATCGGGCGGTGAGCTTTCGAGTCGCGCCTCGATCCTCGAGAGTCGGTGATAGGCAATCAACACGCTCTCCTCCCAGGCGGCATCGCCATGCGCGATCGACTCGCGCAGCGCCTTCTCATTCGCCCAGATCCGCGCCTTTGTCAGTTCATCAAGATCAGCTTCCGTCGTCGGGGCGACGGAGAAGCCGCGCAGGTCGCTCTGTTCGACCAATCCGTCTCGCAGCAGGCGGTTGAGCGCCTCGCGGATGGGTGAAAGACCGGTGCCGAAGCGTTCTGCCAATTGCCGGACGCGCAGCTTTTCTCCCGGCGCAAACTCGCCGGTGATGACCGCCCGGCGTAGCGCGTCGAAGACGGCCGAGGTCAGGGTCTCGCCTTGCTTCTGTCCGAGATCGATCAGGGTCAAGATCGCCGAATCCCTACAGCTAAGAGGATCGATCAATAGCATGGATTCCACGGAATGTTCGAACAAATATTGACAGGAAAGGGTGCCGGAGCTTTAGTCGCGAAAGGCGCAGCTGCCCGCATCGGAGACAACCGGAATAATGACTGACGTAAAGGATGTGGTGGCGGAAGAGGCACGTGTGCGCCGCCTCGGAGCGGATTTCCGCTGGCCGGGCGGCAAGAAGGTGGCCGTCGTCATCAATATTGCCTTCGAGGGCTGGTCCGACGGCAAGGCGCCTGGCCTCGGCCCCATGGGAAATCCGCTGCCGACCGGCACGTTCGACACCAACGCGCTGATGTGGGGCCATTATGGCGCGGTGCGCGGCATCGAGCGGCTGCTCGACGTGATGAAGCGCGTGGGCACCAGGGCCAGTGTGATGACCAGCGGCGTGTTCGGCGAGCGGATACCGGAGATCGTCAGGCGTATTGCCGATGAAGGCCACGAAATCGTGGCGCATGGCTATGGACAGGAGATCATTCCGGCCAAGTTAACGCTCGAAGAAGACAGAGCGAACATCCAGAAAACCACTGATCTTCTCGCACGAGCATCCGGTGTTCGCCCGCTCGGCTGGATCAGTCCGCGCGGCACGCCGGCCGCCGCCACGGCGAAGCTTCTGCTCGAAGCCGACTATGCCTGGCAGGGCGATGTGTTCGATGACGATCGGCCCTATGTGCAGGATTTCGGCACCGGCAAGCTTGTCGCCATCCCGCTGACCATGGAAATCAACGACCTGCCACATGCGATGCGGTTTGGGCGCTCGCCGCGGCAATTCGTCGAGCTCTATGATGACTTCGTCGCGCACGCGTTGCAGAACGACGAAGCGATCATGATCGACGTGACCGCGCATACGCATTGCTACGGCCGACCCTACGGCGCCTGGGCGTTCGAGGAAATTGCACGCAAGGCCAAGGCCGACAGCAAGCTCTGGGTCGCGACCCGGCAGGAGATTGCCGATCACGTTCTGTCCGCCGTCTGATATTCCGTAATTACTGAAAGGAAGAAGAAAATGAAACTCGTTGGATTGGAAGCGGACGGCAAGCTGCATCTTGGTGCCGTGCAAGGCGATACGGTGGTTGACCTGCAGGCGGTCGACTCGAAAGTGCCCGCCGATCTCGCCGCGCTCCTCAGGAGCACGAACGGAGATCTGTCCTCGCTTGCCGATCTGGTGAAGAAAGCGCCGGCTTCTGCACATCGTCCGCTTGCCGGAATCAATTATGCATTGCCGGTCGCCAATCCCGGCAAGATCGTCTGCCTTGGCCTGAACTACATGGAGCACGTGAAGGAAGGCCGCTACGCCGATAATGTGCCAAAATTCCCAACCTACTTTCTGCGCGTGATCTCTTCGCTGACGCCGCACAACGCGCCGATGGTGCGGCCGCAGGCGTCCGATACTTTCGATTATGAAGCGGAACTCGCCTTGGTCATCGGCAAGCGCGCCAAGCATCTGACCAAGGAGAATGCCTATTCCGTGATCGCCGGCTGGTCCTGCTTCAACGACGGCTCCGTGCGTGAATGGCAGAAGCGCACCACGCAATGGGACATCGGCAAGAATTTCGACAAGACCGGTGGTTTCGGTCCGTTTTTCGTTTCCGCCGATGAAGTGCCGGCAGGCGGCAAGGGTCTGAAGATCGAATGCCGCCTCAACGGCCAGGTCATGCAATCCGACAACACCGACAACATGATGTTCCCGGTGGCGGAGACGCTGGTCGATCTCACCCGCGCGATGACGCTGGAGCCGGGCGATCTCATCATCACCGGCACGCCGTCCGGTGTCGGGCAGGCGCGCAAACCTCCGGTGTTCATGAAGAACGGCGACATCTGCGAGATCGAGATTGAGGGCGTTGGCCTCCTCCGCAATCCGATCGAAGACGAGAAAAAGTAGCGCATGATGTCGCTGCGGCTTTTGTCGTTCGCGATCGGCGTCGCGGCCCTGGTTGCGGCCGCGGCGCCAATGCCGTCGTTGGCCCAGCAGTCCTTGCGCATCGGCATGGGCAATGGTCTGGCCTTTCTGCCGATCTATGTTGCGACTGACCTGAAGCTGTTTGAGAAGCACGGCAAGGCGGCCGGATTGCCGCTGAAGCCTGACTTCCGACGCATGCCGAATTCGGCTGCGATGCAGGAGGCGCTGCTTGCCGGCCATGTCGATGTTGCGCCCTTTGGCGTGTCCGCATTTCTGCTGACCCGTGACAAGACGAGGGATACGCCGCAGGAAGCGGTGGTCGTGTCGGGGCTGACTACCATGCCGCTCGTCCTTGTAAGCAATCGCGCAGACCTGAAATCGCTTGCTGATTTCAAGCCGAAAGATCGCATTGCGATGCCGCTTCTTTCCGCGCCGCAGATGTATGTGCTGCGTATGCAGTCGGAAAAAATCTTCGGAGCGGGGCAGGCGGACAAGCTGCGCGGCCAAGTAGTGGCCTTGCCTCATGCTGAAGCCGTGGAGGCGCTGGAAGACGGAAAGAACGGATTTGCCGCTTATTTCGCTTCTCCACCGTTCTCGCAGGCCGTGCTGAAACAGCGGAATGTCTACAAGATGCTGACCTCGACCGATATTGTGGGCGGCAAGGCGTCGTTCCTGGTGTTGGCGATGACGAAAAAGAATCTCCAGGCCCAGCCAAAGTTCGCGCCGGTGATTGTCAAGGCTCTTGAAGAGGCGGCCGATCTTATCCGCAAGGACCCGCGCCGGGCGGCACTGATCTTCCTGAAATTCGAGCCCTCACGCAGCCTCGATATTCGAACGCTCGAGGCGGTGCTGCAGGAACTTAAGGATGATTTCGGCAACGAAGTGCATGGCATCGCCGCCTATGCAAATTTCATGAACCGTCACCGCAGTCTGAAAGAATTGCCGAAAAGCTGGAAAGACGTGGTGATCCCGCAGCTTGCAGCCATGCCAGGGTCGTGAGATCGACATGCCGAATATCGATGCCGCCACGCTGGAAAGCTTTGTTGCTGACATTTTTGTTCGGATTGGGTGTTCCGCTGCGGAAGGCGCGCGCATCGGAAAATATCTGGTTGGCGCGAATCTCACGGGTCATGACAGTCACGGCGTCGCGCGCGTGCCGCGCTATGTGAAATGGAAGCAGGACGGCCTCTTGATCGCCGATCAGGTGGTGAAGCGCATGGTCGATACCCCGGCACTCGCCATCCTCGACGGCCAGTTCGGCTTCGGCCAGACGATCGCGCCGCAGGCGATCGCTATCGGCATCGAGAAATGCAAGGTCATGGGCTTATCGGCTGTCGGACTGCGCCATTCCGGTCATGTCGGCCGCGTTGGCGAATGGGCGGAAATGGCGGCGGCAGCCGGCGTCGTTTCCATCCATTTCGTCAATGTCGCGGGCAGCGTGCTGGTGGCGCCGTTCGGCGGCGTTGACCGGCGTTTTTCGACCGCGCCGGTCTGTATCGGCATTCCGCGCGGGGGCCAGGAACCGGTGATTCTGGATTTTGCTACGTCGCTCGTCGCCGAGGGCAAGGCGCTGGTAGCGAGTCAGGGCGGCAAGCCTTTGCCGCAAGATGCGCTGATCGGCCTGGACGGCCGCATGAGCGGCGATCCCAGATTGCTCTATGGCGACTACGGCACGAGTCTCGCCCGCGACAATACCAAGGGCGAGGGCGCGATCCGTGCCTTTGGCCAACACAAAGGCTCCGGTCTTGCGCTGATGTGCGAATTGCTGGGCGGCGCGCTGACTGGAAACGGGGCATCGACCTTTGAGAAACGCTGGTCGCAGGGCATGTTCTCGATCTATGTCGATCCGGCACAGGCTGATCCGGAAGAATTCTTCCCGATGGAGGTCGCGCGATTTCTCAGCTTCGTCAAAAGCGCGCGTCCGGCGCAGGCCGATACGCCCGTGCTTGTGCCCGGCGAGCCGGAATTGCGCATGCGCAAGTCGCGGCTGAAAAATGGCATTCCGCTTCCAGATGACACACTGGCGGCGCTCAACGCGGCGGCGAAGAGTGTCGGGTTGAATCGCTCGCTGATGTGACAGGTTTTGACAATTCGCGTGACAATGAGTGTGATTGAAGAGGGACAAGCGTCGCCCTTGCCGTAACACATACGACGCACTGCAAACTGAATAACGCAAAGAAGAAATTGCATTTCGCCATCAAGGAGGGACCCATGAGGCTGGATCTGAGACAGTTGATTTTGTTGGTTGGCGGGGCGTTGGGCCTTGCGGCCGTGAGTTTTGCGCCTGCCGCGGCGCAGGATTGGCCGACCCGCACCGTCAAGTTTCTGGTGCCGTATGGTCCGGGCGGTGGCACCGACATCGTTTCGCGCATCATCGCGCAGGATTTGCAGGCATCGCTCGGTCAGAGCTTCGTTGTCGAGAATAAGCCGGGCGCTGGTTCGACGCTTGGCGCGGACACCGTGGCAAAATCCGAAAAGGATGGCTACACGGTGCTTGTGCTCAGCAATGCGCATGCGGTCGCGGGCGCACTTTACAAGAAGTTGCCCTATGATTCGGTCAAAGACTTTCAGATGATCTCGCAGATCGGGACCGTGCCGCTGCTGCTGGTGACTGCGCCCAACTTTGCCCCCAAAGACGTGAAGGAATTGCTTGCCGTCTTCACGAAGGAGCCGGGCAAATACAATTACGGCGCTGCGGGCGGCATCGGAACCACGCAGCATTTCGCGGGCGAGTTGTTCCGCGTCATGGCCAACGTTGATGTGAAACACATTCCCTACAAGACAACTCCTGCCGTCATCACTTCGATGCTGCAAAACGATGTCCAGATGACTTTCGAGCTGCTTCCAGCGGTGCGCGGGCAGGTTGCGAGCGGTCAGCTCAAGGCATTGGCCGTCACCTCGCCTCTACGCAATCCTGCCTTGCCCGATGTGCCGACGTTGGCTGAAGCAGGCGTGCCCGGATACAACGTGACAAGCTGGTATGGATTTGCCATGCCGGCAGGCACACCAAAATCTGTTGTCGACAGGTTCACCAAGGCCGTTCATCAGACGCTCGCGAAGGACGCGGTGAAGCAGGCGATTGCAAAAACAGGGATCGTTGTTCAGACATCGAGCAACGACGAACTCGCCAAGCATGTCGCATCGGAAGTCGCCAAATGGAGCGACTTGATGAAGAAGGCCGGGATCGAGCAACGATAGCCGGAAAGTCTTAAGAGGCGGGACCGGCAGGATAACTACTCTTTGCCGGCCCGCCATCGTTCAGCATGAACAAACGTTTCCGGTAGCGATGCGGTAGTCACGCTGAACGATGATTATGCCTGTCGATGGAAGGTAGAAGCATGACGAAGGTAGTCTCGATCTGTGGTTCGTTGCGTAAGGGTTCATTCAACAGAATGCTGGCGAATGCTTTGCCGGGCCTGGCGCCGTCCGGAATGACGATCACCCCATCGCCTTCAATCGACATGCCGCTTTATAATGCTGATCTGCAGGCGCAAGGTTTCCCGGCTCCGGTGACCACCCTTGCCGACGCGATCCGTACAGCCGACGGCGTGATCTTCGTCACCCCGGAATACAACTTTTCACTGCCGGGCGGTCTTAAGAACGCCATCGACTGGGTATCGCGCCTGAAAGGCCACCCATTTGTGGGCAAGCCGGTCGCAATCCAATCGGCTTCGCCTGGCCAAGTTGGCGGTGCACGCATGCAATATGATCTGCGCAAGATGATGGTCTTCCTTGAAGCCATCACCTTCACCAAGCCCGAAATCTTCGTGAGCAATTGTGCGACCAAATTCGACGAAAAGTCCGGGACGCTGACCGACGAGACCACGAAGAACCTCGTCAGGCGTCAGCTCGAGGAGTTTGAGAAATTCATTGCCAGAGTCGGCGGCAAGCAAGTCCAATAGGCTTGAACTGATCTTGCTTTGCTTGGGACCGAGTGCGACTAGATGGCCTTTCCGGCCAGCCAGTCTGTGCCGCGTGCATAAAGCGCCTCGACTTCCGGCCCGTCGAGACCCGGCATGTCTTTCTTCACCTTGTAACCGATGCGCGCCTGCATATAGGCGAGGTGGCGATAGCCTTCCGGGAATTGCATCAGCAGGTCCTGGTCAAGCGTGAGCGCGGCGGAAGGATCGACCGGATCGAGCCGGTCCTTTTCATAGATCGGCTGGCGCAGCACGATGCCCCAGCGACCGTCCTTCTTGTCCAGGAAATCATAGAAGCGGCCGGTGCAGACGACGTCGCATATCACGCCCTCGACCGGGCCGCGCTGCGAGATCGTCATCTTGGTCTGAGCGATGGCGCGATCGCCGGAAATGTCGATCGACATGCCGCCGAGGAAATGCAGGATGCGCACGCCCTTGTCGTAGCCCTCCTGGCTGACCTTGATGAACTCGTCGGCCGTGCCCTGAAACCAGGTGGCCATCATCTTGCCTTCGCCGCTCCACACACCGCGGAAGCGGTCCCACATGCGGGCATCGCGCCAGACCGCCCAGTTCTCGATAACGTCGCGGATCGCAAGGCGGTCCAAAGTCTCGCTGTTCATGGGAGCGCTTTCATCCTGTGTTGGGCCGTGCATAAATGTTTGAGCGTGCGTCTGGATGGAAAGCCGGTTTCCACTTTTCCTGGACGCACTCCGATCTGCTCCGACTTTCTAAACAACGAGAAGAACATGACAAGGGCGGAAACGAGAAGATTGGCCGGCAAGGTCGCGATCGTGACCGGCGGAGCCCGAGGCATCGGCGCGCATTATTCCAAAGCGCTGGCGGCCGCAGGCGCTGCTGTGATGATCGCAGATATCGTCGACGGCGCTGAACTCGGCAAGGAGGTTGCGGGCGCGCACGGTGTTCGCATAGCGAACCACATGCTCGATGTCAGCGACGAGACGCAGGTTCAGGGGCTGATTGCGAGGACGGTCGCGGATTTCGGAAGGATTGATATCATCGTCAACAACGCCGCGGTCTATTCCAGCCTGCCGCCGGTCAAATGCACCGACATCGATGTCGCTTTGTGGGACAAGGTGATGGCAGTGAATGTGCGTGGACCGTTTCTGATGGTGAAATATGCGGTGCCGCACATGGTCGCGCAGAAGGGTGGCAAGATCATCAACATCGCGTCCGGCACCGCGTATAAGGGCTTGCCGGATTTTCTGCACTACGTCACCTCGAAGGGCGCGGTGGTTTCCTTCACCCGCGCTCTCGCGCGCGAGCTGGGTGCACACAATATCTGCGTCAATACGCTCGCCCCGGGTCTCATCCTGAGCGAGACCGGGCTTGAGAACCAAGCCCATCTCGATCAGGCGCGAGGGCCAGTGATCGCAAGCAGAGCGCTGAAGCGTGACGGCTATCCGGAAGATCTGTTGGGAGCCCTCGTGTTTCTGGCCTCGCCGGACAGTGACTTCATGACCGGCCAGACGCTGGCGGTGGATGGTGGTTCCATCAACACGTAAGATTTGGCCGCGGCTGCGACGAATGGCTGTTATGCCATAAGCCTCTTTTTTATTGAGCGGCATGAGGTTAGCATTGTTGCAATCGTAACAATTCTTCCAGGAGGAAGCGATGGGCACCGCAACAGCCGCCGCGGATAAAAAGGCAAGGGTCTATGAGGGCAGCAAAGACCCCAAGCGCGCCGCCTTCTACGAGAAGATTTCGCAGCGAGATATGGCGCCGCTGTGGGAGGTGTTGAAGGACCTCGTCGCCAAGAGCCCGAAGACCATCGCAGCGCCTGCGATCTGGCATTTCGACGACGTGAAACCGATGGTGGAAGAGGCCGGTGGCCTTCTAACCGCCGAGGAGGCCGAGCGCCGGGTGCTGGTGCTGGAAAATCCGGCTCTGCGCGGCCAGTCGCGCATCACGACATCGCTCTATGCCGGCCTGCAGCTCATCCTGCCGGGCGAGATTGCCGGCGCGCATCGTCACACCGCTGGTGCGATCCGCCTGATTCTCGACGGCGAAGGCGCCTATACCCAGGTGGATGGCGAAAAGACCATCATGAAGTATGGCGACTTCGTCATGACGCCGAGCTGGACCGCACATGACCACGGGAACGAATCCAAAAAGCCGATGATCTGGCTCGACGTGCTCGACGTGCCCACCATCAATTTCTTCGAGACTGCCTTCTCCGAACATCTCGACGACGCCGTGCAGAACACCAAATTCACCGACAACGACTCGCTGTGGCGCTATGGCTCCGGCGTGCTGCCGGATGGCACCGAGGCCAGGGTGCAGACGCCAATCATCAACTATGCCTATGAGCGGGTGCGCCCGATCCTGGATCGCATCGCCAGAACCGACGAGATCAACCAATATCACGGCTTCCGCCTGCGCTACTCCAATCCATTCAACGGGGGCTGGTCGTCGCCGACCATGGGCGCGCATCTGTCGCTGCTGCCGAAAGGCTTCAAGGGCCAAAGCTATCGCTCGACCGACGGAACGATTTTCGCGTGCCTTGAAGGTAAGGGCCAGACGACGATCGACGGCGAGGTGTTCGAATGGGGCCCGCGCGACGTCTTCGTGATTCCGTCCTGGAAATCCTATTCGCACAAGGCGGACGAGCAGAGCGTGTTGTTTTCGATCTCGGATCGGCCCATGCAGGAATCGCTCGGCATCTGGCGCGAGATCAATTGATCCGCTGCGAGTCTTCTAAAAAATAAACGGCGCGCTTCATCTGCGCGCCGTTTTTTCCTTTCCGTCCATCCATCACGGCTCGACGGAGAATCCGCTCTCGCCATCCAGCGTGAATCGCCCCTGCGCCGCATGCGCGGTCCAGCGCGCGGTCGCGCCGATGCCGCCGAAGGAAAAGAAATGCGCGGCAATGTCGCCGAGCGTGCCGCGGGCGGACGCGTCGGCAAGCGAGCGCACGAGACCGTCGGGGGCGCTGACGCCGAACAGATGCTTGATCAGCCCGGCATGACGGGCAAGGCCGCTGGCCGAGGCCTTCACGCCGCAACGCTGAGCGTAACGCAACAGGGTCGTCAGATTGGTCGGGCCGGCGAGGCCGACGCGAACCGGATTTTCGATGCCATAATCGCGCAGTCGCCTCACCCAGGCGATGATGGCATCGCCGTCGAAGCTGAACTGGGTGACAATATCTGTGGCAAGCCCGCTCTGTTCGGCCGCATCGATCTTGGCACGCAAAGCCCGGTCGAGCACGTCGCCCGACACGCGGGGATGTCCTTCCGGGTGCCCGGCAAGTCCGACATGGCGAATGCCGTGACGCTGCAAAAGGCCGCTTTCAATGAGATCCAGCGATGTGGCGAACGGTCCGGCGGCGTCACTGCGGTCGCCGCCGATCACTAGCAGATGTGTTACCTGCGCTTCACGCTGCAGGCGCGTCAGAAGCCGAACGATCTCGTCGCGGCTTTGCAGGTTGCGGACAGCGACATGCGGCACCGGCTCAAGCCCCGCCTTGCGGATCAGTAGAGCCTGATTTGCAAGTTCGTCCAGCGACCGGTTCGGAAGCGCACTCAGATAGACGCGGGTGCCGGCCGGCGACTCGGCCTTCAGTGCATCGGCATCGGCGGCTTTCGGATGCGTCGCTTCCAGCGAGAAGCCGCGCAGAAAATCGGTGACACGGCGGCTCGCATCCGCCGCATCTTTCGTCGGTTCAGGCACAGCGGTCATGACGGCTGCGGTTGTCATATCAATCACGCCTGCGGGAGATGACATAGGATTCGTCGTTGAACCAAAGCCCGTTGTGCTTGCGCAGCACTTCGCGCGTCGCCTCCAGATAATGGCTGTCCTTGACCACCTCGTTCAGTCGTTCGTCCTCAACCTGCGCGACATAGATGGCCGCGTTCCATGCTGCGAGCGTTGTCGACGTGCCGATCGAACCGGTGACTTCGCTGGGCAGCGTGTGCATGTCGTATCGGAAGATCGAGCGATTATCCGCGTAGGTGTTGAAGTTGAGATCACGCGCGGCCGGCCCGAGAACGCGCTTGACTTCGCGCAGGATGGCATGCCGGTCGGTGTGATACGGATTGTCGCCGGGCCAGACCTTCTGGATGATTTCCATGCCTGGGTCGCCGCCGGCAGAGTGAATCGCGATCAACCGGCCGCCCGGCCCCAGCGCCCGCGCGAGTGGCGCAATCACCTTGCTGGCCTTGAATTCGGCTGAGGCGCGGGCACGATAAGGCTGCGAAGCGATGATCAGATCGAAATTGGCATGCGCCTGTCCGCGCTTCGGAATGATCGGATCGAGCAGGAATTTGTGATCCTGCCGGTAGATGACGAGGACCACCGGACGTTCGTAGACGGGATTGCCGGTCTTGGTGCTGACGCCGGCTTTCCAGTTCTCCGCCAGGAAATCCTGCATGGCGGTGATCTGCTCTTCGAAATCGTGCGACGATGAGCCGGTCAGCGCGACTTCATGCCAGATCAAACTGTTGGCAGCCGCCGGCGACTTCACGGTCAGCCAGGGCGCTTCCGAATAATACATGTTGGTAAGCACGAGCACTGTGGATGGGTGCTCGTAGAGACGGTCGGGCATTTTTTCGAGCGTCAGCCGGATATCCTCCAGACTGATTTCCTTGCCGGAAATGTAAAACGGCATGGTCGGGAATTTGTGATGCATCGCGCGCAAGGTGCGCGTCAGCACCGTGCCATCGCCCATGCCAGCATCGAAGATACGCACCGCCGGCGGCCGCGGATGAATATTCGCCAGTTCAAGCGTAACGCGATTGGCGACCACCCATTTCTCACTGCAAGTGTTCACAAAGAGCAGATATTTCTGCCGGTTGTCGAAGAACCGGAAATTCCGCTGCGGGTCGTCGTTGTCTGCAATCGGCACGGGCGGAGCGGCAGGAACAAAAGCAGGCGTGGACGGGCGTCCGCTTCGCTCAATGATCATGGGGCGGGCGCCCTCCCTGTCGATGTGAGTTGTCATGAAGGCTTTGATGCGATCGAGCGTTTCGGTCGTGATCCGACCGCCATTGCGCAGGCGGCTCGTCAACTTGCCGTCATTGACGGCGCGACGTCCGAAGGTCGACTCGGCAAGCCCGGTCTTGCGGCAATAGTCGGAAATTTCCTGCAACAGCTCGGCTGCGTTCATGCCCTGCTCCCAGTCGTTTCCTGCGAATTTATTTTTGTGCGATCGAACCGCCCCGGCCATAGTGGGTCAACCACAAAACATCCCATCGGAATTGTGGGCAAATTGATGGGCAAGCGCCCATAATTTTAAGTTATTGATTCTACAGCTATTAAAGGTGGTACGGTTATGTTCACGAGATGCTCGCCTCTGCTTGCCGGCTGAGTGCTTTCTTAAAGTGGGAATTATCCCACCATTAGCAAGCGGGATCGCAGACATCTGAACAAGAGATGGGTGGGTCAGGAAACCGGCTTCAGATCGGCGGGCGAAATCAGCACGCCAAAGCGCTCGCACCAGATGATGACACTGGGAAAAGCGTTCAGATCGACGCCGGCCGGAATGGCGTAGCGCTGACTTCCCTTGAATGCGCGCAACCGGCCAAGATCGACGAACGTCACATTCGTCATGTCGTCTTCGTCACGGATCATGGCCTTCGGCACGAGATAGACATGATAGGCCGGACCAGGTCCGACCTCGAAATCCGGCTCAAGGAAAACAGCCCGCTCATAGACGCTGACCTTTCCGCGGCCCCAATGAATGGGATCGGATGGCATGGCGTGAATGAAGGTGCCGGTCGCAACCAGCGTCGCGCGATCCGCCTCACTTATGGTTTCGCTGGCGGGCGGAGGTGGAAAAACAAACGGAAAAAGAAAGAAACCGAGCGCGACGCCGAACCGGTGCCGACCACGGCACCGAGCAGAAATATGGCAAGCGCGCGCCACAATCTCCGCATGACATTTAACTGCCTGTTTACCCTGCCTTCGCAGATCGTCGAGTTTCCAAAGCGTCTCACTACCATCCCACCGTCAGCTCTTCCATTCACGCATCATAAGTGTTGCGTGACAGTCACATGGCGCGGCGAAAGGGGAATAAGGCAGCATGGTGACGATTTATGAGGAACTTTCGCCCTAATTGGTTCTTAGCAGAGCGTCTGGGACGACAAGCGGATTCCCTTCTGCTCGAAATCTAACACACCCAAAACGGGGGACATCGAATGCGTAAGGTAACACTCTCTCTTCTGGCGGCTGCCGGCCTCGCTCTCGGCGCGCAGTCTGCTTCGGCGGCCGATCTTGGCCGTCCGGTTTACAAGGCGCCTGCACCTGCCGTCGTTGCGGCTTACAACTGGAGCGGCTTCTATCTCGGTGGGCATGTTGGTGGTGCGTGGAGCAGCGAAGATGCGACCGATATCACCACGGGCGCGGTCGTCTCGACGGATCCGGATGGATTCATTGGCGGTGTGCAGGCCGGCTACAATTGGCAGGCTGATCGCTGGGTGTTCGGTATCGAAGGCGACTGGTCGTGGTCGGGTGCCGATGGAAGCGCTCCGCTTGTGGGCGCGCCGTTCACGTCGGAACACAATTGGTATGCCACCCTCACTGGCCGCGTCGGCTACGCGTGGGATAATTGGATGTGGTATGTGAAGGGCGGTGCTGCTTGGGCTGACAAGGACTATACTTATCTCGGCGTTACAGCCAGCGACACGCGCGTCGGCTGGACGCTGGGCACCGGTGTCGAATGGGCGCTGGCGCCGCAATGGTCCGCGAAGCTCGAGTATAATTACCTCGACTTCGGCAAGGACACCTACACCTTCGGTGCTTTCCCGGTTGATGTGGACACCAACGTTCACCTGATCAAGGCCGGCATCAACTATCGCTTCGGTGGTTGGGGCAAGGCTCCGGTTGTCGCGAACTACTGATCGCGCAAGCATCTGAAAACAAAAGCCCCGGTCTCGGCCGGGGCTTTTTTATTTTGTTGCTGCGATTGCGTTGTCGAGAATGCGGTCAATGGATTCTTGATCGGCCGGAAAATCGGCGGCGATCCAGGTTTGCTCGGCACTGCGCAGCACCCGCCCCAGCAGCGGACCTTTCGGCACGCCGCGCGCCATGACTTGCGCGGAGGCGATCGGAAAATCCGGCGGCGTCCAGCGGCGCGGCAGGCCGGCCATTTCCTGCCAATGCGCGTCCGACAGACTTTCCGGCGAACGACTCCATGCGAGCAATATGCGGTCGATAAAGCGCTCGGTCTGCAGCCGGTAGAGCAAGGCGCGCATGTCCTTTGCCGACGATTGCGCGCAGATGCGCCACCAGCCGTCGCCCATCGATTCTAGGCGATCGTGTTCGGCATTGGCGAGCCGCAAGCGTTGCGTCAGCCGCTTTGCATCCTCGGAAACGATCACACCCAACGCGCCGAGACGGCGGACGGGATCGGCCGCGAGCCCGATGGCATTCTCCGCTTTCATCATGTTGCTCAGCGAGGCGAGCAGCGGCACGCCGCCGAGAAGCGACACCAGCAATCCGGTTTCCGACATCACAGCCAGCACCGGCACCGCGTGCGGTGCCGCAAGCAGCTTCAGCAATTCCATTCGGATACGCTCGCGCGACAGGCCCGCGAGACCCGCACGCGCCGCGATGCAGGCGGCCAGTCCGTCCGCATCCGGCAGCCCTTCGCCATAGGCGGCGTGAAAGCGGAAGAAGCGCAGGATGCGCAGGTAGTCCTCGGCGATGCGGTCCGCCGCGCGTCCGATAAAGCGCACGCGCCGCGCCGCGAGATCGGCCAGTCCGCCGACATAATCATGCACGGTGCCGTCGCGCGTCACCGACAGCGCGTTGATGGTGAAATCGCGCCGTTCGGCGTCCGCCTTCCAGTCGCGGCCGAATGCGACTTTCGCCTTGCGGCCGTAGGTTTCGACATCCTGGCGCAGGCTTGTCACCTCGAACGGCCGGCCCTCGACGATGACGGTGACGGTGCCATGATCGATGCCGGTCGGCGCTGTTTTGAAGCTCGCTTGTTCGGCGCGGGCGACAACGGTCTGCGGCTCCGCCGTGGTGGCGACATCGAATTCGTGAATCGGCATTCCGAGCAGCGCGTTGCGCACCGCGCCGCCGACCACGCGCGCCTCTTCCCCGTCGCGGTCGAGCACATCCAGCAGCCGCACCAGGGGACCGTGCCGCAGCCATTTTGCGTCTTCCAGGCGCGCCGTCATCACTTGATCTGCCCCGGCACCAGTTTGTCGTTCTCCATATGCGGCGGCACATATTCCGAGCCTGCGGGCGCGCCGGAACGTTGTGCCAAATAAAAGGAACTGCCGATCAGCAAGACAAGCGCCGACAGCGTCAGCCAGACGAGGACGCGCAACGGCCAGGATTCCGGATGCAGCACGCCGGCGCGCGTGGCGAGCAGAAAGGCTGCATAGAGCACAAAAGGGGTCAGGAACAGCGCGATATCGATGAGGATGCCCCTGATCATTCCTGATAAATCCTTTCATAGAGATTCCGCAGGATACCCGCAGTCACACCCCAGATGTAGCGCTCGCCGAACGGAATGGCGTAATAGTGCCGCGTCATCCCCTGCCATTCGCGGCTGTGGCGCTGATGGTTGGCCGCTTCCATGAGGAAGGCGAGGGGCACCTCGAACGTGTCATCCACCTCGGCGCGATTGAGCGCCAGCGAGAAGCCGGGCCGCACCCGCGCCAGAGCCGGCACGATACGATAGCCGAGCGTCGTTAGATAAAGATCGAGATAGCCGACCGGCTGGACGAATGCCCCCGTCAGGCCAATTTCTTCGTCGGCTTCCCGCAAGGCTGCGGCCAGCGGTGTCGCATCGGACGCATCGATCTTCCCGCCGGGAAAGGCGATCTGTCCGGGATGATCCGGCAGATGCACCGCGCGCTGGGTGAGCAGCACCATCGGCTCGTTGCGTTCGATCACAGGAATGAGGACCGCCGCCGGCTTGATCGGCCGCACCGCGGCGATCGCCGACGCTACCGGATCAAGGTCGTGATCGCCCCGCTTCGGCAGCATGTCAGGATCGGTAAGCCCCGCCGGAACATCGAGCGACAGTCGTTTTTCAGCGCGGCGGAAAAAATCTGTGTCCGCTGTTGCTGCAGATCCGTTGGCAATATCCATCAGGCAAATTCCTTCAACGAATCCGCTTCGGCCATCGCAAAAAACGCCTCGCCCGACGCGACGCCGAACATGCGCCGTCCACCGACCTCGCGCTCCTCGCCACGCGCGACAAGATCGTAGAACAAGGCGCGTGTGACCTTGGCCCAGAGATCCCGTCGCACATGCAGATAGGGTTTCAAGCCGCCGGAGCCTTCTTCGCACTGGAAGCGGAGAGGATGTTCGGCGTCGCAGGTGATATGATCGTCGACGTTGGTACGGAATGCGAGGACCGGCCGCCCCGCGGATTGTCTCACGGTCATGTCGACGGCGAGGAACGGCGCGTCGTCCACGCGGATGCCGACTTTCTCAACCGGCGTGACCAGGAAATATTTCTGTCCTTCCCGCTTCAGCACCGAGGCAAAGAGTTTCACCAGCGCCGAACGGCCGATCGGGCTGCCCATGTAGAACCAGGTTCCATCCGCCGCGATCCGGATGTCGAGATCGCCGCAAAAGGGCGGGTTCCAGAGGTGGACCGGCGGCGGACCTTTTTCCCCAGCGCGGCGCGCAGCACCCGCGATGCCCTCGAAATGGGCCGAGTTTTCCTGCCTTTCCTTCGCCATTCTTTCTCTTGAGGCTGCTTTCAATGACATTTTTACGATGCGACTTGGCGCGCATAAATGTGATCGGGAGATCACCCCCTGCGCGCTCGCGAAAATAGCGTAAGCTGCAGATGTGTAACGAACCAGCGGGAGATTCGCCTTCGGTTCCGCTGGCGCGCTTGGTGCATTCAATCTGTACAAGCGGGGCCAAACAAGGAGCAGGACATGGCGGTATCCAGCGGCGAAAGCCTCGACAAGCTTGAAGATATGATTGTACGGACGGCGGAATTGACCGCCGCCCACGCCCGTGCCGCCAAGGATGCCATAGGTGCCGTCATTTTCGGCCAGGAGCATGTGGTTGAGCAGGCCCTAACCACCATTCTCTCCGGCGGCCACGCCTTGCTGGTTGGCGTGCCGGGCCTCGCCAAGACCAAGCTGGTGGACACCATGGGCACGGTCCTGGGCCTCGACGCCCGCCGTATCCAGTTCACCCCCGATTTGATGCCCTCCGACATCCTCGGATCGGAAGTGCTGGAAGAAAGTCCGGGCGGCAAGCGCAGCTTCCGCTTCATTCCGGGACCGGTTTTTGCGCAATTGCTGATGGCGGACGAAATCAACCGCGCCAGCCCGCGCACCCAGTCGGCCCTGCTGCAGGCCATGCAGGAACAGCATGTCACCGTTGCAGGCGTGCGGCACGACGTGCCGAAGCCGTTTCATGTCCTCGCGACACAAAACCCACTGGAACAGGAAGGCACATATCCGCTTCCGGAAGCGCAGCTTGACCGTTTTCTGATGCAGATCGACGTCCATTATCCGGATCGCGACGCTGAACGGCGCATGCTGTTCGACACGACGGGAGCCGAGGAGAGCAAGCCGAAAGCGGCGATGTCGGCAGACGAGCTTATGTCCGCCCAAAGACTGGTGCGCCGTTTGCCGGTGGGTGAATCCGTGGTCGACGCCATTCTCGCTCTGGTGCGCTCGGCGCGTCCGGGCGAAGCGGCGGCCGAGGTCTCGCACCTGATCGCCTGGGGGCCCGGTCCCCGTGCCAGCCAGGCGCTGATGCTGGCCGTGCGTGCGCGGGCGCTGCTCGACGGGCGGCTGGCGCCGTCGGTTGATGACGTGCTTGCGCTTGCCGAGCCTGTGCTGAAGCACCGCATGGCGCTCACTTTCGCGGCGCGGGCAGAAGGCGAAACCGTCGAAGCTGTCATTTCGCGGCTGAAGGCGCGCATCGGCTAAGACATGGCCGTCCAACCTCGCCCACACACCCACAATGCCGAGGCGGAAGCGGTTCGGCACGCGAGCGGGCAGGCGCGAACGCTGGCGGCGAGCATGCCGCGTCTTATCTTAGAGGCGCGCCGTATTGCGGCGACGGTCATTCACGGTTTGCATGGCCGCAGACGTTCCGGCACCGGCGAGAATTTCTGGCAATATCGCCGCTTCCTGTCCGGTGAGCCGGCGCGCCGCGTCGACTGGCGGCGTTCCGCGCGCGATGATCATCTCTATGTGCGCGAACAGGAATGGGAAGCTGCGCACACCGTCTGGATCTGGCCGGACCGTTCGCCGTCGATGCTGTTCATGTCGTCCCTGGCACCGGAATCCAAGCTCGACCGCGCGCTGATCGTGGCGCTGGCGCTCGCTGAAGTGCTCGTCGAAGGCGGCGAGCGTGTAGGCATTCCGGGACTGATACGTCCGACCGCCAGCCGCCAAGTGATCGACAAGATCGCGCAGGCTTTGGTTCACGACACCAGCGAACGCGCCAGCCTGCCGCCGGCGTTCTCGCCGTCGCCGCTGTCGGAAATCGTAATGCTGTCGGATTGCTGGAGTCCCGTCTCGGATTTCACCGACAAGATCGAATATCTGTCCGGCTCGCGTGCGCATGGCCATGTCGTGCAGATCGTCGATCCCGCGGAAGAGACGTTCCCGTATTCGGGGCGCGTCGAGTTTCTCGATCCGGAGGGCTCTGAAAGCGTGACCGCCGGCCGCGCCGAAACCTGGCGCAACGACTATCTCGAACGGCTCGCCACACACCGCGCGCAGATGCGCGCGGAGACGGATCGGCTGGGTTGGAGCTTCGCCATTCATCGCACGGACCGGCCGGCCAGCGAACTGGTGCTGTCATTGCATGGCCGCATGGGTGAAAGCGCGAACAGGTCGCTCGTGACTCCCAAGACCGCGCCGGAGACGGCGGCATGATCGGCGGCCTTCCCATCGGCTTCGCGCAGCCTCTCGTTCTGCTGGGCCTCCTCAGCCTTCCGGTGCTGTGGTGGCTATTGCGGCTGATCCCGCCACGTCCGCGCCGGCTGGAATTTCCGCCGGCACGGCTTCTCTTCGATATCGTTCCGAAGGAAGAGACGCCAGCGCGCACGCCTTGGTGGCTTACCTTGTTGCGTCTGGCGCTGACCGCGTTGGTGATCATTGCGGCAGCCGGTCCGCAATGGAATCCGTCGGTTGCAACTTCAGGCGGCAGGGCGCCGCTGGCGTTGCTCATCGATGATGGCTGGGCGGCCGCCGCCACATGGGAGGCGCGCATTCGTACTGGCGAAGATGCGCTGGCGCGTGCCGAAGCCGACAATCGCGGCGTCGCCATTATTCCCGTTTCGGAAGCGCATCGCGGCATCGCGCTGCAGAACCCCGCCGCCGCGCGCGTGCAATTGCGCCAGTTGCAGCCCAAACCGCATTCCGTGGAGCGCAGCGAGGCGTTGCCCGCCTTGACACGGTTTCTCGCGGCGACGCCCGACGTCGAACTGATCTGGCTGTCGGATGGGGTGGATGTCGGCCGCTCGAGCGAGTTTGTGACTGCCTTGGCCGGATTGCTCGACGATCGCTCGATCACGGTGGTCGAGGGCGGGGTGGCCCCGGCGCAGGCTTTGACGGCGGCCAACAACGCCGCCGGTTCGCTGACAGTGAAGGTGTTGCGATCGGCCGCTGCCGGCGCCGATCAAGGCGTGGTGCGTGCGCTCGACCTGAAAGGGCTGCCGCTCGGCGAAGCACGCTATCAATACAAGAGCAGTGAGCGCGAGGCCGATGCCGAATTCACCCTGCCGGTAGAGATACGCAACGATATTGCACGGCTTGAGATCGCGAATGAACGTTCGGCCGGCGCGGTGCAATTGCTCGACAATAGATGGCGGCGCCGTACCGTCGGCGTGATCACGGGCGCGACTGCGGATACGGCGCAGCCGTTGCTTGCCTCCACCTATTATCTGTCGCGTGCGCTCGGTCCCTTCGCCGATGTGCGCATGGGCGAGCGGGTGTCGCCGTCCGAGGCGGTGGTGCGGTTCCTCGATCAGAATGTGCCCATGCTGATCCTTGCGGATGTCGGCAACGTCGTCGGCGGCGCGCGCGAGCGGCTGTCGAAATGGATCGAGGATGGCGGCGTGCTGGTGCGCTTTGCCGGTCCGCGGCTTGCCGCGGCCGACGACGATCTTGTGCCGGTGCGGCTGCGCCGCGGCGGCCGCACGCTCGGCGGCAGCCTGAGCTGGGAAAAGCCGCAGGCGCTCGCGGCTTTTTCGCGCGAAAGCCCGTTTGCCGGCATGACGGTGCCGAATGATGTCACCGTCAATCGCCAGGTACTTGCCGAACCGGAAGCTGGCTTGTCCGATCGTACCTGGGCGACTCTTGCCGACGGCACGCCGCTGGTCACCGGCGCGCGGCGTGGCAAAGGAATGGTGGTCCTGTTTCACGTCACTGCCGATACGCGCTGGTCCGACCTGCCGCTGTCGGGCGCCTTTGTTGACATGCTGAAGCGCGTCGTCGCGTTGTCGGGAACAGCGGTGGCGGCCACCGAGCCGGGCGAGAAAGCCGCGCGCGAGCGGGAGACCCTGGCACCGGCGCGCGTGCTGGACGGCTTCGGTGCCTTCACTGCGTCGACGGCGAGCGCAAAGCCGGTCCCGGCCAATTTCAGCGCGCGCGCAACGGCAGATTTTCCGCCAGGCTTTTATGGTCCACCGGAAGGATTGCTGGCGGTGAATACACTCGCGCCGGCCGACCGCTTGCAACCGATGGATTATGCCGGCCTGAACGCGCGCCGTGAAGCCTATCGGCTGACCGAGCCGCTCGATCTGCGGGGGCCCATTCTGCTGGCTTCGCTTGCGATGCTGCTGATGGATGCGCTGATCGTATTCTGGCTCTCAGGCGGCATCGGTCGCCTGATGCGCCGCCGCCGCGCGGCTACCGCGGCGATCTTGTTTGCCATCCTTGCGGGCGCCGTCGCAATGCCGGTGCCGTCCGTCGCGCAAATCAGGCCAAATCCGGCAGGGCCCGCGCCGGCTGCTCCTCCGCAAAATTCCGCGCAGGCGGACGATTTTGCGATGAAGGCGGCGCTGGAAACGCGCCTCGCTTACGTTGTGACGGGAGACGCGGAAACCGACGCCATCAGCAAAGCGGGCCTGAGCGGACTGACCCTGTTCATGGCGCAACGCACCGCGCTGGAGGCCGGCGAGCCGATCGGGCTCGATATTGCACGCGACGACCTGAGTTTCTTCCCCTTGATCTATTGGCCGGTCGTGCCCGGCGCGCCGAAACCCTCGCAGCAGGCGCTGGCGCGGATCGATGCCTACATGAAACAGGGCGGCACCGTGCTGTTCGATACGCGCGACGCGATCATGGCGCCGCCCGGACCGGGCGGCGAGACGCGCAGCCCCGGCATGGCGGCGTTGCGCGAGATCGTCGGCTCGCTCGATATTCCCGAGCTTGAGCCGGTGTCGAAGGATCATGTGCTGACGAAAACGTTCTTCCTGCTGAAGGATTTTCCGGGCCGCTTCGGCACCGGCCAGCTCTGGGTCGAGGCGCTGCCGGCGAATGATCAGATCGACGACGAATCCGAAACCAGACGTCCGGCGCGCGCGGGCGACGGCGTGTCCTCGATCATGATCACGTCCAACGATCTCGCCGGTGCCTGGGCGATGCGCCCGGACGGGCAGGCGACGCTGCCGATGGTGGCGAGCGAGCCGCGCCAGCGCGAGATGGCGTATCGCGCCGGTGTCAACATCGTCATGTACACGCTCACCGGCAACTACAAGGCGGACCAGGTGCATATCCCGGCTCTGCTGGAACGCCTGGGCCAATAGAGAGGAGCGAAATCAGGAAGAGTGGAATTGGTTTTCCTGAATTCGTGACAAACACGTAGGAACACATGGGCTTCGGCATCGATTTCGCACCGCTGGTTCCGACATACGTCCTCTGGGCGGGCGCGGCTGCCGCGATCGTCGTGATTGCGCTGTTGCTCCTGTCGCGCAGCCGCGGCGCGCTGGTTCGCGCGGCGGCTTTGGCGCTGGTGGTGCTGGCGCTCGCCAATCCGTCCTTCACCAAGCAGGATCGCGAGCCCTTGTCCTCGGTCGCGGTCGTCGTGATCGACCAGAGCCCGAGCCAGAATTTCGGCGATCGCACCCGACAGGCGGAGGAGGCACGCGCCGCGCTCAAGGACCGGCTGTCGCGCATTCCCGGCCTTGAAGTTCGTGTGGTCGAGGCGGGGCAGGCCGACGGTGAGACTGACGGCACGCGATTGTTCAACGCGCTCGGAGCCGCTCTCGCCGACGTGCCGCCGGATCGCGTCGCCGGTGCGTTCCTTGTCACCGACGGCCGCGTGCATGACGTGCCGCCGGACGCCGCTTCGCTTGGCTTCGCCGCTCCCTTGCATGCGCTGATCACCGGCAAGGCGGAGGAGCGCGACCGCCGCGTGGTGCTCACCTCCGCGCCGCGTTTCGGCATTGTCGGGCAGTCGCAGACCATCGCCTTCCGCGTCGAGGACCAGGGTGTGCGTCCCGGCACCGCGCGCATCACCGTGCGGCGCAACGGCGAGCCGATCGAGAACCGCGCCGTCAACACCAACGCGCCGTTGCGCGTGACTGTGCCGATTCCGCATGCCGGTCCGAACATCGTCGAGATCGAGGCGTCGCAGCTCGATGACGAGTTGACGCCGGTAAACAACCGCGCCGTCGTGTCCATCGACGGCGTGCGCGACAAGCTGCGCGTGCTACTCGTCTCCGGCGAGCCGCATGCCGGCGAGCGAACGTGGCGCAATCTCCTGAAGTCCGATGCGTCGGTGGATCTTGTCCACTTCACCATCCTGCGTCCGCCGGAGAAACAGGACGGCACGCCGATCAACGAATTGTCGCTGATCGCATTCCCGACGCGCGAATTGTTCCAGCAGAAGATCGGTGAATTCCATCTCATCATCTTCGACCGCTACGCGCGGCAGGGGGTACTGCCGATCATCTATTTCGACAATATCGCGCGTTATGTGCGCGAAGGCGGGGCGGTGCTGATCGCCGCCGGCCCCGACTACGCAAGCCCGACCTCGCTGTGGCGCACGCCGCTCGACACCATCCTGCCAGCGGAGCCGGCGGGCACGATGACAGAGCAGGCGTTCCGTGCACGGTTGACCGAACTTGGCAAGCGCCACCCGGTGACGCGCGAGCTTGAGGGATCGCAGAGCGATCCGCCGCACTGGAGCCGCTGGTTCCGTGTGGTCGACGCGAAAGTCGGCCAGGGCTCTTCGATCATGGAGGGACCGGACGGCAAGCCGCTGCTGGTGCTCTCACGCGAAGGCGAGGGACGCGTCGCGCTTCTTCTTTCCGACCATATCTGGCTCTGGGCGCGCGGCTTCGAAGGCGGCGGTCCGCATCTCGATCTCCTGCGCCGGCTGTCGCACTGGCTGATGAAGCAGCCCGATCTCGAGGAGGAGGCGTTGCGCATCGTCGCGCGCGGACGCGATCTGACGATCGAGCGCCAGACCATGGCGGAAGAGGTTGCGCCGGTGACGGTGACGACGCCATCGGGCGAGACGCGCAGCATCACGCTGCAGGTCGCCGAGCCTGGTTTGTGGCGCGCCGTCACGCCCGCAAACGAGCTCGGGCTCTGGCGCGCGAGCGACGGCAAGCTGACGACGCTGGTGAATGTCGGTCCGGTCAATCCGCGCGAATTTTCCGAAGTCACCTCGTCCACCGACGTGCTGAAATCCCTCAGCGAGGCGACCGGCGGCGACGCGCGACGGCTGGACGACAATGGCGCGCTGCGGATGCCGCGCATTGTCGGCGTGCGATCGAGCGAGACTTTCCACGGCAATGACTGGATGGGCGTGAGGTTGCGCGACGCATCGGTTGTGCGCGGCATCGGCGTCTTGCCGGTGTTTGCGGGATTCCTCGGATTGCTGCTCCTGGTCGGCTCGCTTGCGGCTACATGGGCGAGAGAAGGACGCTGACCGGAGCTCCGCTCGCGCTGCGAGGCAGCGCGAGCGTTAGTGCCGAAGCGCGGATTAATCGATCTTGATGCCGGTGGCGCGCACCACCGA
This sequence comes from Pseudorhodoplanes sp., assembly GCA_032027085.1. Lineage (NCBI taxonomy): Bacteria > Pseudomonadati > Pseudomonadota > Alphaproteobacteria > Hyphomicrobiales > Pseudorhodoplanes > Pseudorhodoplanes sp. The sequence continues at coordinate 570,549 of JAVSMS010000001.1, read as the reverse complement.
ATCCCACTTGTCAAATTCCGCCCGCATGAATTTGCCGAGTTCCTCGGCCGTGCTCGGCGCGCCATCGAAGCCGAGGGTGGTGAGGCGCTCCTGGATGTCGGGCTGCTTGAGAATCTCGGCGATCTGCCGCTGCAGGAAATCGACCTTGTCCTTCGGCGTTCCGGCCGGGAACAAAGCGGCCACCCAGTAAAGCGACTCGTGCTTGGGAATGCCGGCCTCCTCAAGCGTCGGCACATCCGGGAAGAACCGCGAGCGCGTCTTGCTCACCACCGCGAGCGGCCGCAGTTTTCCGTCCTTGATATAGGGCGCCACCGTCGGCACCACATTCATGAAGATCTGCGTCTGCCCGGCAAGCGTGGCCTGCACCGCCGCCGCACCCCCCTGGAAGGGAACGTGCGCGACCTTGAGACCATGCGAGATCTTGAACAGATTCTCGCCGACAAGGTGCGGCGTCGTGCCGAAGCCCGGCGTCGCATAATTGTATTTGTCGGGATCGGCTTTGATCAGCGCGATCAGCTCTTTCATGCTTTTGGCCGGTACCGACGGATTGACCACGATCAGTTCGGGACCGGAGACGATGAGGGAGACCGGCGTGAAATTCTTGAACGGATCGAACGGCACTTTCGCGCGCAGCACCGGCTGCACCACCACGTCCTGCGTTGTCAGCAAGGCGGTGTAGCCGTCCGGAGCGGCCTTCGCCGCATTGGCAATGCCGATGGTGGCGCCGGCGCCACCGATATTCTCGACGTAGAACTGCACGCCGTTCTTCTCGGACAATTTCTGCGCAACCAGACGCGCGATGGCGTCGGTTGGTCCGCCCGCCGGATACGGCACAACAAGTCTGACCGGCCGCTCCGGATATTTCTGAGCCTGGGCTTGCCCGAAGGTTGCGGTCGCGAAGAGCGCAAGCGACGCCGCCAGCACACACTGAGTGATTGGACGCATTTTCTCCCTCGATCTTGAGTTCATGCAATCGGGTGAGGACATACAACTTCCCGATCGAAGGATTTTATTTACATCAAAGGCTGCACTGAACGAAGCGGCAAGACCGATCGCAACAAAAATCGATCGCATTGATCGACTGACGCGAACAGTCCGCCTTATGCCTCCGCCCAGTCCGGCATGATCTCGCCGCTGACGCCGGCAAAAGCACCGGGAGAAAGCTCGGAGACGAGAAGCCGCGCGGGATCGACCGGCCCCGGCATTTTCACTTGACCCTTCTTGATGCGTGTGAAGCCGAGCGGCCCGTAATAAGGCTCGTCTCCCACCAGCAGCACCAGTTTGTGTCCTTTGGTCCTTGCCTCTTCGCAGGCGCGTGCCACCAGCGCCTTGGCGATGCCGCGGCCGCGGAACGGCGGCTCGACGGTGAGCGGACCCAAGAGGAGCGCCCGCGTCTCGCCGATGGTGATGGGCGAGAGCCGCACCGATCCGACCAGCAGGGTGCCGATGCGGGCGGTGAAGGACAAAGCCAGATCGTGCGTGACGCCTTCGCGAATGCGGTAAGCGGTGCGGGCGAACCGGCCCGGGCCAAAGGTCCGTTCGTGCAGCCGCTCGATGGCGACGGCGTCTTCGGGAGTCTCGGGCAGGATGGTCAGCGACAGATCTGTCATGCGGCGTGCGCCTTAGCATTTTGGCGATGGAAAAGCCATTGGGTCTGTCGTTCCCGCTCTGGCGCGGACGAGCCATGTCCCGATAGCGCGTTGTTTTGATCTGCCGGCGCTCTACATAGGTCGGACGGCAACGGAGATCGGCATGGGCTTTTTTCTCGACGGGGTATGGCACGACCAGTGGTATGACACCGGCAAGAGCAAAGGGCGTTTCGAGCGCGAGCCCACGCGCTTCCGCAACTGGGTGACCGCGGACGGCCAGGCCGGCCCAAGCGGCACGGGCGACTTTCTCGCCGAAGGCGGCCGCTATCATCTCTATGTCTGCCGCGCCTGTCCCTGGGCGCACCGCACCCTGATCTTCCGCAAGCTGAAGAAGCTTGACGACCTGATCACGGTCTCGACCGTGTCGCCGCTGATGGGCGATGTCGGCTGGACATTCAACGAGGATGAAGGGTCGAGCGGCGATCCGGTCAACGGCGCCAGGACGCTCGGTGAAATTTACCTGAAGGCCGATCCGAAATATTCCGGCCGCGTCACCGTGCCGGTTTTGTGGGACAAGAAGACGAGAACAATCGTCAACAACGAATCGTCCGAAATCATTCGCATGTTCAATGCCGCCTTCAACGGCCTGACACGCGACCGCACCGACTATTATCCCGAAAAGCTGCGCGGCGAGATCGACCGTATCAATGAGCGCGTCTATGCCGAGATCAACAACGGCGTCTATCGCGCCGGATTCGCCACCACGCAGGAGGCCTATGAAGAGGCCTTCGACAAGTTGTTCGCGGCGCTCGACTGGGTCGAGGAGATTCTGAGCCGGCAGCGTTATCTTGCGGGCGGCTTGATCACCGAGGCGGACTGGCGGCTGTTCACGACATTGGTCCGCTTTGACGCGGTCTATGTCGGGCACTTCAAGTGCAACAAGAAGCGGATCGCGGATTATCCGAACCTGTCGAATTACCTGCGCGAGCTCTATCAGGTGCCGGGCGTTGCCGGCACCGTCGACATGCATCACATCAAGACGCATTATTATATGAGCCACCGGCAGATCAATCCGACCGGCATCGTGCCGAAAGGACCGGAGCTGAATTTTGCGGCGGGGCATGACCGGGATCGGTTTGGCTGAGGAGACTCTGCCGGCGTGCCATCAACCGCGTGGCTTGCGCCGCCGCCTCGTCCCAATCGAGGCCGCTACGGCGTGCGGCCAGCATAGTGTCGATCCAGCGCAACTGCTCCGCAGAATAAATGCAGGAGTGATCGCGGAAACATATCTCGGCATCGTCCGTGCAGGCGCGGGCGCGGCGGCATTGCGCGAGGCAACAGGTTCGCCAGAAGCCATAGGACGTGTTGAGGGCGCGCATGTCCTCCGTCTTGCGCGCCGCGCTGCGCCGCCGCCTCTCGTCCTTGAAGCCTCGGCTGAAGTCCTGCATGCAATCTCCTCTGTTGTCGTCGCTGCGGGCACGAGGTTGCGATCCCGCGGCGCGCCTGCGCCCGGGTTTTGCGTCGTTTCCCCTCGCTCCGCATGAGCGAGGGGTGGTGGAGCGCCGCGCGGCGCATCCAGCCTGATCCGCACCTGCGGTGCGGGCGCGCATTGACGCAGCGCGCTCGCCTCGCGGCGCTCCACCGCGGCGTTCTGATGGGGCCCGACAGCGCGGGACTGTTCCCCACCAACCCCGGGCCGCGCTTCCCGGACCGCGCACACGTGGCCGATCCGACTTAAGCAAGCTCCTTGCGCCCCGGTCCTATTGCCGGAGGGGGCGGAGCCCCGGGGCCACCCGAGTGCGGATCGTACGTTACGACCCGCCCGCAGGGCGCCGCATCCCGCTCCATCCTCAAGACGTCTCCGGAAGACGCCCCTCGTGAACGGGACAAGAATAGGTATATTATCCGTTAGGAATAAAGTCAATAGGTTTGTTGCATGATTTTTTGTAGGATGGGTTGAGCGAAGCGAAACCCATCAGATGGCTGTGAATAAATGACCAGCTACCGTCGGAATTTCAGTCCGGGTGCCAGCTACTTCTTCACAGTCAATCTGTTCGACCGGCGATCAGGTCTGCTCACTGAGCACATCGATGAACTGCGCGCTGCGTTTCGCGAAGTACGTCTTTCTCATACGTTTACGATCGACGCGATTGTTGTCCTGCCCGACCATTTGCATGCGATCTGGACGCTGCCTCCGGATGATTCTGATTTCGCCACACGTTGGCGGCTGATCAAATCAGCGTTCTCACGATCCATGCCAAAGGGCGAGGGTATTTCCGCAAGCCGCGCCGGCAAGGGCGAGCGGGGCATATGGCAGCGCCGCTACTGGGAGCATACGCTACGCGACGAGAACGATTTTGAGCGTCACGCGGACTACATCCATTTCAATCCCGTGAAGCATGGCCATGTGTCACGTGTGGCGGATTGGCCGTATTCGTCGTTTCAGCGTTTTGTGAAGCTGGGTATTTATCCGGAAGATTGGGCAGGAAATCTGGAAGACCATAAAATTGCGTTTGGAGAGCGCTGATCTTGATGGGTTTGGCTGCGCTCAACCCATCCTACAATGCTGCGTCGTTCCCGCGAACGCGGGAACCCATAACCACTGCCATCCGATCTGGGTCCCCGCTTGCGCGGGGACGACCGGGTGGAGATTTCGTGCGCACCTGCGTCGTAACACTCACCACCTCTCCGCCGTCTTCGCCCCCGACAGCACCTCGTTGAGCCGCGCGCGCGTCGCGGGCGAGGTGTCCTCCGGCAATTCGCCGGGCGCGAAGAAGCCGTGCGCGACGATTTCGTGGTTCGGCTCGGGCGGCGCGTCCTGCGCGAAATCCTCGATCACGTAGAGCGCGACATGGTCGCGGTTGGAATCCTTGTCGTTGTAGTACATCGCGTAGAGTTCGGGCGTCTTGCGGATGGCGATGTTGCCTTCCTCCATGAGCTCGCGGGTGAGCGCCTCGAGCAGCGTCTCGCCCGGCTCGACGCCGCCGCCCGGCAGGTGCCAGCCCGGCACATAGGAATGCTTGATCAGGAAGACGCGGCCTTCGCCGTTGAGGACCAGCCCGCGCACCCCGAGGGTAAGCCCGCGCGTATGGCGCCAGTAAATGTGCATCAGGCGGCGGATCATGCGGGGCTCCTGAGCCGTTCAATTTCCGTCATGCCCGGCCTCATGCCGGGCATTCCACGTCTTGTTTGTTTGGCAAGAAAGACGTGGCTCCCGAAGCCGGGCTTGTCCGGCTTCGGCATGTTTGGAGTACGCAAGTCGGGTAAACCCGACTTGCGGGACAAGCCCGGACGACTGAAATGGGACCCGAACATACCCCAAACGCCGGCAGTTCAATTATAGTCTGAATCGCGGCCCGCGTTCGCAGGATTGTGAGACACCATGATGCGCTTTGCCGATCTTAGCGAACAGCAGATCCTGGCGCTCGCCATTTCCAGCGAGGACGAGGACAGCCGTATCTATCGCGGCTTCGCCGACGGCCTGCGCGCGCTCTATCCCGCCTCCGCCACCATGTTCGACAAGATGGCCGAGGAGGAACTGAGCCATCGCGAAATGCTGACCGGGCTCTACCGCGAGAAGTTCGGCGATTTCCTGCCGCTGATCCGCCGCCAGGACGTGCAGGGCTTCATCCACCACAAGCCGCTCTGGCTGATGCGCCCGCTCGGGCTCGACCAGGTGCGTGGCTATGCGGCCACGATGGAATATGAGGCGGCGCGCTTCTATCGCCGCGCGGCGGAACGGGCGGCGGACCCGGCGGTGCGCGATCTGCTGACGCGGCTCGCCGAGATCGAGGATCATCACGAGCGCCTGGCCGAACATCTCGGCGAAGCGATCCTGACCAAGGATGCGCGCGCCAAGGAGGACGAGACCGCCCGGCGCATGTTCGTGCTGCAATATGTGCAGCCGAGCCTGGTCGGACTGATGGACGGCTCGGTGTCGACGCTCGCGCCGGTTTTTGCGGCGGCTTTCGCGACGCAGTCCACCTGGGAGACGTTTCTTGTCGGCATCGCCGCCTCGGTGGGGGCGGGGATTTCCATGGGCTTTGCCGAGGCCTTGTCGGATGACGGTTCGCTCACCGGCCGCGGCACACCCTGGATCCGCGGCACCGTCTGCGGGCTGATGACCACGATCGGCGGACTCGGCCATACCTTGCCCTATCTGATCCCCGATTTCTGGACCGCGACCGTGCTCGCCATTTTCATTACGGTTCTGGAACTCGCGGTCATCTCCTGGATACGCTATCGCTTCATGGATACGCCGTTCCTGCGCGCCGCCTTTCAGGTTGTGGTGGGCGGCACACTGGTCTTCATCGCGGGCATTGTGATCGGCAGTTCATAACGCATGTATGTTCTCGCGCATCTGTCCGATCCGCATCTCGCGCCGATGCCGCAACCGCAGCTGCCGGAGCTGCTGAGCAAGCGCGCCATCGGGTTTCTCAACTGGCGGCGCAACCGCCACAAGGTCCACCGCATCGACGTACTGGCGCGCATCCTGCACGATCTGCAGGATCAGATGCCCGACCACATCGCGCTGACCGGTGATCTGGTGAATATCGCGCTGCCGGCGGAATTCTCGGTGGCGCGCGTTTTTCTCGATCATCTCGGCAAGCCGGAAGATGTCTCTTTTGTACCGGGCAATCACGATTTCTATGTGCGGCAGGCGGCGCAATATTTCGGCGCGCATTGGGGCGAGTTCATGCGCGGCGACAGGGGGGCGCCGGGCGAGTTCCCCTATCTGCGCCGGCGCGGGCCGCTGGCGCTGATCGGGGTGTCGAGCGCGATCCCGACGCTCCCCTTCATGGCGACCGGCGAAGTCGGGCCGGAGCAACTGGAGGCCTTGTCGGAATTGCTGCTGACCCTGCAGCGGGAGAAGCTGTTTCGCGTGGTGATGATCCACCACCCGCCGGAGAGCAAGCCGAACCATCGGTTCAAGCGGCTGATCGACGCCGACGCCTTTCGCGCGGTGCTGAAGAAACGCGGCGCCGATCTCGTGCTGCACGGACACGACCATGTGCATTCGGTGGTGATGCTGGAGGGGCCGCGCGGCAGAATTCCCGCGGTCGGCGTACCGTCTGCCTCGTGCTTCGGGGGAGAGTCGGATCCCGCCGCCTATAATCTCTATCGCATCGAGCAGGCGAAGGACGGCTGGCGGTGCGAAGCGATCACGCGCGGCTTTCGCGTGAATGCGGAAGGGCCGGTGGTGGAGCTTGCGAGAAGGATGATTGTAGGCGCGTAGCTTGCAGCCCGCATGGAGCGAAGCGGAATGCGGGTGGACGCGGTGTAATTCCGGATTTCGCTGCGCTCCATCCGGGCTACGTTTGACGAAACTACACTCGCACCGCCCACCAGGCCAGCGCGAACAGGGCAGTGATCGTGAACAGGATGCCAAGCAGGAACGCGCCGAGCACGCGCCATCGCTGCCGCCGACGCGTCTGCGTCGCCGCGCGTTCGGCGCGCGCGACGACATCGCCGTCGCTTTCCAGTGCGCGTTCGCGCTCGACCAGCCGCCGCGCCAGATAGCGGGTGATGTGGCCGGTGGTCTCGCCGATCTCCGGCGACTCGGAGAGGATTTTGCGGCCGTAACGTGTGTCCTGCAGGAAACGGTAGTGCCGCTTGTCGCGTCCCATCTCCACGAAGGCGATGGCGTCGATCCACAGCCGCGGGGTGTCGCCGCGGCTCAGGCCGCGGTCGAAAAGATCGATGTCGGCGGGAATTTCCTTGAAGATCGGATCGAGCGCCTCGTTGAGCAATTCAAGCCGCGCGAGCTCGGCGTCGCGCAATTCCACGACCACGCCCATGCGCTCGGCGCTTTCGATACGCGCGGCGCGCACGGCCTCCTTCAGCCGTTGCGGCGTCTCCGCCGCCGGCGCGGTTCCCGCACTGGAATCCCCTTTTTTACCCCACATCCGATTATTCTAATGACCTCGCGCCTGCGCTGCAAAGCCGACCTGTGAACTATTTCGGCATCACGTAAGGCTTCGCCCAGCCAAGACCGTCCTCGGTTTTCGCGCGGGGGTGGTATTCTGCCGCGATCCAACCGGAATAGCCGAGCGCATCCAGCGCCTTGCAGATTTCCGGATAATTCACCTCGCCTTCATCCGGCTCATGCCGCGACGGCACCGCGGCGATCTGCACATGGCCGATGAGCGGCTGGCATTTCTCAAAACGCTTCAGCAGATCGCCGCCGACGATCTGCGCATGATAAAAGTCGAACTGGATCCTGATGTTGGGCTTGCCGATCTTCGTGATGATGTCGGCGGCGTGTTCGGCGCGGTTGAGGAAATAGCCGGGTCGGTCGCGCAGGTTGATCGGCTCGATCAGGAGCGTGATGTTCTTGTCGGCAGCGAGATCGGCGGCGCGCGTGAGATTGGCGATGTAGGTGCGCTCCGCCGCCGGGCGCTGGTCCGGCGACACCTTGCCTGCGAGGCAATGGATCGCGCTCCCGCCGATGCCGACAATATAGTCGAGTGACTTTGCAAACTGCGCCGCGAAATCGCGCTCGCGCCCCGGCACGGCGGCAAGCCCGAATTCGCCCTCGCGGCCGTGCTCGGTGTTGATGCCGAGCATGGTGAGCTTGTGTTTCTCGAGCTCCGCACGTGCGGCGGCGGCCGGCGTGTCATAGGGGAATTGCGCCTCGACGGCGGCGAAGCCGGCTTTCGCCGCGGCGGCGAAACGCTCGATGAAGGGACGCTCGGAAAACAGGTACGCAATATTGGCGGCGAAACGCGGCATGGTTCACTCGGCGGCAAGCACGAACATCATTACTTTGTAATGGCTCGATGGGAAGGACTGGATTATTTTGCAACCGCGATTGTGTAACACGGCCTCCCGTCGCCATATAGCGCAGATGACTGAGCAAGAATGGACATGAGCGCGAGCTGCTGCGGACCTACCACGACATTCGATGGGCTTTCGGCTGATTACAAGCGCCGTCTGTGGCTGGTGATTGCGATCAACGCTTCAATGTTCCTGGTCGAGATGGGCGCGGGCACGCTCGCGGGTTCGCAGGCCTTGCAGGCCGACGCGCTCGACTTTCTGGGGGATTCCCTGACCTATGGCATCAGCCTGGCGGTGATCGGCGCGGCGCTTCCGGTGCGCGCCTGGGCGGCGTTCGCGAAGGGCATCAGCCTCACCTTGATGGGCCTGTGGGTATTCGGTTCGACCGCCTATCATGTCCTGGTGCTCGGCGTGCCGCGCGCCGAGGTGATGGGCGTCATCGGTATTCTGGCGCTCGCCGCCAATGTCGGCAGCGTGTTCCTGCTCATGCGTTACAGGGATGGCGACGCCAATGTGCGCTCGGTGTGGCTCTGCTCGCGCAACGACGCCATCGGCAATGTCGCCGTCATGCTGGCGGCGCTGGCGGTCTGGGGCACGGCGACGAAATGGCCGGACCTGATCGTCGCCGGCATCATGGCATCGCTGTTCGTCTATTCCTCGATGCAGATTCTGCGGCAGTCGCTGCGGGAATTGCGCAGCGGACAAATCATCGCGTTGCAGCAGCGGCCCTGATCGCGTGACGCAGCGAAGCGTTCTACGACATCGCATTCTCATTTCGGCCGTATTTGATTCAAGCCATGATAGGTCGAAAAGAAAGCCGACCGCTGCCCTTGCGCAAAAGGGCTATTCGTACTATGTAATTCCAATCGAATTTCGGCCTGAACGACTTGGCCCGCTGCGCAAAAAGCGCCTGACTGACGACCTTCTTTCAAAAATTCGAGCGTACCCGTCGTACGTCGTACGGCTGGATTTTTTTTGCATATCTAAAAAGGACTATCCCATGCACACGGGAACCGTGAAGTGGTTCAATAATCAAAAAGGCTTCGGCTTCATTCAGCCGGAAGACGGCGGCGGCGATGTCTTCGTCCATATCAGCGCGGTCGAACGCGCGGGCCTCGGCACCCTGAACGAAGGTCAGAAGATCTCGTTCGACGTGGTTGCCGATCGCCGCAGCGGCAAATCGGCCGCCGATAATCTGCGCGCCGTTTAATCGCCAGTTGAACATGACCTCGCTTTGACCGCGGATGTACCGGCAGAGCGCAAGGTTCAAGAGCCTCTCGCCCGAAATGGGCGTGAGGTTTTTTGTTTTGCGTAACCTTGTTTCGCCTGATTTTATTTGACTAATTTTGTTTCGCCTGACCTGGAATGAGCAATGGAGGGATTGCCAATGACGGCCGACACCGAACGTCCTCGCAAACCGCCGGTGCATCCGTTGACGAAAGAGCAACGAGCGCGGGATGCCGCCCTCGCCATGCAGGAATATCAAGCCGAGAAAAGAGCCGCGGCCGCGAAGACGGCGCGCCTGCGCGAGCAGCGTCTGGCGCGGGACGCCGCAGAGGCGGCGAAGCCGCAGGGGCAGGCAAAGCCGCTCAAGCGGGCGAAGAAAAATTCCGCGTCCTGATCAGGCATCCGGCTTCAGCGGATGCCTGAATTTCCGTGTCAGCGCCGTGGATTATCACGGCGCGTTCCGCCGGCGTCAGCGGACATCAGGCCCATCGCCCATGCGAATGTTCGGCGGCTTGATTTTGATCCGCTTCCCTAGTCTGATCGCGTCACCAGACATCTCACAAAAAATGTTTGAAGACGTTCATATGAGACTGGGGAGAATCGCATGTCCTGTCCGAGAACGATGGGGTTCGTTGCCGGGCTTGTGCTGGCATACCTTATGCCGGCACATGCCCAAGACAAAGAGATCAATCTGAGATTTGCGCATTGGGTGCCGACCGCGCATCCGATGCACGCCGCCGCGGTCGCCTGGGCCGATTCGATCGGGAAGGCGTCGAATGGCACGATCAAGATCACGATCTTCCCGGCGCAGCAGCTGGGCCGGGCGTTTGATCATTATAACATGGCGCGCGACGCCATCTCCGACATCAGTCACATCAATCCCGGCTATGAGCCTGGCCGCTTCCCGATCGTTGCGGCGGTGGAACTGCCTTTCACCTTCTCAAATGCCAAGCAGGGCAGCGCGGCGCTGGACGCCTGGTACCGGCGCTATGCCGAGCGTGAAATGAAAGAAGTGCGATACTGCCTCGCATTTGCGCACGATCCCGGCACGTTTCATTTTACCCGCAAGAAAGTGAGGATGCCCTCCGACATGTCCGGCCTGCGCGTGCGGCCGCCGAACGCGGTGATCGCGAGCTGGATGCGTTCGCTCGGGGCCGCCAATGTGCAGGCGGCGGCGCCGGAAATCCGCGACATTCTGGAAAAGGGCGTCGCCGAGTCAGCAGGCTCTCCCTGGGGCTCGATGGAGCTGTTCGGCATCGACAAGGTCACGAAGTATCACATCGATTCACCCGTCTATGTCTCGGAACAGGTCTGGGTGATGAACAAGGACAAGTACAACGCGATGTCGCCGGCCCAGAAAAAAGTGATGGACGAGCATTGTTCGAGCGAATGGGCGCTGAAGATCGCGACGCCATGGGCCGACTTCGAAGCCGGCGGCAAGGACAAGATCAAGGTGTTGCCGGGTCACGACGTCTATTCGCTGACGGACGCAGAGCTTGCCGCCTGGCGCAAGTCGGCGCAGCCGATCGTCGCCGAGTGGAGTCAGGCGGTACGCAAGGCGGGGCATGATCCGCAGGCGATCCTGGATGACTTGCGCAGGACCGTGATCCGGTACCGGGCGGCGTATTGATGTGTGTGTCCGGTCAGGATGAATTGCGAGCGAAAACACTCTGCATGTTCTCTCCCCCCTTGCGGGGCACGGGAGTGTGCTGAGTGCGTGGCGCTGCTTGCCAGCAGGAGTGACCGTGAAACGAAGCGATGACCGCATCTTGACCACGCATGTCGGCAGCCTGATCCGGCCGAAAGAGTTGCTCGATCTCGGAGCAAAGGCACAGCAGGATGCCGCCGCGCGCAAAAGCTATGAGCAGGCGCTGAAAGAGGCGACCGCGCAGGTCGTCCGCAGGCAGGCGGAGGCCGGCATCGACATCGTCAATGACGGCGAATACGGCAAGTCGAGCTGGGCGAATTACGTGCTCGACCGCATGACCGGTTTCGAGCACCGCCCCGGCCTGCGGCACGAGGCCGTGTGGCTTGGCCGCGACCGCTTCCGCTTCGCCGAATTCATGAAGCTGGACTTCCCGCGCGGCGTCGAGGGCTCACCGCTCGACGCCTGTATCGGCCCCATCACCTATCAGGGGCAGGACAGCATTGCGCGCAACATCGCCGACCTGAAGGAGGCCTTGCAGTCGGTGCAGGTGGCGGAAGGCTTTCTCACCGCGGTGGCGCCGGCCTCAACCGGGTACGATGCGGTGAACGAATATTATGCGGATGAGCGCGCGTATGTGTTCGCGATCGCCGATGCGCTGCGCGAGGAATATCTCGCGATCCACAAGGCGGGCCTTGTGCTGCAGGTGGACGATGCCGTGCTCGCCAATATGTACGATCACCTGGTGCAGCAGAGCCCGGAGCATTACCGCAAATGGGCGGCGCTGCGCATCGAGGCGCTCAATCATGCGCTCAGCGGCATTCCGGCCGAGCGCGTGCGCTATCACGTCTGTTTCGGGAGCTGGCATGTGCCGCACATGGCGGACGCGCCGCTCGAGGCCATCGTCGATCTGATCTTGCAGGTGCCGGCCGGCGCCTATTCGATCGAGGCCGCCAATGTGCGGCATGAACATGAATGGCGGGTGTGGGAGAATGTGCAATTGCCGCAGGACAAGATCCTGATTCCCGGCGTCGTGACGCATCACACGCTCACGGTCGAGCATCCGCGGCTCGTTGCCGACCGCATCGTCCGCTTCGCCAAGATCGTCGGGCGGGAGAATGTGATCGCCGGCACCGATTGCGGCTTCGCGCAGAGCGAGGGCCTCCAGCGCGTGCATCCTTCCGTGATGTGGGCGAAGCTCGAAAGCCTCGCCGAAGGCGCAAGGCTGGCGAGCAAGGAATTGTGGGGGCGGTGACCCGAGCTTGCCGCATGGGATTGCGGCCGCGCTTCTCGTGCTACGGCCACTTCACCTCAGGCGGCAGCGACGACAAGATCGACTCCACATTGCCGCCGGTGCGCAGGCCGAAGATCGTGCCGCGGTCATAGAGCAGATTGAATTCGACATAGCGGCCGCGGCGCACGAGCTGCTCCTCGCGCTGCGCATCGCCGTAGGGTTTTTCGAAATTGCGCCGCACGAGTTCGGGATAGATGTCACGGAAGGCGCGTCCCACCTCCTGCGTGAAGGCGAAATCCTTCTCCCAGTCGCCCGAGTCGAGCCAGTCATAGAAGATGCCGCCGATGCCGCGCGGCTCGCCCCGGTGCTTGAGAAAGAAATATTCGTCGCACCATTGCTTGAACTTGTCGTAGGGGGCGACCGCCGCATGCGCGTCGCAGGCTTTTTTCATCGCGGCATGAAACGCGATGGTGTCGGGATCGCTTTGCGTGCGCCGCGCGTCGAGCACCGGCGTCAGGTCGGCGCCGCCGCCGAACCAGGCGCGGCTGGTGACCACGAAGCGCGTGTTCATATGCACGGCCGGCACATTCGGATTCCATAAATGCGCGATCAGCGAGATGCCCGACGCCCAGAAGCGCGGGTCTTCCGTCGCGCCGGGAATCTCCTTGCGGAATTCGGGGGCGAATTCGCCATGCACGGTCGAGCAATGCACGCCGACCTTCTCGAACACGCGGCCCTTCATGATCGACATGACGCCGCCGCCGCCATCTTTGCCGCTGTGATCCTTGCGCTGCCATGGCGTGCGGACGAAGCGGCCTGCCGGCTTGTCCGCGTTGGGCGCGGAAGCGGGGAGGGTGTGCTCCAGCTCTTCGAATGACGCGCAGATCTCGTCGCGCAGGCTTTCGAACCAGGCGCGGGCGCGGGTCTTGCAATCGTCGAGGGTTGCGGGGTCGGGAAGGGGGGAGGCCGCGTCAGTCCGCATCGACCTTTTCTTTCAGCCACGTTTTGATCAGCGATTGATAAGGCACGTCACGTCTGCTGGCCGCGATCTTGATCCGGTCGAGTGTCCCTGTCGGCAGGCGAAGCCTTATTTGTACGTCGTCCTTCTTTCTATTTGATAGGAGTTGAGGGCCGCCAGATTTCGCCTGGTCAGGGGCCGCACCCTCCGAGGTGCGCACTGTGGGCATGGCTACCTCTCCATTGTGTCCGAGCTTGCCGGGAAGCCGCCAGTCTGCCTTAGCGCCTCCCCGAGCGCCATGGCGGCCGTCATCGCCACGTTGATGGACCGCATCCCGGGCTGCATCGGGATCAGCAGCCGCGCCTCGGCCGCCGCCTGCACCTCGTCCGGGACCCCGGCCGATTCCCGGCCGAAGAGGAGGACGTCGCGCGGGTCGAAGGCATGGTCCAGATAGGACACCGCCCCGCGCGTGGTGAAGAGCACGAGCCGCAGCCCCTCGCTTCTCCGCCACACGTCGAAGGCCGGCCAGGACGCGTGGCGGCCGATTTCCACCTGGTCGAGATAGTCCATGCCGGCCCGGCGGAAATGCCGGTCCGAAATCGGAAAGCCTGCCGGTTCAATGAGATGGGCCCTGACCGCGAGGCAGGCGCAGAGCCGCAGAATCGTTCCGGCGTTTTGCGGGATATCGGGCTGATAGAGCGCGATCTGCATGCGGCTTGGAACAGGCCCGAGAAGCGGAAATGTCACGTTGTACGAGTGATTTGTGCGACTCTTTAGCGGTATTGAAAAGGCACCTTGCGCTCTCCCGGCAAGGGTGCCAATAGAACCTCGCCGGATTGCCGCAGAAGGCCTTTCCCCAAGGCCGGATGTGGCCGGTTCGCTCGCTTTCGACGACGTACTTCGTCGAGGCCCGTTTCGAGTTGTTCGGGACGCAGGGCGGGTTTCGGCATGACGGAAGAGGGACTGCACCGTGACAGCCATGTCTTCGGCGGGACAGACACGCCGCGATTTTCTCTACATTGCGACCGGAGCCGTCGGAGCCGTTGGCGCCGCTGCCGTCGCCGTGCCGCTCATCTCGCAGATGAACCCGGACGCCTCGACCATCGCCGCCGGCGCGCCGATCGAGGTCGACCTGACGCCGATCGCGGAAGGCCAGGTCATCAAGGTCTTTTGGCGCGGCAAACCGATCTTCGTGAACCACCGCACGCCGAAAGAGATCGAGGAAGCGCAGAAGGTCAATCTGGCAAGCCTGCCCGACCCGGAGCCGGATTCGGCACGCGTGAAGGAAGGCCATGCCAATTTCCAGGTGCTGATCGGCATCTGCACCCATCTCGGCTGCATCCCGATCGCGCATTCGGGCGAGTACAACGGTTATTTCTGCCCTTGCCACGGTTCGGTCTACGATACCTCGGGCCGTATTCGCCAAGGTCCGGCGCCGCTCAATCTCGCTTTGCCGCCCTATCAATTCGTCTCCGACACCAAGATCCGGATCGGCTGACATTCGCATTGGATTGATCTGAAGGTTCCACCATGAGCGGACATTCGACCTACCAGCCGCAAGGCGCATTCATGAAATGGATGGAGCGCCGGCTGCCGATCGCAGGCCTCGTCTATTCTTCGTTCGTCGCCTATCCGACACCGCGCAACCTGAACTACTGGTGGACCTTCGGCGGCATCCTGAGCTTCATGCTCGCTGCGCAGATCATCACCGGCATCGTGCTGGTGATGCATTACACGCCGCATGAAACGATGGCGTTCAATTCCGTCGAGCACATCATGCGTGACGTGAATTACGGCTGGCTCTTGCGCTATCTGCATTCCAACGGCGCGTCGATGTTCTTCATCGCCGTCTACATCCATATGTTCCGCGGCATGTATTACGGCTCCTACAAGGAGCCGCGCGAGGTGCTGTGGATCCTCGGCGTCATTATTTATCTGCTGATGATGGCGACCGGCTTCCTCGGCTACACGCTGCCCTGGGGCCAGATGAGCTTCTGGGGCGCCACCGTCATCACCAATTTCTTCTCGGCGATCCCCTGGGTCGGCGAGGCGGTCGTCACCTGGCTGTGGGGCGGTTTCGCAATCGGCAATCCGACGCTGCAGCGCTTCTTCTCGCTACATTATCTTCTGCCCTTCGTGATCGCCGGCGTCGTGGTGCTGCATGTCTGGGCGCTGCATGTCGCGGGCCAGAACAACCCGACCGGCATCGAGCCCAAGAGCGCCAAGGACACGGTGCCGTTCACGCCTTATGCGACGATCAAGGACTCCTTCTTCATGGTGGTGTTCATGATTATGTTCGCCTGGTTCGTGTTCTACACACCGAACTATCTGGGCCATGCCGACAATTACATTCCGGCCAATCCGGCGGTGACGCCGGCGCATATCGTGCCGGAATGGTATTACCTGCCGTTCTACGCGATCCTGCGCGCGATCCCGAACAAGCTCCTGGGCGTCATCGCGCTGTTCGCCTCGATCCTGATCCTGATGTTCCTGCCCTGGCTCGACACGTCGCGGGTGAAGTCGGCCCGCTATCGGCCGCTGTTCCGCCAGTTCTTCTGGATATTCGTCGCGGTCTGCCTCGGCCTCGGCTGGCTTGGCGCCAAGCCCGCGGAAGGCGGCTATGTCATCGCCGCGCGCATCCTCACCGCGTATTATTTTGCTCACTTCATCATCATCCTGCCGCTGCTCGGATTGTTTGAGAAAACAAAGCCGTTGCCGAACTCGATCGAGGAATCGGTGCTGGGCGCGGCCGCGGCCAAGAAAGCGTGAAGGAGCGGAGACAGGTCATGACGTTGCAACGCCCTCTTCTCGCGCTGGTGCTGGCGGCTGGTCTCGCTACGCCTTTCGCAATGCCGGCCGGTGCCGCCGAAGGCACGCCGGAGCCGCCGCGGCAGACATGGTCCTTCTCTGGACCGTTCGGGCTTTTCGACCGCGCGCAATTGCAGCGCGGTTTCAGGGTCTACAAAGAGGTCTGCGCGAGCTGCCACAGCCTGTCGCTGGTCTCCTTCCGCAATCTCGCCGAGCCGGGCGGCCCCGGCTACAGCGCGGCGCAAGTGGCGGCGCTTGCGGCAGAATACAAGGTGCAGGACGGTCCGAACGACGCCGGCGAAATGTTCGAGCGCTCGGGACGTCCGGCCGACCGCTTCCCGAGCCCGTTCCCGAACGACAATGCCGCGCGCACTGCGAATGGCGGCGCGCTGCCGCCGGATCTGTCGGTGATCGCCAAGGCGCGCACCTATGAGCGCGGCTTTCCGCGTTTCATCTTCGATATCTTCACGCAATATCAGGAGCAGGGCCCCGACTATATCGTCGCGCTCTTGACCGGCTATGAGGACGCGCCGCAGGGCTTCAACCTGCCCGAGGGCTCGAACTACAACAAGTATTTTCCCGGCCACGCCATCGGCATGCCGAATCCGCTCAGCGCGGATCAGGTGACTTATGACGACGGCACGCCGCAGACCGTCGAGCAATATGCCAAGGACGTTACCGCCTTCCTGATGTGGACGGCGGAGCCGCACATGGAAGCGCGCAAGCGCATCGGCTTCCAGGTGATGATCTTCCTCATCGTGTTCGCGGGCCTGCTCTACTTCACCAAGAAGAAGGTCTGGGCCGACGTGCACAAGCACGCGTGAGGCGGAATTTTGTGAGTTGACGAAGGGCCCCGAACGGGGCCCTTTGCGTTTGTGACGATGGCAGGCGGAGGACTAATGACACGCGCGGTTCTCGGCATCATTGGCGGCTCCGGCATCTACGATCTGCCCGGCCTGCAGAATGTGCGCGAGGAGCACATCAGAAGTCCCTGGGGCGAGCCGTCGGGGCCGCTACGCATCGGCGAGATGGCGGGACTGCCGGTGGTGTTCCTGCCACGGCACGACAAGGGGCATCGCCTGTCGCCCTCCGACATCAACTACCGCGCCAATATCGACGTGCTCAAGCGCGCCGGCGTGACCGATCTTGTCTCGGTGTCGGCCTGTGGTTCGTTCAAGGAGGAATTGCCGCCCGGCACATTCGTGCTGGTTGACCAGTTCGTCGACCGCACGCACAAGCGCGAAAGCTCCTTCTTCGGCAAGGGCTGCGTGGTGCATGTGTCGATGGCACATCCGGTCTCGCCGCGATTGCGCATCCATCTCGCTGCAGCGGCGCAGGCGGCCGGTATCCCGGTCGTGCGCGACGGCACCTATGTGTGCATGGAGGGCCCGCAATTCTCCTCCTATGCGGAGAGCATGACCTACAAGCAGCTCGGTTATTCGGTGATCGGCATGACCAACATGCCGGAAGCCAAGCTCGCGCGCGAGGCGGAGATCTGTTACGCCACCGTCGCCATGGTGACCGATTATGATTGCTGGCACCCCGACCACGACGCGGTGACGGTGCAGGACGTGATCAAGGTGCTGGTGTCGAATGCCGAGAAGGCAAAGACGCTGGTGGCGCAGCTGGCAAAGGATTTCCCGCGCGAGCATGAGCCGTGCCCGATCGGCTCCGACCGCGCGCTCGACAATGCGTTCATCACCGCGCCGGAGGCGCGCGATCCCGAGCTTCTGAAAAAGCTCGATGCGGTGGCGGGCAGGGTGCTCGGCGTGTAGATTTTTGTCGGGTGCTACAAGCGGATCGTCATGTGGGACCAATCCGGATGGCAGGCAGCGTGGGGCCGATCATCCTTCGAGGCTTGCTCACTTCATTTGCCCGCATCTCAGGATGACGCAGAGAGGTTGCACAACGCCCCGCCGTTCGCCACATTGCGCCCGCTCCGGGCATCACTCCTCTCGCAAGCGGACCCACAATGACCTCTCCTGTCCTTGAAAACGACCTGAAAGCCGCGATCCGCACCATTCCGGATTATCCCAAGCCCGGAATCATGTTCCGCGACATCACCACCCTGTTGGGAAATCCGCGCGCCTTCCGCCGCGCAGTGGATGAGCTGGTGCAGCCGTGGGCGGGGTCGAAGATCGACAAGATCGCCGGCATCGAGGCGCGCGGCTTCATCATCGGCGGCGCCATCGCGCATCAGCTCTCCGCCGGCTTCATTCCGATCCGCAAGAAGGGCAAGCTGCCGCACAAGAGCGTGCGCGTGGCCTATTCGCTGGAATACGGCATTGATGAGATGGAAATGCATGCCGACGCGGTGGAGAAGGGCGAGCGCGTGATCCTGGTCGACGACCTGATCGCGACCGGCGGCACCGCCGAAGGTGCGGTGAAGCTGCTGCGCCAGATGGGCGCGGAAGTGGCCTCCGCGGTGTTCATGGTCGACCTGCCGGAGCTCGGCGGCGCCGACAAGCTGCGCGCGCTCGGCGTCAATGTGCGCACGCTGGTTTCCTTCGAGGGGCATTAGGGCGGTTTCGAGCGGCGAAGACGATGGGCTCCGGGGATCACCGCGCCCCAGTCTGCCGACGGCCGATCAGGGTGGATCAGCGAGAGATCGTCGGCAGTGACGCGCGGATGCGCTGCGAGAAATCGGGCGCGTCGCCGGCCGCCTGTGCCGCCGCGTTGATCAGCGAGCGCCGCCGCAATTCGTCGAACGGCAAATCCGTGTTCACCCGGCCGGAATGATAGAGGTAACTGTCGATCAGGCCGTTGAAGAGGTGACGCAGGTCGAAGCGCCCCTGCCGGCCGGCGGCGTTTGCATAGCGGATGATGTTGAGGGTGCAGTTGTTGCTCAACAGGTGATAGAATTCCGGACGATCGGCGAGTTCATTGATCCGTGCCAGATAGATCAGCAGCAGCCGGCGGGCATCCTCGGCCGAGGTGTTGAGACGATAGAGGTAGGTCGTCTCGCGCCGGTGATTTGTGCGCACCCCCACGAGGTCGCGCTCGCTGCCCACCACGTAGATCAGTTCGAATTGCTTGAACATGGAGGCGACGGGTGCAAAGCCCTCGCCGACCTCCGGCCGCGTCTCGATGGAAATGCTCAGCGGCGGCGCGTTGTCGAAAATGAAGCTCAGGAAGGTGTGTGCCACCAAGCCTTCGCGCCAGTATGAGACGTAGAAATCCAGCCCGGTCAGGTGCGACAGCTGCACCTCGCGCTCCTCATAGCGCACTGTGAAATCGTTGCGGGTGCGGTAATCGAAATCGCGCACCCCGGTCAGGCGCACGTGGTCGCCGTCGATATGGGCACGCGGCATGACCGCAAATTCCGGCCGCCAGTTGCGATCGTGCGAGGGAGGAATGGCGATCCACCATGCGACCACGCCGAGATACGTTATGGCGAGGGCCACGCGCATATGCCGTTGCCGCGACACCCAGAAGGCCCAGGCCGCGAAGGCTGCAAAGGACACCGCCAATGCAAGGCGCAGCCAGGGCCATGGCAGGTTCGAAAAATAGATCGCCAGGCTGGCCCATCCGATGAGGAGCAGCTGTGCCAGCAACCAGATCCCTGCGATCAGCCAGCCGAGAATCCTGGAGAGGAACGTGCGATGTGAAGCGGCGGCTCCTTCGGCTTTGCTCGGCGGCTTATGCATGCTTGGTCGGCGGCGCTCCCGTTGACGCAAGAGGTGCAGGTCGATTGATCGAGCCTCACTTGCTTAGTGTATTCTTGTGAATCCTGCCATCCTTCATGATGACCACGAAGTTCTTCGCCGGATCTGCAACGAGCGCGATATTCGCGAGCGGATCGCCGTCGACCAGCAGCAGGTCGGCGAGCGCGCCGTGCTCTATGACACCGAGCTTGCCGGGATAGGGATTGCGCAGGCCGGTGAGGGCCAGCAGTTCGGCGTTGGTGCTGGTTGCCATCACGAGCGCTTCGGCGGGCGTGTACCAGCGGGTGAGCGACGCGAGAATCGCGCCCTGCTGCTTCGCCAGCGCGGCGGAGAACAGGACGTCGGTGCCCCATGCCGTCTTCAGCTTATACTTCTTTGCCAATTCGTAGGTCTTGGCGATGCCGGGCCAGACCTCATCCGCCTTGGCGCGTTGTACAGAGCCCTCCGGAAAGCCCAGCCGCAGGCCCTCAGGCAACGGCTGCATGCTCAGCCAGATGCCCTTTTCGGCCATCAGCTTGGCGGTCGCATCGTCCATCAGCATGCCGTGCTCGATAACCTTCACCCCAACGGCGATGGCCCGCTGGATCGCGGCCGGCGTAAAGGCATGCACGGTGACGTAGGTGCCCCAATTCTCCGCCGCTTCCACCGCGGCACGCAGTTCCTCCGCGGTGAAGGTGGTCACGTCGATCGGACTGAAGGGCGACGACACCCCGCCGCCCGCCGTCAGCTTGATCTGGGAGGCCCCCTGCATGAGCTGTTCGCGTGTGCGCAGACGCACCTCGTCCGGGCTGTCCGCGACCATGCTTCCGCCGAGCTGCTCCATGCGGTGAAGCACGCCGCCGACAGTGCGCGGCAAGTCGGTGAGTTGACGGAAATCCCCATGCCCGCTCGTCACTGTGATCACGGCACCGGAGGGGTAGATGCGCGGACCGGCGAGGACGCCTTCGTCGATCGCGCGCTTGAGGCCGAACACCGGCCCGCCCACGTCGCGGACGGTGGTGAAGCCGCGCATCAAGGTGTCCGTTGCCTCGGCGCCAGCCAGGAGGGAGCTAAAAGTAACGTCACCCATCGACTCCGCCGGAGTCACCCGGATCAGAGCCGCGTGCCAGTGCGCGTCGATCAGGCCCGGCATCAGGGTGCGTCCGCCGCCGTCGATGATGCGCGTATCGGCGCGGCGATCGGTCGGGATCGGCGCGGCGGAAATGCGCTCGATGATGTTGCCCCTGACCAGAACGTGTGACGGCGCCGAGAGGGTGCCGGACTTGCCGTCGAAGATGCGCACGTTTTCGAACAGGGTGACGGCGCCCGGCGCGGCGTCCTGCGCAAGCGCGCATTGCAGGCCGATGACGGTTGTCAGGGCGAATGAGGCAATGAAGGCACGGCGAGACAGGGCGGTAGTCATGCAAACTCCCGGATCGCAATTCGGATTCATCATCGGCAATTCCGCGATGCTAGGGGGAGGCCATGCTCATCACAATGCAAGAAACGCACTTGTGATGAGGGCACCATTCATGGTTGATCGGGCGTGAAACAGCCTTTGTCATTCGGGAAATAAGTTGATGGATCAGGTGGGGCTTGGAGGTGTTCGCTTCCGCACCGATATTGCAGGGCATGGCGGCGAATGGCTGGTGCTGCTGCATGAACTCGGCGGGTCGCTCGAGTCATGGACACCCGCCGTGCCGGAACTGGCGAAGCATTTCCGGGTGCTGCGCTACGATTCGCGCGGGGCAGGCCAATCCGAAAAGCTGCGCGGCGATTTTGCAATCGACACGCTTGTGAACGATGTCGGCGCGATGCTGGATCATTTCGGAATTGCGTCGTGTCATATCGCCGGCACCGCGATCGGTTCCGGCATCGGCATCCGCTTCGCCGCGGCCCATCCGCGGCGCGTGAAATCGCTGGTGCTGGCGGCGCCGGTCATGGGTGTGGTGCCGGATCGCAAGGTCTATTTGCGCGACCGCGCGGCGCTGGTGGCGAAGGAAGGCATGCAGGCGGTGGTGGACGATACGCTCAGCCGCTCCTATCCGCCGGCCGTGATCCGCGACAAAACCATGTACGAAGCCTATCGCGCGCGCTTCCTCGCCAACGATCCGGAGAGCTACGCCGCGCTCAACCGCGCCTTCATCGATTTCGACGCGGTGCCCGATCTCGGCAAGCTGCAATGTCCGGTGCTTGTGATCGCAGGCGAGCATGACGGCCTGCGTCCGCCGGAAGAGGCCGGGCGCGTCGCGGCGCAGATCAAGGACGCGCGTGTTGTGGTGATCGATGCCGCGCATGTCGCGCCGACGCAGGCGCCGGGGGAGCTGGTACGGGAAATGCTGGAATTTTACGCGGAACTGAGCGCGCGCTGAACCCAATTGCGAGTGGCGAAAGCGTTGTCTCTTTCGATGGACCCCCACCCCTGACCCTTCCCACAAGGTGGAGGGATCTGCTGAGTGCGCGGCGCGCCTTCGTCTCTACCTGAACGGCAGCGCCGATTTCAGCTCGCGCAGCATCACCCGCAATTCCAGCTCGCGGAACTCGATGAAGACCTTCTCGGTCCAGACGTGCAGCTCGGTGCGCAGATCAGCGGGCTTGCGCATGAACGAGGCGAAGGAGAAATGCGGCTTGTCGATCACGCCCTTGATCACCGGGTTGAGCCGCGGAATGAACAGGCCGCGCTCGGTGGTGACGGGCCGAAAGGGCTCCATATAGCCGCGCGCGCTGATATTGGCCTCGTTCTGCACCGGCACGATGACGGTGTGCGGAAAGGCCTGGTGCAGGTAGCCGTAGAATTGCGCCGAGCGCGGATGCGGATCGGCGATGAACAGCAGCATCGGATCGATGCCGCGCCGCTGCGCCTCCCGCATGAATCCGATCTGCCGTGCCACGGTGAAAAACGGATCAAACGCCTCAGCGCCGAGATCGATAATGCGCGGAACATCGCCGCCTGCGATCAGCCCGTCGAACAGCGCCATCTGCCCGCGCGTATCCGACAGGTCGGCGATCGCGGTGTGGTGGGGGAGGAGGGTGGCGAGCAGATTTTCGTTGCGGTTGAGATCGTAGGCGATCGGCTGCCGATTGTTGACCAGCTGGAAATCCGTCAGCACGCGCGCCAGCAGCGTCTTGCCGGTGCGCGGGCGGGGAGAGCAGACAATGTAAACGGGCGTGCGGCGCGCCATGACGGAAGCAATCTTCAGTTCGTCATGCGCGGGCTCGACCACCCGCGCATCCATCAAGAAAGATGGATTGCCGGGTCAAGCCGGGCAATGACGAAGGACAGGCAAGACTCACCCTCCGCCGCTGCGTATCTGATTCTGGGGCGTCGACGTAAACCCGCTCTGCGGCTTCGGCGCGCCCACCACATTGGAGCCGACGATGTCGGGCAGCTTCACGCGGTCGAACTCGGCCCAGACATTGCCCAGCCAGTGCCGGACATAACCACGCAACACGAAGGAATAATTGGCGTTCTCGCCGCGCGCGGTCTTGTTGGCGATGAAGGTGACGAAGGGCACGGCGGCGAGTTCCACCTGCTCATAGGCCATTTCGTTCAGCTTCGGAATGGTGAGGTCGACGGCGTCGCGGATCTGCTTGAAGTAGGAATCGTATGTCGACTGATCCCACTCGAAGAAGCTGGTGTTGTTGATGAAATTCTTGGTCAGATAATATTTGCCGTCGACTACGAAGGGAGCGATGTCCTTGATCTCGTCGAGCGAAGCTATGGACGGCCCGACAATGTGGAATACGGCGAGCGTGATCTGGCCGCGCTTGGCCGATTCGAGAAAGCCGATGTCGCGCAAGGCGGCGAGGGTGGTGGAGAGGAGGCCGGCGCGGACGTCGATGATCGTTACCTGGCTGTCGCTCAGGGTGTCGAAAATGCGCATCTGGTCGGAGACCGAGGTGGCGTCGACGACCTCGGTGATATCCGGATAGAAGCGCTTCAGCGTCCCGCGCGGGGATTCGGTGTCAAACGCGCGGATCGGGACGTTGCGGGCGGTGAAATAGTCCAGAAGCGTGCGTGAAACGGTGGTCTTGCCGACGCCGCCCTTGTCGGCGCCCACGATAATAACTGTCGGCTTGGACATACTCCGCCCTCTGTACTCAACCGGAACTTCGGAAACCCCCCGGGGCCTCTCCCGCGTGCCTTCGCGACCCACAATGGCAGAACAGGGCCGCCGATTTCAATTGCCTTCTGCCCTTGCCTTAATTCCCTTCGTTAACGCTGGAAGAGGGTAAAAGCGCGCTTTTTCCGAGCGTTCGAGCCTGTCCCTGGTCGCGCCGGGCTTTCTTGACCGGTCAGGGCTTGGCCGATACTTAAACCGCGCAACCCGGATTTCCTTAATTCATGACCGTCGCCGCCGATGCCCGCTCCAGGGACCATGCTTTGGAGCCTTCACGCTCCTTTCAGGGGCTGATCCTGACCCTGCAACGCTTCTGGGCGGACCATGGCTGCGTGATCCTGCAGCCCTATGACATGGAGGTCGGCGCGGGAACCTTTCATCCTGCGACCACCCTGCGGGCGCTGGGGCCGAAACCGTGGAACGCCGCCTATGTGCAGCCCTCGCGCCGCCCGAAGGACGGCCGCTATGGCGAGAATCCGAACCGCCTGCAGCATTATTACCAGTTCCAGGTGATCCTGAAGCCGTCGCCAGCCGACATTCAGGAGCTTTACCTCAAGTCGCTCTACACCATCGGCATCGACCCGAAGATCCACGACATCCGGTTTGTCGAGGACGACTGGGAGAGCCCGACGCTCGGCGCCTGGGGGCTGGGCTGGGAATGCTGGTGCGACGGGATGGAGGTGAGCCAGTTCACCTACTTCCAGCAGGTCGCCGGCTTCGAATGCGCGCCGGTCGCGGGCGAGCTGACTTACGGACTGGAGCGCCTCGCCATGTATGTGCAGGGCGTCGAGAATGTCTTCGACCTGAATTTCAACGGGCGCGAGGGCAAGGAGAAGGTCACCTATGGCGACGTGTTCCTGCAGGCCGAGCAGGAATATTCGCGGCACAATTTCGAATACTCCGACACGGCGATGCTGTTCGAGCAGTTCCGCATGGCGGAAGAGGCGTGCCGGAAATATCTCGAAGCGGGTTGGCAGGAAAACAAGGACGGAAAGAAAGAGCGTCACCTGATGGCGCTGCCGGCGTATGACCAGTGCATCAAGGCGAGCCATGTGTTCAACCTGCTCGACGCGCGCGGCGTGATTTCGGTGACCGAACGCCAGAGCTACATCCTGCGGGTGCGCGAACTTGCGAAAGCCTGCGGCGCGGCCTGGCTCGCGACCGAAGCGGGCGGGGCGGGGTGATGGCGTTCGCTGCGGTAGCGACGATCGCACGCGCTGGCGTTATCCTTCACCCTCCCCTGGAGGGGGAGGGTCGCCGCCGAAGGCGGCGGGGTGGGGTGATGAGCTTCGTGCAGCCTGAGGCCTTGGACGTACGGCATTGACTGTTCCCCTCCCCCTTGTGGGGAGGGGTCAGGGGTGGGGGTCGAGAGAGCCGGAATGATTGCGATGCCGAACGATGAACCGCGCACATGGGCACGGCGGGATCCTTCGATCCTGGCGCCGCAGCGTGGGCATGCGCGGCAGATGCGCAAGGCACCTACCGATGCAGAGCGCAAGCTATGGTTCCATCTTCGCCACCGCTTGCAGCTGGCAGACACTCATTTCCGGCGGCAAGTGCAGATTGGTCCTTACATCGTCGACTTTGCTTGCCATCATTCGAAGCTGATCATTGAAGTCGACGGTGGGCAGCATGCGCAGAATCCGGCTGCTGACGAAAAGCGCACGCAGCGTCTCGAAGCGGATGGCTATAAGGTGCTGCGCTTCTGGAATAATGACGTATTGTCGAACATCGATGGTGTGTTGGCTGAGATTCAACGCGCTGTAACTGGGACCCCCACCCCCGACCCCTCCCCACAAGGGGGAGGGGAGAAGAAGCAACGACAGCATTCCGCACCAGAGGCGGGGGGAGCGTCAAGATGACCGGCGCCAGAACATTGCTGCAGATGGCCGGCGTCAATCCGTCGCCCGCGAAGCTCGGCGACGCGGCGCTTGTGATCATCGATGCGCAGAACGAGTATGTCACCGGCAGGCTGCCGCTCGAGGGCGTGGCGGCCGCGCTCGACAATATCGCCGCGCTGCTGAAGGCGGCGCGCGCGGCCGGCGCGCCGGTCATTCATGTCGTGCAGCGCGGCCGGCCGGGCGGGCTTTTTGATCCTGAGAGTGACGCGTTCCGGATCGCGCCGCAGGCGGCGGCTTTGGCCGGCGAGACCGTGGTCGAGAAGCCGCTGCCGAATTCGTTCGCGAAAACGAATTTGCAGGCGGTGCTTGAGGCGACCGGCCGCAAGTCGCTCGTGATCGCCGGCTTCATGACGCATATGTGCGTGAGCGCCACCGCGCGCTCGGCGCTCGATCACGGCTACGCCGCGACCGTGATTTCCGACGCGGTGGCGACGCGCGCGCTGCCCGATCCGCTCGGCGGCGGCGACATTCCGGCAGAGCAGGTGCATTGCACCGCGCTGGCGGAACTGGCCGACCGCTTCGCCACGATTGCGACGGCCGGACAGATCAAGGCCTGAACCCGGCAAACCCGGCTGTGTACGACGATGGCGCCGGCGGTCAAAGCCATTGAACGCAGGCGCCCGGCGGGCGACAAACAGCAATGACTTGGGTTATGCAATGACTTGGGTTTTGCTGGCGCTGGCGGCGGGCGCCGTTCTTTATGCGATCATTGTCTTCAACCGTCTGGTGCGCACGCGCCAGATGGCGAACGAGGCGTGGAGCGGCATCGACGTGCAGCTGAAGCGGCGTGCCGATCTCGTGCCCAATCTGGTTGAGGTGGTGAAAGGCTATGCCGCGCATGAGCGCGGCGTTCTGGAGGAGGTCACGCGGTTGCGCGGCGCGGCCGGTGCGTTGCCGAAAGACGACGTCGCCCATCGTGCGCAGGCCGAAACGGCGCTGACGGCCGCCATCGGCCGCCTGATCGCGCTGGCCGAAAGCTATCCAGACCTGAAGGCGAGCGCCAATTTCCTCGAACTGCAGCAGCAGTTGAGCACCCTTGAAGACGAGTTGCAGATGGCGCGCCGCTATTACAATGGCGCCGTGCGCAATCAGAATGTGCTGGTGCAATCGGTGCCCTCAAACCTCATTGCAGGCTTGTTCGGTTTCCGCGAGCGCGATTATTTCGAATTGCCGGATGCGCGCGAGCGGGCGGTGCCGCAAGTGACATTGCAGCCGCGGTGAGGCGACAGATGCGGAAGCTTGCACCGGTCCGTCTTCTCTGCCTGCTTGGCCTGGTGCTGCTGGCCGGCCTCACCCGCGCGCCTGCGGCGGAGGTGATCCATTCCTTCGATTCACACGTCGTGCTCGACAAGTCCGGCGAACTCACCGTCATCGAACGTATTCGCGTGCGCGCGGAAGGCCGCGACATCAAGCGTGGCATTTACCGGGACTTTCCCCGGACTTTCCTCGATGCGCAGGGACGCCGTCGTGAAGTGAGTTTCAAGCTGCTCGGGGTCACCCGCGACGGCCGGCCGGAAAACTATTTCACCGAACGCAAGAGCGGAGGCGTCATCCGCATCTATGCCGGCGACAAGGACGTGATGCTGACGCCAGGCGATCACACCTATGAGTTTCGCTATCGCACGGCACGGCAGGTGCGCTGGTTCGACAGCGGGCCGGAACTGAACTGGAATGTCACCGGCAATTTCTGGACTTTTTCCATCCTTGCGGCGAG
Organism: Pseudorhodoplanes sp.; assembly: GCA_032027085.1. Taxonomy (NCBI): domain Bacteria; kingdom Pseudomonadati; phylum Pseudomonadota; class Alphaproteobacteria; order Hyphomicrobiales; genus Pseudorhodoplanes; species Pseudorhodoplanes sp. The sequence continues at coordinate 542,931 of JAVSMS010000001.1, read as the reverse complement.
TTATCGGCTTGAGCTTGCCGATGGCCTGAGGCCGGTGCGCTGGACCGCCTTTACTGGTCCGCTCGGCGCTCGCGGCACCGACTATCGTGCGGGTCTCAGCAGCGATGGCGCGCTGGTCGTGACCACCACGCGGCCGCTGCGAGCCGGCGAAGGGCTTACGGTCGTCGCCGCCTTGCCGGAAGGCGCGGTCGAGCCGCCGACGCAGGCGACTGAACTCTGGTACGCGTTCCATGACAATCGCGGCTGGGTCCTTGGCGGTGTCGGATTCCTGCTGGTGCTTGTCTATTATGTATCGGCGTGGAGAGCGGTGGGGCGCGACCCCCAGGGCGGCACCATCATCCCGCTCTTCCATCCCCCGAAAGGGATTTCGCCTGCGCTGGCCAACTACATCGACAATTGGGGGCTGGGCCGGGACAAATGGCGGGCCTTCACGGCAGCGGCTTTGTCGCTCGCAGTGAAAGGTCTGCTGCGCTTCGACGACAAGGACGGCACGCTCAGGCTGAGGGGCACCGACAAGCTGAAGGAAGGCCGGGCATCGCTGCCTGCCGGTGAATCTGCCATCGCCGGCTGGCTCGAGAGTTCGGGCGGCTCCGCCGCCATCGACACGAGCAACAGCAGCGGGGTAGCGAACGTCTCGCGGAATTTCACCAGCGCCATCGAGAACGAAAACCGCAATCGCTTCTTTCGCCGCAACCTCGGCTATGTGCTTGCCGGCGCGGCGATGACGGTGGCGGTGGTTGTGGGCACGGTCGTTTTCGGCGGGCTATCCGAAAGCGACATCGTCATCCTCGCCGTCATTGCTTTCGGCAGCGTCTGGCTCGGCATGTTTCTGGTGCCGCTGCTGATGGCATTGTTCGGCGCGATCCGCTTCGGCTCAATCGTGCGCAGCGCACTGACGCTGATCATCATCGGCATCTTCGTTGCGGGCATCTCGATCGCCATGCACGACATTTTCTCAGGGATTTCCGGCGACGTCTTTCCCTTGCTGGTCTCGCTGCTCGGCGATCATCCCTTGCCGTTCTTGCTCGTCGGCGCGTTCGCCATGCTGAACGGGTTGTTTCTCTATCTGATGCGCGCGCCGACCGCGCTCGGCCGCCCGATCATGGACCAGCTCGCCGGCTTCAAGCTGTATCTGGAGACGGCGGAATCGGACCGGCTCAATCTGCGCGGTGCGCCGGAAATTACCGCGGAGCGCTTTGAGGCCTTGCTGCCTTATGCGGTCGCGCTCGATGTCGAAAAGCCGTGGTCGGAGGCCTTCGCCGCCGCGTTGCAGCGGGCTTATCCCGACGAGCCGGACCCGGTGAACCAGCATTACCGGCCAAACTGGCATTCCGGCTCCTGGTCCGGCCGCTCCTTCGGCAGCGCCATCGCTTCGACCGTGAGCAGCACCGCCAGTGCCCTGTCCAGCGCCATGCCGGCGTCCTCCTCATCCTCCGGTTTCTCCTCCGGCGGCGGGGGCTCGGGCGGAGGTGGGGGCGGCGGCGGTGGAGGGGGCTGGTGACGGTTTCCCTCCCGTGAAGGGGCGGTTGCGCGTTCCGTGAGAATGTCGCGCTGGACGCCATCCCTGTGTGGCTTTATGGCTGGCCGCCTCAGCATTCCCGTCAAGGTTGACGTGTAACTCACCCCAGCCGCCGGCGGCGGCGACCTTCCTTTCGGGGCAGGGTAAGAGAAAAGAAGATGCCCGACCTTCTGCTCGAATTTTTCTCCGAAGAAATCCCCGCGCGCATGCAGCCGCGTGCCGCAGACGATCTGAAAAAGCTGGTCACCGATCGCCTGGTCGAGGCCGGTCTCGTCTATGAGGGCGCCAAAGCCTTCGCGACGCCCCGGCGCCTGGCGCTTGCCGTGCATGGGGTGCCGGTGAAGCAGCCCGATCTGAAAGAAGAGAAGAAAGGCCCGCGCGTCGGCGCGCCGGAGCAGGCGATTGCCGGCTTCCTGAAGAGCGCCGGCCTCTCCTCGCTCGATCAGGCGAAGATCGAGAAGGACCCGAAGAAGGGCGAATTCTATGTCGCGGTGGTGGAGAAGAAGGGCCGCGACGCGATCGAGGTGATCGCCGAATTCGTGCCCGACATCGTGCGCAATTTCCCCTGGCCGAAATCGATGCGCTGGGGCGCGGAATCGGCGAAGCCCGGCGCTCTCAACTGGGTACGTCCGCTGCACGCCATTGTCGCGATGTTCGGCCCGGAGACCGAAGACCCGCAGGTGGTGAAATTCGAGGTCGGCGGCATCGCCTCCGGCTCCACCACCTATGGTCACCGCTTTCTCGCGCCCGGCGCAATCGAGGTGCGCCGCCAGGACGACTGGATGGCAAAGCTGGAAAAGGCGAAGGTCATCGTCGATCCGGCATGGCGGCAGGAGATCATCCTCACCGAAGCGAAGAACCTCGCCTTCGCGCAAGGGTATGAACTCGTCGAGGATGCGGGCCTGCTTCAGGAAGTCGCCGGTCTGGTCGAGTGGCCGGTGGTGCTGATGGGAAGCTTCGACGAAAGCTTCCTCGCGATCCCCGACGAGGTGATCCGCGCCACCATCCGCAACAACCAGAAATGTTTCGTGGTGCGCGACCCGCAGACTGCGAAGCTGGTCAACAAGTTTGTCCTCGTCTCCAACATGGACGCCACCGACCATGGGGCGGCCATCGTCGCCGGCAACGAGCGGGTGATCCGGGCCCGCCTGTCAGACGCCAAGTTCTTCTACGAAACCGATCTTAAAGTGCCGCTTGAAGCGCGCCTGCCCAAATTCGAAAACATCATCTTCCACGAGAAGTTGGGCACCCAGGCTGAACGCATTGAGCGCATTGCGCGGCTGGCGGTGGAACTCGCCCCGCTCGTCAAGGCCGATCAGAAGAAGGTTGAACGCGCGGCGCGGCTCGCCAAGGCCGACCTTCTCACAGAGGTTGTCGGTGAATTCCCCGAATTGCAGGGGCTAATGGGGAAATATTACGCCGAGGCGCAGGGCGAGGACGAAGCGGTCGCGCATGCCTGCGAGGATCACTACAAGCCGCAGGGGCCCAACGATCTGGTGCCGGCCGATCCGGTGTCGATCGCGGTCGCGCTCGCCGACAAGATCGACACGCTGGTCGGGTTCTGGGCGATCGACGAGAAGCCAACGGGATCGAAGGATCCTTACGCGCTGCGACGGGCGGCGCTGGGGGTAGTTCGTCTAATAGTAGAAAATGGCCTGCGAGTGCATTTACTTGAAGTGTTTTATCGCGCGACGTTCCCAGTTGTTGGACGGCAATATTACGAGGAGGCTGCGAAGCCTGTTGAAGTTGTTGAAGTGAAGGATTTGGCGCGTCGATTGGGCAGCGAGGATTTGGAAGGCTACGCCGACAAAGTTGCTGCTGGAGTAAAGGCTGTCGATCCCCTTGAGGACATGGTTCCTGGCCATGAGTCCGTCGGCAAGGAAATTGCAGAACAGTTGCTGATATTCTTCGCCGATCGCCTGAAAGTCCAGCTCCGCGATCAGGGCGCGCGGCATGATCTCGTGGACGCCGTGTTCTCGCTGGAAGGTCAGGACGATCTCTTGATGATCGTCCGCCGCGTCGAGGCGCTCGGCAAATTCCTCGACACCGACGACGGCAAGAGCCTGCTCGCCGGCACCAAGCGGGCGACCAACATCATCCGCATCGAGGAGAAGAAGGACAAGCGCGACTATACCGGCGCGCATGATGCGGCGCTGTTGCAATTGCCGGAAGAGAAGGCATTGGCGACCGCCATCGCAGAGGCGCAGCGCGAGGCGGCTGCGGCGGTCGAGCAGGAAGACTTCGCTGCCGCCATGACCGCGATGGCCAAGCTGCGGCCGGCAGTCGATGCCTTCTTCGACAAGGTGACGGTGAATGCCGACGACAAGGCGCTGCGCGAGAATAGGCTGAAGCTGCTCAACGAAATCCGCGAAGCGACGCGCGCCGTGGCGGATTTCTCGAAAATTGAGGGCTAGCTTCTTTCACCTCTCCCCGCTGCGCGGGGAGAGGTCGGCGCGCAGGTAAATTCTATCCGAGTGCGATGGTCTTGACGTGCGCCGGGTGAGGGGCCGTGCAATGCCCCTCACCCGGCTCGCACCTTGCAGGTGCTCGCCACCCTCTCCCCGTAAGAACGGGGAGAGGGAAGACTCCCGCAGCGGGGAGAGGTGAATAAGCGCGCCGCGACCGCACTCCGAGAATCAGGCCTTATGCGGCCCCGGCGGAACCTCCCGCCCGGTTGCGCCGTTCCGCCTGCACATTCGGAGATCCATTCCCATGACCATCACCATTGCCCAGTTGCAGCCGATCGTTGCCCTCATCGCCGGCATCCTGATCCTGCTGGTGCCGCGGCTGCTCAATTTCATCGTGGCGATCTATCTGATCCTGGTCGGCCTGCTGGGGCTCGGCATTTTCCGCTGAAAAAAGCCGAAACCTCTGTAAATTCAGGCCCGGCCCTGACTTTTGTTCCGGTTGAAAGAACGTCCAAATCCGGCCTAAGACAGGCCGGGTTTTGGCACTGCAACAGGACGGGCGTGATGGCGAAGTGGGTCTATACCTTCGGCGACGGCAAGGCCGAGGGGAAATCCGAGATGAAGAACCTCCTCGGCGGCAAGGGCGCGAACCTCGCCGAGATGGCCAATCTGGGGCTGCCGGTGCCGCCGGGCTTCACCATCACCACCGAGGTCTGCACCTATTATTACGCCAACGACAAAAGCTACCCGGCCGAACTGAAGCAGCAGGTCGCGGACGCGCTCGCCGCCACCGGCAAGATCGCCGGCCGCAGGTTCGGCGACGCCAAGAACCCGCTGCTGGTGTCGGTCCGCTCCGGCGCCCGCGCCTCGATGCCGGGCATGATGGACACCGTCCTCAATCTCGGCCTCAACGACCAGACCGTCGAGGCGCTGGCCGAGCAGGCCGGCGACCGTCGATTCGCCTACGATTCCTATCGCCGCTTCATCACCATGTATTCGAACGTGGTGCTCGGCATCGAACATCACCACTTCGAGGACATCCTCGAGGAATACAAGGACGCGGGCGGCCACACCCTCGACACCGACCTCTCCGCCGAGGACTGGATCGAGATTGTGAAGCGCTACAAGGCGCGCGTGGAGCAGGAAAGCAGCAAGCCGTTTCCGCAGGACCCGCAGGAGCAATTGTGGGGCTCGGTCGGCGCGGTATTCGGCTCGTGGATGAATGCGCGCGCCATTACCTATCGCCGCCTGCACAACATTCCGGAAAGCTGGGGCACCGCGGTCAATGTGCAGGCGATGGTGTTCGGCAATATGGGCGACACCTCGGCGACCGGCGTCGCCTTCACGCGCAACCCCTCGACCGGCGAGGGCAAGCTCTATGGCGAGTTCCTGATCAACGCGCAGGGCGAGGATGTCGTGGCCGGCATCCGCACCCCGCAAGAGATCACCGAGGAGGCGCGCAAGGAAGCGGGCTCCGACAAGCCCTCGCTGGAGGCGGCAATGCCGCAGGCCTTCGCGGAACTGCAGCGCTTCTATGCCTCGCTCGAAAAGCATTACCGCGACATGCAGGATCTCGAATTCACCATCGAGCAGGGCAAGTTGTGGATGCTGCAGACGCGTTCCGGCAAGCGCACGGCGAAGGCCGCGCTCCGCATCGCGGTCGAACTCGCCAATGAAGGCCTGATCACGCAGGACGAGGCGGTCACCCGCATCGACCCGGCCTCGCTCGACCAGCTCTTGCACCCGACCATCGATCCGAAAGCCGATCGCAAGGTGATCGCGACCGGCCTGCCGGCCTCGCCAGGAGCTGCCTCGGGCGAAATCGTGTTCTCGTCGGACGAAGCCGAGACACTGAAGGCGCAGGGCAAGAAGGTGATTCTCGTTCGCGTGGAAACGTCGCCGGAAGACATTCACGGCATGCATGCCGCCGAAGGCATCCTGACCACGCGCGGCGGCATGACCTCGCATGCGGCGGTGGTTGCGCGCGGCATGGGCAAGCCTTGCGTCTCCGGCGCGGGCTCGCTGCGCGTGGATTACAGCAAGAACACGATGACGGTCGCCGGCCAGAGCTACCAGAAGGGCGATGTCATCACCATCGACGGCTCCACCGGGCAGGTGCTGGCCGGCCAGGTGAAGATGATCGAGCCGGAATTGTCGGGCGAATTCGCCACCTTGATGAGCTGGGCCGACAAGCTGCGCAAGCTCGGCGTGCGCGCCAATGCCGACACACCGGCCGACGCGCGCACGGCGCTGAAATACGGCGCCGAAGGCATCGGACTGTGCCGCACCGAGCACATGTTCTTCGAAGCCGACCGCATCCAGGCGGTGCGCGAAATGATCTTGGCCGACGACGAGAAGGCGCGCCGGGCCGCGCTCTCGAAGATTTTGCCGATGCAGCGCAGCGACTTCATTGCGCTGTTCGAGATCATGAAGGGGCTGCCGGTTACCATTCGCCTGCTCGATCCGCCGCTGCATGAATTCCTGCCGCATGGCGACGAGGAGATCGCGGAGGTTGCCAAGGCGATGGGCACCGACCCGCAGAAGATCAAGACGCGCGCGGCGGAGCTTGCCGAGTTCAACCCGATGCTCGGCTTCCGCGGCTGCCGCATCGCCATTGCGTATCCCGAGATCGCCGAGATGCAAGCGCGCGCGATTTTCGAGGCGGCCGCCGAGGCCGGCAAGACAACCGGCCAGCCGGTGGTGCCGGAGGTGATGGTGCCGCTGATCGCGACGCGCGCGGAGTTCGATCTGGTCAAGGCGCGCATCGACGCAATGGCGGAGGCGGTGTCGACCGAGAAAGGCGTCACGCTCGACTATCAGGTCGGCACCATGATCGAATTGCCGCGCGCCTCATTGCTCGCGGACAAGATCGCCGAAGGCGAAGGCGGCGCGGAATTCTTCTCCTTCGGCACCAACGACCTGACGCAGACCACCTTCGGCATCAGCCGCGACGATGCGGCAAGCTTCCTTACGCCCTACACCCAGCGCGGCATCCTGCCGGTTGATCCCTTCGTCTCGATCGACCGCGAGGGCGTCGGGGAGCTGGTGAAGATCGGCGTCGAGCGTGGCCGCCGCGTGCGGCCCGACCTCAAAGTCGGCATCTGCGGCGAGCATGGCGGCGATCCGGCCTCGGTCGCGTTCTGCCATGAGGTGAAGCTCGATTACGTGTCCTGCTCGCCGTTCCGCGCACCGATCGCGCGGCTCGCCGCGGCGCAGGCCGCACTCGGCAGGGAGATCGCGAGCCAAGCCTGACCCGGCGGCTTGCGCAAGTGCACTGCCATTGCATGCAAGCTATGCGCAGCATGTCAATTCTTGCTGCGCCAAATCTCGGCCTGTAGCCTTCATCAAAACATGATGGAGGATAACGTGCGCCTGAGAACAATCTTTGCCGCCTTTATGTTGCTCGCGCCGACGCCTGCGATGGCGCAGATGGCGGCCATGCCGCAGGAGCTGCAGGATCGGCTTGCGGAAATCGGTCCGAACTGGGGCAAGGACATCCGCGGCAACATCGCCATCACCCAGAAGCTCTACATGCCGCTGCTGCAGGCAGCGCCGCATGATGGCGTCGATGTCATGCGCGATATTTCATATGGCTCGCATGCCCGCAACAAGCTGGACGTGTTCAAGCCGAAGGACGCCAAGGGCCTGCCGGTGCTGATCTTTCTGCATGGCGGCGCCTATGTCGCCGGCGACCGCAACGTGACCGACGAAATCTACGGCAACGTGCCGCTCTATTTCGCGCGCAACGGCATGCTTGGCATCAATGCCACCTACCGGCTGGCGCCAGAGGCGAAATGGCCGGCTGCCGCCGAAGATGTCAAAAGCATCATTCAATGGATCAAGAAAAACGCCGCGCAATATGGCGGCGATCCAGAGCGCATCTATGTCATCGGGCATTCGGCGGGCGCTACGCATATTGCGACCTATCTGTTCCACAAGGACATCCGCCCGGAAGGAAAGCCGGAGATTGCGGGCGCGGTGCTGATGAGCGGCCGCTACCACTTCGATCCAAATCCGAAGGATCCCAACCTGGCCAATTTCCAGGCGTATTTCGGCACCGATCGCTCGCGCTACGCTGACATGTCGCCGATCACACATATCAAGAGCGCGCCGGCGGTCCCGCTTTTCGTCGTGGTCGCGGAATACGACAATCCCGATCTCGACACGCAGGGGGCGCTATTGCTGGCGGAATTCTGCAAGCGCGACCGCGCCTGCCCGAAATTCACCCGCATGGAGCATCACAATCATCTGTCGATGGTCTATCAGTTCAATACCAAGGATGAACTGATGGGGCGGGAAATCCTGGCATTTATCAAGCGCGGCAAGTGAAGCGCCTGGGTCACATGTCCTGCGCATCGGCGTCCGCCGTCTGGGACGGGCAGATTGACGGCGAGGCGATCGCGCGCCAGGCCTGATGCTCGGCCATCGCGGTTTTCCAGCGCGGCGGTTGCTGCGCACCGAGGCGCGGGCGGTAAATGTCCGCCGGCTTCAACGGCGGGCGGCCAGGCTGTTCTGTCATGTCCATGGTTACACCGCCACCTTGGCGAGGAAATCTTCAACTTCGGAACGCACGTTGCTGACCGCCTTTTCGACCGAGGCGGCCGCGGTGAGAACCGTCTCCGCCGATTGCCGCGTGCCGGTGGCCGCGCCGGCCACCTGATCGAGCACGCCGACGACATCGCTTGTGCCCTGCGCGGCGCTGGTGACGTTGTGGGAAATCTCCTGCGTCACTGCGTTCTGCTCTTCCACGGCAGCGGCGACCGCGGAGGCGCAGGTGTCGATTTCCTGCATGCGGAGGGTGATGCGGGCAATGGCGTCCACCGCATTTCCGGTCGAAGCCTGCACCGACAGGATTTGCGCTGTGATGTCTTCCGTCGCCTTCGCCGTCTGCACCGCGAGGGATTTCACCTCGGAGGCGACCACCGCGAAGCCGCGGCCGGATTCGCCCGCGCGCGCCGCTTCAATCGTCGCGTTCAGCGCCAGCAGATTGGTCTGGCCGGCAATGTTGCGGATCAATTCGACCACGTCGCCGATCTTCTGCGCGGCGTCGGCAAGACCCTTGATGCCTTCGTTGGTCGCGCGCGCTTCCTCCACGGTCTGCCGCACGACGCCGGTGGTCTGCACCAGTTGCCGGCTGATCTCGTCGATGGAGCTTGCCATCTGGTCCGCCGCGGTTGCAGCGGTGGTGACGTTGATCGAGGCTTCATTGGATGCCTGCAGCGCGCCTTGAGCCCGCTGCGAGGTCTGGTCGGAGGACGAGAACAGCACCGCCGCGGTGTCCTTCATCGTGCTGGTGCTGTCCTTGACGCTGCGCAGCAGGGTCTCGATGCGCTCGTTGAAGGTTGCAATGGCAGCGTCGATGCGTTCCCGGCGCTGCTCATTGGCAGTGAGGTCGGCCCGCTGATGTTCCAGGATTTGCCATTGCGTGATGTCTTCATGCGTCGCGACCAGCGAGCCGTCGGGCAATGGCTGCTCCGAGATCGAGATCGTGCGGCCATCGTCAAGGTGCACGGTGTGCACGCTGGCCTTTTGCGAGGCGACGCGTTCGCGGATCGCAGCGACGTATTTCTGGATGTCCCCCTTGAAGTGGCCAATCTCCGCGCGGTGTCGAAGGACGTCGTTTATCGAGACGCCGGGCTTCACCCGATCCGCCGACATGCCATACATGTCGAGATAGCGATTGTTGCAGACCAGAAGACGCATGGCGGAATCCCAGACACACAGGCCCTGCGTCATATTGGTCAATGCAAAGGTCAGGCGAATATTCTGCCGTTTCAGCCGGTAGCAGCTGCGGACGAAAGCCGCGGCAGCAATCAGCAGAAGGACCGAAATCCCCGCGCTCACCAGATTGGCTTCGCTGGACAAGAACGCGTCGGCCATCGAACCTCACCCGTTGCAACATCCCGAAAATTTCTACCTTGGGCCAATTGCCGCATGGTTAACCGGCCTCTTTTTGAGGGATTTTCCGGGTCTTTCCTTCGCTACCAACGGCGGGTGTTCGCCTGTGCCTTCGCATGCTAGCTTCCGGCCCAAGACGATGCCGGCCGGGCAGGCGGCATAGAAGCGGGGAGAACCCGCCCAAGAGGGACAATCCAGGGGGAAGAATGACCCAGCAGCACGACCGGGTGACGGATTCTGTGTCGCCGGAGGAGCTCGAAGGGCTCCACAAGGCCGAGGCCCTTGTCGAGCAGGAAGAAGGGCTGACCAACCGGCTGTCGGGCTGGGCGGGAACTGTCGTGACCACGATCGCGGTGGCGATGTCGCTGTTCCACCTCTACGCGGCCTACCGGATCGTCCCCACCCAGGAACTGCGCTACACCCACGTCGCCTTCGTGCTGGTGCTGTGTTTTCTTCTATTCCCCATGGCGCAGCGCTTTCGCAACCGCATCCAGTGGTGGGATGTGCTGCTCGGCGCGGCCGCCGTGGGCATCCTTGCCTATGCCATCGTTGGCGGCGAGGACTTTACCGATCGCGCGATGGTTCCCGACCGGCTCGACGTCGTTCTGGGTGTGATCTTCATAGCGCTGCTGATCGAAGCGTCGCGGCGCACCATCGGGCCGATCGTGCCCATTATCGCGCTTCTGTTCATCGCCTATGCGCTGGCGGGACCATATCTGCCGCCGCCGTGGAATCATCGCGGCTACGATCTGTCGTCGCTTGTCGGACACCTGTTCATCACGCTGGAAGGCATCTTCGGCGTGCCGGTTGACGTCTCCGCGACCCTGATCGTGCTGTTCTGCATCTTTGGCGCATTCCTTCAGCATTCGGGCGCAGGGAAATTCTTCATCGACTTCTCGATGACCCTGATGGGGAACAAGCCCAACGCGGCCGGACGCACGGTGGTGCTGTCGTCCTTCCTGCTCGGCGGACCGTCGGGCTCGGGCGTTGCGACCACCGTCGCCATCGGCGCCGTCGCCTATCCGATGATGAAGAAGTCGGGCTTCGAGCGGAATGCCGCCGGCGGCCTGCTCGCCGCCGCGGGCCTCGGCGCCATCATCTCTCCGCCGGTGCTGGGCGCCGCGGCCTTTCTGATCGCCGAGTTTCTCAAGATCGGCTACCTCGACGTGATCTGGATGGCGACAATCCCGACCTGTCTCTACTACCTGTCGCTGCTGTTCATGGTGGAGATTGACGCGCGGCGGTTCGGAGCGCGCGGCGAACCATTTGTTCCGGACATGTCGTTGGGGCAACTCACCCGCCGCTACGGCTTCCACTTCGTTTCGCTGATCTCGATCGTGGTCTTCATGGTCTGGGGCTATTCGCCCACAACCTCGGTCCTCTATGCCACCGCGCTCACCTTCGTGATGAGCTTCATCACGCGTGAGACCGCGTTGATGCCGAAGAAATTGACGCGCACGCTGGCCGACGGCTCGATCCAGACGCTGACGGCGGCGACCACCTGCGCCGTGGCCGGCATCATTGTCGGCGTCGTCACGCTGACCGGTCTCGGCCTGAAATTCTCGGCCATCGTGATCGATTACGCCGGCGGTTCGCTGCTGCTGACCGCGATCTATACCGCGCTGATCGTCTGGATCATCGGTCTCGCGGTGCCGGTGACGGCGTCCTACATCATCTGCGCGGTGATCGCGGCGCCGGCCCTGATCAAGCTGGGCGTGCCGGACGTCGCCGCGCACATGTTCATCTTCTATTACGCGGTGCTGTCGGAAGTCTCGCCGCCGACCGCGCTGTCGCCCTTCGCGGCGGCGGCGATCACCGGCGGCGATCCCTACAGGACGACGTTGCAGGCCTGGAAATACACCCTGCCGGCCTTCCTCGTGCCCTTCGTGTTTGTGCTCGATCCGCAGGGACTTGGCCTGCTACTCAAGTTGCCGGCGGGCGGGAGCTGGGTCGACATCGCGATGATCACCGTGAAAACCGCACTGGGGCTCGCGGCGCTCGCCGCCGCCGCGCAGGGCTGGGCGCTTCGCCGCGCCACGCCGGTGGAGCGCGGCCTGCTGGTGCTGGCGGGCCTGCTGCTGGTGTTCCCGAGCCTCCTCGAAGCATTGGCGGAAGCCCTTACCGGGCGCGATATCAGCTACACTGCGGCATTTGGCATCGTGATCGCGCTCATTGTAATCTTTAAACAACGCGTAACACCGGCAGCATCAGCGGCCAAAACGGCCAGCCGGTCATAGGGAGGAAGTGGAATGAAACGCAGCTTTGTCATGGGTGGATATCTGGCAGGACTCGCCTTGGGCGCCGTCCTGTTCGCCGGCACTGCCACTGCCCAGACCAACATCGCCATCGCCACCGGCGGAACCGGCGGGGTCTATTATCCGATGGGCGGCGGCATGGCGAACGTGCTGTCCAAGCATCTGCCCAATGTGCAGGCCACCGCGCGCGTGACCGGCGGCTCTGTCGACAATCTCAAGCTGATCGGCTCCCAGCAGAGTGAAGTCGGGCTGGTGATGGTGGATGCCGCACTGAACGCGCTCAAGGGCGAGGACAAGTTCAAGGGCAATCCCGTCGAGGTGCGCACGCTGATGGTACTGTATCCGAACCGCATGCATGTGGTGACGGTCGACGGCACCGGCATCACCAAGATGTCCGACCTCAAGGGCAAGCGCGTCTCTACCGGCTCACCCGGCAGCGCCACCGAAGTGATGGCGTTCCGCGTGATCGAGGCCGCCGGTCTCGACAAGGACAAGGACATGACGCGCGAACGCCTCGGCGTCGCGGAATCGACCAACGCGCTCAAGGATCGCAAGATTGACGCCTATTTCTGGGTTGGCGGCTTGCCGACGGCGGCGGTCACCGATCTCGGCGCATCGCCGGGCGTTAAGCTGAAGCTCGTCGACACCGCCGACCTGACCGAGAAGATGAACGCCAAATACGGCAATCTCTACAGCAAAGGGGTGATCCCGGCGAAGACCTATCCCGGCCAGGACACCGACAACAAGATCGCGGTGGTGCAGAACATCCTGGTCGCCAGCGCGAAGATGTCGGACAAGGTCGCCTACGACATCGTCAAGACTCTGTTCGAGAAGCGCGACGAGGTGGCAATGGCGCATGGCGAAGCCAAGGCGATCGTGCTCGACACGCAGAACAACCAGAACACAACCATTCCGTGGCATCCCGGCGCCGCGAAATACTTCAAGGAAAAGGGCGCCAAGATGTGAGCGATTCACATCGCGCCTGATGGAACGGCCTCGCTTTCGCGGGGCCGTTTTGTTATCAGCGCCAAACCTTGTGCCGTCATCCTGAGGTGCGAGTGAGCGAAGTGAACGAGCCTCGAAGGATGACGGGCAATGTCCGCGCCGTCGCCCTTCGAGGCCATCGCTTCGCGATGGCACCTCAGGTGACGGAGAAGATCAGAATGCCGACTTCTTTCAACCATGCCGCTCGATCGCAAATTCTATTTCTTCATGGCCATCGTCGGCATTCTTGCCGGATTGCTCCTTGCGCGCTCGCCGGAGGCGCGCGACTTCGCGGTCAGGCCGGTTTTCTGGATGCTGATCCCCGTCGCGAGCTTCGACCTGTTCAGCTACCTGCGCGGATACGCCGCGACCGGCGGCATGCTTGGCTTCAACGCGCGACTGCTCGGCTTCGCCATCGGCATCATCTGGATGATGCTGATTCCCTATCTGGCTGGCGTGCCAGTGCGCGTGCTCTGACACGCGCGCGCCGCAATCCTTGACAAAGCGTTTACCGCCACGCCATCGCGGTTAACACGATCGCAAGGATAATCCGACAAATTTAACGGCCTGCGCGGCGCGTTTGCTGCCGCGTACCTGCGTTGCGTTCTGGTCGCGTCGGTCGCGTTGCGTGGAAGTAAGGTATGAGTGCTTCGCGTAAGAGGCCGAAGGGCGCCTTTCGACGTCCCTTCGGCCTTTTCATGTCCTGCATCATCCTGACGCCGACATCGGTCGGGCATCAGGATCTCGCCTCGCTGATTGCCCGCCAGCCGGGCGTCGCCGAGCGCGGTCGCCAGCATATCCGAAGCGCGCCCAGCCTCACGGCGTTGCACACCGCGACCTTCTCGTTTCCGCGTCCCCTCGGCACCATGATCCCCGATGCGCCGGGCTATCAACTGGCGAGTCTCGATCCGCGTGCAGCGGGTGTCACCGGCGCGATCCGCAAGAGCGATCCTTTCTATGATCCCTTCGCCGAGCGCGCGGCGCCGCCTGCACCGCGCTACGAATTTCCGTCCGTCGACCGCCGCCTGAAAGGCGATCTCCTGGTGCGCCGCGATCCGCAACCGGCCCCGCCAACCCCAAAACCAAAGCCGCGCAAGCTGCGGGATCTCGCGGCGCATGAACCCTTCGCCATTCCGCAGAAGCTGATCGTCGAGGCCGAGCGCGTGCAAGCGCGGCGCGCGGCTGCGGCAGAGAAGGCGGCGCGCCAAGCCCGCGAGGCGATGCTGGCGATCAGGCAGCCGGCCGAGAACGAGCCTTTCGCCATAGACGAAAGCGAAATCGTCGCGGCGGCGCGGATCGAAGCGCAGCGGCTGGCCGACAGCCAGACCGCGGACCGGCGTGAAGCCGCGGAAGGCCGGACCACGGAGGCGGCGGAAACGCGGACAGCGGAGGCGCCGGCTGTAAACTACCCGCCGGTCACGGCCTGGGCGCAGCCCGAGGTGGAGCCTTTTGCGATTTCGGAAGACCTGATCGCCGAAGCCGAGCGCATCGAGATGGCGCGCAATGACGAACAGACCGCGCCGGAGACTGTCCCCGTCGAGATTGCGGCGGTGGCGGATGGCGACACCGCAACCGAAGCCAGTATTCCTGTCGTCGAGAACAACCAGATCCTCACCGACGAGGAACCGCGCGACGACGACACCGCCGACGTCAAGCTCGCGCAGCCCGACAATCCTGCGGTGGAGATGGCGAAGCTTTATTTCGGCGCCGACAGTTTTGGCGCCACGCATGGCGGACTTGAAACCTACCAGCCCGGTGAAGCGCCGATCCTCGTGCCACCCGGCAAGGTCGATCCCGACATCAAGCTGTCGGCTTTGACCCCGCCTGCGCAAATGCCGGATTACAAGCGGGACGACGAGGCCTCCGACAAGGACAAGGTCGCCAAGCCCGGCGTGACCAACGAAACGATTGCGCCCAAGGGCGAGGTTACCGGCGAAGGCAAGCGTCCGCGTACGCCCGCCGAGCGCCTGGGCCTCACCGGCGCGAGCCGCGCCAAGCAGGAGCGGTGCCTGACCAACGCGATCTATTTCGAGTCACGCGGCGAGCCCGAGCGCGGCCAGATGGCGGTGGCGCAGGTGGTGATGAACCGCGTGTTCTCGCCCTATTATCCCGAGACCGTGTGCGGCGTGGTCTACCAGAACGCGCACAAGCACAATGCCTGCCAGTTCACCTTCGCCTGCGACAATGTCCGCGACGTCGTGACCGAGCCGGAAGCGTGGGAGACCGCAAAACGCATTTCGCGCGACACGCTGGACGGCAAGATCTGGCTGCCTGAAATAGGCAAGGCGACGCATTACCACGCGACCTATGTCAGCCCGTGGTGGAAGCGGACGATGAACAAGTACAAGACACTCGGCATCCACATCTTCTATCGTCCGAAGCGCTGGGGCGACGGCTCCGACGAGCCGACCTGGGATCCGACCGAAGTCGAGGCCACCGGCTCGATCAAGGCGCCTGACAAGTCGCATGCGCAGGCGTTTAACAAGTAGAGAGGGTTCGCTCGCCTTGACCCGTCGCCCCTAAGGTGCGGCGCGCAGCTCCGAGTTTCGAAGGGCAAGGGCCGTTGCGTGCCAATTCGGGCCGCCATCCTTCCAAGGCCACTTCGCGGCCGCCCCAGGATGACGCATCGTCAAATTTCGATATCCAGCCCGATATCCAGATTGACCGCCGAATGCGTCAGCGCGCCGGACGAAATGTAGTCAACGCCGGTGGCCGCAATCGCGGCAGCTTTCTCCAGCGTGATGCCGCCGGAAGCCTCGATCACCAGCTTGCCGGCAACCATGTCGACGGCTTTCTTCATCGTCACGATGTCGAAATTGTCGATCAGCACGACATCCGCCAGCCCCACATCCAGCACTTCGCGCAACTGCTCGAGGCTGTCGACCTCGATCTCGATCTTGACGAGATGGCCGGCCGCCGCCTTGGCGCGCTCCAGCACCGGGCGGATGCCGCCAGCGACGGCGATATGGTTGTCCTTGATCAGGATCGCGTCATCGAGCCCGAAGCGGTGATTGAAGCCGCCGCCGCAGCACACCGCGTATTTCTGCAGCGCGCGCAGGCCCGGGGTGGTCTTGCGGGTCTCGGTGACGCGGGTCTTGGTATGCGCCACCCTGGCGACGAGTTCGGCGGTCTGCGTCGCGATGCCGGACAGATGGCCGATGAAATTCAGCGCCACCCGTTCGGCGGCGAGCACCGCGCGGGCGTTGCCGCTCACCGTCACGAGCTTTGTCTTCGCTGCAACGGCTTGTCCGTCGCGCGCATGCGCGATGATCTCGATGTCAGGCGAGAGGCGGCGAAACACGGCCTCCACCAGCGGCAATCCGGCGATGGTGCCGGCCTCGCGCGCCACCATCACGGCGCGCGCCTGCGCATCCTCCGGCACGGTCGCAATCGAGGTGATGTCGCCCGCGCGGCCGAGATCCTCGGTGAGCGCGCGCGTCACCGCTTCCTCGATCTCCAGCGGCGAGATGAAGGCGTCCGGGCAGACCAGCGAGCGGCTGACCGGCGCGGTCGTGACCTCATACAGCTTTGGCTGCGACATGGCGTGTCATCCCCGTGGCGTGGTTGGCGATCATGCGGGCCTCGGCGAGGGTCAGGAATGTGCGCCGCGGCTGCGCGTCCGCTTGCGGGCAATCGGAACGGTAATGGCCGCCGCGGCTTTCGCGCCGCTGATACGCGGCGGCGGTGATTAGCAAAGCCGCCGTTGCCATGTTCGTAAGCGCCGGCGAGGGCGCTTCATGTTCGATGCGCAGGATATCGGCGAGCGCGGCGGCGAGCCCGGCCTCCTCGCGAATGACGCCGACATGCGCCGACATCAACGCGCGCAACTCTCGCAGACGAGATGTGTCCTGGTACGGGAGTGAAAGCGGCTCATCCTGCGCAATATTGATCTGTGCGTCCGGGAAAGTTGCCTTGATGTCGCCGGCGACGCGCGCGGCGAAGACGACGGCTTCCAGCAGCGAATTGGAGGCAAGCCGGTTGGCGCCGTGCAGCCCGGTGGCGGCGACTTCGCCCGCGGCCCACAATCCCTTCAGCGAGGTGCGGCCTGTCAAATCCGTCGCCACGCCGCCCATGTGATAATGCGCGGCCGGCGCGACCGGGATTGGTGCGCGCGCGGGATCGATGCCGGCCGCGACGCAGGCGGCATGAACGGTCGGGAATTTTTCCGCGAAAGCCGCGCCGATCGCCTCGCGCGCATCTAGAAACGCGCCGCGTCCCGCCCCGATCTCGGCAAAAACGCCGCGCGCCACGACATCGCGCGGCGCCAGCTCGGCGTCCGGATGAATGCGCGGCATGAAGCGCTCGCCACGGCCGTTGATCAGCGTCGCGCCGTCGCCGCGCAGCGCCTCGGTCGCCAGCGGCGCCGGATCTCGGCCGATATCGATGGCGGTCGGATGGAACTGCACGAATTCCGGATCGGCGATGGTTGCACCGGCGCGTGCGGCGATGCCGAGGCCCGCGCCATTCGCTTCCGCCGGATTGGTGGTGACGGCATAGAGTGCGCCGATGCCGCCGGTGGCGAGCACCACGGCGCGGGCAGGTAGCGTCAGGAGCCTGCCGGCCGTCTGCGCGCGCAGGCCGATCACGGCGCCGTCTTTCGTCAGCAAGTCCTGCGCAACCACGCCTTCCAGCAGGCGGATATGCGGCGCCTGGCGCACGGCGGCGACGAGCGCGGTCATGATGGCGCGGCCGGCGGCATCGCCCTTCACGCGCACGATGCGGCGCGCCGAATGCGCCGCCTCGCGCGACACCGCGAGTCGGCCTTCGAGGTCTTTGTCGAAAGGCACGCCATAGGAAAGAAGATCGTTGATGCGGTCCGGCGCTTCGCGCACCACATCGCGCGCGACCGCTTCATCGACAACGCCGGCGCCGGCGATGATGGTGTCGCGTGCATGCGCTTCCGGCGTGTCGCCCTCGGCGACCGCCGCCGCGACGCCGCCCTGCGCCCAGGCGCTGGAGGCGCCTTCGCCCAAGGGCGCTGCGGTCAGCACGGTGACCGGACGCGGCGCCATCTTCAGCGCACAGAAGAGGCCGGCCAGGCCGCCGCCGACTATGATCACATCGTCAATGGGGTGGGGCATGGCGCTGCACGTGGTGCTCCTCTCCCCCTTGTGGGGAGGGGATGGGGGGTGGGGGTCGTTGCATAAGGCAATGCCGTCAGATTCTCGCACCACCCCCTCCCTAACCCTCCCCCACAAGGGGGGAGGGAACGGGCTGAGTTCGTTACGCGATTTTTGGGCACGACTGACCTAATTCTTCAGATTGATCATGCGTTCGACCGAGCGGCGCGCCTTCTCGGCGATCGCCGGGTCGATGACGATTTCCTCTTTCATATAGACGAGGCTGTCGAGGATCTTCGGCAGCGTGATGCGCTTCATGTGCGGGCAGAGGTTGCACGGGCGCACGAACTGCACCTCCGGCAATTCCGCCTGCACGTTGTCGGCCATCGAGCATTCGGTGACCATCACCACGCGCTGCGGCCGCTCGCGCCGCACCCAGTCGATCATGTGTGCAGTCGAACCGGTGAAATCCGACTCCGCGAGCACGTCCGGCGGGCATTCCGGATGCGCAATGATCTTCAGCGAGGGATCGCTCTCGCGATAGAGCTTAAGCTCGTCGCCGGTGAAGCGCTCGTGCACCTCGCAGGCTCCCTTCCAGGCGATAATCTTCACCTTGCTCTGCGAGGCGATATATTTCGCGAGATACTGGTCGGGCAGGAAGATGACGGTGTCGGAGCCGAGACTCTCCACGACCTGCAAGGCGTTCGAGGAGGTGCAGCAGATGTCGACCTCCGCCTTCACGTCGGCGGATGTGTTCACATAGGCGACGACCGGCATGCCGGGGTAACGCTGGCGCAGCAACCGCACATCGGCGCCGGTGATAGCGTCGGCGAGCGAGCAGCCGGCGCGGCTGTCCGGGATCAGCACGGTCTTTTCCGGATTCAGGATTTTTGAGGTCTCGGCCATGAAGTGAACGCCGCACTGCACGATCACGTCGGCCTTCACCTTGGTCGCTTCGCGGGCGAGCTGCAGGGAGTCGCCGACGAAGTCGGCAACGCAATTGTAGATTTCCGGCGTCTGGTAATTGTGCGCGAGGATGACGGCGTTGCGCTCGCGCTTGAGCTCGTTGATCGCCTTCACATAGGGCGCAAAGACCGGCCATTCGACCGCCGGGATCACGCCCTTGATGCGCTCGTAAAGATGCGCGGTCTCGCGCGCAACATTCTCGTTCCAGGCGAGCGAGGGCATCGTCACGGCGCCGTATTTACCCGCAGCCGCTGACGAGGCCGCCGGAGCGGGAGTCGTGGTCAGGGGGATTCCGGTGGTTTTGACCGGGCCTTCGACGGCAAGGATGGGCATGACTATCTCCCGAAACATATATGCTCAAGTTGAGCATATATGGGTGCTAAAAGAGCCGGCACAAGATGGCCGGTTACGAGCGCTCCGCTTTGAAGCCCATGCAGTTATTCTCAAAGCGAGCAAAATATTTATAGCACTTTCGCCGTCGGGCCGCTAGCCCCGATGCGCAGGCGAGCCATGCATGACGTAGCCAGGCATTCCGCCGGCAGATTGGAGCCATCACCAAGATTCGTTTGGGCGATGCGCGGCGACAACCTAAATTCCGCGCCTCCGGTGCAGCCGGGCTCGGCTTCCGTCAAGCCTGACTAACGAAAGCCGAACCGCTATTTCGGTTTGCGCCGGCGTGCCGGAGCCCTGCATGACGTCCGTATCTGTTCCTGGTCAAACCGCCAGCTGGCGCACTCCGCTGGTGATCATCGTCTGCGGCTGCGCCATCGCGATGCTGACCTTCGGACCGCGCTCGGCGCTCGGCCAGTTCCTCACGCCGATGTCGCTGACCTATGGCTGGGGGCGGGAAGTCTTCTCGCTGGCGATCGCGATCCAGAATCTGCTCTGGGGTCTCGGGCAGCCATTCGCTGGCGCCATCGCCGACCGCTTCGGCACCATCCGCGTCCTGTGCGGCGGCGCACTTCTTTACGCCGCAGGCCTCGCGCTGATGGCCTATTCCAGCACGCCAGGTGCGCTGCATCTGTCGGCCGGCATGCTGATCGGGTTCGGTCTGTCGGGCTGTTCGTTCAACCTGGTCATCGGCGCCTTCGGCAAGCTTGTGCCCGAGCGCATGCGCGGGCTGGCCTTCGGCGCGGGCACCGCAGCGGGGTCGTTCGGACAATTCCTGTTCTCTCCGGTGGCGCGCGCATTGATCGATCAGTTTGACTGGCATGTCGCGGTGCTCGTCTTCGCCGCCGGAATGCTTTTGATCCTGCCGCTGTCGCTGGCGTTGCGGACGCCGCGCGCCGAAAGCGGGGGCGCTTCCGGAATCGCCAATCAATCGCTGACGCAGGCGCTGTCGGAAGCCTTCGGCCACCGCAGCTATGTACTGCTGGTGCTGGGCTTCTTCACCTGCGGCTTCCAGCTTGCTTTCGTCACCGTGCATCTGCCGTCGTTTCTGGTCGACCGCGGTCTGTCCAATGAGGTCGGCGCCTGGACCATCGGCGTCATCGGCCTGTTCAATGTCATCGGCTCACTGACATCCGGCTGGCTAATGAGCCGCATGCCGAAGCGCTACATCCTGTCCATCATCTATTTCCTGCGCGCTGTCTCGATCGTCGCTTTCATCACCTTGCCGATGTCGCCGCTGTCGGCGCTCATCTTCGGCGCCGTGACCGGCTTGCTCTGGCTGTCCACTGTGCCGCCGACATCGGGTCTCGTCGCTGTAATGTTCGGCACGCGATGGCTCGCCATGCTCTTCGGCTTCGCCTTCTTCAGCCATCAGGTCGGCGGCTTCCTCGGTGTGCTGCTCGGCGGCATCGCCTTCGAGGCGACCGGCTCCTATGATCTGGTGTGGTGGCTGTCGGTGTTCTTCGGCGTAGCCTCGGCGGTCATCAATCTGCCGATCATCGAGAAGCCGGTGCTGCGGCCGGCGCTCAACCCGGTGTGAGACAACAGGAATACCTGAAATGACATCCGCCCGCTCCTGGCAGACGCCGGCCGTTATCCTTCTTTGTGGCTGCCTGATCGGCATCATCGGCTTCGGGCCGCGCTCGGCGCTCGGCCTGTTCCTGACGCCGATGTCGTCGTTGCACGGCTGGGGCCGGGACGTGTTCGCTCTCGCGCTTGCCATCCAGATGCTGGTGTGGGGCGCGGCGCAGCCCTTCGTCGGCGCCATTGCCGACCGCTTCGGACCGGTCAGCGTGCTGTGCGTCGGCGCCATTCTTTATGCCGTCGGGTTAGGCTGGATGGCGTATGCGACGACGCCGGGCGAGTTGCATCTCTCGGCCGGATTCATTGTCGGCATCGGGCTTGCGGGCACGTCGTTCACCGTCGTCATCGGCGCCTTCGGAAAACTCTTGCCGCTGCGATGGCGCTCCATCGCCTTCGGCGCCGGCACCGCGGCCGGTTCGTTCGGACAATTCCTGTTCTCGCCGCTGGCGATTGCCCTCAACGGCCGCGTCGAGTGGCAGACGACATTGCTGATCTTCGCCGCCGTCATTCTGCTCATCATGCCGCTGTCGCTGGCGCTGGCCTTTCCGAAAAACGCTCAGGGCAGCGGCGCAAGTCAGGCCGCGCAGCAATCGGTCACGGCCGCATTACGCGAGGCGCTGGGTCACAACAGCTATGTGCTGCTGGTGCTCGGTTTCTTCACCTGCGGATTCCAGCTTTTCTTCATCACCGTGCATCTGCCGGCCTATCTCGCCGATCGCGGTCTGTCCGCGGAGGTCGGCGGCTGGACGCTTGCGGCGATCGGCCTGTTCAACATGATCGGCTCGATCGGTGCCGGCTGGCTGAGCGACAGGATACCCAAGCGGCATCTCCTGGCGCTGATCTATTTCCTGCGGTCGATTGCGATCTTCGCCTATATCAGCCTGCCGATCTCTCCGGCGTCCTCCGTGATCTTCGGCGCAACGATGGGACTGCTCTGGCTGTCCACGGTGCCGCCGACGCAAGGGTTGGTCGCCGTAATGTTCGGCACCCGCTGGCTCACCATGCTCGCGGGCTTTGCCTTCTTCAGCCATCAGGTCGGCGGGTTCCTTGGCGTCTGGCTAGGCGGCGTGCTGTATGAGCGCATCGGCTCCTACGATGTCGTCTGGTATTTTGCTATCCTGCTCGGCATCCTGTCGGCGGTGATCAATCTGCCGATCGTCGAGAAGCCGGTGGAGCGTCCGGCGACCGCTGCGGCTTAAATTGAAACTCAGTCATGCCCGGGTCCGGCCATAGGCCGGCCCGGGCATAAACCTTGTGCCGGGCATCCGCGTCTTTCATTCTCTGTCTTGGTTTGAAAGGAAGCCTTGGATGGCCGGGACATAAGGCGTCAACGATAGTGTCTTCGACGGCATGCCCGGCCATGACGATGGAGAGGGAACAAGCGTGGCAAGTTTCAAAGCAATCGTGGTCGAGAAGAACGAGGGCGGCCAGTCCGTCGCGCTCACGGATTTTGACGACGCCAATCTGATGGACGGCGACGTCACCGTGCGTCCCGAATATTCCACGATCAATTACAAGGACGGTCTTGCGATCACCGGCAAGGCGCCGGTGGTGCGACGTTTCCCGATGATCGCAGGCGTGGATTTCGCAGGGACAGTCGAAGCCTCCTCGCATCCCGAGTGGAAAGCCGGCGACAAGGTGATCTGCAACGGCTGGGGTCTCGGCGAGACGCATCTTGGCGCCTATGCGCAGAAGGCGCGCGTGAAGGGTAACTGGCTGGTGCGTCTGCCTCAACGCATGAGCGCGCGCGAGGCGATGGCGATCGGCACCGCCGGCTACACCGCGATGCTCAGTGTGATGGCTCTGGAACAGGCCGGCGTGACGCCGGACAAGGGGCCGGTGGTCGTCACCGGCGCGGCGGGCGGCGTCGGCTCGGTTGCGGTGGCACTGCTGGCGCAGGCCGGCTACAGCGTCACCGCTTCCACGGGCCGCATGAACGAGGCCGATTACCTGAAAGGACTCGGAGCTTCTGAGGTGATCGACCGCAGCGAGCTGACCGGCGCGGTCAGGCCGCTCGCCAAGGAGCGTTGGGCCGGCGGGGTCGATTCGGTCGGCTCGACCACGCTCGCCAATGTGCTTTCGATGACGAAATATGGCGGTGCGGTTGCCGCCTGTGGATTGGCGGGCGGTATGGATCTGCCGACCAGCGTCGCGCCGTTTATTTTGCGCGGAGTGTCACTTTTGGGCATCGATTCCGTGATGGCCCCGCTCGTCAAACGAAAAGAAGCGTGGAAAAGGCTGGAAAACGGGCTGGATCGCAGCAAGCTCGCGGCGATGACCACGGAAATTCCTCTTTCCGAGGTGATTTCCAAGGCTCCAAATATCCTCTCCGGAGGTGTCCGGGGGCGGATCGTGGTCAATATCGGGTAAACCCGTTCAGCATTTAGCTACGAAGGTGGGTCATATTCACCCTTCGTTATGGTAAGAGGCCTGTTAACGGGGACCTCATAGACGTGGGGTGGAGATATGTTGCGTTTTGGAGCGCTGGTCGTTGGGCTGCTCGCTGCCTGTCCGGCAGTGGCCCAGGAAATGAAGGCCGACGAAGCCCGCAAATTCGTGGTCGGCAAGCTGTTCACCTACAATTGCTTTGAGGGCACCAAGGGTACGGGCCGCATCAATCATGACGGCTCGGTTGCCGGCACCATCCAGTTCCAGGGCTCCGGCCCGGTTCGCTATGCCGTGCTCCCGGCCAATACGCTGCGGGTGAAGGGCGAACAGGTCTGCGCCTTCGTGAAGGGCCTGCCGTTCGAACCCTGCTTTAACGTGCAGAGGACCAGCCATGAGAGCTTCCGCGGAGCGATCAGCGGCATGAGCTTTGCGGCTTGCGAGTTCAAGCGCCGCGGCGGACGCGCCGAATTTGCCAATGCGGTGACGAAGCCGTATCAGGCGGCTGCCGCCCAGCCGAAGCGGTCAGGCGAATAAGATTTCCCCTGTCATTCTGATGCGGCGCCGCCGAAGGCGGGCCTCGAAGGATGATCGGCCGGTGCGTTGCAGCGATTGGGCTGTCGCGCGCTTCAAGGCTTGCGCTTGGCGCAAGCCGTCAGGGTGACGGAGACAGGGCGTACCCCGCCGCCTCGATCTCAAATCACGATCCCTTCGCCGGAAAGATCATGCACGTCGTGGTGGCGTGCGCATAGATTTTGCCGCTGCGATCCTTGATGTCGCCTTCCGCGGTGCCGACCGTGCGTCCGCGATGCAGGATGCGACCCTCGGCGGCAATGAGACCGGTATCCTTGGTGAGCGGACGCACCAAATTCACCTTGATCTCCAGCGTCGTATAAGTCTCACCTTTTTTCAGCATCGAATGCACGGCGCAGCCGAGCGCCGAATCAAGCAGCGCCATGGCGAAGCCGCCATGCACTGTGCCAATCGGATTGTAGTGCCTCAATTGAGGCTCGCCTTCAAAGATTACGCGGCCAGGTTCGACCAGCGACAGACGGAATCCCAGCGTGTCGGTGATCGGCGGCGGCGGCAAGCTGCCGTCGAGCAGTGCGCGCAGAAAGCTCAGGCCGTCATAAGAGAGAAGCGTTTCTGCTGACACGACGCCGGTTGTCGGCACTTTTGCGTCCATTCGCTGTCCCTCAAATTTCCCGTCGCTGCAATCCTATCAGGTCCGCACGCCGAGCCGCAGTCCCGGCGCATGCCGCTCCTGAATGACTTCGCGGCGGAAACGGAACAACGCCGCCGGCCGTCCGCCGGTTGCGGCGGTGCTGTCGCCGGTCGGCTCGACCAGGGCGGTCGATTCCACCAGGCGGCGGAAATTCTGCTTGTGCAGATGCCGGCCGGAAATCGCTTCCACTGTGCGCTGCAATTCGGTCAGCGTGAATTCATTGGGCATCAATTCGAACACGACGGGGCGGTATTTCAGCTTGGCGCGCAGCCGCGCTATTGATGTCGCCAGAATACGGCGGTGATCGAAGCGCATGGACTCACCCAGTGTCACCGGCACGTTGTCGACGCGCCCGTCGCGGCGCGCTTCCTCGATCAGTCCCGCCTCATAGAGGAGCTCATAGCGCTCCAGCACCTTCTCTTCGTCCCAGGGCACGCCGCCGGTGCCGAAGCCGAGCTGCAATCGCTCCTTGCGCGTGAACGCGCGCGGCGAATTCTGGCCGCCGTCTTTCGCCCATTTTTCGAGACGTGGCAGCATCACATCGTCGATGATGCCCGGTCGTCCGTTGCGCCAGTCTTCCCAGGGAAAGAAGCGGTACCAGGGCTGAAAGCCGGCGCCGGCGGCGCGCAGAGCGGTGACGTCTTCCGGCATGCGGGTGAGGGCGAGATAACCGACCGACACCACATGCGGACCGGTATCGCTGACGCGCGCGTGGCGTCCGCGGTCGCCGAAGGTGTAGAGCTGCTCGACATAGCCGATTGACAGCGCGGTCTGTGCCGCAACCCATTCGCGCAGTCCGATTTCGAAGGTGCGATGTGCAATCGGATCAAAGGGACCGGACGGCAGGCCGGCCGGCGCGTCCTTGTTGCCGACATCGCCGGAAACCAGCACCAGCGGTTCTTCGCCGCGCAGTGCGACAATCGCCGTCGTCAGTCCGATTTCGATCGGCGTGATGGCGGCGTCCATGGTGTCACTCGATGTCGAGCCGGAAGGGAATGCCTTCATAGGCCGAGACACCGGGGCCGATCGCCTGCACCGCTTTCACCATGCGGCCCCCGCGTCCGAGAATCTTGTCGGCCAGCGTCACCAGCCGCATGTTGGGAATGGCGGTCGGCGAGGAGTCGCGGATGCATTTCGCGATCGTCGTCTCGTCGCGTGCGGGATTGAGCGCGCAGGCGGTGATGAAGGCGCCGGCAGTGGAGCGGCTGATGCCGGCAAAGCAATGCACCACGATCGGCGCGCTGCGGTCCCAGCGCGTGACGAAATCGATCAGCTTCTCGACATGCTCTTCGGTCGGGTGCACGTAGCCGTCCATCACCTGGACGATATCGTCCATGTCGAGCAGCAGGTGGTTCTCGGCGGCGATGCTGTCGGGCCGCCGCACCAGCGAAATGTCCTTGATCAGGGTGACGACGTGGCGGGCGCGGGTGTCGACAACGGTATCGTGCAGGCGGGCGAGCGAGCAAACGTGAATCATTTTCAGCCTTCTGTTTCAAGCCAGATATAGGCCGGCAGGCGGCATTGCGGAAGCATCAGCCCAGCAGCTTGGAAAACCGCTCCAGATAACGCGATTCCGCCACCTCGGCCGGCCAGGGGGTCAGATAATCGCGTTCCGTGACAGCCGTGATGGCGGCCGGCTTGCCGAAGAATTTCTGTGCTTCCTTCTCCTCAAAACCGGCGAGACGCGTGGCCTCGAAATAGGCCGCTTCACGATCCGCCGTCTTGATGAGGCGCTCCGTCTCGGCCGGCAGTTTTGGCGGCAGACCAAAGCGCAGATGGATGGCGGACAAAAGGCGGCTTTCGGTCGCTTTGTAGGAATCCCCGATCACCGCCTTGAACGGGGAAATCATGTCGCCGATCACATATTCAGCGGCGTCGTGCAGGAAGATGGCGAGCCGGATCCTGTTGTCCAGCCGTGGCGTGCGGGTGCGCGCCATCACATCGACCAGGAGGATGTGCTGGGCGACGGAGAAGATGTGCGCGCCCTTGGTCTGCCCGTTCCAGCGCGCGACGCGGGCGAGGCCATGCGCGATGTCCTCGATCTCGATGTCGAGCGGCGAGGGATCGAGCAGGTCGAGCCGGCGGCCCGACAGCATGCGCTGCCAGGCGCGGGGCTTTCCTTGGTCGTTCTTGGGTGCCGAGCGCGCGGCTTTTGCCGTAGATTTCTTGGGCATCGGTTCAACGACTTTTGCGGCTACGGCCGATTTTTGGATTTGGTAGGCTTGCGGCAGGCCTCGTGCCGGTGACAGGTCACCAGATGGTCGTTGACCATGCCGGTCGCCTGCATGAAGGCATAGACGATCGTCGGCCCGCAGAATTTGAAGCCGCGGCTGGCCAGCTCCTTCGACATCGCCTTCGAGATCGGCGTTTCCGCCGGCACGCTCTTGATCGTCTTGAATGCGTTGATCTTCGGCTTGCCGTCGAGGAAGCCCCACAGCAGGTTCGAGAAACCGTCTTCTTTCTCCATGATGTCGAGATAGGCGCGGGCGGAAAGGATCGCGCCTTCGATCTTGGCGCGATTGCGCACAATGCCTGCGTCCTGCATCAGCTTCTCGACCTTGCGCGGGCTGTAGCGCGCCATCTTCTCCGGCTCGAACCCGTCGAAGGCTCTGCGGAAATTCTCGCGCTTGCGCAAAATCGTGATCCACGACAGCCCGGCCTGGAATCCGTCGAGGATCAGCTTCTCGAACAGCGCGCGGTCATCGTATTCCGGCACGCCCCATTCGGTGTCGTGGTAGGCGACATAAAGCGGATCGTCCTTGGGCCAGGCGCAGCGCTTCTTGCCGTCGGGGTGGAGGAGGGCGGTCATGACGCCTTTGCCACGCCCGGCAGCTTGAAACGCGCGAATGAGGATTCGCGCAGCCGAAATGGAATGCCGCCCGCCGTCAGCGTGACGCCCGCAGCGAGCGCGTCCTCCACGCGGTCGAGCCGCAGCATGGCGAGGCCGTTCCGTCCGCTCGAAGATCCCATCGTGCCGATGGATTTGTCACCGGCCAGCACGGGCGAGCCCGCTTCCGCGGCGAATTCCTCGAAGACGATCGGCACGATGCGGCTGCGCGCGGTGCCGCGATGCTCCACCCGCGACACCACTTCCTGTCCGACGAAACAGCCCTTCTTGAAATCCACGCCGTTGAGCTGATCGAGATCGGCGTCGTGCGGGAAGGCCTCGCCGTAGACGAAATCGAGCCCGCCGCGCGGCACCCCGAGCGCGATGCGGCGGCTCTCATATTCCTGGGCGTCGACGAGCGTGGCGCCAAGATCGGCAGCGGCCTTGTCCGCCAGATGTGGCGGCAGCATGAGGCGCAGCCCCAAGGCCGGCAGGCGCGGATCGGGATAGACGAGGCCATATTCGCTGTCGCCCGTACCGTCCCAGACCGCCATGACGCCCAGGGTCTCCGACAGGTCCTCCACAATCACCTTGGCGCGCAGCTTGTAGAAATTGAGCTTGTCCACCAGCGTGCCCGCCAGCGCCCGCGGACAATCCAGGAAGAAATCGCCGCCGTCTTCGACGGGCGCCTGCGCAACGGTGAAGTCTGCGACGATCTTGCCCTGGGGGGTGAGCAGCGCGGCATAGCGCGGTATGTCCGGGGTCATGGCCTCAATATCAGTCGTCAGAAGCCCGTTGAGAAAGCCGCGCGCGGGCCCGCCGGCCACCTTGACCACGCCGCGATCGGGGAGAAGCGCCGCTTTCATTGGAAGTCCTTCATTCTGTTGCCAGACTGGCGCCGAAACGTAAGGCGCTGGCGGCGGCGGCTCAAGTCTTGGCCCCGGCCGGCGCGAGGTCGCGAAACTCCACGAGGCGATGCAGCCCACGCATTGATCGCGTGGGCCCCAGTCGGTGCATGAATACCTCACAATTGGAAACCGCCGCCGCCTCGGTTATGAAGCAGGCAGGGAGGGCCGGGGGTATGAGCGGGGATATCCTGTCGGTTCGCATTCTTCTGGCATGCGGATCTGACGACGATCGCGAGGTGATGCGGCAGGGCGCGACGCGAGTCTCCTTGCCGTTGGAGATCTGCGAAGCGCAATCGCCCGGCAAGGCCGGCGGCCTTCTGGATGCGGGTGACATCGACATCGTCTTTATCGACGCGGCGCTGCCGCCGGCCGACCAGACGGGGCTGATCAAGGCGGCGCGCGCGGCCGGCAACGATCCCTTGGTCATTCTGCTGGTGACCGGCGCCGGCGGCATTCCATCCGCGGCGGATGCGACCGCACCCAAGCCGCGGCATGCGACCGAGGCCGGGATTTTGCTCAATCGCGTCTCGCACGCCCGCATTCCCTGCCGAGCGCTGGTGGTCGACGATTCCTCGACCATGCGCAGCATTGTCAAAAAGATCCTTGCGGCGAGCCGTTTCAATCTGGATATCGCGGAAGCCGACGACGGCGCCAAGGGGCTCGACCAGGTGCGCGCCGGCGGCATCGACGTGGTGTTCCTCGACTACAACATGCCGGGGCTGAACGGTCTTGCCACGCTCGCCGAACTCAAGCGCGCCAAGCCCGATGTCGATGTCGTCATCATGACCTCGGCGCAGGACATGGCGATCGCCGATCGCGCCTTGCGTGCGGGCGCCAGCGCGTTCCTGCAGAAGCCGTTCTACCCGGCCGATATCGATGCCGTGCTCTATGCGCGTTACGGATTGATGCCCTGTGCGAAGCGGGGTTGAGAGGTCGTCGACCGATTCTCGGATAACGCGAGATCAAATCGGATGGTGCGCGATCCGGCCGAGCCGAGTTGCGACGGCTTGCGCTTCGCAACCGTCGGGGGACGGAGACAGAGTTTACTGCCTCAGCAGTTCCGCGGAAAACTCGCCATTGCGGATGCGGGCGGGGAGCCCTTCCGCGAATTTGGCGGCGGCGTCCTCGCCATAGGTGGACACGAACTCGATCAGGGCCGCGAACAGGCAGGCCTGCGCCATGCAATCGTCCTCGATGCCGTCGAGACGGGCTTCCGCCCAGGCCTCGTGCACATAGCCGAGAGCGGCTTTCTTCTGTTCCTGGTCCGGGATCGGCTCGTCGGCCGGAAATGCGCGCGTCAGATTGCTCATGTCACCCTGTTGACTTGCGCAGCCAAAATCCGGTCCCGGGGTCAACACGAGATCGGCGGCCGGCCGTCGATCCGCGTGCTTAGCACGGGGATTCCAGCGCGGGCGGGGCACCTTTAAGAACGGTTAACGGCTTGGGGACGCGTCAGTTGGTGTATCGGGCAGTGATTTCGCGGGCGATCTTGGCGCCCTCGTCGAGATAGCGCCGGATCGCAACATCGGCGGCGGGTGTGCAGGTGCGGTAGGTCTGCTGGAAGCCGCTATAACCGCGATTGAAGCTCGCCACCATCTTGGCGCGCCGTTCCGGCGCCTGCGCCTCTGCATCCATCAGCGCCTGCATCTCGTTGCGCCATTTCGCCCCTTCATTCGCGCCGCACACGCCGCGCAGATAATGCAGCGCGCCGAGGATCTCCGAAAGGCGCTGCAGATCGGCCTCGAAGGCGTCGCCGCTGTCGGCCGCCCGCGCCGGCGCGGCGGCAATCAGCAGGCACAGAATGAGGGCTAGGCGGCGGATCATGTGGCGGACATATGCGCCCGCGAGAGGCCTGCCGCAAGCTTGGGTTGGATTGTGGACTGTCCAGCGCGGCCTGCCTGTTCCCCTCCCTCACTCGCGCGGCGAATGGCAGGGCTTAGGGGTGAGGCTCGTTCGGCATAAGTGCAGCGGGCTCACTCGCAGTTGCGCTGTGTTCCTTGCCCCGCTCCCGGCCCCTCCCCACCACTCGCTTCGCTCGCGGGGGGAGGGGAGACACCCAGCCGCTCGAACGCGGTCGCCACAATCTCGGAAAGCCCCTCGGTGGTCTTCAGCCCCTCGATCTCGGCGGGCCGCAGCCAGCGCGCGTCGTCGAGTTCGTCGTTCAATTGCACCTCGCCCGACAGCCAGCGCGCGGCGAAGGGCAGGATCACGAAATGCCGCGACACCTGGTTGTCGCCGTCGCGCAGGATCACTTCGTGAAAGCCGGCGAGTGCGATCGGCTGGATTTCAAGTCCCGTCTCCTCGCGCACCTCGCGCGTCACCGCCTCGACCAAAGTTTCGCCCGCTTCGACCACGCCGCCGGGCAGGGTGTAGACGCCGTTTGCCGGCATGCGCGCGCGGCGCACGATCAGCACCCGGCCGTCGCGGATGATGGCGGCACTGGCGGCGAGGAAGGGGCGGTCGGGATAGGTGCGGGTGTCGGTCACAAGTTTCAATCCAGATGGCGCGGTCAAGGCCGCGTTGCATGATCCGGCCTAGCGCAGATGCGGCGGCCCTGTCACTTGCGGTTCCAGTATATCGGCCGCGAGGAACTGCGCGCATTTTCGCAAAATCCGTGAACCTCGCCATCCGCTCCTGCAACCCATTGAAGGCTGCCCCGTAGCTGCGTGCAGGAGCCGCAACATGACCACAGCACAAGTTCACATTTCCGCTCACCAGCGATCTCAGCCGGCGAAGGGTTTCGGTGAGGTGCTGGGCCAATTCGTCTGGGAACTGAAGCGAAGCCTGTTCGATCATTACCGGCCTGAACGCCACTATATGCGCGGACCGGGTCCAAAGTGGCGCGAGCAGCATGCGAAAGCGTTCCCGGCCGGCGCTGTCTGGCGTCATGGCGCATGAAGGCTGGACGAATCGGACATAATGCCGCGCATGTGCGGCCGCTATCTCATCATCTCCGATCCGGACACGTTGCGCCGGCTGTTTGGCTATTCCGACCAGCCGAATTTTCCGCCGCGCTACAACGTGGCGCCGACGCAGCCGGTGCCGATCGTGCGGATGCAGGAGGGACAGCGTCGCTTTGCTCTGGTGCGCTGGGGACTGATGCCGCCCTGGGTGAAGGACCCGAAGAATTTCACGCTCCTGATCAATGCGCGCGGGGAATCCGCGCATGAGAAGCCGTCCTTCAAGAACGCGATGAAGCGGCGGCGTTGTCTCATCCCCGCCGACGGTTTCTACGAGTGGAAGGGAGAAGGCGCGGCCAAGCGTCCCCATGTCGTACGGCGCAGGGACGGCGGGCCGCTTGCTTTTGCCGGCGTGTGGGAGACGTGGATCGGGCCGAACGGCGAGGAGATGGAAAGCTGTGCCATCGTCACCGTGGAAGCGAGTCCGCTCTTGCGACAGGTGCATCACCGCATGCCGGTGATGCTGACGCCGGACGCATATGACGTCTGGCTCGACTGCGACAACGTGCGGGCGGACGGGGCTTTGTCCGCAATCAGCGTGCTGCCGGACGACGAGCTTGAGACCTATCCGGTGTCGCCGGCCGCCAACCGCGTGGCGAATGACAGCCCGGCTGTGATCGCGCCATACGTGGCGCCTGTTGAAGAGACTGTTGCTGACGTGCCGAAGCCGCGCTTGAAGAAAGAGCGCAAGGCGGATGACCGGCAGGGATTGTTGTTTTGATCTCCGAAAAGCAAATATCCGTCATGGCCGGGCGAAGGCCGCACCGCCCTGACAGTGACGAGCCAGGTGCCGGTCTGGATTCTTGCACTCACTCCTGTTTGCCTTTCCGCGGAGGCGGCAAGTTGATACATTCTGGCAAGGTCGCCAAGACGAATGGGCGAAACAATGCCCAGCATATGGCTCGCATTCGTTCTGACATTGATTGTGTCTGAAGCGGCATTGGCCGATGCACAATGCGCCCGGGAACGGGCCGCCATGGTTGAGATCATCCGCGCGCATGCGGAACCGAGGCACAGCATCTCGGAGCGCGTCCTGCGAGCGATGGAGCAAACGGAGCGCCATCGTTTTGCTCCGGGGCTTTCCTGCCGGGTGTCCTATGCAGACAGGCCCGTGTCCATTGGCGCCGGTCAAACCATGTCGCAGCCGTTCATCGTCGCCTTGATGACGGATCTGGCAACGGTTGGCCCCGATGATACGGTGCTCGAGGTCGGCACCGGCTCAGGCTATCAGGCGGCGATCCTGTCGCGGCTCGCACGCAAGGTCTGCACCATCGAGATCATCGCTTCGCTGGGGGAGGCCGCCGCGAAGGCGCTGAAAGAACTTGGCCATGACAATGTGAGCGTGAAGATTGGCGACGGCTATCGCGGCTGGCCGGAATGCGCACCGTTCGACGCAATTGTCGTGACCGCCGCAGCGTCGCAGGTTCCGCCGCCGCTCGTCGAACAGCTTAAAGTGGGCGGTCGACTGGTCATGCCGGTCGGTCCTGCTTCAGCCGCACAGCAGCTTGTCGTGGTCGAGAAGATCGCACCGGGCGAGACGACGACGCGCTCCGTTGCGGTGGTGCGCTTTGTGCCTTTTACCGGGCCGCAGCGGTGACGGCGCGTCCGCTCACAAAACCTTCCCCGGATTGAGGATGCCGTTCGGATCGAGTGTCTGCTTGATCGTGCGCATCAATTCGATCGCGGTCTTGTCCTTCACGCCCGGCAACCGGTCGCGCTTGGCGACGCCGATGCCGTGCTCGGCCGAGATCGAGCCGCCATATTTCAGCACGATGCCGAACACGAGGTCCTGCACCTCGTCCTCGCGCGCCATGAACGCCGTCTTGTCGGCGCCTACGGGCTGGGTGATGTTGTAATGGATGTTGCCGTCGCCGACATGGCCGAAGGGCAGCGGGCGCGCTCCCGGCACCAGTGCCACCACTGCCGCGTTCGCTTCTGCAATGAAGGCCGGGATCGCGGCGACCGGCACCGAAATGTCGTGCTTGATCGAGCCGCCTTCCAGACGCTGCACCTCGCCGATCAGCTCGCGGATGCGCCAGAAAGATTTCGCCTGCTCCAGTGTCTCCGCCACCGTGCCGTCAAGGACCAGGCCCTGTTCCAGTCCGTATTCCAGAAGGTCTTCGAGCATGTCGCGCAGCCCGGTCTCGAGCTGCGATGAGATTTCCAGCAGCACATACCAGGGATGCGGTGTGTCGAGCGGGTCTCGCGTCCCCGACGCATGTTTCAGCACCATCTCGATGCCGTCGCGGCTCATCAATTCGAAGCTGGTCACGTCGCCGGCCGCGCGGCCGCTTGCGACATTCAGCAGCTGCACGGCGGCCTCGGGCGAGGGCACCGCGAGATAGGCGACCTCCACCGAGCGCGGGCGCGGCACAAGGCGCAGCACCGCCGCGGTGATGATGCCGAGCGTCCCCTCCGCGCCGATAAACAGGTTTTTCAGGTCGTAGCCGGTATTGTCCTTCTTCAGCTTGTTGAGATTGTTCAGCAACCGGCCATCGGCCAGCACCACCTCAAGTCCCAGCACATGCGAGCGCGCGATGCCGTGCGCGAGCGCGGTCGTGCCGCCGGCATTGGTGGAGAGATTGCCGCCGATGGTGCAGGTGCCTTCCGAGGGAAGAAGTTGCGGATAGAGGCGATCCACTTTCGCGGCCGCTTCGCGCGTTCGCTGCAAGGTGACGCCGGCTTCGACCGTAATCGTGCTCGAGACCGGATCGACCTCGCGGATCTTGTCGAGCCGGTTTAGTGACAGCACAATCTCGCCGTTGAACGGAATCTGCCCGCCGACCAGTCCGGTATTGCCGCCCTGCGGCACGATGGCGACGCGGTTCGCGTTGGCGAGCGTCAAAATCTCTGAGACTTCGCCGACCGAGCCCGGCCGCAGCACCAGCGGCGTCTTGCCGACCCAGCGGTCGCGCATCTCGACGAGATAGGGCGTCTGCGCATCGGGGTCGGTGATGGCATAGCGTTCGCCGACAATGTTCTTGAAGTGATCGAGCAGATCTGCGGCGAGAACAGTCATCAATGAGTCCAAAGCGATGAGTTACCTCGAGGCGCAACCTTTAGCGCGGCGCGGCGGCGCGGAGTAGCCGGTCATTGATGGCCTCGCCCAGCCCTTCATGCGGTACCGGCATGACCGCAATCGCTGCGGCGCCGGACGCGTCGAGCGCGCGCAGATGCGAGAACAGGTGGGCGGCTGCTTCCACAAGATCGCCGCGTGTAGACAGGTTGAGAATCTTGCGTGCCCTGTCGGCGCGGGCGGGAAGCTGCGGACCGAACGCGAGCAAGGCCTCGCCGTCGCGGATTTCCGACGCATCGAGCCGAATTGTCGCCTTAGGTGCGTAATGTGATGCCAGCATTCCGGGCGCCAGGGGCACATCATCTTCATCGCCGGCACGAGCAAAATCCGCAGCCGCGACCAGCGGCTGCCCCAGAACCTTCTCGATTGCGGCGCGCGGCACCCCGCCTGGCCGCAACAGTGTCGGTTCATCGAGACAGGCGACGATGGTGGATTCGACACCGACCTGGGTCGGGCCGCCATCCACGATCAGATCGATGCGGCCGGCAAGGTCAGCCTGCACATGCGCCGCCGTGGTCGGCGACACATGGCCGGACTGGTTGGCCGATGGCGCCACCACTGCGCCGCCGAATGCGGCGATGAGGTCGCGCGCCACCGGATGATTGGGCACCCGCAAAGCGATGGAATCGAGGCCCGCGGTTGCGAGGTCCGAGACCGGACAGTCACCGCGTTTGGGCAGGACCAGAGTGAGGGGGCCGGGCCAGAAAGCCCGGGCCAGGGCCTCGGCCTGCGCGTTGAACACGGCCAGCGACCGGGCCGCGGGCAGACCGGCCACATGCGCGATCAGCGGATTGAAGGAGGGGCGGCCCTTGGCCGCATAAAGACGCGCCACAGCGTCACCATTGGCGGCATCGGCCCCCAGCCCGTAAACCGTCTCAGTCGGGAAGGCGACGAGCCCGCCCTTCCGGAGCAAGCCGGCGGCGGCCTCGATGGCTGCAGGTCCCGCCGCGAGCACGCGGGTCTTGGTCATGACTGTCATTTTTTCTGATTCTGCTGCCGCCACGTGACGGCTCAATTTGCGGCCCCGAACCTTGCAGCCCGTGGGGGCCATAGCTATAAGACGGCCTCTTCATATCGGAGTGTAGCGCAGCCTGGTAGCGCACCTCGTTCGGGACGAGGGGGTCGCAGGTTCAAATCCTGCCACTCCGACCATTTATCCCGCTGATGCTAATAGCTTTTCTTAACGCCCCGCGAGCGGGTCTTCAGTTGTTCCAGGCAAGCCTCGCGTGACCATACCCATTTTGGGAAGGCCCCACTTGGGAATAGGCGCGATAGCTGAGCGCATCGGAGCGAAGACCCAAGAGCTGCGCGTATTGTCCGACGGTCCGCTTCGATACCCCTTGGGCAGAGCCATCATTCCGAAAAACGGCTGTGTTTTCAGCCGGATTCTGCAGCTTGCAACCATTCCCTAACCATTTTCTCGAAAAATAGTCGCGAATTTTACGGATCCGAGTCGGGGAATTCCGCACGGTCCAGCATTGGCAAGCCCGGGCATCACCGCAGGTGAGCACGGCGCGGCGACTGGTCTGTGCGGCCAAGGGGTGACGGGGAAATGACTGCTCAGGCCGCTCAGGCGGCCACCGGAAACGGTGGAATGAATCCCATGGACTGGGCTTCGGCGGAGGGAGCCGCCGGCACCAGCGGGCTTACGCAATTCATCAGCTTTGCGATCGGCGCCGATCAATACGGCGTCGACATCATGTCGGTCCGTGAAATCAAAGGCTGGTCGGAGATCACGCATCTTCCAAAACAGCCGGAATATGTGCGGGGAGTGCTCAATCTGCGCGGGGTGATGGTTCCGATCATCGACCTGCGCTGCCGCTTCGGCCAAGGACTGACCGAGGCGACGCCCATGCATATCGTCATCATCGTGCAGGTCGCGTCTCGCCTTGTCGGCCTGCTGGCCGACCGCGTGCTCGACATCATCTCCTGCGACGCCGCCAAGATCCAGCCGGTTCCCCGGATCGCCCAAGCGTCACGTATCGACTTCCTTTCGGGTCTGGTCACCATGGACAATTCCATGATCGCGCTGATCGACCTGCCTCATCTTTTGTCGCTCTCCGGCTCCGAAGAGAAATCCGTATCGCATTGATGCGGAGCGTGTGTTGCGTACTTGAGTGTCGGTGGCTGCGTGAGTGACCCGCGTTGTTGAGGGTGTCGTGCGTGTTTTGGTTCGGGGCGATCAGGAATCCTGCATGTTTTCGGGTGTGATGATGGTTTCGGTCGAATGCCTCGCCGCTTCCGGCGTATCAGACGCTGCGCGCAATGGGGAGACGTTCTGACCATGCAGAAATCCTCGGCCGCAGCAAAACAGGATCTCGGTCTTCTTATCGAAGAGCCGCGCCGCGAATACCATTTCTCGGACGCCGATTTCCGCGTCTTGGCGCGCATCGCCAAGGAGCGGACCGGCATCACGCTCGCCGATTCCAAGCGCAATCTCCTGTACGGACGATTGTCGCGCCGGCTGCGCGCGCTCAAGATGTCAGCCTTCAGCGAATATCGTGAGTATCTCGACGGCCCGAACGGGGAAGTTGAACTCGAACGTTTCATCAACAGCATTTCGACGAACCACACCAAGCTGTTCCGCGAGCCGCATCACTTTGACCACTTGCGTGCCCATATAGCGCTGCCTTACGCGCAGGCGATCAAGGCTAACAAGGCGGGCCGGCTGCGCATCTGGTCGGCGGGCTGTTCGAGCGGCGAGGAGCCCTACACGATTGCGATGGTGCTCAAGCGCGAGATTCCGGATTGCGCCAGGCGCGACATCCGCATTCTGGCGACCGATATCGACACCGACGTGATCGCGAAGGGCGCACGCGGCGAATATCCCGTGCGGATGCTGGAAGAGATTCCCGAGGCCTACCGCAAGCTCGTCCAGTACAAGGACAAGACAGCCGAATTCATGGTGATGCATGAAGACCTGCGGACGATCATAACATTCCGCCGGCTCAACCTCATGGATCATCCCTGGCCCTTCAAGGGTCCGTTCGACGCCATCTTCTGCCGCAACGTCATGATCTATTTCGACGTGCAGACCAAGGCGAAGCTGATCGAACGCTACACGCAGATGCTCAGGCCGGGCGGTTGGCTCTATATCGGCCATTCCGAGTCCCTGCTCGGCGCCCATCCCGGGCTCGAACTGATCGGCCGCACGGTCTACCGGAGAGTTTGATGGGCATCCTCACCCGCGCGCAAACTCAATCCGACCCGTTGGTGCCGTCATCGGACAACATCGCCACCTCGCGGCACCGCTTCTACGACACTGTCAATTCCTCCTGGCTGGTGAAGGTTTTCCCGGGCGAATTCTACGTCACGTCGAAAAGCGATGAGGTTCTCGTCACCGTGCTCGGCTCCTGCGTGTCGGCCTGCATTCGCGATCCGCGCACCGGCATCGGCGGCATGAACCATTTCATGCTGCCGCAGGGCGACGGCGGGAGCTGGGACGGAGAATCCACGCGCTACGGCAATTTCGCGATGGAGAAGCTGATCAACGAATTGATCAAGCTGGGCTGCCCGCGCGAACGGATGGAAGTAAAGGTCTTCGGCGGCGGCAACGTCATCGACTCATCCACCCAGATCGGTACCAAGAATGCAGAGTTCGTGCTGCGGTTCCTGCAGAGCGAAGGGATCACCTGCGCCGCCCAGGATCTGGGCGGCCTGCATCCGCGCCGCATCCAATACTACCCGTCCACGGGACGCGTGGTCCGCCGGCTGCTGCAGGTGAACGAATCCGTTCTGATCGCGCGTGAAGAGAAGAACTATGCCAGCCGTCTGTTGTCGAAGCCGACAGCCGGTGACATCGAATTGTTCGGGGACTGAATATGACGGCAAGCCATCCAAAGGTTCGAGCCTTGATCGTCGACGACTCCGCGCTGATGCGTCAGTTGTTGTCGTCATGCCTCTCCGCCGACCCGGAGATCGAAGTCGTCGGCACCGCCGCCGATCCGATCGAAGCCCGCGACATGATCAAGGCGCTCAACCCCGACGTCATTACACTTGACGTCGAGATGCCGCGCATGGACGGCGTTACCTTCTTGCGCAAGATCATGTCGCTGCGGCCGATGCCGGTGGTGATGATCTCAACGCTCACCCAAGCCGGCGCCGAGGTCACGCTGGAGGCGCTCGAAATCGGTGCTGTCGATTTCATCGCCAAGCCGACCAAGGACATCGGTACGGTGATGACCGAACTGGCCAGTGAGCTGCAGGCCAAGGTCAAGACCGCCGCCCGCGTTCGCGTCCGCGCGCGGCATGTCGAGCAGAAACCCCCGCCCAAACCGAAACCCGTCGTCGGCGACCTGTCGTCAAACAAGATCGTGACCATCGGCGCATCGACCGGCGGTGTCGAGGCGCTCAAGGCCGTGCTGATCCATCTGCCGGCGAACTGTCCGCCCATCCTGATCACCCAGCACATGCCGGAGCGTTTCACCGCCTCCTTCGCCAAGCGTCTGAACAGCGAATGCGCGATGACGGTGAGCGAGGCCTGCAACGGCGACGTGATCGAACAGGGCCATGTCTATATCGCGCCTGGCGCGCGGCATCTGGAACTCTCCAGGAACGCCAGCAGATTTGTCTGTCGTCTGACCGACGACCCGCCGGTCTCGGGGCACCGCCCGTCGGTGGACGTGCTGTTCCGCTCGGCCGCCAAGACCGCCGGCCCCGACATTGTCGGGGTGATCCTCACCGGCATGGGCAAGGATGGCTCCGAAGGCATGCTGCAGCTACGCCAGGCCGGCGCCATCACGATCGGCCAGGACGAGGCGACATCGCTGATCTACGGCATGCCGCGGGTCGCCTTCGAGCGCGGCGCGGTGCAGCGGCAATATCCGCTGCACGACATTGCCGACGCAATTCTAGACGCCTGCCGGGACAAACCCGGCCAGGCTTCGGCCAGACCGGCTCTGGCCGCTCACCACAGGTGACATGACAATGTCGATGCAAGCCCAGACCACGTCCTCCTACACGCTGCCGCCGGTGCTCGATTTCGCGGCAGCGGAGGGATTTCAGGCCAGCCTGATCGAGAAACTGCAAGCGGCGCCAACGCTGCATCTCGATGCCTCGGCGGTCGAGACGCTGACTACGCCCTGCGTCCAGCTCATCCTGGCAGCTGCCAAGTCGCACCATCTCACGATCGCCAATCCATCGGTCGCCTTCAACAGCGCCTTTACCGATCTGGGACTGAACTGGGAAGACTATGCGGAAGCCTCGGGCGACAGCGCCGTCGCGCAAAGCGCGGCGCAGATCGCCGAAGTCATGCAGGCCGTCGAAACTGCGCTGATTGAAGCCACAGCAAGCGAGACCCCCGATATCGCAGACAGCGAACAACCCAATGGATCTGCCATGGCCAAGCGAATCCTGACCATCGACGACTCCAAGACCATGCGCGACATGCTGATGCTGACGCTCAGCGATGCCGGCTATGACGTCATCCAGGCGGTTGACGGCGAGGACGGAGTCAACGTGCTGAAGGATCAGACCGTCGACGTCGTCATCACCGACATCAACATGCCGAAGATGGACGGCTACGAGGTCATTCGCCAGTTGCGAAAAAATCCGGCGCACAAGACGCTGCCGATCCTTGTTCTCACCACCGAAAGCGACACCGACAAGCGCAGCATTGCGCGCGAGGCGGGCGCGACCGGCTGGATGGTCAAGCCGTTCGATCCCGACCGCCTGGTGCAGACCATCCGCAAGGTGTCTCCCTGATTAACGCGATATGGATAGCGATACGCATACTGCGCCGATAGGAAATAACCAATGTCCAGCCTGACAGAATTGAAGAACACCTTCTTTGAGGAATGCAGCGAGTTGCTGCAGGAGCTGGAATTGGGCCTCACCGACATGCGCGAGGAGCGCGGAACGGAAGACACGGTTCACGCGCTGTTTCGCGCGGTGCATTCGATCAAGGGCGGGGCGGGGGTTTTCGGCTTCGACAATTTGATCGGCTTTGCTCACGTTCTGGAGACCGTGCTGGACGCGGTGCGGCGCGGCGATCTTGACGCCGGTGCGGACGTCGTCGATGTCCTTTTCAACGCCAACGATATTCTGTCCGATCTTGTGACCATGGCGCGTTCCGGCCAAACGCCTGAAGCGGGCTTCGGCGACGATTGCAGGCTCGCGCTGGAAAAGCTGATCGGCAAGGACGGCTCCGAAGGCGATGCCAGCGGCGAGATGGCTGATTTCGAGGGCATCGATTTCGTACCGGTGCGTTTCGATGCCGAGGATGACACGCCCGCGGGAAACACCTTTGCCATCACCTTTCGGCCCAAGCAGGACTTGCTCAAGAAGGCGAACGAGCCTCTCTTCATCCTGCGCGAATTGCGCTCGCGCGGCGAACTCGATCTCGTCGCCGAGATCGGCAACCTGCCGCCATTGACCGAGTTGGAGCCGGATTTCCCCTATATCGGCTGGACCGGCACGCTGCGCACGCAGGCGAGCCGTGCCGAAATCGAGGAAATCTTCGAATTCGTGGCCGGCGATTGCGAACTCGAGATCGTCGATCAGACGCCTCCGGCGGATGCCTTGCCGGTCTTCGATGAGCCGGCGCCGCAACTCGTTCCGGAGCCGGTCGCCGACATGCCCGCGCCGGCCGCATCCATGCCAACCTTAGCGTCCGAAACCGTAATGACTCCTCCTCCGCCTCCCGCGCCTGCGGCCGAGAAGAGCGAGGGCGGCGCGAAGGCGCCGGTCGCCCAAGCGGCGGCCACCACCATCCGTGTCGATCTCGACAAGGTCGACCGCGTCGTCAACATGGTCGGCGAACTTGTGATCGCGCAGGCGATGCTCGGGCAGGTGGTGCAGGACCTGCCGGAAGCCATGTCGGCGCGGATGATGCAGATTCTGGAAGAGGTGACCCACCATACCCGCGAACTCAAGGACAGCGTGATGTCCATGCGCGCGCAGCCGGTGAAGTCGGTGTTCCAGCGCATGCCGCGTCTGGTGCGCGAATTGTCGGCCAAGACGGGCAAGAAGATAGCGCTTGAGATGTACGGCGAGACCACCGAGGTGGACAAGACGATCATCGAGCGGCTGAGCGATCCGCTCACCCACATCATCCGCAATTCCTGCGATCACGGCATCGAGACGCCGGACGTGCGCGCCGCCGCGGGCAAGCCGGAGGAAGGCACCATCATTCTCAGCGCCGAACATCGCGGCGGTCGCATCGTGATCGAGATCAAGGATGACGGCGCCGGCATCAATTCCGAGCGGGTGTTGAAGAAAGCGCGCGAACGCGGCCTGGTGTCAGCGGACGCGGCGCTGACCGAAGATGAAATCAACAACCTGATCTTCATGCCCGGCTTTTCAACAGCCGAGACGGTCTCCGACATTTCCGGCCGCGGCGTCGGCATGGATGTGGTGCGGCGGAACATCCAGGATCTCGGTGGCCGCATCAATCTGAAATCCGAGCGCGGCAAGGGCATGACCATCCAGCTCACACTGCCGCTGACGCTGGCGGTCATGGACGGCATGGTTGTGCGTGTCGGCGCCGAAACCTACGTGCTGCCGATGGCGGCGATCGTGGAATGCCTGCGCCCCGGCCAGTCGGAGGTGCACAATCTGCTGGGCACCCACGGCACCCTGCATCTGCGCGGCGAGATCGTGCCGATGGTGCATCTCGGCGACGCGCTCGGCGTGCCCTCGACGCTGAATTCGGGCGAAGGCGTGGTCATCATCATCGAGGCCGGCGAGGGCATCAAGCTCGGGCTTGCGGTCGACGATCTGCTCGGTCACCAGCAGGTCGTAATCAAGAGCATCGAGGAAAATTATGGCACGGTGCCCGGCATCGCCGCCGCCACCATTCTCGGCAATGGACGGGTCGCGTTCATCCTCGATTCCGAGAAGATTTATGATCTTGCGTGCGAGACCATGAACAACACGCTGGCCGGCGCCGCCGGTTCGCGTCTTACGCAGAAAACCGCGGCATGATGGTCATGTCGCCAATCCAGAAACGAACGCTGCGCACTCTGCGCCGACGCTATCAGGAGTGATAAGAATGCCGCTGGCAGCAGCTCTCAAAGTACTTGTCGTGGACGATCAGTTCAGCGTGCGGCAGATGACGCGCCTGACGCTGCAGGAACTCGGCATTCGCCATATTCATGAATCGGAAAACGGCAAGGAGGGATTTCAGAAGGCGACGGTGCAGCCGCTCGATCTGATCATCTCCGACTACAACATGCCGGAAATGGATGGCCTCGAATTCCTGCGCGCGGTGCGCGGGCATCAGGCGGTGCGCAAGCTGCCGTTCATCCTTCTTACCGGGCGCGGCGACAAGGAACTGGTGGTCAAGGCGGCGCAGGCCGGCGTGAACAATTACCTGATCAAGCCGTTCAATGCGTCCATCCTGCGTGAGAAGATCGAACAGGTCATCGGAAAGCTGTCGTGACGAGTTTTCGCGCGCATCCTCTCGATCCGCTCTATGAGGGTGGCGAGAAGACGCAAAGTGGCGCTGACCCCTCAGCGGTCGATCTGAATGCGTTTCTGCCGGCGCTGGCGGGCATGCTGCGCGAAACCGTGTCGCGTTTCGAAGACACCGCCAATCGTGTCAGCGACCTTGTCATTCAGCAACGCGAACAGGCGAGCCTTGATCTCATCGTGGCGCTGCAGGATTTCGACCGTCTGCAGCAGGAATTCTCCGCGCTCGGCGATGCGCTGATGCGCTATATCGCGGCCACCGATCCGAGCACGGTGCCCGCGCAGGACGGCGTGACCGATCAGGATGTGATCGGCGGCATTCTGCTCGAGGATATGAGGCAGCGGCTGCTGCGCCGCCTGCAGAGCAAGCC
Source organism: Pseudorhodoplanes sp. (assembly GCA_032027085.1). Classification (NCBI taxonomy): domain Bacteria; kingdom Pseudomonadati; phylum Pseudomonadota; class Alphaproteobacteria; order Hyphomicrobiales; genus Pseudorhodoplanes; species Pseudorhodoplanes sp. Next base: position 499,706 of record JAVSMS010000001.1, on the reverse strand, counting down.
GGCAGCGGTCGAACTCGTGGACGAACAGGAATTTTAAGCGAATTCGCCATCCCGGAATATAGCGGCAAGCGCGCAGCATTCGTGCGGGTTGCGGGTCGCCGCTATTGCCGCGTTCGCAATGACCAAATCGCTAACTCTCGCCCTGCGGGTCCGTCGCGGCCTTGGTCAGCGACAACAGCTTGTGCAGGCCCGAACTCAATTCCGGGAAATCCGCCGGCGTCGTGCTTTTGTAGCGGGCCTGCTTCGACATGCGCAGCGCCTCGACGTGCAACTGGATCAGTTCCTGGCTCGGCTCCGCGCCAGCCTTAATCGCCTCCAGCACTTCGCAGAAATTGCCGGCGATGAAGGTGACGAGCTCGTAACCCATTGTCGTGCCGACATCGCGCAACTGCCGGCAATGCATGAGCACGACATCCAGCCAGACGCCCGGATTCGCGTAGCCCGCGTCATTGTGCGGCAGCGCGACAACGATCCCGTCCAGTTCCTTGTCGAACCAATCGCCGAACGTCGCCTTGATCTCATCGACGCCCGCCTGCGCGCGTTCGATCGCCTGGGCGCGCGGAATTCCGCCCGGCCGCCGCGCCAGTTGCTGGAAACGGGAATCCACCGGGAACACTTTTGCGTCGAATTCTTTTTCGGACATGGGTCGATCTATGTCTTCAGTTTCTTGTTATCCGCGTGTGAATTTCAGCAGGTTGTCGATCTCGTCCTGCGACAGAGCCGGGCCGGTATCCTCGCTGATCTCCACCGGCAGATCGCCCTTGCGGCGGCCGACGCCGCCGGGATAGCCCTCGATCTTGAAGCGGCGGTCCGGCCCGTAATATGTCTCGCAGTCGATGAAGTTGCGCGGATTGAATGCGATCCACGCCAAGCGATCATACAGGCTGGACGGCGACAGCGGCTTGGCGACCACCATGTTGGCGCCAGAGTCTCGCGCGTTTTTCACCGTGGTCGCGCGGGTGTCGCTGGTCAGGATCATGATCGGAACGGTGCGGTATTCGCTCGCCTCATTGCGGCGGATGGTCTTGGTCAGCTTCAACCCGCCCATCGGCGGCACGTTGGCGTCAAGCAGCAGGATGTCGATGCGATGCTCGGTCAGATTTTGCACCACGCCGCGCGCGTCGCGGGTTTCCAAGACCTTGCTGGCGCCGAAGCTGCGCAGGATGCCGTGAATGACCGTGCAGAAATAGGCGCTGGGATCGGCGACAAGAAACGTCAACCCGTTCAGGTTGAGGTTGGAATCCTTCACCGGGCCGTCCTCGCGGCGCGGCATTCCCCAGCATGCATCAGCATCGGCGCCGCGCCTTTTTTGTAAGGCGGAACCGGCAAGGCCAGGCCCGCCTCGCCAAGTCCGCCTCAAGAGCCTCTGTCCAAGACTGGACGGCTGCCTGCCGAATCCAAAGAAGACCCGGCAAGAAGCCAAGATTTCTCCATTTTTACGGTACCGCTGCTCTGATTCGCAACACGACGGGACCTGCCCCCGGGTGCGGCTACCAAGACAAAAGAGATGCTTGTGCGCGGGATGCCTCGCCCGTAACGTTGCGGTTAAGACAAAAAAAGCGCCTTTCGGGAATCCGGGGCATAGGGAGAGAAGCTCATGAAAATGCAAGTGAAAGCGTTTGGCCTCGGCGTGACCTTGGCCCTGGCAGTCACGGCGGCCCCCGCTGCAGAACTGAAATTCATGACCGGTCCGCAGGGCGGGTCGTGGATTCCGCTCGGCGGGCAACTCAAGGATCTGTGGGAAAAGGCAATTCCAGGACTGACCGTGCAGGCGACGCCCGGCGCCGGCATGGCGAATGTGCGTGGCGTGGAGGAGGGCAAGGCCGATATCGGTTTCGGCAATTCGATCTCCACGGTCGACGCCATCAAGGGCAACAAGCCCTTCACCAAGCCGCATAACAATGTCTGCAACATCGCGACGCTCTATCCGCAATATTACCAGCTCGTCGTGCCTGCGGATTCCGGTGTCAATTCGGTCAAGGACCTCAAGGGCAAGGGTGTGACCACCCAGCAGCGCGGCAATACCGGCGAACTGATCACCCAGCAGATCCTGCAGGTGAACGGATTGACCTACAACGATGTGAAGATGAGCTTTGTGTCGTACACTGACTCCGTCAACCAGATGAAGGACGGCCACGCGACGGCTTTCGGACTTGGCACGACGATCCCGGCCGGCGCGGTGATGGACGTGGCGGCGGGCCGCGACATCAAGCTGCTCGATCTGTCGGGCAACCTCGACGCGATGCGCAAGATCAACCCCGGCTACACGCTGGTGAATGTGCCGAAAGGCACCTATCCGAAGCAGGACAAGGACATCAAGGTCATTGGCTACGCCACCCACATCGTGGCGTCGTGCAAGATTCCGGCCGAGACCGCTTACACGATGACCAAGGTCATCGCGCAGAATGTCGGCCAGTTGCAGTCGATCGTGAAGGTGATCTCCGGCCTCGACGCCAAGAAGATGGCTGAGGACATCGGCGTTCCGTTCCATCCGGGCGCGGCGAAATACTACAAGGAAGCGGGAATTACGGTCTCCAGCAAATAGGGGAGGCGACCGGCGCGGATGATCTCCGCGCCGGTGCTGCATGCACATGTCGGCGCTCCGCAAAATCGACCTCGGCTACGGCATTCTCCTGCGCTGGGCGATCACCCTCATCGCCATCGCGATGGGGCTGTATCACATGTGGATGATTGCCTTCGGCGCGCCGGAAGCGATCATCTTTCGCGGAATGCATCTGCTGTTCGCGCTGGTGCTGCTCTTTCTCATCTACCGCCGCTCCGGAGAGGCGACGGGCACGCCGACGGTCGTTGACTATGCACTGCTGGTGCTCGGCGCCGCGCCGATCCTGTATCTGTTCTTCAATTACGACTACATCATCACCCGCATTTTCTATATCGACGATCTGACGCCGACCGACATGGTCATGGGCACGATCATGACGTTGATCGTGCTGGAGGGCACGCGCCGGGTGATCGGCTGGGCATTGCCGCTGACGGCGATCGTGTTTCTTGCCTATGGGCTCTTCATCGCGCGCCTCGATCCGATGCAGATGCTGGATCAGCTTTACATGACGACGGAGGGCATCTTCGGCATCCCGCTGTCAGTCTCGGCGACCTACGTCCTCATCTTCGTACTGTTCGGCAGCTTCATGGAGCGCACCGGCACCGGCCAGCTCTTCATGGATTTCGCCATGAGCCTGACCGGTCACACCGCCGGAGGGCCCGGCAAGGTATCGGTGGTCAGTTCCAGTCTGTTCGGCACGATTTCCGGCAGCGCCGTCGCCAACGTGATGGTGGACGGGCCGATCTCGATTCCGCTGATGAAGCGCACCGGCTTCCCGCCGCATTTTGCCGCCGGCGTGGAAGCGACCGCCTCCACCGGCGGGCAGATCATGCCGCCGATCATGGGCGCCGCCGCCTTCGTAATGGCGGAGTTTCTCGGCGTCGGTTATGGCCAGGTCGTGATCTGGGCGATCATTCCGGCCGTTCTCTATTATGTCGCCTGTTTCGCCGCCGTGCATTTCGAGGCCAAGCGTCACGGCCTGATCGGCCTGCCGCGCGCGGAGCTTCCGATCCTCTCCGAGGTGCTGCGCGTGCGCGGTCATCTCTTTATTCCCGTCTTGATCATCCTTGCGGTGATGTATTCCGGCTTCAGCGCGCCGCTGGCGGCGCTCGCCGGAACGCTGGCCTGTTTTCCGGTCGCATTCATGCGCAAATCGACGCGCGACTACGTCAACCTGCCGAATATCATCGAGGCCTTCGTCGACGGCGCGCGCAACGCGCTGCCGGTGGCGCTGGCCTGCGCCTGTGCCGGCATCGTGATCGGCGTCGTCACGCTGTCCGGCCTCGGCATCGTGTTCACGCAATTCGTCGTAGGCCTGTCGAAGGATACGCTGCTGATGGCGCTCCTGCTCACCATGATGGCCGGCATCGTGCTCGGCATGGGCATGCCGACGACGCCCGCCTACATCATCATGACGGCCCTGCTGGTGCCCGCGATCATCAAGCTCGGCGTGGTCGAGCCCGCCGCACACATGTTCGCCTTCTATTTTGCGGTGCTGTCGGCGATCACCCCGCCGGTGGCGCTCGCGGTATTTGCGGCGGCCGGCATTGCCAAGGCCGATCTCTGGAAAAGCGGCTGGGCGGCGGTGAAGATCGGCGCCGCCGGCTTCATCGTGCCCTTCATGTTCGTCTATGAGCCGGCCTTGCTGATGATCGGCGACTGGTCCTGGATCATCTGGCGTTTCATTGCCGCCAGTTTCGGCATCCTGCTCTTCGCCGCCGGACTGCACGGCTATTTCCTGGCGCGTGCAGTGACGTGGGAGCGGGCGCTGCTGGTGGTCGGGGGGCTGCTTCTGGTCAAGCCGGACTTCATGAGCGATATCCTGGGCGTCGTGATCGCGGGCGTGGCGGCAGGAAGCCAGTATCTGACCCGGCATTCGCGCGCATCCGTCCCGGCCAAACGCCAGACCGCGAAGTGACCATCCCGACAACGTGAATTCCTGAAAATGACCCCACGCAAGTCTCCGCAAGACCTGCGCAGCCATCGCTGGCTCGGCGTCAGCGACCTGCGTTCCTTCGGCCATCGCGCGCGCCTGCGCCAGTTCGGCTTCGACAAGGCCGACTGGGAGGGCAAGCCGGTCATCGCCATCGTCAACACCTGGAGCGACATGAACGCCTGCCACGCGCATCTGCGCGCGCGGGCGGAGGACGTGAAGCGCGGCGTGCTGCAGGCGGGCGGCTTCCCCGTCGAGATGCCGGCGATGTCGCTCGCCGAGCCGTTCGTGAAGCCCTCGACCATGCTCTATCGCAATTTCCTTGCGATGGAGACCGAGGAGGTGCTGCGCAGCTATCCGATCGACGGCGCCGTGCTCATGGGCGGCTGCGACAAGACCACGCCGGCCCTGATCATGGGCGCGGTCAGCATGGGGATTCCGTCGATCTATGTGCCGGCCGGCCCGGCCCTGCGCGGCAATTGGCGCGGGCTGACGCTCGGGTCGGGCTCCGACGCCTGGAAATACTGGGACGAGAAGCGCGCCGGCAACATTACCGAGGCCGACTGGGACGAGATCGAAGGCGGCATCGCGCGCTCCTTCGGCACCTGCATGGTGATGGGCACCGCAGCGACCATGATGTCGATTGCGGAGGCGATGGGCCTTGCGCTTCCGGGTTCCTCGTCCATTCCCGCCGCCGATTCCAGTCACCCCCGCATGAACGCCGCCGCCGGCCGCCGCATCGTTGAAATGGTATGGGAAGACCTGACGCCGGCGCGAATCCTGACGCCCGCCGCTTTTGACAACGCCATCCGCGTGCACATGGCGCTCGGCGGCTCCACCAACGCCATCATCCATGTGGTGGCGATGGCGCGGCGCGCCGGCATCGCGCTTGGCATGCAGCGTTTCGACGAGATTTCCCGCCAGGTGCCGGTGATCGCCAATATCACCCCGTCGGGCAAATACCTGATGGAGGATTTCTATTACGCCGGCGGCTTGCGCGCGCTCATGGCGGAGATGCGTGATCTGCTCGACCTCGATTGCCTCACCGTCAACGGCAAGACCATTGGCGAGAACATCGCCGGCGCAAGAACCTGGCTGCCCGAGGTGATCCACCCGCTGTCCGATCCGCTCTATGCGGAAGGGGCGACGGCCGTGCTGACCGGCAATGTCGCGCCGCGCGGCTGCGTGATGAAGCCGGCGGCCGCCGAGAAGCGCTTCCACAAGCATCGCGGCAAGGTGCTGGCCTTCGAGGATTACAACCACATGGCGCGCGAGGTCGAGCGCGACGATCTCGACGTCACGCCCGACCATGTGCTGGTGCTGAAGAATTCAGGCCCCAAAGGCGGCCCCGGCATGCCGGAATGGGGGATGCTGCCGATCCCGAGGAAGCTGGTGAAGGCCGGCGTGCGCGACATGCTGCGGATGTCCGACTCGCGCATGAGCGGAACGAGCTACGGCGCCTGCATCCTGCACGTCGCGCCCGAGAGCTATGTCGGCGGGCCGTTGGCGTTTGTGCAGACCGGCGACGAGATCGAGGTCGATGTCGCCGCCCGCTCAATCCATCTGCATGTCAGCGAAGAGGAGATGGCGCGCCGCCGCGCTGTCTGGACGCCGCCGCCGCCGCGTTACGAGCGCGGCTATGGCGCGATGTCCTCGCAGCATATCGGGCAGGCCGACGAGGGCTGCGATTTTGATTTCCTGCAGGCGGGCGCCGCAATTCCCGAGCCGGAGATTCATTGAGGCGCGCGTATCCTTCGGCGGCAATCAAAAGCTGAATGATATAAGGAATTTGCACCGCGTTGTTGGCAGGGAGATTCAATGATTGAATCTCCTGAATGAAAAACTTCGTGCAAAGGATCACCGCGGCTTCAACACCCACCTTAACATCGCAGGCGTTCACGCGCGGTAAACACTCATGCAAGCGCGCTCATCCCATGTGTGAGCTGGCGCAGATGCGACACATCATTCATGGAATCGTTCGCGCGTCCGCCCTTCGCGGGGGATAATCGCCTTCGTCCTGCCCAAAATCCGCCTACGTCGGCTTAGACTCCCGTGGATGCGGAGCGCGAATCACTTGCCGCCGCATGTGCGCGCGTTTGCCGAAAGCGAGGGCGCAGGGAGACAGGAGACATGGCCGCGATGTCCAGCGCCGTCCGACCCCGCAGAGCGATGCGGTTCAGGGCCCGCTCCTTCATGGCCTTCGCGCTCGCGCCTGAAGGCGACATCGCCGACTGGCTGCTGGAGCTCGATAACTGGATCCGCAATTCGGCGGGTTTCTTTGTCGGCCGGCCGGTGGTGCTCGACCTCGGTTCGGTCGAGCTCGAACACGAAGCCATCGCGAAATTGGTGGCGGAGCTGGAGCGGCGGGATATCCGCATCATGGGCCTGGAAGGCGCTGACGCCGCGCTGCTCGGGCCCGATCTGCCTCCGCTCCTGAAGGGTGGCCGTCCGGCCAGTGACGACGTACTCGACACGCCGCCGCCGCGCAAGTTGCCCTTTGTGCCGCTGCCGGACCCGGCGCCGACGGCGCTCTTGCTTAATGAGCCGGTGCGGTCGGGCCAGTCGGTGGATTTTCCGAATGGCGATGTGACCATCATCGGATCCATCGCCTCCGGCGCCGAGGTTGTCGCCGGTGGGTCGATCCATGTCTACGGCGCCATCCGCGGTCGGGCGATGGCGGGCGCGAACGGCAATCCGCGCGCGCGAATCTTTTGCAGCAAGGCGGAACCGGAATTGCTGGCGATCGACGGCTACTTCCTGACCGCCGAGCAGATCGATGCGTCGCTTTATGGCGGGCCGATCCAGGTGTGGCTGGAGGGAACGGCGATCAGGATCGCGGCGCGGACTTAGGAACAGACCCGGGAGATGCGAGACGTGGAGGGTGGTGGCATGGGTAAAGTCGTGGTGGTGACCTCCGGCAAGGGCGGCGTTGGCAAGACGACGACGACCGCGGCTCTGGGCGCCGCGCTGGCGCAGGGCGGCCAGAATGTCGTGGTGGTCGATTTCGATGTCGGCCTGCGCAACCTCGATCTGGTGATGGGGGCGGAGCGGCGCGTGGTCTATGACCTGATCAGCGTCATCCAGGGCGTCGCCAAGCTGCCGCAGGCCCTGATCCGCGACAAGCGTCTCGAAACCCTGTGGCTCCTGCCGGCCTCGCAAACCCGCGACAAGGATGCGCTGACCGAGGAGGGCGTCGCCCGCGTGATCGAGCAATTGCGCCAGAGCTATGACTGGGTCATCTGCGACAGCCCGGCCGGCATCGAGCGCGGCGCAATTCTCGCGATGCGCCACGCAGATGCCGCGATTATCGTCACCAATCCTGAGGTATCGTCGGTGCGTGATTCGGATCGCATCATCGGCATGCTGGATTCCAAGACGCTGAGAGCGGAACGAGGCGAACGCGTGGAGAAGGAACTCCTGATCACCCGCTATGACCCGGCCCGCGCCGCCCGCGGCGACATGCTCAGTGTCGAGGATGTCGTCGAAATCCTGTCGATCCCGCTGCTCGGCATCATTCCGGAAAGCGAGCAGGTGCTGCGCGCGTCCAATCTCGGCACGCCGGTCACGCTGAGCGCGCCGAGCAGCGATCCCGGCCGCGCTTACTGGAATGCGGCGCAGCGCCTCAATGGCGAGAATGTCGAGATGATCGTGCCCACCGGGAAAAAGGGATTCCTCGACCGGCTTTTCGGACGGAGAGCTGCATGAAGCTTTTAGACTTCTTCAGGCGCCGCCGCTCGGCGCCGGTGGCGCGGGAGCGGCTGCAAATTTTGCTGCAATACGAGCGCAGCCTGGTCCATCAGAGCGACCTGATTGCGGTGCTGCGCGAGGAAATCTTGCGGATTGTCGCCCGTTATGTCGTGATCGACCCTGATACCGTGCAGGTCAAGATCAATCGCGGCAATACGGTTTCGACACTGGCCGTCGGTATCCGCGTTCACAACGCGCCTGCAGCATAGCCTCACTTTTTCAGGCGGGATTTTTTCCTGCGAGCAAAGTCGTAGCGGCTTTTTCGCTCTTTTTCGCCCTCTGTCCGCCCGTCATAAACCTGTTATCATTCGTGGTGATGGAACTCGCTTTCCGTCGGCCGCATGCTTTGGCATGCCGCCAAACAAACGATTATGGGGAGATCGAAAATGCTTCGCCGGCTGCGTTTTGACTGCTTGATCGGCCTTTTCGCGGTGCTCCTGCTGGCGCTTGCGCCGCGGCCCGCATCGGCGCTGGATGCCCGCTATAGCGATGCCGACGGCGACCTTGTCGCTGATGCGCCCAAGGATCCCAAGCAATGGGTCGATCCCTCGACGCTGATCTTCGCCTATACGCCGGTCGAGGACCCTGCTGTCTACGCCAAGGTCTGGGAGGGCTTTCTCCGGCACATGGAAAAGGTGACCGGCAAGAAGGTGCAGTTCTTCCCAGTGCAGTCGAATTCGGCGCAGCTTGAGGCGATGCGCGCCGGCCGCCTGCATGTCGCGGGTTTCAATACCGGCTCCAATCCGCTGGCGGTGAACTGCGCCGGCTTCGTGCCGATCGCGCTGATGGCCTCGAAGAACAATGCCTTCGGCTACGAAATGGAGATCATCACCTATCCCGGCAGCGGCGTGCAGAAGATCGAGGACATCAAGGGCAAGAAGATGGCCTTCACGACGCAGACCTCGAATTCCGGCTACCGCGCCCCGTCGGCGCTGCTGCGAGAGAATTTCAAGCTCGAGGCAGGCAAGGATTACGAGCCGGTCTTTTCCGGCAAGCACGACAATTCTGTGATCGGCGTCGCCAACAAGGATTATCCGGCGGCCGCCATCGCCAACGAGGTCATGCACCGCATCATCGAGCGGGGCGTGGTGAAGAAGGAGCAGATCGTCACCATCTACAAGTCCAAGACCTTCCCCACGACCGGCTATGGCTATGTCTACAATCTGAAGCCGGAGCTGGCGGCGAAAGTGAAGGAAGCCTTCTTCACCTTCCCGTGGGACGGATCGGAATTGCAGAAGGAATTCGGCAAGACGACCCCGCCGATGCAGCAGTTCATGCCGATCACCTACAAGCAGCACTGGGAGGCGGTGCGCGAGGTCGACAAGGCGATGGGTGTCAAATACGACTGCAAGGGCTGAAGCCCGATGCTGCAGATCAGGGGGTTGAGCAAGCGTTATCGCACCGGCGACGTTGCGCTGAGCGGTGTCGATCTTGATGTTCTCTCCGGCGAGATCATCGGCTTGATCGGACCGTCCGGCGCCGGCAAATCCACCCTGATCCGCTGCATCAACCGCCTGGTGGAGCCGAGCGCGGGCCGGATCCTTCTCAACGACGAGGAAGTGTCCCATCTCGGTCGCCACGATCTGCGGCGCATGCGCCGCCGCATGGGCATGATCTTCCAGGAATACGCCTTGGTCGAGCGGCTGACGGTCATGGAGAATGTCCTGTCCGGGCGGCTGGGCTATGTGCCGTTCTGGCGCAGCTTCTTCCGCCGCTTCCCACCTGAGGATGTGCGCAACGCCTTTGCGACGCTCGATCGCGTCGGCCTCCTGGATCATGTCGACAAACGCGCCGACGCGCTCTCCGGCGGCCAGCGCCAGCGCGTCGGCATCGCCCGCGCCCTGCAGCAGAATCCGGATCTGCTGCTGGTGGACGAGCCGACCGCGAGCCTCGATCCAAAGACGTCGCGTCAGATCATGCGGCTGATCTGCGAAATCTGCGCCGAGCGCAGACTCGCGGCCGTGGTCAACATCCACGACGTGTCTTTGGCGCAGATGTTCTTGAAGCGCATCGTCGGCCTGCGCGCCGGCGTCATCGTCTATGACGGTCCCGCGGACGGGCTGACACCGGAGGTGCTCACCCGCATCTATGGCGAGGAGGACTGGACACGCGCGATCAAGCGCGAGGACGGCGATGACTCCCACGACGTGGGAACGCGCACGCCGCTGGCGGCCGTGGGCTAGACGCGATGACCGACGCGGTGATGTCCGGCAGGGTTTATCCAAGTACGTGGCGCCGGCCGCCGTTCATCGCCAATCCCGCATGGCGCTGGGCCATCTATGGCGGCGCCATTCTCTATCTCGTGCTGGCTGTAAATTCGGTCGAGGTGAATTGGTCGCGCGTCGCCGAGGGCATGGCACGGGCAGGGCGCCTCCTGTCTGGCTTTCTCAAGCCGGATTTCGTGAACCGCTGGAGCGACATTGCGCTCGGCATGCAGGAAAGCCTGACCATGACCGTCGCTGCGACCGTGGTCGGCATCCTGATTTCGGTGCCGATCGGGATTGGCGCGGCGCGCAATCTGGCGCCGACGCCTGTCTACCTGGTCTGCCGCGGCATCATCGCGATCTCGCGCGCGCTGCACGAGGTGATCGTCGCCATCCTGTTCGTGGCCATGGTCGGCTTCGGGCCGCTGGCCGGTTTTCTCACTTTGTCCTTCGCAACAATAGGCTTTCTGGCGAAGCTCCTGGCCGAAGACGTCGAGGATATCGACCCCGCGCAGGCGGAAGCGGTGCGAGCGGCCGGCGCCTCCTGGCTGCAGCTCATCAATTACGGCGTGCAGCCGCAGGTCATGCCGCGCCTGATCGGCCTCAGCCTCTATCGCCTCGACATCAATTTCCGCGAATCGGCGGTGGTCGGCATCGTCGGTGCCGGCGGCATCGGCGCCACTCTCAACACCGCGCTCGACCGCTACGAATACGACAGCGCCGCCGCCATCCTGATCCTGATCATCGTCATCGTCATGCTCTGCGAATACGGTTCGAGCCTGATCCGGCAGAGGATCCAGTGATGCCGGTCAGCCGTACCGCCGAAGGCCAGCCGGAATGGCGCCGCACCACGCCGCGGCAGGACCTCGTGCGCTGGTTCGGCTGGTTGCTCTTGGTCGCGCTGTTCGTGTTCTGCTGGAACGTGATGACCAAGGACACGATCTGGGCTTTTGTCTGGGATGCGCCAAATCAGGCCGCCGATATCGGCAGCCGCATGGTGCCGCCGCGCTGGTCCTATATGAGCGAGATGTGGCGGTCGCTCTGGGATACGCTCGCGATCGCGACGCTCGGCACGCTGCTCGCCATCATCATCGCCGTGCCGATCGCCTTTCTCGCCGCCCGCAACACAACACCGAGCGTGACGCTGATCCGGCCTGTTGCCCTCCTGATCATCGTGTCGTCGCGCTCGATCAACGCGCTGATCTGGGCGCTGCTGCTCGTGACCATCCTTGGCCCGGGCGTATTCGCCGGCATCATCGCCATCGCGCTTCGCTCGATCGGCTTTGTCGGCAAGCTGGTCTATGAGGCGATCGAGGAGATTGACCACAGTCAGGTCGAGGCGATTCAGGCGACCGGCGCCTCGCCGGCGCAGGTGATGAATTACGGCATCGTGCCGCAGATCCTGCCGGCCTTTGCCGGCATCAGTGTGTTCCGCTGGGACATCAACATCCGCGAATCCGCCGTGGTCGGGCTTGTCGGTGCCGGCGGAATCGGCCTCAATCTGGAAGCCTCGCTCAACACGCTCGCCTGGTCACAGGTTAGCCTGATCCTGCTTGTGATCTTGGCGACGGTGCTGGTGAGCGAATGGGTGTCGGCGAAGGTGCGCCACGCAATCATCTGAGAACGTCTTGGCCGGGACAAGCCCGGCAACGACGTTTCAAATGAAGCTCTAAGAATTTCGCTCTGCTCACCCCGCATCCGCGTATTGCACGAGCGACGGCGCGAGTGACGGCGCCCTTTCCGCCATCATTTTGCTGCGCAGGCTGTAAAACTCCAGCGCCTGCTTGGCGGTGTTGACCTGCAGCTTCTCGTAATTCGCCTGCGCATGGTCGAGATCCATCGCCGACATGCCGCGATTGGCCGCCGGCAATTGCAGAAGCGCCTTGGTCGTCGACCAGTAGCAGCGCGCGGCCTTGGCGAGGATCAGCACCATGTCCGGGCTTTCGTCGAGCAGCGCCCGCTCCACGAGGTCGATCGGGAACGGCCCGAGCATCGACAGCGCCACCACCGTCTGCTCAAAATTGTTGGCGCGCGCGAAGGCATGCACGTCGGATTCGCCGAACTGGCTGGTCTTGCACAGCCGCTTCACGCGCTGCTTGGCCTTGGCATGCTCGCGCGAGGAGGCGCGCACCTCCCGGCTGATCGTGCTGGAAATCTCCGACACCACCTCGCGGATCGCCTCGGCGACGTCCGGATGCGCGGCTTCCAGCTTGGCCCGCACGGAGGCGGAGGCGGATTCCAGGAGCTTCAGGAAATGGTGCCGCGGAATGTCGCGGCGGGCGCCGACATAGCGCGCCAGCGTGTCATCGCCGCGCGCCCGCGCCACCAGCTTGCCGAAGCCCTGATCGGAGAAGCGGGCACCGGAATTTTTCGCCACCGAATGCACGACCTCGCGGTCGCCGCGCTCGACAAGAACGTCGGTGACGGCTTCGCTCAGTTGCGCGCGCTGCGTGATCGCGTGCAGGTGGCCCTGGCTTTTGGTCTTGGCGGTCTCGACCAGATCTTCGTCGCTCAGTCGCGGCGAGGATTTCAGCACCGGCGCCGCCACTTCGATCACGTCATCGAAAGCGAGCGAACGGACGAGTCTAACCGGCGCGTCTGAAACGCTGGCCAGCCGCTTCGACAGTTTCACACGCGCCTTGGTCTCGATCGACGAGGCGAGGGTGACCAGAACATCGTCGAACAGAGCGAGCTGTTGGTCGGTATAGCGGCCGGAGCCGGCCATGAAGAGATCAGTGACCAGCGTCAGCGCCTTCTGCCGCTTCTTCGCCGTTCCGGAGGAAATGGCGTGTTCGAGCTCCTGGATCAGCGACGAATGATCGGACATGACGACAGCCCCGTCTAAACGTAATGCTTGGTTTCAACCCGCACGGCGCATAACGCGCCCTGATGCGTTATTTGATACAGCGCAGACGTGAAAAGTCTTTGCCTAACCCTCGTTAAAATTTGAAGGATTTGTCAGGCGGCGGTCGACGCCGCAGCGGCCGGCAGCTCGCGCCGCGAGCGATAGAAGTCCACCGCCTGTTTTGCAGTCTCGATCTTCAGCTTGTCGAAGTCGCCCATGGCCTTGTCGAGATCGAGCGGCGACAGCGCGCGGTTGGAGGCCGACATCAGCAGGATCGCCTTGGTGGTGGACCAGCAGCATTCGGCGGCGCGCGCCAGCACCAGTGCAAGGTCGGGCCGCTCGTCGAGCAGGGCGCGTTCCACCAGCTCGATCGGGAATTTGCCGAGCGCCGCGAAAGCGACCGCAGTGCGCTCGAAGTTGTGCAGCCGGGCAAAGGCGTGCACGTCGGATTCGGTGATCTTGCGGTTGATGCGCAGCCGCCCGAGCTGGGCCTTGGCGCTGGCATGTTCCTGCGAGGCGTTGCGCACCTCGCCGCTGATCTTTTCGGCGATTTCCGCCACCACGTCGCGCACTGCCTCGGCGGCATGCGGGTTGGCGGCTTCCAGCTTGGCGCGCACGGAAGCGGACGCGGTTTCCAGCAGCTTGAGAAAGTGGTGACGGGGAAGGTCGTGGCGCGCGCCGACAAGCCCGGCCAGCGTCTCGTCGTGACCCGCCTGCGCCACCAGCTTGGTGAAGGCGATGCTGGAGAAACGGGCGCCGCTGTTGCGGGTCACCGAGTGCACGACGCGCGCGTCGCCGCGCTCGACCAGGACGTCGGTCACCGCTTCGCTCAAGCTGCGGCGCTGGCTGATCGCGTGCAGATGATCCTGGCTTTTGGTGCGGGCATTGGCGACAAGGTCGGAGTCGTTGAGCTGGTTGGATGAGGTCAGCACCGGACCCGCGACGTCGATGGAATCGTCGAACGCCAGCGAGCGCACCACGCGCGCCGGCGCGTTGTCGATCCCGGCCAGGCGCCGCGACAGCTTGGCGCGCGCCTTTTCCTCGATCGCGCTCGAAAGCGGCAGCAGCACCTCGTCAAATAACGACACCTGCTCTGTGGAATAGCGGCTGGAGCCGGCGACGAACAGGTCGGTGATCAGGGTGAGCAGCTTGAGCTTCTTCCTCGGCGCCCCGGACGCGATTGCGTCGTCAAGCTCTTGAATCAGGGACGAAAAATCGGACATGAGCAACCCACGCATTCCAAAACAAAACCTCGCCTCCGCAAATCCGGCACGCGATGAGTCTTCTTATAAGGGACAGGCATGAATCATTCTTGCCGTGGGGTGCGGCAGGTCTGATTCAAATTTTAATGAAGCGAATCCGAACGGATAATATCCCTATTTTACCCTGCGGCGTCCGCCACGTGACATGACGCGGGGGCCGGGTGCGGTGGCCGGTGTGGGGTACCCCGAGACCCGGCGGCCCCAAGCTGCGGGTGACCCGGCCCACCAGAGGCGACGGCCCGGTGGCCCATCATCCTTGAGGGCTCGCTTCGCTTGGCCGTCTCAGGATGACGGCGATAGTTATTTGCGCAGCGCAACATGGCTTCCTATAAGGCGGCCAGACTCACGTGCCCTGGAGACTTCCCACATGACCCCCTCGAAACCGACCGCCGGACGGGCGATCGTCACCATTGTCGGGCTCGACCGGGTAGGCATCATCGCCGGCATCGCCAATGCGCTGGCGGACGCCAATGTAAACATCCTGGACATCAGCCAGTCGGTCATGCGCGATGAGTTCTTCACCATGATCATGATGGTGGACCTCAACACCTCGACGTTGCCTTTCGAGGAGATATCGGAACGGCTGAAGAAGAAAGGCGAGGCGCTCGCGGTGCAGGTCGAGATCCAGCGCGAGGACATCTTCAAGGCGATGCACCGGGTCTGAATCATGCGCACGCTGAATTACTCCGCCGAGGAGATCGTCGAGACCATCGACATGGTGCGGGTCGAGCGGCTCGATATCCGCACCGTCACCATCGGCATCAGCCTGTTCGACTGCGTCAGCGGCGACACCGCGACGCTCTGCGAGCGAATCTACAACAAGGTGACGACCGTTGCCGCCGAACTCACCCGCACCACGCGCGACATCGGTCAGGAATTCGGCATTCCCATCATCAACAACCGCGTGTCGGTAACGCCGATCTCGCTGGTGGCCGGGCAGGCGGATGCCGACGGCTTTGTACGGATCGCGCAGGCGCTCGATCGCGCGGCCGACACGCTTGGCATTGATTTCATCGGCGGCTTCTCCGCGCATGTCGAGAAGGGCATGACGGGCGCCGACCGCAATCTGATCGCCGCCATTCCGCGCGCACTGGCGGAAACGAAGCGCGTTTGCTCGTCGGTCAACATCGGCTCGACAAAGGCGGGGCTGAACATGGATGCGGTGGCTCTGATGGGCCGCACCATAAAAGAGACGGCTGCGCTGACCGCCGACCGCGGATCGATCGGCTGCGCCAAGCTCGTCGTCTTCTGTAACGCCGTACAGGACAATCCTTTCATGGCCGGCGCCTTTCACGGCACCGGCGAGCCGGATGCCGTGGTCAATGTCGGCGTCAGCGGACCCGGTGTGGTCTTGCGCGCGCTGGAGCAGACACCGGATCAGGATTTCGGCGCGCTTGCCTCCCTGATCAAGCGCATGGCGTTCAAAATCACGCGCGCCGGAGAACTCGTCGGCCGCACCGCGTCGGAACGGCTCGGCATTCCCTTCGGCATCGTTGATCTGTCGCTGGCGCCGACGCCGGCCAAGGGCGACAGCGTGGCGCGCATTCTCGAGGCCATGGGGCTTGAGCGAGTCGGCACGCACGGCTCGACCGCGGCGCTGGCTTTGCTGAATGATGCGGTTAAGAAGGGCGGGGCGATGGCCTCGAGCTTTGTCGGCGGACTGTCCGGCGCCTTCATTCCGGTGTCAGAAGACGAAGGCATGATCGAAGCCGCCGAACAGGGCGACATCTCGCTCGACAAGCTGGAAGCGATGACCGCCGTGTGCTCGGTCGGTCTCGATATGATCGCGCTGCCTGGCGACACGCCAGCGGAGACGCTTTCGGCAATCATCGCCGACGAGGCCGCCATCGGCATGGTCAACAAGAAGACCACCGCTGTCCGCGTCATTCCGGTGGCCGGCGGGAAGGCCGGCGATCTCGTCGAATTCGGCGGCCTGCTCGGGCACGCGCGCATCATTCCGGTGAACAAGCGATCCAGCGCACGCTTCGTCAACCGTGGCGGCCGCATTCCCGCGCCGCTACAGGCGCTGAACAACTAAGGTTCTCATCGTGTCGATGACCGACGACATTCCTTTCGACAAGAGCTTCGATCTCGTCCCCGGCGAGGCAAAAGAGGTCGCGCCCGGCGTGCGCGCGATCTGCGCCGGCAATGCCGGGCCATTCACCTTTACGGGCACGGTGACTTATATCGTCGGCAAGGGACAGGTGGCGATCATCGATCCGGGCCCCGACGATCCGCGCCACATTCAGGCGCTGCTGGATGCGGTGCGCGGCGAAACCGTGACCCACATTTTTGTTACGCATACGCATCGCGATCATTCGCCCGGCGTTGCGCCGGTGAAGGCGGCGACCGGCGCGAAAGTCTATGCCGAGGGGCCGCACCGCGCCGCGCGGCCTCTGCATATCGGCGAAGCCAACCCGCTCGATGCCGGCGTCGATCCGGATTTTAGGCCGGAATTTGCGATCAGGGACGGAGAGGTGGTGTCAGGGCGGGGTTTCGATATTGAAGCGATCGCAACGCCGGGCCACACTGCCAATCACATGGCCTATGCGCTCAAGGGAACGAACATCCTGTTCTCCGGCGATCATGTCATGTCGTGGTCGACCTCGATCGTGGCGCCGCCGGACGGGGCCATGAGCGATTACATGGCCTCGCTCCACAAGCTCGCAAAGCGCAGCGAAGAGATTTATCTGCCGGGTCACGGCACCACCATCCGCAATGCGCCGCGTTTCGTTCAGAGCTATATCCGTCACCGCGAGGGGCGGGAGGCCTCGATCCTGCATCGCCTCGCAAAGGGGGCAACCGACATCCCGACGCTGGTGCGCGCCATCTATATCGGCATCGATCCGCGATTGACCGGCGCCGCCGGCCTGTCGGTGCTGGCGCATATGGAAGATCTGGTCGCGCGCGGCGTGGTCGCGACCGAGGGCGTGCCGTCGATTGTCGGGACTTATCGCTTGGCCGCGGGCTGACCGGCCGGTTGTTTCTTGGCCGGCTGGCCCTTCGTCTGCTTCTTCTGCTGCGATGCGCGGCGTTCCAATCTTTCCTGCCGGTCGAGCGCCTCATCGATGGCTGTTTCGATCTGCTCGAAGAAGCTGGTAATGCGCGCCGCATTGGTGCCGATGTCATGCCGGCCGTAGCGGGATGCCGAACGCATGTCGATGCGGGCTTCCTCGCCGGTGCCGCGAACCCGAATCACCACGTCGTCGCGGAAGCCCATGATCGGCGTGCGCGCGACCGCTTCGATGCGACCGTCGCGGCGTCCACCCTGCGGATCGCGCGCGTCGATGACGAGCCACCGGTTGCGGTTCACCAGCGCCAGCGCGGTGTCATAGGCCACCTTCGCCGAGACCGAGACTTCCAGCGGCTCGATATCGGGATAGGCCACCTGCTGCTGCTCGGCCGCGTAGAGCCCGGCATATTGCACAGGGTTGGCGGACCGGCTGCGCAGGCGGGCAATGGCCTCAAAGCGCGGCGGGTCGATGGCATCGGTGGTGATGTCGGAAATGGCGGGCAGTTTGTAGGTCTTGTAGCCCAGATAGGCCGGATAGATCAGTAGCACGATCCCGATCGCGATGCCCGACACGGCAAAGCCGAGGCCGCGCAGACCATCACGCCAGATCACGACAAAGGAGGCGAGCCCGGTAAGGATGGCGAGCACGGCGAAGACCAGCGCGCCGCCAAAGGTGGCGAGCCCCGGCTCAACCTCGACCAGGCCCGAGCGGACGATGATGACGGAGAGCAGGACCGCCGCCAGCGAGAACAGCGCCAGCCGCCGCGCCCAGATGGCGAGACGGGAATAGGGGTCTTCGGCGAAACGGAGCCGCGCCATGGTTCAAATCCGATATCCGGCGCAGATGCGCTTGAGGGCCGCCCATTCGGCGGCATCGAGCAAGGGAACGCCACGACTTTGCGGCGGCGCGATGGCATTGATGGCGGCGGCGCGCTCCTTTGCCGTGGGGTGATCGAGAAGGATGCTGAAGCCGCCCGGTGTATCGCCGGCGATGCGCTGCAGGAAGCGGCCCAGCGCCCGTGCATCGGCGCCGAGGCCGAGCATCACCTGCACCCCGAAGCGGTCGGCAGCGTTCTCCACATTGCGCGAATAGGCCGATTCCAGAATCGTCCGCGCCGCCAGCACGACGGCGCCGCCGCCGACGAAATCGCCCAGCATCATGCCGAACAGGAACGACAAGCCGGCGCCCTGCAGCACCGCGCGCATCCCGTCGCGATGCGCGACATGGCCGAGTTCATGCGCGATGACGGCGGCGAGCTCGTCGGGAGTTTCCGCTTTATCGATCAGGCCCTGAAACACATAGACATATCCGCCCGGCAGCGCGAAGGCGTTCGCCTCCGCGCGGCGCACCACGGCAACTGTGAGCGGCATGCGCAGGTCCGCGGCGGTTTCCAGCCGGCGCACCAGTTTTTCGAAAGCGGCTTTTCCGGTCTGCTCCATGGCTGCGTCGCCGCATGTGAAGGGCCGGCCCGCCGGTCCCTTGTCGAGCATGGCGCGGATCTGCGCATTGGTCGCGACCCCGATGCGTTGCTCGAAGCCGCGCGGCACGACCGGCGCCAGGCGGTCGGCAAGAAGCGGCACCCCGTAGATCGAAGACAGCACCAGAGTAACCGCCGCGAAAGAGGCCCAGCCAATGACACGGCGGCTGTCCCGCCGCGCCGAAGCACCGGTGCGGTCGATGTCCGGTGCCAGCACATCGATCTCGTGCGCGAGTTCCATGTCGGTGATTTCAAGGCGTGCCAGCAGCGGATTCTTGCGCAGGCCGATGCGGAAGATGTGATCCGGCGCCGACAGATGCTTGAGACGAATATAGGCCCATTGATCGACGATCACTCCCGCGCCGTCGCGAATGACCAGGGCGTGCGGCGCCAGCTCCAGTGTCACATCGTGGCGCGCGCTGGTGCGGCCGTCGAAATAGCGGGCGGCGCCGGTTCTCATAGGCCACCGACATTCAAGGCGTCGGCGAGGCCCTCGCCCAAGGGAGATCCGGCCGTTCCTGCCGCCGTCACATGGTCAAGCATGGATGCATTCGAGAGATCGCTGGATTGCGCCGTCAGCCGCCAGACGGAGAGCTTTGCCGTCGCCTGGTAGATCGTGGACAGGCCGAGCGCGGACACGACATAGAGGCCGACCATGGCGAGGATGGTGAACATTTCAGCGAATTTCGATTCTGCGGACGATCCGAACAGCGATCCGATCAGTGCAAACGTGACGAAGGTCACGACGATCATCGCGAGCGCGAAGATGAGCAAATAGCCGATGAAGCGCAGATAGGCCTTGTACACATCGAACATGCGCAGCTGCGAGCTCACATCGATGCCGGGAAAGCGGATTCCGGAGATCCACCAGCGCATCACGATGGTTTGGAAAGCCGGAAACAGGATGATCGCCGCGCACACCGCAAATCCTATCGCGACCACGAACAGGCCGATCGCGCCGTAGAATTCAGGAGCCTGTATGGCGATGCGTTCAAGGATATCGCCGGTTGTCCCGCCGCGCTGCATGATGCGGCCAATTCCCGCCCAGTCGACGGTCAGCAGGGCCGACAGGGCGATCAGGGTCGGCGCGGTCACTGCGAACCAGAGCGGCAAGCCGCGCAGCAGCAGCCGGAATCCCGATCCCTCGAATTGCCCGGCCAAATTGCCGTAATGCGTATGGCCGAGCTTGAAGCGTTCGAGACTCGCCTGTGCGAAGGGATAGGCCAGACCGAGCGTGATCGCCATCATCGCCCACCAGAAGATCACGCAAACGGCATAATGAACGCCGGAACCGGTCTGACGAAAGCGCAAGCCGCGGAAGACGGTCCGGGTCAGGCGATAGCTGCGCGCGCGCCAGATTGCGTATTGGCCGATCAGCGCCAGCGCGACGATCGCAATAATGGTCATCAGGCCGGCGGTCCCGACGTCCAGCGCAGCGAGAAAGAAAACAATGTAGAGCGGCACCAGAATGGCGATGGCGACGAGAAAGCCGAGCAGTATTTCCAGCGCGGTGCCGGAATATTCGAGGGACTCGCCGTCAATTTCCGTATTGGCCCAGAGGAAACGCCGCGTGTCGGTGATCAGCCAGAACCGATAGATGCCGAGCGTGAGCATGAGAAGCACGGCGCCGCGCGCCAGAAGGCGCCAATAGGGGCGATCCCGGCCGAGGAAACGGACATTGCCCCTTTGCTGGTCAACGGGCCCGGGCGCAGCCGCAAGGCTGCCCGCGTCAGACGACGTCATTCGCTACTCCGCCGCGACCCTGTTGGGCAAAACATAATCCTTGTAGGCCTCCCGCAACGCGGTTTTCAGGATCTTCCCGGTCGCGGTATGGGGAATCTGGTCGACGAATACCACATCGTCGGGAATCCACCATGCCGTGATCTTGTCCCGCATATAGGCCAGCAGCTCCTCGCGGCTGATGCTCTCGCCGGGCTTGAGCACGACGATCAGGAGCGGACGCTCGCCCCATTTGGGATGACTGACGCCGATCACCGCGGCTTCCGCGATCTGCGGATGGCCGACCGCCAGATTTTCCAGGGCGATCGAGGAAATCCACTCGCCGCCGGACTTGATCACGTCCTTGGAGCGATCGGTGATGTGCATGTAGCCATGCCGGTCGAGGGTGGCGACATCGCCGGTATCGAAAAAGCCCTGTTCGTCGAGCGCGTCCGCGTCCTCCTTGTAGTAGCGCCGCAGGACGGAGGCGCCGCGCACCTTGAGCCGGCCGAAGGTTTTGCCGTCCCAGGGCAGTTCGCGGCCATTGTCGTCGGTGATCTTCATCTCCACGCCGAAGGGCGGGTGTCCCTGTTTCTCCTTGATGTCGAGCAGCGCATCGCCGCTGAGGCCGGCGTAATCCGGCTTGATCGAGCATAGCGAGCCGAGCGGCGACATTTCGGTCATCCCCCAGGCATGAATGACCTCGACGCCGTAATGCTCCTCGAATGTCTTGGCCATGGCGCGCGGGCAGGCAGAGCCGCCGATAACGACGCGCTTCAGGTAAGGCAGCTTGGCGCCAGTCGCTTGCAGATGCTGCAGCAGCATCAGCCAGACAGTCGGCACCGCTGCGGTGAAGGTCACCTTGTGGGTGTCCAGCAACTCATAAATGGAAGCACCGTCCATTTTCGGGCCAGGCATCACTATCGCCGCGCCGTTCATCGGCGTGGTCAGCGCCAGTCCCCAGCAATTGGCGTGGAACATCGGCACGACCGGCATCACCACGTCGCGCGATCCCACGCCCATCGCATCCGGCGTGCTCGCGATCATCGAATGCAGCACGTTCGAGCGATGCGAGTAGAGAACGCCCTTGGGATTGCCGGTGGTGCCGGAGGTGTAGCACATGCCGGCGGCGGTTGTTTCGTCAAAACTCTTCCAGGCGAAATCGCCGTCGGCTTCTGCGATCCACTCCTCATACGGCACCGCGTTTTTCAGCTTCGTGTCCGGCATATGCGCGGCGTCGGTCAGCACGACGTAACGCTCGATTGTCGTGAGTTGCGGGGCGAGCTTCTCCAGCAGGGGAACGAATGTCAGGTCGGTCAGCATCACGCGGTCTTCGGCGTGATTGATGATCCAGGGAATCTGATCGGGGAAGAGCCGCGGGTTGACGGTGTGATAGACTGCACCGATGCCGAGGATGCCGTACCAGCTTTCCAGATGCCGCCAGGTATTCCAGGCCAGCGTCGCCACGCGGTCGCCGAGTTTGATGCCGTCGCGGTCGAGCCGTTGGGCGAGCTGCAGGGCGCGCCGCCGCACCGTCGCATAGTCCGTGACATGGATCGGTCCCTCGACCGAGCGCGAGATGACCGGACGCGCGGCGTGATAGGTGGCGGCATGATCGATGATGCGATGGCACAAAAGCGGCCAGTCCTGCATCAGGCCCAGCATGGCGTTTCCTTTCGCTCCCGCGCTGCCTTCTGTGGGCAGTCAACGCAAGGTTAGCCTGCTGCCGGTGCAGTGCAAGGGCCGCTCGGACGTCTCAAGAAAAGCGCGCCAACCGGAAGCGGCTGATGTCGTTCGTGGTCTGGCCGGACAGGGCAAGATCGGCCAATGTCTCCCCGATCACCGGTGCAAACTTGAAGCCGTGCCCCGAACAGGGCGAGGCGACGACAATCTGCGGATGGCCGGACAGGACATCGACGATGAAATGCTCGTCCGGGCTCATGGTGTAGAGGCAGGTCTTTGCGCTCAATATCTTTCCATTTGCGGCGGGAAGATATTCGGAAATGACGTCGCGCACGACCCGCTCATCCTGCGGCCTGACTTGCCGGTCGTAGGTCTCCGGGTCGACGATCTCGTCGGAGTGGTGATGCTTCGCGATCTTCACGCCGTCGGAGCCATGCAGCGGAAACCCATAGTGAATACCTCGGTCGGTCTCGATCATGAAGACCGGAAAACGTTCCGGCATGAAAAGAGCGCGATCCGCGGGCTCGGTCCACAACACGGCCTGACGCGTGACCTGCAGGTCGATCGGCAGGTCCGGCAGCAGCGATGTCGTCCACGGCCCCGCCGTTACGATTGCCGCATTCGCATCGATGGTTGCCGAATCCAGAATGATGCGAACGCCGCGGGCGTGCGGCTCGATGGCCAGCACACGCTGCTTGTCGCGGATATCCGCGCCGGCAGCGCTGGCAAGATCAAGATGCGTCTGAACGGCGGCTTCCGCTTCCAGATAGCCGCCATCGGGCTGGACGACGCCGATGAAATCGGCGGGCAGGCAAAAGGCCGGATAGCGCCGCATCAGTGCGGTCGCGTCGAGGATCTCGTGCGGCAGATCGTGCAGGCGGGAGGAGGCGAGCGTGCCCTGCACGAGTTCGGAGTCTTCGGCTCCGACCTCCGCAATGCCGGTGATGGTCATCAGCGATCGGCCGCTAGCAGCTTCCAGTTCGCGCCACAGCGCATAGGCCCGCCGCAGCAGCGGCACATAGGAGGGATGTTCGAAATAGCCGAGCCGGATGATGCGGGTCGAGCCATGCGAGGAACCTCGCTCGTGACCGGGCGAGAAGCGCTCGATCCCGACGGCGCGGACATTGCGGCGGGCCAGATGATAGAGCGCGGCGCTGCCCATGGCGCCAAGGCCGATCACGGCCACGTCGAATGTCATGAAACGTCACGCACCGAAGACGGAGGCGGCAGAATCGCGGCCGAATCCAGCCTATTCTGGCATCCCCCAGAATTGCCGCAATCTCTGCCGAGACCGGTCCCGTGAAGCCTGTCTTTTCCCCTATTTTATTGGCGCTTTGCGTGGCCGCGGCGGATGGCGCTGCCGCGCGCGACGTCCCGTTGCCGCGCGCCAAGCCGGATCGAGGCAATGCCGCGGCCGCCCCTTCGCGCGCGGATACGGCGCCGGCCGTCATCCTGGCGCCGCCGATGGAAGCATTCGCCGCCGATCCGGAACCGGCGCCCGCGACGCCGGCACCTGTTCAGGCTTCCGTCTGCCAGCTCAAGATCGGGGGAGAGATCGCGGTGATCGAAGCCCAGCCGCCTGTCATGGGCCCTGGCGATTGCGGGGCAACCGATGTGGTGAAGCTCCAAGCAATCATCCTGAAGGACGGGAGCCAGGTGGCGGTGACGCCGCCCGCGATCCTCCGCTGCGGCATGGCCGAGACGCTCGCCCATTGGGTGCGCGATGATGTCACCGCGGCCGTCGCCGGTCTCGGCGCGGCGGTGCGCACGCTCGACAATTACGCCTCATTTGATTGCCGCGGACGCAACCGCGTTGCCGGCGCGAAGATCAGCGAACACGGCATGGCCAACGCCATCGATATCCGCGGCGTCGCATTGTCGAACGGCAAATTCGCTGGACTGACCGACCGCACCCTGTCGAAAGATTTCCGCGAGACCGTGAAGACGAGTGTCTGCGCGCGCTTCACCACCGTTCTGGGGCCGGGCTCCGACGGACATCACGAGACTCACATTCATATGGATCTGGCGGAGCGGCGGGGCGGCTATCGGCTCTGCCAGTGGAACGTTCTGGACCCCGTGCCTGATATTCCGCTGCCGCGGCCACGGCCTGCGGAAGCGCCACAGGCGGCCAGCAATGAATGACCCTGACTTTATGAATCCCCGTGAACCCTCCCTTCATCGTCAAGGCGATATGACCCCGGCATGAGACCTCTTGATTTTCACAGCGGCGCAGACGGTACGACGCGGCCGCGAAGCCATGCCGGCCTGACCCGCCGCTCGCTGATCCTGGGGGCCGCAAGCCTGACCACACTGGTGGGTCCGGTGACCGCCGCGTATGCGGGCATTGAAGCGGCCCAAGCCCTGCAGGTGAGGCGCTATCGCCTCACGCCGCCAACCTGGCGCGCCGGCCACAGGCTGAGCATCACGGTCATTGCCGATCTGCATGCCGGCGGCCCCAACATGGGACTGGCGCGCATTCGCAACATCGTTGATGTCGCCAATTTGCAGCGCTCGGACCTCGTGGTGTTGTTGGGCGATTATTTTGCCACGCATCGCTTCATTACCGAAGTTGTGTCGACTGAAGCCTGGGCGGGAGAGTTGGCGCGGTTGCGCGCGCCGCTCGGCGTCTACGCGATCCTCGGCAATCACGACTGGTGGCACAATGTCGGCGGCACACGCCGCGCCTTCGCTGACGTGAAAATTCCCGTGCTGGAAAATGACGCGCTGCTGCTCGGCAAACCCGGCGCCAAATTCTGGCTGGCGGGCCTGGGCGATCAGCTGGCTCACAAGATTGGCCCGCATAACTTTCGTGGCGTTGATGATCTGCCGGGAACACTGAAGCGCGTCGCCACCGACGATCCGGTTATTCTGCTTGCGCATGAGCCGGATGTCTTCCCGAAGGTGCCGGACCGCGTCGCGCTGACGCTGTGCGGTCATACGCATGGCGGCCAGATCCGCATCCCGTTCCTGTGGGAGCATTTCGTTCCGTCGATTTACGGAGCGCGCTATGCCTATGGCCACGTCATCGAAGACGGGCGCCACCTGATTGTCTCGGGCGGTCTTGGAACGAGCAGCATTCCAGCCCGGCTCGGCGTGCAGCCGGAAATCCTGCGCATCGAGATCGGCTGAACACAGAAACAAAAAGCGCCGGACGAGGCCCGGCGCTTTTATTGTCTTGCCCTGGTTGGCAATTAGAAGCTGAAGCGGTCCATGTTGTGCAGCGCGACTTGCGGATTGAACGGCGAGTCGCCCTGTTTCGGCGCCAGCACGACAACGACGGTGCCAAGTTTCACGCGCTCATAGAGATCGATGACGTCTTCGTTGGTCATGCGGATGCAGCCCGACGAGACGGCCGAGCCAATTAGCTCCGGCTGGTTGGTGCCGTGGATGCGGTAAAGTGTGTCCTTGTTGCCGAGGTGCAGATACAGTGCGCGCGCGCCAAGCGGATTATGCGGGCCGGGCCCGACCTGGTTCGGAATGCTTGGGCCGAGCCGCTCCTTGATCGCGGCGGTCGGGACCCAGGTCGGCCATTCGGCCTTGCGGCCAACCTTGGCGATGCCGGAAAAGGCGAGCGCTTCTTCACCCACGGTAATGCCGTAGCGGATCGCCTTGCCTTCCGGCAGCACGTAATAGAGATAGCGCGCGTCGGAATCGACCACGATGGAGCCAGGCGCTTCCTTGCGGTGGTAGGTAACGATATGCCGGCGATAAGGCTCGGGGATGGTCGCCTTGGCATAGGGCGCCTTGGCGAGAAGCTCCTTGTCGCGGGAGGTCATGGCGGCGCCGGAGGCGGGCTCCGGCGTCGAGTTCGATGCCGTGACACAGCCGCCAAGGCTCAGGCCGATCAGCAGAAGCGCAACTGCGCGCATCGCCATTCTATTCCCCATCAATCAATCTGTGTCCGCTGCGAGACTCGTCCCCGCCCCATCCAATAGACAAGAAAACCCCTGATTTTCCAGCATAGACGTGCGGTCGCCCGGCGGTCCTTGTGAAACTGTTGCAGGATTGCATCATTCACCTGCGTCATCTCGGTTGTGTCATCAAAGACCCGTCGGAACGGAATTCAAGCTTGGCATCAAGCCGTTAATCGATGGTTTACCCTGTAGGCCGACGACAAAAAGAGACTCGGATGAACGTTCCGGCCGGCCAAGAACACAAAGGTTTGAGGCGGAAATGCCGCAAAGTCTTACCATTCGGCGCTTATTTCCGCCCCACGGAATCCTGATCCGATGACTACCTGTCATGGCATTGGGACGACGACGAAAAGACTCAGGAGGAAGTGATGAATTCGCCGAAGGCCGAGACCGGCTCGGACGAGACCCGTAAGGCAGGCGATCTGGATCGCCGCTACGGCCGGATCGGAATTTCAGCGGTGGCGGCCGCCCTGACCTACAAGGGCGAGAGCAAGAACCCGGCTTACGCGCCCAGCGAGAGCCAGCGCTAAGATCGCTAATCCGCTGTAACTCAAAGAATTTCACTTGCGTGGGAGCGCGGGCGGGCTCAATTCTGTGCCGCCCGCTGCTGCGCCTGCCGTGGCGACGGGGTCACCCTATCGGGCGGGCGCACCATGCTGTCGATCTACGTTCCGCAAGGCGGCAATCTCGAACAACGGGTTATGGGCTCGGGGGAAGGAATTCCCGAAGCCGCAATCTGGATCGATCTCGTCAACCCCTCCTACGACGAAGACAAGCTGGTTGAATCGCTGGTCGGCGTCTCGATACCGACCCACGACGAGATGCAGGAAATCGAGCTGTCGAGCCGGCTTTATTTCGAGAATGGCGCCCGATACATGACGGCGACGCTGATGTGCCAGTCGGATTCGCCGGTGCCCAAGACCACGCCGGTAACTTTCATCCTGGCCGGCCAGCGCCTGATCACGGTGCGCTACGACGAGCCCAGGCCATTCGCCATCATCCGTCACAAACTCGGCAAGTCCTGCCCGCAGCATATTACCGGGCATGTGGTGCTCATGGATTTGCTGGACGCGGTGATCGACCGCGCCGCCGATATTCTGGAGCGGGTCGGCACCGAGGTTGATCGCGTTTCATTCGACATTTTCAACCGCAAGCTCTCGGTCAGCGAGCGGTCGCGCCGCTATCCCGTTATTCTGCAGACCATTGGCCGCAAGGGCGATTTGTCCTCCAAGGTTCGCGAAAGTCTGGTGTCGATCATGCGGCTCATTCTTTTCCTCGCCAATGAGGAAGAGGGAGTGCGCTGGTCGAAGGAAATGCGGGCGCAGCTCAAGTCGATGCAGCGCGACGTGCAGTCGTTGTCGGATCACACCACCTTTCTGACCAACAATATCACCTTCCTGCTGGATGCGATGGTGGGGGTGGTCTCGATCGAACAGAACAACATCATCAAGATTTTCTCGGTGGCGGCTGTGGTCTTCATGCCGCCGACCCTGGTCGCCTCGATCTACGGCATGAATTTTGATGTCATGCCGGAACTCAAATGGGTTCTCGGCTATCCCTTCGCGATCGGGGTGATGATCATGGCCGCCGTGCTGCCGTATCTTTATTTCAAATGGCGCAGGTGGCTTTGACCGCCGTTAGACGTGCTGTCCGCCATTGATGTGGATTTCGGCGCCGTTCACGTAGGACGACGTGTCGGTGCACAGCACATAGATGATCTTGGCTACTTCGTCCGGCGTGCCGAGCCGCCGCAGCGGGATTTGCTGTTCGACGATTTTTTCGGTCCCCGGCGAAAGGATGGACGTGTC
Source organism: Pseudorhodoplanes sp. (assembly GCA_032027085.1). Taxonomy (NCBI): domain Bacteria; kingdom Pseudomonadati; phylum Pseudomonadota; class Alphaproteobacteria; order Hyphomicrobiales; genus Pseudorhodoplanes; species Pseudorhodoplanes sp. The sequence goes on along the minus strand of JAVSMS010000001.1, from coordinate 471,537 downwards.
GATTTCGCCCGGTGCGATGGCGTTCACGCGCACACCGACGGCGCCAAAATCCGCGGCCATTTCCCGCGTCAGCGACGCGAGCGCTGCTTTCGATGTCGCATAGGCCGCACCCGCGAAGGGGTGCACGCGCGATCCCGCGATCGATGTGACGTTGACGACTGATCCATGCGCGGCCTTGAGCTCATTGAGCAGGCCGCGCGCCAGCATGATCGGCGCGAAAAAGTTCACGTTGAACACGTGTTGCCAGACATCGATTGTCGTATCGAGCGAGCTCAGGCGCGTTCCGCCCTCAGCCTTGGGCGAGATCGCGGCATTGTTGACAAGCGCATGAAGCAGACCATCCGCGAGACGGCGTTTAATCTCGGCAATGGCTTCCTCGGTGTTCTTGGAATCGGCGAGATCGACCTGGATGTGATCCTCCGGCCCCATTTCCCATGGACAGTTTTCCGGGAAGGCATGGCGCGAGCATGTGATGACGCGCCAGCCGGCGGCGGAAAAGCGTTTCACCGTGGCGTGGCCGATGCCGCGGCTAGCTCCTGTCAGCAGAAGGGTGCGGCGGGGATGATTGTCGTTCGATTGCGGCATGAGTCACTCTAGCAGATCACGGATAGAGCCGTGTTTTGGTCCAGGCTTCGCCCGCGTGCCCACGCCGGAATTCGATGCGATCGTGCAGCCGGAAAGGCCGGTCGTGCCAGAATTCGAATGTCAGAGGTACAATGCGAAAGCCGGACCAGTTGGGCGGACGTGGAATCGCGCCGACGGGATATTTCGCGGTGTATGACGCCACCGCCTTTTCAAAGGCGAGGCGGCTTTCCAGCGGCGCCGATTGCTTGCTGGCCCAGGCGCCAATCTGCGAGAGGCGCGGCCGGGTGGCGAAATAGGCGTCGGCTTCTTCCGGCGTGACGCTTTCGACCGGGCCGCGGACGCGCACCTGCCGGCTCAGCGATTTCCAGTGAAACATCAGGGCGGCTTTTGGATGTGCCGCCAGCTCGCGACCCTTGCGGCTGTCGAGGTTGGTGTAGAAGACAAAGCCCCGGGCGTCGAAGCCCTTCATCAGCAGCATCCGGACATTCGGCAGTCCATCGTCGTCCACGGTCGCCAGCGACATGGCCGTCGGATCATTGGGCTCGGATGCGGTGGCCTCTTCCAGCCACGCCGCGAACAGCCGGAACGGCTCCTCGCTGTCCGTGAAATCACCACTCTTTAACCAAGTGGGGTGTTCTATGGAGTCTGTGTCTGTCATTCCGCGGGGCACCGAGTGACCGGCTCTGACGAAAAATATCTGGTCCGGCTTGACCGTTATAGTGGATGGGGCAGGGCGCGCCTATGGCGCAACTGCCTGCCTGTTGCGGCGTTTCTGGCAGGTTTGTCGGCTGCGGGATGCAGCACGAGCTATCAGCTTGGGTCCTTGACCGATGACAAGGCCAGAACGGCCCAGGCCAGTGTCGCCTCCGACGACACCACGGGCACCGTCGCCACCGCCATGCCCCCCGAAACCGACCTGGTCTTCGCGCGGGCCGCCGCCAGCGAAGTTCTGGGCCGCGGCGGCAAGGATTCAAGTACGGCCTGGGAAAACCCGCAGACCGGGGCGCGCGGGACGGTGACGCCGATTGCGAGCGCCTATAACCAGGACGGCCGCATGTGCCGCGATTTCCTCGCCAGCTACGTGCATGGCGGCTCGGAATCGTGGCTGCAGGGCGAGGCCTGCCGGGCGGGCCGGTCCGGCAAATGGGAAGTCCGCAAGCTGGCGCCCTGGAAGCGCTCCTGACACTGCCGCGGCCTGCGTTGCGGAACCGGGGCGATGTCACCACATTTAGGCCAACAGACCGGCCGTTTCGGCCCTTTCGTGAACGGAGTGTGTGAATGCGCGACCCCTACGAGGTTCTGGGGGTGGCGAAGGGGGCAAGTGCGGGCAACATCAAGTCCGCCTTCCGCAAGCTTGCGAAGAAGTATCACCCCGACGCCAACAAGGACGATCCCAAGGCCGCGGCGCGATTCGCCGAGCTGAATTCGGCCTATGAAATCCTTGGCGACGACAAGAAGCGCCGTGCTTTCGACGCCGGGGAGATCGATGCCGAAGGCAAGCCGCGCTATGCCGGCTTCGAGGGCGTGCACCCGGGCGCCGGCTTCGGTCAGGATGGACATTTCGAAAGCTTCACCTGGGGGCCGCAAGGCTTTCACCGCACAGGCCGAGGCTCCGGTTCTGGTGGGTTCAGCGGCTTCGAAGACATTCTTCGGGGCATGATGGGTGGCCGCGCCGGCGCAGCCCGCGGCGGCGCGCGTTTTGAGCCCGAGGAATTCGAGGCCGCTCCCTCCGGCCATGACGTGCAGGTCTCGATCACGGTCGCGCTCAGCGATCTGGCGCATGGCGGTTCGCGTCGCGTGCGCCTGCCGACCGGAAAAGAAGTCGACATCAAGATTCCGCTCGGGCTGACCGACGGCCAGCAGATTCGTCTCAAGGGTCAGGGATTCACCGGACCGGGCGGCGCGGGCGACGCGCTGATCACGGTCAATGTCGCCAAGCATCCGTTTTTCGAGCGCGACGGCGCCGATCTGCGGCTCGATCTGCCGGTGACTTTGTATGAGGCGGTGCTCGGCGGAAAGGTGCGGGTGCCGACGCTCGACGGCGCGGTCGAATTGTCGATTCCCGCCGGAACCAACAGCGGCCGCGTATTCCGCCTGAAAGGAAAGGGGCTGCCGGCCAAAGACGGCAAGGGCGATCTTTACGCCGCCATCCGCATCATGCTGCCTGACGGCAAGGACGAAGAGCTGGATGATCTGATGCGCAAATGGCGCGAGGGCAAGCCCTATGATCCGAGGAAGGATCTCGGTTAAGAAAGAACGTGAGGCTTAAATGACTTGTCATGGCCGGGCTTGTCCCGGCCATTCACGTCTCTGGTTTCGAAAACGCGCAAGGACATGGATGCCCGCGACGGAGTTTACACTCCGGCCGGCCTTCGGCCGGACCGGGGAACGCAGACATGACGAACCTGTGGTTTGCCGGCGGGGAATAGCTGTTTACGATCCCCGCCGCACCATCATCGGCTCCGCCGTCGTTCGCTTGCTGGGCGGGGCGCGGTTTTCCAGTTGCTCGTAGACCGATTTTGCGAGGCCCTTGAGCCGCGACTTCTCTGCCGGTCCGCTGAGCACCCAGCCATAATCGCCTTCCACCCAGTGCACGGCGGCGAAGTTGTCGGCAGCGGTGTAACGCAAGCCGGTCGGCGGTTCTTTCAAATGCGCGCAATAGAGCGTCACGCGCTCGCCCGATCCGCTTTCATACATGAACAGAGCTGCCGGTCCGGTGGCGCTCGGCAGCAGCCGTCCGCCAAGCAGACGGAAATCGAACGCCGTCAGATCGGGTGCGCGCAATTGCGTGCCGACCCGGCGCGACAGCCACGGCAGCAGATGATTTTCGGTGGCGCCGACTTCGATCGGATGACGCACTTCGCCGATATAGAGTTGATGAGCGGCCAGTGCCTCGCTGGTAAAGGTCTGGAATGCATCGGGCGCCGCGGCAGATGCGCCGCGCGCCATCCAGCCTGCAACACCTCCGATGATGAAGGCGGCGACGGTCGCGGCAGCCGCGGCCGCGCGCCAACGCCGCCCATTGCGCAGCAACTGGTCCAGTTTCAGCCTTGCGGGGATCGCCTCGTCGGCTGCGGCGCCATAGCGCGCCCGGATCATTTCGGCTTGCGCCCGCCATGCGCCGACGAGATTGGCGTCATCAGGGTGACTGGCCAGCCACGCCTCAACAGCGCCGCGACGGTCGGCCGGCAATTCGCCATCGATATAGGCGTGCAGCTCGTCCTCGGTCACGGGGGTAGGGCKSTCWKWYAYMYWTCWWSMTSKRTMWWWKMRMSMGGCGCAGCGCCGGGCGCTCACCGTCGAGATAGGCTTTCACTTGCGCGCGCGCGCGCGCCAGACGCGACATCACGGTTCCGATCGGCACGCCCTGCACCTCTGCAACCTCGCGGTAGGACAAGCCTTCCAGCGTGACCAGCAGCAACGCCTGACGCTGATCGTCGACCAGTAGGGCCAGTGCCCTTTCGATGTCACGGCCTCCGGCTTCGGGTCCTGAGGAATCCGCTGCGTCATCGTCCTCAAGCTGTGCCGTGGTGGGCCTGCGCGCCAGCGACCGCAGCCGGTTGCGGTTCAGGTTGGTCAGGATCGTAAACAGCCAGGCGCGCACGTCGCCGCCGTGAAACAGATGCTCCGACCGTAGCGCCCGCACCAGGGTATCCTGGACGAGATCGTCCGCAGTTTCCGCCTCTCGCGTGAGCGCGCGTCCATAGCGGCGTAACGCCGGAATACAGGCTTCGATGCTTTGCCGAAACGTGCTCATTGTCAGGGTCCCTTGGCTGCACCTGAAGCAACCCTAGACCTAAAACACCGCCGCTGCATTTGCTATTCCATCGAAGGAGTTAGGCCGGATTTGCGGTTGCCGCAGCGGCCTTGAAGGCCCAAAAACGCTATGCCACAAGAGGCGCGCCGGCGGGGCGCCCGGAGCAATTGTTAAGGAGCGGCGATGGCGGATGGTTCGGAGCTGATGCGCGGAAAGCGCGGCCTGATCATGGGAGTCGCCAATAACCGTTCCATCGCCTGGGGCATCGCCCGGGCCTGCCGCGCGCATGGCGCGGATCTCGCTTTCACCTACCAGGGCGACGCGCTCAAGAAGCGGGTGGAGCCGCTCGCCGAGGAGGTGGACGGGATCATCGTCGGCCATTGCGATGTATCAGAACCGGCCACCATCGACGCCGCCTTCGCCGCGGTGCAGTCGGCCTGGGGGGCGCTTGATTTTGTCGTTCACGCCATCGCCTTTTCCGACAAGGATCAACTCGACGGCCGTTACGTCGACACGACCGAAGACAACTTCACCAAGACGATGCAGATTTCCTGCTATTCGTTCACGGCGATCGCTCAGCGCGCCGAGAAGCTGATGACCAATGGCGGGTCGATGCTGACGCTGACCTATTACGGCGCCGAGAAGTGGATGCCGCATTACAACGTCATGGGGGTCGCCAAGGCCGCGCTGGAAGCATCCGTGCGTTATCTCGCCGCCGATCTCGGCGTGAAGAATATCCGCGTCAACGCCATCTCCGCCGGGCCGATCAAGACGCTTGCGGCATCGGGCATTGGCGATTTCCGCTACATCTTGAAATGGAATGAATACAACACGCCGATGCGCCGCAACGTCGGCCTTGACGAAGTGGGCGATGCGGCGGTGTATTTCCTGTCCGATCTCTCGCGCGGCGTCACCGGCGAGATTCAGCATGTCGATTGCGGCTATCACATCGTCGGCATCAAGCATCCCGATGCGCCGGATATGTCCGTGAAATAGCGGCTTTGCTTTCGCTCAGTTCGACCGTCGGGCAAAATCGCGCACGGGAGCGAAAGAGGATAGCAATGCGACGAACAATCATTTTCCTGTTGGGGTTTCTCGCTGGCGGCGCATGCGTTGCACTGGTCGGCCCGGCCTATACGCAGAGCGCAACCAGCAAGGCGCCGCTTTTCGTCAACATGACCCCCGGGTGATTCCTGGCGGCTGGATGGGTCTGCATTTCGCGCACGCCACACTGAAGATGGGCCATCCTGTCACGGTATTTCTCAATCTGGACGGGGTGAAGCTGGCCAGCAAGTGGGTGAGCTGAAAAAGAAGGCGTCGATGCAGCGTATTCCGCGCGACATCATTGCGGATTTTATCAAGGATGGCGGCATCGTTCTGATGTGCGGACCTTGCATGAAGGAATTCGGCCTCAAGATCCACGATGTTGTTCCCGGCGTTCAGATGGGTGCGCGCGGCGTGACGCAAGGCTTCATCTTCGCAGAGAAAGCGCGGACCCTGACCTGGTAAAAAGGAAAACGGCCGGACCCTGAGTCCGGCCGTTTCCATGTGAGCGAAAACGATCCGGTAGAGGATGACGTTCTCGCCTGCCAAAAGATTACTTCTTCTCGGCCTTGCCCTTCGGCTTCGCCTTCTTCTTGGCGGCGGCCGACATGTCGGAGATGGTCAGCTCGGCCTTTTTCTTCTTGGTCGCCTTCTTCTTGGTCGACTTCTTCTTGGCGGCGGACATGTCGGAGATGGTCAGCTCGGCCTTTTTCTTCTTCGTCGCCTTCTTCTTCGTCGCCTTCTTGGCGGCGGACATGTCCTCGATCTTCAGGACGCCGGTGGCCGCAGGAACCGACAGGGCCGGCAGACTGGTCGCTGCCAGGAAGCCGAGAGCGGCCAGGATCGCGATGGATTTGCGCATGTGTGTGTCCTCATTGGGTCGGCAGATATCGGACGGAAGCGCCGGCGCAGATTTGCGTCCTTTGCCCCCGCCCTTTGCCGCTTCAATTGGTCGCAGAATCCGATCGCGGCTGCAAATGATATTTTGAAAAAAGCTGTTTAAGTTCAGTAACTTAATAGACGTTCAGGTTCCCATTAACTTTCGTTCACATCGCTGTCCGCGCATTCATCGTGCGTGAACGCCACCGCAGTATTTTGGCGCGAATCCGCGACGCGGATGCATCGAGGCATCAGCCGCAATTTCCACCCGGATCGTTTCCGGCAATCTAATCGCGCCCAATCGGCTCACATTTGACCGGCCAGAAGGCGCGGGCTACCACACCGCCGACAGATCAAACGCCATGTCCTTCAATACCTTCGGCCATATGTTCCGGGTGACGACCTTCGGCGAAAGCCACGGGCCGGCGCTCGGCTGCGTGGTGGACGGCTGTCCGCCACGCATTCCGCTGACGGCCGCCGACATTCAACTGCATCTCGATCGCCGCAAGCCCGGCCAGTCACGCTTTACGACCCAGCGGCGCGAGCCCGACACCGTTCGCATCCTGTCGGGTGTCTTCGGCGACGAGAGGACCGGCGGCGACGTGACGACAGGCACGCCGATTGCGCTCCTGATCGATAATGTCGACCAGCGCTCGAAGGATTATTCAGAGATCAGGGACAAGTACCGTCCCGGTCACGCCGATTATACCTATGACGTCAAATATGGCTTGCGCGATTACCGCGGCGGCGGACGCTCGTCCGCGCGGGAGACGGCGGCGCGGGTCGCTGCCGGCGCCATCGCGCGCAAGCTCGTGCCGGGCGTTTCAGTTCGCGGCGCGCTGGTGCAGATCGGTCCGCACACGATCAACCGCGACAACTGGGACTGGAACGAGATCGACCGCAATCCCTTCTTCTGCCCGGATGCCAAGGCGGCCGAAAGATTTGGCGATTATCTCGACGGGGTCCGCAAGGCGGGATCGTCCATCGGCGCAGTGATCGAGATCATTGCTGAAGGCGTGCCGCCCGGTCTTGGCGCGCCGGTTTACGGCAAACTCGATGCCGAACTGGCGTCGGCGCTGATGAGCATCAATGCCGTGAAGGGCGTTGAAATCGGCGACGGCTTTGCGGCCGCGACTCTTTCCGGTGAAGAGAATGCCGACGAGATGCGGATGGGCAATGACGGCAAGCCGCGCTTTCTCTCCAATCACGCGGGTGGCATCCTGGGTGGCATCTCGACCGGACAACCCTTGGTCGCGCGTTTTGCGGTGAAGCCGACCTCCTCGATCCTCAACCCGCGGCAGACCGTTGACCGGTTCGGCCGGGAGACAGATATCGTCACCACTGGCCGGCACGATCCATGCGTCGGCATCCGCGCCGTTCCGATCGGCGAGGCGATGGTGGCATGCGTGATCGCCGATCATTATCTGCGTCATCGGGCGCAGACGGGCGAAGGGGCCGTATGGCCTTTCCCCCCGCAGAACACATAGGCATTGAGAGTGACGAATATCCATCAGCGTGTTCAGGCCGCCGTGGCGGCATTCGCCCGCGGCGAGGTTGTCGTTGTGACTGACGACGACGATCGCGAGAATGAAGGTGATCTGTTCGTCGCCGCCACGCTCTGCACGCCGGAGAAGATGGGTTTCATCATCCGCCACACCTCCGGCATCGTCTGCGCGCCGCTGGACGCGGACCTCGCAAAGAAATTGCATCTCGACCCGATGGTGCCGCATAACGATGCGCCGCTCGGCACGGCCTTCACCGTCTCGGTCGACGTCCGCCACGGCCTGACCACCGGCATCTCGGCGGAAGAGCGCACCAATACCGTGCGCGCACTGGCGAACGGCAATAGCGGCGCTTCCGATTTCGTGCGCCCCGGACATGTCTTCCCTCTGGTTGCGAAAGAGGGCGGTGTGCTGATGCGCTCCGGCCATACCGAAGCCTGCGTTGATCTGTGCCGGCTCGCGGAATTGCCCTCGGTCGGAGTGCTGGCCGAATTGATAAATGATGACGGCAGCGTCATGCGGGGCGAACAGGTCGCCGCCTTCGCAAAGCAGCATAAACTGCAACAGCTCTCGATCGCGGACCTGATCGCCTATCGGCAGGCGCGCGACAAGCTGGTCGAGCGTGTCGGCGAATTTCCGGTCTCATCGCGGATCGGGCCGCTCAAGGGCTACGCCTATCTCACCCCGTTCGATCCGCAGCATCACATTGCCTTCGTCTATGGCAGCATCGATGACGGCAAGGATGTGTTGGTGCGGCTGCATCGCGCCGACATCATCGGCGATGTTTTTGGCGGCGCGAAAACGGTCAATGCCGTGCTGGATCGTTTCAAGTCCGAAGGGCGGGGGGTCATCGTCTATCTGCGCGACGGCACCGCCGGCGTGCCGATCACGGCGATTCCGAAAGGCGGCGATACCGGCTCGGAAGCCGCCCGTATCCGGCAATGGCGCGAAATCGGGCTGGGAGCGCAGATTTTGAAGGACCTCGGCATCACTTCCATCCGCCTGCTGACCTCCAAGAAGATGACCTATGTCGGTCTCGGCGGCTTCGGCATCGAGATCACCGCGACCGAGGCGGTCGAGTCCTAAACGAGGCTTTCGCTCCGGCGGGCAAAGTGGCAGCATTGTAGAGTGAGTCCCGCACCGGAGGCGGCGATGATCCGGCGTGCTTCCCCTGTCGTGGTGACGTTGGTCGCATGCGCGGTCGCGCTGATCGCGTGGCGCAGTTTTGCGGCGCCCATGCCGCGCGGTGCCGAGCCCGGACCGGTGCCGGTCGATGTCGAGCTCGTGCTGGCGGTCGACATTTCCTATTCCATGGACCCGGACGAACTGGCTTTGCAGCGCGATGGGTATGCCAAGGCGCTGACCTCGCGCGAATTCATGCAGGCATTGCGGCAGGGCATCAACGGACGGGTGGCGGTCATTTATTTTGAATGGGCCGGCGCCTCTGAGCAAAAGATCGTCGTGCCTTGGCGACTGATCGACGGACCGGAAGCCGCGGACTCGGTCGCTAATGAAATTCTGCAGGCGCCGATCCGGCGCGCGGCCCGCACCTCGATTTCAGGCGCGCTACTGTTCGGGATGACGCTGTTCGAGATGAGCGGCTTTCGCGGTCTCCGGCGGGTGATCGACGTCTCCGGCGACGGCGCCAACAATCACGGGCAGCTTGTCACCTTAGCGCGCGACGAGGTGCTGTCGAAAGGCATCACCATCAACGGCCTGCCGATTTTGCTCAAGCGTCCGAGCTACACCACCATGGATATCGAACTCCTCGACGAGTATTACGAGGACTGCGTGATCGGCGGGCCGGGCGCCTTCATGGTGCCGGTGCGCGACCGCAACAAGTTCGTCGAGGCGATCCGCACCAAGCTGGTGCTGGAGATCGCCGGCCGCGTCCCGGAGGCGCGTGTCATCCCCGCATCAGCTAAAACGCCGCGGGTGTCCTGCACGATCGGCGAACGCATCTGGCAGGAGCGGTGGGGGAATTAAATCTCTCCGCCGCGAAGTCCAGCGACCCCGTAGCCGACTTGTGCACTTAAGAACCGATCTCGGGTAAAATCGAGATCGGGCGCGGGCGATGACAAGAGTTGTGACCATTTCATTGCGGCTTGTGATGCGACTACCGTGAGAACCGCGCCACGATTTCCACATGCGCAGTGTATTTGAACTGGTCGACCGGCGTCACGCGATCCAGACGATAGCCGCCATCCGCCAGAATTTTCGCATCGCGCGCGCAGGTCGCCGCGTTGCAGGACACCGCGATCACGACCGGCACTTTGCTTTTTGCGATCTCGCGCGCCTGCGCTTCGGCGCCCTGACGCGGTGGATCAAAGACGACAGCATCAAACTTGTTGAGTTCCGGCGCCGACAATGGGCGGCGGAACAGGTCGCGCGCCAGAGTGTCGACCGGCTTCAGCCCGGGCGTTGCCGAGGCCGCACGCTTCAAGGCATCCACCGCGTTCGCATCGGTGTCGCAGGCGGTCACACGCGCGCGCTCCGCCAGCCGCAAGGCAAACGGGCCGACGCCGCAGAACAGATCGGCGATGGTCCTCGCTTTCCCGGCATGCTCCAGAGCCAACCCGGCAAGCGTCTCTTCGCCCTTCGCCGTCGCCTGCAGAAATGCACCGGCCGGAAGAACAAGCTGCGCGCGCCCCATCGTGATGACGGGCGGCGCGATCTGCGTCACCAGTTCGCCGTGGCGGGTGATGCGGGCGATCCGGCCGGTTGCGGCGACGCGCGCGAGCGCCGCCGTGTGTTGCGTATCAAGCGGCCCGGATCCGCGGACGTCGATGTCGAGGCCGTTCTGCGTTCCCGTGATCTGAATGTCGAGCGGCTTGCCGTGCGGCTTGAGTACGTCGGCGATTTTCCAGGCGGCCTCTATCGCGCCTTCCATCTCGGGCGACAACACCGGACAGCGGTCGATCGCGACGATGGTATGCGCCCTCAGCGTGGCGAAGCCGACCTCGATGATGTCCTTCGTTCCGCGGCGCGCATGAAAGACGGCGCGCCGGCGGCCGGCGCCATGCGCATCGATCAGATCGTCAACCTTGGCATTGAGTCCCGCGTGATGGAGCGCCGTGGCCACAAGATCGTGCTTCCAGGTCCGATAGGGCTCTTCGCGCCAATGCTGGGTTGCGCAACCGCCGCAGATTGCAAAGTGAGGGCAGAAAGGCGCGATGCGTTCCGGGGAGGGCGTTTCAATGCGCAGCAGATGCCGGCGGTCCGGATGACCGGGCACGGCTTCGGCGTCAACGATGTCACCCGGCAGCGTGTAGGGGACAAAGACCGGGCCTGACGCCGTATCCGCGACGCCGTCGCCGCGATGGCCGACCCGCTCGATCGCCAGCCTTTCCACCATTGTTCCGTCATTCCGTGGACGACAAGGCGGGAAGATAACCGCGCTTGGTCAAGACGTGAAACCGCCAGACCAGCAGCAGCGCGTAAACCGCGATGCCGATCGACAGCCCGATCCAGATTCCGACCGCGCCGAGCCCCATCGGAAAGCCCAGGCGATAGGAGGCGGAAAAGCCGATCGCCCAGAAGCAGATGGCCGAGAAGACCAACGGAACGCGGGTGTCATTGAGGCCGCGCAGGGCGCCGGCCCCGATGGATTGCACACCATCGGCGATAAAGAAGGTCGCGCCGACGACCAGAAGCACCGCCGCGAGCTCAAGCGTTGCGCGCGCATTGGCCGTGCTGCTGCCGAGGAAGGCGAGCGGGATGTAGTCGCGCGCGATGATGATGACGATCGTCATCGCCGCCATGAAGATCGCGCCGAGCGCAATGGCGGTGAAACCGGAGCGACGGGTCGCTCTGGCATCGCGGCGGCCGACTGCGTGTCCGACGCGCACGGTTGCGGCCATTGAAATCCCGAACGGCACCATGAACAGGATTGAGGCGACGGTGAGCGCGATCTGATGCGCGGCAAGCGCGGTGGTGCTGATCCAGCCCATCATCAAGGCGGCGGTTGCGAACAACCCGTATTCGAGCATGAAAGTGCCGGAGATCGGCGTGCCGATGGCAAAGAGCTTGCCGAAAAGCGGCCAATCGGAGCGCCAGAAATTGCCGAGCACGCGATATTTCCTGAACGGATGGCAGGCATAGGCGACCCAGATGCAGGCCGCGCACATGCCGACATTCACGATCGTGGTCGCGAGCCCCGCGCCCAGCAAATCGAGTTTCGGGAATCCGAGGGCGCCGTAGATCAGGGCGTAAGCCAGGAATGCGTTGACCGGAATGGCGGCGAGCATGATCCACAATGCCGGCTGCGGCCGGTTGACGGCACCCATGAAGCTGCGCAGGGCGATGAACCACCAGCCCGGCACGAGGCTCCAGGCCAGGCCTTGCAGGTAGCGTTCGGCGAGGGTGGCAGCGTCCTCGGCCTGTCCGAGTGCGATCAGTATCTCCCTGCCATAGAGCTGCATGACGCTGAGCGGGACGCCGAGCATCACCGCCGCCCACAATCCGACCCGCAGCGAACGGCGCACCAGGCGCGGATTGCGGCTGCCGAAGGCCTGCGCCGCGAGCGGCGCCACCGCCGAGACCACGCCCATCCCGAGCACGAAGGCTGCAAACAAGACGGTGTGCGCCAGCGCCGAAGCGGCGACCACGCGCTCGCCCAGGCGCCCGAGCAAGGCGAGATCCGTCGTCATCATCGCGATCTGGCCAAGCTGCGTCAGCGCAATCGGCGCCGCGAGTCTGACCGTTTCGGCGGTCTCCTCGCGCCACGAAATGCCTTGCGCCGGCGCGCCGCGTCCGGCGGATATGCATGTCTCCTGTACGGTCATGAGGTGCGCAACATAGTCTGGAATGCGCCGAAGGAAAGCGCACATTTGAGATGGCTGGATCACCGGAATCGATGGACCCCGCCGAAGAATGACCAAAGTGTGACGGCAGCGCGCATTGATCGCCGTGTTCGTTCTGAGTATTCGGAAAGGGGCGAATCAACGGAAACGGGGGAGCGGCATCGTGCACAAAGTTGTCGGAACGATTGCGGCTATGATGCTGTTCAGCCTCGCGCCGGCGCTGGCGTCGCCGAGCGCGGACGAAAGGACATGGTCGCTCGGCGGCGACGAGCGCGATCCCTATCTCGCTTTCGGAAATCAGGAGATGGGCGAAACAACCGTCATCCTGATCTGCAACAACCGCAAGAAAACTGCGGAACTCAGCGTCAACGACGCCAGCAAGGGTGCGAAGGCGGGGCAACCGGTCACGATCGAATTGGTCGCCGGCGCGAACAAGGCCTCATTCACCGGCAAGACCGTGCGTTCGGCCGGCATCTATGGCTATGCGCGCAAGATCGATTTTCAGACCGTGGCCGCAATGTTTCGCGCGCCCGGGACCGTGACCCTGACGATGGGCGACAACCGTTACATGCTGCACGACAAGGGCCGCGCCAAGGCGGTCGGCGCGTTGATCGGCGTCTGCAAGCTGAAATAGCTCACGCGAGCTTGACGGTTTCCTCGGCCATGTCCTTGCCGAGGGCCTCGAACACCTTGGCGGTGATGCCCTTGGCGTCGAGGCCGGCCTTGGCATACATCGCCGCCGGCGAATCCTGATCGATGAAGATGTCCGGCAGGACCATCGCGCGGAACTTGAGCCCGGTATCGAGCGCACCGTTCTCCGCCAGCGTTTGCATCACATGGGAGCCGAAGCCGCCGATCGAGCCTTCCTCGATGGTGACCAGCACTTCGTGTTCGCGCGCCAGCCGCAGGACCAGGTCGGTATCCAGGGGCTTGGCGAAACGCGCATCGGCGAGCGTCGTTGAAAGTCCGAATCCGGCGAGCGCATCCGCCGCCTTCAGGCATTCGCCCAGCCGGGCGCCGAAATTCAACAGCGCCACCTTCGTGCCTTCGCGCAGGATGCGGCCCTTGCCGATCTCGAGCGGCCGGCCTTCGTCGGGCATCTCGACGCCGAGGCCTTCGCCGCGCGGAAAGCGGACGGCGGAAGGTCGGTCGTCGATGGCCGCCGCGGTCGCGACCATGTGCACCAATTCGGATTCATCCCCCGCTGCCATGACGACAAAACCCGGCAGACAGCCGAGATAGGCGACGTCAAAGGAGCCCGCATGCGTCGGCCCGTCGGCGCCGACGAGACCGGCGCGATCAATGGCAAAACGCACCGGCAAGGATTGGATGGCGACGTCATGCACCACCTGGTCATAACCTCGCTGCAGGAAGGTCGAATAGATCGCGGCGAACGGCTTGAAGCCTTCGGCGGCGAGACCGGCGGCGAAGGTCACCGCATGCTGCTCGGCAATGCCGACGTCGAAGCAGCGTTTGGGGAATTCCTTTTCGAACAGGTCGAGGCCGGTGCCCGACGGCATCGCGGCGGTGACGGCGACGATCTTGTTGTCCTTGCGGGCTTGCTTGATCAGCGCGTCGGCGAACACCTTGGTATAGACCGGCGCATTCGATTTCGACTTGGCCTGCGCGCCGGTCGCGACGTCGAACTTGACGACGCCGTGATACTTGTCAGCGGAGATTTCCGCCGGCCCGTAACCCTTGCCTTTCTGGGTGACGACGTGGAGCAGGATCGGCCCGCTTTCGGCGTCGCGGACATTCTTCAGCACCGGCAACAGGTGATCGAAATTGTGTCCGTCGATCGGCCCGACATAATAAAAGCCGAGCTCTTCGAACAGCGTGCCGCCGGTCATCATGCCGCGCGCATATTCCTCCGCGCGCATGGCGCGCTCCTCGAAGAATTTCGGCAGGCGGTGCGCGAGCTGTTTTCCGATTTCGCGGAGGCTGCGATAGGTGCGGCCGGAAAGGAGCCGCGCGAGATAGGCCGACATCGCGCCGACCGGCGGAGCGATCGACATGTCGTTGTCGTTCAGGATCACGATCAGCCGCGAATTCATCGCGCCGGCATTGTTCATGGCCTCATAGGCCATGCCGGCCGACATCGCGCCGTCGCCGATGACGGCGATGACGTTGTTGGTCTTGCCGGCGAGATCGCGCGCTACCGCCATGCCGAGACCGGCCGAGATCGAGGTCGAGGAGTGCGCTGCACCAAAAGGGTCGTAGTCGCTCTCGCTGCGCTTGGTGAAGCCCGACAGGCCGCCGCCCTGGCGCAGGGTGCGGATGCGATCGCGCCGTCCGGTCAGGATTTTGTGCGGATAGGCCTGGTGTCCCACATCCCAGATCAGGCGGTCGCGGGGGGTATCGAAGACATAATGAAGCGCCGTCGTCAGTTCCACGACGCCGAGGCCCGCCCCCAGATGTCCGCCGGTGACGGCCACGGCATCGATGGTTTCCCGGCGCAATTCGGCCGCGACCTGCGGCAGGTCGCTTTCGGGCAGGCGCCGAAGGTCGTCCGGCACGCGAATCTGGTCGAGCAGTGGGGTCTGGGTCACCGGCTTGGTCACTCACGTCTCCGCTAGGCTTGGCGGGGAAGGAACCCAAATCACGGGCCCCAGACCGAGCCTTACACCAGACATATTATAAAGTGCAATTTGCATGGTCGGGCGGCCAGCCTCCGGCCCCGTCCAAAATCGCCCGGCCAGGCAGGCGAATGGCGGCCTGCATGCTAGGGTGACCGGGCGATTGGTCGCATGAGCGCGGATTATCCAGCGCGCGGCATGACCGGCCGCCCACCCACCACGGCCTTTCTGGCGGGACAAAGGATCATGACGCGCGTTGTTCTGGCTCTCCGTACCTTTCTGGCCCTGTCATTGCCCTATTTCCGCTCCGAAGACCGCTGGCGCGCCAGCCTCCTGCTCGCCGCGGTGGTCGCCGCCGAGCTCGGCCTCGTCTATGTCGCGGTCTCCTTCGCCAACTGGAATGCGCGCTTTTTCAATGCGCTCGAGGCCCGCAACTGGGACGCCTTCACCAGCGAATTGCTGGTGTTCTGCCTCATTGTGCTGGGCGCGGTGGTCGCCGGCGCCAGCCAGTATTATTTCGGCCAGACCCTGCAGATCCGCTGGCGGCGCTGGCTGACGGCGAATTATGTCTCGTCCTGGATGGCCGACGGGCGGCATTACCGCGTGCGTTTCGTGGCGCCCAATGTCGACAACATCCATCTGCGCATCGCCAATGACGTCTATCTGTTCATCCAGCGCACGCATGAACTCGGCACCGGCCTGCTCGGCAGCGTGGTGGCGCTCGCCTCCTTCGCCTACATCTTGTGGCATCTGTCGCTGACAACGCCGTTGCCGCTGTTCGGCACCAATCTGGCGTTTCCCGGCTATCTGATCGTGGCGGCCCTGGTCTACGCCGCGATCGGAACGCTGATCGCGCATTGGATCGGCTGGCGGCTCATTCCGCTCAATTTCAACCAGCAGCGCTACGAATCCGACTTCCGCTTCGCCATTGTCCGCGCCGCCGATCATTCCGAACAGGTCGCGCTGATGAAGGGCGAGCCGGTCGAGCGCGAGGAATTGCAGAACCGCTTCGGCAATCTGGTGCGCAACTGGACCGCGCTGGTCGCACGGCAGACGCGCCTGGTCGGATTTATCGGCGGCTACGCGCAGGCATCGAATGTCGTGCCGATCCTGATCGTGAGCCCGGCCTATCTGACCGCGGCCATCCCGCTCGGCACCATGGTGCAGGCGGCCTTCGCCTTTCAGCGGGTCGAGGGCGCCTTCGCCTTCTGCATCAGCGCCTACAGCAAGCTCGCGGAATGGAAGGCGATCATGGATCGCCTGTCGCAGTTCGAGGATGCGATGGTGGCGGTCGATGCGCATCGCGCGCATGGCGTGGGCACGATCACGGTGACGCCGTGCAGGCAGCGCGATCTCGAGGTGAAGGATCTGGAGGCAAGGCTGCCGGATGGTCCGTCGATTGCGGATCTGCCGGCCTTGAAAATAGGTCCCGGCGAGCGCGTGATGATTTCCGGCGCGTCCGGCTCCGGAAAATCGAGCCTGTTCCGCGCGCTCAGCGGATTGTGGCCAACCGGCAGCGGATGCGTCGATCTGCCGGATAACGGCAATGTGCTGGTCATGCCGCAGCGGCCTTATTTTCCGCTCGGGACGCTGCGGCAGGCGATCGCCTATCCGCTGCCCGCCGAGGAGGTGGCCGATGCAGCGCTGCGTGATGTCTTGAACGCGGTGGGGCTCGAGCATCTCCTTCAGCGGCTCAACGAGGAGGCTGACTGGAGCGTCTTGCTGTCCGGCGGCGAGCAGCAGAGGGTCGCCTTTGCGCGCGCGCTGCTGCGCAAGCCGGCGGTGCTGATGTTCGATGAGCCGGTCTCGACACTCTCCGACGCATCAGGCCATGATCTTTACCGGATGCTGATTTCGCGGTTGCCGGACACCATCATCATCACCATTGACCGGCGCGAGGTCCTGCGCGATCTGCACGGCCGGGTGATCGAGATGAAGTGTGCGGACGCACCTGTTGCGCGGCATTTGTCGGCGGTGCCGGCATAGGTTACGAAACGGATCAACTGAGAGGAACGCCATGCTGAAGATGAACTACTGGACCGACAAGTGGGATCTGCACGAGGATGTCTGTCCCTGCGACGTGCATTTCAACGAATGGGTTAAAAGCGAGGGCCACAGGAACAAGGTCATCTACCATTTCGGCACCGGCACGCATCACGTCGTCGGCATCGAGCAGGCGCGCAACGGCTCCGGCAATGCGGTGATCTCGATCACCGCCTCGATTGAGGAATATCAGGCCTATATCAAGCTGGTGACCGAGAATTCCGGCGTCGCCAAGAAATACATCGCCTATTTCGGCGACATCTATCTGACCAATCCGAGGCTGCTGCCGGATTTCGACATCGTGACCATGGTCCACTTGTGCGAATTTTTCTTCCCGAACACCGCTTCGCCTGAATATGGCGGCATGACCGACCGGCAGGTGCTCGACCTGTTCACCGACAAGACCAGGTCCGGCGGCTATCTCGTCTTCTACAAGAATTCGATGGGCGCCGACGAGACGCAGAAAATCCTGCCGGTCTGGGAGAAGGAGAAGCCGGTGGAGAAAGCCGGCGAGTTCAAGACGCTGATCATCTACAGGAAGAAGTAGACATCTCTCTGTGCGTCATCATGGCCGGGCATGGCCGTCGAAGACGGCGTCGTTGACGCCTATGTGCCGGCCATCCACGCCTTGATATGCGGCAATGCCGCAGGACGTGGATGCCAGCGCAACTCGCATTCATCCAAGTGGCTCGCTTGCTGCCGCAAATCGGGTAACGCAACATGCGCGGCCATGACGCGCGAGCGCGCGTCACTTCACATCCAGCGGCGCGGTGCCTTTCGGCTTGCCGGAGGCGTCGACCGTGATTTTCTCGACCCGCGCCTCGGCGGCTTTCAGCAAGTCCTCGCAGCGCTGCTTCAGCGCCTCGCCGCGCTCATAGATCGCGACCGATTCCTCCAGCGGGACCTTGCCTTCCTCGAGCCGCTTGATGATCGTCTCCAGTTCCTCGATCGCGCGCTCGAAGGGCATTTTCTGGATGTCGGTATTGTTCTCGGCCATTTCGTTCTCGTGTGATTCCCGGTCGGGGAGTGTAGCGCGCAAGGATCAGCCGCGCATCAGTGCCATCACATGGGCGGCGGCGGAGCGGGCGAGGCCTTCCAGATCATAGCCGCCCTCCAGCACCGAGACCACGCGCCCCCCGGCGGTCCTGTCGGCGACCTCCATGATCCTGCGTGTCGCCCAGCCGAAATCCTCTTCCAGGAAGTTCAGGCTGGCCAGAGGGTCGCGTGCATGCGCGTCGAAGCCGGCGGAAATGATCACGATGTCCGGCCCGAAATTCTGCAATCTCGGCAGGATGACGGTCTCCATCGCTTCGCGGAACTGCGAACCTCCGTCCCCGGCGCTGAGCGGCGCATTGACGATGTTGTCGTATTCGCCGCGCTCCGATTTTGCGCCGGTGCCGGGGTAAAGCGGCATCTGGTGGGTGGAGCAATACATCACGCTGTCGTCGCCCCAGAAGATCTCCTGCGAGCCGTTGCCGTGATGCACGTCGAAATCCACGATCGCGGCGCGGCCGGCGCCGTGCTTGCGCTGGGCATGGCGGACGGCGATGGCGGCCTGATTGAAAATGCAGAAGCCCATGGGACGGACCGTCTCGGCGTGATGGCCGGGCGGGCGCATGGCGACAAACGCGTTGCTGGCCTTTTTCTCGATCACTTCATCGACCGCCATGGCCGCGCCGCCGACGGCGCGCAAGGCGGCCTCGAAACTGCCGGGCGACATTGTCGTGTCGCCGTCGAGCGCGATCATGCCTTCGCGCGGCGCGACATCGCGGATCTGCTCGACATAGGCCATCGGGTGACAGAGCGCGACGAGATCAAGCGAGGCGAGCGGCGCCTGTTCGCGCATGAGCGCGGAGAATTTCTCCTCTTCCAGCGCACGGTCGATCGCGCGCAGCCGATCCGGCCGCTCCGGGTGTCCGGGCGGGGTGGCGTGATTGAGGCTGGACGGGTGGGTAATCAGGAGAGTCGACATGAAACCGCCAGTTCAGGCGCAGGATGGATGGAAGCTGCGCGTTGTCCTCCTTTACCCCTTCAGTCGCGGTGCCGGAAGCTCCCAGCGGTCGCTTTTTGTTTCGACCGCGACGCCGGGCGGGGGCGGCGGCGAATCGGGAACAAAGAAATCCGGCGCCAGCGGCTGCCCCGCATCGACACGGTATTTTTCGAAATCGGTGACGCCTTCGGAGGCAAGAAACGAATCGTCGATCAGGAACTGCCCGGTGAAGCTGTTCGCCGGCTTGTTGAAGACGGCATAGGCGGCGTCGGCCAGGATCTCCGGCTTGCGCGACATGCGCATCACCGCGTCGCCGCCGAGCAGGTTCTTGATCGCGCTGGTGGCGATGGTGGTGCGCGGCCACAGCGCGTTCACGGCGATGCCTTTGGGCCGCAACTCGCCGGCAAGGCCGAGCACGACAAGGCTCATCCCGAATTTGGCGATCGAATAGGCGGTGTGCGGCGCGAACCACTTTTCCTGCATGTCGAGCGGCGGCGAGAGCATCAGGATGTGCGGGTTCGACGCTTTCGCGAGGTGCGGGATGGCGTATTTCGACACCATGAAGGTGCCGCGCGCATTCACCTGCTGCATGCGGTCGTAGCGGCGCATCTCCGTCTGTTCGACCGGCGTGAGCTGGATGGCGCTGGCATTGTTCACCACGATGTCAATGCCGCCGAAGGTTTCGGCGGCTTTCGCGATGGCGCTTTTCACGTCCTCTTCCTCGCGCACGTCGACGACGAGCGGCAGCGCGCGGCCGCCGGCCTGTTCGATCTCCTGCGCGGCGGTGTGGATCGTGCCCGGCAGTTTCGGATGCGGGGTGTCGGTCTTCGCCGCGATGGCGATATTGGCGCCGTCGCGCGCGGCGCGCAGCGCAATGGCGAGCCCGATGCCGCGCGAGGCGCCGGTGATGAAGAGGGTCTTGTTCTTGAGGGACATGGGGGCCTCGTTGTTACCTGTCCCACCTTAGCGCCATTCCGGGGGCCGGGCGACGCCCGCGCGCCCGCAATCCTATACTTCCGGCGGTTTCGTGTTCTAGCTCGCTACGCTTGTGGATTTACGGGAATAAAGGCGCATTTGCGCTGCGGCGCCGTTAAGGCGGCAAAAAAATTGTGGCGGTTGAAAGCCTGTTACCAGTTTGCGCATTCTTTCTAGTGAAAGTGGGCGATTGAGAACCCTAATATCTGTCAGCACTAGTGCGTGTGCGGTGTGACAACCATCAAAGTAGTTGTCGAATTCAGTTCTTGAGATTCCTGTCCGCTTTCCAAAATTTCGCCAGACTTCATTCGTTGGGCCGGTTACAATTCGTTCTATGCATGCGGAACCCTTTATCTCTGCAACAGGTGCGGTCGCATAGATCCAAGCCTTTGTGCCTGGTTCAACGTGTGGCCGACGTCTCCTGAGTTCAATCGTCTTGTTGCCTTGGAGCACTTGCTCTGCGTGCCTAGGCTTTAAGGAAATCAGTATGTCCGCGCTGTCAGTCATCAGGAAATCCTGAGCTTACAATTTCTTCTAGCTGTTCTGCCGATATCGGGGTCGCGGAAACGAAATTGGACCCATCGGCGCAACCGATCTCGCGGAGTCTTCGCAACGGCACTGGATTACGGAGCGCCATAAGATTGTCAAAGCTGGTCGCCAGTACCCGGTCCGACTTTGTCAGTGTGCTCGGGTCATCAACCACTGCCGCTCTTTGCATAATTTCAGGGACACTTTCCGCTGGGACACTAGTTACGTCGACAATTCGACCTATTGCAACGATGGCGCCACGACCTTTACCTTTCATGGACTCGTAAAAGCAAATCACACCACCGCGAATCATAGCATGAGCGGCTCTTACAGTATTGAAGTAAGTGCGTCTGCTTAAGAACTGCGCCTCGGGTACATCAAGAAATGTGTACTGCGTGTCGGTGCCTAACAGTAAGCTGGCATAGCTAGCAGCAATGGGCACAATTACAGCAGCACGCTTAGGCAGGGCTAGAACTGTCGGCGAAAGCAATGTCTCAAGCTCGAATATTGGAAGTAAGGACCTAGTTCCTCCATCGGAGGTTATTTCTGCGGTCGCCGTATCGTATGTGGGGCACTTTTCCTGCAATTTGAGGCCCGTTAGGCGTTCAACTGCCAATCGCGTTTGGGTCCAGGATTTTTTGGTGGCTGGCCTGCCAATTGCAATTTTGGTGAGTAGCGACGGAGTCCCTTTCCGCTGTTGAAAGCCGTGGCTGAGCGCAATTCGCCGAGTAATAGGGTGGTGGGGGATGTCGTAAAAATCAACTCTGAACACGCTTGCTTTTGAGCAACTTCGAATTTGTTCTGAGATCAAGAAGTCGACTGCCGTCGAAGAGAAAGCATGTTCTTGGCGTACACAGACGAAAGATCGGGATGCCGATTCGATCGCGCGCGCCGTAAGCAGTAGACCAACGCCAATTATTCCGTCTTCATCGCTAAGGCAAATGCGCTCGCAAGCCGAAACTGTCGAGCCTTGAAGGTATGATTTCAGATTTTCGCTTTCTTCCTCCAAAAAGGCCTCAATTTTCTCAACGGCCGGGTTATCTACCCGAAAATGTCTTGTGGCGATTTTTACGTCAGAGGGCGAACTAGTTGGAAGATCCAGCAGTTCTGCGAACTCGGACAGTCCGATGATGTCCATTCCAAACGCTGACATCAAGGCGTCGCGAGCGGAAAGCACTCTCGAATCGCTCGTGATGTAACCGGCCGCTCCCGCTGCTATCGCATGACACAGATGCAGTACATCGGATTTGTCGTTTGGGCCTAATGTACGTTGTCGGGTTCGTTCAGGAAATACCGCAGCGGAAACGTCGGGAATAAGACTTTCGATAATCGTTTTGTCTTGAGGTGGCAGGTTTGGAATCTGCTTCGCGAGCGATAAGGTAGGATCGTTGGTCCTATCGTACGATTTTCTTTCGAGTTCTCGAATGAACTCGTCACTTG
This sequence comes from Pseudorhodoplanes sp., assembly GCA_032027085.1. Lineage (NCBI taxonomy): Bacteria > Pseudomonadati > Pseudomonadota > Alphaproteobacteria > Hyphomicrobiales > Pseudorhodoplanes > Pseudorhodoplanes sp. The sequence continues at coordinate 449,416 of JAVSMS010000001.1, read as the reverse complement.
CCGCGATTCTGATATGTTGCCGTAGGGCGGCGCCAAATAAGACTCCAGCATCATGCGAGCGAGGGCGATCTCTTATCACGTCGAAAAATACATTGAGGTCGATTGCGTACAGGGATGCATCCTGCGATCGCTTGTTTACCGAATGTAAAGTTACGAGCTTGGGTTGCGGAGTTGCAGCCATTAAGGAGAGCAAACTGGCGGTCTCCAACTGCAACGTCCTTACGTTAATCGTACGGTTTCTGGTGGCGCCGCCGGCTTTCAAGCGCAATGTAGAAAAGCCGTTCTTTTCATAGAATTGATTTGCTGCTTGCAAATCTGAAGCCACGTTGGCGACGATGCTGAAATATCCTTCTGCCTCTCCTTGCGCTTTCAGCGCGCGCAGCAGAGTAGTGGCCTGACCGGTTCTTCGATACTTAGGTGAAATGCAAATCTGTCGCACTTTCAGCGTAGGAAAAATTCCACCGAAAAGGAGATGACCTGCATACTCGGCGGTTCCTGTTTGGCTGTCGGTAACAACGAGAAGTATTAGCTTTCGTTGTCGGGCGGCCTCCGCATAGGCTGGTTCTGGAAGGAAACCCAATGCATTACGCTCATTGTCAGCGTGCATTCTAATTGCGGGAAGAAAGGGCTCGATGTCCAGAAAGTCCCGCCGAAGAAGATATTGGTAGGCCATGAACATACTACCTCTAGTTGAGCATTCATGGGCGAAACCAAGCAAATTGGCAAGTCAGATCGCACAGTTCTGCCACTTCACGGGCTTGACTCTATTCCTAACTAGGACTATTCTCGCATTTATCACCTTGACAAAAGTGGCGGGAATTGGGATAAAGGAGTCAAGGAGATAGCCATGGCTGCCAACCTCACAAACCCGATCTTCACCGATGAAGCCGCCGCCCGTGCCCATCTGGAGGCCGTGCGCTGGCCGGATGGCCCGATCTGCCCGCACTGCGGCAATTCCCATCAGGAACGCATTGCACGGGTCGAGGGTGAGAAGCAGTCACACCGCGCTGGCCTGATCTATTGCAACGATTGCAAGGGCCAGTTCACCGTGACGGTCGGCACCGTGTTTGAACGCTCCAAGATTCCACTGTCAAAGTGGTGGCTGGCGATGCACCTGATGGCTGCCAGCAAGAAGGGCATGTCCGCTCACCAAATGAGCCGCATGCTCGGCATCAGCTACAAGTCCACATGGTTCATGATGCACCGCATTCGTGAAGCGATGCGTGACGGCCAACCCGGCCCGATGGGCGGCAAAGGCTCGGAAGTCCAAGCCGATGAAACCTACTACGGCAACACGTCAAAGCGCGCCAAGGGGTACAAGAAGGGCCTCAAGAATAAGTCCAGCGTTGTGGCTCTTGTCGAGCCGGAAGGCAATTGCCGCGCGTTTGTGGTGCAGAGTGCGACGGCTGACACTGTCCGCGACATTCTGGTCCGCAACGTTGATCGCAAGTCCGTTCTGGTCACCGATGAAAGCCGCCTCTACACCGAGGTTGGCTCAGAGTTCGGCGCGCATGAAACCGTGATCCACACCGGACGCGAATACGTCAACAAGCGCGGCTATTCGACCAACAACGTCGAGAATTTCTTCGGCATCTTCAAGAAGGGCATGGTCGGCACGTATCATTTCTGCGGTGAGCAACACTTGCAGCGTTATCTTGACGAATTTTCCTTCCGCTACACTCACCGCTCAGGCGTTGGCGTTGATGACGTTGCCCGCGCTCAGTTGATTGCCAAAGGCGCGGAAGGCAAGCGCCTCACCTATCGACGGCCTCATTAAGATTCGCTCGTTGAAACACAACGCAAAGCGTTTTTTGCGCTGGCGCGCCCGTAAAAGGGCGTCATCGTAGTCGGCACAAATTCATCAAATGAAACAACGCGAACGACTCCTTCGCGGTCGATGACACGCAGGTATCGCTGCCAACCGTCACCAACGGCCATTTTCTTCAATTCCGCCAGCGTATAAACTTTACCACAATTAGGGCAGCAGCCATCATAGGCGTCCGAGGGGGGCATGATGAAACACCTTGGTTCATTTTCCGGTACCGGCACCGTCACCGTTGGTGAGTTGAATGCCACGGTCGACTACGAGATAGTCGTTTTAGCGGGATTAGGAGGGATGAAGAGCGCTCAGGGCACGATGTCTGGCGACCCGAGAATTCTTCTCCAAATTTTTGATAATGATCAGGCTGATCTTCAATTGCAGACAGGCGAAACAATAAAAATCATGATCAGCAATTACGAGCCAATGGAGACAAAGGCTGGCTTCGTGGTTTCCGGCCCGATGCCAACTGGCATCTAGCGCGACCGCTTAGTCTTCCCAAGCTTCATCTCGCTATGCGGCTTCGGCGGGCTTGCCAGCATCTTCCGCATGATATCATCGCGCCGCTGATCTACCTGAGGGCCGGATTCCAGTTCGGTCTCCAGCTTTTCGCGTTTGCGCTTGTGAAGCGCGGGGGCTTTCTTCTTGGGGGCAGGCATGACCGGACCTGTTAGCAAGTTCAAAGGGGCAGAACTCAAACTACAGCGGGCCAAGCATCACATCGAGGATTTTGTTACCCAAGCCGAGGCTTTGTACAATCGCGAGGGACGCCGGCTCTCGACCCACGACGATGCTCATACCCGCCAACGCACCTTGATCGCTAAAATAAACACGGCCGTTCCCGATCATTTCCCTCTCATCATCGGCGATGCCGTTCACAATCTCCGATCCGCCCTCGATCACATGACTTGGGATATCCTGCGTCCCCATGGCCCGGTCCCTGACAAGGTCCAGTTTCCCTTTTGCAAAAGAGCGGAGGGTTTTGAATCGGTTCTCACAAACAGACAGATAAAGGTTGCCGGCGAAGAAATCGCCCAAAAATTCCGCGACCTGAAGCCTTACCCGGGAGGGAACGACATTCTTTATGGCCTGCATGTTCTTGATGTTACCGACAAGCACGAACTCATCGTACCCGTCTGGTCCAGACTCGCTATCGACCGTCTTGACATCAGCGATGTGGACCCGTCGGTGACCAACTTCATTATCGAGAACACCGCCTTCGACCTTCTCAAAGACAACCGCATAGCAATATGGCGCTACGACCCCGCCGTTCCGTGGCGAGACCCCGTAAATCCCAAGCAAATTGATGTCGCCATCCATATACTGTTTCGGAAGGATCAGCCCTTCGGCGGGCGCTTCGTCCCGACCGTCCTCCGGGAGATGGCCGTCGAGGTCGAGCGGATACTCGGGGTGTTTTCCAACTAGTTCCCTTGCCAGCAACATATTGATCCGACTCCACTTTTTGGCGAAGGAAATAGGAACGCGGTCACATTTTTTAAGGTGATAACTGCGACTATTCTCCTGCCATCCTGCTCCACGCAAGGGGCGTCTGATCAGCGTCATGAGATGCGGGGCAGGGTGCGGTGGCCGCGAAAGGGCGTGAGACGCACGCCCCGTCGCGGAGGCCCAAGCCGCGATGATCCGGCCCACCGGCCGTGGGTCACCAGCGGAGGATACCAAGACCAGCCGCCCGGCCATGCCGGTCCACGGTGTCTGTCCTCCGGGGTTGTCGCGGAGCAAGCCTCACACACCGCGCGCGGAACGCCGTCGTTTCCGGCTTTCCGTGGTGACTAAAAATCTCGTGTGGCCAACAACGGCTTGCTGCACGAGGCCGCGGGCAGGCTGAGAGCCCGGCGTTCCGCGCGCCCTTGCATCGGGCAAGGGAAAAGGGAACGGACGATGGAATGAAGGCGGACCCGGCGCCTCGCACAATCCGGGCGATGCCGCGCGTCTGCTCGCATTCGCGCGGTTCCATGCCCACATGGCGCAAAGGCCCACCCGGACATCGACATGCAACTCACCGGCATCCATCATCTTACCGCCGTCTCCGCCGACGCGCCGGGCAATCTGCGTTTCTACACGCAGGTCATGGGCATGCGGCTGATCAAGAAGACGGTGAATCAGGACGACGTATCGGCCTATCACTTCTTTTATGGCGACGGCCTCGCTTCGCCGGGCAGCGATCTGACCTTCTTCGATTTCAAGACGCGGCCGGAGCGGCGCGGCAACCACACGATTTCCAATACCGCCCTGCGCGTGAACGGCGAGACGAGTCTCTCGTGGTGGAAGCAGCGCTTCACCGAGCAGAAGGTGAGGGCGGGCGAGATTGTCGAGCGCGACGGGCGCAAGACTCTCGATTTCGAAGACCCCGAGGGGCAGCGTCTGAGCCTTGTCGATGACGGCGGGCATGGCGCAGCGCATCCCTGGGCGAAAAGCCCGGTGCCGGCCGAGCACCAGATCCGCGGCCTCGGTCCGATCACCATGACCATTCCCGATCTGACCAATACCGATGTCGTGCTGCGCGAGCTGATGCTCATGCGGCATGTGCGCGACTACATCCATCCCGAATCCGGGACCGACGTCGTGCATGTCTATGCGATGGGCGCGGGCGGCCCGGCGGCGGAATTGCACGTCGCGGTGCGGCCGGGTCTGGCGCCGGCATTGCCGGGCGCGGGCGGCGTGCATCACGTCGCCTTCCGCACGCCGAACGCCGATGAATACGACGCCTGGGCGGAGCGGCTGCGTGTCCTGCGCATTCCGAACAGCGGCAAGGTCGACCGCTTCTATTTCCAGTCGCTGTATTTCCGCGAGCCGAACGGCATCCTGTTCGAGATCGCAACCGACGGTCCGGGTTTTGCGACCGACGAGCCGATGGAAAGCCTGGGCGAGAAACTGGCGCTGCCGCCGTTCCTCGAACCGCGGCGGGCGGAGATCGAGGCGGGGCTGAAGCCGGTGTAGCGTCCACATGACCCTTCGATCGTCATGCCCGCGCTTGTCGCGGGCATCCCGCTTAGGGATGCAGTGCCTTCCTGAACGGGGTGGCCGGGTCAAGCCGGACCATGACGATGCAGAGTCACTTCTTCCGCGCAAAAAACGCTTCGAACGCCGCTTTCGCTTCATCCGACTGCAGCCGCACCTTGAAGAAATCCGCCTCCTCGTCGATGCGCGCGAGAATGTCCTCCGGCGCGCCGCGCATGAGCTGGCGCGTGGCGAGAACGGCTTCCGGCGGAAGGCTTGCGATCTTCTGCGCCGCCTTCATCGCTTCGGCGTCGACGTCAGCGGCAGGCACGATGCGATTGACGAGACCGCAGGTTTTCGCGCTCTCGCTGTCCAGCGGCTCTCCCATCGCCAGCAGTGCAAAAGCATGCCGCTGCCCCATAAGACGCGGCGCCAGCAGGCTCGATCCGGCTTCCGGCACAAGACCGAGGCTGACAAAGGGTGTGGCAAACCGCGCGTCGTTCGCCGCGACGACATAATCGCAATGCAGAAGCATGGTGGTGCCGATGCCGATCGCGGCGCCCTGCACGGCGGCGACCAGCGGCTTGCGCGAGCCGGCCAGCGCATAGAGGAAGCGCATGATGGGCTCGCTCAGACCCTCATCGTCCTCGGCGGCGCGCAGGAAATCCTGCAGGTCGTTGCCGGCGCAGAACACGCCGGGCGCGCCCGCGATCACCACGCAGCGGATGTCGCTCCGCTTGTTGGCGCCGGCGAGCGCGTCGGCCATCGCCGCATACATCTCGCCAGTCAGCGCGTTCTTCTTGTCCGCGCGGTTCATCCGGATGAGCCGAACGGCGTTCTCGTCATGAACCGGAACGAGCGGTGTCGAACTGCTCACGCCGCGGCCTCCGGCACCGGCGCCGTGATGATGCTGTCCGCTGCGTCCGTGACGGCCGAAGCGAGGCCGCCCGACTGCACCACAATGTTCTCGGCGCAGAAGCGGGCGAGGGCGATGCGCTCCGCGCTGCGCGCGGCGCCATTGCCGACACGCAAAGCCGCGACGGCTTCTTCGGCCAGCATGCAGCCGCCGGCGGTGTTGCCGAACAGGCGAAGATATGGCGTGGCGCCGGCGAGCGCGTTGTTCGGTGCGGCTTTCAGTTGCGCCAGCAGCCAGTCGGTCGCCCGCTCGAGATCGTCGAGCGCGGCGCCGAGCCTCGCCGCCGTCGCGCCGAAAGCCGGATCGTTGGTCGCCTGCACGCGCTCCGCGATGTCGCGCAGCTCTTTCATATACGCCTTCACGGTCGCGCCGCCGTTCAGCGGCAATTTGCGCGTCACAAGGTCGATCGCCTGGATGCCGTTGGTGCCTTCATATATCGCGGTGATGCGGGCATCGCGCAGACATTGTGCCGCGCCGGTCTCCTCGATGAAGCCCATGCCGCCATGCACCTGAATGCCGAGCGAGGCGACCTCGATGCCCATGTCGCTGGAGAAGGCCTTTGCAACCGGCGTGAGCAGGGCGGCGCGGTCGGCCCCCGCCTTGCGCGCGGCGTCATCCTTGCCGCGCTCGGCGATGTCGAGCGCAACCGCGGTCGCATAGCAGATGGCGCGCGAGGCGCTCGTCATCGCCTGCATGGTGAGCAGCATGCGGCGCACATCGATATGGTCGATGATGAGGACCGACTGGTCGGCCTTCATCCCCGTCGCGCGGCCCTGCTTGCGCTCATGCGCATAGTGCACCGCCTGCTGCAAGGCGCGCTCGCCGATGGCGACGCCCTGCAGGCCGACGGCGAGCCGCGCATCGTTCATCATGGTGAACATGCAGGCCATGCCGGCATTCTCTTCGCCGATCAGAAAGGCGGTGGCGCCGCCCTTGTCGCCATAGACCATGGTGCAGGTGGGCGAGGCATGAATGCCGAGCTTGTGCTCGAGCGAATGCACGCGCACGTCGTTGCGCGCCCCGAGCGAGCCGTCCTTGTTGAGCAGGAATTTCGGAATGAGGAACAGCGAGATGCCTTTGGTGCCGGGCGGCGCATCGGGCAGCCGCGCGAGCACGAAATGGATGATGTTGTCGGTGAGATCGTGCTCGCCGTAAGTGATGAAGATTTTCTGGCCGGTGATCCTGTAGGTGCCGTCGCCCGCGCGCTCGGCTTTGGTGCGCAGCGCGCCGACATCGGAGCCCGCCTGCGGCTCGGTGAGCTGCATCGTGCCCATCCATTCGCCGCTGATCAGCTTGGCCAGATATTTTTCCTTCAGCTCCTGCGAGCCATGCGCCGCCAGCGCGTCGATGCCGGCCATGGTGAGGAGCGGCCCCAGGCCGAACGCCATCGCCGCCGAATTCCACATCTCGAGGCAGGCCGCGTTGAGCGCGCGCGGCAGGCCCTGACCGCCCCATTGCTCGGGCGCGGCGACCCCATTCCAGCCGGCGGCAGCCCAGGAGGTGTAGGCTTCCTTCCAGCCGGGCGGCAGGATCACCCGGCCATCCTTGAGGACGGCGCCGTGCTGGTCGCCCAGCCGGTTGAGGGGGGCGAGGATATCGGTCGCGAAACGGCCGGCTTCATCCAGCACCGCCCGCACATCGTCGGCGCCGAGATCGCCATAAAGGCCGTCGGCGAGCGCCCGGCCCATGCCGGCGGAGTGGGTGAGGGCGAAGGCGATGTCATCCACCGGCGCGCGAAAGGCCATGCGTTTTCTCCCGGAACCGCCGCTTTTTTTGTCCGTTCAGGGCTAGTCCAGCCCATTCGCAGCGTCAATGACATCGGCGACATCGCGGAAAAGTTGATTGCCGCCACGGACATGGCTAGGGTCCGCCCGCCGAAGCGGCCCGGGCGCGACATGCGGCCGGTGCCGGCCGAAGCCCTCCTGACAGCGTTGGGGCGTAGCCAAGTGGTAAGGCAGCGGATTTTGATTCCGCCATTCCCTGGTTCGAATCCAGGCGCCCCAGCCAGTTTTTCTCAAGCCATTCACATTAAACACGCCTCGGAAACAGCGCGCTGAGAGGTGAGAGGGCATGTTGGCATGGAAAGTACCAGGCAGGGCCCCGTGCTGCTATGAATGGAGCGGCCGTTCCGCCGTGCGAGGCGACCGCTTCGGCGACGAGGCATCCTCAACTTCGAATAGAGCGGCGATTTCGCGAAGGCGGATTTCCCCCTCCGGCGGAAGGGCTGCGCTCGACGTGATTACTTGCTTGATGAGTTCGATGGCCTGATGGCGCGCTTTCGAATCCTCGGGCAACAATTCGGGGATTGCCTGGATGGCGGCCTCCCGATCGATCAGCAGCATGAAGAACTGGTCGCGGAGCATGGCCTTGAATGCGGCGAGGGACCGGCGGTTGCGGTCGGTCTGGCTGCGGCGGAAGCGGCGGATTGATTCAAAGCCTCTCTCATCGACCGAGCTGCGCGACATTCCGACGTAAAGAAACGCTCGCGCCGTCGCTTCCGGCAAGCCGCCTTCATGCATGCGAGATCTCAGTTCGGCAATGCGTTTCTCGATCAGTTGCGCGTGCAGCGGATTGCGGCCTGCCTTGCGCCAGGATCCAGCCGACGCCGGATCGACGCCAACCGCTGCCTGCAGGAGAGGTGAGCCATAGACGGAGAGAAATACCGACTCAGACATCTTTTCACCCACATCCCGCCAGAGATCGAGCGTGTCCACGATCAGCCGGGATGTGGTCTCCTGTATCGCCAGAAGCGAATTGTTCGCTGCCACGGGCTTGCGCGCCTCGCGCGCCTGTTGGGCGGCTTTTTCGATCCATGCCATCGCCGGATTGGTGCTGGCGAAAAGCTCGTACTGCAGACGTAGGGGATGCATCCGGCGCGTCAGCTCCGCCGTCTGCGGCGTCATGAAGGTTCGAACGAGCGGTTGCATAAAGCTTCGGTACAGTGACCGATTGATCTCGGAGATGCGGGCGACAGTCTCAAAGCACCGTTCGTCCGCGGCGTCGTTGCAACCGAGTGCCCTGATGTCGTCGAGCGTTCTCGCCTCGCAACGCATGATCCAGTCGCCGCTGACAAGGTCGGAGGCGTCCGCGCCGGTGTTCGGCGTGAAAACCGCCTCATAGAGGCCGGGTGGCAGGACGTCGATCAGATCGATGTTGCCGGAAAACTCGCTGTGTTCTTTCTTTGCCACCGAGCCCGACACGAAAATGCCGAGATGGCCGGCGGTGTCGTGCACAGTATAGACAATGGTCTGGCCATAGGATCGAATCTGGTCGGCATCGTCGTAGAGGTCCAGAATCCAGTCAAGCGCCTGTTGCGGCGGCGTGATGTTGTCGCCTTTCGAGCAGAAAATGACGATCGGAGAGCGGATGTTGCGTAGGTCAATTGACGTGCCATCGGACGTCTGTACGCGGCCGGCCGCCAGATTGTTGCCAACGAATAGCTGATCAACGATGAACTGGATCTCTTCACCGTTGAGATAGACGTGTCCGCCCCACCAGCGTTCAAAATCGAGATAGCGCTCCGCTTCGCTGTCGACCTTCGAATACAGATTATATTGCTTGGCCCACAGGGTGTTGGACGGGTTGAGGTTCTCGAAATTCTGCACTAGCCCCGCACCATCGAACTTGCCGGCGCCGAGATCGCTGGCGAATGCCGTCAGCCAGCTTCCGCCCAGGAGACCGCCCGTGTACCGCATTGGATTCTTTCCATGCACGCCTGCCCAGTAGGACAGGGGCGATCCGGCAACGATCAGCGGTCCAAACAATTCCGGGCGCAGCGCCGCCAGCATCATCAGCGCCCACCCGGCTTGGCAATTGCCGATGACGCAGGGCTTGCCCTCGGCCTGCGGATGCCGTTCGATCACGATCTCAAGGAACGTCGCCTCCGCGCGCAGGATGTCTTCGATCGTTTGGCCGGCCATCGGCTCCGGCGTGAAGCCGATGAAGTAGCAGGGGTGCCCGGCCTTGAGAGCCACGCCGATTTCGCTGTCGGCCTTGAATCCGCCGATACCGGGGCCATGTCCCGCGCGCGGATCGATGACCACGAACGGCCGTTTGGCAAGATCAATGGTAATGTTCTTAGGAGGGACAATCCTGACCAGCCCGTAATTGACAGGCCGTTCGAATGTCCGGCCGTCGGAAACAAGCTCGACATCATAATCGAGCACGTGCGGAACGGTTTCAGTCGCATGTTCCTTGTATGCATTCCCGCGCCGGCGCAGCACATCCCAGAACAGAATGCTTCGCTGCGCGGCATCAATCCAGTACTCGGTCATCGCGCCGAGAGTCGGAATGGCGAGCTGTACGGGCGTTTTCGTCTTGTCGGCCGGATGAGTTGACATTTGCGCCTCCGCGGCGATGGTCAGTCGATCAAATGGTAGCCGCCATCGATGTAAAGCGTTTCACCGGTGATCAGCCGTGCCGCATCGTGCGCCAGGAATGCAGTGGCAACACCGACATCGTCGATGCTGACTAGGCTTCGGGCCGGGGCCTTTGCTTTTGCCTTTTCAAGCAGCGCATCAAACTCGGCGATGCCGGATGCGGCTCGGGTCGCAAGGGGGCCCGGGGAGATTGCGTGTACGCGAATTCCCTTCGGGCCCAGTTCCGCCGCGATATATTTCACCGCGCATTCGAGCGCGGCCTTGGCAATACCCATGATGTTGTAGTTTTTGATGACCATCTGGCTGCCGTAGTAGGTCATGGTGAACAGGGTGCCCCCTTTTTTCATCAGCGGTTCGGCGAGATGCGCCATGCGGATGAACGTCCAACAGGACACGTCCATCGTTGTCAGAAATCCATCGCGCGGCGCGTCCACGACCCGGCTCTGGAGTGTTGGCTTGGGTGAAAAAGCAATGGAGTGCACGACGAAATCGAGCTGGCCCCATTCTTTCTTGATCCGCTCGAACACCGCTTCCATCTCGCCCGGCACGTTGACGTCGAGCGGCATGACGATCGGCGATTCAAGGGCGGTAGCAAGCGGCTCCACATATTTGAGAGCCTTTTCGTTGAGATAGGTGACCGCGACCTCCGCGCCAAACGCCCGGAAAGCCTTGGCGCAGCCCCACGCGATGGACTGATCGTTGGCGATGCCGACCACAAGGCCGCGCTTGCCAGCCAGAAGTTTCGCCTTGACGGGCGGGATCATCGACAGCTGCTTCTTGCCATCGGCCCTGGCGGGTTGCTCCTTCAGATAGATGTCAGCGATGTTTTCAAGGATCCGGAAGGCCTGCCGTCTGTCTTTCGCGTCGTTGATATGAACGATTTCGCGTCCGTTGACCCTGAGGCGGCCCTCGCCCCATGGCGCGACGCTGATCTCAAGATTGTGCGCGCCGACTTTGGTGGAGAATTCCTGCAGCGTCGCGCCCTTGCCCGCTGAAAGCTCTTCGTTGGTCGTCCAGCTGAAACTGTTCGACGTCATTCGTGTCTCCGGCGCTGCCAGTTGCGGGAACCTCTGGTCTGCTCCAGCCCGGGAGGCGGAACTCAGTGGCCGAAACCTCCGCTCATACTCGACGCTGCACCGCAATGAATCCACTATACTTCAATATGATTGGTCCCATCCCGGCGGCGAATTGGTCGTGAAAACAGGCTGCGATCTGCGTGTGATGGTTTGGTCACATTGATGCAGACGGTGAAACACGCAACAGGGTGAGGGACAGGGTGATCCGGGGCGAAGAGCTGGACAGGGAAGCTGATTGTGGTTGCCAGCGGCGGCGATAGATACTGGCGGCCAATTGGGCAGGATTTGGCTTCCTATTTTTATGTCACTGTGATGCAATCTACTGAAAATGACTGACGCGACTGGAGCAATGCAGGTGACAAGGCTTTGCAATCGTGCCGGCACGGTTGCTGTGATTCTCTTTCTTTTTTGCATTTCAGCGCCGTGCGGTCACGCGGTCGAATTCAAAGATGTTCTGGTGCTGCATTCCTTCGGCCGCGAGTTCAAGCCGTGGAGTGAATATGCCAGAGCGATCCGGCTGGAGCTTGAGCGGCAATCGCCGTGGCCGCTCAATATTCAGGAACACGCCCTGATTTCGGCGCGTTCAAGCGACGAAAATCCGGAGGCCGCGTTCGTCGAGTATCTTCATGCCTTGTACAAGCATAGGGCGCCGGACCTGATTGTCAGTATTGGTGCGCCCGCAGCAGGGTTTGTGCAGAAGCACCGGCACAGATTATTTCCTGCGGCGCCAATGATCCTGACCGTGGTAGACCAGCGGCGAGTGCAATATGCGGCGCTTGGTCCAAAGGACATTGTTGCCGCGGTTGCAATCGATTATCGCGCGGCCCTGGACAATATTCTCCGCGTACTCCCGGACACCAATCACATTGCTGTTGTTGTGGGAGCATCTCCGATCGAGAAGTACTGGCGAGACGAAATTTCGCGAAGCGCCGGGAGCCTAAATGATCGGGTCAAGTTCACCTGGTACGATTCATTTTCCTTCGAGGACATCCTGAAGCATGCGGCAGACCTTCCACCGAATTCGGCGCTGTTCTGGGAACTGATGATTGTCGACGCGGACGGGGTTGTTCACGAAGAAAGCAGCGCGTTGAGACGTCTGCACGCCGTCGCAAATGCGCCCATTTTCAGCTATTCGGACGCGTTTTTCGGACGCGAGATCGTCGGAGGACCGCATGTTCCGGTGCTGGAGACGGGACGGCAGGTCGGAGCGGTCGCCGTGCGTGTGCTCGGCGGCGAAGATCCCGAGACTATAAAAGTTCAACCCGTCGGCATGGGGACGCCGAAGTTCGATTGGCGGGAAATGCAGCGGTGGGGTATTGCGGAAAGCCGCCTGCCGCCAGGCAGCGAGGTACATTTCCGCAGCCTGACCGCCTGGCAGCAATACCCGTTTCAGATAGCTGGTGGGATCGCGGCCGTGCTGATTCAGGCTTGCGTGATCATGTGGCTGCTTTACGAGCATCGCCGCCGCCATCAGGCAGAGCTTCGGACACGAGACACCATGGCGGAATTGCAGAACGTGAACCGCCTGGCCGTGGCCGGAGAATTGTCGGCATCGATCGCACATGAGGTGAGGCAGCCGCTGGCGGCGGCCGGCGCCAGCGCCTATGCGGCCCTCAACTGGCTTACGACCGGGCGGGTGAACGTCGACGAGGCGCGCAGCTCCCTGAACCAGATCGTGACCTCCGTGCATCGCGCCAACGAGGTGATCGCAGGTGTGCTGGCGATGTTCAGCGGCAGGGAACGGCACAAGGAGTCGATCGACCTTAACGAACTTGTCCGGTCCGTGCTGACTACCCTTCAGGTCAATCTGCGACGCCACGGCATTTCGCTCGAAACCCAGCTTGACGATCAGCTTCCATTGGTCGAAGCGAACAGGATCCAGTTAAAGCAGGTTGTGCTCAACCTCCTGATGAATGCGATTGAGTCGATGGAGACGACGACGGTTCGGAAGTTGCTCGTGCGATCGGAGGAACACGCGGGAGACAGGGTCTGCATAAGAATTGAAGATACTGGGATCGGCATCGATCCGGAGCATCTAAAATCCATCTTCAAGCCCTTGTTCACGACCAAGCCCCGGGGCGTAGGGATGGGGCTGGTAATCTCCCACTCAATTGTCGTGGCGCATGGAGGCGCCATTCGGGCATCTGTGCGACCCGGCGGGGGAGCGATCGTTGAGTTCGAGCTGCCGCAACGTGACGGCGATGTATCGGCACAGGCCGGCAGTCGGCCCTAGTCGCGCGCGGTCAATCCGCGTGTCGTGCTGACAGCAAGATTACTCATCGAATTTGTCTCAGTACAATTGCGTGACGAACTTGCGGCCGCTCGCCTTCAGCGCATCATTGTATTTGTTCTTGTTCGATCTGGGCGGAAGCCTGACCTTGTCCTTGTGTATCCTCTTGTAAGGGATGATGCTGAGAAGATGCGCGATGCAGTTGAGGCGCGCACGGCGTTTATCGTCGGAGTGAACAATATACCATGGAGCATGTCTGCTGTCGGTCATCTTCAGCATCATGTCTCTTGCGCGCGAATAGTCGTACCAGCGGCGATAGGATTCAATATCCATGGGGCTGAGCTTCCACTGGCGGAGAGGGTCGTTGATGCGCGCCGCAAAACGCCGCTCCTGTTCATCCTTGCCGACCTCGAGCCAGACCTTGATGAGGATGATGCCGGCATCGACCACGTGCTTTTCAATCTCAGGGCAGAGCTGGAGAAAACGGTGATGCTCCTTGTCGCCGCAAAAGCCCATCACGTATTCGACGCCGGCGCGATTGTACCAGCTGCGATCGAATATGACGATTTCGCCTGCTGCGGGGAAGCGCTCGATGTAGCGTTGAATGAACATCTGTGTCTTCTGTCGATCCGACGGCGAGGGCAGGGCCTCGACGCGGAAAACGCGGGGACTGACCTTTTCGGTGATGGCCTTGATCGTTCCGCCTTTGCCGGCGGCGTCTCGCCCTTCGAAAACAATGATGATTCTGGCGCCTTTTTCCTTCACCCAGTCCTGCAAGTGACAAAGCTTGACCTGGAGCTTCTGCAGCGCTTTTTCATAATCCTTGCGTTTCATCTTGTTGTTCTTCGGAGTGGCACCTTTGGCCATTGTGAAATCCTGTGTTCTCAAGAGATGTCGGTGTCGTGGCCGTTCTGCAATTTGACAAAATCCAGAATCTGCTTCAGCCGGTCGGCTGATGCGTGCAGTCCGATGCAACGCAGTTTTCGGATCAGTATTATCCACTCATGGGACTGGCGCTGTTCATCGGTGATCAGAGTCTGTTTTTTAGTGTCGCTTTGCATGAGATGATATGTACGAAGGAGAGAGCCATCAGCTCGCAGCTGCTGCGCTGTGAGGCTGGGTCGCGCCTGCTGACACTGCTGCAAGGACGTGCCGGGCGATCATCAGTTCCTCGTTGGTGGGGATGACAAGCACATGCACCCGACTACCCGGCGCGGAAATTGACAGCGCGCCATCGCTGTTCGAAGCGGCATCGAGCCTTGCACCGAGCCATGCGAGCCGCTGCGTGATACGCTCCCGCAGGACAGCGGATCGCTCGCCAATCCCGGCCGTAAAAACGAATGCGTCGAGTCCGCCAAGGCTCGCTGCGAGCATGCCGGCATAAAGGCCGACCCTGTACACAAAATGCTCGAGTGCCAGCGATGCGCCAGGCTCCGAACTTTCCAGAAGCGTGCGAACGTCGTTGCTGATGCCCGACAGGCCCCTCAAACCGCAATTTTTGTAAAGGAAGTCCTGAGCAGTGGCAGCATCCATACCCTTTTCGGTAAGGAGATAAAGCACAACGCCCGGATCAAGCTGGCCGGGCCGGGTGCCCATCGGCAGGCCGTCGAGAGCGGTGAATCCCATGGTGCTTTCCACGCTTCGGCCTTGCGAGACCGCACACATTGACGCGCCACTACCGAGATGCGCAATGACGATGCGACCCTCGGCTGCTTCGGGCATCACTTCGCGCAGCCGGCTGACAACGTACTCGTATGAGAGTCCGTGAAATCCGTAGCGCCGCACGCCCTCGTCATAGAGTGATCCGGGAATGGCGTAGCAGTCCGCCACCTTGTCATGTCCGCGATGGAACGCCGTGTCGAAGCACGCGACCTGCGGCATGTCCGGGAAACGCTCCATCAGGATTCGGATCGGCGCCAGATTGTTCGGCTGATGCAATGGGGCCAGCGGGATAAACCGTTCCAGATCCGAGAGTACGGTCGTGGTTACCAGCGTCGGGCGATCGTAGCGCGGTCCACCGTGGACGACCCGATGTCCAATGGCATCGAAACTCACGCGCTGTATTTCCCGCAGCCATTGGCCGGCGGTGCGCATGGCGGTGGTGACATCGGGGATGTCGGTTGCGGAATAGGACTGGTCGACAAGTATTTCCTCGTCGGCGCCGGAGGCGCACAGCCGGGGCCGTACGCCGATTCCGTCAACGTCCCCCTTCACGATCTGGCGAAGTGACTGCTCGCCGTCGACCGAGAACACGCGGAACTTCACGCTGGACGAGCCAGAATTCACCACAAGTATCGTCCTGATCCCGCTCATGCCGCGGGCAATACCGTGTTGCGCCGGCGTGCATCCGCGTAGAGTGACGCGATTGCACAGGACGCCATGCGTGCGCGGACATTGTCGGCGCGGGATGTCAGGATGACTGGCACGCGCGCGCCCAGCACGATGCCCGCGGCGTCCGCTTGCGACAGGAAGATCAGGTTCTTCGCCAGCATATTCCCAGCCTCAAGGTTGGGAACGACGAGAATCTGGGCGCGGCCTGCGACTTCGGACTTGATGCCCTTTATCCTCGCTGCTTCCTCGTCGATCGCGTTGTCGAATGCAAGGGGGCCGTCCAGAATGCCGCCGGTGATCTGCCCACGGTCGGCCATCTTGCAGAGCGCGGCGGCATCGATAGTCGATGGTATTTTCGAGGTGACGGTTTCGACTGCCGACAAAATCGCAACCCTTGGCGTTCCCAGGCCAATCTGAGTGAAGAGATCAATTGCATTCTGGACGATGTCGCGCTTGACATCGAGGTCCGGCGCGATGTTGATCGCGGCGTCGGTGACGAACAATGTGTCCTTGTGCGTTGGGGCGTCCATCACGAAGACATGGCTGATGCGCCGCGCCGTCCGCAGGCCGTGCGAGGAGGACGTGATTGCGCGCATCAATTCATCAGTGTGCAGGCTGCCCTTCATAATCAGCTCGGCCTTGCCTGCTCGAACGAGTTCGACGGCGGCTGCGGCTGCCGCCTCGCTGTACGGCGAATCGATCATTTCAAATTGTCCGATGTCGATGCCAGAATCCCGCGCCACCTTGGATATGCGCGCGACCGGGCCGACCAGAATTGGCCGGATGAGATTTGCTTCCGCCGCCTCAATCGCGCCGCGCAGCGAGGTTTCATCGCAGGGGTGAACGACAACAGTTGCGGCCGAGGGAACGGTGGTCGCAGCTGATATCAACCGTTCATATTTTGCATGTGGAGGGCGACTGGTCTGGTCGATGGGAGTGACTGCCATTGGGTTGTCCTCGCGCGGCAAGTCTTGCGAAGAATTGCGGTCGCCTGCGCGTAACGACTCGGCTGAAGTTGCACGCCGTCGGAGCAGTTGTCATTGCTACAATGATTTTCCTGCATCGAAGGTGCGACCGGAACTCAAGCTAAAGCGGACCACACGAGCGCGGATCGGAGAAACTATACTTAGGTTTAAGCGCATTCCGGTTTCGCCAAGGCCGTCTACCTGCGCTCGCTTTCGAAGTCGTCGAGCAGACGGGCCAGGGTCAGTTGGCGCCCAATGCCGGCAACCTTTCCGCTCAACCCGTCGGATCTGAGAAAGTCCCGCACATATCCGTGCGCGCCGACGATGCGCAGCGGGACGTCATTTGGACGGAGACAGGCCTCAAGCCTGTGCAGCATTTGCGATCCGGCCAGATCGATGAAGGGGGAAGCAGACAAGTCGCAGATAACGAGACGGATATTTGACGGATCGAGAGCTTTCAATCGCTCGCACACGGCAGTGTACACCGCGTCTGCATTGACGTAGATCAGCGATGCTTCCGGACGGAAGGCGATTACACCGGCCAGTTCCTCGTTTTCCGGATGGCGGGCCATGTCGGAATAGCTTCTCGTTCCGGGAATTCTTCCAAGGAATGCAACATGTGGACGCGATACGCGAAAGAGCAGCAGCAGAATGCTGCAGAAGGCGGCCAGCATGATTCCCTGCAGGATTCCAAACAAAAGCACCGCAACGAGCGCGATAAGTGCAGCATAAAAGTCCAGACTGCTGACGCGCCACATATGCGCCAGCTTGCCGAAATCGAACAGGCCCAAGATGGCCGTCAGCACGATGGCCGCGAGTACGGTCTTGGGCAGGTTCTCCAGAAGGCCAGTGAGAAAAAAAAGACATATTCCAAGCGCGACCGAGGCGAATAACAGCGCGGCCTGGCTGCGCGCGCCGGCTTTGTCGTTGACGGCGGATTGCGACAGGCCCCCGGCCACGGGATAACCCTGCCCGAGGGCAGCGGCGAGATTCGCCGCGCCGAGGCCAAGGAATTCCTGGCGCGGATCAATTTCATAGCCATGCTTCGCAGCGAAGGTTCGCGCGGCCGATATTCCCTCGACATAGGCGAGCAGCAGGCAGCCGGCGGCGAGCGGGACAATGCCCTCGATGTCGGATGGTCGCAGCGCCGGGCCTGACAGCGCGGGCAGTCCGGAGGGAATGAGGCCGGTCACGGGAACACCAGAGGCGGCCAGATCGAGCTGGGTCGCCGTGAGAATAGCCAAAGCGACAATTCCGAGCGCGATCGGCCGACCAGGCAGGATGCGTTCGCCCAACATGAGCAACATCAACGCCATGAGGCCAATGGCCAGGACCGCAATCCTGATGTCGTCCAGTTGCCCGGCGAGCGCCACCAAGCGTTCGACAAAGTTATGCCCGCCGCCCGCCACGCCCATCAGGCTGGGCAGCTGCGTCATGGCGATGGTCAAGCCAGCGCCGATCTTGAAGCCAACCAGCACGCTGTCGCTGATCAGCAGCACAAGCATGCTGAGACGCAAGCTCCAGGCGAGCAGAGACAGGCCTGCAACGACGAAAGCGGTGAGGGCAGCAATTTCGGCATAGCGCTGAGCGTCGCCTGCGGCCATCATCCCGACACTGGCCGCGATCATGAGAGAGATTGCCGATGTCGGGCCGACAGCAAGGTGCCGCGACGAGCCGAGCAGGGCATAGCCCAGCCCGCCGAGCAGATAGCCATAGATGCCGACCTGCGGCGGCAGGCCGGCGAGGTTGGCATAGGCCAATGACACCGGGATGGCATAGGCGGCCAGCGTCAAGCCCGCAATCGCATCGCGACCGATCCACGCCGCCTTGTAGTCACGCAGCCACGACAGAACCGAGAGGGATCCCAGGGTCTTCCGCAGGGCCGCAGTGCTCATCATGTCGCTTTTTTTCGCAGATAAACGAACCAGTAGACGGCGGCGACAAATACAGATCCACCAATGATGTTACCAATAGTCACTGGGATGAGATTGCTGAAAAAACCGTCCCAGGTCAGGGCTGGGAAATCGGCTGGCGTCTTCCCGATTGATGTCCAGAATGACTCAGGCGCGCCGGACTTGATCAGAAGGCCGACCGGAATGAAATAGATATTCGCGATGCTGTGTTCGAAACCGGATGCAACAAATGCCGTGATGGGTGGGACGACGGTGACGACGCGGTCTATTGTGGTTCTGGCGCAGTAGCACATCCAGACCGCCAGGCAGACCAAGGCATTGCACAGAAGGCCGAGAATGAGTGCGGGAAAGAACGCGAGCGCAGCCTTGCCGTTAGCGGTCGCGAGAGCCGCAAGGCCAACGGTTCCGTTTCCGAACGTATACTGTGTGCTCAGAAATACCATAACGGCCATGGCGAGCGTGCCGATCGCATTTCCTGCGAAGGCTACGAGCCAGTTGTTCAGAAGCGCCCCGGTCGTCACCTTGCGATTCGCCCAGGCCATGACAATCATGTTGTTGCCGGTAAAGAGTTCGGCTCCTCCGACCACAACCATGATCAGACCCAGGGAAAAGGCCAGACCCGTCAAAAGACGCATGAGGCCATAAGGCAACGATGCCGAAATTGGTCCGCCGGAATCGGGCGCGATCAGGAGGCCTCCCGCGCCGACTGTTGTGGCAAGAACAGCCCCAAACGCGATGAAGGCGCCGGCCATGACGCTGAGCACGAAGACCGTCAGGGAATCCATTGAGGCCCGCTTGATGCCGCCTTCTTCTGCGCGGGCAGCCATGGTGGCCGGCAGGATGGTTTCGAAGGTTATGGTCTGCGGCAGCGTTTCGTCGTTTGCTTTGGTCGGGCCGGGCATGTGTCGTTCCGCCATTGCCGTAAGCGCGCCGGAACCTGCGATCTTCCGGTTCGCGGCTGTGTACTATCAATCCGCCTTGTCAGCCGGGGGCGGCAATGAACAAAAGCCCGATGATCTGAACCGCGATGACTTTCACAATGGTCATCGACGGAAAGATCATTGCGTAGGCGACGTCCGGCCGTTCGGTCGGAGCCATGCGGGTGGAATACACGAGAATAGCCGGATTGCCGGTCGCGCCGGATGCGACGCCGACGAGGTCGTCGTAGGGGATCTTCATGAGGTAGTGGCCGACAAAAAGAACGATGATCATCGTCGTGAGCAGCACGGCCATGCCAATAAAGAGCATGGTGAGGCCCGCATCGGTGACCGTGCGCACAAATGGCTGGCCCGCATTGATGCCAACGGCCGCAAGGAAGATCGAAAGGCCGAAATTACGAAGGACAATGTTCGCGGGTAGGGGCATGGTCCACAATATCGGGCCGGTGCGGCGCAACCTGCCCAGGATGAGTGCGACAATGAGCGGTCCGCCACCAATGCCGAGGTTGACAGTGCCCAGGCCGGGTATAGGAATCGGGATCAGTCCAAGCAACACGCCGAGCACCATGCCGACACCAAGCGACACATAGCTGAATTCGGCTGCTGCCTTGACGGTATCTCCGAAGTGGTGCCGCACCTCCTGTTTCCGCTCCGGTGGCATCAGCACACCGATGCGATCCCCGAATTCAAGCATCAGATCGGGGGTCGGTACGATGTCGGCGTCATAGCGGCGCACATGAAGGATATGCATCGGAAATCCGGTCGGCATAGGCAGTTTGGAGAGCGGAATTCCGACCACTCCTGCTTTCCCGACAAACACGCGGATGTAATCAAGTGATGAACGGTCCGACACAACGCGGCCCGGATCCAGATGGCCGATTTTGGCCGCCGCATTTTCGATTGCCCGTTGCTGATCCGCGATCACAAGAACCGCGTCGCCCGCATTTAGCATGGTGTCCGGCTTGGGAACGAAGCTTTCCTGACCCTTGCGGATCATTGTGACCTGGACGCCATCTGGAAGCTCATTGCCGAGCTCACTCAGCGTTCGACTGGCTTGCGTGGCACCAAGGGTAATTTCCGCCATGTGGAATTTCTGCGCCTTGAGCGGAAACTTTGGCTGGACCTTCCGTGTCATGAAGTAAATGCACAGGATCGGACCGATGACGCCAAACGGATAGGCGATCGAATATCCGATCGATGGTTCGCTGTTGTGCATCACCTCAAGAGCCGCCTGTAGCGTGGCAGTGCTGGTCATCGAGCCGGCAAAGATGCCAAGGGTGTGGCCGATTTTAATTCCGAAAGCATGACCCAGCCCGAGCGCAACCAGAAGACTCGCGACGACGGCGACAAGCGCCAGCAAATTGTATCTTCGGCCCTCCGCGCCAGCCATGCCTTCGAAGAACTGTCGGCCGTAAAGAATGCCAATTCCATAAAGGAACATGATGAGGCCGGTCAGGCTGATTGGACCGGTGATTTGCGATTTCGGCGCAAATGCACCAATAGCAAGTCCTACAAACAAGACGGCTCCGACCCCGAGCGAAAAACCGCCAATGCTGACCTGGCCAACCAGATAACCGACGCCGATGGCGAGAAACAGAGCCAGGATCGGCTGGGTTCCTATGATCTCACTCGCCATTTGCAGCATGAATCCCCTCCCGGCAAAATCGCTTTATCGAAAGCACAAAGGTCTCATCGAACATTGCAGCCTGCAGCCCTGAATTGCCCAATCACGCGATTGATCAGGTCGGGTGTCGGAGTCGGCGTGTCGGAATGTGCGTAGTCGAGATGCATCGCTTTCCACTTGAAGGCGCCCATCTGGTGGAACGGCTGCACCTCCACCCATTCGACATTCCTCATGGGCGCAACGAACCGGGCGATCCCGTCGACATTTTCGGGATCGTCGGTATGGCCTGGGACCAGCGTGAATCTCACCCAGGTTGGTTTGCCGATCCGTGCCAGACGTTCGGCAAACCGCAGCGTCGGCGCGAGGTCGCGTCCGGTGACCTTGCGATAGATATCCGGGTTCGAACTCTTGATGTCGAGCAAGGCAAGATCGAGCGCCGACAGGAATGAGTCATCGATGCGATCGCCAAGAAAGCCGGATGTCTCGATGGCTGTGTGCAGACCCATCTCCTTGGCGCCGGCGAGGATGCCCTTGGTGAAGGCCATCTGAACCATCGGCTCTCCACCCGAGATCGTGATCCCTCCGCCAAGCGCCTGCAATGCAGGCGCGAAAGTCTTTAGCCGACCAAGGATGTCCTTTGACGCGACGTAAGTCCCGTCCTTCAGATGCCAGGTATCGGGGTTGTGGCAATAGGTGCAGCGCAAAAGACAGCCGGATACAAACAGGACGACTCGCAGACCAGGACCGTCATAGCGCGACGAAGTTTCATAGGAGTGCACGTAGCCGTATGCACCGCCTTCCTCATCACCCCTGATTGCGCTTTCGTCCGGCGCGTCGGGGGATTGCCCGACGCGCAGATCGTGCCGGCTGCCAGGCTCGATATAACCCAGATGCGACATGACCAGCCTCCTCTCAGACCTGCCCGTGGAAGGTCCGGCTGATCACATCCTTCTGTTGCTCAGGTGTCAGACGGACGAAGTTCACGGCATATCCGGACACGCGGATTGTCAGCTGCGGATATTTGTCCGGATTCTTCATTGCGTCCTCGAGCACTTCCTTGTCGATCACGTTGAGGTTCATGTGGAAACCTCCACTTGCGAAATACACGTCGAACGCTTTGACGGCCGCGTCGATGAGCTCCTGTTCCGAAAGGTGGGCCTTTTGCGGGGCGACCGACACCGTGTAGCTGATGCCGTCGAGCGAATCCCCGTAAGGAAGTTTGGCGACCGACAGGCATGAAGCGAGCCAGCCATGGCTGTCGCGACCATGCATCGGGTTTGCGCCCGGCGCGAATGGCTCGCCCTTGCGCCGCCCATCCGGCGTGTTACCTGTTGCCTTGCCGTAGACGACGTTCGAAGTGATCGTCAGAACGCTTTGTGTGTGTGTGGCATTGCGGTACGTCGGGTGTTTCCTGACCTTCTGCATGAACCGAGACACGAGATCGGCGGCGATCGAGTCCACCCGGTCGTCGTTGTTACCATATTGCGGAAGGTTCTTTCCTTCCGTCTTGTAGTCGACGGCGAGACCGGTATCGTCACGGATGACATGCACCTTGCCGTACTTGATCGCGGAGAGGCTGTCTGTAACGACAGACAGGCCCGCGATGCCAAAAGCCATGGTGCGCAGGATGTCACGGTCGTGCAGCGCCATCTCAAGTCGCTCGTAGAAATACTTGTCATGCATGTAGTGGATACAGTTCATCGCATGCACGTAGGTCCTGGCGAGCCACTCCATCGTTGTATCGAGTTTCGCCCAGACTTCGTCGAAGTCGAGGATGTCGCTTGTGATGGGCGGAGTGGGTGGTGCAACCTGCACACCGGAAATCTCGTCGCGCCCGCCATTGATCGCGTAAAGCAGTGCCTTGGCGAGATTCACGCGCGCCCCGAAAAACTGCATCTGCTTGCCGAGGCGCATGGCTGACACGCAGCACGCAATCGCGTAGTCGTCACCCCAGTAAGGGCGCATCAAGTCGTCATTTTCGTACTGGAGCGAGGAGGTCTCTTTGCTGACCTTGACGCAATAGCGCTTGAAATTCTCCGGCAGGTGTTTTGACCACAGGACCGTAATATTTGGTTCCGGCGCCGGTCCCAGATTGGTCAGGGTGTGCAGCATGCGGTAGCTGCTCTTTGTCACCAGCGCCTTGCCGTTAAGATCCATGCCGCCGACGCATTCGGTTGCCCAATAAGGGTCTCCGCTGAACAGCGCGTCGTATTCGGGCGTGCGCAGGAAGCGGACAATCCGGAGCTTCTGCACAAGCTGATCCCACAATTCCTGCGCGCCGGCTTCGTCGAGGGTGCCCTCGCGCATGTCGCGCTCGATGTAGATGTCAAGGAAGGTCGACACGCGTCCCAGCGACATCGCTGCGCCGTTCGCTTCCTTGATGGCGCCAAGATAGGCGAAATAGGTCCACTGAAACGCTTCCTGTGCGTCCGTCGCGGGATGGGAGAGGTCAGAGCCGTATATCTCTCCCATTTTCTTGAGGTCTTCGAGGGCGCGGGTCTGCTCGGCCAGTTCCTCGCGCACGCGGATGATCTCGTCCGAAGGCCACATGTCGTTGACTTGCTCGCGCTCGACGCGCTTGGCTTCGATCAGCCGGTCGACGCCGTACAGCGCGACGCGGCGATAGTCGCCGATGATGCGACCGCGGCCATAGGCGTCCGGCAGGCCCGTGATGATGCCGGACTTCCGGCATCGCAGGATTTCCGGCGTATAGACATCGAAGACACCGTCATTGTGCGTCTTGCGGTACTTTGTGAACGTCTCGCCGACGCCAGGATCGGGATCGAAGCCCGCGGCCTTGAGACCGGCCTCGACCATCTTTAGGCCGCCCCACGGAAATATGGCGCGCTTGAACGGCTCGTCGGTCTGAAGCCCGACAATTACTTCGTTGTTCCTGTCGATATAGCCGGCCTTGTGAGCGGTCATGGTCGACGGCGTTTTGCCGTCCGCAGCAAGAACGCCCTTCTTGCGTTCCTGCTGGAAATGGGACTGGAGCCTGGCCCAGACCACCTGCGTGCGCTCGGAGGCTGGCGCAAGAAACGTCTCATCCCCGAGATACTGGGCTGCGTTGCGGACAATGAAGTCTCGAACATCGATTTTTCTGCACCAGTCGCCGACTTTGAAGTTTCGCCACGCGTCGGAGTCCTTCTCCGGGAGCTTCACTGCTGTCATGGACATCTTGCATTTCCTTCTCACAGGGACGGCACGACTCAGGAATTGGCCGGCAGCGTCCCAAATGAAGTGCCTTTACGGCCAACCGGCCGGTCTCAGGCGCTCTCAAGACGCGTGGGAAACATGGGCGCTAGAAGCTGTATCCATACTTCGCCATGCAAGCCCCGCCGCGGAGATAGCGCGTGTTAGTGTCGAGAATGGAATGGCTTTCCTTACTGAGCGCCTGCTTGCAGAGCTTCCAGGCCTGCTCATAGGTAACCTTCTTGGGCTTGGTGTTCTGCGCCTTGGTGCTTTGCGCCGATGCGACACCATGCATCGCGATGAACGCACAGGACGTCAGCGCGATGGTCATTACGGCGAATTGGCGTTTGGACATGTGTGACTCCCTGAACTGTTTCTTGGGATAAAGCCATCGAGACGTGTGCAATCTGCGGGACGGACGTCCCGCCTTGAATTGAACACTGGTTTAGTCGGGCGATACTCTCGCGCTACAGCATTGAGATGCGTGTGATGCGCCGAAGCAGGCGCGCGCGGATACGTCTAGCTCCACGACAATGTCAGGGCGCAATCTCCTGGAACGCCACCCGGAAAGTCGATAATCTCCGCGCGCAGCTTGTATCCCTTCGAGCGGAAGTGGCGGTCCCATAATTCGTAGATTTCTTTAGGAACACCGGTCAGCGTTTGCTCCCAGCCCTTTTCCTGTTGATTTATGGCGCGCCCTTTGTCGGTGCACATCGTGTTTGGAAAGCGATAGACGCGCACCTCGGAAAGACCGTTTTTCACCGCGCCTTCGATGATCCTTACGGCGCGGCGGATAGCTTCCTCGTCGGAAAGACCCGACGGCGCGGACAGTTTGTCGATTAAGGCCTTCTTCTCCGCTTCGATCTTGGCGAGCTTCTTAGCCTCCTTGGAGGCCTCTTCGGCTTCCGCGAGTGCCAGCTTCTTCATGAAGTCTTTCGCGGTCGGGAGGATATCGGCGGCGTTTGGCATGGTGCTCTACCTGTAAAGAATGGACGGCGGATGTTCATTCGCGTCGGGCACAGACGAGCTGGTCCATTGTTTGGAGCCGGCCTCGATCAAGCCGACAAATCTTAGGAGCCGGCCAAACGGCACTGAACTATGCATTGTATTGCCAAATCTAAACGAAGGTTTAGTTCGCTTGCGTCGAGCCGATCACTATCGTGGTTCTGCAACGAATGACTCAGGGGAGGAATGCAACGATGCCTGCATCAATTCGCCGATGGATTTCCGTCGCTCTCTGTGTGTTTGGGCTGGCCGTAGTGTCGGCGCCGGCTTTGGCCCAGACCGGGCAAGTACGAATTAGCATCGTGAAAGGTGGTTGGTTCATTGGCGCGCAGGCAGGCAACGGTACGCTGACCTTTGCTGGCAAGACCTATCCGCTTGCTGTCGGCGGCCTGAGCGCCGGTCTCGTCTTTGGCGGCTCGGCAACTGATTTTGTGGGAACGGCTTCCAATTTACGACGTGCTTCGGATATCCAGGGCGTCTATTCGGCCATCGGCGCCGGCGCAGCGATTGCCGGCGGAGCGCGCGCCATTCAGATGCGAAATGCCAATGGCGTCGTGTTGACCCTGCGGGGCAAGCAGGTGGGACTCATGGCCAATCTCGACCTTAGCGGCATGACCGTCACGATGCGCTAGCGCAGTCGGTCGAAACACGGGCCTGAAACGGTTATTAAGCGCCCCAACTGCCGCTATTGCTTCACGGCGGACATGGCGTCGACGGCCTTCTCCTTGGGATTGTCCAGACACCGTTCGATGAACGCGTCGCTCTGTTTATGGAGAGTCGCAAGATTGAACGAGGATCCGCCCGACGTCCCAAGGAGAAAACCGTGCAGGAATGCGATCGCTACATCCCGATTGGCGCCGCTGTCCCTGATCACGTCCTTGCATTCATATTGCTGGATGGTGCGATTTTGGTCGGCCTGAGCCAGAGCTGTCTCGGCGGCCAGGAGTAGACTTAGCACGTATAGCAGACGTGGCATGTTCGTACGTTTCCTAGCTGCAATTGCTTCTTCGAAGGAGGCCGATACAGCGAGACCGGTCGCCCTGGAAGGTGATTGCCCCAAGGGTCACGGAATCGTTTTGCTCAATGAAGAGGTCGCCGGCGATGCCTTCAATCGCCGGGAGGCTGCGCGCCGCCGTTCCTGGCTGAGCGGGCTTCCCTATTTGCGTTGCGCAATATGTGCCGTCGATGACAGGATTACAGGGCTGTTGTGCAGCGACTCTCATGGGATCGGCAGGCATGCCGAGCATGGCGACAAGCCAACTCAGAACAGTGATTCGCAGCATGTCGGGTCTCGTCAAATATGCATCACGAGCGCGCAACGATACCAAAGAGGTCTGAGATTGTCATCCTTGGACAACAATTCTCAGAAGGGAGCACAACATGCTAAGCCAATTTCTTCTCGGAGCGGTCGCAAGCATCTGCAATATTGCGGTTCACTCCATCTTCATGACCGCTGTCGTTCGGGTCGGTCGCAGAGCATCGGCCTGTATTCGAGCCGATTCGTCCGTCAGCCTGAGCGGCATCATGGTCGCCGTCATTGTCAGTCTCATGATGGCTCACACGTGCGAAATACTTCTCTGGTCCGTCGTCTACAAGATGATCGATGCCGTGCCTCCTGATGTGCAAATCGTCTATTTTGCATTCGTCAACTACACGACCCTCGGATATGGCGACGTGATCCCGGTCGAGCGGTGGCGGCTGCTCGGTCCCATGACCGCAATGAACGGTATCCTTCTTTTCGGGTGGTCCACCGCGATTATCTTCGAAGTTCTGCTGCGGACGCTGACACAAATGGAAACGCTGCCGGCGTCAGGCGAATGACCGTGAAGCGGCAGGAAGAGCGGTTGCCGTGCGAGAACAGCATACTTTGATTTGAAGCAGCTATACTCAGGCATTCGGCTCCGTGCGCGAACGAAGATTAATATGCGCCGATCTAGGCTGGGCGGAAGTCATGAAACATCAATTCCTTATGCTGTTGGCTGCAACCTGCCTGCTGATCCTCGCTCCGGTGGCATTCGCCAGCGGCGCATCGTCAATACGCGATCGTCAGGTGGACGCCGCAATTGTCAGACCGGACGAAGAGACGGTTTCTGAAGCCTATGTCTACCTTCTCGGCCGTTTGCTGATGCTTAATCAGGAACGTGCAGATATTGAGAGAGGGGACCGTTCCTATAACAGGTTCATCTTTGAGCCCCTTAAAGCCGGAAGCGAAGCAGCCGGCGAGATTGCGCTTCACACGGCCTGGATCGCAGTTGACGATCATATTCCCGTCATCATCGAAATTCCGAAAATCGATGGCCGGCGCTTCTCCGTTTTGATTATGGATGAATGGGGAAGCGAGATCGCCAATATCAACCCGCAGACCTTCCCCTTGAAACCGTCCGGTACCTTTGCGTTGGTCAAGGCGGGTTCGAATGTGAAGGTGCCTAATGATGCCACGCGCATCATGCTGCATTCAGATAAAGCGAGATTGCTGGGCGCAATTAAGGTGTCTGGCGACCCAGCGCAAGCGGAGGCAATCCGGCGTCTCATGACCATCAAGACACTGTTCAAGCCGGCATTGGCTCAAAAGCGCGCCCAGAGGCCGACCAAAGCTCCAATACTCGACAATCAGACATTGATCGGTGCGACAATCTTCGACAACGTCGAATTGATCATTGGCGACACGCTGGATGTGGCGTCAAATGCGGCCGCCATGCAGGAGAAAGCGCGCCAGGTTGCGCGTTACGTAATGTCCAGTGCTGGTGCACGGCAGGATGTTGCGGCGACGTTGCTGCAAGTCATCTCCGGTTTTCAGGCGTATGCAAAAAAGTCGTGTGGCGACAAAGTCGCGCTTTGGTTTGATGGACGTTGCAGTTGCAGCAATGCGAACTGGTGCCGGGCGGCGGGCAACTATAGCCGGTTTATCGAACGGGCCGACACACCGCTCGCACGCTAGCGCTGCGATGACTGTTCGATAAAAGTGATGAGGCGATTCTGGTCGCATGGCTTGACCAGATAGCCGCTCGCGCCGGCGTCGAGGACCAGTTTTCTTGTCTGATCGTCGGGAAAGGCTGTGATGAATAAAATCGGTAGTGTGTAGCCGTTTTCGATCAAAAAATTCTGCAGCCCGAGTCCGCCCATGCCGGGCATCCGGACATCGGTGATGATACATGAGGTTTCCAATAGCTCATTTGAACTCAAGAAGGACTCGGCTGAGTCAAAGGTCACTGCCGTATATCCCAGCGACCGTAGCAGGCCCTTCGTCGCTTCGCGGACTGCATAGTCATCGTCAATAATCGAGATATGCTTCGATTGGCCCACGTCAAAAATCCTGCGACCGGTTCACCGGCTAGCTCCTAGGCCTCCTTCAGGGGCGTTTCAACTATGCATTATACGGCAGGAAATAAACAATGGTATGCGTCAAATCACAGTGTCGTTTTGGCTGTTAAAGGATAGCTTCCACCGAGATTCAGCAGATCCGCTTTTCGTACCAGGTCCGCCAGAGATTTGGCGCCCATTTTGCGGATCATGTTGCCGCGATGGATTTTCACCGTGATTTCGCTGACCCCAAGCTCCGCGGCAATCTGCTTGTTCATGAGGCCAGCCGCGACGAGCCTGAAGACCTCCTGTTCTCGAATTGTAAGCTCTGAGAACTTCTTCTTTAGGTCCTCAAGATGTTTCTGATGCTGCCGCTGTATTCTGCTGCGCTCGACTGCAGTCTGTACAGCATCTAGCAGATCCTGTTCGCGAACGGGTTTTGTCAGAAATTCGATTGCGCCAGCTTTCATGGCCTTCACTGACATCGGGATATCACCATGGCCGGTGATGAATACGATCGGGAGATGGATACCCGTCTTCTCCAATTCCGCTTGAAAATCAAGACCGCTCACGCCGGGAAGTCTTACGTCAAGCACAAGGCAACCAGAGCAGTCAGCCTGCTTGTCTTCCAGAAAATCCTTTGCTGATCTGAAGGAACGAGCCTGCAACCCGACCGATCTGAACAGGCCGACCAATGAGTCTCGGAAGGCGTCATCGTCGTCAACAATGTAGATGGTTGGCGGAATCTCTTGCTGTTCGCCGGCATTGTTCGGCTTCTGCTTGTTCATAGGATTACACTCCGAAACGCAGCACATGGATCCCGAGAAAACTGGCCGGCAGCACTAAAATATGATAATCTTTCAAAATTGACGTTTTTGCAAAAATTCCGCAGCGCGAGGCATCCATGACACTTTCGCCAAATGCGCGGGATTGTCGTTACAGAACCGCTGGTCGGCCCAGTTTTCCTGATCGGACAAACCTTCATATAAACTGAATATACTTGGATAGCTGCTCTCAGTCTTCCATATTCCGTCTAAGATGCATCTGTTGAGGCCCAAGGACGGAGTCGGCGCAAATTGTGCGCGGCCGGGGTGCCGGAGACAAGCACATGATCGGCGACCCGTTTCTCAATTATTTTGCGCTGGGTATTCTCTTTTTTGTGGTCATTGTGATCTTTTACGGCATCATTGCCATCCACGACATCCCTCACATTATCGCGAAATCCCGCAATCATCCGCATCAGGATGCGATCCACGCCGCCGGTTGGGTGAGCCTGTTCACCTTGCACGCACTTTGGCCATTTCTCTGGATCTGGGCGATGGCTTATCGCCCGGAGCGAGGCTGGGGCTTCGGATCAGGGGGAGCCGCAGACGCTTCGGAATCTCTAATCGCAGAGTTGAAAGATCGTGTCGCGGTCCTTGAGCGCAAGCTGGAGGGTCGGTAATGGATCTGCTACTCATCCTAATTTATGTCGCGTTTTGCTACGCAACATTCAAGATTTTCCGCATTCCCGTGAATCAGTGGACGCTGGCGACTGCAACGCTGGGCGGTATAGTCGGCATTGCGCTGCTTCTTCTGGTAATGAATTATAACCATCCGTTTTCGTCGAATGCTCGCATTCATTTTGCTGTCACACCGATCATACCGGCTGTAAAGGGCAGGGTGATTGAGGTTCCTGTCGAAGCGAACAAGCCGCTCAAACAGGGAGATTTACTTTTCCGCATCGACCCGAAACCCTATCAGTTTGCAGTCGATCAGAAAAAAGCAGTTCTGGCCGAAGCCGAGCAGAACGTGAAGCAGCTCAAGGCGCAGGTTGATCAGGCAGCCGCGGATTCGGAGCGGGCCAAAGCGCAGTTCGAGCTGGCGCAGCAAACATATGATCGACAGGCAGACCTGTTTGAGAAAAAGGTTGTTGCGCAGGCCGCGCTCGATACCGCTTCGCGCAATCTGGAAACAGCGCGGCAGACGCTAAGTGCGGCGCGCGCGGGGGAGGAGCGCACACGCCTCGCATATACGTCCGAGATTGGCGGTGTAAACACCAACGTTGCGCGCCTGCAAGCGGAACTGGCGGACGCCGAATACGATCTCGAACAGGCGACCGTGCGCGCCCCGACGGGGGGATTTGTCACGCAACTTGCCTTGCGACCTGGCATGTACACCGTGGCCATGCCGCTTCGTCCGGTCATGGTTTTTGTGCACGATACGCCTCAGGACCGGCGCATTCTCGCAGCCTTCCAGCAGAACACGTTGCAACGCGTGAAAACAGGTGATGAGGCTGAAATGCTGTTCGAGGCGGTGCCTGGCCGGGTCTTCAAGGCCAGAGTGAGCGGCGTGGTTGATGCGATCGCAGCTGGCCAGATGCAGGCGACTGGCACGCTTCAGGATTTCGGCGCACGCTTGCCCGGCGGCCGTGCGGTCGCTGTGCTTGATCTGGTGGAGGACGTCGCGCCTTATCAGATACCGCTCGGCTCCTCAGGCGAGGCAGCGATATACACGCATTACTTCCATCATGTCTCCCTGCTGCGCAAAATCCTTTTGCGGATGCGAAGCTGGCAAAACTACATCTACATGGAGGGTCATTGAATGCGGTCAATGACGACGAGCTGAAGCGGAGGCCGTCTCCATAGACCTAGGTGTTAATGCCCGATACCAGATGTTTATTGATGAGCTGGCCCCTTCTTCATACGGAATGAGACCGCTCCGTTGCAGGGAGTGTGAGGAGAAACGCTGATGAAGAAAATCTTGGGTCTATCGGCAATCCTGGGGTTGCTCGCGGTGGTGAGCATTGCTCCGGTTGCTGCTCAGACACGTCCCGAAAATCCGCCGGGAGCGCGACCGGAAAATCCGCCCGGAGCTCGTCCGGAAAACCCGCCCGGAGCTCGTCCCGAAAATCCGCCCGGCGCACGCCCGGAAAATCCGCCCGGAGCACGCCCGGAAAATCCGCCTGGCGCACGTCCGGAAAATCCGCCCGGCGCACGTCCGGAAAACCCGCCTGGAAAGAAGTGAGGGCGGCGGCCGGCTCCGGCTGAGACTCGGCAAATCGATTGCGCCGCGGTCAGGTGGCCGCGGCGCGACTAGGATGCAAATAGCTGGCAGTGGGGCGCCGATGATTGGCAGGGACCAGGGCGTTAGATGGGTCCATATCGGCCTACTGATGTTGCTCATTTTGAGCTTTCCCACTGTGCCCGTACACGCGCACGAGCTTCTCCCGGCTTCTTCACTGAAGACCAACCAATTCGACTATGAATATGTCGAGCCGAAGAACCCGGCGCATCGGCCGCTCTATGACGCCCTGAGAATGATTCAGATCCTGGAGAAATTTCAGGAGTTTCTGTCGCCATTGCGATTTCCCATCAAGGTTACGCTCAAGCTGAGGGGGTGCGACGGCGTCATAAACGCCACCTTCTGGGATGACGCGATTCAGATTTGTTACGAATATCTTGAATGGGTGATGCAGCAGGCGCCGAAGGCGGAGAAGATGGGCTTGACGCCGCGTGACGCGCTCATTGGGCCGGCTGTCGATGTCTTCCTGCACGAAGCCGGTCATGCGGTTCTCGAAGTGCTGGAAATTCCATTCTTCGGCCGCGAGGAAGATTCCGCGGACTATTTCGCGAGCTATGCCCTCCTGCAGTTTGCAAAGGACGATGCGCGGCGGCTGATCCTCGGCGCCTCGTTCCTGAGTGGCAAGGAGGCGCTTGAGGAGCAGGAAAAAGCGCCGGAAATGCGCCTGATGGCCGATACACACGGATTGCCGGCGCAGCGCTTCTTCAGCCGGCTCTGCATGGCTTATGGCTTTGACCAGGAGCTGTTTGGAGACGTTGTTACGCTGGGATACCTGCCGCAAAGCCGAGCAAAAAACTGCCGCTACGAATACAAGACGAACGAATATGCGTTCAAGTCGCTTGTTGCGCCCTATATCGACCAGGAGCTCATGCAGAAAGTGAGATCGAAGCAATGGTTCCAGTTTGAATCATCGGCTGCCGGCGGGCTCGAAATCAAGAAATGAGTGTCGAGCGCAACGTTTCGGGTCGGCAATAACCACGCTTACCAAAATTGCCTGATCCTTTGCTTTCATTCCCTATTCCTGTTCTGAGAATTCCCTGTTCTTGCGCGTAGGGAAAATCTAATAACCTACTGATCTAGGAGCTATTTGCCCCCGGGAGTCTCTAGGAGGGCAGCATTTTGCAGAATTTCCCTGCAAAAGTCCCTGTTTGAAGGGAATTTGGGCGGAGCAGGGCGCGATCTGCACTGCGGTGCCAGCCAGTCAGTGCCGATCAAGTCCGCCGCGTAGTCCATGGTTCGGTGCCGGTGGAGTGGCAATTTACCAAGCCGGCGCGTGGGGGAGCGGCAAGCGGCAAGAGTCCTTGACTTGATGGGAAGCCAGGGAGAGCGAAGTCTCCCGCTGCGAAGTTCTGCCGCAAGATTCTGACCATGGAGCTCGGAGCTCCCTGACTGGTGATGAGACGACTGCTGACCGCGCTACGCTCAATGCCATAGCGGCGTTACGGCGGAAAATCAGAATCGATGAATTCAGGAACACGGTTGCCCTGAATTTATTCGTCCTTGATGTTTGAATGATATTCTTTGGGGGCTTGGTGCACGGCCTGGTGGCGAGAATATTCCATAATGGACCTTACCCGCGCGCTGTTCGCGCCACGACAACGCATCGTTAGTCCGCTTGAATCCACCTGCCGGATTTTTTTGCGCCAGGGGCGAGAAGAGATTATTGCAAAGCATTTGCTGATCCGTATGGCGGTCCGCCGCATTGGGCGGATAAGCCTGCTCTCAAAGCAGTAGAATATGGTGGCTATTCCGGCAGCCCCGCCTTTCTTGTTGTCAGGACCGTTCCTTCGGATTGCGCCTGAATTTGAGGGAGAGCCGAAACGGCGGCTCTCCCTGTGCGCTATCAGGCTGCATTTTTTGCCAGCGGGTCGGCGCGTACCACCACGGTGTCCCTG
Organism: Pseudorhodoplanes sp.; assembly: GCA_032027085.1. NCBI lineage: Bacteria > Pseudomonadati > Pseudomonadota > Alphaproteobacteria > Hyphomicrobiales > Pseudorhodoplanes > Pseudorhodoplanes sp. The sequence continues at coordinate 415,812 of JAVSMS010000001.1, read as the reverse complement.
ACCGGAAGGATCTCGTCGGCGGGCATCCCGACACGGCGCGCATGTTCGCGGATTGAATCCGCGTCTCGTGCTTCATAGATGCAGATGGTGCCGAGCCGGCCGTCCGGTTCGCTGACAACGTAGCTGCGAATCCAACGGACACGGTCGGCCATCTGTTCGTTGCCGATGCGGCCGGATCGTTCAGCGGCTGCCTGCAACTCGGATGCGCTGCCCCACGCGGTGCGGCGGCGAATGACGTAGAGGTCCATGACATTCTCCTGAAATTTGACCGCGATGGTGCGGCCATGTGCGCTATCGCAGACCGACGTGTGCGAGCGCGTGAGAGCCGCCGTGGAAAGCCGCCTCCGGTGCGCTCTCGATATGACGAGCGAAACAATCAGCGACCCGGTCGGGGTGCGTGACCGGTCCCATGTGACCGGCGCCCGGCAAGTCGGCACGGATGGCGGCCGCGATGCGGTGTACGAGATAGTCCGCGACGCGCAGCGCGGGGCGAGGTGATGCGCTTCCGCGCATGATCATGACGGGGAAGCGGAAACGTGCATAAGCCGAACTTGGGGTGTCTTCCTCGCACAGTGCTGCGAAATCGAGGCCAGCCTTGGGGATGTAATCTGCGATCTGCGCGCGGAGCGCAGGCTTCATGCCGCGCCAGGCACCTTCGCCGTTCCAGTAGTCGATGAAGCGCTCCGACGCGCCGTCGAATTCACCGCGCGCAGCCGCCGCGCGAATCGCGCTAGCGAGTTGGACGATCTCGGCAAAGGCGGCACTGCCGGCGTTTCCCATCTCCTTGAGGACATGAAAGGCCGTTGGCTCATAGAGCGTGAGGCTTGCGATCCGCTCCGGGCGGATGGCCGCGATATGAAGTGCCAAGCCGCCGCCATAGGAGTGTCCGACCAGATGAACTGAGCCGTCGTGACGGTCGATCGTTTTGATGAGCGGAGCAGCCTCGTCTGCTAGCGCAAAAGGCTCGCCGCCATCCCAGTGGCCGGTCCGGCGTGTGCCGATCAGATCGGGTGCTACGACAGCATGGTGTGCACCCAGGCGCTCACGCAACGGCTTCCATTGCGCGCCGACGCTGCCGGAGCAATGCAGGGCCAGGACCAGCGAACCCGTTGTCCCCGTGGACTGAAGATTGTGCGGGAAATGATGAATGGTCATCGTTTCTTTCCTTGGCTTCGGCGGCGATGGCGGGTCTTGTCGAGATCGCCGTGACGGATCATCGACGTGATTTCGGAGCGCGACATGCCGACATCGCGGAAGAAATAGTCAGGCATCTCGTCCAGCTGGCGGACGGTGTGATAGACGCGCCACTCGCGGCGGATGAAGTCGATGCTGCGGATAATCGCGTCCGCGGCACGAGGCAGAGCCGATGCCGGCCATGTGGCGATTGCTTTGTTCATTGATGTCTCCATGATGCTGCCGGCGCAAAGCGCGCCATTGGCCGCTGCTTCTGGCCGCAAGACATGGAAACGAGCGTGTTATCGGCCGTGTGAATTGAGGCCGCTCAGGCGGCTTGCCGCAGGGAGGCGCCGAGGAAGCGCGCCACGTGGCCTGCGATCTCCAGCGCATCCGTGCCGACGCCGCCGAAGAAATGGGAATCGCGCTTGCACTGGAAGCGGAAGCCAAGCGTGTAAAGGCCGGGCACGGCCGTGACGCCGCCGGTCTGACGGATTTCGCCATCCTGCCGCAGGACCGGCAGGTCAATCCAGGGAAAAGCCCGGCGGAAGCCCGTCGCCCAGATCACGGTGCGAATATTCTCGTTTCTGAGTGAAAGCATGTGCGGTGCGTCGTTGGCTGCGAGATCGACGCGCCGAAAATCGATGTTGCCGATATTCGTCGGCCGACCATCAAAACGGTCGATGGCGGCAAGGATGTGAGCCATCCGCTGATCGGCGGAGGTTACCGATTCCGCGAGATCGTCGCGGAAGAAGACGTGCCCGCCTTCGACGCCGTCGACCCGCCCGGCAAGCCGAATGCCCAGCGCCTGCATGAGCGGCAGGTCGCAATCGGAATGGTCCGGCCGGCCGGCGAGCTGTACGTTCGGTTGGCGGATTTCGGCATCGAGATCGGCCACTTCGCTTGCGCGTTGGCTGAACTTGCCGAGCCGCGAGAGCCACCAGAAAATGTCGTGCCCGCGCCAGCGGCGCGGCACGCGGGTATGCGCGCCCGATGAGAGTATCACTTTGCGTCCTGCCCGGCGCAGCTCCTCGGCGATCTGCAAGCCGGACGGAGATGAACCCACGACTAGCACGCCGCCGTCCGGGATCACGCCCGGCGAGCGGTACTGGGACGAATGGAGACTGGCGATGTCGACGGACAGCCGACCGGCGATCGAGGGTATGAAAGCGCGGTCGCAGTGACCGGTGGCGACCACGACCGCGCGTGCTCGCCATGCGCCATCCGGCGTTTGCAGGCGGAATGCGGAGCCGTCCGCCGCCAGCGACATAACCGGAGTCCGCTCGAATACGGGCGCGCCGAAACTGGCTGCGTAGCGCTCCAGGAATGCGATGGTTTCGTTGCGCGTCATGAAGCCATGCGGATCGGCGCCGTCATAAGGCTGCCAGGGCAGACCGTTGATCCAGTTCGGCGTCAGCATCCGCAAGGAATCCCACGCCGTGGTCCGCCAGCGTTCCGCGACCCGGCCGCGATCGAAGATCGCGTGGCCGATGCCAAGAACCGCGAGGCATCGGGACATGGCTAATCCAGCCTGTCCAGCGCCGATAATGGCGACGTCGATGAGCCGCATGACTTCCTTCTTTCCGAAACGATCTAGGCCGCCTTCACGCTGACGGTGACGGGAACGCCGTTGGTCAGCACGTCGAACACGGCCGAGCGGGAGCGGGACTGTTCCACGATCTTCCGGAGCGTCTCCGGCGGTGCATCGCCTTCGATTTCAAAATCCGCCCGGATGTTCTGGAACCCGTTGCGCACCTCGTCTGAGATGCCAAGGATTCCCCGAAGATCGATGTTGCCTTCGATCTTGGAGCGGACTTTCGTCAGCTTCACGCCGCGGGCCGCAGCGATATTGCCGATACCGGCCGTGATGCAGGTGGCGAGCGCGTGCAGGAGCCACTCGACCGGGGTCGGTGCATTGTCCGCGCCGCACAGAACGGCCGGATGATCGCCTTCGGCGGTGAAGGTCGCCTTGTGCGCCTGATCGCCGCCGGCGCCGTAGAAGGAGTACAGGGCGCTGCGGCTGTGGGTGCCGGCGATCCATTCATTCTCCGCCTTGAAACGGAATTTCGCCAGGTCGGGCTGTCCGGCAACAACGCCGATAGTGTTCAGAAGCGCGGGCGTATCCACGCCATTGAGCGGCGGGCGGGGCACCTTCGCGTGTGCATTCATGATTCATGCTCCTTGTGCGTTTAATGGGCTGGTTCGACTCTCATGAGCCGCTCGGCCTTGTGCGGGGGAAGCGTGTGAATGGGCATGAGAGCGCCCGTGGAAAGGAAGCGCTGGCCGCAATCCCTTCGCAGGCCGGCATTCGTTCGTCATTTGTTCGACGAGTTCAAAGCATCCGCGCGCAAGCGCAGCGGGCGCAGCGGAGGCCAGTTGCGAAAGCGCCGCGCCGCCGAGCATCAGCATGCCCGCGGCAAGCGCAATCTTCGTGGTCAGATTCATCGATTTATGCTCGTAAGAAGGTTCAAGGGAGGGGCGTCGAGGGTCCGTGACGCCGTCGTCCAACCGTGTGAACGGTGGTGGGAAAGCGCGTGGAAAGGGTAATGGCGGCATCCGAATTCTTGCCCGCGAGCCGCGCGCCTCCTAAAAGTGAAGCCGAAATCCGAAGGGATGCACGCATGCAGGCGAAGGCAGGCAAGCTCACATTGTGCCTTCTGGGAGAACTCGAAGTCCTGCGCGGAGACGCGCGTATCGAGCTTCCGCCATCGAGGAAATCGCGGGCGCTTCTTGCCTATCTCGTCGTAACGGCGCGGCCTCAGCGGCGCGACCGATTGTGTTCAATTTTCTGGGAAGTGCCCGACGATCCGCGCGGATCGTTACGGTGGAGTCTGAGCCGCCTGCGCGCGATTGTCGACGACAAGGCAGCGATACGGATTATCGCGGACCGCGACACGGTTGCTTTCGATGCGGCCCGTTGCGACGTCGATTTGCTGAACTTGCGCGCGCTCGATTTCGGACAATTGGGCGAAATTGAAACTGCCCGCCTAGTTGAGGCGGCGGACAGTTTCCGCGGCGAATTTCTGGAAGGTCTCGATCTTCCCAACAGCCACGATTTCCAGTCATGGTGTGTGGCGGAGCGGGAGGAACTGCATCGTTTGCACGCACGGATCCTGACGGAACTGCGCCTCCGGCATGAATCCGATGCTGAGGCAGCGTTATCCTATGTGCGGCGATTGGTTCATGCCGATCCGTTCAATGAAGAAGCGAGGATGGATTTTCTGCGCCTGCTCGCGGTCACGGGCCGGCGGCAGGAAGCCGAAAGCCAGTTCGAGGCCGCGGAGAGGCTGTTTCGCGAGCTGAGCGATGTCAGCGCAGATCGCTTGCGACGAAATTGGCGAACGATTCTCAAGGATTGCGAAAAGCAAGCCGCTGCGACCACTGCTTCGGCGATCGAGTGGGCCGCGCCGGCACAGCCGAGAAAGCCCGGCGTCTTGCCGTTCGTCGGCCGCAATGCGTCGCTGCGGCAAATGATCGATACGCTCAATCAGGCGGCCAACACGGGCGGCGCGAAAGTTGTTACATTGTTTGGAGAGCCGGGCATCGGCAAAAGCCGTCTGATCGTCGAACTGGCCAACTATGGCCGTAGCCGCGCCATCCGCGTGCTAGCGGGCCGCTGCTACGATTCCCGTCTGGGCGCTGCTTATGCGCCGTGGGTCGAGGCGCTCGGAGAATTACCGGCGACGGACACGGAACGTGATGCAGCTCTCGGGCGTCAGCGGCTGTTCGCTGCGATGGCCGCCAAAGTGTCCGGTGAAGAGCGCAGCCCCGCGCTCCTGATCTTCGAAGACATTCAATGGATGGATGAGACCTCGGCCGAGCTGCTTCGTTACGTCATGCGCGCATGCCAGGACGCGCCACTGATAGTCGTCCTGGCCGCGCGCGAAGGCGAATTGCCGGACAACCCGGCCGTCGAATCCTTGCTTCGAAATCTTTATCGGGAGCATGCTGTCGAGCATGTGCGTCTTGCTCCACTCAGTGCAGAAGACATCGAGCTGCTTGTACGCACCACGGGCCGCGAGAACGACGTGAGCCACATCGTCTCAATGAGCGGCGGAAATCCGCTCTATGCGCTGGAGCTTGCCCGCAGTCTAACAGAGCGGCCCGAGCTTCTGCCTCACTCCCTGAAAGAACTGGTGCGCGAGCGGCAAGAGCGTTTGCCTGCGGCGGCGGCGGATGTTCTTCGTTGGGCGAGCGTGCTCGGACCTGAGCCTGATGCCGCATTGCTTCAGAAACTTGTCGGATTCGAGCCGGAAGATTTCGTGAGCGCACTGGAAATTCTGGAGCGCCGGGAAATGCTCGCACCCGGCGGGAGCAGAAACTATTCCTTTAGCCATGAATTGGTTCGCCAGGCGATTTATACCGGCCTGTCGGAGCCGCGGCGTCGCCTGATGCATCTGAAGATCGCGAAGCTGATGCAAGAGGCGTCGTTCGGGCCGTTCGATATTGCCTATCATGCCTCCGCCGGCGGCGACGCCGGAATGGCGGCCAAGGCCTGCATCGAGGCGGCCCGGAACGCCCTTCGGTTTTTTGCTCATGCCGATGCGTTGCAGCTTGCCCGGCGCGGCCAGCATTACCTTGAGACGCTTGCGGACCCTGTACGCAGCGAGCGCCTGATCGAGATTGCCGAGATCGAATTGCGTGCTCGGCCGCTCCACGATATCGAAACCTTTTCCGCGCGACTTGAGCAGCTTGCGGGCACCGCGCTTGATTTTGGCCGCCCCGATTATGCTTGGCGTTGTTACAAGATGCTGGCGGACATCCGCTGGGAAAAGGGTGCCTGGTCGGACGCGCGGCACGACACGCTGCATGCCGAATTGCTGAGCCGCACGGCGAACGATGCCGAGCGAGTCACCGCGCTCGCCGAAGCCGCGCGATGCCTGGCAATGCTGGAGCGTGACCTCGATATGGCGGAAGCACTTGTGCTTGAGGCGCACGACCTCGGGCGGCGAGCGCAGACGAATTCGAACGCCATCGCTGACGCGAACGGGCTTCTCGCCTTCTACAAGGGACAGTTCGATGAAGCGCGGCAGCAGTTTCGGCATGCGCGCCTGCTGGCCCGGCAGCAGGGAGATCGTCTGAGCGAATTTCTTGCGCTCGAGCATCTGGCAATGATGGAAATTGAAAACGAGAGTTTCGACAGCGCTTTCGAGCTATGCGACGAGGTCTCTGACCTGGCTGGACGCATCCGGCCAGGTAGCGAGCAGCCTTTTGCTGCCGCGCTGCACGAATTGTGTCGTTATGCGCGCTCGCCGGCGGTTGGGCTCGATGCTTTCGAGCGGGTCTTGCAGGCATTGCGGGTCGCCGATTCCAAGCACCGATTGAGCTTTACCGCGGCGACGGCCGCACATCTTTTGCTCAAGCAGGGCGATGTCGAACAGGCGCGCCGACTTGCGCAGGAGGCGCTGGAAGCGTCGAGCGCGCTCAATCGGCCGAGTAGTCAGGCGCGTGCACTCTCAATTCTGATTGAGACCGCCGACGGTAACGATCAGGACAGGCAGTGCTGGATTGACCAGTTGAACGCACTCGCCGCTGGCGGCCTTGGAAAATGGGCGCTGGCGAGGGCACGAGGCGTCCTTGCTTCACAGATCGCCGAGGAAAGGTCTGATGGTCCCCGTCCTCTTTGAAACAGAATATGACAGCCCCAAGAGGATCTCGGATGTTCTCGCACAGGAGAAGGGCAGCCGCTGGTGTCTTGACCTGCACGGCTGCCGCCCTCTCATCCACGGAATTGCCGCCAACGGCATGTGCTCCCTTTGTCTGTTCGAGGCTCCGGACGCCGAGGCGCTGCGGGATACCCTGCGTCAACTCGGTGCGCCGGCAGCGATGAGCGCCTGGACTGCGGCTTCGGCCTATCGGAAAGACTTCACGCGCGCGGGATGGCCGTGGTCGGGCGGCCCTTTCGCCTTCTCACGGCATGACATCGCGGCGAAGGCAGAATATGACCGATTCCAGACGCTGGGCCGCGAGGACGGCTTTTGCATGGTAACGCACAATGTTCGCATTATCGGAGACTTCGTGTCGCTCGATAGGACAAGGGCGGCCCGGCTTTATCTGGCGCCCGATCTTGAGGCGATCCACTATGTCTGCAATCCCATTTCGGAATATGATGTGTTTGCAGGATTTGCGCACACCGATTGAGGATGCTGTCCTATCATAAACTCTAAATTGACGCTGTTAACGTCGTTCGCATAAATCGATTTTAGGATTTCGGTGCCTGGACAGTATTGGACTTTAGAAAGTCCTGAGCCTGCTCAATCTTCCGTTCAGAAATGGGCCGACACAATCGATCAATCGGCAGAGGTAAATCGATCGCGACAGCGAGGTTGATTTTGTTGAAGATGTGGGACGGTTCAAGTGGCCATGCGGCACTACTCATGCGATCGATTTCAGCCCGCTCACGTCGAAACACGCTTGAAGCAGGACGTTTTGCTCTCGCGCGAGCAGTCGCGGTGTTCCTATAATGCCAATTCCAGATAGCGGGGAGTAGGACGCCCATGCAGTTTCTCGCTGCGACTGACTTTTCCACTCGCTCGAACCGCGCCTTGCGCCAGGCCGGCTTGTTGGCGCAGTCCGGCGATGCCCAATTGCATGTCGTCCATGTGGTGGACGACGACCAACCAGAAGAGTTGATCCGCGTGGAGACGAGGGAGGCCGAACGAGTGCTCCGTGAGCAGGTGGCCTCAATGACGGAACTGCATGGCGTCGACGCTCGCCCCATGGTCACCACGGGCGATCCTTTCGACGGGATATTGCGGGCAGCAGCGGAGACTCAGGCTGATCTCATTGTCATGGGGGCCCATCGCAAGCAGCTGCTGCTCGACATTTTTGTTGGTACAACGATCGAGCGTGTGGTCCGCAATGGTTCCTTCCCAGTGCTCATGGTCAATCACGAGGCACAGCGGAAATATCAGAATGTCCTGGTTCCGACCGACATGTCGGAATCGTCGGCCCATGCGATCCGGGTCGGGCTGTCGATTGGATTGATTGGAGACAACCCCACCACGCTCCTTCATGCATTCCTGGCGCTGGCAAAGGGGAAGATGTTCGTCGCCGGCGCGGACCAAGATAGCATCGACAGCTACATTGGGAGCGAGCGCCAAGTGGCTATGAATCAATTGACGACGTTCCTGGTGGAAAACGATCTCAAGCGTAGAAGCTGGCTTCACCACGTGGAGGAGGGAGACGCCATGGAGGTTATTTCCCGGGCCGTTTCAGATTTGCGGCCCGATCTACTGGTAATGGGCACGCATGGGCGGTCTGGATTGCTCAAGGCCTTGATAGGGAGCGTCACAGAGCGCGCTCTGCGCTCGCTGAATGTGGATATCCTTGCGGTACCGCCAGCGCGATGATCAGGAAGACGTTCTCTCCGCTCAGCGCTGCAAGGTTTGGTCAGCTTCTGTCTTGTCGCGAAAGGCGGCGGCGCGGATGAGGACCATCAATGTGATGGGGGGGTTACCGTTACAAATGTGACGAGCAGCAATTCATGCAGGACAGGTCGGCTGCCTAGCGTCGAGAAGTAGACGCTCGATGCGGCCGCGATGCAGGTCGTGCCAAGCGTGGTCCCCAGCGTGGGCGCATGAGCCCGCTGATAGAAGTTTCGGAGCCGAAGCAATCCCAGGGAACTAATGAGTATGATTGCGGCGCCGCCGATCAGAAGCGCAGCCGTGAGGATTGCGGAGAGCATGGGCATGTTTGCTCCCACTCCTAAAATCCGAGAATGCGCGCTTCGGCGTTCAAAATACCCGACAGTCTTTCATCACTACGAGGTAATTCCCGTCTTTTTCGAGGCTGGCCCGGAGACTGACGAACAATGCACTGCCTGACGGCAGGGCTTCACAATGTAGGCCGCGATGGAGCGTGCCACCACACCAGATCGATGATCGCGCTGAGCGTGATCCGCTGCACGTTGTCAACGTGTAGGCGGTCAGTGCAGAAGCAGCGCGCGCCGCGGCCTAGCGGTAGAAGAAGTCGACCAGTCCCATCGCAGTGAACGGTACGTAGGTGACGAGCAGGAGGACCGCAAGCAGTGTCGCGATGAACCACACATTCACCTTCGTGACTTCCCAGATGTCTGCTTTTGCAATCGCGCAGGTCGCGATCAGCACGCTCGCCACCGGCGGCGTCTGCTGGCCGATGGCAAGATTCAGCGTCACGATGATGCCGAAGTGAACCGGATCGATGCCGATCGCGGTCACCAACGGCAGCACGATCGGTACGACCAAAATGATCGCCGCGGCCGAATGCAGAAACAGGCCGATCGCCAGGAAGAAGACATTGAGGATTGCAAGTACGGCGTATTTGTTCTGCGTGAAGGAGAGCATTGCCTCCGCGAGCGTCTGCGGCACGTGCTGCTCGGTCAAGTAAACGCCGAGCAAGGCTGAGGTCGCGATCAGCACCATTACCACGGCGGTCTGGACAGCCCCGTCGATGGCTGCGCGGTAGAGATGCGCGAAATCGAGGTCGCGGTGGATCACTCCCGCGACAAACAGTGCCGCCACCACGGCGAGCCCTGCGCCTTCCGTCGCCGTGACGAAGCCGCCGAAGATGCCGCCGAGGATGATGATCGGCAGCAGCAGCGCCCATGCCGAATCCTTGAAGGTCTCCCACACACGGCAGAGATTGAACTTATCCTCGACAGGCCAGCCCAGCTTGCGCGCGAGATAATAGGAAATCCCCATCATCGCGAATCCGCCGAGAAAGCCCGGAATGATGCCGGCCACGAATAGCTGCACGACCGAGACGTTTCCCATCACCGCATAGAGGATCATCGGGATCGACGGCGGGATGATGATGGCGAGGCTCGCCGACGAGGAGGTGACGGCAGCGGTGAATTCGCGCGAATAACCGCGCTTCATCATGGCCGGCATGATGATCGGGCCGGTTGCGGCGATGTCGGCTACTGCCGAGCCGGAAATTTCCGCGAAGAACATCGACTGCACGATATTCACGTGCGCCAGCCCGCCGCGGATGAAACCGACGAGGGCCATGCAGAAATCCATAAGCCGCCGTGTGATCGAAGACGAATTCATGATCGCGCCGGCCAGAATGAACATCGGGATGGCGAGCAGCGAGAAGCTCGTCGCGCCTTCGAACATGACGAGCGCGAGGTTCGGCAGCATGTGGGCGCCTTGCGTGATCACGATCGCGCCGATGGCCATCACGCCGAGCGCGATCGCAATAGGCACGTTGATCATGACGAGCATGACCAGTACGACGACCATGCCGAGGAGTGTGGCAGTCATCGCGTCGTCTCCCCGTTGGCCGCGGGGAGCGCACCAGCTTCCTCAAGCGCTTCCTTGACCTCCACATCCATCAGCGGTCCGCGCCGCGCTTCCGCAATCGCGTCGGGCAGGCGAAGGAGTTCGGCGATGACGAAGAGAGCCGAACCAATCGGAATGGCGGAGGACGCCCAGCTTTGCTGCACATCGGGCAAGGAAACCAAAGTGAGGCCGGAGATCACTTGCATTACGTGATAGCCGGCAATACCCAGCACCACGAAGAACCCGATGGAGATGAACGATGAGGCGAACGTCGCAATCACTCGCCATCGCGCGGATAGTGAGTTCACGAAGCCGGCAAAGCCGAGATGGGCACCGCGCAACGCCGCGAGCGCCGCAACGTAATAGGTGAGCCAGGCGAGCGAAATGGCGGCAACCTCATCGTACCAGACGAGAGCGTGCCCCATCCAGCGGAAGATAACGCCCGCCACGACGATCAGCGTGACCAGCACCATGAGGACGAAGGCGATCACCTCAAGCAGGCGATCGTAGTAGCGGCGGAAGGATTGCATTGCGGGTGCCCGGTGCGAAGCGGGTGGGGGCGAAATGATGAGCGCGCACCGGGCTCTTGCGAGCCCGGTGCGGAAATGCTCGGCTCAGGACCCGCCTTTGGCCAGGCTGAGCGACTTGTCGATCAGAGCCTGTCCGCCGGCTACTTGCTTGGAGAACTCCTCATAGATCGCCTTGCTGGCGTTTATGAATGCCGTCTTGTCGGCTTCGTTGACGCCGATACCGGACGTCTTCATTTTTGCGACGAGATCATTATCGAGTTTTTCGGCGAGTTTCAGAACATCAGCCTCGACCTCCTTGGCGGTGTCGGCGAGGATCTTCTGCACATCCGCCGGCAGCCGCGACCAGCTCGCGCCGGCGGTGACGTATGCAGGCGTGTAGACGTGGCCGGTCATCGACAAATACTTCTGCACTTCCTGAAACTTCTGCGAGTAGATTTGGGTCAGCGGATTCTCCTGCCCGTCCATCACGCCGGTCTGCAGCGCCACAAACACTTCCTTAAGCTCCATTGGGCTCGGCTGTGCGCCGTAAGCCTGGAACATCTTCACGCGCCAGACGCCGCCCGGTACGCGCAGCTTGATGCCCTGCAGGTCTTCCGGCTTCACGATCGGTTTCTTGTTATTGGTGATGTGCCTATAGCCGTTCTCCCACACGCCGATAATCCTGTAGCCCTGCTTTTCGGCGATCGGGGCGAGTGTCGGACGAATCACACCCTCCGCGATGCGGGCGGCATGGCCGCGATTCTGCACCAGATAGGGCATCTCAAACACGCCGAATTCCGGTGCGACCGATGTCATCACCGTGGATGGCAGCGCGAGATCGGCGGTGCCGAGTTTCAGCTTCTTCAGCAACTCGCCATCGCTGCCGAGTTGGCTCGAGCCGTAGACCACGACCTTGGCCTTGTTACCCAGTTTGGCATTGGCATGCTGGGCGAACAGCTCTGCCGATTGAGCGAACAGCGAGCCGGGCGCGCCGACATGGCCGAACTTGATCTCGGTCTGGGCCAATGCGGAACCGGCTGAAAACAACAGAGCCGCAGTGATGGTCAGCAAAAATTTGGATAGCGACATGTTTGTCCTCCCGACGAGGCCTGCGCGATATCCCGGCGGGACGCGACGGCCCGTTTTTGCTTGGTGTCAAGAATGCAAAGATCGGGCGGGCAAGGCAAGCGGACACGGAATATATGGCTGCTATCCATGCGGCACTGCAGCATCAGCAACCTTGCTTCGGATCGCAAAGTGGCGCCGATAACGGGCATTGAGCCGCGGAGCCATCGTCCTCCCAACTGAAATTGTTTGTGGCGATATCGCGCTTTGAAACGGTCCGGCTCTGCTCTCTGAAATCGTCGAATTCGCGAATTCGAAAACGGAATACAGCAGTCCGTATACGCTACCCAACCGTCAGTGCGGCGCTTCCCCTGCGGTCAGCGTCTCACTAGAGGAATTCGGCGGATCATGACCGTCATTTCGGTCGGCGCCCTGCGACGCTCGCATTCGCCGTTGGAGTTTGTGACGCGAGAATGGCAACGACCGCTCTCTGCTCACTGCGGTCTGGAAACCGGCTTTCTGGTCGCCTTGTCCCTTGGAAGAACAGTTGGAGTTATTGCAATTGGGACTGTGCGTCTCGGATCATATTGCGTGCGATAACAAGCTGCTGGATTTGTGAGGTTCCCTCGTAGATGCGGAACAGGCGTACGTCGCGATAGAAGCGCTCGACCGCATAATCTGCCATATAACCGGCGCCGCCGTGAATCTGAACGGCGCGGTCGGCGACTCGCCCGACCATCTCCGAACAAAACAATTTGCAGCAGGCCGCATCGGTGGCAACGTTGAGGCCGTCGTCCTTCTTGCGGGCCGTCTCCAGCACCATCGATCGTCCGGCGAGAGCTTCCGTCTTACTGTCTGCAAGCATCGCCTGCACAAGCTGAAACTCCGCGATTGGTTGGCCAAACTGCTTTCGCTCCATCGCGTAGCGTAGCGCGTCCTCAATCAGCCGTTCGGCGGCGCCGACGCAAACGGCCGAGATGTGCAGGCGCCCGCGGTCGAGCACCTTCATGGCGGTCTTGAAGCCTTCGCCCTCGCGACCTCCGAGCAGCGCGTCGGCCGCCACGCGGCAGTCTTCCATGATTACGTCGCAAGTCATTGCGCCCTTCTGACCCATCTTGCGGTCGGGCTTGCCGAAACGCAGTCCCGGTGCGCCGCGCTCGACCAGAAACGCTGAGACGCCGCCGGCTCCTTTGATGTCAGGATTGCTGCGCGCGAACACTGTGAGGAGGCCGGCGTGCGGCGCATTGGTGATGAAACGCTTGGTGCCGTTTAGGATCCAGCCGCCATCGGCGCTGCGCCGTGCTGTGGTGCGCAGGCTGGCGGCGTCCGAGCCTGCGTCCGGCTCGGTGAGCGCGAACGAGCCGACGATCTCGCCTGTAGCCATGCGCGGCAGATATTTCTGCTTTTGCTCGGGCGTGCCGCTTATGATCAGGCCCTGGCTGCCGATGCCGTTGTTGCTGCCAATGACGGAGCGGAAGGCGGGTGATGTGCGGCCGAGAACCAGCGCGATCTCGACTTCCTCCTCCATGGTGAGGCCGAGACCGCCGAACTCCTCAGGAATGGAAAGCCCGAACAGGCCGAGTTCCCGCATCTCCACGACAATCTCCGGCGGCACGCGATCATTCTCGGCGACATCCGCTTCGCATGGCACCAGGCGCTCGCGCACGAAGCGTGAAATCTGGTCGACGAGGGCCTGAAGGGTGGCGGCATCACGGATCATGGGGCAGTCGGCTCGGATGAGAGGGTTTGCAGGCGCGACTTCAGCCGATCGAGCAGCCGGTACAGCAGCAGTGTTTCTTCGGTCGTGAAGTCGACGAGAGCTCTTTCGTAATAGCCGCTGATGTTCATCAGCATGTGCGCCCAGATGTCGGTACCGCTGGGGGTCAGGCAAATGCGGCGGACGCGGCCGTCCTCGGCAATGCGGGTACGCTCGATGAGCCCTTGGCCCTGCAGCCGGTTGAGCACGGCGGTCAGGTTCTGCCGGCTCAATAGCAGGAACTCGATCAGTTCCTTCACCGTCATCCCCCGGTCGCGCACGGAGGGGCGCGAAAGAGCGCCCAGCACCGCCCATTGCTGGGTGGTGGTCTCAAACTCGGCCACTGACCGAGAGCCGGTCTTATGCATCAGGTTGGACGCCTGATATAGCCGGAAAAACAAGCGGTTAGCGATCTCGAAGCGGACCGTTTGGTCGTCTTTCGCGGATGTCGCCTGTGCTTGGGTCGGAAGGGCCATATCGATATATCAATGTATTGCCTTATCTAAAAATGTATCATAGCGTTGACATATCTACCAGTGCAGAAAGGACGTTTCGTGCGGGGTTTGGGCGGGAAAGTTGTCGTGGTGACGGGTGGTGGCGGGGGAATCGGCACAGCCGCCTCGCAGCGGTTCGCGGAGGAGGGCGCCAAGGTCGCGGTCTTCGATATCGACGGTGCTACGGCCGGACGGACGGCAGAGCAAATCTCTTCCGGCGGGGGTAAGGCACAGGCATTTCCCTGCGACATCACCGACTACGCCGGTTGCCAGAGTGCAATCCGCGCCGCTGAAGCCGCGCTCGGCCCAGTCGATGTGCTGGTGAATAATGCCGGCTGGGACGTGTTCCGGCCCTTCGCCGAGACCACGCCGGCGGATTGGCAAAAGATCATCGCGATCAATCTGACCGGCATGCTCAACATGCACCAGGCTGTGCTGCCGGGTATGGCCGAGCGCAAGCGCGGCCGCATCGTCAATGTTTCGTCGGATGCTGCGCGCGTCGGCTCTTCGGGCGAAGCGGTCTACGCCGCCTGCAAGGCTGGCATGATCGGCTTCTCCAAGACGATCGCCCGCGAGCATGCCCGTCACAACATCAACGTCAACGTAGTCTGCCCGGGCATCGTGCAGACGCAGCTCTACGCCGACTACAAAAAGGGTGCGCGCAATCCGGAGAAGCTCGACGAGGCCTTCCGCCGCGCTATCCCGCTCGGCCGTCTTGGTGAGCCGTCCGATCTGCCCGGCGCCATCTGCTTCCTCGCCAGTGATGACGCCGCCTTCATCACCGGTCAGGTGATCAGCGTCTCCGGCGGCCTGACCATGGCCGGCTAACGAAGAACAAAATCCATGACCTACGAAGACATTCTGTTCGAAAATCGCGACAGCGTCGCACATATCACGATCAACCGACCCCAGGTGATGAACGCCTTCCGCGGGCGTACATGCGAAGAGCTGATCCACGCCTTCAACCAAGCCGGTTGGGACAAGTCGGTCGGTGTCATCGTGCTCGGGGGCGCCGGCGACAAGGCCTTCTGCACCGGCGGCGACCAGTCAGCGCACGAAGGGCAATATGACGGACGCGGCATGATCGGCCTGCCGGTCGAAGATCTGCAGACTATCATCCGGGACGTTCCAAAGCCCGTGATCGCCCGCGTGCAGGGCTACGCCATTGGCGGCGGCAACGTACTATGCACGGTGTGCGACTTCACCATCGCCTCGGAGAAAGCGGTATTCGGTCAGGTCGGTCCCAAAGTCGGCTCAGTCGATCCGGGTTTCGGCACCGCATATCTCGCCCGCGTGGTGGGCGAGAAGAAGGCGCGCGAGATCTGGTATCTGTGCCGCCGTTACACTGCGCAGGAAGCGCTCGCGATGGGGTTGGTCAACAAGGTCGTTCCGCACGAGGAGCTCGATGCGGAGATCAGCCGCTGGTGCGCCGACATCATGGAGCGCAGTCCGACCGCGATCGCCATCGCCAAGCGCTCGTTCAATGCCGACACCGAGAACATCCGCGGCATCAGCGCCATGGGGATGCAGGCGCTCAGCCTCTACTACCAGAGCGAGGAATCCAAGGAGGGCGTGCGCGCCTTCACTGAAAAGCGTAAGCCGGACTTCCGCCGCTACGCGAAATAGTTTTTTTGGTTTCGGGTCTTCTGTTCGGAGTGGCGGTTCGTGTCTCTGATTCTCACTGACGAGCAACGTGCGTTCCAGGAAGTCGCGCAACGCTTTGCGCGCGAAAAACTTAAGCCGTACTATCAGGTTCGTGAACGCGAGAGTGTGATCAACCGTTCGCTCATGCGCGAAATGGGCGAACTTGGCCTCATCGCGCCGGATCTCCCCGAGGCATATGGCGGGCTTGGCGCCCCGAGCGAAACGACCGGCATCATCATCGAAGCGCTGGCGTATGGCGATTTCAACATTGCATATGTGCAATTGCTCGGATCGTTGATTGGCCAGATCATCAACCGTCACGCTTCGCCCGAGGTGGCGGCTGAATGGCTGCCGCGCATTATTGCCGGCGAAAGCCTGCTGGCCATTGCCTTGACCGAACCGCGCGGCGGCTCGGACGCCGGCAATCTTGCGCTGTCCGCACGCCGTACCGATAAGGGATATGTGCTAAACGGCGAGAAGAGTTCGATAAGCGTCGCCGATCAGGCCGATGCCACGCTGGTCTTCGCTCGCACCGGTCGGGTCGAAGACGGGCCACACGGAGTTAGCGCCTTCCTGGTGCCGATGAATGCCTCAGGTGTGCGCACGAGCCGCTTTGACGATCTGGGCAGCAAGGTGGTCGGTCGTGGCTCGATCTTTTTCGATGATGTCGAGGTGCCGCAGAGCCACCGGTTGGCCGGTGAGGGCGCCGGCTTCGTCCAGGTCATGCAGGGATTCGATTTCAGTCGCGCGCTGATCGGCCTGCAATGCATCGCCGCGGCGCAGGCCTCGCTCGACGAATCCTGGGCCTATGCCTGTGAGCGCAAAAGCTTCGGCGTGCCGCTATCGCAGCATCAGGGCGTCACATTCCCGCTCGCGGAATTCGAGACCATGGCCGCCGCCGTGCGCCAGCTCTGCTACCACACGCTGCGACTGCGTGACGCCGGTCTGCCGCATACGACGGAAGCCGCGATGTGCAAGTGGCTGGGGCCGAAAACGGCGGTCGATATTATCCACCAATGCCTGCTCACGCACGGCCACTATGGCTGGTCGCTCGACCTGCCGCATCAGCAGCGCCTGCGCGACGTCATGGGCCTGGAGATCGGTGACGGCACGGCGCAGATCATGAAACTGATCATTGCGCGCGAACGCACAAAGCAATTCGCACGGTCGGCGGGACGAACGCCGGAGGCCACGCCGTGACCGTCCCTGCCGGGCAGAAGACGAAGGATACGATGCTGGAAGCAAACGGCATCACGCTGTCCTTCGGCGGCGTGAACGCATTGCGCGGCGTCGATCTGATTGTCCGGCGCGGTGACCTCTTGTCTATCATCGGACCGAACGGCGCCGGCAAGACATCGTTCCTCAACTGCATCTCCGGTCGCTACCGGCCGACCGCCGGCACGATCGCGTTCGAAGGCCAACCAATCGACCGCCGTTCGACGGCAGCGCGCGCCGGGCTCGGGATCGCCCGCACCTTCCAGAACCTTGCGCTGTTCGCGCACATGAGCGTGCTCGACAACATCATGGTCGGCCGCCACCACCTCTTGAAGTGCGGCTTCCTGCGCGGCGGCCTCTACTGGCTGGGGGGCGCGCAACGCGAAGAGCTGACACATCGCAGGCGTGTCGAGGAGATCATCGAACTTCTGGAGATCGAGCAGATCCGCCACGCAACCGCCGGTACCTTATCCTACGGCATGCGCAAACGCGTCGAATTGGCGCGCGCGCTTGCGGTCGAGCCCAAGCTCTTGCTGCTCGATGAGCCGATGGCGGGCATGAACCTCGAAGAAAAAGACGACATGGCCCGCTACATCATCGAAATCAACCGCGAGTGGGGTGTGACCGTCATTATGATTGAGCACGATATGGGCGTGGTCATGGATTTGTCCGATCGCGTCGCCGTGCTCAATTACGGGGAAAAGATCGCCGACGACATCCCCGAGCGGGTCTCGGCCGATCCGCAGGTGCGCGCCGCTTACCTGGGCGAGGACGATGCCGCGGCATGACCTCCCACCTGTTCCCTTCGGGGGACAATTGCCGGACGAACTGGCGACCTGTCCGCGCCTGATGCGCCACCATGAGCGCAAGCACGCCGATGAGCCGGCGCTGCGCGAGAAAGCGTTTGGCATTTGGCAGGAAACGACCTGGGGCCAGGCGTTCGAGCGCACACGCGCAATCGCGCTAGGACTGCGCGGGCTCGGCATCGGCGAGGGCGACGTGGTCGCTTTCGTCGGCCAGAATCGGCCCGACCTCTTGTTCACCGAGATCGCCAGCCACGCAGTCAGCGCGCTCAGCCTCGGCATCTACAAGGATTCACTGCGCGACGAGATCGGCTATCTGGTGGGCCACGCCGGCGTGCGTGTCATCGTCGTCGAGGACGAGGAGCAGGTCGACAAGCTCCTGGATCTCGGTGACGCCATCCCCACGCTAAAACATATCGTCTATTGTGATCCGCGCGGCATGCTCAAGCACGACGATCCGCGCCTGATGCCGATGTCGGACTTGGTCGCGCAGGGCGGCACCATTCATGACCGGGAACCAGGTTTGTTCGACCGGCTGGTCGACGCGACTCGCCCGGACGCGCCCGCCATCCTGTGCACGACGTCGGGCACGACTTCGCACCCCAAGATCGCGGTGCTCAAGAGCGGGCCTTTCCTGCGTCATGGCATGAGCTATCTCGAGGTTGATCCGAAAGGCCCAAACGACGATTACGTGTCGGTACTGCCGCTGCCGTGGATCGGCGAGCAGGTCAACGCGGTGGCGCATTTTCTTCTGTCGCGCATCCGTCTGAACTTCGTGGAGGACGAGGACACTACCTCCAATGACATGCGCGAGATCGGGCCGAACTGCCTGTTGTTTGCGCCGCGTGTCTGGGAGGCGATGGCCGCCGACATCAAGGCGCGAATGATCGAATCCACGCCGCTCAAGCGTTTCCTCTACGCCCAGGCGTTCCGGCTGTCCGAGCGCGCGCTCGATCGCGGACGGCGCTCGCTGATCGGCGACTTCCTGCTCGGGCGCGCGCTGCGCGACCGGCTCGGTCTCTCCTACATGCGCTCGGCCGCGACCGGCGGCGCGCCGCTCGGGCCCGACGTGTTCCGATTCTTCCGCGCCATCGGTGTGCCGCTGCGCCAGGTCTATGGGCAGACCGAGATGGTGGGCGTCTATTGTGCGCACCGCTTCGACGACGTTGATTTCGACACCGTGGGCATGCCGTTCCGCGACGTCGAGATCAGAATCGACCAACCGGACCGCAACGGTCTCGGCGAGGTGGTGGTGCGCCATCCCGGCATGTTCGCCGGCTACTACCGCAACGAAGAAGCTACCAAAGCCGACGTGCGCGACGGCTGGATGCATACTGGCGACGCGGGCTACCTCAACACGCGCGGCCACCTGATCGTGCTCGACCGCATGCGCGACCTCGCCAAGCTTTCCAACGGCAACCGCTTCGCCCCACAATACCTGGAGAACCGGCTCAAGTTCTCGCCCTACGTCGGCGAATGCGTGGTGCTCGGCCAGGACCGCGATCAGGTCACCGCCATGATCTGCATCCGCTACAGTATCGTGTCGAAGTGGGCAGAGGGGCGCCGCATCTCCTTCACCACCTATTCCGACTTGAGCGCGCGGCCGGAAGTGCGCGAACTGATCCGCAAGGAGGTCGCCGCCATCAACGACGTCTTGCCGGAAAGCCAGCGTATCGGCAGGTTCCTGCTGCTCTACAAGGAACTCGACGCCGACGACGGCGAACTCACCCGTACCCGCAAGCTCAGGCGCGGCACGATCAACGAGCGCTACGCCGACCTGATCGAGGCGCTCTACAGCGACAAGTGCGAAGTCGACGTCGACACCACCATCACCTTGCAGGACGGCCGCCGCCAGCGCATCCGCACCAATATCGCGATCGAGACGTTGATCGAGCCTTCCGCGGCGGCCACCGGGCGGGAGCGCACGGAGGCCGTAGCATGAGCATCCGTCTCGATCTTTTGGCGCTGTTCCTGGTCAACGGCCTCATTGTCGGCATCCTCTACGGTCTCGTCGCAATGTCCTTCGTGCTCATTTACAAGGCCTCGCGCGTCGTCAATTTCGCGCAAGGCGAACTTTTGCTGGTCGGTGCCTGGGTGTGCTGGGCGAGCGTCACTCAGCTCGGCTTGCCATTTCCCTTCGCGTTTCTGGTCACCCTCGTCTTCACCGGCGTGCTCGGCGTACTCATCCAACTCGTGACGCTTCGCCCGCTCATCGGCGAACCGCTGATCTCGATGATCATGGTCACCGTCGGCTTGTCAGTGTTCTTTCAGGCGATCCTGAAGTGGATCTTTGGCGTGGCGCCGCAGTCGTTCCCGCAGGTGCTGACCGGCAAGCGCATCAATTTCCTCGGGCTTGAGGTCGAGCTCGCCTATCTCGGCAGCGCCGGCTTTGCGCTTCTGCTGCTCGCCGGCTTCGCCTTCTTCTTTAAGTATTCCAAGCTCGGCCTCGGCATGCGCGCCACCGCTTTCAATCAGCAGGTGGCGAGTTCGCTGGGCGTCTCGGTGCGTCAGGTGTTCGCGGTGTCTTGGGCCATCTCCGCGATCGTGTCGGCCATGGCCGGTATCGTCATCGGCCTGGTCAACGGCGTGAGCGCGGGCCTTGCCGCCTTCGGCATCAAGGTGTTTCCGGCCGTCATCCTCGGCGGTCTCGACTCGATTCTCGGCGCCGTAGTCGGCGGCATCATCATCGGGCTCCTGGAGAACGTCGCGGAATTCCTCGACGGCCAGGTGCTGCACTGGGGCAATCTTTACACCATTGTTCCCTTCTACGTGCTCGTCATCATCCTGATGATCAAGCCCTACGGCTTGTTCGGCACGCGCGACATCGAGAGGCTGTGAAATGGCAAGCTTCTCGCAACGCCCCTGCGGCGACTTCCGCGTCAGCTATGCGGCCGACACCACCATCTTTCCGACGCGCGCTTCGGCCTACGCCTGTGCCGCCGGCCTCCTCGTGCTGGCCTGCGCGCCGCTGGTGCTGAACAACTACATTCTCTCGCTGCTCATCTATATCGGTATTTACGGCATCGCCGCACTCGGTCTGAATCTGCTGACCGGCTGTACCGGGCAGATTTCGCTCGGCCACGCCGCCTTCTTCGGGCTCGGCGCCTTCGCCTCCGCTTATCTCAACAACAACCTCGGCGTGCCGGTGCTGTTGGCGATGCCGCTCGCCGCGTTGCTGTCGACGGTGGTCGGCCTGATTGTTGGCATTCCGGCCGCGCGCATCCGCGGGCTTTATCTCGCGATCGCAACGCTTGCCTCGCAGTACATCCTCGAGGACTTCTTCGCACGCGCCGAATGGTTCACAGGCGGAGCGGCCGGTGCCTTCGCCAAGCCGCCGGTGCTGTTCGGGCTGACCATCTCCGGCGAGCGCGCCTACTTCTATCTCGTGCTTGTGTGCCTGATCGCCGTCTATATCTTCGCGGCCAATCTGCTGCGCACGCGCGACGGCCGCGCCTTCATCGCCATTCGCGATCACTATCTCAGCGCCGAAGTGATGGGGATCAACCTCACGCGCTACCGCATTCTCGCTTTCGCAGTGTCGACTTTCTATGCCGGGCTCGCCGGCGCGCTGCTCGCGCACTATGTGAGCTTCGTTTCCTCAGAGTCGATCAACATTCTGTTGTCGGTACAGTTCTTCGCCATGATCATCATCGGTGGGATGGGCTCCGTGATGGGCTCGCTAATGGGCGCCGCCTTCATGGTGCTGATGCCGGAAGGACTCGAGACGCTGGTGCTCATGCTCAAGACCACGAGCTGGGGCAACATTCCGCAGATCATGAACGGCGTCGCTTTCGCCAAGGAGGCCGCGGTCGGCCTAATGATCGTGCTGTTTCTGATCTTCGAGCCGGAAGGGCTCGTGCATCGCTGGCGGCTGATCAAGAGCTACTGGAAGCTTTACCCCTTCGCGCACTAGGTCGGCTGGGTGCACGAGGGTTCGGATGATGCCGATCGAGGGAGGAGTAACAATGAAGGCGAAATACGCGCTGTTGAGTGCCGTCGCGAGCTTGGTGCTCGCAAGCGGACCGAGCGGGGCCCAGGAAATATTCATGGGCATCCTCGACGACACGACCGGTCCTACCGCGCAGCTCGGCGTCGAGTTCGCGGCGGCCAAGGGCGACGCGATCGATTGGATCAACGCGAACGGTGGCATTAACGGCAAGAAGATCAGGCGGGACGCAGTCGACTATAGCTACAAGGCCCCGCAAGCGATCACGACCTACAAGCGCTGGATGTCCGGTGCAACCAAGCCGGTCATCATCTACGGGTACGGCACGGCCGACACTGAGGCGCTAAGCGGCTTCGTCAACGAAGACAAGATCCCGTTCCTGTCGCACTCGTTCTCTGCCAAGATCACCGATCCGACCGGCAAAAGCGGCAACGTCCCGAAGGCGACACCGTACAACTTCTTCCACGGTCCGAGCTACTCGGATGGCTGCCGCGCGGTGGTCACCTGGGCGCGCGACGACTGGAAAAAGAAGGGCGGAGCCGGCAAGCCCAAGTTCGTGTTCATGGGCGACAATCACCCGTTCCCGAACTCGCCGAAGGAAGCCTGTTTGCAGGCGGCGGGTGAACTCGGTTTTGAGGTGCTGCCGGCTATCCAGTACAGCCTGCGGCCCGGCGACTTCAAGGCGCAGTGCCTGACCTTGCGCGAATCGGGCGCGCACTACGCCTTCCTTGCGAACACCGGCGACGGCAACGTCGCGCTGCTGAAATCCTGCTCGACAGTGGATGTGAAGACCCGCTTCCTGACCAACATCTGGGGCTTCTCTGAGATCGTGATGAACGCGGTTGGCGAGGCGGCCAACGGCGTGGTGATGCCGCTGCACGTCAAACCTTGGGGCACCAACGCGCCGGGCATGAAGATCATCAACGACATCGCCAAGGGCAAGCCGCGCAGCACCTACTACATCGCGGCGGTGTGTACCGTGTTCTACGCGAAGGAGGCGATGGAGTGGGCCGACAAGAACGGCGGCATCACGTCCGAGAATATCCGCAAAGGCATGACCCAGAAGAAGGACTGGGTGCCGGCCGCGCTTGCGGGCATGTGCGCACCCGCGACCTGGACCGCCGATGACCACCGCAGCGTGGTCAACGTCGAGGTGGTCGAGGGCCGCATCAAGGACGGCAAGCCCGGCTGGAACTCGCTCGCCACCATCGACGTCGGCCGCGACGCCAAGTGGTGGGGCAAGTAAGCGCCTGATACCAAGCGACGGCTGGGCGGCGCATGGCCGCCCAGCCGTTTCCCCGAACGGACGCATGTATAATGTCGGTTTCTGAGTCCATCCTCTCGGTCCGCAACATCGAGGTCGTCTACAACGACGTCGTGCTGGTGCTGCACGGCGTAAGCTTCGACGTGCCGGCCCAGGGAATCGTAGCCATGTTGGGGGCCAACGGCGCCGGTAAGTCAACTACCCTGAAAGCGATCTCCGGACTCTTGAAGGGTGAGGACGGCGAGGTCACGCGCGGCGATATCGTGTTCGCCGGAGAATCCATTCGCGGCATGGAGCCTGACCGCATCGTCAAGCGTGGCATCTTCCAGGTGATGGAAGGTCGCCGCATCATCGAGGATATGACGGTGGTCGAGAACCTGCGCATGGGCGCCTACAGCCGCCCTGGCCGGGCTCCGCGCGAAGACATCGAGATGGTGTTCGACTATTTCCCGCGTCTGAAGGAGCGTAATGCGCTCGCCGGTTATCTCTCCGGCGGCGAGCAGCAGATGTTGGCGATTGGCCGCGCATTGATGGCCAAGCCGAAACTCATTCTGTTGGACGAGCCGTCTATGGGCCTCGCCCCAAAGGTCGTGCAGGAAGTCTTTGCCATCATCGCGAAGATCAGCCGTGAGCAGAAAATCCCCATTCTGCTGGTTGAGCAGAACTCCAAGCTGGCGCTTCGGTACGCCGACTACGGCTACATCATGGAAGTGGGCAAGATCGTGCTGGAAGGCACAAGCGGGGAATTGCGCGACAACCAGGATGTGCGTGAATTCTATCTCGGCGTCGGCGACAATGAGCAGCGCCGCTCGTTCAAGAACCTGAAGACTTATAAGCGCCGCAAGCGCTGGCTGTGAGCCGCGTGCTCGTCCGCATGCCCTGATTTTCAGTGGCGTGTATTGGAGATCAAGTCGGAATTCGAGATAGGCATTTTGAATTAGACAAAGGCTGATGCCAGATGAGTGCTGTAGTTGCCTTCGCTATCGAAGATCATACCGGCGTGATTGAACTCAACCGTCCAGAAAAGTTCAATTGTCTTTCTGTCAAGGCTCATCAGGAAATTGATAAGGCCCGCGAGAAATTCGAAGCTGATCAAAATGTCCGCTCCATCTTGATTCGAGCGAGAGGCAAGCATTTCTGTACTGGTGCGGATCTTGATGAAGTCACCGAAGTTATCAAAGATCATGCCGCCTTGGATCATTTCATCGCTTTTGGAATGATCGTTCTGCAAAGGTTGGAGACAAGTCCTCTGCCAGTTGTCGCTGCGGTCCAGGGTTTGTGTCTTGC
Source organism: Pseudorhodoplanes sp. (assembly GCA_032027085.1). Taxonomy (NCBI): domain Bacteria; kingdom Pseudomonadati; phylum Pseudomonadota; class Alphaproteobacteria; order Hyphomicrobiales; genus Pseudorhodoplanes; species Pseudorhodoplanes sp. Next base: position 391,393 of record JAVSMS010000001.1, on the reverse strand, counting down.
GGGCGGGATGGAATTGATGCTCGCCGCTGATGTGTGTTTTGCTGGTCAAAGTGCCCGCGTCGGAGATCAGCACGCACAGTTCGGATTGATCCCGGGTTGGGGCGGCAGTCAGAGATTGACGCGTCTTCTGGGCATGCGCCGCGCGCTGGATCTCATGTTCTCAGCACGCTGGCTCGACGCAACAGAAGCTCACGCCATGGGGTTGGTCAATTATATTACGCCGGATGAAATGCTTCACGAACAGGCGGCCGAGTATTGTCGAACGTTGGCTACTCGATCTCGTTCTGGGCTTGCTGAGATGAAGCGGCTTGCACGCCAAGGAATTGAATTGCCGTTGGCTCAATCCATGAGGCTCGAACGGGACGCCGTTGTGCGTCATTTGGAGAGCAACGATTCGGTGGAGGGATTGCAGGCATTTCGAGATTGTCGTCGACCAAACTTTACGTGATCCTGGCTGGGCAGCCCACGCTGCACATCTTGTGATCAGTGCTTCCGTCTTTTGTCGCGTGGATCTGCATCACGCTGAAAGCATCGTGCCCATGCCTTAAGCGAGGACAAGCATGCTAACGCAAGGTTGCACCCCAACGAGCATGCAGCCAAGAAATTTTGATAAACGAAACGGCTGTTCACTAACCCTGATCAATAACAGGGATCAATTTTCTCGCTCGACGCGCGCTGGTTTTGATCCACCGCAAATCCCATCCCGCAAAATTGACTTGAGAAAGTATTTCCGTTTCTTGGATGCTTTTAAGGAAACGCATGGATGTCGAGCAATTCTGGAATGAAGAGAAACTGGCCGTGTCCCGCGTGCCCTGTGCGCAATCTCGGTTTTTGCTGCGCCTTGCTGGGGCAGCATCCATCCGAACAATGTTTGAAGGAACAGCCTGCCTGGCAGGATTTCCGCGCGCTGCGCGGCGGAGAAAACATCGTCAGCCGCGGCACCGTCTCCGACTATGTCTATGTTCTGTGTGACGGCTGGGCATTTCGATATTACAGATTGCCCGACGGACGCCGGCAGATCCTGCAGGTATTGCTCGCGGGCGATATCTTTTCTGCCGTGACCGCCTTCGAAGAGAAGCTGCGTTTCTCGGTGCAGGCACTGACCGAGGTGCGCATCAGCCGGTTTCAGCGAGCGGTGGTGAAAACCAGGCTCGCGGCGGATTCGCAGCTTTCGGCCGCATTGACCAGAAGCTGCATCGAACAGGGTAGCGATGTGGACGAATTGGTCACGGTGCTTGGACAGCGCAGCGCGGAACAGCGGCTTGCCTATGTATTCCTGCATTTCATCAAGCGACTGCTGGCCCGCGTTCCGACGCTCGAGCAATTTCCCTTTCCGCTGCGGCAGCAGCATATAGCGGAGATGATCGGGCTCACCCCGGTACATGTGAGCCGGGTGATGAGCACCTTTCGCGAGCGTAAATTGATCGATCTGTCGGGAGGCGTCCTGACGGTGCTCGACCCCGATGAGCTCAAGCGCATCGGCTCCTTGCGATGACAACGTTCCGGTGAAAGCGCGCGCTGCCTCCATTCGTGTTTTGCAATTCAAAACGCTTGCAGCTGCGCGCTCAGCATTTGCTTAAAACATAACCCAAGTTAAGTTTGTAATTAATTATCATTTTACCTTGCTCTCCGTAGCCTCTGCGCATCCGACATTTTGAATGTCGGATGGACGGGTGCGGGGGTCGGTTCAGGCGCGCATTCGCCGCGCGCTGGGAGAAAGCATCATCGTCATGCCGTTTGCACGGGGAACCGGCGTGAGCCGGTTTCATGCACACGGAAGCGTTGCGGGTTTTCGAGCGGTCAACCCAGTCAAGATCAGCTGGGTTGCGCCTTCTAAACTGCGAAAGGGGATCGAAGCCGATGTCGATTTTTCATGGAGCACTATCTGCGAGTGGCGGAAGCTTTGTTGCAGACCGAAAGATCGGCACAAAGCTGGTTGCGGGATTTGCTGCCGTATGCGTCGTTCTCGGTATCGCCGTCGGTTATACCCTCTATGTGATCAGCGGGGTATCGCAGATTGTCGATCGCATGGTGACGTTGCGGGTGCCGGTGGCGCTTGAGAGCACCGAGATGGTCGGCAATATTTATTCGACGCTTGCCACCTTGCGCGGCTATCTGCTGACCGGCAATCCGCAGATCAAGAACGATCGCGCTGCCATGTGGAAGGAGCTCGAAGCGACGATCGCGGCTTTCGACAAGAAAGTCGAACAGTTCACCAATCCCGAAAACAAGCGCAAATGGGCGGAAGCAAAGGCGCTGATTGAGGAGTTTCGCGCCGCGCAGGCCCGGGCCGAGGCCATTGCTTTTACGCCCGATGCTTTCCCGGCCACCAAGATTCTGGTCACCGAGGCGGCGCCGCGCAACACGGCGATGTTCGTACAGATCAGCAAGATGATCGACGACGAGGAAAGCCTGCCGGCGACCGCCGACCGCAAACGCCTGCTGAAGACAATGGCAGATGTGCGGGGAAATCTTGCCGCCGCCACCGCCCAGCTGCGCATGTATCTGCTGTCCGGAGAGAAGAGCAACAAGGACGAATTCGCGCGGTTGTGGGGACATTTCGAGGCGGCGCGCGACACGCTCGGAGGGCAGACAGCTCTGCTGTCGCCCGGGCAAATGGCGGCATTCAGCGCATTCTCGCACGCCTATAAGGAATTCGCCCCACTGCCACAAAAGATGTTTGCCATCCGTGACTCGGCGCAATGGAACGTGCCCGTGCATCTTTTGACGACGGAAGCGGCGCCGCGCGCACTCAAGATTCTAGACCTGCTGGACGGTCCGAAGGGGGCCGACGGCACCCGCTCCGGCGGAATCAAGTCTAACCAGCAGCTGATGCTGAGCGCAGAGTCTGAAGCCGTGATTTCCGGCATGGCGTTCCTGCGTCTGGCGGAATGGACGCTGCTGGTCGCCGGCCTCCTGATCGCCGCGCTGATCGCCTGGCTGACCGCCAGAGCGATTGGTACGCCAATCAGGCGTCTGACGGCCGCCATGCGCGAGCTCGCAAGCGGCAATTTCGACGTCGTGCTGCCCGGCCTCGGCCGCAAGGACGAGATCGGTGACATCGCGGGCGCGGTGGGCGATTTCAAGCTCAAGCTGGAAGAGAAAATGCGGCTTGACGCCGAACGCGAGCAGGAAATTGCCCGCCGCGAACAGGCCGCGCGTGAAGAGCGGGCCCGGCAGGAGGCCGAGGCGGCGCAAATGGTGGCGAAGGTCGTTGCCTCGCTGGGGCACGGTCTGGAGAAGCTCGCCCGCGGCGATCTGACTTACCGCGTCACAGACGAGTTCGCTGCCGAATACGAGAAAGTGCGCAACGATTTCAACTCCGCCATCGCGCAGCTGCAGGAGACGGTCAGGAATATCTCACTGTCGTCGGCGGAAATCTCCAATGCCGCGGCGGAAATCTCCACCAGCACGACCGATCTGTCGCAGCGCACGGAAGAACAGGCGGCGAGTCTGGAGCAGACGTCGGCGTCGATGGAGGAGATTGCGGCGACGGTGAAGAAAAACGCCGAGAATGCGCAACATGCGAATCAGTTGACGCAGGGCACGCAGACGGTCGCCGCTCGCGGCGGCGAAGTGGTGGCGCAGGCGATCACCGCCATGGCTGCGATCGAAGAGTCGTCGCGGCAGATCTCCGACATCATCAGCGTCATTGACGAGATCGCGCGTCAGACCAACCTGCTGGCGCTGAACGCCGCGGTTGAGGCCGCGCGTGCGGGTGAAGCCGGCCGCGGCTTCGCGGTCGTCGCCTCGGAAGTGCGCAGCCTGGCGCAACGCTCTTCGCAGGCGGCCAAGGACATCACCGACCTGATCACCAGTTCGTCTGGCCAGGTGCGGAACGGCGTCGATCTGGTCAATAAGGCCGGCCAGTCGCTGCAGGAGATCGTGGGCTCGGTCCGGGACGTGGCAGCAATCGTCGCCGACATCGCACATGCCAGCACCGAGCAGGCTTCTGGCATCGACCAGATCAACAAGGCGCTGAGCCAGATGGACGAGGTAACGCAGCAGAACTCGGCGCTGGTCGAGGAGAACGCGGCGACCGCCAAGACCCTAGAAGACCAGCAGAGCGCCATGAATGAGCAGGTCGGATTTTTCCGCGTCGGCGATACTGCGGCGGCCGCAAGCAAAGCGCCTGTTGCATCGGGGGCCGTAGTCCGTCCTGTCGCCCGCACCGGCTCCGTGCTCCGCACCCATGGCGCGACCGCACTCGCGGTGAACCAGGAATGGGAGGAGTTCTGAAAGAGGGGACACGCTGCTTTCATGATGGGTGCCGGCTCCTTTGGTTGCGTCTCGTGAGTACATGATGGCGTCGAATTGCCTGCCAAATGCAGGCGCGGATCGGCGCAGGAATATGAGCTTATCGGAATGTTCGCCGCACCTGCGGGGGACAGCAATGAGGACTGAGCATCATGGCAATTGCGCGCGCTGCGACGGGTTTTCGTGGAGTGAGTCTGATCACTGACCGCAAGATCAGCACCAAGCTGATATCGGGCTTCGCCGCTCTCTGTCTCATTCTGGCGCTGGCCGTCGGATACACGATCTACGTGGTGGGCGGCGTGTCGCAGACRGTGGACCGCATGGYCAACCTACGGGCGCCMGTCGCGMTGGAAAGCAGCGAGATGGTCGGCAATCTCTATTCCACCCTYGCYACGCTGCGCGGCTATCTSCTGACCGGCAATCAACAGGGCAAGGCCGAYCGYGCTGCGATGTGGAAGGARCTGGATTCCTCRGCCCATGCATTYGGSCAGAAAGTGGAACAGTTCACGAATCCSGAGAACAAGCGCAAATGGGCCGAGGCCAAGAMCCTGCTGGAAGAATTCCGCKCKGCACAGGAGAAGGCCGAAGCGATTTCCGGCACCGCCGACGCGTTCCCGGCGACCAATCTTCTGGTAACGGAAGCGGCGCCGCGCGCCGCCACCATGTTCGTCGAGATCAGCAAGATGATCGATGAAGAGGACCGGCAGGAGGCGACGCCGGCCCGCAAGCGGCTGCTCAAGACGATGGCCGATGTGCGCGGCAATTTTGCCGCCGCCACCGCTCAGTTGCGCATGTTTATCGTGACCGGCGATGCGCCGGTGAAGGAGCAGTTCACGCAGATCTGGCAGGCTTTCGAGAAGCATCTCGCCGCGCTTGACGCTCAGAGGGCTTTTTTCACCGGGTCGCAAAAAACGTCGTTCGAGTCTTTCATGAAGGCGCATGGCGAGTTTGTCGCGCTTGCCGACAGGATGGTCGCCATCCGCGAATCGGCGGGATGGAACGCGCCGGTGCAGGTTCTGAATACGGAAGCGATTCCGCGCGTTGTGCGGATACTTGATCTTCTCGACGGCCCGAAGGGAGCCGACGGGACGCGCTCCGGCGGCATCAAGAGCAACCAGAAGATAATGCTCGCTGAGGAATCCGGTGCGGCGCTTTCCGGCATGGACGGCCTGGTGAAGACAGAATGGGTCCTGCTCGGGCTTGGCCTGCTGACGGCGGCACTGATCGCCTGGCTCACCGCGCGCTCGATCGCGACGCCGATCAAGCGGCTGACCGCAGGCATGCGGGAGCTTGCCGGCGGCAATTTCGACGTGGTGTTGCCCGGCGTCGGCCGCAAAGACGAGATCGGCGACATTGCTGGGGCGGTCGACGAGTTCAAGATCAGGCTGGAAGAGAAGATGCGTCTCGATGCGGAGAAGGAGCAGGAAATTGCCCGCCGCGAACAGGCGGAGCGGGACGAGCGCTCCCGCAAAGACGCCGAGATGGCGCGCATGGTCGCCAGGGTCGTGTCCGCGCTCGGCGACGGGCTGGAGAATCTGGCGCGCGGCAATCTGACCTACCGGCTCACAGAGGAGTTTGCAGCCGACTACAAGAAGGTGCAGGACGACTTCAACTCGGCGATCGGGCAGTTGCAGGAGACGGTCCGCAGCATCGCCACATCCTCGGCGGAAATCTCCAGCGCCGCCGCTGAAATCTCCACCAGCACCACTGACCTCTCCCAGCGCACCGAGGAGCAGGCGGCGAGCCTGGAACAGACCTCAGCTTCAATGGAGGAAATCGCGGCCACAGTAAAAAAGAATGCCGAGAATGCGCAGCATGCGAACCAGCTGACGCAGGGCACGCAGGCTATTGCCAATCGCGGCGGCGAAGTGGTGACGCAGGCGGTTACGGCCATGGCGCGCATTGAGGAATCCTCGCGGCAGATTGCCGATATCATTTCTGTCATCGACGAGATCGCGCGCCAGACCAACCTGCTGGCGCTAAACGCGGCGGTGGAAGCTGCACGCGCCGGCGAGGCGGGCCGCGGTTTTGCCGTCGTCGCGTCCGAAGTGCGCACACTGGCGCAACGCTCCTCGCAGGCGGCCAAGGATATCAAGGATCTAATCGTCAATTCTTCGGGCCAAGTGCAGGAGGGTGTCGAGCTCGTTAACAAGGCGGGTGCTTCGCTGCAGGAAATCGTGGAATCGATCAGGAACGTCGCCGCGATCGTTGCCGACATTGCCAATGCCAGCATGGAACAGGCCTCAGGCATTGAACAGATCAACAAGGCGCTGGGCCAGATGGACGAGGTCACCCAGCAGAACTCGGCACTGGTCGAGGAGAACGCCGCCACCGCAAAAACGCTCGAGAACCAGCAATCGGCCATGAACGAGCAAGTGCGCTATTTCAAGTTTGCTGACGACGTCGGCCATCGGAAGGCTCACTCGCCTGTCCGCAACAGGCTTTCAACCAGCGCTGCAGCGGGCGACATACCTGGTCGCGATGTCGGGAGCGGACGCAATCCGGTCGGTCTCGTGCACGGAGCCCTGGCACTCGCGGCAGACCAGGAATTCTGACAGTACGACTGATGATATCGGAGGCGACGGCGCCGATGCTGTCGCCTCCATTGTTGCATAGATTACCGCTAACACCTCACTCGGCCACAGGGGCCGTTTCCTGCTCAGGCAATTGTTTCCGGCGCTGATGCAGATTGAAATAGCAGCGAAAATGCCACACCATTCCAAGCCAAGCGCCCGGCTTGTGTTCATTCGTGCGTTGGCCTGGCTTGCCGCCGGCATTGTGACGGTGAAACTGTTGCAAGCGCCACTCACGCACTGGGCCGGCACCGAAGCGTTTTATGGGACCGAAACGCTTATCGACAACGTCCTGACGCCGATCGCCGTTGCAGCAGTATCTGCGTTGACGGTCTGGCTCAGTCTCGAATCCCACACCTTGGTCAAGCGCCGCTACGCATTCATTGCCGGCCTCATTGCAGGATGCGTTGTCGCCGCATGGGAACTGATCCTGCAACAATCGGTCGATGCGCTAAACGTCACGCTTGGCACGACGAGCAGCTTCGCCTTCTCGATCCTGTCGCTCTGTGGCGCCGCAATTCCGCCTGTCGGCTGGATGCTGTGGCTGGCCTTGAATGCAGAACAAGAGCTGGCGATGCCTGACCAGGCGCATGGCGCCGTCGAATCAGAGTTCCGTCCGCATGTGCTGGTACTGGCTGGAATGGCGGCATTGCTCGGCTTTTTTGCCGTCGCCGGCCTGACAGCAACGCTGATCTGGTCGCAGGAACGATCAAAGATCGAGCGCAACGCGGACCTGATCAATCTGTCAGGTCGGCAACGGATGCTCAGCCAGCAGATAGCGCGCTACGCCGCGCTGATCGAACGCCAGCCGCATGATTATATCGAGGGGATGGAAAGCGTCCTGTCTCACATGAGACTCGATGCCGCGCGGCTGGACGCACTGATTTCTTCGCTGCCCGCAGTCGGAAAGGTCGATTCGGAGCCCATGGCGCAGACCCTGCGTGCCATGAGCAATGTGCGGCGTGCTCTCTGGCGAGCGTCGGAACAATATCTGGCCCAGATCGCCGGCCGGGATGCGCTGCAGAGTTCGGACGCTCACCGGGTCCAGTCGATCGCCGACGAATTAACGGATGTCATGGAGCGTGTCGTATCCATCTTGGGCGCGAGCGCCAACAAGCACATGCTGGAGACGACTCAGAAAGTCACACGGTTCGGCATTCTCCTCATCATCATGCTTGTAATCGGGACGCTGAATATTGTGCTGCCAGTCGCCTGGGTCGTGTATCATCAGCATCGGCGCCTGGACGCCCACGCGCGGACGCTGGTCGCAACGCGTGAAGAAGCGCAACGCACGCTCAGCCAGCTTCTCGCCTATGAGGCTGCTCTGTCAAAGAAAGCCATCATCTCCGTAACTGACCTCCGCGGCAAGATTCTGAAGGTCAACGACATGTTTTGCGAGGTCAGTGGGTACAGCCGCGACGAGTTGATCGGCCAGAACCATCGTATCATAAACTCAGGACATCATCCGCCGGAGTTCTTCCGAGAAATGTGGCGCACCATCAGAAGCGGAGAATTGTGGACTAGTGATGTATGTAACCGCGCCAAAGACGGAACGCTATATTGGGTTGATACGACCATCGTTCCGATATTGGATAGACATGACCGGATCAATCAGTATCTGTCCGTCCGCTACGACATCACAGCGCGCAGGTATGAGCGGGAGGCGCTGAGAGAGAGCGAGATACATTTGAAGCGGGCGCAGGCGGTCGCGAAGGTGGGGAGTTGGAGCCTGGACCTCACCACAAGCCGGCTGCGCTGGTCGGATGAGACCTACCGGATATTCGGTCTGCCAGTGGGTACGCCGCTCAATTATGACCTATTCCTGGCGCAAGTGCATCCTGACGATCGAGATCGTGTTGACCACGCCTGGCAACAGGCGCTGAAGGGGAAGGACTATAATGTCGAGCACCGGGTCACTGTCGATGGTGAGCTCCGGTATGTGCGCGAGAAGGCTGATATTGAATTTGACCAGAATGGACGAGCATTACGCGCCGTTGGAACGGTGCACGACATTACAGAGCAAAAGTCCGCCGAACTCAGGCTGCTCTGGCAAGCCCAATATGACACGCTGACCGAGCTGCCGAACCGAAGATTGTTCCAGGACCGGCTTGAGCACTCGCTGAATGGCAGAATGCGGGATGGCAGGACCGGCGCAGTCCTGATGGTGGATCTCGATCACTTCAAGAATGTGAACGATAGCCTGGGTCACAAGGCCGGCGACGATATCCTCATTGCCGCCGCCCAAAGGCTCAAGGAGTGCGTTAGGCATGAGGATACGGTCGCACGTTTCGGCGGAGATGAGTTTCTCGTGCTGCTGGACGATATTGGGCCTGAACACGCAAGTCTCGTAGCGGAAAAGATCCAGAAAGCGCTTGTGCGGCCGTTTGAGGTGGAGCAGCGCGAGCTGCATCTTGGGAGCAGCATCGGAATTTGCATATTCCCGAGCGACGGCAAAACGGTTGATGAAATTCTCCTATTTGCTGATGCGGCAATGTATGCGGCCAAGCATGCGGGCCGGAAAGCGGTATGCTTCTATTCGTCCGCCATCAATGAGAAGCTGCAGGAAAAGGTTTCTCTTGTTGAGGAATTGCATACCGCGCTGGTTGAGAACCAGCTCGGACTAGTGTTTCAGCCGATCATCGATCTCAGATCGAACGTGCTTGGGAAATGTGAGGCGCTCATAAGGTGGCATCATCCCAGCAAAGGGGTGCTCAATCCCGGACAATTCATTCCAGTCGCAGAAACCTACGGCCTCATGCCCGAAATCGAGGCGCTGGTTATTGAGAATGTTATTCTCCAGTCGGAGCGGTGGAAAAGCGATGGCATTCAGATGCAGATTTCCATCAACATTTCAGCCGAGTACCTGAGATCCGAGCAGCAGACCGAGGACCTCATAGCTGTCCTGCAAAACAATATAGACACTAAATTTACATTGGAAATTACGGAATCGCATCTGATGCACGACGAAGGCGACCAATTCGCTCGTGTCGCTCGTCTCGTAGAAGCTGGAGCGGAGATCGCGATCGACGATTTCGGAACGGGATATTCCTCACTAAGCTATCTAACGCGACTTCCTGCGAAATATCTCAAGATCGACAGATCGTTCATTATAAATCTCGAATCGCCCCTCCAGCAGAAGCTGGTGCGATCGGTAATCGGCATTGCCCATGATGTGGGAATGCGTGTTGTTGCAGAAGGAGTGGAAACAAAAGATCAATTGGATTTGCTGCTTGAATACGAATGCGATTATGCTCAGGGTTATCTTTTTGCAAAACCGCTTCCCGCAGCAGACTTCTCTCAGTATTTCAGATCATTCGCGAGCAACTTGTTCTTTGAACGATCAGCAAAAAAACTGGCCTAAGTGCGGATATGCAGGATGTTTAAAGTTCTGAACGACGTATGGCTCATTTATGCAGGAATTCGCTTAAAAATCGCCGCCTAGTCTAATGTGCCCGGAATCGACTGGACAACTGTCTGTACCGACACAAGCTTAACCAGGCTATTTGAGGCAATGGAATCGTCTAAGCTGCGGCGATGATTGCCCCAATGCGCTTTTTACCCGGTATGACATTGACCAGGGCAGCCAATACGTCAGTAAGGGTTCCAGCGTTTTAATGGCGACTAAGGTATCCTTTCCTTAATGAGCGGGCTCGGCCCAGTGTCTGGGACAATGCCGTCACGGTCGGGGGACTTATGGGCTGCGCATGCAGACGCCAACATGATTCTCAACGCAATCGCGACACTCTGCTCCTCCATTCTCGTATCGACAGCGCTTCCAACCGTCGTACCGCACAGCACTTCAAATCTGTTTCTTTCATGATGTCTATCGAGAAACATGAACTCATTTATGCTGAACGCACCGCTTAGCTATCGATCGTTGTTCACACATGCGGTGCGACAGACGCTCAATTATTGAAATCTGACGGTGAGTTGAAAGATCTTGATAGGTACCGATCACGCGAGAAAGGTTAGTTGCGTCCTGCGCGAGGTCATAGCAGGCATGCATTCGCGGATGCATATTTTACCATCTCTAAACGCAAATCGAATTTGACTTGTCACCGTTCCTGACGGCGTTGGGTGACGAGCAGCATCCCAAATCTCGACGGAAATGAGCCTGCCTGTTTTCGGCTGGCTCCGAGACGACAAATTGTCTTTGCCGTCAGGCGAAGCGCCACCGGGGAGCAGTCATGACACCGCACACCACAAATAGGGCCGATCATGCGCGGGCGAATTCCGCTGATTCTGACAGCGACGAGGTTGATGATCAGCTGTTGGACCGAACGCAGTTCATCAGTTTTGCGATCGGGCCCGACCAATATGGCGTCGACATCATGGTTGTGCGAGAAATCAAGGGCTGGTCCGAAATCACGCATCTGCCCAAACAGCCGGATTATGTGCGCGGCGTGCTCAATTTGCGCGGGGTAATGGTGCCGATCATCGATCTGCGGTGCCGTTTCGGTCAGGGCATGACCGAAACGACAGAAGTGCACATCGTCATTATTGTGCAGATTGGTGCGCGCCAAGTCGGGCTTCTCGGCGACCGGGTACTCGACATTATTTCGATTGATCCGGCGCAAATTCAGCCCGTGCCGCGGGTGGCGCAGACCCCACGCATCGACTCTCTGGCCGGCCTCGTAACCATTGAAAGCGGCACGATCGCCCTGATCGATGTGCCACATCTGCTCTCGCACCAATGCGATGACGCAATGACGGTTGCGGCATAGCCCTCAGCAAATTTGTAGGGGCTCCGTTTGGCCCAGTGCGGCAAACGGGAATAGCAAGCGTGAAACGCGCTTCTGGCAAAATCCATCAAGCCTCCGGAGAATGGAAATGAGTTTCCTGGATAATCTTAAAATCTCGGTCAAAATTCTCACCCTGATAGCGCTATTAGGTATTGTGACAGCATTTCTTGTGATTCAGAGCAGCCGGGAAATGGTGCAGATCAATGACGCCTATCATGGAATGCTCGATGGGCCTGCACGCGCGCGGGTTGAATTCGCTAGGGGCCTACGTCGCGTTATTGACCTGGCTCACGCAAGCTACCAGACGCTGGCGTATGATGCCAACTCTTCTGAAGCGAAAGGCGCTATCGCGTTGATTGACACCGCTTACAAGCGGGGCACTGCAAATCTCGACCTTGCAATTAAATTTCACCCGCAAAGCAAGGCGGATTACGAGAAGTTCAAGCGCGCTTTTGGGGAATTGCACCAACAGGCCAAAAATGCGTCCGAACTCAGCTTGAAGAATCAAAGCGAGGCTGCGCGTGCAGCGGTTGCTGCACTGGATAAACGCATCAACGCACTGTCCGACGAAATGATGGCCTTTAGCAATGCGCTGAGAGGCCAGATGGACGCGAATATGAATGTGCAGGCGGCGTCAGCTAGTGCCGCAGTGAAGTGGAATTACATTATCGGATTCTCCGCGCTTGCGATCTGTCTCGCGCTTGGCCTCTGGATCGCAATGTTCAAGATTTCAAAGCCGCTCAGCCGAATGGCAGAACGCATGGGCACTTTGGCCAACGGCAATCTCGATGTCGAGATTGAGGGACAGATGCGCCGCGACGAAGTTGGCGTCATGGCCAAGGCCGTGCAGGTATTTAAAGACAATGCCCTGGCTTTGAAGGCTGCGGAAGTGGAGGCGCAGGAGCAGCGTCGTATTGCCGAGGAAGAGCGTGCGCGTAACGAGGCCGCGCGGGCCGAAGCGGCGCGTCAAGTGCAGAAGGTGGTGGTGGGCCTGGGGGCTGGTCTTGAGCGACTGGCGCAGGGCGACCTGACTTATCGCGTCACCGATGAATTCTCCGACGAATACAAGAAGATCCAGGAGGATTTCAACGCCGCAATAGGCCAGTTGCAAGACACCATCAAGGATATCGCATTTTCAAACTCGGAAGTATCGAGTGCAGCGGCAGAAATTTCGACGAGCACGACCGATCTTTCGCAGCGAACCGAGGAGCAGGCTGCTAGCCTAGAGCAGACCTCCGCCTCAATGGAGGAGATGGCGGCCACGGTGAAGAAGAACGCCGAGAATGCCCAGCATGCTAACCAGCTCACACAGGGTACGCAGGAGGTCGCGAATCGTGGCGGTGCGGTCGTGGCCCAAGCGGTAACTGCGATGGCAGCAATCGAGCAATCCTCGCGTAAAATATCGGACATCATTTCAGTGATTGATGAAATCGCACGGCAAACCAATCTACTGGCGCTTAATGCGGCGGTGGAGGCGGCCCGTGCCGGTGAAGCCGGCCGCGGCTTTGCGGTCGTTGCCTCTGAGGTGCGCACCCTGGCGCAGCGGTCCTCGCAGGCGGCCAAAGACATCACCGAGCTGATCACTGATTCGTCGGGCCAGGTCCGGGAAGGGGTCGATCTGGTGAACAAGGCAGGCCAGTCGCTGACCGAGATTGTGGCTTCGATCAAGGACGTAGCAGCGATAGTCGCTGATATTGCAAATGCCAGCGCCGAGCAGGCCTCCGGCATTGACCAGATCAACAAGGCATTGAGCCAGATGGATGAGGTAACGCAGCAGAACTCGGCGCTAGTCGAGGAAAATGCGGCAACGGCGAAAACCTTGGAGGATCAGCAAACAGCAATGAACCAGCGGGTCGGCTATTTCCGCTTCGACAGGGACGGCGGATCGATAAAGAATCCGACTGCAAACAAGGGCCCCGCGACCCAACGCCCGGTGCCAGCAGCAGCTCATGCCGCTCGTCGAGGCCCGGTCGGGCGCATTCAATCCAACCTCGCAACCGCCCTCAAGGCGGAGACCGAGTGGGAAGAGTTTTAAGGTCTGAATTTTGATGAATGCAGGCGGCGGTTCGGAAAATGCGAGCCACCGCCTGCGACGCCACCGTCGGAATGATAACTGACCTGCCTCCCGTTTTCTGGACTGCGCTAAGCTGGAAAATTCCAGTTTTGCGGCAACGGCCGGAGGACGGAGCGAACCATGAAGAGATCGAAGTTTTCGGAGGCGCAGATTGCCTTCGTGCTGAAGCAGGCGGAGGACGGCACCGCGATCGGCGAAGTCTGCCGGAAGGCAGGGATCTCCGAAGCCACGTTCTACAACTGGCGTAAGAAGTATGCCGGTCTGATGCCCTCGGAGATGAAGCGCCTGCGTCAGCTCGAGGATGAGAACGGCAAGCTCAAGAAGCTGGTCGCCGACCTGTCGCTTGATCGCGCCATGCTGCAGGATGTTCTTCGCCGCAAACTATGAAGCCTGCCCGGCGTCGGCAGTTGGTCGATCATGCGCGATCGACCTGGAAGGTCTCGATCCGTCGCGCCTGTTCAGTCCTGGTGACGGAGCCCTCGACCTACCACTACAAGAGCCGCCGCGCTGGGCAGGCGCCCCTTTGCCACCGGATGAAGGAGATCGCCGCAACACGGGTGCGCTACGGCTACCGGCGGATTCATGTGCTGCTGCGGCGTGAGGGCTGGCCGGTGAACGCCAAGCGCGTCTATCGGCTGTATCGCGAGATGGGCCTGCAATTGCGCAACAAAACGCCCAGGCGCCGGGTCAAGGCCAGGCTGCGAGACGACCGTAAGCCAGCGACCCGCTCGAACGAGATCTGGGCGATGGACTTCGTGCACGATCAACTCGCCACCGGCCGCAAGTTGCGCGTGCTCACCATCGTGGACACGTTCTCCCGGTTTTCGCCGGCGACGGAAGTGCGCTTCAACTTYCGCGGTGCCGATGTTGTCGAGGTGCTTGAACGTGTCGGCCGCCAGCTTGGCTATCCAAAGGCCATCCGGGTCGACCAGGGCAGCGAGTTCGTCTCGCGCGATCTCGATCTCTGGGCCTACCAGCGTGACGTCACGCTCGACTTCTCCCGGCCAGGCAAGCCCACCGACAACGCATTCATCGAGTCGTTCAACGGCAAGTTCCGGAGCGAGTGTCTGAACGCACACTGGTTCATGAGCCTCGACGATGCGCAGCGAAAATGCGAGGCTTGGCGTAGACACTACAACGAGGAGCGACCACACAGCGCGATCGGCAACCGACCGCCGATCGACGTGCTGAATCGATCAGCGGCGCACGGCCCGCCACTGGTCGAACAGGCTGGAAATTCCCCAGCCGCGTGATCCAAAGACGGGGTGCAGCTCATAACCCCGGAAAATTCCAGCACCGGCTGGCCTAATAACCGGGGGCGCTTCAAGTAACCGCCCAGACTCTGGATGCTACCGGATAAAATTTGGGGGCAACGTCAATCTCAATTTGCTCCTGCAAGGCCTTCGTAAAAAGCTGCCAGGCCAGCGGCGGCACTCGACCTGCTTGCGCGATGTGACGACAACCTCTCGGGGTATTAGGATTTGCGATGCGCTGAAGACTGAAGCTATTTTTGACAGCGGCCTGCTTTACAGCAATCACTGGGAGGATTGTGGCCACTTGCTGGCGCGCACTAGGTCGAGCGTGGCCCTATATGCCATTTCGATTTCCGGTTTACCGCAACATCACGTTTGAGCCGCCTTGCCCAGGAGCGAGACGCGCCTAGACGACTTCGAAGACACCATCTCGGCCTGGAGCGGGAGGCACTTGACTCTAACCCGCTCCAATAGCCAGAAAGTAACATTAACACAAATCGCCACCGTGTTGGGGAAAGCGAGATTGCATGGGCGCCCGCGCGCTCGAATACCTCTTTGAGCCCCGGTCCATAGCTGTCATCGGTGCCTCGAATACGCCGCACCGGATCGGCAGGGTGATCATGCGTAATCTTTTGGGGGGAGGGTTTTCCGGCCCGATCATGCCCGTCAACCCGAGACACCGAGCTGTAGGCGGCGTGCTCACTTATCCCGATGTTGTCAGCCTACCCGAAACTCCAGATCTGGCGGTCGTGGCAACACCTCCAAATTCTGTGCCGCGTTTGATAGCCGAACTGGGCGCCCGTGGCGCGCGCGCCGCAATTGTCATGACCGGTGAGCCGAAAGGACATCCCGACACCACCCAGCGGATCCTTGGCCAGGCAATCCTGAAAGCTGCGGCGCCATATGGTCTGCGTGTCCTTGGAACGGGTAGTCTAGGAATGCTGGTGCCGCGCATCGGCCTCAATGCTAGCGTTTCTCATATCCAAGCTACTCCCGGGAAGATCGCTTTTGTTTCTCAGTCGGGAGCGCTGTGCACGGCCGTCCTTGATTGGGCGCGGCCCAAGGGTATCGGCTTTTCGCATTTTATTTCGTTGGGCGACTGCACCGACATTGATTTCGGCGATGTGCTTGACATCCTAGGCGCGGATCCGGAGGTGAGGGCGATTTTGCTTTATATCGAAACCTTCCGCGAGCGGCGCAATTTCGTAGCTGCCGCCCGGGCCGCGGCTCGCGACAAGCCGGTGCTGGTGATCAAGGCAGCACAGATGGCGGTGCGCGGGCGTCAGATCGAGGCGATTCGACGCGCGGGTCTTACGGAAGCAATGGTCAAACCCGACGAAGTCCATGACGCCGTTATCCGTCGTGCCGGTATGCTGCGGGTCGGCGATATCGACGAGTTGTTCGCGGCAGTGGAGACTTTGGCGCGCGTGCGTCCGATACACGGCGACCGCATTGCCATTGTCGCCAATGGTGGCGGATTGGGTGCCATGGCAGCGAATGCGCTGCGCGAAAGCGATGGCCAGCCGTGTCTGTTATCCGAGGAAACGCAGCGGCGGCTCGATGCGGTCGTCGGGGAGAATTGGTCGCGCACGAACCCCATCGACATTGCCGTGGGCAGCAAACCCGAGCATTACGCCGGAGCGCTCAAGGTGCTGATCGAGGACGAGAACATCGACACCGTGCTGGTCGCGCACGCACCGAACGCCATCGCTTCCTCAGACGCCGCCGCAGGCGCGGTAATCGACACGGTCCGCCGCCATGGTGGACTGGTGCTGACCTCTTGGGTGGGCGGAGAGACCGTGACGCCGGCACGGCGGATGTTCGCCGAAGCCGGATTGCCCACCTATGACACTCCGCGCCAGGCGGTGTGTGCCTTCATGCATATGGTCCATTATAACCGCAACCAGGAAATGCTGCTGCAGACTCCGCCCTCGACGCCGGTCGAGTTCGCGCCGCGAGTCGAAGAGGCCCAGGCGAAGGTTGCTCGCGCATTAGCCGAAACCAACGGTGTCCTGTCCGGGCCGGCGGCCAAGGCGGTTCTGGCTGCGTATGATGTGCCGGTGGCAAACAGCGGGTTCGCTCGCACCCCGGAAGAAGCGGGCACTCTGGCGGCGGAGTTCGGCTTTCCCGCCGCGCTCAGCATCATGTCTCCTGATGTACCGCATAAATGGGAGGTCGGCGGGGTGGCACTGCATCTTGGCAGCGCCGACGCCGTCATCAGCTCGGCGCGTCTGATGCTCCGGCAGGTTAGTCAGGAGATCGCCGGTGCCCGCATCGATGGCTTCGCGGTACAACGCATGACCTTTCGTCCGCACGCACGCCAGCTGATGATCGGTATGTCGACAGACTCGTTGTTCGGTCCGGTCATCGTCTTCGGCGACGGTGGGCGCTCTGCCGACGTTGTTCGCGACCATGCAATCGGGCTGCCGCCACTTAACCTGCCGCTTGCTGCCGACCTTGTGTCGCGAACGCGGGTCGCGCGCCTGCTCGACGCTCACCACGGGCGTCCGGCGGCCGATCGTAGCGCGCTCTATCTGACCTTGGTCAAAATCTCTCAGCTCGTCGTCGATATCCCCGAGATCACGGCAATCGATATCAACCCGATTTTTGTCGATGAGGAGGGCGTGCTGGTCATCGATGTCGATATTCGAGCGGATGTGCCATCCGGCATCGGCCACCAGCGACTTTCCATCCAGCCCTATCCCAAGTGGTTGGAGGAGCGAGCCAACATGCGCGATGGCCGGATTATTCTTCTCCGACCCATTCGCCCGGAGGATGAAACCCTGCAGCAGACATTAATGTCACGCATGAGCCATGAGGATATCTATTTCCGCTTCTTTCGCCACATGCGCAAATTTGGGCACCTGGAAATGGCCCGCCTTACGCAGATTGACTATGATCGTGAGATGGCCTTCATTGCGGTCGCCGCAGGCCCCGACGGAAATCCGGAAAGCTTGGGTGTTGTCCGCACTGTCACGGACACTGATAATGATTCGGCCGAATTTTCTGTGCTGGTACGGTCCGATCTCAAGGGCCAGGGCCTGGGCACGCTTCTGATGCGAAAAATGATCCGCTATTGTCGTGAACGCGGCACCATGAAGATGGTTGGTCGGGTTCTGATGGCAAATGCCGATATGCTACGCTTGGCAAGGAAGCTTTCCTTTGCGATCCGCTACGCATCAGATGACGAGATTGTCGATGTTAGCCTGTCTCTTAATGAAGACCGGTAGGGGCCGACACGCGCCTCCCGGTGCAACCGGGCTGCCCCATGTCGCGGAGAAGATTTGTAGCCAGCATTGAACGCTCCCGGCCGCGTTGCTCATTCTTAGGCGCGCGCCGCGGCACTGATCGGACTGTCCAAGGGGTTTGCAACGGCGCAGGCCGTTGCGCCGATCTTGATTGCTCCGTGTCTGGATCTTGAGGCCTCCAAACATCCTGGGTGAATTTGGTCGGCGCACCACGACTGTGGACCGACGTTGACAGTAATGGCCCATCTCGTATAATAAAAACGTTCGATCGTTTTTTAAGATGATCAGCCGAGACGAATTTGCCTCGTCCCGGCGGGGAGGAGCAAGCGCGTGGCCTATCAGAACATCATCGTCGAGAAGCGGGGCCAGGTCGGCATCATAAGGCTCAATCGCCCCGAGGCACTCAACGCTCTCAACAACCAGCTGATGGAAGAACTCACCGAAGCCATCGACGGGCTCGAATCGGATGACGAAGTCGGCGCGCTGATCATCACCGGCAACGAGAAAGCCTTCGCAGCGGGAGCCGACATCAAGGACATGAAGGACATGTCCTTCATGCAGGCCTATATGAGCGATTTTGTGACCCAGGGCTGGGAGCGCGTGACTCGTTGCCGCAAGCCGGTCCTGGCAGCGGTGGCGGGCTATGCTCTGGGTGGCGGCTGCGAATTGGCGATGATGTGCGACTTCATTCTTGCTGCAGACAATGCGAAGTTCGGGCAGCCTGAAGCTGCCATTGGGGCCTTGCCGGGCGCGGGCGGCACGCAGCGCCTCACCCGCGCTGTCGGCAAGTCCAAGGCTATGGAGATGTGCCTGACCGGTCGCATGATGAATGCCGATGAAGCGGAGCGGATCGGCCTCGTCAGTCGCGTACTTCCGGTCGCTGAGCTGATGGACGAGGCGGTAAGGACAGCGGAAGGCGTGGCAAGGCTGTCGCGGCCGGCTCTTTATATGATTAAGGAATCGGTCAACCGGGCGTTTGAGACGACTCTGAGAGAGGGCATCTTGTTCGAGCGCCGCATGTTTCACGCCATGTTCGCAACCGATGATATCAAGGAAGGCATGAATGCCTTTGCCGAGAAGCGGCGGCCGAATTTCGTTCATCGCTAGTCAGGGCGCGTAGGGCTGACCGACTCATGAAATCCATCCTTCGTTTGACCGTAAACGGTAAACTGCGCGAGGATGCAGTCGACGAGACTGAGCTTCTGCTGGATTACCTTCGCGGACAGGTCGGACTGTCCGGCACCAAGCAGGGCTGCGATGGCGGCGAGTGCGGCGCATGCACGGTGCTAGTGGACGGAAGGCCGCGGCTCTCGTGTTTGACCTTGAGCCACAGCGTTGCCGGGCTCAGCATTGAGACCATCGAGGGTCAGGTCCGGCGCGGCGGCGAACTGTCGCCGTTGCAGCGGGCGTTTCACGAGAAGCTGGGCACCCAGTGCGGCTACTGCACGCCGGGCATGATTATGGCCGCCGAGGGATTGCTCAGGCGCAATCCTCATGCGGACGATGACAGCATCCGCCAAGCCCTAGCAGGCAATATCTGCCGCTGCACTGGATATGTGAAGATCATCGAGGCAGTGCGCGCCGCCGCCGGGACCAGCGGCAAGAAGGCCACCTAATGAAGAATCCAGCCGAATTTCGATTGATGCGGCCTGCAACCATCGGCGACGCCATCCAAGCCTTCATTCAAAACGACGATGCCCTCTATCTGGCCGGCGGAACTGACCTCATTGCCAATATACGTCGCGGCATCAAGCGGCCGCGGGCCCTCATCGAGCTCAACACCATCCGCGAGATGCGGGGGATCGAACGGGTCGACGGTGGTCTGCGCATCGGCGCCAACACGACGCTCGCAGAGCTCGTCGCCAGTTCTGACCTCGTCGGCGCGCATGCCGTGTTGGCCAGGGCGGCCAGCCTCGTGGCCGGTCCGACCCATCGCGAGGTGGCGACGCTAGGGGGCAACCTGTCCTTGGACACCCGTTGCGTCTATTACAATCAAAGCGAGTGGTGGCGCTCCGCCAACGACTACTGTCTGAAGAGCGGCGGCGAGGTCTGCCACGTCGCACCCAACACGAGACAATGCTTCGCTTGTTATTCCGGCGACATTGCCCCCGCCGCCTTGGTGTTGGGTGCAAAGGTTGGGCTTGCCGGGCCCGAAGGCGCGCGGACGATCCCGCTCCAGGACCTGTATCGGGAGGATGGCGCCGATCACCTGTCGCTCCGTCGCGGCGAGATCGTGACGGACGTGTTCGTTCCCGTCGCGCCGAGCCTGCGGACCGGATACGAGAAGGTGCGCGTGCGCGGAGCGGTGGATTTCCCTCTGGCCGGCGTGGCTGTCGCGCTGCACCGTGATGCAGACAAGCTGAGCGGCTTGTCCATCGCCTTCACCGGCACCAACAGCCGGCCGCTGCTGGTTGAGGGGACAGCCGCGCTGACGGGCACGCACTTGGACGCCGTGGCGTTGGGCAAACTCGTGGCCAGGCAGATAAAGCCCATGCGCTCGACCTCCATCTCCTACCTGTATCGGCGGAAGGTGGCCTCGAACGTTGCGCGGACGCTGGCGCTCCGATTGTGGACGGGGGATTAGAGCGGACCATGCCCAATATTTTCGACATCATTGTCAGCGTTGTGTTCGACGGCGTGTCCTTCGCCATCATCCTGTTCATCGTCTCGGTGGGACTCAGCGTCACCATGGGGTTGATGGGCTTCGCCAACTTGGCCCATGGGGCTTTCGCCATGATCGGCGGCTATTTCGCCGCGTCGGCGATGAGCCAGCTCGGGATACCCTTTCTGCTGGCTGTGTTGCTCGCCGCCGTCGCTACTGGCCTGGTCAGCGTCCCGTTCGAGCGTTTCCTTTATCGCCCGCTCTATCAGGCCAGCTTGCTCGATCAGGCGAAGCTGACGATCGGTTTGGTGTTCATATCCGTGGCGATGGCCACGATGATCTGGGGCCCGCTCAACATCCAGCTGCAGATCCCGGATTACCTGTCGGGCCAGGTCGACTTGGGCTTCCGTAAGTTCCCCACCTATCGCGCCTTTCTCAACGTCGTGGGCCTCGCCGCTATCATCGGGCTCTGGTACGGCATCGAGCGCACCACGATTGGCGCCATGATCCGGGCGGCCGTCGATAACAGGGTGATGGCGCAGTCCGTAGGCATCGATGTGGACCGCCTTTTCACGCTGACCTTTGCGCTTGGGAGCGCGCTCGCTGCGATGGGCGGCGCCCTTGGCATCAGGATCCTGGGCCTGACGCCGACCTTCGCGATCGAATATCTAGTCTATTTTCTCGTGGTCGTGGCCGTCGGCGGGCTCGGCAGCATCCGCGGGGCTTTCTTTGCCGCCCTGACGTTGGGAATCGTCGACAACGCGGGCAAGTACTTCTTCCCCAAGCTGGGGGCGTTCTTCTTTTTCATGGTCACGTTTATCGTGCTTCTCAAATGGCCGAACGGCCTCTTCGGAAGGAGATAACGGCCGTGATCCACGACGGAGAATCCGTTGCCTTCCTCACCAGGCGCCATCGTTTCCATCTGATCGAGGTTCTGCCTTGGGCGCTCGCCGTTGCCGCCTTCTTCGCATTTCCCACTTATCTGCAATTGGGATCGCAGATCCTGATCATGGCGATGTTCGCCTTGTCGCTCGATCTCATTCTCGGCTTCGCCGGCATTGTGACGCTAGGCCACGCGGCTCTGTTTGGCGTTGGCGCCTACGCGGCCGGCATCCTTTCCGTCCATGCCGGTTGGAACGAGCCATTGACCGGCCTCGTGGCGGCCGGTGCTTCGGCTGCATTGGTCGGATTGATCTCGGGATGGGTAATCCTTAGAACGCACGGCCTGACGTTACTGATGCTGACGATCGCAACGGCCATCCTTCTGCATGAGTTTACCAACGAGCAGGGCCACATTACCGGAGGCGCGAACGGGCTGTCAGGCATCATGATGGACCCGCTGTTGGGCATCTTCAGTTTCGATTTCTACGGGCGTACCGGATACTTTTATGCGCTCGCGGTCGTGCTGGTCAGTTTCCTTATCGCGCGGATCGTTGTTTTTTCGCCTTTCGGCCAATCGCTCAAGGGCATCCGCGAGAACGAGGCCCGCATGCATGCGATCGGCACGCCTGTGCATCGGCGCAAGCTGATCATCTACACCATCTCTTCCGCTATGGCAGGTGTCGCTGGCGGGTTGCTGGCCCAGACCACGCAGTTTGTCGGTGACGACGTGCTGAGCTTCGGGCGTTCGGCGGACGTGCTCATCATTCTAATTCTCGGGGGCACCGGCCGGCTCTATGGCGCCCTCGTCGGCGCTCCGGTTTACATGGTGATCCAAGACCAACTGGCCAAACAGTATCCTGAATACTGGCAACTCGGCATCGGTCTGATGCTCGTGGCGGCGGTGTTTTTCGCGCGCAATGGAATTGTCGGGCTTTGGGATGAGCGTCCGGCCTATTGGCGGAGGCGTCCTGCATGAGCGCGTTGGCCTTGGAGACTCGGAATTTGGGCAAGGCCTTCGGCTCTCTGGTAGTCGCTCGGTCGATCAACTTCAAGATCGCCAAGGGCGATCGTAGCGCCCTTATCGGTCCCAACGGAGCAGGCAAGACCACCTTCATCAATCTATTGACCGGCGTTCTGGAGCCGAGCGCTGGCCAGGTCATGCTGATGGGCAGGGAGATTACACAGCTCAGCCGGGCCGAGCGGGTCAAGCTCGGGTTGGCGCGCACCTTCCAGATCAACTCGCTATTCACCGGCCTTTCGGTGCTCGAGAACGTCTGCATGTCCATTGCCGAACGCACGGGCTCGGCAATGTCGTTTTTTCGCCCGCTTGGCCGCAACAGCAGCGTGATCGATGAGGGCATGGCGCTGCTAGCGCGCTTGGGCATGGCGGAGCATGCCGCAATGCTCGTCAGCGAGCTGCCATACGGCCGTCAGCGGCTGGTTGAGATTGCCATCGCGCTCGGGCTGGAGCCGAAAGTATTGCTCTTGGACGAGCCCGCGGCAGGGGTGCCGAAGGAGGAAAGCCATCTTCTGCTCGATATCATTACCGAGCTTTGCGAGGACATGGCGGTGTTGATCATCGAGCACGACATGGATCTGGTGTTCCGGTTTGCTAAGCATATCACTGTGCTGGTCCGGGGGGGCATCTTGGTCCAGGGTACGCCGCGCGAGATACGAAACGATCAGCGGGTGAAGGACGTCTATTTGGGTGAAGGCGGTCATGCGTGACATCCCCCCCGTTTTGGTCATGGACCGGGTGACCGCCGGTTATGGGGAAACCATGGTCCTGGACAAGGTCAGCTTTACAGTCCCGGCGGGGGGCATCCTGGCGCTCTTGGGACGTAACGGCGTGGGCAAGACGACCCTCCTGACCACGGTGATGGGTCATACCCGCATGCGCTTCGGACAAATCTACTTTGAGAATAACGAGATCACTCACGCGCCGGTGCATATGAGGTCTCGGTATGGCATCGGGCTGGTCCCTCAGGAACGTCACATCTTTCCGTCGCTGACGGTGCTGGAAAACCTTAAAATAGCGTCCCGTCCCGGCCGCTGGACAGTGGACGCCGTGTGCGACTTGTTTCCCTGCCTGGCCGAGCGCCGCTCCAACATGGGTTGCCATCTGTCAGGCGGTGAGCAGCAGATGCTGGCGATCGGCCGCGCCCTTATGGGCAATCCTAGTCTGGTGCTCATGGATGAGCCGTCGGAAGGCTTGGCGCCGATCATCGTCGAGCAGTTGATCAAGGCTCTTTACCGTCTGCGCGACGAAGAAGGCCTTGCCATTATCCTGGTGGAGCAGAATTCCCGGCTCGCGCTTCGCTTCTCCGATGTTGCCGTCGTTCTTGATCGCGGTCGAGTTATCTATGATGGTGAGAGCACGGCGCTGTTGGAGGACAGCGAACGGCTGAATCGGCTTATTGGCGTCGGAGAGTAGTTCCCTCAATACGTCATCGTCCGCTCAGTGTTGAAATCATTACTTCGGGAAGGTCGGCCTGAGGGGCGCTCAATCCACTGAAGCCTGATGAATCTCTCATGACCGGGCAACTGGGCCTGGCCCGGTGTAACTTGTCCCGGCCATCCACGCCTTGCTTTGCTGATCTGTCGTAAGAACGTGGATGTCCGCGTAGACAAGTTTACGTAGTCTTCGCAAGCTTGACTGCGAACGCGGCATGACGACAACCTGAAATCATTACGCTCAACAGTCTGCTAGACTTGTGCTTCTGGCATTGCGGTCCGCTGCTTTAGAATTTCCACCAGCTTTCGTTTGGTGACCTTGCGCGTTGCAGTCATCGGCATGGCTTCGATGAACTCTAGGCGCTCGGGCCAGCGCAGTTTCGCCACGTTGTTGGCCGCCAGATATTCGCACACCTTGTCAAGGGTCAGCACCCGCCCGGGGACCGGCTGCACGAAGAGACAGGCTCGCTCACCCAGCATCTCGTCAGGCATCGGCACCACCGCCGATATCTGCACGGCCGGATGTGCGTCCATCAGTGCTTCGATATCCAGCGGATTGATCTTGATCCCGCCGCGATTGATGACGTCCTTGAGCCGCCCGGTTATCGCAATGAAACCGTTCTCGTCGATGGTGGCCATGTCGCCGGTGCGGAACCAGCCGTCGTCCGTGAACGCCTCTCGGGTCGCCGGGTCGTTTCCGTAGTAGCGGGCCATCAGGAAGGGTCCACGCATCTGAAGCTCGCCCTCTTCTCCCGGGGCAGGGACCGTGCCGTCACTTGCCGCTACCCGCACCTCATGGCCGACCGGCGGCAAGCCGAGACTGGTAGCCCGCAATTCCATCGGAGCCCTCAAGTCATGAAGGATCGGCATCCAAACTTCGGTCATGCCCCAGACCTGAAAGACCTTGCCGCCGGACAAAGCGGCCTCGAGCGACCGTAGGACCTCGGGCGGGCAGAATGCGCCGCCGGTGAAGACCCGCTCCACGCTGCGGGTGACGTCAGGCCCCCAGAGGCGCGCTCCTAGGCCGGCCTGGATATGGGCAAATCCACATAATATGACTGTCGGCTTGGCTCTCTGAATCGTCTTGGCAAGCGCCTGCGGCGAGTATTCCGGCAGCAACACATTGGCCGCACCGCTCAGCAGGATGGTGACGGCGATGCAGAGGCCAAACGCATGCGTATGAGCAGGCGCGCACAGCACGACATCCCGCGCGGTGATGCCCATGCGGGCTCCAGTATGAAAGGAGCTTGCAGTCAGGGTCCGATGCCCGTGGACCACAGCCTTCGGCTGCGCCGAGGTGCCCGATGTGAACAGGATGACCGCCGGGTCATCGGCTTCCGGCTTGTCTGAAATTTCGACGATGTCTGTGGAAGACAGGTGGTCGAAGGCCAGGCAGCCGGCTGGGGCCTGTCCACCCACCACGATGATTGCTTCCAGGGTCGGCGACCGCTCTCGCAACTGCCGCATCAGGGCCGGTGCGTCGTATTTCTCGGAAGCGCCCACGCAGACGATCGCCCGTGGCCTGACATGGGCGATCATCGTTTCCAGTTCGCCGCTTCGATAGGGCATGTGGAACATACATGGCACCGCCCCCATCATCTGGGCTCCAAGATAGGCAATCAGGAATTCCGGAATGTTCGGCAGCTGCAACCCGATCACGTCGCCGCGTCGGATGCCCACGCCAAGCAACCCGGACGCGAAGCGCCGCGATTTCTCATTTAAGTCAGCATAGGAAAGGCTGGTATTAGGACCGATCAGGGCAGGCGCGTCCGGCGTCTTTTTCGCCCATTCGGCCAGCACGTTGTGCGGTATGGCGTCGGTCCAATAGCCGGCTTCTTTGTACCGGCGGACGTCGTCCTCCGGATAATCGAGTGCGGCCTTAATATCGGTCATCGAAAGCCCCCCTCTCCCTGCCCGTACAAAACGATCGAGCGTATTGTTAATTAAGATAGATGAATGGCCAAAACCCGTCAACCGATGCCCGCGCAGGCGAGCAGGGACATCACGCTGCCGAATAGGCTGCCATGCGGAAGCCGGGTTGAGCTAGCTGTCGAAAAAGTCGACTCAGCATGAACACCTCTGCATCCGGGGTGAATTCACATGAATACGTCCGAAGTCAGAGGTGAATTCAGTGTGAACACAGCCGAGTTCGGAGCTGAACAAAACGAATCGGAATGGAATCTCGTTCGCGTTCGTTTAGGCCGTATGGTCCCGGTCGACGCCGTTTCCAAAGATTCTGGTGATCTCGAGCAGGTCGCGCATGATCCGCGCCACCCGGTTGGCGCCTAGAATCTTGATGATTTCGCGCTCTGTCGTCTCGGCGAAATCCACCAGATCCTCGATGCTTTGGCGGCCCTTTTCGCTCAGCGAGACGTAGAATTTGCGGCGGTCGACGTCATCGACCCGTTTCTCCAGAAGCCCGAGTTCAAGAAGCCTGTCCACCAGCCGTGTCGTGGTGGACTGGCTGCAGAAGATCAGCTGCGATAATTCCGTCAGGGTCAGGCACTTCTCGTCCCAGAGACAGCCGAGCAGGCGCCATTGGCGCGCCGTGTAGCCTCGCTCGCGGACCGCCTGGAGGTATTTCCGGCTGAGGTCGTGGCTGGCGCGTGCCAAAAGGTGAGATAGCAACCGGTCTCTGAATTTCGGCCTCATTTTGAGCTCCAGTTTGACGCGCCGCATCAGCCCGCGCGGTTGCCGATATAAGCGGAAAAAATATGAAATTGGAAATTTCTTGACAGTGGCGGATTTGGGTGAACATATACTTCCAGTTTCAAGTTTTTTTCCTCGGGGCAGCGATTCCAGGAAAACCAGGGGCCGGACTATGCAGGCCGGGCTCTCAGGACCAAGGGAGAGGAAACAATGGCAACGGAAGGCCGAGAAAGCTCTGCGGCGGGTCCAGAAGTTATTGGCCGGGGCATCGAGAGCGGCGCGCGCATGTTTCGCGAATGGTTCGCCGACCTGACACGGGCCGCGAACGCCGGGGAAGGGGCGGCCTACGTGTTCGTTGTCGGTAGCTTCAACGAGATCCTGCAAACCTTCGGCATGCCCGTAACCTTTCCCGAGATGAATTCTCTGCAGACGGCCATTCGACGGGTTTCAAGCGAATATCTGGCTGTGGCCGAGGACTATGGCTATTCGTCCGACGTCTGCGGCTATGTGAAAGCCGACCTCGCCCTTCAATTGAAGGGCGGCGAGCACCCCATGGGACGAGTTCCTAAACCCAGCATGGCGGTGCTGACCAACGGCTGCAACACCTACATCAAGTGGGCCGAGATCTGGGAGCGGCTCTATGGGATTCCCGTGGTCACTATTGACATTCCGGGAACCCGCTCACCTGAGAGCAAGAGCCAGCCGGGCAGCGAGGAGTTTGCCTTCGAGCAGCGCTACGTCCTGGGTCAAATCAAGGAATTGATCGCGGTGTGCGAGCGCGTGACCAAGAAGAAGTTCGACATCGACAAGTTCCGCGAGGTTCTGCGTCACGCGAACGACATGTCCCTTGCCTGGCAACGGGTGGTCGAGCTGAACAAGAACCGGCCGGCTGTCTATAATGCGATGACTGACGGCACGGTTTTTCTCGGCGTCGCCAACGCCTTCCGTGGGACGAAGGAGGGGGCCACCTATTTCACCGAGCTGGTGGAAGAGATGGAATACCGAGTCAAGCACGGTATCGGGATTCTTCGAAAGACCGAGAACGGCATGGAGCCCGTGGAGCAGCAGTTCCGGCTCGCTCTCGTCGGCACGCCTTGTTATCCGATATTCCGTCGTTTCGACGATCTGTTCGCAAAGTTCGGTGGCGTCTTCGTCACTTCTTCGTACATGTCTTTCGGCTCCGGAGGGACATGCGCCGGCTATACCTACGATCTGGAGCGTCCGCTGGAGAGCTTTGCCGCGACCCAGCTACTGATGTCGCGCGACGCCATGGACAGCATGTTCCACCAGGCCCTGGTGCTGGAAAATACGGCCGGCAAGTACGGTATCGATGGCGTGATATTTCATCCCATCAAGAGCTGCCGCACTGTCTCCACCGGCATGGCCGATCAGCGCCGGTTCGTCACCGAGCGGTTGGGCCTGCCCACCTTGATCCTGGAATCGGATTTCATGGATCCACAGGTGATCTCGGAAGCACAGATGAAAAACCGGGTCGATGCCTACTTCGAAGGCCTAATTTCTAGGCGGCATCAGTCGGCGGCTTGAAGGGAATGGCGACCATGAGCAAGCATTACTTCACCGAATGGGAGGGCAAGGAGCTCGACCAGATATTTTCCATCGCGCGCGAGCTCGTGGAGGACCCGAGCTACCCGACAGTGGCCGCCTGGCGGGCTGACGGCGGCAAGGTCTTGGGTCATTTTCAGGTCTATTTCCCC
This sequence comes from Pseudorhodoplanes sp., assembly GCA_032027085.1. Classification (NCBI taxonomy): domain Bacteria; kingdom Pseudomonadati; phylum Pseudomonadota; class Alphaproteobacteria; order Hyphomicrobiales; genus Pseudorhodoplanes; species Pseudorhodoplanes sp. Next base: position 362,944 of record JAVSMS010000001.1, on the reverse strand, counting down.
GAGGAGCTGGCCCATGCGGCGGGCATGCTTCCGGTCAGGATGCGCGGTGCGCAGACCGACGGCACCGAATCGGAGTCCCACTTCGGCTCCTATCTTTGTTCAATTATAAAGACCTCGCTCGATATTGCGTTGACCAAGAACATCGAGCTCGATCTCTTCGTCTCCCATCCCATCTGCGACGCGGCGCGCAACCTGGCGGCAATCTGGGGCCGCAACTTCGGCTACAAGAGCCAGATCCTCTACCTGCCCCAGAACGCCAACTCGAAGCATGCGACGGAATATCTTGCGAACGAATATCGCCGCCTGCTGCGTGACATCGAGGCGGAGACGAAAGTCAAAGTGACGGATGAGGCTATTCGCATCTCAATCGGGCTCTACAACAGATCGCGCGCTCTGATGCGCGAGCTCTATACGATCCGACGCGAGCAGCCCTGGCTGTTGAGCGGCGACGAATGTCTGATCCTCGTCTCGTTGGCTGGTTTCTTGCCGCGTGAGGAGTTCAACGGCTTGGTCGAAACCTTGCTGCCCATGATCAAGGCGCGGTCTAGGCGGGCGCAGGACAAGATGCGAGTGGTGTTTGAGGGCGGCTTCTGCGAGACGCCTCCGATCGATCTGCTGCAGACGATTTCTCGATCCTGCTACGTGGTGGATGACGACCTGTTCATAGGCCTGCGCTTCCTCGTGGAGGACGTAACGGCAAAAGTGGATCCGGTGACGGACTTGGCCGAGGCGTATTTGCAAAAGTCGTCCTATTCGCCGGTCCAGCACGATCTGCGCAAGCCGAAAGAGAAGATGCTGTTGAAGCGCGTAAAGATGGCCAATGCGGAGGCCGTCATCCTCGCCGCAGCAAAGATGTGCGAGCCCGGTCTGGACGAGCAGGTCGCCTACTCGAAAGCCCTCGACGAAGAGAGAATCCCTTACTTCATCTCGGAGTTTGAGGAGAACCAAAGCACATTCGATCATTTGGCCATTCAGTTGGAGACCTTCGTCGAGAACATCATGTTCGACTGACAGGTTCGGAGGAGCAGCTATGAAATACGCGGGCGGGGTCGATGTGGGTTCGACTCAAACCAAGGCAGTAATCATCGACCAGAAAAAGAAGATCGTTGGACGCTGTCTGATTGACACCGGCGGCGATGTCACGCTCGCCGCCGAGAAAGCCTTCTCCCAGGCGCTGCGGGACGAAGGGATCGATCGTTCTGACGTCGGCTATGTGGTTGGTACAGGTTACGGGCGTTACAAGGTGAACTTCGGTGACCAGCAGGTGACGGAGATTTCCTGTCACGGCCGGGGAGCGGCGCATATGTTCCCGGGTACCCGGACCGTTTTGGACATGGGCGGCCAGGATACAAAGGCCATCAAAGTTCTGCCCAACGGTGAGATCGAAGACTTTTGCATGAATGACAAGTGTGCCGCCGGCACGGGCCGATTCCTCGGCGCTGCTGCGAAGGCGCTTAACATCCCGCTCGGTGAGCTCGGGACGATCGCGCTCAAGTCCAGCAAGCCGGTGCGTATCTCCACGACGTGCACGGTGTTCGCCGAGGCGGAGGTGTTGAGCTGGCTCGGAAAGGGCAAGAAAGTGGAGGACATTCTCTGGGGTGTGCATCAGTCGATTGCGGCCCGCTCATTCGGACTGCTGGTTCGCGTCGGCATCAAGGACGAGATCACCTTCACCGGCGGCGTGGCCAAGAACGTCGGCATGATCAAGGCTGTGGAAGACAAGCTCAACCGCAAGCTGAACGTTTCCGATGACAGTCATTTTATGGGCGCGCTGGGCGCGGCTCTGTTCGCGCTCGATAGCATGCTGAGCGGAGAGGCCAGCGGCCGCGTGACGAGCAAGGAAAGGGAGGTTGCGTGATGTCGGCGGTGATCGGATTGGATATCGGAACGACTTATACTAAGGGTGTGATCCTGAACCAAAACCACGTTCTCCTGGCGCGCCATATGAAGGCGACCGGTTCACAGCTCCAGCAGGCGGCGGCCGCGGTTGTGGCAGAAACGGCGGAAAGGGCGGGACTAAAGCCAAGCGACATCGCTTATTGCATCACGACCGGCTACGGGCGGCATCAATACGACGACCGCGATCTTCAGGTTACGGACCTTACAGCCACCGCGCGCGGCGCCAGTTTTCTTTTTCCAGGCACCCGTACGGTTCTCGACATTGGCGGGCAGACCATGAAAGCGAGCCGCGTGGATGACAAGTGCAAGGTTCAAACCTTCCGCCTGAACGACAAGTGCGCATCCGGAACCGGAATGTTCCTGGAAAAGACGGTGCGCTACATGGGCTACGATACCGAAGATATCGATGCGCTGCTTCGCAATGCCAGCGGATCAGTGCCGATTTCTGGTGTCTGCACCGTGTTTGCTGAATCTGAGGTGATCAATCACCTCTCCAATAGCGTGCCGGCAGAAAACATCATGTACGGCGCCGGCCTGTCGCTAACCAAGCGATCTGTTCAACTCCTGAAGCGGATTCAGGTGGAGGATGAGGTGACGCTTGTGGGCGGCATTCTGCGCTGGAACGTCATGGCGGAGGCCATAAAGAAGGAACTGGGCCGTCCGGTAAACGTGCCAGCCGACGACATGCCCCAATATGCTGCGGCGCTGGGTTGCGCGATCCTCGGCCACATCTCACTCGGTAAGCAGAGAGAGAGAAGCGGAAAGAGTAGGAGGGCGGCCTAAGCGGGGTATCCGGCAGCGGATTCGAAGGAAGGGATGAAATCACCGCGGTTTTCCGTCGGTGGCGACTGGAAATGTAATTTCAAGGATAGTCGATTTGATATCGCGGGAGGGTCCGGTGACGGGGGATGGACGAGAGCTCGGCGGCACGTTTTTGGGTTGCCGCATACCCGTCGAATCGGAGTTGGTGAAGCAGGGCTGGGAGTGGCGCTGCAACGCCGATCAGTCCAAGCTCCCCCAATTGATCTACTTCTATGCAGAGCTCGGATTTGAAGTTTGTCTGGCGCCTCTCAAGCTCGATTGCCTCAGTGCCGAGTGCAACGGTTGCAAGAAGGGGTTGATGGAATCCAAAGCAGTTTTTGTCCGTCCGAGGAAGTGACGGATATATGCAGGAATTTTTTTTTGATCCATGTGAGTTTCCAGCCGCAGTCATTTCGTTACGACGAGAGGTTCGGGCATTTCTTGATGATTGGCTGCGGAATGCCACGCCAATTCAGCGGGCGCAATCGTGGGTCGGCTTTGACCGGGAGTTTAGCCGCCTCGTCGGTGCCCGGGGATGGATTGGGATGACCTGGCCAAACAAGTATGGAGGTGCTGGACGCAGCGGGCTTGAGCGTTATGTCGTGCTGGAAGAAATGCTGGCGGCCGGCGCGCCGGTCGCTGCCCATTGGTTTGGCGACCGGCAGAGTGGTCCGCAGCTCCTGAGATTCGGAACCGAACGGCAGTGCCAGGAAATCTTGCCCAGAATTGCCCGCGGCGAACTAGTGTTCGCGGTAGGCTTGAGCGAGCCTGACGCAGGGTCCGACCTCGCAGCCATTCGGACGCGGGCGCTCCCGGTCAGGGGTGGCTGGTCCGTCAATGGAAGCAAGCTGTGGACCACGAATGCCCACCGCGCAGACTACATGATCGCTTTGTTGCGGACTGAATTGCCCACGGAGAACCGCCATTCTGGGTTGTCCCAATTCCTCATTGATATGACCTGGCCGGGCATCAACGTCCGCCCCATCGAAGACCTGACGGGGGAGGTCCACTTCAACGAAGTTTTCTTTGACAATCTCTTTTTGCCCCAGGAGAGCCTCGTTGGGCAGTTGGGAGAGGGCTGGCAGCAGGCCATGGCCGAACTGGCCTACGAACGCAGCGGGCCGGAACGGTTCATGAGCAGCATTCAGGTACTGTTCCTGATGATCCGCGAATTGTCCGGCAAAGCGACTGAAGAAGAGACAATAGAGATCGGCCGGCTGGTGAGCGAGTTGAGCACCCTGCGGCGCATGTCCATTTCCGTCGCCGGCATGCTCGATTTAGGCAGGAACCCGTCCATCGAGGCTGCGATCGTGAAGGACTTGGGGGCTCGCTTTGAGCAGCTTTTGCCCGAGGTCGCGCAGCGTCTCCTGGAAATCGTCCCCAGCGTTGATGCGCAGAACGACCTGCAAAAGGTTCTAGCTTACATCATCGCGATGGCGCCGGCTTATTCCCTGCGTGGCGGCGCCCGCGAAATTCTGCGCGGGATCGTGGCGCAGAGACTCGAGGTGCGATGAGCGACATGCGCTCTCAGATCGACGCAATGGCTCAACGCCTGTTCGGGGAGAAGGTGGATCGCACTGTCCTGAACGCCGCCGCTGACGGTCGATGGCCCAAGGAATTATGGGATGCCGCGGTTGATGCTGGCCTCACAGCATCGGTGGTGCCCGAGAACAAAGGCGGTATCGGTCTTGGTTGGCGGGAGACGTATCCGGTCATCCGGGCCGCCGGCAGGAATTGCGCGCCCATTCCATTGGCGGAGACCATTGTCGCGTCGACCCTGCTTGCGCGTGCGAAAATCCCGGTTCCGGATGGAGTGCTGAGTCTTCAACCGGGAAATCCGGCGGACCGGCTCAAGTTATTTCGTGACGGCGGCAGCTGGCGCTTGAGCGGCATCGTGTGGGGGATCCCTTGGGGCAGCTTGGCCGACTACGTCGTCTTGAACGCAATCCACGATGAGAAGCCCTACCGAATCGTGGCTCCGACGGCCGGCATTAAGGTGATTGCCGGCCACAATCTCGCCGGTGAGCCGCGCGATCGGTTGATGTTTGACGGCATTCAAGTTGATGCGGCGCCCATCGGTGGAAAATCGGGCAGCGACTGCGCAAGGACGCTGGGAGCTCTGGCGCGGACGGGGCAATTGTCCGGCGCCTTTGAAGCGATCCTTCAAGATACCGTTCGGCACGTGAACGAGCGGAAGCAATTTGGCAGGCCGCTGGCGCGATTCCAGGTGGTACAGCACAGCTTGGCGGTGATGGCTGAGGAAGTGGCTGCCACCCGGGTTGCCGCCGAGGCGGCCTTCATCGCGACAGATCGAGGCGACAGCACGTTTGAAGTCGCGGTCGCAAAGGTGCGCGCCTATGCCGCTGTCGGCGCGGTTACGTCCATCGCGCACCAGCTGCTGGGCGCGCTCGGCTTTACCCGCGAACATCATTTGCAGCACCTGACCCGGCGCGCCTGGGCCTGGCGCGGCGAGTTCGGTGGCGAACGGGAATGGGCGTCCTTGCTTGGGCGGCAAGTGTTGGAGGCGGCCAACGGCGCTTGGCCACTCCTAACGGAGCACTAGGAGATTTCCGGATGTCTTTTCTTAAGGTGGAAAAACGCGACCGGATCACGATCTTGACCATGATGCGGCCGGAACAGCGAAACGCGCTAACCGAAGCGGCGCATTTCCACGAGTTCGTCGACGTCTGTGCGAGCATCGATGCTGACTCGGACTGTGCCGCTGTCGTTTTGACGGGGGCGGGCTCGGCTTTTTGTGCCGGTGGGAATGTCAAGGACATGAGGGCGCGGCAGGGCCTGTTCGCGGGCTCGCCGATGCAGGTGCGCGATAATTATCGTCAGAACGTCCAGCGGGTTCCTCTCGCGCTCTATTATCTCGAGGTGCCGACCATTGCCGCGGTCAATGGGCCCGCGGTCGGCGCGGGCTGCGACCTGGCCTGCATGTGCGATCTGCGTATCGGCTCCGAGGCGGCCACCTTCGCCGAGAGCTTCGTAAGGCTGGGCCTCATTCCGGGCGACGGCGGAGCGTGGCTGTTGCAACGTATTGTCGGACTGCCGAAGGCCTGCGAGATGACCTTCACCGGCGAGGCAGTATCGGCGAGGGATGCCCTGGCTTGCGGCTTGGTGCAGAAGGTCGTTCCACCGGCCGAATTGATGGCGGCTGCTCTCGACCTGGCCGGCCGTATCGCGGCCAACCCTCCCTCAGCACTGCGCATGGCAAAAAAGCTCATCCGCCAAGCTCAACAGACTTCATTGCAAACGGCCCTGGACGTGTCGGCCGCGTTTCAAGCGCTGGCGCATCACAGCGAAGCGCATGAGAAAGCCGTTGCGGCGAAACCTTGGATCCCAACCGTCGGGGGAGAGGCAAGACCATGATCGGAATCACTGGATTTGGCGCTTATATCCCGAGGAGAAGGCTGAGCCGCCGCAGCATCGTTGAAGCGAACAAGTGGTTCAATCCTGCGTTTGCTTCCATGGCGAAGGGGGAACGCGCCGTTTGCAATTGGGACGAGGACGCGCTCACCATGGCCGTCGAGGCAACCCGCGACGGCCTGAACGGCGGCGCGGTGGATGATCTCGGTGCGATCTTTCTATGCTCGACTTCGCTGCCATTTCAGGACCGCCTAAATGTTGGAATTCTCCGCGCGGCCTTGATGCTGCCAGAAGATGCGCTCGCCCTGGACGTCGCATCCTGCCTGCGTTCGGGAACATCCGGGCTGGTCGGGGCTCTCAAGATGTTAAAGGGTGCCCCGCAACGGATCCTATGTGTCGCGTCGGACAAGCGCCGTACCAAAGGTGGCTCGGTCCAGGAACTGCAGTATGGCGATGGCGCCGCGGCTATCGTCTTGGGCAGCGAAGGCGTGGTCGCCGAATATATCGGCTGCGGGCAGGTGGCCGAGGATTTCGTGGATCACTACCGCACCAACGAAATGGTTTTCGATTATGGCTGGGAGGAGCGCTGGATCAGAGACGAGGGCTACCGCGAGATTATGCCGCGTGCGGTTAAGGCATTGTTTGCGTCGACCGGTCTGAAGCCCGGCGACGTGCATCACCTGATCGTCCCGGCCGCCCGCAGCGTGGCAACGCAATTGACCCGGGCCATTGGGGTGGGCGAGGAGGCGCTGCACGATTGCCTCGACACCCAGGTGGGAGACTGTGGGACAGCGCATTCACTTCTGATGCTGGCGGACTTGCTGCAGCAGGCCGAGCCGGATCGCACCATTGTTCTCTTGGGCTGGGGGCAGGGCTGCGACGCATTGGCCTTTCGCACGACGGACGCTATAAAGCGCGCGCTTCCGCACCTCGGCGTCAAGGGCTGCCTTGCGCGCCGGACGCAGGACACCAACTACACCCGGCACCTGGCTTTCAATCAGTTGATGGTTCTGGATCATGGTCTGAGGGCCGAGACCGATCGGTCTACGTCCTTGAGCGCCTTGTACCGCAACAGGCAGATGATAACGGCGCTCGTCGGGGGACGCTGTAGCCGATGTGGAACAGCGCAATATCCAAGAAGCGAAATATGCGTCAATCCGAACTGCCGGGCCGATGGAACGCAGGAACCTTATAGCTTCCGCGACATCCGCGCCCGCGTACAGAGCTGGACTTCGGACAATCTCATCTACTGCCCTGATCCGCCTCAGCGTTTCGGTATGGTGGCGTTCGAGGGCGGCGGACGACTGATGGTGGACTTTACCGATACAGAGGACGGTGAGCTAGAGGTCGGCGCACCCGTTCGCATGGTATTCCGCATCAAAGAATACGACAAGGTTCGTAGCTTCGCAAAATATTTTTGGAAAGCAGTACCTGACGCATAGGCGCTCGAGGAATTCCCAGTCATGGCCGGTAGCATCAAGGATAAAGTCGTTATTCTCGGAATGGGTTGCTCTCGTTTCGGCGAACGCTGGGATATGGAGCCTGCGGGGCTAGCTTTGGAGGCTTATCGGGAGTGCCTCGCGGATGCCGGCATCGAAACCTCGAATATCGATGCTGCGTGGTATTCCACGGCGCTTGAGGAGTACCACGCCGGGAAATCCAGCATCCCGTTAGCCACCGCGCTTCGTCTTCCTTTTATTCCGGTAACGCGAGTCGAGAACCTTTGTGCGAGCGGTACGGAAGCATTCCGTGGCGCCGTTTATGCCGTGGCCTCGGGCGCGGTCGAGATTGCGCTTGCAATCGGCGTGGAAAAGCTCAAGGACATCGGCTTTGGCGGGCTACCCCAGCGGGCTCGCGGGGTGACCAACGCTCTATATTTTGCGAACTCGTCTGCGCCCGGAAGCTTTGCCCAACTGGCTTCGGCCTATGAAGCGCGATATCGCATCGCGCGGCATGATCTCAAGCAGGCCATGGCCAAGACTTCGGTAAAAAGCCATGACAACGGACTGAAGAATCCGCGCGCCCATCTCAGGCGGCGGATCGACATGAAAACGGCAGTTGAGGCGCCCATGGTCGCGGAACCAATCGGGCTCTACGACTGCTGCGGCGTTTCGGACGGCGCCGCCTGCGCGATCGTGACGACGCCAAACATCGCGCGGGAGCTGGGCAAGACCAATCTCATTTCCGTGAAGGCGCTACAGCTGGCGGTCTCCAACGGGGAAGAGGCGTCTTATAGTAATTGGGACGGGAGCTATGTGGCCACCACCCGAGTGGCGGCCCGACGGGCATACGAAGAGGCGAACATCAAGAATCCTACCCAAGAGATATCCATGCTGGAAGTCCACGACTGCTTTTCGATCACGGAGATCGTCACGCTTGAGGATTTGCAGCTGGCCGAGCCGGGGACCGCTTGGCGCCGCATGCTCGACGGTGCCTTCGATGCGGATGGACAAATTCCCTGCCAAATTGACGGAGGGCTGAAGTGCTTCGGGCATCCGATAGGGGCTTCGGGACTTCGGATGCTGTATGAAATGTATTCCCAACTCCTGGGCCGCTGCGGTGAGCGGCAGCTGCAAGAGCCACGGATCGGATTGACGCACAATCTTGGGGGCTTTCCACATCAGAACATTTCAAGCGTGAGCATCATCGGAAGATATGGAGGGTGAGCGGAACGTGCCAATAAATTACGATAGACTTCTGGCACTGAAGATTCCAGACGTTGAGCACAGCTATACCGACAAGGATATGATCCTCTACGCGCTCGGCGTCGGACTCGGGCATGATCCGCTCAATCCCGATGAGCTCGCTTTCGTTTACGAGAAGAGCCTCAAGCCGCTGCCGACCTTCGTCACAACGCTCGCTTTTCCGGGCTTCTGGATCCGCGATCTCGACACCGGAATCGACTGGGTTAGGCTCGTCAACGGCGAGCAGGGCATCACGCTGCATCAGCTGCCCGGCTCGCACGGGACTGTGATCGGCCGCACCCGCGTTGTTGAAGTTGTAGACAAGGGCGCAGGAAAGGGAGCGCTGGTCTATACCGAGCGCAAGATCAGCGACAAGGCGAGCGGCGCGCTCATCGCCACCGTCACGCAGACGACCTTCTGCCGCGGCGACGGCGGCTTCGGCGGGCCGCCGCGCGAGAGCCCGCCGCCGCACATGATCCCGGCGCGATTGCCCGACCTGGTCTGCGAATTGCCGACGCGGCCGGAAGCAGCCTTGATCTATCGCCTGAGCGGCGACCGGAACCCTCTCCACGCCGATCCGGCGGTGGCCCATACGGCAGGTTTCCCGCGCCCGATTCTGCACGGCCTGGCCACGTTCGGCGTCGCCGGTCATGCCCTGCTCAAATCGGTCTGCGGCTATGACCCGACGCTGCTGGCCGCCATCGCCGGCCGCTATTCAGCGCCGGTCTTTCCCGGCGACACCATCCACACCGAAATCTGGCGCGACGGCAGCGTGATAAGTTTCCGCGCGCGGGCGGCGGAGCGTGGCGTGATCGCGATCAACAACGGTCGCGCCGAACTGCGGGCATAGGCGAGCGCAGCGCGTCCACGATCGGGATGCCAGGCACGAAGCCGTGTATATCGACTCGATCAAAAGTCATTCCGCTTTCGCCTTCCAAAGCATGCCGAATACCCCGTCCTTGACGAGTGGCGACGCGCTCGATATTCTAAAAACGGTCGCTCGTTTTTGCAGAGTGACCAAAAACGAACTGTTTTGAGCTTCGTCAGTTTTGCGAACGACCTCCCTGGGCGCGGGAGCTGAACGCACGTCGAGGTACCAGACAACATAAATTGAAGTCCGTGCCCGGAATCAACCGACAAGGAGGGAGGAAGACATGCGAATGCGTTATTCGATAATTGGTATCTTTCTAGCCATCATTTTTGTAGCCGCTCCGGTTCAGGCAAGGACCATCAAGGTCGGCCTAATCCTGCCATTCTCCGGTCCCAACGCGGACCTCGGTGAACAGATGGACCGCGCCGTCCGGCTTTACCTGAAAACCCACCCCAAGGTTCCAGGAGGGCACACGATTGAAATCATCAGACGCGATGCCACCGGCCCCAAGCCGGACATTGCGAAGCGATTGGCGCAGGAATTGGTCATTCGGGACAAGGTGGATATTCTGGCCGGCGTGGTCTACTCGAACAACGCGCTTGCCATAATGGACGTTGTCAACGAGGCCAAAGTGCCGCTGATGATCATGAACGCGGCATCGAGCATGCTCACGACGAAGTCGCCATATGTGGCGCGCACATCCCTTACCTTGTGGCAGGTTGGCTATCCCTTGGGCGAGTTGGCGTTCAAGGAATTTGGGATCAAGAACGCCGCCGTCGCCTATGCCAACTACGCTTCGGGCATAGACGCAGTGGAAGCATTCAAAGCCAGCTTCACCGCGGCCGGCGGCAAAGTCGTCCTCGACGTTCCTTTGACATTTCCAAATATCCCCGACTTCACTCCTTTCCTGCAACGCATCAAGGACACGAGACCTGACGGTCTCTACGTATTTGTGCCGACAGGGAAGTATTCGAGCGCTTTCTTCACGACCCTGCATACGCTCGGTCTTCGTGAAGCGGGGATCAAGCTTCTGGCCGATGGCGACATCACCGACGAAAACGAGTTGCCCAACTTGGGCGATTCCGTGCTCGGTCTGATCACGATGTGGCACTATTCGGCGGGCTCCGACCGCGCCGCCAACCAGGCCTTCGTCAAGGAATGGAAGAAGGCGTATGGCGCCGACGCCCTGCCTGGCTTTCTGGCCCTGGGTGCATGGGACGGCATGGATGCCATTTACTATGCGATCGACAAGACCAGTGGAGCCATGGGGGCAGACGCCACCATCGCCGCTTGGAAAACCTGGAAGTCCAATAGTCCCCGCGGTCCGGTCTACATCGATCCGCAAACCAGGGATATTGTACAGAACATGTACCTTCGCGAAACCAAAAAAATCGACGGTAAGCTGGTCAATGTCGAGTACCGTACGTACGAGGCGATCAAGGACCCGTGGAAAGTATTGAATAAAAAGAAATGATTCGTCGGCGGGATTGATACGTTGCTGCATCGGCAACGCGCAATCCCGCCAGCGACCCACCTCGGACAATGGGCGCTTCTGCGATGCCCGCGACCATAGAGCTCCAGGATTTTCCCAGCTTCCTGAAACCAGGAATGACGGTTTTTGTCCAAGGCGGCGCATCAGAACCGACTGATCTGTTGTCCACACTTGCCGGTGCAAGCAATGCCTGTGACGGCGTTCACTTCACCGGCATGTTCTTGCCCGGCGTTAATCGAAGCGATCCCACCACGCTAAGCGCTCGCGCGTCAGCGACATATTTTTTCATCACTCCGGAAAACAGCGGTTCCGTGGCGAGCGGAAAGGCGCGTTTCGTGCCGCTACATTACTCGCGGATTCCGTTTTACTTTCGCGACGTCGCGGGCATAGACATGGCGCTGATCCAGGTGGCGCCGCCAGACGAACGGGGGCGATGCAGCCTTGGTGTTTCGGTAGACTTCGTCCCTGGCATCTTGGAAAAGACCGGATCGGTGGTGGTGGCTGAAGTCAATCAATCGATGCCGCCGCCGCCAGGCAGCCCAACGATTCCTTTTGATCGCATCGACATCGCCGTGCGCACCGATCACCCCCTGATCGCATTCGATCAGTCAGCGGCGTCCGAGGAGCTTGCCGTGATCGGCGCAGCCGTCGCCGCCTTGATAAACGACGGGGATGTCATCGAAACCGGAATCGGCAAAGTTCCGACCGCGGTATTGCGCGCACTTGGCGGCAAACGAGACCTCGGTATCCATTCGGGGATGATTTCCGACCCCATTATCGAGCTCATGGAATCCGGCGTAGTCACCGGCGCGCGCAAGTCTATCGACCACGGCAAGGTGGTCACGGGCGTCGCTTTGGGAACCAATCGCCTGTACGATTTCGTGGGCCGCACTCCCCACATTCTGTTCCGGCCAGTCGACTACACCCATAATATTAACGTGCTCGCTCAAATTGAGAACTTCGTTGCCGTCAACTCGGCAATCGAAGTAGATCTGTTTGGCCAAGTCAACGGCGAGAACCTGAATGGTCGCCAGGTCAGCGGTGTTGGCGGTCTCGTTGATTTCATGCGCGGCGCGCGCGAGTCTCCCGGCGGGCGCTCCATCGTTGCCCTGAGCGCCAAAGGAAAAGGAGGCACGACCTCACGCATCGTTCCAGCGCTTCAGCCGGGTCAAACAGCGACCACGCTTCGTGTCGATGTGGACTTCGTGGTCACGGAGTACGGGACCGCAGACCTAAGATACAAGTCCGTCGACGAACGAGCCGAAGCCCTGATCGCTGTCGCCGCGCCGCGGTTTCGCGAGATGCTCAAACAGGCCTGGAGGCCATTGCGGAGGGCGCATCTTGGTTGCTGAACGAACCCATTTGCCTTCCATGCCGACCGAATTAGGCTTCCAATGGCAAATTCCGTGATTGACAGAGTCTCAAAATATTGTTGGAGCAATTTTGAAATGCAAATCCGAAAAAAGGCGCAACGGCCCCGATGAAAAACGCGAGAACTACTTCTGCTACGAAACGCAGCCCGTCAGCCCACATGCCGACGTTGAATTTGGACGAATATGACGGCGGTATCAATAATGACAATAAATATAAGAAGGGTATCGAGACAAGAGACCATATTCTCTCAAAGGCGATAGACTTGTTTCACGAGAAAGGTTTTGCGGATACCTCGATAAGACATCTTATCAGTAAGGTAGGTAAGAGCAGCTCCGTTATCTACAATCACTTTGCCGACAAAGAAGATGTTCTGTTCACGGTCACCCGCCGGACCGGCGAGAAAACCCTGCGCCTGCTGGCCGAGATAAGACAGCATAACGGTGATCCGGAAGCCTGCCTAAAAGCGATGATTACCGCGATGGTTCGCTTGGTATCACATCCAAGTATGGTGAAGGAGATCGCAATCTTCCGCAATGAGTCGCATTACCTTCCCACCAAAAAGCGCAACATCATCAATCGACAGCACTTGGATATCGTGCACGAATTCGAGGATGTACTGGCACAAATTGCCAAGAAAAGGGGGCGGAGAAATATAAACGATAAGGTCGCGGCGTTCAGTATCCTAGCGATGATAAACGGGTTCTATGTCTGGTATCGCCGGGATGGGAAGATGTCATGCGATGAGATTTGCGATCAGATCCTTCAATTCGTTTTTCACGGCTTGGATTGAATAAGAGAGTTCTTTTCCCGGAATCGAGCAACGGAAGGCAGCGACTGACGTGACGGAAAACATCATCCTAAAAGAATTGAACGGCCATGTCGCCTTGCTGACCTTGAACAGGCCGAATGAGATGAATGCGCTGAATTGCGAATTGATGCTTGCAATAAAGCGCGAGATCGAGGCGTGCGACCAGGACGGTGAGGTGCGGGTAGTTGTGCTGACCGGTGCGGGCGATCGGGCTTTTTGCGCCGGAGTGGACCTGAAGGAGCGCGCCGCCATGACCGAGGAAGAGGTGATGGAGAGCCGGCGCGCCGCTGTGAAGCCCTGCTATGATGTTTTCCGCGCCATCTCGACGCCTGTCATTGCGGCCGTAAACGGCATTGCACTGGGCGGGGGGGCCGAGTTGGCCTTGGCCTGCGACATCCGATTGGCTTCTCATAACGCCCGCTTTGGGCATCCCGAGATTCGCTGGGGCATGATCCCTGCCGCCGGCGCCCACCAGCGAATTCGCAATCTTGTCGGCTTGGGCGTCGCCAAGGAGATCATGTTGACCGGCCGAACCCTTGAGGCCGACGAGGTGCACCGGCTAGGCATCTACAATCACGTTTACGAGCCGAAGCAGCTCATGCCCGAGGCTCTTGCCGTGGCCCATGTCATTGCCGCTCATCAACCGCTGGCGGTTCGCCAGTCGAAGCGGGTGCTCGACGACTGGGCCTATGACGATGCTGCTTTCGAGGCGGAGTATGAAGCCTCCAAGGCCTGCTACGAGGAAGGCAGCGCGTTAGCCGGACCCAAATCCTTCAAGCGGGCCGGAAAGGCATCATAATCCGCAGCGATGGTCGATCGGCTCATGGGCAATCCGAGAGGTTAGGTAGTGCGGCAGAAAATGCTTCAACTTCGTCCCGTGGGAGGTGCACCAGCATGATTTCCTCATTCACCCGCCCAAATGAGGCCGTAGGCAAGCGTACTCCCTTGATCGACGGCATCGAGAAAGTGACCGGTCGCGCCAAATACACGGCCGATTTAGAAGCCGGTGACACTCTTATCGGACGCATCTTGAGAAGCCCTTGGTCGCACGCCAACATCCTATCTGTCGATACCAGCAAGGCGCGCGCCCTGCCCGGCGTGGCCGCCGTCATCACGGGTGACGACTGCGACCGGCCGTTCGGGGTCCTGCCCATCGCGGAAGATGAATATCCACTCGCCCGTGGGCGAGTGCGTTACCGGGGCGACCCCATCGCCGCCGTGGCGGCGACAGACGCTGAAATTGCGGAACGCGCGCTGCATTTGATCGAGGTGCAAGCGGAGGAACTGCCTGCCTACTTTACCTTTGAAGAGGCCGGAGCGTCGGGCGCGATCGCCATCCATGATAGATATCCAGGCAATGTGCTACGGGAGCAGAGTTACGAACTGGGCGATGTCAAGGAAGGATTCGCCCGCTCCCACCTTGTCATGGAGGGCACGTTCAATAGCGCCGAAGTCAATCATATGCAGATTGAACTCAATGCAGCTCTGGCTGACTTCGATCACGACCGCGGGCAACTGACCATCTGGTCGCCGACGCAAGTCCCCTATTATCTCCACCGAATGCTGGCCCAGTGTCTGAAGCTAGATTCCTCACAGGTTCGCGTGATCAAGCCTTTTGTTGGCGGCGGTTTCGGTGCCAGAGCCGAGGCTCTCAATTTTGAGATTATCGCGGCACTTCTAGCACGGGCGGCGGGAGGCAGGGTTCGCATCACGCAGACCCGCGAGGAATGTTTCCTCAGCCACCGCGGCCGCCCCCGATCGCAGATCCATCTCAAGCTGGGATTGGCCAAGGACGGTGCCATACAGGCCTGCGAGGCCAATGCCGTGCAGGCGGGCGGAGCCTATCCTAGTTACGGCATTATCACCATTCTCTATGCCGGTGCCGGCCTGAGCAACCTCTATCAATTGCCGACTTTGCGTTTCAATGGGCGTCGCTATTTCACCAACACGCCCGCATGCGGCCCCATGCGCGGCCACGGCACCGTTACCAGTCGGTTCGGATTCGAGACGCTGTTTGACGAGATGGCTGAGAAGCTGAAATTGGACCCGTTCCAGGTGCGGCGGCGGAATTTGCTCGACGTCCCCTGCGAGACGATCACTGGTGTCAAAATCAATTCTTGTGGCCTCGGCAAATGCCTGGACTGGGTTGAGAAGACGTCGGGCTGGTCGGAGCGCCGGGGTAAGCTGCCCAGCGGTCGCGGCCTGGGAATGGCCTGCTCGCATATGCTCAGCGGCGCGGCCTCGCCCATTCATCGTACGGGGGAGCCGCATGCCGTTGTTGAACTCAGACTCGACTTTGACGGCGGGATCACAATCCTGACCGGCGCTCCCGATATCGGCCAAGGCTCAAGCACGTTGATCGTCCAGACCGTCGCCCACGTGCTTGGTATAGAGTGCAATCGCATCAGGGTCTGCGAGACGGACAGTACCATCGCGCCCAAGGACACCGGCGCGTTTTCATCGCGGATCTCGTTCATGTGCGGCAATGCCGCCATCGATGCTGCCAAAAAGCTAAAGGAGATCCTGGTCCAGGCGGCCGCCGACGGGCTATGTTGTCCGCCGGACGACATCGTCTGCCTGGGCGATGTATATCGGACTGCTGGCAGCCAGGATCCCGGCATTCCGTTTAAGGACGTGGTTGCCAAAGCGCTCGTCAACCGCGGGACCATCACCGTCAAGGGCACTTTCACGGTACCGGACAAATACCAGGGCACGGTCAAATTCCGTGGCTCGGCGGTCGGCCCCTCCATGGCTTATTCCTTCGGTGCGACCGTCGCGCAGGTTCATGTAGACCGCGACACGGGCATCGTAACCGTTGAACAGCTATGGACTGCGCTGGATTGCGGCTTTGCCATCAATCCGCTTGCGGTAGAGGGACAAATCGAGGGTCAGGTCTGGATGGGCTTGGGCCAGGCGCTGAGCGAGGAGGCCCGCTACCATAATGGCCTACCGTTGCATGCCAACGTGCTCGATTACCGAGTTCCCACGATCGTCGAATCCCCCCCCATCAGCCTCAAGATTATCGAGAGCATCGACCCCAACGGCCCCTTCGGTGCGAAAGAGGCGAGCGAGGGCGCTCTGGCCAGCGCCATTGCAGCGGTGGGCAACGCCATCTATGACGCCGTCGGAATCCGGCTGCATGAGACGCCATTTTCGCCGGACCGGGTTCTGATGGCGTTGGAGCTGAAGAGACCCCCAAGGCATTGAACATTTAGGTTGCGCATCCGGATATCTTTGTTGTCGCGGAGAGCTCAAAAGATTTCGACGGGAGACTTCGGCGCCGCGTCGATTGAGCCAGGCGATTGATCACGGCATCGCCAGAAGTTGCCCGCAAATTCATCCGGCGGCGATGGGAGCCTGGCGGGCGGCTTTGCCCGGATGGGCGGCGATGCCGTAGTCCGCGCGGCGGAGACGTTCCTCGCGTTAGAGCGCGATGACTTCTTGTCTCTCTCGCAGCCCCACATGGCCGGCGCCGGCCGACCACCACCAAGGTCACATGCACGCGGCAGATCACGCTCATGCAGCCGTTGTTGCTATTGACCTGGGTGGTGGTCTCGCTATAATAAAAACGATCGCTCGTATTTCATCCCACTCTAGAAAGACGGAGTTGCACGGTGGAGATCAACAAGGTTCTGGTCGTCGGCTGCGGGCAGATGGGGCATGGAATTGCCCAGGTTTGCGCGACCGGCGGAGCCCAAGTTTACATGTATGACGTGTCGCGGCCGGCGGCCGAGCGGGGGCTTGCCAAGATCAAGGAGTCGCTCGCCCGATCGGTCCAGAAAGGCAAGCTCGAGGCGGCGAAGGCGGCAGACATCGAAGCACGGCTTGCCCTGGTCGACAGCTATGACGCAGCCGCCGGTGTGGATATGTGCGTCGAGGCCGCCATTGAGAACATCGACGTCAAGCGCAAGATTGCCACCGAGCTGGATGCGATCATGGGCGAGAATGTCATTCTCGCCACCACGACATCGGCGCTGCCAATCACCGAGGTGACCAACAAGACTAAGCATCCCGAGCGCACCATCGGCACCCATTTCCATCACCCGCCGGTCGTCATGCGCCTGGTTGAGATCGTCAATGGCTATTACACCAGTCCCGAGGTGACCGAGACGGTGATTAAGTTCCTGGCCAAGGCCGGCAAGGTGCCGGTGCCGTGCAAAGACTACCCCGGCTTCGTCTCCAGCCGGGTCGGTATTCAGATGATCAACGAAGGCATTCACGCGCTTTATGAGGGCGTGAGCAAACCAGAGGACATCGACGCGGCCTGCGAGCACGGCTTCAACTGGCCAATGGGGCCGTTGCGGCTTGCGGATCTGATCGGCCTAGAAACCATCCTGATGATCCTCGAGGACATGACCGCGAAGATGGGGTCGCGGTTCATGCCCTCGCCGCTGCTTCGCCAAATGGTCGCCGCCGGCCGCCTGGGGCAAAAGGTTGGCAAGGGCTTCTACACCTATGCCGAGAAGCGGTAACTGGAGGTTCGCGGCATGCGCCTGAAGGATAAGACTGCGGTGATCTCGGGTTCCGGCCGCGGGATCGGCCGCGCTGTCGCCCTGGCCTATGCCCGCGAGGGCGCATCCATCGTTATCTCCGACATTGCCGAGCACCCGGAAGTTGCCGACACCCTCATCAGCATTAAGGCCATGAGGCGCGACGCTCTCTTCGTCCAATGCGACGTGGCGGACGAAGAGCAAGTGGTCGCCCTGATGGAGAAAACCCTGGAGACCTTCGGCGGGATCGACATCTTGGTCAACGGAGCTGGAGCCTCGGCGCCGGCTATGCTCACCGAGATGACGCTGGAGAAATGGTCTCTGGTGCTCAATTCCCACCTAACCGGCGCCTTTCTCTGTACGCGCGAGGCTGTGCGCCGGTACATGAAGGAAAAGGGTGGCGGCTCGATCCTGTTTGTTTCGTCCGTCGCCGGTTCCGAAGGCACACTGGGACAGTGCAACTACGGAGCCGCGAAGGGCGGGCTCTTGGGATTGATGAAAAGCTGCGCCAAAGAGCTGGCCCGCTACGACATCAATGTCAACGCCATCTGCCCAGGCATTGTCGAGACGGCAATGACCGAGACCATCCGAACGAACGAGAAGTTTCGCGAAGCTTCATTGAATCGCATCCTAATGCGCCGCTTCGCCAGACCTGAAACCGTCGCGCCCCTCTTCGTCTATCTTGCCTCCGAGGAAGGCCACTACGTCCACGGTCAGGTCCACTACATCGATGGAGGCATGTATGGGCTCTAAGGACGCGTGTCGCATCGCCTGAGAGCACTTATGCGCCATATATCTACGATATAATCGAAACAAATCTTAAAAGGGGCCTTCATGAGTGATCAGAATGAAAAAATAACCGCCATCGACTTTATGGGATATATGTTCACCAAAGGCTATTTCGAGAAATATTGGCTGAGCAGCAACGAGCTCACCAAGCTCGCCAGGTGGTGGAAGTTCGAAGATATCATCCGCAAGGGATGGACGCCGGACGAGATGGTGGCATTGATGGATCAGGCAGGCGTCGAGAAGCACTGCATCGTGCAGTTCATTATGAAGTCGTACCGCGAGGACCGGATGATCGTCGACGTCAAGACCGAAGAGGTCGCGGAGGTGATCAAAGCCCATCCGGATCGCTTTGTCGGTTTCGCAGGTATCAATCCTCTCCGAGGAATGGATGGGGTGCGCGAAATGGAGCGGGCGATCAAAGATTTTGGCTTCAGAGCCGCGTATCTGCACGTATACGGTTTCAATATCCCCATAAATCATCGCAGGCTCTACCCCTTCTATGCCAAGTGCGAGGAGCTGGGAGTTCCGGTCTCGATGCAGGTCGGGCATTCGGCAGAGTCCATGCCCAGCGAGCATGCCCGTCCCATCTTCCTTGACGACATCGCCCTCGATTTTCCCGGCCTCGTCATTGTCGGCACGCACACGGGTTGGCCATGGACCGAGGAGATGATTGCCATGGCTTGGAAACACGACAATGTCTACATCGGCATGGACGCTCACATGCCGCGGTTCTGGAGTGAGAACCTGCTGCAGTTCATCAAGACTCGCGGCCAAGATAAGGCGATCTGGGGCACCAACGGCCCGACTGCCTTCACTCACAGCCACATCCTTTCCCAGATCGACGAGCTGAATCTAAAACCGCAGATCAAGCGCAAGCTCCTGCGCGATAACGCCAGGAAGGTCCTGAAGCTGAATTAGCCCGATCTTCAGACGCCTTTTTCAAGCGGGGATATCGATTTGACCGCCTGCATTGTGGGCTATGCGCATAGCCCGTTCGGCAATCTGGACGCTGAGAGCGTCGAAAGCCTGATCGTTCGGGTCGCCACCGATGCGCTGGCCGATGCCGGCATCGCGCCGTGCGACGTGGACGAGATCGTGCTGGGGCATTTCAACGCAGGCTTCTCGCCGCAGGATTTCACCGCCTCGCTGGTGCTGCAGGCCTCGCCCGATCTGCGATTCAAGCGGGCAACCCGGGTAGAGAATGCCTGCGCCACCGGTTCCGCAGCGGTGCATCAGGGGCTGAAGACGATCGCCGCGAAGAGCGCGCGCATTGTGCTCGTGGTCGGTGTCGAGCAGATGACGCGCACGCCGTCGGCGGAGGTCGGCAGGAATCTCCTCAAGGCGTCGTATGTGAAGGACGAGGCCAATATCGAGGGCGGCTTTGCCGGCATCTTCGGCAAGATCGCCGGGCTCTATTTTCAGAAATATGGCGATCAGTCGGATGCATTGGCAATGATCGCGGCCAAGAATCACAAGAACGGCGTCGGCAACCCTTATGCGCAGATGCGCAAGGATTTCGGCTTCGATTTCTGCCGTACCGAGAGCGAAAAGAATCCTTTCGTCGCCGGGCCATTGAAGCGCACCGATTGTTCGCTGGTCTCGGATGGCGCCGCGGCTGTTGTGCTCGCTGATGTCGAGACCGCCCTGCAGCTCAACAAGGCGGTGGTATTCCGTGCCGCCGCACATGTGCAGGATTTCCTGCCGATGGCCAAGCGCGACATCCTCAAATTCGAAGGCTGTACGCTCGCCTGGCAGCAGGCGCTGGCTCAGGCCGGCATCGCGCTGACCGACCTCTCATTTGTCGAGACACACGACTGTTTCACCATCGCTGAACTGATCGAATACGAAGCGATGGGCCTGACGCCGGAAGGTCAGGGTGCGCGTGCGATCGCCGAAGGCTGGACCCAGAAAGATGGCAAGCTGCCGGTCAATCCCTCCGGCGGCCTGAAAGCCAAAGGCCACCCAATCGGCGCGACCGGCGTGTCCATGCACGCGCTGACGGCGGCGCAACTTCTGGGCAAGGCCGGCGACATCCAGGTCAAGAACGCGAAGCTGGGCGGCATCTTCAATATGGGCGGTGCCGCGGTCGCGAATTACGTCAGCGTTCTGGAGCGGGTCAAGTAGCCCCGCCTCCGCTCCGAGCAAGGCTAGGACGGTTATTTCGGAGAAGCTCATGCTCAGGAACGCCGATGCGGTCACAAAGTTCTCTCAGTCGTTGATGCAGCGCGAGCTGCCAAACGATGTGGTGAATGCCGCGCGGTTCGCAATTGTAGACTGGTTTGGCGTTGCCATTGGCGCTGGTGATCAGGAGCCGGTTAAGGCGCTCAAGCGAGTCGTCGACAAATGGCAGAGCGCCGGTTAGGCCACATTCTTCTCAACGGCTACGCCGGCGCCGCGCCGGCGGCGTTAGTCAATGGTTTGATGGCCCATTGCCTAGACTTCGATACGCATGTGCGTTCGATTGCGCATCTGAGCGGACCTATCTTCGCCGTAAGCTATGCAGTCGGAGCCGAGGCCGGTGCTAGCCCAGCGGCTATCTTCCGTGCCTTCGTCGGTGGCTTTGAAGTCGCTACGCGTATCGGAGGCGGCGGCTTCGGCGTCGCACT
The DNA here is from genome assembly GCA_032027085.1 of Pseudorhodoplanes sp. Lineage (NCBI taxonomy): Bacteria > Pseudomonadati > Pseudomonadota > Alphaproteobacteria > Hyphomicrobiales > Pseudorhodoplanes > Pseudorhodoplanes sp. The sequence goes on along the minus strand of JAVSMS010000001.1, from coordinate 341,758 downwards.
CAACGAGCGGCGCATCCATTCAACGGGTCGAACGCATCAGAGATGCGCTGCGCCGGGTGATCGATCCGGAACTTGGCTGCAACATCGTCGATCTTGGCCTCGTCTATGATGTGTGGTCATGGAAGAGTACGGCACTGTCCGTATCACCATGACCACCACGACGCAGGGATGCCCGGCGACGAACTATCTGAACAGGGTGTAGGCGATACGGCCGGCGAGGTGCCGGGGGTCGAGTTCGTCCACATAACCTCACCTACGAGCCCCGCTGGACGCCGGGGATCATGAGCTCGGAAGCCAAAGCGCATTTGGGAATACGCGATGGGGGAAGATGGTGAGCCTGGTGGCTTTCCTCACGCCGGTCGTGGCGATCCGAGAGGGACTGCAATCTAATCTTCTATTTGCGGCGGCCCGAACGCCGCGTGTGCGTTGGTTCATCACCGGACACGGCAATATCCCGTCGTCAGCTTTCGCGAAGATAGTTAAGCAAGAAAAGTCGGCCACTTTGTCTCATCCCGATGTTAGCCAAACTCGGATGGTAGCATAACGTGCGCACCGTTTGCTGGAGCCGCGCCAAGGCAGAGCATTAGTGAATTGTCCGATCCGGGCTTAAGCACCTTCTCTAACCGCATCGAGCAGTCGCCGGACCGTCTGCATCGCCGGCAATTCACCTTTGATCATGTAAGCGAGGGGGCTTTGGCCATTAAAGATTGGATTTTGGTTTGGAAATCGGATCCATTCATCGGCGAGGTTATCCGAGTAGAGAATGTTCAGCGCCTTGTAGATGCCGACGAGGTACGAGATGCGGGTCAGGGTGTCGGCATCCAGTATCGGCTGTGGCTGATTCCTGAGCCCGTCGTAGTCCTCTCTGGCGATGTTGCCCAACAGCGCCCGAGCATCATCGTCGCCGATCTTCCATCTTTGCATGACTGCGAAAAATGCATGAATCGCAACCGGGCTCAGCCGTTCGCGCACGCTCGCATCGGACAGGTCAGCGGGCTGCAAGACCTCATCAATAATGGGATGAAACGGTTGCACCATTCGGTATCTCACGAATTCGGTCGTTGCTATCGGCGAGGTTTTCGGCAGCGCGGACAAGAGCCTCCTCCAGCACTTGCGGTCGGCGCCGCCCGGCCCAATGGCGCGCAGTAAGTGAAAGGCAATCGAAGAGAATCTGGATGGGTGCAATCACGATCGTTCCGCTTCTACCGTCGCCCACTTTGCAATCTTCTCGACCAGGTGCCATACGCTCGCCCTCCGGTCGTGGTTGAAGATCTTTCCGGTTCGCTCCCACGCCCGCGTGCCCGCAAGCTTGTTATCGCCCTCACGGACACGCACGGAATAGTCTGACAGGTCGGCAAGGTTTGACACATTGCCAACCTCTGCGCGTGCGATCTCGCGCGCGAACTCCTCGAAGCCACCAGGCACGAGCTCAATCTTGATTCGCAGCATCATTAGCCTCATTCGTTATCTTGATTACCTGATCGTTTTCATCCGCACGCCGAAACGGCGCCCGTTCGCCGGACCGGTGGAAACACCCGGCGTGGTGCACGCCCAGCCGATTGCGAGACCTCGTCGATGATTGAAGGGGGGGACCCTGGGCCATTACGGTTGCTCCTGGATTCAATTTGGATTGGTGCCCGGCCGGGTGTCGCGTTCGTTGCGCGCCGGCCGTCGCACCGTTCAGTGCTTCAGGTCATCCCGCTCCCGGGCGCGCAGAAGTACCTCGATGAGTCGGCGCAATCTGCGCACTGAGCCGCCGTTCCACCGTTCCGTGATAAGGTCCCGCTCCCATCCGGCGAGCGGGGTGATCCATCGGACGTCGAGCCCGCGCTCGGCCGCGATGTCGGCGAGAATGGCCGGCAGCAGCGCGTCCATGTCCTGTGGTCGCGGTTTGGGGAATTCCACGATCCTGAATCTGTCGCGCAGAGGCGAGGGAATGGGATCGAGGGAGTTTGCGGTCGCGACATAGCTGACGTGAGTGAGGTCGAGATTGGCCTGCAGCGCAGGGTCCGGATAGCGGCTCGCGGTTTCCGGCTCGAGGAAGCCGAGGAGGCAATCCCAGAAGCGGCCGTAGTCGCTGCGGGTGCCGGCCTTCTCGATCTCGTCGATCAGCACCAGCGGATTGGCGTGCCTTGCCTTCGCGATGGCAAGGAAGGGATGGCAGGGCTCGGCGGTGTACCAGCGCTTGTCGGTCCCGGCGAAGGCGTTGCCGTCACTGCGGGAGGCGTCGGTGCGCCAGGTGCCAAGCCCGAGGATGTCGCCGAGCCGGCGGACGAATCGCGATTTGCCGCCGCCCGGCTCTCCGACAAGGATCAGCGGCCGCAGCCTGATCGTCTGCCGGCCGACGAGATCGCCGAGCACAAAGTCGATCACCTTCTCTGCGTAGGGGAATTCGAACAGCAGCCTGCCGCGCACTTCATGCAACGGCGGCACCGGCACGAGCGGCAGCGGTTCGTCGAGCGCATGCTTGAGCGGGCGGACGATCTCCTTCAGTTTTGGGTTGTTGAGCGCCGCCTCCTCGATCCGGCAGACCATCACGTGACCGGGCGGGATTTCGGGCTCCGGCGCGTCCGCCCCACTATTCGCCTTGTTGTCGTCGTTCTTCTTCTCGTTACGTTCGTCCTCGTATTTGCGCTCCACGTCCCGCCTGACCTTGGCGGCGCGCCGGTCGGCCATGTGGCTGCCGATAAAATCCGCGCCATGAAGGGCGAGGTGCGAGTAGTGATCAGGGACCTTGTCCTTCAAAAGCGGCAAGGCCGCCCAGCCATGGGTGACCTGCTCGATGATGACCGCGACCTCGAGGGGTTCGGTCCGCACATGCCTGTCGTCATTCTCCTTCGCAGCGCGCAGCAGGCTCTTTGCCGTGCGCACATAGCCGGGCGGCAACCGCCCGGCCGCTGGCATCGGCAGGGTGAGGAGGCGCAGGCTGTCGGCAAGGCTCCTGAAATCCGGCGTGTCTTTGCGGACCGCCAGACGGTCGAGCGCCTCGGCGAGGCCGATTGCGCTCGTTAAGTCCGCATCATCCATCCAGGTCGCAGCTCCCGGCAGGTCGGGGGCCGCGGTCATGATCTCGGCGAAGAGCCGCAGCCGCGCGTCGGTCATCGAGCGCGTTCCGCGCACGGCATAGCGCAGGATGCGCGGCAGCTGCGCCAGTTCGTCGATCTCGACGGCGTCGCGCGCGGCGCCCTGATCGGCGAGATCCTCGGTGGAATCGGGCAGGATGAGCGTGTCATCGGCGTTGCCACCAGCCTTGCCAGCCTCGGTCTTGCCGGATGTGGTCTTGCGGCTCATGACCCGACCTCCACGCTGAGCGCGGGATCAAAGCCCGTCGCCTCGCCCGGATAGCCGCAGGGGTTGCTCAGGACCCGAGTGCGCCCGATCGGGTAGTCGAGCCGCCGGTGGATATGGCCATGGATCCAGACATCTGGCTGCAGGCGCGCGATCAGGTCGGTCAGATCGCTGGCGTAAGCCGCGCTGAGGTAGCTGCTGCGCCAGTTGTCGTAAAGCGAGTCCGGATGCGGCGCGTGGTGAGTGACCACGACGCTTGGACCATCGAAGCCGTCAGCCAGCGTGCGCTCGACAAACGCGCATGACAGCCGGTGCAGATGCAGCGCCTCGTCCGGCCGGAACCGCAGCCAGGGCTGCTTCTGCCACTTGATGAGCTTGTGGTCGTTCATGCGATCGCGCGCCTCGCGCATCGCAAGTGGACGAACGGCTTCGCCAAACAGCGCGTAGTCGGTCCACAAGCTTGCGCCGACGAACCTGACACCTCCGATCACGACTGAGTCATTCTCGAGCAGATGGATGCCAAGCTGCTTCGCGAGCAGGCGAGCCTGTTCGAGCTCGGCCGGCATCTCGGTCCGGTAAAACTCGTGGTTACCGGCGACGGTGACGACCGGCAATGACTTGTCGATCGCGCGCCGGATCTCGATCAGCGAGGACTGCAGCGGCACCGACGTGTCGCCGGCGATCACCACACAATCCACGCCGTCGGCAACCGCGGGGACGCGGCCCTTGCTGTGCTCAAGGTGCAGATCGGACATGTACTGGATCCTCATGCCCGCCTCCCGTCGTTGCGGGTCGGCACGAGAAGCAGCGTTCGCGTTGGCGCGACCGGCGGCTCGGCGATCTGAACGTTGCAGATCCGCAAGTTCGCTAAGGGTGCCTGCACGAGATTGCGGGTGAGCCAGGACACTGACAGGCGGCTGGCCAGAGCCTTGTCGATCGGCGCCTGGCGCAGGATCTTTGCCAGCACGAGGCAAGCTGCCGGATTGCCCGTCGCCGCGCAGCGAGCGAGCGCCGTCATCACGATGTCGACTTGCTGCGTGATCGCGCTGATCGGCAGGAGTTTGAGCGCAAGCCGGATGGCGACAGCCGCGTCGCCATCGGCCGCCCGCCGCCAGCCGCCATCAGGCGCGAAGCACATGCCATCGAGCGCCGCGGTCATTGCCGTGATCTCTGCAGGACCGAACGCGTCTGCCGGCAAGCTGCGCCAGGAGATCCAGGGCTGTGCGAGGGGTGAGGTGTCGTAGACCGGAAGTTGTGTCATGACAGCGCCTCCGGGCTGGAGGAGGCCGTGATCTCGGCACTTTCCGGGGGCGGGCTCACCGGACGGGCGAGCGGCTTCCAGTGCTCGCTCCCGACATGCGCGCCGCACACGATCTTGGCCGCGACCGCCGCCGAGCGGAAGCCGACCGAGACCGTGAAGCGGTAGAGGTCGTCCTGTGTCTCCACCTTGACTACAGCCCCGCTCGCGATCAGCTTCTCGCGGCGCGGAACACAGATCTTGTTGGTGGATGCATTGAGCTCGGCCCGCATCTCCGAGCCCGCCAGCACGACAAAGGCGCCCTGGTGCTGGTAGCCGCGCGCCCAGACATTGGTGTAATGAAGCTCGAACTCTTGGGCGCCCGCCGGGATGCGGGCGAGCTCCACCCGCGTCATCTCCAGATCGTCGAAGTCGCCGAGCGGAAGCTCGACCTTGCGTCTGGCACGGATGGCGCTGCCATTGGCCGAGTGGAAGATACGGCAGCCGGCATCGAACAAGAGGCGCTGCGCATCATTCACCATGCGGTTCAGCGTCACGAGACGCTCGGCCGTTCGGCGCGGCTGCGGCGGCGTGTTCTGGTTGCGCAGCCGAACGAGGCCGGCGGCCTTCGCATCCTGCAGAAAGCGCAGCTCGAAGTGTTGGGCGGTATCCTTGTCGAACAGCTTGTTGTTAAAGGCGGAGACGGCGAAGACCTCGGTTGCGAACGCCTTGTCGAGATCCTGCGCATGGGTGAGGAGACGGCTGGCGAGATCCCCGGTCTCGCCGATATAGGCCTCACCGTCGCCGGCGAGAATGTAGCTGCCCGCACTGCGCAGATCGTGCGCCGCGCAAATCTCTGCGGCCCAGCTGAACGGGAAGGCCAGTACCCGCAGAGTCTGGCCGCGGTCGATGACCTCGCGCGGCGCCGTACCGTCGGGAAAATGCCGCAGGACTGTGGACGCAAAGCCTGAGGCCTCCGCTCCGCCAGGAATGATGATGCTCATTGGTTCGATCCCATGTGCCGGGATCGGCGATCGGGCCGTGAGACGTCCTCCAACTGGCCGCACATCATCGTTCACGCCCGCAAAGGTGCGGACATGCCGAGGGACGATGCGCAATCGGAAGAGGCCCTCTGCCGGCGCGAGGCGCCGTCAGACCGGACCCGATCGCCGATCGATGCCTAGTTGCGTTTGGAGGTGGTGAGCGGGGCGCCGTGCGCGGCCAGGGGCGGGCGCGCGCCGTCGGGCGGCGGCTGAAGGCCCGCAAGTGCGGGCAAAATGAGAGCGGGAAAATGCGCCGAATCGGCGCTAAAAGCGGCCTTAGCCATATCTGACTCCTCAACAGTCGGGTGTGGTTAGGCCGCCGTCGGGTGTTGCAAGCACCTGGCGGTGGCCGCCGAACACAGAGCTGCGCCGGCAGGACTAAGAATAGGAATATCCGCCGCAAACGCCAGCTGAAATCAGTCCTATGGTTAGCAAGCAGCTGACGAAATCTTCGGCATACAAAGCCGCGAAATCGCATGTGGAATGCGAGAGTTCGAATCAAGCTAACCCAGCCAGCCACTGTGCCGGTTTTCGCGCGGCGGGCGTCTCTCCAGAATAGTGGCGATTTCTGCGGGGAATTCGGCGGATCTTCGCCACTACTTCTGTCTCTGCGTCACGAGAGACGGCGAATGAGACCCGAAATTACCCCGCCGTCTCCACACAACGCCGCGCAGATTCCCGTTTTCGGGAGAATCGCGGCGGAGACTGGCGCGTATCTCACTGAGTGCTAGGGGCGGCAGTCACAATAGCAAAAAGCGGTTTCTTGCCAGTAGCGCGTCGGGCTCATAACCTTGAGGTCGGAGGTTCAAATCCTCCCCCGCAACCAAGAGTTTCTCACTATATGTGGGTCTGACATATGTGGGTCTGACGCGCCACAGGGCTGACGCTTTGTTAGGCCGCCGCGTGTCTAATTCCCTCCCAGCCCTTGAAGTTGATGGTACGATTCTTCGGCAATTGGGATGAAGCATGTCTGGACGCATTAAAGCCCTAGTCGAACCGGCGATGCTGGTTTGGGCCCGAGAGACCGCCTCCTTGAGCCAAGAGGAGCTGGCGGAGGGCATCGGCGTGGCAGTTGAGCGTGTACAGGCGTGGGAATCTGACGAAGACAAGCCGTCCATCGCGCAACTTCGCAAGATTGCCAAGAAATGTAAGCGTCCGTTGAGCGTATTCTATTTGCCGGAGCCGCCGCAGGGCTTCCAAGCGTTGCGGGATTTCCGCCGGCTTGCGGCTGCGCGTGCGGGCAGGTTCAGCAGCGAGCTTGCTTATGAAGTCCGCGCAGCTCACGAGCGGCGCTTGGTGGCGCTCGAAGTGTTGGAAACCCTCGGTGAGCAGCCCGATGCTTTAGGACTAACCGCGGGCGTGAACGACAACGCCGAAGTCATTGGCATGCGTATTCGCGAGCGGTTGGGTATTACGTTGGCACGGCAGAGCCGATGGGGCGATACCAGTAAGGCTTTTAGAGCTTGGCGCGATGCGATCGAGGGCGCCGGCGTCTTGGTGTCGGTGATTGGCGGCGCGCACCATCAGATTGATATCGAGGAGATGCGTGGCTTCGCCATTGCCGACCAGCCGCTGCCGATGATTGTGGTCAACGGCAAGGATCGCAGCGGCGGGCGTATCTTCACGCTCCTGCATGAACTCGGGCACATCATTCTCGGCCAGAGCGTGATTGAAAACACCGTTGAGCCGGGCGACACGCTGCCGGCGCCGGTTCGGGCGATGGAACGGTTTTGCAACCAGGTTGCTGCGGCATCCTTGATGCCCAGAGACGATTTGCTGGCCGAAGCCGTTGTCCGCGCGAAGACGCCGCTTCGCTCCCTATGGAGCGACGAGGAAATTGAATCCCTTGCGCGTCGATATGGCGTTAGCCGGGAAGCCTTGCTCGTGCGGTTGGTCGAACTTCGCCAAGTGACCAATGCGTTCTACCAGGGCAAGCGTGCCGAATATGCGCGGCAGCGAGAGGAAGAGATAGAGGAAGCGCCGAGCGGCTTTGCACCGTATCGGCAGCAGGTCCTCGGCTATATCGGTCGCGGGTTCGCGCGGCTGGTCTTGCAGGGCTACCATAACAATCAGCTTACCCTTAGTGCGGTGTCTGGCTATTTGGGCGTCCAGGCCAAGTACGTTCCTCCCATTGAACGCCTCGCCTTTGGCGTGCCGGCGTGAGGTAGACGCTCTTGGCATATTGCATCGACACCAGTTGCATCATCGCCGCATGGGAGGAGCGTTACCCGTTGGAGAATTTCCCCAAATTTTGGCTGTTATTTGAGCAGGCCATCGCTGATGGCAAAATCCTTGCGCCTGAACCTGTACTCGATGAAACCGAGCCAAAGTCTGCGGAACTATATAGCTGGCTCAAGGAACATGATGGGATGTTCCTCCCGCTGGAGGATGCCATCCAGCTCCAAGCCAAAGCCGTTCTAGCCAAGCATCCCCGGCTTGTTGCTGCCAAGAAGCAACGAACTTCGGCTGACCCGTTTGTAATCGCGACTGCGACCGTGCGTAGGTTGATGATAGTCACCGAAGAAAGACCAACAGGGAATCTCAATCGGCCGAACATCCCTGATGTTTGTGGGGATTTTGGCGTCACCTATATGAGCCTCTTGCAGATGATTCGCGCGGAAAAGTGGGTTATTGGTTGAGGTCATGGGATCAATTCGTGCGGACATCCTGACGTCGAAAGATGGGCCGTGATCCATGACCGAAGAATTTGATATTCCCGCCACCATTGAGGCGGTTGTCCAGGATTTTGAAGGCCGCTCCACCCCTTTTGCAGAGGTGGAGGTTCATTCTGCGCTCGCCAACGCGAGAGCAGCTCTGCAAGAGCCTGTAGGCGAAGCAAACCTGGGGGCTGGGATCGAGATCATGTCGTTTGGCCTCAGCCCCGGTAGAAATGGCCCGAGCCCTTGGGGCACCTATTTCAATCCATTGGGTTCTGAAACATACGAGGACGGCACCGTCCGCTACTTCCCGGATATAAACGAAGCGCCTCCATCAACTCTGGCACATTGGGAGGAGCGGGTATGCATGCTGACCTGGTCGGCGTACGGGCCACCCCATAATCCGGCGTGGATGTTGTCGCCGTCGATCAGAGCAGCCGGGGAGAAGATCGAAGTTCGGTGTCGTGGCCGTGACGCCCCCTCGGACGCCTCTCCGGTCCCGTTCGGCGCGAAAGAGCAAGCGGCCGGCTGCTTGAAATAGCAGCCAGCGAAGCGACTGCTTGCGTGTGGGTTGTCGCAGGGGCATCATGCAACTCCATCACGATCCCGCAAGTTCTGGCGGCGCCTGCGAGAGCCGCCAGGGGGCGGATGCTTCGTTGGAGAGGGGGAGCGGTGTCACTGCTCAGCTGGTTCCGGGGCCGCGAGGCACGAACGCCTCCGCGCCTCAACATTGTCGAGGGTGGGCCAGCAGAGGATGCTGTCGAGGAGCAGCAGTGCATCTTTCGTGACGACAACAGCGATGGTCTGCCAGATGAAATCGAAGGCGTGGCCTTGGGATTGGAATATGCCAACGCCTCTGGCGAGGTATCGGCGCGGCGTGTCATTGCCGGACGCGTAAGTCCGGGCGGCGGAGAGTTTTTTTATCTGGAAGGTTGGTGCCTTCTCCGCAAAGACTGGCGAACATTCCGCAGTGATCGCATGCTGAAGCTGATGCTTCCTCCAGCGTGGACGAGTGTCGCTGATCCAACCACCTTCTTGCGCACCTATCTGCCGAAGCTTCCTACCGAGGCGCGTGCCGCAGCAAAGGTAAATCCCAAACTTCTTTGCCGTGACGGTCTGGCGGTCCTTCTCTATCTGGCCCGATCCGACGGCGATGTCTTGCCTGCCGCGGAGCGGGACGTCGTTACGAAATACATCGGGGCAGTATTTCAGCGCGCCGGGCTAACTCCGAGCGACGAGGTGAGTGCTGACGTCGCCGCCTACGCCGATACGCTCTATCCATCGGAGCAATCGATGGAGTCTTGCCTCTCCCGGCTTGAGCGCGATCCTGGAGCGCTCGATCTTCTCGTGCCGCATCTCACCGCTCTTGTGAAAGCCGACGGCACCTACTCAGAGCAGGAGCAGCTCGCTGTCGCGGCACTTGTGCGGGCGATAGAGGAGGCGAGGGCGAAAGCCGCAAGCAGTCAGGCCCTCGCAGCCCAGCAGTTGGCCTCTGCCGATTTTCTTGCAGTTGATGTCGAGACGGCGAATGCCGATATGGCAAGCATTTGTGCGATCGGCCTTGTTCACTTCAAGAGCGGCGAGATTAGCCGGAAGCTTACGATCCTGATCGACCCGGAGGATCATTTCGATCCGGTCAACATCTCCATCCATGGTATTCGTCCAGAGGACGTTGCGGGTAAGCCGACGATGCGCGAGGCGCTGCCTGTTGTAGCCGCGGCACTGCAGACTGCCGTGGTCGTTCACCACACACATTTTGACCGCGTGGCGCTCTGCCGCGCGGCACAGAAATACGGCCTTCCCGATCCATCATGCCGGTGGCTCGACAGCGCGCGCGTTGCGCGGCGGGCGTGGGAACGCTTTGCGAAACGTGGGTATGGCCTCAAGAATCTGGCGGACACGTTTGGAATTGATTTCGAGCATCACGATGCCTGCGAGGATGCACGAGCCGCTGGAATGATCGTGCTGAGAGCTATAACCGATACGGGCTGTCCGCTGGACGAATGGCTCGACCGTGTCACGGCGCCGATCTCCGGAATCGGAGGCCGGCAGATCCGAAGTGGCAGGCCTGATGGACCGCTCTCGGGTGAAGTTGTCGTGTTTACCGGTAAGTTGTCCATCACGCGTGCGGAGGCCGCGGATATGGCGGCTGCCGCCGGCATGGAGGTTGCCGGCAGCGTGACGGAGGAAACTTCCATCCTGGTCGTTGGCGATCAAGATCTGCGCCGCTTGGCTGGCGAGGAACAGAGCGCCAAGCATCGCCGTGCCGAGCAGCTCATCCGCGAAGGAGCCGCTTTACGGATCATCGGAGAAACCGACTTCAAGCTGATGCTTGGGACCGACGGTGCCACGGCCGACGCCGATGAGGACGAGGTGGACGACGACACACGCAACATCTCGTTGAACGGTCTTACACCCGAGGCTTCCAGAATTTCGCTGCTGGTCGACCAGGTGAATGCCGCAAAACGCGAGCGCAGGCTGGATGATGCCGTTCGTCTCCTTCTTGAGGAGATCGAAAGCCAAGAAACCGAATCTCGAAGCAGCGGCTTCGGCGTCGCCCCTTGGTACTATGAGCAGCTTGCCATAGTTTACCGGAAGCTCGACAGGCAGGAGGACGAATTGGCGGTACTGGAGAGATACGACCGGCAGATCAAAGCGCCTGGATCGAAACCCGCGATTCTGAAAGCCAGACTTGAAAAGGTCCGGGCAAGGCGATCAACACAGCAGCGTGCCAACACCAAGTGACATGGAAAGCGGTGTTGCCGACGATGACCAACTCGCGTCGTCGCTCCTAGGAAAGGTACTCGCCAATCGCTTCGCCTTGTAAGGTGTCATTTTGAAGTGTCGCTTAAGCATGACAAATTGCTCTTTGCGGCCACAGCCCGCGCCCGATAACTGCGCCGATCAAAGATGTTCCATAGGATGTTAGGCGCTCGCATGGTCGCGCCACGATAGCGCGTCGGCTGTTTGGACTAAGCCCGAAGACATCTTTCCACTGAGCGAGCTTCCTGTGAGGATAGCTTTTGTGATCTTCGGAGCAAGGAACGCCAGCCGCAATCCAATTCGCACGTTCTTCGGATGAATATTCGCGGCGCGGCCGAGATCCTCTATCGAGTGATAGGTGCCATCTTGTAACCGCTTGAGCCACAGATGGGCCCGTGCCACCGCCTGCACGAACTCTGGCTTAGGTTGATCGTGAACGGTCCCGCTGTCGTGCGCATCCTCGGGTTCGCTGACCTCCGCAAAGCCATTTTTCCTGGGTCGAGACCAAGGTATTTCGAGCGGTGAGAGGGATTTGGTCGCGCCTTGGACTGATGCTGCGTCTTTGAAATCGATGACGATTTTGGTGTGTCGGACGACAATTCGTTGCACCAGGCGTTCGAAAAAGTCCTGCGGGGTGAGGTCGATGTCAGCCCCTGCTTCGTCGGAATACTTGCGGAGCGCGGTGACTACTGCCTTTTCGATTTCTGTCGCCGGGACGCGCGCAACCGAGCCGGCATCTTTCTTTCGGCCTTTGAGGATGGCAGCGCTCACATAAAATGGATAACGCACGCCGTTCTTGATCGAATAGCTTGGGCTCATTCGATTGCCGCGGTCGTCGTACAGGAGCCTGGCGAGCAGGGCGCCGGTCTCGGCACGCTGCTTGCGGCGCTGGACGGCATTGGTCTTTAGTGTTTCCTGAACCCGCTCAAACGCGCCGCGATCCAGGATCGACTCATGTTCTCCCTCGAACCATTTGCCGCCGTGGCCGACCTCGTCGAGATACGTGCGGTTCTTGAGCAGATAGATGAGCGAGCCGTAGTTAAAGGGCACGCCCCCAGCGGTTTTGCCCTTCAGCGGACGCTTCTTGGTGACGACGCCTTTGCGGTCGAGCTCCTCGATCAGTTTCGGGACGGATTTCAGGGCGAGGTAGCGCTCGAAGATCATCCGAATGGTTCTCGCCTCGGTCTGGTTCACGACGAGCTTCTTGTCGCGGCTGTCATAACCGAGCGGCACGCTGCCGCCGGTCCATTTGCCTTTCCTGCGCGAGGCCGCGACCTTGTCCCGCACCCGTTCGGAGGAGAGTTCGCGCTCGAACTGGGCAAAGGAGAGCAGAATGTTGAGCGTCAGGCGGCCCATCGAGGTTGTGGTGTTGAACTGCTGGGTGATCGCCACAAACGAGATCGACCTTGCGTCGAAAACCTCAACCAGCTTGGCAAAATCGGCAAGGGAGCGGGTGAGGCGGTCGATCTTGTAGACGACGATTACATCGACGAGACCGGCCTCGATATCTTTCAGCAGTCGCTGCAGGGCAGGGCGCTCGAGATTGCCGCCTGAGAAGGCCGGGTCGTCATAGCGTTTGGGCAGGCAGGTCCAGCCTTCGGAGGCCTGCGACTTGATATAGGCCTCACAGGCCTCGCGCTGGGCATCCAGCGAGTTGAATTCCAGTTCCAGTCCGTGTTCTGTGGATTTGCGGGTGTAGATGGCGCAGCGCAGGATTCTCTCCTGCGCCGCGGTGACTGAAGACGCCCTCCGCCTCATGCCGACACCTCCCGGCTGTTGGCGCGCAGGCCGAAGAAGCGCGGCCCGTTCCAGCGAGCGCCGGTGATCGCCCGGGCGATTTCGGAGAGGCTGGCATAGGGTTTGCCCTCATAGGCAAAGCCATCCTCCAGAACCATGACGCGGTGGCTCTTGCCCTTCCAGTCGCGCACCAGAACAGCGCCCGGCTTGATCCGGCGCGGGATGACGATGCGGCCGTCCTTGCTCCTGGCCTGCTGGGCCATGAGGTTGTTCAAGAGGCGTCGTGTGTCAGCATCCAATCCGCCATAGGCCTGTTCCTGGATCTTGTAGGCGATGCTTCGCCGCAAGAGGTCCGGACCAAAGGCCTTGGGCGGCTCGGCCTTGAACAGCGTGCGGTAGCGCACGCGCAGCTCGGCCTTGGGCATGGACCGAAGCCGATTGACCTCGGCTTCGATTTCTTGATCCACATTTTCCTGCATCAGCGCGCCCGCTTGCTGATCGCGCGCTTGGCCGGTTTGCGGGCGGGCTGGCCAGATTTCGTATGCGACCTTTGTAACTTGCCTGGCATGACGCGGTAGATCGCTTTTTCAGCATCGCCAGAGCGGACGAGGTTGAGTTTCAGCTTTCTGCGCACCACACCCGCAAGAAACCCGTGCACGGAATGTCGCTGCCAGCCGGTCGTCTTCATGATCGCTGCGATACTCGTGCCTTCCTTGCGATGCAGAAGGTCGATCACTCTTGCCTGCTTTGACGCAGGGCGCGCGGTGCCGGCCTTCGTTTTGCCTTTAGCGGCTCCAGTCAATCGGCGGCTCGCCGTCGGTCGGCGTGATCCCTCGCGACCTTCCCTGGAAGGAGAGGAATCGGCAGCAATCCCCTCATGCCTCTCGGCGTTCGGACCGCTCTTCAAATTGTCCTGCATTTTTGTCTCCGTGGTTGCGACAGCGGGCGCTGTCACCACCCCGGCCGCGCCATGCGAGTGCAGGCGCGGCAGCCGTGGTTTTTGGAGAGGCGAGCGGCTTTATGTCTTTGTAAAACGGTGCAGGAGTTCCTCGGCGACAAGAATATGAGCGACTTGCCAGGCGAGCTCAGCGATTTCGCCTGCAGCAGCGACGGCCTGTTCGAGTTCGTTGGCCTCGACCAGGTTTTGGGCCTTGCGCAATCGCCGGTGGATGTCCTTCAGCTCCTGCTTGAGCAGGGCCTTTGTTGCACTGCGGTCTGGTGGCTTTGTCATGCCCACAGACATGCGTGCTTTGCCGCCGAAGTCGAGCGCAATGAGAGCAATTTTCTGGCTCATTGGGCGGCAGATCGAGCATCTTTGGTAAGCAACCTAGTCCCGCAATGGCCCGCCATGTTTTCAACCGGCGGTACCCTTGAGCGCGGGGTTACGCTGTTCATAGAATAATGTGTCAAGCCGACAGCCAGGCGAATGAACCTCTGCGGCATTGGCGGTGTAAGGCGTCATGGAACAAGGCGTCATGGAACAAGGCGTGTCGTCGCGTCAGGAGGCGCTGGAGCCCGAGACTTTGGCCGTGCTCGCAGCCTCTTATGACCGTGCCATTGAAATCCTGACCCATACCGGAGAACTTCGGGATCGGTCGCCCGCCGTCTCGGAACTGCTGGCAAAGAAAATCATCGAACTCAGCCAGGAGGGAAAGCGGGATCCAACCCGCCTGACCATCGACGCATTAAAATTCGTGAGGGCAAGCGGAGTCTTCGAAAAGCGAACGCTTTCTGCCGTGCCGCCTGCGCGCTAGAGAACGTCGAGCAACGAGCGCTGCCGGCCGGTGATCCAGCGCAGTCCTTGCGACAGCGCGTCTACCTGGTCATCAAACTGCCCATGTGGAAAGGCGAGAATCTCGGAACGGAAGTCGCCGAGCCAATCAGCGCGCTTGGGAAGATAAACAGCCCCGCCCTCGATCTTGGCCGATTGCGCGCTCATGCGCACAATCTTGTCGCCTTCGGGTAAAATGGGAATGACCGGCACGAATTTCGATCGCAGGTCCTGAATGAGGCTCGTGCCTGACCCCTTGTCTTCAATGAGCAGAGCAGTGGGCTTCCAGCGCTCGCGCTCGACCAGAACACGGCGGATGAGGCTAGGGTAGTCCAGCCGCTCCCGTACAACATCGCGAATGAAAATGCGCTCGCCAGCGGTCTGGAAAGTGATGCCAACGGTGTAATCGGCAAGCTCGGTCGCCTTCGAGGCCGTATCCCAGCTGGTGACGATCTTGTCGTTGGGGCCGAGGGGAGGGAGCTCGTCATAGATTTCAAACCATTCCCAGCGGATCATGTTGCCGCCGGGTGGGACCGGAGCCTGCTGGTACTGCGCTGAGAAGGCGCTTGAGCCCATGGCCACCTTTAATTCATCGAGAACGAATCTCGGCTCGCGGGCCGGGTGGAGCACCTCACCGACTTTACGCACATAATGTCGGTTGGGCCCGGTGACGGTCCTGGTCTCGCTTTCCGCAATGGCCGGCAGATTGAGATGCACCCAGCCGCCTTTCTCCAGCACATGGCCGGCAAGATCATCGACGTGCAGCCGCTGCATGACGAGGACGATCGCATCCTCGGTCTTGTTGTCCAGACGCGACAGGAGGGTCTCGTCGAACCAGGATTTGACCTTGACGCGGGCTGCCTCCGACGCTGCCTCGCTTGCCTTGATCGGATCGTCGATAATAATGAGGTTGCCGCCACGACCTGTCAGAGTGCCGCCGGTTGTGGTTGCAAATCGGTAGCCGTTATTGACAGTGTGCACCTCGTGTTCGGTATTCTTCAGGCGGCGAATGCGGTTTTGCGGAAACAGCCCCTGATACCAATCCGACTGCATGACTGCGCGACAGTCATTTGCATGCTTGACGGCGAGTTCATTCGCATAGCTCACGCAAATGATGCGGCGTGTCGGATCGCGGCCTAAAAGCCAGGCCGGGAATGCAACCGAGGCCGCGATCGACTTGAGCGAGCGCGGCGGCATGGTGATCAGGAGGCGCTTGATCTGGCCGGCCTCGACCTGCTGCAGATGCCAGGCAATGGCGCGGATGTGCCAGTTGGGCAGATACGTGGCGCCCGGCGCGATCTGCCCGAAGGTCTTACCGATAAAGGAGGCAAGGTCTGTCCGCAGCAGCGCCTGCAAGAGGCGCTGCTGCGAGATGACATCGTGAGTGACGGGAGATCTTTTGACAGCCTCAGCTGCCATCTTCCGCTTCCTTTGTGCTAAAGTGGGCTTGGAATTCATCCAGAATGATCTGGTCCACTTCCTGTAACTCGGCAAACTGGTCTTCATTGCCGGTCGTGACCCGTTCTTCGTGCTCTGATTGTTGAATCAGCAGAAGGTAGAACTGCCTCGCGCGATGGTCGCCGCTTAACGCTGCTTTTAGAGTTGTCCGTAGGAGAGCCTCGCGCATGGTGATGTGTTTGACTTGATCGCCCTCTCGCATTGCTATCTTCTCAGATAGAATGTTCTTTGCGTGAGTACTCAGACTCGGGGCCTTTTTGGGCCGTCCGCTCGGATTGCCGCTCTGTCCGGGCTTGAAACGCGAATGACTGGGTGGCTTTTTGTAACCGACTGTGTAGTTCCGTTTCCCGGCGCTGTTGGCGCCATCATCATCTGAATTATGCATCACCTACCTGCGAGAGTTCGGGAAGCGCGTGCTGACGCGCCGCTTGCACAATGGCAAGCTTGGTGGCGGCAATATCGTCAAAGGTTCGGCCAGTCTCAGCATGAATGGCCTGCTTGCCGGTGGCCTTTTGCCAACGGCGGACGATTGCGTCACAGTAGAGTGGGTCGATTTCGATGAGTCGCGCATGACGACCTGTGCGATCCGCCGCAATGAGCGTCGTTCCTGATCCCCCGCACGGGTCCAGAACGATGTCCTTGCGGCGGGTGACGTCCAGAATGGCATCGGCAACCAGCGCCACCGGCTTCACGGTAGGGTGTGCACTGACCGCCTCATCGCGGCCGGGCCGAAACGTATTCACCCCCGGATAGTCCCAGACATTGAAGCGGGATCGACCATGCTTGCCGAGCTCCACATTATTGAGGTGCGGAGCCTGGCCATGCTTGTACACAAAGACGAGCTCATGCTTGGAACGATAAAGCGATCCCATCCCGCCGTTGTTCTTGTTCCAGACGCACAGGTTCTTCAGCTCATCATAGGTGGCATTTCCGGCTGCGAGCGCCTCTTGCAGATGCCGCCAGTCCATGCAGATGAAGTGAATTGATCCGTCTTTGCTGTTCTGGACGAGATTTTTGAACAGGCTCGTCAGAAAGCCGGTGAATTCCGCCTCCGACATCTCGCCCGAGGCCATGGCAAACTCCCGATGCCGAGTTTTGCCAAGACCGCTGACATGCCCATCGATCTTCACGTTGTAGGGCGGGTCCGCAAAGACCGCGGAGGCTTTCTCGCCTCGTAGCAACTGCTCATAGCTCCTTGGATCAAGCGCGTCCCCATGCAGGAGGCGATGCACCCCGAGCTGCCACAAATCGCCTGGGTTGATGATCGGAAGGGCGCCCACTTCCTGCTCTACAACTGTATTCTCCGCCGATAACGCGCTTTCGCCGATCTCGCCCAGGGTTAGATCAATCTCGGCCATCGAGAAGCCGGTGAACTCAACGTCGAAACCGAGCTCGATCAATTCCTGGAATTCTAGAACTAGAATACTTTTATCCCAGCCCGCATTCTCGGCGAGCTTGTTGTCGGCAATCATATAGGCGCGGACCTGGGCCTTGCTTAGATATGATAGTTTTACAGTCGGCACTTCCTGAAGCCCAAGCAGCTTGGCCGCCTCCACACGACAATGGCCGGAAATGATCCGGCCCGTATCGTCGATCAGAACAGGATTAGTGAAGCCAAACTGCTTGATTGAGCGAGCAACCTGTTTGATTTGCTTGCGCGAATGGGTGCGCGCGTTGTGAGGGGAGGGCTTCAGTTCCTCTATTCGCCGATATTCGACGTTCAGTGGATAAAAATGACTGGGATTCATGGTTTCTCCATTAAAGCTGCGAATGTGGTTTCAAATAGTTGCAATAGAGTGTTTAAACGTCTTTCACATCGATGCCTCCGTTATTTCCGGCCTCGTTCCAGGCGCTCGGTTCGCCTGAGCCAATAGGCCAGGCGGTGCGTGGGATTGACGAGTTCAATGGTGACAGGGGTTGCGCCGAACGCCAGCTCGATTTGTAGTCGATCCTCGATGGCGTCCTTGCCATGCGCGATATTGGCGGGCCGGCCTTGGTCCTGATCAGCTTGGGTCTTGAACGCCAGGCCGGAGTATTTGCCGGTCGGCAAGATGAGACAGACCATATTCTCAAGCGTCTTGACCAACTGGCCCTCGCTTACACTAGTCTCCAGATCAACCTCGGGTTTGTTGTCGAGCAATGAGGCCGGTTGCCAGGAAAGAATTTCCTGGTGCTTCTCGATGAGCGCAGGTCGCAACCGGCGCATGAGCGTTGCAATTCCGAGCTGGGTGAAGCCTGCTCGCAGCAGCTTAATGCCGACGTAGAGGGCGAAGACGTCGTAGTCTGCGTACTCGATATTGAAGCCTGTGCCTTCCGGCCGGTGGCTGACAAAAGCCAAGTGGCGGGATTCGGCGGATTTGGCCCGGGGACTGATGCCAATCTTCCGGTCGGTATCAAGCAAGCGCTTGATTTCCAAACGCAACTCTGGCTGGACCGGCGGCCTGAAGTGCACAGCGTAGGCCAAAGCCTCTTCGATTTGGTTGCGCTGGTATCTTGCGCCTTGAGCGATTCTCATGGACCTAGGTTTTAGTTAGACAAAAGAAAGGCGTCAAGAGAGGTTTCAATGAAATAATGAATATGGTTTCATTAGCAAGACGGGACGCCGATTCCGATAATGACAGATTATGGAGCGCGTCCGCTGGTGCCCAGAAACTACAGCGCGACGTCATTACGGTGCAGGAGTAGCGGACCACCCAAGCCGGTACGAAATTCGCTCTGCAGTCTTCTTCAGGTCATCCAGGACCGGATTTGGAAATTGGACCAGCGACGCCTGATTGCTCACGAGGGAAATCGTTGCCTGCAGATCCCCCTGCGAATCGAAGATCGGCGCTGCAATTGCGCGTATGCTGTGAAAAACCTGACCATCAATCCAAGCATATCCTTCCTTGCGAACGAATTGTGTGATGTTCTTTATGTCCTCGGCAGAGGGCTTGTTGTCCTCGGACTTGGATATTTCGGCATTCAGGATAGGCCGCGTTGTGGGATCGCTGAGATAGGTTAGGAAAATCCGACCAGCAGCGGAATCCAGCAGCGATAAGACATCTCCCAGTCGGAAGTTGGATAGAATTGGTGCGTGCCGATTGTGGTAGCGCACCATGGTGACTCCATACGTGCCCCAGACCGAGATATGGCCGTCAATATCAACCCGTTCGACCAATTGCCTGAACTCGTACTCGGCAACCTGCATGTAATCGGAGCGATTGAGGGCGGCGAGCCCTAGCCGTAACGCCAGCGTACCCAAATCATAATGGCCACTTACGGGATCCTGCTGCACAAGTTCGGTCCGAATGAAGCTAGTGAGGTACCGGTGCGCCATGCTTGCAGACATTTCCGCCAAGCTCGCGAGTGTCTTCAAGGGCAGCGGTTTTCGAGACTTTATTAAAGCTTCCAATAGCTTAGCCCCCTGCTCGACTGACTGGATCCCCTTACGCTGGTCGCGCATAAAAACTCCATTTGCTAATGGACAAATAATTTGCCATTGAGAAACGCATGCGGATGGTACGCCACCTGCGCGTATCATCAAAAAACGCGCCAGAAAATCTGGCGAAAAAAACCAGGGGGAGTGCTGCCGCCGGATGCCGAAATCTATGTCACAGCCAACTTCCGCAGCGCTTCGCCTTGCCGCTGATATCGGCGGGACATTTACGGACGTTGCGGCGTTTGACCAGACCAACAAGCGGCTTCTGCTCGGAAAAAGCCTTTCCACTCCGCGAGCGATGGTGGAAGGCATTGAAGCTGGGGTCACCAAGGCTGGCACTAAATTTTCCGAAGCGGGTCTGTTTCTTCACGGCTCGACCGTCGCAATTAATACGATGCTGGAGCGTACAGGTGCCAAGACGGCGCTCGTGACTACGCGCGGATTCCGCGATGTTTACGAAATCGGTCGGATCAACCGTCCAGACGCCTACAATCTATTTTTTCAGAAGCATCTGCCACTGGTACCGCGGGCGCAGTGCTATGAGGTCGCAGAGCGCCTCTATGCTGACGGGCGCGTCTGCAAGCCACTGGATGAGGCAGAGGTGATAGCGCTTGCGGAGGTCTTCAAGCGCGAGAAGATCGAAGCGATCGCCATTCTGTTTCTGCATTGTTACCGCAACCCGGCGCATGAACTGCGCGCGAAGGAAATCCTTCAGCAACATCTTCCCAACGTTTTTGTCTCGGCCTCCCATGAGCTGTCGCAGGAATACCGCGAGTTCGAGCGTTGCTCGACTGTGGTCGCCAATGCATTCATTGGGCCACGTGTGCAGCGCTATCTCGATGAAATTGGCGAATGTATCACCGGTGAGGGATTCAAGGGCACATTCCTTGTTGTCCAGTCGACTGGTGGATTGTTCGAACTCGACAAGGCGCGCAGCGAATGTATTCGTATTCTGGAATCTGGCCCGGCATCCGGCGTGATCGGCACCCAGGCGCTGTGCCATGCGTTGGAGATGGACAATGCCATCGCCTTTGATATGGGCGGCACGACCGCTAAGGCAGGCGTCATTCTCGATGGCCGCGCGCTGACGACAGGTCATGCGCTAATCGGAAGTTACGATCGCGCTTTGCCGATCCAGGTTTCGACCATTGATATTTTTGAGGTGGGTACAGGCGGCGGCTCTATCGCGCGCGTCGAGCATGGCGGTGCGTTGCATGTTGGACCGAGAAGCGCCGGGGCGGAACCAGGTCCTGCTTGCTACGGTCGTGGCGGTGCAGAGCCGACGATCACTGATGCCAATCTCTTGCTCGGTCGCCTTGGAGCTGACCGTTTTCTCGGCGGTGAAATGAAGCTGGATGTTGCGGCGGCTGAACGCGCGATCACTAGCCGCGTAGCGCAGCCGCTCGGGCTCAGTACGACGGACGCTGCCAGTGGCATCCTCCGCATCGCTGCGACAAAGATGTCGTATGCTGTGAAAGGGGTTACCACCGAGCGAGGTTTGGACGCCGGCAGTTTTGCGCTCGTCGCCTATGGTGGAGCTGGGCCGCTGCATGCAACTGCCGTCGCCCGCGAAATTGGAATTCGCAAAGTCATTATTCCACGTGCGCCCGGCCATTTTTCCGCCTTTGGCATGCTGTTCTCGGATTTGCGCTACGATTTCGTGCGTACTTGGTTCATTGCGCTTGAGAGCATGGACTTTGGGACGTTCGAGGCTGTTTTCGGAGAGCTGGAACAGGAGGGTCGCGCCGCCATTGCCGCTTCAGCCATTTCTCCGCGGGAGATAATCGTGCAGCGTGCTCTCGACATGCGCTACGTCGGGCAGGAACATTCAGTGACGGTGGACATCCCACACAGATATTTCGACAACAAGGACCGGAAAGGGATCAAAGAACTATTTGATGCGGTGCACTTACAGCGCTATGGCACGTCGGCCCCGCACGAGCCGGCCGAAATTGCGAACCTGCGTACTACGGTGACCGGTATCGTCGAAAAACCGGGCCTTGAGCGCATCAAGACAGGCAAAGCGACACCATCAAGAGAGGCTCAGACCGGAAGCCGCAAGGCATTCTTTCAGGATATTGGCTTTGTCGACACGCCGACATTTACGCGCCCGGTGCTACTCGCCGGGAATCGCATTGAAGGCCCCGCCCTGATCGAGGAGCATGCTTCGACCACCGTGGCGTTGCCTGGAGACAGTGTCGAAGTGGATGCGCTCGGCAATCTGATCATTACCATTTTGGGAGCGCGCGCATGAATGACCGTAAGCTCGCTACCGATCCTGTTCTCGTGGAGATCGTGCGTAACGGCGTGATGGCGGTGACCGAAGAGATGAAGGTCAACCTCATGCGTACCGCCTATAACATGATCATTTACGAGGCGCTGGACTTTACAGTTGGACTATTCACCAAGGACGGCGACACTGTTTCGATCGGCCTTGGGCTTCCGATGTTCATTCGTGGCATGTCGGAAACCGTGAAGGCCAAGATCCGGCATTTCGGCGCCGACGGCTTTGAGCCAGGCGACATTCTGTTGACCAATGATGCCTATATTACCGGCAGCCACCTGAACCATCTTACGTTCACGGTACCGATTTTTCATGAAGGTCAGCTAGTTGGCTTTTCATGCTGTATGGCGCATTGGCCAGACGTGGGTGGAACACTGGGTGGGGTGACGACGGACATTTACTCTGAGGGACTACAGATTCCGATCGTAAAATATATGCGCGCCGGCGTGCTCAACCAGGATGTACATGACATTATCAAGATGAATGTGCGGTTGTCCGAACGTGCGATGGGCGATCTGCGCGCGCAGGTCACGGCGATCAAGACCGGAGAGCGGCGTTTCCTTGAGTTGATAGATCGCTATGGTCAGCAACCTGTGCTTGACTGCATTCAGGTGCTCATGGATCACGCTGAGGTGGCCGCGCGCGAGCGTACTCTCGCCATTCCCGATGGCGTGTACGAAGCGGAAAGCTTTATGGATGATGACGCGGTGGATGTTACCAAACGCATTCCCATCCGTGTGAAGGTGATCGTTTCCGGCGACGAGATGACGGTGGACCTGACTGATGTCGCTAAGCAAGTACGCGGGTTCTATAATTCTGGCCCGACTACGGGCATTGCTTGCGCGCAGGTTGCGTTCAAATGTGTTACATCCCCGACAGATTACCCGGTCAACGATGGTTCGTTTCGTAATTTGAAAGTGGTGTTGCCGCCAGGCAGTATTGTCAGTGCCGTGCGGCCGGCACCGATGCGATGGTGGATGACGTTCCCGATGACCGTTGTCGACACGATCTTCAAGGCTTTGTCCAACGCGATCCCCGACCAGGTCATTGCCGGTCATCATGCTGATCTTTGCGTTGCGTTGCTTGACGGTTTTTATTCCGACAGTGGCAAGCTGTTCATCACCGCCTTTGGACCACTTGGCGGCGGCTGGGGTGCAAAACGTGGCGAGGATGGTGTTTCAGCAACCGTCTGCATCAATGATGGCGATACGCATAACAGCCCAAATGAGCAGTTCGAGGCAAAATATCCGGTCATGGTGGAAAGCCTTTCGCTGATCACCGATTCAGGGGGGCCGGGACGGTATAGGGGCGGCCTTGGCGTCGAAACCGTCGTCGAGGCACTTTCGGACTTCAATGTGAACACCAGCATCGAGCGCGCGGTTTGTCTGCCTTGGGGTCTCGAGGGTGGCCTTGAAGGTACCGGAAATGAGATGCTGCTGCGGCGGGACGGCGTCGTTCACGACGACGTGCCTAATGCCAAGGTGTTCCGGGCCAAGGTCAAAACAGGCGATGCCTATATTCTTCGCTCTGGCGGCGGTGGCGGGTTTGGATCACCGCTGGAGCGGCCCGCGGAGCGGGTGCAGGACGACGTCCGCCAAGGCTATGTTTCAGTGGCTGCAGCGCGTGATTATTACGGCGTCGTTCTTGATCCCGAAACGCTTTCGATCGACGCGGTAGCTACGCAGCGACAGCGTGCGCAATTGGTCGAGGTGCATCGAAGGCGCGTTAGTCAACAAAGCGAAGCTCCACGCCGCATTGAGCGCAAGCAGCTGGAGACCATGCCGCCCGGTCATTTGGCTGTCCGTTGTCTGCTACCGTCTTGCTGCGGCCGGTGGCACATGCCGCGCGGATTTGAAGCAGTTGAAGTTGGATAGCGATTTCTCATGAGGCGCTGATGCATTGGAGTTCGCAATGTTGGATGATAGTGAAAGGTACCCGCTTGCACTACCTGTAGCCGTCCCACCCTACAGGACGTTGCAATTCATTGCGCGCTACGGAGCATCAGTCGCTATTTTGCTCACCGGCGTTGTTCTAGTTGCGGGATTTCTGCTTTGGGGCTTTGGATATGGAGCAGCTTGGATCCCTATAAGCTTCGTATTGGCGGGGTTCACCTATTTGATGATGAACTGCGTCGCCGAACTCGTTCATCTCATCGTCGACACCATGATTCCAAAATGAGCACGGCGCCTGTTGATCTTGTTGTGGTCGGTGGCGGTCTGGCAGGCCTTGCAGCAGCAGTAAGGTCATCTGAACTTGGCTTGAACGTAATCGTGCTCGAGGCCGGCGCTGAGGATCGATATCTCTGCAACAGCAGGATCGCGATGGGTTTCTTCAATGTAGCGTTTCGCGATATTGGGCAAAGCGAGGAGGAACTTCGTCGGGGAATTAATGCCGTAACGTTGAATACAGCCGATCCTGAACTCGTCGAGACTTTCGTTCAGAATGTGGGACGCGCACTCAACTGGCTCCGTAGTCTGGGTATACGGGTTATCCCCGGCAATTGGCGACCAGGTATGGCTGCGATGCTCACTCCGCCGGCTGCTATCGGAGCGGGGCTGCGCTGGCCCGGGCGCGGCCCAGACCAGATGTTGCGACGGCTCGAAGCTCTCCTGATAGCGAACGGTGGAAGGTTAATCCGAGCAGCCAGAGCAAGACGACTTATTATGTGTGCTGATCAGTGCTGTGGAGTCATCGCGGATACCGCGAAGGGCCGCGTCGAATTCTTGGCCGAAGCCGTTTTGATCGCAGATGGAGGGTTTCAAAACTCTGCTGAGCTTATTCGTGAGTTCATCACAGAACGCTCGGACCGTGTGCTTATGCGAAGCGCGGGGACCGCGGTCGGTGATGGCATGAGGATGGCCCTCGAGGTCGGGGCGGCGACGATTGAAACAAACAATTTCTATGGTCACGTACAGTCTGCTGACGCTCTACACAATCCGCGCCTGTGGCCTTATCCAACGCTCGATCATCTCATTAGCGCTGGCATTCTCGTTAACGCTGAAGGCAAGCGCTTCGTCGACGAAGGTTTAGGCGGGGTGTACGTTGCTAATGTAATGGCGCGTCAAACAGACCCCCTTGGGGCCGTCGTCATCTTTGATCGGTATATTTGGAATGGCCGCGCTCGAGATTTCCCTTTGCCGGCAAACCCGTTGTTGGCCATGTGCGGTGCCAAGGTTTATCGCGGTGAAACGCTTCATGACTTGGCGTTAGCTGCAAACCTTCCAATCAATTCGCTGTCAGATACCATTGCTGAATACAATGCATCTGTCTTAGCAGAGAGGACGCAACTTTTGAGTCCAGAACGTTCATCTCACCTGCACAAGCCCATACAAATCGTAAATTCTCCTTTCTTTGCAACCCAAGCGGTTGCTGGTGTCACCTATACAATGGGAGGAATTGCGATCGACGGTAAGGCGCGCGTTAAGCATCAGGCAGGTGGTGTGATAAGGAATCTATTTGCGGCTGGCTCTACTACTGGCGGCCACGAGGGTGGTCCATCCGTGGGCTATACGGGTGGATTGAGCAAGGCGCTGACATTTGGGTGGTGTGCTGCTCATGCTATCGCGAAACATCACGCACCTAACAATCGAAAATTAAATTAGAGACTAGAATGTGAGGAGCGCTTTTGCGCAAAAAGGGGAGGAAAAGTTGAGTATGACACAACAGAATTCTCAAGAGCTGATATCAGCTCGCGTCGAGCGTCTACCGCTTTCGAAATGGCACGTGCGGATGATGTCTATTGCTGGCGTCGCCCACTTTTCGGATGCTTTTGACTCGCTTGCGATTGCCTTTGTTCTCCCGGTACTCGTTGGTCTATGGCAGATTGCTCCTGCTGAAATCGGATTTTTGATCTCCGCTGGGTACGTCGGGCAAATGCTAGGGGCCGTGGGGTTTGGCTGGATGGCTGAGAAATACGGCCGCCGAACTGCCTTGCGCTGGACTGTGGTGGTTATCTCAGCATTCAGCTTGGCCTGTGCCTTTTCCTGGAACTACCTGTCATTTTTCATTTTCCGAACGATCCAAGGCCTTGGCCTCGGTGGCGAAGTACCGGTTGCTGCAACTTACATGAATGAAGTTTCGGCCGCCCGTTTTCGTGGACGAATTGTCCTGTTGCTGCAGTCGGCATTTGCGATCGGCATCGTGGTCACGTCTCTTATTAGCATCTGGATAGTCCCTAACCTTGGCTGGCAATGGATGTTTTATATTGGGGCCGTACCAGCTTTGCTAGCTATCTTCCTACGACGGTTGATGCCGGAATCGCCGCGCTGGCTTGCCAGCAAGGGGCGATTGCAAGAGGCTGACCAGGTTCTGGATAAGGTCGAAGCGGAAGTAACCAGCAACGGAAAGACGTTACTGCCGGCCATACCGGAGAAAATTCCACCGATCGTCGCTGGCGAGGCCAACATGGCCAGCCTTTTCCAGGGTCAGTATTTAGGACGTACGATTGCGCTCTGGATTCTGATGTTCTGCACCTCGATCGTAGGATATGGACTGTTGACGTGGATGCCAACTATCTATCGGACAGTGTTGAAACTGCCAGTTAGCGAAGCTCTCCAATATGGACTTGTCGGTAGCGTGGCGAGCTTGCTGGGTGTTCTGAGTGGAGCTTTCCTGGTCGATCTGATTGGCCGAAGGCCGACATTCATGTTGGGTTTCTTCGGAAGCGCAATTCCTCTGGCAGTTCTCTGGTGGACGCCGTTGCCTATCGCCACCCTCTACGTCGTCACGCTGGCTGGCATTGGGCTGTATTTTATCTCGATGCTACTGAGCGGGCTCTACCTCTATGTTCCGGAATTGTATCCGACCCGGATGCGTGCGCTAGGTGCTGGCGTTGCGAGCGCTTGGCTCCGAATCGGTGCAATCGTCGGACCGTCGATGGTTGGCTGGATCCTTGGTGTCAGTGATCTGAATTCTGTTTTTTTGATGTTTGCTTTGGTAGGCGTGGTGGGAGGACTTGTGATCCTTTTCGCCACCATCGAAACACGGGGTCGGCCACTGGAACAACTCGCGCCGTGATCCTGGACGCAGGAGATTCATGGCGATGATTGCAAGCGGCATAGGTGTTGTCGCCTCGTTTTAACGAGGACCAGAAAAACGGCAGTCGCGGTTTCGCGACTGCTTCTCCCAACAGAATACTGCAACCGGAGATCGCTCGTGCTCGAACGTGGTTATCGACTCATCAGTTATCTCGAGGAGAACGGACAGACAACGTCCGGCGTTCTCATTAACGATCGAATCCATGCTCCTTCAGCCTTGTTAGAGGGCGTGACGCTGTATGATATGTCCGTGTTGGGCATGTTGCAGCAGTGGGATGAAATACACGCGGCGCTTGATCGCGCGGCGAAGGCCATAAATGCGGAACAGGGCATAAAGCTGTCCGACGTGAAGCTGATGGCACCAATTCTCTATCCAGGCGCGCTGTTCTGCGCCGGCGCGAATTACTGGGACCATCTTGAGGAAATGTCGGAAATCGCGATGAAGACCACTGGCAAAAAGCCGGATATGACGAAGGCTGCCGAACCGTGGTTCTTCCTGAAAACCTGCGCCGGCTCGATTATCGGTAGCGGAGAACCCGCGCGCATCCCAAATTTCACCAAACAGCTTGATTGGGAAGCGGAGGTCGGTGTTGTAATCGGCCGGAAAACACGAAATATCACCGAGACCAAAGCGATGGACGCGGTCGCCGGTTTCGTTATTGTGAACGATTTGTCAGCGCGTGATCTGATGAAGCGCGATGGATCAGTGTTTGTCTATGACTGGATCGGTCAGAAATGCTTCGATGATGGGGCGCCGATGGGGCCTTGGCTCACACCGAAAGCTTATGTCGACAACCCGGAAGATATGTCGATCAAGCTTTGGGTGAATGGTGTTCTCAAGCAAAATTCTAGTACCTCTAAGCTTGTTCACAGCATGCGTGAGCAGATTGCCTATCTCAGTCGCCATATCACGTTGCAGCCAGGTGACGTAATCGCAACCGGCACGCCGGCTGGCGTCGGGCTGCCACGCGGCGAGTTCTTGAAAGTAGGCGATGAAGTTAAAATCGAGGTCGGCGGTTGCGGCGCACTTGTCAATCATATGATTGCAGAAGAGTGAGGAAATGAGTACACGGAACGAAAGTGCGGTAGTACAAGATAAAGTTAGCTTGCCGGAGAAATATTGGGATCGCGCATTTGCCCCATCATCGTGTCTTGCGATCATTACGACGGTTGACGGGCAAGGTCGCGTCAATGCGGCGGCGTTCGGAACTTGTACGCGGGTCAACCACAACCCAGTCTATATCGCCTTTACGACTACGATCGGGAATAATACTTGCGACAACGTATTGGAGACAGGCGAATTCACTGTCAATTTACCAACATTTGACCGCGCGATACTGGAGCAGGTTATGGTTGTCGGCTTGCCGTTTGCTGCTGGAACGAGCGAGATCGAAAAGGCCGGCCTGACTGCCACCCCAGCCGAGGTGATGCGCGCCCCACGGATTGTTGAATGCCCCCGGCATTTCGAATGCAAAGTCGAATGGACAAAAGAATGGGCCGGCGGCCGATTGATGGTTTGTGGTAGATTGGTTGCGGCATCAGCCGACGCAGGCTGCCTTAATGCGAAAGGTTACATCGACTGGGAGAGAGTGCGGCCCGCGCATTATTGCGGCGCACCGTATGGCAACATGTTCGTAAAGGCGTACGAAACGATGACCGTCGATGTGCCGTACAAAGGGCCCGAATATAAGGCTTTTGAGGAGATACGAAAAGCGTTCTTCGAAGATATGTGATTCTCGCGTCGATTTGTAGTAGCGGCGCCTAAAGAGCTGTCCGTGTCGCAAGTCTATCCGGCCGGCGGGATAGCGGCGAATCAGTGACGCTATTGCGGGATGAGGGGGCTTTGCAGGCTTATGGTCGGATGGTGGTCGTTCTGGTCCGATCGCGATCAGCGATTGAGGTAGAGATCTAGACGATGCGGTAGCAAATAGTGTCTCCGGCGAACTGCTCCTGACAAATTCATCTTCAGCGCCATCGATCGATGCGATGCGTTGATGAACGTGGAGCTGGACATCATTGTTGCTGGCACGCGCCGGGCTCAAATCGTACTGGCGTTGAAAGTCGCGACCTCTTGGCGGTCATCGCCGCGCTCTCCATGGCAAAACGGATACACTTAACAGTGAATAGGTCTGATACCGGTCTATCATCACGAGATCAAGCATTTGACAAGCGCGACGACGACTCAGTTATCGAGGCCGGGATCGAATGTCATGGTAATCATGTGCAAAGGCAGCAAGGTCGGCACGTCGGTTGTCCGTCTTATAGGGTGCCGGCGCAACCGTCGCCCGGATCTCTTTCTGCGGATTGCCCGGCTCGCCCCAGATGACGATTACCTCGGTACCGATATCACTATGCTCCACGTCTATCGTGCACAGCGAAAGCATCTGCCGGAAATAATAGCTGTATCCACGCGAAGTAGCGACGCCAACTAGTCTACCGTTGTGCAGCACCTTGTCGGCGTACATGAACCCACGCTGGTCGCGCGGCATATCCATGAAGGCGTAAGGCTTGCCTTTGCGGAACAGCGAAGCGTGCACATCGAGAACATCATCGCTGTTCCAAACAAGCGTGCGCATCGTGCGCTTCGGATTTGCAACCTCGGTTTCCAATGCCTTTCGGCCGATGAAATCGTGGTCGAATTTGATGTTCCTTGCCCAACCGAGTTCGACTGGACTGCGATACCAGGCACTCACGTCGTCGGCTTCGAAGCTGCCGGCGATGTTGAACGTGATCGCATAGGCCGGCATTACCGTCTTGAATTCCTCCAGATACTCTTTCATGTCCTCGCCAAACATAGCCGGAAGGTAGTCGCTCACGATTGTCGGGAAGCACGCCTCAAGGTGGTTGATTGAGGATACACGAGCTCCCATGCGACGAATCCCGAAGTCGCTTCCTGCCTCCAGGATCGCGCCATAAACCTGTTGGCTGAATTTGCTGGGTCCCTGCAATTCAAAGCCGATTTCGCCCGCCATGCCTTGGCGTAGCGCGAGCATCTCGCAATCGCCTATCCGAATCCTACCGAAATGCATAAAAGGAATGCCGCGCACGCTCATGCCGGCTGCCCGCTCTAGAACCTGCGGCGAGTTCGGCCCAGAAACCTGAAAATTGAACCAATCGTCCTGTTCGGAACTCGCATTATAACGGCCGTGACGCATTTTGTAATCGGCCCAAAACCCGCCGCGACCGAACAACATAAATTCGTCCTCTCCAAGCCGACTGAGGATGCCTTCGTGGATTACCTTTCCAGCTTCGTTGCAGTGGATGACATGCTTGGCCTGGCCGATATCGAACTTAGCGAAGCTGTTGACCGAAATATCCGAAAATAGTTTCAGGGCATCAGGACCGCGGAAGCGACGTTCCCACAGAAACGACCAGTCTCCGATATAGCACGTCTCCTTCCACGACATGCTCTCGTCAAGCCAATCGGTGTATTCCGGCTTACCGAACCGAACATTGAAATAGCCTTCTGGGGTAGTTCTGAGACTTGCAGGCGTTACGTTCATCACTGTGGTCCTTGCACCAATCGTTCGGCGGATAGCGAATCGGTCAATCGTGGTGTCATCTGATCAGAGATGATGTTTGCGGATCAGGCTTAACCCTGGAAACTGGTCGAGCGGCTCGCGGCCATCTAAGGCGAGCCGAAGGTATTTCCAAGCGCATCGCGAATGCTCGATGGCAAGGCCTTCGGCACGCTTGCCCTCACGATTGCGGATGGCCTCAACAATGCTTCGGTGTTGTTCCTGCGCCACCGCCATGATCGTGGCTGCGCCTGGTAATCCCGAGCGAGAGGATTTCACGAAAGCGTTCGGAGCGGCGAACGGCAGGCTCAACACGCGCTCAAGCGAACGTTTCACCATAGCGCTCTGACTTGCTTCCACCAGCAGTGCGTGAAACTGATCGTTCAGCCGGACATAATTGCTGGGATTTGACGTTGCGGTAAACTCCGCAACGGTCGCCTCAAGCTCGTTCGTCACGTTCTGCAACTGCTCGAGAACGAACGGCGACGCTCCTCGCTCCGCTGCAAAGCGTGCTGCCATGCCTTCGAGAGTGCCGCGAATCTCGATCGCATCGAACACGTCCCGCTCGGTGAACGAGCTGACCGCATAGCCGCCAGACGGCAAGGCTTCGAGCAGGCCCTCGTCACGGAGTTGGGCTAATGCGGCGCGTGCCGGTGTCCTCGACACCCCAAACCGTTCGACCAGTAGAGGCTCCGCAACCCGCCCCCCGGGCGCCAATTCCCCGTCGATTATCAGCCCGCGCAAGGCGAGTACCGCCTTCAGAGTTTGCGAACGCGGGGCCTCATCAGTTGGTCTGTTATTGGCGGCAACCTTTGTCGGCATCGCACCCATTCTTAGCTTATAAAGTACCTTTGGTATACGATAGTGTGGTAATAATCTCTCATCAAGGTGGATTTTCCTTATATTTTCCGACCAACTAAGGTTGACAGTATACTGAGAGTATTTCTATGCTTTGTTCACGTTTGCGTCTAAAAGGAAGGCAACCAGATGCATTGGAGAGCAGCAGGAGCCACACTCGCAGTCGCGCTCAGCCTACTACCCGCCGCGGTCGGTAGCGCTTACGCCGAGGACGCAGTGAAGGTTGGACTCATTGTGCCGATGACCGGTCCATTTACTTCGACCGGAAAGCAGATCGAGGCGGCGGTCCGCCTTTACATGGCCGAGCACGGCACAACAGTTGCCGGCAAGAAGATCGAGCTCATTCTCCGCGACGACACCGGCAACGCAGAAATTACCAAGCGCTTGGCGCAGGAGCTCGTGGTCAAGGACAAGGTGAGTTTCTTGGCCGGCTTCGGTCTGACGCCGCTCGCGCTGGCGACCGCGCCAATCGCCACCGAAGCCAAGGTGCCGCAGATCGTCATGGTGGCGGGCGCTTCAGTCGTTACCGAGCGCTCTCCGTTCATCGTTCGGACCAGCTTCACCGTCGCGCAAAGCGCGGCGACCATCGCCGATTGGTCGGCCAAGAACGGCATCAAAAAGGTGGTTACGCTCGTTAGCGACTATTCGCCTGGGCACGATTCAGAGAAGTCGTTCATCGAGTATTACAAGAAGGCTGGCGGCCAAATCATCACAAGCTTGCGTGTGCCGCTGCAGAATCCCGATTTCGCGCCGTTCCTCCAGCGCGCAGCGGATGCCAGGCCGGATGCGATCTACGTGTTTGTTCCTTCCGGTCCGGGTGCTGTATTGATGAAACAATTTATTGAGCGCGGCTTGGATAAGGCGGGCATGAAGATGATTGGCGATGGCGCGCTAACAGACGACGACATTCTCCCCAACTATGGAGACGCTGCGATCGGCGTTATCACGGCCCATCTCTACGCGACCGCACATTCCTCAGCTAAGAACAAATCCTATGTCGAGGGATTCAAGAAAGCTAATCCAGGCCTGCGACCCAACTTCATTTCGGTTGGCGGCTACGATGGCATGCACGTCATTTACGAGGCATTGAAGAAGACTAATGGCAACACCGACGGCGCCGCGCTCGTCGAAGCGATGAGGGGGCTGAAGTGGGAAAGCCCGCGCGGGCCGATCTCGATCGATCCTCAGACGCGCGACATTATCCAGAATATCTACATTCGCAAGGTCGAGAAGGTTGGCGGGGAATTACAAAACGTGGAGTTTGCTACATACGAGGCCGTCAAAGATCCTGTGAAGGCCACAGTGAAGTAGTCGAAAGATGAGAACGTCGACATTGAGCTAGCAGCAGATCGCGTCGGTAACGCGCAACTGCTCGACTATGCGGATGTTGTTGTGGAGGACGGCAGTCACGCCGAGTTGAGCGCCGAGATGCTTGGGGTCGGCCACGGTTTCGTCGGCGCTATGATGCTGTCGGCGCTATGATGCTCAGGTCGATGTCTTTCGGGAAGCACTGACGGAGCAGCCCGATAGTGTTCTCGTTGGTGCCACACTGCCAGGCTCTTTGCGGATCGCAGAAGTAGGAAGTAGACCGACGCTTGCCGATAGACTAACGGGGTACAGACCAATTTCTGCGCGATCACGCTGATGCGATAGCGGTTACCTAAATCTTCGCCACTTGCCCTCGAGTCTTAGAAGCTGTCGATATAGCGCTTTGAGCGCTTTGAGCGCTTTGATACCCCTCTTTTAGCGCGACCTTTGAAAATGCTCTTAGAGGTGTGATCAGGTTCGGACAGCAGGCTGTCGGCCTGATTTTGCAGGATATCCAGCAGTTCGTTGAGCAGGACCCGGTTGGGTCGGTTGATCTTGGCAAGCAACTGCTCGTGGCGAGCGACCGCGAAAGGAACCATCCTACGCACCAGGGCGCGGCCCTTGGGCGTCAGTGCCAGCAGAATGATCCTGCTGTCTTCCTCGTGCACTTTCCGCACGACCAGACCTCGCTCCGCCAGTGAGGCAAGCGATCGGCTGACCCAAGCCTTGTCGATACGGGTCAGGCGGCTGACACCGTTGGCACTCAAGGGAGAATGAGCGCCGATGGTCGCCAGGATTCTCAGATCAGTTATCGAGATGTTGTAGCGCGAGCGATAGACTTGGCTAGCGGCGCGTACGATCGTGTCGACAATCCTCGTCAGCTTGTAGGTGATCAGACTCTCGAGGATATGAAGTTCTGGGTCGTCGCTATGGATTTCGGTCATCTGGTTTTGACAAAGGTCAAGTGTGGCGTTGTGCTTTGCAGCAGAGAAGGCATTTTAGGCCGGTGTTGTGACAACGTTGTCTTGACAACGATCAGTCGGGAACCCATGCTGCTGCGTCTTTGAGAGGGGGAACGATGTTTCATGGCGTTCGATGAATACAAAGGCGCGATGTTCGGCACAAGGTGGAAAACCTCCTCGCGGAAATTTGGAGTGGTTGCCGAGCAGGACGTCAAAATCCCTATGAGCGACAGCACCAGGCTCAGCGCCAATGTCTGGAAACCGAAATCCGAAGACCCGACGGAACGATTTCCCGTTATCCTCAGCTTCCATTGCTATCATGCCGATGGGCAGACTGGCCCGATCAAGCCTGCGGCGCTGTCCACGGCGCAATGGCGTAATGCAGGCCAGGAACGGACCAATGCCTCGCTCGAATCCGGGGATCCAATCTTTTTTGCGCGACGCGGCTATGCGCATGCGGTTTGCAACGCGCGCGGTACGGGAAAATCGGAAGGGCTATGGGACTTTTCCGGTCCGCAGGAAACGAAGGACGTCTACGAGACCATCGAGTGGCTGGCGGCGCAGCCTTGGTGCGACGGCAATGTCGTCATGTTCGGCGTGTCTTATTTTGCGTGGATCCAGCTGCTCGCGGCTTCCCTCAACCCGCCGCACCTGAGGACAATTTTCTGTCCATGGGGGTCGACCGATTTCTACAGGGATTTCACCTACCGCGGGGGGATGTTCTCATACAAATGGCCGATCGGTTGGAGCGCGACATCGCTGATCTACGGTAAGTGCCGGCCTGCCAATCTCTCCAAACAGCGCATGGGGGAAAAGGCTTATCGCGAAGCGATCGCACGGCTGCTAGAGGACGACGACGTCAACGCTGTTCCCGAGCTTGTCGCGGCACTGAAGGATCCGGAAAGCGGCGTCAATCCATTCGTCGTCGATCTCGCCTTGCATCCGCTTTACGACGACTTCTGGAAGGAGCGCACTGCCGATTATGCCAATATCCGGATTCCCGCTTTTATCGGCGGTTGCTGGGGCATGTTCGGCATCCATACGCCTGCTGCGTTTCGCAGCTGGGAGCATCTCCAGGTTCCCAAGAAGATGATTATAGGCCCGCCGGTCTATCTCGACCGGCCAGTCTACCAGCTTCAGCATGAGGCGGTGCGTTGGTTCGACCACTGGGTTAAGGGCATCAACAACGGCATCATGCGCGAGCCGTCGATTCAGATCTTCATTTCAGGCACCGGCGAATGGAAGCAGGCGACCGACTGGCCGCTGCCGGAAACCAAATGGGTGCCCTTCTACCTGCACGAAGCGGGGCTGCTGAACGAGCACGAGCATTGGAGCTATGAGGGAAGCGATTCCTTTGAGGATTCGCCCTGGATGCGCGGGAAGCTGCAGTATGTGACGCCGCCGCTCGTGGAGAATACCGAAATCTGCGGTCCGATCGCCCTGAAGCTCTTTGCCTCGACGACCGACACCGACGTCAACTGGATCGTCTCGCTCCTGGAGATTGACGCTGACGACAAGGAGCATTTCGTAACCAAGGGCTGGCTGAAAGGCTCGCACCGCGAGCTCGACCTGGAAAAGTCAAAGCCGTGGGAGCCGATCCATAAGCATGCCAATCCGCAGGCGCTGTCACCCGGAGAGATCTACGAGTTCGACATCAAGCTGATTCCAGCCGGCCGGCTGTTCAAGGCAGGCTCGCGCCTGGCGCTGCGAATCCGCTGCGTTGACGACGAGCCGAAGAACCCGTTCGAGCTTGCGGGCTCAGGCAGCTTGCCGCGCACAGCGGTCAGCCGTGTCACGGTTTTCCATAACGAGGATCACCCGTCCTATTTGCTGCTGCCGATCACCCGCGGCAATCTGCTGAATACTTTTCTCTCCGGCGGCCTTTATCCGCAATGAGCCCCTCCGCCCACCGCGTCCGCCTGCGGACTTGCGCCGCTGCTCACTGGGAAAGCCGATGCTGATTGAGCAGATCATCAATGGCATCGTGCTTGGCAGCATGTATGCGCTGATTGCGCAAGGCTACACGCTCGTCTTCGGGGTTCTGGACAAGCTGAACTTCGCGCATGGTGAGGTTTTCATGCTGGGCGGCTTCCTTTGCCTGGCAAGCGTCGCGCTCGGTGCGCCGCTGTCGATCGCGCTCCTGGTAACGGCGATTATCTCTGCGCTGCTCGGGCTTGCGGTCGAGCTGGTCGGCTTTCGCAAGTTCCAGTCGCCGGACGCGCATATCACCGCCGCGCTGAGTTCCTTCGCCATCGGTCTTGTGATTATCGACGTGTCGCAGAAGATCTGGGGCGCTGAGCCCGTGGCGCTGACCCTGCCGGGCAGCCTGCAATCGGCGACGGTCGAAATCTTCGGCATTCGGCTAGTCGCGCTACGGCTTGCGATCCTCGCCATATCGCTCCTACTGATGCTCGTTCTTTATCTCGTGGTGGCAAAGACCGGGCTCGGCCGCAAAATTCGCGCGGTTGCCGAATCGCCGATGAAGGCGCGGCTGTTTGGCATCGACGTGACCCGGGTAAACCAGCAGGTCTTCGTTATCGCTTCGGTGATGGCGGGGCTTGCCGGGCTCGCGCTCGCAGTGCGCACTGGCTATGCCTCGACCGATGTCGGTTTCACCTTCGGTCTCAAAGCGCTGGCGATCATGGCGATCGGCGGCATGGGCGATCTGCGCGGCGCGCTGATTGGCGGGCTCCTGGTCGGCGTCCTCGAATCCCTCGCCTTTCATTTCGGTGCTGGCCAGCTCGCCGATGTCTTCGTCTGGGTCTTCATGATCGTGGTGCTGCTGGTGCGTCCCTCCGGGCTGTTCGGCAGCCTGCTGCCACGAGACATCCGCGCATGATCCAGGATTATATCATCTTCACCGGCGTCAACATCGTGCTCGCCTGGAGCGTCTACGTCATTCTGCTGGCCGGCAGCCTGTCCTTCGCCAATGGCGGCTTCATGGCGATCGGCGCTTATGTGTCCGGCGTGCTAACAGTGAAATTCGGCCTGCCACTGGTCGCCGCCGCAGCGCTTGCCGGCGTCGCCGCCGGCGCGGTCGGCGTGCTGGTCGGCTTTCCCGCGCTGCGCACCCGCGGCATCTATCTGATGCTGGTGACGGTCGGCATCGCTGTCTCGGTAAAGGCGGTGATCGAATCCATCGATTATGTTGGCGGCGTACAGGGCTTTGGCGGTATGGTCGGGACCACGCCTTGGCATGTCGTCGCGCTGACGCTATTGGTCGGCTGCGGGCTGTGGCTTCTGACGAAGTCGCCGCTGCAGCGCATCCTCGACGCGGTGCGCGAGGACGAACTGGTCGCCGGCTCGCTCGGCATCAACGTGCTCTATGTCAAGCTCGCCTGCATCGGCATCGGCGCCTTCCTCGCCGCCGTTGCCGGCAGCTTCTATGCACATCACCTCATCCATGTGACGCCCGATCAGTTCAGCATAACGCTCTCTGTTTTCATCGTGCTCTATGCTGTGCTCGGCGGTACCAACAATATGTGGGGTCCCGCGCTCGGCGCGACGATCATGACCCTGCTGCCGGAATTCGTGCGCGGTTTTGAGAGCTGGCGGCCGACGATCTTCGGCGTCGTCATCCTGGTTCTGCTGCTCGTGCGGCCAGACGGGCTTCTCTCCTTCCGCGTGCCAAGCACGCGTGCCAAAAGCACCGCCCGAGCGGATCGATCGGACGCCGCATGACCTCCGAACCCATTCTTGCGATTGAGAGCCTTAGCAAGTCCTTCCACGGGCTGATCGCGCTCAATGCGGTGTCACTTGAGGTCCGGCGCGGCGAAATCCTCGGTCTGATGGGACCGAACGGTGCCGGCAAATCGGTCCTGGTCAATGTGGTCACTGGCATCTATTCGGCGAGTGGTGGCGCCGTGCGCTATCGCGGGCGCGACGTGACGCAGCTGCCGAGCCACAAGCTTGCGCGGCTTGGCATGGCACGCACCTATCAGAATATCCGGCTCCTGCGCCGGATGACGGTGCTGGAGAATGTGCTGGTCGCCGACAAAGCGCATGTCGCGCGCCCACTGCGCGCAGGATTGTCCTGGCATAAGCACGGTGACAGATCGGCGGCGATGGCGCTGCTGGAGCGCGTGCATCTCATCGACAAGGCCGATCGCGGCGCGGGCTCGCTCGCTTATGGCGAAGCGCGGCGGCTGGAGATCGCCCGGGCACTGGCCGGCGGGCCCTCGCTCCTGTTCCTCGACGAGCCGGCCGCGGGAATGAACGAGCAGGAGACTTGGGAGCTCAACCGCACCATCCAGTCCTTGCGCGAGATGCTGGAAGCTCTCGTCATCATCGAGCACGACGTCGCACTGATG
The DNA here is from genome assembly GCA_032027085.1 of Pseudorhodoplanes sp. Taxonomy (NCBI): domain Bacteria; kingdom Pseudomonadati; phylum Pseudomonadota; class Alphaproteobacteria; order Hyphomicrobiales; genus Pseudorhodoplanes; species Pseudorhodoplanes sp. Next base: position 304,110 of record JAVSMS010000001.1, on the reverse strand, counting down.
CAGAAGCTCGCCGATCGACTTGTGGTAATCGATTCCGGCCGCAAGATTGCCGAAGGCAGCCCGGCCGAAGTCCTGGCGCAGCCGCACGTGATCGAGGCCTACCTCGGAACGGACGAGGCGCAATGACGAGCATTCTCTCCGTCGCCAACCTGCACGCCTCCTACGGGCCGATCAAGGCGTTGCGCGGCTGCACGTTGGAGGTCCGCGCGGGCGAGGCGGTGGCCGTGGTTGGCGCCAACGGCGCCGGCAAGACCACGCTCCTACGCGCTATCTGCAATATGCTGCCCTGGAGCGGTGCCATTCGCTTCGAAGGCGCCGCGACCGACACTATTCCGACTCATCGGCTGGCGCGCCGCGGCATTCTTCACCTGCCGGAGAACCGCGGTATCCTTATCACTCAGACGGTGTTGGAAAATATGCGGCTTGCCTTCGACGCCCATCCGTCGGAGCGATCTTTCGCGGAGGCCGCGGACGAGGCCTTCGCGCATTTCCCGCGTCTGAGGGAGCGGCAGGCGCAGCCTGCCGGTAACATGTCGGGCGGCGAGCAGCAGATGCTGGCGCTCGCCCGCGCCATCATCAGCGCGCCGAAAATCCTGCTGCTCGACGAGCCGTCGCTCGGCCTGTCACCGCGGATGGTGCGCGAGGCCTACCGCATCCTGCGCGGCTTCAAGGAGCGCGGAATGGCCATACTTCTTGTCGAGCAGAACGTACATGCCGCCTTGCGCTTTGCGCATCGCGGCTACGTCCTGCGGCAGGGGACGATCGTGCAGCAGGTCGATGCCGGCGCGCTCGATCGCGATACCGAACTGTTCAACAAATATCTCGGATCCACATAACGAGGGAGGACTGAACTATGTTGCACCGGCGCAAACTGATTTCCGGATGCCTGATCCTGGTGAGTATGTTCGCGGGCACCGCGCTTCTCGCGGCCGATAAGCCGCCGATCAAGATCGGCGGCAGTCTGCCGCTGTCCGGCTTCCAGGCCCCGAATGGCACCATGTATCGGATCGGTATCACTATGGCGATCGAGGACCTGAATGTTGCGGGTGGCATCAACGGCAGCAAGATCGACTTCCTGCTTGACGACGACCAGGGGCGCGCCGACCAGGCGGTGCTCTTGTTCCGCCGACATGTGGCGGACGGTGTGGTTGCCTCGCTCGGACCGATCTCCGGCACCACCTGGGAGAGCGTGGCGCCGCTCGCCAACTCGATGAAGGCGCCAGTACTGAACTTCACCGCGCTAAAGCCGGGCATCTCCAAAAAGCCCTATGCGTTGCGGGTGCATCCGACTGACGAGATGATGGTGCCGGAAGGGGTCGCCGAATTCCTCAAAAAGTATCCCAAGGTCAAGAAGGTGATCGTGGCCGGCGACTTGAAGGAGGCCTCGGGCGCCTCTGGCGTGCATGAATTCCAGAAAGCGGCGAAAGCCAACAGCCTGGAGATCATCGACACCGTGGGCTTCGACACCCGCACTACGGATTTCTCACCGATCGCAATCAAGATCCGCGGGCTTGCGCCCGACGCGATCTTCCTTTCGGCCTTTCCGCCCAACGTCCTTGCCATCCTGAAGGAGCTGGACACGCAAGGGGCGAGCCCGCCGGTTCTGGTGAATGCGTTGATCTGGCCCGGTAATTTTCCGCAGGTGGTGAGTGCCGGCGCGAAGAATGTCTACACCATCGGTTTCAACACCAACGAATCTGCGCCGGGTATTAAGGGGCACGACGACTTCGGCGCCCGCTACGCCAAGCTCTCGGGCGAAACCACGAGCCTCGCCAAGCCCGCCAATGTTGCTAATGCGACGCTCGCCTATGACGCCATGATGCTGCTCGCCGGCATCATGAAGGAGAAGAAGATCGACGGCTCGACCGACGTGGGCCAGGCGCGCACCGCGATCATGGAGGGGCTCGCCGCAGTCAAGTCGTGGCAGGGGCTGAATCGGATTGAGATGCGCGATTCCGGCGACGGCTACATTCGCTCGCGCCTGCTTGAGATCGATCCTGCCAACAAGGCTTGGCGCTATAGCCTGCCGCAATAGCGGCGCCGGCACGAGGCCGCAGGCGGCAAGCTCGCCGCCTGCGGCGCGCAAGGAGGACAAAATGCTGGGAACGCTGCGCGACTGTTTGGAGGCGAATGCGCGCCGCTGGCCCGATCGGCCGGCAATCATCGGCGAGGAGCGCGTCTATACTTATGCCGAGCTCGACGCGCACGCTAATCGGTTGGCGCATCTGCTGCATTCGCTCGGCCTGCGTAAGGGCGACGCGGTCGGCCTATTGCTAAACAACTGTCCCGAATTCGCTATCGGCTTCGTCGCATGCCAGAAGCTCGGCGTGTTGTCGTCGGCGCTGAACTACCGCCTTTCGCCCGCTGCCATCGGCAATGTGGTGGAGCAGGAAGCGCTGGCTGCGATCATCTTCAACGCCGGCTTCTCCAGGACGGTGGAGGGGCTGATCGGGCGGGGGAACTGCCGATATATCGGCGTTGGGCAGCCGCTACCGCGGGGCGTGCTGGACTTTGCCGATTGCGCTGGCGAGCCGGCAACGCCGCCGCCGCCGGCGGCGATCGCAAGCGGCGATCTGTGCAACGTGATCCACACCTCCGGCACCACCGGAGTCCCGAAAGGTGCGGCCTTTACTCATGCGACCCAGATCCTCACCGCCATCCAGTACTGTCTGGAAATGGGGCTCGACCGCGGGCATGTGGGCATGAGCCTCGCGCCGGTGGTCATCGGGGCAGCCACCAATTTTTTCGTCGCCTATCTCTTCGTCGGCGCGAGCCAGGTAATGATCAGCGACTACGAGGCGAAGAAGGCGCTGCGCCTGATCGAGCGGCACAAGGTCACTGAGCTTTTTGCCGTGCCGACGCAGATGCATCAGCTCCTTGAAGCGCGGGCCGAACTCGCCGCGCTCGATATTGGCTCGCTGCGGCTGTTGCGCAGCGGCGGCTCGCCTTTGCCCAAGACCCTGTTGCATCAAGTTCGCTGTGTGCTCGGCTGCGAGGTGCTCAACACCTACGGTACGACCGAGAGCTGCACCGCCATCACCACCTGCCATACCGGCCTTGAGCCGGAAGACAAGTGGGAGAGCATCGGCAAACCGAGCTATTTCCAGGAGGTGCGCGTGATCCGCGCAGCCGACGGCATCGAGGCAGCGCCGGATGAGGTGATCGCCATGCCGGGCGAAGGTCAGCTCATCAACCGCGGGCCGCAATGCATCAGTGACTATTTCTGCTCGCCCGGTGAGACGCTACGCGCGCGTGAGGGATGGCAATATGCGCGCGACATCGTGCGCCTCGACCGTGATGGCTATCTTTATCCTGTCGACCGCGTCGATAACGTGATCATCAGCGGCGGCGAGAATATCTATCCGCAGGAGGTGGAGTTCTTCCTGTCCAAGCATCCCGGCATCGCTGATGTCGCTGTTTGCGGCGTCGCCGACCTGAAATGGGGACAACTGGTCAAGGCGCTGGTCGTGCGGCGCAGCCCCGATCTCACCCCCGAAGAGATCGACCGCTTCTGCCTCGACAGCGACGAACTGCCGCGCAGCCGGCGGCCCAAGATCATCGAATTCGTCAACGAACTGCCGCGCAACGTGCTCGGCAAGATCGACCGCACAGCCCTGCGTTAATCAACCAGCCACGTGAGAAGTCAAGCCAATGTCCTACGAGAGAATCTTCAAGAAGGGTGCGCCGCCCGAGAGCCATCAATATCCCGGACTTGGCTATCGCGTGGTCCGCGAGCACGGCATGATCTTCGAGCGTGATGTCGCCGTACAGATGCGTGACGGGGTGAAAATTTATGTCGATGTCACGCGCCCTGAGTCGAAGGAGAAGGTGCCGGCGCTAATCGCCTGGAGCGCCTACGGCAAACACCGGCCCTTCCAGTACGGTTACTTTTACAAGGAAGGCGGCGTCAAGCGTGAATGGTATTCGCCCTACACGAATTTCGAAGCGCCCGATCCGCTCTACTGGGTGCCGCGCGGCTACGCCATCATCAACGTGGACCCACGTGGTACATGGCATTCGGAAGGGGAAGCAACCTATTGGGGCCATGAGGAGGCGCAGGACGGCCACGATCTCGTGGAATGGGCCGGTGTGCAGGACTGGTGCAACGGCAAGGTGGGCCTGTCCGGCGTGTCCTATCTCGCCATCATCCAATGGCTGGTGGCGGCAACGCGGCCGCCACATCTCGCCGCCATCAACCCCTGGGAAGGCTTGAGCGATATGTATCGCGAATTCGCCTTCCATGGCGGCATCCCCGAGACCTTCTTCTCTCCCGTATGGCAGAAGTCCATCTCCTATTCGATCGGCTGCGTTGAGGACGTGCCGGAGATGATGAAGGCGCATCCGCAGTTCGACGACTATTGGGCGAGCAAGGTGGCCGACTTTTCCAAAATCGAGGTGCCGGCTTTCGTGGTAGCGAGCTGGGCCGATCAGGGCCTGCATCTGCGCGGCACACTGGAGGCCTATAAGAGAGTCGCATCCAGGGACAAGTGGCTCGTCATCCACGGCCGCAAGAAATGGGAGAATTATCACCAGCCGGACAATGTGGAGAAGCAAAGGATATTCTTTGACCACTTCCTGAAGGGAATCGGCAACGAGGTGCCGCGCTGGCCTAAGGTGCGGCTCGAAGTGCGCGATCGCTACTACGTCGGGAAGGTCAGGAACGAGAATGAATGGCCGCTCGCTCGCACCGAATACAGAAAGCTCTTTCTTGACGCACGCAGCGGCGCGCTTCGCGCGTCCCCGCTAAAGGCCAGGTCCTCGGTCTCGTATGACGCACCGGGAGACGAGTCGCGCTGCCCTGCGGCGTACCGCGACGAACGGGCCCAGTTCGATTATGTCTTCCGGAAGACGACCGAGCTGACTGGGCACATGAAACTCAAGCTCTGGGTCGAGGCGGTCGGCGCCGACGACATGGATATCTTCATTGCTGTCCAGAAGTTCGATCGTCATGGCAAATACGTGCCCTTTGCCGCCTTCAGCGCGCTGGAGGACGGGCCCGTAGCGCTCGGCTGGCTGCGCGCGTCGCACCGGGAGCTTGATGAGGAGCGCTCGACCCCGCATCAGCCGTGGCTGCTGCACCGGCGACAGATGAAACTGAAGAGTGGTGTTCCGACGCCGGTCGAGATCGAGATCTGGCCGTCCGGAACCCGTTTCAAGGCCGGCGAGAGACTGCGCGTGGTTGTGCAGGGCAGCGACATCTATAAATATGCGCGCTGGATGGTGCTGGCGCGCCATCCAAAGACTATCAATGCTGGCCGCCATGTGATCCATACTGGCGGCCGCTGCGACTCGCACTTGCTCGTGCCGGTGGTCGCAGCCGGAAGCTGACGAAGAATGTGCGGGGGCCGGTTTGCAGGTGCAACACAAGGCCGAGTTTCTGTCGGCGGTCTGGACGGTTGCGGTATTGCTATTCGCTGGCTTTGGCCGGGGGGAGGGGCCGGCCGCCAGAAAGCCTCACCTTGACGCGTCCACGCTCCGTTCTCGCCATCTCGCTCTCCTCAATCTGTAAATCGAGAGCCGAGAACAGATCGTGTTCGCGAGAGACCAAACAAGCGTGCACCTCGAATCCCTCATAGCGATTTCAAATTCCCTGTTCTTGTGTAACCGTCCATTTCTAGCACGTCGCTCAGGCTGCGGTGGCTAGAGGGCCCCAGTTCCACGGCAGCAGGTCATCGAGCCGGCTCATGGGATGGCCGTTGGACATGCGTTCCAGCACGTCCTTGAGGTAGGCGAATGGCTCGACATCGTTGAGCTTCGCGGTTGCCAGGAGGGAGGCGATGACCGCCCAGCGGACTGCCCCGCCATCGGAGCCGGCGAACAGATGGTTCTTGCGGCCGAGCGCGATGGGGCGGATGGCGCGTTCGACCGTGTTGTTGTCGAGCTCGATGCGGCCGTCACCGAGGAATCGGCAGAGAGCTTCCCATCGGGCCAGCGCATAACGGATCGCATCGGCCAGAGCGCCTTTCGGCGGGATCCGACTGAGTTGGGCCTCGAACCAGATCTTCATGGCTCGGACCAGCGGCGACGACTTGACCTGGCGTTTGGTTTGTCTTGCCTGGGCCGCTTGGCCCCGGATGCTTGCTTCGATCGCGTAGAGTTCGGCGATACGGCTGAGCGCTTCGGCCGCGATCGGTGAGCCGGTCGCCTCGTGCACCTCGTAGAACTTGCGCCGGGCATGGGCCCAGCAAGCCGCCAGCACGATGTCACCGCGGTCGGTCAGCCGCTCAAAGCCGGCATAGCCGTCGACCTGCAGAGTGCCGCGGAATCCTTTGAGATGGGACGCGGGACGTTCGGCCCTCCGATCCGGACTGTAGAAGTAAACCGCCGCCGGTGGCTCAGGTCCGTTCCAGGGCCGATCATCACGGGCATAGACCCAGAGCCGTCCGGTCTTGGTGCGACCTCGGCCAGGATCGAGCACCGGGATCGGCGTGTCGTCGGCGAACAGCGTCTGCGAGGCGAACACATGCTCGGCGAGCCGCGCCTGCAGCGGCTCCAGCCACCAGACGGCGCCACCGACCCAATTGGCCAGCGTCGAGCGGTCGAGCTCGACACCCTGCCGGGCGAAGATCTGGCTCTGCCGATACAGAGGGAGGTGGTCGCAATACTTGGAGACCAGCACGTGAGCCAGGAGGCCAGGCGTGGCCAGACCCTTGGCGATGGGCCGCTCCGGAGCCGGTGCCTGGTGGATAGTCCCGCAGGCCCGGCAGCCATAGCGCGGCCGACGGATGCGGATCACCCGCAGCCGCGCCGGCACATGATCGAGCATCTCGCTGACAGTCTCGCCGATCAGATGAAGCGGGCCGCCACAGCAGGGACAGGCCTCATGTTCGATATCGAGATGAACGTGCTCGCGGGCGAGATGCGCCGGAAGGCTCGGCCGCTCGCACTGTGCCTTCGGCGTCTCGGTCTCGGCTGTTGGAAGCGGAAGGCTGGCTTCGACGCGCGCAACGTCGGTGTTGATGTCTTCGAGGCCGAGCTGCAGTTGATCGTCATCGAGCCGCTCGGCGCGCCGGCCGAATTGACTACGCTGCAGCTTCTTGATGATGAGGTTGAGCCGTTCGATCTCGGCCTTTGCTTCGCTGAGGCTGGCGCGCTCGGCCGCGAGCGAGCGCACCAGATTCTGCAGCGTCTCCACATCGTCCGGCAGAGCGGCAAGATCGATGTCCATGAGCGGAATATATCCTGACTCGCAGACCGCCACACCAAGCGACGTGCCGTTGAGTCAATCCGCCGCAGCGATCATCCCGCCACCGCCGGCCGCCATCGCTGTTCCGGCGCCCGCCAATCGACACCATCGATCAGTAGCGATAACTGCGCCGAGGTCAGCGACAGCGTCTTGCCGGGCTCGATGCTCGGAGGCCACAGGAAGACGCCGTGCTCGAGCCGTTTGGTGAACAGACAAAAGCCGGTCCCGTCCCAGTACACAATCTTGATGAGGTTGGCGCGGCTGCGGCCCCGGAAGGCGAACAGGTGGCCGGTGAACGGATCCTGGCGCAGGACGCCTTGCACCAACATGGCGAGTCCGTCGATGCCCTTGCGCATGTCTATGTAGCTCAACGCCAGGTGCACCTTCACGTTCGGAGGAAGCAACGTCATGACAGGGCCTCCTCGTCAGTGGTCGGAGCAGTCGGAGCAGTCGGCGCAGCCGCATCGGTGATCTGTACCGTGGCGAAGGTCGGTGTTGCCTCCGTCAGTTCATTTTTCCATCGACGTAGAAGACGCTGATCGATGCCATACCGGCGCGCCACCTCCGCGGCACTCGCCGCAGGTCGGGCTGCCTCTTGGAGAATCCATCGCTTATCTGCGTCGCTGAACCGGCGCCGGTGCCCCTCGCGCGGCCGCTGAACAATGGGAGCCGCCAGCTGCGAGGAGGGATAAGCCCCCGGAATTAGGGGAGGACTAACGGGCGGACTTAGGGGAGGTCTTATTGGCCGGCACCGATAGAGCAACTTGCGCTGTGGGGGCTCCGGTTCGAGCCTGAACATCTGGCGCCAGTTCTCGAATGCCTTCTGCGGCAAGCCGTGAAACTCGCAATATTGCCGCTGATTCAAGTCGCTACACTTCCACGCCTCATGATGCGCTCGCCAGAAGGCCTCGCGCTGACGCTTCCACGGTCGTTGTTCGCTCGCCATCTGTCCTCTCCTCATTTAGAAATCGAGAGCGAGAACAGATCGTGTTCATGAGACTTGGGACAAGTGTGCGAGGGATGGACGCTTACATAGCGATTTAAGATTCCCTGCTCTTGTTTTGAAATTCCCTGCTATTGAGTTTAGGGAAATGGCTGCTAACGCATTGAATTTCGGAGCGATTTGTGCGCAGAAATCTCTGAGATGGCCCGAATTTGCGGAAATTCCCTGCAGAATTCCCTGTTTGCAGGGAATTCTGCGGAGCAGGGTGCGTATCGGACTGTGGTGCCAGCCAGCCAGTCCATCGATTTTGTCGCGTTCAGTGTCTCTCCTGAATAATGACGGTTTCTGCGGCGAATTCGGCGGATCATCACCGCCATATTCGTCTCTGCGTTACGAGAGACGGCGAATCTTGCCCGATATTGCGCCGCCGTCTCCGCACAACACGGCGCACACTCCCGTTTTCGAGAGAATTGGGCCGGAGACTGGCGCGTATCTGTGTGCCTGGGACCTCGTTCAAGCAGAACTACACTCAGTACAAAATTTTGCATCGAGTGAATGACCGAATACTCATGGTGCGCAACTTAATGATGGTTTCACGCCTTGCGATCAATGGCAAAAAAGCGAGAGATGCGCGCCGGCTCTGCCGCAAGCCGTACGAAGCCCTTCCCAATGGATTAGGAACTGCCACAAGCGGTTGTTCAGATTGTTCCGCGCGATGGCGTTGCGGACGATTTCGCGGTCGAGCATGTTCCCGGCGACGATCCAGACTTCGCGTGTGTAACTGGCATTACCGCACGCGGTCCGGAGCGTATCGGTGATCTGCTGCGGCGTCAGTCCGTTTGCGTTCTTGAATGTACGGCTGCGTCCGTTTAGCGTCCTCCGGTTGGCTTGGACGTTCTGTCCCCAGCGCCGCGGCTCCCAGCCTTGGGGCGGCGGCGTCCGCGTGAGGAACGCCAGAGAAGCCGCTGCCTGACGCCCGACTTCCTGGAGTGTGTCGACGTGATATTGGCCGACGCCGTCCTTGAGCGCCTTGCCGTGTAGAAATGCGACTCGCCTGTTCGCGGGGTCGACCGCGATAAAATCCGCGATCTCCTTGCTATCGTCGTCACAGATTACGAGCGGATAGCGGCCCAGCGCTTCGCCGAGCGCCTTCCAATTGCTGCGCCTGTGCTTGGCGTTCCTTTCGCGGCAGATCGCTTCGACGACGCCAAATACCGATTCCCTTCGCCATCGCGCCCGGTTAGCGAAGAAAGCTTCGCCCTTTTCGCTCTTTACGTTGCCGAGGATCGGCACGGTGTGCACGTCGTCCAGGATCGGAATGCTGCCATCTGGCTGACGTAGCGTTATCCGCGGTTCGAAGAATTTCTTCTCGGCGTAGACGACGCCCGGCGCGGTCACCATGATCCGAAAGCTTTGCTGCGTGGCGATGCGCTGGCTCGCGGTCGGCGCCTGGGCGCGGTCTTTCCGCTGCCTTGCGCGGAACAGCTCGTTTAAGTCGTCGCTGAGGAAACGGTAGAGCTCGGAGTTGGGATTGTAGGACACTGTGCAGTCCATCCGCTTACCGAGCACCTTGATCGAGAAGTTTCCGTCCGCATCGACGTCGGCGCAAAGGTCGTCGTGATCGATGTCCGGGTCGTCCGCCAGCCGGCGGGCCTCGGATCCGGTCGGCGTATCTTCGAGCAGGTCGTCGCGCGAAAGGTTCAGGAGGATTGTCACCGGCTGGGCCTCATGCTCTGTGATGTTATCGCGTATCAGCGCGTAACGGCCGAAGACGGGACTGCCGTCGGCAGTCGTCCTCAGCTTGCGCGCGACCGCCCGTGTCCAGTCGATGTATTCGTACAGCGGCAACCGGTCGTTTGAGTCGCGGAAGCGCGCGGTGGCGAATCCCACGTATCGGCCCCTGCCAGCCACGAAGCCCGCCGCGGCGGTGGGGACGAGGTGCGGGTCGAGAAGATCCGTGAATGTTGTCTCGAACGAGCGTGTTCGCATCGACATCGTGCGGATAGCCTTGTCGGACATGTCCAGAGAGGCAAACGCCATCCTGGTCAACTTCGACGGCTGCCGTCGGGAGTCTTCGGGGAAGGCGCGCTGCATCAGATTCCGCGATGCGGGTTTCAATCCCAAGGCGCTCGGGTCGAGCACCACACCTTCCGTGTCCTGGACCAGCATGAGATCGCCCTCTTGGACGGCGATGAACACGCCCAGTTTCCATTCGGAGAAGAACTTGTCGATCAGCAGCGGCGAATTCCGCCACGCGTAGTAGCTGTATCCGACGCAGCCCGGCGGCAGTCCCTCGATCGGAACGACGCGAAAGCGGTCCTCTTCCATGATCGCGTCCTCGAAGGCCTCCTTCAATTCCTCGATGGCGCGTTGAGACCTCTCCCATTCGAAGACCGCGGCACTCGTGAGGAGTTGCAGATCGTCGGCGGACAGCGCACCGCTGCTGTCGAACCGCTTTCTGAATTCGCCGCCGATGTATTGATTTTGAGGCATGAGTTCGAGAACGCGATCAGGTAGCGCAATTTCGTTCGCCACGATGTGGTCGGTCTCCTTCGCGCAATACTTCTCGTATTCCTTGTAGCGCTCCCACGTCCCCTCGATCTTGGCGGCGTTCTTATCGGTGGCGACGACCCAGGCGGTCTGCACCCGATGGCGTCCCGGACTATTGCGTACGATTCGCCCAATCTGCTGCACCAACTGACGTCCGTTGCTGGGCGGATCGAAGATGGCCGCCACGATGAAGTCCGGATCGTCCACGCCCTCCATCAGCTTGAATTGATGGAGCCAGAACTCGGCATCCGGCGCGTCGCGAAACGCGCGGCGTACGTCGTTGAACCGGCGAGGAAAGCGCTTCGAACCAGTGGCGCGATCGTGAACAACCACTGACTGCGTGCCAAATTCCTCGTCGATGAGCTTCTGTAGATCATACAACGTTTCGAGGTCGTCGGCGCGCACCATGATCTTCGGCGTGGCCGTCCACGCTGATGCCTTCTTTTTTAGGGTGGGCAGGGTGCCGGCGAGCGCCGAAACGAATCGTTCTGTCGCCGATCCCCCCTGCGGCGCTTTCGCAGCTACCACTTCGACGTCCCGTATAACGTGCGCGCGTACTGCATCGTGATGCGGATAGTTGAACACGAAGCGGCCGCTGACCCGGAACGACTTGAAGTCGTTCCGGTAGGGCGTCGCGCTCAGCAGAACGGTGGGCCGGTTCAACTCGCGAACGCCCTTCGACCAGGAGATTGCGGGTTCGTAGTGACCCTCGTCGACGAGGATGAGATCGAACTGCCGTAGCAGATCGAGAAGTTCTTCGGCGGCCTTGCGCGCGGCGGCCCTGTTGGGCCGCGGATCCTTCGTCCTTCGACGGATGGCATCGAGAGCCTGGTAGGTGCCGACTAATACCGCCTTGTCGGCCGCGGGCACGTGCTGGAGTATCTGACCGACCTTGCTCGGCAACAGCGTCTCGACGTACGCTGTGTCCATCGCGTTGCCGAACATCGCTGCGTCTGCCACGAACGTCTCGCCGTCCTTGACCGGATATTGAAGGTGCTTCCAGAAGCGGAAGCGTACGTCGTCTTTCATCTGCGCGACGAGCGACTTCCGCGGCGTGAGCACGAGCGTCCGCTTGACGTCGGGCAAGCATCTGGCCAGGACAGCGACAACGCCGGACTTGCCCGTACCGGTCGGCAGCTTCAGCAGTGCTGCCTCCCTCAATGTCAGGCGGTGCGGTAGATGCGGATCGGCGGCCAGATAGGCGGTGACGGTCTCGACCGCCGCGCGCTGGTGCTCCCAGAGCGGTTTCCGCCTGTCGGGCGGATTCCAGAATTTGAAAGCTTCGAGATGGTGCAGGATCGCCGTGAACCTGCGTATATTGACCAGCTTTACGACGTTGGCGTCGATCGACGTCCGTTCGTCGCGTTCAAGATCCTTGAGCCCCATTTGCCCCACCCTATGCTGGTCGAGCATGCCGAAACGGAATAGCCCGTTCAAGAACCTGACCGTAGTCTCGTAGTCGGCGCTCAGGTCTTGGTTAGCATGGGTACGATGCGGTGCGTCGACGGCATGTTGACGGGGCGATAATGGGGTACGGCTTCGATGCGCCTGAACACGGATTCATGGATCCAGGCGTCGTCTTCAACCGGCCGGGGTTCGCCGCTCGGGATGTAATGGCCAAACCACGATGTCAGACGCTTCCATTCTTTGTACTTGTCCGATTTCGGAAGCCATTCCAGCGGCCGCCAGGCGGAGGTCAGAGATTGATGCGGATCGCGCCCGCTATCCGGTGCCACGTACGAGAAGGGGCTGCCGCGCCTCTGAACGCCCCAAGCGAGCTGATTGACCGTCTGCGGGTTGACTGCGAGGCCCTGGGCTACGGCTTCGCCGATCATCCATAGTAATGGGAATTTTGATAGACCGCTTTCTGCCTCTAGATATCCGCCGCCTATGTCCGCGTGAACGCCCGCGAACCACACCTGTTTTATGTCCTGCGGCTCGCTATTGTTGGTCTTGCTGAACCGGTTGGGCATAAAGGTCTGCTTCTCATCCCAACCGTGCAGTCGAAACATACGCCGGCGTTCATCCAGCGCGATCGCCTGGCGAAATATGCGCACACTTGGATTGCGCCGAGTATGCGGCAGCTCTTGTAGGCTGAAAGTGTAGAACCGGTCAGGTCGGGGAACGATGACGCTCGCTACGGTATCCCAAACGCCTAGGAATTTTATTGTTGGCCACCGTACCGAAACTATGCGTGCAAATTGGGCCGCGCGATCGTCCCGGGACATGGGGCCGACTTCGGATGCTTCGGTGTCCGCGACGCCGGATTGATCAAATTCGATCGACTGTTTGTAAGAGCCAAGGGCCGCCTCCGCCAAATTCTTCTGCGGCGGAGAGAGCAGTCCGACTTTGTGAATCAGACCGGCCAGCATGCGGACGGTGTAGGCGCCGCGGCTGAAGCCAAACAAGTAGATGTCGTCACCTTCGTCGTAGTTGTCTATCAAGAACGTGTATGCCGCGAGGACACGCTCATCGAGACCGTAACCGGTCATCAATCCGAGCACCATGACCGCATCCTGGCGGAATTTTATCCAAGGATCAGGACGCGCAAGGGTGCCGACGCCTGGGTCGTAGAAGACAATTTGCTTGGGATTCGTTTTGCCGGTTTTCCGCAGCACCCGGTAGAGCTTCAGGACATTCGAGATGTTTTCGCTGACTTCATTGCCCGTTCCATCGCAGCAGACGACGAGGTTTTTCATTGTCCGTCCGGTGTAGTTGTTGATACTCAGTTATGAACTTGTAATTATGCGCAGCGGCATCGAGTGGGCTGCCCGAAAGGCGATTTTCTTTTGCCGTAAGCGATTAGCTTGCACCAGAGTGCCGAGGTGTGGTCGGCTGAGGAATCATAACCTTGTCGCCGATTAGCAATGCAGAGGCTACCTGACCGGCAATTTCCCGCTCTTCACGAAGCGATCGTAAGTGTCTTCGATGTTCTGCTCATCCTGCAATCGCGGGAGGTAATCGCTGGGCAGCATAAGCAGAGTGACCGCGAAGTCGTATTGATCTGCGAACACGGTCATTTCCCGTACTTCTTCGCTGAACCAAATGCCGGCAGGCATGTCAACGCCGCGGCGACCGTCGACCAGTCGGTCTTGCCGTGCCGCCAGTGATCGTGAGGGGATTTGAACCGGGCTTGCGGAGGTGCGGAAAAACGCGCCGGTGCGTAGTGCGGACTTGCTGGGTTTTGACCAGAGAATGTAACCCTCGCGGGAGACGACAAGCACCGCGCGGCACTCAGTGTATTCCAGCCACCGAAGGATAGCCGCTATCAACGACACGCGGTAGCGCTCGGCGCACGCGGACAACTCGCCGAGATTGGCTTTATGCCGCTCGGGCACTTGACGGCGGAAATCGTCCAACGGCATCAGCAACGTCGCTGAGAACACATTTGCTTGGTGTTCGAGCTGGCCGTATTCTGAATCCCACCGGACGACATCCTGATCGCCACATCGAATGCCGTTCGGATACGCTTGGCGGTGCATCAAGTAGTGGCCGAATTCATGGCCAAGCGTGAAGTTGACACGTCCCGGCGAGCCGATCGCCGAATTGTAGAGAATGCCCCAGCCTTTCTTCCCCGCAGGCGCCCGCACGAGAGCGCCATCGAAGTTAGGAAGGACGTCGCCCTTAATCAGCGTGATCGGGTCATCTGGAAAGCGCTGCCGCGAAAACTCGGCAGCGATGTCCGGCACCTTCACGGGAAACCGGTCCGCCCCCAGCACGGCGTTCAAGAGGAGGGTGAGATCGTTTGCCCACCGCATGGGGTAGACCGGCTCGGTCATTTATCGTCGTCGTCCCACACATCGATCATCCGGCGGAACTTCTCTTTTGTCGTGGGATCGAGCCGGCGATACTTGCGATAGAAGGCCTCGTCGGTCGCTTCGGCGACGTTCGTTTCCTCGGGATCAACGAGGTATTCCGGCGTGACACCCAACACCCGCGCAATTTTCGCGATCTTGTCGGCGGAGGGGCGGGCGGGCTGCTTGTTTTCCAGTTCCCAGATGTAGCTCTTGCTGGAATCCGTCAATTCAGCAAGTTTTTCAAGGGTATAGCCCTTCTTCTTTCTGAGTTCTCGTATTCGGTCCCCTAGGACGGTCACGCCATTCTCCTCGCAAATCACAAAGTTCAGAGTAGCTATACAGCCTGTACTTGACAACGCGAAACAGCATTCTTAGGTTCAAGTTCGGAGTAGAGATACTTTTTCGCCCTATATTTGGGCCGGGCGACGAGATGTAGCAAGTGGGGGCCACTAGCCACTGCTTCTTGTACTTCGCAAGGAGCGCCCCAGCTCTAAAGGGCACAACTGGGGGAAAAGGCATCGCGCCGGCTCCCGTATGAGAGGAGACCGGCAGTGGAGGCTATCAGCGATCAACAGTTCCTGCCGCGGGACGACTTCGCCGCGGCCTGGGACGCCATCAAAATCGACCCGCAAGTGCGGACCCGCCTCGTGGCGCAGGCGCTGCTCTCGCTCCAGCTCAGGCAGCGCTTTCCGTTCGAGGTTATGCCCGTGCACGGCCTCATCGTGTTGTCGGGCCCTCCCGGCACCGGCAAGACAACGCTCGCCCGTGGTCTTGCGAACGAAGTCGCCAAGGCGCTTGCGCCGAAGAAGGTGAAGTTCCTCCAGATCGACCCGCACGCCCTCGGCAGCTCCTCGCACGGCAAGAGCCAGAAGGAGGTGACGAAGCTGTTCCAGCAGACGATCCCGGAGCACGCGATGGCGCACCCGGCGATCATCCTCTTCGACGAGGTCGAGGCGCTGGCGGCCGACCGGCAGCGCATGAGCCTTGAGGCGAACCCGATTGACGCCCACCGCGCAACCGATGCGGCTTTGTCCGGCATCGATCTTCTCTCCCGCACGCATCGCAACACGCTGTTGATCGCGACCACCAATTTCCCGAAAGCGGTCGACCGGGCGTTGCTGTCGCGTGCGGATTGGATCGAGGATGTGGGCTTGCCGGACGGCGCCGCACGCCAGGCGATCATCGCTGACGCGCTGCAGCAGCTCGCCAAGGAGTGGCCACGCGTCTCTGACCTCAAGGCGCAGATGGCGGCGTTCGTGCGCGCCTCAGACGGCATGGACGGCCGCCGGTTGCGCAAGGCGATCATCTCCGCCGCCGCATCTACCATCGAGACGGCGAAGGACCTCAACAAGCTGAAGGCCGAGCACGTTCTCGCGACGCTCAAGCTTGCGGCCGAGAACAGCCGTATCGAGGAGAAAGCGGCATGAAGGTTCGGCGCGATATCGCTTCGATCCCGGTGCGCACGGCGGCCGAGACGTGGCAGGCCATCATCGACCTCATCACCGGCACGGGCTCGGTCGACGCCGCCACGCTGGCGGCGGCGGCCAGCGTCATGCAGTCGTTGATCGCCGACGAACATCCGGCCACATGCCCGATCGTGGTGAAGGGGAGCGGGCCGCGCCTCGTTGTCTACTGCCTCTACAACGAAGCCGCGATGGAAGCGGGCAAGGACGTTGCCGCGCTCACCTGGAATCCGACCGGCGGCAACGGCTGGAGCGTGACCGCGCCGTCGGACACTGACGACGTGACGTGGATGAACAACACGCTGACGACCCGCGCCCCGCGGATCTCGGTGCACGATGTCGCGTCGCCGCCCCACGACGAGGACGAGCGGGCCGAAAGCGCGGCGCAGGCCCAGCCGCTTGCGATCAACTGGGGAGTCCTGGACCAGCCATGAGCTCAACTTACGTCACCTCCTACACGCGGGCCCACACCGCCGCGTACGTTTCCGACAAGATGCGGAATCTCATCAAGCTTCTTGTCCTGCACTACGGGCTTGATCCGACCAAGCTTGTTGACGCGTGGTCGGATTGGGTCGACCGCGCAGCGCGCACGTGGCTGCAATCCGGCCACCTCGAGAAGATCATCATCGAATTCTACAAGCCTGGCACCACGATCGCGCTTGGGCGGTGGGACTTCCCGATCCGTTACGACGGCAACGGTGTCGACGAGATGTGGGTCGACAAGCAGTTTCTCCAGCAGACCTTCGACAAGCCGCCGCGGCCGCCGGCCGGATGCGTCTACCGGATTCTGCTGCTCGCGCCGGGCGGCGAGGACGTTCCGGGCGTCACCACCACGTCGTTCCATTCGCTCAATGGCCTCACTGCCCGCGAAGCCGGCACCGTGATCGCCACCCCCGACATCATGGCTTCGATGACCTATTACAAATGACCAGCGTCAACGAAGCCTTTGAAACGTTCCGCCAGCGCCTCGAACTCAGCGACACTGAGGCGAAGAACGCGAGCAAGCGACACAACGAGGTCCGCGACTGCATCCGCGCCACGTTCGCGGTCGACCGCGATTTCCTCACCGGATCCTATGACCGGCACACCAAGACGAAGCCGCTGAAGGACGTCGACGTCTTCTTTGCGCTCGGCAGCGCCGAGAAGAAGTGGCGCGACAAGCCACCCGCCGAGATAATCGACGCCTTCTATGATTGCTTGAAGGACAAGTACGGCGCCGATGCGGTCGACCGCGGCCGGCGCTCGGTCACCGTCGAATTCGAGAAGAACACCAAGGACGAGGAGGGTAAGGTGCTGTCGATCGACGCGGTGCCCGCGTTCGAGCTCAGCGACTGCTACGAAATCCCGGACCGCGACCTCGGAAAGTGGATCAAGACAGATCCCGAGGTCCACGCGGAGAAGTCCACCGCCAAGAACAGGGCGCTTGGCGGAAAGTGGGTCCCGCTCGTGAAGATGTTGAAGCGTTGGAACCGTTCCGCCGACAAACCGATCAAACCGTCGTTCTTGATCGAAGTCATGGCCCTCGACCTTGTCGATGCGCCTTTCACCACCTACGCGCGCGAGGTGCAGCGTTTCTTCGCCGCCGCTCCGGCGGTGCTGTCAGGCCCATGGCCGGACCCCGCCGGGCTCGGGCCGCACGTTTCCGACCAGATGACGCCGGATCTCGTGCAGAAGGCCATCGCCGTGATGCGCACGGCGGAGAAAAACGCATCGCTTGCCATGCGCCTTGAGACCCAGGGCAAGACCGGCGAAGCGCTTGCCCTTTGGGGCGAGATTATGGGCCGGTACTTCCCGACGCGGTGAGAGGGACAGCATGAGCCAGGCCGTCATTGCCCGCCAGCAAGGGGACAATTTCCAAGCCCGCCTTTTCTGGCTGCACGCTGCCTCGCTGCTGGACTCCGCGAGCGGCGTGGTGCGCGTGGCCTACGAAATCGGCCCAAAGGCGTTCGACGACGTGCTCATCGAGTACGATCCTGCGCGTGCGCCGCAGGATCATACTGGCGCACGGCTGCTCCGCGACCACCTGCAGTGCAAGTGGCATGTCCGCCCCGGCGAGTTCGGCTACACCGATTTGATTGACCCCGCGTTTTCGAACGCGCAGACGAATTCGTTCCTGCAGCGCGCCCACGAAGCGCAGGTGATGCACGCGCCCGATGGAACCGGGGCGAGATTCAAGCTTGTCACCAACTGGAGTTTGCGCCGCGCCGATCCCTTGATGCGGGCGCTGCTAACCCAGACCTACGCGCTCGACCTAGAGCGACTGTTTGACGGCACGACGGATGCAAGCGCGATGGGGCAGTTGCGCAAGACGTGGCGCGAGCATCTCGGCCTTGACGAGGATGAACTCCGCCGCGTTGCGCGAACGCTTGGCATCACGCAACGCGTTGAGTCCGCACACGAGCTGCGGGACCGCCTCAATGATCGGCTGCGTGCGGTCGGGATGGTGCGTGTTTCTCCGTCGGAAGCTGGCTTCTTTTACGATGACCTCATCACCAAGCTGCACGCGCAAGGCCGTAATGACTTCGACCGCCAAGCTTTCCGCGACCTGTGCGCGTCCGAGCGGCTCTTTGACAAAGACCACGAGCGTGAGCCCGTCTCCATCGGCGTGCGTTCCTTCATGCATGCGATCGACAATCTGGAAGCGCGCTGCGGCACGCTGCTCAGTCTCGTGCCGCATTTCGCGGGGCGCTTCATTCGCGACGCGGCGGCGTGGGATGCTACCGTCTTCCCCGAGTTGCAGGCCTTTGTGCTTAAGGCCGCTCGCGAGAACGATCATCTTCGCGTAATTCTAGATGCGCATGTTTCTCTCGCTTTTGGCGTTGGCGCGATCCTCAACGTGAAGTCCGGCAAGACGGTTGAGATTGAACAGCGCACCGACGGGCGGCGCTGGTGGGCGGCGGACGACCTGCCGTTTGATCCGGCTTGGCCTGCTTTTGAGTTTGAAGTCGAGGAGACCGGGGAGGGAGCCGACACTGCGGTTGCCGTGAGTCTCGCACACGATGTGAGCCCGGCCGTGCGCACGTTTGTGAAAGCCTTTCCTGGAATCGGTCGCATCCTGCATGCCCGCATGCCGGCGTCGCGCCGCAGCGTTTACAGCGGGCATCATGCCGTGTTGCTGGCCGAAGCGTTGCTTACCCGCCTTCGAACGATTACCCGGTCGGGCACGCCGCGCCCTTCGACCCACCTGTTCATCGCCGGCCCCAATGCGTTCGCCTTCTTTCTCGGTCAGAACCAGCCGGCCATCGGACCGGTGACCGTCTACGAATGGGACTTTGAGGGGAGCAAAGACGGTACCTACCGTCCGGGCCTTCGCCTCCCTCCCGAGCGCGCCGTGTCAGTTTGAGCGTCACCTCAGACCGAGCATTCTCGATCTCTTTCGTCTCAATCATACTGAGTGAGAAAATGTTCCATAATGGACGTTACCTGAATCAATAAAGGGCGATCGCGCTCAGTTGGCCTTGCGTCCAAATTCTTGAAGCCAAGATAGCACGGCCCACGTGGCGGCCAGATCCTCCTCATTATATTTGAGGACCTGATCCATCACTGCTGTACGGAGAGCTTCATCCTCGGTCTCAGTGGCTTCAATGTATTTCGCCATTGCCCAGTCGCCGCCGTATTCAGACTGCGAGCGTTTGAAGCCGACGTATTTCTCAACCACTTTCAGGCTGTAGCTTGGCAGGGGAAGGGCAACAGCCTTCTGTGTTGCCGGCAAGAGATCAAACAGGTTGGCGAGCACGGCGGCTGCGATCCCGTCAGGGTCTCCGTAGCGTTCGATGTACAATTTCAGCTTCGTTTTCTCGTAGTGGTGCCAGTGCACGAATGGAATATTGCCGTGCTCGGCGATGATCGCGGCAGCGCACCTCAGAAACTGCTCCCAGCCTTCGCGGTCGCCTTCGGCACCAAATCCTGCCGTCGCCGCCATGAAGGTGCCTGGTTTGTCTCCGAACACTTGCAGGCCCCACAGGTAGATCTGTTCGAGTTCATCCAGGTGGGGCGGCAGCCCTTCAAGGTCAAACATTACGTAGTTTGTGCTCGCTGGAATGTCCGGCGCAGCGATGGCGATGCATTGATTTGACTGGAGGGCCCGGGCGGATCGCAAAATATCGACCGCCGTCTTGCCAACCTTCTGCTGCCGCGCCCCCCAGGGTCTTTGGAATTGCGTGAGACGCGCCTCATCGAATTGGACCAGCAAATCGCCATAGGTACTGACGCCAACTTCGTGCAGAGCGCGGGCGAGACCCTGGTCAATTTTCGGGACGAGCGCGACGTCCTTACGCTCTAATGCGTCGTTCCAGCACGTGGCGTGGTATCCGCAGTCGCCGCATTTGGTCCATCCCACCGGCTCGAAGGGTGGCCGCTCGCCCAGCATCACCTCCACATACCGAGCCAGCATTGTCTCTACGGTGCCATTAGCAGCGGCATCAATTGTGACGATCTCACTCGCGCCACCATATACTTCGAGCCGCACCGGTGCCTGTCCGGTCGTCAAGGTGAACAGCAAGCCATAGAGCCGCAGCTGCCAGAAGATTTCTGCATGTTCACCTTCGGTCAGGCGCCTCGCCATCTTCACATCGCGGATGGCATAGCCGTCGCCTTCCCGGATGAGGAAGTCTGGAATGCCAGTCACCTGGCAATCCCGACCTGCCAGTCTGACTGTTGCGGCAAACACTGGTTGGTAGATAACTGAAGCCTTGTTGCTTATGGCTTCGAGCGTCTGACGTCGCCGCTCCTCGAAGGAACCTTCGCTGAGGTCGGTGACATCCTCCAGGGTGGCGAGATGCGCCTTCTCGTGTCGGTCACCGAGGCGGCGAATAACCTCTTCGAACGCGCCTGGTTCGGCTGCTGGCGTCTTCTTGTAATGTAGATAGTGGCGAAGGTCGCATGCGCTCGGACGATAGGCGCGATAAATGTCGCCGCTGCTAAGTAACATGGCCTTGGTCCCCAGCCGCCCCGGGTCGCATGATGCGGTGCGAATTGCGCGATTTCAATGCGGCTTCCTGGCCCATCCAGGAAAGCTCAGAAATGTTGCCTAGGCTTGTTACGGTTATCGCGGGAGCTTGCTCGCCGCGCAGGATTTCACGGACCAGTTGCGGCGAAAGGAATGCCAACTTCAGGCCCAAACGTATGTTCTTGGGGTGAATTTTCACCGCCTGGGCGAGGTCTTCGATCGATTTGAATGTGCCGCTCTTCAGTTGGGCGAGCCACACATGGGCGCGCACCAAGGCTTGAACAAGTTCGGATTTTGGGGAGGGCGGCGATGAATCATTCGGCTCGCTGATCTCGACAAGACCAGTCTTCTTGGCGGGTGACCAGGGCATGTCAAAGGAGCCGGCTGCTCGCTCTGCAGACGAGCTGTCGGCTTTGAGGTTGATTGTGATCTTGGCCGGAAAGATCGTGATCCTGTCGACGCATTGTTCGAGAAGAGTGCGGGACGTGACTGCATCATCCTGCTGCTGCAGGTGTTTGCGCAAGCTTGCAATGACGAGGGTCTCAATCTGAGGTGCGCCGACGCGGGCGATCGAACCGGCTTCTCGTTTGCGTCCCTTTAGGATGGCGGCGCTGACGTAGAAGGGATAGCGTACGCCGTTTTTGACCGAGTAGCTCGGGCTCATGCGATGGCCGCGGTCATCGTAGAGCAGGCCAGAGAGCAGGGCGCCGGTCTCTGCACGCTGTTTTCGGCGCCGGACAGCGTTGGATTTCAGGACCTCCTGCGCGCGCGCGAATAGCTCACGGTCCAGAATCGGCTCGTGCTCGCCTTCAAACCATTTGCCGTCATGGCCAACCTCGCCGACATAGGTGCGGTTCTTGAGCAGATACACGAGCGACCCATAAGTGAAAGGCACATTGCCTGCCGTCTTGCCCTGGAGCGCACGTTTCTTGGTGACGACGCCTTTGCGGTCGAGCTCTTCGATAAGCTTTGGAGCCGACTTCAAGGCAAGATAGCGCTCAAAAATCATGCGCACGGTCTTGGCCTCGGCCGGGTTCACGGCAAGTTTCTTGTCGCGGCTGTCATAGCCGAGCGGCACTGTCCCGCCGGTCCATTTGCCCTTCTTGCGGGAGGCTGCCACCTTGTCGCGTACCCGTTCGGAGGAAAGCTCACGCTCGAACTGGGCAAAGGAGAGGAGAATGTTGAGCGTCAGGCGCCCCATCGAGGTCGTGGTGTTGAACTGTTGGGTCACAGCGACGAAGGAAATCGATTGCGCGTCGAAGATCTCCACGAGTTTCGCAAAATCTGAGAGCGAGCGGGTCAGGCGGTCGATTTTGTAGACGACGACAACATCGACGAGTCCTGCCTCGATGTCCTTCAGGAGCCGCCGCAGGGCGGGACGCTCCAGCGTGCCGCCGGAGAAGGCCGCGTCGTCATAGCGCTTGGACAGGCAGGTCCAGCCTTCCGAGGCTTGCGACTTGATATAGGCCTCGCAGGCCTCGCGCTGGGCATCCAGCGAATTGAACTCCAATTCCAGTCCGTGCTCTGTGGATTTACGGGTATAAACGGCACATCGCAGCGTCTTGATGGATGCGCTCCTGACTGGCTTGCGCGTCACGGTTTCGCCTCCCCGCCATTGTCCCGCAGCCCGAAGAAGCGAGGTCCGTTCCAGCGTGCGCCTGTGATCAGGCGGGCGATCTCCGAGAGGCTTGCGAAGGGTTTTCCCTCGTAGGCAAAGCCGTCCTGGAGAACCATGACCCGATGGCTCTGGCCTTTCCATTCCCGCACCAGGACGGCGCCAGGCTTAATGCGACGGGGCATGACGATGCGGCCGTCCTTGCCCTTGCTGTGCTGGGAGATCAGGTTATTCAGCATGCGCCTCGTCGCGGCATCGAGCCCGCCAAAGGCTTGTTCCTGGATGCGATAGGCGAGGCTCCGCCGCAGCAGGTCCGGCCCGAAAGCTTTTGGCGGATCGACCTTGAACGTCGCCCGGTAGCGCTGACGAAGTTCGACCTTCGGCATGGATCGAAGCCGAGCGAGCTCGGCTTCGATAGCTTCGTCAACATCCGCCGGCATCAGCGCTTGCCCTGACGCGGACGATCAGACCTTTCGGGGTGTCGTATCTTTGTGCTGCCCGAACCGCTCGCGATGCGGTAGATGGTCTTATCGCCTTCGCCGGTGTGCTCGACCTTGAATTTCAGTCGCTTGCGCAGGACTCCGGAAAAGAATCCATGTACCGAATGTCTTTGCCAGCCTGTCATCTTCATGATGACGCTGACACTGGCGCCTTCCGGGCGCGAGAGCAGGGCGACCACCTTTTCCTGCTTGGATCCGGCGCGGGTCTGAGCCGACATCGGCGGCCGTTTGCGTTTAGCCGGCCGGCCGGGCCCGCGAGCGCGTCCTGTGTTCTTGTTTTGCTTGTGTTGATCGGCTCTTGCGGGCGCGCCCGAAGTGCCGTTTTGCTGCGTGTCTTTGAGACGCTTTGCGATCATTGCATGCTCCATGGCTGCGACGGCATGCGCCGTCACCACCACGGCCGCGCCATGCCAAGCACGCGCGGCGCCCAAGTCCACCCTTGGTGCTTGTTATTCCTGCTGCTTGATCCGTTGCAGAAGGCTTGCTGCATCGAGCAGCCGGCTCGCCTCATAGGTGAGCTGCTCGATGTCCAGTGCGACTTCGACCGCCTTTTCCAGATTGCCGGCCGCTGCACAGGCCTCTGCCGCTGTGGCGATGCTGCCGGCCTCTGACAGCCGGCTCCGCATTTCGACGAGGAAACTGTGAATGGCGATGTCTGTCGCGCTGCGGTCCATGGCGGTCTCGGTCCCTTGTTGGAACCACACACGCTCTGCCGCGCGAAGAAGTCGAGGCCGAAATGAGCAATCTTCTGGCTCATTGACGGCCAGTGCGAGCATCTTGTGATCGGAAAAGACTTATCAGCCGATCTGGCGCATGAGGCCGCGCAAGAGTTTGACCGGATCAGCCCCGATCGCCTCCGAAACGCCTAAGAACTCAATGACATCCAAACGCCGCTCGCCGCCCTCGTATTTGGCGACAAAGGATTGCGGACGCTTGAGGCGCTTGGCCACGATCTGCTGGCTGAGACCGGCCTTGCGCCGGGCGTCGGCCAGCATGGCACAAAGCGCCTGGTATTCAGGCTGATGAAGGGTTTTGACGAGACCGCGCGCCCGGGGAGCCATGACGCGCGGCAATCTGATCCCGGATTCGGATTATCCCATAAAAGGATTAACCTTGAATTCTTTCTGTCGCATCCATTGACTGGCGAGCCATCACATTTTGGGATGTCTATTCACCATTATCTGCTGATTATCAGCGCTGATGTCAGGTTGGGCTGGAAGGCACCGGCCGTTCGAGCGATGTGTCGGCTGGAAGGAGGCAGATCATGACCTTAGTCACGACGGCCGATCTGACCGATTCTGCGCGGGGTAAACCGGGGAGCGGTCTTGGGCGGCTCGAACAGTGCGATCTGCGCGAGGCCTGGGCGCATGAGGCGACAGAATTCACGCCGTGGCTCGCGCGGCTTGAAAACCTTGCAATTCTCGGTGATGCATTGGGTCTTCAGCTAGAACCAGTCGCAAGAGAACGATCGGTGGGTTTATTCCAGGCAGACCTCCTGTGCCGGGATGAAGATGAGAATTGGGTGCTGATCGAGAATCAGCTGGAGAGAACCGATCATGGTCATCTCGGCCAGGCTCTGACATATGCCTCCGGACTTGACGCGCTCACTATCATCTGGATTGCAGCGCGCTTTACCGACGAACATCGAGCTACCCTCGATTGGCTCAACAGAATCACAAACGACGGATTCCGTTTCTTTGGTCTTGAAGTTGAATTGTGGCGTATCGAAAATTCGCTGCGTGCCCCAAAATTCAATGTCGTTTCACAGCCAAATGGCTGGTCGCGGTCGATGGCGCATGCTGCGCGGACGATCGATGACGCGGAGCTCACAAACATCCGGCTTATGCAGCGCGATTACTGGATGGCTCTGAATGAGGTCCTTGACGCAACAGGTGGTCCCGTCGCCGGAAACAAGCGGCCTCAGCCACGGCGCTTGATGAGCTATCCAACCGGGCGTAGTGGCTTTTATCTTCGCGCGGTTATGCTCCGGACCAAGGATCAGGTGCGTGCCGAACTCTACGTCGCCGCGCGGAATGCGAAAAGTTATTTCGACCTCCTGCTCAAGCACCGCGATCAGATCGAGCGCGAGCTGAGTTACCCGCTCATCTGGGATGAGGTGGCCGATGACCAGAATAGCAGCCGTGTCTTCATACAACTCGACGTCGCTGATCCAGAAGACACCGATGACTGGCCGCGCCAGCACCGCTGGCTGGCCGATCGATTGAACGATTTGCACCGGGTTTTTGCTGCCAGGATCAGAGCGCTTGGCGTGGTCGGCCTAAGCCCAGATCCGGCCGGTTGAGGGCAGGGGTGCGTATGATGGCCATCACAGCCAACTGAAGGTCGTGTCGTAGCCAAAGTTCTTGAAGGCCAGAGCCTGACAGATGCTGTCGACCTGGTCGTCGTGTCTGCCTTGGGGGAACGTGAGCAGTTCAGAAAGAAGCTCCGGCAGAAACGGCGCCCCTTCCGGAAAGAGCACAAGGCCCTGCTCGAACTTCGCCTGTTGGACATAGACGCGCCCAATCTTGTCATGGTCCGGCCGGATCAGCTTGACCGGGACGTGGACGATTCGCTTGATATCTTGCGCCAAGGCAGTTCCGGCCGAAGCATCTTCAATCAGCACAGCATTCGGCTTGAATTCTGCGGCCAGCTGAATGGCAGCGTCGTGTAGCTGCGGATACCAAGAATCGCCGTCGTTAGAGGAGGACCCGGCGACATCTTCCGGCTTTGGCGGGCCTTCGTGCCTTTTTCCGGTCGCCGCGACATTTCCTATTCTCTGCGTACGAAGGACACTCCGACTGCATTGGCGAGTTAGCCGCGGCGGTAATTGTACTGGCGGGCGTCGTACTTCAAGAGACGATGATTGAGCGTTCGCGCGCCATCCGTCCAACGATTGCTGAGCCACGAGGGAGCTCAGCGCGGAATACCCCGCATTACTCGATTGCATCGTTGGTCGCGATCTTCCTGCGACTGCATAGAAAGGCGTCCATCGTTCCGCAGGTCGAGAGAAAGATCCAGTTCGTGGCACATTGCAGGCCGCTCGTGTAACTCCTGCGGTTTTCCCTGGCGAAACAGCCAAGAGCCAATTATGGCAGCTAGCGCTGTCGCAATCACAAGCGCTGTTACATTGAGAGTCTTGGACGAGTACATCATAATAGCAATATAGGGTGGGGCCTTTGCAATCGTTGCGATCAGGCGCTCAGCTATAACGAGAAACGCCACCACTTTTTAACTTCGGTACGTTTGCTTGAGGTTCGGCCCGAAGACCGAAGAATGAAATCACTACGTGACCGGGGTGGCAGCGGTGGTCGAATTTGCTGCGTATGGTCTCCATCACAGCCAACTGAAGGTCGGGTCGTAGCCGAAGCTCTTGAAGGCCAGAGCCTGGCTGACGCTGTCAAGCTGATCGTCGTGTTTGCCTTGGGGAAAAGTAAGCAGTTCAGAAAGAAGCTCCGGCAGAAACGGCGCCCCCTCGGGAAAGAGCACAAGGCCCTGCTCGAACTTTGCCTGCTGAACGTAGACGCGTCCAATCTTGTCGTGCTCCGGCCGGATAAGTTTGACAGGGACGTGAACGAGTCGCTTGATGTCTTGGGCCAAGGCGGTCCCGGCCGAGGCGTCCTCGATCAGCACTGCATTCGGTCTAAATTCTGCGGCCAGCTGAATGGCAGCGTCGCGCAACTGCGGATACTCGAAACGGCCGCGCCTTAGATCCAGCAGATAGTAATGCTTGTCCAGGACCAGCCAGGTGGTGCACACCGACCAGTCGTTCTGAGCCCCGCTCTTTGACGCGGTGTCCCAGCTCTGGATGATTTTCGCGCGGGAAATGCGCTCGGGCGCTTCTTTATAAAAGCGCAGCCACTCTCGCTTGATCATTCCGCCGCCGAGCGGAACAGGCGCCTGCTGGTACTGTGCCGAAAATATATCAGAACCGACTTGCTGACGGAGTTTCTGGAGGGTCTCGAGGGATTCATGTTCGGGATGCAGGGCTTCGCCGGCGCGCCGAAAATGGATAGCTGCCGTCGCCGATCGGGACGTGCTCATCGGCTTCCGCAATGGCCGCCAGGTTCAGAACGATCCAGTCCTGTGACGTTTCGGTCAGGTATCCTGTCAGGTCGTTCAAGTGAACGCGCTGCATGACAACGATGATGACGCCGGTTTCCTTGTTATCGAGCCGAGAAATGAGCGTATTGTCGAACCATTGATTCAGTGAATTTCGATGGGCCTCGGACTGCGCATCGACCGGCTTTTGAGGGTCGTCGATAATAAAGAAATCGCCGCCGAATCCGGTGAGGGATGCGTAGACAGACGTTGCCCTCCGATATCCGCGCTCTGATGTGTGGATTTCGGTATCGGTCTCCCGCCTGATCTGCATCTTGGGAAAAGCTCGGCGGTACCACTCCGAGGTGACGATGGCGCGAAAGTCTGCTGCATGTTTGGTCGACAGATCTGCGCTGTAGCTCAGGCACATGATTTTGCGGCGCGGATCGTGGCCAAGCAAAAAGGCCGGCAAGGCAACCGATACCATGATCGATTTCAGGTGGCGCGGCGGCAGGTTGATGATGAGGCGAGGGATCTCGCCCCGCCGGGCGCGCTCCAGCTTGTATGCGATTGCCTCAATGTGCCAGTTGCTCTTGAACTCGGTGCCTGGATTGAGCGCGAGGAAACACCGATGCAGAAATGCGGTAAAATCAGTGCGAAGTGCTGCATCGAATACCGACTGGTCAAGCTCGTTCATGGTTTACTCTTGGATGGCATTGACATTGCACGGTGGAGGAAGGCGTCCAGGACCTCTTGGTCGTCCTCGCCTAGCTCGCCGGGCCTAATGTCGCCTGAGACCATCGTCCCGTAACGATTGAGCAGGAAAGCCGCACTCTTGACGTTGCCTTTGAGGGCATCTTCGGCGACGCGCAGAAGCACACCTTCAAGTAACGTGATTTTTCGAGACCGACCGCCGTTGGTCGTTTGTAGCTTGCGGTTCAGTATTTCGCGTAGGATCGTCGACTCGTTCTTGGATCCTCTGGGGCGGCCTTTCGGATTGCCGCTCTGCCCCGGCTGAAACTGGTGCTTCCGGGGCGGGCGGCAATAGCCCACGTCACAGTCGCGGCGGCCGGCACGTGGGCTTTTGTTGCGCTTTCCCGGAACTGAAGATTTTCCTTTGCACCGGCTCATTTGCGCGTCCGCTGATCTGAGGAGCGGCTCTCTTCCACCTCATCGAAGGTCTGTCCGGTGCTTTCGAGTGTTGCGTCTCGCCGCGTAAAGGTTTGCCAGCGGCGTACGGCAACGTCGACGTAAGCCGGATCAAGCTCCAGTCCGTAGGCGCGGCGGCCGACACGCTCCGCCGCGATAATGGTTGTCCCAGAGCCCATGAAGGGATCGAGGACAATGTCGCCGCGTTTCGAGCAATCGAGGAGGGCGTCGGCAATCATGGCCACTGGCTTGACCGTCGGATGCGCTGAGAGATCATCCATTCGGCCAGCCCGAAACGTGTTCACGCCGGCGTAATGCCAGACATTGGTGCGGTTGCGCCCATGCTTGCCCAGCTCGACGTTGTTGACGTGCGGAGCGTCCCCATTCTTGTACAAGAAGACGAACTCATGCTGGGAACGGTACAACGAGCCTTGTCCGCCATTCGATTTGACCCAGACGATGATGTTCTTGAGTTCGGAAAAGGCTTTTGCGCCGACGGCGAGAACCGCGTCGGCATGCCGCCAATCCATAAAGATGAGATGCAACGACCCATCTAGCGAGCAGGCGGCTGCATGGGTGAGGGCGGTCTGGAGGAACTCTTGAAACTCGACCGAAGACATCTCACCGGACGCCTGCAGGAACTCACGGTGTTTGGTTTTGCCCCGGCCCTGAATGTCCTTGATGCGCACATTGTAGGGTGGATCGGTGATCATCATCACCGCGCGCTGCCTTTTCATGAGCGCTTTGTAGTCCGCAGTCACCAGTGCGCTGCCGCACAGCAGTCGATGTTCGCCAAGGAGCCATACGTCACCTGTCCGACTGATCGGATTCGTCTCAGGAGGCGGTGAATTGTCCGCCGGGTCGCGATCCGGATTTGCAAAGTCGGCAAGGAGGCTGTCGATTTCCGCGCTCTCAAATCCGGTGATGTCCAGATCAAGAGCCACTTCCGGCAGGAGCTCGGCAAGTTCCGTAAGTTCGGTAGCTAAAAGCTTGCGATCCCAGGAGGAGCTCTCAGACAGCCGATTGTCCGCCAGCATAAGGGCGCGCTTCTCCGGCCCGCTAAGGTCGGAAACGACAATTACCGGCGCGTGGGAAAACCCGAGCAGAATCGCAGCCTCGTAACGTGCATGACCCGCGAGAATGCTGCCGTCCTCGTCGATCAGAATTGGGAAGGTCCAGCCGAATCTGGCAATGCTGTTGGCGATCTGCCGGATCTGTTTCTTGCTATGCGTGCGGGCATTGCGGCCCGAGGGCCGCAGTAATCGAAGCGCGATTTGCTCAATCTTGCGCTCGCTTGCTGAATCAGCGCACGTTCTCCGCCCGGCGCGTCGATCTAGATCCTTCAACGACTGCGCTGTCACAGCACGTCGGTGCCTTCTCTCAGCCATGGACTCACTCCTTGTCAGGAGCCCATGCTGGCAAAGGCTTCAGCTGTAGGACACAGTCACAAGCTGAATTGGGGCGAAACTATGTTTACGAGCCTACCGGCGGTTTAAGGGACGCCTTAACCCGGTCTTCCAAAATGCTGTCCGAAACACTTCAGTGCTGACAGACGGTAGCTCTGGCTGTTGTGTTCTTATGTTTTCGACATACGCCGCGAGCTTTCTCAGAGCAGGAGCGCAAAAGCCCTCTAAGCGCGTCATCATCTCCATGTACGGGAGGTCGAGATCAACAGTTTCTTTTTGCTCGTGCCAACTCAATCCATACGCCAATGCCAATCTTTCTCCGTCGGTGAGATCTAAAGGCATTTCATATTTATCGAGCCGGACGTCGTACATCACAGTGCCGTTCGATAACGTCACAGTAGAATACTCGCTGACTTTCGCGCCACCCAATTGCGCGATGGGATAGCTCCTAGACTCTTGTTCAAAGCTGGATCGTGCAAGAAAGCGTTTTGCTGACGCAAGACCGATAACATGACCATTTCCGTGCACATCGTGTGGGCTGACGAGCAAGACTAAAGTCACCGTTTCGAAATGCGGCAAGGGGAGTTGGCCGATTTCAATCGTGGCCGGTCCGCCGCGGACTTCGAAATCGGGCATCTTTTCAAAGAGCAGATCGACACCTTGATCGATGCGAACGAAGTCTACATGGGGGTCCAAAACATATGACATGTCAGAATTCTCCAACAGAAACCCCTCCATCGTCGCCTAACATCAGATTCTCAGCTGTTCAAGGGACCCGGCCCGTCTGCAACTTAACGAATGCCGTGGGAATCGTTTGATCTAACCTCGAAGACGGCCACGTTCCGCTCCACGACCAGACTTATCCCATTATCTGCCCCATAAGCACTGTTGACTGGGGCGCGGTTGATGACGCTTTACCCACAGCCCGTCCGTATGTAGGGCAGCGGCGGCGTAGAGGATCTACCAGTTCCCCGAGAGAAGAAATCAACGGATCAAAAAATAGACCGTGCCGCTTAAGCAAACGAGAAGCCGGTTCATGCCCCTTCGACAGGAAGTCAGAGCTACGCGCACTAAATGAAGCACCGGCGTAATTGCGTCGAGCGACTTCGACCCCACCGATTATCCGGTGTTTCAAGCGATCTTCGGGCGATTTTCACGGTCATCATAGCGCTCGAGTAACAATAACAACGCGCAACAGATCTTTGCATCAGCTACCGTTATTCTAGCGCTCGGCGGAGTCCCTTGGATTGTGCGCGATCAAGATCGATGCGATCGCGTTCACGCCGAAGAAAAGGGCTCATGAACGGAGCGATGTCATGTTGAGGGATCTGATTGTTAATCCGCCAGCGACGGTTTATGCCGTTTCAATCGCGAAAAGACTTGAAACCCACATCACATAAACCGCGTTGGCTTGTGGCCCGCCTTGCTTCCGATCCAGCGTTTGGCACAGGCCGCGATATTCTTGCGACCGCCCGGTTGCCATCCCAAGGCCTGCATTCCTGGTTGCGAGAAATTAAACATGCTGTCGGCCCACGAGTTCGAAGCGGTTGCGGTCAATAAGATCGGTCCGATAAAGGGCAAGTTCAAAGGATGTATGGTTCTATTCGATCTCGATCCCTCGAACGACTACAGATCTCGAGTAGGGCTACCGTGGCGTGATTGGATTTGCCAAGGGCGGGGCGGTCGTCACGCTTACCGAAAAGGACGTGGGACAACGTTGATGCGTGGATGCGACAAGCTCAAGCACCTGGGCTATCCCCTTATCACCGGGGGGCTGAGAAGATAGCGGCCAGTTCTTTGAGAGCTCTGCGACGACCGTACAAGGCTGAGCAACTAGAACACTTTGCGCTATCCACAAAGTTTCTCTCCAGCCAGAAGGCGTGCCATATATGCAGCGGAGCTGCCGAGTGAAGAAAGGGCGCAGATATTCCTGATATTGTTTAAGCATATCGTGCGCCCTTGATGATGGGTGACTTTCACCCGCAAGGCGCCTGATACAGGTCATGGCCTCCCCTGCATTCCAAAGAAAAATCCCTATTTGGTCTTGCAGGGAATTAAGCTGCAAGACGTTAACGGCAACATTTCTGCCGGTTTTGATGTATACGGTGATCGTTGCGGCCATCACGTTCGTCATTGGATCGCTGTTCATTCGCGATACGCGACAGAACGACATCAACCAGTAAGGTAGAAGTGGCGGGGCGTTCGAAAAGCGCCTCGCCCGCCCTGTGCCACTAAGCCAGATTGCGCTAATCTCGTTAATGATGAGCACATGCGGTCGCGCACCGGCCACCGGACGCTTTGAGTTCGAGCGGAAGGTCTGGTTAAGGCGTGTCAACGAAACCGGGTGCAGGCCATTTCACCATAATTTAATATTTGTGAGAGGCGAAAAAGAGTCGGACTTTGTTAAATACGCGAACGAAAATTCATTGTCCCTCTTGGGGTTATGCAACTTAGAGGTGCTATCTTGAACTAAGCAATATCGAGCTGATCAGTGATGGCCAACCTGGATGCAGTTTCACGGACTGAACAAACATCAACTCGTGCATACATCTTGGATGACGAGAGCGATGTTCGGGCGTTCGTAGCTCAAGTGCTTAGACAATGTGGGATCGATCCGCATCAATTTGCCAGCGCCGCCTCGCTGTTGGCACAGCTCAAGCTCGATATTCCTGAGATACTCATTCTGGATCTTGCGCTCGGTCAGTCTGATGCTGTCGAAGTTATCCGGCATCTCGAAAGGCTGCGCTACCGTGGCAAGGTGCTGCTTATCAGTGGTCGCGACGAGGTTACACTAGGTGAGATCCAGCAGATCGGTAGACTGCGCGGACTGGCAATGCTGCCCCCACTTCCCAAACCCTTTCGGGCAAATGATCTTAAAGGCCGATTGACCGCCAAAGTCGAACTCAATGACGTGCCACGAGAGGATCAAAGCGTGGCGGATGTTGCAATCAGTCTTAGTGAAGCGCTTTCCAACCACTGGCTGGAGCTTTGGTACCAACCAAAGATTGATCTTAATAAATCGACAATATGCGGTGCAGAGGCATTACTACGCGCAAGGCACCCAAGGTACGGAATCGTCCTTCCGGCACGCTTCCTTCCGCCCGCCGGTGACCCGCTGTATCGACCGTTATCCAAATTTGTTCTTGAGCGAGCGATGGCGGATTGGGACTACTTTGCGCAAAGAGCGGTCCCGCTTCGACTGGCGGTAAACATGCCGGTATCGATTGTTCAGACGTTGGATTTTGTTGAAACCGTGCGCGAATCGCTACCGAAAGACCCGTGTTTTCCAGGCCTCATTGTTGAGATCACTGAAGATGAGGTCATTCGCGACCCCGAGTTGATCCAGGAGGTCGCCGCTCAACTGAAGCTATACAATGTTGCAATTTCAATTGACGACTTCGGATCGGCCTATTCCTCTCTGTCGCGGCTACTTGACTTCCCCTGCGTGGAGCTAAAGTTGGATCGCGGGATGGTCTCGAATTGCTCTTCTGATCGACTCAAGCGCGCTCTGTGTCAAACGATAGTCGATCTCGCACATCGTGTTGGGGCGCTGGTCTGTGCTGAGGGGGTTGAAAATGATGAGGATCTTCGAGCGCTAATCGATATGGGATGTGATACGGCGCAGGGATATTTTTTCTCAAAACCGATAGATCGAGAAACATTTGTACAAGCGGTTCTCGGTTGGCCTGACCGACCTAAAAATGGATCTGGTTCGGGTGGGCACCATTCGAGCAAAGCGCCGCATTTCGTCATGACGGAAAAGGCGCATCGCAGAAAGCCAATGCCGTGAAGCCATGAGCGCGATCACTGGGTCGAAGATGTTGATAATGGGCTGAATAGTAGACTTACCCATGGATATCGTATCGGCAGATAAACGAAGAGAGTTCTCCGACGAGAAGAAAGTCGAACTGACATCGACAAGGAACAGCTTGTTCCAACCAAATGGTGTGATCGCTTGGCCAATAAGGCTGCTCATTTTCTTTGGAACTCTGCTGATAGGCATAACTATTTCAAGCGCTGTCATACTGATTTTTAATGTTCGCAACCGTGCATTAGTCGATAATGAGCGCGAGCTGAAAAATATTGCTCTCATTCTTGCTGAGCAAACTGATCGAGCCTTCCAGGCCCTTGAGCTTGTTCAAACAAGCGTGATCGAAAACATCAAAGCGCGGGATATAAATTCTAGCGAAGATTACGAACAAAAAATGTCAGGACACGACATACATATAATACTCAAAAACAAGATCAGTGGACTGGTGCATGTCGACGCCGTCACTATGATCAATGCAAATGGCAAGTTAATAAACTTCTCGCGCTATTGGCCTATACCGTCAGTTAATGTTGCAGATCGTGACTATTTCAGAGCACTTCAATCCGATCGGAGCCTCAGCTCCTTCGTGAGCGAGCCTGTTCGCAATCGGGGATCTGGAACATGGACAATATATTTGGCGCGTAAAGTTGTTGATCATCAAGGCAATTTCATCGGACTGGTTCTGGGAGCCATTGAGCTGGAGTACTTCGAGAAATTATTTGGAGCTATTGTAATTAATCCCCAGAGTTCGATCTCGCTCTTTCGTCGAGACGGAATGCTGCTCGCTCGCTATCCACATGTTGATGGTGTCGTTGGGCGGCAGTACGGATCTAACGCGATGTTTAGAACATCGTTAGTTCACGCTGATCGAGGTGTGGGTCGGCAAGCAGGTGTGATTGACGGCAAAGCTCGATTAATCGCTTCTCATGCGGTTCCCCATTTTCCGATTGTCATTTCCGCAACGACAACCATCGACGCCGCCCTTGCTGATTGGCAAAGAGAGGTGAAGATATTGGCCGGATCTGGCGCGCTTATCGCGCTATTGATTGGGGTGGTGATCGTCCTCATTGCGCGCCCTCTACTGCGCGGGCAGGAACGGTCGCAACAGGCTCTCCGCCGGCAGAAAGTACAGCTGGATACGGCTCTCAACAATATGCACCAGGGTCTTTTGATGTTTGATTTGGAAGGTCGCCTAATTCTGCATAATAAGCGTTTTTTACAAATGTATGATCTCATCTCTTTGGAGGCGGGTTACACATTGAGCGATATCCTGCGATTGCGTAAGAAGGCAGGAAACTTCGATGGCGATCCGGAACAGTATGCTGACCGGGTGCTCAATGAAATCGGAAAATTAGCGAAATCTCCAAATTCAATTTCTGTCGTTGACGAAGACAGCTTTTATGTCCAGGAAAGAGAACTCTCTGACGGACGAACTATTTCGATTATCAATCGGACAGTTCCGGGCGTAGGCTGGGTATCCACACACGAGGATGTCACCGAGCAGCGTCGCGCAGAGCGGGAGCGAGATCGCAATCAAGCCTTCTTAGATTTAGTCATCGAGAATGTGCCGACGATCATTGTTGTCAAGGATCCTCGCGACCTTCGTTATGTGCTGATCAATCAAGCTGGCGAAGAGTACTACGGCATTGCGCGGGACAAGATGATTGGAAAGACCGTGCACGAAGTGCTTCCAAAAGAAACTGCTGATTACATCACCAAACTGGAAAGAGAATTGCTGCGAGGCGATCGAAGGATCTCCGTTAATGAGCACACGCTTGAGACTCCTGGGAACGGAACGCGCGTTGCGAAATCGACAAAGCTTCTGGTATTCGACGGCCGAGAAAAACCGGAATATTTGCTCAGTGTTATTGAGGATATTACCGAGCAAAGGACCGTTGAGCGCCAGTTGCTGCAGGCGCAAAAGATGGAGGCAATTGGCAACTTAACCGGCGGATTAGCGCACGACTTCAATAATCTTCTAACAGTCATTATCGGTAATCTTGATTTGCTGCAGGAGGAAATCATCGACAACGTCTCCGTTCAGCAGAAAATAGAGCTTATCTTGCAGGCGAGCACTCATGGCGCTGAGCTTACTCGGCAGATGCTGGCGTTTTCGCGTCGCCAATCGCTCCACCCGTGTCGCATTAACTTGAACGAGCTTGTCCGCAAAACGACCCGACTACTGAGGCGTACACTGGGCGAGAGCATCGCAATTAATCTTCGATTGGAAGATAATCTATGGCCGGTCCATGCTGACGCAGCCCAACTTGAGGCGGTGCTGCTGAACATCGCAATCAATGCTCGCGACGCAATGCCCGAAGGGGGGTCGCTAGTTATCGAAACGCACAAAGCGCATCTCGATGACGATTGTGCGGCGGATCACTTGGAGGTGATATCCGGCGATTATATAGTCATTGAAATCACTGACACCGGGACAGGAATGTCATCCGAGGTTCTTTCTCGCGTGTTCGACCCCTTCTTCACGACTAAGGGTCCAGACAAGGGTAGCGGTCTTGGCCTGAGCATGGCCTACGGTTTCATAAAGCAGTCGCGCGGTCACATCAGTGTGTATAGCGAGCTTGGAAAAGGTACGACGTTCAAACTGTATTTGCCGAGCGCTGGAAATTCAGAGGCAGACTTACCGGTTACGAGTGCATCTGAGGAGTTGTCGAAGGTCGCGAGCAGTGAAGTAGTCCTGGTTGTTGACGATAATTCCGAGGTTCGCTCCACGGCCGTGAAGCTATTGAAAGAGTTCGGATACCAAGTGCTTGAAGCCAGTAATGGACGGATAGCTCTAGAAATGCTGGATGCGGCTCCGAGAGTGGATTTGTTGTTTACTGACCTGATAATGCCGGGGGGAATGGATGGCAAAGAACTCGCTAACCAGGCTCAGAGTGAACGTCCAAACCTCAAAGTATTATTTACGTCGGGATTTCCCGGCGCAGCGTTGACTAACGGCGCAGCGCTCGATGTTGACGCTCCATTCCTCAGTAAGCCGTATCGCAAGCATGATTTGGCAAAGGCTGTGGGTAACATTTTGGGCCAGTCGTGGTAACAATCAATGAAGTTGAACCGTGCCGAATAGGTGGCTGGGACGATCTGGACCTAAGATGAGCTGCGGATTGGTCGACCGGGCGATGAGTTGTTGACCCTCGTTTGCATCGTTTAACGTGAGCGTTTGAGTTATGGAGTCAAAGCTAAAAATTCTTGTAGCTGATGACGCCAGCGCAGTTCGGCGCATTTTCTACGACGCCGCTCGGCGCGCAGAATGGCCGATGGAAATTGTGGAGGCGTCTAATGGAAAGGAATGTCTTCACCTTCTCAGCAAAGGTGATGTTCAACTCGCATTTATTGATGTTCATATGCCTGAGATGTCGGGCCTGGAGGCATTATGGGATGCACGAAGCCAAGGAGTAGATGCTTTTGTGACGTTGATGTCGGGATCTGACAATACGCGCTTTATAGAGGTGGCGCGAGAATTGAGAGCTTACGATTTTCTGTTCAAGCCATTCGATGTCGCTGAGATTGAAGCTATTATTTATACTTACATTCGAAGAACGCAATTAACGCGAGTGCTCGTAGTAGATGATTCGCAAGCCATTCGGCGAACCATTCATAACGTGCTGAAACGTGCACATTTCAATATTGAGGTGGAAGAGGCGTCCGACGGGCGGGCGGCTATTGATCGTTGTCTCTTCAAGCCGTTCGATCTCGTTTTTCTAGATTACCGCATGCCTGGCCTGAATGGAATTGAAACGCTTCGTGAGCTTCTGGAGCATCGTCCGATGTTGAAAGTTGTCATGGTGACGGGCAATGCCTATCCCGATCGGGAAAGCGAAGCATTAAAGTTAGGAGCTGTGGGAGTTCTGCACAAGCCGTTTTATCCGCGTGACGTCGATGCCGCTCTTGATGATATCTTTGAATTGCGAGGGCCGAAGGTGCTTACAATTGGCGCTGAGGCCATGGCCGATTTCGATGTCGCGATCAGCGGCTCTCGGATGGCGGTGATTCACAAGACAAGTGGGCACATGTTTCAATATCGTTGGTATCGCTCTGTGCCTTATCTTCGAGACGGTCAGCTTCGCGAAAACATTAATTCAAGAATTGCAGCACGTGAGCTGAGTGCTGATGCTGAAAATGCTGGACTTATGGAATTGGAACGTTTGCGATTGTTAATTAGATAGCGATCTGTTTCGCGAAATACCAAGAAATGGAGATTTCCAGTTGGGCGAGCGTGACGTCTTTATCAGGCGTATACATGTACAGAGAAAGGTAATCGGCTGACGGTGTCGCGATGAGCGGGCGGCGTCAGGCGACCTGTTGGCCTGTACCCCGGTTCCGTTGACACGCACCTAAGCTAATCCGGCCGTATCCCGCGTTGTCTCCGCGCGATTTGATGCGCGTTTGGCGTAGTGCCGCGCAATCGAGCTCACCGATATCGCCGACGCAGAGTTCGGGAAAAGCGCGTTGAACGGTGCTGAGATACGCAATATCTGCTTTCCGCGCGTGACGCTGCTTCGGCGTCTCATTGGTCGGCTCGGCCAAATATTCTCTCTTGTAATGGTCAAGCAGGTCCGTAACTCGAAGATTTTCGATCTCCTCCACGCTCCAGGTTGACCCTCGCCGGCACCGACGGACTTTGCGCGCCAGAAAAATCAGCGCTTCGAGCCGAGCGCCGTCAATATTAGATTCTAAGGCCTTGTCCACTACTTGCGTGACTCGAATCTAAGGTCAGCCGGCCGGCGCTGCGGACCGCCGCTCTGAAGCGCCAGCCAGATTGCGAAGGACTGCAGAACGGACGGTCACAGACCGGCCCGCCCGATAAACGCCTCACCAATCAGCCTGTAGTCTAAGCTGCGGGCCGCTCGACCCGATTGTTCGGGGCCCGATCTATTTCGACGCGGCGATTTCCAAGCCTGAAAAGCGAGCCGAAGTCGCGCGTGATGACATCCGTTGGCAGCCCCGCGAGATTCATCAGTTCCCAGAGCGTAACCTGATTGCTCGACAGCACCGGCTTCCCGAGATCCTGTTCGAGCCGAGGCAATATTTCGAGCGATCGCAATCCCATGCAGCTCAGGAACAGGATATCGGCATTCGGTCGGTCCTGACTCTTGGCAAACGAGTAAAATGCTTCCGGATGCAGTTCGCATACGTCAAACCCGGTGAGTCCAAGACCGGCGACATTGACGATCTGAAAGCCGCTTCCTTCGAAGAAGTCCTTCTCCTTCTGGTTCACCCAGTCCTGATAGGGCGTCGCCATCGCGATCTTCTTTGCGCCGACGGCCCGGAACGCATTCACAGCGGCAGTTGCCGTTGTCGAGCAAGGCACGTCACATTGCTCACGTAAAATGGAAATCACCTTCTGGTCGTAACCCAGCCCGCCATAGAAACTGCCGCTCGTGCAGGCGCCCTGTCACCACGCAACAGCAGCGTCAGCGCATGCTCAATTATATCGATATCGCGCGCGACGAAGGTGCCAATGTCTTGCTCGGCAGGTCCGTTGCGGCCGATCCGGCATTGAGAGATGGCTCGCTTGTTCAGCCAGCCATTTTCGGCGAGGTGAATAACCGTATGCGCATCGCCCAGGAGGCGTGTTAGGCCCTGTCCTCTCGATCATTCCGTTTGAGGACGAGGATGAAGCGATTGCGATTGGGAAGGACGTGATATTCGGCCTGGTGTCTAATCGGATGACTTGCTGCTTCGCCAAGGAACATTTGCGGATGCGGTGACTGCCACCGAAGATCACTCATAGAAAGGGGACGGAGCGGGCCTGATCAGCGCGAGGTGCGCTACAAACCTGATACTGACCTGACGGGGCTTTTTTGAACCAGGCGATGTGGAACAGATTGTATTTTACTGCGCCAGATTGAGGTGCTGACGTCGCAGGGTAAAACGCCCGCGGTTGCGTGCCGGGAGGCTGGGATATCGCAGCAGAGTTATTATCGTTGGCGGAAGGAATACGGCGGGCTCGAAGTCAATCAGGCCCGACGGATGAAGGACCTTGAGCGCGAGAATGTCCGGCTGAAGCGTCTGGTTGCCGATCTTTCTCTCGAGAAGCAGATCCTGAAGGATGTTGCCTCGGGAAACTTGTAAGCCCCGAACGGCGCCGGCAGGCTGTCGAGGGAATCCGGACGAAGTACGGGCTCTCCGAGCGCCACGCCTGCCGGATCGTCGATCAGCCCCGCGGCACGCAACGCTACACGGCCATTGCCCGAGCTGACGAGGATGCGCTGACTGGCGCAATCATCGCTCTCGCCTCGAAGTACGGCCGCTACGGCTATCGACGTATCACTCGCTGCTGAGGACTTCCGGCTGGCAGGTTGGTTGCGACCGCGTGCAGCGGATCTGGCGCCGTGAGGGGCTCAAAGTGCCGAAGAAACAGAAGCCGCGAAGCCGGCTATGGCTCAACGATGGGTCTTGCATCCGGCTCAGACCGACTCATCGCAATCATGTCTGGAGCTATGATTTTGTCGAGGCGCAGACCCATGATGGTCGTCGTATCAGGCTGCTGACCTTGATCGACGAGTTCACTCGCGAGTGCCTGGCCATCCGGGTCGCTCGCCGCATCAATAGTCTTGGCGTCATCGAGGCGCTGGCCGATGTGATGCTCACCAAGGGCATCCCCGTACACATCCGTTCTGACAATGGAGCAGAGATGACGTCCAGGATCGTACGTCAATGGCTAGCCGGGCTGGGATCAAAGACCCTGTACATCGAGCCCGGCAGTCCATGGGAAAACGGATATTGCGAGTCATTCAACGGCAAGCTGCGCGACGAATGCCTCAATCAGGAGATCTTCTACAGCCTCAAGGAAGCCCGGATCGTCATCGAGCAATGGCGCAATCAATACAATACCGTGCGCCCGCACTCATCGCTCGGATATCGACCCCCAGCTCCGCAAACATCCACAGGCGCCAGGCCAATGCTGGATCACCAAGCGCCCATGCAATAATCTCTATCCGCCTGGTCCAAAATATCCGTCAGGTCAATACCGTCCTTGAACTGGATGGGCGAGGAAGAAGGGTACGCAAACATGCTCATTTCGCGCCCCGCCGCAGCTTCTGCGAGCGCTGGTCACTCGACATCGGCTTGGCGTTCCGCGGCCGCGCCACCAAACATAGGCGCGCCTCGTCAAATTCCGATCAATCGTTTTGCTCACCGCATCGAGAACAGTTCTTGGTGGAAGCGCTCGTCCACAGGCAGGCCGTGACGGGCGAGATCGGCCCGCAGCGCCGCGCCGAATCCGGCCGGACCGCAGAACCAGACGCTTGCCTCCCGCCAGTCCGGCACGGCGGTGCGGATTCGCTCGCCAGTCAGCAGACCGTCGCGGGCATCGTGGAGGAGGTGCAGGTGCACGCCGGCGGCCTGCGCATCGGTCGTGAGCTTGGCGATGGCCTCCTCGCTCCAGTCGGCGGTGGTGTGAAATAAATCGATGCTCTGCAAATTCGGCCG
Organism: Pseudorhodoplanes sp.; assembly: GCA_032027085.1. Lineage (NCBI taxonomy): Bacteria > Pseudomonadati > Pseudomonadota > Alphaproteobacteria > Hyphomicrobiales > Pseudorhodoplanes > Pseudorhodoplanes sp. Next base: position 263,252 of record JAVSMS010000001.1, on the reverse strand, counting down.
GCCCACATAACCTTTTCTATCCATCGCAAGTTGCTTCATGCGTGCGATGAAGGGTGTGACGCCGATGCCGCCGCCGATCCAGATCTGTCGAGGGCGGTCGTCGTCGAAGGTGAAGCAGCCATAAGGACCCTCGACCTTCACCGGTTGCCCGACACGCAGCGYCGTGGGCATGCGCCGYGTAAAGTCACCAAGCTCCTTGGTRATGAAGGTCAGCCGATGCTCGGAAGGATTCCAGGCTGAGGCGATCGTACAGGGGTGCGCGCCCTCGTCTTCGTCCCAATTGACGAAGGCGAATTGTCCGGGCTTGTGCCCGGGCCAGCCATGCGGGGTGTCGATCTCGCCTTCGATAACGTGAAGGCTTGGAAAGTAATGGAGTCGCGTGATTGAACCTTCCACCTTTCGGCCCGCCCCGACACGGCGCGCAAGCACCACGATCGCGGCCCATGTTCCGTAAGCGAGGAGGGCCACCATGACCAAGCCGAGCGGCGAAGCCCAGTAGGGGTAATTCAYRAGCACCACAGTGTGGAAGACCAGCACCAGATAGACGACCGCGAGTAGTCGGTGGGTCTTGTAGAAGAGGCGATAGGGAATGCGATGGATGAGCGCCGCGGCGATCAGCAGCACTGCGGCGTAGAAGGCCCATTCGCCGACGCCCTCGGCGGTGCCACGCCATGATCGGAAAGCCTGCTCGATTGCGCCGGCGGCAGCCGGCCGCGCGCCCCGCTCGGGGCGAGCGAGCCAGCCGAAGCCCACGGCCCATTTCGGCGCCTCCGACCAGAGCCAATGCGCGATCGCAAGCACGAGCCCGCCGATGCCCAACCATTTGTGCAGGCGGTACATCCTGTCGAGCCCCCCAAGCCACCGCTCCGGCCACTGCGGCCGGAGCGCGAGGACCATCGCAAGGCTCATGCAGGTCATGGCCAGGATACCGCTGAGCTGGACCATCGACCCGCGCAGCGCAAAGAACCCTGAAGATCGGAGGGCGAGCGGCTCAGCCGTAAGCCAGAGCGCGATAAGAAGAGCCAGCGCGCTCCAGAATGCAATCTTGATGTGTTTCATAAAAAGTCTCGGCTGCTTCGGCTCAATAATGCTATGAATCTCAAGCCGGGTCAGCAGCGACATTGCGGTCGGCATTCTGCGAGTTGATCCTGGAATCGGCAAGAACGGACCGCGAGAAGATGATCCGGGCTTGCATGGAAAAACGCTGACATGAGCGGTTCATGGAAGATGGAGAAGGGTAGGGAGCACCCCGACCTCCTGCAAGTATTCAAAAAATTCCGCCAACGGAACTGCGATGAGAAATACCAGCGCGTCGGCGAACGTCATCAAGACACGAGACGGATAGATAACGAGCGTCGCTTCATCGTGCCACAAGCGGGGATTCGGCACGAAGCGCGGGACCCGCGTTAGGTAGACGCGATAGTCCGCGCCATAACGACTCAGCAGAACCTGTTCTTCCTGCTTGACGACAATGTAAAAGACGACGACCGCAATGCCACCGGTCAGGGCGGCTAAAATGATGCTGCCAAGTTGCGCGCCAACTCCGGCTGCGCCAAGAAATGAAAAGAAGTAAAGCGGGTTGCGGCTGACCGAGTAGGGTCCCACCTGCACAAGCTCTTCGATCTTGCGACCGCCGATGTAAAGGGACGCCCATGTGCGTCCCAGTATGCATGTGACGATCAGCACAATCCCCAGCCATTCGATTAGCTCGTGGACCGTCTCGCCGCTCGGATAAATGGATTTGGTTACGGAGAAGAGGACGACGCCGACGGCGACCCCGACAAAAAGGATCGCCTTGCGGATCGTCTGGACCGTGTGGATCTGCATTGCTTCCTGATGTCACATTGCCCGGGGTCTGGTCATGGCCTTCTTGCGCGTTCGGATGCGTCAGTTCAGCTCCGTATTTCCTCTCAGCACGACATAGATCCCCGGAATAACGAGGACGGTCAGCGCCGTCGAGGAGGCGAGCCCGAACAGCAGCGAAATTGCAAGCCCTTGGAAAATGGGATCTGTGAGGATGACCGCCGCTCCGATCATAGCGGCGAGTGCGGTGAGCAGGATCGGCTTGAAGCGGATGGCGCCGGCCTCCAGCAGCACCTCGATCAGTGGGCGCTCGGCCGTACGCGCGTGGCGGATGAAGTCCACAAGAAGGATCGAGTTTCGCACGATAATGCCGGCGAGCGCGATGAACCCGATCATGGAGGTTGCCGTGAACGGCGCGCGGAATAGCCAGTGGCCAAGCATGATGCCGATGAACGTGAGCGGAATCGGCGTGAGGATTACGAGCGGCAGCTTGAATGAGCCGAACTGCGCGACGACGAGAATGTAGATCCCGAGGATCGCGACCGCGAAGGCGGCGCCCATATCGCGGAAGGTGACCCAGGTCACTTCCCATTCGCCATCCCAGAGGAGGATCGGGCGGGACTCGTCGCTGGGCTGGCCATGGAGTGTGAGCGCGGGCTTCGGCAGTTCGCCCCAGTCCGCCTTTGCGATGGCGTCGGCGACTGCGATCATGCCATACACGGGCGCTTCGAACGTGCCGGCAAGCTCGGCCATGACCATCTCGGCAGCGCGGCCATTATGCCGGAAGATCGGATAGGAAGCGCGCTCCCGCGTCACGGAGACGACATCGCCAAGCTCGACGATGGAGCGATCGCCGGGCAGCGCATTGGCTGGCACTGGTGTCGCCAGCGTGCGCTCATTGACGACTCGCTCGCTCTTGGACAAAGCGATGCGGATCGGAATCGGCTGGCGGCCGCCACCCCGATGTGAATAGCCGACGGTGGTGCCGCTGCCGAAGGTACGAACCGTGTCGTACACATCACCCTGTTCGACCCGATAATATTCAAGGTTGTCCTGATCGATGGCGAGGCGCACGCGGTCCGGCCGATTGTGGAAGCTGTCGTTCGTATCGACGATGAAGGGCACGCTTTCGAAGGCTTCGCGCACCTTTGTCGCAACGGCTCGCCGCGTCTCCGGATCGGGTCCGTAAATTTCGGCGAGCAGCGTGCCAAGCACCGGTGGGCCGGGCGGCGGCTCTACAACTTTCACAATGGTGCGGTTGGGAAGGGTCAGGTCCTTGAGGCGCGTGCGAAGCTCAAGGGCGATCTCATGGCTTGCACGCGCGCGTTCGTCCTTGGGGGAAAGAGTCACGGCGATGTCGCCCTGATGCGGCTGCGCACGTAGATAATAATGGCGCACCAGACCGTTGAAGTTGAACGGTGCCGCGGTGCCGGCATAGGTCTGGAAGGAAACAGTCTCCTTGACCGGTGCGAGCCGTTCGACCATCGCCTGCAGCAACCGTTCGGTATCCTCGACCGACGATCCCGTCGGCAGATCAACCATCACCTGCAGGTCGGTCTTGTTGTCGAACGGCAGCAACTTGACGGTAACGTGCTGCGTATAGAGCAGCCCGAGTGAGGCAAGTGTGACGAGGCCGACCGCGCCGAGGAAAATCCACGAGCGTATTCTTGTCCGCAAGATCGGTTGAGCTACGGCGATATAGGCGCGGCCGAGCCAGCCGCTCCCCTGTGCGGCGCCGTGAGCGGACGCTTCTGTATGCGCCTTACCCCCGAGCTTCATCATCAGCCAGGGGGTCAGCATCACGGCAACGAAGAAGGAGAACAGCATCGCCGCCGAGGCATTGGCGGGAATCGGGCTCATATAGGGGCCCATCATGCCGGAGACGAACAGCATCGGCAGCAATGCGGCGACCACCGTGAGGGTCGCGACAATGGTCGGATTGCCCACTTCCGCCACCGCCTCGATTGCGGCCTGCACGCGTGGCCGACCGTCTTTCATCGCCCAGTGGCGGGCGATATTCTCGATGACGACGATAGCATCGTCGACCAGGATGCCGATCGAGAAGATCAGCGCAAACAGGCTGACGCGATTGAGCGTATAACCCATGATGTGGGCGGCGAAGAGGGTCAGCAGGATGGTGGTCGGGATGACCACCGCCACCACCAGCGCCTCGCGCCAGCCAATGGCAAACCCGACCAGGATCACGATCGAGATTGTCGCCAAGCCGAGATGGAAGAGGAGTTCATTCGCCTTCTCGTTTGCCGTCTCGCCATAGTTGCGAGTGACTGTCATCTCGACGTCGGCCGGAAATATCTGACCGCGCGCCTGTTCGAGGCGTTCGACAATATTGTGAGCGATGACGACGGCGTTGGTTCCCGGCCGCTTGGCAATGGCGAGCGATACAGCAGGCGTCCTCTCGAGACCGGCTGCGGTCTTGCGCACATTCGTGACGCGCGCCTCGTTGGGCTCGGTCGCCAGCACGATTGAAGCCACGTCGCGCACATAGACAGGACGGCCGTCGCGGGCCGTGAGAAGCAGGTTGCCGATCTCGGAGAGCGATTGCAGGGTTTGGCCGGCGACGAGAGTGCGCTGCTCACCGACTTCCCGCACCCGACCGGCCTGGAATGAGCGGTTAGCACCCGCGACCTTCGCGGCGAGCTGCTGCAGGGTGATGCCGTAGAGCGACAGCCGTTCCGGGTAGGGCTCGATGCGCATTTCCTCGGGTTGCTCGCCGACAATATAGGTGAGCCCGATGTCGGGCAGCTTGAGCACCTCGACTTGCAGTTCGCGGGCGAGGCGGGTCAGGCCGTTCGTGCTCCAGCGGTCAGCCGCATCCGGGGTCGGGGTCAGTGTGATGACGACAATGGCGACGTCGTCGATCCCGCGGCCTACGATCAGCGGCTCGGGGATGCCGACCGGAATGCGGTTCATGTTGGCGCGGATCTTCTCGTGCACGCGCAAAATGGCAGCATCGGCATTGGTGCCGACAAGAAAGCGGGCAGTGACAACGGTTCCGTCGTCCTCGGTCTGCGAATAGACGTGCTCGACGCCGTCGATGCTCTTGATGATCGTCTCCAGCGGCTCAGTGATGAGCTTGACCGCATCCTCGGCCTTGAGCCCGTTGGCCTCGACATGGATGTCAACCATGGGCACTGAGATCTGCGGCTCTTCCTCGCGCGGCAGCATGACGAGAGCGACAAGTCCGAGCGCGAAGGCGGCGAGCAGGAACAGAGGTGTCAGCGGTGAGGCGATGAAGGCGCGGGTGAGGCCGCCGGCAATCCCAAATTTCATGACTTGCGATCCGGCATGACCACGCGGTCGCCCTCGCGCAGTCCGGTCAGCACCTCGATACGTGGACCATCCGCGGTCTGGATTGCCTCGCCAAGGATCACGGCGACTTCGAGAGGACCGGTTTCGGCAGCGACCCGGATGTAATCGACGCCGTGACGCGTGGTCACGGCCTCTGGCGGGACGACGATCGCCGGACGCTCGGCAACCCGAATCCAAACCAGCGTTCGCTCATTGACGAAATAGCCTCCAAGGCCCTCTACCTCGACGTCGGCAATCACGCGGCCGCCCGCGATCTCCGGATAGACCTTGGCGACACGGCCGGGCCGTGCCTCCGCGATGCGGCCGCTCGTCGCTGGCGAAAGACCGCGCTGTCCGATCCGAACGATGGCATCCGGCCTGATCTCTGCGGCGTGCCGCTCGGGCAGCGAAAGGCGCAGATAATAGCGGCCGCTTGCGATGCGCGCGATTTCTTCGCCGGCGAGGACAACGGAACCGAGTGTCACCGGGACTGTGAGAATTCGGCCGTCCGCGGGAGCGAGCACGTCGCCCTCGCGCGCCCGCTGGCCGATCACAGCTTTCTCGGCCTGGGCGGCGGCGACCTGGCTGACGATGACGTCGAACTGCGTCCTCGCCTGATCGACGCGCGCCTGAGTCGCGGCGCCGCGGGCGAGGAGCTGTTGCGCCCGGTCAAGTTCAGTACGAGCGTTCTCAAGTTGTGAATTGAGCGCCTCGATCTTGGCGTCGGCGGCGTTAAGCTCCAGCGCGAGCTTGTCATCGACGACCACCGCAACGACCTGGCCTTCCTTAACCTGATCGCCTTCACCGACCCCGATGGCTCGGATCGACCCGCCGATCCGCGCCCGCGCAGGAACGATCCTTGTACTTTCGACCCGACCGAACACGGCCTTCATGTCCGGCACCATAATGCTTTTGACAACGAAATCGTTTGCCTCCGCCGGCATGCTGCCGACGAAGATGGATACGAGGACAGGAAAGATAAAATTGGTACGCGGCGGCATGATAATATTATCAGGAGAGAGATGTACTTGCGACGACGGACGCGCTCCTCTCTGATCTTCGTAGCTAGTTGAAGACTTTTCCGGCCTTGACGCCGAGTTTCTTGAACACCATGGCCGCGGGACAAAAACCCGTCACCGAAGCTTGTATGAGGTTCAGTCCGACGAAGGCCGTCAACAGGTACCAATAGGGCGACCCATAGAAGCCGAGCACCAAAGACAGAAGAATGATGAAGCCGGCGAACATCATAACGGCGTGATCGAGAGTCATTGTCCTACTCCTTTGAACGTGATCGGCGGGGCGTCGTGAAATGCGGTGCGGGTTGCCGCGACTTTGATCCAGCGCAATAGGCCGCGTAGAGAACCTGCATAACATCAAGCGCTGGTTTGCTAGCGATGCGATACCGGATGGTCTGGCCATCTCGGTGGCCGGAAATAATGCGGTCTCGTCGGAGCAGCGCCAGATGCTGAGAGGCGGTGGAGTCGCGAATTCCCAGAAAGTCGGCCAGCTGGCCGACCGATTTCTCACCGTCGATGAGCTGGCAAAGGATCAGAAGGCGGTGCCGATTGGACAGCGCTTTCAAGAGTGCTCCGGCCTCATCTGCGGCGACGCGCATGACTTTTGGGTCGATCTTCGCCGAAATATTCATAATTGCGAATATACGAGTTATTGAATATATGTCAAGCGAGCGGGAAGATCATTTGCCCGTCAAAGAGAGGGCCCGGACGTGTCCGATAGCCACCATGTTGTTTGCCCGCATTGTGCAGCCGTCAATCGGGTGCCGGCGCGCCGTGCCGCAACTGCAGCACAATGCGGGGCCTGCAAGCAGCCGCTGTTCGTCGCAGCACCCCTTGATGCCGATCGGGCTACGTTTGAGCGCCAGATTGAGCGCAGCTCAATCCCGATTCTGGTTGATGTCTGGGCGCCATGGTGCGGGCCATGCCGGACGATGGCGCCAGCCTTTGCGCAGGCCGCCCATGTGCTCGAACCAAGCATGCGCCTCATCAAGCTGAATTCGCAGGAGGAACCGGACGTTGCCGGCCGGCTCGGAATTCAGGGCATTCCGACCATGCTGCTGTTTGCGAACGGCCGCAAGGTCGCTCGCATCTCCGGCGCGATGAATGCGGCCGCCATTGTTTTCTGGGCGCAAAAACATGCCGGGCACGCAGGCGGCACGCGGATGACAATCCCAATGATCGAAAGGCGAGGGGAGAGAAGCCAATGCGACGACGCGAATTTCTAGCTGGAGCCGCCGCATTTGCAGCGGGCGCCGTAATAGCGGCAGAAACATCAGCGCAAGAATCGGCGTCGCGCGCCCGCATCGTTATTGCAGGGGCAGGGGCGGCCGGACTTTCGCTCGCTGCGCGGCTGCGCCGACAAATGCCGAATGCCAGTATCACCCTAATTGACGCCAAGAAGGAGCACCATTTCCAGCCCGGCTTCACGTTGGTTGCGATGGGCCTGTGGAGCCCGGCGGACGTCACAGGGCGCAATGCGGATTACATGCCACGGGGCGTGGAATGGATTGAACAGGCAGTGGCCGAATTCGATCCGGACGCCAAAGCGGTCGTTACGGCTGACGGACAACGAATTGCCTATGATTTTCTGTTTGTTGCCACCGGATTGATGCTCGACTATCGCGCGATCGCCGGCATGGATCCGTCTCTCATCGGCAAGGAGGGAATTGCATCGGTCTATGCCGGCCCCGCGCAGGCTGCCGCATCGGCGGCGGCCATCGACCGCTTCATCGAGATCGGCGGCGTCGGTCTGTTCGGACGCCCCGCGAGTGAGATGAAGTGCGCCGGCGCGCCGCTCAAGGTCACGTTTGTTACCGATGACAAAGCGCGCCGCAGGGGTCGCCGTAGCGCTACCAAGCTGATCTACAACGCGCATAATCCGACGGTGTTTACCGTCCCACTTGTCCACGAGAAGGTCAAGACGTTGTTCGCCGAGCGCGACATTGCCGTCAATTACAGCCATGTGCTCAAAGCGATCGATCCCAGCGCCAGACGCGCAACCTACGTAACGCCTTCAGGAGACGTAACGCTCGATTATGATTTCATCCATGTCGTGCCACCGATGCGCGCGCCCGACGCGCTACGTAACAGCCCGCTGCCGTGGCGCGACGGTCCGTTCGCGGCCGACGGCTGGATGGAAGCGGACAAGGCCACGCTGCGTCATCCACGCTATCCCGAAGTCTTTGCCGTCGGCGACATTGCGGGCGTGCCGCGCGGCAAGACGGCGGCCAGCGTCAAATGGCAAGTACCAGTGGTCGTCGACAATCTCGTCGCCGAGACGGCTGGGCGCACGCCGCAGAAGACCTACAACGGCTACACCTCCTGTCCGATGGTGACAGCCCTCGGGAAGGCAATGCTGATCGAGTTCGATTACGACGGAAAGCTCATCCCGTCCTTTCCCTTCATTCCGCCGCTCGAAGAACTGTGGGTGTCCTGGCTGATCGAGGAAAAGGGCCTCAAGGGCGCCTATCGCGCCATGCTGCGTGGCCGCGCATAACAGGGAGATAATCATGAGTGACTTCAATCCGATAACTCTGTTCTTCATCCTGTACGAAAGCGTGGGTCTATGGCTGTGGCTGCTGCTTGGTCTCTCCCTCGTGCTCTTTATCGGCATCGTTATGAGTGCGCTGAAGCTCTATCGCGCCGATAGACCAATGAAGCGCCCGATTCTCGCCGCGCTGATAGCCGGATTGATCGTAGCCGTCGCGGCGACCTTCGCGGCGCCTAGCTGGACGCTTGCCGATGTCGGCGCGCTCAGCGCGGTAGTCGATTATGCCTTCGCGTTCCTGTTCGGGCTGGTGCCGGGCGTGATTGTGGCTGCACTGCTGTTTATGGTGGCTGCACGCCGCTGTGCGAGCGGAAACGCAGCAGCGTTCTAGCGCTGGACATGCGCGATCCAGCCCACGAGAAGCAGAGCTCGATATGGATGATTCTGTGCGTTTAGCCGCCGTCAAGGCCGGAAAGTCATCCGGACTGACGAAAAAAAAGGCCGGCTCGTCCGCCTTGCTGCGCAAACCGGCGGTGACTTATACGCTGGCGGTGGCGGGCCTCATTGCTGTCATTGCCGTTGCCGCCCTTGTCTACTCCAATCGACCGATCGATGTTCAGGTTGCGGCGCCTGAGCAGAATGTTCCGGTCCGGGTATTTGGCCTCGGAACCACCGAGGCACGCGTCCTCTCAAAGATCGGGTTCGAAGTCGGCGCCACGCTTGCCGAACTGCACGCCGACCATGGTGATCACGTCAGCAGAGGGCAAGTGCTGGCCCGGCTCGCTACCGGCGAGCAGGATGCCAAGGTTGCTAAAGCACGCGCCTCGCTGCTGATCGCCGAGGTCAATATCGCCAAGAGCGCCGCCAATTTGGAGAAGGCGCGTGCCACATTCACGCAGAAGCAGGAGACAAATCGGCGCAAACAGGCCTTGGCTGGTCGCGATGTGGTCTCCCAGCAGGCGGCGGAAGAGGCCGTTCGCGACGAGGCCGTGGCCAAGGCGGATGTAGCGGTGGCGGAAAGCGAGGTGGAAAGCGCCAAGGCGCAACTGACAGACGCCCGCGCCCAGCTTCAATACGAGGAGACCATGCTGCGGCATCGCACGCTTGTTGCTCCCTTCGATGCCGTGGTCATTGAGCGCCACAAGGAGYTAGGCTCGGTAATAAAGGCCGGCGACCCGATCTTTACTCTGATTGCCGTTGGAAGTTATTGGGGCCTCGCTTATGTCGATGAGGCCCGCGCGGGCTTTATCGAGGAGGGCCAGCCCGTCGAGGCGCGCTTGCGCTCCCGTCCCCTCGAATCCTTCACGGGCCGCGTGGTTCGCATCGGGCTTGAAAGCGACCGGGTCACCGAGGAGCGACGCGTCTATCTCAGGGGCGATAATCCGCCAGCTCGCGTCTACCTCGGAGAGCAGGTGGAGTTCTGGATCACCGTGGCCAGCCTCGACAACGCCCTGCTTGTGCCATCAGCCGCGGTGCATGGCTATGACGGGCGACAGGGTACGGTGTGGACGGTCGAGGACGGTCGTTTGCATCGCCGTCTGGTYCAGTTCCGGCATCGCACCGAGGATTCGCGCCTGGAGATCATCGGCGGCCTTCCGGCAAACGCTCGTGTTGTGAGCCGGCTGGAGAGTGGGTTGCGTGAAGGCCGAGCAGCGCGCGTGACCGAGGTGGGGTCCAAATGAACCTYGCSTATCGTGACATCCGGCACGCGCTCGGTCGCTTCCTGCTGACATGTGTGGGGCTCGGGCTGCTGCTCGGCGTCGTGCTGGCCATGATCGGCATTTATCGCGGTCTGATCGTCGACGCCCTGACGATTGCCCGGGCGCCGGCTGTTGACCTGTGGGTGGTGGAGGCCAATACACGCGGTCCCTTCGCCGAGGCGTCCCGGATYCCCGGAGACATCCGYGARGCGGTKGCACGSATYGCCGACGTGACYGCCGCCGGYAGCRTCACCTATCAGACCGTCGAGGCCGAGCACCGAGATGGCAAACTGCGGTTCTATGTCATCGGCTACGAATTGACGCGGCCCGGAGGTCCACCGGAAATTTCCGAGGGGCGCGAGATTGGACGCAGGCACTACGAAATGGTCGCCGATCGTTCAACCGGATTGACTTTAGGCGAACGGATCCAACTCGGTCGTAACACCTTCACGGTCGTGGGATTGACCCGGCACCAGGTCAACTCCGGTGGTGATCCTGCCGTCTACATCATGCTAGCCGATGCGCAAAGACTGCAATTCGACCTCGCGCCGTCCGCCGCGCGCGTGCAACTCGCTCGCGGCACTGGCGGTGCCAGCCGCGATACCGTCAACGCCGTTGTTGCCCGGCTGCATCCGAATGCCTCCCCCGATGCCACTGCTGCCGCGATACGGCGCTGGAAGCATCTCGCCGCCATCACGCAGGAGGCGCAGGAAAACATCCTGACAAGCTCGCTGGTTGATCGGGCCCGACGTCAGATCGGACTTTTCACGTCTCTCTTGCTGGCGGTCTCTGCCGTTATCATTGCGCTCATTATTTACACGATGACCATGGAGAAGCTGAAACAGATCGCGACTCTTAAGTTGATCGGGGCCCCAGACCGCACCATCATCGGCATGATCGTGCAGCAGGCTCTGGCCCTCGGTTTTATCGGCTTTGCCATCGGAGCCACGCTGATCCTCAGCATCAAGGACTACTTCCCGCGCCGCGTGATCCTGGAACCGGACAATGTCGTGATCCTCGGCCTGATCGTGTTCGTAGTGTGCCTTTTGTCGAGCGGGCTCGGCGTGCGCGCAGCGCTAAGGGTCGACCCGGCAACGGCGCTCGGAGGCTGACATGACAGGGGCAGGCGAAAGCTCAAGTGTCCCGCTCGTGCGTCTGGATGGCATCTCCAAGCATTTCGGCGAGGGCGAGACTCGCGTAGACGCATTACGGGACGTTTCGCTCGAGGTGTATCCGCGCCAGGTGGTGGCGCTGCTCGGACCTTCCGGGTCCGGCAAGACCACGCTCCTCAACATCATCGGCTGCATCCTCGATCCCTCAGCGGGCTCCATGGAGCTCGATGGTGAACTCGTCCTGAAAGATAGCCAATGGGAGCGCAGCGACTTGAGACGACTGCGGCTCGACAAGATTGGTTTCATCTTCCAGTTCCATAATCTACTGCCGTTCCTCGATGCGACAGATAACGTGGCGATTGTCCGCCAGTTGGCGGGCGCCGACATCGCCGCCGCACGCGAGCGGGCTGGCGAGCTTCTCGACTATCTGGAGGTTGGTCATCGCAGCAGCTCCATGCCGGCCAAGCTCTCGGGCGGGGAGGCGCAACGCGTGGCCATCGCCCGTGCGCTGGCCAATAGTCCGCGGATCATATTGGCCGATGAGCCGACCGCTGCGCTCGACTCCAAGCGCGCCGGTATCGTCATGGACCTGTTGCGCAGGCTTGCCGTTGAGCATGACGCTGCCATCATCGCCGTCACACACGACGAGAAAATCTTCGACCGCTTCGATCATATCTTCCAGTTGCGCGATGGCCGGCTGGATGGGCCTGATCCTCTGGGCAGAAACGGTGTGGTCTGACCGATCTGCGAGCTCAGCCGCGAGCCGATGCCGAAATATAGATCGCTTCCTTCAGGCTGCGATGAGCGAAGTTTTGTCGAAAAACGTTGCCGGCAGGTCACCTCAGCAGTGTCAACATCAAGATGCTCTGCGCTCTGGTTCTGTAAAATGACGAATGACAAATTGCTGAATTCCAACTTTGTCTGGGCCGGGCAAACTCGTACGACGCAATTCTTGTATTTTTCGATGCCTCACTATCGCCCACCAGTTTTCACTAAAAAAGGTATTTGACGGCAATATCGAGTGCCTGAGTGTTGGGCACGAAAACTCTGGCCTTAGCAAAGGTTGGCGGGTTAATCGGTCCAAACTGCGGATTGTTGGCGAGGCCAACGCCCGACAACGGAATGCCCAAAAGATTTGTCTCCAACTTGCCGCGCCTCTTTTCGTCGTGGAAAACTGAAATTGCGTATTCGCCAGAAGGAAGATCATTCAAAGCCAAACCTGGTGCTGTGGCAGGGATCGTGAGCCTTTTGAATGGTTGTCCTGTTCCGCAATTCGGAAACCCCCTATCCTGTCTGCGCCATACGCAGATTACGACATTGCCGTCTCGGTTTCGGAGGCCTGAGACCGAAACATCAAGAGCGTGAGCAGAGCCCGTTGCCGCAATCAAAAATGCAAGAGCGACAGATGGTAGAAAACCAGAGAAGTTATTCATTATATGACTCCCTTCAGATTACAGTGGATTCTGTAAGCCTTCGTTCTGGCGCCCTTGCGAGACATTTCCCTCGTATCCATGGAAGCGCGATCATGTGACGATGATTTTTTGCTCGAAGGCAGGACATGGTCAGCCCGATGTTTTCTTGAAACGACTTGCGGCGAACCACAGAAGAACGACACCTACAACGGCAAGAGCGAACATCTGGGGCCACAATATCTCCAGACCAACGCCCTTCAGAAAGATGCCGCGGACGACCACGAGGAAATATCGCAAGGGGTTGAGATAGGTGAGCCACTGGATCACGGTGGGCATATTGGCGATCGGAAACATGAAGCCGGAGAGAAGGACGGCCGGAAAGTAGAAGAAGAACGCGCTCATCATCGCTTGTTGTTGCGTTTGACTCACCGTCGAAATGAGGAGCCCGATGCCGAGAGTGGTCATCAGATAAAGTGCCGTGGCGAAAAACAGCAGCAGCAGGCTTCCGTAGATCGGCACCCCGAACCAGAACACGCCAACCACGGTTACCAGGACAACGTCGACGAAACCGATAAGCGCGAAGGGCAGGGTCTTACCCAGGATAAACTCCGCGGGGGTGATCGGCGTCACCATCATCTGCTCGATGGTGCCGATCTCCTTCTCACGTACGACTGCCATGCTGGTCAGCATGAGGGTGATCAGCATGACGACGATTGCGATGACGCCCGGAACATAGAAATTGCGACTCTCCAGATTGTCATTGAACCAGGCGCGCGTCTCTAGCTCCACGCGACCCGGCTTTTCGAACGAGCCCTTCACGCGCGTGAATCGGGTGATCAGCACCTTCTCGGACAGGGCCTTTGTGATCTTGGCGCTGTAGTCGAGGACAACGCCGGCGGTATTTGAGTCGGTACCGTCCACAATCAGCTGCAACTCGGCCGTACGCCCGGCGCGGAGCGCATCGGCGAAACCCCGGTTAATCTGGAGCACGGCGCTCGCTTGGCCACGGTCAAGCAAGCCGCGAACACGCTCAATATTGTCGACATGCTCGACGATGTCGAAATAACCCGATTTTTCGAATCGCGCGACTAGCTCGCGGCTCGCCACGCTGTTGTCGAGGTCGTAGACGGCTGTGGCGATGTTATTGACGTCCAATGTCACGGCGTAGCCAAAGATGAGAACCTGCAAGACCGGCATCACGAAGATGATTCCGCGCATCTTCGGGTCGCGAAAGACCTGAATGAACTCCTTGATCAGCATGTGTTTGATGCGCTCGAACATCGCTACACCAGCTTTTTTCGGAACTTGCGGTTGGCGAGCACCACGAGGGCCACTCCGAAGAGGGTGAGGAGGCCTGCTTCTGTCGCAAGGATCTGGAGGCCGACACCCTTGAGGTAGATGCCCTTGAGCATGGTGACGAAATACGAGGCTGGGACCAGATGAGTGATCACCTGAATCGGCACCGGCATGTTGGCGATCGCGTACATGAAACCGGAGAGCAGGAACGAGGGCAGGAAGGTCAGTACCATCGCGAGTTGGCTGGCGAGGAGCTGGCCGCGGGTAAGGATGCTGATTACCATGCCGAGCGAGAGGGCGCCGGCAAGGAAAACCGCCGCCATGGCGAAGAGAAGCGCGACGCTTCCACGTAACGGCACATTGAACAGGAACTCGCCCATCAGGACGGCGAGTGCGACGTCGAGCATGCCGATGGTGAAGTAGGGCAGCAGCTTGCCAAGGATCAGCTCGTTGCCTCTCACCGGCGTTGCGATGAGCTGCTCCATCGTGCCCTGCTCCCATTCGCGAGCTATCGTGAGCGAGGTGAGGAGGGCTGCGATCACCATCATGATCACGGCGATGAGGCCGGGAATTATGTAGTTCTTCGATTCGAGGTCGGCATTGAACCAGGCCCGGGCGCGCAGATCGACGGGCGGGTGAACAGTCTGACCGGTGGTACGACGGATTGCGCGCAGCGCCACGTCCTGGGAATAGCTGAAGGCGACCACATCGAGATAGCCCATGGCAATTGTTGCGGTGTTGGGATCGCTGCCATCGACGATGGCCTGGACGGGTGCCGGTCTCCCGGCCTCGATGCGGCCGGCGAAGTCGGTCGGAATGACGAGCGCGACCAGCGCCCGGCCGGAATCGATCTCCCGCTCGACCTCCCGGTAGCTATGGACGTGGCCGGTGACTGAAAAATACCGCGAGCCGTCGAAATGACTTACGAACTCGCGACTCTCGTGCGAGGCGCTCTGATCCCAGACGACAGTCGGTACGTTGTCCACGTCGAGCGACAGCGCGTAGCCGAACAACAGCAAGAGCAGCATTGGGATGGCGATTGCCATGCCGAGGCTGCGCGGGTCGCGAAGGATATGGATGGTCTCCTTGCGGGCGATCGCCCAGACCCGGAAGGGTTTCATTCTTGTCATGGCAGCCGCTTTCCGGCGTCGCCCGCCGCAACCTCGACCATTTGTCCGGTCTTGGGCGTTTGCATATTCCAACCCGGCCGACGAGAAATTTCGCCGGCAAGGGCGGTGGAGGAGCGGGGCTCGCCGTGCATCACGAAGGTGCGCGTGGGTGCACGCCGGAAGGCGCCAAGCCAGTGCAGAAGTGCAGATTGATCCGCATGCGCAGAAAATCCGCCGAGCGTATGAATGCTGGCCCGCACTGCCACATCCTGATCGAAGATGCGCACGCGCTCGGCGCCATCCACAAGCCGGCGGCCAAGCGTCCCCTGGGCCTGGAGCCCCGTGATCAGGACCGCGTTCTCGCGGCGCCCCAGGTTGTGCAGCAAATGGTGCTTGATGCGGCCCGCCGTGCACATGCCGCTTCCGGCAATAATGACGGCGCCGGATCGAATGGTGTTGAGGGCGCGCGACTCATCGACCGAGCCAACGAATGTAAGGTTGGGGAGTCCTTTTCCAGCCGCATGCCATGCGACAAGCTTTTTGGCCTCTTCGTCGAACAGCGCAAGGTTGCTCCGAGTAACCCGGGTGACGGCGGTGGCCATCGGCGAGTCGATGAAAATGCTGAGGTGGCGGAACCGGCCCCGGCAGGTCAAATGATGGAAATAGTAGATCAGCTCCTGCGTTCGGCCGATGGCAAAAGCCGGAACGATGACATTTCCTTTTTTAACCTCCAGTGTCTCATTCACCACCGCGACGAATTCATCGAGGGTTTCTGCGAGGCTCTTGTGACGCCGGTCGCCATAGGTCGATTCAACAAACAAGATATCGGCGTCCTCAATCGGCGACGGATCGCGGAGGATGGGACGTCCCGGTTGACCAAGATCGCCTGAGAACACCAGTTTCCGTTCGCGAGGGCTCTCTTTGACCCATATCTCCAGGATCGCCGAGCCGAGAATGTGGCCCGCGTCGCGCAGGCGAATACGGATGGAGTCGTGCGGATTGTGAAGGGTGTCATAATGCACGACACTGAGCAGGCCCAGCACGGCTTCAGCGTCGGCCATGCTGTAGATGGGCTCTGCCGCCCCGCGGGTGCGACTTTTGCGTTTTGCCCGCTCGGCCTCGGAGCCTTGAATGCTCGCACTGTCGCGGAGCATGATTGCGAGGAGTTCGGCGGTTGCCGGGGTCGTGTAGATCGGACCGCGGAAGCCGTCTCGCCAAAGTTTCGGGAGAAGCCCGCTATGGTCGATATGGGCATGGGTCAGGAGCACAAAATTGATGGTGCGAGGATCGAACGCAAAGGGTGCGCGATTTCGACCGTCGGCTTCGCGCCCACCCTGGAACATCCCACAATCGACCAGAAAGCGAACCTCTTTGGTCTCGATCATGGTGCAGGAACCGGTGACCTCCTGCGCTGCGCCGTGAAACGCGATCTTCACAGGCCTGCCCTCCTGCGTGTCTGCCGGATGAAGCGGTACGCGACAAACGCAATGGCAATCCACACAGCACTACGCAGGCTCATCGCGACGACGGTGCGCAGCTCATAGGCGCCACCGCCTGCAACGTGCAGGCCGAAAGCAACGAAGACAACTAGTGTTGACGCCGCGATCGCGGCCGCAACTGCCGTCGTCCAACGCTGTCGAAGCCAAAGGCCGATGCCAGCGATAACGTAGGCGAATCCTGCCAGGAAGTTGAACCAGACGACGAAGGGAACGTACTGACCGGCCGCACGGCGCGCCGTCTCGCTCCAAAATATGACCGCGCCACCTTCTTGGATTGTCAGAAGTCCGAACAGGACGGCGATGATGCTCGCCGACCGTAGCCAGAGCGTGCCTTCCCCACGCGCCTTCATTATCGCACCTCTTCTGAGTAATTGTTCGCTGGATTAGCACGGAGCCATTTCATTCAGGCGGCCTCCCGCCATAGAATTTTTGGACAATCTGGATTGCCTGCTCGGAACAATCCGCGATCTGAAACAAAGCAATGTCATCAGGGTCGATGACACCTTCCTCGACGAGGAAATTGAAATCGATGGCGCTGGTCCAGAAATCGCGACCGATGAGAACGACGGGCATTCGTGCAATCTTCCCGGTCTGGATCAGGGTCAAGACCTCAAAGAGCTCATCCATCGTTCCCAATCCGCCGGGGAAGACCACCAGAGCCTTTGCGCGGAGCAGGAAGTGCATCTTGCGGATTGCAAAATATCGAAATCGAAAGCAGAGATCTGGAGTGACAAATGGATTGGGGACTTGCTCGCGAGGCAAGGTGATATTGAACCCGATGCTTCGCCCATTGACATCGTGAGCGCCTCTATTGGCGGCTTCCATGATGCCGGGGCCACCACCGGTTACGATCATGAAGTCGCACCGACCTTCTTGCTGGAAACGCCGCGACACGAGCGCGGAAAACCGACGTGCTTCGGCATAGTAGCGAGAATAGTCCAACTGCTTTTCGGCCCGCCTTAATGCCGACTGCAGTGCTTTATTCTGCGGCTTCTTGCGCAGGGCGGTTTTGAGTTCCGTAAGCTGCTTGCTGGCAATCTCCGGTGATAAGAGACGTGCGCTGCCGAACACGACGATGGTCGAGGTGATTGCTTCCTGTCGCAGATACCATTCAGGCTTGAGCAGTTCTAACTGAAGCCGGAGTGGGCGAAGATCCTGCTTGCCAAGGAAGTCGACATCCTCAAAGGCGAGTCGATAAGAAGGACTTGCAGTCGGGGCCGTGTTCGATTGAGGCGGCCAGGCCGTCGACATTTGCAATCGCTTGCTCATGCCGCGACCTCTTCGGACTGGTGCGCCCGATCGCGCGCCTCGACAAGGGAGACAAAGACGTCCTCAAGTGATGGGGTGATCTTTTCGACCCTGTTGATACGATAGCCGCGCGTCTCGAGCTGCTGGCGGATCGCGGCCGCAGCAGCCTCGCCGTCTGCAGCCACAGCATGGAGGTCTTTGCCGAACAGCGCCACCTCCTTTACGACGTCGATTCCCTCGATCTCGTTCATGGCCTCCTGGGGACGCTCACAGACGACCTCGAGGACATCTTCCTGCATCAGCGTCGTCTTGAGCTCATGTGGCGTACCGACAGCGATGAGGTCGCCGCGGTGAATGAGGCCGATCCGGTCGCAATATTCGGCCTCTTCCATGTAATGGGTGGTCACGAACACCGTGACACCTTTGGCCGACAGGTCGTAAATCAGGTCCCAGAAGCGCCGGCGACTCAGCGGGTCCACACCTGAGGTCGGCTCGTCGAGGAAGATTACGGGCGGCTCGTGCAGGACCGCGCAGCCAAGGGCGAGGCGCTGTTTCCAGCCGCCCGAAAGGATCGCTGTGCGCGAGGCCCGATGCTCCGCGAGACCCGCCATTTCAATGACCCACTCCTTGCGTTCTTGCCGTCTCTCCTTCGCGATGCGGTAGATGCCGCTATAGAAGTCGATATTCTCCTCGACCGTCAGATCCTCGTAGAGAGAGAAGCGCTGGCTCATATAGCCGATATGGGATTTGATCTTTTCGGCCTCGGTGTTAACGTCAAAGCCGGCAACGGTTCCGGTACCAGCGCTCGGCGCAAGAATGCCGGTCAGCATCCGGATGGTCGTCGACTTGCCGGATCCGTTCGGGCCGAGGAAGCCGAAAATCTCGCCTCTCGCCACGTCAAACGACACACGGTTGACGGCGACGAAGCTGCCAAACCGGCGCTCCAAATTCCTGACGGACACGGCGATGCTTCGCTCAGGCGTTTCCACCCTCCGCCTCCTGCGACAACACCGACACAAACACATCTTCAAGCGACGGCTCGACGACGCGGATGCTCGCAACTGCGAGCCCCGCGTGCCTGAGGATCTCGGCGGCTTTCGTCATTGCCGTGTCGGGGTCTTGCGCGACGATGTGGACACGATCACCGAACAGACCGACGCTTGCGGACTCCAGACGCGCGCGCAACAGTGCCGCGGATTGACGCGGCTCGGCTGCCCGAACCTCGATCAGTGTGCCCTGCATCAGCTGCTTTGCCTCGTCCGGCGTCCCAACGGCAATGAGCCGCCCCTTGTGCATGAGCGCGACACGCGCACAGCGCTCGGCTTCGTCGAGATAGGCGGTCGAGACGAAGATGGTCACGTTCTCACGCAGGAGTTGGTAAAGGATGCGCCAAAAGTCCCGGCGCGAGACCGGATCGACGCCATTGGTCGGTTCGTCCAGGAACAGCACCTTCGGCGTATGAATAAGTGCGCAGGCGAGGCCGAGCTTTTGCTTCATGCCACCGGAGAGCTTGCCGGCCTGACGCTTCTTAAAGGGTGTGAGATTGCTGAAGGCGAGGAGTTCCTCGATGTGTGTCGCCCGCCCGCGGCGCGGCATACCGTAAAGGTCGGCGTAAAAATCGATGTTCTCCATGACCGTAAGGTCGGGATAGAGGCCGAAGCGCTGGCTCATATAGGCGATGTCGTCCTTGACGGCCTCAGCTTCCTCGACAACGTGTCGACCCGCGACCCAGGCGTCGCCCGCGGTCGGGTCCATGATCCCGGTCAGCAGCCGCATGGTGGTTGTTTTGCCGGCACCGTCCGGACCCACTAGGCCAAATATCTCGCCCTCTTCGACGGAGAGCGTGAGGTCATCGACCGCTTTCAGGTTGCCAAAGGATTTGGACAGGTTCTCGGCCCTTATCGCAGGCATGGCGGCTCTCCTTCGCCGAGCCAGATCTCGGCGTCGGCGGGCATGCCCGGCTTGAGCTCAAACTCCCGATTGGCGATATCGATCTTGATCCGGTAGACGAGCTTGACGCGTTCCTCGGTCGTTTGGACGTTCTTCGGCGTGAATTCCGCCGCAGACGCAATAAACGACAGCTCCCCCGCATAGGTTTTGTCCGGATAGGTATCCGTACGTACGCAGACCCGTTGACCAAGCTTGACACGACCGAGGTTGGTCTCGTTTACGTAGGCGCGCAGCCAAACCTCGGCGAGATTGCCAATTGTCACCACGGGAACGCCGGGAACGACATATTCGCCGGCCTGGATATTTTCCGACAGAACGATACCCGGGATCGGCGAGCGTAACGTTGCGTAGCCCAATCGCGTTTTTGCGATAGCGAGGCTTTGTTTCACTTGGTCGAGACGCGCCTGGGCGCGGGCAATGTCTTCCTGACGCGGTCCTTCCTCGGCAAGCTTCAATCGCTCCTTGGCTTCTTGCAGTCGGCTTCGCGCCACTTCGTGCTCGGCCTTGGCACGCTCATAGACAGCTTGAGACGCAGTCTTGCGCTCAAACAGATCTTTCTGCCGTTCGAATTCAGCGGCAAGACGCTCCACTTCAGCTTGGGCAAGGCGGACGGCTGCTTGCGCGACAGAAATTTCCTGGGGGCGCGATCCTGCATGTAGTGCGGCGAGTTCGGCGGTATAGGCGCGAACCTCGGCCTCGCGCAGCGCCACTTCCTGGGCAAGTTCTGTCGTTTCCAGGCGAGCAACGATCTCGCCAGCCTTTATCGTTTTGCCCTCGGAGGCCGGACGTGCCTCGACCCAGCCAGGAATTCTGAAACTAACTTCGACGTCATTCAACTCAATGTTGCCCGACACACGGATGAGGTTGGGATCGGGCTGCGGCCGAAGCTGGAAATAGGCATAAAGTGCGGTAGCAGCAGCAACGATAATGACCGGAATGAACAGCAACCGCTTGTTCATGAATCCCTCTCGGATTGAGGAGACTTCTCTGCGCGATGTTGCTGAGACTGTCCGGCAAAAAGTTCAAGCTGGATATCGAGTAAACGATTACCTTCTGCCGGCAGATTGAACGCTCGACCACTCAAGGACCAACGAAGAACAAGACCCTGGATAAGCCCAATCATAAGAAATGCCGCGTCCTTTGCTTCGACATCGTTTCGGTAAACACCCTCGCGTTGACCAGCGGCGATCAGGCGTTCGACGCGGCCGAGCAATTGCTGCATGAACTGCCAGAAGATCGTGCGCAGGATCTTGTTCTCCACGTGCAATTCGCGCGAAAGCAAAATGGCGGGAATAGCCGGCGTCAATTGGATCAGCTTTAATTGACCGAGCAAAAGCTCGCGTAGTTGTACGGTCGGTTCGGCCCCCGCCTGTTCGATTGCAAACCAACGCTGCTGGAATTTTTCACCAATTCTGGTCGCGACCGCAGTCCATAAATCTTTCTTACTGGGGAAGTGACGGAAGATCGCAGCCTGCGTTACGCCCACGCCTCGTGCGATTTCATCGGTCGTGAGTCGATCAGGCCCGACCTTGTCCGCAAGCCGCAGGGTCGTCTCGACGATCTCGGATTTGCGTTCCTCTGCCGTTCTGCGGATTCGCATGCGCTCTTAGCTCCTCTCAAGATGAATCTTGATGTCATCTCGGGCCGTAATTTCATCAAAAATTAGCGCGACATTCTGGATTGTGGTTGTTCCTTCCAAGAGGCCATCTAGTCGAGACCAGATTTCATCGAGAGAGATGTCGGGCTGAAGTGCAAGTGACCAATTTAGAATGAATCCTTGGAGCAACTCCGTAATGCCGCGAACGATGATGTCGGGGTCCGGAACATCGGGGAAATCGCCTGACGCTTTTCCCTCCGCAACGATATCAGCGATCAACTGTTCAAATTTGTCTCTTGCGTTCCGAAGCTCACGCGCGATCGCTGTATGATTTTGATTAAGGCGGCGAGAAAATAAGATGTCGCGGAGCGCGGGCGTTCCCGTGACCAGCTCAATTTGATTCGTCAACAGGGCTCGCAGGCGCTGCCTAGGCGGAAGGGCGCTTGCGATACAATTATCCCAAGATTGATACATGCCCTGGGTGATGAAGCGGATCGTGGTGTGCCACAAATCTTCCTCGCTCGAACAAAGGCGCTCCATTGCGCCTTCGCCGATCCCAAGATGTTTCCTCACGTCTGTGACGGTGACCTTGTCGGCCCCGAGCTCGCCGACCAACTGAATAGTCGCCACGGCAATGTCCGCGTCATCAGCGTCGATCGGCTCTATAGGCATCGGCAAAGCCTCACTTATTAGATAGTTAGTAATCACTTATTATGAATGAAATGGGCTGTCAAGATACCGACTTTGCGCGAGGCGGACCGGATAGGACGATACGGTGTTAAAGTGGATAGTATGCAAGCTGAATGAGCATTTATCTAAGAAATCAAGGGGAAGGATCTGCCTAAATTTAACAAGCTTGCGTGGAATCCAAGGCAGTATTAGTAATTAGTCACTATCTTTGCCAAAAAACAGAAGGCGCTCAGAATGAAGAACCAGCGGAGACTCTCCCCCAAAGCGCTCGGGTTCCAACAAAGCAGGGGGCTCGAAACCTGGTAGGTAGCGGGGCGCATGCCAGTGGGTTCGTTCCCTGGTTTTGGCCGCTGTCATTGTCCAAAACGCTCACATCGGCGCGGATAGATGCATTGAGGAGAAACCTGACATTTGCAGAGGTTGTGCAACGAACCCAAGTGCAACGGCCAGCGCCGACCTGGTCAACAAGCAAGCTGCGAGAGTACTCGCGGATGGCAGATGGACCGTTCACACTGGTGGTTCCGCCCTATGCCGGACATTCTTCTACGATCGCTGATTTCCGAACGGGGCAAAGCCTCATTGAGACGGTGCTCGCCCATGGAATTGGGCGGCTCTGCGCAATTGACTGGAAGTCCGCCAACAGGGTGACGAAATCCTATGACATCGACAAATTATCTCGCCGAACTCAATGTGTGCATCGACGACCTTGGCGATCGAGTCAACCTCGTGGAATTGTGCCAGGGGGGATGGCTCGCGGCAATGTATACGGCACGTTTCCCAGCAAGAGTACGTACGCTTGTTCTGGCAGGCTCTCCCATCGATACGGATGCGGGCGAAACCCTATCTATACCGAAAACTCGATTCAGCCCTCTGAGCTGATGGAATCGCCTATAAACAGGCGATGATCGGCTGCTCTCGTTCTTGCTGGCCGTTCTGGTCTCGCCTTTCAGGTCGAATAGCAGCCTGCTCGCCGAAAATGCGTTGTTGCGTCATCAGGTTGTTGTGCTGCGGCGCAAGGTCAAAGGCCGTGTCCCGCTGACCAACGGCGATCGCTGGTTCTTTGTGCAGCTCAATCGTTGGTTTCCGTCGATCCTTGGCTCCCTTGTCGTGATCAGGCCGGAAACGCTGATCCGATGGCATCGGACCGGCTTCCGTCTCTATTGGCGCTGGAAGTCGCGTTCGCAAGGAGGGCGGCCTCGGATCGACGCGGACCTTCGGGCGCTGATCCGGCAGATGAGCATCGCGAACCCGATCTGGGGCGCGCCAAGGATCCATGGCGAACTGCTCAAGCTCGGCTTCGACGTCGCCCAATCGAGCGTCGCCAAATACATGATCAAGCGGCGTGGGCCAGGAGATCAGGGCTGGCGGACGTTCCTGCGCAATCACACGCCTGAGATTGCGGTAATGGATCTGTTCGTCGTTCCCACCATCGGCTTTGAATTGCTATATGCGTTTATTATTGTCCGTCTGGATCGCAGACACCTTGTCTGGATCGCTGTGACCACGAACCCTACGGCGGAGTGGGTTGCCCGACAGATCACGGAGGCATTCCCCTGGGACGAAGCCCCAAGGTACATGGTTCGTGACCGCGACCAGATCTATGGCGCCATCGTAACACGTCGTTTGCAGGCGATGGGCATTCGGGACAGGCCCATTGCCGCATCGTCACCTTGGCAGAATGGCTATGCGGAACGGTTGATCGGGTCTGTCCGGCGCGAGTGTCTCGACCACGTGATCGTGCTTGGAGAATCGCACTTGCGCCGCGTGTTGCGCGCCTATGCGGCTTATTACAATGAAATCCGCACGCACTGGTCATTGGGTAAAGACGCGCCGTTGTCTCGTCCGATCCAGCGAATAGGGCGTATCACCTCACGTGCGATCCTCGGTGGCCTTCATCACCAATATGGTCGGAGTTAGGTTTTCGGTACAGACACCCGTTTGGCGGGTACAAACAGTCGGGAATCGGCCGTGAAGAGTGTTTTGAGGAGCTGATCAGCTTCACCCAGGAGAAGAACATTCATATCAGCTTGCAATAACTCACTTATCTTGAGGCGTCCTTGGGGGTGTGGTCTAGATTTGAAATCGGTTTTTCGGCGGATTTCCTCACTTCGGAATCCCGTTCCGGAATTATTGAAATCGCTGTCCGCGAATTATCGAAACCGCTCTCCGGAAATTGCCGAAACACGTTGTCCTTTCGGAAAATTCTATCCGGCACGGAATTAGCCTTGTGAGCCAGAATCGTCGCATCTTTGTCAGGCGATGATTGCTGTCCTCCATTCGCTCGCATTGTTCGTTCGCGACCTGTTCAAGTCGCGGCGCCGGCTCGAAGCCGAGAATCTGATGCTTCGGCATCAGCTCAATATCGCTCTGCGTCGGGCACAACCTCGGCTTTGTAACGGTGACCGCTTTCTTCTCATGTTGATGACCAGGCTGTGGCCGCGCCTGCTTGGAGTTGTCAGGGTCGTGCAGCCGGAGACGGTCCTGCGCTGGCATCGTGTTGGATTTCGTATGTTCTGGCGCTGGAAGTCGCGCTGGAGGGCAGGGCGGCCACGGATTGATCGCCGGCTGCGGGAGCTGATCCGGTGGATCAGCCGGGAAAATCCGCTGTGGGGCGCTCCGCGTATCCATGGCGAGTTGTTGATGCTCGGGTTCGAAGTCGCCCAATCCACGGTCTCAAAATACCTCGTGCGAGGCAGCAGGCCGCCGTCACAAAGTTGGCGAACATTTCTTCGCAATCACGCCGATACGATAGCGGCTATCGATATGGTGGTCGTCCCGACCGTGAGCTTTGACCGCCTGTTTGCCTTTCTGGTCCTCGGCCACGGCCGTCGGCAGTTGATCTGGGTCGAGGTGACCCGACATCCGACGGCGGCTTGGCTGGCCCAACAGATCACGGAAGCCTTCCCTTGGACATCGGCGCCGACCTATCTGGTGCGCGACAATGATGGCTGTTACGGGCACGTCTTTGTGTCGCGAGTCAGGACCATAGGGATACGGGACCGTCCGATCTCACCTCAATCACCCTGGCAGAACGGGATTGCGGAACGACTGATCGGCACCTTGCGTCGCGAGTGTCTGGATTACCTGTTGATTGTCGGAGAGGTGCACCTGCGGCGCGTCCTGGCGTTACAGAAAGATGCGCCTTGGCACCGAGCTGTCCAGCGCTCCGGCGCCATTGTCGCCGCCCCGATCTTGGCCGGCCTGCATCACCAATACGTCCGGATATGATTTTCGGAAAGGACAGGTGCACGCTCGCGTGCGACATTGGTCACGCGGACTGCCGCAATACCGAATCGGGCATCATGCCCTCGTCGCGGCCTTGAATGACGGTTTCGAACGTCAGCCAGGACTATTTCTGACAGGAAACTACTTTGCTGGTGTGTCCGTAGCTGCCTGCGTCGCTCATGCTTGCAAAACGGCAAAACGCGCAGGTAGCTACTTGCTCGGCCGAGAGGGTACGCGTTGGAATCGCCGATCGGTTTCAGGGGGTCTTAGGGCTTGGATTTGCTCAAGGCGATCGACACGCCGCTCTATTGCATTGAGCAGTTCATCCTGGCGCGCGGATTGTACCACGAC
This sequence comes from Pseudorhodoplanes sp., assembly GCA_032027085.1. NCBI lineage: Bacteria > Pseudomonadati > Pseudomonadota > Alphaproteobacteria > Hyphomicrobiales > Pseudorhodoplanes > Pseudorhodoplanes sp. The sequence goes on along the minus strand of JAVSMS010000001.1, from coordinate 237,447 downwards.
ACTCGCAAGTTGCTGGAGTGCGTTCGATCTTGGCAACGCGCTGATAGACGTTCTGCAACTCCGCCTTCATTCCAAAGAATGCCGCCGTTCCTGCAACGTCAAAGCTGATTACCGCGACATTCAGGCCGTGAACCTCCATGGGCAGGACGGCGGCACTATTGCCGACGCGCCCATGCAGGACCTGGCCCTGAATTGAAATGATGGACATGGGTATCCCCTGGGCCATCACTTCGCGGCGCTTTCGCGCACGGCCAGATCGGCGCGTTCACGGCGCGGCAAGCGGCCGTTCAGCATAATGTGGGCGATAAGGCCAATCACCAGTCCCCAAAATGCGCCGCCGATGCCGAGCAGGTTGATATTTGCGGCCGAAGCCAGAAACGTAATCAGCGCCGCTTCGCGTGAGATTGGGTCGGCCATCGCCCCTGCGAGGCTGCCGCCAATCGTGCCGAGCAGTGCCAGACCGGCGAGGGTTGTGATAAAGGTTGCGGGAAACGCCATGAACACGGCGGCGAGGGTCACGCCGAATGCGCCGACGAGGATATAGAAGCAGCCCGCCGCAATACCCGCGATCCACTGCTTCGTCGGGTCTTGGTGCGCTTCCTTGCCAGTGGCGATCGCCGCCGTAATGGCCGCGATGTTGAACGCGTGGGAGCCGAACGGAGCCATGAGCAGCGAACCAAGGCCGGTCACGGTGACGATGGGATTGGCACTGGTCTTGAAGCCGTCGTTTCGCAGAACGAGCATTCCTGGCATGTATTGCCCGGTCAGCGTGATGAGGAACAAGGGCAGTGCGACGCTCAGCAGCATATTGAGCGATAATTCGGGCATGGTGAAGACCGGAGCGGCAAACTGCAGTTGGAGCCCCGACAGGTCAACGCGACCCTGTACGAGAAGGAAGGCCAGTCCGAGAACGAGGATGCCGACCACGGCGTAACGAGCAGAAAAGCGTTTCAGCAGAACATAGGCGACGATCAGCAGCCCGACCAGGAGAGGCTCGATGCTTGCGCCGTCGAATGCCCCGATGCCGAATTGGAGCAGAATGCCCGCAAGCAGGCCAGACGCGATGCCCGGCGGGATCAGTTGGATCACTTTCTCGAAATAGCCCGAGAGACCGAGCAGAACGAAAGCCAATGCCGAAATCATGTAGGCGCCGACAGTTTCTGCATAGGGTGTCGTTGCCAGGGCGGTGACGAGAAAAGCCGCTGCCGGCGTCGACCAGGCGGTGATGATCGGCTCGCGGTAGCGCAAGCTCAGGAACAGTCCCGTCAGTCCCACGCCGATGGATACGGACCAGACCCACGATGCCGTCAGTTCCGGGCTCAGACCCGCAACCTTCGCCGCCTGAAAGACCAGGATGAAGGTTCCGCCATAGTTGACGATGACGGAAATCAACCCCGCGACAGTGGGGTGGGTGAGATCAATCAGGCGAATGGACGCTGGTGAGGATCTGGACGACATAACCTTGAAAGGGCTCCTGAATCGGGGCCAAGGCCCAATGGACATGCCTTGACATTTAGCGGATGAATGGTCCGGTGTTTCCATCCACTTTATTCGAGAGGTTCAGACCATTTGTTCAAGCATTCTCAACTGGAGTCCGTAAAGGCATGGCTTGCTCACCCCGCACATGCGGCAATGCCGCTTCATGCGCGGATACAGCGGGCCATCCGGCAACTGATCCTCGACGGTGCGCTTGGCCCAGGAAAGCCGCTGCCGGCCTCGCGCATGCTCGCCAAATCGCTCAGCGTCTCCCGCGACACGATCGAGGCAGCCTATGCACAGCTCCATGCCGAAGGCTTCATTGATCGGCGCATTGGGAGCGGCAGTTTCGTTGCGGAGATGACGGAGTTCACGCCCGGTCGCCGGCTCTCACAGCGCGATACGCTTTTGCGCAAGCAGGCCCCCAACCTCAGCAAGCGCGGGAACGCCATGTTCCGCGGCGGCGGCGTACGCGAGATGTTGTCGCCCCGGCCGTTCGCGCATGGCGTGCCGGACACGCGCAGCTTCCCACTTCAGCTCTGGGAACGTCTGGGACGGCAGGTGCTGAAGGAAACCGGAACGCAGGCCCTGCTTCACGGTGATCCGCAAGGCACCGTGCCGCTAAGGCGAGCGATCGCCGACTATGTGAATCTTGAGCGCGGCGCGCGCGCCACCGCCGATCGTGTACTGATCCTCACAAGCTCGCAGCAGGCGATGATCTTGTGCGCAAACATGCTACTCGATCCTGGCGATCGCATCTTCATCGAAGACCCGGCCTATTACGGCGCGCGCAAGGCGTTCGACGCGGCGGGGCTCGAATGCGTTCCGATCCGTGTCGACCGCCAGGGTATCATGGTTGAGCAGATCATGGCCGAACCACGCAAGGCCAGGGCCATTTTCCTGACGCCCTCCCACCAGTTCCCGACCGGTGCAACGTTGGCGCTCGATCGCCGCCTCGCCCTGATCGAATGGGCGGTCCGGCATCAGGCGTGGATCATCGAAGACGATTACGACAGTGAGTTCCACTACGCTGGAAAGCCGACTGCCTGCGTGCAAGGGCTCGATCCGCATGAGCGGACGATCTACATCGGCACCTTCACCAAATCGCTCTTTCCAGGCTTGCGGATTGGCTACGTCGTTCTGCCGTCCCAGCTCGTCAAGCCGATGACCGTGGCGCGCACGCTGCTGGACGGGCACACGGCGTCAATAGCTCAACTGACGCTGGCGCGGTTCATGGAAGGCGGACATTTCGGGGCACATGTACGCACCATGCGCGGCGTTTATGCCGGACGGCTCGACCTGCTGGTGAGCCTCGTTGGCAAGCATCTTGCGGATTTTGTTGAGCCACGCGTTCCGATTGGCGGCCTGCAAATGCCGTGCGTGCTGACCTGCGACTTACCCGAACGGGCCGCCATCGATGCCGCGCGGCGTGCCGGGATCGAGCTTCTGGGGCTATCGGCGCTCCATGTGACCGGTGACGGCAAGGCGGGATTTCTGATGGGTTTTGCCGCCTACACGCCGGCCGAAATCCAAATCGCGGTCAGGAAACTGGCGAATGCATTTCGGGACGCGATGCAGTCATAGCACCGGCATTTGGTCTGGCCATACTTCGTAAAATGGCAGGGTTCATCAGACCAAATTTATGGTAGGCGCTGACTAACACCCAGCCCAGGGCGTAGCTGTCGGTTAGTTGCCAGCACTTTGAAGGAGATCAACGATGGAAACATCGGTCGCGCCGCGCGCAATTCAGACAATAGCGAGCGCAGGCGTGAGCGCTGTCGGCCTAACCTCCGCCGATGCTGCGGTTGCCCTCGCGATCGCAAACGAGAAAGTCAGGCAGCGCGAGTCCATCGAATTGATCGCATCGGAGAATTTCGTGAGCCAGGCGGTACTCGACGTGCAGGGTTCTGTGCTCACCAACAAATATGCCGAAGGTTATCCGAATCGCCGCTACTATGGCGGCTGCACGAATGTGGATGTCGTTGAGGATTTGGCGCTCGCGCGCGTGAACCAACTCTTTGGCAGCACTCATGCCAATGTCCAGCCCCATTCAGGCAGTCAGGCCAATCAGGCAGTCTTCCTCGCGTTGCTCACTCCCGGCGACACAATCCTCGGTCTAGACCTGAAGGCTGGGGGGCACCTCACGCACGGCGCGCCGGTCAATATGTCCGGCCGCTGGTTCAACGCCGTGAGCTACGGTGTCGACGCGGAGACACATCTCATCGACATGGATCAGGTGGCGCAACTCGCGCGCCAGCATCGGCCCAAACTCCTAATCGCCGGCGGCTCGGCCTATCCGCGCATCATAGACTTTGCGCGCTTCCGCGGGGTTGCCGACGAGGTGGGCGCAATCCTGCTCGTCGACATGGCGCATTTCGCGGGGCTCGTCGCCGGCGGCGTCTATCCGTCGCCCGTGCCCTTCGCCGATGTCGTTACATCGACCACGCACAAGACCTTGCGCGGACCGCGCGGCGGGTTTGTCCTGACCAATGACGCCGGGATCGCGAAGAAGATTAATTCCGCGACATTCCCCGGCCTTCAGGGCGGCCCGCTCATGCACGTCATCGCCGCGAAGGCCGTCGCGTTCGGTGAGGCGCTGCAACCGTCCTTCAAAACCTACACGCGCGCAGTCGTCGAGAATTGTCGGGTGCTCGCGCAGGCTCTTTCCGACGGCGGACTAAAAATAACGTCTGGCGGCACGGATTGCCATCTGGCCGTCATCGATCTGCGCCCCTTCGGCGTGACCGGCAATATCGCCGAAAAGGCACTTGAATCGGTTGGCATCACTGTCAATAAGAACGCGATCCCGAACGACCCGGAGAAACCTATGGTGACGTCGGGCATCCGTGTCGGCTCTGCGGCCGGAACGTCGCGCGGCTTCGGAATGGACGAGTATCGCGAGGTCGCTGCCCTCATTCTCGCAACCCTCCATGCTGTCTGTGACGGAACGCTCGATGCAGAACGGCAATCGATCAACGCTCGCGTACGCCAGCTCGTGGCGCGTTTTCCGCTGCCCTATTGATTGAAGGCGGGAGGTGGGTCCGAGATGACGATCGAGCTTTCACCCGAAGAGATTGCTCGCTTTGGTGATAATCCTGCGTCGGCTTTCGCAGTGAACCTGAAAGCTGTTCATGAGCGTATCGCCGCTGCCTGCCATCGCTGCGGACCGCATCCTGCCGATGTGCGGTTGCTGTCCGTCACCAAGACGGTGCCGGCCCATGTTCTGCGGCTGGCATACGCTGCAGGAATCTCCGACTTCGGGGAAAACAAGCTTCAGGAGGCCCGTGAACGTCGTCGATGATGTGACCGAAGAATGCCTGGCTGCGATCGCGAACACATCGATCTCCGGGCGGCGGGTGGCGCGCGAACTCGACGCCATCATCGCTCGACGCGGGAAGCCGGACCTGATCGTCCCCGATCAGGGACGGAGTTCACCTCCAGCGCCCTGGTCGCCTGGACGCAGGCCTCCAAGGTCGCATGGCACTTCATCGCGCCCGGCAAGATTATGCAGAATGCATCTGCGAAGCCTTCGACGGGCGTACCCGCGAGATGAGCTCTTGAACGAGACGATCTTCTCCGACCTCGACTATGCGCGATCCGTGATCGCCAGATGGATCGGCAACTACAACTTGCGCCGCCCGCATTCGGCGTTGGCCTACCTCACGCCGCGGCCTACGCCCATCTCACCGCAACGGACGATCGGCTGCGCAACCCCGACCAACTCCGACGGCGCGAGCGCTAGCGCCAAAACCCGTCGCTCGAAGGGGTCAATATTGGACGCCGATGAGGGTTAAAGTCCGATGCCGATGACAGCTCGAAACTCCGCGTGCTCAATCCAGGTCTGTCGGTTGGTGAGGTCAACAATTCAGGTCGCCAACCTTGCGTTAGAAGCTAGGGTTGGCAATTGACGCATCACGTGCATCGCAGTCAGGTCCGTCGGCCGGACGCCGGCAGCAATTCACGTGCCGCTTTCATTTCCAGCTTGACTGCATATTTCCGGCGAATCCGCGCGACCTCGCTGGGATCGGCTACCGGAATCGCTAGGCCCCTTGACCCGCGCTCGTCGGAATCGGGTCGGGCATAGTGGTGTGTCGCGGTCACGTCGGTGGCGTGTCCAAGCAAAGTGGCGACGATGGCACGGCCGTGTTCCTGCTTTTCAGGGGTGTCGTCGGTTCTGACGAAGAACGCTTTCCAGCGGGCGGCGGCCTGGTGGCGCGGTGTGTAAAGTGTCGGCCGTTGCTTGCGTCGCCTGAACACTTCCGCGCAGCAATTGCGCATGAGCGAGCCGAGCGCCTTCATCAACTTGCCATATCGACCGTTCAATTCAGCTTCGCGGGCGACGGCGATCCAGCGCATGAGGGTAACAACGAGCTCTGCTTCGAGTTTCTGATAGCGCAGCGTGCGCTCGTTGCCATGTGCGCGTCCGTTCGTTCGCTTCGCACAGGCTACAATCAGCTCCCACTGAAGGCCAGGCGTCGTGCTTGGCCGCAACTGCGACCGTCGCCATTCACACGGTCGCAAGCCGGTCAGATCAGCGGCAGCCAAGTAATCTGCCAAATTCTGGCGTCTGGGAGACTGGCCAGCCAGGACGTGGCGTTGAATGGCAGTGAGGTCGTCAATGGGCACCTTTTTGGCCTTCTTCTGCGACGTACGCAGTGTGCGGTCGGGCGGGCGACCAGCAGGCGGTGTGTTCCTCAGCAGCAACACGGCTGTATCAACGGGGTCTTTGCTATCAGGGAAGGCGACGCGCTTTAATTCAAGCCCATAACAAGCTGCAGCGCGATACTGGCGCCACGATTGGGGCGACAATTGCGGGCGTATCCTTTCGACCAGCGCGGTCGCGAATTCCATGACCGTGCATTTTCGGCTGAGCGATTTTTCAACTCTGCTCTTGAGCTGCGCGAATCGCCGAAGGTACGCGGCTTCCGTCTCCTTTGTGCGGGTTGGCTTGGTCATGACCAGCGCCCCGGCGGCAATAGGAGATCGTGTTTGGTGAGAGCATTGATCTCACCCACGAAGTCTTCGACGGCGGCCTTGGCCTCGCCCAAGTAGTCCGGCGAGTCAGGCGAATAGATCAGCGTCGTTTCCGGCGATGTTGGCGGCTGTATATGACCAAGCCAGACACCGATTTCCTCGATTGAGACTCCGCTCGCACGCATATGGCGACCGAGCATGTGCCGGATGCTGTAGGCGGCCTCATGCCCAGGAAGACCGGCGCGCTTGGCCGCGTTCGCAAAGCCGCTCTTGATCTTTGTGACCGGCTTGCCGCGCCACGTAATCAGATGTCCGGGCGGAACGTTCTCGCACCATGGCAACAAGGTGTCGGTGATCGGCAGGGCGGGTCGGAATTTGCTCGTCTGAATTCGACCCACCGGATTAAGCATAAGCACGCCGCGCGACAGATCGATTTGCGCGCCAGTCATATCCAGGATCGCACCCGGCCGCGCGGCGGTGTTAAGCATGAAGATGACGAAGATGAGCAGATGCAGATCGGCGATCTGGTCAATCAACCTTGCAAGCTCTGCGAGCTTCATGATGCGGCCTTTTGGCTGCACGCTGCGCCAGTAATTCTTCTTGGCGAATTCAGGTACGAAGAGGACCTTGTCTGGCTTGATCAGGCGATCTTTCGCCGCTCGTTTCAACGCCGAGCGCAAAGTTGTGAGTGTACGCGACACCGTACCGATGCTGAGGCCTTCACCAGTAAGATCATCACGGAATTTTTCGAAGTCGCTTTGTACGAGCGAGGCGATGCGGCGCTGGCCAATATGTTGTTTCAGACGACGTATATGAATTCCTTCAGCCTCCGCCGATGCCAGTTTCAACGTGTACGGCAAGTGCCAGTCGAGCAACTGCTCGACTGTTTCAATAAGTGCTTGATCAAGGAGTTCGCCCGGATCGCCTATTATTCCTCTGTCCTCGTAGCTGCGCACTTTCGTGAACGCGACTTCAATATCCACAGTGCCCAGGCTGCGCCTGCCAACCTGACGAGTAGCTGCATCGTACCAGCACACGTGCAGTGTTCCGCGCTTCACGTCTCGAACGACCCAGTGGTGCTTGAATCGCTGCACATGCGGCGGGTCGACACGCTCGTAACGGCTCACGGCTTCCTCCGCATGGCGCGCAGCTTTTTGGCCCTCTTGAGAACCGTCTCGACACAAACATTCTGGACGATATGGCGAACGACCTGCCCCGTGTCTTCGTCGAGCCAGCAAACGTGCTCTGTCCCACGCTTCAAGTTCCATTCGATCCAGTGGTGGTTGCGTCGGCGCGGGCGCGGGACGTTGTGTGTGTTTTCACTCACGGCTCGCCCCGCAGGAAGTCGTTGATGGCCTCGCTCGTGAACAGAAGTTTTCGCAAGCCCGGCACCGCGCGCAGCTTGTTGGCGCGTTTGAGACGGCGCACTGTCTCCTGGCACACGTGCAGATAAGCGGCTGTCTCCGCGCAGCTCAGCAGACGGCATTCGCTGTCCGGGTGCTCTGGTGAGATGTCTTTGCATGTCATGATGTCCTCTCTCTGAACCAAATATATGGCGCACCATATCTGATCAGCGTTGAGCGAGTCAAATAAGTGGCGCATGCAATTTGGAGCTAGGTTAACCATTGCTTATCAACCCAAGCCAGCCAGGCGACGCAGGCGATAGAGGCACTCTCGCAACAGCCATTCGATCTCGCCCCGGACGACGATGCGCGCGAGGGTGCGGTCATCCAGCAGCCAGAACCAGCGCCGGTTGAGCGCGCGATGGACACGATAATGCGTGAGCAAGTGCCGCGCGGCGATGCGCTGAATCCGACGGCGCTGCACGAGGAGCCACACCAGCTGCGCATCAGACCGCGTCCGCAGCGCGAAAGGGCAGCACCTGATTGATCGAAGCCTTCGTCCGCAGGTACCAGGCCGCGATCTCGTTACGGCAGGCGGCTGCCGTAAAGCGGTTCATTCCGGTTTTTGCCGCAACCTCGGCCGGCTTTGATTTGATCACCTGCGGCATCGACAGGCCCGCCTGCTGGCATTCCTGCCAGCTCTCGCCCTCTATCGGGGGGAAGCGGATGATGCTGGCTCCCTGCGCCGATTTCAGCAGCGACTTGTAAGCAATGGCCGCAGCGGAGCCTGGGATGAACTCGAAAGCGCCGCCGCGTGCGTTGAGCAGCAACGCGCGCTGCAGGCCTGGCGCCACTTCCCGCGTGCGGAGGAGGTTATTGGATGCCTGGTCCATCTTCTCAATCGCGCAGGTGCTGACAATCACTGCGAGGCCGACGAGGTCCAGTTCGGCGAGACGCTCGTCGAATTGCGTCGCAGCCAATGCCTCGAGGCGCGCCTGCGCCTGTCCACCGGCCCAATCGACAATCACGATGCTGTGGGTCTCGGCGGCCTTTTCGATCTTTAGGTAAAGCGGCTGAAGCACACCGACGAGGCCGCCCGGCAACTCGCGTGCGCGCTTGAAATCCTCGGTTTCGATGATGACGTCCTGCTGGCGCTGACGCTGTGCCTGCGAGCGGGTGACGCCTCGCGACTCGATCGTCACCATTGCGGTCTTGACGCCATGCTGATCGCAGTGGTGGCGGAAGCGCCATGCTGCCGTGGTTTTTCCGACGCCGGTAGCATCGGCGGAAAACTCGATGACCTGCGGCATCCCAGTGCCGGTCAGTGTGAGCTTGTTTGCATCACTCATTGATCTTCTCCTGCGATGTGGATCTGAGACGATTGAGGAGGTCGGCCGCATCGCGTGCGGCAGGGATCGCTGGTTTGCGGCGACGGGGGAGCGGCCTCGACAGGCCACGGCCCCGCGGGTCCGGCGGTGTGCTTGACTGTGCGTCCCGGACCGGCGCTGTCGTGCGCGATCCTGCAGTGTCCTGCAGTGGCATGCATTGCGCGGCAGGAGGCTGCAGCGTGGAGGCCGGCTGGTTGGTGCTCGCGCGGGCGCGTTCCCGCGCGCGGCTCAGCGCCCCGGAGATGGTGCCGAGCGGCAGGGGTGAGCCGTTGCCGCGATCGATGCCGACCGCGGCCAACAATTCTCCGATGGTGTTGTGGTCGGCGCCGCGACTGATCAGTTCGTCGATTAAGCCGATATACTGATCGAAGGTCGCCTGGATGCGCCGGCTGGTGCCGAACTCGGTGCGATGGCCGGCGCCCATTTCGCGCAGCCGCGCCTGCGTTTCGTGGTTAAGACTTGCGAGCAATGTGCCGCCCGGCTCGCCCTTCTTGTGTGCGGGAGGTGCATCCGCGGGCAGCAAGCCGCATCCCACGCAAATCCCAAGCGGTGTTGAATTTGCTGAAGAATCCCGCTTGTCAGCGGTCGTTCGCAGTTGCGGTAAGTCTTTGAAAATAGCCAAGATGAGCCTCGCGGCCCGTCCTTGACATGGTAGGGGTCACAGGTTCGATCCCTGTCGCGCCCACCATCTTCGACCGGGTTTTGAGCGAATTACGAACCGCCGGGAGAGGCGGCCCCCAGAGTTCCTGACACGTAGTCGCGATGATGCCAACGTTGCAGACGCCAACGTTGTCCGAACGTTCCGGGAACAGGAGCGTCAGCGGGTTTCGCGCCCGCCGCAAGATATTCCGAGCGTCATCTTCGCGACGAAACCCAGTGCCCAGCTCAGGGCGTGATGGCGACCTTGAGCACGCCATCGCGCTGGTTGGCGAACAGCTCATAGGCCTCCTCGATCTGGTCGAGGCGGAAGCGGTGCGTGACCAGCGGCTTGAGGTCGACGCGGCCGGAGCCGATCACGCCCATCAGGCGCCGCATGCGTTCCTTGCCGCCGGGACAGAGCGTGGTCGCGATCTTGAAGTCGCCGAGCCCGGCAAACGCATCGTTCGGAATACGCAAATCCGAGGAATAGACTCCAAGACTTGAAAGCGTTCCGCCCGGCCGCAAGACGCGCAGCGCCGATTCGAAGGTGCCCTGTGTTCCAAGAGCCTCGATGGCGACATCGACGCCGCGACCCTCTGTCGACGCCATGATCTGCTCGACCGGATTATCGGCCTTGAAGTCGACAACATGATCGGCCCCGAGCGCGCGGGCCGCCGCGATGCGTTCGGGCACCGTGTCCACGCCGATGATTGTTGCCGCTCCCATCAGCTTTGCACCGGCGACCGCGCAAAGTCCGATGGGGCCGAGCGCAAAGACCGCGACCAGATCGCCGATCTTGACGTTGCCGCTTTCCGCCCCGGAAAAGCCGGTCGACATGATGTCGGGGCACATCAGGACTTCCTCGTCGGTGAGGTGATCCGGCACCGGGCCGAGATTCGCCATGGTGTCGTTGACGAGGACATATTCGGCTTGGCAGCCATCGACAGTGTTGCCAAATTTCCAGCCGCCCATGAGCTTGAAGCCGTGGCGCTTGCCCGGTCCATCCTGCGAGCCGCAGCCGCACTGAGAGGCATAACTGTGCCCGCTGGGCGTGATCGCGCCGGCAATGACGCGTTGGCCCTCTGTATAGCCGGTGACAGCCGAGCCCAGTTTCTCGATCACGCCGACCGGCTCATGGCCGATGGTGAGCCCGCGGGCCACAGGGTATTCGCCCTTGAGGATATGGATGTCGGTGCCGCAGATCGTCGTCGTGGTCACGCGGATGAGCGCATCGAGCGGGCCGACATCCGGAACGGGCTTCTCGTCGAGGACGATGCGTCCCTTCTCGGCAAGAATAGCAGCCTTCATTTTCCGCATTGCTATCTCCCGGGATGCTGGATTGTGTCAATCGCTGCGGAGCGGCGTAGTTCCGGGCTGTTGCGTCGTTCCTTTACTCGTGAAAGCCTCTGGCGCGGCAAGCGTCAACGGGCGGTTGACTTGCCTCAAGGCCTGCATGTCATCGAGGCTGCAAAGTGCAACATGGAAGACATGCGGCATGCTTGGATCGAATTTTGATTAGATCAAATTTCGATCGTTGGTGGCAGACATCGTGCCTTCTCGAAACGAAATCGCGTCAATTTGTTTGCAAGGACGCCCGACAGATTGCGTCATCAAATCTTTGCGAAGATTCATGGCCAGAGAAATGCGCTGTTGCTAGTGAGATCACGGCCGTAACTTTCACCCAGGGACCGCGCAGAGGTTTTCATTCATGGTCATATCCGGCAAACCATGGCTTTGGATTGTGCTTGCTCTCATACTGGCCGGCGGCGGCTATTACGCCTGGGAGAGGTCCGCAGATAGCGGTCTGCCGGAGGGGATCGCCAGCGGCAACGGCCGGATCGAAGCCGTCGAGATCGACGTTTCGACCAGGATTCCGGGACGGATCAAGGACATTCTTGTCAATGAAGGCGACTTCGTCCGCGCAGGACAGCTGCTGGGGCGCATGGATACCGAGCAACTGGAAGCGCAACGCCGACAGGCGGAAGCTCAATTGCGGCGGGCAATCATCAACGTCGACACCGCGAAAAGTCTTGTGGTGCAAAGGGAGGCGGAACAGTCGGCGTCCGTCGCAGTGGTGGCGCAGCGCGAGGCGCAGCTTGATTCGGCGCAGAGAAAGCTGGAGCGCTCGGAGCAACTGATAAAGACCGCGGCCATATCCCAGCAGATTCTCGATGACGACCGTGCGTCAGCCGAAGGCGCGAGAGCGGCGGTCGGCGCGGCGAAGGCTCAGCGTGCGGCTACGGAAGCCGCGATCAACGCAGCCAAGGCGCTAGTGGTCGATGCCGAGGCAGCCGTTGAGGCGGCGCGCGCGGCGATCGAGAGCGTCACCGCCGACATCAACGACTCGGCGCTGAAGTCACCCCGCGATGGGCGCGTGCAGTATCGCGTCGCACAGCCGGGAGAGGTTCTGTCGGCCGGCGGGCGCGTGCTCAATCTCGTGGATCTCGGAGACGTCTATATGACGTTTTTTCTTCCGACCGCGCAGGCTGGCCGCGTCGCGATCGGCAGTGAGGCGCGCATTGTCCTCGATGCGGTGCCGCAATATGTCATTCCCGCCCGAGTAAGCTTTGTCGCCGACGTCGCCCAGTTCACGCCCAAGACGGTCGAGACCGAAGACGAGCGACAAAAACTCATGTTCCGGATCAAGGCTCAGATTCCACCGGAATTGCTGCGCAAATACATCCAGCACGTCAAAACGGGCCTTCCCGGCCGTGCCTATGTCCGGCTTGATCCGAAAGCAGATTGGCCGGCCAATCTGAGCGGAACACTGGTGCAATGAGCAAGTGGCGCAGTGCCGGGGTCTTGTCTCCGCCGTTTGACCGCCCTGTCGCGCGCTTGCAGGCAACGGGATTGTCATACGGGAAAACGCGTGCGCTCGAGGATGTCACGCTGGATTTGCCGGCTGGCTGCATTGTCGGGCTTATCGGGCCCGATGGCGTCGGCAAGTCGACGCTGCTGTCGCTGATCGCCGGCGCCCGCGCCGTCCAGGACGGGCGGGTCGAGGTGCTCGGCGGCGACATGGCCAATGCAGCGCACCGGCAGCAGACCTGCCCGCGCATCGCCTACATGCCTCAGGGCCTAGGCAAGAATCTCTATCCGACGTTGTCGGTGTTCGAGAATGTCGATTTCTTCGGCCGCCTGTTCGGTCACGACAGGCGGGAGCGCGAACGCCGCATCCGCGCACTCCTGCAACGCACGGCCCTCGCGCCGTTCGCGCAGCGGCCAGCGGGCAAGCTTTCGGGCGGCATGAAGCAGAAGCTCGGCCTGTGCTGCGCGCTGATCCACGATCCCGACCTCCTGATCCTTGATGAGCCGACGACCGGCGTCGATCCGCTGTCGCGCCGGCAATTCTGGGAACTGATCGAGGATATCCGGGCCGATCATCCCGGCATGAGCGTCATTGTCGCAACCGCCTATATGGAGGAGGCGGCGCGCTTTGACTGGCTGGTGGCAATGGATGCCGGGCATGTGCTGGCCACCGGCACACCGGAAGACCTGCTGGCGCGAACCAGTGCGGCGACGCTCGACGCCGCCTTCATCGCGTTGCTGCCGGAGGAGAAACGCCGCGGACATCGCGCGGTTGTCATTCCGCCGCGACCCGACGGGCCGAACGAGGAAATCGCCATCGAGGCCGAGCACCTGACCATGCAGTTCGGTGATTTCATCGCGGTTGATGATGTCAGTTTCCGCATCGGCCGCGGCGAGATTTTCGGATTCCTCGGCTCGAATGGCTGCGGCAAGACCACGACGATGAAGATGCTGACCGGCCTTCTGGCGGCGAGCGAAGGCAGGGCACGGCTGTTCGGGCGCGAGGTCGATCCCAACGACATCGAAGTCCGCCGACGCGTCGGTTACATGTCGCAGGCCTTTTCGCTCTATTCCGAGCTGACGGTGCGACAGAATCTCGATCTGCATGCGCGTCTGTTCGGCATGCCGAAAGCCGCCATCCCCGCTCGGGTGGCCGAAATGGCGCAGCGTTTCGAGCTAACCGCAGTCCTGGACGTACTGCCGGACGCGCTTCCGCTCGGCATTCGCCAGCGGCTGTCACTTGCGGTCGCGATGATCCACGGGCCGGACATCCTGATCCTTGACGAGCCGACTTCGGGCGTTGATCCGGTCGCGCGCGACGGCTTCTGGCAGATCCTGTCCGATCTGTCCCGCAGGGACAATGTGACGATCTTCGTCTCGACGCACTTCATGAATGAGGCTGAGCTCTGCGACCGCATCTCGCTCATGCATGCCGGCAAGGTGCTGGTCAGCGACACGCCGGCCGCAATCATTGAAAGGCGCTCCGCCGCAACGCTTGATGACTCGTTCGTGGCCTATCTGGAAGACGCAATTGTCGGCGAGAAACCGGCCGCTCCGGTCACCGAGCCGGCCGTTCCGGCTGTTGTTGACGATGAGCGGAACGTTGGCCCGACGCATTTTTCACCCCGTCGCTTCGATCCGCGCCGGATGCTGGCCTATACGCGGCGCGAGGCGCTCGAACTTTACCGCGATCCGATCCGCGGCACGCTCGCCACCATCGGCAGCCTCATCCTGATGCTCGTCCTGGGCTACGGTATCAATATGGATGTCGAGAACCTCTCCTTCGCGGTGCTCGACCGCGACGATACGACGGTCAGCCGCGACTATGCGCTGCAACTCTCCGGGTCGCGCTATTTCACCGAGAAGGCGCCCATTCTCGACTATGCCGAACTCGACCGCCGCATGCGAAACGGCGAACTGAGCCTCGCCATCGAGATTCCGCCCGGTTTCGGGCGCGATGTGGCGCGCGGCCACAATGTCGAGATTGGCGCCTGGATCGACGGCGCGATGCCGATGCGCGCTGAGACCGCGCGCGGCTACGTGCAGGGAATGCACGCGAACTGGCTGACCCAGAAGGCACGCGAGCTTTACGGCAAGGCGGCGACAATCGGCGATTTCCGGATCGAGATCCGCTATCGGTACAATCCCGGCATCGAGAGCCTCGTGGCGATGGTGCCGGCAGTCATCCCGCTGCTGCTACTCATGATTCCGGCGATGCTCGCTGTTCTCAGCGTCGTGCGCGAGAAGGAGCTCGGCTCGATCATCAACTTCTATGTGACGCCCGTCACCCGCCTGGAATTCCTTGTCGGCAAGCAAATTCCCTATGTCGTGCTGGGCATGCTGAATTTCCTGCTGCTGTCGGCTTTTGCCATCTTCGTCTTCCGTGTGCCCTTTACCGGCAGCTTTCCAGCCTTTGCCGCAGCGGCACTGCTCTACGTCATTTTCGCAACCGGCATGGGGCTGGTGATATCGACGTTCATAAAAAGCCAAATCGCCGCGATATTCGGAACGACGCTGATCACCCTCATTCCCGCCGTGCAATATTCCGGAATGATGGAGCCGGTGTCCTCGCTGGAGGGGATGGGCGCCCTGATAGGGCGAATCTATCCGACCACCTATTTCATGACGATTTCCCGCGGCACTTTCTCCAAGGGACTTGATTTCGGCGATCTTGCGGGTTCGTTCCTGCCGCTTTTCATCGCTTTTCCAGTGCTCCTTGGCCTCGGCGTGGCCCTCCTTCGAAAGCAGGCACGTTGAGCATGCGCATCGCCAATATCGGTCATCTCGGGATCAAGGAACTGCGCGGGCTTCGGCGCGATCCGGTGCTGCTCGCGCTGATCGTCTACGCCTTCACGCTGGCGATCTACACGGCGGCCACGGCAATGCCGGAGACGCTCAATCGCGCCGTGATCGCGATCGTCGACGAGGACGGTTCGCCGGTTTCCTCCCGCATCGTCACGGCCTTCTATCCGCCGTATTTCCTGGTGCCTCAATTGATCGCGCCGGTGGAAATGGACAGCCGCATGGATTCCGGCCTCGACACCTTTGCCATCGATATTCCGCCGAATTTCCAGCGCGATCTGCTGGCGGGCCGGTCGCCGACGATCCAGCTCAACATCGATGCGACCCGCATGTCGCAGGCTTTCATCGGCGGCGGTCACATACAATCCATCGTGTCGAGCGAGATCAGCGAGTTTCTAAAACGCCAGCGCGGCGTGAGCGAAACGCCCATCGAACTCGTCCTGCGCTCCCGTTTCAATCCGGAACTGAACAAGAGCTGGTTCGGCGCGATCATGGAGGTTATCGATCAGATCACGATGCTGTCCATCGTTCTGACCGGCGCGGCTCTCATCCGCGAGCGGGAGCACGGCACCGTCGAGCACCTGCTCGTCATGCCGGTAACGCCGTTTGAAATCATGGTCAGCAAGGTGTGGTCGATGGGGCTCGTCGTTCTGCTGGCGTCCGCCGTCGCCCTCATTGGCGTGGTGCAGGGGCTGCTGGCAGTGCCCCTTCAGGGTTCGCTACTGCTCTTCATGGTCGGGACGGTGCTGCATCTTTTCGCCACCACCTCGATGGGCATCTTCCTCGCGACGATGGCCGGTTCCATGCCGCAGTTCGGCATGCTCATCATATTGGTTCTCGTTCCGCTCCAGGTGCTTTCAGGCGCGATGACGCCGCGTGAAAGCATGCCGGAGGTCATCCAGACCCTCATGCTCGCCGCGCCCAACACGCATTTCATCATCCTGGCACAGTCGGTCCTGTTCCGCGGGGCCGGGCTGTCCGTGGTCTGGCCGCAGCTCCTGGCGCTGGCGGGCATCGGATCGGTTCTTTTCTTCTTCGCATTGCGTCACTTCAGGACGTTCCTGAAATAACGCTCCGCCACGCGCCGACAGGGCGAGGTCACGGAATTCGGACCCGCGCGCCCGGCATCTGCCGCCCAATTCACATGGCACAGGGCTGCTTGTGGGGGAATTTTCTTTGTGCAATCCTTTATTCACCGGGGTTTTCTACGAATGGGGGAGCTACACAATGATCAAGCTGCTGTCGAAATGCGTGCTGGTCGCCGCCGTTGCATCTTTCGCGCTGGCCGGAACCACGACCTTGTCACACGCCGCCAAGAAGAAGGCCAAGGCTGCGCCGGTTGCCGCCGCCACCTGCGTCGCGCCGAAATACACCACCGCCGCCTGCGCCGGAGGCGTCTGCCGTATGCAATGGTGCGGACTGGACGGCAAATGGTATCCCTCGCTCCTGGTCTGCGCCGAGCCGTTCTGCCCCAAAGGCTGATCAAGGGTTGATTTTGGGCTGATCCGGACCGGACAGCGTTCTGAACAGGGCCTCCACTCCCGTGCCCGAGCGGGATGGAGGCCATTGTCACCAATGACGGCCGGAATGGGCCGTGTGCGTTGACTTCGGGCGCCGTGGCCCCTAGTTTCCGCGCAAATTTTGGAAGACGGCCGCAGGGCGGCCTCAGAGGTCAGCCATGAAGGTCCGTAACTCATTGAAATCGCTGCGTGGTCGCCACCGTGACAACCGTCTCGTGCGGCGGAAGGGCCGGGTCTATGTGATCAACAAGACCCAGAAGCGCTTCAAGGCGCGCCAGGGCTGAGCCCTGGCTCTCGCGAGCCTTTTACCTGTCCCTGTCTTGCGGCTGTGGTGCCGAAGTCTACACTGACCGGCATGTCGCAACGATTCCGCATCATGGCTGCGGCGGCGGTTTGCGCCGCCTGTTTGGGCGTGTCCGCGCCGGCCTCCGCCCAGAAGGGCGGCTTTGTCGAAGCGCCGGACAAGCTGCCACGCGTCTCGCGCGCCGACCGCCTGAACGATCTTGATTTCCTGTTCGGCGCGCTGAAAGCCGCGCCTGATGCGACAGCCGCCAAGGCGATCGAGGACCGCATTTGGGCGGTGTGGATCATCTCGCCGAGCGACACCGCCAATCTGCTGATGACGCGCGTGAAGACGGCGATCGAGGCACACGATCTCGATCTCGCGCTCAAGCTGCTGGACGCGATCATCGCCATCAAACCGGATTACGTGGAAGCCTGGAACCGGCGCGCCACGATCCATTACATGCGCAAGGACTACAACCATTCGCTGGCGGACATCCGCCAGATTCTGGCGCGCGAACCGCGCCATTTCGGCGCGCTCGCGGGGCTGGGGCTGATCATGCAGGATCTCGGCGACGACAGGCGTGCACTGGAAATCTATCGCCGCGCGCTGCAGGTGCATCCGCACCTGCCGAAAATTCCCGACCTGATCAAGTCGCTGACCGAAAAGGTCGAGGGCCGGGATATCTGATCATCAATCGCCGCTCGCGTCCTGATCGCCACCCACAAAGGCGATGCGCAGCATGTTGGTCGCGCCCGGCGTGCCGAGCGGAACGCCGGCGACGATGATGACGCGGCGGCCGGCCTTGGCGAAGCCGTCCTTGAAGGCGATGCGGCAGGCGCGCTCGACCATGTCGTCGAGATCGTGCGCGTCCTCGGCGACGACGCAATGCACGCCCCAGGCCAGCGACAATTTGCGTCCGGTTGAGAGGTTGGGCGAGATCGCGACGATAGGCGGCTCCGGCCGCTCGCGCGCCATGCGCAACGCCGTCGAGCCGGAGCTCGTCCAGCAGATCACCGCCGACAGATCGAGCGTCTCGGCGATCTCGCGCGCCGCTGCGGCAATGGCGTCGGAGCCGGTCGGTTCGGGCTCGGCGCGCTGGCCGCTGATGATGGTGCGATAGATCGGGTCGCGTTCCACTTCCTGCGCGATGCGGTCCATGGTGGCGACGGCTTCCGCCGGATATTGCCCGGCCGCAGATTCCGCCGACAGCATGACCGCGTCGGCGCCTTCGAAAATCGCGGTGGCCACGTCGGAAACTTCCGCGCGCGTCGGCACCGGGCTCGCGATCATCGATTCCAGCATCTGCGTCGCGACGACGACGGGCTTGCCGGCGCGGCGGGCGGCGCGGGTGATCTGCTTCTGGATGCCGGGGACTTTCTCGAGCGGCAATTCCACGCCGAGGTCGCCGCGCGCCACCATCAATGCGTCGGTCGCATCCATGATGTCATCAAGACGGGTCACCGCTTGCGGCTTCTCGATCTTGGCCATGATGGCGGCGCGGCCGCGCGTGATCTTTTTCGCCTCGGCGATGTCCTCCGGGCGCTGAATGAACGACAAGGCCAGCCAGTCGATGCCGGCATTGAGCGCGGCTTCGAGATCGGAGCGATCTTTCTCGACCAGCGCCGTCAACGGCAAAATGGTTTCGGGCAGGCTGACGCCCTTGCGGTCGGACAATTTGCCCCCGACTTCGACGCGGGTGACGAGCTTTTGCGGACTGGTTTCGAGCGTCGTGAGGCGCACCTTGCCGTCGTCGAGCAGCAAGGTCTGTTTCGGGCCCGCGGCCTGCAGAATTTCCGGGTGCGGAAGATAGACGCGACCGGCATCGCCTTCGGCCGGATTGGAATCGAGAATGAAGCTGTCGCCCTTCTTCAGCATCGCCGAGCCGCCGGCAAAAGTGCCGAGCCGCAATTTCGGTCCCTGTAGATCGACCAGAATGCCGATCGGCCGCTCATACTGCTTTTCGATGTCGCGGATCATGCCGACAAGGTCGCGCATGCGGTCATGCGGCGTGTGACTCATATTGATGCGGAACACATCGGCACCGGCTTCGAACAGCCGCTCAATCATCGCGCGGTCTGACGAGGAGGGACCGAGAGTCGCGACGATCTTGGTGCGGCGGAGGCGCCTCATCGGCGAGAATTTCCTGTCGAGGGATTGGAAGGTGGCGGCGTGCGGGTGCCGGATGGCGGCATGGTCACCATCGGCGAATTCGGCTGCAGCGGCGAGGCGGGCGTCTGTTCGCTCGTTTCGGTGAGTTGAACGGTCCAGGCCTTCTGCTCCAGCGTGTCGACTTCAAAGAAGCCGGTGCGGTCGAAGCCGCGCGCCAGGCAATCTTCCGTGCCGCGGATGGTGAATTCCTTGTCGCGCGTGCACATGTAGGCCTGCCCCGACCATTCCCCGCCGCGGTCATAGTCGATGGCATAGATATAATAATATCGTGCGACGAGATTGCCGCGCATCAGCGTCTCGCAGGACCGCGACGGCAGATTCCACCAGCCTTCGGTGACCCAACCCTCGTTGTCCTTGTAGCCGATGGCTACGCCGACCCGGCCGGAGGTGTTGTTGCAGAGCCGGAAATCTGCCGCTGCGGGCTCGGCCCAGGCGATACACAGCACGGCCAAACCGGCGCCAGCGAGCGCGGTCCGGGCCTTAAAAAAACGGCCAGCGAAGAGAGAGTGAAGCCAGTTCACGATCGTCAGGGATCCTGTTCCGTCACGCGCGGCCCGACTAAGTCGCTGTTCTGCCGTGATTTTTTATGGAGTGTCAACGACAATGGCGCGGAAATCATTGACGTTCGTGAAAGTTGGGCCGGGCGCCACGAGGTCGCCCAAGGCGGTGAAAAACGCCGTGGAATTGTTGTCGGCGACAAAGGCGGCGGGATCGAGGCCGAGGGCCCGGGCGCGGGTGACAGTGCCGCCAGTGACAAAGGCGCCGGCCGGATCGCTGGCCGAACCGCCGCCGCCATCGGTGCCGTCGGTGTCGCCGGCCAGCGCCGCGATGTCGGGCATGCCATCGATAGCAATGGCCAGTGCCAGCGCATATTCCTGATTAGGGCCGCCGCGCCCTTGACCTTTTATCGTGACGGTCAATTCGCCGCCCGACACGATGACGGCGCGGCGCTTCTGTGCCGCGATCTCGCGTGCCAGCATTGCCTGCGCAGCCGCGACCTCGCGCGCCTCGCCTTCGACCTGATCTCCAAGAAAGATGTACTCATATCCGGCCGCCTTGATCGCCTTCTCGGCTGCGTGAAAGGAATCTGCCGGCCGCGCGACCAGATGGAATTCCGTGTTCCTGAAAACATCGTCGCCGGGCTTTGGAGATTCGCTCGCCGGGTCGGCCAGTATGCGATGCACGCTCTCTGGAATATCGAGACGATAGCGCTCGATGATGGCGCGCGCGTCGGCGAGCGTCGACGGATCGGGAACCGTCGGGCCTGAACCGATCACCGCCGGATCATCGCCCGGCACGTCGGAAATGCCGAGCGTGACAACGCGCGCCGGATGCGCGAGGCGCGCCAGCCGTCCGCCCTTGATCTGCGAGAGATGCTTTCGCACGGTATTGATCTCGCCGATTGCCGCACCGGAGCGGAGCAAGGCGCGCGTTACCGCCTGTTTTTCGTTCAGCGAGAGCGGCGGGATGGGCGCGATCCAGTTTGCCGACGCGCCGCCGGAGATCAGCACCAGGACAATATCGTCGGCCGTCGCAGTCTTTGCCAGCGCGAGCGTGTCGGTAGTCGCGGCAATGCCGGCCTGGTCCGGCACCGGGTGTCCGGCTTCGACGAGGCGGACCACTTTGGTTGGCCGGCCGTAGCCGTGACGCGCGACTGCAATGCCGCAAATCCTTTCTGACGGCAGCATGCATGTCTGCAGATAAAATTGCTCGGCCACCTCAGCCATGGAGCCGGCGGCCTTCCCCGCCGCCAAAATGATCAAGCGGCCACCCGGCGGCTTCGGCAAATGCGACGTGAGACACTGCTTGGGGTGCGCCGCAGCAATCGCTGTGCGGAAAAGACCGTCCAAAAATTCACGCGAAGAGGGATGTGTCACGTCGTCTGTCCTGAGCGGCAAGCCCATCGCAAGTCATACCTTTGTGAGTGGGCTGGACGCTACGGTGATGCGGGAACTTTCTTATTAGCTATAATTCCAGATGCGGGTGGGGCCCGCCAATAGACAAAATAAATCAACCGATTGTCAGGGAGACGCACATGACGGAGGTCATGTTAACGGTCAATGGCAAGGCGGTGCGCGTGACAGCCGAGCCGGACACGCCATTGCTTTGGGTGGTGCGAGAGCATCTCAAGCTCACAGGATCAAAATACGGATGCGGAGTCGCCGCCTGCGGCGCCTGCACCGTGCATGTCGACGGCAAGGCGGTCCGCTCTTGTCAGATCAAGCTGTCGCAGGTCGCCGGCCGCAAGGTGACGACAATCGAGGGCCTGTCGGAGAAGGGCGATCATCCTTTGCAGAAGGCCTGGATCGCCGAACAGGTGCCGCAATGCGGCTATTGCCAGTCCGGCCAAATCATGCAGGCGGCAGAGCTGCTGGCGAAAACCAAGACGCCGACGCGCGAGCAGATCATCGAGCATATGGACGGCAATCTCTGCCGCTGCGGTACCTATTCGCGCATTGTGCGCGCCATCGAACGCGCAGCAAAGGAGGCCTGATCATGACAGCTGCAGAAAAGCGCGTCGATATGCAGGGACCCAGCCGCCGCGATGTTCTGAGAGGTGGTGCCGGATTGTCATTCGCGTTCGTCCTGAGCGCACCTCTGCTCGAAGGTGCACAGGCGTATGCGTCGACCCCCGGCAAACTGAATGCGTACGTGAATATCGCGACCGACGGCACGATCACCATTATGGCGCCAGCACCCGAGATGGGGCAGGCAGTGATCACATCCATTCCGTTGATTATCGCCGAGGAGCTGGATGCGGACTGGTCCATGGTCAGGATCCAGCAATCGCCGATTGCGCCGGAATATGCCCATCCCATCTTCAAGTCACAGTTCGTCGTCGGCAGTGTCACGTTGCGCGGTTATTGGCCGGTCATCCGGACCGCCGGAGCTCAGGCTCGGCGCGTCCTCATCGACGCGGCAGCGGAAAAATGGGACGTGCCTGCGAGCGAATTGACGACCGAGCCGAGCATGGTCGTTCATGCCGCGTCGGACCGGAAGATGAGTTACGGCGAGATTGCAAGTTTCGCCAAGGTTCCGGAGACACTGCCGGCGGTGAAGCCGGAAGAGCTCAAGCCGCCAAGCAAGTTCCGGCTGATTGGCACCGATGTTCCGCGTGTCGACGTTCCGGACAAGGTCTCGGGCAAGCCCCTTTACGCAATCGATGTTCAGCTGCCCAGAATGTTGTACGGGACGATCGTGCGCCCGCCATTCAAAGGCTCGGGCCCGAAATCCTTCAATCGGGACGAGATCAAGAAGCAGCCGGGAATTGTCGATGCGGTGGCCTTCGACCATGCCATCGGCATCATCGGTGAAAGCGTTCCCGCGGTGTTCAATGCGCGTCAGAAGGTGAAAGTGGAGTGGCGCGATGCGCCGGGCGCGAAGGTCAATTCCGAGGCAGATCTGCGCGAATATCTTGCCGATGTTCGTGATCCGGAAAAGAAGGGAGTGACTGCCCGAAAGACCGGCGATGCGAACGCGGCTTTCAAATCGGCTGCGCGCAGACATACCAGCGAATTCACCAACGACCATGTCTATCACGCGCAAATGGAGCCGCACTCCTGCACTGCGTCGGTGACGCCGGACGGCGTCGAAGTGTGGACAGGCACGCAATGGCCGACCAAGGCGGTGACGCTCGCCGCGACGGCAGCTGGCGTGTCGCCTGACAAGGTAAAGATAAATCCGCTGCAGATGGGCGGCGCCTATGGACGCAATGCCTTCGTCGAGTACGTCACGGATGCTGTGCTGCTTTCGAAAGTAGTGCAGAAGCCGCTCAAGATGATCCAGAGCCGCGAGGACGACGTTGTGGCGGGGCGCTTCCGGCCCATGACGGCTCAGCGTATCGACGTGGCTCTCGATGCCAACAACAAAGTGACCGGCTGGCGGCACCGCATCGCGGCGGAAACCGTCGTGCCGTATGTCTACGGCCAGGCACGCATGGATGCGCAGAAGGGCGTCGATCACATTGTCGTCGCCGGAGCCGATGTTCCATTCTACGACATCCCCGCGCATACAACTGACCACATCTACGAAGAGCGCGGCGTGCGCACGGCAGCCTGGCGCGGCATCGGGGCGGGTTACACCAACTACGCCATCGAGGTTGTGCTTGACGAACTGGCACGGCAATCCAAGCAGGATCCGTTCGCCTATCGTCTGGCCCTGCTCAAGGATCCGCGCGCGAAGAAAGTGGTCGAGACGGCCGCGCGGATGGCGGAATGGAGCCGCAAGCGCGATGGCCGAGCGCTCGGCATCGCCTTCAACAAGCTGGGATTGCCGCCGATCGGCTTCTCCATGTCTGGCACGGTAGCGGAGATCTCGATTGATCGCCGCAATGCATCAATTCGCGTCCATAACATCTGGTGCGCTGTGGATGTCGGCCTGCCGGTCCAGCCGGTGAATATCGTCGCGCAGGTCGAAGGGTCGATCATCTACGCCTTGGGAAGCGCACTCAAGGAGCGGATCACGATCAAGGATGGACAGGTCGAGCAGACCAATCTGCATGACTATCAGATCATGCGGATGTCGGAGATTCCACAGATCCATGTGGAAGTGATCCGCAGCGGCGACATCCCGCTTCCCGTCGGCGAACTCGGCATTGGCGGCACTGTGCCGGCTGTGGCCAACGCCTTCATGGCAATGACTGGACAGACGCTCCGTGCGATGCCGTTCACACCGGACCGCGTCCGGGTGGCGCTCGCGCGCTCCTGATCTGCTCAAAGTCCCGCCGCGGTGATGCGGCGGGGCTTTATCTTTTTTGTGTTCCTGCAGGCAGAGGCCGCGCGGGCGCTCGGGCAAGCGAGTGGCGTCGGGCCAAGGCCATGCTTATGTTAAACGACGAATATCGCCGGAAGGACTTCGCATGGACGACAAGACTCGCACGGAACTGGAAGCCGCCGTCTATCGCCGCCTGATTGAGCATCTGCGCGAGCGCACCGATGTGCAGAATATCGAGCTGATGAATCTCGCCGGCTTCTGCCGCAACTGCCTCTCCAACTGGATGAAGGAGGCCGCCGACGCCAGGGGGCTCCCCATGAGCAAGGATGAGAGCCGGGAGATGGTCTACGGCATGCCTTATGATGAGTGGCGGGCGAAGCACCAGAAAGAGGCACGTCCGGA
Source organism: Pseudorhodoplanes sp. (assembly GCA_032027085.1). Classification (NCBI taxonomy): domain Bacteria; kingdom Pseudomonadati; phylum Pseudomonadota; class Alphaproteobacteria; order Hyphomicrobiales; genus Pseudorhodoplanes; species Pseudorhodoplanes sp. The sequence continues at coordinate 212,927 of JAVSMS010000001.1, read as the reverse complement.
ACAGAAGGCCGCTTTCGAGAAGGGCCGGCAGCATTAAGGTGCTGATTTTCGTCAGGCTTTCGGCTGCCGCCAATACGGGCATGGCTGATCGGGCTTTTGTCTTTCCGAATCAATGACATCCGATTTAGGCTCGGGGCGTCGTCAACAACCGAAAGGAGGTGATCCAGTGTCTCATTGTCTATCGCCGCAAGTGCGGACCAGAGCGGTGGCTTTCGTGAGCTGGACCCCCTCGATCGAGGTCCTGAGCGCGTAACGCCGACGTGGCTCCGCCAGTCCATGCGTGGACTGCGGCCTGACAATGGAAGGGCCGTCCGCAAGGGCGGCCCTTCTTCTTTGCATGTCAGACGATCGCGAGCTTGAGGCCCTCGAGCGCAAGGCGGTCGATACGGGTCGTCCATACCTGGCCGGCGGCAACAGGAAATGCCCGCGTCAGGGTGCCGGTGGTAATGATTTCGCCGGCGCGCAGCGGCGGGTTGACTGCATCGCCCGCCAGCACGTCGACAAGATGACGCAGGGCCGAGAGCGGGCTCCCGAGCACGTTCGAGCCTTTCCCGCGATCCACGACCTTTCCGTCGCAAAATAGCGTGACGTCGAAATTCGCAAAGGTGTCGAGCAGATTCGTCGCGTGCAGACCGGCAATCGGCTGGTGCGGGCCGAGCAGCAGCGCGGCATGAAAGCCGTTCGCTGCAATCGTGTCGGGTCCCTGAAAGCGCCAGCCCGGAAAGATCGATTGCACAATTTCAAAGCCATGCGACCCAGTCGATGGCGTCGCATAGTCCCTGCTCGTCGATGCCGGGGCCGACATCAGCAGACAGCTTGAACGCGATTTCGGGCTCGATACGCGGCTCGGCGAATTGCGCCACTGATATATGTCCGGACGCGGCCAGGTCGTGAACCGTGGTGTCGTACATGTCGCCCCAGATCGGAGCGCGAACGTTGTATTCCTCCCAAATGTTGCGATTGGTGAAGCCGATCTTGCGTCCGGCCTGTCTCTCGCCGCGCTGTATTCTTCGCTTCCGCAACTCAGCGGTGACTGCATAAGCCTGCACGACATCGAAGTCGGGATCGCGCGTGGTGAATGGCGGAATCTGGCTGGTCGAATCGATGGCCGCAATGACTTCGCCGGCAATTCCTGCGGCATCGCGGTTGCTTGCAGCTTGCGCATCCATGGCAAAATTCCCGTTTCAGTTAAGCCCCACACCCGCCGCCTTGATCACCGGCGTCCATTTGTCGATCTCCGCCGCTACGAAATCGCGCAAGGCTTGCGGGCCGCGGCGCTCCGGCGGCGGCACGATGGCGCCGATATCCTGCAGCCGCTTGCGCACAGCCGGATCGTCGAGCGCCTTGCTGGCGGCGGCGGCAAGCTTGTCGATCACGTGCTGCGGCGTGCCCTTGGGCGCGAACATGGCGTTCCAGCCCGACGCCTGGAATTGCGGCAGACCGGCTTCGGTGGTGGTCGGGACATTCGGCAGAACAGTTGCGCGCTCGGTTTGCGCTACCGCCAGAATGCGGATCGAGCCCGCTTCGACATGGCCGATGGTGTGCGGGATCTGGTCGCACAGGAAATCGTATTGGCCGGTGATGAGATCGTTCAGCGCCGGCCCCGAGCCGCGATAGGCGACCATCGGCGAGCGCGCGCCGACCAGCGACGTGAACAGCAGGCAGCTCACATGCGATGTCGCGCCGACGCCGCCGTGGCCGTTGCTGAGCCTCGACGCATCCTTCTTCAGAATGTCCGCCAGCTCCTGCAACGTGCGCGCGGGGAAATCCTTCTTCACGAACACGCCGATCGGGGTGTCGGTGAATTGTGTCACATGCTCGAAGTCGTTCAGCGGATGATAAGGCAGCTTGCTGCCATAGAGGCCAACGCTTGCGGCGTGCGTTCCCATCTGGCCAACCAGCAGGGTGTAACCGTCGGGCGCAGCGCGAGCTGCACGCGCCGAGCCTGTCGTGCCGCCGGCGCCTCCGACATTCTCTATCACAAAACGTTGGCCAAGATTCTGGCCCATGCCTTCCAGCACGATGCGGGCAATCACGTCGGTATTGCCGCCGGGCGGATAGGGCACGATCACTGTGATCGCGCGATCCGGATAGGTCTGCGCGGCCGATGGCGAGATGAAGGCTGCAAGAGAGGCCAGCACGGTGAAAACGACCGCAAAAGTCCGCATGGGATTTCCTCCGGTCATGTTTATGCGCGCCGGACATGACGCCGCCGCGCGGCCCGGCTTGTGCCGAGCTATGCCAGTCTAGCCGAGCCAGCGGCGGATTTAACGGCTTCGTGAAGACGTTTTGCCGGCTTTTCGTCTGATTTGGCCATAAAGAGTATGTGTGGAAACAGACTGATTTCGACCGTCGCTTTGGACAGTTTTTCAGGGGTTGTGCTCGCTATTCATTTCAGGAGGGTGACGTGGACTTCACCGCTTCTCGGATAACGGCATTGGCGTTCTGCCTAGGTGTTTTGCAAGCGACGCCGGCCTTGGCCGCACAATGCGGCGGTGATTTCAACGCCTGGCTCGCAAGTTTCCAGCGGGAAGCGGCAGGCAAGGGAATTTCGCAACGGTCTATTTCGGCGCTGTCCGGGCTGGCACCGGATCCGCAGGTGATCTCCCTCGACCGACGGCAGGGGCATTTCAAGCGCAGCTTTGAGGCATTTGGCCTACCGCGCATCGCACAGCGTATCGGCAAGGCCAGAAGCATGATGCAGCGGCACGGCGCGTTGCTGAAACACATCGAGCAGCAATACGGCGTGCCGGGATCGGTGGTGATCGCGATCTGGGGATTGGAAACCGATTTCGGCGCGGTGCAAGGGCGGCAGCCGGTGCTGCGGTCGCTGGCGACGCTTGCGCATGATTGCCGGCGTACCGAGCGCTTTCAGAATGAATTAATGGACGCCCTGCGCATTCTCGATCGCGGCGATCTCTCGCCGCAGGAAATGCGCGGCGCCTGGGCGGGCGAACTCGGCCAGACGCAGTTCCTGGCGTCGTCCTATTACAAATTCGCCGTCGATTTCGACGGCAACGGCAAGCGCGATCTAATCCGCTCGGTGCCGGACGTGCTCGGCTCCACCGCCAATTACCTGCGCGGTTATGGCTGGCAGCGCGGCGCGGCCTATACCGAGGGCTCGCGCAATTTCCAGGTTCTGAAAGAGTGGAACAAGTCGCCGGTCTATCAGAAGACCATCGCGGTCTTCGCGGCGCGGCTCGACGGCGTGCAATAAAAGGCCGCAGACAAGAACAAACCGGATTTTTCTCCGCTTTTTACGGCAGCCTGTGGATGACGGGTGTTCCCGGGCACTTGCCTTGACCCTTGCGGCGCGCTTCCGGAAAACGTCGCTTACGCACGTGCGCGTCATGAGGAGAAGCTTGCAATGCCAGCCACCGCCGGTGCTGCCGCCCAAGAAGGAACGGCCGGACCAGTAAAGGCGTTCGTCGAGCGCGCGGAAAAGCTGGAAGGGGAAAAGAAGGCGATCTTCAGCGGCATTTGCGGCGTCTATGCCGAGTCGAAGGCAAACGGTTTCAAAATTGGCCCTCGTCATCAGCGTGGCACTAACATCAACCGCTTGGCCGGATTGCCGGCAGCCTAACAAGAACAAGCACCCAACGAACTGAAAGTGAGCACAATGCCCGCAACAGCCGTCGCCGAAAAGCCGGATACCGCCAACGCTCCCACTGTGGCCGCCAATGAGTTGCGGCAATTCGTTGAACGGATCGAGCGCCTGGAAGAAGAGAAGAAGACGATCTCCGACGATATCAAGGAAGTCTTCGCGGAGATGAAGGGGCGCGGATTTGACGTCAAAGTGGTGCGGCAGCTTCTTCGGCTGCGCAAGCGCGACAAGGCGGAGCTGCAGGAAGAAGAAGCCATTCTTGACCTGTACAAGCAGGCCTTGGGGATGATCTGACGGCTAGTCGAGACCGGCCGACTGCGCCTGCTCTTCGGCTACGGCAGCCCAGTCCTTGTGCGCGCTGCCGTGCGCGATGGCGCTGAGCAGATGGTCATGCAGCACATTGACCGCCGGAAGCGGCACGTTCTCGGCGCCCGCCGCTCCAAGGACCAGCTTGACGTCCTTGAGTCCCAGCTGAACCGTGAATCCCACATTCAGATAATCGCGATCCGCGATCAGCTTTCCGTATCCCTTGTAAGCCGGCGCCGAGAACAGCCCTTCTGTCAAGACATCGTAGAGAACATCGGCTTTCACACCGTATTTCCGGATCAGGGAAAATCCCTCGGCCATGGCCTCGATCGCGCAGCCGAGCACCAGGCTGTTGGCGAGCTTCACAGCTGCGGCATGCTCGGGCTTGTTGCCGGCCTCGAACACGCGGCGCGCAATCGCGGCGATCAGCGGCCGGCATCTCTCGGTGGCATCCGGCGGTCCGGCCAGCACGACACCCAATTGTCCCGCCGCCGCCACGTCCGGTCTGCCGAGCACGGGCGCGCTGACGAGGTGCTGGCCGGCCCGCGCATGGCGCTCCTGCGCGCAGCGGATCGCGGCGGTGCCGTGGGTGCCCATCACCATGTGAATGCCGCCGGCGCCGAGCGACTCGCACACGCCGCCGGCGGCGAAGGCGACCTGTTCGAGCGCGGCGTCGTCGGACAGCATGCTGACCACAACCTCGCGTCCCCGGCAGGCGTCCGCGATGCTGGCGGCGACCGCTGCACCGGCAGCGGCAAGCTCGCCGGTCTTTCCGGGCGTGCGATTATAGACAGAGAGGTCGTGGCCCGCGTTGACAAAGCGCGTCGCGATGGCGCGACCCATGCGACCCAGCCCAATGAAGCCAGTCTTCACGCGGATCTCCTTGGTGAACGGAGTGGTGTCAGTTTCCATTGCGATCGTCGTTGGTGCGGTGGACCACAGCCCAGATCGCGATGGCCGGCTCGTCGCCGATCGCCCACAACCGATGTGGAATCTGAGAATTGAACGAGAGCGAATCGCCGGGGCCGAGCTCGTAGCGCTCAAAGCCGATCTGCACGCCGAGTCGTCCAGAGAGGATATAGGCGTATTCCTTGCCGCCATGCCGGAACAGCGAATCCTTCGGGCAGGATTCGGCCTTCGCGTCGTATTTCACATAGAGGAACTCGATATCGTCGTCGGCCTGCGGAGTGAGGCGCTCCCATTCGACGCCACCGGCCAGGCGAATGCGCTGACGATTATGGGCCCGCTGGATCGGACAGTTGGCACGCTCGGGCGAGCTGTGCGTTATCGGGCCGGATGCAGGACGAGACTGTTCAGTCGTTCTAAACAATTCATCGATGATCAACCCGAGTCCGGTCGCCATGGACCACAAGGTCCCGACCGAGGGCATGACAAGACCGCGCTCGATCTGTGAGACCAGGCTCGGGGACACTCCGACCCGGCGCGCCATCTCGCGGACAGTGATCCCCTGTTTTTCGCGTTCAGCACGCAGTTTTTCGCCGAGCATCGCGCCGTTCGGCGGCAAGTTCACGGCGCCAGCGGGCTTTCGCGACGCAGGTCCCGGCGCCGATGCCATGTCAGTCTTTGTCGTCCGACGTTGACGGGGCGATTGACTCATCGTGTTTATTAGAACTAAACAGTTCATTAAAGATAAACAACATCTGTAAGGACCGACCGAGGAGATTACAAGCGTGCATCACGTTGTCCGCGCTGCCGCCATCAGTTACGTGCCCGCTTATCCCGAGTATAGCGTCGGCTTTAAGCGCCACTCCGTCATCGACCGTTCGGTCGGATCAACGCATACGGGTCTCGGCCTTTGTTTGCTGGAAGCCGGTGGCCGCATCGACACGCATGTTCAGTCCTTTGAGGAATATTTCTACATCACCGAAGGAGAGCCGACGCTGATCCTCGAAGGACGCGGCTATCCGCTTATTGCCGGCGCCTGCGGCGTCATTCCGGTCGGAACGCCCCATGCCTGGCTTGGCTCGCCGAACGCTCCGGCGAAATGGATCGACATGGTGACTCCGATCCCGCGCGGCCCTGGAGAACCGGAGGACATCTTCTTTCTCGGGGCGCCGAAGACTTACGAGACCGGGCCGCTGGATATCCGCGATCCGCGCTCGCGACATCTTTTCCGCATGACGGATGACGACATCACCCTGGACAAGCTGAAGGTCGGCGCGCGGATCGATGCGCCCACCGTGTCCGCAAGCATGGCCACGGCGCTGCTCGCTTACAGCGGAATCGCCGTGAAGATGCTGGTGGATCAGCGGCTGTCCGCCGCTCTCGGAACCATGTTTATGGTGGAGTATCAGCCCGGTGGCGCCGCGCATTTTCACGATCATCCTCTCGAAGAAGCCTATTGCATTTTGCAGGGCGAGGTCGAAGCCCATGCCGACGGCGAGATCTACGTTCTGAAGGAAGGCGACGTTCTGTGGACCGCCGTCGGCTCGATCCACGCCTTTTTCAATAGAACGAACACGACCGTTCGCTGGCTCGAAACGCAATCTCCGCAGCCGCCTGCACGACATTCGTATCGGTTCAATCGGGATTGGGAGTACCTGAAGCAGAAGCTTTCAGGCAGATGACGTCTCGTGCAGGCGTGACATCAGGAATGTGAGGAGAGCTAAGAACAATGGCAAACGGTGCGATTATCGTTGGAGGAACGCAAGGTCTCGGTTTGATGCTTGCCGAAATCATGGCTGCGCGCGGTGACCGCGTGGTCATTGCCGGGCGTGATCAGCAGCGCGCAGAGACTGTCGCGAAGAAATTGGGATCCAATGTGAGGGGAATCTCGGTCGACCTCACGAAACCGCATTCCATCGCGAAATCGCTGGCCGATGTTGGGCCTCTGCGCCATGTCGTGCTCTCCGCCATCCAGCGCGACATGAACACCGCGCGCGATTACGACATTGATCGCGCAATCAATCTGGTGACGCTCAAGCTGGTTGGCTACACGGAGGTGATCCATTCCCTGCTGCCGAAGCTGGCGGACGACTCGTCGATCGTTCTCTTCGGGGGGCTGGCCAAGGAGCGTCCGTATCCGGGATCGACGACCGTGAGCGCGATCAATGGAGCGGTCTCGACGATGGTGCATACCCTGGCCCTCGAGCTTGCCCCGATTCGCGTCAATGCCATCCACCCAGGCATCATCGGCGACAGCCCGGCCTGGTCCGAGAAGCAAGAAACCCTCGACCGCGTCATCGCTCGCACTCCAACGAAACGGCTGGCGACGATGAAGGATGTTGCGGGTGCGACCTTGTTCCTGCTCGAAAATCAGTCGGTGAACGGTGTCAATCTGAACATCGACAACGGCTGGCTACTGACCTGAACATCAGTCACAGAAATACGCAGACGAAAGTGATGAGTGGCTACCGCAACGCCGCAGTGCGCTGGCCGACGCTCACGGTCGCCAGGAAATTCACCGCACTGCCGCTGAAGGCATTGTGCGTCATGCCGCGATAGGGATCGGCGGAGAAGGTCATCAGCACCGCCGTCGACGGCTTCACCATGAAGGTGCGCAGGCCGATGAAATCGGGCGCGCCAAGAAGCGTCGTGTTCATGAAGCTTTCGACGCTCGGCGTGACCATCGTGGCGCGCAGCCACGGCGTGTCGAGGCGATCAGCCGGAAGGGAGGCCTGCATCGTCGCCGAATCGACCAGCGACCGCACCCGGGACGGTTCGGCTGCCGTCGCCTTGGTCGCGACGGTGGTGTTGGCGCTGATCGCCGCGTGGCGCGGAACCGACGGCACAGGCTTCGCTCGCTCCGGCGACAAGTCGGGCTGCGCCGAGGCGTAGGCCAAGGTGTATTCGTTGGATTTCGGTTTGTAGCCTTCCGGCAGGGCGAAGGGGCCGATGCTGGCCGTGGTGACCGACGCCGGATCGGACGAGGCGATATCGGCGGGGCGGCGGCGGGCGGCGGAGGTCTCAGCGGGAATGTCCGGCAAACCCCGCCAATAGCCGCGCGAACGGATGATGTCGTTGGGCGTGATCGCGACCAGCGCACGGAAAGCGGACGGCTTGATCGGAGCGACGGGGTGCTCCGCCGAGACGGACTGCACTGACGCAACCTGGATATTCGCAGGCCGCCCCTTCGGCAGCGGGATATTGGCCGCGACCTGCGCCGGCGCGTCGGTGTCCGGTTTCGGCGTGGTGGTCTGGGTGTAGCTGTTCGTGCGCACGCTCGGCGTGCGCGCGGCGACTTGCGACCGGGCGCGAGGCGTCTTGTCAGCCTCGTCTTCTTCGGCCTCCTGCTTCTTGCCGAAGCCGAACAGCTTGGCGAAGATATTCGTGTTGCTGCCGCTTCCACGCGCAGCAAGCGACATCGAAGACGGCGAGCCGCCGTGCTTGCTGATATCGGCCAGCGCGAGGTCATAGCCGGCGAGCGGCCGACCATCGGTCGGGATATGCACGGTGCGCTGGTCCGGGAAAACCTTCACCAGTTGCTCGCGCGTCATGCGCGGCCAGTGGCGGACGTTGCCGACATCCATGTGCACAAAGGGCGAGCCCGAGGTCGGATAGAAGCCGACGCCGCCGCGCTGCAGCCTGAGACCGGCGGTGCGGATCTGGTCGAGCGGCACGCCGGGAATGAAGAAGTCCATCGCCTTGCCCTGCACGTGCAGTGAGTTGCGCGCGACTCCGCTGGAGCGGCGGCGCAACATGGCGTTGGTGTTGGGCGAACGATAGGATGAGATAATGTGGATGGTCTTGTCGGGGCCGAATTCGCGCGAAACCTCCCAGACCGCATCGAACAATTGCGGGTCCATCTGGGTTTCGTCGTCGGTCCGCCAGTCGCGCAGGAAGTGATTGAGCTTCTTCAGGCCGTCCGAGTCGTAACGGCCGTTGCGCTTGAAGGTGACAGTGATGTCGTCGCCGCGATGCGTGTGATGCATCGAGACGGTGCGGGTGTCGCCATTGGCGACCGCGGTCTGCAGGCCCTTGCTTCCGGCCAGGATGATGACCGCCGACAGGCCGACGCGCCGCGTCATACGCAGCGCGCGCGTGAATCCAGCTCTGCGCGCTTTACCAGCTGGCACGTCGAAGTCCGTTTACGGGTCCACTCAGGCAGGGATCCGCAGCCCGTCCGCAGCTGCGGGTCATAGTGAACGCAGTGTTATCGTGATGAGTTAATGGCAGATTATCACCCCGTCCCTGTCCCTGGAGACGTGCGTAACCGCGGATGATGGCGAAAAATGGCCTTGCCTGATGCAAAAAGGCCGCTCGTCAACCCTGTGGTTAACGAACGGCCTCTTTCCACAACCCGCGAGAACTAGCGGAAAAGTCTGCCGAAAAAGTCGCCGATCGGGTCGCGGCCGGAATAGCGGGGACCGCCGCGCACCCCTCCGCGGGAGGAGGAGAACCAGTCGGCAAAGGCCGTGTCCTCGCGGACCTGATATTGCAGCGAATCCCGGCTTACTCCGCTACCGGTGTGTGATCGCTGGATGGCGAGGTCCGCGACCTTGCGGTTCTCATCCTTGAACTGGGCAATGACGGCAGCGTCACGCCCATAGATGTCATCGCGGATCACCAGCTTCCCGCTGTCGTCGACAAAGGCGGTTTGATAGGTGAGGTAGACCGGCAAGGTCTTTGGAAAATCAATATTGATTTCCGAACTGCCGTACATGCTGCGCAGCTTCTCCTGCGTGTAGCCTTCACTTGGCCGCACCAGCGACAGCAGCTTCTCACCATACATCAGCGGATTTTCAACGCGCATGCACCCATGGCTGTAAGCGCGCCGGTCATGCGCGAACAGATGCTTGTCCGGCGTGTCGTGCTGATAGACGAGGAACTTGTTGGGGAAATTGAAGCGGATGCGGCCGAGCGCATTGCGGTCGCCCGGCGGCTGATAGATGCGCACCGTGCCGTCGCGGTTCTGCTCCATGCGAAGGCCCATGCGCTCGAGCACGCCGGGATCCTGCCGGACCGCAGGCAGATATTCGTTGGCGATGATCGACGGCGGAACGTTCCAGGTTGGATTGACGGTGATGAACTTCATCGCCGCGGCGGTGATCGGCGTCGGCTGCGATGGTTTGCCGACAACGATCTTGGTCTTCCAGTAGGTCGCATTGTTGCTCACGATCTTCAGCGTGAAGTCGGGAATGTTGACCATCACGTAACGGGTGCCGAGATCGTGGGGCAACCAGCGCCAGCGCTCCATATTGGCGATAATGATGTCGGCCGTGCGTTCGCGCTTAGGCGCGCCGTTCAGTGCACGCAAGGTGGCGGGTCCGACCAGGCCGTCGGCGTTCAGCCCGGCGCCTTTTTGAAAGGCTTTCACCGCTTCGACGACGCTCGCGTCATAGGCAGTGTCGTTCTGGTCGCCTGCGATCTTTAGCCGCTTGCGCAGAACCGTAACGCGCGGATCATTCATGCCGGGCTTCAGCGACGGCCCCTCCGGCACACGCACGATCTCCGGCTCTTCGGTCTTGATGCCGCGCGCTTCGGCGAGCGCTTTTTTCAGTGCCTTGTATTGCGGATGCTGCGGCTGGTAGGAGGCGAGCACCGACGCGACGTCGGTGGCATTCGCGACCTTGGCAAGAATTTCGGACGGCTCCAGCATCTGCAGATCGAAACCGATATCGCCGCTGATGCGCGAGAAATGCACGCGGCCGCTCTGGGCGTGGCGGGCGAAATCCAGGATCTCGCCGGTATAGCGGAGTTCGGCCTGCGCCAGATCGTCCGGCGTCGCCGCCCTCAGGTCGGGCGCGGGATAATCCTCGGGTTCAAGCCCGTCGGCATCGACGCCCTTCAGATAGGCAACAGCCGATTTTGCCCGTGCGGAGAGCGCACCGTTCTCGATCCAGAGCGGCTGGTAATTGCGAGCCTTGTAAAAGTCTTCGGCGGCGGCGCGTTCGTTGCGGCGGCTGAAATAGCGATCCGCCTTCGGCAGCAGGTCACGCAGCTTTTCCCCGACCGGATCGAGCGTGGCGGCGACGGCCGGTGAGGTTGCAGGCGCCGGGGCGGTCGCGGGAGCAGGGGCCGGACTTGCGGCCGGCGCAGCGGTATCCACAGGCGCTGCCGCCGGCACCGATGCGGCAGGGGCCGGCTTGTCCGGCTTGTTCTGCGGAGGCGGCGTGCTTCCGGTTGCGGGCTGGGCTACGTCGGCGGCGGACGGCGGTGGTACATTGGCCGGCTCCGGCATCGGGATTTTGGATTCGACGGCAGCGGACGAAGGGGTTTCGGTGAAGACTTGCGCCTGAGCCGAAACGCTCAGGGCCAATACCAGTGCGGTCGTCGTAATAAGGCGGTCGAATTTCAGGCCGCGCATCGAATTCTCTCCTGATTGCCCGGACTTAAGTGCCGGTCTGCCGAGACAACGCATGCTGCGTTATAGCGTTCGATGACTGGAAAACACTTCAAAAAAGCGACGGGCCCAGCGTAGTCAGGCCAAATTTCCGTTATTTGCCGGTAGTTCCGAGCCGATTCGTCGCTCGCCGTTACTCGAAGGCCACGGATTCGGCATCCTTTTTACCGTCAGATTCGGCATAGCCGAGACTTTCAAGCTTGCGATAGAGAGTTGACCGCCCAATCCTGAGACGGCGCGCTACTTCCGACATCTGTCCGCGGTAATGGGTGATGGCGAACCGAATCAGTTCGGCTTCAATCTCCTCCAGCGGGCGCACATGGCCCGCCGAGTCGAGCAGCGGCAATCCGCCCTGATGCCAGGAGGGGCCGGCCGGGTGGTCCGGCTCCACGACCATGGCCGGCGCATCTGCCAGCAGGGTGAGCTCAGACGAGTCGGTATCGGCCGCAGCCGGTCTGTCCGACATTTGCGCCGCAATCTGCGGAAACTCATCGACACCGATGGTGTCATTCTCGGCCAGCACCACGGCACGGAACATCGCGTTTTCGAGCTGACGAACATTGCCGGGCCAGCGGTGCCGCGACAGCAAGGCCACGGCCTCGCCGGACACCGTGCGGACGGTTTTGCCTTCTTCGGCGGAGAACCGCGCCAGGAAATGCCGCATCAGTTCGGGAATGTCCTCGGGCCGCTCGCGCAGCGGCGGCACCGCGATCGGGAAAACGTGCAGGCGATAAAACAAATCCTCGCGGAAGCGGCCGGCTTTCACATCCTCTGTGAGATTGCGATTGGTCGCCGAGATCAGCCGCACATTGATCTTGACCGGCTTGCGGGCGCCGACCGGCTCGACTTCGCTTTCCTGTACCGCGCGCAGCAATTTCACTTGGGCGGCCAGCGGCAATTCGCCGACTTCGTCGAGGAAGAGCGTGCCGCCGTCCGCTTCGACGAACTTGCCGGTGTGGCGCTCGGTGGCGCCGGTGAATGCGCCCTTCTCGTGACCGAAGAGAATCGATTCGACAAGATTGTCGGGAATGGCGCCGCAATTCACCGCGACGAAAGGCTTGCTCCTGCGCTCGCCGGACCCGTGGATGGCGCGCGCGATCAATTCCTTGCCGACGCCGGATTCGCCCTCAATCAGCACCGGAATGTGCGAGGCGATGGTTTTTTCGGCATTGCGCAGCACCGTCCGCATCGGGGCTGAGCGTGTCACGATATCCTTGAAGGTGAGGGTGCCGTCGCGGCTGCGCTTGGCGCGCGCCAGCTCGTTCGTCAGCGCACTGTTGTTGAGCGCGTTCCGGATCGAGACCTGCAGGCGCTCGAAGCCGACCGGCTTCACCACGAAATCAACGGCGCCGGCGCGCATCGCCGAGACCACGTTGTCGATCCCACCATGCGCGGTCTGCACGATCACCGGAATCTTGCGGCCGTCCTCGCGCATGCGGGCGAGGAAACCGAGGCCGTCGAGTCCCGGCATGACAAGATCGAGCACCACGCAATCGACAGGCGGGCTGTCGGCGGCGAGCATACTCAGCGCATCGTCGCCGCCCGTGGCGAGCAGCACATCGTAGCCGGCCTTGCGCGCCATGTTTTCCAGGAGCCGGCGCTGGACCGGATCGTCATCAACGATGAGAACGCATTCAGCCATGGTGGATGCCTTGCAAGCGACCGGGCGCCAATATGCGGCGGCAGGGGTGTGCCGTTTCGGGGCACTCTGGTCGCTTTCACTTAATGGGGCGTTAAGTGCGCCAAGGCGCCGCAATGCCGGCGCGGCACCGGCGGCACCCTTGGCAGGACCGGCAGTTTCTGGGTGAGAACGGATGCGCGGGGCATCAGCCCCCTTGACCGTGCCGTCATCGCATCGCCACATCGTATTCGCATTGTTTCACCTGACCGATTTGGACAGCGATCTCGAATGGCCAGCCCAACCAGCACTGCCCCCGCCAAAGCCGCATCGAAGCCCGCCGACGCGTTCGGTCTCGGCAGTCTGCCGGAATGGAACCTGACGGACCTTTACGCCTCCATCGATGACCCGCGAATCAAGAGCGATCTGGAAAAGGCCGAAGCCGAATGCATCGCCTTCGAAAAGGACTATAAGGGCAAGCTGAACGAGCTGGCGGCGGGTGCGGATGCGGGCGCGGCTTTGGCCGAGCCGGTACGCCGTTATGAGAAGATCGAGGATCTGCTCGGGCGACTGATCTCGTATGCGGGCCTCGTCTATTCCGGCAACACGACCGATCCGGTGCGCGCGAAATTCTATGGCGACGTGCAGGAACGCATCACCTCGATCTCGCTACACCTTCTGTTCTTTACGCTGGAGCTGAACCGCATCGACGATGCCGCGCTGGAAGCGGCGATGGCCGATCCCGCGCTTGGTCATTACCGGCCGTGGCTTGAAGACATCCGCAAGGAGAAGCCGTATCAGCTCGAAGACCGCATCGAGCAGTTGTTCCACGAGAAATCGGTGAGCGGCTATTCCGCCTGGAACCGCCTGTTCGACGAGACCATGGCGGCCCTGCGCTTCAAGGTCGACGGGCAGGAGCTCGCGATCGAGCCGACGCTGAACTTTCTGCAGGACCAAAACGAGAACAAGCGTCGCGCCGCCGCGGAGGCGCTGGCGGCGACGTTCCAGGACAATGTGCGGCTATTCACGCTGATCACCAACACGCTCGCCAAGGACAAGGACATCTCCGATCGTTGGCGCGGCTTCCAGGACGTGGCCGATGCGCGCCATCTGTCCAACCGCGTCGAACGCGAAGTGGTGGATGCATTGGTGAGCGCGGTGCGCTCCGCCTATCCACGGCTGTCGCACCGCTATTACAAGCTGAAGGCGCACTGGTTCGGCAAGGACAAGCTGCCGCACTGGGATCGCAATGCGCCGCTGCCGCAGGTTCCGATGCGCTCGTTCAAATGGGATGAGGCGCGCGACACCGTGCTCTCCGCCTACGGCGCGTTCTCGCCGAAGATGAAGGAGATCGCCAAGCGCTTCTTCGACGATCGCTGGATCGATGCGCCGGTGCGGCCGGGCAAGGCGCCGGGCGCCTTCGCGCACCCGACCGTGCCATCGGCGCACCCTTACGTGCTGCTCAATTATCAGGGCAAGCCGCGCGATGTGATGACGCTTGCGCATGAACTCGGCCATGGCGTGCATCAGGTGCTGGCGGCGCCGAACGGGCCCCTGATGGCGCCGACGCCGCTGACGCTGGCGGAGACGGCGAGCGTGTTCGGCGAAATGCTGACCTTCAAGAAGCTGCTCGGGTCAACGGCCAATCCGGCCGAGCGCAAGGCGATGCTTGCCGCCAAGGTCGAGGACATGATCAATACGGTGGTGCGGCAGATCGCGTTCTATTCCTTCGAGCGCAAGGTGCATCTCGAGCGCAAGGACGGCGAACTCACTGCCGAACGTATCAATGAGCTCTGGATGGAAGTGCAGACCGAGAGCCTGGGGCCGACGATTGAGCTCAAGCCGGGTTATGAGGTGTTCTGGACCTATATCCCGCACTTCATCCATTCGCCGTTCTATGTCTACGCCTATGCCTTCGGCGACTGCCTGGTGAATTCGCTCTATGCGGTCTACGAGAAGGCGGAAGCCGGTTTTGCCGAGCGCTATCTCGACATGCTCGCCGCCGGCGGCACCAAGCATTATTCGGAATTGCTGAAGCCCTTCGGCCTTGACGCGCGCGATCCGAATTTCTGGCAAAGCGGGCTTGGCGTGATCGACCGCATGATCGGCGAGCTAGAGTCGCTGGACAAGTCTGTCTGACGCAGACAGAAGATCGTCATGGTGACGCTGATTCCGATTCTCGCCTGGATCTGCGCGCTTGTGTTCGCGGGCCTTTCATTGTCGCGGGCGCCGCGCCCGCTGACGCGCGGAACAATCGCTGACACGCTGCTGCGCTACATCTTCTTATTCCCGGTCGGGCTGATGAGTCTCTGGGCCGCGACCGGTCATATCTTTTTCGCCGAACGCGCGGCGGCGGCGATCGGCTGGCAGACGTCACCGTTCCAGTTCGAGGTCGGCGTCGCCAATCTCGGCATTGGGCTCGCCGGGCTCTACGCCGCCTTTCGCGGATTCGAGGCGCGGCTGGCGACCAATCTCGTGGTCGCCGGTTTCCTCGGCGGCGCCGGAGTCGGCCATATCCGCGACATCCTGCAGGCTGGCAATCTGGCGCCGGGCAATGCCGGGCCGATCCTGTTTACGGATTTCCTGACGCCGCTCGCAATTTTTGGGCTGCTGTGGTGGCAGAGGCGGGCCAAAAGCTGACGTGTACGGAACGTAAAATAGCGTTATACGGATTGTATAATGCGGATGCGGAGGCCCGTCATGAAGCTGGAAATCAAGAAAATCGGCAATTCCGACGGCCTGATTCTGCCGCTTGATGCAGCGGCTCGACCTCAAGCGCGGTCAGACATGGCATGTCGTGGAACTGGCAGGCGGCGGCTTTCAGGTGCTGCCCTACGATCCTGATTTCGAAAAGACGATGGATATTGCCGACGACATCATGGACGAGTATCGCGACACACTCGCGACGCTCGCCAAATAAACGCGGCGAAAGAGCCGGCCTGGCTGACTTACGAGCAGATCGTTGCCATGCATAGCCGGCAACTGCGCCGCTTCGGCGGAGCGGTCGGCTTGCGCGACGAGGGCATGTTGCGCCCCACAACCGAGCGTCCGCTCAACAAATGGCAATACGAGAATGCGGCGCTACCTGACCTGGCCGCAGCTGACGCGTTCGGCCTAGCCAAGAATCACGCGTTCGTCGACGGCAACAAACGCATCGCGTTCATGGCAATAATGGTCTTCTTGCGCAAGAACGGCGTCGATTTCGCGCCCGATCCCGCGCAGGCGACAACGATCATGCTCGCACTGGCCGCAGGCGAATTGAGCGAGCAAAGTCTCGCCCGCTGAATCGGCGACAACCTGCCGAAGAGCTAACTGTCACGGCTGCTTCAGCCGCCATGTCATCGTGACATGCGCCGTCGCCGCGATCGTCTCCGGCGGGGCAACCTGCATGCCGCGCGCGGCCATCGGCGCTGCGAATTCGCGCAGCATGCGCGGCTCCGAATCGGTGATCTCGATGACGTCGCCGAGCTGCACGCCGGCCGCCTCCGCATAGATCTTGGCGCGCTGACGGGCATCGGCGACCGCGTCGCGTCGCGCCATGTCGAGGGCGTTGCTCTTCTCGTCGAGGCCGAAGCGGACATTGCGCATCTCGAACAGGCCGGTGTCGGCAATCGCGGTGATCACCGCGTCGATGGTATCGAGTTTCTTGGTCTTGAGCTCATAGGAGGTGACCGCCTGATACTCTGTCTCCTGCCGAGGTCCCTGCTGCGGGGCCGGCTGGCGCACCTGATCGAGACGGAAATTCGATTGCTCGATGGTGAGGCCATCCTTGGCCAGCGCGCGCAAGGCAGCGGTCGCTTTCGCCGCGCGTTCCTTGTGGCTGCTGCCGGCGGTCTCCAGCGTTTTTCCACGCGTCACGACTTCCACCGAGATGCGGGCGATGTCCGGCTGCACCTCGGCGCGGCCGTCACCGCGAACGGTGATGGATGGACCGCGATCACTGGCCGGTTGTGCCGGGGAGGGGGCTGCCTGGAAAAGGAGAAAAGTCGCCAGCATTGCCGCAATCGTGGTCTTCATGAAAATGTCTCCGTCAAGCGATGATGCCGGTTAACGGCTGGCGGCGGCGAATCTGTGGCCGCTTCCTCGCGACTCGCCTTTTTGCCGCACGGCACTATCTTAGTGCTATCGACGAGTGAGCATGACCGAAGACCCCGAAGCCAACCGTTTCACCGCGCGCGCCGCCCGCTATGCCCGCGTCGGCACCAATGTCGGCGGCATTGCCGCGCGGCTCGCGGCGGCGCGTTTTCTCGGCATGGGGCTCGACCGCGCGGAGAACGCGGCGGCGCTGAGTGCCGCGCTTGGCGGGCTGAAAGGCCCGATCATGAAGGTGGCGCAACTGCTCGCTACCATTCCGGAAGCGATCCCGCCCGAATACACAATCGAACTCGCCAAGCTGCAGAGCGAGGCGCCGCCCATGGGCTGGGCTTTTGTAAAACGGCGCATGAGCGCGGAGTTGGGTGCCGACTGGCAAAAGAAATTCGCGTCCTTCGAACATCATTCGGCCGCCGCGGCCTCGCTTGGCCAGGTGCATAAAGCGCGTGCGCATGACGGCAGCGAACTGGCGTGCAAGCTGCAATATCCCGACATGCAGTCGGCGGTCGAAGCCGATCTCACGCAATTGCAGATGCTGTTCGCGCTCTATCGCCGGCTGGAGCCTGTTATCGATCCGAGCGAGATCGGCCGCGAGATTTCCGACCGCATTCGCGAGGAGCTCGATTATGAGCGCGAGGCGAAGCATGTCACACTCTATCGCGACATGCTCTCCGGCATCGACAGCATCCGCGTCCCGCGCGTCTGGCCGGAATTGTCGACGCGACGTCTGCTTACGCTGGACTGGCTGGAGGGCAAACGCATTCTCTTGTACAAGGATGCGCCGCTTGAGGCACGCAATCGTCTTGCTCAGGCCATGTTCACCGCGTGGTGGCTTCCGTTCAGCCGCTTCGGTGTCATTCACGGTGACCCGCATCTCGGAAATTATTCGGTGTTCGAGGGGCAAGATGGGCCGCAGGGAATCAACCTGCTCGATTACGGCTGCATTCGGATTTTCCCGCCGCGTTTTGTCGGCGGAGTGGTCGACCTGTATCGCGGGCTGCAGCGCGGCGACGACGCGCTGATTGTGAATGCCTACGAGACCTGGGGATTCAAGAATCTGTCACGCGCTCTGATCGAGGTGCTCAACATCTGGGCGCGCTTTATCTATGGCCCGCTGCTGGATGACCGCGTGCGGTCCATTGCCGACGGCGTGAAGCCATCCGAATATGGGCGCCGCGAAGCCTTCCGCGTGCACCAGGCGCTGAAGCAGAAGGGACCGGTGACGGTGCCGCGTGAATTCGTCTTCATGGATCGCGCGGCGATTGGTCTTGGCGGCGTCTTTCTTCATCTGAAGGCGGAGCTCAACTGGTGCCGCCTGTTTCAGGACATGCTCGGGGATTTCTCCAGCGCCAGGGTGGAGGCCGAGCAGCGCCGCGTGCTTGTGGCGGCCGGTCTGTCCTGAGGGTTTGCAGCCGCGGCAGCCGGCGGGAGGCTGCACCGATCCGCATGCTGATCCACATGGCAATTCTGCGCATTGTTCTCTCCCTGAAAGCGGAGCTGACTTTTTTCGCCTGTCCAATTCAGCCTGCGGATTTTGTCCGGCGAAAATTGATCCGGCGCGGATGGCTTCGGGTTGCTGAGCCGCGCCTGACCGAGCCTAGAAAATGCGGATTCCATCGAGACATACGATCAAACGATAAGGGCGGAATCCCCATTTCGGCCACGGCCGGCATTGCAAGGTCGGCGCTGTTGCGATACCCCTGCTTTGAAACAAAACCCGAGACTGCAAGGGGCTTTGACATGGCGGACCATGGCGAAATTCAGTATTCCACCGCTGAAGGCAACGACTTGCCGGCACATGAGGCCACTTATGCGATGTTCCTGACGCTCACGAAATGGGCGGTTGGCTTCCTTGTCGTCCTGCTCATCCTGATGGCCTATTTCCTCGTCTAACCCGCCAGGCTGTGGCGTCGGGGGGCGTTCATGAAAATCGCAATGGCGGCAGAAACCGACACCGCCGAGCCGCGCGTGGCCGGCACGCCGGAAACCGTCAAGAAGTTCATCAGCCTTGGCGCCGAGGTCGCGGTGGAGGCGGGCGCGGGCGTAAGGTCCGGCGTTCTCGATGCCGATTACAAGGCGGCCGGCGCGACGGTCGGCACCGGCGTGGTGAGGGACGCGGACATTGTCCTCAAGGTGCGTCGTCCGACGGCCGATGAGATCAAGTCCTACAAGAAAGGCGCGCTGGTCGTCGCCATCATGGACCCTTATGGCAACGAGGCGGCGCTGAAGGCGATGGCCGATGCTGGTCTGACCACGTTTGCGATGGAATTGATGCCGCGCATCACGCGTGCGCAGTCGATGGACGTCCTCTCTTCGCAGGCCAACCTTGCCGGTTATCGCGCGGTGATCGATGCCGCCGCCGAGTATGGCCGCGCGCTGCCGATGATGATGACGGCGGCCGGCACCGTGCCCGCCGCGAAAGTCTTCGTCATGGGGGTCGGCGTTGCCGGGCTGCAGGCTATTGCCACCGCGCGCCGTCTCGGCGGAATCGTCACCGCAACCGACGTGCGGCCGGCGGTGAAGGAACAGGTTCAGTCACTCGGCGCCAAATTCATCGCAGTCGAGGACGAGGAATTCAAACAGGCCGAGACCGCCGGCGGTTACGCCAAGGAGATGTCGAAGGAGTACCAGGCCAAGCAGGCGGCGCTCATTGCTGAACATATCCAGAAGCAGGACATCGTTATCACTACGGCGTTGATCCCCGGCCGCCCTGCGCCGCGCCTTGTCTCCAGGGAAATGGTGGCGTCGATGAAGCCCGGTTCGGTGATCGTCGATCTCGCAGTCGAGCGCGGCGGCAATGTCGAAGGGGTCAAGGCCAACGAGGTCGTTGACGTGAACGCCGTCAAGATCGTGGGCTATGCCAATGTGCCGGGACGGCTCGCCGCGTCATCGTCGGCGCTCTACGCGAAAAATCTGCTCACCTTCCTCGACATCCTGATCGACAAGAAGGAGAAGAAGCTCGCGATAAACTGGGACGACGAGATCCTGAAGGCGGTTACGCTGACGCGCGACGGCGCCGTCGTGCATCCGAATTTCCAGCCGAAGACCGCTGCTTGAACAAATGGTCCCGCTTAGCGATTCATCATTCCGGGGCACGCGCGCAGCGCGCGAAGCCGCAATTCAGCAACACGTTCAGCATCCGCCTCTGGATTTCGGGTCCGCGCCTTCGGAGCGTCCCGGAATGACCGGAAAGTAAAGGAGACCGCCTGTATGGAAGCCGTCGATCCTTTTGTCTTCCGTCTGTCCATTTTCGTGCTTGCCGTCTTTGTCGGCTATTACGTTGTCTGGTCGGTGACCCCGGCCCTGCACACGCCGCTGATGTCGGTGACCAATGCGATCTCGTCGGTGATCGTGGTTGGCGCGCTGCTCGCGGTCGGTGTCCCGCTGGCGACCGACAGCCAGGGACCCTTCATCGCGCGCGCGCTTGGTTTCATCGCGCTGGTCTTCGCCTCCGTCAATATCTTCGGTGGCTTCCTCGTCACACAGCGCATGCTGGCGATGTACCAGAAGAAAAAGAAGTGACGACGACCATGGCTAAATTTGTTCGAAAGATGCCGTCGCCATTGCCGGGCCTGATCCGGCAATCCATCGCGCTTCGCAAGATTCTTTTTTTTCGGATGGATGCGCGGGTCGGGCCGGCGCATGACGGAGCGCAGCAATGAGCCCCAATATCGTCGCTCTTCTTTATCTCGTCGCCGGCGTCCTCTTCATCCTGGCGCTGCGCGGTTTGTCGAGCCCGGAAACCAGCCGCCAGGGCAACCTGTTCGGCATGATCGGCATGACCATCGCCATCCTGACGACGCTTGGATCACATCCGCCTGCGGATGCGATCGGCTGGGTGCTGGTGGTCGGCGGCCTCGCGATCGGCGGCAGCGTCGGCGCAGTGATTGCGCGCAAGGTGCCGATGACCTCGATGCCGGAACTGGTCGCCGCCTTTCACTCGCTGGTCGGCATGGCGGCGGTGCTGGTGGCGGCCGGCGCCTATTACGCGCCGGGGGCTTTTGACATCGGCACGGTCGGCAATATCCACAAGTCGAGCCTGGTCGAGATGGCGCTTGGCGTCGCCATCGGTGCGCTGACCTTTACCGGGTCGGTCATCGCCTTCCTGAAACTCTCCGGCCGCATGAGCGGCGCCCCGATCCTGCTGCCGGCACGGCACATCATCAATGTCGCGCTCGCCGCCGCAATGATCTTCTTTATCTATGGCCTGGTCGTGTCGCAGAGCCAGATCGATTTCTGGCTGGTCACGATCATCGCTTTGGTCCTCGGTGTCCTCATCATCATCCCGATCGGCGGCGCCGACATGCCGGTCGTGATCTCGATGCTGAATTCCTATTCCGGCTGGGCGGCGGCCGGCATCGGCTTCACCCTCGGCAATTCGGCGCTGATCATCACCGGCGCCTTGGTCGGCTCGTCCGGTGCGATCCTGTCCTACATCATGTGCAAGGGCATGAACCGCTCCTTCATCTCCGTCATCCTCGGCGGGTTCGGCGGCGAAACCGCCGCGGCTGCGGGCGCCGCGGAGCAGCGGCCGGTGAAACTGGGATCGGCGGAAGACGCCGCCTATATCATGAAGAACGCCTCCAAGGTGATCATCGTGCCGGGTTACGGCATGGCGGTGGCGCAGGCGCAGCATGCGCTGCGCGAGATGGCCGATCATCTGAAGAAGGAAGGCGTCGAGGTCAAATACGCCATCCATCCGGTCGCCGGCCGCATGCCGGGGCACATGAACGTGCTGCTGGCTGAAGCGAATGTTCCCTATGACGAGGTATTCGAGCTCGAGGACATCAATTCCGAATTCGCGCAGGCGGACATCGCCTTTGTCATCGGTGCCAACGACGTGACCAATCCGGCGGCGGAAGAGGACAAGTCCTCGCCGATCTACGGGATGCCGGTGCTGCAGGTCTGGAAGGCGGGCACTGTGATGTTCATCAAGCGCTCGCTGGCGTCAGGCTATGCCGGCATCGACAACCCGCTGTTCTACCGCGACAACACCATGATGCTTCTCGGCGACGCCAAGAAAATGACCGAGAGCATCGTCAAAGGCATGTAAAATCGCCGCTGCCGAATCATTTTCAGCAGCAGGAGATTGCCATGGTGGACAACAAGCGAATGCGCGGCGGTTCCGATCGTGCGCTGATTGCGGTGAGCGAGCCCTATGAGGTCCGCTACTGGTGCAAGAAATTCAAGGTGACGCCGGCCAAGCTGAAGGCGGCGGTGAAGGTCGTCGGCCGTTCGTCAAAGAAAGTCGAAGCCTATATCAAGCTGCACAAGCGCAAGGCGCGCGACCGTACGATGATTTCCTTGAAAGAGGACTACGAGGTCCGCTACTGGTCGAAGAAGTTCAAGGTCACGCCGGCCCGGCTGAAATCCGCAGTCAGCGAGGCCGGTCGCTCATCGACCAGGGTTGCGACTTTTCTAAAGGCTGCCCGCAAAAAGAAGGGCAAGAAGAGAAAAGTTGCAAGGCGCAAATAAGCCCTACAGTTTCTGATAGAGGACCAAGGCATCGACCATCCCGCGCGTGGGATGGTCGAATGCATTTGGCAGCACCCCGCAAATCTCGAAGCCGCAGCTCTGCCACAGCTTCACGGCGCGGGTGTTGGTACTGATCACAAAATTGAACTGCATGGCGCGAAAGCCGCGCTCGCGCGCGCGATCGAGCGAATGCGCACACATCGCGCGCGCCACGCCCTTCTGCATCGCGTCGGGCGCAACGACGTAGCCGCAATTCGCCACGTGTGCGCCGCCGCCGCGGTTGTTGGCGCGCAGATAATAGGTGCCGACAAGCGCGCCGCCGCTTTCGGCCACAAAGACCTCATGGCCCGGTGCAAACCAGTAGGCGAGTGCGTCGGCTTCGCTGATGTCGCGCGGGATCGGATAGGTTTCGCCGGCACGGAAGGTCGGTTCAAGAACGCGCCAGATGGCCTTGCGGTTGCTGTCTGATGCCGGTCTGATCTTGAGGTATGGCGCGCTCTCCTCAGCCATGCCGCTCCTTTTGCCGCAGCTCGCGGCGCAGGAGAAGCGCCACGGTCACGCCTGCGATCATGACACCGATAAACACGAAGGGGGCACGCGCCCAGCCAAAGGCCTGCACGAAAGCGCCGAGCGCCGCCGGCCCCATCAGATTGCCAAGATTACTGGTCTGGTTGACCAGCCCGACTGCGATCGCAAGCAGGGCCGATCCCGGCGCAAGGCGCGGCGCTGCGGCAAAAATCGAAGCAGGAATCAGGCCGGTGAAGACTAGATTCGCACAGGCCAGCCCAGCAACGATGGCAACGGGCACGGCCTGCGAGAAAATGCCGAAGCTGGCGCAACCCAGAAACGTGAAGGCGGCCGCGATCACCGCCCAGATCGGCGCGCCGAGTCGCATCATGGCGCTTGCCGACAAATTGCCGACGGCATTGGCGAGGACCGTCAGGGCGCTGACGAACCCGGCCGCAGGGATGGACAGACCGAGTTGCTGCACCAACAACGTGGGCATCAAACCCGTGAGCGCGGAATACTGAAACGTGTAGATGCCGAAGATGATGGCGAGCAGGAGCGGTCCAGGCGCGTGCAGCACGGTCCGGATGTTGGGCAGGACATCCTTCATGGATCCCGCAGACGCCGCAGAGTCGTGGATGTCGAGACGGCTGAGAAAGGCCGCGTACAGAAGCGCCAGCACGCCATTGACGACCCACAGAGCCTGCCATCCGAAGCCCAGGAGATAGGGGCCCGCGAGCATCATCGCGGCCGCACCGGCCGGGAGATAGACGCCCCACAGCGCAAAAACCATTTCGGTGTCGCGCGGCGCCACAACCGCGCGCATGAGGCGCGGCGTCGCGATGGCGATGGCCAGAAAGCCGCATCCTTCCAGCATGCGCGTCGCGATCAGCAGCGGGCCGGAGGATACCGCGGCGCCGGCAAGGCTTGCCGCGCCGGCCAGGACAAGCCCGGCCAGCAAGGTGCGGCGAGCATCAAGCATCGACACCAGGATGCCGCCCGGCAGGCCGGCAAGCGCTCCGAGGGTGCTGTAGGCGCCGACGATCCAGGCCGCCGCGAACAGCGACAACGACAATTCGGTCTGCAGCGCGGGCAGCGCAATCGCGGCCTTGCCGATCTGTAGCGCAGCAACCGCGCCGGCCAGAACCAGGGCCAGTACGGCGCCCCAGCGGGTTTTGTCAGGCATATTTCTTGATTCTCTATTGTCGTTGGTTAATCGCCGGTCGGCGAAATTCGAAATTCCGCGACCTCCGGCAGGCCGCGCAGAAATTGCGAGAGCTTGTCGGTCGCTGACCGGTCGCGGCTCTTGATCATCATGCGATACTCGAAAATCTCGCCGCCATCGGTCAGACGCGACGATACATTGGAAACGTCGAAGCCAAAGTCCCGGATCGCTTTCCGCAACATGTCCTCGCTCATTGCCTTGTCGCGTTTGAAGCCGACGATATGGTACGCGTAATATTCCGATGGCAGTCTGTTTTCGATGACCCGGAAAATGCCGAGCACGGCGAGCGTGCAGGCCGCGCCAAGAATGGCGGCGAAATAGAAGCCGATGCCGATCAGAATGCCGATGGCTGACGTGATCCAGATCGAGGCGGCGGTGGTCAGGCCACGGACGGTGAGACCTTCCTTGAAGATCACGCCGGCGCCCAGGAAGCCAATTCCGGTCATGATGCCCTGCGCCATACGCGTGGGGTCGGTGCGGATGGCGTCGGGCGAAACATGTGTCATCCAGGTATCCTGATAGACCGTCACCAGCATCAACAGCGCCGAGGCGACGCAAACCAATGCATGGGTGCGAAAGCCGGCCGGACGCCCGTGGAAGCTCCGTTCCAGGCCAATGACCGCACCGGTGAACAGTGCCGCCAGAATGCGGATGGCGATCACCAGTTCTTCCTGACCAAGGCTCATTGTGCTGTCCTCCAGGTCATGTTTTTCTTGATTGCGACACGACTGCCGCAAAGACTGCACAACGGCCTTTGTATATCAGGGCATGGCGATCTTGAAACCGATTCTGCTGACCGTGCTGGTTTGCTATGGGGGTATTGTGGGCCTGATGTATCTGGCCCAGCGCTCGCTGATGTATTTCCCGGAGGTCGTGCGCACCGCGCCTGCCATGACGGGGTTTTCGCAAGCTCGGGAGAACGTGCTGAAATCCTCCGACGGCACGGACGTTATCGTCTGGCACGTGGCGCCGCGCGAGGAGAAGCCCGTCTTCCTTTATTTTCACGGCAATGGCGGCGCGTTGCGCCATCGCGTGGCGCGCTTCAAAAATCTGACCGCGGATGGCAGCGGGCTCGTCGCCTTGTCCTATCGCGGGTATGGCGGATCGGGCGGCTCGCCAAGCGAGGAGGGGCTGCTGGCCGATGGAGATGCGGCCTACGCGTTCGCCCGTGCGCAATATCCGAAAGCAAAGCTCGTGATCTGGGGCGAGTCGCTCGGCACCGGGGTTGCTGTGGCGGTGGCGGCTGAGCGCAAGGCCGATGCGCTGATTCTGGAAGCGCCTTACACCTCCACCGCCGACATTGCCTTCGCGGCTTATCCTTTCATTCCAGTCAGCCTGCTGATGAAGGACCAATTCCGCTCTGATACGCGTATCGGCCAGGTCAAAGCGCCGATCCTGATTTTCCACGGCATGCGCGACAACGTCATTCCCTTCGCTTACGGCCAGCGGCTTTTCGAACTCGCGCCCGAGCCAAAGCGGTTTGTGCCGTTTCCGCTGGGCGAGCATGAGAATCTCGATCAGCACGGCGCTCAGGTGGCCGTGAGGGAGTTTTTGGAGAAAACGGTCAATTGAGCCACTTCATTCTCCCGGCAAGTGGGGAGAGGGAAAATCAAAATGCCTGATATGTTTTTCCGAATTGTCCGCCGACCCGTTTGAAGCCGGCATTGGCCGGTTCGTAATTCTGGCTGATGTTGAGCGCCTTCGCGTAAGAGCCCGCCGATTTTTCCCGATCGCCCAGCCGTTCATAGGCAAGGCCGCGGCTGGTCCAGGCGGTGATGTTTTGCGGGTCGAGCGCGACGGCGTTGTCGAGATCGTCGGCGGCCGATTTTGCGTCGCCTACTGCCAGGTAGCTCAGCGCGCGGGCAACAAAAGGCTCGGCGTCGCGTTGCGAGAGCGTGATCGCGGTCGACAGATCGTCGATCGCAAACTGGTGCTGCTTCTGGCTCTGATAAAGCAGGCCACGATTGTAATAGGCCTGCGTATTGTCGGGGCGGATTGCGATCGCCTTGTTGAAATCGTTCAGCGCGGGAATGAGCTGGCCTTTCAGCCGATTGACCATGCCGCGTCCAAGATAGGCCGCCGCATAATTGGCATCGATCGAAATCGACTTGTTATAATCGGCCAGCGCAAGATCGAGCTGATTGTTCTGGCGATAAAGCAGGCCGCGATTGGCATAGGCCTGCGCATAATTGGGATCGAGGCTGATCGCCTTGTTGAAATCTTCAAGCGCTTCCCGGCGGCGGCCAGCCTGGCCGAACACGGTGCCGCGCATATTGTAGGCTTGCGGATCCTTGGGATTGCGCTGAATCACCTCGGTGAGCGAGACGATATTGACCGGCGAAGAGGCGTAAGCGGCTTCCTCGGTCAGCGGGACCGCGTTGCCGTGGATGGCGCTGCTCGAACAGCCGGCGGCAAGGGCTGCAATGAGCAGAGACAAGCAGACGGCGGCGCGCGATTGAAACAGCCCGATTGTCATGCGCGCTCTCGATGTGGCTTGTTCGAGACGATGTTGGGTCCCACGATGCGTAAGGCGCCGGTGTCAGACCCCGCAAAATAACAACGCGGAGCCGGCTTTGCCGTGCCCCGCGCCGGACACTCACGATCGGAAATCGAATCAGCCGCGGCCGCGAGCCGCGCCGGGGCCACGTGTATCAACTTTCGGCTTCATCGGCAGCAGGCCTTCGCGCTGCAGTTTCTTGCGCGCGAGCTTGCGGGCGCGGCGCACCGCTTCCGCCTTCTGCCGGGCTTTCTTCTCGGAGGGCTTTTCGTAATGGCCGCGAAGCTTCATTTCGCGGAAAATGCCCTCGCGCTGCATCTTCTTTTTGAGCGCCTTGAGGGCCTGATCAACATTGTTGTCGCGGACAAGAACCTGCACGGGTGTTCCTTCTTCAGAAGCCGGATGGAATTATAGGGGGCCGGAAGGGCCTGTTACAGGCCTTTCGAGTCGCGCGCATGTACCAGAATCAGGATCAAGAGTCCATAAGCGTCGACCCGGTCCGGTTTTGGCCCCACCGGCCGGTCAAACGCTGCTTTCTGCCTCCGCGGACTATTTCTGCCTTTGGACCCGCAATGCCAGCGCCTTCTCCGGGGCGGGTCCGGCACAGAGGCTTGGAAAAATGACCGGTCGTGGAACGGCGGGCCAAGTAACTCCGGGGCTGCATGCCGGGTTCAGCGGATAAGCCGGGTCACATGCCCCATTTTCCGGCCGGGCCGGGGGTCCCCCTTGCCGTAGAGGTGCACCGAGGCGCCGGGGACCGACAGCCACTTGGCGTAATCGTTCACCTCCCGGCCGATCAGGTTGGTCAACTCCACCCGCCCGAGGCGCACCGGCCGAGCCAGGGTCCAGCCGGCGACTGCCCGGATATGCTGCTCGAATTGCGAAACCGAACAACCGTCCAGCGTCCAGTGCCCGGAGTTATGGACGCGCGGCGCGATCTCGTTGACCAGCACCTCGCGCTCGCGGCCGTTCTTCACCACGAACATCTCGACCGCCAGAACTCCGACGTAATTGAACGCTTTTGCGATCTTCTCCGCAATCTTCCGCGCCTTCTGTGCTTCCTTCGCCGAAATTCTGGCCGGTATTCTGGTTGTCTTCAGGATGTGCTCGCGATGCTCGTTCTCCGCGACGTCGAAGGCGGCCACCTTGCCGTCACGCGCGCGGGCCACGACGACGGAAATCTCCCGCTCGAACCGCACGAAGCCTTCGAGAATACAGGGCGCTTCCCCGAGCGAATGCCAGGCGGCGGCGGCGTCTCCGGCCTTCCGGATCATGGCCTGGCCCTTGCCGTCATAGCCAAGCCGGCGCGTCTTCAGCACGGCGGGCAGGCCGATCTTTTTCACGGCTGCTGCGAGTTCCTCTGCGCTGCCGACGGCGGCATAAGGCGCGGTCGGGATTTTCAGCTTCGCGATGAAATCCTTCTCAACGAGGCGATCTTGCGTCAGCGCCAGCACCTGCGGATCGGGCAGCACGGGCTTGCGCGCGGCGAGAAAGGCTGCGGTTTCTGCCGGCACATTTTCGAATTCATAGGTGATGACGTCGCAATCCTGCGCGAAAGTGTCCAGCGCGGTGCGGTCGGCATAGTCTGCAATCGTAGCATGGCGCACGACTTCGAAGGCGCAGGAATCGGTTTCCGCCGCATAAATGTGGCAATGCAGACCGAGCTGTGCGGCTGCCTGCGCCAGCATGCGGCCGAGCTGGCCGCCACCGAGAATGCCGATGGTGGCGCCGGGCTTCAGCGCATGAAAGGCGGGCTTGGTCATGCAGGTCTTGCGCAATCAGTCTTTCGGCTTCTTGGCGACGGCTTTGGTCTGCTTGGCGCGCCAGGCATCGATGCGCTTGGCAAGCGCGGCGTCGGACAATGCGAGCACCTGGGCGGCGAGCAGCCCTGCATTGACAGCGCCCGGTTTGCCGATCGCCAGCGTGCCGACCGGAATGCCGGCGGGCATCTGCACAATCGACAACAGCGAATCCTTGCCTTCAAGGGCGGTGACATTCATCGGCACGCCGAAAACCGGCAGCGAGGTCATGGATGCGGCCATGCCTGGCAGATGCGCGGCGCCACCGGCGCCGGCGATGATCGCCTTGAAGCCTTTCTTGCGGGCCGATTTTGCGAAGGCATAGAGACGGTCGGGCGTCCGGTGGGCCGACACGATCAGCGCCTCGTAGCCGACCTTCAGGATTTCCAGCGTCTCGGCCGCGTGCCGCATGGTTTGCCAGTCAGACTGGCTGCCCATGATGATGGCCACCGGCTTCTTTGCGGATTTTCCCGCCATCGGACCTGATCCCCCCGAAAAGAAGCGGCGGATTATAGGGACGAGAGAGGGGTGAGCAAGCGGCAAAATGCGCGGCGCGTGCGACGCTTCGATGGCATGGCACTGCGCGTCCGTTATAGTGCCGGAAAAGATCGGCAGGGATACGGACTGATGAGTGGATGCAGATTTCCTGAATATGCGGCGCTGCTTGAGCTCTGGAACAACTGGAACCACAAAAGTGAACTCATCGGTTATGTCGCGGCCGTTCTGACGGTCGCCACCTATTCAATGAAGACGATGATTCCGCTGCGTGTCATCGGCATTTGTGCCAATTTCCTGTTCATCCTCTATGGCTATTTCGCTGCCGTCTACCCGCAGCTCGTGCTGCACGCGATCTTGTTGCCGCTGAATTCCGTGCGTCTCTATCAGATGATGCGTCTTGTGGCGCTGGTGAATCAGGCTTCAAATAGCGATCTGTCGATGGAATGGATCAAGTCCTTCACCAACACGCGCCTCTGTCGTGCAGGCGAAACGGTGTTCCACAAGGGAGATAACGCCGACAAGATGTTCTATGTCGTCAGCGGCCGCTATCTGCTTGTCGAAATCGGTATCGAGATTACGTCTGGGCAGGTGGTTGGCGAGATGGGGCTGGTCGCCCCGCAGCATCAGCGGACGCAGACATTTCGCTGTCTTGAGGAGGGCGAACTGCTGGAGATCACTTACGGTCAGGTCAAGCAACTCTATTTCCAGAATCCGCGTTTTGGCTTCTTTTTCTTGAAGCTGATGACACAGCGCCTTTTCGCCAATAACAAATGGCTGGAGCAGCGCCTGGCTGAGGCACACAAAGCCTGAACGCTTTGCGCGGCGCTCAGCCCATAACCGTCACCGGTAACCGAGAAAGCGGAACAGGGTTTCCTCCCACCAGCGGGTCTGCAGTTTTTCCAGCATGGCGACGCTGAGCGGCTTTCGCAGCGGCGAATTGGCGACGACCGCAAAGGCATAATTCTGCGGGTCGAAGATTGAATCCAGAAGCTGGATCGTGCCGCGGAATTCATGATTTACCGTCCAGGCCAGAAGCGGCTTGTCGTAGACAAAGGCGTCAATCTCGCCGCTACGCAGGGCAATCAGTCCGTCCTTCGCCGTCGGAAAGCCTTGCGCCTTGACGCGCAGCAGCGCCAGCGATGCTTCGCCGCTGGTAGCCGACACCGTGCCCACTCGGACAGTCGACAGGTCGGCGACACTGTGCACTGCGCCCTGCAACTTTTTCACAGTGAGCGCCGAGGTAATGCCGGCCGTGAATACCGCAATGGCGATGATCGAACCGACCATCCACAGCATCGCAATGGCGCGGCCGGGTAACGTTCGCGGGCCGAAATTGCCAATCCCGCGCTGGGTCATCGCCACGGTCGTCCACCAAACGCTCGAACTCAGTCCGCGCGCGAGCCCGCCGCCAAATTCCTCGTTGTGACGGCGCTCGAAAAACCACACGATCAGCCCGACCAGCAATGCCAGTGCGATCAAGGCGAGAACCGCCTGGGCGAAACCGAACGATGTCAAGGCGTCGACGACTGGCATCCAGCTCGGCGGCCCGCCGGCCATAACGGCGATTCCAAGACCGGTCGAATAGAAGGCGGAGGTGAAATCGAGAACGTTTTCACGCGCCGCAGTGACCGTCAAAGCGGCGACCGCCACGTCGAATTTACCGGCGGTGACACCATCGACCAGCTCCTGCACCGTCTGCGCTTCGGCGAGGCGATAGCGCCACTTTTTCTCGTCGGCGATGCGCCGCCACAGATCGATGCTGATTCCCGTCCAAGTGCCGTCTTCCGTCTTCATCGCGAAAGGCGGCGCGTCTTTGGTTCCGACAACCAATTCTCTGCCGTCCAGCGATATCGGCTGGGCCCGACATGATGGAAGCGATAGCGCGGCGGCAGTCGTCGCCGCGATAACAATAGCTAGCCATTTCGCGACAAGACGCACGCAACACTTCCGTTCGGTTGAGTTTTTCCACCCGCAAGTATGGCGGCAGCGGGCTGCCAAATCCAGATGACGCGCGACCGCTGCCTGCCACGCTACGCAATGATGTCGGGGGTCAGCTGGTCTTCGATGAACGCGATGCGGTCGCGCAAGACAAGCTTGCGTTTCTTCAGCCGCTGCACCTGTAACAGATCCGACCCCGGGGATTCGATCAGCGCTTCGATCGCCACATCCAGGTCGCGATGCTCCTGCTGCAGGCGGGCCAGTTGTGTCCGAAGCTCGCTTTCTTCCTCTTTTGTCATCGCCGCCAGTTAGACCGCAAATCAGTAAGGACGGTACGATGCCCCATACCGGTCGCCCGCCGCCGGAACCGGTATGGTTTGACGAAAATTCATCTTTTTCAGGGGTTTGCAAATCAACCATCGAGCCCTGAAGAATACTATCATTCCATTTCGGCGGCCCCCCTCGCAAGGTTCCACTATCGATTTAGCGGGGATTTTTTCTGTTTGGAGCCTTGCGGGCAATCGACTTGCCACAATCACCATGTCACATTTGGTGCCCTAGGCTCCACCTCTCACAGGAGACCTGTATGTCCCCAGATGTTCATCTTGCGGAACTCAAGGCCCGGCATCAGGCGCTTGAGGATGAAATATTGGACGCGCTCGCGCATCCATCCACGGATGACACCAAGATTGCCGAACTGAAACGTCGCAAGTTGCAGGTGAAGGACGAAATCGTTCGTCTTCAGCATCGGGTCAGCGCCAGTATTCACTGACGCTGGATTTAGCACCGGGGGTATTTGAAACGGCTGAGCCGCCGGCTCTCCGAAAGGAGGCTGGCGGCTTTTATTTCGGAAAAAGAAATTTGGGAGCGGGCGTCATGTTGGGACTGGTTCGTTGTTCGGTAATGTTACTTGCGGTCTTGGTCGCTTGGCCGGCGCAGTCGCAGACTTATCCTGCCCGTCCGATCATGCTCGTGGTTCCGTTTCCGCCCGGCGGCGGCAACGACGCGATGGCGCGTATCATCGCCGATAAATTGTCGACGACGCTCGGCCAGCAGGTGGTCGTCGACAATCGCGGCGGCGCCGGCGGACTAATCGGCACGCGCGCGGTGGCGAAAGCGGCGCCGGATGGCTACACGCTGCTGCTCGGTCATACCGGTACGCTCGGAATCAACCCGTCGCTTTACGCTCCGAATACCGGCTACGACATACGCAAGGACTTTGCGCCGATCGGACTGATCGCAGTGATGCCGATGGCGTTCATGGCCTATCCGCCGACGCCCTACAAGACTGTGGCCGATCTGATCAGCGCGGCGAAGAAAGAACCGGGCAAGATCAATATCGGCTCGTCGCCGAAAGGCACAGGCTCTCATCTCTGCGCCGAATTGTTCATGTCGCTGTCTGGCGCGCAGATGAATCTCATCCCCTACAAGGGCACGGCGCAGAGCATCAACGATCTGGTTGGCGGCCATGTTTCGGTCGCCTGCAACATCATTCCGCCGGCCTTTGGCAACATCAAGGGCGGCGCGCTGCGGCCTTTGGCGGTAACCTCCGCAAAGCGGTCACCGCTTTTGCCGGACGTGCCGACAGTCTCCGAATCCGGGCTGCCGGGCTTTGAAGCCGAGCTCTATTACGGTCTCTTGGCCCCGGCTGGCACCCCACGCGAGATCGTCCAGAAGCTCAATGCCGAATTGCGCAAGGCCCTGGCGTCCGACGACGTGAAACAGCGGATCGCGCATGACGCCGCGGTGCCGATATCGTCGACGCCGGAGGAACACGCTGCCTTGCTCGACCGAGACGAGAGCAAGTGGGCGGCGCTCATCAAGAAGCTCGGCCTGAAGGTCAATTGAGGATGCCTGCTATACGGGTGTGGTTCCACGCGGCCGGAACAATGGCCGCTGTCGCGCTGACTTTCGCTCTTCCCCCGGCCGCGGCGCAGGACGTGCGCGGCCTGGAAATCTGCACCGCCGAAAAGAACATGGAGCGCCGCACCGGCTGCCTGCAGGCCAACATCGAATTCCTGCAGCAGCGGCTGAACAAGACGACGCTGGAGGCGCAACAGAAACAGGCAGCGGCGGACCGGGAGATGGCAGCGGCAAAGGCGCAGCTTGCCGCGGCGCAGAGCGAAATTGTGGCACTGAAGGACGCGCTGGCGAAGCTGCGCGGGCAGGTGGAAGAACTGGAGAAGGGGAAGAACGGGAAGAAGTGAATTAATTTGGCTCACTTCTTTCCCCTCGTCATGCCCGCGAAAGCGGGGCATCCAGCAATCACTGTATGGATTGCGTTTACTGGATCGCCCGCTTCCCCTGCGTTAAAGCTTTGGAGAGCCTGACCTATTTGGAATACGGAATGCCACTGCCCCGGCCAGGCGCCAAGAGCCGCAGCCTTGTCGAGATCGTCGTCGCGCCGGATGCAGCGGCAAAGCTTGCGGTTTTGGAAGCATTCGCGGCCGCCGACATCAGAGAAAAAGCGAGTTGGCGCGCGGCATCGGCAAAGACGAGAAAGAATTGCGTCGCATCCTCGATCGGACCGACCAAGCTGGCGGCCCTGACGGCGGCGCTACGCGCTCTCGGCAAGGGGCTGGTGGTTGGTGTGGTCGAAGCGGAGGCGGCGTAGCCGCTACACCTCTTTCGCCATGTCCCGCAGCTTGAATTTCTGCACCTTGCCGGTCGAGGTCTTCGGCAATTCGGTGAACACGACGTATTTCGGCACCTTGTAGCTGGCGAGATTCTGCCTGCACCAGGCAACGAGCTCTTCTGAGGTCGCGCTCTGGCCGGGCTTCAGCTCGATGAAAGCGCAGGGCGTTTCGCCCCATTTCTCGTCGGCCTTGGCGACGACGGCCGCCGCCTGCACGGCGGGATGCTTGTAGAGCGCATCCTCCACTTCGATCGATGAAATATTCTCGCCGCCGGAAATGATGATGTCCTTGGAGCGGTCCTTGAGCTGGATATAGCCGTCCGGATGGATCACACCGAGATCGCCGGAATGGAACCAGCCCCCGGCCAGCGCCTTTCCCGTCGCACTCTTGTTCTTCAGATATCCTTTCATCACCACGTTGCCGCGGAACATCACTTCGCCGAGCGTTTGCCCGTCGCGCGGCACCGGCTTCATGGTCTCGGGATCGATCACGTCGAGCGCTTCCAGCACCGGGTAGCGCACGCCCTGACGCGCTTTCTTTGCCGCCTGTTCGGCAGACGACAGCTCGTCCCATTCCGCGTGCCAGTCGTTCACCGTCGCCGGGCCATAGACTTCGGTGAGCCCGTAAACATGCGTAACGTTGAATCCGGCGGCTTTCATGCCGGCGAGAACCGCTTCAGGCGGCGGGGCGGCGGCGGTCGCGAAATTCACCTGATGCGCGATCGGCTTTTTCTCTTCCGGCTTCGCGTTCAGCAATGTCGACATGACAATAGGGGCGCCGCACAGATGCGTCACCCCGTGTGTCGCGATGGCATCGTACATCGCCGGCGCGCGCACGGCACGCAGGCAGACATGCGTGCCGGCGACGATCGATACCGTCCAGGGAAAGCACCAGCCGTTGCAATGGAACATCGGCAGCGTCCACAGATAGACCGGATGCGCCGGCATGGCGGTTGTGATGACATTGCCCATGGCCAGCAGGTACGCGCCGCGGTGGTGATAAACGACACCTTTCGGATCGCCGGTCGTGCCTGAGGTGTAATTGAGCGAGATTGCATCCCACTCGTCGCTTGGCATCTGCCAGGCGAATTCGGGATCGCCTTCTTTCAGGAACTCTTCGTATTCGATCGCGCCCAGCCGCTCGCCATCCCCGGAAAATTCCGGATCCTCATAGTCGATCACCAGCGGCTTCGCCTTGGCGAGCTTCAGTGCCTCCTTCACCACCCTGGAAAATTCCCGGTCGGTGATCAGCACTTTGGCGTCGGCGTGATCCAGGGTGAAGGCGATGATGGCGGCATCAAGCCGCGTATTGATGGAGTTGAGCACGGCGCCGGCCATTGGCACCCCGTAATGCGCTTCCAGCATGGCCGGCGTGTTGGCGAGCACGACCGAGACCGTGTCGTTCTTGCCGATGCCGCGTTTGGTGAGCGCGGAGGCCAGACGACGGGCACGGGCATAGAAATCGCGGTAATTGCGGCGCAACGCGCCGTGGATGATGGCGGTGTGATCGGGATAGACCGCGGCCGAGCGTTCAAGAAACTGCAGCGGCGTCAGCGGCTGAAAATTTGCGGGCGCGCGGTCGAGATCTGTGTCGTAGGGCGATTTCGCCATAGTCCTGTTCCCCTCAATGCGGGCAAACTACTGAGGAGAGGGGTCGCAATCAATCCGGCGCTTTGTAAGCCTCGGAGGCAGCATGAGCGCGACCTTACGATATCGGCAGGCGGGCGGAGATTTCGCCGGCAATGTCCAGCAATTGTCCCCTGAACTGCTTGACGAAAGCCCGTCCCGAGTACCGACCAAGATTGGTGCTGATGTTCAGTGCGGCGATAACATGTCCGCAATGATCCTTGATGGGTGCGGCCAATCCGCAAGTGCCCAGCTCAAGTTCTTCACTTACGAATGTCCAGCCCTGTTGCTTGATCGAGAGGATTTCCCGTTCAAGGGCAGACCTGTCGGTCATCGTGTGCCGCGTATAGGCGGGAAGCGTGGCGCGTGTGAAGTAGGTGGCGAGGCTCTGCTCCGACAGCCCTGAGAGCAACACCCGCCCCATCGACGTGCAAAAGGCGGGGAGCCGGCTGCCGATCGTAAGGCTGCGGCGCAGCACGCTCTGCGGTTCGGCACGGGCGACGTAGACAATTTCGTCACCATCGAGCACCGATACCGCGACCACTTCACCACATTCCCGCGCCAGGCTCTCAATCAGCGGCTGCGCAACCTGCCGCAGGTCAAGGGACGAGAGGTAGGCGTAGCCCAGCCGCATGACCCGCTGGGTGAGCGCAAAGCGTCCATCGCGCTCTTCTGCGAGCCCAAGTGTGACGAGTGTCAGCACCAAACGCCGCACCCCGGCACGGGGCAGCCCGGTTCGTTTGGCCAGATCGGAAATTGAAACCGTGCCGCCGGTTTCGCCGAATGCGCCGATGACGGCGAGTCCTTTGGCGAAGGCCTCGACGAATTCGTCGCTTCCGGATGGCCAACTCTCAATCTCGCGGGTGGTGACCAGCATTTACAGGCGGCCCTGGCGGGTGTTATGGGTCGTTCGACAGTCGATTATATGTTCGACAGTCGAACGACTACAATAGAGTTATGGAGTTTCAGCATGAAGTTCGCGCATCGACTTGCGGCGCTGGTTGCTGCAGCGCTGGTCAGCCAGCCCGTTCTCGCGCAGGATTTTCCGACACGGCCGATCCGCTTTGTGGTGCCCGCGGCAGCAGGCGGGCCGACCGAAATCACCGCGCGCCTCATCGCCGACAAGATGTCGGCTACGCTCGGGCAGCCGGTCGTCGTGGAGGCGCGTCCCGGCGGTGGTGGCAATATCGGCGCCGATGTTGTCGCGAAGGCGGCTCCCGACGGCTACACCATTCTCATGGCGACCATCGGGACGCACGCCATCAATCAGACGCTCTATAAGAAGCTGACCTATGACCCGCTGAAGGATTTCACGCCAGTTTCCCAGGTCGTGCAATATCCTCTGGTTCTAGTCGTCAATCCGGAAGTGCAGGCGAGATCAGTCAAGGAACTGATCGACTTTGCAAAGGCGAATCCGGGTAAGCTCAATCGCGCTTCCGGCGGCAACGGCACCTCCATGCATCTCTCCGGCGAATTGTTCGTCCATCAGGCCGGCGTGAATATGCCGCACGTCCCCTACAAGGGAAGCGCGCCGGCGCTGAATGACCTGGTCGGCAATCATGTGCAGGTGATGTTCGACTCGTTGATCACGGCCTTGCCGCTGGTGCAGGCCGGTAAGTTGCGGGCACTCGCCGTGACGGGTGAGAAGCGGTCGCCGGTTACTCCCGATCTTCCGACAATCCGCGAAGCGGGACTCAAGGGCTACAGCGCACAAGGCTGGATCGGTGTCGTCGCGCCCGCGAACACGCCGGCTCCGATAGTCGAAAAGCTGCATAAGGCAGTTGCCGCAGCGCTGAATGACCCAGAAGTGAAAAGTAAGCTGACGGCGCAAGCTGCGGAAATTATCGCCTCGACGCCTGAGGAATTTGCGAATTTCATCAAGAGCGAAACTGCAAAGTGGGCGCAGGCTGTGCGCGGCGCCAATCTTTCGATCGACTGAGTGTACCGCCCATGCAGCCTATCGACTTCAACGCCCGCGTGGCCGCGCTTGCATCCCGCCTCGCGCAGGAAAACGTTGCGGCCTATGTCGGCACGCGCCAGGCATCACTGCATTATCTGTGCGGGGCGTTCATGCCTTGGCGCGGCGCCGTCATCGTCACTGCGGCAGGCGACTGCGAGGTGGTCTACTGGTCGATGGATTCGGAACGGGTGAAGGCAGAAGGTTGCCCGCATGCCGTCTTCGAGTTCTTCGGGTCCGGCATGACCGAACTGATCGCCAAGAGACTGGCTGCACACAAAAGCGATCGCGGCTCAATTGGTGTCGACCTTTCACATCCGGGCGCGGCGCAGGTCGCCCCTGGAATGCTCACTGCAGGCGAGTACCTTGATCTGAAGTCAGCTCTACCGGCCGCTGATCTAGTCAATGGGGTGAGATTCATTGACGATCTCATGCTGATCAAATCGGCGCCAGAGATCGAACGTTTGCGGCGGGCAGCGGAAGTCGGACATATCGGCTTTCAGGCGGCGCTCAAGGCAGTGCGTGAAGGCATCACGGAAAATCACCTCGCGGGTCTTGTCGAGGCCGCGATCCGTGATCATGGAAGCACGTGGGCGTGGGCGGTCACTGGCGGTACCGAGGTTGGCGGCGGGGAACGCACCGCGTTCTTGCGCGGCGTGACGCAGCAAAGCACCGATCGCGTCATACGAAAGAACGAATTCGCAATCGTTGATCTGCACTCGATGATTGATCTCTATCTGTCGGATCTTTCGGTGCCGATCTTCTATGGAAAACCCAACGCTGCGCAGCGGCATGCTATCGATTGCTGGGAACAGACGGCGGCCGCCTTGTTGGCTTCGCTGCGGCCCGGGCGCGCTGTCCGCGATTGTGTGCGGGAAGGCATTGCAGCTTTCGG
The DNA here is from genome assembly GCA_032027085.1 of Pseudorhodoplanes sp. Classification (NCBI taxonomy): domain Bacteria; kingdom Pseudomonadati; phylum Pseudomonadota; class Alphaproteobacteria; order Hyphomicrobiales; genus Pseudorhodoplanes; species Pseudorhodoplanes sp. The sequence goes on along the minus strand of JAVSMS010000001.1, from coordinate 174,952 downwards.
GCGCAGCGATGTTGGACAATTCGGCCTACCGCTCTTCGGCCATGGGCTCGGCACATGCGCGCGTACGCGCCCTTTCATGAACGCTTCAAGCGACGATGTCCTGCAAACGGGCATGGTCATCGCGTTGGGCACGCATTTTTATCAACCAAATGTTGGTGGCATGCGACTCGAATATCCGGTCCTCATCACGGAAAACGGCGCGGAAGCTTTGGCGCCGATCCCGGCCAAGGTTCAGTTTGTCGAATGACGATGTTTCGTTGCTAGTTATTGCGCAGGTCGGAAAATCCCTGCCACAGCAATAGCATCGATACACACAGCACCAGAATATAGGCGATGCGGTAAAACACATCCTGCGGCGTGATCCGGACCAGCCAGATGCCGAGGAAATTGGCGCCGATGGCAAAGGGCAACAGGACGAGCGAGGTCGCGAGATTGGTCGGCGAGAATTGGCCGAGCGCGAAATAGGGGCCGATCTTCAGGAAGTTGACCAATGCGAAAAAGATGGTGGTGGTGCCGACAAGCGTCATCTTGGGAAGCATCTGCGGCAGTATGTGCACCTGGAAAGGCGGAGCGCCGCCTTGCACCAAAAAGGATGTAAAGCCGGACACGCAGCCCCAGAAGACGCCGCTGACGGCGGTCTTCTTTTGTGGCTGCACCGGTCCGCGCTGCAGAAACTTGTGTAGCACGAAGACGGTGCCGATCAGGCCGACGGCAAGACGTATCACCGTATCTGACACCTGCGCGGCGAACAGCCAGCCGACGCCGAGTCCGATCAGTGCTCCGGGCGTCAGCACTTTCAAGTTCCAGGCGCTCCAGTCGCGCCGATAGACCCAGACCGAGATCACGTCCTGCACGATCAGGATCGGCAGAAGCAGCGCTGCCGCCTCCAGCGGCGGCAGATAGAGCGCGAGCAGCGGCGTCGCAAGAAGGCTGATGCCGGCAAAGCCGCCCTTCGACAGGCCGAGCGCGAGAACGGCGGGCAGGGCAATCAGATAAAAAAGAGGTTCGGTGATCACGGACATTGCAGGCCTAGCCGTTCCATAGCGTCGCGGCGCCGTTGCGGATCAGCTCCAGCGACACGAGGAAAGTGAACACATATACGATCTTGTAAAAGGTCTCTTGCGGCGTGACCCGGACCAGCCAGATGCCGAGAAAATTCGTGACGATCGCCACCGGTATAAGCAGAGCCGATACCGCGAGATTGTCGAACGTGAATTGTCCGAGGGCAAAGAACGGGATGAGCTTCACGTAGTTGATCGCGCCGAAGAAGCAGGCGGTGGTGCCGACCAGAACGAGTTTGGGCAGGTTTTGCGGCAGGATGTGAACCTGCCACGGCGGGCCGCCGGCATGCGACAGCGTCGATGTGAAGCCGCTGATGGTCGCCCAGAACGCGCCGCTCGCGGCAGACGGCTTGAGGCCGATATCGCCGCCTTTCGGCCCGAACCAGCGCCATATCACGAAGGACGCGCCGATCAGCCCGATCAGAAGCCGGATATGCGCGTCGGTCACGTAAGCGGCGAGCAGGCCGGCGAGGCCGACGCCGATCACGCCGCCGGGAATCCCCACCATTAGGTTCCAGCGGTTCAGATGATGGCGATAGGCGATCATGGTGATCAGGTCCTGCAGCATGATGATCGGCAGGAGGATTACCGCGGCCTGTAACGGCGGCAGCAGAAGCGCCAGGATAGGTGTCGCCACCGCTCCGACGCCGGCGAAACCGCCCTTGGCGAGCCCGAGCAGCAGAACGCAGAAACAGGCGACGAGCCAGAAGGTCGGAGCGGTGGGGAGAGCCATTCGGTGGCGGGCTTGAGGATTGCGCCGGATCAAAGCCCAGCAGGCATTTGACCACTAGTGCTTTTTGCGTATGGGGTGGCTGCGTGCCGCGCTTGCAATGCCCGTCCGGGCCCCCCCACAATGCGCGAAACAACGTAATCAGGGAGGCGTCGATGGATGCCAAGACCAAGAGCAGCTATCCGGACGTCTATGCGCGGTGGCAGCGGGATCCGGAGGGATTCTGGGCAGACGCGGCAAAGGAAATTGACTGGTTCGAACCGGCCCAGAAGGTCTTTGATCCAGCGCAAGGCATTTACGGTCGTTGGTTCGCCGGCGCGGTCTGCAACACCTGCTGGAACGCACTCGACCGCCATGTCGCCAATGGCCGCGGCGACCAGCCGGCGCTGATCTACGATTCGCCGGTTACCGACATTGTCGCTTCCTATTCCTACAAGGATATGCTGTTCGAGGTGTCGACTCTCGCGGCGGTGCTTCAGGATTTCGGGGTCAAGAAAGGCGACCGCGTCATTCTCTACATGCCGATGGTGCCAGAAGCGGTGTTCGCGATGCTGGCCTGCGCGCGCATCGGCGCGGTGCATTCGGTGGTGTTCGGCGGCTTCGCAGCGAAGGAACTCGCCAAGCGCATCGACGACGCCAAGCCGAAACTCATTCTGTCGGCGAGCTGCGGCATCGAGCCGGGTCGCATTGTCAAATACAAGCCGCTGCTCGACGAGGCGATCAGCCTCGCGGCTTCCAAGCCCGACGCTTGCGTGGTCCTGCAGCGCCCGCAGGAAGAAGCGCCTATGATCGAAGGCCGCGATCACGACTGGGCGACGCTGCGCACACAGGCGCAACGCGACGGCAAGTTCGCCGATTGCGTTCCGGTCGCCGCCACCGATCCGCTTTACATTCTCTACACCTCAGGAACCACCGGATTGCCGAAGGGCGTGGTGCGCGACAACGGCGGCCACATGGTCGCCCTGAAATGGTCGATGCAATATCTTTACGGCATCAATCCCGGCGAGATCTGGTGGTGCGCTTCCGACATCGGCTGGGTGGTCGGACATTCCTATATCGTCTATGGCCCGCTGCTGCACGGAGCGACCTCGGTGATGTATGAAGGCAAGCCGGTCGGCACCCCGGATGCCGGCGCTTTCTGGCGCGTGATCTCGCAGCACAAGGCTGTCGCTTTGTTCACTGCGCCGACCGCGTTCCGAGCGATCAAGAAGGAAGACCCGGACGCGAAATTGCTTGCGAACTACGACCTGTCGAGTTTCCGCACGCTGTTCCTCGCCGGCGAGCGCGCCGATCCGCCAACGGTGCAATGGGCTGAAGAGAAGATCAAAGTGCCGGTGATCGATCACTGGTGGCAGACCGAGACCGGCTGGTGCATTGCCGGCAATCCGGTCGGCCTCGGCACGTTGCCGGTGAAGCATGGCTCGGCGACGGCGCCGATGCCCGGCTACGAGGTCGACGTGGTCGATGAATCGAACAAGAAACTGCCAGCCGGCAAGATCGGCGCGCTGGTGGTGAAATTGCCGATGCCGCCCGGCTGTTTCCCGACTTTGTGGCAGCAGGACGATCGCTTCGTCGAAAGCTATCTCGCCGAATTTCCCGGTTACTATAAAACCGCCGATGCTGGCTATTGCGACGAGGACGGCTATGTCTTCGTGATGGGCCGCACTGACGACATCATCAATGTCGCCGGCCATCGTCTCTCGACCGGCGGCATGGAGGAGGTTCTGGCCGCGCATCCCGATGTCGCCGAATGTGCGGTGATCGGCGTGAATGATACGCTGAAGGGCGAGGTGCCCTGCGGCTTCGTCGTGCTCAAGGCCGGAGTCACGCGCGATCACGCGGCGATCGAGCAGGAAATCGTGGCGCTGGTGCGCGAGAAGATCGGACCCGTCGCCGCGTTCAAGCTTGCGATTACCGTGCCGCGTCTGCCGAAGACGCGCTCCGGCAAGATCTTGCGCGGCACGATGAAGAAGATTGCGGATCAGGAGCCATGGACCATGCCGGCCACGATCGACGATCCGGCGATCCTCGACGAGATCGGCAGCGCGCTGAAGGGGAAGGGGGTTGGAGGTTAATTCCTCCCTTTCAGCAGAGAGAAGAAAGCAAAACGGCCGGGCATGCGCCCGGCCGTTTTCCACCCCCCGTAATTCTACTTCACCGTTGCACGATCACCGTCGCGCCAATCTTGGTACGGTTGTACAGATCGATGATGTCGTTGTTGGTCATGCGGATGCAGCCGGACGATGCCTCTTCGCCGATGCGCCAGGGCTCATTGGTGCCGTGGATGCGGTACAGCGTCTGGCCGAGATAAAGCGCGCGCGCGCCGAGCGGATTGTGCGGGCCGCCTTCGACATGCCGCGGCAGATCGGGCTGGCGCTTGAGGATGTCCGGCGTCGGCGTCCAGTCCGGCCATTCGCGCTTGTCGGATACGGTGGAGACGCCGGACCAGGCCGCGCCCTCGCGTCCGACCGCGATGGCGTATTTGATCGCCTTGCCGTCACCGAGCACGTAATAGAGCCGCTTCTCGCGCTGCCGCACGATGATGGTGCCGGGTGCGTGCTTCTCGCGGAAGTCCACCGTCTCCTTCGGCACGATGCGATAGAGCCCGAAGCCGAGCGCATTCGACGATGTCGAATAGGACGCGACCGCGCGCTGCATCATGATCTCGGCGGTGGAGCCGCCTTGGGCGCCGGGCCGCGCCGAAGCGGACACGCCGCGCGCGGAGGTCGAGGCGTTGTTGCCGAGGAAGAAATTGGTGAAACGCTTAGCCGGGGTCGGCTGCGGCGCAGGCTGCGCGGTCTGGCGCCTGCTGCGCGCTTTCGGCTTCTGCGCGACTTCGACGGCGCCGGGCGTTGTCTCGCTGGAGGTGACCCCGGCCGCGGCGTCGGCTTCCCCCGAAGCCGTCGCCGCCGCCAGGGTCTGCGCAGAAAGAGGAGAAATGGACAGGCCGATCAGGGCCAAAGCGGCAATGAAGAACGTCGAAATTCCATGCATTTCAGACACTTCCCTCCACGGGCCCCCGCCGGTGAAGGACTGCAAATTAGGGGCGGCGGTATGGGGAGGCTAGTGCAGGAAGGACACAGTGGAGGGAGGAAAGACAGGTGGCCGGAAATGAGGAAATTTCGGCCCCTCATGCCCGGCCTTGTGTTCCGCGCGTGCTTATCGCTCACCGCAGCGCATATACACCACCCCATCTCCGTAACTCGCGAGCTTCTCCCGCATCCCCCCGACATCGCGCACCGTAAATCCATACTTCTCCCAGAACGGCGCGGAGTCATTCACCGCAATCAGGCACATCGTGTCGAAACCCGCCGCCCGCGCCTGCGCCTTGAGCAACGCAACGATGGCGGACGCAGCGCCGGTGCGGCGCGCGTCAGGCAGCAGCGCCACGTCGTGAACGTAATAGGTGTCGCAATGTTCGGGCAGCGCGCCGAGCAATCTGTTGAGCGCCGGCGCGGAGTCTTTTACGTAAGGATGCGAGAGCGCGTAGCCGGCAAGACCTTCCTCTGACGGCAGCGCGAAGCAGCCGTCCGGAAAGAGCCGCAAGCGCTCCTCAAATATCGCGCGGTCCTCCGGGTAACCCGGATGCACCATTTTCGACAGCGCGTGCGCCGCCGCGATGTCGGCACTCGCCAAGGGGCGCCACAGAGATGAATTCATGCGCGAGCCTGTTGCAGGGCAAGTCCAATAAATCCGGCTTTCCGTCAAGCCAGGCAATGATGAGAAGACGTTTGCGCTATCTCAAGGCGGGCGGGTGCCGGGCATATAAGAAAGCCCGAAGCGGGGCAAGAAAGTTAATGTCCCGGTCACGTGATGACGCCCGGCCGAGGCAGCGATGTTTCCGGCCGGGCGTCCACCTCTTATTTCATTTGACCGCTTTCGCCCAGTGACACCTTCTCCAGCGTCTCGCCGCAGGAGCAGCAGCGCCAGACGACGTGATCCTCCGGCTGCATCGTCGGCTCGAGGTGCGAGAGCTGCATCGGCAGACCGCATTTCGGGCAGAACGGTTTGTCCATCTGCAGATCAGTCGAGGCGTCGTTCATCGCATGTTCCTCCCGCCGATTGCCGCATCTGCGCGCGAGAAAGAGACGGAGCGCAAAACCGGCCCCGTCTCTTCATCAGGTCAGTTCGTTGTGCAGACCTTGATCTTTTTCAGACCCGCTTCGGCCTCGGTGCGTGTCTTGAACACGCCGTCGCCCACCACAACCGTGGTCTGCGTCGTCGGCCGCTTGTCGACGATGGTGCATTTCTTGGTCGCCGTGTCCTGCACGACATAATATTCGGTCGTCTGCGCGAAGGCGGGGAAGGCGAGGCCAAGCGTAACGCCGGCAGCGATCAAAGATTTGCGCAACATGGACGTTCTCCTCTGGTTGTTCGTGCCGCGGAGTGAACGCGGCGCGAGGGAGAGCGTTCCAACAGCGCACCAAAGGCGCCGGCCGATGAAGCGGTATTCATGGAACTGAATCCGCGGTCAGACTTGTGTTTGCGGCGTGGCGCCGCGCAAAATAATGCCCGCCACCGGGCCGGCATTATGATTCATCATCTGCGCAGAGCGATCAGCGGCAGGGCATGATTGCGGTCCAAATTATTCTTCGTCCTCGCGCTTGCCGCCGCCGAGCTGTTTCAGCTTGGCGAAGACCGCGCTGACATTCGCGTCGTCCTTGCTCTTGGATTCGGCGGGCGTGAGTTCGTGCTCTTCTTCCTGAGCGGGCGCAGTAGTGACGGAAGCGGGCAGCAGCGTGATGCGCTCGGCCTCGCTCGGCGCCGGCTTCTCCTTCGCGGCCTTGCGCACTTCCATGTCGAGATCGATCTGCGAGCACAGCCCGAGCGTCACCGGATCGAGCGGTGATAGATTGGCCGCGTTCCAGTGGGTGCGTTCGCGGATGCCCTGGATGGTCGACTTGGTGGTGCCGACCAGCCGCATGATCTGCGCGTCCTTGAGTTCCGGATGATTGCGGATTAGCCAGAGGATCGCGTTGGGGCGGTCCTGGCGGCGCGACACCGGGGTATAGCGCGGCCCGCGCTTGCTTTTCTGCGGTTCCGGCACGCGCACCTTGCGGTCGGCCAGCTTGAGCTTGTGCTCGCTGTTCTTTTCGCCGGCTTCGATCTCGTCGCGGGTCAACTGCCCGGTCTGGATCGGGTCAAGGCCCTTGATGCCCTGCGCGGCGTCGCCGTCGGCGATCGCCTTCACTTCCAGCGGGTGCAGCTTGCAGAATTCGGCGATCTGGTCGAACGACAGGGCCGTGTTCTCGACCAGCCAGACGGCCGTGGCCTTCGGCATCAGCGGCGCTTCCTGCATGGCAAAATCTCCTCTGGGCTTCGCCCGCCCGTTCGGGGCGAAGCCGGTGGTCATCGGGGATGACGGGAATTGCGCGGAATATAGGCGCAGCCGCCTTTCGGGGCAATAACGGGATTGGAGAGATTTCGCCGGTGATGCTGAAAAGCGGATGTCAGCAGTTCAAGCCTAACACCCTCTGCAGATATTCATTTTCTGCTTCAGGCGGGCGTCCTCGCGGTTCTCCTTCTCCCACCATTCCTCGGAATAGGGCTTCAGCGGCTGCCTCTTGGCCTGGCTGCGGGTGCCGGTGGTGCGGGCGGAGAGGTCCTCGGCACGGGCAGTCCGCGGCGCGGCCGGGCGAGGCGTCCGGGCGGTCTGACGCCGGGTTTCCGCCTGCTCGGCGGCCTCCGCCGTCGGGCCGGTGCCGTCGAGGTAGATGCCGGCGGCCTCCTGGGCCGCTTCCGGGCTGTCATGGGTGTAGCGGGAGAGCGTGGACGACGAGGAACAGCCGCCGAGCGCGGCCGCCAGCGTGAGAGTGAGTAAAATCCTGTGCGACATCATCTGCCGGCCCCGCTCCGAATGCCCAATTCCCGGCAATTGCAGCATATTACCCTTCTCTTTCTCTTAAGTCGAACCTGTCGCCAAATCGGTTCGCCTTACTTGACAGTGCAGGGGGACGCGCCCCAATTCGCGGGTGATTTCTCAGACGCTCCCGCCGACAGGAGTCGCCGTGCCCGCCGACAAGCCGTTGCTGAATGTGGTGCTGTGCTCCCCGCGCGGCTTCTGCGCCGGCGTGGTCCGTGCCATCGATTCGGTCGAGCGGGCGCTCGCGCTCTACGGCCCGCCGGTCTATGTGCGGCACGAGATCGTCCACAACCGCTACGTGGTGGAGGGCCTGAAAGCCAAGGGCGCGGTCTTTGTCGAGGAACTGGACGAGATTCCCGACACCAGCGCGCCGGTGATCTTCTCCGCGCATGGCGTCGCCAAGACGGTGCCGGCGGAGGCAGAACGGCGAAACTTCTTCGCGCTCGACGCCACCTGTCCGCTGGTCACCAAGGTGCACCGCGAGGCGGAGATCCATTTTCGGCGCGGGCGCGAGATCGTGCTGATCGGCCATGCCGGGCATCCGGAGGTGGTCGGCACCATCGGCCAATTGCCGGACGGCGCGGTGAAACTGGTCGAGTCGGTTGCCGACGTGGATGCCTTTGTACCGAAGGATGCGAGCAATCTCGCCTATGTGACACAGACGACGCTGTCGCTCGACGACACCGCCGGGATTGTCGCCGCGCTCAAACGGCGGTTCCCTGACATCGCCGGCCCGCACAAGGAAGACATCTGCTACGCCACCACCAACCGGCAGGATGCGGTGAAGCGCGTCGCGCCGAAGGTGGACGCGATGATCGTGGTCGGCGCGCCGAACTCGTCAAATTCGCAGCGGCTGAAGGAAGTCGCCGAGCGTTCCGGCTGCCCGTTTGCAGCGCTGGTGCAACGCGCCGCCGATATCGACTGGAGCCGTTTCGGCGCCATCACCTCGCTGGGCGTCACCGCCGGCGCCTCCGCGCCCGAGGTGCTGGTCGAGGAAATCCTCGGCGCTTTCGAAAGCCGCTATCAGCTCCGTGTCGAGACGGTGACGGCGACGGAAGAGGACGTGTTCTTCCCGCTGCCGCGTGCGCTGCGCCATCCCGAAGCCGCGGAGTAGCCCGTGGCCGTTTACACCGATGTCTCCGTCGAAGACCTGGAAAGCTTCATCGCCGGCTACGACATCGGCAAATTGCTGTCCTACAAAGGCATCGCCGAGGGAGTGGAGAATTCCAACTTTCTGCTCCACACCGAAGCCGGACATTTCATTCTGACGCTCTACGAGAAGCGCGTCGCCGTCGGCGATCTGCCGTTCTTCCTCGGGTTGATGGAGCACCTCGCCGCGCGCGGGCTGAATTGTCCGCAGCCGGTGAAGAACAAGATGGGAGAAGCCCTCGGCAAGGTCGCGGGCCGTCCCGCCGCGATCGTCACTTTCCTCGAAGGCATGTGGATGCGCCGCACCGATGCCAAGCATTGCGGGGCCGTGGGCGAGGCGCTGGCGCAACTGCACCTTGCGGGCGCCGATTTCCCGATGACGCGCGCCAACGCTTTGTCGGTTGAGGGCTGGCGGCCGATCTTTGAGGCCTGCGCCGAACGCGCCGACGGCGTGCAGCACGGCCTGAAGGCAACCATTGAACAGGAGCTGGATTTCCTGGAGGCGCACTGGCCGCGCAACCTGCCGCAGGGGGTGATCCATGCCGACCTGTTTCCCGACAATGTGTTCTTTCTCGGCGACAAATTGTCGGGGCTGATCGATTTCTATTTCGCCTGCACCGATACGCTCGCCTATGACGTCGCGATCTGCCTGAACGCCTGGTGCTTCGAGCAGGATTTTTCCTACAACATCACCAAGGGTCGTGCGCTGCTGCAGTCCTACCGCAGGGTGCGCGCGCTGTCTGAGGGCGAGTTGAACGCGATGCCTGTCCTGGCGCGCGGCGCGGCGATGCGCTTCCTGCTGACGCGCCTCGTCGACTGGCTCAACGTGCCGCCAGGTGCGCTGGTGAAGCCGAAAAGCCCGCAGGAATATTTCCGCAAGCTGCGTTTTCATCAGCATGCGAAAAGCATCGGCGATTATGGCGTGGAAGCGAAGGACGTGACTGCGTGAGCGATCCTCACGTCATCATCCATACCGATGGCGCGTGTTCGGGCAATCCCGGCCCCGGCGGCTGGGGTGCGATCCTCACCTTCGGCGACCATGAGAAAGAGCTGAAAGGCTCGGAAGCGCACACCACCAATAACCGCATGGAGCTGATGGCGGCGATCTCCGCGCTTGAGGCGCTGAAGAAGCCTTGCCGCGTCGATCTGCACACCGACAGCCAGTATGTGCAGAACGGCATTTCAAGCTGGATTCACGGCTGGAAGCGCAACGGCTGGAAGACCGCCGACAGGAAGCCGGTGAAGAACGCCGATCTGTGGAGGCGGCTCGACGAGGCGATGGCGCGCCATGACGTGAAATGGCACTGGGTGAGGGGCCATGTCGGGCATGAGCTGAATGAGCGCGCGGACGCGCTGGCGCGCTCGGCGATTGCGGAAATGCGGGCGGGAAAAAATTAGCTGCCGTCATGCCCGCGCTTGTCGCGGGCATCCACGTCTTGATGGCGTTTCATGGCCAAAGACGTAGATGGCCGGGACAAAGCCCGGCCATCACGATTGTGATGGTAGAATGGCTCACAACGCCTTCAGGATATTCTCGGCGTTGGAAATGTCTGCCTTGCTCGGCACGTCTTCGATATTCAGCGTCTTCACCACGCCATCTTCGACGACCATGCAATAGCGTTTCGAGCGGATGCCGAGGCCCAGTCCCGAAGCGTCGAGCTCAAGTCCAATTGCTTTGGCGAATTCCGCGCTGCCGTCCGAGAGAAATTCGATGGCGTCGGCATTCGAGGCTTTCTTCCAGGCGTCCTGCACGAACACGTCATTCACGCTGGTGACCGCGATGGTGTCGACTCCCTTGGCCTTGATGGCGTCGGCGCTCTGCACGAAGCCGGGCAGGTGGTTCTTGTGGCAGGTCGGGGTGAAGGCGCCCGGCACGGCAAAGAGCACGACCTTCTTGCCCTTGAAAACCTCATCGGTGGTTTTCGGCTTGGGGCCTTCGGCGGTCATGACTCGGAATGTGGCGTTGGGCAGGCGGTCACCGACCTTGATCGACATGATTCTTCCTTTCCGCGGTTTCGAGTTTTGTCATCATTGAATGGGGCGGCAAGTTAGGCGCCGCGCAGCTGTTAGTCGAGGCGGAAACGGGTCTCAATGGCGCGCTCGCCCGCCGATGCCGTCAATGTGAGAACGGCACCTTTGGCGCTGGCGCCCGGCGGCAGCCCGTCCAGCACGAAGGCGAAGCGCTGCGATCCTGCGTCTGCGCCGGCCACCGGCTCCGGCACCGGCAGGGCCCAGTTCGGCGTGGGGCCTTCGGCAAACAGTTCAGCCGTAGTTCCGGCCGGCGCCTTCACATCGACTAGAATGCGGGCAGGTGAAGCTGCAGCCTCGCGCCGGACGCTGACAATCGAAATGTCCTTTCCCTTGCCCACCTCGGCTGGCTGCGGGACGCGTTTCTCCGCCGCCGACAACAATGCGTCGGTTGCGCTGGCAGCCCCGGTCAGGCTGAGCTCCGACCTGGCGTCTACCGGGATGCATAATTTTTCACAGATCGCGTAATCGAGCTTGAGCCGCAATGTGACCGGTTTTGCCGGGTCCTGCGCTTCAATGCGCACCGGAAAGATGACGTTGCTCTTGTAACCGATGGTCACCCCTTCGCTGTCGACGAGGCGTTGCGGAGCGGGCCACAGCACGGTCACGTTTTTGACATTGTCGGAGCCGGCGAAATCGAAATGCGGCGGCACACCGGAATCGCCGGGATATCGCCAATAAGTTTTCCACCCCGGAGCCATGCGGATTTCCACGCCGGCGCGGTGAATTTTTGCACCCTGATCGGTTTGTACCGCGCCGGCGATCAGACGCGCGGCAGACCTTGCATCCCCGGCCCATTCAGACGCGCCGGTTGCGCCGCTTGCGCGCGACACCCCCGCGGCGAAGAACGCCAGACAGATGGCGGCCGCTATGCTGGCGCAGGACCGTGTGACAACTTGGCTCGGATTTGATCGCAATACAGCCGTAAACATGGTTTCCGTTTATCAGGAATGGTGCGCGCCGCCACTGACATGCTCGTGAATATTTAGGCGAAGTTCCATTTCCCAAGCCGCGCCGAAGGGGGTAACCTTTTCGTATGAAAATGGCTCGCAAAGCGCTGCAGGACAAACCCGGCCGAGGCTATCTCGATGGCCAGATGTTGATCGCGACGCCGGCCATGGCAGACGACCGCTTTTCGCGCAGCGTCATTTACGTCTGTGCGCATTCGCCGGAAGGCGCCATGGGGATCGTGGTCAATCAGCCGGCCTCCAACATCAACTTTCCCGATCTCCTGGTGCAGCTCGAGGTCATCAAGGAAGGCGAGGCGATCGAGATTTCGCCGTCTGATGAGATCAAGATCCTCAAGGGCGGACCGGTGGAAACCGGCAGGGGCTTTGTGCTGCATTCGGCGGACTTCTTCATCGAGAATTCCACTCTGCCGATCGACGAAGGCATTTGCCTGACGGCGACGCTCGACATTCTCAAGGCCATCGCCAAGGGCGACGGACCGGCGAACGCCATTCTCGCGCTCGGCTATGCCGGCTGGGCGCCGGGGCAACTGGAGTCGGAAATCCAGAAGAATGGCTGGCTGCATTGTCCCGCCGATCCCGATCTGATTTTCGGCGCCGACAACGATCAGAAATATGCCAAGGCGCTGCGCAAGATCGGCATCGGGCCGGGCATGCTGTCGAACGACGTCGGGCACGCATAGACAACTCTTCACCTCTCCCTTTGGGAGAGGTCGCGCGCGAAGCGCGCGGGTAAGGGGTTAAATCTTTAAAGCAACTACTTCTGGCCCCCTCACCCTCTCCCAACAGGAGAGCGAACGTCAGAATTCACCTTGCTGTTAGTGGCCAATTCGATCAGGCCGTATTGCGCACCAGTTCCTGACGCTCCTGGTTCAGCAATTTGCCGGCCTGTTCGGCGGTCATCGGCTCGCCGAAGGCAAAGCCTTGCGCATATTCGCAACCGAGCTGATAGAGCTCGACCGCATCCGAATCCGTCTCCGCACCTTCCGCCACGACTTCCATGCCGAGGTCGTGCGCAAGCGCGATGATCGAGCGCAGAATCACCGGACGTCGGCCTTTCGCGGTCGTGCGTACGAAGGATTGATCGATCTTGATGGTGTCGAACGGGAAGCGCTGCAGATAGGCGAGCGAGGAATGGCCGGTGCCGAAATCGTCGAGCGCAAGCCCGGCGCCGAGCTCACGAATGCGCAACAACATCTGCGCCGCGTGCTCCGGATTTTCCATGATCAGCGATTCAGTGAGCTCCAGCTTGAGCGTGCCGCGCATCACCGAGGAGCGCGACAGGACGGTGCGCAGGTCGTGGATCAGATCCTGCCGCAGTAATTGCCGCGAGGAGACATTGACGCTGGCGAAGATCGCCTCGTGCGGGCGCATGTTCCGCTGCCACAGGCTGAGCTGCTTGGCGGTACGCTCGAGCGCGAACATGCCGAGATCGACGATCAGGCCGATCTCTTCCGCGACCGAGATGAATTCGGCCGGCGACATGCGACCCATCTTAGGATGGTCCCAACGCGCCAGCGCCTCGAAGCCGGCAACAGTGCGGTCTTCCAGCCGGATGATAGGCTGATAGTGCAACGTGATTTCCTCACGCTCCAGCGCGCGCCGTAGTTCGGATTCCAGCGTCAGGCGATCGGTCTTGCGGGCGCGCATCGCCTGCTTGAACACCTCGATGCGGTCGCCGCCGATGCGCTTGGCGTGATACATCGCAAGCTCGGCGTCCTTCAGGATTTCCTCGGTGCGCGCGGTCTGGCCGTCGGCGAGCGCGAGCCCGATCGACGCGGTGAGGAAGATTTCGCGGTCGTTGAAGGTGATCGGCGCGCGCAGGGTTCGGCGGATGGTTTCGGCGAAGGCGATGATCTTGCCGGGATCGCGCTCGGACAGGAGGATCAGCGCGAACTGGTCGCCCGAGAGCCGCGCCAGCGTGTCCTGCGGCTTGAGCAGGCGGCCGAGTCGGCGCGCCAGCGTCAGCAGGATGGAATCGCCGACGGCTATGCCGACGGAATCATTGACCTGCTTGAAGCGGTCGAGATCGATCACCATCACGGTCGGACGGATGGTGTTGTCGGCGCGCGCAAAGCTCAACACGCCTTCGAAACGGTCGAGAAAAAGCTGGCGGTTGGGCAGACCGGTGAGGTTGTCGTGCACGGCGTCGTGCAGCAGGCGCTCTTCCGCGGTCTTGAACTCGGTGACGTCGGTAAGTGTGCCGACGAGACGCACCACTTCGCCATCGGAGCCGACCACAGGCCGGGCCTTCAGCGCGAACCACAGATAATGCCCGTCGTTGGTGCGCAGGCGGAAATCCTGCAGGAGACGGCCGCGCCGCTGCTCGATCACCCCATCGAGCGAAGCGCGAAAGCGGTCGCGATCGAGCGGATGCAGATAATCCAGCCAGCCGGCGGCCGAACCTTCCAGCGAACCGCGCTTTAGTCCGAGCATATGTTCGGTTTCCGGCGAGGTGAACACCTTGTCGGATGACACGTCCCAGTCCCAGATCATGTCGCCGGCGCCGGTCAGCGCCAGCGCGCGGCGCTCGACATCCGAGACGATGCCGTGCGTGATCGAGCCGGCAAAAGCGTGCTGCATGACGGTGAAGCCGATCAGCATCACGATCAGCACAAGACCGCCGAGCAAAGCCGGGCCAACGATATCGTTGGTGACGAAACCGCTGATGGTGAGACCTGCCGCGATCGCCCAGATCACCAGCAGGAACCAGGTCGGGATCAGCAGCACCGCGCGGTCGTAACCGTGCGTGGAGAGATAGATGACCAGACCAAAGCCGAGAATGGCGACAGCGCCGAGCGAGAAACGCGCGATGCCCGCCGCGATCGGCGGATCGAACACCGCGAGCATGACCAGCGCGGCGAGGCCGCCCAGCCAGGCCAGCGTGATATGCGCGTAGCGCACATGCCAGCGGTTCAGGTTGAGATAGGCGAACAGGAAGACAAGCAGGGTCGCAGCGAGGATCGCTTCGCCAATGGCGCGCCAAACGCGCTCGGCGCCGGCCGACATGTCGAAGACCTTCGCCCAGAATCCGAAATCGATGCCGATGTAGACCAGCACCGCCCAGCCGAGTGCGGCGGCGGCGGGGAACATCACGCTGCCTTTCACCACGAACAGGATGGTGAGGAACAAGGCGAGCAGGCCGGCAATTCCGATGACGATGCCGTAGTAGAGCGTGAAGGAATTGATCTTGTCCTTGTAGGCGTCCGGCTCCCACAGATAGAGCTGCGGCAGGTAGTCGGTGCGCAATTCCATCACATAGGTGACGACCGAGCCGGGATCGAGCGTGATGCGGAAAATGTCGGCGGTCGAACTGTCCTGCCGGTCCGGCCGCTCGCCGGAGCTCGGCGTAATGGCGACCACGCGCGACAATCCGAGATCCGGCCAGAACATGCCGGACCCGACCATGCGGTAATGCGGAATGACGATCAGGCGGTCGATCTGCTCGTCGCTGTTGTTGGTGAGCGCGAACACGGCCCAGTAATTACCGGCCTCGCGGCCGCGCACCTCGATGCGGCGGATGATGCCGTCCGGCCCCGGCGCGGTGGAGACCTGCACGCGGTCGCCTTCGGTGCGGGGGCGCTCGGTCGCCCCGGTCAGGTCGATGGCGGGCGCGTCGATGCGCACATTGACGGCATCGACCGCGCGCGCGGGCGTGCCAGCGAGGAGCAGCGTTGCCGCAACCGCAACGAGAAATGCCGAAAGGCGCAAATTACGCAAACGACGCCCTCCGGCCGTCTCAGGTTGTCTCGGATGGATTTTGCGGTGTTCCCGCACGGGCCCGTGCTCCCCCACCCCATACCCATACCAACGGACCACCTTTACGCCCTTTTCGGGGCGCTGGGGCTGGTTTCTCGGCATTATGGCTTGGAGACGGACACATGGGCCAGAATCGGCGCTCGTGTTGGTGAAGGGCCGAAATCAGACTTTAGACCGTCAGCACGATTTTGCCGATATGGGCGCTGGATTCCATGCGGGCATGGGCTTTCGAGGCCTCGGCCAGCGGAAAGGTGGAATCCATGACCGGCCGGACCGTCCCGGCGGCGAGCAGGGGGACGACCTTCTCCATAATGGCCTGCGCGATCACGCCCTTGTCCGCGACCGAGCGCGAGCGCAGCGTTGAGCCCGTATGGTGCAGGCGCTTGAGCATGATGCGGCGGAAATCGACCGTCGCCTTCGTCGAGCCCTGGAAGGCGATCTGCACGATGTGTCCCTCGACCGCAGCGGCCTCGTAGTTGCGCTCGATGTAGTCGCCGCCGACCATGTCGAGGATGACGTCGGCGCCCTTGCCGCCCGTCGCACTCTTGGTCTCCGCGACAAAGTCTTGCGTCTTATAGTTAATGGCGACATCGGCGCCGAGCTTCCGGCAGGCCTCGCATTTGTCGTCGGAGCCGGCGGTGACGATGACGCGCGCGCCGAATTGCTTGGCGAGCTGGATCGCCGTGGTGCCGATGCCGGACGAGCCGCCATGCACAAGAAGAGTCTCGCCGCTCTTCAGCGCGCCGCGCTCAAACACATTGTGCCAGACGGTGAAGAAGGTTTCCGGAATCGCGGCCGCTTCCGTCATGGAATAACCGGCCGGCACCAGCAGCGCGTGACTCTCATGCGCGAGACAATATTCGGCGTAACCGCCGCCGATCACCAACGCGCAGATTTTGTCGCCGATCTTCCAGCGCGTCACGCCGCTGCCGAGCGCGACAACTTCGCCAGCAATCTCCAGACCCGGAATATCGCTCGCGCCGGGAGGCGGCGGGTAGAGACCCTTGCGCTGCACGACGTCGGGGCGATTGACGCCGGCGGCGATTACCTTGACGAGAATGTCGCCGGTGCCCGGCATCGGAACGGGCCGCTCTTCAGGAACCAGTGCCTCGGGTCCGCCGGGCGAAGCGATGCCGATTACAGTCATGCGTGACGGAACGGAACCCATGAGTCTGTCCTGATAAACGTGGAAAATCGCTGCAGATGCGGTGTGTTTAGTCGCCAGGGCCGCATGTGACAACCCGGCCGCGCAGGGCTAAAAGTGCCGCGTTATTTTTGCGCGGAACGAGGTGCGCCATGGCAGCGTTCGATGACGACGACCGTCCGAAGAAAAAAACGCGGCATGACATCGGACAGGATCTCTCGCTCTTGTCGCTTGAGGAATTGCGCGAGCGCATCGCGTTGTTGAAATCCGAAATCGAACGGCTCGAAAGCGCGATGAATTCAAAACAGGCGTCGCGCAATACCGCCGATCAGTTCTTCAAGAAGTAGCAAACGAAACAAATGAACGATCGGATTCAACAGATTGGTTTTACAAAATATTTCTCATTTAACTCAAACTTAAACTTTCTAAGTCATTACTAGGGCTCGTCCATCTTCTGGGCGATGAGTGGCTCCTGTCCACTCTGTTTGACGCCTCCCTGTTATTAACTGAGCCGCCGCTTTCGGCGGCTCTTTTTTTTGTCCCATTTCGGGGCAACCCGTTCACCCTGATCGGCAACTATGAAATTAAATTAGCCGTGCATTCGCTTTACCCGGCTGCCCCCGCGCGCGTATTGTCATGCGCAGTTGGGTGAGGCGTAAAAAATGTCGGAAAAATCCGTTCAGGATTCCGGGCCGGTCCTGTTCAAGGAAAAGCTCGCGAATTCGCAGGCATTTTCGAATTTGTTCAAGGACGGCATGACGCTGGTCGAGGAGACTGCAGCCTATCTCGACGGTCCGGGGCGCAAGGAATCCAAGCAACTGAGCCGCGCGGCGGCGCTGGTCTATGCGACCGAAAGCATGCGTCTGACCACGCGCCTGATGCAACTCGCGTCATGGCTGCTGCTGCATCGCGCGGTCCGCGAAGGCGAAATGTCGCTCGCCCAGGTCAATCAGGAGAAAACCAAGGTCAAGCTGTCCGCCGGTCATCCGACTGATCCGGATTCCATGAAGCTGCTGCCGGACACGCTGAACGAATTGATCGCACGCTCGCATCATCTCACCGAGCAGGTGCGGCGTCTGGATGCCACCATGCATGGCCCGGATCAGCCGGCGCCGCCCAGGAACAATCCGGTCGAAAGTCAGCTCGGCCTTCTGAAAGCGGCTTTCGAAAGCGGCCGCTGACAACAAAAAACCCCGCGCTGCGCGGGGTTTTTCGTAAAGACGATGGAGGGCGCGATTACTTCACGTCCTTGATGAAGCCCGAAAACTTCTTCTGGAAGCGCGACAGACGTCCGCCGCGGTCGACGAGGTGCTGCGAGCCGCCGGTCCAGGCCGGATGCGACTTCGGGTCGATATCCAGATGCATCGTGTCCCCGGCCTTGCCCCAGGTGGAGCGGGTTGTGAATTCACTGCCATCGGTCATCTTGACCGTGATGGTGTGGTAATTCGGATGGATCTCGGACTTCATGGCCTGTTCTCCGCGCGGACGGCCGCGCTCAAGGGTGCGGATAATGGGGATTTGGCGGGGTCTATAGCCGACACCGCCCGAGGAGACAAGCTTCCCGGCATATCGCCCTTGCGCCCGGCAATTCCACACGGCATTCAAGCCCTTAATCGAGGGCGGAGAGCCGGGATATGTCGTTGATGGGCGAGCGCGGAAAGTCGGACTGGGACGCTGCCGCCAGGCAGGCCCCGGCGCAGGCCGCCGCCCCGTCCGGCGGCCGGCGGAACCTGAAGCCGCTGCTGCTGCTCGTGCCCTATGTCACGCGCTACAAGCTTCGCGCGCTGGCCGCCCTGGCGGCGCTGACCGCGGCGGCATTGGCGACACTGGCCGTGCCGCTCGCCGTGCGGCGCATGATCGACTTCGGATTCTCCGGCGACCAGGCGCTGATCGACAGCTATTTCGCCGTGATGATCGGCGTTGTCTTCGTCTTGGCGATGGCGAGCGCCCTCCGCTTCTATCTCGTGACGACGTTGGGCGAGCGCGTGGTGTCCGACCTGCGCTCGGAAGTATTTGCGCATCTGACTACCCTGTCGCCCTCCTTTTTCGATCGCGCGCAGACCGGCGAGATGATGTCGCGCCTCACCGCCGACACCACACAGATCAAGGCCGCGGTCGGCGCCTCGATCTCCATCGTGCTGCGTAATCTGTTCCTGTTTCTCGGCGCCGCCGCCATGATGGTGGTGACCTCGCCGAAACTCTCGTTTTACGTACTGGCGGTGATCCCGATCATCGTGCTGCCGCTGGTCGCTTTCGGGCGCGCGGTGCGCAGGCGCTCGCGCGCGGCGCAGGATTCGCTTGCGGACGCCTCTGCCTATGCGTCGGAAACCATCGGCGCAGTCAGAACGCTCCAGGCCTTCACCAACGAGGCACCTGCGACATCGCGCTTTCGTGCGGCTGTGGAGCAAGCGTTCGAAGACGCACGGCAATCGACGCTGTCGCGCGCCGTTCTGACGGCGGTCGCGATCTTCCTTGTCTTTGCCAGCGTGGTGCTGGTGCTCTGGGTCGGCGCGCAGGACGTGCTGTCGGCCGAAATGACGCCGGGGCGGCTCAGCCAGTTCGTGCTGTATGCGGTCTTTGCGGCGGGCGGGCTTGGAGAATTGTCGCAAGTGTGGGGCGAGGTCTCGCAGGCCTCCGGCGCGGCGGAGCGGCTGTTCGAAATTCTGCACATCAAATCCGACGTGACGGCGCCGGCAAACCCGGTGCGTCTGCCCGAACCGGCACGGGGGGAAGTGGCTTTCCGCGACGTGCATTTCTCATTCCCGACGCGGGCGGATGTCTCGGCCTTGCAAGGCGTCTCCTTCCATGTGCGGCCGGGAGAAAAGGTGGCGATTGTCGGGCCGTCCGGCGCGGGCAAGAGCACGATCTTTCATCTGCTGCTGCGGTTCTACGATCCGGGTTCCGGCGAGGTGACCTTCGACGGTGTGAAACTTGCGGACGCCGATCCCGCGGATTTGCGGCGGCATATCGCGCTGGTGCCACAGGAGACCGCGATCTTCGCGGCGACGGTGCGTGAGAATATCCGTTTCGGCGAGCCGGACGCGACCGATGCCGAGATCGAGCGCGCGGCCGAAATGGCTGCCGCCGCCGAATTCATCCGCCGTCTGCCGGAAGGCTACGACACCATGGTTGGCGAACGCGGCGTCACACTCTCGGGCGGCCAGCGTCAGCGCATCGCCATCGCGCGAGCCATCCTGCGCAATGCGCCGCTTCTTCTGCTGGACGAGGCGACCTCTTCGCTCGACGCGGAAAGCGAAACCCTGGTGCAGAGCGCGCTGGAGCGCCTGATGAAGGATCGCACCACGCTGGTGATCGCGCATCGCCTGGCGACCGTGCTGACCTGCGACCGCATTCTGGTGCTGGATCACGGCCGCATCGTCGAGCACGGCACACACGAGCAACTCGCTGCTTCCGATGGGCTCTATGCGCGGCTGGCGAAGCTGCAGTTCAACTCATAGTCATTCCCGGCAGATGCGAAGCACGTGAATCCGGAATTCGGAAACACGCTCCAAGCATGCATCCGGATTGCGGGTCCGCGCTCTTGGCGCGCCCCGGAATGAAGCAGGAAGGTCAGGGCCGCCATCGCATCAGATAAACTGGCGCGCCGGAATATGCGTTGACGTCCTCACCGGCAATCCTGAAGCCGCATCTGTCATAGAGCCGCAGCGCCCGCGCATTGTCCTTGTTGACCTGCAAGTCGATACCTTTCGGCGACAGGCGCTTGGCCTCGTTGATCAGTGCATGCGCTAGGCCGTGGCCCCATTGCTCCGGCGCGATGACGATCTGGTCGAGATAGCCGGCTTTTGGATCGATGGTGACGAAGCCGATCATGGCGCCGGCATGTTCCATCACCACGATGGTCGCCACCGGCACAAGGTCGTTGAGCCAGCGTGTGCGCCACCAGTCCAGGCGTTTGGCGAAAGCAATCTGCGGATAGGCAACCTGCCAGGCCCGCTGCCACAACGCGATGGCGGCGTCCGCGTCAGCGGTTTCATAGGGACGAAGCTGGTGGGTCACCGTTCCGTCAGCTTCAGCTCGATGCGGCGGTTGCGGCGAAACGCTTCTTCGGTTTTTTCCGGATCGATTGGCTGGAATTCACCGAAACCGGCGGCGACCAGCCGTTGCGGAGAAACGCCGCGGCTGATCAGGTATTGGACGACGGCGATGGCGCGCGCGGACGACAATTCCCAGTTCGAGGGAAATTGCGGGTTGGCGATGGGCCGGATGTCGGTATGCCCGTCCACCTGCATCACCCAGGCGATATCGGGGGGAATCTGCTTCTCGAGTTCCAGCAAGGCTGACGCAATCTTGTCGATCTCGGCGCGGCCTTCCGGCTTCAGCAAGGCCTGTCCGGCATCGAAGAACACTTCGGACTGGAAAACGAAACGATCACCGACGATGCGCACATCCGGCCGGTTGCCGAGAATGGCTCGCAGCCGTCCGAAAAAGTCGGAGCGGTAGCGCGACAATTCCTGCACGCGCTGCGCCAGCGCGACGTTGAGGCGCTGGCCGAGATCGGCGATGCGGGTTTGCGACTCGCGGTCGCGCTGCTCGGAAGCTTCCAGCGCGGATTCCAGCGCGGCGAGCTGGCGCCGCAACGCGTGAATTTGTTGATTGAGCAATTCCACCTGTGAGAGGGCGCGTGCCGTCAATTGCTTCTCATTATCGAGCTGCGTCGCCAGTTCTTGCGCACGCCCTTGTTCCGAAGCTGCCTTTCCGGCGCCTTCGGCGATACCGCGATAGCGGTCGCGCTCGGCTTCGGCGGTGGCGAGATTGGAGCGGAACGTCGCCATCAGTTCTTCGAGATTGGCGCGGCTGGTTTTTTCGAGCGACAGCAATTCGGTAAGCTGCGCGATCTGCGCGTTCAGGCGGGAGAGGGCGGTGTCCTTGCCGGTGACTTCCTGCGCCAGATAGAACTGCACCACCGAAAAGATCGAAATCATGAAGATGACCGCCAGCACCAGCGTGGACAAGGCGTCCACGAAACCCGGCCAGTAATCGACGCCGCGGTCGCGGCGAGCCCGCGCCAACGCCATTTAGGTCCGCTCCCGCGCCAGCGTTTCCAGCACGCGGCGGATTTCCGCCTGCTGTTCGGCCTGCGAATCCGCCCAGTCGCGGATCATCTGCTGCTCGGTGCGCATGTGGTGCACGAGACCCTGGATCGCCTCGGCGAGATTGGCCATGGCGCTGGTGGCGGCGCGGCTCGAGCCTGAATCGGCGACCGCCTCGCGCAGGCGCTCGATCGCGACGCGCAGGTCGCTGGACATGGCGGGACTGCCGGAGACGGCACCTTCCGCCCCGATGTCGCGCACGGTCGTGGAGAGCCAGTCCTCCAGGTCCGTGTAAAAGCGGTTCTGTGCCTGGCTGGTCTGCAGATCGAGGAAGCCGAGCACCAGCGAGCCGGCAAGGCCGAACAGCGAGGACGAGAACGCGATGCCCATGCCACCGAGCGGCGCGCCGAGACCCTCGCGAAGGGATTCGAATACCGTGCCGGCATCGCCGCCCGGTTTCAGACTTTCAACCACCTTGCCGACCGACGACACGGTTTCGATTAGCCCCCAGAAAGTGCCAAGCAGACCGAGAAAGATCAGCAGGCCGGTCATGTAGCGCGACAGATCCCGCGCTTCGTCGAGGCGTGTGGCGATGGAATCGAGAATGCCGCGCATCATCTGCGAGGAGATCGCCATGCGGCCGAGCCGGTCCCCGAGGATGGTCGCCATCGGCGCGAGCAGGGATGGCGGACGCTCGACTGCAATTCCGGGATCGGCAAGACGGAAGCTGTTGACCCAGCGGACTTCCGGGAACAGCCGGATCACCTGACGGAAGGACAAAAGGATGCCGATGACCAGCACGCCGATGATCAGTCCGTTCAGCCCGGGATTGGCCAGAAAGGCATCGAGAATCTGCTTGTAGAGAACGACGGCAATCAATCCGCAGAGGATGAGGAATACCAGCATCCGAACCAGGAAGATCCGCGGAGAAGAAAGCTTGAAAGGGTCGCTATCGCGTGCCATTGCGCGTCCTTGGCTATCCCGCCTTTGGCCCGTGGTCGTCGCCAAAGCAGGCCAAGACTATGGCACAGACGGGGCGAAAGAAAATATCCCGGTCATTTTACCCGGTTGCCGCCGGCGACCGCGCCGGATTTTCAAACGTAGCGCGGCGCGGCAATCCTCGGCAAAAAGGTAATGATGGCAGGCTGATGGCGAAGACGGCCGTCAGGATTTACCGGTCTCTTTCAGAGTCTTCAGCAATTCACGGTGCATGGTGTCGTTGCCGGCGAGGATGTGGCCCTTGACCAGCATGGCATCCTGGCCGTCGCAATCGGTGACATAGCCGCCGGCCTCACGCACCAGCAGAATGCCGGCTGCCATGTCCCACGGCGACAGATTGCGCTCCCAGTATATGTCGAAGCGTCCCGCCGCGACGAAGGCGAGATCGAGCGCCGCCGATCCGAAGCGGCGCAGCCCCGCGACTTTCTCCTGCACCAGTCCGAATTCCTGGCGGAATTCCGCGAGACCGCCGCGTCCATGATGCGGCAGGCCGCAGGCGACCACGGCATCCGCCATGCGCTGGCGGTTGGCGACGCGCAGCCGGCTTTCGTTCAGGAAAGCGCCCTTGCCGCGTTCCGCGGTGAACATCTCGTCGCTGATCGGATTGTAGACGAGGCCGGCGACGATGACGCCATCGCGCTCGAGCGCGATGGCGATCGCAAATTGCGGAATGCCGTGCAGGAAATTGGTGGTGCCGTCGAGCGGATCGACGATCCATGTATGCGTCTTGTCACTGCCTTCAGTCTTGCCGCCTTCTTCACCCAGAAACGAATATCCGGGGCGGGCGGTCAGCAATTCCTCACGCAGGATCTGTTCGGCTTTGCGGTCGGCCGCGGAGACGAAATTCGCCGGGCCCTTCATCGAGACCTGCAGCTTCTCCACTTCGCCGAAGTCGCGCGCGAGGCCGCGCGCGGCCTTGCGCGCGGCCTTGATCATCACATTCATGAGGGCGGAGTGGAGCATTCTCTTTCTTATCCCTCTCCATTGTCGTCATGCCCCCGCAAAAGCGGGGGCTCCAGTAATCACGGAGATTATGCCTTTACTGGATCGCCCGATCACAAGCCGGCTTGCGCACTTCAAGAACCGATCTCGGGTAAACCCGAGATCGGGCGTGGGCGATGACAACCAAAGGCGAGGCGACACTCCTCAATGAGAGTTAGTCCGCGCGGCGGATATAGGTGACTTCGTTGGTGTCGACGACGATCTTCTCGCCGGTGGTGATGAAGGGCGGCACCATGACGCGCAGGCCATTCTCCAGACGCGCCGGCTTGTAGGACGACGCCGCGGTCTGCCCTTTCACGACCGGATCGGCCTCGACGATCTGCAGCGTCACCTGGTCGGGCAGCTTGATGCCGATCGGGCGCTCTTCGTGCATTTCCAGGGTGACAGTCATGCCGTCCTGCAGGAAAGCCGCGCGCTCGCCGACGAAATCCTCCTGCAACTCGAGCTGCTCGTAGGTGTCGTTATTCATGAACACCAGCGCGTCGCCCTGCTTGTAAAGATACTGGAAGTCCTTCTGCTCAAGGCGAGCACGCTCGACGCGTTCGTCGGAGCCGAAGCGGTTGTTGAGCTTGCGTCCGTCGATCAGGTTCTTGAGTTCCACCTGGTTATAGGCCGGGCCCTTGCCGGGCTTCACCGCCATGGTCTTCACTGCGACCCAGAGCGAGTCCTGGTATTCGATGACCATGCCAGGACGAATTTCATTGCCATTTATCTTGGCCATAAGGCGTTCCGTTGATGCTTTCGGGGAGAAATCGTTTCGGGCGGTTGTGTGCCCCGGCTTTGCGACCGCCGTCAAGTCTGCGTTTCCGCGCCCCGGAGGCGCTCAATTCCGCGAGGCCGCGATCAGCGCCAGCCATGGCTTGGCGCCCTTTTCGGCGGCGCTACGGGTTTCCGGCGACTGCTTTTGCGTGAACTGGTCGAGCCAAGGGTCGCTGGCGCCGGCCGCCTTGGACACGATGTGCCATTTGACCGCCTCGACCGGGTCCGCAGGCAGGCCGCGGCCGGTGGCAAGGATTCGCGCCAGCCGGTTCTGCGCGATCGGTGAGCCGCGCCGCGCCGCCTTCCACAGCAATTCGCCAGCCGCCTTTTCGTCCTTTGCGATCCCGGTGCCGTTATAGAGCGCAATGGCGTATTCCACCTGAGCGTCGAGGTTATTGGCCAGCGCCGCCGCTCCGAGCAGGCGGGTGGCTTCGCGATCGTCCTTTTTGACGCCGCGGCCCTCCTTGTAGAGCGTGGCAAGCGCGTATTGCGCTTCCGGGTTGCCGGCATTGGCGGCCTGGCGCAGCAATTCAGCGGCGCGCCCGAAATCCTGCGGGAATTGCTGCCCCTCCATATAGAGGAGCGCGAGATTATAGGCCGAGGCTGCATGGCCGAGCTTGGCGGCGGCAGCAAAGAGCTTGGCGGCCTCGTCGCGGCTCTTCGGCCCGCCGCGGCCGACAATCCTGAACATGGCAAGCGCAAACATCGCTTCGCGGTCGCCGCGGTCGGCAGCGAGCTTGTACCATTCTGCCGCCTTCAGGTCGTCCTGGGGGATGCCGAGGCCGTCGGCATAGAGCAGGCCGAGCAGGGTCATGGCGGCCGGGTCGCCTTTTTCTTCGACGCGCTTCGTCGCGATGGCGAATGCCGTCATGTAATAGCCGCGCTGATAGGCGCCGTAGGCATGATCGGCATCGGGCGTCGGTGCCGGCGCAGCGCTTGGCGCGGGATCGGGTTTGCCCTTCGGCGCGGGTTTGGCGCCCTGGGCGACGGCCGTGCCAACGAATGCAAAGGTAACGGCAGCAGCCAATGCAAGGCGAAGCGCGATCACGACACCGGCTCCGCCAGCAAGGCGCGCTGCGCCGCCATCGCCATGGCGCGCGGTCCGCGCGGATCGCTGAAAATGAAATCGCCGATTGCGACGAAATCGGCGCCGGCATGCACCAGCGCCGTCACTTCGTCGAGATCGCCGGCATAGCCGACGCAGGGCGTCTGGAAAACTTCCGCCCACCAGCCGACGCGCTCGCGCACAGCATCGATTGAGGGCCGGTCGCCAGTTTCGTCCGGCTCGCCGAACATCACATAATCGGCGCCGCGCTCGGCCGCGAGCATGGCGTCGTGGCGCGTTTCCAATCCGCCGATGCCGGCGATGCGATCGGGCTTCAGGCTACCAACCGCGTCTTCGAAATCCGCGATGCCGGTCAGATGCGCCCCATCGGCCGCCGCACGCGCGACAATTTCAGGATGACCGTCGACGAGCAGCGCGACATCCTTCTCCTGCACGATCTTCCCCAGCGATTTGACGCGGTTGATCAGCGTGCGTTCGTCGGTCGGCGCAAGCCGCAGCAAGATGGCGGCGATGTCGGCAGCGGCGAGAACATCGCGAAGCTGGTCGGCAAATACGCCAGCCTCCCCGATCACCGGGGTTACGAGATAAAGCCGCGGTGCGGGAAGTTCGGGGTCTTGCTGCCGACGGGAAATCATCTGGTGTCGATGCTGTTCCAATCGGGCGGAATGGGGGCAAGAGGCGACGTCATTCCGGCCGAAGATGGCGCCGGAGAGCCGGAACCCATAACCACAGAGACTCACTCTGATCTTCTATAGTTTCGGGCCCCGACTCGCGCCGCTGTGGCGGCGTTTGGTCGGACACGCAACTGGTTTACGCCGCCTTCTTTTCCAAATCCGACTTCCACTCGCCGCGCGCGGCGAGACCGTTCATCTGCGCGCGATGCAGGAAGGCGCGCTGCGCGGCGGCGACATTCTCGGACTTGCCCGACCACGTCTTCTGCGGCGCGGCTTGCAGCGCGCGGCCGTACGAGAAGGTGAGATGCCAGGGCAGGTTGCCGAGCTTGTTCATCGCATCGAGATGCGCGGTCGCCTCCTCGTCGGACTGCCCCCCCGACAGGAAGGCGATGCCAGGTACCGAAGCCGGCACGCAGTTCTTCAGCATGCGCACAGACTTCTCGGCGACTTCCTGCACCGAGGCTTTCTTCGCGCTCTTCTTGCCCGGCACCGCCATGTTCGGTTTCAGCACGATGCCTTCCAGCGCCACGCGCTGATAATAGAGCTCCTGGAAGGTCTCCTTCAGCACGAATTCGGTGACTTCGACGCAACGATCAATGTCATGGTCGCCGTCCATCAGCACTTCAGGTTCGACGATCGGGACGATCTGCGCGGCTTGGCAGAGCGCGGCGTAGCGCGCCAATGCGTGTGCGTTGGTGCGAATTGCGGTGTAGCTCGGGATACCTTGGCCGATATCAATCACCGCGCGCCATTTCGCGAAACGCGCCCCCTGTTCGTAGTATTTGGGCAGCCGGTCGGTGAGTTTGTCGAGACCGATGGTGATCAATTCATCGGGGCAATTCGGGAGAGGCTTGGTGCCTTCGTCGACCTTGATGCCGGGGATCGCGCCGGACTTCTTGATGATCTCGACCAGCGGCGTGCCGTCCTTCGCCTTCTGCCAGATGGTCTCGTCATAGAGAATGACGCCGGAAATGTATTTCGACATCGCTTCGGTGGTGCGGAACATCAGTTCGCGATAGTCGCGCCGGTTGTCTTCGGTCGATTCCACGCCGATCGCGTCGAAGCGTTTCTTGATCGTGCCGGAGGATTCGTCGGCTGCCAGAATGCCCTTGCCGGGCGCCACCATGGCGACCGCGACCTTGTTCAGTTCTGCAAGATTCATCGGTATCTCCCTCAAGCCACGCGCCGGGCGGGCCGGCTATTTGCGGCTTTCTTTACATCCTTCCCGCGCCGGGCGGGAAGGGGCGGTGCTATTTTGCCCTCAATATCTCGACACCCGGCAGGCTCTTGCCCTCCAGCCATTCCAGGAAGGCTCCGCCGGCTGTGGATACATAGGAAAACCGGTCGGCGGCGCCGGCGGCATTGAGGGCGGCAACGGTGTCGCCGCCGCCAGCGACGGAAATAATCTTTCCGGCTTGTGTCAGTTCCGCGGCGGCCTCCGCCACCTCGATGGTGCCGGTATCGAAGGGCTCCATCTCGAAGGCGCCGAAGGGGCCATTCCAGACCAAGGTCTTGCAGCGCGCCAGCACCGAGACCACGTGCTCGATGCTGCGCGGACCGATATCCAGGATCATCTCGTCATCGCCGACATGGTTGGCATCGACAACACGCGAGGGTGCCAGCGCCTTGAATTCCTTCGCCACCACGACATCGACAGGCAGCACGATCTCACGGTTCCTGACCTTCGCCTTTTCCATGATCTCGCGGGCGGTATTCAACAGATCGGGCTCGACCAGCGATTTGCCGACGCTCTTGCCCTGCGCGAGCAGGAAAGTGTTGGCCATCGCGCCGCCGATGATCAGCACATCGACCTTGTCGAGCAGGTTGCCGAGGAGATCGAGCTTGGTCGACACTTTGGCGCCGCCGGCGATTGCTGCAACAGGACGTGTGGGAGCTTCGAGCGCTTTCGACAGTGCCTCGACTTCGGCCTGCATGGTCCGGCCGGCATAGGTCGGCAGCTTGTGGCCGAGACCTTCGGTCGAAGCATGCGCGCGATGTGCGGCGGAGAAGGCGTCATTGACATAGATGTCGCCGAGCGCGGCGAGCTGGTCGACAAAGGCGGGGTCGTTCTTCTCTTCTTCCTTGTAGAAGCGCGTATTCTCCAGGCAGACAATGTCGCCCGGCTGCATCTTGTCGATCGCGGCCTTTGCGACATCGCCGATGCAGTCTTCGGCGAAAGCAACCGGTCGCTTGATGACGTCGGTAACGGCAGCAGCAACAGGTTTCAGCGACTCTTTCAGATCGCGCCCCTTCGGCCGGCCGAAATGCGCAAGCAGGATCACTTTGCCGCCCTTGTCGGCGATTTCGGTGATGGTCGGCACGATGCGCTCGATGCGCGTCGTATCGGTGACTTTGCCGTTATCCATCGGCACGTTGAGATCGACGCGCACAAGAACGCGCTTATTTTTGACGTCGGCCTGATCGAGGGTCCGAAAGGCAACAAGCGGGTTCATCGGGGTCCGCGCGCTCTCATCGTTGTCCGTTTCTGGTTTTTCCGGGGCGGTCACGGCCTTTGAGGCTTTGCCAGACCACAAATGCGACGCCGCACCCGGTCGCAATGGAAAGCGCAACGCCTGTCCAAAATACCGCCGACATTTCGCGGATCTCCCGTCTCAGGTGAGCGATCAGATCAGCTTGCCCATTGCTACCGCCGTGTCGGACATGCGGTTGGAGAAGCCCCATTCGTTATCATACCAAGTCAGGACGCGCACCAGCGTGCCGTCCATCACCTTGGTCTGGTCCATGTGGAAGACCGACGAATGCGGGTCGTGGTTGAAGTCGATCGACACATTCGGCGAATTGGTATAGCCAAGGATGCCCTTGAGCTGCTGCTCGGCGGCGCGCTTGATGGCGCCGTTGATCTCGTCCTTCGTCGTCGCCTTCTTCGCCACGAACTTGAAATCGACAACCGATACATTCGGCGTCGGCACGCGGATGGCGACGCCGTCAAGCCGGCCGTTCAGTTCCGGCAGCACAAGACCGACGGCCTTCGCGGCACCCGTCGAGGTCGGGATCATCGACAAAGCCGCAGCGCGCGCGCGATAGAGATCCTTGTGAAGGGTGTCGAGCGTGGGCTGGTCGCCGGTATAGGCGTGGATGGTGGTCATGAAGCCCTTGTCGATGCCGACCGCGTCATTCAGCACCTTCGCCACCGGCGCGAGACAGTTGGTGGTGCAGGACGCGTTGGAAACGATCTTGTGTTCCTTGGTCAGCTTGTCGTGGTTCACGCCGTAGACGACGGTGAGATCGGAGTTTTCCCCCGGCGCGGAAATCAGCACCCGCTTGGCGCCAGCGGTGAGATGTGCCGAGGCCTTCTCCTTGGAGGTGAAGATGCCGGTGCATTCCATTGCGATATCGACGCCGAGGTCCTTCCAGGGCAGTGTCGTTGGATCCTTGATCGCAGTGACCCTGATCTTGCCGTTGCCAACCGAGATCGAGTCACCCTCGACAGTGACCTCGCCGGGAAAACGGCCATGCACCGAATCGAAGCGCAGCAGATGCGCGTTGGTTTCGACCGGGCCGAGATCGTTGATCGCCACGACTTCGATGTCCTTGCGGCCGGTCTCGGCAATGGCGCGCAGGACATTGCGGCCGATGCGGCCGAATCCATTGATGGCGACGCGGACTGTCATCTCTAAAACTCCCGGCTGGCGTGGCTTGAATGACGAAATGTGGCTTCGATATAGCCTTTTTCGCCCCCAACTCAATTGCTATCGAGCAATTTGCGCGACAGGCGGTAAATGGCTGGCATGCACGCTCGTGTGAGCGGCCAGCCTGATGCAGCCAGGGAAAACCGGGAGGCGGCCGCCGGAGCGCCGCAGGCGTTCAGGAGCCTCCGAGTTTCGCCAGGGCCGCCGACGCCACGGCGTCCGGCGTGATGCCGAAAGCCTTGTACAGGTCCTTGTAGGGCGCGCTGGCGCCGAAGCCGGTCATGCCGATGAAGACGCCGTCAGAGCCGATGATCTCGTCCCAGCCCTGCCGAACGCCCGCTTCCACGCCGACCTTCACCTTGGCGTTGCCGATGATGGCGCGGCGGTGTTCAGAGGGCGCCTCCCGCAGCAATTCGAAACAGGGTACGGAGACGACACGCGCGGCGACGCCTTTCTGGGCGATCAGCTTGGCGGCCTCGATGGCGATGGCGACTTCGGACCCCGACGCGAAGATTGAAATGTCGGAGGGGCCATCCGGACCGGCAATTTCGTAGGCGCCTGCCGCGCAGATGTTGTCGGCATCGACGCCGGTGCGCAGCTGCGGCAGATTCTGGCGCGTCAGCGCCAGAATGCTCGGGCGATCCTTCGCCTGCAGCGCCAGTTGCCAGCATTCCAATGTCTCGACAACGTCGCAGGGTCGGAAGACAAGGAGATTCGGAATCGCCCGCAAAGCCGCCATGTGTTCGACCGGCTGGTGCGTCGGCCCGTCTTCGCCGAGGCCGATGGAGTCATGCGTCATCACGTGAATGACGCGCTCGCCCATCAGCGCCGCAAGACGGATCGCCGGGCGGCAATAATCCGAGAACACGAGGAACGTGCCGGAATAGGGAATGATGCCGCCATGCAGCGCCATGCCGTTCATGGCGGCGGCCATGCCGTGCTCGCGGATGCCATAATGGATAAAGCGGCCGGCATAGTCAGCGGCCGACAGCGTTTTCATCGACTTCGCGCGAGTATTGTTGGAGCCGGTGAGGTCGGCTGAGCCGCCAACCATTTCGGGCACCGCAACGACGAGGCTTTCCAACGCGAATTCCGACGCCGAGCGCGTGGCAATCTCTTTCGGTGTTTTTGCCAGCGTTTCCTTCACCGAGCGCACCGCGGCAGCCAGTTTTTCGGCCGGCAGCTCGCCCTTGATGCGGCGCTCGAACTCGCTGCGCGCGTCCGCGGGCAGGGAGGCAAGCTTCTTCTGCCACGCCTTGTGCATGTCCTGCGAGCGCTCGCCGGCCTTGGCCCAAAGGGCGCGAACGTCCGCGGGCACTTCGAAGGCTGGATGTTCCCAGCTGAGCTTCTTGCGCGCGGCCGCGATTTCATCCGCGCCGAGCGGCGAACCATGCGCCTTCTCGCTGCCGGCCTTGTTCGGCGCGCCGAAGGCGATCATCGTCTTGCAGGCGATGAGCGACGGACGATCCGAGACTTGCGCACGCTCGAGCGCGGCGCCAATCGCTTGCGGATCATGACCGTCGATGCGCTCCGCGCGCCACCCGGCGGCTTCGAAGCGCTTCACCTGATCGACGGAGTCGGACAGCGACAGCTTGCCGTCGATGGTGATGCCGTTGTCGTCGAACAGCACGATCAGCTTGTTGAGCTTGAGATGGCCGGCAAACGCGATGGCTTCCTGGCTGACGCCCTCCATCAGGTCGCCGTCGGAGGCAAGCACATAGGTCTTATGGTCGACGATCTCGCCGAACACCGCCGCGAGATGCCGTTCGGCAATCGCCATGCCCACCGCATTGGCAATGCCCTGGCCGAGCGGACCGGTTGTCGTTTCCACGCCCTCGGTGACGAAATTCTCCGGATGACCGGGCGTTTTCGAGCCGAGCTTGCGGAAGTTCTTGATTTCTTCGAGCGTGACAGATGCGTAGCCCGTAAGATGCAGCAGCGAATAGATCAGCATCGAGCCGTGTCCGGCCGACAGCACGAATCTGTCTCGGTCCGGCCATTTCGGGTCGGTCGGATCAAACTTCAGAAAACGCGAGAACAGCACGGTTGCGATATCGGCGGCGCCCATAGGCAGGCCGGGATGGCCCGACTTGGCCTGCTCAACGGCATCCATCGAGAGCGCGCGGATGGCATTCGCCATGCGGTCATGGTCAGCGCGTGACATGGCGGAAATGTCCGGTTGTGCGACGGCGGCTGCCGTCGAAGGTCTTGCGTTCATTGTGATTAAGGGCCGTTGACGGGCGGGACATAACACGCGAGGCGCACGAGTCCAACGCGCCGCGGCCCACTGCGGAAGCAATTTGCACAGCCCGGATGGGAAAATGGGGACGAGCCCGTTGGGAGCGTTGACGGCGTTGAACCAGCAAATTAGGCTTTTCGAGTTAAGACCTTGCCGGAAAAGAGTTTTCGTTTGAGGCAAGGTTCCATCCCGCGAGTAAAGGGACATGACCGATCCAAGCGCGATCGAGACTGCGACGCGGCGCCTGGCCTTGGCACTGGATGCACTGGAAGCTGCTGTCGAGCGGCGCCGTGAGGCAGACCACGGCGAGGAGCGGCTTGTCGCCCAATTGCATGCCTTGGGGAACGACCGCTCGCGTCTGGCCACCGAACTCGACGCCGCGGCCGCCCATGCCAAGCAACTGGAGACGACCAACCGCGAAATCGCGCGGCGACTCGATATCGCCATCGACAACGTGCGCACTGTAATCGAAGCCAACGACCGTTAGTGAGGTAGAGCCGTGGCGCAGGTGAATGTCACGATCAACGGCCGCAACTACCGGATGGCCTGCGAGGACGGACAGGAAGACCACCTGATGCGCCTCGCCGGCGACATCGATGCGCGCATCGAGGATTTGCGCGGCAACTTTGGTGAAGTCGGCGATTCACGGCTTACGGTCATGGCGGCGCTGACGGTCGCCGATGAACTGGTCGAGGCCGGAAAGAAGATCCGCCGGCTTGAGGAAGAACTTGCCGGCATGCAGGATGGGCGCGTGCTCGCCGCCGAGCGGGCGCAGCAGACCCAGGCGGCCATCATCGCCGCCCTGAACGCGGCGTCCGAGCGCATTGAGGGCATCACCAGGACGCTCAACCAGACTGTCAGTAACGGCAACGGGACAGCGCTCGGCGGGTAGTGGCGGGGCACGCGGTTCGGTACTACATTGGTCGCGCGGTGCTGCGGAGTGCGACGGATATTCATACTCCCGGGGCCTTACGATCCTGAAGGGAGCTGTCCCTGACCGGGCCCGTGGGCTCGGACATATGGCGCCCACCTACTTCTGTAGGTTCCCGGGGTCGCAAATCCGACGGCTCACGCGGCCCGCACCCGTTCTTTTCTCATCGCGTTGCGGCCGTCATCCTTCGAGGCTCGTTCGCTTCGCTCACTGCATCCCGGATGACGGTTTAAGCTAATGACTGAAATTGCCGAGGCCATTGATCTCAAGGCCGCTCTTCGCCGCGAAGCTTTCACCCGCCGCGATGCGTTGCCGGCGGCCGATCGCACAGCCGCCGCACAAACAATCGCCACGCGGCCTTTTCCCATGGCCGTGCCGCAAGGCGCGATCGTGTCCGGCTATTCGCCGATGAAGAGCGAATTCAACCCGGTCCCGCTGATGCGCAAGCTGGCAGATGCCGGCGCACAACTCGCGCTGCCGGTGGTCGCCGGCCGTGGCAAGCCGCTCACCATGCGCGCATGGTCCTTCGGCGAAGAGCTTGGTTCCGGCGTCTGGGGCATCCGTGAGCCAAAGGCCGACGCACCGGAAGTTTTCCCTGACATCCTGCTTGTGCCGCTCGCGGCGTTCGACCGCAACGGTCATCGCATCGGCTATGGTGCCGGTTATTACGACAAGACAATCACCCGCATCCGCGCGATGAAGCCGACGATTGCCATCGGTGTGGCCTTTGCCGCGCAGGAAATTGACAGGGTGCCCGCGACCCCATTCGACGCCCGGCTCGACCTCGTGCTAACGGAGCGCGAGGTGATCGATTTTCGGAGTGTCGGCTAAGTGCGCATTCTTTTCATCGGCGATGTTGTCGGCCGCTCCGGCCGCGCCATTGTGAATGAGCGGCTGCCCGGCCTGGTCCGCGACTGGAAGCTCGATTTTGTTGTGCTGAATGGCGAGAATGCCGCCGGCGGCTTCGGCATCACCGAGACGATCTTCAACGAATTTGTTGATGCCGGCGTCGACGCGGTCACGCTCGGCAATCACGCCTGGGACCAGCGCGAAGCGCTGGTCTTCATTGAGCGCGCGCCGCGGTTGATCCGGCCGATCAATTTTCCCAGAGGCACGCCGGGCCGCGGCGCTGCGATGATCGACGCCAAGAACGGCGCGCGGGTTCTTGTGGTCAACGCGATGGGCCGGATCTTCATGGATCCGCTCGACGATCCTTTCGCGTCGGTGGAGCACGAGTTGAAAGTCTGTGCGCTCAAGCGCGAAGCCGATGCGATCGTGATCGACATTCACGCCGAGGCGACCAGCGAAAAGCAGGCCATGGGACATTTCGCAGACGGCCGCGTCTCGCTCGTAGTCGGCACGCACACTCATGCACCGACCGCCGATCATCAGATCCTGCCGGGCGGCACCGCCTTCATGACCGACGCCGGCATGACCGGCGACTACGATTCCATCATTGGCATGGTGAAGGACGAGCCGCTATCCCGCTTTCTGCGCAAGATTGCGTCCGCCAAATTCGAGGCCGCGACCGGCGCGCCGACCTTGTCCGGCGTCGCGGTCGAAACAGACGATGCCACCGGGCTCGCGCGGCGCGTAGCGGCGGTGCGGCTCGGCGAGCGGCTGGAAGAAGCGTGGCCGGTGTTCTGGGAATAATTTTGCAGTCGCAATGTTGTGATGCGGCGGTCACAAATTCGTCGCGGCTTCGGATTCCTTTTCGCGAGCAGTAACGCTCCGCAAATCATTCAGCAAAAGAGACAATCGACATGACACATACTCATCGATTTGATCGGCCCGATATTTCGCGCCGGCACATGCTGGCCGGCCTTTCGGCAACAGCAATGCTCGCCGCCAAGCCGTCCTTCGCCAAGGCGCCGATGCTGCACACGCAGGCACCGGCCTTCTATCGTTTCAATATCGGCGGCTTCGAGGCGACGGCTTTGTCGGACGGCCCGCTGCATCTTGGCGAGCCGCAATCGAATGTCTTTGCCGGGGTTGGCAAGGAAGATTTCACGAAGGCGCTCGCGGATAACTTCCTTCCGACCGACAATGTGAAGCTCGAGCAGAATGTGCTCCTGGTGAATACCGGCGAGCGGCTGGTAATGTTCGACACCGGCACCGGCTGGCAGAAATTGATGGGCCCGGATACCGGCCGCTTGCTCGCCAACCTGAAGGCCGCCGGCATCGATCCAAAGGACATCGACGCGATCGCTGTCACGCATGCACATCCCGATCATTGCTGGGGACTGCTGGGCGAAAATGGTGCGGTCAATTTCCCCAACGCGCAGATTTACATGGCGCAGGCCGATTTCGATTTCTGGACCGACGAAGCGAAGCTGTCGGTTGATGCGATCAAGGCATTCGTTGACGGCACCCGTAAGCAATTGCTGCCGAACCGTGAGCGCATCGTCTTCTTCAAGGACGGTCAGGAATTCCTGCCCGGCATTCAGGCGATGGCCGCACCGGGCCATACCGTCGGTCACACCGTGTTCATGATTACCTCGCAGGGAAAGACACTTTGCAATGCAGGCGATATCGCCCATCACCATATTCTGGCGCCGGAGCGACCGCGGCTGGAATTCGCCTACGACACCGACGGCAGGCAGGCGGTGGCCTCGCGGCTCAAGGTGTTCGATATGCTCGCGGCTCAGCGGATTCCGCTTCTTGCCTATCATTTCCCGTGGCCAGGATTGGGACATCTCGCCAAGCGAGGCGATGCCTATCGCTATTATCCGACGCCGATGCAAACGGCGCTCTGACCGCGCTGGCATGAGCCGTTAACTGCGGCGGGATAGGGAATTGCCCTTTCCCGTCGCATCATTTTATAAAGCCGCCGAATTCACCAGAAAGCGGTTCCGTCCATGGCAGGCCATTCACAATTCAAGAACATCATGCACCGCAAGGGGCGCCAGGACAAAGTGCGCGCCAAGCTGTTCTCCAAACTCGGCCGGGAAATCACCGTGGCCGCGAAACTGGGCCTGCCCGACCCCAATTTCAATCCGCGGCTGCGCGCCGCGATCATCGCCGCCCGCGCCGAGAACATGCCGAAAGACAACATCGAGCGCGCGATCAAGAAGAGCCAGGGTGCCGATACCGACAACTACGACGAAGTCCGCTACGAGGGCTACGGACCCGGCGGCGTCGCCATCATCGTCGAGGCGCTGACCGACAACCGTAACCGCACCGCCGGTGAGGTGCGCGCAACCTTCACCAAGAGCGGCGGCAATATGGCGGAGACCGGCGCGGTTTCCTTCATGTTCGATCATGTGGGCGTGGTCGAATTCGATCCCGCCAAGGCGAGCGCCGACGCAGTATTGGACGCCGCGATCGACGCCGGCGCTGATGACGTCGTGTCCGACGAGAACGGCCATGTCATTTACACCGCCCAGGATTCGCTCGCCGAAGTGGCCAAGGCGCTGGAAGCGAAATTCGGCGAGCCGCGCAAGGCGGCGCTGACCTGGAGGCCGCAGAACACGCTCGCGGTGGATGACGAGCAGGGCGAGAAAGTGCTGAAGCTGATCGAGACGCTCGAAGAGAATGACGACGTGCAGAACGTCTATGCCAATTTCGAAGTGTCCGACACGCTCATGACCAAGATGAGCGCCTGAATCGTCAGCGGATCACTCCGTCAAAGATCGGCAGCGCCAATAGTGCGGATATTGCGGTGATTAGATAAGCGACGCGACGGTAAGTCTGCTCAGCCGAATCCTTGAACATCCAGGCGCCGGCCGCCATCGTGAGAATGAATGTCGGGCCGAGCAGAAGCGCCAGCACGATCGTGTCGGTCGTGAACAATCCGCGGGTCCAGTAGGTCCCGATCGACACGATTTCGAGCAGAATGAAATAAACCATCAGATTGGCGCGGATCACGATGGCGCTGCTTGATCCGCCAAGCCAGTAAATCAGGACCGGCGGCGCGGCGATTTGCACCGCGCCTGCGCCCAGCCCGGACAGGGCGCCAGCCGCGAGCGAGTAGGGAAGCCGCGGCGTTACCCTGTAACGCCATCCACTCGCCAGAACCGACAGCAGCGCCATCACCAGCACGGCCATCGCCCAGCGCAGCCAGACCGGGTCCGCATATTGCAACGCGAGGGCTCCGAGTGGGATGCAGGCTACCGCGCCCAGCGTGACCGGCAGCAATTGAGCCCAGTTGCAGCGCCGCGCCTCGCGGATGGCAAAGGGTGTGCCGCAGGCAAAGTCGATCAGCAGCAAGGTCACGACGCCGATACGTGGCTCGTAGATGGCGCTGACCAGGGGAATGTAGATCAGCGCCGAGCCGAAACCCGAAAAGCCGCGCACGAGCCCCGACAGCGCCGCCACGCCGACGGCGAGCGCAAATCGCGGATCGGCGACGACCGCCGTGACGGTCTCGGCCAGTGGCGCTGCAAGCATCTGGATAGGTCCCACCAAAGATCACTGTGGTTAGCAGACAGCCCTGCTGCAGGCGACTTCCGCCTTTGCAGGCCGTCCATGTGTGACGGCCGGTTCCGGTGCTATTTCAGCAGCGTGCCCCACAACGGCATGCTGACGATGGCAGACAGCGCCACGATCAGATAGGCGACGCGGCGATAGGTCTTTTCCGATGCCAGATGGAACAGCCGTGACCCCGTTGCCATGGCGAAGATCTGCAGCGGCCCGATTAGCAAGGCAAGCGCCAGAATTTCGGGCGGCAACAGGCCGCGCAGCGCATAGGTCAGCACTGAGGCTGCCGAAAAGATCGTGAAATAGACGATGAAGTTCGCACGTACGATCGCCGCGGCGGCGGCGCTTCCCAGCCAATAGATGATGATGGGCGGTCCCGACATCTGCACCGCGCCGCCCAGGAGGCCTGCCAGCAGGCCGACGCAGATGGTCACGGGCAGAATTGGTCGGGCGTGATAGCGCCAGCCTGATGCAAGGATGAACACAACGATCCCGACCAGCGTGGAGATGGCCCAGCGCAAGGCTGTCGGATCGGTGTAGAGCAGAATCAGCGTGCCGAATTGCGCGGCGAGGACCGCTGTCACGGCCAGCGGAAGGATTTGGCGGAAATCGGCATGGCGCCAGACCTGCGGCACGAAGAACGCGCCGACCGCAAGATCGATGCTGACAAAGGTCGCCGCCGCGATCTGCGGCCCATACACGGCGCTCATCAGCGGAATGAAGATGAGCGCCGATCCAAAACCGGAAAAGCCACGCACGCCGCCGGCCAGAATCGAAATCGCCGCCGCGACAGGAAAGCGCGGATCGGCAATCACAGTTAAAAAAGTTTCAGCGATGGGGAATTGGGACACGGATCGGACCAGCGGGAACGCCTCTCTACCAGCGTTTCTTATGCCAGGGCAGGCGCGGACAGTTTTGTACAGATTTATTGGTGTGATTTATTGCGGGACATTCCGGATAATGAAACAGTTTGCGTCATCTCGCATCTGTCCGTAAGCAATATGCGGGTGTGGCGAGAGATTGCAGCCGGATGTTGGACGCCGCGAAGACATCTTCCACGAAGGGGCAATCTCACCATCCGTCGCTGATCGGCATTGCATCGGCGCTCGGTGCGATCTTGATATGGGCCGGCTGGATCGTCGCCACCCGCTACGCTGCGCAAACCCTGGACATTTCCATTGTGGCGCTGCTGCGTTACGGCATTCCGGCTCTGGCGCTGACGCCGCTATGGCTGCGCACCGGACTGATGCCGCGCGGTGTTTCAACGCGTGCGCTCCTCGCGCTGATTGTCGGTGCCGGCACGCCATTCTTCCTGGCTGCGGCATTCGGCATGCGATTCGCGCCGGCGGCCGAGGTAGGCCCGTTGCTGCCAGGCACCATGCCGCTTTTCGTCGCGCTGCTTGCAGGCCTGTTCTATCGCGAACACATGAGTGCGCTGCGCAAGGCCGGATTTGTTCTGATCGCTGCGGGCATTGTCGTGATCGTCGCGCCGCAAATGCTGGCGGCGCCGACCGACGCGATAGGCCATGTGTTGATCCTGGTCAGCGCCCTGTTGTGGGCGATCTACACCATCGCGCTGCGGCAGACCGGTCTCTCGGCCTTCGAAGCGACGGCGCTGATTTCGGTGTGGTCGGCGATTTCGATGCTGCCGTTCGGAACAATGCCGCTGATCGACGCTATCCAGCAGGGGCGGGTGGCAGAAATCACCCTGCAGGCGCTGGTGCAAGGCATCCTTTCCGGCATTGTCGCGACCATCCTGTTTGCGATTGCAATCCTGCGGCTCGGGCCCTCGCGCGCGGCCGCCTTCGCAGCGCTGCTGCCGGCTTTGGTTGCGATCCTGGCCGTTCCGGTCCTTGGCGAAGTCCCGGATGCGCTGGCCCTGATTGGTATTATCGCGGCTTCCTTTGGCGTCGCCTTTGCGAGCGGGGCTTTCGATCACAAAGCCGGCTAGCTCTGACGAAACCGGGCCGTTATCAATGCGGGGTGATCAAGGCATCGATTCGCATTCTCGGCATCGACCCGGGCCTCCGCCGCACCGGTTGGGGCGTCATTGCCTGCGAAGGGAACCGCCTCTCGTATCTTGCCTGCGGCTCGGTGGAAACCAGCGAACGCGCCGAACTGGCGACGCGGCTGGTCGCGATTCACGACGGGCTGGCACGCGTCATCGAAGAGTTCCGGCCGGATGAGGCGGCTGTGGAAAACACCTTCGTCAACAAGGACGCAGGCGCCACCCTGAAACTCGGTCAGGCGCGCGGCATTGCGCTGCTCATCCCCGCCCGCGCCGGCCTTGCAGTGGCGGAATATGCGCCGAACCTCGTGAAGAAAACCGTCGTTGGGGCGGGGCATGCCGAAAAGAAGCAAATCCGCGTGATGATCGGCGTGTTGCTGCCGAAAGCCGACCCGCAATCGGAAGACGCGGCCGACGCGCTCGCAATTGCCATCTGTCATGCGCATCATCGCGCAAGCCCGCTGTTAAGAGCTGTCGCACAATGAGCGTGCCGTTGGTCGATGAACACGGGACCCGCCGCGCCAGCAAGCGCGATCAGCGCGGCGTGCGCAATTTCGGACGGCTCCTGCTGTTCATCGCGGCGACGCCCTTTGCGCTCGGGCTTTACGGCTGCGTGATGGGCGCGCTCACGCTGCGATGGCCGCAAACGCAGGCGAAGATCCTCGGCTCCGACCTGCGCATCCATCTCACGCAGACGCGCGGCCCGGACGGGACGAGCCAGACCGATACACGCGCGACCGTGGACGTCGCCTATGCCTACAGCGTGAATGGCCGCGATTATACGAGCGGAGAGATCGAGCCCTATACGTGGGGCATGCAGAACTCTGCGCTGTCGCGTAAGCACAAGGAACGTTACCCGAAAGATGCAGTAGTCAGCGCTGCCTACGATCCGGAGAATCCCGCTATCGCCTATCTGGAACCGCGGCCAAGCGCGACCTCGATGATGTTTCTCGGCATCGGCCTGATCATGGGCCTGTCGGGCCTTTATGTTCTTTGGTGCGTCAGGCGCGGCATCGGGCGGATGGCGACATGATCGGCAAGCTCAAAGGCACGATCGATTCCTACGGCGAGGATTACGTCATCCTGGACGTGCACGGCGTCGGCTATCAGGTGCATTGCTCCGCGCGCACGCTGCAGGCGCTGCCGCCGCAGGGCGAAGCCGCGACGTTGTCAATCGAGACGCATGTGCGCGAGGACCAGATCAGGCTGTTCGGTTTCACGAGCGATCATGAGCGCGAATGGTTCCGTCTGCTGCAGACCGTGCAAGGCGTTGGCGTGAAGGTGGCGCTTGCGCTCCTTGGAACGCTGAAACCCTCCGATCTCGCAGATGCCATTGCCCTGCGCGACAAGGCGGCGGTGTCGCGCGCGCCGGGCGTCGGCGCCAAGGTTGCCGAACGCATTGTCACCGAGCTGAAGGACAAGGTTCCGGCCTTCAGCAATGTCGATCCGGCGGTGGTGGCTTTGGCGGGTGCCGTCGAGGAGAGCCGGGCGCCGCGTCCGGTGCTGGACGCTATCTCGGCTCTCATCAATCTCGGCTATGCTCAGCCGCAGGCCTCCGCCGCAATCGCGGCGGCGGCGCGGCAGGCCGGCGAGGGCGCCGACACCGCGAAGCTGATACGTTTCGGCCTGAAGGAACTGGCGAAGTAAAAGTAAGAGTGAAGAGACGCGTAACCGATGCTGACCAAAGAGGACCACGAATTGATCGAGGCCGCGCGCGAGGCAATCAGGCAGCGCTACCGCAACGACTGGCAGGAGGTCGGCGCGGCGTTGCGTACGCGCGAGGGCCGCATCGTGACCGGCGTCAACATCGACGCCTATCTTGGCCGCATGGCGGTCTGCGCCGAGCCGATCGCCATCGGCCGCGCGATCACCGAAGCGGGCGACAAGGGCATTGAGACTATTGTGGCCGTGCGTCATCCGAAACCGGAGGACACGGACCGCACCATCAAGGTGGTGTCGCCGTGCGGCATGTGCCGGGAGACGATCTACGACTATGACGCGAAAGCGCGCGTGATTGTGCCGAACGGCAACAGCGAGGAGGTTGTGTCGATCGCCGATCTCTTGCCGAACAAATATACGCGCGGTCAGGCGGGCTGACATGGCGGCTCCCGGACGCGCGCTCCTGTCGGCGGAGAAGCGGGACGACGATCCTGCCGACGCCTCGTTGCGTCCGCAGCGTCTCGCCGAATTTGTCGGGCAGGAGCAGGCGCGCGCCAATCTCGAGGTCTTCATCCGCGCCGCGCGCGAGCGCAAGGAAGCGCTCGACCATGTATTGTTCGTCGGTCCCCCCGGCCTCGGCAAGACCACGCTGGCGCAGATCATGGCGCGCGAGATGGGCGTGAATTTCCGGGCGACCTCGGGTCCCGTGATTGCGAAAGCCGGGGATCTGGCGGCCTTGCTCACCAATCTCGAAGAGCGTGACGTGCTCTTCATTGACGAGATCCATCGCCTCAATCCGCAGGTCGAGGAAATCCTTTATCCGGCGATGGAGGATTTTCAACTCGACCTGATCATCGGTGAGGGTCCGGCGGCCCGTTCGGTGAAGATCGAGTTGTCAAAATTCACCCTGATCGGGGCGACGACGCGCGCGGGGCTTCTCACCAATCCGCTGCGCGATCGTTTTGGCATTCCGGTGCGGCTGAATTTCTACACCGAGAAGGAACTCGAACACATCGTCACGCGCGGCGCGCGCGTTCTCGGCACGGCGATTACCCCGGACGGCGCCAATGAGAT
Source organism: Pseudorhodoplanes sp. (assembly GCA_032027085.1). Taxonomy (NCBI): domain Bacteria; kingdom Pseudomonadati; phylum Pseudomonadota; class Alphaproteobacteria; order Hyphomicrobiales; genus Pseudorhodoplanes; species Pseudorhodoplanes sp. The sequence goes on along the minus strand of JAVSMS010000001.1, from coordinate 132,719 downwards.
CGCGCGCCGCGCGCGCGGCACCCCGCGCATCGCCGGGCGTCTGCTCCGTCGCCTGCGCGATTTCGCCCATGTCGAAGGCAACAAGCCGATCGATCGCGCCATCGCCGACAAGGCGCTTGGTGCTTTGGAAGTCGACAATGCCGGGCTTGATGCAATGGACCGCCGTTATCTCTCCACCATCGCGATGAATTACGGCGGTGGACCGGTCGGCGTCGAGACGATTGCGGCGGCCCTGTCGGAGCCGCGCGACGCGATAGAGGACATCATCGAGCCTTACCTCATCCAGAAAGGCTTCGTGCAGCGTACGCCGCGTGGTCGCTTGCTCACGTCCCATGCTTTCAGACATCTCGGCCTCGCCGAGCCGGCGCGCGATCCTGCGCAATTCGGCCTGTTCTCCGGCGATCAGGACGACTGATGCCGCCGATAGAAGTCGTCGCCGCATTGATCCGCAATTCCGAGGGAAAGGCGCTGCTGGTGCGCAAGCGCGGCACGCAGGCCTTCATGCAGCCGGGCGGCAAACGCGATGCTGGAGAAACCGACGAGGTGGCGCTGGCGCGCGAGATCGGCGAAGAACTGGGTTGCAAGGTCGTCCCCAACAGCGTTCGCCATCTGGGTGAATTCACCTGCGCCGCCGCGAACGAGCCTGGCCGCGAGGTCAAAGCAGTTGTCTACCGGGTTGAAGTGGCCGGCGACATCAAGCCCGCGGCGGAAATCGACGAGATCATCTGGGTTGATCCCGCGCACCCGGGGGCGCAGCTGCTGGCCCCGCTGACGCGCGACCACGTTCTGCCGCTGGCCATAGATCGAACCTTTTGCGGACTCCCGACACTAACTTCGGGACGTTCCGCAGAGGCTGCCATGAGTTTCGTCGACGACGCCGGGAAATGGTCGACTGAGCCGATCCCGGGCGCGACTGTGCCGGACGACGTGTCTCGGAAACTCGATGAGATGCCAGTCAAGTCTCTCGCTGCGCGCTGGCAGGAATTGCAATGCTTCGGCGTGAAGGATCGGACAGGGGAAAACTGGAAGGAACTGGTCTATTTTGATCATCTTCCGCACCGTCAGCCCGAGCGTGGCTTCGAAATGCTGCTCGAAGTCCTGAGATCTGGCGCAGAAGATGCGTTGCTGCTCGAACTGGGTCGGCGCGTGTTCGCCCCTCTTGTGAATCGTCATTCCGCGCTGCTCGTCGATCGCATCGAGCAGGAGGCGCGCACGAATGAGAGGCTGCGCTGGCTCCTGGGCGGCGCGTATTGGTGGGCAACGGACGACTCGATCAAGGCGCGTTTGGCGGCAGTGGCGGATGAGCACGGCTGGCGGGCCGCTCAGGATGCCCATGCTCTGCGAACAGCGCCGATTTCGTTTGAGTCCATGTCCGTTGCCGAACTCGCGCGCGCATGGGTTGAGCAGCACAGCAAGTCCAACAAGGATCGCGACGACAATTGGCACGCCCTCCGCGGCCATGAAAGCGGGCTGCTGAAATGCAATCCGGACATGGTGATCGACCTGATTCTGGAAATTTTGAAGATTGAGCAGGACCAAAGCCTGCTTGGTCTCTTGGCCGCGGGCTTGCTGGAAGACGTCATCAGCATGGACACCATCGATCGGATCAAGCGGGAAGCCAATGCCGATGACAAGGTTCGTTGGCTGCTCGGCGGAGTGTGGTATTGGAGCGAGCCTGAGCCGCTCAAGGCGCGGCTCGACGCGATCATTCAAGGGCGGCATTGGGACAACTGAGCCTGGGCCCGCCTCGGAGCCCGGAGCAGTGACGACAACACATCTCGACGGCGAAATCTGCGACGGCCGGCACATCCAGCCAGTGCGGGTCTATTACGAAGACACCGACTTCTCCGGCATCGTCTATCACGCCAATTACCTGCGCTTCATGGAGCGCGGCCGCACCAATTATCTGCGGCTGATCGGCGCCGATCATCGCAAGCTGTTCGAGGAAACGGAAAAGGAAGCGCCGGGATTTGCCTTTGTCGTGCGCTCGATGACGCTCGATTTCTACAAGCCGGCGGTGATGGACGATATCCTGCATGTCGTCACCGAACCCTCGGAGGTGAAAGGCGCGTCGGTCACTCTGCACCAGCGCGTGATGCGCGACGACGAGCTGTTGGTGGAGGCGCATGTGCGCGTTGCCTTCGTCTCCAACGGTCGCGCCAAGCCGATCCCGAAGCCGCTGCGCATTGCGATGAAGGCGGATCAGGAAGCGGGTGGAAAAATCGGTCACGCGCCTTAACTTGAAGGCATGACAGCTAGTCTTGCCTTTGCGCTGTTCGACACCGCCGTCGGCGCTTGCGCCGTGATCTGGAGCGGGCGCGGCATCGTTGGCGTGCAGCTTCTGGAACGGGACGGGCACGCAACCCACGAGTGTGTGCGCAAGCGTTTCCCGGGCGCCCTGGAAACAGACCCGCCGCACAGCGTGACGCAGGCCATCGCCGGAATGACGGCGCTGCTCGAAGGCAAAGCGAGCGATCTCGCCGCTGTTGCGCTCGATCTTGAAGGTCTGTCGGCGTTCAATCGTAAGGTCTATGCGGTCGCGCGTTCAATCCCGCCCGGCTCGACGCTGACCTATGGCGAAGTTGCCGAGCGTCTTGGCGACAAATCGCTGGCGCGCGCGGTCGGACAGGCGCTCGGCGAAAATCCAATCCCGCTGATCATTCCCTGTCATCGCGTGCTGGCCGCCGGCGGCAGAACCGGCGGCTTTTCTGCGCCTGGCGGAACCGTCACCAAGTTGCGCCTGCTCACGATCGAAGGTGCGCAGCCCGGCGGCCCGACACTCTTCGATCGCTTGCCGCTGCAAGGGCCGCCGCAGCGATAATGCGCGCGGCTGATGGCCATGCCATCGACGCAGCCGGCCGACTGATGTAAATGCCCTTTACATGGTCTGGTCAAAACATGGCGGACGCGGCCCGCGCGGCTATCATCACGGCAACCTGAAGGAAGCCTTGGTGCGCGCCGCGCTCGAACTGATCGCGGAGAAGGGGCCTGCCGGCTTCACCTTCGCGGATGCTGCGCGTTGGGCGGGCGTAAGCGCGGCGGCGCCGTATCGCCATTATCGCGACCGGGAAGACTTGTTGTCGGATGTCGCGCTGCGAGGATTCGTGGCCTTCGAGGAGCGTCTCTCGCGCGCCTGGGACGAGGGGAAGCCGAATCCACCTACTGCATTCCAGCGCGTCGGCAAGGCCTATCTCGCCTTCGCACGCGAGGAACCGGCCTTCTATTCGGCGATGTTCGAGGCCGGCATTCCGATGGACGCGACCCCCGAGCTGCGCGCGGCAGGCGATCGCGCCTTCGCGATCGTCCGCAATGCCTGCGAGGTCCTGGCTGGCGCCTTGCCGAGCAAGGAGCGCCCGCCTGCGCTGATGATGGCGCTGCATATCTGGTCGATGTCGCACGGTATCGCGTCCCTTTTCGCGCGCGGCGAGGGGTCGCAGCGCAAGCTGCCAATGTCGGCCGAGGACCTGTTGGAAGCCGAGGCGCTTATCTATCTCAAGGGTCTCGGTCTCGGCGGCCAGGCCTGATCCCGCCCCGCGGTCTCAAAAAAATCGCCCGCCCGTCCTTGACCGAGCAGCCTCTCTGCTCTATGTTAATGTTATTAACATTCACATGCCTCACAGGGAGACCAGGATGGCAACAGGCACCACAGCCGGCACCGCCGATACAGGCTGGGCCGCCCAGTTCAGTGAATGGGAAAGACGTGCCGCGGGATTGCCGAAGCCGGCGGTCATCGCCCTCGTCTTTATCGGCTTTCTGCTGTGGTGGCCGATCGGCCTCGCGGCATTGGCCTTCATGATTTGGAGCAGATCAATGGGATGCGGATATCGCGGGATGGAGCGCTGGCAGCACAAGGTGGATCGCATGCAGGCAAAGATGGACCGCATGCGCAGCGGCGGTTTCTGGCAGCCGCCGTCGTCCGGCAACAAGGCGTTCGATGATTATCGCGCGGAAACGCTGCGCCGCCTCGAAGACGAGCAGCGCGAATTCCAGGAATTCCTGGAGCGCCTGCGTTTCGCGAAAGACAAATCCGAATTCGACCAGTTCATGGCCGAACGCCGCCGAGCCTCGGATAATTCACCACCTGCCCCCCAATCGTGATCCGGGTTTCAGCGTTCTGAAACCGTCTGCGGCGCAAGCTGCGGGCGGTTTTTCTTTGTGCGCAGCTTGTGGCGAAAGCGTTACGAACTGGCACCACAACCGTCATTCCGGGTCGCGCTTGGCAATGCCTTGTCCTTTCGTCGTCCCCGCGGGAACGAGAGCGGCTGTCGTCACGCCATTTGCGGCTTTGGATTTTCGGGAGTCGTTCTTCAGATGCAATCTCAAATCGATCGCAATCTTGAGCGCGACCATGAACATCAGCGCGCCCGTCGTGCCGAGCGCAACAGCGAAGAAGCCGCCGATCAGGATCGTCAGATGCATCATGATGATGCGCGAATAGAATCCGCCGAGCAGCCTCTTTTCCGAAAAGGGATTGTCATCGCCGATCTGTTCCTTGCTCGGTGGAGAGCGAGAAAGGCGATCGCTCCCGCGACAAATGCGAACAGCAGCGGAATCCATGCGCCGGATTCCATAACAAAGACCCGCACGAAACTGATCGGCCCGCGCACAGTCTTGGTCCAGTCGCCGGACAATAGCAGCCACAGGAACAGGATGTGCACGCAGATGAACGTGGCGGCCATCAAGCCGAACAATTCGATCAGGTCGCGGTGCGTGGCCGGGCGCTCGACGCCGTTGATCTTGATCCTGCCGAGCAATTTCTTCGGGATGGTCCCGATGCGAGCAATCGCGAAAGCGGCGGCGATCACCGTCTCCACCCAATACAGCATCAGCATCTGGAACGGGTCCCAGTTCCAGTAAAGGACGCCCGCCAGAGGGAACAGATTGCCCGCGAGCGCGATCAGAGTATAAAGATTCAAAGAAGCCCCCGTTTTTATTGTATTTTTTTGTGTCGCGACTGCCGAAAACGTTCAATCGTGCTTTCCCTTCCCGTCTCACGATTGTAACCCTTCCTTAACCACAATCGGCGCTGGTTACGGTCTGAAAAGGCCGGTACGCGCCCTAGTTTGGCCAAGTTTCATGGGGATTTCGTGGGTCGCCTGTAGTGGACGGCGAAGTCATCGTGAATTCCGGGTCGGAGCGCGCTCCAGCGAGCGCCATCGGCGATCCCAATGGTCCGGCAGGGTGCGGCGCACGGAATCGGGCGAGCCGATCCGCAATGATGTGCCAATTGAGATGCTTCCGATGAGGATAATTCCATGAATCCTGCCGACGTTGCGCAGTCGGCTTTGCCGGTCTCCGCAGACCTTTCCATTTTCGGCCTGTTCCTGCAGGCGCACTGGGTCGTCAAGCTGGTGATGCTCGGACTGCTCGTCTGTTCGGTCTGGGTCTGGGCGATCGCCATCGACAAGACGCTGCTATTCAATCGCACACGCCGTGCGATGGATCGTTTCGAGCAAGCCTTCTGGTCGGGCCAGTCGCTGGAGGAGCTTTATCGTTCACTATCCTCGCGGCCCACGCATTCCATGGCTGCTTTGTTTGTGGCGGCGATGCGCGAATGGAAGCGCAGCTTCGAGGGTCAGGCGCGATCTTTCGCCGGCCTGCAGATGCGCATCGACAAGGTGATGGACGTCACCATCGCGCGCGAGATCGAACGTCTGGAACGCCGTCTGCTGGTGCTGGCAACGGTGGGATCGGCCGGTCCCTTCATCGGCCTGTTCGGCACCGTCTGGGGCATCATGAACAGCTTCCAGTCGATTGCCGCGTCAAAAAACACGTCGTTAGCTGTTGTGGCGCCGGGCATCGCGGAGGCGCTGTTTGCGACTGCAATCGGCCTTGTTGCCGCCATTCCGGCGACGATTTTCTATAACAAGTTCGTGGCCGAGGTGAACAAGCAGTCGCAGCGGCTGGAGGGTTTCGCGGACGAGTTCTCGGCTATTCTGTCGCGCCAGATCGATGAGCGGGGATAAGGGTCAGCCATGGGCATGAACAATGGCAGCGCGGGGGTGGGTGGCCGTCGCAGGCACAGCCGCAAGCCGGTCATGGCGGAGATCAACGTCACCCCGATGGTCGACGTCATGCTGGTGCTGCTGATCATCTTCATGGTCTCGGCGCCGCTCCTGACTGTCGGGGTGCCGATCGACCTGCCGCAGACCCAAGCCAAGAGCATGGATCAGGACAAGGAGCCGCTCGCGGTTTCGGTCGACGAGAAGGGCAAGGTTTTCCTGCAGGACAGCGAGATTTCGGTTGAGGAGCTTATTCCCAAGCTCAAGGCGGTGACCGAGGCGCGCGGCGGCATGGACGAGCGGATTTACGTCCGCGGGGATCGCAAGGTTGACTATGGGACGGTAATGCGTGTGATGGGACGCCTGTCGGCGGCCGGATTCCGGCGCGTCGCGCTGGTCACCGAGGTGGAGCAAGGATCCTGATCGGGGGATGAAGACGGGGACCACTATATCCGCGGCAGCCCATGTCGGCGTCTTGCTGTGGGCCGTGCTCGTATTCGACGTGAAACCGCTGGAAAATGCGGGCGCCGAATCGATCCCGGTCGATTTCGTCTCCGCCACCGAATTCTCGAAAATGACCGAGGGCGTGCGCAACGCCCAGAAGCAGGAAATGCCGAAGCCGCTGGTCGAGAAACAGGGCGAGAAAAAGCCTGTCCTCGAACAGGCGGAGAAGCTGACCGAGAAACAGGAAATCGTAACGCCGAAGGAGGCGACCCCGCCGCCTCCGACGCCTGAGCCGAAAAAGGCCGAGCCCAAGCCTGAGCCGGCGCCGAAGCCGGAAAAGGCCGAGCAAAAAAATCCGGAGCCCAAGGCCGATCCGATCGCCGAGGCGCTGAAGAAAGAAGAAAAAAAGAAGCCGGAAGAGAAGCCGACTGAGGCCAAGGCCGAGGCGAAGAATGTTCCGTTGCCGCAAAAGAAGCCGCCAAAGCCGCAACCGCCGAAATTCGATCCCGCACAGGTTGCAGCTCTGCTTGATAAGCGCGATCCGCAGCGTCATGCTGCGACCGGCGACACCATCAACCGCACCGCCTCGCTCGGTGCGCCGGGCGCCAATGCGCCGGAACTCTCGCAGAGCGAGCTTGATGCATTGCGCGCCCGCCTGATCCAGCTCTGGAACCCGCCGATCGGCATCCGCAATGCCGGCGACATGGTCATTCGTGTGCGCGTATTGCTGCGGCCGGATGGCACGCTCGCCGGACCGCCTTCGGTCTTGACCAGCGGCCGCGGTCCGATGTTCGAATCTGCCCGCGACAGTGCGATCCGTGCTATTTTCCGCGGCCAACCCTTCGACATGCTCAGGCCGCAAACTTACGAGACCTGGAAGGATATCGAGGTCACGTTCGATCCGCGTGATATGCTGTTCCGCGGATGAAGTGACAGATTGAAACCGATGAGCGGTTGGGATTCCAAGAACATGTCTTTGAAGTTGACGCGCCGGCGCATGCTGGCGATGGGTGCCGGCATGACTGCGGGCGCTTTCGCCGGATTGCATGCGGGCAGTGCGTTTGCCGCTCTCAAGCTGGACGTGACGCAAGGCAATGTGCAGCCGATGCCGATCGCGCTGCCGGATTTCGTCGGCGGTTCTCCGGCGGACAGCGAAGTCTCGCGCAATGTCACCGGCATCATCACCAACAACCTACGCCGTTCCGGTCTGTTCGCGCCGATCGATCCGCAGGCCTATATTGAAAAGATCGCCAACCCGGATGCCGTTCCGCGTTTCGCCGACTGGCGCGCGATCAACGCGCAGGCCTTGGTCACCGGTCGCGTCACGCGGCAAGGCGATGGACGGCTGAAAGCCGAATTCCGTCTATGGGACGTGTTTGCCGGCCAGCAGCAGGCCGGCCAGCAATATTTCACGTCGCCCGACAACTGGCGCCGCATCGGACACATCATTTCCGACGCGATCTATGAACGGCTCACCGGCGAGAAGGGTTATTTCGACACCCGCGTGGTCTTCATTGATGAATCCGGTCCGAAGGAACGTCGCATCAAGCGGCTCACCATCATGGATCAGGACGGCGCCAATGTGCGCTATCTCACGCGCGGCGATGAACTGGTGTTGACGCCGCGTTTTTCGCCGTCGACGCAGGAGATCACCTACATGGCTTTCGGCCAAGGCGATCCGCGGGTGCTCTTGCTAAACATCGAGACCGGCCAGCGCGAGGTCGTCGGCAATTTCCCCGGCATGACCTTCGCGCCGCGCTTCTCGCCGGACGGACAGCGCGTGATTATGAGCCTGCAGCAGGGCTCGAACGCCAATCTGTTCGTGATGGATTTGCGCTCGAAGGCGGTGTCGCGGCTGACGCAGACGCCTGCCATCGACACCGCGCCGTCCTATTCGCCGGACGGCACGCGCATCTGCTTTGAATCCGACCGCGGCGGCTCTCAGCAGATTTATGTAATGAGCGCGGGCGGCGGCAACGCGCAGCGCATCAGCTTCGGCGAAGGAACCTATTCGACCCCTGTCTGGTCTCCGCGCGGCGACACGATCGCCTTCACCAAACAGGGCGGCGGCCGGTTCGGCATCGGCATCATGCGCACCGACGGTTCCGGCGAACGTCTATTGACCGATGGCTTCCACAACGAGGGCCCGACCTTCGCGCCGAACGGACGCGTAATCATGTTCTTCCGCGATCCCGGCGGAAATTCTGGCCCCTCGCTCTACACAATCGACATCACCGGCCGCAACGAACAGCGGGTTCCGACGCCTTCATTCGCGTCGGATCCGGCCTGGTCGCCGCTTTTGTCGTGATTTCTTCCGTCTTCGCCCCAATTTTGGCGTTAACGCATAGGTAACCATCCCAAAAGCTTTATAAGTTTCCTGCGTTTTTCCTCTGCGTTTCAAGGCCTCGTCAAGGTTGATGGAACGTTCGTTTAACGAACGAGGATTAGACGGGAGGAAAGGGTTCGGTAAGACTTCGAGAATGGAGGCACCGGAATGACTCGTGCCAGTCGATTGCTCCGCGCGTTTGGCCTGGTGACAATGTTGGCGGCTTCGCTCGTCGTCTCCGCCTGCGCGAACAAGACTGACCAGGTCGGGGCCGCCGGCGCGGCGACGCCTGGCAGCCAGCAGGACTTTGTCGTCAATGTCGGCGATCGAGTCTTCTTCGAGACGGATTCTTCCGAATTGACTCCGCAGGCGCGCGCAACTCTCGATTCCCAGGTGCAGTGGCTGCAGCGCTACAGCCAGTACACGTTCACGCTGGAAGGGCATGCCGACGAACGCGGCACGCGTGAATACAACATCGCGCTCGGCGCCCGCCGCGCACAGACCGTGCGTGAATATATGGCCTCGCGCGGCGTCTCCCCGCAGCGCATGCGCACCATCTCCTATGGCAAGGAGCGCCCGGTCGCGGTTTGCGACAACATTTCTTGCTGGTCGCAGAACCGCCGCGTGGTCACCGTTCTCAACGCCAGTTCCTGACGCGCCGTCAACCTGACATCTGATTGCCGCTCGATACCCCGAATGGGGGTATCGGACGGCAGGTCGTTTGCTGGCCCCCGCAATGTTAAAAGGGGTGGTGACACTTTTGGCGGCCGCCCTCTGGCCGCTTGCCAAAGTTCCATCGCCGGTGAATCGTTGCGGGATGAAAGACCGCCCAAGACCGCTTTTCCGCACCACCCTCCCGGCCTTCGCCGCTCTGGCGCTGCTCGCCGCCTGCGAAGAGAGCAACCAATATGTCGCCCCGCCACCGCCCCAGGTCGCGGTCGCCAATCCGGTTCAGCAAAAGGTCACCGGCTATCTCGAAGCGACCGGCAGCCTTGCATCGGTCAACACCGTCGACCTCGTGGCGCGGGTGGCCGGCTTTGTCGAGGCGATTGATTACAAGGACGGCGCCACTGTGAAGAAAGGGGCGCCGCTATTTGCCATCGAGCGTGAGCCTTACAAGCTCAAGCTCGAGCAAGCGAAGGCGGCCGAGGCCGGCGCCAATGCCGCCCTCGTTCAATCGGAAGCGGAATTCAAGCGTCAGCAGGATCTGCAAACACGCGGTGTGTCCACGCAGGCAAATTACGACAAGGCGCTGGCGCAGCGCGACACCGACAAGTCGAATGTCGATCAGGCGCACGTCAACACGGCGACTGCCGCTATCAATTACGGTTACAGCCTCGTGGAGGCTCCGTTCGACGGCGTGGTGACTGCGCGGCAGGTGTCGGTCGGCGAATATGTCGGAGCCAGCGGGTCACCGACCAAGCTCGCGACTATCGTGCAGCTCGATCCAATCTGGGTGAATTTCAATGTGTCAGAGCAGGACGTACAGCGGGTACGCGCCAACCTGGCTCGCCGCGGCCTGACGGCGGCCGATCTCAAACAGGTGCCGGTCGAGGTCGGACTGCAGACGGAGAGCGGTTATCCGCATAAGGGCACGCTGGATTACGCGGCACCCACGGTTGACCCGTCGACCGGAACGCTGGCCGCGCGCGGCGTTATCGAAAATCCCAAGCATGAATTGCTGCCCGGATATTTCGTCCGCGTGCGCGTGCCGCTGGAATCGAAGGAAGCCTTGCTGGTGCCAGAAGTTGCGATCGGCAGCGATCAGGCCGGCCGCTATGTGCTGGTTGTCAACGCCGACAACATTGTCGAGCAGCGCAAGGTCGAGCCCGGATTTGTGGTCGATACTATGCGGGTGATCGAAAAGGGGTTGAAGCCCGACGATCGCGTGGTGGTGGACGGCGTGCTGCGCGCCATCCCAGGCCAGAAGGTGGACCCGAAAATGCAGACGGCTCAGGCCAAGCCGTCAAACTGATCTGGGCAAGCGATGATCTCGAAGTTCTTCATCGAACGGCCGGTCCTTGCGAATGTCCTGGCGATCCTGATGGTCGTGATCGGCCTGGTGTCGCTGTTGAATCTGCCGGTCGCCCAATATCCGAATGTCACGCCGCCGACTGTCCAGGTCACGACCCGCTATCCGGGCGCAAGCGCACGCACCGTGGTCGACACCGTCGCGCTGCCGATCGAGCAGCAGGTCAACGGCGTCGAGGACATGCTCTACATGCAGTCCACCAGCGCCGCCGACGGAAGCTACACGCTGACGGTGACGTTCAGAATCGGCGTCGATCTGAACTTCGCGCAGGTGCTGGTGCAGAACCGGGTGTCGAGCGCGCTGTCGTCACTGCCGCAGGCGGTGCAGGCGCAAGGCGTCACGGTGCAGAAGAAATCCACCGCGATCCTGATGTTCGTGACGCTCAGTTCGCCGAAGGGTGAATATGACAGCCTCTATCTCGCCAATTACGCGACCATCAGCCTGCGCGATGAGCTCTCCCGCGTGCCGGGCGTCGGCAGTGTCAATGTGTTCGGCGCTGGGCAATATTCGATGCGGGTCTGGCTCGACCCGAACAAGCTACAGGCGCGATCACTGACGCCGCAGGACGTGATCCAGGCGCTGCAGGGGCAGAGCCAGCAGGTCACGGCGGGGCAGATCGGTATGCCTCCCACACGAGGCGATCAGAATTTCCAGTACACCATCGATATCGCCGGCCGTCTCAGCGAGGTGGGGGAATTCGCCGATGTCATTGTCAAGACCGGCGGCAACGGTGAGATCACGCGCGTCAAAGATGTCGGGCGTGTCGAACTGGGCGCCCAGACCTATGGTCAGACCTTCACGCTGAACGGTCAGCCGGCCGCTGCGCTCGGCATCTTCCAGTCGCCCGGCGCGAACGCGCTGAATGTGAAGACGGCGGTCGACGCCAAGATGGCGCAACTTGCCAAGGCGTTCCCGGAGGGGCTCGTCTACGACATTCCTTTCGATACCACAAAATTCGTCAATGAATCGATCAAGGAAGTCTACAAAACCCTGATCGAAGCGGCCATTCTAGTGCTGCTGGTGATCCTGTTCTTCCTGCAAAACTGGCGCGCGACGCTGGTCCCGGCAACGACGGTGCCGGTCACCATCATCGGCGCTTTCGCGGCGATGGCCGCGCTCGGTTTCACCGTCAATCTGTCGACGCTGTTCGCGATCGTACTGGCTATCGGCATCGTGGTCGACGACGCAATTGTGGTGGTGGAAGGAGCGGCTCACAACATCGAGCAGGGTATGTCCGGTCATGATGCCGCGATCAAGGCGATGGACCAGCTATTTGGCCCGATCATCGGCATCACGCTCGTCCTGATGTCGGTTTTTATCCCGGCGGCCTTTCTGCCTGGTCTGACCGGCCAGATGTATGCCCAGTTTGCGCTGGTGATTGCGGCGACCGCGCTTCTGAGTGCGATCAACGCGGCGACCTTGAAGCCGACGCAATGCGCGCTCTGGCTGCGTCGGCCGGTGCCGCCGGAGCAGCGCAATATGGTCTATCGCGGATTCAACGCGATCTATGACCGCTGCGAGCGCGCTTATGCCGGCCTTGTCCGCCGTATGGCTCATCATGCCGGCATCGCGTGTCTGGTTGCGCTCGCGATCATCGGCGGAGCGGTTTACGGCCTGTCGCGCATTCCAACCGGCTTCCTGCCGATCGAGGATCAGGGCTATTTGCTCGCCACCGTGCAATTGCCTGACGGCGCGTCGCTCGAACGCACGGACAAGACTTTGCAACAGGTCGCCGAGATCGCGCGCAAGACGCCCGGTGTCGACAAGGTGTTGTCGATCGCCGGCATTTCCGCACTCGATAACAATGCAACGCTGGCGAATGCGGGTGTCGTCTATATAGTGCTGAAGGACTGGGGCGAGCGCGGCGCGGATGAGCAGCTTTTGCCATTGTTCACGCGCCTCAATCGCGAATTCGACCAGATCATGGGCGCCAAGATCAATGTGCTGCCGCCGCCGCCGATTCAAGGCATCGGCAATGCCGCCGGCTTCACCATGATGGTCCAGTTGCGCGACGGCTCCTTTGATTTCACCAAGCTGCAGGCCGTGACCAACATGATCGTCAGCAACGCGCAGAGCCAGAGCGGCCTGCAGCGGGTTTCGACATCGTTCCGCTCCGACGTACCGCAATTGGCGGTCGAGGTCGATCGCACCAAGGCGCAATCGCTGCAGGTCTCGGTCGACCAGGTCTTCCAGACGATCGCGAGTTATCTCGGCTCGAGTTATGTCGCTCAGTTCAACAAGTTCGGACGAACATTCCAGGTTTATGTCCAGGCGGATTCGCAATTCAGGGTGCGCGCGTCCGACATCGGACAACTATCTGTCCGCAATCAGCAGGGGTCTATGATCCCGCTCGGTACGCTGGTGAATATTACGCCGGTGGTCGGTCCGTCGCTGATCACGCTCTACAATCTTTATCCGGCATCCACGGTGATCGGGTTGCCGGCGGCGGGCTTCTCGTCCGGTGAGGCGATCCGACTGATGGAGCAAGTCGCGGATCGCACGCTGCCGCCGGGCACGGGCTTTGAATGGACGGCCATGTCCTATCAGGAGAAGGCGGTCGGCAATCAGCTTTATTATGTCTTCGCGCTCGCGATGTTGCTGGTCTATCTGGTGCTGGCCGGGCAATATGAAAGCTGGTACGCGCCGGTTTCCATCATTCTCTCCGTCCCGCTTGCGCTGGTCGGTCCGGTCATTGCCTTCAAGAGTCTCGGCGTCGACAACAATCTCTATGTGCAGATCGGACTGGTGCTGCTGATCGCGCTCGCCGCCAAGAACGCCATCCTGATCGTTGAAGTGGCGCGCGAGTTGCGTCGCTTCCACGGACATGACTTGACTGAAGCCGCGGTCGGTGCGGCGCAGGCGCGCTTCCGTGCCATTCTGATGACCTCCTTTGCCTTCATTATCAGCATGATCCCGCTGGTGCTGGCGACGGGGGCAGGGGCCAGCGCCCGCAAGTCGATCGGCCTCACCGTGTTTAGCGGCATGCTCGCCTCGACGCTGCTGGCTGTGCTGTTTGTTCCCTCGATGTTCGTTATGGTCCAGCGCTTTGAGGAATGGCGGGCGAGCCGCAAAAAGGCGTCGGCCGCGGCGGCCAAACCCGCCGAATAGGCGCTTCAGAGCCTTGAAAACAGTCACAATTTGGTCGCAGCGCGGCCTATGATATGAGGCCCTTCACCAGCATCATGTCATCGGCCGAGGCCATGCGATATCCGCTCTCTTTTGCTGCCCTGATTCTGCTTCTGCTCGCCGCTCATGCCGCAGCTCCGGCGCAGGCCCAGATGTCCGCTTCGGATGCCGCGATGCGGCTGGAAGCCATCGAACACCAGATGCGCCAGCTCACCGGTCAGGTCGAGCAGTTGCAGCACCGCAACCAGCAACTGGAGCAGCAGTTGCGCGCCATGCAGGGTGGTGGCGTGCCGCAGCCGACCCGTCCGCAGGCGCAACCGCCAAGCATGCCGCAACCGCAATTTCAGCAACAGCCGCAGACGATGCCCGGCCGCCGTTCCGATATCGAACCGGGCAGCAATCCGACTTACGCCCAGCCGAATGTTGCGCCGTCGCCTCGCCAGGGCGCCGCGAACCAGCGCGGCGACGTCTACGATCCGCGCGTGGATCCTAATGCGCCGGGAGCGCCGCGGGCGCTGGGATCACTCCCGCCCGGTCAGCCATCGGCGCCATTGGTGCCAGACATCGCCGCCGACGAACCGATCGGTGCGCGCGGCGGGCGGGAGGCCGGGGCGCCGCTCGATATCTCGACATTGTCAGGTCATGCCGCCGGGTCAGGTCATGCCGCCGGCGATCAGGGCTTGCCGCCGCCACCCGCGCGCAATCCCAGTGCCACCGGCGCGCTGGCCTCGATCTCTCCGCCGGCGCAAACCCCGAAAGATTTTTACGATCTCGGCTACGGCTATATCCAGCGCAAGGATTATGCGGCAGCCGAAGACACGTTTCGTGATTTCCTCAAGCGCTATCCCGGCGATCGGCTGACGCCCGATGTGCAATATTGGCTGGGTGAGAGCCTGTTCCAGCGCCAGCGCTATCGCGCCGCCGCCGAGTCATTCTTGCAGGTGTCGACCAAATACGAGACGTCGGCGAAAGCGCCGGACTCCCTGCTGCGGCTCGGACAATCGCTCGCCGCCCTGCGTGAGAAAGATGCCGCCTGTGCCACCTTCGGTGAGATTGGCCGCAAATATCCGCGCGCCTCGCTCGGCGTGAAGCAGGGCGTGGAACGGGAACAGAAGCGTGTCGGCTGCTGACATCCCTCTGCCAGTTTCGGCAAGGGAAGCGAAGGCGCTGTTCGCCGATCTGTCGTCCGAACCTGTCCTCGTCCTGGCCGTCTCAGGCGGCCCGGATTCCATGGCGCTGCTGGCACTGGCGGCACGCTGGCGTAAATCTCTCAGGCGCGGGCCGGTTCTGATCGCGGTGACGGTCGATCATGGCCTGCGTGCGGAATCGGCCAGAGAGGCGAATGCCGTCAAACGGCATGCCCGTGAATTGGGTGTCACCCACAGGACTTTGCGCTGGACCGGACCCAAACCGAAAACAGGATTGCAGGAGGCGGCGCGCACCGCGCGTTACTGTTTGCTTGCCGGCGAAGCCGCTAAGGCGGGCGCAAAATACGTTTTGACCGCGCATACGTTCGACGATCAGGCCGAGACGGTTCTGATCCGGCTCGCCCGGGGCAGCGGTTTGTCGGGTCTTACTGCAATGGCGCGCGACAATGAGATGTTTGGGGTCCACATCCTGCGGCCGCTGCTGGACATACCCAAGGCGCGGCTGATCGCGACACTTGGGAGGCTCGGCGTCGTCTATGCCGACGATCCCTCCAATCGCGATCCGCGTTTCACGCGCGCCCGGGTCCGCTCGTTGATGCCGCATCTGGCGGCCGAGGGACTGACGCCGGAGCGGCTTGTGCTGCTGGCGCGGCGGATCAGACGATCGGAAGCGGCCCTGCAGGCGGCCGTCTCGCAGGCGGCGGACGCTCTCGCCTGGTCCCCTTCCGCCGATGGTCGGAAGATCGAGTTCAGTGCCGCGGAATTTTCCCATTTGCCCGACGAAATTGCCCTGCGGCTCCTCGGTCGCGTCGTCACACAGGTCGGCGACGAGGGGCCGGTCGAACTGGGAAAGCTGGAGCGGCTGTTCGCCGAACTGCAGCCAGATGGCGGAGCCAGGCCGACGATTCGCCGCACCCTGGCCGGCGCTGTCGTGACCCTGAAGGGCAACCGGCTCTCGGTGGAGCGGGCACCCCCCCGGCGTGGCGGCGCCGGCCGCCGAATTTCGGCCTTAACCACGCGCAAAAGTGCCAAAGACGAGGGGGCATCCCCGCCGTTAGAATGAAAAACACCGAGTTTACAGGGCTTCCCTTGGCATCGGGCAGGGCCGGTCCTACATTCATGCCTTCGGGGCATTGACTTGAGCGACGTGCCGCTTCTTTTAACGCCCGCCGCGGCTCCGGCGACAGAATCCGGCGACAGAATAAGGACTTCGGATGAACACCAATCTCCGCAACTTCGCCCTCTGGGTGATCATTGTTCTGTTGCTGCTTGCCCTTTTCACGTTGTTCCAGAGCCCCAGCCAGCGCCAGTCGACACAGGACATCTCTTTCTCGCAGTTGCTCACTGAGGTCGATCAGGGGCGGGTGCGCGACGTTCTGATCCAGGGGCAGGAGATTCACGGCACTTTCACCGACGGCCGCCCCTTCAACACCTACGCGCCAAACGATCCCAATCTGGTCCAGCGCATGTATGGCAAGGGCGTGCAGATCACCGCGCGCTCGCCGCAGGAGCAGGTGCCGTGGTTCGTATCGCTGCTTGTCTCGTGGCTGCCTTTCATCGCGCTGATCGGCGTGTGGATTTTCCTCTCGCGCCAGATGCAAGGCGGTGCCGGCAAGGCGATGGGCTTCGGCAAGTCACGCGCCAAGCTGCTGACCGAAGCGCATGGCCGCGTGACGTTTGAAGATGTCGCTGGCGTCGACGAAGCGAAAATGGATTTGCAGGAGATCGTCGAATTCCTGCGCGATCCTTCCAAGTTCCAGCGCCTCGGCGGACGTATTCCGCGCGGCGTGCTGCTGGTCGGCCCTCCCGGCACCGGCAAGACGCTGATCGCGCGCGCGGTCGCGGGCGAAGCCAACGTGCCGTTCTTCACCATTTCGGGCTCCGATTTTGTTGAAATGTTCGTTGGCGTCGGTGCGTCGCGTGTGCGCGACATGTTCGAGCAGGCGAAAAAGAACGCGCCCTGCATCATCTTCATCGACGAAATCGACGCGGTCGGCCGTCATCGCGGCGCCGGTCTCGGCGGCGGCAATGACGAGCGCGAGCAGACCCTCAACCAGTTGCTGGTCGAGATGGACGGCTTCGAGGCCAATGAAGGCATCATCCTGATCGCTGCGACCAACCGTCCTGACGTGCTCGATCCCGCTTTGCTGCGCCCCGGCCGTTTCGACCGTCAGGTCATCGTGCCGAATCCGGACGTGGTCGGCCGCGAGCAGATTTTGAAGGTGCATGTACGGAAGGTGCCTCTGGCGCCGGACGTGAATCTGAAAACCATCGCGCGCGGCACGCCCGGTTTCTCCGGCGCGGACCTGATGAACCTCGTCAACGAGGCGGCGCTGATGGCGGCCCGGCGCAACAAGCGCATGGTGACGCAACACGAGTTCGAGGACGCCAAGGACAAGGTGATGATGGGCGCCGAGCGCAAGTCGCTGGTGATGACGGAGGAGGAGAAGCTTCTCACCGCCTATCACGAGGGTGGCCACGCCATCGTCGCGCTCAACGTCAAGGCCACCGATCCGGTGCACAAGGCGACCATCATCCCGCGCGGCCGCGCGTTGGGCATGGTCATGCAATTGCCGGAACGCGACAAGCTCTCGATGAGCTATGAGCAGATGATCTCGCGGCTCGCCATTATGATGGGCGGCCGCGTCGCCGAAGAAATGATCTTCGGCCACGACAAGGTAACCTCCGGCGCGCAATCGGACATCGAGCAGGCCACCCGGCTCGCCCGCATGATGGTGACGCGTTGGGGCTTCTCACCCGAGCTCGGCACCGTCGCCTATGGCGAGAACCAGGAAGAGGTGTTCCTGGGACATTCCGTGTCGCGGCAGCAGAATATCTCGGAGACGACGGCGCAGAAGATCGACAGCGAGGTCAAGCGTCTGGTGGAGGGCGGGCTCGCCGATGCGCGCCGCATCCTGACCGAAAAGCGCGCACACCTGGAGGCGCTGGCAAAAGGACTTCTGGAATACGAGACGCTGTCTGGCGACGAGATCAAAGATCTGCTCGACGGCAAGGCGCCGGTGCGCGAAGGCATCAGCGAGCCGACCGCGCCGCGCGCCTCGGCGGTTCCTAGTGCGGGCAAGACCCGTCCGCGGCCGGATGCCGGCGGGATGGAACCCCAGCCCCAGGCCTGACCGGTTATTCGCCGGATTGTTCGAACGCCCGCCGCAAGGCGGGCGTTTACTTTGAGATCGCCGCGCGGAAAGGAAACGTGACTGCCCGAATGGACGGTAGCTGATCCAGGTCAAATACGTGGTTGGTTTTGTTGCGTCATGGTTATATTCCAGCATTCGGAGTTCTGCGATGGCAATCCCAGCAGCTTTGGCGCGGCGGCGTGACTATGCCGGTCCTGCCATATTCTCCTATGGGTTCCGCCCGTTCTTCACGGGCGGGGCGGTATGGGCGGCTCTGGCGATCATCCTCTGGATCCCGCTCTATACCGGCGATCTGACCTTGCCATCCGCCATAAGCCCGCTGCACTGGCATGTTCACGAAATGCTCTATGGCTATGTCGCTGCCGTCATCGCCGGTTTTCTCCTGACGGCGATTCCGAATTGGACCGGCCGTTTGCCGGTCTGCGGCGCTCCGCTTGCTGCGCTGGCGGCGCTGTGGCTCGCCGGGCGGATCGCCATGCTGTCGACCGCGACCATCGGCTTGGTGCCGGCCGCTGTGATCGATGTGGCATTTCTGGCGTCGCTGGCGACAGTTGCCATGCGGGAAATCATCGCCGGCAAGAACTGGCGCAATCTCCGGGTGCTGGCGATCGTAGCGCTGCTGATCCTTGGCAACGTCGTCTTTCATATTGAGACGATCTGGTACGGCGCCGCCGATTACGGCATCCGGCTTGGATTGGCGGCGGTGATGCTGCTGATCAGCCTGGTGGGCGGGCGCATCATTCCGAGCTTCACGCGCAACTGGCTGGTGCGCGAAAATCCGGGGCGGCTGCCGCAACCCTTCGGGCGCCTTGACATGGTCACCATCGCCTTTTCTGCGGTAGCCCTCGCGGCGTGGGTGATCATGCACGAGCACGCGGTGGCTGGTGGCCTGCTGTTAATAGCTGGCGCGCTCCATATCGTCCGCTTTGTGCGCTGGGCGGGGGATCGGACGCTGGCGGACCGGCTGGTCCTGGTCCTGCACGTGGCTTATGCTTTCGTGCCGACAGGATTTATCCTCATCGGCGCTTCCATTCTCTGGCCGGCTGTGCTCCCGGCTTCGGCGGGCATTCATGCCTGGACGGCCGGCGCCATCGGCATGATGACCATGGCGGTCATGACGCGGGCGAGCCTCGGCCATACCGGCCAGGCGCTCGCCGCCTCGCCGGCAACGCAGGTCATCTATGCGCTGGTGTTCATCGCCGCGGTGACACGGATCACCGCGGCCTTCACAGGCGACATGGTTTTCATGCATATTTCCGCAACGGCATGGGTCCTGGCGTTCGGCGGCTTTGCGGCGGTCTACGGTCCACGACTCATCGGACGTCCGCCTGTGTGGTTAAGACGCTCATGAGACGATTGTGTGCGTTGCTGGCAACAGCGTGGCTTGTCGCGGTCCAACCGGCAGGCGCGAATGACTCAACCGCCCAACTCGCCACCAGCGGCCTCATCTTCGTGCACAACGATCACGTCGAGTTGCGCAGCGAGGATCTTTTCATTTCAGCGGGGGAAGTGAAGGTCAGCTATCGGTTTTTCAACAAGACCGATCGCGACGTGAAGGTGCTGGTCGCCTTTCCGATGCCGGAGATCAAGGCCGAGCAGGAAGTGGTGATCGCGCTGCCAAGCGAAGATCCCATCAATGCACTCGATTTCTCCACCTTGGTGAACGGCGTCCCGGTCAAGACTCAGGTTGAACAGCGCGTGATGGCGGCCGGCATCGACCGCACAAAATACCTACAAGACCTTGGCTTGCCGCTGGCGCCGCATCTCGGCACCACCAATGACGCGCTTGACCGCCTTCCACGTGACAGATGGGACGAACTGATCCGTCTCGGTCTCGCAGAGATTGAGGAATACGATATCGGCAAGGGCATGCAGCAGCATCTCAGCGCGCGCTGGGCGCTGCAGACGACATTCTATTGGGAGCAGACCTTTCCGGTCGGTGCCGAAACGCTGATTGAGCATCGTTACAAGCCGAGCGTCGGGGGAACCGCCGGAACCGGCCTTGGCAGTAAGGAGGCCGAGCGCGAAGGCTGGTTCGCCGAATACGCACGCAAATATTGCATCGACAAGGGATTCCTCACCGCTGTCACCCGCGCCAGGCAGGCCGCGAAGAGCGAATTCAGCGCGCCGTTCACCGAAGAGCGGATCGACTACATCCTCAAGACTGGTGCCAATTGGTCAGGCCCGATCGGCGAATTCCGTCTGGTCGTGGACAAGGGGCATCCGGACAATCTCGTCAGCTTTTGCGGTCAAGGCGTCAAGAAAATCGCGCCCACGCAATTCGAGCTGGTGAAGAAGGACTACCGGCCAGAGGGCAATCTTTCGATCCTGATCCTGAAGAAATTCGATCCGCAATAACTGCCGGCCTCGGCCGCGCCGTCAATGCGAATGCCCGCCGATCGGCGGGCATTCTTCTTGAAGCGAGAAATCGTTGAGCGGCGGTGACTGCTCTGCCGTTCACTTCTTGATCAGAGGACACTTGCTTTGGCTGAGCGGTTGGACCGCGTCATTTGCCGCGATCGTTCCCAGAACCCGGTAGTAGTCCCAAGCACCCTTGGATTCCTCCGGCTTCTTCACTTCAACCAGGTACATGTCATGGACCATGCGGCCGTCCTCGCGGACAAAGCCCTTGGCAAAGAAATCATCCACCTTGATGTCGCGCATCTTTGCCGCGACGGCTTTACCCTCGGCGCTGCCTGCGGCGGCGACAGCCTTGAGATAGTGCATGACAGCGGAATAGGTGCCGGCCTGGATCATGCCCGGCATGCGGCCGGTGCGCTCGAAGAACCGCTTCGACCAGGTGCGCGTGGCGTCATTCATGTCCCAATAGAAGGCCGTCGTGAAAACGAGCCCATTCGCCACCGGAAGACCAAGCGCATGGACATCGCTGATGACAACAACCAGCCCGGCGAGTTTCTGGCCGCCGGCGGAGATACGAAATTCAGCCGCCTGTTTGACTGAATTGATGGTGTCGGCGCCGGCATTGGCGAGTCCGACGATCTGCGCTTTGGATGCGGTCGCTTGCAGCAGGAATGAAGAAAAATCGGAAGTGTTCAAGGGATGCCGCACCTGCCCGAGCACAGTGCCGCCCCTCTCTTTCACGACATTGGCGAGATCCGTCGCCATCTGATGGCCGAAGGCGTAATCGGCGGCCAGAATGAACCAGCTCTTTCCGCCCTGTGCGACCACCGCGCGGGCGGTGCCGATCGCCTGCGAGTAGGTGTCGAACGCCCAGTGAAATCCGGTCGGAGAGCAATCCTCGTTGGTGAGCCGGGTGGTGGCGGGACCGACGGCCAGTGTCACCTTGCCTTTGTCGGCGGCAATTTTCTGCACCGCCAGCGCAACCGCGGAATTGGTGAGTTCGGTCACCGCGCTGACATTGTCCACGTCAAACCAGCGGCGCGCGATGCTGGAGGCAATGTCGGGCTTGTTCTGATGGTCTCCGGCGACAATTTCGACGGGCTTGCCGAGCACTTTGCCGCCGAAATCCTCAACCGCCATTTGCGCGGCAATGACCGATGTCCTGCCGCCGAAATCGCCATAGGGGCCGGATTGGTCATTGAGCACACCGATACGGATGACATCCTGTGCCTGTGCTGTCGCAGGAATTTGCAGCACGAAAGCCGCACACAGAAGAGCGGCGAAGGACGTAGTACGCACGAGAACCTCCCTGATTTATCTGGCGATCCGCGAGATCGTCACGGTTCGCTTAGTTTGCAGTTTGGATTATCAGAGGTGGGCGCGCTGGACGCAAGCAAGCGCTGGATGCATCTTGATCAATGCTGGGGTGATAATTGCGGATGGAAGACGAGCCCGCTCTATGACCTTGCGCGATCCCGCTGCCAGGCCAGGGCGACAGTCGCGGCCATGAAAGCCAGCATGACAGCGACCAGCGAAACCACCCCGATCCAGCCGCCTCTTTCCCAGGCCAGTCCCGCCAGCAGCACGCCGGCGCTGCCACCGATATAGAATGCGGTGACATATAAGCCGATGGCTGAGGATGTTCCGTTTCTCGCCGACGTGGCGACGAAACTCTGTGCCGACGCCTGCACAAACAATCCGCAGACGGCCGCGACCGCCAGTCCGGCAATAATGGCTGCGAGAGAAGGCACGAGCGTCAGTGCAACACCCACGATCCACGCCATCAGTACGCCAATGACAAAATAGCGCAGCCCGAACTTGGCCACCCAGTGGCCGGTGGTCGGTGTCGTAATCGTTCCGAAAAGATACACGATGAAGATCGCCCCCAGAGCGGCGGGGGAGAGATTGAACGGAGGCGCGGCAAGCAGAAAGTTCACGAAGGTGAAGACCGCCATGAAATTGAACAGCACGCCGAAACCGACAGCGAAGATGGCGAGCAGCCGCGGATTCACGAGATGTCCGATCATCTGTCGCAGCGAGATGCCGAGATTTCCGGCGCCGACGAAATTCTTCTCGCGCGGTAGCAGCAGGATCACGCCTAGCGCGCAGATTGCGGTCAGCGCGGCATCGGCGAGGAAGGCGCCGCGCCAGCCGATCGGCTCGACCAGCACGCCGGTGAGGAAACGGCCGAGGAAGCCGCCAAGCGCCGAGCCCGACACATAAAGCCCCGTGATGCCGACCGCTTCGTCGGCTGGCCATTCGCCGCCGATATAGGCGACCATCACGGTGAAGATCGGCGGCAGCAGCAGGCCCTGCAGGAAGCGCCAGAAGATGATCATGTCGAGGCTGGGCGTGAACGCGATCATTGCGGTCGGAACCACAAGCGCGAGCATGGCTGCGCCGATCAGACGCTTGCGCCCGAACACATCGGCGATGGCGCCGGTAAACGGCGCGGTCAGCGCCACGGCGAGCGTAGATACCGTCATGATCGTGCTGATGTCGGCCGCGCTCGCGCCGAATTCGGCAGACAGCAGCGGCAGGATCGCTTGCGGCGAATAGAGATTGAGGAAGGCACCGCCGCCGGCCAGAGCGACCGCGAGGCGCCGCGTATCGAATGTCATGCAGAGCCGCAAATCGGGTGGGAATGGGTCGAATGCTGAAACAACATTGCTCACCCGACATGGCTTTGCTAGGGCTGCCGACCCTCATCCCGACATGACAACCATGCAATCCGAAACGGATGATCACGGCCCCAAGCCGTATTGGAGCCTTTCCGGTCTGTGGCAGGGCGTTCGCTTCGTCCTTCCGGTGTTACCGGGAGCCGCCGTATTCGGCGCGGCGTTCGGCGCGGTGGCGGCGGCAAAGGGCCTGTCCTTTGCCGAGGCGGTGCTGATGAGCGCCATCGTATTTGCGGGCGCATCGCAGCTCGTGGCGATGGAAATCTGGTCGAGCCAGTTCACGCCGGGAACCATCGCGACGCTCGCTTTGGTCACCGCCGTGGTGAACATGCGCATGCTGCTGATGAGCGCGTCCCTGCGCCCGTGGCTCGGTCCGCTGCCGGCTTGGCAGGTCTATCCGATGCTGACCATCACCACGGACATGAGCTGGATCAACGCCATTCGCTACCGTCGTCAGGGCGGTGCGGATGCCAGCGTGCTGCTTGGCAGCAGTCTGTCGGTCTGGCTGGTCTGGGTGCCGGTATCGGCCTTCGGTTATCTCGCCGGTGCGATGATTGCCGATCCGCGCCGCTTCGGACTCGATCTCATCATCCCGATCTATTTTGTCGCCATGCTGGTGCCGATCTGGCCCGGCCCGCGCCGCGCCATTCCCTGGGTTGTGGCGGGCGCCGTGGCGCTGCTTGTCGAGCGGCTCGTTCCCGGCTGGTGGTTCATCATCTGCGGCGCGCTGGCCGGCGCGGTGAGCGGAGGCTTCATCGATGACCGCAAATGATGTTCTGCCTTACGCGGCGATTATCGCGATCTGCGCCATGTCGGTAGCGACACAAGCGATGCGGCTTGGCGGTTTCTGGCTGATGGGTCATGTTCCGATCACGCCGCGCGTGCGCAAGATGCTGGAGGCTTTGCCGGGCTCGGTCATCATCGCATTGGTGTTGCCGGTGGTGGTGAAGAGCGGCCTGACCGGTTACCTGACCATCGGAACGGTGATCGGATTCATGCTGTTCCGGCGCAACGAATTCATCGCCGTCGCACTCGGCGTCGCCGTGGCCAGCGCCTGCCGTGCTTACGGTTTGTGAGAGAGCGCATCTTTGGCCCGTGCCAGGGTCTGCTCGGGCGTGCCGGACGCATCGATGCGCATCCAGTCGAGCAAGCCGAGATCATATTGCTCCTGACGTTGCGCCACGGCTGCATCGGCATCGGAGGCATCATTGACGCGGGCGCCCACGCGCTTGATGCGGGTTGCAAGATCGGCTGTGAGGAACAATCCGGTGAAGGCAACGCCGTGCGTTCGCGTCAAATGTGTGAGCAGACCGCGCTCTTCCTGTCGTGCAAAGACTGCATCGACAATGGCCGAGTGGCCGGCCGCGATGACCCTGCGAGCATTGTCTGCCAGAAACTCATAAAGCCTCGCCGTCACGTCCGCTGCATAGGCCTGCTGCGGCAGCGGATTGGCTTCCGCCACACCGAACATCCGCTTTCGCATGACGTCCGAGCGCAGAAGGACCGCGCCTGGGGCCGGATCGATGCTGGGAGCCAATGCGCGCGCCAGCACGGACTTTCCTGTGCCCGATAATCCGCCGACGGCGATCAGCCGGGGAGACGGCGGCGCCATCAGGTGCCGCGCAAGCGTAAAATAACTCGTTGCGGATTCGCGGATGGCCGTCGCCTTCTCCGCAGTCGCGGTATTGAGACGTGCTGCCGTCACCTTGGCGCGGATCGCCGCCCGCAACGACAGGAACAGCGGCAACCCAGCCAGCGCATCGAAATCCGAATCGCGCGCAGCCTCAATGAGATAGCGGTTGAATAAGACATTGGCCGCAGGGTGCAGATCGCGCGCGATGAGATCCATCAGCACGAAGGCAAGGTCGTAGAGAACGTCGCCGGAGGCGACTACCGGGTCGAACTCGATCGCGTCGAACAGAACCGGCTTGCCGTCGATCAGCACGATGTTGCCGAGATGCAGGTCCCCGTGCACCCGGCGGATCAAGCCTTCCTCGCCGCGCCGGCGCAACAGCGACTGCAGCTTCGCGTGAGCCGCGCGGCTCGCGTCGGTCAGCATTGCGACATCGCGGGCGGGAAACAGATCGCGCATTTCAGAAAATGCCGCGTCGTTTTGCTCGACATATTGACCAAGCGCATCGATCCAGGCGCCGGCATCGGCGATGGGCGCATCCCGGTGAGCGCCGGCGATCACGCGGCCGAGTGTGTCGGCCAGCGGCAGATCGATTCTGCCTCGGGCGGCCAGATGATCGAGCGTTGCGCTCTCGTCGAAGCGGCGCATCTCCAGCGCCCATTCCATCACGTCGCCACCGCCGCCGATCTCGAATCCGCCGCCATCCCTTTTTGTGATAGCGACGACACGCCGGTAGATTTCAGGGGCCGTGCGCCGGTTGATGGCAAGCTCCGCCTCGCAGGCCGTCTTGCGCTTCTCCAGGGTGGAATAGTCGAGGAACGGAAACCGTACCGCGCGCTTGATTTTCAGTGCGCGGTCGCCGGCCAGAAACACCGCCGCCGCGTGCGTGTCGATGCGCGTGACCGGATGCCCGCCATGGCTGGCCGGGTCGGCGAGGAAAGCCAGTACGTCCCCTTGGGCGTCGGTGGATTGGACCATGGTGGAAAAATGCCGGAACAAGGTCGCCAGAATGTTGAGGCGTATCAACGCGGCTGCAACGCTTCCGTTTCATGTAAACTGATATGATATTCAGCAAGGAGATTGCCGTGACGGCACTGCCCCCTCAATTCAAGCGCATCCGCCTCAATTTGGCACGCTCCAAGGAATTTCCGAACGGCTCCGAGCGGCACGGATACGAATTCGTGGCGCCGCTGGATGCAAATGGCCACATCGACCCCGGCCTGTGGCGGGAACATCGCGAGCATTGCGGGGTCCGCAGATTCTGGGAGGGCGAGGAGGACGAGATGGGCCGGCTGGTGCACAAGCCGGGCGGCAAGACCGGCCGCTGGATTTTCGATTACGACAACACCGCCGAGTTCGACGACGAAGCCGGCTACCGCTTCGGAGAACATGCCTTCCAGCCGGGGGAATATGTCTCGATCAGGGATGAAGACGGCGAGATGCACACATTTCAGGTGGCGACCGTCGAGCGCGTCTGATCTTCCGCAATTGCGCTTGACCCGGCCGCGCCGGGACGCTGAATTGCGGCGCGCCCGCTTGGGCGGGCCGATTTCAGTGGAGGGAAACGTGCTGATCGACCACCGCACCTACGTTATCAAGCCCGGCAAGATGCAAGCCCATATCGAAATATACCAGAAATATGGGTATCAGGCGCAGGTGCGGCATCTCGGCAAGCCGCTGGCCTACATGTATGCGGAGAGCGGCGAGCTCAACACCATCGTGCATATCTGGATGTACAAGGACGCCGCCGATCGCGCGACGCGCCGCGCCGCCATGCAGGCGGATCCGGATTGGCAAGTCTATCTGCAGAAGAATGCGGAGGCCGGCTATCTGCTTAGCCAGAAGACCTCGCTGATGGTCCCGGCCGATATCGACCAGGTCATGAAGCCCGCCTGAACGAGGATAAATGCCATGCGCGCTAATGACGGGTCTCGCACCGGCGGTGAAATCCTGGTCGACCAGCTTGTTGCGCATGGCGTGCAGCATGCGTTCTGCGTGCCGGGAGAGAGCTATCTCGCCGCGCTCGACGCCTTCCACGACCGCTCCGTCGCGATAACCGTGTGCCGCCAGGAAGGCGGCGCATCCATGATGGCGGAGGCGCATGGCAAGGCGACCGGGCGCCCCGGCATCTGCTTTGTCACGCGCGGCCCCGGCGCCACCAATGCGTCGGCCGGCATCCACATCGCGATGCAGGATTCCACCCCGATGATCGTCTTCGTCGGGCAGGTGGCGCGCGACATGCGCGAACGCGAGGCGTTTCAGGAGCTGAACTACCGTGCCGTGTTCGGCACCATGACGAAATGGGCAACCGAGATCGACGATGCCGCGCGCATCCCCGAGCTTGTCTCGCGCGCCTTCCATGAAGCGACGAATGGCCGGCCGGGTCCGGTGGTGATCGCGTTGCCGGAAGACATGCTGACCGATCGTGCGGTCGTGGCGGATGCGCTGCCTTTTGAGCCGGTCGAAACCTGGCCCGGTCTCACCGACATGTCGCGGCTGCAGAAAATCATCTGGGCGGCGAAGAAGCCGGTGATGCTGCTCGGCGGCAGCCGCTGGTCGGAGAAAGCCTGCGCCTCGGTCATGCGTTTCGCCGAGCGTTTCGCGATGCCGGTGGCGACGACGTTCCGGAGAGCGCATCTTTTCGATGCGCTGCATCCCTGTTACGCGGGCGATCTCGGCATCGGGCCCAATCCGAAATTGCTGGCGCGCATCAAGGCGGCCGATCTCGTCATTCTGGTCGGCGGGCGCATGGGCGAGATGCCCTCGCAGAGCTATTCGCTGTTCGAAATCCCGACGCCGAAGCAGACCTTCGTGCACGTGCATCCGGGGATCGAGGAGCTTGGCCGCGTCTATCGTCCCACGCTTGCCATTCATGCGGCGCCGACGGCTTTCGCGGCCGCGCTCGAAGGCTTGCAGGCGCCGACCGAGATCGTCTGGCGCGACGACACGACGGCGGCGCATGCGGATTATCTCGCCTTCAGCGAAAAGGCGACCGAAGTGCCGGGAGGCGTGAATGTCGGCGAGATCATGACCTGGCTGCGCACACAACTTGCGCCTGAGGATTTCGTCTGCAACGGCGCCGGTAATTTCTCCGCCTGGATTCACCGCTTCTATCGCTTCCGCAGGTTCGCGACACAGATCGCTCCGACTTCCGGCTCGATGGGCTACGGCGTGCCGGCTGCGATCGGCATCCAGCGGCTTTATCCCGAGCGGACGGTGTTCTGCCTCGCCGGCGACGGCGATTTCCTGATGCACGGGCAGGAATTTGCGACCGCCGTGCAATACGAATTGCCGGTGATCATCGCGGTCGTGGACAATGGCATGTACGGCACCATCCGCATGCATCAGGAACGGGAATATCCGGGCCGGGTCGTGGCCACGGCGCTGAGGAATCCGGACTTTGCCGCCTATGCCCGGGCCTTCGGCGGCTTCGGCGCCACGGTGGAGCAGACTGCTGACTTCGCCAGGGCGTTTGCCGACGCCAAAGCCTCCGGCCAGCCGGCCATCATCCACCTGAAGGTCGCCGGGGAGGCCATTTCACCTTCCACCACGCTTGGGGCGATCCGCCAGAAGGCCCTGTCGGGCCGCTCCTGACCTGCGGCTGCAACTTGCCACTGAAGAGTGAATCATGATTCACTCTTTTCATGCCTTATCGCCGCACTGACAACGTGATCCGTCGGCAAGCCGCCCGGCGGGCCAGGATTGTTGAGGCCGCCCGGCTGGCCGCCGCCGAGGGCGGCATGGTGGCGGTTCAGATCGTCCCCGTGGCGAGACGGGCCGGTATCGCGACCGGCACGGTCTACCGGTATTTCTCCTCCAAGACCGCACTGGTCTCGGCGGTCGTCAGCGCCATTTCGGCAGAAGAGATCGCCGCCGTCCGCACCGCCGCCCGGGCCGCGCCCGGGCCGGTATCGGCACTGGCGGCCTCCATCGCGACATTCGCTGTCCGGGCGCTGCGCAACCGTCGCCTGGCCTGGGCCGTGATCGCCGAACCGGTCGACGCCGATATCGAGCGGGTGCGTCTCGCCTACCGCAGCGCGTTGGCGGAAGAGCTGCAATCGCGCATCGCCGCCGCGATGAAGGCCGGCCATCTTCCGCAACAGGATGTCACGCTGTCGTCTTCCGCGCTGGTCGGCGCACTGCTGGAAGGATTGCTTGGGCCGCTGGCGCCTGATGCCGACGGCAATCCCGCCCAGACCCGTGAAGCGGTGCAGACGTTGACGCTGCTGTCGTTGCGTGCGCTCGGCGTCAACGACGCGCGCGCCCGCGGCCTTGTCGTGCAGGTCGCGCTGCCGGCGATCGGCGAAGGCGCGTGACGTGTAATTTTTTGGTCCCGCTCGATCCAAGCTCGACACGCATCTGCGTTTCCGCAATATTTTGATGGCGGGATGGGACCGGGCATAATGGGCAGAATATTTTGTCGTGCGGCTGTCGCGGCCTTGGCGATGCAAGCCGGCATTGCGGCGGCGCAGGGATTGTCACCCACTGCGTCTGTGAGTGCGAACGGCGTCTTTTTTTGGGTCGATGGCTCCCACCGCAGTATTAATCTCCCGACCTACTCACTCGGCGTGCATACGGCCGACCCTGTTACATTTACGGATCTTGGGCCTATACAAGCCTTCAAGCCGCGCGTGACCGGTCAGGCGATCAATGGCGGTATTGGTTTTGTGCTCCCTGAGGGTAATTTTCCCGCAATACTTGGATCGAATCTCCGAATTGGGCTAACCGGCGGGTACATTCGCGCCGACGCAACGCAAACCGCCTATGCCACCACTTCTGCTCCCATACAGATGTGGCTGGACGGCACGCTATTCTTTGGCTGCGGCTGTGAATACTGGACCAATCTGGCTACCGACTATTCCGGATGGCGTTTCGGTATCAATGCCGCAAGCGATTTGCAGATTGGCAGTGTGACGTTTACGCCGTCGATCGAGGTTGTCACCGGCACGGTCCGCGTACGTCAGACGCTGACGCAACTCGATTCATTCGAGGTTTATAATTCGTATACAAAATTGAAATGGAGTGATCTCGGAATCAAACTCGGCATGAGCGCTACGATGCCGATCGCGACGATGTTTGAATTCGGCGTGAGCGGAACGGTGGCAGTTGTACATCGCCGTGCGAGTTTGGCCGGTAACGATATGCTTGCTGATCTTGTGGGCGGACCCTTGCTCGCAACCTTCATCGACACATCCGAGCATACTTGGGCCATTGTGCCGGCGGCACAGGTTCAATTCATTTTCATTCCGGCATCGCAGGTCCAGATCAGAGCTTTTGGCGGCGTTGAATGGGATAGCCGGGTGCCCGGCATTGTCAGTCCACATTTTGCGCCCGACCAGTTCTTCACATTCACTGGTTCACCGGCGACCATAGGCTTTTCAGGCCAAACCAGCTACTTCGTGGGCGGCGGTCTGACCTATGCCTTCAATCGCTGAAGCGCGCTATTGCAGCGTCGCTTTCGCGATCCAGTCGATTGCGGCGCGCAGGCCAGGCACCGGATTGTCCTCGTGCGGCCTGAAAATGGCAAGCTGGCGGTCGGCCGAGGTGCCGTTCGATACGATGGTCAGGCAGCGCAGTACCTCGTCGAGGCAGCCCAGATCCTTTGCATCCGGCGTGATGTCAGCAATAACGCGGTCGAGCATATGCGCGACCGTGATCGATCCGTCGCCTTCGATCTTCACGAACGTGCCGTTCACGCCGTAACGCTGCGCCCGCCACTTGTTCTCGACAATGATCGCACGGGTCACCGCGTTCATGGACCAGTTGCGCTCCGCGTGGCGCACCAGGAATCGTGTGAGCGTCCGATAAAGCGCGGCAATGGCGATGCTGTGTTCGACATCGGTGCAACAATCCGGTGCCCGCAATTCCAGCGTCGGATGCTTGAGGGACGGGCGGATGGCCCACCAGATATAGCTTGAATCGGGCATAACCCCCGCCCGCACCAGCGCGTCTATATAGGAATCGAATTCCGCCTGGGTGCGAAACAATTCGGGAATGCCGGTGCGCGGTAATTCGTCATAGGCGGCGAGACGATATCCCTTAAGGCCGGTCGGTTGCGATCGCCAGAACGGGGAGGAGGTGGAGAGCGCGATAAACAGCGGCAGATAGGGCAGCATTCGCATCATCACGTCGATGCGCTGCGCGGGATCGGGCAACTCCACATGCACATGCAGCCCGCACAGCATGTTGCGGCGGCCGATCATCTGCAGGTCGTCCATCACCGTGTCGTAGCGGCGCCCTTCCGTCTGCTGCGAACGCTCCCAAACCGCCGTAGGGTGCGTGCCCGACGCCATGATTGCGAGTTTGTGCTCGGCGGCAATGGCCGCCAGTGCCATGCGCAAGGCGCGCAGTTCAGCGCGCGCCTCGCCCATATCGGTTTGCGGGGCGCTGACCACCTCGATCTGGGATTGCAGGAATTCGCCGGTGACCTTGCCGTCCAGCGCCGCCTTGGCGGCCTTCAGGAAACCCTGCGGCATTGCGCGCGTGACGAATTTCGTGTCCGCGTCGACAAGGAAATATTCCTCCTCGATCCCGAACGAGTAGGGAGCGGTCATCCGATTGCCTCTTCGCGCGAGTCTTGGCGTCGTCCGTCCGCGGACGCGGACGATTCCCCCGAAATGACGGCGCTAGGTAACGCCGTCCGTCGCGAAAAGGTTCCCTTTCGAAAACGCCGGAATAACGGCAGGATGATCAGTGCGACATCAAGACCGGGACCGTCATGGAGCCGAGAATGCCGCGGGTCGCCCCGCCGAGAATATATTCGCGAAGGCGCGAGTGGCCGTAGCCGCCCATGACGATGAATTCCGCGCCGGAATCGGCGGCGTAGGACAGGACCACATTGGCGACATCAACATCGGCCGCGGGGATGCGCTTGACGTCGACCTTCAATCCGTGCCGGGCCAGATGTGCGCCCATATCGGCGCCGGTCAATTCTTTCTCATTCATCTTGCCCTTGCCGACGATCACGAGATCGATCGCCTTCGACTTTCGCAGCAGCGGCATGGCATCGCCGATCGCGCGTGCGGCGGTGCGGCTGCCGTCCCAGCAGCAGATGACGCGGTCGAGCTTGATCGGGTCTTTCTGGATATAGGGCACGATCACCAGCGGTCGCCCGCTTTCGAACAGAGCGGCTTCCATCAGCAACTCATCCGGCGCGATCGTGTCGGGTGTGACCTGCGACACAACGGCAATATCGAAGCGGCGGGCAAGAGCGGCGAACATGTCGGCGGCGCCGGCAATAGTCGCAGTGAGCATCTGCGATTCGGCGGACACCCCCGCACGCTTGGCCGCCGATTCGAATTGCTCGATCACGGCATGCGCCATTTTTTCATTTTCGCGCCGCTGGACATCGAAAACGTCCGCCGAAATGCCGCCCATTACGCTGGCCGGGAGAACCGGATCATAGGCAAAGGCGATGCCGGCAACATGCGCGCCGCACGCCTCGGCGATCGACACCGCATAATGTGCGGCGACATCGCGCGTGGCACCCGGCGACAAATTAACAACGATATCCTTGATCATCGCAATGCTCCCATCCGTTCTCACGGCTTCCAACAGATACTCTAGATCGATAGGGTCGGTAACAATTGATTTGGGTCAATTGAACGCCTATCCGCAGGCGACCCCGTGTGGCAGGCCGGTAATCTACTGGTTTTTGCGGCCCTAGCCAAACAGCGCTGTCCGGGTTGGTTTTCAATTTCCCACAGCATCGCCTATCCTGCCGGCAGGAGTTCTCCGATGTCCGTTCAGATGCCGCCTGCAGATCAGAACGTGCTGTCGCGTCGCGAGGAGATCGTACGCGCCTTGCGGGCGATCGTGCCGGGCGAGGGCGTGATCGCAACCGCAAACGAGATGCGGCCCTACGAGTCGGATGGGCTGACCGCCTATCGGCAATTGCCCATGGTGGTAGTGCTGCCCTCGACCACGCAGCAGGTCTCGGACGTGCTGCGCTATTGTTACGAAAACAGGATCAAGGTCGTCCCCCGCGGCGCCGGGACGTCGCTGTCCGGCGGCGCCTTGCCGCTGGCGGACGGGGTCCTGCTTGGCATGGCCAAGTTCAGCCGCATCCGCGAGATCGACTACGACAACCGCGTGGTGGTGGGGGAGCCCGGTGTCACCAATCTCGGGGTCAGCCAGGCGGTGGAGGAGCGGGGCTTCTATTATGCGCCCGATCCGTCCTCGCAGATCGCCTGCACCATCGGCGGCAATATTGCTGAAAATTCCGGCGGCGTGCATTGCCTGAAATACGGCATGACCACCAACAATGTGCTCGGCTGCGAGCTCGTCCTGATCACGGGCGAAATTCTGCGCATCGGCGGGCGGCATCTCGATGCCGGGGGCTATGATCTCCTGGGCATCATCACCGGCTCGGAAGGCCTGCTTGGGGTGGTGACGGAAATCACCGTCCGTATCCTGAAGAAGCCGGAAACTGCGCGGGCGCTGCTGGTCGGGTTCAACACGTCCGAAGATGCCGGCGAATGCGTCGGGCGCATCATCGGCGCCGGCATCATTCCAGGTGGGATGGAAATGATGGATCGTCCGGCCATCCATGCGGTCGAGGAATTCGTGCATGCCGGTTATCCGCTGGATGTCGAGGCGCTGCTGATCGTCGAACTGGACGGCGGTCAGGCCGAAGTCGATCATCTCATCGCGCGCGTGGAGAAGATTGCCCACGACTGCCGGGCAACGACGTGCCGCGCGTCGCGGAACGAGGATGAGCGTCTGCTGTTCTGGGCCGGACGCAAGGCCGCGTTTCCGGCCGCCGGGCGCATCTCGCCGGATTACTATTGCATGGACGGCACCATCCCGCGCGCCCGGCTGCCCTTGGTTCTCTCGCGCATGCGGGAGATGAGCGAGAAATATGGCCTGCAGGTCGCCAATGTGTTCCACGCCGGCGACGGCAATCTGCACCCGCTCATCCTGTACGACGCCAACAAGGAAGGCGAACTCGACCGCGCGGAAGCCTTCGGCTCCGACATTCTCAGACTTTGTGTGGAAGTTGGCGGGGTCCTGACCGGAGAACACGGCGTTGGCGTGGAGAAGCGTGATCTGATGCCGGTGATGTTCTCGGAAATCGATCTCAACCAGCAGCAGCGACTGAAGTGCGCCTTCGATTCAGAAGGTCTGCTCAATCCGGGCAAGGTCTTCCCGCAACTGAACCGCTGCGCCGAGCTTGGCCGCATGCATGTGCGCGCGGGGAAAGTGGCGTTTCCGGATATTCCGCGATTCTAGCGCGATCAGCAAAAGTAGGTGCCGGTTTTGCCTCCAATCGCGCGCCAATTTATTAACGTGGCGTACCTTCGGCGGAGTGAACTCCACTTCGCCGATCATGCGCCGCACGGCTACACACTGCCGCCGGCAATGTCGGCATCCTGAGGCCGTTCCTGCGCTCCGTAGCGGCGCTCGATCATCTCGTACCAGCTGATGAGTGCGGCCACACCGCACATGATCGCGATTCCGGCGGCGCTCATCAGAATTTGCATGGGCACTTGCCCGGCTATTTCCGTGAGCACAAAGTGTGCCGCAAATGACAGAAATATGCCGAGGCAGAAAATTTCCAGCGAATGCTGCCCGCACACGATCGCTGGCAGCAGCACGGGCGACTGAAATGCGGTCCAGTCGCGGGGGATCAGCCGGACGGTGATGACCGCGAGCGCCAGAAAATGCGCAAGTCGCAGCACATCGAGATTGGTCTTGTCGATCGGATAGAGGAAGGCATGCAACCAGTCCGGCTTGTAGGCGGCAAGCCAGGGGCGATACCAGCTCAGCACTACGAGGAAGGCAAAAAGCAGATAGAGGGCGGCCGCCACGAGAATGACGGGCGAGTGCACGAGCGGCGCCAGTCGTCCGCTGCCTTGCACCGCGCACCAGGCGCCGAAGAAAAACAAGAGCTGCCAGCACAACGGGTTGATCACCCAGTAGCCGGCGGGAAATGACGGAAAATTCCATCCGAATTGCGACGCGGCCACATACAGCGCAAGCGATGCCGTGAGCGTGACCGAAGGCGCGTGCAGCATGCACCACAGCACCGGCGGAAATGCGAGCAGCAGCACGATGTAGACCGGCAGAATGTCCATGTTGGCCGGGTTGAACTGCAGGAGCATAGCGTGCGGCAGGGTTGCCTCGGGCTGCTGCAGCAACTCGACCACATTCATTTCCTCGGCAAAAAGCGGATTTTCAAAAGTTCGGGCGACGTAGCTGATCTGGGCAAAGAAGATCACGAGCAGAAAAATCTGCGCCACATAGAGCTGCCATACCCGCTTGAGAATGCGCAGGGCGGCGGTGACGAAGCCGCGCTCCCGCATTGCCCGCGCATAGACATAGGCGGCGGTATAGCCCGAGATGAACACGAAGATTTCCGCCGCGTCGCTGAACCCGTAATTGCGGACAGTGAACCAGTTTACGACGTTGTGAGGAATGTGATCGACGAAGATCAGCCACAGCGCGATCCCGCGGAAGAAGTCCAGTCGCAGGTCGCGATGCGATGTGGTTGCGGGCGGCATGGCGCAAAGCCTTTTGCGCCGGCGGGGGAGCCGGCACCGTTGTGCGCGAACGTGTGGGCCGAAAACAAGTTCCCGCAAAAGGCCTTGAGGACGCCTTTTTTGGGAACTTTCATTCATAATTATTATTGTTTCATCGGCTGCAGAACGGGGAACGACAATGGATCAGTCAGCCGCGCTTGCCAGCGAAACCGA
Organism: Pseudorhodoplanes sp.; assembly: GCA_032027085.1. Lineage (NCBI taxonomy): Bacteria > Pseudomonadati > Pseudomonadota > Alphaproteobacteria > Hyphomicrobiales > Pseudorhodoplanes > Pseudorhodoplanes sp. The sequence continues at coordinate 97,120 of JAVSMS010000001.1, read as the reverse complement.
TATCGCCGGATGGTACGACGGAAAAGATTTTTCCTGCGACTGGACCACCAACCGGATTCCGCTCTGGCTCGACGTGCTTGAGGACTATCGCGACCGGCCCGCGCGAGTGCTGGAAATTGGATCTTGGGAAGGCCGCTCGGCCCTGTTCTTCCTGAACTACCTCCCGCAATGTCACCTCGTCTGCGTCGATACATTCGGCGGGAATATCGAGCATCATCAGGACGATTATTTCGCGGCCTTGCTTCCCGGCATCGAAGCGCGGTTCGACAGCAATGTCGCGGCATTTGGCAGGCGCGTGGAGAAAATGAAGGGCCCGTCCGGCGCTGTTTTACCACGACTTGGCGTTGCAGGGCGGCGGTTCGACATCGCCTATATCGACGGAAGTCACTATGCCGTCGATGTCTATAGCGATGCGGTGCTGACTTGGTCGCTGATGGCGCCCGGCGGAATAGTGATCTTCGATGACTACGCCTGGGATCTCATGAACGATGACAGCGAGCGGCCGAAATCCGGCATTGATGCCTTCCTGAAAGCGATTGCGGGCCAATACCGCATCATTCATCGTGACTACCAATTGGTGATTGCTCGGGCATGATTTTTGGCCCCGCAGTGGTTATCGGCCCGGTTCCTCTTGCCAAGGCCATAATCCGGGAGGACGATAGCGTCTCCGGCGTCTGACTTGTGGCCGGAGATATCCGGCTCTTGCGTCAGGCGCCTTGCCAAAAGGAGGCGTTCATGGCGGCAGGGAATGCGAACGGCGTAAACTCCAACGGCACAAGACCGTCGGGTCCCCGGTGTATTGCGCTGGTGGGCCCCTTTCAGAGCGGCAAAACGACCCTGCTGGAGGCCATTCTCGCGCGAACCGGTGCGATCCAGCGGCAAGGCAGCGTGGACGCAGGTTCGACCGTCGGCGACGGCTCGAAAGAGGCACGCGATCACCGCATGGGAGTGGAACTGTCAGTCGCCACAACCAGCTTCATGGGCGACAGCTATACCTTAATTGATTGTCCGGGATCAGTCGAGTTTCTTCACGACATGCGCGCGGCATTGCCGGCGGTGGATGCCGCGGTGGTGGTCTGCGAAGCGGACGAAAAGAAAATCCCGCAATTGCAGCTGGTGCTGCGCGAACTCGAAGAACTGAAAATCCCGCATTTCCTGTTTCTCAACAAGATCGACAAGGTCGACAAGCGCCTGCGCGAAACCCTGCAATTGTTGCAGCCGGCGTCGCGCGTTCCGTTATTGCTGCGGCAGATTCCAATCTGGAAGAACGGCATCGTCACCGGTTTCGTCGATCTCGCGCTGGAACGCGCGCATGTCTACAAGGAATACACTGCCTCCGAGGTGATTGAGCTGAGCGGCGAGGATCTGGAGCGCGAGAAGACTGCGCGCTTCACCATGCTGGAGACGCTCGCCGATCATGATGACGAGCTGATGGAACAGCTGCTGGAAGACATTCCGCCGCCGCGTGACAAGGTGTTCGATGACCTGTCCAAGGAATTGCGCGAGGGCCAGGTCTGTCCGGTGCTGATCGGCTCCGCCATCCGCACCAACGGCGTGCTGCGGCTCCTGAAGGCGCTGCGCCACGAGGCGCCCAATGTCGAAGCAACGGTGAAACGGCTTGGCATCAAGGCGAAAAACGCAGATGCCATCGCCTATGTGCTGAAGACCTGGCACACCGCCCATGGCGGCAAACTGTCGGTTGCCCGTATCCTGGCGGGACAGGCCGGAGACGGCACGACATTCATCACGCCGGAACGCGAAGTCGGCCGCGTGTCAGGTGTGTTGAAGTTGATGGGACAGCAGATGGACAAGCGCGGGCCAGCCAAGGCCGGCGAGACTGTCGGCCTCGGCAAGCTCGATTACGCGCGGACCGGAGAAACTCTGACCGCCGGCAAGGAAGCGCATGCGCCGATCGCCGATGTGAGCCCTTATCCCCCGGTGCTGGCGATCGCGGTCTCCGCCGCCGAACGCAAGGACGACGTCAAGCTCGGCCAGTCGCTCAACAAGATGCAGGAGGAAGACCCCTCCATCACCATTGTGCATAATCCTGATGCGCATGAGGTCGTGCTGTGGGGGCAGGGCGAGATGCACCTGCGCGTGGCGGCCGAGCGCCTCGCCGACCGCTTCGGCATCGCCATCGAAAAACGACGGCCCAGCGTCGGCTATCGCGAGACCATCCGCAAGCCGATCCAGCAACGTGGCCGGCACAAGAAACAGTCCGGCGGGCACGGACAGTTCGGCGATGTGGTGCTGGACATCAAACCACTGCCGCGCGGCGAGGGCTTTTCCTTCGCCGAAAAGATCACCGGCGGCGTCGTGCCGCGCAATTACATTCCATCAGTGGAGGAGGGCGTCATCGACGGCCTAAAGGAAGGTCCGCTTGGCTTCCCGGTGGTCGACATTTCCGTCACGCTGGTCGACGGCAGTTATCACACGGTGGATTCATCGGATCAGGCCTTCCGCACCGCCGGCCGCATCGGCGTGGTGGAGGCCTTGCCGCATTGTCAGCCGGTGCTGCTTGAGCCGATCCACATGGTTGAGATCGTCTGTCCGACCGACGCCACCGCGCGCATGAATGCAATTCTGTCGTCGCGGCGCGGGCAGATCCTGGGCTTCGACACCCGCGATGGCTGGCCGGGCTGGGACTGCGTACGCGCCTTGATGCCGGAATCGGAAATCGGCGATCTCATCGTCGAGATCAGATCGGGCACCGCGGGCGTTGGCACTTTTAGCTTCAAGTTCGACCACATGGCCGAATTGACCGGCCGCACCGCCGACCAGATCGTCGCGGCACGGCGGGCGGCGGAATAGCGATCGCGAAAGCAAAGCAGGCGGATCCTTTTGGCTCCGCCTGCTTTTTTTACGCCGACGCCACTCACAACGAGGGATAGTCGGTAAATCCCTTCTCTTCGCCGGCATAGAACGTCGCCGGGTCCGGCGCGTTCAGCGGTGCATTCCGTGCGAAACGAATCGGCAGATCGGGGTTGGCGAGGAACGCCACGCCGAAGGCGACAAGATCGGCTTCGCCGCTCATGATTGCGGCATTTCCGGTTTCGGCATTGTAGCCGCCATTCACGATATAGGTGCCTTTGAAGACCTTCCGCAGCAAAGGCGAGACCCGGTTCGGCGTGTCGGCCGGTTCGGTCACGTGCAGATAGCCGATCCCCCGCCTGCTGAGCTGTTCGCTCAGATAGGAGAAGGTAGCAGCCGGGCCGGAATCGGCCATGTCGTTGTAGGCGCCCGTCGGCGAGATGCGATAACCGACACGGTCCTTACCCCAGACGCTAACCGCGGCATCGGTGATTTCGAGCGGCAAACGCGCCCGATTTTCGATCACGCCGCCATAAGCATCCGTGCGCTTGTTGCTGCCGTCGCGAGTGAATTGGTCAAGCAGATAGCCGTTCGCGCCATGCATTTCGACGCCGTCAAAGCCCGCCGCCTTGGCGTTTTCCGCACCCTGGCGAAACTGTTCAACAATGCCGGGGATTTCGCTCAATTCCAGCGCGCGCGGAGTCACCATGTCCTTTGGTCCCTGCGCCGTGAAGACCGTGCCCTTGGCTGCAATGGCGGACGGCGCCACGGGCAGCGCGCCGCCATGGAAATCCGGATGCGAGATGCGGCCGACATGCCAGAGCTGCAGGAAAATCTTTCCGCCCGCCTGATGCACCGCGTCGGTGATTTTCCTCCAGCCGGCGATTTGTTCGGCGGAATGAATCCCTGGCGTGCGGATATAGCCGACGCCCTGCGGGCTGACCTGCGTCGCTTCTGTGACGATGAGGCCGGCGCCTGCTCGCTGAACATAATATTCCGTCGCGAGCGGATTGGGGATATTGCCATCCAGCGCGCGGCTGCGCGTCATCGGCGCCATCACCATGCGGTTCTTCAGATCGAGATCGCCGAGTTTGTAGGGAGACAAAAGTGGCCCTTCAGTCTTGGTTCCTTGCAGATTTGCAGTCTGAACGTTCATGACGACGCTCCTGGCGTATTGATGATGAAGCACCGGGCGGCTTTCCGCGTTATGGGACGACGACGGAATGCCGCCCGGCGCGAGACAGGCTGTTAGGGCAGCCTGGTGGAAGAAGAAGCGCGCAAACTTTGCGTCGCTATCGAAAGTGTTGCGCCGGACAGCTCCCCGCTAAGGGGGCAGGAAAGGGGAGACCGTCCGGCGCCAACGTGGCGCAGCATTTGCCACGTCATTCCGAATTCAGTTCCGGCTCACTCGCAGCAAAGACTGGTGCGCGACCCTTTGCGCTTAAGGCCGATCGTCTGCGCGAGCGAGATGAGCGATTGCTTGAGTTCGTCGCGGTCGACGCCATCGGCGTCCATGACCGCACCAATGATCGGGTCGGACAGGGCTTCGGTCAGGGTCAAATCGCTTCGGCAGACATTCATCGTTCAATTCCTTTTCATTCCATTCAGTCGGTCCCAGACCCGTTTTCGTCTTCGCGCCGCTTCCTCAGGTCATGCACGAAGCATCCGGCACCAGCCGCGGCTCAAAACCCTGGGCTCAGGATCGGCAGTTGCAGGATGGGGTTGGGGCAGCGGTCGCGTGCGTTGAGCGGCCGGGTCGGTTCCAGGCGATCTGTGCCGTGGTCAAACGAGGCGGTGCTCTCCCGGCAGTCGTCGCTTGTCATCGGGGGAATCTTGATCATGTTAATCTCCAGCAGGTCGGCCGGTAATTTTGTGCGTGACATCCCGGAGGAGGGGTGTTACCGGTCAGTAACATGGTTAGATAGGTACTGACCGGTAACACCCCTGTCAAGTGCTAATTCGACTTTGATGGCTGCGATGAACCCAACCGCTGAAAAATCTTCAGAAATGGAAGGCGCACAGCGCATCCCGCCGCGCGAGCGCATCCTGGCGGCTGCCTGCGATCTGTTTTACCGGCATGGCATCCGCGCTGTGGGGGTCGATGCCATCGCGGAAGCGGCCGGCACCAACAAGATGACCTTGTACCGGCATTTCGCCTCCAAGGATGAGTTGGTGGCGGAATACCTGCGCCGGCTCTGGGGCGAAAAGGACGCCGTTTGGCAGAAGCTGTGCAGGGAGCACGCGGCCGATCCAAAGGGTCAGCTTCAGGCCTGGCTCCACGAGGTCGCCCAGCAAGTCGCCGACCCGAAATCGCGCGGCTGCGCCATCGCCAATGCAGCGGTGGAATTGCCGGAAAAAGACCATCCGGCGCGCTGCGTGATCGAGCAGTGCAAGCAGAAGTCGCGAGATCGACTTGTAGAACTATGCCGCGCCGCCAAGATCGAGCAGCCGGAGCTCTTGGCGGATCAGCTTTTCATGCTGCTGGAAGGCGCGCTCGTCTGCACGCAGGCCACCGGCCGCAACGGTCCCGCCGATCAATTCGTGCGTGCCGGCCAGGCCCTGATCGACGCGCATTCGAAATAGGGGCGCCCCGCCTAGTTGGCCTTTGCGCTCACGCTTGCGCGCTTGCTCTTGCGTTCGGGGACGATGGAAATCTCTCCGCTGGCCTCGAGGATTGCAAACTTCACCTCATCCATCCTGGTCAGCCCATGGTGTCGTCTGGCCGCTTCCAGAACGTCCTCCTCGCTGATGCGTGCGCGATAAAGCCGCCGCGCCAGCGGGCGTCCATTCTCCACCACAATCAGCGGAACGCCGCGGACGATGCGGCTGAAGACTTTCGAGCGCCGTTCAATCAGTGAGACGGCGATCTCCAGCGTGACCAGCGTCGTCACAACGATGATCGCATTCGTCAGCGAGTAATCCTGGCCCACGAGCGCGCGCTGGGTCGCGCCGCCGATGATGAGAAACAGCACCAGCTCGAAGGCCGTCAACTGCCCCATCGTGCGCCGGCCGGTAATGCGGATAATGATCCAGAGAAAGACATAGATGATGGCGGCATTGATGACGCTGTCCATGGCGGAGGCCACTCATGGATAGATGAGGATCGAGATCGGCAGGGTTTGCGGTACGCGCGTTACCTCAAGCGTGACCGCGCCGAAACGGCGTGGACGCGCCCAGATCACCACCAGGAGATCTTCGCCGTCATAGGTGTCGAAGAACAGGCCGATCCCGCTGGCGTTGGTGGTGGCGCGGGCCGGCTGCGGCTGGATGGATTCGACTTCATAGGTCGCTAGCAGCGCGCGATTGAATTGTAGCCAGATTTCCTCCTGCCCCTGCCGCGGCAGATGGATTGCGAAGCGGGTCAGAGCGGTTTTCCGCTGGAACCGCTCATAGTCGATCGTCAGCGGCACGCCCTCGCGCTCGGCGCGCGCTGAACTCAGAACGCCGTTGGAAAAAGCGCCAAGCAGCGCCAGGACCACGAAAAGAGTGAGGATGCCCCAGCCGATTCGTTCAGCCATCCATGATCGCGTTTGAAAACGCGTATCTTCCTGGATTGGAAGCTGCCCCGGCATTTTTGCAGCGTGCCGGAAAAACACGGCTAACATGTGGAAATGTGCGGTTACGCGGCGCGGTTCCACGATACCGATCATTGCCGATGGCTATGGTCGTCTTGGCAATTCACACAACATGTCTGAGCAATTCACACGCAACGTGAATGCAGCAAGAAACCGTGAATGCAGGCAAGAAAATGCCGGGCCGTGGGGGCGGCCCGGCGTTGCAGTATTCGCCGGCGCGGGAGGCCGGCTGTCACCTTCCAGAGGGGAACCACTGACTGCGAGAAGACCGCGATCTGGGAGGATTCGAAGACCGCTCACAACCAGTGCCGTCACAAACTATGCGGTGTTCAACCGTCACACGCAACGCGGGTAGATGAATGTCAGCCATGCGGCCGTCGCAAGTCTTGCGCATCGCCATCGATGCACAATGAAACGAATTAGAAATTCCAGCGTTGCGCTTTCGAGACAAGAAAATCTCTGAAAACCTGCACGCGCGCGACAGATTTCAACTCTTCCGGATACACGAAATAGGCATCCAGCGCGATCGGATCGTTTTGCGCGAGCAATTGCACGAGGCCCTGTTCTTCTTCAACAAGGTAGTCCGGTAGCAGCGCAACGCCGAGTCCGCGCTGACATGCGCGCAGGAGGCCGAGAATATTGTTGAGGACCAGCAACGGCGCGCGCGCGCCTTTGCCATTGCGGCCCACTTCCAGCAGCCAGTTCCGATTCTGTAGGAAGGTGGGAATGTTGCTGCCGCCGAGTTGAAGGATGCGGTGGTGATCGAGATCGGCGACTTCGCGCGGCGTGCCGAAGCGCTTGAGATATTCCGGCGATGCATAGGCATGGAAATGCACGGAAAACAATTTGCGCTGGATCAGGTCCGGCTGCGTCGGCTGGCGCAGCCGGATTGCCACATCGGCCTCGCGCATGGCGAGGTCGAGTTCTTCATCGGTGGTGATCAGCGAGATCCGGATATCCGGATAGAGGTCGATGAACTCGCCGAGTTTTGGCGTCAGCCAATGCGTGCCCAGGCCGATCGTGGTCGTCACTTTCAGGTCGCCGTTCGGGCGTTCACGGCTGTCGGTCAGCTTCGCGCGTGCGGCTTCCAGCTTCATGAACACATCATGCGCGGTGCGGTAGAGTAGTTCCCCCTGTTCGGTCAGGATCAACCCGCGCGCATGGCGATGAAAGAGCGACACTGACAGCGCCTGTTCAAGTGCGCTGACTTGCCGGGACACCGCCGATTGTGACAGCCCCAGCTGTTCGCCGGCATGCGTGAAGCTGCCGGCTTCCGCGGCTGCGTGGAAGACCTTCAGCTTGTCCCAGTCCATTGTGGACCCGATCCGGTGCATCTGCATCGCAGCGTCGCCTATTCTGCAGCCGCGCGCTGTTCGGCATGCGCGGCAATGAAGCGCTCGGCTTCGAGCGCCGCCATGCAGCCCATGCCCGCAGCGGTGACGGCCTGCCGGTAGACGTCGTCGGTGACGTCGCCCGCGGCGAAGAGGCCGGGCACTGAGGTCGCTGTCGAGAAGGGCTTGGTCGCGACGTAGCCGGACGGTTTCATCTCGACCTTGCCCTGGACCAGTTCTGTCGACGGCGAATGGCCGATGGCGATGAAGACCCCGTCGATCGCCCGCTCGGTCACGGCATTGGTTTTGATGTTTTTCAACCTGACCGTCGTGACCTTCATCGGATCCTGGGTGCCGGTGATGTCATCCAGCACCGTGTCCCAGATCACTTCGATTTTCGAATTCTTGAACAGGCGGTCCTGCAGGATTTTCTCGGCGCGGAAATGGTCGCGGCGATGGACCACGATCACCTTGGAGGCGAAGTTGGTCAGGAACAGAGCTTCCTCGACCGCGGTGTTGCCGCCACCGACCACAATGACTTCCTTGTTGCGATAGAAAAAACCGTCGCAGGTGGCGCAGGCCGAGACGCCGTAGCCCTTGAACTTCTCCTCCGAGGGCAGACCGAGCCAGCGCGCCTGCGCGCCAGTCGCGAGGACCACCGTATCGGCGAGATAGACCTCGCCGGAATCCAGCGTCAGGCGGAAGGGCCGGCTCGAGACATCGAGATCGTTGACATGGTCGGTTACGATCTTGGTGCCGACATGTTCGGCCTGCTTCTGCATCTGCTCCATCAACCAGGGACCCTGGATGACATCGGCGAAGCCCGGGTAATTTTCCACGTCGGTCGTGATGGTGAGCTGGCCCCCGGGCTGGATGCCTTGGATCAATACCGGCTCCAGCATCGCCCGTGCGGCATAGATCGCTGCCGTATAGCCGGCGGGACCTGAGCCAATGATGACGACTTTCGCGTGGGCAGGCTTGCTCATGTGGATTTCCGTGCCGCTGAAGGCCGGCACGCAGCCGAAGCGGTCTTATGGCCTTGGGGGACGTCGTGCGGCTTTGAATTTAGGCATCTGCCGGAGCTATGCAAGTAATGCAACCCCTCCGTCCGGCGCTGTTCACTCCATAATTCCGCCGGACTCCGGGGAGGCGCGCAATAATCTTTCGTGCGGCCACCCTTTCAGGGTATGGTCGAGCCTTTCCAACGACACGCGAGGTGGCCGCATGCTGGCCCGCCTGGATGCTATTGACCTGAAAATTCTCACGGAACTGCAGGCGGACGGCCGCATGACCAATGTGGAACTATCCCGCCGGGTCGGCATTTCCGCGCCGCCATGCCTGCGGCGGGTGCGCGCCTTGGAGGAGGCAGGCTATATCCGCGGCTACCGAGCCCTGCTGGACGAGAAGCGCCTCGGCTACGAAGTCGTCGCCTTCGCCATGGTGCATCTGTCGAGCCAAGCTGATGCGGATCTCAATGCCTTCGAAGCCTTTGTGCGCGAACAGCCGCTGGTGCGTGAATGCTGGATGCTGTCGGGTGAAATCGACTTCATTCTGAAATGCGTGGCGCCCGATCTGAAAACGTTTCAGGCGCTGGTGAATGACCTGACCGCTGCGCCACATGTTCGCAATGTGAAGACGTCGCTGACGTTGCGTAACGCGAAGGACGAGGCAATGGTGCCGATGCAGGCGCAGGCCGGACGCAGCGCATCCTGATTCCATAAGCCCCTTCACCGCTCCCGCCTCGGATGCATGTCGGCAATGTGGTGCGCCGGCTTGCGCTGGCCCTGCCGATCGTGCCTATGACGCCGTTGAGGCGGGGACTCATGACAATTCTGGAAATCGTTCTGCTCGCCTTGGCGGGTTTTGCCGGCGGCGTGGCGAACGCAGTGGCCGGTGGCGGCACGTTCTTTTCATTTCCACTGATGGTCGCTTTCGGCATGTCGACACTGGACGCCAATGCGACCACGGCGGTGGGCTTTGTTCCGGGAAGCTTTGCGACCGCGGCGGCCTACTGGAAAGAGACACGTGAGCGGCTCCGCGAAGTCATTCCCTTCGCGCTGATCGGCATTGCCGGCGGGGTGGCCGGCGCGTTGCTGCTGATCGGAATTGGCGACGAGGGCTTTCGTCCGACGGTGCCGTGGCTGCTTGCCTTTGCCACCCTGACCTTCGCATTCAGCGGCAGGATCAAGACATTCACCGCGCGCTTCACGCAGACGGGTGCGCGTTACGCCCGCGCAATCGCCTATTTGTTGATGGGACTTGTCGCGATCTATGGCGGCTTCTTTGGCGCCGGTCAGGGGATCATGGTCCTGGCCACGCTCGCCGTGATCCAGGACGGCGATTTCCATCGCGCCAATGCCACCAAGAACATCATCTGCATGCTGGCGCAGGCGGTGGCGGTGATCCTGTTCGTCTGGGGCGGCCTGGTGCATTGGCCGCAGGCGCTGGTGACCATCGCCGGCGCGATTTTCGGCGGTTATTTTGGAATCGTGGTGGCGCGCAAGGTGCCGGACATCTGGGTGCGCATCGTGGTGGTGCTGGTCGGTGTCGCCCTGTCGGTTATCTTCTTTTTGCGCGGTTGACGATAACAGCCGATCTTTGGCGCTGCTTTCGACCCCGAAAGTCTGTCACTGAATGTTGACTTGGGGATAGCCCTGATAAATATCCGCCTGACGCGGGATGTAGACGGGCCGCGTCGAGCTGCGCGTTTTCATACTCGGACGCGACGTTTGCGGGCTTCGTATAATAACTGCCTGTGCGCGTGCCGTGTATGCTTGCGCACTGTAGTCGCCAACGGTTCGTGTTTGCGCGCCCGACGTGCCAGCAAGGATCAAAACGACAAAAGCGGAAGCGAGAGTCAATCTTCCTGTCATTTTTTACGCTCCTGATCGATCGAGATGCGGCGCTCACAGGCTAGCCATGTGTGGGCGCGTTATGACGCGATCAAGAGTTTGGACGATGCCTTTGGTTTAGCGATTCGAACACAATCAATTGAAGTTCAGCGAGTTACCATTTTCCGTGGATTACCAAAATGCGCACTGAGCGCCCGAGCGAAAATCGCCGGGCGTTGGCCCGGCGATCAGCGTGCGATGTCTGTTGCCCTTACTTCCGTTTCAAGATGGCGTCGAAACTCCAGGGTCCGGCGCCTGCGGCGGCGATGTAAAGGAACACGAAGCAGTAGAGGACCGCGAGTTCGCCGGCATTGGCGATCGGGTAAAATCCGCGCGGCGCATGCGCGATGAAATAGGCAAAGGCCGTCATGCCGGATGCGAGGAACGCAACCGGCCGGGTGAACAGGCCGATGACCAGCAGCACCCCGCCGATAAGTTCGATAATCCCTGCAATCCAGCTCAGACTGAAGGCCGGAAGTTCGCCATCTGCTGGATGTACGGAATGCCAAGGAACTTTGCCGTCCCGTGCTGCAGGAACAGCAGCCCGGACATGATCCGAAGAACGCTCAACAGGCGCGGTACCCATACCGCGCAAATGTCGTTTATTGCCATCCCGTGAAATCATCGCTCTTTGAGTCCCTGATTGTTGACCGGCACGCATTTCATGCAACGGCAGTTCGGTCACCTATGTGACAACGCTCTCGGATCACAACTGCGTGTGGTGAAAGCCAATGCACAAAAAAATCGCCGGGCGAAGGCCCGGCGATTTTTCTTCAACCAAGAGAGTAGTTGTCAGCGCCACTCTACCTTCTTTACTTCATAGGCCTTGGCTCCGCCGGGCGTGACCACTTCCACGCTCGCGCCTTTGGCCTTGCCGATCAGGGCGCGCGCCAGTGGCGAGGCGATGGAGATGCGGCCCGACTTGGCGTCTGCTTCCGGTTCGCCGACGATCTGCCACACCCTTTTCTCCTCGGTGTCTTCGTCGATCAGCGTCACGGTGGCGCCGAACTTGACGGTGTCGCCCGACAGCTTGGAGACGTCGATCACTTCGGCGCGCGCGAGCTTGTCCTCAAGTTCGGCGATGCGGCCTTCATTCAGCGATTGCTGCTCCTTGGCGGCGTGATACTCGGCATTCTCCGAGAGATCCCCGTGCGTGCGCGCCTCGGTGATCTGCTGGATGATGCGAGGACGCTCCACCTGCTGGCAGTGCTTCAATTCTTTTTCGAGCGCGGTATAACCCGCCGCGGTCATCGGAATCTTTTCCATCGTCTTTCAACCTCCAGCCCGGCGCGCCGGAACAGTGACGCCGGGAGAAAGAGACAAAGGGTCTGATCGCAGGCCGGCGGATTACGACGGCACGCGACCAAAACCCTTGTCCAAAAACAACCGTCACCAACTGCCGGAACGTCGTGAAGTTTCAGTTCCGGCCGCCGAAATAGCTCTGCAGCGCTCTCACCTCGAGGTCGCCCCCGAGGAAGGCTTTAATTCCTTGCGCCGCGGCGACGGCTCCGGAAAGAGTGGTGTAGTAAGGCACTTTATGCAAGAGGGCAGCGGCTCGGAGGGACTTGGAATCCTTCAAGGCCTCCGCCCCCTCGGTGGTGTTGAAAACGAGCTGAACCTCGCCGTTTTTGATGGCGTCCACGATATGTGGGCGTCCTTCCAGCACTTTATTGATCTTGGTGGCCGGAAGCCCCTTTTCGGTCAGGTAGCGCAGGGTGCCGGACGTTGCGATCACCTTGAAGCCCAAATCGATCAGAAGCCGCAGCGAATCAAGGATCCGAGGCTTGTCGGCATCCCGCACCGACACGAAAACCGTCCCGGATCGCGGGACCCGGGAACCGGCGCCGAGCTGGCTCTTGGCGAAGGCGATGGCAAAAGACCTGTCCAATCCCATCACTTCACCGGTCGATTTCATTTCCGGCCCCAGCACGGTGTCGACGCCGGGGAAGCGGGCGAAGGGAAAAACGGCTTCTTTCACCCCGACATGGTCAATTTTTGCCGGCTTAAGGTTGAAATCCTTCAGCGTCTCACCCGCCATGATACGGGACGCGACCTTGGCGACTGGCCAGCCCACGACCTTGGCGACAAAGGGCACGGTGCGCGAGGCGCGCGGATTGACCTCCAGCACGTACACGTCGGAATTCTTGATCGCGTATTGCACGTTCATCAGCCCGCCGACATTCAGCGCCAGCGCCAGCGCCCTGGTCTGGCGCTCCAGTTCGGCGATCGTCTTCTGATCGAGTGAATGCGGCGGCAGTGCGCAGGCGGAGTCGCCGGAATGGATGCCGGCCTCCTCGATATGCTCCATGATGCCGGCGATGAAGGCGTCCTTGCCATCGGCGAGACAATCGACGTCGACTTCGATCGCATCCGAGAGATAGCGGTCGAGCAGGAGCGGGCGCTTCTTCGACACCACGAGTTCGGAGGGCCGGTCGAGATCGCCCGCCAGCCGCGCCAGATAGCGGTCGAGCTGATGGGTGTCGTGCACGATCTCCATCGCGCGTCCGCCCAGCACGTAAGACGGACGGATCACGATCGGAAAGCCCATCTGCTCGGCGATGGTGCGCGCTTCCTTCGGCGAGGTTGCGATGGCGTTCTGCGGCTGCTTCAGCCCGAGCTTGTCGAGCAGGGTCTTGAAGCGGTCGCGGTCTTCCGCCAGATCGATGGCGTCGGGCGAGGTGCCGAGGATGGGCACATGCGCCTTCTCAAGCGCTTCGGCGAGTTTCAATGGCGTCTGCCCGCCGAACTGCACGATCACGCCGTGAAGCGTGCCTTTTGAGCGCTCGACATCGATAATCTCGATCACGTCTTCCGCGGTCAGCGGTTCGAAATACAGGCGATCCGAGGTGTCGTAGTCGGTCGACACCGTTTCCGGATTGCAGTTGATCATGATGGTCTCATAGCCGGCTTCGTCGAGTGCGAAGCAGGCGTGACAGCAGCAATAGTCGAATTCGATGCCCTGTCCGATGCGGTTCGGGCCGCCGCCGAGGATGACAACTTTCTTGCGATCGGAGGGCGCGGCTTCGCTCACCGGCTTGCCGGCAAAGGGCGCTTCATAGGTCGAATACATATAGGCGGTGGGCGAAGCGAACTCGGCCGCGCAGGTGTCGATGCGCTTGTAGACCGGCCGCACATCGAGCGCGCGGCGCTTCTTGCTGACATCGTCGGCGGAAAGGCCGGTGAGCTTGCCGAGCCGCGCATCCGAAAACCCCATGGCCTTCAGGCGCCGCAGCGCGCCGGGCGTCGCCGGCAGGCCTTTCGCCTTGATCTGCGCTTCCATCTCCACGATGCCGCGGATCTGCGCCAGGAACCAGGGATCGATCTTGCAGCTCGCATGGATCTGCTCATCATCAATCCCCAGCCGCATCGCCTGCGCGACCTTCAGCAGGCGGTCAGGCATCGGCGTGCCGAGCGCGGCACGGATCGCATTCTTGTCGTCGCCCTGGCCGAGGCCTTCAATGGCGATCTCGTCGAGCCCGTTGAGGCCGGTCTCCATCGAGCGCAAGGCCTTCTGCAAGGATTCCTGGAAGGTGCGGCCGATCGCCATCGCTTCACCGACCGACTTCATTGAGGTGGTCAAGAGCGGCTCGGCGCCGGGGAATTTCTCGAAGGCGAAGCGCGGAATCTTGGTGACGATGTAATCGATGGTTGGTTCGAACGAGGCTGGTGTCGCGCCGCCGGTGATGTCGTTGGCGATCTCGTCCAGCGTGTAACCGACGGCGAGCTTGGCCGCGACTTTCGCGATCGGGAAACCGGTCGCTTTCGAGGCCAGTGCCGACGAGCGCGAGACGCGCGGATTCATCTCGATGACGATCAGCCGACCGTTTTCCGGATTGACCGCGAACTGCACGTTCGAGCCGCCGGTCTCCACCCCGATCTCGCGCAAAACCGCGATCGAGGCGTCGCGCATGATCTGGTATTCCTTGTCGGTCAGCGTCAGGGCCGGTGCGATGGTGATCGAGTCGCCGGTATGCACGCCCATCGGATCGAGATTCTCGATCGAGCAGATGATGATGCAGTTGTCGTTCTTGTCGCGAACAACCTCCATCTCGAATTCCTTCCAACCGAGCACCGATTCCTCGATCAGCACCTCGTTGGTCGGCGAGGCGTCGATTCCGCCTTCGACGATGTCGATGAATTCCTGCCGATTATAGGCGATGCCGCCGCCGGTGCCGCCGAGCGTGAAGCTCGGGCGGATGATCGCCGGCAGACCGATGTCTTCCAGCGCCTTCAGCGCGTCGGCGAGCGTCTTCACATGATGCGAGCGCGGCGTGTTGAGGCCAATCTTCTCCATTGCCTCGCGGAACAGTTCGCGGTCTTCCGCCTTGTCGATGGCTTCCGCGGTGGCGCCGATCATCTGCACGTTGAACTTGTCGAGCACGCCCATCTTCTTGAGCGACAGCGCGCAGTTGAGCGCGGTCTGTCCGCCCATGGTCGGCAACAGGGCGTCCGGGCGTTCCTTTTCGATGATCTTGGCGACGATCTCCGGCGTGATCGGCTCGATATAGGTGGCGTCGGCGAGATCGGGGTCGGTCATGATCGTCGCCGGGTTCGAATTCACCAGCACGATCCGGTAGCCTTCTTCCTTCAGCGCCTTGCAGGCCTGGGTGCCGGAATAGTCGAACTCGCAGGCCTGCCCGATGACAATCGGGCCGGCGCCGATGATCAGGATGGATTTGATGTCTGTTCGTTTAGGCATCGGCTCCGCTTGCCACTCGATCATCATTCCGGGACGGTCCACCCGAGCTCGGTTTACCCGAGATCAGGCAATCCGCACTGCTCAAGTCGGCGGCGGCCGAATTGAGTGGACCGGACCCCGGAACCCAGATGCAAGCACGCACTTGGCGTCTGGATTCCAGGTTCGCGCTGCGCTCGCGTCCCGGAATGACGGGACAGAGCACCACCGCGCATAAAAAAAGGGCGCGCGTTGCGCGCGTCCTTGGACCCCGGCGGCGGGTTTTCCCCGCGCGGGGCGTCTTTAGACCAGAATCGGAGGGGTGGGAAGGGTGAGCGGCCGTGGTATTCGCAACTTTCGCGTGGAATATGCGTTGGTTGCGGGACCGAACCCGCTCCATGCCCCGAAAGAAGCCCTCAAAAATACCACTCTGGCTGTCGGCCGCGGCGCTGGCCGGCGTGACCGGCCTCGCCCTCTTGCTGGAACGTCAGCCGCGACGAAGTCCGGGGGAGGCGCGCGACGCAGGCCCGTTTGGAGGGGCTTCGTCCCGCGACGCGCCGCGGCATGTGCAGGCAAGGCGGGCGCGCCAGCCGGGACGTGGTCGCTTCGCCCGCTCGCCCTGGGCCATTCCCTGGCGCGGCTGGAAGGACATCTTCTGGCGCACCTATGAGGAGTTCGGCAATGACCGGCTGCTTGCAGTTGCAGCGGGCGTCGTCTTCTACGGCCTGCTCGCGATCTTTCCGGCGGTGACCGCTCTGGTGTCGTCTTATGGTCTGTTCGCCGATGCTGCAACCGTCGGCCGTCATCTGACATTCGCGGCGGCGCTGATGCCGGAAGGCGCGTTCGGGATCGTGGAGGAACAGATCAATCGCATCGCCGCGCAAGGCGGGGGCGGTTTGAGCCTCGGATTCATCTTCGGACTGGGGCTGGCGATCTGGAGCGCCAATGCCGGCATGAAGGCGATCATGGACGCGCTCAACGTCATCTACGACGAAGAGGAGAAGCGCAGCTTCATCAAGCTCAACCTGATGTCGCTGGCGCTCACGCTCGGCGCGCTTGCGTCTCTGCTGATCGCGATCGGCTCGGTCATTGTTTTCCCGCTGATGCTCAACTGGTTGGGGCTGGGCGGCGCGGTGGAATGGACCATCG
The DNA here is from genome assembly GCA_032027085.1 of Pseudorhodoplanes sp. Taxonomy (NCBI): domain Bacteria; kingdom Pseudomonadati; phylum Pseudomonadota; class Alphaproteobacteria; order Hyphomicrobiales; genus Pseudorhodoplanes; species Pseudorhodoplanes sp. The sequence goes on along the minus strand of JAVSMS010000001.1, from coordinate 80,688 downwards.
CGGTGCTGCGGTGGCCGGCCCTGCTGTTTGTGGTGATGTTCGGTCTCGCAATTCTCTATCGCTTCGGACCAAGCCGCCGTGAAGCGCGCTGGCAATGGCTCAGCATCGGTGCCGTACTCGCGACGCTGTTGTGGCTCACCGGCTCGCTGCTGTTCTCATGGTATTTGTCGAACTTCGCCGACTACAACGCGACCTATGGCTCGCTCGGCGCCGGCATTGGCTTGATGATGTGGCTGTGGCTGTCGACGATTTCGATCCTGCTTGGCGCCGAGTTGAATTCGGAGATCGAACACCAGACGGCGCGGGACTCGACCGTCGGCGGCGACAAGCCGCTCGGCCGGCGCGGCGCTGCGATGGCGGACACGGTCGGGAAGGCGCAGCGATAGTTATCGCTTGGCGAGATCACCAAAGCGGCGACCGGTCAGCCGCGCCAGGTCATCGTCGGCGCTCAGGCGGAATACGGCCGCGGTGCGGGTGCTGACATCGATCGCGACGATTTCGAATCCCGGGTCGAGCAGATCCTGCACGCGGCGGGCGCCCGGCGCGCACGGGGTTCATTGGGCCACAAAGGTCATGCGGGTTTGCAGGTGCCCGATATTCACCTTGGCGCGGGTCGCGGAAAATCCGGCGGCTTTCAGCTTGGCCAGCATGTCCGCTTCCGCATAGCGGGTAAGGCCGGCATCCTTGCGCAGCTTCGAATAGTCGGAGAGCGCGGTCTTGAACAAGCCGATCACCGCCGCGGTGAAGAAGCCCTCGCGCGCGCCAAAGCGCAGCAACGCCAGCGCATCCTTCCAGGCCGGCGTATCGGGCTGCACGACATCGCCGACGATCAACCGCCCGCCCGGACGCAGCAGGCGGCGAAACAGCAGGAATAGCTCGTCGGCCAGGGAGGGCGAGAGATATTGTGACACCGAATGCAGGATCACGACGTCGAGCGACAAATCCGGCAGAGCCGCGGCCTGTTCGGGTGTCAGCACGGAAATCTTCTTGTTGTGCGCAACGCGCAGGCCAAGGCGTTCGCGCAAGTTCGGCGCCGCTTCGCACAGCATCAGCGCACCGGCGCTGCCGCCGAGGCGTTCGGCATAGGCAGCTTCGCCGCAGCCATAGTCGAGCACGGCGTCGCCTTTGCTGATATAGGCAAGCATGCCGTCGCCGGTGATGCGCGCATGCACCTGCTTGTGCCGCGCATTCACGTAGATGGAATGCTCGGAATCGAAGAAGGAAATCCAGTCGGCCATAGCCACGGCCCTTCCGTTGTCATCGCCCGGGCGACCCAGCAAGCACACTCTGCTCAGCGTTTGCTGGATGCCCCATCACAAGTTGGCTCGAGCCGACGTGTGTAACTGTAAATCCGATCTCCGGTAACCCGAGATCGGGCGCGGGGCTTGACGACTTGTTTGTTGAGCGGCAGCCAACGCCTAATCCTTGTATTCTTCGTCCATAATGCGCGCCTGTGGCAATTCCCGCTCCAGCGCCTCGCGGTATTTGAGGCAGCCGCGCAGGAATTTCGGCCAGGGCGGCACGGCGACGTCCGGGTCGATACGCTCCGGCAGCAATCCCCAGAGCTGCGGATGATGCCAGCACAGATCGTGTCCGCTCGAGTCGCGATGCGCGCGGATGCCGGCGCGCAGACGTTTCACCTCGGCAATGAGCTGGTCCCGGCTCATGCCGTGCAGGTCGTCGTCCATCGCAGGCCTCCGTGTCCGGTGCCTTCACGGGTCAATCGCGCCACAATCTCAACAGCGGCCCGTCCTTGCCGTAGACGGGATCGGTTTCCGGCAGCGGAACCGTCGGTATGACGCCCAGCGCCTTTTCGCGTTCGGCCTTGCTGCCGCGGCAGAGATCGAACCTGCCACCTTTTGGATAGGCGCCAATTACGACGAGGTCGGGCGAATTCCACAAGCATTGGTGCCCGGTGCCGGCGGGCAGGATCGCGACATCGCCCGGCCCGAGATCAAGCTCCTCGCCATTGTCGCCGCCGAAGCGCACCTTGGCGCGCCCGCGCGCGATGGCGAGCCCTTCATGGATCTGCGAATGATAGTGGACGTAGGGATAAATGCCGTTGCGCCAGCTATCGCCCCAGGCGTTGCCTGTGAACATCTGCTCGACCGTCTCTTCCGGATAGGCGGTGCCGGAGAGGTTGATCGCCGCCGGAAATACCACGAGCGGAAGCGTCGGGTTGTTGGGGATCACGCCGTCGTCCTGAAACAGGAAGGTCAGCGGCTTGGATTGACGGGCAGACATTCGCAAACAGGCCTCACTCAGCACCGGCATTACCCGAAGGCATTTAACATCATCTTTATCAAATGCCGTCGATTGCACAGGTTCCGCGCGGAATGACCGTGGCTTCGGCCGTCACCTCTCCCCAGGGGAGGTGACGCATCATGCCCGCTTGTGCTCGCGCATCAAATCGGCGAAGCGGCGGAAGAGATAATGTGAATCGCGCGGGCCGGGCGAGGCTTCCGGGTGATATTGCACGGAGAAGACCGGCTTGTCCTTGAGCGCGATGCCGGCATTGGAGCCGTCGAACAGCGACACATGCGTCTGCTCGACATTCTTCGGCAGTGAATCCTTATCCACCGCGAAGCCGTGATTCATCGAGGTGATCTCCACCTTGCCGGTGGTGAGATCCTTCACCGGGTGGTTGGCGCCGTGATGGCCCTGATGCATCTTCATCGTCGTGCCACCGAGCGCGATGCCGAGCATCTGGTGGCCGAGACAGATGCCGAAGGTCGGCACATTCCTGTCGATGACGTCGCGGATGACGGGCACCGCGTATTTTCCCGTCTCCGCCGGATCGCCGGGACCGTTGGAGAGGAAGACGCCGTCCGGCTTCAGCGCCATGATGTCTTCGGCGGAGGTCTGCGCCGGCACGACGGTGACTTTGCAGCCGACATCGGCAAGCAGGCGCAGGATGTTGCGTTTCACGCCGTAATCGACCGCGACCACGTGGAATTCGGTCTTGTCCTGCCGCGTGTAGCCATTGGTCATGTCCCAGGGCTTTTCGTCCCAGGTGAAGCGCTGGCCGGTCGTCACCATCGGCACGAGGTCCATGCCGACAAGGCCCGGCCATTCGCGCGCTTCTGTCTTGAGCGTTTCGATGTCGAACTTGCCGGACGGCTCATGCGCGATCACCGCGTTGGGCATGCCCTTTTCGCGAATGAGCGCGGTCAGCGCGCGGGTATCGAGGCCGCACAGCCCGACAATGCCGCGCGCCTTCAGCCATTGGTCGAGATGGCGCGTGGCGCGGTAGTTCGACGGGTCGGTGATCTGCGCGTTGAGGATGACGCCGCGCGCGCCCGGCGTCGCCGCCATGTTCACCGTCTCGATATCGTCTTCATTCGTGCCGACATTGCCGATATGCGGGAAGGTGAAGGTGATGATCTGACCGGCATAGGAGGGGTCGGTGAGGATTTCCTCATAACCCGTCATCGCCGTGTTGAAGCAGACTTCGCCCACCGCGGAGCCGGTGGCACCGAAGCCGAAGCCTTCCAGGATGGTGCCGTCGGCCAGCACGAGCAGCGCCGTGGCCTTGGGCTCGGACCAGGCTGAATCGTCTTGTTTGGGGCTCATAAGGGGCCTAGATAACGTCGAGTCCGGCGAGCGTCAAAGTGCTTTGCCGGATTTTTCTTGGAGCGCGGCGGAGGCCGGATTTGCAGTCGATCGCGGCATATATTGCGGCCGCTTTGGCGGAAATTGCCGGCTGTTTCGCGTTCTGGGCCTGGCTGCGGCTGGACAAGCCGGCATGGTGGCTCATTCCAGGGCTCGGATTTCTGGCGTTATTCGCCTATTTACTGACATTGGTGGAAACAGACGTCGCCGGCCGCGCCTATGCGGCCTATGGCGGCGTCTATATCGCCGCTTCGCTCGGCTGGCTCTGGGCGGTGGAGGGCACGCGGCCCGACCGCTGGGACGCCATCGGCGCTGCCATTTGCTTGATCGGGGCCGCGGTCATTCTGTTCGGCCCTCGCACACAAACATTATGAGGTCACCGTGCTGCGCGACGACATCAACAACGCCCTGAAAGAGGCGATGAAGGCGAAGGAGGAGCGCAAGATTTCAACGCTCCGCCTCGTCAACTCCACCTTCAAGAATGCCGATATCGAAGCGCGCGGTTCCGGCAAGACCTTGTCCGACGCCGACCTTCTTTCAGTGCTGCAGAAGATGATCAAGCAGCGCCAGGAATCGAAGGAGCTTTATGAGAAGGGCGGCCGTCCCGAGCTCGCGCAGCAGGAGGCCGAGGAGATCGCGATCATCCAGTCCTATCTGCCTAAGCAGATGTCCGACGCCGAAATGGCCAAGGCCATCGACGACGCGATCAAGGAAACCGGCGCCGCCGGCATGAAGGATATGGGCAAGGTGATCGGCGCCCTGCGCGGCAAATATGCCGGCCAGATGGATTTCGGCAAGGCGAGCGGGATCGTGAAAGGCAAACTCGGCGGGTGACCTCGCGTCAGACCGGCAACCCGAATTTCGCGCAGGCCGAACAATCACCTATAGGTGATCGCCAACTGTGACCGGCCTCACAGACCGGATTGGACGGACATCGCAATCTTCTAAAACGTGCGGCCAGCATTCGCTGGCGTCCGCGCGCATAAGAACAGGAGAGGACGATGGGAAAAGTTGCAGCCTTTCTCTACGGTGTCGTCGCCTACACGATCTTTCTCGCCAGCTTCGTCTATGCCATCGGCTTTGTGACCGGCATTGCGGTGCCAAAGGCGATCGATGATGGGCCGGTCGTGCCTCTCCTGGAAGCGCTCGTCGTCAATCTGGTGCTGCTGTCGATCTTCGCGCTCCAGCACAGCGTGATGGCGCGCAAGCCGTTCAAGCGTTGGTGGACCCGATTCGTGCCGAAGCCGATCGAGCGGCCGACCTATGTGCTGCTGGCAAGCCTCGCACTGGCATTGCTGTTCTGGCAATGGCGGTCGATGCCTGACGTCGTCTGGCAGGCAAATAACCCGGCCGTTGCGACGGCGCTTGTCGGCCTGTCGTTGCTCGGCTGGATGATCGTGCTGCTCTCGACCTTCATGATCAACCATTTCGAACTGTTCGGGCTGCATCAGGTGATGACGCATCTTGCCGGCAAGCGCATGCCGGCGGCGCAGTTCAAGACGCCCGGCTTCTACAAGCTGGTGCGGCACCCGATCTACCTCGGATTCATCATCGCCTTCTGGGCGACACCGGTGATGACGCAGGGGCATCTGCTGTTCGCCACGGTCACGACGGCCTACATCCTTATCGGCATCATGCTCGAGGAACGCGACCTGACGGCAACGTTCGGCGATGACTACCGCCGCTATCGGGACCGCGTATGGATGCTGGTGCCGCTCTGGCGCAAGGCGCCGGGGCACGACCCGCTTACGCGCGACCGGCCCGCGCGATCGCGTCCATGATCAGCTTCTCGGCGCCCTCGGCGTCGAGCCAGCGCACGATGGTCACCCACTTGCCTTTTTCCAGGTCCTTGTAGTGCTGGAAAAAGTGCGCCATCTGCTCGCACATGATCGGCGGCAAATCACGATAGCTCTGCACCCCTTTGTAGAAGGGGTGCAGGTCGTCGACCGGCACGGCGAGGATTTTCTCGTCGCCCCCCGCTTCGTCTTCCATCACCAGCGCGCCGACCGGCCGGCAGCGGATCACCGCGCCCGGCACCACCGGCACCTGGCTCACCACCAGGATGTCGCAGGGATCGCCGTCGGCGGAGAGCGTGTGCGGGATGAAACCGTAATTGCCGGGATAGAACATCGCGGTGTGCAGGAAGCGGTCGACGAACAGCGCGCCTGAATCCTTGTCGATCTCGTATTTCACCGGCACGCCGCCGAGCGGAATCTCGATCACCGCGTTGACGTCTTTCGGCGGGTTTTTCCCGACCGGAATCTGGCGAATATCCATGATGACCTCTCGATGATGACTCGCTGCCCTTTATGCCGTCTTTAATATGTGCCTGCGGCAAAGCTCCCGGTATCGCCGATCGTGACTTGTAAATTCGCCGCAAATTCGCCGCTTGCGCAAGATCAATACCGCACGCCGCAAAAGGACGATAAGAACGCATGCGAGCAGGTACCGGGGGCCTCCTGATGCATTCTTGTGGCGGGAAGCCGCCTCGTTCTGGATTGTTACGGAGCTGAAACGTGCGCGCGAGTCATATTCTCACCGCCCTCATCGCTCTGGCGATCGTGGCAGGGTCGTGGTGGTGGCTGAAGCGTGGCCCTGAGGTTTCCGCGATTGCGCCGGCACGCGGCACCGCGGCCGAGATCGTCTATGCCACCGGCGCGGTGCAGCCGGTTCGCTGGGCCAAGGTCACAAGCCTGATCCGTCAGCGCATCATCGAGATTTGCGATTGCGAGGGGCGCCACGTGAAGCGTGGCGAGGTGCTCGCGCGCCTCGACGACAAGGAGATTCGCGCGCAATTGCATGAGTTGAAAGCGCGCGAGGAATTTGCCAAAGCCGAGGTTTCGCGCACCACCGAACTGATCGCACGCGGCGCCACCACGACGCAGGCGCACGAAAAGGTGCTGACGGAACTGCGCCAGGTGCAGGGCTTGCTCACCGTCCTGCGCGAACGTGTCGATCAATACACCATCGTCTCGCCGATCGATGGCGAAGTACTGCGCAAGGACGGCCGCGTGGGCGAGATCGTCGAAGCGGGCACAATCCTGTTTCGCGTCGGCGTGCCCAAGCCGCTCGAGGTGGAAGCCGAGGTGAACGAAGAGGATATTCCGCGCGTCGCGGTCGGTCAGCTCGTGCTGTTCCGCACTGACGCTTTTCCCGGCCGGCGCATCGAAGGCAAGGTGCGCGAGATCACGCCGATGGGCGATCCGGTTGCCAAGACCTATCGCATCAAGATTAACCTGCCCGATGACACGCCATTGCGCATCGGCATGAGCGTGGAAGCCAACGTTATCACCCGCGAGAAAGAGAACGCGCTGCTGATTCCCGCCGATGCGCTGCAGGGCTCGCATGTTTTCGTCGTGAACGGCCATGTCGCGCGCCGGCGCGAGGTGAAGATCGGAATTCGCGGCACGCGCGCTGTGGAAATTCTCGACGGCCTCACCGAAAAGGATCGCGTGATCTCTCCGGTCAGCGCCGCGGTGACCGACGGCGGACGCGTGCGTCCGGTGTCGCAATGAACCTGATCCTCGACATCGCCTTCACGCATGTGCGCTCGCGGGCGCGGCAGACGCTTGTGGCGGTGGCCGGCGTCGCGACAGGCGTCGGCTTCTCGATCATGATGGCCTCGCTGATGGTCGGTTCGCAGAACGACTTCATGCGCCAGCTCATCGACGCGCTTCCGCATATCGCAGTCTCGGACGAGCGGCGTAACCCGCCGCCGCAGCCGGCGGGCGCCTTGTTTGAAGCGGCCGAGTTTCACGGATTGCGGCCGGAGGAGCGCCGCAAGGGCATCAAGAATCCGCTGGCCATCATGGCCAATCTGGAAGGCTGGATGCCGGGCGCGGTAGCACCCTCGGTCAGGACGCAAGGGATCGTGCGCTATGCCAACCGCGATGTCGCGGTGAGCATCACCGGCATTGACCCGCAGCGCGAGCCGCGCGTCTCCGCTCTCCCGAAGCATATGCGCAATGCCACCATTGCCTCGCTCTACACCGCGAACAACGCAATCATTCTCGGCGACCGTCTGGCTGAGAAGCTTGGCGCGCGGATCGGCGCCAACATCACCATTCAGACCAGTGAGGGCGTCAATCTCGGCGCGCATGTGGTGGGCCTCTTCCATTCCGGCGTCCGTCAGGTCGACGAGTCGAACGCCTATGTGTTGCTGAAAACCGCGCAAATTCTGTCCAATCAGACCGGGCTGATCAACGAATTGCGCATCCGAGTGACCGATCCGATGGCGGCGGGCGAGGTGGCGCAACGCATCGAGCGGCAGAGCGGCTACAAATCGGTGTCCTGGCAGGAGGCGCACGAGGATCTGCTGTCCGGCTTCGTGATCCGCAACATCATCATGTACACGGTGGTCGGCGCCATTCTCCTGGTGGCGAGTTTCGGCACCTACAACATCATTTCCACCATCACTCACGAGAAGGCGCGCGACATCGCCATCATGAAATCGCTCGGCCTGAGCGAGCGTACCGTGCGCACGATCTTCGTGATCGAGGCGCTGATCATCGGGCTGGCCGGCGCGCTGGCCGGATTCGTGCTTGGCTTTCTGCTCTGCCAGGCGCTCGGGTCGATCGAGATCAGGAGCCCGTTCATGGACGCCAACCGCCTGCCGCTGGTCTATGAACCGCTGCATTATCTGATCGCGGGCGGCGTGGCATTGGTGTCCTCCTTCGCCGCCGGCTATTCGCCGGCACGCAAGGCGGCGCGCGTTCACCCCGTCGACATCATCCGGGGAGCGACATGAGTAGCGACGTCCTGATCGAGGCGCGCGACGTCACCCGCATCCTGCCGGGCATCGTGCCGGTGACCCTGGTGCATGACATCGACCTCGTGGTGCGGGAGAAGGAATTCGTCGCCATCACCGGTCCGTCGGGCTCCGGCAAGTCGTCGCTTCTCTATCTGCTCGGCTTGCTCGACATGCCGACATCCGGCGAAGTGCTGATCCGCGGACAGGCCACGGTCAGCATGGCGGAAAGCGAGCGCGCCCGCACACGACTCGCCGAGCTTGGCTTCGTGTTCCAGTTTCACTTTTTGCTGCCGGAATTCTCCGCGCTCGGAAACGTCATGCTGCCGATGCGCGCGCTGCGCAGCCTCACGCCCAGACAGATGGAAGATCGCGCGGCCGATCTGCTCGCCTCGTTCGGGCTGGCCGATCACATGCACAAGCGGCCCGACCAGATGTCGGGCGGCCAGCGCCAGCGCGTGGCGGTGGCGCGCGCGCTCGCCAACGATCCGCCGGTGGTGCTGGCGGACGAGCCGACCGGTTCGCTTGATTCCGTCTCCAGCGAACAGGTCTTCCAGATTTTGCGCGACCTCGTCGACCAGCGCGGCAAGACCGTGGTCGCGGTGACGCATGATCTCGAACTGGCCGCGCGCATGGACCGCCGTGTAAATCTGGTGGATGGCGGGATCGTGCAGGATCAGCAGGTCGCGGCGTCGATGGGGTGAGGCGTCCAGTGTCCGCCTTGACGTGAGCGGTCGTTCGTTGCCTTCCGGGAGGTAAAGCCGCAGCCGTTGCACCCTGTGGAAAACCGGGAAACCGGGCAAAACCCTTGTCTCGCAAGCCTTTTTTTGCCGCCCGCGCAACCCGCCATCATCGGCGGCTATGATTGTGCTATGGCCCCGATTCGCACCCGGCCGAAAACCCAAACATGCGCTTTCCGCCCCAGTTTCTTGACGAACTGCGTTCCCGCCTCCCGGTCTCGGAGGTGGTGGGGCGGCGTGTGAAGCTGAAGAAAAGCGGCCGCGAATTTTCCGGCCTTTCGCCCTTCAACAAGGAGAAGACGCCCTCGTTCTTCGTCAATGACCAGAAACAGGCGTGGTTTGATTTCTCTTCCGGCAAGAATGGCAGCATTTTCGATTTTGTGATGCTCACCGAAGGCGTCACTTTTCCGGAGGCGGTGGAGCGCCTTGCCGGCCTTGCCGGCCTGCCATTGCCAAAAGTCTCGCGCGAGGAGGTGCAGCGCGACGAACGCCGCAAGACCCTGCATGACGTGGTCGAACTCGCGGCGAAGTTTTTCGAGAGCACGCTGCAGTCCCGCGCGGGCGCGAAGGCGCGCGGCTATCTCGCCGATCGCGGCATCGCGCCGGCGACGCAAGTGAAATTCCGCATCGGCTATGCGCCGAACGAACGCTTCGCGCTGAAGGAACATCTCGGCGCGCAGGGCGTACCTGTCGAGGACATGATCGAGACAGGCCTCCTGATCGCGGGCGATGACATTCCGGTGCCGTATGATCGCTTCCGCGACCGCGTGATGTTCCCGATCACCGACTGGCGCGGCCGCGTCATCGCCTTCGGCGGACGCGCGCTCGAGAAAGATGTGCCGGCAAAATATCTGAACTCGCCGGAGACCCCGCTCTTTCACAAGGGGGCGATCCTTTATAACGGCGCTGCCGCGCGGCAGGCATCGCATGCAGACGCGCAGATCATCGCGGTCGAAGGCTATATCGACGTGATCGCGATGGTGACGGCGGGCTTTCCGGCGACGGTCGCGCCGCTCGGCACCGCGCTCACCGAGGAGCAACTCGGCTTTCTCTGGAAGATGGCGGACGAGCCGACCCTCTGCTTCGACGGCGACAAGGCCGGACGTAGAGCAGCCTATCGCGCGCTCGATCTTGCTTTGCCGAAACTTCTTCCCGGCAAGAGCCTGAAATTCGCCCTGCTGCCGGAAGGGCAGGACCCCGACGATCTCGCACGTTCGGGCGGGCGCGATGCGATTGCGGAAGTGTTGGCGAGTGCGCGTCCGCTCGCCGACATGCTGTGGATGCGCGAGACAGAGAGCGCGAGTTTCGACACGCCGGAGCGCCGTGCCGCTTTGGAAGCGCGCATGAACGATGTGGTCGCGGCGGTTGGCAATGAAACCGTGCGGCGCTACTACAAGCAGGACATGGACCAGCGGGTCCGCTCCCTGTTTTCGCCGGTGAGGCCGTTCTCGCGCGACCGTAATGCAGGCGGCTTTGGCGGCCCGGCGCGGCGCGGTCCGGTCGGGGACTGGAAGCGCGGCATGCGCCATCGCGACCCGCTCGCGACGCCGTCGCCGCGGCTGGGCCAGAGCCCGATGGTGCGAGGCTTCAAGAGCGCCATCCCGCCACGCGAGGCGCTGATCTTGCTGGCGGTGATCCGCCATCCCTGGCTCCTGGAAACCCATGCCGAGGAATTTGCCGAACTCGAATTCCTGCATCCGGACGCCGATCAGCTCCGGAAGGCTGTCTTGGAGGCCGGATCGCACGAGACGCATCCGGATGCGGAGCAGTTGCAGGAAGCGCTGAGGCGGCGTGGCCTTCAGCCCCTGTTGGTGCGGGTCCAGGCCGCCATCACCCATGCCTCGGACTGGCCGGCCCAGGAGGGCGCCGCCGAGGTCGACGTCGCCCAATGGTGGGACCACGTTGTTACCTTGCATCGCAAGAAGCGCACGCTAAATAGGGAGCTCAAAGACGCGGAACGCGCGCTGGGGGAGGAACCCAGCGAGGCGAATTTGGCGTGGCTCCGGGACGTACAGAGCAGACTCGCAGCCCTCGAGGGAACCGAGGCGCTGATCGAGGGCTTTGGCGCCTCCTCCGGGCGATTGTCATTTCGGGGCGTTTGATGCGTTTTTTCGGGAATTTCGGCCCTTTTTCCGGACAGGACAGGGTTAATCGGGGCTTAATAGGCTCCGGTCACAACGGGTATCTTGAGTCGGCGGGCCACCGCCAATCTGGCTGCGGTTCAGCCTCGGGCCATCTTCCCTCTGCATAGGGTAGGGGATGGTTGTTGCGGCGGGGGTCCCGTCGCGGGAGAGAGACTTCTATGCCAAGCAAGAGCGCAGCCAAGCTGAAGGCCAAAGGCGCAACGTCGGGCACAAGCGGCAAGTCCGCCAAACCGGCGGCCAAAAGTGCTGCCAAGCTACAGAGCAAGAGCCCGGCCAAGGCATCGGCCAAGGACAAGGCGCGGTCCAAGACCTTGCCGCGGTCCGCTCCATCCAAGTCTTCCACTGCCAAGTCGTCCGCTGCCAAGCCTTTTGCCGCCAAGCCTGCTGCCAAAGCTCCGGCCAAGAACACTGTCAAAAACGCCCAGAAGGACATGAAGAGCACCGTGAAAAACGCCGCCAAAGCAGACGCCGAACGCGCCGCCATTCCGCTCAAGGCCAAGGCCGGTCAGGGCAAGGAGGAGGGAACGGAGAAGGACGCCGAGGCGACCCCCGATACGCCATTGCCGCTGCTCGATCTTTCCGATGCCGCCGTCAAAAAGATGATCAAGCAGGCGAAGAAGCGCGGCTACATCACCTACGAACAGCTCAACCAGGTCATGCCTTCGGAGGAAGTCACCTCCGAGCAGATTGAAGACACGCTCTCGATGCTCTCGGAAATGGGCATCAACGTCGTCGAGCAGGACGACGCCAACGACGAGGATGGCGAGAAGGAAGAGGACGACGACGACGAGGGCGGCGAGCTGGTGGAAGTCACCGCCAAGCCGCTGGCGACCACCGAGAAGAAAGAGCCGTCCGAGCGCACCGACGATCCCGTTCGCATGTATCTGCGCGAAATGGGTTCGGTCGAGCTCTTGTCGCGCGAAGGCGAGATCGCCATTGCCAAGCGCATCGAGGCCGGCCGCGAGGCGATGATCGCCGGTCTCTGCGAAAGCCCGCTCACCTTCCAGGCCATCATCATCTGGCGCGACGAGCTGAACGAAGGAAAAGTCTTCCTGCGCGACATCATCGATCTGGAAGCGACCTATGCCGGCCCCGACGCCAAGCTCCCGGCGCCCGTTGGTCCCGACGGGCAGCCGCTGCCGCAGCCCAATGGCGGCGACGGTGCGGTTGCCTCGCCGCCGACTGCGCCGGCGCAGCCGCAGGCTTTCAAGCCGGGACCTGCCGCCGACGATGCCGAGGAGAAGGATCCGGCCGAGGCCGCGGCAGAAGCCGACATGGAAGACGACGAGTTCGAGAATTCGCTCTCACTCGCCGCGATCGAGGCCGAGCTGAAGCCGAAAGTGCTCGAGACCTTCGACACCATCGCCAACGAATACAAGCGGCTGCGCCGTCTGCAGGACCAGGACATCGAGTTCCGTCTGAAGAACGAGTCGCTCTCGCCGGCGCAGGAGCGCAAATACAAGAAGATCAAGGAAGAGATCATCGTCGCGGTGAAGTCGCTGCGGCTGAACCAGCAGCGCATCGATGCGCTTGTCGAGCAGCTCTACGACATCAACAAGCGTCTGGTCGGCTATGAAGGCCGCCTGCTGCGCCTGTCGGAAAGCCACGGCGTCGCGCGCGACGAATTTCTGAAGAATTATTTCGGCTCCGAGCTCGATCCGCGCTGGCTCAACCGCGTCTCCAAGCTCTCGGCGAAGGGATGGAAAAATCTCATCGCCAAGGACAAGGAGAAGGTGAAGGCAATCCGCGGCGAGATCCACACGCTCGCCGCCGAGACCGGGCTCGAGATCGGCGAATTCCGCAAGATCGTGCATTCGGTGCAGAAGGGCGAGCGCGAGGCGCGCCAGGCGAAGAAGGAAATGGTGGAGGCGAACCTGCGCCTCGTCATCTCCATCGCCAAGAAATACACCAATCGCGGCCTGCAATTCCTCGACCTGATCCAGGAAGGCAATATCGGCCTGATGAAGGCGGTCGACAAATTCGAATATCGCCGCGGCTACAAGTTCTCGACCTACGCCACGTGGTGGATCCGCCAGGCGATCACCCGTTCGATCGCCGACCAGGCGCGCACCATCCGCATTCCGGTGCACATGATCGAGACGATCAACAAGATCGTGCGCACCAGCCGCCAGATGCTGAACGAGATCGGCCGCGAGCCGACGCCGGAAGAGCTTGCCGAAAAGCTCGGCATGCCGCTGGAGAAGGTGCGCAAGGTTCTGAAAATCGCCAAGGAGCCGCTCTCGCTCGAGACGCCGATCGGCGATGAGGAAGATTCGCACCTCGGCGATTTCATCGAGGACAAGAACGCGGTGCTGCCGATCGACGCCGCGATCCAGTCGAACCTGCGCGAGACCACGACCCGCGTCCTCGCTTCGCTCACCCCGCGCGAGGAGCGCGTCTTGCGCATGCGCTTCGGCATCGGCATGAACACCGACCATACGCTCGAGGAAGTCGGCCAGCAATTCTCGGTGACGCGCGAACGCATCCGCCAGATCGAGGCGAAGGCGCTGCGGAAACTGAAGCATCCGTCAAGGTCGCGCAAGCTGCGCTCGTTCCTCGACAACTGACCTCTATCCATCGGTCGTCCCCGCGCAAGCGGGGACCATACGCGCCGCGCTCAGACATGAGCGCGGCGTTTGTGTTTCTTAGTCGAACACCACCACGCCGCGCAAATTCCTCCCGGCGTCGAGATCGGCATAGCCGCGGTTGATGTCGTCGAGCGCATAGGTGCGGGTGATCAATTCACGCAGCTTCAGCGCCCCGGTGCGGTAGAGCCGCAGCAATTCGGGCACCTGCAGCCGCGGGCTCTGGAAGCCATAGACCGCGCCCATCACCGCCTTCTGCGTCGCGAACAATTCCAGCGGCGGAATGTCGATATGGGTCACCGTGTCGGGCGTGATCGCGGTGACCACCACATTGCCGGCCTTCTGCGTGGCGCGGAAGGCGGGCAGGAGCGTCGCCGGCGGATCGATGCAGACGAAGGCGTGATTGACGCCGATGCCGCCGGTCAGCTCCAGCACCGCGCGGGTCAGCGCCTCGCCCTGCGCGTTGAGCGTGTGGGTGGCGCCGAAGCCGCGCGCCCAGTCGAGTTTCGCGGGCACGAGATCGGCGGCGATGATGGTCGCGGCCCCGCACAGGCGCGCGCCCTGCACCACATTCATGCCGTCGCCGCCGCAGCCGACCACCAGCACGCTGTCGCCTTCTTTCACCCTGGCGCGGTGGCGCGCGGCGCCCACCCCGGCCGGCACGCCGCAGGCGACCAGCGCGGCGAGATCGAGCGGCACGTCCTTCTCGATCACCAGCACCGAGGCGGCGTCGACCACCGTGCGCTCGGCGAAGCCGCCGATCATGCAGAAGGCGCCGGTCTCGCGCCCCTCGCCGTCGCGCCGGCGATAGCTGCCGTCGAGCTGCGGGCCCTGCGTGATGCGCGGCCCCTCCGCGCACAGATGGTGCAGGCCCTGCGCGCACCAGCGGCAGCGCCCGCAGCCGGGGATGAAGGTGAGCACGACGTGATCGCCGGGCGCGATGCCGGTCACGGCCGCGCCCACGGCCTCGACAATGCCGGCCGCCTCGTGCCCGAGCACCATCGGCGTCATGCCGACGCGCCGCTCCCCGCGCATGACATGCAGGTCGGTGCGGCAGAGGCCGACCGCCTTCACCTTCACCAGCACTTCGCCGGCGCGCGGCGGATCGAGCGTGATCGGCTCGACCGACAGCGGCGCGCCGATCTCGCGGAACAAAGCGGCGGACGTGATCATGCTGGGCTTATGGCAAGCGCCCGCTGCGGCGGCAAGGCGCGCGAACGGAAAGCACCGTTGCGTGCGCAAACGCGTCGCAAACGCGGACCCCACCGGCGCGGGCCTGTGACAGCCGCGCAGCTGAGGGCCACGCCGCAGGGCGATGAAGGCTCATTGCTCCAGGTCACACAGGGGCGAAAGCCCGGCTTGTGCGGAAAATCCAATCTCGGCTAAACCCTGCCCCGGGCGCAGGGACGACAGGACGGAGTGGCGGCGCATGCTCGTGACGCTGATGAAAGGCAAGATCCACCGCGCCCGCGTCACCGGGGCGGACCTGCACTACGAAGGCTCGATCTCGATCGACCGGGAGCTGATCGCGGCCGCCGGCTTCTTTCTCAATGAGCGCGTCGACATCTACAACATCAACAACGGTGCGCGCTTCTCGACCTATGTGATCCCGGCGCCGGAAGGCTCCGGCGAGATCGGGCTCAACGGCGCGGCGGCCCGCCTCGTCATGCCCGGCGACCTCGTGATCATCGTCGCCTATGCGCAGATGAGCGAGGCCGACGCGCGGACCTTCACCCCGCGCGTGGTGCTGGTCGACGAGAACAATCGCGTCCTGCCGGCTCCGGTGCTCGCGCCGGCAAAGTAGGGCGCCGGCCGCGGCGGCGGCCCTCGTTCAGGACAGCCAATCCGAAACATTGCGCCTGCGCTCCGGCGCGCTGAATGCCGCGCGCAAGACACGCGCTTTTTTGCCCGCCGCGTCACAAACCGCCGGCGTCCTTCGTCATAGCTTTGCAAGCGTCATGCGCATGACGCGATGTGACGAAGAGGTTTGCGATGGTCCCGATCCGGACGGCAATGTCAGCAGGAGCAGTCTTCATCATGAACACCCTCTCGCCTGCAGCGCAGGAGACGAATGTCAGGCTCACCGTCGTCAATCCGGAAGGACTCTACGATCCGGCGCCGAACGGCTACAGCCATGCCGTCGTCGCGTCGGGCGGCCGGCGCATTGTCATGATCGCCGGTCAGGGCGGCGAGGATGCGAGCGGCAGGCTGTCGCCGCGCTTTGCCGATCAGGTGCAGCAGGCCTATGCCAATCTGCGCCGGGTGCTCGATGCGGTCGGCGCCCGGCCCGGCCAGGTGGCGAAGCTCACCACCTATGTGGCCGGCTACGAACAGGCGATGCTGCCGGTGATGACGGCGCAGGTGAAAGAGATGTTCGGCGCATCGCTGCCGGCGCAGACGCTGGTGCCGGTGCCGCGCCTCGCGCTGGACGGCATGCTGTTCGAGGTCGATGCGCTGGTGATTCTGGATTAGCGTCGGCAAGCGCCGACGCCGCCCGCCTTTGCATCTGACGGCATTCGCCTTGCGCGGACGAATGCGGTCGTCTTGGGGCGCGGCGTTTTGCGCGGTTGAACGGAGCGGCGCGGTCCTCTTTCTTCGTCGTTACCGCATTTGGCCCGAGCGAATTCCCGGATGAATCGGAAGGCGTAACGGCGCCCGCCTTGCCGGGAACCATGCCGCTGGCTTGCTGTTGTGTTGCGAGGAGGAGACTTGATGATTCCCCGACTGCTGGAGCAATTGCGCGCCTGGTTCATCCTGCTGGCCGGGCTGGTGCTGGTCATCGGGCTTCTTGTTGTTTCCTCCATCGATTTTTCCGGTGATCGCGCGCATCTGCCGCAGCAGACCGCCGGGCAGGAATCGCCGCCCGCGGCCGACGCGCAGCATCCGCAACAGGCGCCCGCCGAGTCGGCACAGCAACAGCCGCCATCCGCCACCACCGGCGGTCCCAATCAGAAAAACGCGCAGGCACCACAGCAGCAACAGGCCCCGCAGCAGCAACAGCAGCAACCGGCCACGCCGCAGCAACAGCCGCCGCAGCAACAACAGGCCGCTCCGGACAAGCAGACGCCGCAACCGCAGGCGTCTCAATCGCAGACAAAATCCGCACCGTCCGCGCATGCGCAGCATCAGCCGGCGCCGCAAGCGCCGTCGCAGCAAGCGCAGTCGCAACAGCAACAGCAACAGCAACAGCAGGCGCAGACGCAGCAGCAGCAACCGCCCGCGTCTCCCGTCAGGCCGTCACCGCAGCCGCAGGCGCAGCCCGCAGCACCGGCAAGGCCCGCCGGTCAGGCGCAGGCTGCGACCGCGGTCGCGGGCGATGTCGACGCCGGCAAACAGGCCTTTCGCAAATGCCAGGCCTGCCACGCGGTGGAAGCCGGCAAGAATCTCATCGGTCCGAGTCTCGCCGGCGTGGTCGGGCGGCCGGCCGGGCAGGTGCAGGGTTTTGCCTATTCGCCGGCCATGAAGGAGTCCGGCGTCGTCTGGAATGCGCAGGCGCTGCATCAATATCTTGAGGCGCCGCAGAAATTCATTCCGAAGAACAAGATGGCGTTCCCCGGTCTGCGTCTGGAAAGCGAGCGCAGCAACGTCATCGCCTATCTCGCCTCATTGCGCGGCGGCGCGCCGGCCAAGGCGGTAGCGCCTGCGGCGCCGCAAGCAGAGCAGGCGCAACAGCCGCAGCAGCAACAACAGGCGCAACAGCAACAGCCGCCGCGCGCTGCGGCGGAAGCTGCGCGTCCGACTCCGCCGCCGGCCGACGCGCAGACGCCGGACACCGGGCGTTTCGATTCCGTCGGCTATATCCCGGATGTGCGGCTGACGCTGCGCTCGGGCATCGCCGAGGGCCGCATGGTCTATATCGGCGTCGGCGGCACCATCGACGGCGTCGTCAATCCGGTGCTGTCGGCGGCCGAGGGGCAGATCGTGCAGGTCACGCTGCTCAACGGCGAGGGCGCCGAGCACGACATCGTGTTTCCCGAGCAGAACGCCGCCTCGCCGCGCATCGCCGGCCGCGGCACCAGCACCGTCATGGTCTTCCGCGCGGCGAAGGCCGGCGACTTCGTCTATTATTGCAGCGTCGCCGGTCATCGCCAGGCCGGCATGGAGGGACAATTCCTGGTCACGCCGCGTCCGGCGGAAGCGACCATGGCGGAAGCCGACATCTCGCAGCAGCCGACCGAAGTGCCGCCGCCGATCGGCCAGCGCGAGCCGCAGACCGTGCGCGTCGACCTCGTCGCGGTCGAGACCGAGGCGCGGCTGGCCGAAGGCACCACCTATGGCTTCTGGACCTTCAACGGCCGCGTGCCGGGGCCGATGCTGCGCGCCCGCGTCGGCGACACCATCGACGTGCACGTCTCCAATGCGGAGAACAGCGCCTTCATCCATTCGGTGGATTTCCATTCCGCGACCGGGCCGGGCGGCGGCGCCGCCGCGACGCAGGTCGATCCCGGACACACCAAGTCGTTCAAGTTCAAGGCGCTGGTGCCGGGGCTTTATGTCTATCACTGCGCGACGCCGATGGTCGCCCACCACATCGCCAACGGCATGTACGGCCTCATCCTGATCGAGCCGGAAGGCGGGCTGCCGCCGGTGGACAAGGAATTCTATGTGATGCAGGGCGAGGTCTACACCGACGCCGCCTTCGGCCAGCACGGCCGCCAGGAATTCAGCGTCGAGAAGCTGCTGAACGAGCGGCCGGAATATTTCGTCTTCAACGGCGCGGTCGGCGCCATCTCCAAGCTGCATCCGCTGAAGGCGAAGGTGGGCGAGACCGTGCGCATCTTCTTCGGCGTCGGCGGGCCCAACCACACCTCGTCCTTCCATGTGATCGGCGAGATCTTCGACCGCGTCTACAGCTTCGCCGATCTGCTCTCGCCGCCGCTGCAGGGCGTGCAGACCATCACCGTGCCCGCCGGCGGCGCCGCCATCGTCGAGTTCAAGCTCGACGTGCCCGGCAACTACATCCTCGTCGACCATGCGCTGTCGCGCGCCGAGCGCGGCCTCATCGGCATGCTGCAGGTCGAGGGGCCGCAAAATCCCGAAATCTTCGAGGGCAAGGTCGATCCCGCCGTCAGTCATTGACGCGCGGCTTGACGAAGCGGGGCAATATCGTCCGTGCGAACCTATCTCCGAGTCGTTCCCGCGAAGGCGGGAACCCATAAACACCTCGCCAGCAATGTGGCTATGGGTCCCCGCGTTCGCGGGGACGACTGCTTGCGATAACGCGCGGCGCTCCTCACCATGAGGCGGAGAGACCTCACCCCGGCGCGGTGCCGGTACCGACCCGCTCATCTACCGCTTTTACGAGCTGGTGCTGGTGAACGGCCTGGCGATGAAGCTCCTGATCGAGGAGGAAGTCGGCGACGGCATCATGTCGGCGAAGCGACTTCGACATGACCATCGACCGCCAGGCGGACCCCAAGGGCGACCTCGTCAGGCTCGGCATGCCGGCAAGTTCCTGCCGTTCAAGTATTACGGCGCGACCGGCAATGCGCAGGCGTATGGGTACAAGGAGGAGTGAGGGAGCCTCATGATTGGGAGGCGCGGAACGCGCCATCGCGAATCAAGGAGGCCGCACTCGTCCTTGGAGGCGCGGCCTCTTGTATTATGGTGGCCTTCAACTTTATCGTGTGGTAGAACAAAACAAGAACACTTCTTCAGCCGAGGCGTGTGATGTTGAAGGACGATGGTTTGCCAATTGATGAGGTCGGGGCTTGGGCGAAGGACAAGCATGATCGACTTCGCAAGTACATCGACATCTCACGCGCCGCACGCCGGAAGTTTGTTCAGGGCAGTGGGGGCGCGACTTATATCGACCTTTACTGTGGCACGGGCCGTGCCGTCGTGCGCGAAAGCGGTGAAATCATCGACGGCAGCCCACTCGTTGCGTTCAAATGTGGGCGCGAAGGCGGCGTACCATTCTCACAATTCTATATTGCTGATGCTGATCAGGAAAAATGCGATGCCTGCGTGAGACGTATTGCACATGCAGGAGGCCATGCCCTCGCGGCAACCGGTCCTGCGGAGGTTACCGCCACGCGGATCGTCTCGCAGCTCAACAGGTACGGGCTGCACTTTGTTTTTCTCGATCCATACAATCTGGACGACTTGCCGTTTTCCGTCATTGAAGCGTTCAGCGGCCTGAAGCGCATCGACCTGCTAATCCACCTTAGTGCTCAGGACTTGCAGCGCAATCTTGATGCCTATTCAATGTCTATGAACGGTCCGTTGGATCGCTTTGCGCCGGGCTGGCGGACTGCCGTGGACCTCAAGCAGTCACAAAGGGCAATACGTGCTGCTTACATTGAATACTGGATTTCAAAAATGACCGCGCTCGGTTTGCCACCGGCGCGGCACGCCGAACTAGTTTCCGGCACAACGAAAAATCAACGTCTCTATTGGCTTGTATTTGTGAGCCGCAGCGATTTTGCAAAGAGTCTTTGGGACAAGATACGGAACGTATCGGGCCAAGGTCAGCTTTTGTAACAAATAGGCAAGGAGAACCAGTATGGCTGCATCCGACATCGAATGGACCGAGGCGACCTGGAATCCGATTGGCGGATGCAAGGTGCTCTCGCCCGGATGCACCAACTGCTACGCGATGCGGATGGCAGCGCGCTTGCAAGCAATGGGCATGGCGAAATATGTTGGCACGACGCGCAAGTCGGGCAAGCGCCATGTCTGGACTGGGCGGATCAATGTTGACGATAGCGCAATCGACGCGCCGCTCAGATGGAAAAAGCCGCAGCGCATTTTCGTCAACTCGATGTCCGATTTGTTCCAGGATGGTGTCGATGAGGAAATGATCCGCCGAATTTGGAACGTGATGGCGGAGGCACGGCAACACACTTTCCAGATCTTGACCAAGCGGCCAGAGCGGATGCTGGAGGTGCTGTCGAACTCGGCATTTTCAGTTTTGCCGAATGTCTGGCTCGGCACCTCAGTTGAGAACCGCGACTATCTTCATCGCATCGATATGTTGCGGCATGTGCGGGCGGCAATCCGCTTCATATCGTTCGAGCCCTTGCTCGGACCGATCGTTGCGCCCGATCTCTCAGGCATTCATTGGGTAATTGTAGGCGGCGAGAGCGGCCCTCGGGCGCGGCCAATGGAACAATGGTGGGCGGAGCAACTGCGGGATGACTGTCAAAGGCAGAATGTGAAGTTCTTTTTCAAGCAGTGGGGCGGCAAGCGGAAGAAAAAGACCGGCCGCCAATTGGGTGGCCGCACGTGGGACGATTATCCCGATAACCCGGCCGCGCTTTAGGTGCGTAGCGCTGTAACCCCCACCGGGCTAGGTAGTATCTATTGTTTAAAGCAATTCTCGCGATGCCATTGCAGGAAACGCGGATGCGGACGTTCGATGGGATGCCGCGTGGGAAGCGCGTAGCCGGTGTTGTTGATCAGGGCGCGAATGCCCTCGGGATCGTTGGCCTGCCGTGAGACCAGAATCCGCAGGTCGTCGGCCAGGCTGAGCAGTCCCCGGTCGAACATCCAATGCACCGTGCCCGAAAGTGCGATGCCGTTATTTACAATGTCCGGCCCGTTCGCTTCGACCGGCCGGATGTGGGCCGCGGCCACTTCGGCGCGACCTCTGCCGTTGATCAGCCGGAGGCCGCTGATGGCGCAGCGCTCCGAATAGGCGCGCAACACGTTGCGGCGAAAAACGCGGTCGCGCACGATTCTTGATACAGAAAAACTCGCTCGCTCACGACTCTGCTCGAACTCGAACGGGGCTTGCTCGTCGTGAAATCCTGATGTTGCCATTTCTTCGCCGGTGCGCGGGAGTAGCGGTTCGCTTTCGTTCAGGCCCAGCGTGACAATACGCTGGAAATCTGCCGCCGAGAGCGGTCTGACGGCCGATTGTGCACGTCCGGATATTTTGCCCTGCTCGTTCAGCACGCCCTTTTCGATCACGCCAGAGGCGTCGCTGAATGGAACGGGGTTGACGAAATCGAGATAGCTCCCCGGCTCGATCAGGGCGAGGTACATGCCGGGCGTCGTTGGATCGGAAACAATCCGCTCCACTTTTGCGATGGCAAAATAGCCTCGGGTCTCTGCGACCTTGCGAGGCTCATAATAAATGATCCAATCGCCCACGCAGGATTGTACGCGGCCGAGATATTGACCGGGAAACTGATAGCGTTCGGCAGGACTGTCGTCGTAGATCGAATCCGAACGGTGAATGAAAACCCCGTACCCCATGCGCTGAATTTAGCTAGCCAAGTCTCCTGGATAAATCCGCGGTGAGGGCGCTCCGCCTTCTGGCAGTTTTACCGGAGTGAACTACGTAGTCGTTGGCGCTGGTGCGGGCGCTTGCGGCGGCGGTGCGCGGTGGAACTGGATGCCGCACCGCTTCTTGATCGAAGCCTGTTCGATCGCATCCATCTGCCCCTTCAGGCGGGCCAGCTCTGCTGTAGTCTCATCGTTACCCTTCAGTAAGAAGAGCGCGGGCCAGACAATGACAAGTCCCACGGTCATTGCGACGGCATCGTTTGTCGCCTTCTGATTTTGGACGCCCGTCATCTCCGACACCCGCACACTCACGCGCTGAGCTTCCTCGGCGAGTTGCGGACAGGTGTAGTTCTCATAAAGAATTGGAGAAACGTAGGTGGCCCCGACTTGGTCAGCGCTCTTTGCACAGCCCCCTGCGATCGCTGCTATCGCAGCGATCGAAACCAGTTTAGTACGCATGACAACCCCCAGCACCAAATGGTAGCATATGCTTCCACATTGAGGGCGCGCGGACAACCCCGCATTCACAACGGATGCATCTTCAACTTCCGCTTGTTTTTTGCTTTGCGATTAGCGCTTGAAGGATGTGGATGGCGCCGGGACAAGCCCGGCCATGACAATGCGAAAGCCACGCAAGCGTAGCCCGGTCCACGTTCAATACGCGATATCAGCCCCGGATTCGCGTCGCTCCATCCGGGCTACTACTTCATCCGGGCTACGGCGCTAACCAGCGCCTGCTGCCGGCTGGTCCCGCCACCGGTTCACGACCCACAGCGCGCCCCATGCGCTCGCCAGCACGATGCCCGTCATGCCGATGAGCGCGAGCGACATCACGCCGCCGCCCGAAGCCGCCAGCGACGTCCCCGACGCAAAGGGGCTGAGGAGCAGGGCCAGAACCCCGCCGCCGGTGGGAGCGACCAGCAGGACACTGAGGAACGTGACAACGATGTTCACGATCCAGCCGAGCGCGCCGCGCTTCATCGTCCAGGCTTCGTGGATGCCGACAGCCAGCGCGGCGAGGATCAGGGCAAACCCGATCGTCAGCGACCCGCCGACGCTTCCCTGCGAAATGGCGCCGCTTGCGAGAAGAAGCAGCATGCCGATTACGGTCACCACCGCGATGTAGATCATGAGTGTCCCCCCGTGCCCCGTCGGTCGCTTGCGTGTTCCCATCCGCCTTGGGGCCGATCAAGCATAACAAGTCCGCTTTTGGCTGGATAGCGATGCACATGCGCATCGCGCGCAAACCGGGCTCTTCAACAGGACTTAAGGGATCACACCCCCTGCAAAATCCCCGCATCGTCATTCTTCGGCGAATTCACGCGCGGCGAGATGCGCCACATCGCCATCAGCTCGCACGGGTAGGGCCGGATGAGGTCGTGCGGGTCGGGCTCGGGGCCGAGCCAGCGGTCATAGTCGCTGCGCGCAATGATCACCGGCATGCGGTCGTGGATGTCCGCGATCATCTCGTTCGCCGCCGTGGTGACGACGGCGAAGCTGCGCGTCCAGAGGCCGCTGGCCGCGTCCTGATGCGCGGTCCAGATGCCGGCGAGCGCGAAGGGCTGTCCGTCCGCCATCGCGACGGCATAGGGCACTTTCGGCGGCGGGCCTGACGAGCGCCATTCGAAGAAATTGTCCACCGGCACGAGGCAGCGCCGCCTGGCATAGGCATTGGCGAACATGCGCTTGCCGGCAATGTCCTCGCCGCGCGCATTGATCTGCGGCTTCATGTTGCGCTCCGCCATCCAGGGCTCGCGAAAGCCCCAGACCATGCGGTCGCGCTGGTGCGCGCCCGTCTTCGGATGGCGGCGGAGAATCCAGAAATCCTGGCTGGGCGCGCCGTTATAGCGCGGCGGCGCCTCCGCGTTCTTGATGCGGTTGTCGCGGTCGTCGCCGAGCACGGTGACAAAGCCGGGCAATTCGCCTCGCTTCTGGGTGATGCGTCCGCACATCGGCGATATGTGGGGCGGGCGCGGGGAGGGCGCAATTACGGCCGCAGCAAAGCCGGTGATCGTCATGCGCGGGCTTGACCCGCGCATCCCGCTTGGGGACGCAATGCCGGTCTTGCGGGGATCGTCGGGCCAAGCCCGGCGATGACGCGGAAAGGGGGGTTGACTCTATTCCTAGCTAGGACTATCCTCCTGCCATCCTGCCCCACGCAAGGGGCGTCTGATCAGCGTCATGAGATGCGGGGCAGGGTGCGGTGGCCGCGAAAGGGCGTGAGACGCACGACCGTCGCGGAGGCCCAAGCCGCGATGATCCGGCCCACCGGCCGTGGGTCACCAGCGGAGGATACCAAGACCAGCCGCCCGGCCATGCCGGTCCACGGTGTCTGTCCTCCGGGGTTGTCGCGGAGCAAGCCTCACACACCGCGCGCGGAACGCCGACGTTCACGGCTTTCCGTGGTGACTAAAAAATCTCGTGTGGCCAACAACGGCTTGCTGCACGAGGCCGCGGGCAGGCTGAGAGCCCGGCGTTCCGCGCGCCCTCGCATATCGGGCCTGCCCGATATGCGACACGAACGACAGGGGCAACGGACTTTGGACGGAAGGCGAACCCGGCGCCTCGCACAATCCGGGCGCTGCCGCGCGTCTTTACCCTCCCCCTTGTGGGGAGGGTCGCTCGCCGAGCGTCAGCGAAGGCGAGCGGGGTGGGGGTTCTTCCGGGATTCACCGCATGACCCCCACCCGGCTCGCTTCGCTCGCCACCCTCCCCACAAGGGGGGAGGGAAAAGTCCGCCACTTCTTCCGCCACAATCCTCATGCGATAACGGGCTCAGGGACCAGTCGAGGATTCTCATGCTTTTCAGATTTTTCGCGGCGGCGGTCGCCACGCTCGTTGTCGTTGCGCCCGCGCAGGCCGCCAAATGCGGCGGCGATTTCAACGCCTTCATCGCCGAGTTCTCGCGCGAGGCGCAAAGCGCCGGCATTTCCGGCCAGGTGATCCAGTCGGCGCTCGGCGGGGTCACGCATGATCCCGCGGTGATGGCCTTCGACCGCCGCCAGCGCGGCACCTTCCGCAAGACCTTCGAGGAATATGCCGCGACCCGCGTCGGCGCCGCCCGCGTCAAGCGCGCCCGCGCGATGATGCAGCGCCACGCGGCGGTGCTGTCGCGCGTCGAGCAGCGCTTCGGCGTGCCGCGCGAACTCATCGTCGCGATCTGGACCATGGAGACCGACAACGGCGCCGACCAGGGCAAGCTGCCGGTGGTGCGCACGCTGGCGACGCTGGCGCATGATTGCCGCCGCACCGATCTGTTCCAGCGCGAATTGCTTGCGGCGCTGCAGATCGTGCAGCGCGGCGACCTGCCGCTGTCGGATCTGAAAGGCGCCTATGCCGGCGAGATCGGGCAGACGCAATTCCTGCCGTCCTCCTACATCAAGTACGGGGTCGATTTTGACGGCAACGGCCATGTCGATCTGCGCCACTCGGTGCCGGACGTGCTGGCCTCGACCGCGAACCTCCTCAAGACCAATGGCTGGCAGCCCGGCCAGCCCTTCAACATGGGCACGCAGAATTTTGAGGTGATGCGCGAGTGGAATCGCTCGGAAGTCTATCGCCGCACGCTGCATTATTTCTCCGAGCAGTTGCGGTGATGATCGAGCAGTTGCGGTGATGATCCTGTCAATATTTCGCCGGGCGGTCGAGGTGATGACCATCAATATATTGCCGGGCAATTGCGGTGATCCTGTCAATGTCATGCCCCGCGAAAGCGGGGCATCGGCAATGACCGCGCGACTTGTGAATGACTGCGTGAGTTATGTTTGATGCGATCGCCCGTCACATGTCGGCTGTGACCGGCTTGTGCAGTTTACGATCCGGTCTCGGGTCAACCGGGATCAGGCGCGGGCGGCGACGAGAACGGGGACGGGCGATGACATGGAAAGGTGCCGGTCTCTCGCCCGTACGTCTAGAAGCCGCAGGAGGTCGAGAGTTTCAGCGTCAACGGATCGAGGTCGAATTCGCCGGCGAGATCGCGTCCGGACAGGCCGAGCCATTTCTCCTGCGCCTCATACGCCATTTTCTCGCGGGCTCCGGCGCATTCGTAGCGGAGATCGCCGACATTCTGCATGTGATGCACCATCTCATGCACCAGCACCGACAGATCGGCCGGCGTGTCGCCGGTCCAGCCGGCGGGAAGATAGATGGTTCTCGCCCTGTCGTCGTAGACGGAGACAACGGCGCGGCGCTTGCTGTCCTCGGCTGCATTGCCCAGCGCTGCCGCAACCTCGCGTCGCCGTTCCGGCGTGAAGGCCTGGTAGCGCAGGAACGTGATTTCCGATGCGGCGATGAGCTCGATCCTCGGATAGTCCTGCGTCGCCGGGAGATCGAAATTCGCCGAGAGCCACATTACGATAGCTGCGAGCAACGCGGTCATGGCGGGCACTCCTTCAGTAGGTTTCGTCTTGCCCGGTTCCCCGCAATGTCGATGCTGCCCCTCCTGCGACGTGTTGACTGTGAGCCATGTCACATCCGCCCGCTGTCATATCCCGCTGTCATATCCCGCTGTTTTGGCTCCGCTGCGCTGCATCTTGCGGGAAATCCGGCGAGCCGCCATGAAGGGTTCCGGGATTCTTCGGGGACGGGAATGGCGCAGCAGACGACAACCACCGATGGCTCACCACGCGGCAATCTCACGGTGCGCATCAGCGCCATGCCGGCGGACACCAATGCCAATGGCGATATTTTCGGCGGCTGGGTGCTCTCGCGCATGGACCAGGCCGGCGGCATCGCCGGGGTGGAGCGGGCGCGCGGACGCGTGGTCACCATCGCGCTCGACGCCATGACCTTCATCCGCCCGGTGCGGGTCGGCGACGTGCTGGAAGTCTATACCGAGATTGAAAGCGTCGGCCGCACCTCGATGAAGATCCATGTCGAGGCCTGGGCGCGCCGTTTCGAGACCCATCATGAGGAGAAGGTCACCGACGCCACCTTCACCTTCGTCGCCATTGACAAGGACGGAAAGCCGCGGCCGATTCCGCCGGAATATGACTGATCGCCGGAGCAATCGCGCACGCTCCGCCGTCATGATATAGTCCGATCGCGTGAGGCAGGTGCCATGTCGTTTCTCAAATCCCTGTTCGGTCTCGGCGCGACCTCTTCTCCGGCGGAAAAGCTGGGTGAGCCGGTCGCGTATAAGGGCTTCGTCATTCGGGCTGCGCCGTTCCAGAGCGAGGGGCAATATCAGACCGCGGGCCTGATCGAGAAAGAGATCGATGGCCAGCGCAAGGAACATCGCTTCATCCGTGCCGACCGGCACGCTTCCTTTGATGACGCGGTCGAGTTCACGCTGCGGAAAGCGCGCCAGATCGTCGATCAGGTTGGCGAGCGGATCTTCGATCAGTCATCCTAGATCGGGTGGGTCTCGTCCGATATCGTCGGCATTTCCGGATCGCCGCAATTTGCATTCAGGAGCACAGAGGATGAGTCCCGAATTCTTGCTGACGTCGCTGATCGTCGTGGCGTCGCCCGGAACCGGCGTGCTCTACACACTGGCGGCGGCGCTCTCGCGCGGCGGACGCGCCGGCGTTCTCGCGGCCTTCGCCTCGACGCTCGGTATCGTTCCGCATATCGCGGCGGCGTTGCTCGGGCTCGCGGCGATCCTGCACACCAGCGCGCTCCTCTTCCAGACCGTCAAATATCTCGGCGTCGCTTATCTGCTTTACATGGCCTGGCAGACCCTCCGTCAGCATGGCGCGCTGAAGGTCGAGAGCCATGTCGATGCGCGTTCGGCTCGGGACGTCATCGTCACCGGCATTCTGATCAACATCCTCAATCCCAAGCTGTCCATTTTCTTCCTCGCCTTCCTGCCGCAATTCATTTTGGCGGGCGATCCGGCGCCGGTCCGGAGCATGCTGCTGCTCAGCGCGGTCTTCATGCTGATGACATTCGCGGTTTTTGCCGTATACGGTCTGCTCGCGGCGTCGGTACGCGAGCATGTCATCACCCGCCCGCGGGTGATGACATGGCTGCGCCGGACATTCGCGGCCGCCTTCGCCGCGCTCGGCGCGCGGCTGGCTTTTACGGATCGCTAGGCTCGCTCATCGGAGCGGGAACCGGCTGGGGCGCGGCGCGTTGTCTCGCGTGCCGTTTTCATTTTCTGCCGGCAAAGGCTGAACGTCCGTGCCGCCCGTAGATGTCCGCAAAGGCATGCCGAGCGTTGAATTGTCGCGCGAGGAATTCGAGCGGCGGTTCTTGTCGCGCTACGCCGATCCGGCTTTCGACAATGTGCAGGCCGAGCTGAACGCGATCGCCGCGGCTGCATGGGACGGCTATATCAACTATCGCAAGTCACCGCGCACACGCAGAGCCGGCGCCGGCTTTGCCGATCCCGATTATGACCTCTCGCACGACTGGCTGTCGGCACGCGAGGCCATCCTCGCGGCGCAATCGCGTCACGAGGATGCAGCGCGGGTGCCGCGTATCCTGCTGATCAACGGCTCATCGCGCAGCGACCAGACCTGTCCGGGTGAAATGTCCAAGTCCTGGCGCTTGGTGAAAATGGCGCAGGAGATTTTTGCCGCGGCATCGCTCGACGTTGAACTGCTCGATCTCAGCCGGCTGGCGTCGGAATTCGGCCGGCAGATTCATCCCTGCAAATCCTGCGTCGCCACCTCCATGGCGCTCTGTCATTGGCCGTGCAGCTGCTATCCCAATTATGCGCTCGGTCAGGTCGATGACTGGATGAACGAGATTTATCCGCTCTGGGTCGGCGCGCATGGCGTGATGATCGTCGCGCCGGTCAACTGGTATCAGGCGCCGACAGGATTGAAGGCGATGATGGATCGCCTGGTCTGCGCCGATGGCGGCAATCCTGATCCGTCATCGACACACGGCAAGACGCCGGAGGAGGCGAAGGCCCTCGAACTCGCTGGCTGGCCCTATCCGCGTCATCTCGCCGGCCGTCTGTTTTCGGTGGTGGTGCATGGCGACGCGGCAGGCGTTGAGAACCTGCAGCACATGCTCGCGGACTGGATGACGGATATGGGATTGATTGCCGCTGGTCCGAAAGCGGGGTTGGCGCGCTATGTCGGTTATTTCGAGCCTTATGCCACGTCGCATCAGGCGCTAGACGATGATCGCCATCTTCAGGACGAAGTCCGCAACGCCGCGCGCACACTCGTCGAAGCCGTGACGCTGCAGCGCGCCGGACGGTTTCCGGTACCCGGCTCTGCGCTGAAAGATCCGCGCCCCAAATAATTCGTCACTGCGAGTTTGTCTCGACGTCAGGTCAGGAGATTTCAAGAATCTCGACTTCATTGTTGCCGTAGGTCGCCGTTTCGGCGACCTTCTTGCCGAACAGCGCGCGGGCGAGGGGAGCGGCGTGCGAGAGCTTGCCCTTGGCGATGTCGGCTTCGTCTTCTCCCACGATCCGGTAGGTTTCCTTGCGGCCATCCTCGCGCATGAGCGTCACGGTCGAGCCGAAATGCACATGCGTCCTGTCGACCGGCGGCGGGATCACCTGGGCGCTGGCGCGCCGCGCATTCCAGTAGCGCAGGTCGCGCGCCGTCTCGGCGAGAGCCCGGCGGTCGTTCTTGGCTTGCGCTTCGGCGTGCTCACGGCGCGCGCGTTCCAGCGCTTCCTCGATCAGGACAAGCCCCTCGGGCGTGACGTCGTTGGGGTAAGGCGAAATGGGGCGATCCCCGAGATCATCGAAGGTGTCGCCATCTTCCGCTTCTTTGACGAAGGCACGGCTCATGCACAAATATATGGGGAGGGCGCCAGCCGTTGCATAGGGGCGTTAAGCTGCTGATATCTAAATGAAAATTTGGTTTGCTCAACCGTCTGAGGGAGAGCCGGGCTGGCGCTCACGGCAACAGATCGTCCGGCACGTGCGACGGTGAATAGTCGCGCGGCGAATTGCGCTGCAGCACGCGTGCAACCGGCCAGACGAGCGCCACGCCCGCGCCAAGAACGCCGAACACTTCCCATGAGCGCACATAGATAAAGAGCGCCAGCGGAACGCCGACAAAGAACAGCGCGGCGATCGCCAGAACGGCCATGCCAATAAGATGGCGGTTCTCTGAATTGCCTGCCTTCTAGCGGATGTCATTGTGGCCGAGCGCCGACGGTCGCGGAACATGATCTGGCACGTGCCGATGTCGCCGCTCTTGTGCATGGCCCAATTGCAGATGTACGGACGCGATTTCGCGGAAGTGTCGCTCGCGCGTTGCACCGTCATGCTCCCAGCGCAGCAGGTCGCCGGAAATCGTGACGCCTTCATTGTCGAGCTTCCAGTAGAAGCGGCTCGCGCCTTCGCGCAGGACCAGTGCGTAATGCCGGTCCGGAAAGGCGCAGACCGGCCGCGAGGCCGTTGCGCCCGTAATGTCAGTGATCATGCGACCATTGTCGCGCGGCGCCGCGGAATGTTCAAACGGCAAGGCTGTCAGCTGGGCTTTCCTGACATGCGCGACGGCGATCGCCGTCACTAGCTATTGCAATCTAGGGGATCGGAACAGGCAGGCGTCGTGACTACACTCAACTGTCATGCACCGCGACCCGTCAAAGCCTTGGCGAAGGCGGGTCGCGGGCGATGACAATGCCGGCCTCAATCCACCTTCGCGCCGGATTCTTTCACCAGCTTGCCCCAGCGCGCGACCTCGGCGCTGACAAACTTGCCGAACTCTTCCGGCGATCCCGGCACCACTTCCGCGCCGCGTTTCAGCAGAGCCTCCTGCGTTGCCGGATCGGACAAGGCCTTGCGCACGGCGGCGTTGAGCGTGTCGATGACCGGCTTCGGCGTGCCGGCCGGTGCGAACATGCCGTCCCAGGCGGTGATGACAAAATCCTTCAGGCCGGCTTCGCCCATGGTCGGAATGTCCTTCGCCAGCGGCCAGCGCTTCTCGGTGGTGACGCCAAGTCCGCGCAGCTTGCCGCCTTGCACCTGCGGCAACGCACTCGGCATCACCTCGATCATCATCTGCACCGTGCCGGCGATGAAATCGGTCATCGCCGGGCCGCCGCCGCGATAGGGCACGATGACGAAATCGGCGCCAGTCGTGTTCTTGAACAGGGCGCCCGCGAGATGCGAGGTCGTGCCGTTGCCCGCGGTTGCGTAATTCACCTTGCCGGGATTGGCCTTGAGATAGGCGGTCAGCTCGCTGAGGGATTTGGCCGGCAGTGAGGGATGCACGGCCAGCACCAGCCCGATCTGGGTGAAGCGGCCGACCGGCGCGAAATCCTTCACCGCGTTGAAGCCCGGCTTCGCATAGAGCGTCTGATTGATCGCATGCGTGCCGTTGGTGCCGTAGGAGAGAGTGTAGCCGTCGGGCTCTGCGCGCGCGACCGATTCAACGCCGATATTGCCGCCGGCACCGGGGCGGTTTTCGATCACGATCGTCCAACCCTGCTGTTCGGCGATCTTGTTAAGCACGGTGCGGGCGAGAATGTCGCCGCCGCCGCCCGCCGGGAAGGGCACCACCACCTTGATCGGACGGTCGGGATAGGCGGCGGCCGGGTTTGATCCGGCAAGGATTGCGAATAGCGCGAATAGCGAAGCGCGCGCGATCACGCGCAGATGTGCCCATGACATGTGTGGTCCCTCTAGCGTTTCCTCAGTGTGTTATTTTTTTTGACTGGCGCCTTCTGGCGGGCGCCTGAGCGGCTG
Organism: Pseudorhodoplanes sp.; assembly: GCA_032027085.1. NCBI lineage: Bacteria > Pseudomonadati > Pseudomonadota > Alphaproteobacteria > Hyphomicrobiales > Pseudorhodoplanes > Pseudorhodoplanes sp. Next base: position 49,021 of record JAVSMS010000001.1, on the reverse strand, counting down.
AAAAAAGTCAATGGCCGTGACAACAGCTTCCATCGGCGCTGTGAACATGACCAGACGCATCGGCCACGGGATTTTTGCCGGCCGCCACGGCGTGCGCGCCCGCACCGCCGCCCCATACACCGTATTTGTCGTGGCACGCGGTCGGATCCCCGCCGACCATGGGCATGAACAGGTGGTGCCAGTTCTGGCAGATGTCGAGTTCGGAGCGGACCCATTTCAAAGGGTCTTTGGCATAATGATCCCAGTAATCGCCCTTCACGTTGAGGCCTGGCACTGCCGGGATCCAGCTCTCCTTCAGCCACAGATCGGCGCCGCCGTGTTTCTCCGCCATTCTGCGGATTTCCGGATCGTCAAGCGCGAGCAAACGCCCATCCTCGATCAGTGTCTCGTTGTCGCCGCCGCGCTGGAGCGTCACGGTTGGGAAGTACAGATGCAGATGCCAATGACCGACCGGCAGGCCGGCTTTCGCCGCACGCCGCTCATTCATGCTGGAGATGATAGTGCCGAAGCCGATGTGGATCACACCGGACCGCACACGCTCGTAGAGGCAGTTGATCCAGCCGGAGGGGAAGCCTTTGCGCGGGCGGTGGATGTGCGGATTGGTGCCGATAGAGGCTTCCCACCAGTAGAACAGACCCTTGCCGGGGAAGCCCGGATAGGAGAGATGGTCGGTGTCCGCCTTCAACTTGCGCAGGCGGTCGCCGAATTCACCGCCGGCATTGATCTCGACGATCTTGCTGTTCTCCACAACGAGCTGCGTCCAATCGACCGGTGCGATGTGATTGGTGGTGCCGGCGATGACGCCGTTGCCGTCTTCCTTGCCCGGCAGAAAGATCCAGGGCCTGCCCATTACGTGGCCCGGCAGATAGGTGCGGCCGAAACCTTCATTCCCGGTCCAGGTGTCGTGCACGAGGTCTGCGTTATAGAACTCGCGGTTTCGGTCGTAATAGCCGTCGTGATTGGTGTATTCGATGTCGGTGCCTTCCGGATCGACGATGCGCACGCGGTTGGCGGTCCGCACACGGTTCCAGGTCCACTTGTCGATGGCCTCCAGGAGTTCGTAGGGCATCAGGAAGGCGGGCGAGGCCAGAATCTCCGGCGTGATGAACGGCATGCGCTGGATCTTCATGTGGGTGTCGACCAGCACCGGCCCGCCGTATCCCCACAACAGCTTGTCGAATTTGCCTTCCTTGGACATCACGTCCCAGGTGTCCATCCACTCCGCCAGTTCCTTGGTGCGGTACAGATAGTAGTCGACCTCGTCGGCGCCCTTCCATTGCGGCACCGGGCCTTTTTCGATGTGGAGGATTTCGTATTTGCAGCCGTACTTCTCGAGGATGCGCTTGCAAGCCTCGATCACTAGCGGATCGTGCCAATTGTCGACGCGCAGCTGGATGCGTTCACCGTGCCTGAGATTCCAGCAGGCGTGCAGCCCTTGGTTATAGGGACGGCGCGCGACCACATCGAGATAAGGCATGAGCTGGTCGACGCTCGACACCTCGATGTATGGCGGACAGCGCGGCTTGCGGTGACCGATCAGCGGCGGCGTTGCGTGGCATGGAAACGAGGTTGGCAAGGCCGGGTGGCGCGGCGCCTCAAGCATGTTTATGGTCCCTGCATGCAGTTTTTGCCCAGACAAGAATTTGCATGCAAAAAATGACAAAAGTCAAATCTATGTCGAGCTCCAACGCAGAAATTTCCGCAAACAGCATGCAATTGATAGATGCAGATAGCGCGACCGACACCCAGCTCGAACGCGCGACCGAGGCGTTGCGCGGCTTGGTGCTGGCCGGCACCTTTCCGCTCGACGAGAAGCTGCCGGAAACCCGCGTCGCCGAATTGCTGGGCGTCTCCCGCACCCCGGCGCGCCTTGCCATGGCGGTGCTGGAACAGGACGGGCTTCTTGTGCGGCTGCCGCGCCGCGGCTTTCGCGTCAAAAGCTTCTCGCTTGACGAAGTTGTGGAAGCGATTGAGGTGCGCGGCGAGGTGGAGGCGATCGCCGCCCGCCTCGTCGCCGAGCGCGGACTTGCTCCCGATCACCGCGCCCGCATGGAAGCCTGCATCGGCCGCGCCGAAATTCTGCTCAAGAACGCGCCGTTCGAGGCGCCGCAGCGGCGTGACTGGTGCCAGATGAACGTCGACTTCCATGATGCGCTGGTGAACGCCTGTGGCATGCGGCCGCTCTGGTCGGCCTATGCCAAGGTGAACCTCGTGCCGCTGGCCTCGCCGCGCGACATTATGTTCAACGTGGCGCGGCCGGAATTGAGCCGCCGCCAGCTTGACGCGACGCATGAGGACCATGCCCGGATTCTGAAGGCCATCGTGGCAAGGCAATCGACCCGCGCCGCCGCCCTGGTGCGGGAGCACGCCTATCGCAGCGGCGAGAACAAGCGCCGCAATTTCCCTGACATCCAGATGCGGGTGATGGTGGTGGAAACGCCGGGCGTGGCGCTGATCCGGGCTTGACGCGGCGCACCGGACGCGGCGTTTTCTGCAGCATTGGCATGCAGGACGGCGGGTTGTCCGCGTCCGGGCCGGCGGTCATATTTTGGCATGGCTCTTTGTGTTGTTTCGCTCACTGGCTCCGCCCTGCATGCCGTGCTCGACGATCTCGCGCGGTTACGCACCACGGTGTTCCGTGATTATCCCTATCTTTATGAGGGCACCGCCGATTACGAGCAGGGTTATCTGCGCCTGTTCGCCCGCAGCAAGGACGGCATCATTATCGCGGCGAAAGACAATGGCGAGATGGTCGGCTGCGCAACCGGCTCGGCTTTGTCCGCGCATCACGGACCGCTGCAGGAGCCTTTCGCAAAAGCCAACTATAATATCGACGAGATTTTCTATTGCGGCGAGTCGGTGCTGCTGCCGCGCTATCGCGGACAGGGCATCGGCAATATCTTCTTCGGAGAACGCGAGAAACATGCGCGCGCGAAGGGTTACAAATTCTCCGTCTTCTGCGCGGTGGTTCGCCCGCCCGATCATCCGGCGCGGCCGAAGGATTATCAGCCGCTCGATTCCTTCTGGCAGAAGCGCGGCTACAGCAAGGTGCCCGGATTGATGGCGCGGTTGTCCTGGAAGGATATCGGCGACACGGCCGAAACCGAGAAGCCGATGCAGTTCTGGCTGAAGGCACTGTAATGCCGTTCAGGGTTGCCGCCGCGCAATATCCCATCGATCGCTTCCGTGCCTTTGCCGACTACGAAATCAAGATCACCCATTGGGTGACCGACGCCGCGAGCAAGGGCGCGCGGCTGATCGTGTTTCCCGAATATGGTGCGATGGAGCTGGCAAGCGTCGCGGGTCCAGACATCGCCAGCGATCTGAAACGCTCGATCGAGGCGATGCAGGATTTTCTCCCCGCAGTGCACGATCTGCACAAGAATCTCGCGACCCAGCACCAGGTCTATATCTGCGCCGCCAGCGCGCCTTTGCGCCAGACTGACGGCACCTTCCGCAACACCGCACGCCTGTTCGCGCCGTCGGGAAAGGTCGGCGCGCAGGAGAAAAGGGTGATGACCCGCTTTGAGCGGGAGGAATGGGCCATCTCGTCGGGCGAAGGGCTGAACGTGTTCGACACCTCACTCGGCAAGATCGGCATCGCCATCTGCTACGACGCGGAATTTCCGCTGCTGGTGCGCGCGCTTGTTGAAGCCGGCGCCGAAATGATCCTCGTGCCGTCCTGCACTGACGACATGCCGGGCTATCATCGGGTGCGCATCGCCTGCGCCGCGCGCGCGCTCGAGAACCAGTGCTTCGTCGTGCAGTCGCCGACGGTGGGTGCGGCGGACTGGTCGCCCGCGGTAGATGCCAATGCCGGCGCGGCGAATGTCTTCGGCCCGCCCGACCGCTCCTTTCCCGACGACGGCGTGATCGCGACCGGTGCTCTCAACCAGCCGGGCTTTGTCTTTGCCGATATCGATCTGTGGCGTGTGAAGGACGTCCGCCGCGACGGCCAGGTGCTCAATCACCTGCACTGGAAGGAACAGCCCGGCGCCGGCGAATTGCCGGAAGTGACGCAGGTGAATCTGGTGTAGTGCGCGTGTGTCGCCTTTTGCCCTCGCCCTTGTGGGGAGGGTCGTCCGCTGAACGAATGAAGCGGGCGATGACAATGACGAGTTCTAGCTCGCCCCACCAATCTTTGCCGGCAACAGCTTCGCCTTCGCCTGCTGGGCGCGGATTTTCTGGATCTCCAGCGGCAGGTCCTGCACGCCGTTCGGCCTCACCTCATGGGTACCGAGCGCGAACGACGCACCATACAGAACGGCACAGAGGACAAGCCCCATCCAGATAAAATAACCCTTGAGCGGCATCACGGCACGATCCTCGAACGCAAAAGACGGCGGGTCTCGAGGATTGGTCGCGGCAGGGGGCGGGGAGGTTCATCTTCAATCCTTCACCCAACGCGGCGTTAGCTTGTCGCAGATTGGGTCGGACTCGCATCTTGGCCGTCGACAACGGCGACATTGCTGAACTAATCGACACTGGGCCAAGTCAAAGTTGGGGTCCAATCGTATGGTAGCAAGACGTGCAGCGTTGGCTTCAGGCCTGGGAACGCCCGAGTTCAGGCCGTGGCGTGATCAAAGAGAGTCGAATGGTCGGCGGACGCGCTCGCCGACCTTGATCGCTTTTCCAATTTTTTCAGACAGCGCTATCTCTTTCAGCTCCTCATCCCTCGATCTCCCGGTACACGTCCACTTCCACGTTCGGCACCATGGCGCGCCAGACTTGCAAGTAAGCCTGCACACGCGGGTCGGAGGCCATCGATTGCCGGTTCGCCTCGATCGATTCCGGCGCCTCGTATTCCACGATCTGGATGATCTTCGCCGGGTCGTCCGCATTCTGCAGGAAGCGTACGCGCATCTCGCCGAAGATGGTGTTGTAGGGCGCGGCGTTCTTCATCAGCGAAAAAAGCTGTGCGGTGTCGGCCGAGGGCAGGGTGAACTTGAAGTGCAGGATGCGGCGGACTGTCTTCTCGTCGGACATGGGCGGGTACTCCAGGGCAGGTCGGACCGGCATGGCAGCTTACTCCGACTCGGGCGCCGGAGCGAAAGGAGACAGACCCCTAGTCCGCGACTGCGCGACCTATCCAGAGTGGTGGGTTGGACAGGGGTGGTCTGCCTGGGTCGCAAAAAAATCGCGGGCCTGTTGACTTAATTCCTAAAAGATAATATACCTATTCCGGTCCTGCTCGACGAGGGTGTCAACCGGCGACGCTTGTTGGTGGCAGGGTGCGGCGCCCGGGAGTCCGGCCCGTCAGCCGGACTCCCCCGGGTGGCTCCGGGGCCTCGCCCTGCCGGCACCACGACCGGTGTGCGAGGAGCTCGCTGTAGCGACGCCAGGCGCAAATGCCTTGCGCACATACGCGCGGCCCGCGGTTGGAGGGATCAAGACCCAGCGCCTGCCTTCAGAACGCCATCGCAATCAAGCTTGCGCAGATTGCGTAAACTTGTCTGCGCCGGTGCGCCGAGAGGCGGCTGCGTTTCGCAAAGAAACGCAGCGTATCCAGGACTGGCCTGCGTCTTTCGGCACGCCGTCCCCTCACGCGCATGTCGGCTTGGCCGGGATGCGCGCGCCTATGGACAGTCCGGCGGTGGGAACATCGCACCGAGACGATGACGTGCGACGCAGGTTCTGCTTGGCAAGACGTATTCACACTTATGAATGTATTGCCATGCGCGATTAACGGTAAATCCATCGCTCTCCATGCGGTCAGCGAATACAAAGACACCACTTGGAACTTTTGAGATATATCGCGAAACAAAGCGTGATGATCGTCCACATTCTCGTCGCATCATCGCCCCATTCCGCCACGACAAGCCGCTCATTCTGAAAAAAATGGAAGGGGCCGGTCATGATTCGTGGCACCGCAATTCGCATCACCGCATCATTCTTCGCGTCGTCCGGGCTTGCTGTTTGCGCGCTCGCGCTCTCGACCATCTTTCTTGCGCCGCAAAACACCGACGTGAAGGCGCAACGGCTTAATGACGGCACGCCGAGTTTCGGTGTTCCGATTTTTGCGACACCTGATGCCGGCACTGTTGGCGTCGCCGGCAGGGCGGCGCGCCGCGCCGCACGCGCGCAGGAAGGCGCAGCCTATCAGTCGCTGGTCGCGCAGCACGCTGCCGCAAACGGACTGCCGGTGGAACTCGTGCATCGCGTGATTATGCGCGAGAGCCGCTACAATCCGCGCGCCGTGTCGAAGGGCAACTACGGCATGATGCAGATCCGCCTCGGCACCGCGCGCGCGATGGGCTATCGCGGCGATGCCGCGGGTCTGCTCGACCCCAACACCAACATGACCTATGCGGTGAAATATCTTGCCGGCGCCTATCGCGCGGCCGGCGGCAATCACGACCGCTCGGTCGCGAATTATGCGCGCGGCTATTACTACACGGCCAAGGCGCAGGGCTTCTCGCCTTATGAAGCGCCGGGCAGTGTGACGCCGACCGCACGCGCCTCCTATGCGCTGGCTGGCGCGCCGGCCTCCGCAGCAAGGTCTGCCCGGGGCAGCCGCCGCACAGAAATGTCCGCGGCCGCTCGTGTCACCACCGCCCGCGAGGATGCGATCCAGTAACTGCTCTGTTCCCCAATGCCCCGCACGGGCGGCCCGCCGCTCGCGCGCTGTCGCTGTCTATGAGCGCACCTCCCAGGCGCTCTTTCGAGCCGGCTCTGCCCCCGCTTGTGCTGCGGTGCGGCAGGGCCGGCTTTTTCGGGTGAACACCGTGTGCGGACGACGGCGCCGTAGCCCTGGGGCAAACGCTTTCGCGCTTGGCGCAAAGCCACGAGCGTTGCTAAACAGACCGCGCCGCCCGCCCATGGCGAGGGGGCCTGTAGCTCAATGGTTAGAGCCGACCGCTCATAACGGTCTGGTTGCAGGTTCGAGTCCTGCCGGGCCCACCACGCACTCTTTCGAACCAAGAGATTTCCTGGAAACGCGCAAAAGGCCTCGCGTTGGCGGGGATCTGTACGCCGTCTTTTTTCGGAGACGGTTTCGCAACGGAGGGCGGGCTGTTTTAGGGCCGTGTTCTCTGGCCTCAAATTCCCGTTTCCCGGAAACAGAGACCGCGCGGGGCAGAGACCGGTTCGACTACGCGCTGTTTTCGGGAAGTCCCAGCATCTGATGCTGTCTGGACCATTCGGCTGGCATGTCGATAAGCCGGGCCAAGCCAATACCACGAGGGAGACGTCCGGTGACCGCCGCCTGCACCAGATCAGGCGCGATAAAGGCAAGCGATATCGTCATATTGATCTTGCGGACGCTGCACCGCTCACGCCTGGCAATGCTCTCGGTACTGGCATTGGCGTCGGCCAGGAGTTCAGCCAGCCAGCGGCGGCCCCGCGCGATGGATGCAACCAGCAGTGCCCGTGACTCCGAACGGATTGGACGAGCGTGCTGCCGCGCAATCCCGGCGGGCAGCAGAATTTCCCGACGCCTCGTCATGGGCGCCTTGTGCCACGGGACATTCAAGGGGGTCTTGCCCGTCGATTTCTGACGACCGGGTTTGGAGACCTGCGCAAGATGGATGATCAGCCGATCCGGGTGGACCTCGACCCGCGCGACATGGGTCTCAATGAGCCCTCGATCATCCATCGACGAGGCCGGCTTCACGTGCTGCCGAACGGACTTCAGGATGACAGCTTCGATCTCTGGTGCCGTGACCCGGCGGATTGATCCGGCCTTCTCGGCTTGGCCCTGTAGCAGGGCCGATGACAGATAGTACCGATACCTCACACCGTGCTTGCGGGCATGGCTTGGGCTCATGCGGTTGCCACGGTCATTGAAGATGCGGCCCATCAGCAGCGCGTCGGAATTCATTCGCTCGGTATTGTGGCAGTTCAGCTGTTCGGTCAGCCTGGCCTGCACCGCATCGAACAGGGCCCGATCAATGATGGCGACTTGCTCGCCCGTCAGAATTTCGCCCTTGAAGAGCACTTCTCCTACATAAAAGCGGTTGCGAAGCAGATGGGCGAGCGGTCCGCGGGTGAAGGGGATGCCGCCAACCGTCTTGCCGGTCTTGAGTGTTCGCACCTTGGTGACGATGCTCCGCTTGCGCAGATCGGCCAGCAGCAGCGTGAGATTACCCAGCTGTAAATAGGTCTTGAAGATGGTTTGGACGACCTGCGCCTCGGCCTTGTTGACGGTGATCTTGCGATCACGGGTGTCGTAGCCGAGCGGCGCCATGCCGCCGACCCACAGCCCCTTGCGCTTGGAAGCCGCGATCTTGTCCCGGATGCGCTCGGAGGTCACCTCGCGCTCGAATTGAGCGAAGGACAGCAGTACGTTCAACGTCAATCTGCCCATCGAGGTGGTGGTATTGAACTGCTGAGTGACCGAGACGAACGACACCTGGTGCTGGTCGAACAGTTCGACCAGCTTGACAAAATCCGCCAGCGAGCGGGTCAGGCGATCGACCTTGTAGACGACGATGACATCGATCTTCCCGGCCCGCACATCCTGCAAGAGGTGCTGCAGGGCAGGCCGCTCGGTGTTGCCACCCGAGAAGCCGCCGTCATCATACTTGGCTCGTATCAGGGACCAGCCGGCATGGGCCTGACTCTTGATATAAGCCTGGGCCGCTTCGTACTGGGCATCAAGCGAGTTGAAATCCTGCTCAAGACCATGGTCGGTCGACACCCGCGTATAGATTGCGCAGCGCACCAGCTTTGTGAGTCTGGCCTTCACGGCGCAGACCCCTTTCGTCGCGTGTCACGCATGCCGAAGAATTTGGGCCCGTTCCAGCGGGTGCCGGTGATCGCGAAGGCGACTTTTGACAAGCTGGAATAGATTTTGCCGTTCCAGGCAAACCCGTCGGCCAGGACCGTGACCCGGTGCATCTGCCCGCTCCACTCGCGACCCAGCACGGTGCCGGGTCTGACTCCTTGTCCGGCGCGCTCCGCCACCGCTCGCTGGCCTGCCTGTTCTGGTGAACGCGCACGATCGAGCAGACGCACAGTGTCGGTATCGAGATCGCCCAATTGCTCGGCCTGGAGCCGGTAGGCCAGAACGCGGAAGAGCAAGTGCTTGGGCAGGTGAGGGGGCGCCTGCCTTCTGAAAACTGTTTGCCATCGCCCACGAAGCCCGGTGATGCCGAGATCGCGCAACCGCGCAATCTCGGCATTGAGTGTCTCGCGGTCCGGCATCGCCGGACCGATCCTGACGCGCGGCATGAGTATTCAGGAGGACTGGCGCTGCGATTGCCGGGCCTTGGACCGGCGGACGGAACGCCCGGCAATCTGGTAGACCCGGACGCCATCAACTTTCCGCGAATCGAGCTTGAGCTTGAGGCGGTTGCGCACCACACCGGCCAGAAAGCCACGCACCGAGTGTTGCTGCCAGTCCGTCGCCTGCATCATGGCGGCAATCGTGGCCCCCGTGGGCGATTGCAGCATGGCGATGACGCGGGACTGCTTTGAGCCTGCGTGGGCGTCTTCACTCTTCCAACTCATCTTCACCGGCCGCAGCGGCGTTGTCGCAGCTTTAGCCGTTGTTGATGATGCCGCCGGGCGCCTGACTGACTTCGACATTGGGATCCTCCGTTCGGTTACGACGACTTTCGCCGCACCACCGAAGCCCCGCTTCGGCCACCAGGCCGGCGGGGCAGGATCCGAGAGCGCGGTTAACGCCCGGATTGACGAGGCGCATTCGGCGCCCGGAACGGTCCCACTACCGCTCCAAACGGGACCGAACGCCAGTCCTTTCTGGATAATGATATTGCTCAGTTTGCAGGTCGTCCGACGGAGAAACCGGGTATGGTTGCGGACGGGGCTTACTGATGATGCCCACTCCTGCTCGCGACCCTACGCTTTGGGCACGAGTACTTATCGTGAGCATCATGCGCTCGATGAACGAAGAGCCCCAGCACTACCGCCCGATCATGACCGTATCGTTCTCGCTAAGCGATTGCTCAGACGTCGGTCGGCGCGCGTGGCGGCTTCGCGGTCGGCATCAGCCCCAGCCCCTCGCCGCGACTGACTGCTACTTTGCGGCAGGTCCCGATTGGTTGCGGCGCGGCTTCGTGTTAAGGATTCACGATTATGTGGTCGATGCCGCAAGCAGCCGCGCGAACAAGAGATGATGAGCGGACGTTGCCGCTCCCATGGCCACCAGTAGAGCAGTGATGTTCGACCGGGCCGCCGCCTCCGAGCCTTCGGCTGACTGCGCAAACTCAGCGCTCAATCCGTATAGCAGCGCTTGCTCAATCTGCTCGGCGAACAGCTCCGCCTCCGCAACTCGCTTGCGCAGTTTCTGCACGTCGCCATCGGCGAACTCGGGCCACTCCTTCAGCGTACGTCGCACGGAGCGCAGCGGTTGCACGACCTCCTCCGACCATCCGACGGCGGCGACACGGATCCGCAGAAAGTCGGCAGCTGGAAGTACAACGCCGCGCTTGGCACCCAGCCAGGCGGCGAGAAGCAGCACGTTGACGTCGAGGCCCAGTTTGTCCTGTCCCTCAAGACATTCCTGCTGGACGCCTGGCACCCTATAGACCTCCAGCGAAAACTGCCAGAACGGGTTGTCAAGTTCGAGCGCGCCCATCGTTGCGTCAGGCATTGTCGGTCCTGCGGGTTTTACCGCTCCAGCGCCGCACGGTTCCGAGATCGATGTCGAAAAGGTCGAGCACCCGACCGAGCGTGTGATCGATCATGTCTTTGATCGATTCCGGGCGCGTATAGAAGGCCGGCACCCACGGAAAGATGATTGCGCCGGCTTCGGTCATCGCGGTCATGCTTCGGATGTGCCCCAGATGCAGCGGCGTTTCCCGCAGCATCAACACCACGCGCCGCAGTTCCTTGAGGCACACATACGCGGAGCGCGACACGAGATTGCTGGTCACGCCACTCGAAATTTTAGACACGGTCTTGATAGAGCATGGCACAATGATCATCCCAAGCGGCCTAAACGATCCGCTCGACCAGGCAGCACCAAGGTCCTGCTCCGGATAGCTGACTGTCGCAGAAGCTTCAAGCTGCGCTATGGACAAATCAGTCTCATACGCCAACGTGAGCCGGGCCGCGCACGACACGATGATGAAGCGCCCCCGGTTTTTAGGCCAGCCGGTGCGGGAATTTTCCTGGGTTAACGCTCATTCCGGCGGGGGCGCCGCAGAGCGGTTCATCAGCGATATCGGTGGCTTGTTGCCGATCGCGCTGTGACGACGAATCGAGAACCTGTCCGCGGAATCATGCGGATGGCATCGTCGCGATAGGCCTGTTCGTGGTGCCGTCCGTCTGGTTCCGGCTGTTGTATGGACTGTTGATCATGGACCATGGCCGGCGCCAAATCCTTTGGCTTGGTGTGATGGCGCATCCGACTGCCGAGTGGATCGCCAATCAACTCACTGAAGCATGTGGCTGGGAGCGGACACCGAGCTATCTGATCCGTGATCTCGATACCTGCTATAGCGAGGTGTTTACCCGGCGCCTTCGATCTCTTGGCATTCGCGACCGTCCGACATCTCCGCACTCACCCTGGCAGAACGGATACGCGGAGCGTCTGATTGGATCGATCCGCCGTGAATGCCTTGACCACGTCGTCGTGTTCGGAGAGCAGCACCTACGTCATGTGCTGTCGTGCTACCTCGATTACTATAATGTGGCCCGCACACATCTATCTCTGTTCAAGGACGCGCCAATCCAACGCTCCGTTCAATCAGTAGGACGCATCAAAGCGCACCCTGTTCTTGGCGGTCTGCACCATTAATACGCGCGGATTTGATTTACGACATGGACAGCGGATAGAAACCAATCCATGCCGTTATCCTCCGATCAGGCCGCGGGTCGCTCCTCGTGCCGGAGCGCGGATAGACATCCCGTGCACTGATTTTTGAGTAGAGTTCACCACCTTATTGCTCGACGACTATGGATATGCAATGAACCGATAATCTGAAGAGGCATTGAATCGTTCTAGTCGAACTGTGGATCAAACAGCGAATCGAAAGAAACGACGATGAAAAGCAAGAAGCCTTCCAAACTTGGTGGCGCTAAAGCGGTTACTAAATCCAGGGGACCTGATTTGGATTTTCCTATTTCGGAGAGTGTTGGTTTTCAAATCCGTACAACACACCGCGCATTGCAACGCTACTTGCAGCTAAGGATTGAACCTTATGGTGTTACTTTAGGTATGTGGTACTTCTTGCGTGCGCTCTGGCACGAAGATGGGCTTAACCAACGCGAGCTATCTCGCCGAGTCGGCACAATGGAGCCGACCACTCTCAGTGCAATTCTGAGCATGGAAAAGCGGGGGCTCGTCCGCCGCGTGCGAAATAAAAAGGATCGCCGCATATTGCATGTTCATCTCACGCCGAAAGCACAAAAAATGGGAAAATATCTGATGCCGTTAGCAAAAGATGTGGTGGCAACGGCCGTTCAAAATTTGTCAAATGGCGAGGTGAGACAATTGCTTGGAGCGTTGTCTGAAATTCAGAAAAATCTTCATGCCACCATTTCACAACTCGACGAAATCAAATTGAAGATTATTGAGTAAGCGTATAGCAATTTGCCTATCTTTTGACAGCGGTTGGATGACGATAGGCGGAGGAGGGGCTTGTGAAATGATGATTAGGAGGCTAAGTTAATTTTTGATTTTGCGAACATGTTTCCACGGTGGCCATCATGTGCTCACAGGCATTGAAGGAGGAGCGGAATGGTGTTTTCGGTAAAGAGCAATAGCTTTAACGATGGCGACTACCTTAGCCTTGACCACATTCTATCTTCAGAGGTTGGGTTTGGATGCGCGGGCGGCAATAAGTCGCCCCACCTCGCTTGGGCTGGGGCGCCAGCCGGAACCAAGAGTTTCGCTGTAACGTGCTATGATCCAGATGCACCGACAGGCAGCGGGTTTTGGCATTGGGTCGTAGTCAACATTCCAATGAATGCGACCGAACTTGTGCTTGATGCCGGGAATCCTAAACTGTCTCTGTTGCCACGAGGCGCGTTGCAGACACGCACGGACTATGGAACGCCTCAATATGGCGGTCCATGTCCACCCCCTGGGGACCACCCGCACCGGTACCTTTTTACAGTTTTCGCGGTTGGTCTGGATCAATTGCAGGTGACGCCTGACACATCGGCAGCGATCGTAGGCTTCCAACTCAATCTAAATACGCTGAGCAAGGTGGCAATTATGGGACTTTATAAACGATGACGCCTGTGGCCGTGCCACCAAGATAATGCGTGCCTCGCAGCCAGCCCAGCCTCCAGATCAATAACCTTGAAGCCGAACTCGGCGTGGCGTGTTCTGCTGGTCGATTGACATGCCAACACCGATCGAGCGAGCTGCCGCATTTGGCCGCAGATCCCCAGCTAAAAATCGAGTTCTTCACGGACGGCTCAGCTAACAACAGTGCCTGATACGACAGTCAAACTGGGGAGCGCCGGCTGATTGCCGGCGCTCTTCGCTAGGTACTATTGCTTTGCGGCGCTGTAGGGATAGATGAAATCTCCGGTCTTATCTTTGGGTGGCCAGACGAGAACCCAATTTTTAGGATCAATCACCTGACTTACTTCATTTCCAGTTACGTTGCGAAACTGGCTTGCCAAGGACATTGGCTTGATCCATTCGCCATCCGGTCCAAACGAAATCTCACCGACCACTGTAGAAAAAGTGTGACGGTGGATCTCGTCCGCGAGCTTGGTGTGATCTAGACTTTTAGTTCTCTCGACAGCGGTTGCCAGCACCTGTCCCGCAGCATAAGCGTATGGCACAAAGTTATATCCGAATGGGTCAATTCCTTGCCCTTTCGCCCGTTCCCGATATTTTGCCAGTACCTCTTGGACGCCGGCAAAATTTAGTGTTGGGACGGGCATATAGGTTTCGGCGTTATTCACATAGCCGTTCATCAACGGGCCTAACTGTATCTTCAGAGGAGTGATGAGCATCCCGACCAACGTTCCCCCTATCATTTTGGGTGCGAGCTTAACCTCATCAGCTGCACGCACGAAGGCAACTGTATCTGGCGGGTACGCAGCAACGAACACTATATCTGGATCGGTTGCCTTGATTGCACGGACGACCGGTGACAGATCGGTCATTCCTGGTGGGTACCGCTCGTCGTAAACAATAGTTAGGCCCGCCGCCTTAGCATTTTCACGGGCGCCATCGGTCGCGGTCTTTCCGAACTCCGCATCAGCCCCGACGATTGCGATTGTCTTCGGTGCCGGGCTCTGCGCTTTTGCCAATTCAAAGAATCCGCGCGAGAATTCGCGCGCTGGACTCGCGCCGTAAGGCAGCATCGAAAAATAGTTCTTGTACTTGAATTGACTATTCGCGGCCAAACCCATCATGCTGATCGTCATGTGGCCACGGGACATCAACCCAGGGATGGCGGCCGCAACTTGATTTGTTGCGTATGGTCCAAGCAAGAGATCGACTTTATCGATATCAATCAGCTTGGAGTAGATCGGTGGAACATTGGCCGGCGCAGTCCTGTCATCATAATATACAAGCTGCACTGGCCTCCCCATTAAGCCGCCCTTAGCATTAACATCATCGCGCCAGATTTCGAGACCGACTAGCAGTTGCTTGCCTGCTCCTCCTCCAGCTCCGGTCAGGCTCATGCTGAAACCAACTTTGATTGGATCTGCGGCACGTACTGGCAACAAATAAAGTTGGGAAAAGATTAATCCTATTCCCAGCGCCATAAACCCAGCTATTCGAGATCCTGGCAGTCGTATGATTGAAAGCATCCGACGTTCCCTCCTATTCGAGTTTCAAGGCTGATCAAAAAACCATAGTAAAATACTTAGAGTACAATGTGGATAGTAGGTGGACCTATCGAGGGGTTTTCTCTCGTGCTGTTGCGTGTGGCCGCATGAGCAAATCCCTGAAATCTGAATGTTGCCGGGATGCATTTGGGCGCACTCTTGCGTGCGGTTGCCATCAAATATTTGGCGCGCGCTGCAATATGACCCAGCGCGCCTGTTGGCGGGCTCGGCATGCGCTTCAGAAAGGCCGGAAGTTTCCGACCGTCGTTCGGTCGTGCGCATCCGACATAGACAACACGATTGGAGTGATGTTGTCGATCCTGAAGTAGTGGCTGTCTTATTAGCAAACCCAGGCGCCTCCAATTTCCCCATCCATCAATTCGAAAGAGAATTTGTTCCTTTGCTGATCAAATAAGGTAAGTATGACAGATCATGACTCAAAAGCATATCGCTTAGTATACTAAGCATAATGGCGCTTGGCACTAGCTAACGGCTTGAGAGAGTAAGCATGCTTCGTGAGATGTGAGGTGGCTTTGCTGCAATGCGGGAACCCGGCTGTTTGACGCAGCTCAATTGAGGCGGCATATTTTGGGGAGGCTTGACATAGAATCATCTTGTGATGTCGTTTGCCAAAATCTGAAATGGGCGCTCCGGCTCACACAGAGGCAGCGATAAACCAAATCCTTCGAAGCGTGTGCCAGGCCCAAGTGGCAGGACGATGCCGTGGCGCAAACGCCGACCACTTGCAATCCCGGGCGCCGCGAGATAGCTGGCTTTCTTCACAGTCATCTGAAATTGAAGCGAATTATATTATAGAAGAGCGCTCCGGCTCTTGGAGGAGAGCGCTAATAGCGAACGCACGCGCAAAGCGCCGACCGATCGCGCGGTTGGCGCTGAGTGCCGAGAAGCGGAGCTATCTGGAGCGGCAGGTACGTCGACGTCGCGTTGCCCGATCGTGGTCGGAGCGATGCCGCATGATTCTGCGGCGTGCGGATGGATGCCCCAGCAAGTCGGTCGCGGTAGAGATCGGTGTGCACGAACATCCAGTTGGCAAATGGCGGCACCGTTTCTTGAGGAATCTGTGATGGTCCGCTCGACGAGATCCGCCTTGGCCGGTCGCAATTGACGACGACCAGGTGGCGGCTATTTGGCTCGCACCCGGTTCCGAAGTTTCACATCTAGCAGACGTTGCGCACCCGGGCCGAGATCCGCGTCTTTGTCGACCGCCACAACCAAAACTTCAAGCCTTTCAAGTGCGCCACATCCGCCGACCAGATACTGACCTCGGTCAAGGGCTCCTGTCAGAAAACACAGAAGAACTTATGCGCCGACCTTTACATTCACGTGACTAAAGGCGGCGGGCAGTCAGCCAAATCGCTTGACAAGTGTATCCACTTTACTAAGGTTCCTAACCAATAAAGCAAACATTCTAATTTTGGAACTGCTGAAGGGGAAGATATTGGGTGAGCGCCGGTTGGACCTCGCTTGAAGATCCCGATCTGGCGAGCGTAACGGCCGGCGCTTAGCTCGCGCTATGACACAAATCTTGCGTTGTACCATCGGCGACGCAATCGCGCTGCGTCGATGTGACGGGCGAAGCCGACACTATCAAACAAGGCGTGGTTTGTATTTATTGTCGCATACAATGAGGACAAAGGGGGGATAAGTGAAAAAGAAGCGCGTTTGTATTGACGTCGGAGGCACGTTCACGGATTGCCTTGTGATGGACGAGTTGGGGATGCTGCAAAAATTTAAGGCATCAACTACCCCCCACGACCCGTCAGTTGGCCTGATGGATGCAATAAAAAAGGCCGCACGTTATTACCAAATAGGCGTCAAAGACTTTTTGGGCCAAATTGAGATGTTGGTTCATGGTACGACCCTTGCCACGAACATTGTCCTTACGGGTCGCGGCGCAAAAGCGGGGATGATTACGACCAAGGGATTCCGGGATAGCATTGAAATACGCCGTGGAATTAAGCCGATCGACGTATCCCTCTACAATTTATTCATTCCGCCGAATGAGCCGCTAATCCCACGGTGGCGACGAATTGGAGTCGAAGAACGCACACTCGCTGACGGAAAGATATTCACTCAGCTCAACGAGCAAGAAGTAAGAGAAGCGGTTAGAGTTCTCAAGGCTGAGGACGTAGAGTCGATCGCCATTTGCTTCCTGCATTCCTATGCAAACCCGGCAAATGAACAGCGAGCCGCAGAGATTTGTCGGGAGGTGGCGCCGGACGTTTTCGTCAGCACGTCGCATGAAACATTGCCAGTATGGCGCGAATTCGAGCGCTTTAATACGACGGCGGTCGGCGCTTACGTCGGACCGGCCGTTGCTCGCTATCTAACAAAGCTCGAGCAAGTGCTGAAGAAGTCTGGTTTCAGTGGCACTTTTCTCATGATGCTCGCTAATGGGCTGGTGCAAAACGTCGCCGAATGCGTCCGGCGTCCCGTGTACCTATTGCATTCGGGGCCAGCGGCGGCCCCGTCCGGCGCGGTTCATCTCGGTCGATACCTTGGTGAAGAAAACCTACTTTCGGTCGACATGGGGGGCACGAGCTTTGACATATGCCTCGTGAACAAGGGTGAAATCCCGACCACAACCGAGCATTGGGAGAATGATCAGCGCGTCGCTATCAAGATGGTCGATATCGCCAGTATCGGAGCGGGCGGCGGATCGATCGCAAACGTCGATGCGCTCGATCTTTTACGAGTTGGTCCGGCGAGCGCCGGGGCGGATCCGGGGCCTGCTTGTTACGGCCGCGGCAGTGAAGCGACGGTGACCGATGCTAATCTGATCCTCGGCTATGTCCCTGCCGATTATTTCCTCGGCGGGGAAATGACGCTCGATGTCAAGGCCGCTCGCGAAACAATGAAGCCATTGGCCAAGCGATTTAATACCGACGAGGTTGGGGTTGCGGAGTCGATCTTCCGAACTGTAAACGCCAATATGGCGAACAAGATCACGGAAGTCTCGACTAAGTGCGGCTACGACGTCCGAAATACGGTGATGATTGCAGGCGGTGGCGGCGGCCCTATTCATGGCGGGTTTATTGCCGACGCGCTTGGGATCAACAAAGTCGTCGTGCCGGCGGTTGCGGCGCTCTACAGCGCCTTCGGCATGTTTGCCATGGATATCGGCCAAGATTACGCCCGATCCTTCGTCAGCCGCGTTGTAGGCGCTGACGTCGATGCATTAAACAATATCTACGAGGAGATGGAAGCGGAGGCGACGACTTCATTCCGTACGCATGGGATCGATCCGAAAGCCATCGTGTTCAAGCGCACTGCTGACGTTCGATACGTAGGGCAGTTTCACGAGGTCGAGACGGATATACCTAACGGCAGGCTCGACCGCGAGACATTGGATGCTGCAGCGAACTCGTTCGCCTGCAAACACGAAGAATTGTATACCTTCTCCATGCCGTGGAAGGCAGTCGAAATTCTCACTTTGCGTCTAAAGGCGACGACCCCGAATGCCGCGTTTTCTCTTCCGCAAGTAGAGCAGGGCGATGCTGATCCTGCCGGTGCGCTGAAGCGCCGGCGAATGTGCCGCTTTAATGGTCGTGATATTGATACACCGGTATACGATGGAGAGAAAGTAACGGCGGGCAATTTTATTTCTGGGCCGGCGATCATCGAGGAAACCACCACAACCGTGGTTGTCCCTGAGGCCTACGTGTGCTCGGTGGACAAACACAAGAATTACATTCTTACCCGCCGTTGAGGAACGCGATATGACGAATAAACCTAATATAGATGCGACCACGGTCGCCACTATCTGGCACTCCATGCAGACGATCTGCAAGGAGATGCGGCATATGGTCAAGCGTACGGCGCAAAACTATCTGATCGGTCAGCTTCAGGACATGTCTGTTGGAATCTGGGGTGTAGACGGGACAACCATCGCGGTTCCGGTAGGATTGCCCGTGCAGTTTCTTGGCACGACCTTCGCGGTGAAAGACTTGGTAAAAATCTTCGGCGACGATATCAACCCCGGGGATGTATTCTTGACCAATGATCCCTACCACGGCGGCCATAATTGTCATTTGCCCGACTGGGGCTATATTCGACCAATCTTTTACAAAAACGAGTTGCTGTTTTTCACACTCTGCCGCGGCCATCAAATGGATACTGGCGGCTCGTTTCCGGGCGGATATTTTCCCAACGGCTATGACATCCATGCAGAAGGTCTGATTATTCCGCCGATCAAAGTCATAGAACGCGGCAAAGAAAGGAAAGATCTGGTCAACCTGATTCTTAGCAACGTGCGCTTTGCAGAAGGAGTGCGCGTCGATCTGCATGCCATGATTGGCGCAACCACAATGTGTGAGCGTCGAATTCTGGCGCTACTTGAAACCTATGGTAAGGACACAGTCCTTGCCTCTGTTGACGAAATGGTTAAGCGTACGGAAATAGCAGTACGCGAGGAAATTCGTAAAATTCCCGATGGTGTTTATACCGGAGCGGCGGCAACCGACGATGACGGTACGTCGCTTGATGAGCCGGTCTGGGTCCGTGCCAGCATCACGGTCAAAGACGACGAAATGACAATCGATTTGTCAGATAGCGATGGCCAACGTAAGGGATTTATCAACAGCGTATACGCGGCGACATATGGAAATGCGATCGCTGCGGCGATCCTGTATTTCGATCCGGCGCTCGCCGACTATCACAACCAGGGAACGATGGAGCCGATTAAGGTGATTGCGCCGCCCGGTTTGGTGGTCAACTGCCAGTATCCGGCCACGGTCGGTGCCTCACCCGTGAACGTGGGAATTCAGGTAATGGAAGCTGTTCTTGAGGCGCTGGCCGCGGCGCTGCCGCAACGCGCAGTGGCAGCTTGGGGCAAACACCGTGGCGACTATGTCTTTGCCGTTGATCCACGGACGACCGAACGTTACGTGCGGACAAGTTTTGACTATGATGGTAGCGCTGGCGCAGTCTGGGGTTACGATGGCTATCAAGCCGTGAGCACATTGACCGCTCTTGGCGCCGCGCATCGGGATAATGTTGAGGAAATGGAAGTGAGGGTGCCTTGGCGCGCCCTCCAATGGGAAATGGTCGCCGACTTTACTGGAGCCGGAAAATGGCGTGGCGGGCCCGGCGTGCATTGGGAAGCCGTAAATGAAGGCTCCGATGGACAGATGGCCACTGGAAGCTCAGACGGTGACGTCGTTCAAGGATTTGGCGCGCTTGGCGGGGAGGTGTCTCCGCTCTGTCGTACTTATCTGCGTCGGAACGGTGAGGACATTCGGGTCAAGCCGCATCGACTCGTGCAGGTCAAAACGGGCGATATCCTGGTAAAGCATTCGTCGGGCGGCGGCGGCGTTGGCAACCCGGCCGAGCGCGATCCGGAAATGGTCCGACTCGATGTGAAGAAAGGATTCGTGTCGCCGGAAGCCGCAAAAGCAACCTATAAGGTCGTGCTGAACCAGAGCAGCCTTGATGTCGATCACGAGGCAACCAAGATGCTGCGCGCGCAATCGTAAACGCGCGATGTCTCGCAAATGTGTACGCTCGTCGCGAGTGATCGGGGTCTGTTCGAACGGATTGCTTTCCCGACATGCCGCAGTCACTCGTCGAATTTTGGCATAAGTATAGGTATGCACAAAAACAAACAGTTGTCGTTGCGCACGTCGGCGCGGCGACAGCGTGTAACCGAACTGGCTTTCCGACAAGGGGGAAGCGAGGGTGCGCCTCTCGTATTAAATAAAATCTTGCGACCGATGGCTGGCGACAGCCATCGTCGAGCGTCCGTCAATATCCACCAATACTTGCGCAGTTGCATATTAGCGAACGTGCTTCCGCCGGAGACGATCCTTTCTCAGGTCGAGGTGGCGGAGTGTCTCAAGGTGAGCCGGACGCCGGTGCGAGAAGCTTTTCGGATGCTGCAAGAAGAAGGATTAATCAGCGCCGCGCCGAATTATCGCTGCAAGGTTATTGGCTTCGATCCCGAAGAGCTTGAACTCTTGTATGTGTCGCGCATTATGAACGAGAGTGTTTCGGCGGCTATTACAGTCCAGAGCTTGAATGACGACGACATCCACAAACTAGAGTCAAGCTTTCTAGGTATGGGTAAGTCGAAGGAAGAACATAAATTCGGCGAATGGATCACCTATCATCGCGCGTTTCATCAGATGCTTCTCGCCGGGGCTAATCTAAAGCTCCAGCGGCGGATGTACATAGATTGTCATCGTAGCGAACGCTATGTGTATAATGCGAGGCAATCCGGCCTTACAGACATTTTCAGCCGCGCGGCAAGGGAACACGAAGAACTCCTGCGCGCGTGTAAAAAGCGTGAGCCAGATGTGGTTGCATCCTTGCTAACCCAGCATCTGGCCAGCGCCTGCATTGATATTTTGAACGCCATTGCACCGCACTGGCAGCCGATAACCTTGCGTACTGCTGCCGGATTCATGCTTCAAGGCGCCGCTTGTTTCGACAAGCAGCAGAAAACTGCCGATAAGGCCGCGCCGCTCCGACTGCGCATACTCGACAAGAAACGCCGCGGTTCAAGGAAAGAATGAG
The DNA here is from genome assembly GCA_032027085.1 of Pseudorhodoplanes sp. NCBI lineage: Bacteria > Pseudomonadati > Pseudomonadota > Alphaproteobacteria > Hyphomicrobiales > Pseudorhodoplanes > Pseudorhodoplanes sp. The sequence goes on along the minus strand of JAVSMS010000001.1, from coordinate 27,781 downwards.
GAGATGGAAGACAACAGTACATTGATGTCACCAGGACTTTCATCAACCGTCTGATATTCGCAACGGCGCGCTATCTGCAAGTGCGTCTCGCGCGCGAAGGAATCACCATTGGCTATGGTTCGTGTCGCACATGTTATGAGAAAAAGACACCTCGTCATAGAGCGAGTGAGAATCAAAAGACCGACTACAGTGACTGGGCTCAATTCGATGGGCCGTGCCGGCCTAGTCAAGAGCGTTAATTTGAAGCGCGATCTACTCGACACTATGTAAGGACGGAAATCTTGAAACGCCCTGCAATCGCAGTTTCGGCCTCAGCGCTACCTTCCGCCGCGGAAGGCTTACGCATGCTGCGTCAGATGCAGCTAATCCGCTCCTTTGAGGAGGCGGTCCGCAATCTCTATTCCGGCGGCATGATCCCCGGGCTGGTGCACCTATGCGCAGGGCAGGAAGCGGTCGCAGTGGGTGTCTGCTCGCTGCTCAACAGCGACGACATGATCGCCAGCAATCACCGTGGCCATGGCCACTGCCTGGCCAAGGGCACCGACGTTGGCCGCATGATGGCCGAGGTGATGGGACGTCGCACCGGTTATGGCTTGGGCCGTGGCGGTACACTGCATATTTTCGACGCTACTCATGGCAACCTGGGCACCACCGGCATCGTTGGTGGTGGTATTCCGCTTGCTGCCGGTGCCGCACTTGCTGCAAAGCGCAACGGCCGTAGTCAGGTGGCGGCCGCCTTCTTCGGGGACGGCGCGCTTAATCAGGGACTGATGTTCGAAGTGATGAACATGGCGGCGATTTGGAAGCTACCAGTGCTGTTTGTTTGCGAGAATAACGGTTTCGGCGAATTCACCGCGATTGAGGACGTGACGGCCGGAGTTAATCCGGTCGTCCGCGGTCAGGCCTTCGATATCCCATCGGAAACCGTGGATGGTATGGATGTAATAGCGGTGCGCGCGGCAGCCGAAGAAGCGATCACACGTGCCCGTACCGGCGGCGGTCCGAGCTTTCTCATTTGCAACACGTACCGTTATGGCGGCCATCACGTCGGCGACAAGCAGGACTACAAAGACGACGATGAGGCGAAGGCCTGGCGACTGAAAGATCCGATCGAGCGCCTCGGACGCCGATTGATTGAATTCAATTTGGCCACTGAGGAAAAGATTTCCGCTCAGCAAGCCGAGGTCGATGCTGAGGTGCACACCGCGATCGATGCTGCAAAAGCGGCACCATTCCCCGCCGGGGAAGATCTGAGAGCGTATCTTTATGCCTAACGCGCGTCCCCTTAGCTATCGTGCCGCGGTGCTGGAAGCACTGTTTGTCGAAATGCGCCGCGATGACGCGGTGATCATGCTGGGCGAGGATATCGGCACCGCTGGCGGCGTCTTCAAGCAGACCGACGGCCTATTCGCCGAGTTCGGCGCCGCACGCATTATCGACACGCCGATATCGGAATCCGGCGCCTTCGGCATGGCGGTCGGTGCCGCCATGGCCGGCCAGCGCCCGGTGTTTGAAGTGATGTTCGGCGATTTCATCACCTTGATCATGGATCAACTGGTCAATCAGGCAGCCAAGTTGCACTACATGTCGGCCGGGCAATTCAACGTGCCAATCGTGGTGCGCACCGCTGTTGGCATCGGTGGCAACCTAGGACCACAGCACTCGCAGAGCCTGCACGCATGGTTGGCGCATATCCCTGGGCTGAAAGTGGTGATGCCGTCGACCCCAGCCGACGCGAAGGGCCTAATGGCCGCCGCCATCCGCGACGACAACCCAGTAGTCTTCTTCGAGGATCGCATGCTCTACAACATGCGCGGCGATGTTCCAGATCTGGAACACATCGTACCGATTGGTCGCGCCGACGTGAAACGCGAAGGCCGCGATGTCAGTATCATCGCAGTCAGCCGCATGGTGCATACAGCCTTGGCTGCCGCCGATCTACTGGCAAAGGACGATATTTCCGCCGAAGTGCTCGACCCACGCAGCTTGGTGCCGCTTGACATCGATGCACTGGTGGCGTCCGTGAAAAAGACCTCGCGCGCCATCGTTGTCGACGGCGGTCATCTGCAATACGGCGTCACTGGCGAGCTTGCCGCCACCATCTCGGAACACGCCTTCGATTATCTCGACGCGCCGGTGCTGCGCGCCGGTAGCGCCGACGTACCCATCCCGTTCAGCAAGACGCTTGAGCCGCTGATGTTGCCCGACGCCGAGAAATTGGCGCAGGTCGCCGCCGCGCTGGTGCGCGGCCAACGATAAAGCTTGGAGGAATAAATGCCCCTCGATCGTAAGACCAGCCTGTCAATCTTTGATCGTATGCTTGTGATGCGCCATTTCGAAGAGGCGGTCATTCATATGCACGAACAGAAAGCATTCGCCGGTCATTATCATATCTATATTGGTCAGGAGGCCACAGGCGCAGCAGTTCTGGAGCAGTTGAGCAAATCCGACCTGATCTGCACTACCCATCGCAATCATGGCCATCTTGTCGGACGAGGCTGCGATCCCGGTCGGACGATGGCCGAAATTTTCGGTCGCGCCACCGGCTTTAACGGAGGTCGCGCCGGCACGCTGCACATTTCCGACGCCTCCAAGGGATTTCTTTCGACATCGGCGATCGTCGGCGGCTGTGCGGGGCTCGCAACTGGAGCAGCATTCGGCATCAAGACGAAGCGCGAAAGCAATGTGGCTGTGGGATTCTTTGGCGATGGGTCGTTGGAAGAAGGCCTTGTCATTGAATCGTTCAACATGGCCGCACTCTGGAAGCTGCCGGTCGTTTACGTATGTGAGAATAATTCTGCTGGCGCGATGGGCCCGCAGCAGGGCGGCTATCCGACCGCCATTACCGCAACCAGCAGTTTTATCAATCTACCGGCCGCATACGGAATCAAATGCATTAAGGTCGATGGCGCCGACATGAGCGCGGTTCATGCTGCGGCCAGAAGCGGAATCGAGCAGTGCCGCAGCGGCAACGGTCCGGTCTTTATCGAGGCAATTACGGTGCGCTGGCCGGGGAGCAGCCCGCTGTGGCCTGAGCTTGCGACAACAACCGATCTCACGGCGGTATGGGAACCCTCGAGGATTCAAGGGCCGCACGCTGACTGGTTGCGCAACCACGATCCGCTGCTTCGCGCTGCTCATGAGCTGCTGAAGGCCGGCCATGCATCACAGGATGAAATCATGAAGTATGATGAACAAGCGCGCGCCCGCATCGCAAGTGCGGTGTCCTTTGCACTGGAGAGTCCGTTGCCTCTGACGAGCACCGTCGCTGACCATATTATGGCAGGGAGCGCAAAATGAGAAAGATCAGTTATGCCGCAGCCATCGTCGAGGCTTTGCGACAAAGCCTGATCGAAGACTCGAATGTGAGTTTGGTCGGAAGCTATGTGCTCGGCCTTGGACCCAAGCGCGTTCTGATGGACCAAATTCGCGACGAGTTTTCCGACCGAATATTTGATCCTCCGACGTCGGAAGCTGCAATCATCAGTCTCGGTGCCGGAGCTGCCATGGCGGGTGCCCGTCCGTTCGTTGATATTGGAACAGCGAGTTTCACCTACGTGGGCTGGTCGCCGCTAGTTAACGAAGCGGCGGTTGCATGCTACATGTCTGGAGGAAATCAGCGGGTTCCGGTCGTCTACCATATGCTGCATGGGCTGCGCATCGGCGGTGCCGCGCAACATAGTCACAGCCCTCAGGCCATGTTGTGGAACGCACCGGGTCTGGAGATCGTGCTGCCGTCAAGTCCCTATGATGTCAAAGGTCTTATCCGCAGCGCGATCAAAAGCAATAATCCGACAATATTGGTCGATCACGCGCGCCTGATGGATATTGAAGGTGAGGTTCCCGAGCACGACTACGAAATTCCATTCGGCCGTGGCGACATCAAACGGCCCGGTCGCGACGTAACGGTAATTGCAACGTCCTATATCGTGCAAACCGCGCTGACGGCAGCAGCTCAGTTAGCCAATGAAGGAATCGATGTCGAAGTGGTTGATCCTCGGACTTTGGTTCCGCTCGACCGTGATCTGATTCTCGATTCTGTCGGCCGGACCGGGCGTTTAGTTGTGGCTGACGAGACTTACCTTAGCTGCGGTGTGGCTTCCGAATTGGCCGCAATTGTCGTCGAACATGGATTCAAATCGCTGCGTGCGCCGATCATACGGGTTGCGCGTCCAGATATCCCGACGCCATTCAGTAGACCACTGGAGGAGGCCATTACGCCAACTGCGGAAAAGATATGTGCTGCAGTTCGCGAAGTGCTGGTCTGGAATTGATGAAGTCGGGATTGCATTTAACCGAGGGTCTTAGAGAACGGGTCATCGCTGTCCCAGGAAAATTCATTTTAAGATTGGTAAGAAGTCTCGGATGCAAATCAGCATACCGATGCCCGCGCTGTCGCCTACAATGGAAAAGGGCAACCTCGCTAAACGGCTCAAAAAGGAAGGCGATGCCGTCAAATCCGGCGACGTCATCGCTGAGATTGAGACCGACAAGGCGACTATGGAAATGGAGGCTGTCGACGAGGGCACGCTCGCCAAGATCATCGTGCCCGAAGGCACGTTGGACGTGCCGGTCAATCAGGTGATTGCCGTGCTCGCGACAGGCGGCAACGATGTGAAGGCGGCAGCATCGGGCGCGGAGGCTGCGCCAGCGTCCGCGGCAGCCATGCTCGGAGCGAAATCCGCTTCGGCGACTACCACATCCAAACCTGTATCCGCTCCCATGGCTGCGGCGGAACTTGCGGCTCCTACGGCCCAGTCTGCAAAAGCCAATGGAAAAGGCACCCGCATCTTTTCCTCGCCGTTGGCGCGAAGGCTCGCCAAGGAAGCTAGTGTCGACATCGCGAGCATCCAGGGCAGCGGACCGCATGGCCGGGTGATTGCGCGCGACATCGATGCAGCGAGGGACGGCACGGGTCCGAAGCCTTCGACGCCTGCCGCCGTGGTGGCCGCACCAGCCCACGTGGTCGTACCCGTGCTCGGGGAAGAGAAAATCCGCGCCCTCTATGCTGACGGTTCCTACGAGGTCGTGCCGCACAACAACATTCGCAAGACCATTGCGCAGCGATTCACGGTCTCGACCCAGACTATCCCGCATTTCTACCTCACGATGGATTGCAACATCGGCAAGCTGCTGGCCGTGCGCGAGGAGATCAATGCCGCCGCACCCGAGGGCCAGGACAGCAAACCCGTCTACAAGCTCTCGGTCAACGATTTCGTCATCAAGGCGCTGGCGCTGGCGTTGCTGCGTATTCCGGACGCCAATGTGAGCTGGACTGAAACCGGCATGCTCAAGCACAAGCATTCCGATATCAGCGTCGCGGTGACGATGTCGGGCGGCCTGATCACGCCAATTATCCGTAGTGCCGAGACGAAATCTTTGTCCGCAATCTCAAATCAGATGAAGGATTTGGCCGCCCGCGCTCGCTCGCACAAGCTGAAACCCGAGGAATATCAAGGCGGCACGTCGTCGGTGTCTAATCTCGGCATGTACGGGATTAAAGATTTCACCGCGGTGATCAATCCGCCGCAGGCCACTATCCTTGCGGTCAGCACCGGCGAGGAGCGGGCGATCGTCAGGAACGGCAAGATCGAGGCCGCGATGAATCTGGCACGGTCGTCGGATGCAGCCGCGCTTCGTCGTCCTCGTATATCATCACGCCCTCTGGCATCGGACGCAGGTCCGCGCGCTCGCAAGATACGATTACCGTTCCGAAATACTGATGTGCGACCGGTCGCGACACGGCGCCTGAGATCGCAGCACTGCTCCCGCCATAATTTCTTGCACTCTTAAGGATGGCTTCCTCGACCGCATTATTTCTTGCCGATTGCAGCGCCCTGCGTGTTGCGCCGTAACGGCTGCGGTCCTTCGGCAGTCCCATTTCGCCAATCCAGCCGGAGAACTCGTCGGAATCGAAATGGGCGAAGCCGCTATAGGTTGCGGTTGCAAAAGCGCCGTTCTCGAAGGTGAGGAAGGCGGCATACGCGCCTTCCGTCGGGCGTGACGGATCCCAGGAGCCTGTCCCCGCACGAACGCTGCGCACCTTGCCGCCGCCCAGAAGGCGAACGATGTCGATCTGATGCGCGCCCTGGCTGAACACTACGCCACCACCCTGCGCCGTGTCGAGTTCCTCGGGTCGTCGCGGACGATACATGTAGTCGGTGTAATTCAATGCGTGGATCATGCGGACGGCGCCAAAATCGCCACCGGCGATGATGTCGCGAGCGTGAAGTACCGGCCCGTTGAAACTGTGGCTGTGTCCGACAATCAGGTGCACACCCGAACGCCGTGCGGTCTTGATCATGGCCGCGCATTCAGCGATGGAGATTGCCATCGGCTTCTCGACAAGAATATGCTTGCCTTGTGCAGTGGCCAACTCGACATGCCGCGCATGAAGCTGATGCGGCGTGGCAACGTAGATCGTCTCGATTTCCGGATCGAGGCAGAGGTCTTCGACAGTTTCGTAAGTCGTTGCGGAAAAGTCCGTTTCAAACCGGAGGCGAGCCTCTACGCGCGGGTCGGCGGCGGCCACAAGCTGAAGTCGCGGGTCGGCGCTCAGCGTGGGAAGCATGAGCGTGAAGGCCCGTCCCAGCCCTGCAATGCCCAGCCGGATTTTCCGCTCGGACACAGCGCGCTCTCAACGGTCGATGGTGATGTTGGGTGTGCGCGCACGCGAGACGCAGATCATGATCTGGCTGGATCGCTCCTGTTCGGTCAGGACAAGATCACGATGATCCGCTTGACCTTCCAGCAATTTCGTCCGGCAGGTGCCACAGGTGCCGCTCTCGCAGGAGCTCGGCACCTCATGCCCCCTCGCGCGCAGCGCCTCGAGAATGGTGACTCCGACGGGCACCTCGATGACCTCGCCGGACTTTGCCAGCGTCACCGTGAAAGGCTTGTCGTCGGGCTTGGTGCGCTCCGGCTCGCTGAAGGCTTCAAAATGCACGGCGGTCGAGGACCAGTGGCCGGTCATGTCGCGGACCGCATACATGAGCGCAGACGGGCCGCAGCAATACAGATGTGCGCGATTCTTCCGCTCTTCAACCACAGGCCAGAGATCGAATGCCCGGGCTGAATCGCCGCCGTCATGATGGATGCTTACGCTGCCTTTTAAGTCGGGCGACCGCAGCTCTTCGAGATAAGCTGTCGCCTCGGGAGAACGTGTGCAATAGTAGAGCTTGAACTGCTTGCCGCCGATTGTCCGGACGTGGCGGATCATCGATAGAATTGGTGTGATTCCGATGCCGCCGGCAATAAACACGAAATGCTGCGCATTCGGCGCCAAAACGAAATCATTTGCAGGCGTTGAGCTCAGGCAGGTTTGACCCTCGCGCGCCTCGTCGATGAGGCTGATTGAGCCGCCACGACCCTCAAGTTCGCGTTTGGCGGCGATCACATAACGGCTGTGTTCGGCGGGATCGTTGCACAGTGAATATTTGCGGATCAGCCCATTCGGAACGCGCATCTGTATATGCGCGCCGGCCGTGAAGGGTGGCAGATCTTCCCCGTCGGGATGGCGGAAATCAAATTCATGGATGCCGTCCGCAATTTGTGTCCTGCGGGTGAAACGCAACGGCATGTCAGGAGTGAGGGAAACAGCGTTCATGTGGCTCAGTTAAAGGGCTGGACAGAAGCGATCAACTCACGAGCCTTTGCGTTGCACAACAACGAGGCGTCTTGTCGACTCGACAGCTCAATTTAGATGTTCTATAAGAAGATAAACTTAGAAAACTAAGATAAAAAAAATACAAAAAGCAAGTCCGGTCCGGGAGGACGCACCATGATGACTGCGGAAGAAAACGATCTGTTGTGTCGTGTCGAAGGCGATGCGCCGATGGGTCAGATCTTGCCCAGGCACTGGATCCCCGCCTGCCTTTCGGAAGAGGTGGCCGAGCCCGACGGCAAGCCGGTGAAAATCCGGTTGCTTGGCGAGGATCAGGATCGCAATGCGATGAAGCTCGGTGATTTCACCGGCATCCGCGGCATTCCCAATCAGGACATCGCGATGTGGGAAACGATGGGGCCGATTGCCGACCGCACGAAGGAAAAGCTCGGCGCCAGCGATCTCGCCGTTGTCGAATTCCGGCGTCTGATGGTCGATGCCGCGCGCCAGATGCGTGATAGCGGCTCGGCCATCGGCACCGTCGAGCCGCGCATTCCGCATGCGAAAATCAGATCTTTTGAGGGGGTGGTTCCAAAGTCTGCGAGTTGGCAGACTCTCGACACCGAGGCGGTGGCGGGGCGCGAACGCGTCGCGTAGATGCGCTACGTTTCCCGGGAAGGCAGACATGCATCCCGGACAAGGCGTGCAAGGGTTTTTGTTCGAACGCGCAAGGCGATTCGGGCCGATCTGAATCAGAACTAAGAAACGGCCGCAATCAAATGGCGGTATACGGACAGGGAGGAACGCATATGACCTTACTAAAGGCATTGGCTACGGCCGCAGTCTTCACGATCTCAATCGCGGGGGCTGCGCAAGCACAAACGCAAACATATCAACTCACTCTTGCCGGTGCGAGCCCAGGTGGCTTGTGGTCATCGATCGGTATCGGGATGGACAAGGTCATGAAGGTGGGATTTCCGGGATCGACGGTGACCTACCAAACATCAGGCGGGGGCATCGCGAATGTGCAGCTTCTGGACCAGAAGAAAGTGCCGCTTGGCATCGTGCACAATATGGAACTGCGCATGGCGCAAAATGGCGAGGCGCCCTTCAAATCCAAGGTCGAGGACCTTCGGGTGATCGCCTATCTCTATAACTGGGCGCCGGTACAGCTTATCGTCGCGAAGGATTTTGCGGAAAAGCATAACCTCAAAACATTTGAGGATATCGCCACCAGGAAGCCGCCGCTGAGGGTCGCAACCAACCGGCGCGGCAACGTCGTGAACGAGGTGGTGAACCGCATGTTAAAGGCGATCGGCGTCACGGCAGAGGATATCGAAAGCTGGGGTGGCCGCGTCATCCCTGCCGCCTCGCAGGAGCAAGGCGAGTTGATCCGCAATCGCCGGATCGATGCGATCTTCAACTCGTTGTTTGTGGGGCAACGCTCGATTCTGGAAGTCGCGGACGCGATCGATGTCGTCATGCTGCCGGTGAGTGAGGCGACGATCAAGAAGGTCGCCGATCAGTCCGGCGTGGACGGCTATGTGATTCCGGCCAAATCTTATGCGTTCCAGCCCAATGCCGTGCCGGCCGTGTCGCTCGGCGCCATGCTTGTTGCGAACAAATCCATGAGCGACCAGGACGCTTACAATATCGCGAAGGCGCTGGTTGAGAACGTGAAAGACATGCAGGGCGTGCATCCAGCCATGAAAGCTCTGACGCCGAAATTCATGACGGAACAGAAGGCGGGCCAGTATCACCCCGGCGCCATCAAGCTCTTCAAGGAAAAGGGCCTGCTGTAGTTAGCTGCAAGTCTGCCGATTGGACCGCTCGCATGCTTCATGTATGTGGGCGGTGATCGTCGATTGCGAAACTGTTCATCGCTCCGTCAGCAAAGCATGCATCTATGATGGTCAACATCCTGTTCGGCACGGGCAAAAGTCGGAATCCTGCAGGCTTGCTAGGCGTGGTGCTGAAGGCCTATGCCGCCCTTATCGCGCTCTGGGTGATCTACAATGTGGTGATCATCGTTACCGATATTTTCGGGATGATGATGGTGTTCCTGTCGGCGATGCTGGTGCTTGTCTTTCTGACACTGGCACCGACGACGCGATCGGACGGTAAATATCCGGGCTTGCTTGATTGGATGCTGGCGGCGATCTCGGCCGCTACGGGCGTGTTTTTCTGGTGGAACCTCGACGCCATCGTCAACCGCATCACGTTGTTTGATCCGTTATCGACCTGGGAATATGTCTTCGGAATTGCGATCGTCATTCTGGTGCTGGAGGCCACTCGCAGGGCGGTCGGACTCGGCCTGACACTCATCGTGCTGGTGTTCATGGCCTACAATCTCTATGGGCATCTCCTTTCGGGTGAATTGGCGCACGGCTATATCTCGCTCGAGCATTTCATTGATACGACGGTCTATACGACAGATTCAATCTACGGGATTCCTGTCCGGGTTGCGGCAACGTATGCTTTCCTGTTTGTGTTGTTCGGCACCATTCTGGAACGAGCCGGTGGCGCTGATTTCTTCTATCGCGTCGGTGCATTGCTGACGGGGCGGACAACCGGCGGAACCGCGAAGATCGCAGTCATTTCATCGGGTGCCTTTGGAATGATTTCAGGCAGTCCTGTTTCCGATGTTGTGACGACAGGATCCGTAACGATTCCAACCATGGAGCGTGCTGGCTACCGCTCCGCGGCGGCTGGCGGAATCGAGGTGGCGGCATCGACCGGCGGCTCGATCATGCCGCCGGTTATGGGTTCTGTCGCATTCATTATGGCGGAGTATACCGGCATTCCGTATCGCGAGATTGCGCTTTCTGCGTTGATTCCTGCATTCCTCTATTATCTCGGGGTCTTTGTGCAGGTGCATTACATGTCCAAGCGACTTGGGATGCACGGGCTTTTGAGTTCCGAAATTCCAAGCATTCGCGAAGCCTTCCGGCACGGAGAATTGTTCTTCGTCCCGCTGCTGGCAATTCTCATCGGTCTCATGTTGGGATACGCGGCGACCTATGTTGCCGTATTCGCCGCTGTCACCGTCTTTGTCGTTGCACTGTTCCGCAAAGAAACCCGCATTGATGCGGTGAAACTTTACAACATTCTCGCGGACACTACGCTGAGGGTTATCGGTGTGACGGCAGCCTGCGCCGCGGCCGGTTTGGTCATCGGCGGTCTGGCGATGACGGGTCTGGCGGCGAAATTCTCCTCGCTGATCCTCCTCGTCAGCGGCGGTGCGCTGCTCACTTCCCTCATCGTGGCGGCGATCGTGACCATCCTGCTCGGAATGGGCATGCCGACGCCGAGCGTCTATATCCTTGCGACCATTCTGGTGGGCCCGGTTCTGCTCAACCTCGGCCTGTCGGTGCTTTCCGCCAATATGTTCCTGTTGTATTTTTCCGTCCTGTCGGCCAGCACGCCGCCGGTCGCGGTCGCCGCCTATGCGGCTGCGGCCATCGCCCGTGCCAATCCGATCAGTATTGCCTTGATCGCGACCCGGTTGTCGGTGGCGGCCATGATCGTGCCGTTCTCGTTCGCCTACAGTCCGGAGCTTCTCCTGGTCGGCTCGCCGGGCGGGATTGCATTTGTCGTGCTGACGGCGGTCGTCGGCGTCTATCTCGTCGGAATTGCCACCGAAGGATATTTGGCCGCACCGATGAGCGCGGCGTCGCGCCTGGCTGTGGGCGCGGCGGGGGTGTGTTTTATTGCGCCGTCGCTCTGGCTGGCCGTTGCCGGGGGCGTCCTTGCGGCCGTCGGTCTCGGGCCAGCCATGCTCCAGCGCCGCACGCTCAAAGTCAGCTCGGAGTGAGCTAGTCTAGGTATTGCGAGCGGAACGCTTTGCGTTGGACCACGAACATCTGCTACTATCCCGTGGTCTGCATTGAGGCATTTGGACCAAACTGAATGAGAGTTTTCCGGTTAGGCTGACGTTAAAAGGAGCCTGCCGATGAAAAAGTCGAAGTTCAGTGATCAGCAGATCGCCTTTGCCTTGCAACAGACGGAGACAGGGACGTCGATTGCCGATGTGTGCCGCAAGCTCGGGATCTCAGAGGCGGCATTCTACCGCTGGAAGGATCGCTATGGCGGGCTGATGCCATCGGAGGTGCGCAAGCTGAAGCATCTCGAAGAAGAGAATGCGCGGTTGCGGCGGCTGGTGTCGGATCTGAGCCTCGACAAGGAAATGCTGCAAGAGGTTCTCCGAAAAAAAAGTCTAAGGCCTGCCCAGGAGCGGGAGCTGGTGGATCATGTTCGCACCTGCTTCCGGGTTGGGACGCGACGAGCCTGTCGTGTCCTTGCGCTGCATCGATCAATGTATCTGTATCGGTCGAGGCGCCCTGAGCAGGCCGTGCTTCGCAAACGCATCCGAGAGATCGCCGCAATACGGGTGCGCTATGGCTATCGACGGATTCATATCCTGCTGCAACGTGAGGGCTGGCCTGTCGGCCGGACCCGCGTCTATCGGCTTTATCGTCTGGAGGGGCTGCAAATGCGGCATAATCGCCGCGACGGCGGGTCATGGCCAAACTGCGGGAGGATCGAACAACCGCTGTTATGCCAAATGACTGCTGGTCGATGGACTGGATGTGCGATCAGCTTTACGACGGTCGCCGGCTGTGGGTTCTAACCATTGTGGACAACTTCTCCAGGCTCTCGCCCGCGCTCTGGGTGGGGCATCAAGCCAGGACGTCCGATGTCGTATCAACGCTCAATCGCGCGATAACCATGTTTGGCAAGCCGCGCAGCATCCGGGTCGACAATGGCAGCCAATTTACATCAAGGGAGTTCGATCTATGGGCCTACGCAAATGAGGTCATTCTGGACTTCAGTCGTCCGGGCAAACCCACCGATAACGCCTTCATCGAAAGCTTCAATGCTCGTGTTCGTCTCGAATGTCTCAACCAGCACTGGTTCCTGGATCTTGACGATGCCCGAACGAAGGTCAAATCTTGGCGCTGGGATTACAACGATGTGAGACCACATAGCGCGATCGGCGAGAGGACGCCGATGACAATGTTCACAGCCCATAGGAATAATCTTGTGGGCTCAACAGGACCGGAGGCTCTCAGTTAAATCGGTCCAAATCCCCAAAGCGGACCAGGCCATGCAATAATCTCTATCCGCTTGGTCCAAAATATCCGTCAGGTCAAAGTCCCACCCGATTGTCATGATATCCGACCCATCTAACTTCGGGACTGAACACCTAGTCTAGGAAAGCATCGGTTAGATTGTCGTACGCAACGCGCCGGGCACCGACCCGTCGCCCGCTCTCGCCTTTGTGGCGATTTTCCATGTGACCGTCCCATCGCTTGGCAAACGGCGCAGGGATGCCGAACTGGTCAAGTACGCGCGCCACAATATGATTGACGATGTCGTCGATCGATTGCGGATGGTTGTAAAAGGCCGGCATCGGCGGAACAATCGTCGCCCCGATGCGCGCCAGTTTCATCATGTTTTCCAGGTGCAGCTCGGACAGTGGCGACTCACGCGTTACGAGAACAAGGCGCCGGCGTTCTTTGAGAACCACGTCTGCAGCGCGTTGCACCAAGTTGTCGCCGGTTCCGTGTGCGACGTTGCCGAGTGTGCGCATCGAGCACGGAATGATAATCATGCCCTCGGTGATGAACGATCCCGATGAAATCGTCGCCGCCATGTTCGAGGCGTTGTGGTAAACGCTCGCTAGCGCGCATACTTGTTTCGCCGTGAACGGCGTTTCGTGCTCGATCGTGCGTTGGGCCCACTTGCTCAGTACAAGGTGAGATTCCACGTCGCTGCCCTTCAGGGCTTCCAGCAATCTTATCCCGAAAATGGCGCCGGTCGCACCGGTCATGCCAACGATTACGCGTCGCATCTGCAATCCTTTCTCTGCTAGCCAACCCTGGCGCACGCAACAAGTAGGATCAAGTACCCGTTCAACGAGACCCGCATGATCCCCTCCTCGTTTTTTCAACTATCTGGTTCTTTTCTTCTTTGACAATTTTTGCACGTTATGCAATATGAAAATACTTAGAAGCATAAGTAATTTTAGGAGACTATCAGTATGACTTGTGCTATGAGCCTGATGCGGCTTTTAAACTTTTGAAATAGACGCCAAGCATTAAAACAAAACGCAACATGACGCTGGTGCGCAGTAACGCGCACGGGCGAGGGGTTTGTGCAACGACGGTTGGTTTGATTTTAGTGGAGGCCCTTAGTGTGCTGGGCAATGCTACGCTTGAAGTGGCGCGCTAGGCGGCGGGAAAGTTCTGATCCTCAGACAGGCACGAAAGTTAACGGGTAAGCAAACTACCGCTGAGAAACATTGGAGTTCAAAGTCATGCAGAAAGAAAACGTCAAAGCTCGACCCACGACTACCGAAGTTATGGATCTTCGAAAGACGTTGGAATGGTTAAAATCGCAAGGCGATCTGATCGAGACCGATAAGCCGGTCGATCCGGATCTCGAAGTTACGGGGTTGCAAAAGCACATGGACGGCGGTTGTCCGGTCCTCTTTAACAACGTCAAAGGCAAGCCCAATCACAGGGTTATAACAAATCTATTTGGCGACATGAACGTCATCAACAAGATGTTCGGCTGGAAGAGTGATGTTGAACGGACACGAAAGCTCGCTGAGGCAATTCGCAACCCATTGAAGCCGGTAATTATTCCCCAGGATCAGGCGCCAGTACAGGAACATGTCGTCGTCAATCCTGATGAAGTTAATAAGTATATGGTCCCTATTCGGCACACTACGTACGAGAAGGAACTTACCGTCGGCTCCGGCATCCGCTGCGTCAGCTTTGACCAATTCGACGGCGGTACTGATCTAGGTTACAATCGTATGAACTTCCGTTGGGGGAATGTAGGCACGTTTCAAATATCGCCTGGCTCCCACATGTGGCAGGTTGCAAACAAGTACTATAGCGACGACAAACCCATTCCGATGACTGTGTGCTTTGGTGTTCCGCCGGCATGTACGCTGCTGGCGGGTGCGGGTTTTGATTATGTGATCCTTCCCATGGGTTGCGATGAGATTGGGATAGCTGGTGCGGTGCAAGGCAGCCCCATCCGAATGGTGAAGTGTCGTTCGATCGACGCCTATACGCTTGCCGACGCTGAGGTGGTTCTTGAGGGCTATATTCATCCGCGTGACCGCCGTTACGAAACCAGAGAATCCGAGGACGCAGATGTTCAGGGCCGGTTTCATTTTCACCCTGAATGGGCTGGTTACATGGGGAAGGCATACAAGGCGCCGACCTTTCATGTCACTGCCGTCACGATGCGCAAGCCGGAAACAAAGCCAATCATCTTTGCGCTCGGCGTACATACTCTCGATGACCACAATATCGACACGACCGTTCGCGAGGCGGCGTTATTTGAGCTATTTGAGCGCATGCAACCGGGCATCATCCAGGATGTGGTCATTCCATACTGCATGACGGATTGGGGTGGCTGCATCATTCAGGTTAAAAAGCGCCATCAGGTAGACGAGGGATGGCAGAGAAACTTTCTTGGTGCCGCGCTGTC
Organism: Pseudorhodoplanes sp.; assembly: GCA_032027085.1. Taxonomy (NCBI): domain Bacteria; kingdom Pseudomonadati; phylum Pseudomonadota; class Alphaproteobacteria; order Hyphomicrobiales; genus Pseudorhodoplanes; species Pseudorhodoplanes sp. The sequence continues at coordinate 12,669 of JAVSMS010000001.1, read as the reverse complement.
ATGTTCTCAAGGTATGCGCTTCGCAATTGCGGTGAGCGAGGATACTGACCCGTACTCAATGGATGACGTAATGTGGTGTCTGACGACACGGGTGAATCCGCGTACTGATATCCTTAACCCAATTCCTGGTGGACGTGGACAGACGTTCATGCCAGCGGAACGAATGACGGCCGGCGACAAACAGTGGACTGCATCGAATACCCAGTTTGAGGGTGGAATGGGGATCGATGCTACTGTGCCGTTCGGATATGAGAGCGACTTCCTGCGACCCGTCTATCCGGTTGATCGGGTTAAGCCGGAGGACTTTTTTACCAAGAATGATATCGAGAACGCGAAATCGCGAATGCTCGGCTGGGTGCATTCTTTGGCTCGGACGGGCCGCTAGCAGACCGCCCGTCAGATCCCTTTCCGGGGTCTGGCGGGTATCTTCGCTGTTCGGATTCGGGTAATTCCCATGCGGAAGAACGTTGAGTTTGGGCCGCGCCTGCTTCGACAATGGATCGACAGCGCTGCTAATTGTACGCCAGATAAGTCATATATTATTTCAACTGATGATCGGCGGACCCTCAGTTACGGACAGCTGAGTGTACTTACTCAAAAGATTGCGTCATTTCTTGCTGACAGCGATATTCGCACCAACGATCGAATTGCGCTCCTTGCCGAAAATTCAATCGAGCATCTGATATGCTATCTCGGCGTAATGGCGTATGGTGCAACTGTTTGTACAATTCATGTAGAGATGAACCGACGTCATCTCGCCAGAATATTACCGAAACTCAATCCACGACTTACAATATTCGATGCTAGCCTGCAGCTTGACGACGTTTTAAGCGACCGATCGGAGCAATGCCGCTCTATGGGTCGCTTTGACGAAACATTCTCCGATTTTTTTGGAACGATTAGTAATTGTGTACCGACAAAAAGAGATCTCCTGACCACTCAACAACAAGACGATGCTTGCATTCTGTTCACGTCAGGGACTAGCGCCAAACCGAAGGGCGTTGTGCTAACGTTTCGAGAACTTCTGGCCAACGTAGAGCCTACCGCCGAAGGATTCGGTCTAACCGCTAATGATCGCATTTACGACTTTCGGTCCTTCAATTGGTGTTCTGCTCAAGTCCTAAGTGCGCTGGCGCCGCTTAGTCAAGGGGCTACATTGATTTTAGGACGCAAATTCACTCGAAGCCGATTTTTTCAAAATATCGCCGAGCACGATGTTACGATTGCTGCTGGAAACCCAACAACAATAAATATGTTGCTTAATGGCGACGACAAACCGAGCCCTAAAGCGCTGGCGAGTCTACGCTTTGTAATTTCCAGCTCCGCGCCGCTCTTAGACGAAGATTGCCGACGCTTCGAGCAACGTTTTGGAATTGCCGTTGCACAAGGCTATGGCTGTAGCGAGATCGGCTGGATTGCAATGAATCCCGGTATCAATCGACATGTGGGAACTGTTGGTAAGCCCGCACCTTACCATAAGCTCGCAATAGTTAACGATCATGGCGAACCGCTACCGGCGGAAGACGTCGGTCACATTGAAGTCGGTGGAGTTCCCGATAATGAGTTTCGATACATTGAAGATGACGGGTTTATCAAGGTTCATAGCCGCGGGCGTTTACAAACGGGCGATATCGGATTTCTCGATTCAGATGGGTATTTACACATAACCGGCCGGGAGAAGGATTTGATTATTCGTGGCGGCGTAAACATCTCGCCACTTGAGATCGACAGCCTCTTGCTTCAGCGACCTGAAATAGTCGAGGTCGCTACCGTTGGTGTTCCTGACCAAACTTACGGCGAGGAGGTAGTTAGTTTTGTCGTGGCGCGCCCGGGAGCTAATATAGATGTTGATGATCTGTTGCGTTATTGCGGCGCGGCGTTGTCGATGTCAAAGGCACCGAAGCAGATAATTCTCAGTCATCATTTGCCTAAGACTGCGCGGGGTAAACTCGATCGGCGGGCTTTGGCGGATCAATGGACCTTAGCAACCACCAAACTGGTCGTTGATGATCGGGCGCATTGACTATGTGCTGGAAAGCAGTTGCGGAACAGGTGTTATCACGATTGTTCGGTAAGTTTCGTAATACTTAGCAATCGAAGGGTCTTTTCATCTTACTGCTCATATGGTAATTTCTTCTTAGAACCGTAGGTTAACGTGCGGCGAATTGGGGGAAGCAAAGTGGATGCAAGACACCCAATCATATTAACCGCCGTTTTGGCGATTGGGGTGCTTGTTTTTCTGAGTACAGTACTCGGACAGGAAGTGCTCAAGACTGTCATAAGTGCGCGCGGGAATTGGCACGCGCACGTAGATCTGTTTATCAACGCGGTCATAGCGGGGTTGCTGATCGGCGGACTTTATGCCGCCATCACGGTCGGCTTATCGATCGCGTTTGGCATGCTCGATGTGGTGAACATTGCGCATCCCGCCTTCGTTCTGCTCGGATCGTTCCTTGCTTTTTGGTTTAATAACGAGTTCGGACTCGATCCCATCGTTACCGGTCTTATGCTCTCGCCGGTCTTTTTTGGACTCGGTATTTTCATACATCGAATTTACTACACAAGCTTCGAGAAGCGCTCGAAGGAAACTTTGCGTGGTCTCGCCTTCTTCTTCGGTTTGCTTTTTGTTACCGAAGTAGGGCTGATCATGGCGTTCGGCGTGGACTACCGTGTGGTTCGCAGCGGTTACCTTCAGAAAACCTATTCAGTCGCGGGTATCGGCTTCCCGCTGCGGCTCGTAGTGCCATTCGTGGTATCACTCATTATGATCGCGGTGCTTCAAATACTCCTAAATGGTACGTTCTTCGGCCGCGCAATCAAGGCAGTGTCGCAAGATGCGAGCGCCTTACGTATGGTCGGTGCTAATCCTGTCAAAATCAAGGAGCTGGGCTTTGCAATAGCTGTTGCGACGACAAGCATAGCTGGGGCGCTCCTCATCCTTGTTGCGCCAGTGCAGCCAGCTTCGGCACGTGATTTCATTGGCAGAGTCTTTGCGATTTGCGTTCTCGGAGGAATGAGCAGCCTTCCAGGTACAATCGTCGCTAGTATCATATTGGGCGTTGCCGAAAGTCTTACGGCGACGTTCTACGGACCGTCATGGTCGCCAGCAGTGGCATTCGGATTTCTACTGCTAGTGCTGGCGTGGCGGCCCGCAGGCTTGATGGGGCACTGAGACATGCGGTTCTGGTGCGGCGCCATTGTCTTAATCCTCGCCACGTTAATAATGACACGCCTTGTTGCCAATCAATACTATTATTTCGCTGGCTATATCGTCCTGCAATACGTAGTGCTTGCTAGTGCGTGGAATATTCTCGGCGGTTACGCCGGCTATGTTAATTTTGGAACGAGTGCATTTTTTGCGCTTGGTGCCTATACATCTATCGTTCTACTGAAAATATTCGAATTGCCGCTGCCGCTACTTATTCTCGGCGGTGCTATCATTTCCGGTGTAGTAGGACTTGGCACAGCATATCTAACGTTGCGTTTGCGTGGCATATTTTTCGCGATCGCGACTCTAGCACTATCGGTGGTGCTGGAAACGTTTATTGTAAACTGGAATTTTGTCGGAGGGGCGAGTGGCATTTACATCACTAGACCTCAAAAGGCGCTGTTTTTCGACGATTACATCAAACTTCTCTTCGTGACCATGTTGCTGCTTGCTATTGCTGCAGCGGCGATTGCGCGCAGTATCGAGCGCTCGCGGCTTGGTCGAGGGCTCGCTGCCATTCGCGATAACGAATTGGCAGCCGAGGCAATGGGCGTTCCGACCCTTCGTCTAAAGGTTATCGCCACGATAACTAGCGGCATGTTGATGGGCGCAGCGGGTGCGCCGTTTCCCTACTACCTCACCTATATTCAACCCGCCTCCGTCTTCAGTCTAGAGTACACGGTCAATAGTATCGCCATGCCTCTTATCGGCGGGACGACAACTTGGATTGGTCCGGTGATCGGAGCTGTCATTCTTGGCGTCGCTCAACAAATTACAACTGTAACGGTTTCGTCCGAGCTGAATCTCATGATAGTCGGAGCTCTGCTTATTGCCTTTGTTATTCTGGCGCCTAAGGGCATTGTCGGCTTTCTACGCTCATTCGTACACTTGCGAAACTGAGATGAGTATGCTCGTCGTCAAAAATCTGACTAAGCGATTTGGGGGATTCACTGCGCTTGAAAGCATCAACATTTCGATTGGTGCAGGCGAGCGAATTGGATTGATTGGTCCGAATGGCTCGGGCAAGAGCACGCTCGTAAACTGCATCTCTGGAGTGCTTCCGGTATCGGATGGAAGCGTTCACTTCGACGGCGATAACATCACTCATCTTCCCCCGCACCGGCGCACCCAGTTAGGAATTGGGCGGACGTTCCAGATTCCAAAGCCATTTGAGAGCATGAGTACGTTACAGAACGTGTGTATTCCGCTGGAGTATGCTGCTCGGTATGGCAATCACGGCGAGGCCTTACCAGATCGCGCACAGCAGATTTTGGCTGATCTCGATCTAAGGTCAAAGGCGGACCTGCTTCCGGAAGGCCTAACTCAAATTGACTTGCGCAAGCTTGAACTGGCCCGCGCGATTGCAATAAGGCCGAAATTGCTGATCGCCGATGAGGTAATGGCCGGCCTTGCTGGCGCGGAAATTGATGAGGTTCTGGGGTTGTTACAGCGGCTTGGTAAGTCCGGCATCGCCATCATCATGATTGAGCATATTATGCACGCCGTAATGGAGTTTTCCGAACGCATGATCGTTCTAAATACGGGAAAGGTTATCGCCGACGGCGCTCCGGATGATGTCATCAACGATGCTATCGTAGAGCAGGTGTATCTTGGCGAGTAGAATTATTGTTGATGGATTAAGCGCTGGATACGGCCAGGTGCGAGTTCTGCAGAACGTATCGGTTGTCGTGAACAGTGGCGAGACAGTTGCGCTTTTAGGCACGAACGGCAACGGCAAGTCCACGCTGATGAATTGCCTTATGGGATTTGTGGAACCGAGCGGTGGGTCGATCGTACTTGAGCGTGACGGTGATAAAATTGAGCTCGTCGGGCGCCCGCCTGAGGAAATTGTTGATCTTGGGGTAGCGTTTGTTCCTGAAGGACGACGGTTGTTTCCAACGCTCACAGTCGAAGAAAACCTCTTGCTGGGCGCTTACAGGAAATTCGCTCGAGGTGAAATTGGGCGCAATTTAGACCTATGCTTTGACTTGTTTCCGGTCTTACGCGAGCGTTCCGCTCAGCGTGCGAGCTCGATGAGCGGAGGCGAGCAGCAGATGTTGGCGATCGGCCGTGCATTGATGTCGTCGCCGCGTATTTTGCTGGTCGACGAGCCATCGGTTGGTCTTGCGCCTATCATGGTGAGTAGGGTGATCGAGGCAATCCGCGAGCTTAAAAAGCGTCTGGGGCTTACCGTGCTAATGGCGGAGCAAAACCTCAACCAAGCTATCAAAATAGCTGATCGCGGGTATGTCATCGTGCATGGCGAGATTGCGTTCGAAGGAAAAACGACACAGGAACTACGAAACAACGAACTCGTCAAACACCTCTATTTCGGTAAGCGCCGCGCCGCTATGGTTTGTTGATACCAGAATCGACGCGAATACATTGTGGATGTTACGCCGTAGCGGTACGGCAGCGCCCCGACATCAAACAGATGGGGAAGTTCATAAAAATAGTCGTGCCACGGCCTTGAACTTGAGATTGTGTACACTCAGGGGGCAGGGGAGACGCAGCAGCCGCGATCTCCGGCGGCGTCGATATCGGAGTCGCTGCCGGCATCATGGGCGTGCTCGGGGCCTATTCGAAGGGCGCTCCGGTGCGCGTGATCGGCGCTGAAACAACTGGTGCCGCCGATCTCTACTGGTACGTGAAGTCAGATTCGCCAGTCAAAAGTCTGAAAGATACAGCCGGCAAGACGCTCGCCTATTCGACCAACGGGTCGTCCACGCACGGCATCGTCACCGCCTTCATGAAGCAATTCGACCTGACTGCGAAGCCGACCGCCACCGGCGGTCCTCCCGGCACGCTGACCCAGGTCATGTCGGGCCAGATCGATGTCGGCTGGGCTGCGCCACCCTTCGGTCTCGACCAACTCGACCAGAACCAGTCGCTGTAAGGTAAGCGGCGTTCTGATCCCACCTTTCGGTAAGCGACAAGGACATCCCATCTAGCGTAGCGGGTGGCAAAGGAGCGATGGTGGCCCTGCTATTGCGAGCGGGGTGTCAATTTTCATGTCTACGCCTATGCCTGGAGATAGAAGCTTTCAGTTGATCGAGGCGGTTGCGGATCGCATCGAGGGTGCGCCAGTGGCGGGGCGCCGGCGCTGGTCGGATGCCTTCAAGGCGGAGATGGCGGCGCGGAGTTGTGAACCGGGCGCGAACGTTTCGGCGCTGGCCCGGGAGATCGGAATCAGCCCGTCGCAGTTGTTTGGATGGCGTTCGGTTTTGGTCCGGAAAGGCGCAATTGAGCGCCGTGACGCGGCGGGTTGCGGGGTCAGCTGTGAGCCGCAAAGGGCGCCGTCGCGGGTCATTGAGATCGACGTCAACGGCATGACGGTTCGCGCTGACGCGGATGTTGACGAAGCACATTTGCGGCGTTTTCTGCGCACGGTGCGTTCGGCATGATCCCGGCAGGCGTAAAGGTTTATCTGGCGAGCCACCCGGTCGACTTCCGCAAAGGAATCGATGGTTTGCTGGCGCTGGTGCGGGATGCTGGCTCGGATCCGTTCGATGGCGCACTGTATGTGTTCCGGGCGAAACGGGCGGACCGGATCAAGATCGTGTGGTGGGACGGCAGTGGCGCGTGTTTGTATTTGAAGCGGCTGGAGAAGGCACGATTTGTCTGGCCGCCGATCGGCCATCATCGGGTCCAGCTGCATCATGCCCAATTGATGGCTTTGGTCGACGGGATGGATTGGAAGCGGGTCCAGGCGACACCGATGGTGCGTCCGGAATCAGTCGGCTAGATATCGCTGCGGCACAGTGAATCAGGCCGCGAAAGCAGCGGGCAAACCATCGCCGGGTGTGCTCTGATTGGACATGGGGTCCCCTGAACCTGAGCTTCCGGATGACGTCGATGCGCTGAAGGCGATGATCCTCGCCATGGATGCGCAGCGGGCGCAGGTCGAGGCGCGGAATGTCGAACTCGAACAGCGCAACACCCATCTTGAGGCGATGACCAAAGCCGCCGACGAGCGCATTGCGCGGCTGACGGCGACGATCAAGGTCCTGGAACGGGGCCGCTTCGGTCGCCGCTCCGAACGGCTGGGCGCCGATGCGCTGAGCGAAGAGCAGTACGCGTTGGTGTTCGATGAGATCGCAACCGGCGTGGCGGCGATCAGGGCGCAACTCGCCAAGGCGGCGGGACCGTCGAAGAACCCGCGTGCACCGCGTCCACGCAAGAACTTTTCCGATCATCTCGAGCGAGTCGAGATCGTGATCGAGCCCGAGGTCCCGGTCGGTTGCGAGGGGCTGGAGCGTATTCTGATCGGCGAGGACGTCTCCGAACGGCTCGACGTGACGCCGGCGAAGTTCCGGGTGATCGTCACGCGCCGTCCCAGATACGTCTACAAGGGCTGGGATGGGGTTGCGCAGGCGGCTGCGCCCGCCCGCATCATCGAGAGCGGCATTCCGACGGAGGCGCTGCTGGCGCAGATCGCGGTGGCGAAGTATGCCGATGGCCTGCCGCTTTACCGCCAGGAAGCGATCTACGCGCGCGACAAGGTCGAGATCGACCGGGCGTTGATGGCGCAGTGGATGGGTCGGATCGGCTTCGAACTTGAGCCGCTGGCCGAACATCTGCTGCTGCGGATCAAGCAAGGCGAGCGGATTTTTGCCGATGAGACGACCTTGCCGACGCTGGCGCCGGGATCGGGAAAGACCAGGACAGCGTATCTTTGGGCGTATGTCCGGGACGATCGCCCCTTCGGCGGCAGCGACCCGCCGATGGTGGCGTATCGCTTCGAGGACAGTCGCGCCGGTGCATGCGTTGCCCGTCATCTGGATGGCTATAGCGGCATCCTGCAAGTCGATGGATATGCCGGATATCGGCGACTGGCCCGCACCGATCAGGGCAACGACGGCGTGACGCTGGCCGCGTGCTGGTCGCACGTGCGGCGCAAGTTCTATGAACTGCACGTCGCGGACCAGTCAGCGATCGCTTCGCACACGATCGCGCTGATGGCACCGCTGTGGACCATCGAGGCGGAGGTCCGCGGCCACGATCCCGAAATACGGATGAAAACGCGCCAGGATAAGTCCGCTCCCACCGTCGCCGCTCTCTTCGCGCTGTGGGAAAAGGAATTGCCGAAACTGTCGGGCAAGTCGAAGCTCGCTGAAGCGATCCGCTACGCCGTCTCCCGGCGCGGCGCACTCGAACGCTTCCTCACCGACGGCCGGATCGAAATCGATTCCAACACCGTCGAGCGTGCGATCCGACCGCAAACGATTACGCGCAAGAACAGCCTGTTCGCCGGCAGCGATGGCGGCGGTCAAACATGGGCGACCATCGCGACCCTGTTGGCGACAGCCAGAATGAACCAGGTCGATCCACTGGCCTGGCTCACCCGCACTCTTGAACGCATCGCCAACGGATGGCCCAATAGCCGTATCGATAAAATCATGCCGTGGAATTATCCACGCTGAACGGCCTCGGCTTCTCGCTTACACCTTTCGCGTTGATGGCGGTTCTGTGAGTCTGCGGTCTGATTTGGATTTGGACCGTTAGGTTTAGAATGAACACTGAGCATAGTGCTATCACGGAGCCGGTTCGGCGATTTGAGGTATTCACGGGAGCCGGTCGCCGGCGGACCTGGAGCGACGAGGACAAGGCGAGGATTGTCACGGAGAGTTTGACGGGCGAAGAATCGGTGTGCGCTGTAGCGCGCCGCCATGGCCTATCTCCGCAGCAGCTGTTCGGGTGGCGCCGTCAATTGCGGCAGATGGCCGAAGGTGCCGAGCCACAGGCGCCGCAGTTTGTGCCGGCGGTGATTGAAGCACCTGAGCGTCCACGTAAGCGCACGAAGTCGCGCGGTCGCCGAGACGGCGGTAATGCGGCCAGCGTCATTGAAGTGCAGATCGACGGGGTGACGGTTCGGGTCGGCCGTGGCGCCGAGGCGAAGACGGTCGCGGCAGTGCTTCGCGCCTTGAAGAGCGGCGCATGATCGGGCCGACCGGCGCAGTCCGGGTGCTGGTGGCGACGAAGCCAGTCGACTTCCGCAAAGGAGCCGAGGGCCTGGCAGCGTTGGTGCGCGAGACGATGCAGGCCGATCCGTTCTTATGTGGCGGATGAGATTATGTGGCGGAGGCGACCAAAGGCCACGCGTGGACGGTCACGCCCGGTTTTCCCCGCCACATAATGTTCAGATGCTCTCCAGCAGCTTCAGGACGACGTCTTTCGGCTGGAAGCGGGCGTTGTGGTTGCTCGAGACGCCCGCCTTCGTGAGGCCGCGCCGCATCATCTCGACGTCGGCGGCGGCGTATCGGTGGGTTGTGGCGACTTGGGCGTGGCCGAGCCAGGCTTGGATTGTCAGGAGATCGACGCCCGACCGTAGGAGCTTCATGGCGAGAGAATGCCGGAAGATGTGCGGTGATATCGGCTTGCCCTCCAGACTTGGCGCTCTTGACTTGGCTCGGGCGGCTGCTCGTCGCACGATGTGCGTCGCTCCGAAACGCGTCAGGCGCTCGTCATGGGCACCGACGAAGATCGGCTGCGGTTCGTGATGGGCGAGCCCGCGTTCCTTCAACAGTTCCGTTAGTGATCGCACCAGATCGCGAGGAATGGGAACGACACGATCTCGGCGCCCCTTGCCATGGAGCAACACCTGCGGGCACCCTCGCTGCAAGTGAAGATCGCTCGCGTTGACGCCGATCGCTTCGGATACGCGGGCGCCGGTTCTCGCCAGGAAGAGCAGAAATATCCGATCGCGCCGACCGCGGTGTGTTGCCTGATTGGGGGCCGCGACGATGGCCTCGACCTCGGAGCTGGTGAGGTGGTGTGTCAGCTCGATGTGGGCGCTCTTGGCGGGGATTGCCAAGACCCGTTGTGCGATGCCGAAGGCGGCGGGATCGTCGGAAGCGACGTGATGGAAGAAGGACCGAATAGCCGCAAGTCGGGTATTGCGCGTTGCGACGGAGTTGTTCCGCTTCTCCTCGAGATCGTCGAGAAAGGCGAGAACGAGGTCCCGATCAAGCTCCTCGAGCGCCAGCGCCGCCGGCTCTTTGCGCAAGCGGGCGGCGGCAAAGAGGATCAGCATGCGCAAGGAGTCGCGATAGCTGGCCAGGGTTGCTGGCGTGGCGTTACGCTGCTTGGCCAGCCGTCGACGGAAGTACGACTCGAGAAGTGGCGCCAGACAGAGATGCTCGCTCATGCTTCGCCTCCGTCGGCGAAGGCGCGTTCGGCCGCGACGGCGAGGAGATCTGATGAACCGGTCAGGTAGTAGGCCGTGTCGCTGTAGCTGGCGTGGCCGAGATATGTGGCGAGCAGCGGCAACAGCGCTTGGACGTCCGCACGCTGCTGGTGCCAGAGCCTGAGCCTAGTCACCGCGAACCGATGCCGGAGATCGTGCGGTCGCAGCGGCTTACCGTCGTCGAGACCAGCGACCATGCGGGCTTTTGCGAAATTGCATTGCAGGCCTGCCGCCGAGAGACGACAGCCTCGGGAGCTGAGAAAGAAGGCCGCGTCCACGGACCGGGGGAACGCGGCGTCGCGCTCACGGTCGTATCGGCGCAGAGCCGCCAGCGTCGTTGGGTGAACAGGAACCAGCCGATCCTTACGAAACTTGGTCTTGCGGATGAGAATGATCCCACGAGTCAGATCGACATCGCCGCGATCCAACCTGACCGCTTCGCCCGAGCGCAGCCCGGTACTCGCAAGTAGCCCGATCAACGTCGCCATCGTACGGCCAATGAGAGGCAGCCCTGGCGAAAGGAGCCTGCACGCTTCGATGAGTGACGCGAGCTCGGCTTCGTTCACGATACGCGGCGGCGGAATCGCCCTCGATCTATGGAAAGCTCTGCGCTCCAAGGCCTCGGTTCGTGCGTCGTAGACGGCGAGGTACTCATAGAATCTGCGGAGCACACCGTGACGAACGGCGCGACTGTTGGCGGCGCCGCGGAACGACAGGACGAAATCCAGCGCCATCTTCCGGGTGGCGGGTCCATCGAGACAAGATTGCTCGACGTGACAAATGAAAGCCCACAACGTCCCCGCTTGCTTGTCGAAGGCGTAGCCGAGGGAGCGGCGCAGCTCGATGTAGCGGTCGATCTTCTCGCTGAGAAATGTGGCGAAGGCGGTCATGCGGCACCTTCCGGGAAAGGGAGCGCGACGTCAGCGAGCTGTGAAGTCGCAACCTTTACGTACAGCGCCGTCGTATTGATACTTCGGTGCCCAAGAAGATCGGCGATCTCGTTGATCGGCCTTCGCTGCTCGACAAGCTCAGTTGCCAGACTGTGGCGCAGGAGATGGGCACCACCGGCGTGACCGAGATCGATCCCGCTGCACCGCAAACGCTTCCGCACGATCCGCGACACTGGCGCCGCGTACTTGAGCGGCCTTACGGGCGCGGTGAACGTCAGGAACAGATAAGCACTATCGACCTTCGGTCTCGCCTGCAGGATGTAGTCGGCAAGCGCAGCGCCGGTCTCCTCGATGAGCGGAGCGACCCGATCGCGCTTGCCCTTCGTGCGCCGGATGAAAACTTCGTCGGCTCGCCAGTCTATATCCTGGAGCTGAAGAGCGCGCAGCTCTCCGTTGCGAATGCCTGTCGTTGCGAGCAACAGAAGGATGGCCCGATCGCGAACGTCGATCGGTGTTGCCGTGCCGATCGCATCAACGGCGCGGCGAACTTCTGTCCAGGATAGCCGCGGCGGCAAATGGGCCAACCGCCAGTGGGGCGTTCTTGGAACTACAGGCGAAAGATCCCGTTGGTGATGATCTGCCCAATGCAGAAAGCGGAGAAACGTTCGGATGTGAGACGTCGCCGCAGTGCGCGTGCCGGAGGCCGCGGAGAGCGATAGCCGGTGCTCTACGGCAGCGAGGACATGCTGCGCCGTCAACGTTCCGAGGTCTTGGCCGGGGTGTCGAATGCGGAACCATAGCAGAAAGCGCCGCGCGCCCAGCAGAGCGCCGTCAAGCGACTTTGGCTCAAGCCCACGCACCTTGCTCAGATAGCCCGAGAAGGAACTCAAAAGCGCAGCATCTGGATCGTCGACGACACTGGTCACCGCCGTCACGAAACGGTCGGGCGCCACTCGCCGCGTGTGTTGAATCGCTGTCACTGCCGCAATACGCGGAGAGCCGGTGCTGAGCGCGCGCAGGTACCGATCGACGACGGCTACACTGATCGGCTCCGAACCGCAGCGAGCGGCAGCAAAATGGCTGAACCGGGCAATCCGGCTCAGATAGAGCTTGGCGGACGCAGGCTTGTATCCTTGCGAGTGCAGGTCCCCTGCGATGCGATCCATCTTGGCACCGAGCGCCCCACTACGGAGGCGCCTGAGCACTCCACGATACGAAAAATAGAACTCGAGCATTGTGCCCCTCTTGCGTTGCGACGCAGGGGGATCCCGCGTCCGCGCCAGAGGTATGGAACATTATGTGGCGGGGAAAACCGGGCGTGACCGTCCACGCGTGGCCTTTGGTCGCCTCCGCCACATAATCTCATCCGCCACATAAGAACGGAT